>NZ_SGWC01000001.1:0-36496 GCF_013337175.1 Exiguobacterium sp. JMULE1
TTTTTTCGGAAAGGAAGGCACGACATGTTTGAACTATTACCAGACGAACGACTTGATTATCTCTTAGGACAGGAAGGGAAAATCATTCAAAGTCCATCCGTCTTCTCGTATTCACTTGACGCGGCACTGCTCGCACGATTTGCGTGGGTCCCGATTCAACAGGGACGGATTGCCGATCTCTGTTCAGGAAACGGTGCAATTCCACTCTTTTTATCCTACCGGACGAAAGGGCAGATCACGGGTCTTGAAATCCAGCCACGACTAGCGGAGATGGCACGACGGAGCGTCACCTTGAATGAACTGAACGACCGGATTGAGATGATTGAAGGGGACGTCAAAGAGGCGGGAGCGCGTCTTGGATACGGCATCTATGATGCTGTCACCTGCAATCCGCCATATTTTTTAGCAAATGAGACATCGAACCAAAACCAAAGTGAACATTATACGATTGCAAGGCACGAAGTCCTCTGTACCCTTGAAGACTGTATTCGAGGTGCATCTGATTTGTTGAAACAAGGCGGAAAAGCAGCGTTCGTTCATCGACCGGAACGACTGCTCGATATCGTCACCTTGATGCGGACGTATCGCTTGGAACCGAAACGGATGCAGCTGATTTATCCGAAAGCAGGGAAGGAAGCAAACATGCTCTTGATCGAGGGGATCAAGGATGCAAAACCTGGACTGAAGGTGCTTCCCCCATTCATCGTCTATGAAGCGGACAACTCGTATGCGGCTCAGATGAAAGAACTGTTCGATGTCTGAGCATGCAGTCTATATCGTTCGTTGCCAAGATGATACGTATTATACGGGTTACGCGGTAGACGTCACGCAACGCATCGCGACACATAACGCAGGTAAGGGTGCGAAGTATACACGTGCCCGTCTACCGGTCGTTCTCGTTCATCAGGAAGTTTTTGCGACGAAGTCAGAGGCAATGAAGCGGGAATATGCGATTAAACAATTAACCCGTTCACAAAAAGAACGGTTGATTCAAGGAGGAACCTCATGAAAGCGACGAGTAGCTATCAACAGCAAGGAGCCGGTCTCTATATCGTCCCGACACCAATCGGCAATTTAGAAGACATGACGTATCGGGCCGTACGGATTTTACAGGAATCCGATATCGTCGCAGCAGAAGATACGCGGCAGACGATGAAACTGTTTCGACACTTTTCGATTGAGTCGAAGCTTGTCAGTTACCATGAACACAATAAACAAACAAGCGGCGAACGACTCCTCGCTGATTTAGAGGCAGGAAAACAAATTGCCCTCGTCTCCGACGCCGGTATGCCTGGCATCTCGGACCCGGGAAGCGACTTGATCCGCCAAGCGATTGCAGCAGACATCCCTGTCATCGTTCTTCCGGGTGCGAACGCTGCGTTGACCGCTCTTGTCGCGTCCGGATTATCGACGGAACGCTTTTTATATTACGGCTTTTTGCCACGGAAGAAAAAAGAACGTCGCGAAGCGTTGGAGCAATTGAAATACGAAACCGGAACGCTCGTCTTTTATGAAGCACCACATCGTTTGAAAGAGATGTTGCAAGGGATCGAGGAAGTACTTGGTGATCGCCAGGTGACGTTAGCCCGGGAATTAACGAAACGGTACGAGGAGTACATTCGGGGAAGCGTGAGTGAATTACGTGCTTGGGCAGCAGAAGACGTTCGAGGTGAGTTCGTCGTTCTTGTCGAAGGGTCAAATGAAGAACGACCTGATGCGGTCATTCAAGACAGTGATCCACTCGAGCAAATCCGTCGGTATATCGAAGAAGGCGAAAAGCCGAACGCGGCGTTGAAGCGTGTCGCCAAGGAACGGGGACTGGATCGTCAGGAACTATACCTTGCGTTTCACGAAGCAGATTAAAAAAAGGAAGCCCCGTCAGGAGCTTCCTTTTTTGTTTATTCGTTGCTTGCGTAATGACGATCGAGGAAATCTTTTAATTCAACGAGAACGCGTTGTGCGCCATCTGGTGAAAGAATCAATTTACCATCAGCCAATTTGAAGTTATCTTCTGATACTTCTCCTGTTACTTGGCAAGTCATGTTTGGTTTATATTTTTTAAGGATGATCTGTTCGTTGTCGACATAGATCTCGAGGGCATCCTTTTCTGCAATTTGAAGTGTACGGCGTAATTCGATTGGAATTACGACACGACCGAGCTCGTCTACCTTACGTACAATACCTGTTGATTTCATTTTGTTGTTCCTCCTTTGATGTCATGGATCTCTTTTTCTTTTGAAAAATCGTCAAAATTCGACATCGTTTCTATAGAATGTAGAATACTAGACTTTCCAAAAGTAGTCAACCAATCTGAATAGCTTGAAATCAAAATGTCATTTATTTCTCAAAAACACCATATTTGAAACGATTTATTAATACATTTTCCCTTTTTAAAGGAAATGAAACTATAGAGTGTGTTTTTTTGTAATTTGATGTCTGATGTCAAAAAATGTTTTGATTCGACAAAAAGTGAGTTTCGACATCAGTCCCGTAACAGCGTATAATAGCCTATAATGAAGATGGAAATCAGAGAACGGAGGAATAACATGGCAAAGACATTTTATATCACGACCCCGATTTATTATCCAAGTGCAAAACTACATATCGGTCACGCGTACACGACGGTGGCTGGAGATGCGATGGCACGATACAAACGACTTCAAGGATTCGACGTCCGGTATTTGACAGGTAGCGATGAGCACGGTCAAAAGATCCAGGAAAAAGCAGCAGAAGCAGGGATTTCGGAACAGGCATTCGTCGACGGTGTCGTCGAACAGATTAAAGTCTTATGGGATCGTCTCGACATCTCGTACGATGATTATATCCGGACGACAGAACCACGTCACAAGAAAGTCGTCGAAAAAGTGTTCGAGACACTTCTTGAATCAGGCGATATCTATTTAGGTGAATACGAAGGTTGGTATTCGATTCCGGATGAGACGTACTATACGGAATCACAACTCGTCGACGGGAAGAGCCCTGACAGTGGACACCCGGTCGAACTCGTTCGCGAAGAATGTTACTTCTTCCGGATCAGTAAGTACGCGGACCGTCTGCTTGAGTACTTTGAAGCGAATCCGTCATTCATCTTGCCAGAATCACGTAAACACGAAATGATCAATAACTTCATTAAACCAGGTCTTCAAGACTTAGCGGTCTCACGGACGACATTCAACTGGGGTGTACAAGTCCCGTCGAATCCAAAACACGTCGTCTACGTCTGGATCGATGCGTTGACGAACTACATCTCGTCACTTGGTTATGGTACGGACGATCACGGTAACTTCGATAAGTACTGGCCAGCAGATGTCCATCTCGTCGGAAAAGAAATCGTTCGTTTCCACACGATCATTTGGCCGGCACTCTTGATGGCGCTTGACCTCCCATTACCGAAGAAAGTCTTCGCACATGGTTGGTTGTTGATGAAAGACGGAAAAATGTCGAAATCAAAAGGAAACGTCGTCGATCCGATTCCGTTGACGGATCGCTACGGTCTCGACGCCCTTCGTTACTACCTCTTACGGGAAGTGCCATTCGGTTCGGACGGTATGTTCACACCTGAAGCATTCGTTGAGCGGATGAACTATGATTTGGCGAACGATCTCGGGAACTTACTCAACCGGACGATCGCGATGGTCACGAAATACTTTGATGGTGAGATCCCAGCCTATACAGGTAACGTGACACCGTTTGATGCGACACTGTCGGATCTTGCAAAAGAAACGGTCACGAAAGTCGAAGCATCGATGGAACACATGGAATTCTCTGTCGTACTGTCGAACATTTGGCAATTGATCAGCCGTGCCAATAAATACATCGATGAGACACAACCGTGGGTGCTTGCAAAAGACGAATCCAAAACGGCGGAACTCGGTTCTGTCATGGTGCATCTCGTTGGCGTCTTGCGTCATGTGGCGATCATGTTGCAACCGTTCATGACGCGTTCACCAAAAGAGATCTTCGCGCAACTGGGTCTCTCTGGACAAGCGATGGACTGGGCAGCGCTCGAGAAATTCGCAGATATCACACCAGGAACGAAAGTCGGTACAGCGACACCGATCTTCCCACGTCTCGACGTCAAAGAAGAAGTCGAAGCAATCGTCGACATGATGCGCCAAGCTTCTGCAGCACGTGTTGAGGAAGAGGAAGTTGAAGAAGAAGACGAAGATATTCGTCCAGAAACGACAATCGATGTCTTTGACCAAATCGAACTCCGTGTCGGTGAAGTCGTGACGGCTGAAAAGATCAAAAAGGCGAAAAAACTATTGAAGTTACAAGTCGATATGGGCAAAGAAACACGCCAAATCGTCTCTGGTATCGCTCAGTGGTATGAGCCGGAAGATTTAGTCGGACGAAAAGTCATCGTCGTGGCGAACTTAAAACCGGTCACGTTACGTGGCGAACTCTCACAAGGAATGGTCCTTGCTGCTGAAAAAGCAGGAAAACTTGAACTGGCGACGGTTCCGTCAACGATGGCGAACGGCGCAAGCGTAAAATAAAACCGATGCCTGTGGACTCCATGTCACAGGCATTTTTTTAAAGAAGGAGTCGAACAGCTATGTTAATCGATACACACACTCACTTAAATGCAGACCAATTCGCGGACGACGTCCACGAGACGATTGAGCGGGCACGCGCGAACGGTGTCTCACCGATGATCGTCGTCGGATTTGATCATAAGACGATTGATCGTGCGATGGAACTCGTCGAAGCGTACGATGATCTTTATGCGGTAATCGGGTGGCATCCCGTCGACTCGATTGATTTTGATGAGGAAGCGTACCAAAAGGTCGAACGGTTGATGGATCACGAAAAAGTCGTTGCGCTTGGAGAAATTGGGCTCGACTATCACTGGGATACGTCACCGAAAGATGTGCAGCAGGAAGCTTTTCGTAAACAAATCCGGCTTGCGAAGCAGAAAAAGAAGCCGATCGTCATCCATAACCGGGAAGCGACAGAAGATACATTACGGATTCTTGAAGAAGAAGATGCGAAAGAAGTCGGTGGAATTCTGCATAGCTACAGCATGAGTGCTGAATTATTACCACGCTGCCTGGCGATGAACTTCTATATTTCACTCGGAGGTCCCGTCACGTTCAAGAATGCGAAGATGCCGAAGCGTGTTGCGCAGGAAGTCCCGCTCGATCGTCTACTCGTCGAGACGGATTGTCCGTATCTGACACCGACGCCACACCGCGGGAAACGCAACGAACCCGCTTACGTCCGGTTCGTCGCTGAAGAGATTGCGCAGCTCCGTGGCATGATGTATGCCGACGTGGAAGCAGCAACGACCGAAAATGCCAAACGGGTCTTCCGCTTGCCATGATGCGTTCGTTGACGTTTACTACGATTGGATTCAGCCTCTTACTTGTTGCTGCACTCATCTATGGAATGATGGATCATCCACAAATCGTGACCGTCTTGATTGATGGACAAGAGCAGCAAATTGAAACGACAGCCGATTCCGTTTATGGCGTACTTAAAGAAGCAGGCATCACGACGCGAACGAATGACATCATCGAACCAGCGCTCAGTGCTGATTTACCAGAAAAACGGTTGATCGTCATTCAGCGTGCGAAAGAGATCACACTGATCATGGGCTATGGTGAATCCCGTCGTGTTCGGACGCAGGCGCGCCAAGTGAAGGATTTGCTGGCAGAACGTGGTATCAAGAAAGCGGAGACGGATGATATCTATCCGTCCTCTGACGCTGTTCTGAAGAGTGGCATGACGGTGCGATACCGAGAAGCTTTTCCTGTTGATCTTGTCGTCGGTGGAAAAGCCCGACAACTCTACACATATGAGACGTCGGTCCGGGAATTGTTAGCGCGAGAAGGGATTCGCTTGCAAAAAGAAGATCGGGTCGCTCCAGATCCCGACACCCGCGTGACGGAAGGGACGTTGATTACGGTCAACACGACACGTCGTGCAACGTTGACGCAGGAACAGCTCGTTCCGTTTGAGATCGAAGAAGTCGAGGACCCAACTTTACCGGAAGGCGAACAACTCGTGACGGCATCTGGTCGTCCTGGTGTCCGAACGAAAAAGTATCAATTGACGCTTGCTAACGGTTTGAGCAAAGAGAAAAAACTGATTGGTGATCAAGTGACGCAGACACCCGTCAAACAAGTTGTCAAAGTCGGAACCAAACCGGTCGAGACACCCGTCGAAGCGCCTGTCTTCAACGAAGAACAGGCGACGAATCCGTTAGCTGAAACACCGAAGGCCGATACGGATCTTGATTTTGCAAGTGCGAAGAGCTTGATGGTCGAAGCGACGGCGTATACGAACGATCCAGCTTCAAACGGCAGTCGTTTGTATAACGGTCGTGCCTTGACCGCGACCGGGTATGACGTGACGGATACGATCACCTATCAAGGGATGCCGATTATCGCGGTTGATCCGAAGGTCATTCCGCTTGGTACGAAGGTCTACGTCGAAGGAGTGGGACTTGCGATCGCCCTCGATACCGGTGGCGCCATCAAAGGCAATAAGATTGATGTCTTGGTCGACGGAGAACAAAAAGCGAAGACGTTCGGTCGAAAACAACTGCAAGTCTGGGTCATTCCTAGTGCAACGGAAGCGGACACGTGACGCTTCCTTGTTTTTTTCGTGGAAACAGGTACAATTACGAGAGTGTTTGAAGAAGGTGGAGAGATCATGCGGAAACGCTTAAAAGAAGTCATCGTCGTCGAAGGACGGGATGATACGACACGATTACAAGAAGTCTTTGATGTCGATACAATTGAAACGAACGGCTCAGCCGTCAACGAACAAACGATGCAACGCATCGAGAAGGCGCTGGAACGGCGCGGTGTCATCATTTTCACGGATCCTGATTTTCCAGGAGATCGTATCCGTGCTCGAATCAATGAACGCGTACCAGGCTGTAAACATGCTTATCTTCCGCGTGCTCAAGCAAAAGACAAGCGAGGCAAAATCGGTGTGGAGCATGCCTCACCTGCCGCAATCGAAGAAGCGCTCGCTGCTGTCTATGAGACGGAAGAAGCACCGGTTGCTGAAGTGACACGTGAGATGATTCTGGCAGCTGATTTGATTGGTGGACCAGCAGCCTCGATCCGCCGTCGTCGTCTCGGTCAGATTCTTGCGATTGGTGAACCGAATGCAAAACAACTCGTCAAACGCGTCGCATCGATCCGAATCACGCGGGCGGAATGGGAAGCGGCATTGAAACAATTAGAGGAGGAAGAAGTTTGAAAGACATTGCTACATTGCATCGGACGAAAGAAATTTTAGCGAAACATGGCTTTTCGTTTAAAAAATCGTTAGGACAAAACTTTTTAATCGATTTAAACGTATTAGGAAACATCGTCGGGGCAGCTGGATTAACGCCTGAGAGCGGAGTACTCGAGATCGGACCAGGAATCGGCTCATTGACGGAACAATCGGCGAAACAGGCGAAAAAAGTCGTCGCTCTTGAAATCGATCAGCGGTTGCTACCGATTCTTGACGATACACTTTCACCGTATCCTCATACGAAGGTCATTCACGGCGATGCTCTTGAACTTGATCTTTCGACGATCGTCGCAGAAGAGTTCACGCAAGAAGGCATCACTGACATTGCCGTCGTCGCGAACCTCCCGTATTACGTCACGACACCGATCATCATGCGGATTCTCGAAGCGAAAGCACCGTTTCGGACGCTCGTCATGATGATTCAAAAGGAAGTCGCTGAACGAATCGGTGCAAAACCGGGCACGAAAGCATACGGTTCTCTATCGATCGCGATTCAGTATTATGCGGAAGCTGAAGTCTGCTTCACGGTTCCAAAACAAGTCTTCATTCCGGCACCAAATGTCGATTCAGCAGTCATCCGTTTGAACATTCGAAAAGAGCCGGCGGTACAGACACAGGATGAGGCATTATTCTTCGAAATCGTCCGAGCAAGTTTTGCACAACGTCGGAAAACGATTCTGAACAACTTGACGACACACTTTGGGAAGACAGAAAAGGCGGCGGTCGAAGCGGCATTGTTAGAAGCTGGAATCGAACCACGTCGTCGCGGAGAAACGCTCAGCCTGCAGGAATTCGCACAGTTAGCGGATGCACTTTTGCCAATTAAAAAACGTTGACGGATACGATTAGAACAGATATAATATTTCCCCTTTCTAATATTTATTTAATATGCTATAATAAATATTAGTGAGGTGAAGCGTATGCCAAAGACGTTGAACGAAATCAGACATGTTTTCGAAACACATGTTGGTGAAAGACTGACGCTAAAAGCAAGCGGCGGTCGTAAAAAGGTCGTAACCCGAATCGGAACGCTCGTTGAGACGTATCCTTCGGTGTTTGTAGTCAAGCTAGACGCAGAGCGCCACAATGTCGAGCGAGTTTCTTATAGCTACGCCGACGTGCTAACAGACTCCGTACAAATCGAATTTGCGAATTCGTAAACTTACCTTCCGAAGCGGACAAAATGTTCGCTTCTTTTTTTGTGGAAAGGTTGATACAATTCCTACAGGAAACGAACTAGAGGAGGAACGGCACGATGACGATTATTGTAAAGGCTCCGGCCAAGATCAACCTAGTCCTGGATGCGACGGCAAAGCGCCCGGACGGCTATCACGATGTACATATGGTGATGACGACAGTCGATTTGGCAGACCGTCTAGAATTGACGGAGCTGCCGTCAGGAGAAATTCGCATGAATGCCCAGCATGCTTACGTTCCAAACGACGAACGTAATCTTGCGTATAAAGCAGCAGCGATCTTAAAAGAAAAATACGATGTCAAGACGGGGGTCGAAATCTTTTTAGAGAAACACATCCCGGTCGCAGCGGGACTTGCTGGTGGTTCCAGTGACGCGGCAGCGACGTTACGCGGTTTGAATGAGTTATGGCAACTCGGCTTGACGCTTGAAGAGTTGGCGGAAGTTGGCGCAGCGGTTGGATCTGATGTTCCGTTTTGTGTCATGGGTGGAACAGCGATTGCAACAGGTCGCGGAGAGAAGCTAGAAAAACTTGTCTCACCACCACCATGCTGGGTCGTTCTTGCCAAACCGACGATTGGTGTCTCGACGGCTGACGTCTATGGTGCCCTCGACTTGAACACGGCAAAACGTCCGAACGTCGAAGCGATGATCGATGCGGTGAAGGCGCAAGATTTCCAAGGCATTTGCCAGTCACTCGGGAACGTTCTCGAATCGGTCACGTTGCCGATGCACCCGGAAGTCGAGCAGATCAAGGAATTCATGGCGAGTTGTGGCGCAGAAGGCGTCTTGATGAGTGGAAGTGGTCCGACAGTCTTTGCGTTGACGGAACACGAGAATCGGGCACAACGTCTCTATAATGGATTACGTGGCTTTTGTAACGAAGTCTACGTCGTTCGTCTTTTAGGCGAAAACCATTGATAATATCCGTATGAAAATGATATATTCACTATTGAATATTCGGAATTACGGAGAGGTGGAACAAAACAAATGAAAATTCGGAGAAGTGGTCGATTGGTCGACATGACGCGGTACTTGCTTGACCATCCCCATCATCTCGTCTCATTGACGATTTTTGCAGAACGCTACAAATCGGCGAAATCGTCGATCAGTGAAGATTTAGATATCGTCAGCGAGATGTTAGAACATGAGGGAACGGGTCGTCTCGTCACGGTACCAGGTGCTGCGGGTGGCGTCATGTTCATCCCGACGTGGAGCAGTAAGAAGGCGTTACCGTTCATCGATGATCTATGTGAACGTGTCGCACGTCCAGATCGACTGTTACCGGGGGGATATCTCTATTTGACGGACTTACTCGGGGATCCGAAGATGGTCAAACAAATGGGGCAAGTGTTTGCATCTGTCTTTAGCCAAAAGAAAGTTGATGTCGTCATGACGATCGCGACGAAAGGGATTCCGCTTGCTTATGCGGTCGCTGAGCAACTGGGTGTGCCGTTCGTCATCGTGCGTTCAGATAGTCGTGTCACGGAAGGATCTACGGTCAGCATCAACTATGTCTCAGGGTCTTCAAAAGCGATCCGGACGATGGCACTTGCGCGTCGGAGCTTGCCGCGTGGAGCGAACGTCTTATTGATCGATGACTTCATGAAAGCTGGCGGAACGATTCGTGGAATGATGAGTCTCTTGAGCGAGTTCGAAGCAAAGGTTGCAGGTGTTGGGGTCTTGATCGAGGCAGAGGGTGCTGAGAAGAAGATGGTCAACGAATACGTCAGCTTAATGAAATTAGCGGACGTCGACGTCGATCTCGGTCAAATCCAAGTCAAGCGTGGAAACGTCGATCACTATTTCTCGGAAGCCGAGACTACCTGAAATTGACAGCCGCATGGATTGTAACTATACTGTAATTATCAAACTTTTGGAAATTATGCGTAAAAAGATTGGGAAAGACTAAACCTTTATTTGTTTTAAGCCGTAAGTAGAAGTAGACAACGAAGAGTTGTGACAACGGTTAAAGGGGTGCGGACAAAATGAACGTTACGGACGTTAAAATTCGTCGCGTCGTGGCAGAGGGTCGAATGAAAGCACTTGCCTCTATTACGCTCGACCACGAATTCGTGGTACATGATTTGCGTGTCATCGAAGGGAATAGTGGTCTCTTCGTCGCCATGCCAAGCAAACGAACGCAAGAAGGTATCTTCCGGGATGTCGCTCATCCAATCAATGCATTAATGCGAAAAAAGGTCGAAGATTCAGTACTCGAAGCTTATGCGGCACGTGAGGAACAAGAAGAAGGCATCAGTTACGAAGTCGCTTCTGTTCAAACGACAGATCAAGTATAAGGAAAAAGACAGCTTTTCTCTTCTTGGGAAAAGCTGTCTTTTTTCTCGTTTTTTCCTCGATTCCGCTTCGTCCCATCATTGAATAACGGTGCCGTTTTCGTTATAGTTGGAACGAGTGTACTATTTCAGAACGAAATCAACACTAATTTACGTGGAGGAGCGACAAGGATGAATCATTTCGCGGTAATTCTAGCAGCGGGTAAAGGAACTCGGATGAAATCGAAGCTTTACAAAGTACTTCACCCAGTCGCTGGGAAACCTATGGTACAGCACGTCGTCGATCAATTAGCGACGCTCGGCGTCAAGCGACAGGTCGTCATCGTCGGTCACGGTGCGGAATCCGTCAAAGAAGTGCTTGGCACATCGGTGGAATACGCACTTCAAAGTGAGCAGCTTGGCACAGGACATGCTGTTCAAATGGCAGAACCCGTACTTGGGAACGAACAGGGAGCGACACTCGTCGTCTGCGGCGATACACCGCTCTTGACGAGCGAGACATTAGCTTCATTGTTACAACATCATACGGAGACGAACGCAAAAGTGACTGTCTTGACGGCACTCGCTGACGATCCGACTGGTTACGGACGAATCGTACGCGGTGAAGACGGAAACGTCTCGAAAATCGTCGAGCATAAGGATGCGAATGCAGAAGAACTCGCGATTCGTGAAATCAATACTGGTACGTATGTCTTTGATAATGAGATGTTGTTCGCGACGCTGAAGCAGGTCAAGAACGATAACGCGCAAGGTGAGTATTACTTACCAGACGTGATTGAGATTGCAAAGGCAGCAGGCGAAACAATCGCAGCGTATGCGGCACCTACGTTCGAAGAGACAATTGGTGTCAACGATCGCGTCGCACTTGCGCAAGCGGAAACATCGATGCGCAAGCGGACGAACGAGTACTGGATGCGTCAAGGTGTCACGTTCGTTGATCCGTCTTCGACGTATATCGGACCGGATGTCACGATTGGTTCAGATACTGTTCTTTATCCGGGAACGCAATTACTCGGTCAGACGGTCATTGGTTCAGAATGTACGATTGGTCCGAACTCGGATATCCGTAACAGTGAAGTGGCAGATGGTGCCATTGTTCGTCAATCCGTCGTCACGGACAGCAAAATTGGTCCAGCAGCGCAAGTCGGTCCATTCGCGCATTTACGTCAACAAGCAGTTCTCGGGGCGAACACACGCGTCGGAAACTTCGTTGAGATCAAGAAATCAACATTCGGTGAAGGTAGCAAATCAGCCCACCTGAGCTATGTCGGAGATGCGACGATCGGAGAGAACGTCAATCTCGGTTGTGGATCGATCACGGTCAACTACGATGGAAAAAATAAATTCCAAACGATCATTGAGGACGATGCCTTCATCGGCTGTAACGTCAACTTGATCGCACCGGTCACGGTCGGAAAGAACGCCCTTGTTGCTGCCGGATCAACCGTCACGGATGATGTGCCGGAAAACGGTCTCGCGATCGCACGGGAACGTCAAACGACGAAACCCGATTATCGTTAATTCATTACTTGTCGCTCTACTCGTCTAAACCCAAACAAATGGAGGCCACCTACACATGTCTACTGTCTTAGAACATGAAATTCGTATTTTCGCACTCAACTCGAACAAACCACTGGCAGAGGAAATCGCTAAAGTCATCGGAATCCCGGTCAGCGAAAGTTCAGTCAAACACTTCAGTGATGGCGAAATTTCGATGAACATCGAAGAAAGTGTCCGAGGGGATGATATTTACATCATTCAATCGACAAGCCAACCAGTCAACGAAAACCTGATGGAACTTCTCATCATGATCGATGCACTGAAACGGGCGTCTGCACGGACAATCAACGTCGTCATTCCGTATTACGGTTATGCGCGTCAAGACCGCAAAGCACGTTCACGTGAACCAATCACGGCGAAACTCGTTGCGAACTTGCTTGAAGTAGCAGGGGCGACACGCGTCGTGACGATGGATCTCCATGCAGCACAAATCCAAGGGTTCTTCGATATTCCAGTAGATCAATTGATGGGTGTACCGCTTCTCGCTTCATACTTCGAGAAAAAGAACATCGATCCAAACGAACTCGTCATCGTTTCTCCAGACCATGGCGGTGTCACACGGGCACGTAAATTAGCAGAACAATTAAAAGCACCGATCGCGATCATCGACAAACGCCGTCCGAAACCGAACGTCGCAGAAGTCATGAACATCGTCGGTCAAGTCGATGGCAAGATTGCTATCATCATCGATGACATCATCGATACAGCGGGTACGATCACACTTGCAGCGAACGCTTTGATCGAAAACGGAGCGAAACAAGTCTATGCATGTTGTACACACCCTGTTCTTTCGGGTCCAGCAATGGAACGGATCGAGAACTCAGCGATCGAAGAACTCGTCGTCTTGAACACGATCGACTTGACACAACGCGAATGTGCAAGCAAAATCAAACAAATCTCTGTAGCACGCTTGCTTGCAGAAGCAATCATCCGTGTACACGAACAGAAATCAATCAGCCCGCTCTTCAGCTGATTGCTTGATGCATACGAACGACGTGGTCCGGTTTATTGAAATCGGACCCTTGTTCGTTTACTTTTTTAAATAGAAATGAGGAATCGATATGAAATGTATCGTCGGATTAGGGAATCCTGGAGCGAAGTATGCGAATACGCGCCACAACATCGGTTTTCTTGCGATTGATGCCTTAGCGGAGAAGCACGGGATCAAGCTTTCAGAATCGAAGTTTAAAGCCCTCTTCGGAACGGGAATGATAAACGGAGAACGTGTCGTGCTCGTCAAGCCATTGACGTATATGAACTTATCAGGTGAAGCGGTGCGACCGTTACTTGATTTCTATAAAATTGCGGTCGAAGATGTGCTCGTCATCTATGACGATCTGGACTTGCCGCTTGAGAAACTACGGTTGCGTTCAAAAGGCAGTGCAGGCGGTCATAACGGCGTCAAGTCGTTGATCCAGCACCTCGGTACGCAGGAGATCAAGCGTCTTAAGCTCGGCGTCGGTCGACCACCGGCACCCATCCAAGTCATTGACTGGGTGTTAATGAATTTTTCGAAGGCAGAACAAGGAAGTTTGCAACACGTACTCAATGCGTCTGTCGATGTAGCGACAGACTTCATAGACACACCGTTTCTCGCTTTGATGAATCGGTATAACTGAACGCAACGCTTTGGGGTTCCAAAGCGTTTTTGCTGTCGTGTTTTAGGAGGAAGAAGATGAAACAATTACAAGAACTCTTACTAGCGATTCCTGAAATCAAGACGGTTCGGGAACGCTTCCGGGACGGTGTCAACGCTCAGTTGATCACCGGTCTGATGAACAGTGGGAAAGCATTGTTCGTCGCCGGGATTTATCAGGAGACGAAACGTCGATTCGTACTCGTGACACATAATATGTTCCAAGCACAAAAACTGTACGATGATTTGATTGAACTTGTACCGGAAGAAGACGTCATGCTCTATCCGGTCGATGAGACGTTAGCAGCAGAACTTTCTTATGGCGCAAGTCCAGAACTGCGGGCGACGCGGATCGAGACCCGTCATCGTTTACTGACGACGGACGACGGAATTTTGATCATTCCGCTCGTCGGTTTACGCCGATATGTTCCGGATGCACAGACGTTCCTGTCACACGTCAAACAAGTGAAGCCGGGCGACATCTTATCGATTCCGGACTTCGTCCAAGATTTAGTCGATGCGGGGTACGAACGGACAGCGACCGTGACGACACCTGGTGAGTTTGCTGTTCGCGGAAGTATCATCGATATTTATCCGCTCACGGTCGAACGCCCATACCGGCTGGATCTATTCGACGAGGAAGTCGACTCGATCTATACATTCGATGCGGAGACACAACGCTCACTCGGTGTCGTCGCAGAAGCATGTTTGATGCCGGCGGCGGAACACTTCGCGACGAAGGATCAGTTGAAGGACGCGGGTGAAAAAGTCCGTCGTCTTTATGAGGCGACGAAAGAGCGCGTCCAAAGTACGGAAGTCCTCGCGGCACTTGAAGAGGGAATTGCTTATGACGTCGAGTTGCTAGAAAACGGCGATCGTCCGAAACAGTTCGCGAAGTATGCACCGATCCTCTACACGTCGACGTTACGTCAAGACGTGACGGGAAGCGTCTTGATCGTCGATGAAGTCGCACGGGTCGAAGAAGCGGCGGAAGTCCAGGATGCAGAGGAAGCAGAATGGATGGCGTCTCTCATTGAACGCGGACAAAGCGTCAGTGATTACGTCCTGTCCGTTCCGATGGCACATGTCTTTGAAGGACAACCATTGTTGTATCTCTCGCTCCTACCGACTCGTCGGAGCGGGGTACCGGAAAGTGCGGCAATCCATTTCAGCATCAAACCGATTGCACCGTTCCATGGTCAGATGGAACGCCTGAAGCAAGAAGTCGAGCGATATCGTCGCGCTGACATGTGGATGGTTTTCTTAGCGAGTAACCGAGAACGTGCCGAGCGGATGCGTCAGACGTTATCCGATTATGGGGTCGAAGCCTCGATCGTAACGAAAGAAGGTATCACTCGTGGTCAACCAGCAATCCTGATTGGGGGAATTCATGGTGGATTCGAGATGACGAATGCGCGTCTCGTCGTCATCACGGAAGAAGAAGTCTTCAAGCAACCAGCGCGTCGCCGGAAGCAAACGACGAAGCTGACGAACGCTGAACGGATTAAGAGCTACCAAGAATTGAAGACAGGCGATTACGTCGTTCATATTCATCATGGGATTGGTCGGTACCACGGCATCAAGACGATTGATGTAGCCGGTAATCATCAGGACTATCTCCATCTCGTTTACGCGGGAGAGGACTCTTTGTATGTTCCTGTCGATCAGATCGACTTGATTCAAAAGTATGTCGGGGCTGAAGGGAAAGAGCCGAAGATCTATAAACTCGGCGGGACGGAATGGAAAAAGGTCAAAGCGAAAGTCCAGAAATCGGTCGAGGATATTGCTGATGAGTTGATCAAGCTCTATGCGGCTCGCGAGGCTGCCGTCGGTTTTGCGTTCCCAGAGGACGACGATAACATGCAAGCATTCGAGGCTTCGTTCCCGTATGAGGAAACGGTCGATCAATTACGATCGATTGCCGAGATCAAGAAGGATATGGAACGTCCGCGTCCGATGGATCGTCTATTATGTGGCGACGTTGGATACGGGAAAACGGAAGTTGCGATTCGAGCAGCGTTCAAAGCGGTCATGTCTGGAAAACAAGTCGCGTTACTCGTACCAACGACCGTCCTTGCACAACAACACTACGAAACGATGCTTGAGCGATTTAGTGAATGGCCGATTCGTGTGTCGGTCATGAGCCGGTTCCGTTCGCCAGCAGAATTAAAGGCGACGAAACAAGGTCTAAAAGAGGGAACGATCGATGTCGTCGTCGGGACACACCGTGTGCTGTCGAAAGACGTCCAGTTTGCTGATATCGGATTATTGATCATTGATGAAGAGCAACGATTCGGTGTGAAACACAAAGAACGTCTGAAACAGTTGAAGACGAACGTTGACGTCTTGACGTTGACAGCGACACCGATTCCGCGGACATTGCACATGTCGATGATCGGGATCCGTGATCTCTCGGTCCTTGAGACACCGCCGGAAAACCGGTATCCGGTTCAGACATACGTCATGGAATACGACGGAATCGTCATGCGCGAAGCGCTCGAACGAGAACTCGGCCGTGGTGGACAAGCGTTCTTTCTGTATAACCGGGTCGAAGGTATCGAGCGAAAGGCAGAAGAAATTCGCGCGCTCGTACCGGAAGCGAGGATCGTCACGGCGCACGGTCGGATGACGGAAACCGAACTCGAAAGTCAGTTGATCGCGTTCTTCGAAGGGGATGCAGATGTTCTTGTGAGTACGACGATCATCGAGACAGGAATCGATATTCCAAATGTCAATACGTTGATCGTTCATGACGCGGATCAAATGGGACTATCCCAACTGTATCAATTGCGCGGTCGTGTCGGTCGTTCAAGTCGCGTCGCCTATTCGTACTTTACGTACCGTCCGCAAAAACGATTGACGGAAGTTGCAGAAAGTCGACTGCAAGCGATCAAGGAATTCACGGAGCTCGGTAGCGGCTTTAAAATTGCGATGCGTGACTTATCGATTCGTGGCGCCGGGAACTTACTCGGTTCCCAACAATCGGGCTTCATCGACTCTGTTGGTTTCGATCTTTATTCGCAGATGCTGGCAGAAGCGGTTGAAGAACGGAAAGAACGGATGAAGGGCAAAAAACGCGTCCAGAAATTCGTACCTGAGTTCACGTTCAGTCTTGATGCGTATATTCCATCGCACTACATGACGGACTCCGAGCTGAAAATCGAATTTTATAAACGTTTGAAATATGTCGATACCGTCGATAGTCTCGAACAACTTGAAACAGAGATGCTCGAACGATTCGGTGAGTTCCCGGATGAGGTTGCTCGTTTGATCCAACTGACGCGGATGCGGATTTTTGCTGAACGAGCGCGTGTCGAGCGCGTCAAACAAACCGATCCGAAAATCGAGATCGTCTTGTCACTTCAATCAACACAGCAGCTGGATGTGGCGGATTTCGTCAAATGGACCGTTCCGCTTGGACGTGGTCTAGGGATGGGGCAACAAGAACAGAAACTCGTCTTGACGCTCAACCGCAACAAGCAGTCGACGCAACAGATGACGATGCAAGCAGAACAGTTGCTAGCAGAGCTTGATCGTCGGCTCGTCGCACGATGAATAGACGAACGATTGCGCAAGGCGCAGCACTGCTTGCGATCTCTAGTTATATCTCGAAACTGCTCAGCTTCTTTTACCGGATTCCGTATCAGAACCTTGCAGGTGACTTCGGACTGTACGTCTATCAGACGGTCTATCCCTTATTCGCGATAGCGGCAGCGCTAGGTATTTATGCGCTGCCCGTCATCGTGGCGAAGTTGACGCTCCATCATCCAGATGAAAAACGAGAAGTTTTATGGTCGATTTTGTACGTCTTACTTGCGATGACGGTCTTCTTTGGTCTGTTCGGATGGTGGATTGCCCCGACACTTGCGGGCTGGTTTGGAGACGATAAACTCGTTGTTCCATTGCGAGCTGTCACGTGTACATTTTATTTACTACCTGTGATTGCCGTTCTTAGAGGCATGTTTCAAGCAGATCTCGAGATGCGACCGACGGCTGTATCCCAAGTCTCTGAAAATGCCGTCCGTGTCGGACTCTTGTTGCTCGTGACCTATATCGGCGTCTCGATGCAGGCGGACCCTTACTGGATTGGTGCCAGTGCCCATCTGACAGCGATCGGCGGCAGCATCGTTTCGTTATTCGTCCTGTTGCGTTTTGCGAAAGGGAAGATTGGTCGTCCTGTGTTTTCAGGTATTCATGTACGGCGGGTCGGGAAGGTGCTCGTGACAAGCGGGGTGGCGGTCAGTATCGCCTCACTTGCCTTGTTACTGATGCAATTGATCGATGGATTGACGTTCGTCAATCTACTTGGCAATACGACAGAGACGAAAATTGAAAAAGGGGTGCTCGACCGTGGGTATCCGTTACTGCAATTCGCGATTCTCTTTGCGACGTCGATGAGTCTTGCGAGTGTTCCATCCTTATCAACCGCATATCGAAAGCATGATCCGCAGATGATGCGTCAACAACTCGAGACATTACTCCGTTCCGGTCTATTGATTGCCGCTGCAGCGACAATCGGACTAATGGGTGTGATGCGTCCGCTCAATATTGCGTTGTATCAAGATGACCAGGGAACAGCAGGGTTGATTTGGCTCGCGGCGACGGCATTTGCCGCTTCGATTGCGATGATGATCATCTCTTGTCTCCAGTCGGTCGATGCTGAAAAATATGCGCTCGTTGGTGTTCTTGTCGGATTAGGGGCGAAGCTCGTTCTGAATCTCTATTTCATTCCCCGATATGGTATGATCGGGGCGGGTATGGCGACATTTGGCGGTTTTGCCGTCATGGCGACAGCACAATGGATTTTATTGAACCGGAAGTTCGGTCGCGTATCGGCAGGAAACGCGTTCTACCGACGACTGGTCTTACCTGTGCTCGCCATGAGTGTGTTTCTGTACCTGATCGAAACGTTCTTCCGGCTGTTTGAGCTTGAGACACGAATCGGTGCGGCACTCGAAGTCGGCGTCCTTGTCGTCGGTGGTGCCATCATTTATGGCAGTATGGCATTACGCGTTCGTGTATTAACAGCACAAGAGTGGGCGCTATTGCCTTTAGGAGATAAGTTATATCAGATGTACCAACGTAGGAGGAGTATATGACACACCGAATCACGATCGTCGGCCTTGGCGTCGGCGAACTCGAACAATTGCCGTTTGGCATCTATCGATTATTAAAAAACACGACACAGCCTGTCTATTTACGGACAATGGATCATCCAGTCGTTTCAGAACTCGCAGCAGAGGGAATGAACTTTACATCATTTGACTCGGTTTACGAACGACATAGTCGGTTTGAAGACGTATACACAGAAATCGTTGAGGAATTGCTTCGCCTCTCAAAGACGACGGACATCATCTATGCCGTCCCAGGTCATCCACTGGTCGCTGAGAGTACCGTCCAGCAGTTATTAGAGCGGACGGACGCGGTCGACGTTGTAGGCGGACAAAGTTTTCTTGATCCGATGTTCGCGGCGCTTGGCGTGGATCCGATTGAAGGATTTCAGTTGCTTGATGCGACGGCGTTTACCGTCGATGAAGCGCAGATCCGTCAACATTTGCTGATTGGACAAGTCTATGATGCGCTCGTCGCCGGTGATTTAAAGGTTCAGCTGATGGAACGTTATCCGGACGAACATCTCGTCACTCTGGTCACAGCAGCGGGTACAAGCAAACAAACTGTCCAAAGCGTGCCGTTGTATGAACTCGATCATGTGACGACGCTCAGTAACTTGACAACAGTCTACGTACCACCTGTTACGGATGAGCAGACGCTGAACCGTGACTTCGCGACATTAAAAGAGATTGTCGCACGGTTACGTGGTGAAGGCGGTTGCCCATGGGATCAAGAGCAGACACATGAGTCCTTAAAACGTCATTTAATCGAAGAATCTTACGAATTACTGGAAGCAATCGACCTTCAGGACGATAACTTAATGATAGAAGAGCTAGGAGACGTCCTTTTACAGGTCATGCTCCACGCACAAATTGGTCTAGATGAAGGGTATTTCGACATTCGAGATGTCATCGGAAGCGTCAGTGATAAGATGATTCGTCGTCATCCACACGTCTTCGGAGAAACGATTGTCGATTCTTCAGCAGACGTCGTTTCGAACTGGCAAGACATTAAAGCACAAGAAAAACCGGAGCGAACTTCCTTGCTCGATGGCGTAACAAAAGGGGCACCTGCCTTGATGCGCGCAGAAGATATTCAAAAGAAAGTGGCGAAAGTCGGTTTTGAATGGAGTGACGTCGAGGGTGCACTTGAAAAAGTAATCGAAGAGTTACGTGAATTGAAGGAAGCCGCACCAGAAGAACGACTAGGTGAATTCGGAGACGTTCTGTTTTCGATAACACTCGTTGGGAAATACCTTGGTCTCTCGGCAGAAGAGGGGCTACAACAGACGAACGATAAATTCATCCGTCGCTTTACGCGAATGGAACAGCTAGCGGATCGACCGCTCGTTGAGATGACGCTTGAAGAGCAAGATTCACTCTGGCATCAAGCGAAGCAGGAGGAACAGTCATGAGACTTGATAAATTTTTAAAAGTATCGCGTCTGATCAAACGACGGACGCTTGCGAAAGAAGTAGCCGATCAAGGTCGGATTACAATCAATGGTAATGTGGCGAAAGCAAGTAGCACGGTAGCAGCAGGTGATGAGATGACGATTCGGTTCGGAAACAAGATCGTCACGGTTGCGATTTCGAGCATTAAAGAACATGCCAAAAAAGAAGAAGCATCTGATATGTATGAGATCATCCGTGAAGAAAAGGTGAATTCCGAAGAATCAATGTAATTTACCGGAAAAAGGAAGTATACTAAAGAGTGTCAGGGGTGACCACTCAGAAAGAGGAGGGATGATATGCCAACACCGCTCGAATCAGGGCGTCCTGCGCCAAAGATCAAGCCGCTCAATGACCGTAAAAAGCAGTTGAGTCAGAATGCCATCGAAAACCGTCGACGTCTCAAAAATCGCTTTTTCCTGTGTCTGACCGTCTTTTTACTCATCTTTTCCCTCATGGGGTGGTCATACATGGAGAAACGGCAATTGATCGCTGAACAAAAGCAGTCGTTTCAAGTCGCCGAACAAGAGCAGACGAAAGCAAAAAAAGAGACCGCCCGTCTGAAGGAAGAAATCAACCGTCTCAATGATAAAGAGTATGTAGCGAACTTAGCTCGAAGCGAGTTGCTCTATTCGAAAAAAGGGGAAACGATCTTCTACTTTTCACCGGAAGACTAATTGAAGGTTGCCGATTGATTGAAAAAAGAATGAATCACTCGTATAATAAGAAACGAATCAACTAAAAAGGAGCAATACAATTTATGTCGATTGAAGTAGGCAGCAAAGTGCAAGGGAAAGTAACAGGCATCACGAATTTCGGAGCGTTCGTTGAGTTACCAACAGGGAAAACTGGTCTTGTTCACATCAGTGAAGTGGCAGATTCTTACGTTAAAGACATCAATGATGTGTTGACGGTTGGTCAAGAAATCACCGTCAAAGTCTTAAGTGTTGAAAACGATGGTAAGATCGGTCTTTCCATCAAAAAAGCCGTCGATCGTCCAGAAGGCGAACGTCCTCGTCCTGCACGTCAGTTCGACCGTGGACCACGTCCAGCAGGACAAGATCGTGGACCACGTTCGTTCGATAACAAAGGACCACGTGGAGGCGGTAACCGTGGAGGCTTCAACAAAGGCGGCCGTGGTACACCACCACCGCGCAAAGAACAATCGTTCGATACGCTGATGTCTAGTTTCCTGAAAGATAGTGAAGATCGTCTTGCTACATTGAAACGTCAAACGGATTCAAAACGTGGCGGACGCGGCGCAAAACGTCAATAACTTGCTGACCTGTTCTTTATAAGAATAGAGATGGAATGACGCCGTTCATTCCATCTTTTATTTTTTTGAAATTATTTTTAGAAAAAGCGTTGACTTTCATTTGACCTGCCCGTATTATAGAAAATGTGCTTAAGACGCACGAGTTAAAAATATGGCGGTGTAGCTCAGCTGGCTAGAGCGTACGGTTCATACCCGTGAGGTCGTGGGTTCGACTCCCTCCGCCGCTACCATATTTTTTTGGCCCGTTGGTCAAGCGGTTAAGACACCGCCCTTTCACGGCGGTAACACGGGTTCGAATCCCGTACGGGTCATTCTCAAAAGCTATCTCTATTATATAGAGATAGCTTTTTTTAGGTTTTAACGGAAAGGGGGAAATCGTTATGGAAGGTGTGCCGTTCGAACCACTTTTAGTAGGTGTTTCGGGAGGTTGTGATTCGATGGTACTCGTCGATCGGTTGTACAAAGAGGGCTACGATATCGCGATTGCGCATGTGCATCATGGATTACGAGAGGTGTCCGACGAAGAAGCGTGCTTTATTAAGGAGTGGGCAACGGCCCGAAAGATATCTTTTTTCATGACGCGTTTAGAATGGACAGGACGTACGAGCTCTCAAGCAGCTTGTCGCGAAGAGAGATATGCGTTTTTTGAACGAATCATGGAAGAGACCGGGCGCTCGCGTCTGATTCTCGCCCATCATCAAGACGATCAAATTGAGACGCTACTCATTCAGCTCATTCGTGGAGAAGCGCAGGTTGATGGTATTCCCGTCGTTCGTCCGTTTGGTAACGGTTGGTTGCATCGACCGTTGCTACATGAATCGAAGCAAACATTACGCGAGTATGCGTTGCAACATGAAGTTCCATGGCGAGAAGATGCGTCAAATGCAGAAACTACTTATTTGCGTAATCAAATCCGGCATACGATTGTTCCATCACTCCGAGACATGCGTCCTGAGTTTGAACAGGCAACGGCAGCGGCAGCACATGCGCGACAGCAAATCATCCGTGAACAGGCGGCATTCGTCGCGACCTATCTCGAACGGTGTAAGGAAGCGAACGGAATTCCGGTCGCACGTATTTTAGAATTACCGACGGATTTACAGCGGCTTGTTTTGCCGACATTAACGGGAGAAATGTTTTCTTCGGATGTGATTCGTCACTTTGTTACATGGCTTCGGGTGGATAAGGGCTCAGACGAAGTGTATTATGGAAACTGGAGGATGCGACGTGCATATGGCTTTTTGATGCAGGATCGTGTGATACGGTCAATGAATGACGATTTATCGTTTCAAGTAGGGGAGAATTTGGGAACGTATCATTATGGTGAACAAATGGTTCGCTTCTCAATCGGAAATCAAGGTATCCCGCTGGACGCGATTGCGTTCCCATTGACGGTACGTCCGCCACGTCCAGGAGATCGGATTCAGCTTGCTGTGGGTTCGAAAAAAGTCAGTCGAATTCTGATTGATGCTAAGGTTCCGCGTTATCTCCGGGAACAGGTTCCGGTCGTCGTCGATGCAAATGGAGTGATTTTAGCCGTCATTGGACATCGAATTGCAATATTCGGGTCATTTGAACTCCTCGCAAAATCTTATTTAATGATAGAATGGTAATGTAGTGTTTATTATGGAGGAGGAATACCTAGCATGACCTTGATGAACGATATGGAAAAAGTACTGATTTCAGAAGAAGAGATCCAAAATAAAGTGGGCGAACTCGCCGGCGAATTGACAGCGGATTATCACGATCGTTTTCCGTTGCTTGTGTGCGTCTTAAAAGGCGCAATGCCGTTCATGTCTGATCTTGTGAAAAAGATGGATATGCATCTTGAAATGGACTTCATGGACGTTTCAACGTATCACGGTGGGACAACATCAACAGGTGAAGTCAAGATTGAAAAAGATTTGAACACATCGGTAGAAGGACGCGACATCTTGATTGTCGAAGATATCATCGACAGCGGATTGACGCTTGGTTACCTTGTCGATCTCTTCAAGTACCGGAAAGCGAAGTCCGTTAAGATCGTGACGTTGCTCGACAAACCAACAGGACGGAAGAATGACTTGCACGCAGATTACAGCGGCTTCGTCATTCCACACGAATTCGTTGTCGGTTATGGTCTGGATTACGAAGAGAAGTATCGTAACCTTCCATACGTAGGTGTCTTGAAACCTGCAGTCTACGGTGGCTAATTATTTTTAATCTCGTCTGTCCCATGATAAGATGAAACCAATTACAAAGCGCGCCCTGTCGCGCCAGGATTCGTATTCATCCACTAGAAAAACGAGATGGATGCGGAGAGGAGGCATAAGATGAACCGAGCAGTGAAGAATACCCTCGTGTTTGGGGTCATTTTTCTAGCTTTGATCTTGTTTCTGCAATACTTGCAGAGTCCAGTGAACAAAAGCAAAGAAATCAATTACACACAGTTTGTCGAGTCTGTTGAAAAAGGTGAAATCAAGACGGCTACCTTCCAATATGAAGGGCAGACGTATAATGTGACAGGAGATTTGCGTGAAAAAGATTCAACGTATGAGACGGTCGTACCGGCTGTTGATACGGAACTAACGGATCTTTATACGCAATTGAAAAGCCAAGGAGTCAAATTGGACTTTAAGGCAGCAGAAACGAATGGTGGTTGGATCGCGTTACTGACGACGATCGTTCCATTCATCATCATCTTCATCCTCTTCTTCTTCTTGATTAATCAAGCACAAGGTGGCGGTGGTGGCGGTCGCGTCATGAACTTCGGGAAATCGAAGGCACGCCTCTATGACACAGAGAAGAAAAAGATTACGTTTGATGATGTAGCCGGCGCAGACGAAGAGAAACAAGAACTCGTCGAAGTCGTTGAATTCTTGAAAGATCCGCGTAAATTCGCGAAACTCGGTGCCCGTATTCCGAAAGGGGTCCTCCTCGTAGGTCCTCCAGGTACAGGTAAGACGTTGCTCGCGCGTGCCGCAGCTGGTGAAGCTGGCGTACCATTCTTCTCGATTTCAGGTTCTGACTTCGTTGAGATGTTCGTCGGTGTCGGGGCATCACGTGTCCGTGACTTGTTCGAAAACGCGAAGAAAAATGCACCATGTATCATCTTCATCGATGAAATCGATGCTGTCGGTCGTCAACGGGGCGCAGGTCTCGGTGGTGGACACGATGAGCGTGAGCAGACATTGAACCAACTTCTCGTTGAGATGGATGGATTCAGTGAAAACGAAGGCATCATCATGATCGCAGCAACGAACCGTGCTGATATTCTTGACCCAGCCTTACTCCGTCCAGGTCGTTTTGACCGTCAAATCACGGTTGACCGTCCAGATGTCATCGGTCGTGAAGCAGTCTTGAAAGTTCACGCGCGGAATAAACCGCTCGATTCAACGGTTGATTTAAAAGCGATCGCACAACGAACACCTGGATTCTCAGGTGCGGATCTTGAAAACCTTCTAAACGAAGCAGCACTTGTTGCCGCTCGGGCAGACCGTGATAAAGTCTCGATCGTTGACCTCGAAGAAGCGATTGACCGCGTCATCGCTGGACCAGCGAAGAAGAGCCGGATCATCTCGCCGAAAGAGAAAAAGATCGTCGCATGGCACGAAGCTGGACATACAATCATCGGTGTCACGCTCGACGATGCGGATGAAGTACACAAGGTAACGATCGTTCCTCGCGGAAACGCGGGCGGATATGTTGTCATGTTGCCAAAAGAAGATCGTTACTTCATGACGAAGCCGGAACTCGAAGATAAGATTACTGGATTGCTCGGTGGTCGTGTCGCAGAGGATATCGTCTTCGGAGAAGTCTCGACTGGGGCAAGCAATGACTTCCAGCGTGCGACAGGTCTTGCACGGAAAATGGTCATGGAGTTCGGGATGAGTGAAAAACTCGGACCGCTTCAATTCGGATCAGGTCAAAGCGGTAACGTCTTCCTCGGCCGTGATTTCCAAAACGAACAGAACTACTCGGATGCAATCGCACACGAGATCGATACGGAAATCCAAGCGATCATCAACCGCTGTTACCAAAAAGCGAAAGATATCCTGACTGAGAAGCGCGATCAGCTCGACTTGATTGCAACGACATTGCTTGAAGTCGAAACACTCGATCAAAAACAAATTCACCATCTCCTAGAGACGGGCGAATACAAAAAACATGAACCAGAAGCAACGACTCCAAAAGCAGAAGAGAAAGCACCGGAATCGACAGATGCAACTGTTGATCAACCGACGCAGTCTCCAACGCAAATGGGTTCAGTCGTTGACGAAGGGAAAAATGTAGATACGGATACACCAGATACGCCGCGTCGCGATGATCAAGTGTAAACGGATGGAACGGATTCGATTGATATCGAATCCGTTCTTTTTTGTGGCAGACCGAGCGAATACACATCGGTAGGTGTGACTATACGAGCATGGTATAATCACAACGTATATAGTTCCGATCGTAAAACAACGGAATACAATCGAAGCATGAAAATTGAGAAGAAGCGGGGAAATAAGCAAATGATTTTAGTCATCGATGTCGGAAATACGAATATCGTCTTAGGTGTCTATCAAGGACAAGAGTTGATTGAGCATTGGCGGATTGCGACAGACCGAACACGGACGACGGACGAATACGGTATGCTCGTCAAAGCGTTGTTCCGTGACGCAGAGCTAAACGTGGAAGAAATCGAGGGAATCGTGTTATCATCTGTCGTACCCCCCGTCGTGTTTCCGCTAGAAAATATGTGTGTGCGTTACTTTAAACGCCGTCCGTTCTTGATTGGACCAGGAATCAAGACAGGACTGGATTTAAAAGTCGATAATCCACGGGAAGTGGGAGCCGATCGAATCGTCAACGCAGTAGCGGCGACGGCGAAATACGAGGGACCGATGATCATCGTCGATTTCGGAACAGCGACGACGTATTGTTACATCGATGCACAAAAACGGTATTACGGCGGCATCATCTCACCCGGTGTGATGGTTGCAACCGAGGCACTCTATAATAAGGCAGCAAAATTGCCACGAATTGAAATCGCGAAACCGCAGTCAGCCATCGGACGGAATACGATCCATGCGATGCAGTCGGGGACCTATTTCGGATATGTGGCACAGGTGGACGGACTCGTTCACCGGATGAAAGAAGAAATGGGAGAAGCGAAGGTCATTGCGACCGGCGGCTTAGCCCGATTAATCAGCGAGGAATCCACGATGATTGAGATCGTCGATCCATTCTTGACGTTAGATGGATTACGGATTATCTACGAACGAAATAAGTGAGGGAATCAAGATGAAACGTGAAGAATTATTAGCACAATTAAAAGATGACTATTTAGTACGGGCGTTAGGCTTCAATGGAGAAGTCCGTGCGTTTGCAATCCGTTCGACGAAGACGGTCTATGAAGCACAACTGCGCCACCAGACGACACCTGTCGTCACAGCAGCGCTCGGTCGGACACTGACGATCGGTGCAATGATGGGTACGATGCAAAAAGGCGATACACGTGTCACATTAAAAGTCGAAGGCGATGGACCGATTGGGAAAATCATCGTCGATGCCGATGCAAAAGGTGTCGTACGTGGATATGTGAGTCGTCCCCGCGTCGAGATGGATACGTATGTCAATGCAGATGGTCTGACGAAACTAAAAGTCGGTGAAGCGGTCGGTCGCGGAAACATCTCTGTCATCAAAGACCTCGGGTTGCGTGACTTCGTCGGTGGTCAATCGCCGATTCAAACAGGTGAGATCAGCGAAGACTTCACGTATTACTTTGCTGTATCGGAACAAAGCCCATCGGTCGTTGGGGCTGGCGTTCTCGTTTATCCAGAAGACGAATCAGTCATCGCAGCAGGTGGCTTGATCGTTCAATTGATGCCAGGTGCGTCGGAAGAAACGATTGCAGCACTCGAAAAACGTGTTGGAGCCCTTAAACCGATCTCGATTCTCGTCGGTGAGGAAAAAACACCAGAAGAAATGTTAGAACTCGTTCTCGGTGACTACGAACATCTTGATACGATTCCAGTATCATTCGAATGTACGTGTGACCGTGACAAATTAGCGACAGCAATCATTGCCCTTGGACCAGATGAGATTCAAGCGATGATTGATGAAGATGGTGGTGCGGAAGCTGTTTGTCACTTCTGTTCAGAGCATTATCACTATGATGTTCCAGAATTAGAGGAACTTCGCGAAAAATCACTCGAAAGAGCATAAGAGGGATCGAATATGGGGAATGTACAACCTAAGTACTTGTGGATGTTGATCTTCATCTTAATGTTGACGAATTTCATGACCGGTGCTTACGCCTTCATGGGTGAGCTCCCAAAGGTCGATTCTCCTAAAATCGTTCAAGACAGCATCGGTGGTCCGCTCGAGGATGTCGTCGCCGAAGTCGGTGATGAGAAAATCACGCGCGCGATGGTCTATCAGACGATGCGAACGGAACAGGAAAAACAGACGATTGATCGTTTGATTCAAGAAGCGGTCGAACGCCAGACGAAGGATGGAAAAAAGCCGGAAGTCAAACGCTTTGATTGACAGATTTCATCCAGTCCGCTGATAATTAGTTTATCGGATTACTTGGAATTCAAGCGGTTCACTAATGAGGAGGAATGGTCATGCGTATTGCGAATTCAGTATTAGATTTAGTCGGTCGCACCCCGATCGTCAAGTTACATCATCTAACGGGTCCTGAGGATGCAGATGTGTATCTAAAATTGGAGTACATGAACCCTGGATCAAGCGTAAAAGACCGGATCGCGTTATCTATGATTGAGGCCGCAGAAGAAGCGGGTCAACTCAAAGAAGGAGACACGATCATCGAGCCGACGAGTGGGAACACAGGTATCGGACTAGCGATGGTCGCTTCGGCGAAAGGATATCGCGCCATCCTCGTCATGCCGGAAACGATGAGCATGGAGCGCCGGACGTTGCTTCGCGCCTATGGTGCGGAATTGATTCTGACTCCGGGTCCTGAAGGGATGAAGGGTGCGATCGCTCGCGCGACAGCGGAAGCAGAAGAACACGGTTACTTCATGCCGCAACAATTCAATAACGGTGCTAATCCAGTCGTCCATGAAAAAACGACAGGTCCTGAAATCGTCGAAGCGTTCGAAGGCATGCAACTCGATGCGTTCATCGCGGGAATTGGAACGGGCGGAACGATCACCGGTGCTGGTAAAGTGTTACGCGATGCTTTCCAAGGTATTGAAATCATTGCCGTCGAACCAACGGATTCACCGGTCTTATCAGGTGGTAAACCGGGACCACACAAACTGCAAGGAATCGGTGCTGGGTTCGTGCCGTCGATTCTCGATACAGAGATTTATGATGGTGTTGAGCAAATCACGACGGAAGAAGCATTCGATCACGCACGCCGAGCAGCGAAGACGAATGGTGTCTTAGGTGGTATCTCGTCAGGTGCTGCGATTGCAGCGGCGCTCAAGACAGCGAAACGTCTCGGTAAAGGGAAAAACGTTCTCGCGATCATTCCTTCGAATGGGGAGCGGTACTTAAGTACACCGCTGTATCAAATCGAGGAAGAAGCAGACCAATCGAAGTAATCAACTGGACGTACACGGAAGTCATTCGGCTTCCGTGTACTTTTTTGCGTATAATGAGAGCAGAATAGTGTGAAGTGGGGGACGCGTATGCGACAGACGAAATACAAAGCAGTACCATGGACGAAAGAACAATTTTACAATCGATATGTTGAACAGACGAATGGCACAACGGGACACGTCTGGCTCGAAAGCGGTCGAATCGGCCGGTATACGATGGCGGCGACTCGTCCTGTCGGATACGTTCGGACAAAGGACGGAACGACGACGATTGAGACAGATGGAAAAGTCGAGACATCGACGGCGAATCCGTTTGATGTACTCGAACAGCTCCGCGTCGACCGTGAATCAGTCCGACCGGATGGAATGCCACCGTTCTTTGGTGGGTTTGCCGGATACGTCAGTTATGATGCCGTCCGTTATTTAGAAAAGCTACCGGAACGAGCGATGGATGATTTGCAAACACCCGATCTATCATTTTACTGGTACGATGAAGTCGCCGTGTTTGATGAAGAAACGAAGCAATTGTTCATTGCCGTGACACGAGACACGGCAGAAGAAGCAGAGCGAGTTCTTGAAACGGAAGTCGCGCGTTGGTGCATCGAGACGGATGCACCTCAATTTACACCGACTGGTTTATCAGGTGAGCGAGAACGGGCTTTCGGGCAGGAAGCGTTCATGACAGCGGCACACCGGATTAAATCCTATATTGAGGACGGTGACGTTTTCCAAGTTAATTTGTCCGTCCGTCAACAGGAACCGCTTGGGACGACAGCGGAACATTTGTATGATGTATTACGACAAGTCAATCCTTCTCCATACATGGGTTACTTTGCGGATGAAGATTTAACACTCGTGTCCGCCTCACCCGAGTTGCTCGTCGAAAAAATCGGTGATGCGTTAGCGACACGTCCGATTGCCGGAACACGGCCGCGCGGGAAGGATGAAGCGGAGGATTTACGACTTGCGAAAACCTTACTCGATAATGAAAAAGAACGGGCAGAGCATGTGATGCTTGTTGATTTAGAGCGCAATGATTTAGGACGCGTCAGTCGTTATGGTACGGTTCATGTCGATGAGCTGATGGTGATCGAGAAATACTCGCACGTACAACACATCGTCTCAAACGTCAGAGGGGAAGTAGCTCCGGAACACTCTGGGAGTCAGGTGCTCGCTGCGATGTTCCCAGGTGGTACGATCACTGGCGCACCAAAAATCCGGACGATGGAAATCATTGAAGAACTGGAACCGGTCCGGCGCGGTATCTATACTGGGTCGCTTGGCTTCATCAGTTGGGCGGATGATGTCATTTTCAATATCTTGATCCGGACACTCGTCGCAAAAGACGGGATGGCATATGTTCAAGCAGGTGCTGGAGTCGTCACAGATTCGGACGCAGCACGTGAATACGAAGAGTCACTTAGTAAAGCCAAAGCGTTATGGGTGACAAAAGAAACAGCGGAGGGAACGCAATGATTGTATTGATTGATAACTATGATTCCTTTACGTACAACTTAGTCCAGTATTTCGGCGAACTTGGGCAAGACATCCGGGTATTTCGCAACGACGCGATCACCCTTGCGGAAATCGAAGCGTTGCAACCGGATCATCTGGTCATCTCACCGGGTCCCTGTACACCGAATGAAGCGGGGATCAGTCTAGAAGCGATTGCTTATTTTGCTGGGAAGGTGCCGATACTAGGGGTCTGCTTAGGTCATCAAGCGATTGGACAAGTATTCGGTGGTAAAGTCGTCCGCGCGAAGGAATTGATGCACGGAAAAGTCTCGCCACTGACGCATGACGGACAAGGCATCTTTGAACGAATCCCACAAGCGACGCCGGTGACACGTTATCACTCGCTCGTCGTTGAACGCGAGACATTCCCGGAAGTGCTCGAAGTGACGGCGGAAGCCGGTGGGGAGATCATGGCACTCCGTCACCGGACGTTGCCGATTCTCGGTGTCCAGTTCCATCCGGAAGCGATTTTGACGCGAGACGGGAAGCAGATGTTAAAAAATTTCTTGGAGTTGACGCATTATGTATCTCTGGCACGACGGAACCATTAAACGAGAAGAAGAAGTACGCATCTCCCCGCTCGATCACGGATTCGTCTACGGGATGGGTGTATTCGAGACGTTTCGGACCTATAACGGACATCCGTTTTTGTTCGATGATCATATTGAACGCTTACGGATGAGTTGTGTCGCACTCGGAATCCAGCTAGCATATGATCGGGAAGCCTTACGGCAAGCGATCCAAGATTTATATGCGGCATATGGGGCGAACGATTTATACATTCGGTTGAACGTCTCTGCCGGTCCACGTGAGATCGGTTTATCAATCGATCCTTACGACACGCCGACCGTGTTGATCTATGCGAAACCAATCGCTCCGCGAAAACGGGCGGAACGTGCACTCGAGACGATTCGTTTACCGCGCAGTACACCGGAGACGACTTACCGCTTGAAGTCACATCATTACATGAACAATCTAGTGGCGAAACGCCAATTGTTCAATCCGGAAGCAGAAGGGTTGTTTTTGACGAAGGAAGGTCATGTCTGTGAGGGCATTACGTCAAACATCTTTTGGCGTTACGGAAGTACATGGTATACGTCACCGCTTGAAACCGGTGCACTGAACGGGATTACCCGTCAGTTCCTCATGCAATATGTACCGGTCGAAGAACGCTTGGCTTATTTACCGCAGCTCGAAGAAGCAGATGAGATCATCTATACGAATTCCGTTCAGGAAGCGGTCGCTATTTCGTCACTTGACGGACGCCCTTTCCCTGGAATCAACGGAACAGGATATGCACAAATCATGACGCTGTTTGATCAATCCGTCGAACAGGTGACGACAAGGAGAGAACAACGATGACTTACATCATGGGTATCTTGAACGTGACACCGGACTCCTTTTCGGACGGTGGACAATATGTCGATGTCGAGCAAGCGATGCGGCAAGCGCGTCAGCTCGTCGCGGATGGAGCAGATGCAATCGATGTCGGTGGAGAATCGACACGACCGGGTGCAGCATTCGTATCAGTCGAAGAAGAACTCACCCGTGTTTTACCGATCATCAAGCGCATCAAACGAGAGCTGAACGTCCTCGTATCGATCGATACGTACAAACCGGTCGTCGCAGAGGCTGCTATTGAAGCAGGAGCAGATATCATCAACGATGTTTGGGGCTCGAAGTGGGGCGATCGTTCGATGGTCAACGTTGCTGCGCAGTATAAAGTACCCATCATTTTGATGCATAACCGGGAGACGGCGCATGGGACAGATATGCTGGTAGAAGTCCGGGCTGACCTGGAGGAATCGATTCGGTTAGCAAAACAGGCAGGCGTAGCGGAAGAGCATATTTGGCTCGACCCTGGGATTGGATTCATGAAGACGCATGAAGAGAACTTGTACCTGATGCGTCATCTATCGATCGTAACGGACTTCGGGTATCCGGTTTTACTCGGAACGTCCCGTAAATCGATGATCGGACTTGCGCTCGGATTAGCGACAGAAGAACGACTCGAAGGAACGATTGCGACGGTGTGTTACGGAATTCAACAAGGATGTGACTGGATGCGTGTGCATGACGTCAAAGAAGTCAAACGGGCAGCGCAGATGATGGACATCATGTTGGCTGCGACGAAGGGGGAATAACGGTGGATCGAATTCATGTAACAGGAATGCGTTTTTATGGGTACCACGGTGTATTCGCAGAAGAGACGAAACTCGGTCAACGCTTCAATGTCGACTTATCGATCGGACTTGCATTGGCAGAAGCCGGTCGGACGGATGATTTGACAAAAAGTGTCAATTACGCCGAATTGTATGAAGCGACGAAACGTGTCGTCGAAGGAGAACCGCTCCAACTCGTCGAAGCCTTGGCGGACCGTATTGCAAAAGCAGTATTTGCGTTAGACGAACGAATTCAAGAAGCGTCGATCAAGGTCATCAAACCGGATCCGCCGATTGCCGGTCATTATGAACATGTGGCGGTCGAGATCAATCGCCTTCGGGAGGACTATGCATGAAGGAAGCTTACATTGCACTCGGCTCGAACATCGGCGATAAAACGGCTCACTTAAGAGCAGCGATTGCTCGCCTGAGAGCATTACCGTCCGTTCATGACGTAAAGATCTCTTCCATTTATGAGACGGTACCTGTCGGGTATCTCGAGCAGGATTTATTCTATAATATGGTCGTCGCGATTCAAACGACGGATGAGGCATCTGTCTTACTTGGGCGACTGCAGGAAATTGAACAGCTAGAAGGACGCGAGCGTTTGTTCAAAAATGGACCACGAACGCTTGACTTAGATATTTTGCTATATGAGGAAGAACGCATTGACCTCGAAGGATTAACCGTTCCGCATCCGCGGATGCAAGAGCGGGCATTCGTCCTCGCACCATTACGTGAACTCGCAGCAACATGCGTCATACCCGGTCTTGAGCAAAGTGTCGAGCAGTTGTATCAGCAGTTACCAGAGACAGAACGAAACGGTGTACGACGGTTAGGTGGGCTTTTAGAAGCGGAGGAACAATAATGGAATTTAACATTGGTGATGTCAAACTGAAGAATCAAGTCATCTTGGCACCGATGGCAGGCGTCTGTAATCCGGCGTTTCGGTTAATCGCAAAGGAGTTTGGTGCAGGACTCGTCTGTGCGGAGATGGTCAGCGATAAAGGGATCTTGTACGAAAACGAACGGACGCTTCAGATGCTGTACGTGGATGAGCGGGAAAAACCGCTCAGTCTTCAAATCTATGGCGGTTCAAAAGAGACACTCGTTCAAGCGGCACGATATGTCGAAGCGAACACGAATGCCGACATCATTGACATCAACATGGGCTGTCCCGTTCCGAAAGTCACGAAAAGCGATGCTGGAGCGAAATGGTTGCTTGATCCAGATAAGGTATATGAGATGGTTCATGCGGTGACGCAAGCGATCGATAAACCCGTTACTGTTAAGATGCGGACCGGCTGGGACAGCCATCACATCTATTGTGTCGATAATGTCAAAGCAGCAGAAGCGGGTGGGGCGAAAGCCGTTGCCATCCACGGGCGGACACGTTCGCAAAAGTATGAAGGGGTCGCAGACTGGAACATCATTGGCGAAGCGAAAAAAGCGGTCAACATCCCAATCATCGGAAATGGAGATGTTCAGACGCCGCAAGATGCAAAACGGATGATTGATGAGATCGGCGTCGACGGTGTCATGATCGGACGGGCCGCTCTCGGGAATCCATGGATGTTGTATCAGACGATCCAGTACCTCGAATCAGGAACGCTTCCAGCAGAACCGACAGCGCGTGAGAAGATTGATATTTGTCTCTTGCATGCCACACGACTAGTCGCGCTAAAGGGAGAAGAACTCGCCGTACGCGAAATGCGGACACATGTCGCCTGGTATTTGAAAGGAATGAAGGGGAACGGTCGCGTTCGCAATGCGTTATTCAATATCGACACACACGCAGGACTTGTCGAACTGTTACAGCAGTACTTGCAGACACTCGAAGAAGACGTAGCATATGCCTAACAGGTAAAGTATAGTCGGACAGCGTCGTTTTGTGGTACGCTAGTTGCATTGAAGATGAGCGTATCGGTTTTCTAAAGGGCTGTCGGTCATTCCGGCAGCTTTTTATTCGAGAGAATCGTCGTGAACCATTATTAAAAGGAGTGAAGACAGTGAGTCAGGATATGGAAATGAACGATCAAATGCAGGTGCGTCTCGGTAAGATGAACGCCATGCGTGAACAAGGTCTCGATCCATTCGGCGCACGTTTTGAACGTTCGACGGATACCGCGAGCATTCGTGCATCGTTTGGTGAACATACAAAAGAAGAGTTGGCTGAACTGAAACCGGAAGTTGCCATCGCGGGTCGTGTCATGACGACACGTCGTAAAGGGAAGGTTGGCTTTACGAACGTTCAGGATGTACAAGGTCAAATTCAGTTGTATGTCCGTAAAGATGATGTCGGTGAAGAGGCGTATGAGATCTATAAGACATGTGACTTAGGTGACATCGTTGGGATCCAAGGATACGTGTTCAAAACGAATGTTGGTGAACTCTCTGTTCACGTCACAGCATTTACGTTATTAACAAAAGCATTACGTCCGCTTCCGGATAAATATCACGGATTAAAAGATATCGAGCAACGCTATCGTCAGCGTTACCTCGACCTCATTACGAACCAAGAATCACGTGAGACATTCATCGCGCGGAGTAAAGTCATTCGTGGAATTCGTCAATATCTCGATAACCTCGGATACTTGGAAGTCGAAACACCAATGTTGCATACGATTGCGGGTGGAGCATCGGCTCGTCCGTTCATCACGCATCATAATGCACTCGACATGACGCTTTACATGCGGATTGCGATCGAGCTCCATTTGAAACGTTTGATCGTCGGTGGACTTGAGAAAGTCTACGAAATCGGTCGTGTGTTCCGTAATGAAGGAATCTCAACACGCCATAACCCAGAGTTTACGATGATCGAACTCTATGAAGCGTATGCGGATTATAAAGACATCATGAACTTAACAGAGAACCTGATCGCTCACGTCGCACAAGAAGTACTCGGTACGACACAAGTCACTTACGGAGAAGACGACATCGACCTATCTGTCGGTTGGAAACGAGCACACATGGTCGATCTTGTTAAAGAAGCGACAGGTGTCGACTTCTTTGAACAGATTTCAAACGAACGTGCTCTCGAACTAGCGCATGAACACGGTGTTGAAGTCCAGTCGCACATGACGACGGGACATATCTTGAATGAGTTCTTCGAACAAAAAGTAGAAGAGACACTCGTTCAACCAACATTCGTCTATGGTCATCCTGTTGAAGTATCGCCACTTGCGAAGAAAAATCCAGAGGATCCACGCTTTACGGATCGCTTTGAATTATTCATCGTCCGTCGTGAACATGCGAATGCCTTCACGGAATTGAACGATCCAATCGATCAACGTGAACGTTTCGAAGCACAACTCGTCGAAAAAGAAGCAGGAAACGACGAAGCACATGAAATGGATACAGACTTCATTGAAGCACTCGAGTACGGTATGCCGCCAACGGGTGGTCTTGGCATCGGGATCGATCGTCTCGTCATGTTGTTGACGAATGCGCCATCGATTCGTGATGTATTACTCTTCCCAACGATGCGTCACCAACAAA
>NZ_SGWC01000002.1:0-52500 GCF_013337175.1 Exiguobacterium sp. JMULE1
AAAAGAGAGTTTGCCAATGGCGGTCGAAGATCAACACCGGATGCGTGCCCACTTGATGCGGACGCTTCTTCAAACCATGAAGCGACTCTAGTCGTCGGACATTGGAGGAATGCACGATGCGTTGTCAACGATGTGGCGAACGAGAAGCAATCGTCCGTGTCAAACTTCCACAAGAATCGGAAACCGATGAAAAATTCTTATGCTCGGTTTGTGTGCGGGAGTTAGCACGTGAATATCAAGGGACGGCGTGTCCGTCTTGCGGTATGACCCGTCAACAATTGCTTCATCTTCGTAAAGTCGGTTGCCCGACTTGTTATTCATTTTTTAAAGACGAAGTCGACGGTATGGTTCGTCAGTTCCAACACGGTCATACGCAACATTATGGCTCACGACCTGATGAGGAATCCGTTGAAAAACGATTGAACCAGCAGCTCAGTCGACTCAAAGAACAGCTCAACCGCAAAATCTTAGCAGAAGATTATGAAGAAGCAGAAGTCATAAAACAACAGATTGAGAGTGTCGAGGAGGATTTGCGTCATGTTTGAAGAGTTGCTCCAACACCCTTTAAGCGAATCGATGAATCAATCTTCTCCTTTTGACGACATCGTCGTTTCGACACGGATCCGATTGGCGCGTAATACGACACGTTACCCGTTCTCAACGATGTTGTCAGAAGCACAAGCCAATGCACTCATTGAAGAGACAGAACGCCAACTAAACGGGATGAAAGGGTTCCGGTTTGGTCGCGTCGATCAAGCAGATGTCCTGACGCGAACCGCTTTAGTAGAAAAGCATCTAATCAGTCCAGCGTTAGCGAGTCATCCGCGGACAGGACTCTTCATTAGTGAGGATGAGCAGATCAGTGTCATGGTAAACGAAGAGGATCATTTCCGAATCCAGACGTTATTACCGGGACTTCAACTTGAAGAAGCGTTTCGGATCGCAAAACAAGTCGATCGCTTGATCAGTGAACGATTTAAAATTGCTTTTGATGACACGCTCGGTTATTTAACGACGTGTCCGAGTAACGTCGGAACAGGTCTTCGTGCTTCCGTGATGTTGCACTTACCGGGACTGGTCCTGACGAATCAGATTCAAGGCTATATCAAACACTTACGACAGCTCGGATTCGCGATTCGTGGGCGTTACGGCGAGGGAAGCGATGCCTCTGGTCGCATGTTCCAACTTTCGAACCAACGGACGCTTGGGGCAAGTGAGGATATGCTGATCACGGACTATCAATTTGCCGTCGAAGCATTAATTGAAGCAGAACAGGCAGCACGAAAAGGATTATTGGAGATGTATCAAGAAGAATTAGAGGACAGACTATATCGTTCCTACGGTATCCTGACATCAGCTCGACTGATTACAGCGCGGGAAGCAACGGAACGACTATCGGATGTTCGCTTAGCAGACAGTCTGGGACTAGAGGTCAATCTTCCTCCAAATCTTTTTCATCAACTGCTCGTTTCATTACAAACAGGTTTTCTACAAAAGCATTTCGGGAAACAATTAACATCTAGAGAACGGGACATCGAACGGGCGAAACGAATCCGGACGATGTTAACCGAACAGACAAACAGGGATCACACACAAGGAGGTTTTGCATAATGATGTTTGGACGATTCACAGAACGTGCACAACGTGTATTGGCACTTGCTCAAGAAGAGGCAGTACGGTTGGGGCACCACAATATCGGAACAGAACACATTTTACTCGGACTTGTACGTGAAGGAGACGGAATCGCTGCGAAAGCCTTAACAGCACTCGGTCTCAGTTCAGATAAAATTCAGATGGAAGTCGAAGCATTAATCGGTCGCGGACAAGATGGTGCAACGACGATTCACTATACACCACGTGCGAAAAAAGTCATCGAGTTATCAATGGATGAGGCACGTAAACTAGGTCACTCTTACGTTGGAACAGAACACCTCTTGCTCGGATTGATTCGAGAAGGAGAGGGCGTTGCTGCTCGTGTCTTGAATAACTTAGGCATCAGTCTTTCAAAAGCCCGTCAGCAAGTACTCCAGTTGCTCGGGAACAGCGAAACGACAGCAAACGCGTCGCAAGCAGGTTCAGGTGTCGCAACACCAACACTTGATGGTCTTGCTCGTGATTTGACACAACAAGCGCGCGAAACACGTCTTGATCCAGTTATCGGTCGTGCGAAAGAAATTCAACGTGTCATCGAAGTCTTGAGCCGCCGGACGAAAAATAACCCGGTCTTGATCGGGGAACCAGGGGTCGGTAAAACGGCTGTCGTCGAAGGTCTCGCTCAACAAATCATCAACAATGAAGTACCGGAGACGTTACGCAATAAACGTGTTATGGTACTCGACATGGGGACACTTGTCGCTGGTACGAAATACCGTGGTGAATTCGAAGATCGTTTGAAAAAGGTCATGGATGAGATTCGTCAAGCGGGGAACATCATTCTCTTCATTGATGAGTTGCATACATTGATCGGAGCGGGTGGAGCAGAAGGTGCGATCGATGCATCGAACATCCTTAAACCATCGCTCGCACGAGGCGAACTCCAGTGTATCGGAGCAACGACTCTTGATGAGTACCGGAAATACATCGAGAAAGACGCGGCACTCGAACGTCGTTTCCAACCGATCCAAGTCGCAGAGCCAACAACGGATGAAGCAACACAAATCCTATTTGGTCTTCGCGATCGTTATGAAGCACACCACCGTGTGACGATCACAGACGAAGCGATTCAAGAAGCCGTCACATTGTCAGATCGATACATTTCGGATCGTTTCCTTCCGGATAAAGCGATCGATTTGATCGACGAAGCGGCATCGAAAGTTCGGTTGCGTTCATACACAGCACCACCGAACTTAAAAGAAGTCGAAGCGAAACTTGAAGGCATCCGCAAGGACAAGGACGAAGCGGTCCAAAGCCAAGAGTTCGAAAAAGCAGCAAGCCTCCGTGATACGGAACAAAAATTACGCGATGAGCTTGAGCGTTTGAAAGAGGAATGGCAGAATAAACAAGGCAACGAAAAACTTGAAGTCACAAAAGATGACATCGCACAAGTCGTTGCCAACTGGACAGGTGTACCGGTCACGAAGATCGCGGAAGAAGAGACGGATCGTCTCCTTCGCCTCGAAGAAATCCTTCACGATCGTGTCATCGGACAAAATGAAGCCGTTAAATCGATTTCAAAAGCCATCCGTCGCGCACGTGCTGGACTGAAAGATCCAAAACGTCCGATCGGTTCGTTTATCTTCCTCGGTCCTACTGGGGTTGGTAAAACAGAACTCGCCCGTGCGGTTGCCGAAGCGATGTTCGGAGATGAGGATGCAATCATCCGGATCGACATGTCAGAGTACATGGAGAAACATGCAACGAGCCGTCTCGTCGGTTCACCTCCAGGATATGTCGGTTACGAAGAAGGCGGTCAATTGACTGAAAAAGTTCGCCGGAAACCATACTCGGTCATCTTACTTGATGAAATCGAGAAGGCGCACCCGGAAGTCTTCAACATTCTCTTGCAAGTACTTGATGATGGACGCTTAACAGACTCGAAAGGTCGGACGGTTGATTTCCGTAACACGATCATCGTCATGACATCGAACGTCGGTGCAAGTGCCCTTAAACGTAATAAATATGTCGGATTTGCTGTTTCTGAAGATACGGATCGCGAATACAAAGACATGAAAGATAAAGTCATGGAAGAACTCAAACGGGCGTTCCGTCCAGAGTTCTTGAACCGGATTGATGAAACGATCGTCTTCCACTCACTCGAGAAACAACACATCGAAGAGATCGTGAAGTTGATGGCGAAAACCCTTGAAAAACGTTTGGCTGAACAGGAAATTCATTTCGAATTGACACCAGCTGCCCTCTCGAAGATTGCCGATATCGGATACGATCCAGAGTACGGCGCACGTCCAATCCGTCGTGCCCTTCAACGGGAAGCGGAAGACCGGTTGTCAGAAGCATTGCTCGCAGGCGATATCCAAAAAGGAGAACGTGTTGCGCTTGATGTCGAAGAGAACGAATTCATCGTTCGCCGGAATCACGTGAGTTCTGCCGCAACGGAATAAGCACTGAGCACAGGGCCAGCTTTCGCACTTTCTGAGCGAAGCTGGTTCTTTTTTTGAAATAGAAAGGATGAATCGATTGGCTAAGTTAAAAACAAAATTCGTTTGTCAAAGCTGTGGGACCGAATCCCCGAAATGGATGGGACGTTGTTCAGGATGCGGGGAATGGAACACGATGGTCGAAGAAGTCGTCGAAGAAAAAAAAGGACGGCGCGGTGCCGCTTTCGTTCATACGACGACAAAACAATTGAAGCCAGAGCGCCTCGCGAACATCGTCTCGCAAGAAGAGAGTCGCGTCTTTACCGGAAGTGGTGAATTCGACCGTGTCCTCGGAGGCGGTATCGTTCCAGGTTCGATGGTGCTTGTTGGAGGAGATCCGGGGATCGGGAAGTCGACGATCTTACTGCAGACGAGCGCACGTCTTGCACAACGTGGCGAAAAAGTGCTCTACATCTCAGGAGAAGAATCGCTCAAACAAACGAAATTACGCGCGGAACGGCTTGGCTTACCGACACAGGATTTGTTCGTCCTGAGTGAGACGGATATGAACATGATTGAACGTGTCGTCGATGAAGAACAGCCACGTTTTTTAATCATCGACTCGATTCAAACCGTCTACATCGATGAAATCCAGTCCGCACCCGGGAGCGTGACACAGGTACGTGAATGTACGGCGATGCTGATGAAAATTGCGAAGAGTCGCGGTATTGCGATCTTCATCGTCGGTCACGTCACGAAACAAGGTTCGATTGCTGGACCACGTTTACTGGAGCACATGGTGGATGCTGTCTTGTATTTCGAAGGCGAACGTCACCATACGTTCCGGATTCTGCGTGCCGTCAAAAACCGATTTGGTTCAACGAATGAGATCGGAATTTTTGAGATGCGGGAGTCTGGTCTTGAAGAGGTCTTGAATCCGTCAGAAATTTTCCTCGAGGAGCGGACGTCCGGTGTATCCGGTTCAACGATTGTTGCTTCGATGGAAGGGACACGGACGGTCCTCGTCGAACTGCAAGCACTGATTTCACCGACGTCATTCGGGAATCCTAGACGGATGGCGACCGGAATCGATCAGAACAAGGTTGCCTTATTGATGGCGGTCCTTGAGAAACGATCGGGTCTTCTCCTTCAGACACAAGATGCGTACCTTAAGGCAGCCGGGGGTGTGAAGCTGGATGAACCCGCGATTGACTTGGCGGTTTGCGTTGCGATTGCTTCCAGTTTCCGTGACAAGCCGACGCGTCCGACGGATGTCGTGATTGGTGAAGTCGGATTGACAGGTGAGGTTCGTCGTGTATCGCGGATTGAACAACGTGTAGCAGAAGCAGCCAAACTCGGTTTCACACGGGCAATCATTCCGAAAAACAACTTAGGGGGTTGGACGTATCCGGACGGGATTACGGTCGTCGGTGTCGAGAGTGTGGACGAAGCATTACGTGAAACCATTCCGTTTTAAGCTGGAATGACGCAAAAAATGGGGGAACTGTAATGGATATGTAAACAGTTTCCCCTCCTTCCGGCGTAGGTAGTTCAAATCAGTACATGTTACAATGAACTTAAAATAAGCAAAGGAGGTGAGAAGATTGAAAATCGTCATTCGGGTATTTTTTGCATTACTCGGACTTGCCCTCGGGATCTTGTTGCTTCCTCAGTTCTTCCAATTAATTGAGACGGCAACGAATACGACATTCCCTGCATGGTTGATGAGCGAATACGTAACTGGAACGATTGGTGCACTCATATTCTTATTAATTGGATTATTCATTACGGATTCGGTAATTCGACTTCTCCGATTTTTAGAAGAACGACTCGTCAAAGCCCCAGTAGCAGATCTCTTTTTTGGAACATTTGGTTTGTTGATTGGGTTGGTACTTGCCTTCCTCGTCAGTACATTGATTGATTTGGTAGGTATTCCTGTCCTCAGTAACGTCTTAACGATCTTCGTGACCGCGTTATTCGGATATCTTGGCTTTACGGTCGGGTATCGTAAACGTCATGAATTGACGAAAATCTTCTTACGTAGTAACCAAAGTGAGAAAAAGGCGACGCCAGAAGTCGTCGTCCCAGTTAAATCAAACAGCAAGGTACTCGATACGAGCGTCATCATCGACGGACGAATTACGGATATCACGAAGACCGGTTTCGTCGAAGGAAAACTGATCGTCCCGCAATTCGTCATCGGTGAGTTGCAGTACATCGCCGATTCTTCCGATACGTTGAAACGAAACCGTGGACGTCGTGGACTCGATGTCTTAAAAGAGTTACAAGAGATTCCTGGAGTCGAAGTCGAAATTTATGATGGCGATTTCGAGGATGTACCGGAAGTCGATATTAAGCTGATCAAACTCGCGGAACTCGTCAAAGGGATCGTCGTCACGAACGACTATAACTTGAATAAAGTCTGTGAAGTCCGACATGTTCCTGTCCTCAACATCAATGACCTGGCGAATGCCGTCAAACAAGTCGTCATTCCAGGAGAAGAGATGACCGTCCTTGTCATCAAGGAAGGAAAAGAACAAAAACAGGGCATTGCCTATCTCGAAGATGGGACGATGGTCGTCGTCGAAGGAGGCAAACATCTGATTTCGAAAACGATTGGCGTTGTCGTCACAAGTGTCTTGCAGACATCAGCTGGACGAATGATTTTTGCGAAACCACAAGAAAAATGAGACACTATGCCTAGAGAGACATCGAGAGGCATTCGGATAGACCCCGTAACGGATTCGATTTCATGATCGAGTCCGTTTTCGGTGTGATGGAATGGATCACGATGATCAGTGAGAGAGAAAAGAGGGAATGGGATGTCTACAGCCACATATCGCGTCGTCATCCCCGCTGCCGGTGCCGGTAAGCGGATGGGCGCAGATCGTAATAAATTGATGCTTGAACTAAGAGACCGTCCAATCATCGCTTGGACACTGGATGTCTTCGAGGCAGATTCAGCATGTACGGAAATTGTCCTTGCGATCAATCCACTAGAACAAGAATGGTTTACAAGTATTATCGCGTCTTATAAGACATCGATTAGACTTGTCGCGGGTGGTGCCGAACGTCAGGAAAGTGTTCTCCGTGGTCTTGAGGCGTTAGAAGGCGAAGGGATCGTTCTGATCCATGATGGTGCCCGACCGTTCATTTCACAAGCAGCGATTCATGCGGTCGTCCAAGCGGCAGTCCTAGACAAAGCGGCGATTCTTGCCGTGCCGATTAAAGACACGGTCAAACGGATTGAAGCGAACCACATCAGCGAGACCGTCCCGCGGGAACACCTGATGGCAGCCCAGACACCACAAGCGTTTGATCTTGCGACGATTCGTACGGTTCACGAAAAAGCGGCAACGAAATACCTAGGAACCGATGATGCAAGTTTGATAGAATGGGACGGAGGAAAAGTAACGATCGTCCACGGTCACTACGAAAATATCAAGATGACGACACCGGACGATTTGTGGTTCGGTGAAGCGATTCTAATGAAACGAGGGAAATGACGATGATTCGAATTGGACAAGGTTTTGATGTACATGCCTTTGCAGAGGATCGGAAATTGATTTTAGGCGGTATCGAGATTCCGCACACGAAAGGATTGCTCGGTCACTCGGATGCAGACGTCTTGTTACATACGATTGCCGACGCGGCACTTGGTGCAATCGCAGCAGGAGATATCGGAAAACATTTTCCGGATACGGATCCGGAATTCAAGGATGCCGATTCAGCAAAATTGCTGCAGCATGTCTACGCGCTCGTTAAACAACAAGGGTATGAGCTTGGCAACCTAGATGCGACAGTCATCGCACAGGCACCAAAGCTCCGTCCGTACATCGACACGATGCGTGCGCGGATCGCGGAATTGCTCGAAGCGGACATTGAACAAATCAATGTCAAGGCAACGACGACGGAATGGTTAGGTTTTACGGGACGAGAAGAGGGAATCGCTTGTCAAGCAGTGATTCTACTGAAACGAATCGAAGAATAAGGTATACTAGATAAGCGAATTTTAGTCGAAGGAGTGATTGGAAATGGCAGAAGTACGAGTACGTTATGCCCCAAGTCCAACAGGACACTTGCATATCGGGAATGCCCGGACTGCATTATTTAACTATCTGTTTGCGCGCCACTTAGGCGGTAAGATGGTATTACGAATCGAGGATACGGACCAAAAGCGGAACATCGCAGGCGGTGTCGAGAGTCAAATGAAGAACCTCGAGTGGCTCGGTGTCGATTGGGACGAAGGTCCAGGTCGCGGTGGTGAGTACGGTCCTTATTCACAAATGGAGCGTCTCGATATCTACCAAAAGTACACGGACGAGTTACTTGAAAAAGGACTTGCTTACCGTTGCTACATGACATCGGAAGAGCTCGAAGCAGAACGCGAAGCACAAATCGCACGCGGAGAAGCACCACGTTATTCAGGAGCGCACCGTAACCTGACAGCAGAACAAGAAGAAGCGTTCCGCGCAGAAGGTCGCACGCCGTCGATTCGGATTCGTGTACCGGAAGATGTCACGTATACATGGAATGATATCGTTAAAGACGACGTCTCATTCGAATCAAAAGACTTCGGTGACTGGGTCATCGTCAAAAAAGATGGCATTCCGACGTACAACTTTGCCGTCGTCATCGACGATCATTTAATGGCGATCAGCCATGTTCTTCGTGGGGATGATCATATTTCGAACACACCGAAACAGATGATGATCTATGATGCGTTCGGTTGGGAATACCCGACGTTCGGTCACATGACATTGATCGTCAACGAATCACACAAGAAACTTTCGAAGCGTGATCACTCGATCATTCAGTATATCGAGCAGTATAAAGAGCTCGGTTATCTCCCGGAAGCATTGCTCAACTTCATCACGCTTCTCGGTTGGTCACCAGTCGGTGAACAAGAAATCTTCACGAAAGAAGAGTTCATCGAAATCTTTGACGCGGATCGTCTGTCGAAGAGTCCAGCTGTCTTCGACCAAAACAAATTGGCTTGGATCAACAGCCAGTATATGAAACATCAATCGTTCGAAGAAGTATTCGAAGCCAGTCTTCCGTTCTTACAAGAAGCAGGTCGCGTCGAAGCGTCACCTTCAGAAGAAGAGCTCGCTTGGGCACGTGATCTCGTTGCGTTATACCGCGAACAGATGACGCATGGCGCGGAAATCGTCAAGCTTTCAGAGATGTTCTTTGAGGACGAAGTGGTGTATGATGAAGAGGCAAACACTGTCTTGAGTGGCGAGACGGTTCCGACTGTACTTGCAGAATTCGCGAACCAGTTACGCGCTCTCGAAGAGTGGACACCAGAAGCAATTAAAGCATCGATCAAAGCGACGCAAAAAGCGACTGGTCAAAAAGGAAAGAATTTATTCATGCCAATTCGTGTCGCGACGACAGGACAGACGCATGGTCCAGAACTCCCGAACACGATTCAATTACTAGGAAAAGACCGTGTGCTTGCACGGCTTGAAGCAGAATAACGAAAGCGTAGACGAGGAAAGTAACGATGCGTCTTCTTCTCCAGAGACAAGCTCGAATGGTGCGAGGGCTTGAAGAAGCGAATCATGAAATGCCCCTCTGAGTGCTGCCCGAAATCCGTGAGAGTAGGCGCAGACGTATCTCCGGCGTTAACGGACGTCGAGAGGGACGAGTCAATCGTCCAAACAGAGTGGGACCGCGCTTCGTTAGCGTCTCTGTGCAGCAATGCATAGAGGCGCTTTTTCTTATGGAGAGGAGAACGTATATGACACGGATACGAGAAGATATCCGCAATGTGTTTGAGCAAGATCCAGCTGCCCGCAGCACGTTAGAAGTCATTTTGACATACCCGGGCTTACATGCGATTTGGATGCATCGCCTGGCCCATCGACTCTGGAACGCAAAGTTTCGCTTACTCGGTCGATTAATTTCGCAGTTCAGTCGCTTTTTGACAGGCATCGAGATTCATCCAGGAGCGACGATTGGACGCCGATTCTTTATTGACCACGGGATGGGTGTCGTCATTGGTGAGACGACGATCATTGGGGATGATGTCACGTTGTTTCAAGGCGTGACACTCGGCGGAACGGGGAAAGAAACAGGAAAGCGTCATCCGACGATTGAAGACGGCGTACTTGTCTCTGCCGGTGCCCGTGTCCTTGGTGATATCACGATTGGGGCATACTCAAAAATCGGTGCTAGTTCCGTCGTCTTAAAACACGTTCCTCCCAATGCGACTGTCGTAGGCATTCCGGGACGTGTCGTCATTCAAGACGGCATGAAGGTCGAAGCACCACTTGATCATCGTTTCCCGGATCCGGTCAGCGAATGCCAAGAGCGGATTGAAATGGAACTAGAAGTATTAAAACAAGAAATTGAACGGATTAAAGGAGGGCGACGTCATGATTCAACTGTACAACAGCATGACCGGAAAAAAGGAACCATTTAAACCATTAGAAGAAGGAAAGGTCAAGATGTATGTCTGTGGCCCGACGGTTTACAACTACATTCATATCGGGAACGCGCGTCCAGCCATCGTTTTCGATACGGTCCGTCGCTACTTCACATACCGCGGATACGAAGTTAAATATGTCTCGAACTTCACGGACGTCGATGATAAGATCATCCGGACAGCGAACGAACTCGGAGAAGACTATCATGCGTTGACGAAACGTTTCATCGAGGCGTATCACGCGGATACGGGCGCCTTGAATGTCCAAAAAGCGGATATCCATCCACTCGTCACGGAAACGATGGACGATATCATCGCCTTCATCGAAGTCCTCGTCGAAAAAGGCAATGCCTACGCATCAAGCGGGGATGTCTACTTCCGGACGCGTAGTTTCAAGGATTATGGTCAATTGAGCCAACAGTCGATCGATGAATTGCGCGCAGGCGCACGAATCGAAGTCGGAGAGAAAAAAGAAGATCCGCTTGATTTCGTGCTCTGGAAAGCAGCAAAACCAGGTGAGCCGGCATGGACAAGTCCATGGGGCGAAGGACGACCAGGCTGGCACATCGAGTGCTCGGCGATGGCGAAGAAATACCTCGGGGAGACGATTGATATCCATGCTGGTGGACAAGACTTGAAATTCCCGCACCATGAGAATGAGATCGCCCAGTCTGAAGCATGCAACTCACAGAAATTCGCGAACTACTGGATGCATAACGGGTTCTTGAACATCGAAAACGAGAAGATGTCGAAGTCGCTCGGTAACTTCTTGACGGTCCATGAAGCGATCCAAGCGGTTGATCCGATGGTGTTACGTTTCTTCATGTTATCGGTTCAGTATCGTCACCCGATCAACTATAGTCGGGAACTAATCGATCAAGCAGCGAACGGTCTCGCACGGATTCGGGAATCGGTCGCAAACATCGAACACCGCCTTGACATGACGGCCGATCTCGGAACAGGTGACGAGAAGTGGTTGAATCGTCTAGCGGCGATCAAGGAACATTTCATCACATCGATGGATGATGATTTTAATACAGCGAACGCTGTGACGGATTTATTCGATCTCTCGAAAGAAGCCAACTTGTACCTCGGAGAAGCACATGTGTCGAAACAGGTGCTCGAACAGTTCCTCGCACTCTTCTCGGAATTATCAGGCGTCCTCGGTGTCACGTTGACAGTCGACAAAGGCTTACTCGATGAAGAAGTCGAACAGTTGATCGAAGAGCGGAACACAGCCCGTCAAAATCGTGACTTCGCACGAGCGGACGCAATCCGCGATCAGCTGCGTGATCAAGGCATCTTGCTGGAAGACACAGCGCAAGGGATGCGGTGGAAGCGCGGATGAAGAACTACAAACAACTGAATGCACTCGCGTTAGCGTACATGGGCGATGTCGTCTATGAGATTCGTGTGCGGGAGCGATTGCTCGAACAAGGTTATGTGAAGCCGGGCGAGTTGCATAAAGCAGCTGTCCGGTACGTTCGGGCTCAAGCACAAGCGACGGTCGTGACGCACTGGTTGAACACGGATGCGCTGACGGAAGAAGAAGCAGCGGTCGTTCGGCGCGGAAAGAACGCGAAATCCGGTTCTGTCCCGAAGAGCACGGACGTCCACACGTATCGCTACGCGACAGCATTTGAAGCATTGCTCGGTTATATTTATCTTTCAGAAGGAGGGGATCGCCTTGAAGAACTCATCGGACAAGCGTTCGAACTACTCGAAGCCGAAAAAACAGACGAATCCTAAGGCTACCGGTGCGAAGCCGAAAACGAAGGCACAGCGCCCAGCACAAGAGAAACGAAAAGCCACTCCAGTCAAGGAACAGCCCGTCGTGATCGAACCGCTTGAAGAAGGACAAGATTTCTTGTCAGGTCGTAATCCGGTCCTAGAGGCATTGCGGAGTGGACGAGAGATGAACAAGCTGTTCTTGCAGGAAGGACAACAAAAAGGACCGCTTGCCGTCATCCATGCGATGGCGCAGGAAGCGGGCATCCAAATCCAGCTCGTACCACGTTCACGGTTAACTGGTTTAGCTGGAACGGAAAATCACCAAGGTGTCGTCGCAGCGGTTGCTGCGTATGAGTATGCCGAGATGGAAGATATCTTCGAGCTTGCACGTCAAAAGGATGAAACACCGCTCTTGATCATGCTTGATGAGCTCGAAGATCCACACAATCTCGGATCAATCTTGCGGACGGCAGATGCTGTCGGGGCACACGGGATCATTATTCCGAAGCGTCGCTCAGTCGGGTTGACACAAGTCGTTGCGAAAGCATCAACAGGCGCGATTGAACATATCCCGGTCGTTCGCGTGACGAACCTCGCGCGGACGATGGAGGATCTAAAGAAACAAGGCATCTGGTTCGTGGGAACGGATGCACGTGAAAGTGACGACTACCGGACACTCGATGGGACGATGCCGCTCGGAATCGTCATTGGAAGTGAAGGAAAAGGAATGAGCCGGCTCGTCCGTGAGAAATGTGACTTCCTCGTCCACCTCCCGATGGCAGGACATGTCACGTCGCTCAACGCATCGGTGGCGGCTTCGCTATTATTATATGAAGTCTACCGGACTAGAAAGCCGTATGCGCGATGAAATATGATCGTCTCATCGTAGATGGCTACAATATCATTGGCGCATGGCCAGAATTTAGGACGTTGCGGGAGCAAGACTTTGAATTAGCACGGGAACGGTTGATTCATGCGATGGCGGAGTACCAAGCCGTCACAGGGATCAGCGTTACGATCGTCTTTGATGCCTATCTGCAACCGGGTCGTGAGTCTCGGATGCAAAAAAGTGGAATCGAGATCGTCTATACACGGGAGAACGAAACGGCAGATGAATGGATTGAAAAGACAGCTGCTGATTGGTTACAGGATATTCGGGTCAAGCTAACAGTAGCGACGAATGATTACACGGAGCAGTGGGTCATCTTCACGCTTGGCGCACTCCGTATATCAGCGCAGGAACTCCGGCGTGAATGGAAAGCGGCAGTTGCCGTCATCAAACAACAGACGACGTCCGCGAAGACAGCGGCTCAACCGCGCTCGAAGATTGATTTACCGGAAGACGTCCTCGCACGTCTCGAAGCGATTCGTCGCCGAAAGAATTCAGATACATGATATGAACCATTCGCATGAGCGATCCACCGTTCTCCTTTATTCGGAAGAACGGTGGTTTTTTATAGAAAAGATACATTTTGGATACAACAAAAGAGGTCATGCCAATTTTCATTGTCGTGCGACAGGTAATTATTGTATAATTAAAAACAATTGAACTATTCGTCAATGATGCTTGGAGGGATACAGGATGAGTTTGGTTTCGTTCGACCAGTTTGAGTGCATGACCGATGAAGCGCTTGTAGAACAAGCGAAAGAGTTCGATAACAGCGATGCGCTCGAATTTTTGATCGAGCGGTATCGAAATTTCGTACGCGCCAAAGCCCGTTCTTATTTTTTGATTGGGGCAGACCGAGAAGATATCATTCAAGAAGGAATGATTGGTCTCTATAAAGCGGTACGAGATTACCGAACGGATAAGCTCGCCTCGTTTAAAGGATTTGCCGAATTATGCATCACGCGACAGATGATCACTGCGATTAAGACAGCAACACGTCAGAAACATATCCCATTAAACTCGTACATCTCGCTCGATAAACCGATCTATGACGATGAATCAGAGCGGACGTTACTGGATATCATCACGTCGACAGCACCTTCTGATCCACAAATCTTGATCGTCAACCGGGAAGAATACGCAGACATCGAATCAAAGATGGAGGAGATTCTGAGTGATCTCGAACGAAAAGTCCTCGCGCTCTATCTTGACGGACGGACGTATCAGGAAATCTCCGACGACCTTGATCGTCATGTCAAATCGATCGATAATGCCTTGCAACGCGTCAAGCGGAAGCTTGAACGTTACCTCGAAGCACGAAAGATGACGGTCTAACAGAGAGGTAGATTGACCGTAATCCCTTCCTATGCTACTGTATAACTAGCGCCTTACTAGCGAGACGCCGCTCATAGGCGTTTTTTTTTACGCTCTTTTTTGGGAAGGAAAGTAACACAACAGAAGAGAAGAGTGGCAAAGAAGGAGGGCTTTGAGATGGCGAAGAAAGTAGGCCTTGCTTGTGATAATTGCGGTGCCCGCGACTATACGACGATGAAAAAAGAGGACGTCACTGTCCGCTTGGAATTGAAGAAATTCTGCCGTCGTTGTAACGCGCATACGATTCATAAAGAAGCGAAATAAGGCTTCATCTGTCCCGATTTATTACATCCTGGAGGGAAAGTACGATGAAATTTTTGCGTGACGTATGGAATGAATTGAAAAAGACGAGCTGGCCAAAACGGAAAGAGCTGACGAAATACACATTGACGGTCATCGGTATGGTGATCTTCATGGGTGTCTTCATCTTCGGCGTCGATTCAGGGCTTAGCGCATTGATGAGCTGGTTGATTAAGTAAAAAGAAGAGGTGGCCTACCATGGAGAAACAATGGTTTGTCGTCCAAACGTATTCCGGATTCGAAAACAACGTCAAGGCGAACCTTGAACGTCGGATTGAATCCATGAACATGGACGAAAAAATCTTCCGTGTACTCGTTCCGATTGAAACAGTACAAGAAGAAGTAACGAACAAAAAGGGAGAAACGAAAATCAAGGAACGTGAAGTCAAGATCTTCCCGGGGTATGTCCTCGTCGAGATGGTCATGACGGATGATTCTTGGTATGTCGTCCGGAATACTCCGAACGTCACGGGCTTCCTCGGATCAGTCGGCGGCGGTTCAAAACCGACACCACTCCTTCCGGAAGAAGCAGAAAACATCCTTGGATCAATGGGTCTCGTCGATCTGAAGAGCCGTTACGACTTCTCACTCGGACAAATCGTCCGAATCAAAGAAGGAGCTTTCGAAAATCTCGAAGGTACGATCGAGGAGCTTGATACAGATGCTGAGAAAATGAAAGTCTCTGTTGATATGTTCGGTCGCGAAACGAAGGTCGAGCTTGATTTCGCACAGGTCGATAAAATCGATTAAGTTTCCTATTGCGAATGTTTTGTTTTAATGATACAATTTTTCGTGTTTGATGTTGTGCTTATTTCGATAAATAACTCGTCGAATAGAATGAGTGGGAGGACGCGCAACGTCCAATTAAACCACATTAAAGAATTAAGGAGGTGTGTCTCGTGGCGAAGAAGGTTATGAAACTCGTAAAACTTCAAATTCCTGCGGGCAAAGCAAACCCAGCTCCACCAGTTGGACCGGCACTCGGTCAAGCAGGTGTGAACATCATGGGCTTCTGTAAAGAGTTCAACGCTCGTACACAAGACCAAGCCGGCTTGATTATCCCTGTAGTCATCACGGTTTTTGAAGATCGTTCATTCACATTCATCACTAAAACTCCTCCAGCAGCAGTTCTCTTGAAGAAAGCAGCTGGAATCGAGAGTGGTTCAGGTGAACCGAACCGTAAGAAAGTAGCGACTGTCAAACGTGACAAAGTTCGTGAAATCGCTGAAACAAAAATGCCAGACCTTAACGCATCATCTGTTGAAACAGCAATGTTGATGGTTGAAGGTACTGCACGTTCTATGGGTATCGTAATCGAAGACTAATGTCTTTTTGATTACCATGAACAACGATGAGGGTCGCAGGCGGATAGTTTCTTGAAGCCTGCTACCCTTTCATTATGTGGGAGGATTTTCCGCACAACCACAAAGGAGGAACCTAAAATGGGTAAGAAGTACAAAGAAGCTGCTAAGCTTATCGATCGTACGGTTTCATACGAACTCGCAGAAGCTGTAGATTTGACTAAAAAATCTGCAACTGCGAAATTCGATGAGACTATCGAATTGGCTGTTCGTCTCGGAGTAGATCCGAAGAAAGCAGACCAACAAATCCGTGGAGCAGTCGTATTGCCGCACGGTACTGGTAAAACACAAAAAGTTCTCGTCTTCGCGAAAGGTGAGAAATTAAAAGAAGCGGAAGCTGCTGGAGCAGATTACGCTGGTGATGCTGAGTACATCAACAAAATCCAACAAGGATGGTTCGACTTCGACGTTATCGTCGCGACACCAGACATGATGGGTGAAGTTGGTAAACTTGGTCGCGTTCTCGGACCAAAAGGCCTCATGCCAAACCCGAAAACAGGTACAGTTACATTTGACGTCACAAAAGCAATCAACGATATCAAAGCTGGTAAAGTTGAGTACCGTGTCGACAAATCAGGTAACATCCACGTTCCTGTCGGTAAAAAATCATTCGATAACGAGAAACTCGTTGAGAACATCAACACAGTTATCGAAACTCTCGTAAAAGTTAAGCCTGCTACTGCTAAAGGTGTATACCTTAAGAACATCGCGATCGCTTCTACAATGGGTCCTGGTGTAAAAGTATCTTCAGCTGACTTCGCGAAATAATTTCGTCTAAAACGAACTTGACAACGTTCTAAGAACGCTGTTACAGTATAAAACGTTGATATATTTCGACATACCGTAGACAGAAGGTGCTCACATGGGCATAAATCCTTCCGAGGTGTTCTTGCTCAGAGAGCCTGTTTGTTCAGGTATCCTTTTTGACGATTACGCCTCCTCTGCTCTGCAGACGGAGGCTTTTTATTTGAAATCGAGCAGCCCCTCGCACCGGTACATTTCATCTACCAGGAGGTGCAACAGAAATGGCAAACGAAAAAGTTATCGCTGTCAAAGCGGATCTCGTATCTGAGATCGCTGAGAAACTCCAAGCGAGCGCAGGAACAGTTGTCGTCGACTACCGTGGTCTCACAGTAGAAGAAGTCACTGAACTTCGTAAACAACTCCGCGAAGCGGGCGTTGAATTCAAAGTTTACAAAAACGGTCTCCTCCGCCGCGCGGCAGTTCAAAGCAACCTCGAAGGTCTTGATGAAGTCTTCACAGGTCCTAGTGCGATCGCCTTCAGCAATGAAGACGTTATCGCGCCAGCTAAGATCTTGAACGACTTCGCTAAAACGCACAAGGCTCTCGAACTTAAAGGTGGTATCATCGAAGGCAAAGTCACTTCAGTAGAAGATGTCAAAGCCCTTGCGGAACTTCCATCACGCGAAGGTCTCCTTTCGATGCTCCTCAGCGTGCTTCAAGCGCCAATCCGTGGACTCGCGGTGGCAACGAACGCAATCGCAGAGCAAAAAGAAGAACAATCTGCTTAATTTCTGCTTAGCGGGATAGGCAACCAACACAATTTTCACACCCCAACGTGGGCTAAATCAAAGGAGGAAAACCATAATGGCTTTCAACAAAGAGCAATTTATCGAAGACCTCAAGGGCATGACTGTTCTTGAACTTAACGAACTCGTAAAAACAATCGAAGAAGAATTCGGCGTATCAGCAGCAGCTCCAGTAGCAGTTGCAGGTGCTGGCGCAGGCGCAGCAGCTGAAGAGCAAACTGAATTCGACGTTATCCTTACTAACGCTGGATCTGGTAAAATCAACGTCATCAAAGCAGTTCGCGAATTGACTGGTCTCGGTCTTAAAGAAGCGAAAGCTCTCGTAGACGGAACTCCAGCACCAGTTAAAGAAGGCGTTTCGAAAGAAGACGCTGAAGCAATGAAAGCTAAGCTTGAAGAAGCTGGCGCTACTGTAGAAGTTAAGTAATTTTCTTCTTCCGTAGAAACAAGAGAAGCTCGCATTGCGAGCTTCTTTTGTTTTCATCTTTTACATGAGAGGGGAAGGAAACATGGCGGATCATTATTATACGAATGACCCTTCATCGAAACGAGATCCGAAGACGTGGGAATATGTTCTGCGTGGTCAGACGCTCCGCTTTACATCGGACCATGGTGTCTTTTCGAAGAACGGAATCGATTTTGGTTCCCGTCTGTTGATCGAGGCATTCACGGAACCGGCTGTAGCGGGAGACATCTTGGATGTCGGTTGCGGATACGGACCGATGGGCATCGCGCTTTCGAAGTCGACGGGTCGTCCGGCACACTTGATCGATGTCAATGAACGGGCGCTCGAACTAGCGGCAGACAATGCGCGCGCGAACGGTGTTTCCGTGACGACCGGTGTGAGTGACGGGTATGATGGGGTAGGCGAATCGACATTCGCAGCGATCGTGACGAATCCACCGATTCGGGCGGGAAAAACGGTCGTTCATCGTATTCTCCGGGAAGCATATGATCACCTTGTCGTCGGCGGCGAGCTTTGGATCGTCATTCAAAAGAAACAAGGTGGACCATCAGCGAAGAAATTGATGGAAGACGTATTCGGTATGTGTGAGACAGTTACCCGCGATAAAGGGTACTCAATATTTAAATCAATTCGGTCTTGACAAATCGAAGGATTTGTCGTTGACCGCATGTTGTGTCTATGATAGTATTATAAAATGCCATTGGAGTGATTTTTGGATAAGATGTTTGAAAGCAGCTGGCGTTCTCGACTACAGATGATTGAGTAGACAAGACGTCGCTTTTTTGCGCTTATCAATCAAAAAATGGCTTCAATGTTCGATATTACACCCGTCCTTCTCTATAAGAAGAAGTGGGTCTGAGAGGTGAATCAGTTGACTGGTCAACTTGTTCAGTACGGTCGTCACCGTCAGAGAAGAAGCTATGCACGTATCAGCGAAGTATTGGAACTTCCAAACTTAATCGAGATTCAAACGAATTCGTATGAGTGGTTCCTGCGGGAAGGTCTTCGTGAGATGTTTCATGACATTTCGCCGATTTCCGATTTCACAGGGAATCTCGTATTAGAATTCATCGACTACTCGCTCGGAGAGCCGAAGTATTCGATCGATGAATCGAAAGAGCGCGACGTGACCTATTCGGCACCACTACGCGTTAAAGTCCGTCTTCAAAATAAAGAGACGGGTGAATTGAAAGAACAAGAAGTCTTCATGGGTGACTTCCCGCTTATGACGGAGTCGGGAACATTCATCATCAATGGAGCGGAGCGCGTAATCGTTTCGCAGCTTGTTCGTTCGCCAAGTGTTTATTACAACAATAAGTTAGATAAGAACGGTAAGCGTGGATTCTCCGCGACAGTCATCCCAAACCGTGGTGCATGGCTCGAGCTTGAGACAGACGCGAAAGACATCGTTTATGTTCGCATTGATCGCACGCGTAAGATTCCAGTAACGGTTCTTTTACGTGCTCTTGGTTTCGGTACGGATCAGGAAATCATCGATCTTCTCGGTGATGATGAGTACCTCCGGAATTCACTTGAAAAAGATAATACGGAATCAACGGAAAAAGCCCTCATCGAGATTTATGAGCGTCTACGTCCGGGAGAGCCGCCGACAGTCGAAAACGCAAAAGCGTTGCTCGTGTCGCGCTTCTTTGACCCGAAACGTTATGATTTGGCAAACGTTGGTCGTTATAAAATCAATAAAAAGCTTCATCTTAAGAACCGTCTCTTCGGTCAAAAACTTGCGGAAACGCTTGTTGATCCTGAGACAGGTGAAGTCATCGCGGAAGCAGGAACGGTCCTTGATCGTCGTATGCTCGATAAAGTCCTTCCATTCCTTGAAGGATCCGTTGGTTACATCGAAGCGACGCCTACAGGCGGCGTGACGCAGGGTGAGGCTTTCAACTTACAGTCAATCAAGGTGTTCGCACCGGACGATGCTGAAGGTGAACGCATCATCAATATCATCGGTAACGGTAACATCGATCGTGACATCAAGCACATCACGCCTGCTGACATGATTGCTGCCATCAACTACTTCTTCAACTTGTTGCATGAAGTCGGTACGACAGACGATATCGACCACCTTGGTAACCGTCGTCTTCGTTCAGTCGGTGAGCTGCTCCAGAACCAATTCCGGATCGGTCTCTCACGGATGGAACGTGTCGTTAAGGAACGGATGTCGATTCAGGATCAGAATGCGATCACGCCACAGGCATTGATCAACATTCGTCCAGTTATCGCATCGATTAAAGAGTTCTTCGGTAGCTCGCAGTTGTCTCAGTTCATGGATCAAACGAACCCGCTTGCGGAATTGACGCACAAACGTCGTCTTTCAGCACTCGGACCTGGTGGTTTGACACGTGAGCGCGCTGGTTTCGAAGTTCGTGACGTACACTACTCGCACTATTCCCGTATGTGTCCGATCGAAACGCCAGAGGGACCAAACATCGGTTTGATCAACTCGTTGTCTTCGTACGCGAAGGTCAATGAGTACGGCTTCATCGAAGCGCCATATCGTCGTGTCGATCCAGAAACGGGCGTCGTCACGGATGAAATCCACTACATGACTGCTGACGAAGAGGATCTCTACGTCGTCGCACAGGCAAACATGTTGTTGACGGAAGAGAAGACGTTCCAAGATTCACACGTCCTTTCACGTTTCCGTGGACAAAACTTGTCTGTCGAACCAGCACGTGTCGATTACATGGACGTTTCGCCGAAGCAGGTTGTATCTGCCGCAACGGCTTGTATCCCGTTCCTTGAGAACGATGACTCGAACCGTGCCCTCATGGGAGCGAACATGCAACGTCAGGCCGTCCCACTTCTGAACCCGGAATCTCCGATTGTCGGTACAGGAATGGAGTACGTGTCTGCGAAAGACTCAGGAGCCGCTGTCGTTGCGAAGCACGCAGGGATCGCTGAGCGTGTCACGGCGCGTGAAATCCTTGTCCGTCGTACGACGGAAGTCGATGGCAACATCGTTGAAGGTGAACTCGACCGTTACAAGATTCAAAAATTCATCCGTTCTAACCAAGGAACGTGTTATAACCAAAAACCAATCATCAAAGCAGGCGACCCAGTCGATAAAGGCGAGATCCTTGCAGATGGTCCATCGATGGACGGTGGGGAACTTGCGCTTGGTCGCAACGTACTCGTCGGTTTCATGACATGGGATGGTTACAACTATGAGGATGCTGTCATCATGAGTGAGCGTCTTGTCAAAGATGACGTCTACACATCGATCCACATCGAAGAATACGAATGTGAGTCGCGTGATACGAAACTCGGACCGGAAGAAATCACACGTGATATTCCGAACGTCGGTGATGATGCCTTGAAAAACCTCGACGATCGCGGAATCATCCGCGTCGGTGCGGAAGTCAAGGACGGCGATATCCTCGTCGGTAAAGTTACGCCGAAGGGTGTAACGGAATTGACAGCGGAAGAACGTCTTCTTCATGCAATCTTCGGTGAAAAAGCACGTGAAGTCCGTGATACATCTCTCCGTGTACCACACGGTGGTGATGGAATCATCCTCGACGTCAAAATCTTCGACCGCGATAATGGGGACGAGCTCTCACCTGGTGTCAACCAGTTGATCCGTGCTTACATCGTTCAGAAGCGTAAGATTCACGAGGGTGACAAAATGGCGGGTCGTCACGGTAACAAAGGTGTTATCTCGCGTATCCTTCCAGAAGAAGACATGCCGTACATGCCAGACGGTACGCCAATTGACATCATGTTGAACCCACTTGGGGTTCCATCACGGATGAACATCGGGCAGTTGCTCGAGCTTCACCTCGGGATGGCAGCACGTCAACTCGGCATCAAAGTCGCATCACCGGTATTCGATGGTGCGCGTGAGGAAGATGTTTGGGCAACGATTGAAGAAGCAGGTATGGATCGCGACGCGAAGACTGTCCTTTATGATGGTCGTTCGGGTGAAGCGTTCGATAACCGCATCTCTGTCGGTGTCATGTATATGATTAAACTTGCTCACATGGTCGATGATAAACTTCACGCACGTTCGACAGGACCATACTCACTCGTTACACAACAACCGCTCGGTGGTAAAGCCCAGTTCGGTGGTCAGCGTTTCGGTGAGATGGAAGTATGGGCACTTGAAGCATACGGCGCAGCCTACACGCTCCAAGAGATCCTTACAATCAAGTCGGATGACACGATCGGTCGTGTTAAAGCGTACGAAGCAATCGTTAAAGGTGAGAATGTACCACAACCGGGCGTACCGGAATCGTTCCGAGTCCTCATTAAAGAGCTTCAATCCCTCGGTATGGACGTCAAGATGATGTCTGCTGATGATGAAGAGATCGAAATGCGCGACGAAGACGAGGACAATATCCCGAACGCGACTCCAGCACTCGAAGAAGTTCAAGCGCCTGTCGCACCAGTTGTTACTGAAGAGGAATAAGCGAAAGGGAGGTCCACCCCTTGGTAGATGTTAATAGATTTGAATATATGCAAATCGGCCTCGCTTCCCCCGAAAAGATCCGTTCATGGTCTTTCGGGGAAGTGAAAAAGCCGGAGACGATCAACTATCGTACACTCAAACCGGAGAAAGACGGTTTGTTCTGTGAACGTATCTTTGGTCCAACAAAAGACTGGGAATGTTACTGTGGTAAATACAAACGGATCCGCTATAAAGGAATCATTTGTGACCGCTGTGGCGTTGAAGTCACGAAGTCGAAAGTCCGTCGTGAGCGCATGGGTCACATCGAGCTCGCAGCACCGGTTTCGCACATCTGGTACTTCAAAGGAATTCCTAGCCGTATGGGACTCGTCCTCGACATGTCACCGCGTGCGTTAGAAGAGATCATCTACTTCGCGTCGTACGTCGTCACAGATCCAGGCGAATCGACACTTGAGAAGAAACAACTCCTTTCAGAGAAAGAATACCGTGCATATCGTGAGAAGTTCGGTCGTTCGTTCACTGCTGAAATGGGTGCGGAAGCAGTTCGTAAATTGCTCCGTGACGTAGAACTCGATAAAGAAGTCGCTGCATTACGTGAAGAGCTTCGTATGATTCAAGGACAACGTCGTACGCGTGCGATCAAACGTCTTGAAGTCCTCGATGCGTTCCGTAACTCAGGCAACAATCCAGAATGGATGGTGCTTGAAGTACTTCCAGTCATCCCACCGGAACTTCGTCCGATGGTTCAACTCGATGGCGGACGTTTCGCGACGTCTGACTTGAACGACTTGTACCGCCGCGTCATCAACCGTAACAACCGTCTCAAGCGTCTTCTTGACCTTGGCGCTCCGAACATCATCGTTCAGAATGAAAAACGGATGCTTCAAGAAGCAGTTGATGCTTTGATCGATAACGGTCGTCGTGGTCGTCCAGTCACTGGACCAGGTAACCGTCCACTTAAATCACTTTCACACATGTTGAAAGGGAAACAAGGACGTTTCCGTCAAAACTTGCTCGGTAAACGTGTCGACTACTCTGGTCGTTCGGTTATCGTCGTTGGTCCAAACCTGAAGATGTATCAATGTGGTCTTCCAAAAGAAATGGCCCTTGAACTCTTCAAACCGTTCGTCATGAAAGAACTCGTCTCTCGTGGCATCGCACCGAACATCAAGAGTGCGAAACGGAAAATCGAGCGCGTTCAACCTGAAATCTGGGATGTCCTCGAAGAAGTCATCCGTGAGCATCCGGTTCTCTTGAACCGTGCACCGACACTTCACCGTCTCGGTATCCAGGCGTTCGAACCAACGCTCGTCGAAGGACGCGCGATTCGCCTTCACCCACTCGTATGTACGGCATACAACGCCGATTTCGATGGTGACCAAATGGCGGTTCACGTACCACTTTCGGCAGAAGCACAAGCAGAAGCACGTCTTCTCATGCTCGCTGCACAAAACATCTTGAACCCGAAAGACGGTAAACCTGTTGTTACACCATCGCAGGATATGGTCCTCGGTAACTACTACCTCACGCTCGAACGCGAAAACGCGATCGGCGAAGGTAAAATCTTCTCGACAGTGAACGAAGCGCTCATCGCTTACCAAAACGGTTATGCGCACTTCCATACACGTGTTGCGATTCCAGCCGGCGTTCTCAAGAACCCGACATTCACGGAAGAGCAAAACGAGAAATTATTGATTACAACAGTCGGTAAGTTGATCTTCAACGAGATCCTCCCAACGACGTTCCCTTACTTGAACGAACCAACGATGACGAACCTTCAAGAAGCGACGCCAGACAAGTACTTCCTTGAAAAAGGAACAGATGTCGCGGCAGAACTGAAGAACCGTCCGATCATCGACCCGTTCAAAAAAGGATTCCTTGGAAATGTCATCGCGGAAGTCTTCAAACGGTTTGAGACGACAGAAACAAGCCGCATGCTCGACCGCATGAAAAACCTTGGATTCAAACACTCGACTCGTGCCGGTATCACGGTAGGGATCGCGGACATCATCGTTCTTCCGGACAAACAAGAGATTCTTGTTGAAGCGCAGGACAATGTCGACCGCGTCATGAAATCGTACCGTCGTGGTCTCATCACAGAAGACGAGCGCTATGAGCGCGTCGTTAAATCGTGGAATGATGCGAAGGATGAAATTCAGTCTCGTCTGATGAAATCCCTCAACCGTCTCAACCCGATCTTCATGATGAGTGACTCCGGTGCCCGTGGTAACGCGTCGAACTTCACGCAGCTCGCTGGTATGCGTGGACTCATGGCCGCTCCAAGTGGACGGATCATCGAGCTCCCGATCAAATCATCGTTCCGTGAGGGTCTAACGGTACAGGAATACTTCATCTCGACACACGGTGCACGTAAAGGTCTTGCCGATACAGCCTTGAAAACGGCTGACTCAGGTTACCTGACTCGTCGTCTCGTTGACGTTGCTCAAGACGTCATCATCCGTGAAGATGATTGTGGAACGGATCGTGGTATCCGCGTCACAGCACTCCGTGAAGGAACGGAAGAGATTGAAAGCCTCTACGACCGCCTCGTCGGCCGTACTGCATTCGAAAACGTCGTTCACCCTGAAACAGGAGAAGTCCTCGTTTCAACGAACGAACTCATCGATGAAGACCTCGCGCGTGCCATCACGGACGCTGGTGTCGACAACGTTGAGATCCGTACTGCCTTCACATGTAACACAAGCCATGGTGTCTGTAAGAAATGTTACGGACGCAACTTGGCAACAGGCAACGACGTCGAAGTCGGCGAAGCTGTCGGTATCATCGCGGCACAATCAATCGGTGAGCCAGGAACGCAGCTTACGATGCGTACCTTCCACACAGGTGGGGTTGCCGGGGACGATATCACACAAGGTCTTCCGCGTATCCAAGAGTTGTTCGAAGCGCGTAACCCGAAAGGTCAAGCGGTCATCTCGGAAATCGATGGTCAAGTCATCGACTTCACGGAATCGCGTGACAAACGTGAATTGACGGTCCAAGGACTCAGCGAAACACGCACATACACGATCCCATTCGGTTCGCGTCTACGTGTTCAGCTCGGGGACGAGGTCAAAGCCGGTCAAGTCTTCACGGAAGGTTCGATCGATCCGAAAGAACTCTTGAACGTTAAAGGTGTATCCGGCGTTCAGAACTACTTGCTCCAAGAAGTTCAAAAAGTATACCGGATGCAAGGGGTTGAGATCGGTGACAAACACGTCGAGGTCATGGTTCGCCAAATGATCCGTCGCGTACGTGTCATCGAGTCTGGTGAGACTTCACTCTTACCAGGTTCGCTCGTCGATATCAGCACGTTCAAGGAAGCTTGTAAAGAAGCGCTCCGTAACGGGAAAGCTCTCGCTTCGGCGAAACCAGTTCTTCTCGGTATCACGAAAGCGTCACTTGAAACAGATTCATTCCTATCGGCTGCGTCGTTCCAAGAAACGACTCGTGTCCTTACGGATGCAGCGATTAAAGGGAAGAGCGACTACCTTCGCGGCTTGAAAGAGAACGTCATCATCGGTAAGTTGGTTCCAGCTGGTACTGGGATGTCACGTTACCGTCAGATCGATCTCGAAGTAGCTGGCGAAGCACCTGTAGAAGCCGATTCTCCGGTAGAATAAAACGCCTTGACACGCCGGTATGGCGGTGCTACTATGATATAGTGTTGCCAACCGGCTGTGTTATTTTGGAGGATATCTTCATGTCTTACAAAAAAGTAGTCGGCGCAGATTTGAAGTTTGTCGGTCAAAAGCAAACGCTCAAAGCATTGCGATCTGGCAAGGCGTCGGAAGTGATCATTGCGGATGACGCAGATGAACACGTAAAACAAGCATTGCTCGATGCGGCGAAACAAGCTAACGTTCCAGTCGTGAATGTTCCTTCTAAGCAAGAGCTTGGAAAAGCTTGTGGAATCGATGTCGCAGCAACCGCTGTTGCCATTAAGAAAGTTTGATAATGCGTTTTGTGTGGCGATGGAATGCCTGAGCCACGCAAAACGTTTCATTATGACTTTCGATGAACCACCCGGCTCGGTGGTTTTGAAATTTGTCATGAATTCAGGAAGGGAGGATCTCAAAGATGCCTACTATCAACCAATTAGTCCGTAAAGGACGTCAATCAAAAGTTGTGAAATCAGATTCGCCAGCGCTGAACAAAGGGTACAACAGCTTCATTAAAGCTCGTACTGACATCAGCTCACCACAAAAACGTGGTGTTTGTACTCGTGTAGGTACAATGACTCCGAAGAAACCGAACTCGGCTCTTCGTAAATACGCACGTGTACGTTTGACGAACACAATGGAAGTAACAGCTTACATCCCAGGTATCGGCCACAACCTTCAAGAGCACAGTGTTGTTCTTATCCGCGGCGGCCGTGTAAAAGACTTACCAGGGGTACGTTACCACATCGTTCGTGGTGCGCTTGATACAGCTGGTGTTGACGGCCGTATGCAAGGTCGTTCGAAATACGGTACTAAACGTCCTAAAGTTAAAAAATAATCTAGATATCTTAAGATATCACCTCACTATATGAAAGGAGGGACTCGGAATGCCACGTAAAGGTCAAGCAGAACGTCGTGATGTAATGGCTGATCCGATCTACAACTCTAAACTCGTTACCCGCCTTATCAACCGTCTTATGTTAGATGGTAAAAAAGGTACTGCTCAACAAATCTTATACAAAGCTTTCGAAACTATCGCTGAACGTTCAGGTCGCGATGCAATGGAAGTCTTTGAAGAAGCGATGAACAACATCATGCCAGTTCTTGAAGTTAAAGCACGCCGTGTAGGTGGAGCTAACTATCAAGTTCCTGTCGAAGTTCGCCCAGAGCGTCGTACGACACTCGCACTTCGTTACCTCGTGAACTACTCACGTCTCCGTAACGAAAAAACTATGGATGCGCGCCTTGCTAACGAAATCATGGACGCTGCAAACAACACTGGTGCTTCTGTTAAGAAGCGCGAAGATATGCACAAAATGGCGGAAGCGAACAAAGCGTTTGCTCACTACCGCTGGTAATTCCGAAAATCACCACCTCATGCATGCCATTTTTTATGGAATTATGAGGTGGCTTTCGGGTATAGTCATGACGTGTGGCAACACACGACCACTAAACTAAAATGCGAAAGGAGAATGTTTAAAGATGGCAAGAGAATTCTCCCTTAAGAACACTCGTAACATCGGGATCATGGCTCACATCGATGCTGGTAAAACAACAACGACTGAGCGTATCCTGTATTACACGGGTCGTATCCACAAGATTGGTGAAACGCACGAAGGTGCTTCACAAATGGACTGGATGGAGCAAGAGCAAGAGCGTGGAATCACGATTACATCGGCAGCAACAACTGCTCAATGGAAAGGTAACCGCGTAAACATCATCGATACACCTGGACACGTAGACTTCACAGTTGAGGTTGAACGTTCACTTCGCGTACTTGATGGTGCGGTAGCAGTACTTGACGCTCAGTCTGGTGTTGAGCCACAAACTGAGACAGTATGGCGCCAAGCTACAACTTACGGCGTACCACGTATCGTTTTCGTTAACAAAATGGATAAAATCGGTGCAGACTTCTTGTACTCGGTTGGAACGCTTCGCGAACGCCTCCAAGCGAACGCACACGCGATCCAACTTCCAATCGGTGCGGAAGATGAATTCAAAGGAATCATCGACCTCGTCGAACAGAAAACATACATGTACGGCAACGATCTCGGAACTGACATCGAAGTGACTGACGGTTTCCCAGCTGATCTCGCTGATCAAGCTGAAGAACTCCGTGGATCATTGATCGAAGCAGTTGCGGATTACGAAGAAGAATTGATGATGAAATACCTCGAGGGTGAAGAAATCACAATCGACGAGTTGAAAGCGGCTATCCGTAAAGCAACTCTGACAGTTGACTTCTATCCTGTACTCGTAGGTTCGGCATTCAAGAACAAAGGTGTTCAGCTTATGCTTGACGCAGTTCTCGATTACCTCCCATCACCAATCGACGTTAAAGCGATCTCAGGTATCGACATGGATACGGATGAAGAAATCGTGCGTGAGTCTTCGGACGAAGCACCATTCTCTGCACTCGCGTTCAAAGTCATGACTGACCCTTACGTCGGTAAATTGACATTCTTCCGTGTGTACTCTGGTACAGCTTCGGCAGGATCGTACGTTAAAAACTCAACAAAAGGCAAACGTGAGCGTCTTGGACGTATCCTTCAAATGCACGCAAACAGCCGTGAAGAGATCCCGATGGTATACGCGGGTGACATCGCTGCAGCTGTAGGTTTGAAAGATACGACTACTGGAGATACGCTTTGTGCAGAGAAAGACAACGTCGTTCTCGAATCAATGACATTCCCAGAACCAGTTATCTCGGTCGCTATCGAACCAAAAACGAAAGCTGACCAAGATAAAATGGGTCAAGCCCTCGCTAAGCTTGCTGAAGAGGATCCAACGTTCCGCACTGAAACAAACCCAGAGACTGGTCAAACGATCATTTCAGGTATGGGTGAGCTTCACCTCGACATCATCGTTGACCGTATGCGTCGCGAGTTCAAAGTCGAAGCAAACGTTGGTGCTCCACAAGTAGCTTACCGTGAAACGATCCGCCAAGCGGCGAAGATCGATTCGAAGTTCGCTCGTCAATCTGGTGGTCGTGGTCAGTATGGTCACGTCGTCGTAGAATTCGAGCCGAACGAAGAAGGCGCTGGCTTCGAGTTCAACAACAAAATCGTCGGTGGTGTTGTTCCACGTGAATACATCCCAGCGGTTGAGAACGGAATCGAAGAAGCACTTCAAAACGGTATCCTTGCTGGTTACCCGGTCGTTGACGTAAAAGCTTCACTCGTCTTCGGATCGTACCACGATGTCGACTCAAACGAGATGGCATTTAAAGTTGCGGCTTCAATGGCAGTCAAACAACTCAAAGATAAGAGCGGCGCTGTTATCCTTGAGCCAATGATGAAAGTTGAAATCGTCATCCCAGACGAATACATGGGAGACATCATGGGTGATGTTACATCACGCCGTGGTCGCGTAGAAGGTATGGAAGCACGCGGTAACGCTCAAGTTGTCCGTTCAATGATTCCACTTTCTGAAATGTTCGGATACGCTACTGGTCTTCGTTCACGCACACAAGGTCGCGGAACGTACTCGATGCACTTCGATCACTACGAAGAAGTACCGAAATCAGTTGCGGAAGAAATCATCAAAAAAGCGAACGGCTAATCCTTCACAGGTTGTCACGCTTTTATGATTAGTGTAAGCTAAGGAAGGTGTACGTTATCTTACGACTCACCTTCCTAGTTATAAAAAATTATTAGACACATAGAGGAGGAATTCAGAATGGGTAAGGAAAAATTCGACCGTTCTAAACCGCACGTTAACGTTGGTACAATCGGCCACGTCGACCACGGTAAAACAACTTTAACAGCAGCTATCTCAGCTGTACTTGCAAAAGCACAAGGTAAAGCTGCAACTAAGTTTGACCAAATCGATGGTGCTCCAGAAGAGCGCGAGCGCGGTATCACAATCGCAACAGCTCACATCGAGTACGAAACAGAAAAACGCCACTATGCACACGTTGACTGCCCAGGTCACGCTGACTATGTTAAAAACATGATCACTGGTGCTGCACAAATGGACGGCGCGATCCTCGTTGTTTCTGCAACAGATGGTCCAATGCCACAAACACGTGAGCACATCTTGCTTTCACGTCAAGTAGGTGTTCCTTTCATCGTAGTATTCATGAACAAAGTTGACATGGTTGACGACGAAGAGCTTCTTGAGCTCGTCGAAATGGAAATCCGTGAGCTTCTTTCTGAGTACGACTTCCCAGGTGATGACCTCCCAGTTATCCAAGGTTCTGCTCTTGGCGCGCTTAACGGCGAAGCTAAATGGGAAGAAAAAATCATGGAACTCATGGCAGCTGTCGATGAGTACATCCCAGAACCAACTCGTGACACTGAAAAAGACTTCATGATGCCAGTTGAGGATGTCTTCTCAATCACTGGTCGTGGTACAGTTGCTACTGGCCGCGTTGAGCGTGGAGTTCTTAAAGTCAACGACGAGATCGAAATCGTTGGTCTTCACGAAGAAACTAAAAAATCAGTATGTACTGGTGTAGAGATGTTCCGTAAGCTTCTTGACTATGCTGAAGCTGGCGACAACATCGGTGCTCTTCTCCGTGGTGTATCACGTGACGACATCGAGCGTGGACAAGTTCTCGCGAAACCAAACACAATCACACCACACAAAAAGTTCAAAGCGCAAGTTTACGTTCTTTCTAAAGAAGAGGGTGGCCGTCACACGCCATTCTTCGCGAACTACCGCCCGCAGTTCTACTTCCGTACAACTGACGTAACTGGTATGGTTCAACTTCCAGAAGGTACTGAAATGGTTATGCCTGGGGACAACATCGAAATGACTGTTGAACTCATCGCACCAATCGCTCTTGAAAAAGAAACTCGTTTCTCAATCCGTGAAGGTGGCCGTACAGTAGGCGCTGGATCAGTTACAGAAATCGTTGAGTAATTTTTAAGACAAAGGTCTTCCGTCTCCCGTGGCGGAAGACCTTTTTTCATTTCTTTGAAAACAGTCTTGCAACATGGTCTGACATCTTATATACTGAGGAAAGTGTTTGTGCGAGTGGTGAGAGACTTGAATACATATTCTATTTTATTAGTGCTTGCATTCTTGCTGGTGATTCAGTATGATAGAATATGTTGGTCACAAACACAACGCGATGAAGCGGGAGGTTATGACACACCAGGCGGCATTGCCATGGCTAGTGTGGAAATTTCCGCGGAGAATGTCTATTTACGAAATAGGCGAAAAGGAGGGAAATAACATGGCAAATGAAAAAATTCGGATCCGTTTGAAAGCATACGATCACCGCGTGCTTGATCAATCGGCTGAGAAGATTGTCGACACAGCAAAACGTTCAGGTGCTACTGTATCTGGTCCGATCCCACTCCCAACGGAGAAAGCGGTCTACACAGTACTTCGTGCCGTTCACAAGTACAAAGATGCTCGTGAGCAGTTCGAAATGCGTACACACAAACGTTTGATCGACATCGTTAACCCAACACCGAAAACTGTTGATGCGCTTATGCGTCTCGAACTTCCATCGGGCGTTGACATCGAAATCAAACTTTAATTTTTCTTCTATAGATAGTTGATACTAGCCAGAAGATCAAAATCATTCAATATTAGGAGGTGTATCTCATGGCTAAAGGAATCTTAGGAACTAAACTCGGTATGACACAAATCTTCAACGAGTCAGGCGAAGTCGTCCCTGTTACTGTCGTTTCAGTCGAAGGTAACGTTGTTCTTCAATTGAAAACAACGGAAGTTGACGGTTACGAAGCAGTTCAACTCGGCTTTGGTGATATCAAAGAAGGTCGTCAAAACAAACCGCAAAAAGGTCACGCTGCGAAAGCAAACGCGACACCTAAGCGCTTCATTAAAGAAATCCGTACATCAGTAGCAGATTTCGAAATCGGTCAAGAGATTAAAGCAGATACTTTCGCTGCAGGCGAAATGGTTGATGTAACAGGTACGTCGAAAGGTAAAGGTTTCGCTGGTGCAATCAAGCGTCACAACCAATCACGTGGTCCAATGGCTCACGGTTCGCGTTACCACCGTCGCCCAGGTTCAATGGGTCCTGTTGCTCCTAACCGTGTATTCAAAGGGAAATTGCTCCCTGGACGCATGGGTGGAGAGCAAATCACTGTTCAAAACCTTGAAATCGTAAAAGTTGATGCAGAACGCGGCTTACTCCTCGTCAAGGGTGCTATCCCAGGCGCACGTAAGAGCCAAGTTGTCATCAAAACTGCGGTTAAAGGCAACTAATCCGTTTGCAAGGAAAGGAGGAATAACGAATGCCTAAAGTAGCTTTGCTTAACCAAACAGGTACACAAGTTGGAGACATCGAGCTCGCAGATGCCGTTTTCGGAATCGAGCCAAATGAAGCAGTCGTATACGATGCAATCGTCATGCAACAAGCTTCACGTCGCCAAGGTACACATGATACAAAAGGTCGCTCGGAAGTTCGCGGTGGCGGCCGTAAACCATGGAAACAAAAAGGTACTGGTCGTGCACGCCAAGGTTCGATCCGTTCGCCACAATGGGTTGGCGGTGGAACAGTCTTCGGTCCAACACCACGTTCGTACGCTTACAAACTTCCTAAAAAGGTTCGTCGTCTCGCACTTCGTTCAGCACTTTCTTCGAAAGTCGCTAACAACGAGTTCATCGTTCTTGAAGGATTGACAATCGATGCTCCTAAAACTAAGGACATGATCGCAGTATTCGCTGCTCTTTCAATCGAACGTAAAGTTCTCGTCGTTACTGCTGATTACAACGAGTCAGTCGTTCTTTCAACACGCAACATCCCAGGTGTCACAGTCGTTGACGCTGCAGGTGTAAACGTCCTTGATCTTGTCGCTCATGACAAAGTCATCATTACGAAGGACGCTGTTGCGAGAGTAGAGGAGGTGCTTGCATAATGGCACACACACACGACATTATCAAACGTCCTGTCATTACTGAACGTTCAGTAAACCAAATGGCTGAGAAAAAGTACACATTCGAAGTAGACGTGAAGGCATCTAAGACTCAAATCAAAGATGCAGTTGAAGCGATCTTCGGAGTGAAAGTTGACAAAGTCAACACATTGATCTCAAAACCAAAAGCAAAACGCGTAGGTCGTCACGCTGGTTACACAGCACGCCGCAAAAAAGCGGTCGTCACGCTTACTGCAGATAGCAAAGAACTCGATTACCTCGGTTAATCGGAACTCTGTAGAAAAGGAGGGAACTCTCGATGGGAATTAAAAAGTTTAAACCGACCACTAACGGTCGTCGTAATATGACTGCACTTGACTTTGCTGAGATTACGGCTTCACGTCCTGAAAAATCGTTAACTGAAAAGCTTTCGAAAAAGGGCGGACGTAACAACCAAGGTCGCTTGACAGTACGTCACCAAGGTGGCGGACACAAACGTAAATATCGTATCATCGACTTCAAACGGAACAAGGATGGCATCGCTGGTCGTGTCGCTACAATTGAGTACGATCCAAACCGCTCTGCTAACATCGCATTGATCCACTACATCGATGGTGAAAAACGCTACATCCTCGCACCGAAAGGCTTGAAAGTAGACATGCAAGTCATGGCTGGACCAGAAGCTGACATTAAAGTCGGTAATGCTCTTCCACTTTCAAACATCCCAGTCGGTACGTTGATCCACAACATCGAACTTAAGCCAGGTAAAGGTGGTCAGCTCGTTCGCGCAGCTGGTACTTCTGCTCAGCTTCTCGGTAAAGATGGTAAATACGCGATCGTTCGTCTTCAATCAGGCGAAACTCGTATGATCCTTGCTACTTGCCGTGCAACAGTCGGCGCTGTCGGTAATGAAGAGCACGAGCTCGTCAATATCGGTAAAGCTGGTCGTTCACGCTGGCTCGGAAAACGTCCTACAGTTCGTGGTTCTGTCATGAACCCAGTCGATCACCCACACGGTGGTGGTGAAGGACGTGCTCCAATCGGTCGTTCGGGCCCACTTACTCCTTGGGGTAAACCGGCACTCGGATACAAAACTCGTAAGAAAAACAAAGCGAGCGATAAATATATCGTCCGTCGTTCTAAAAAATAATTACATGATTTCTGGACGGTTCGTAGGAACCGTTCCTAAATCATGCCAAAGGGAGGTACAACTATGGGTCGCAGCTTGAAAAAAGGTCCATTCGCAGATCACCATCTGCTCGCTAAGGTTGATAAAGCCAACGAAGCTGGTGACAAACATGTCATCAAAACTTGGTCACGCCGCTCGACAATCTTCCCAGAGTTCATCGGTCACACGATCGCTGTCTACGATGGTCGTAAACACGTACCGGTTTACGTGACAGAAGATATGGTCGGTCACAAACTTGGTGAATTCGCTCCAACACGTTCTTACAAAGGACATGCTGGAAACGATAAGAAAACGAAACGTTAATCTGAGGGGAGGTACTCATTATGCAATCAAAAGCATCGGCTAATATGGTTCGCATTGCTCCTCGTAAGGCACGTCTCGTAGTAGACTTAATCCGCGGGAAGCAAATCGGCGAAGCACTTTCGATTCTTGCTTACACGAACAAGGCAGCAACGCCAATCGTTGAGAAAGTATTGAAATCGGCAATCGCGAACGCTGAGCACAACTTCGACATGAACATCGAAAACCTCGTAGTCACTGAGGCTTACGTAAACGAAGGTCCAACGCTCAAACGTTTCCGCCCACGTGCAATGGGTCGCGCAAGCCGCATCAACAAACGTACGAGCCACGTTCACATCGTGGTATCTGAAAAATAAGGAGGGATTACCGTGGGTCAGAAGATTAACCCAACTGGTCTTCGCGTAGGTATCATCAAAGACTGGGAATCACGTTGGTTCGCAGATAAAGACTATGCTGATCTCCTTCATGAAGACTACGTAGTTCGTGAATATATCGAAAAACGTCTTAAAGACGCTAGTGTCTCTAAAGTAGAAATCGAGCGCGCAGCTAACCGCTTGAACATCTCACTTCACACTGCTAAGCCTGGTATGGTTATCGGTAAAGGCGGTTCTGAAATCGAAACACTTCGTAAAGACATCACTAACCTTGCAAAAGGCAAACGCGTTCACGTTAACGTCGTTGAAGTGAAAAACCCGGATGCAGTTGCTAAGCTCGTCGCTGAGAACATCGCTCGCCAACTTGAAGGTCGCGTATCGTTCCGTCGTGCTATGAAGCAATCAATCCAACGCTCAATGCGTTCTGGTATCAAAGGAATCAAGACTGAAGTTTCTGGTCGTCTTGGTGGCGCTGATATCGCTCGTTCTGAGAAGTATTCGGAAGGAACAGTTCCACTTCATACACTCCGTGCAGACATCGATTACGGTACTGCAGAAGCTGATACAACTTACGGCAAAATTGGCGTAAAAGTATGGCTCCACCACGGTGAAGTGCTTCCTACGAAAAAAGCAGCAGCAAACGAAGAATAATCCACATCCGTCTAGGGAAGGAGGCAACACAACATGTTGTTACCAAAACGTGTAAAATATCGTCGTGTTCACCGCGGCAACATGCGTGGTAAAGCGAAACGTGGTACTACAGTACACTTCGGCGAGTTCGGTATCCAAGCTCAAGAAGCTAGCTGGATCACTAGCCGTCAAATCGAATCAGCGCGTATCGCGATGACTCGTTATATGAAACGTGGTGGTAAAGTGTGGATCAAGATCTTCCCACACAAGCCATACACTAAAAAACCTCTTGAAGTCCGAATGGGTTCAGGTAAAGGTGCTCCGGAGGGCTGGGTAGCAGTCGTCAAACCGGGTAAAGTAATGTTCGAAATCGCAGGAGTATCGGAAGAGATCGCACGCGAAGCTCTCCGTCTTGCATCACACAAACTTCCAGTAAAATGTAAGTTCGTAAAACGTGAAGAAAATGGTGGTGATACGAATGAAAGCAACTGATCTCCGTCAGCAAACAACTGAAGAGCTTAACGGTAAAGTCGGTTCGTGGAAAGAAGAGTTGTTCAACCTTCGTTTCCAACTCGCGACTGGTCAGCTTGAGAACCCTGCTCGTATCCGTGAAGTGCGCAAGTCGATTGCACGCGCGAAAACCGTTCTTCGTGAACGCGAACTCGGCATCAACAACGCATAATTCACTCGGATTCTGAGAGGAGGAACACTCAATGGAACGCACTAACAACCGCAAAGTGTTAACTGGACGCGTCGTTTCTGACAAAATGGACAAAACGATCGTAGTTACAGTTGAAACAAAAGTAAAGCACAAGCTTTACGGCAAACGCGTAAACTACTCTAAAAAGTACAAAGCGCATGATGAAAACAACACAGCTAAAATCGGTGATGTTGTACGCATTCAAGAAACACGTCCATTATCTAAGGACAAACGTTTCCGTCTCGTAGAAGTCATTGAAGAAGCAGTAATCATCTAAACTCTAATTAGTTCGGGTGAATAAACATCCGGAGGGAGGTACAATCGTATGATTCAACAAGAATCTCGCTTAAAAGTAGCAGACAACTCAGGAGCTCGTGAAGTCTTGACGATCAAAGTCCTCGGTGGTTCTGGTCGTAAAACTGCTAACATCGGTGACGTTATTGTTTGTACAGTAAAACAAGCAACACCAGGTGGCGTTGTCAAAAAAGGTGAAGTTGTACGCGCAGTAGTCGTTCGTACTAAACGTGGCGTTCGTCGTAAAGACGGTTCGTACATCCGTTTTGACGAAAACGCAGCAGTCATCATCAAAGATGACAAAAGCCCACGTGGCACACGTATCTTCGGACCAGTCGCACGCGAACTTCGTGAAAAAGACTTCATGAAGATCGTCTCGTTGGCACCGGAAGTACTTTAATTCCAAAGAATTCCTACAAGGAGGTGCTCTAACGATGCATGTCAAAAAAGGTGATAAAGTTCAGGTTATGACTGGTAAAGACAAAGGCAAACAAGGCGTTGTCCTTACAGCTATGCCTAAAAAAGATCGCGTAATCGTCGAAGGCGTTAACATGATCAAAAAACACTCAAAGCCTTCTCAACTCAACCCGCAAGGCGGAATTGTCGAGAAAGAAGCACCGATTCACGTATCGAACGTTATGCTCATCGACCCTAAGACAGGTAACCCAACACGCGTTGGTTTCACTGTGGTTGACGGCAAGAAAGTACGTATCGCTAAAAAATCGGGCGAAGCTTTAGATAAATAAGAAGATTTAAAGAAAGGAGGTCCACTTTCTGATGAACCGTTTAAAAGCGAAATACCAAGACGAAATCGTCAAAGTAATGATGGAGAAATTCAACTACAGTTCTGTAATGCAAGCGCCGAAAGTCGATAAAATCGTAATCAACATGGGTGTTGGTGACGCTGTTACGAACTCTAAGGCACTTGACATGGCAGTCGAAGAGCTTCAGCTCCTCACTGGTCAGAAGCCACTCATCACGAAAGCTAAGAAATCAATCGCTGGTTTCAAACTTCGTGAAGGTATGCCAATCGGTGCGAAGGTTACACTTCGTGGCGAGCGCATGTACGAATTCCTCGACAAGTTGATCAACGTGTCACTTCCACGTGTACGTGACTTCCGTGGCGTATCGAAAAAATCTTTCGATGGCCGTGGTAACTACACGCTAGGCGTGAAGGAACAATTGATCTTCCCAGAGATCGACTACGATCGCGTATCGAAAGTCCGTGGTATGGACATCGTTATCGTAACTACTGCTAACACGGATGAAGAGTCACGTGAGCTTCTCACAGCACTCGGCATGCCATTCCAAAAATAAGGGAGGTCGACAACATGGCTAAGAAATCAATGATCGCACGTGAAGTAAAACGTCAAGCACTCGTTGAGCGCTACGCTGAAAAACGCGCAGAATTGAAAGCACAAGGCGACTACATCGGCTTGAGCAAACTCCCACGTAACTCTTCAGCGGTTCGTTTACACAACCGTTGTAGTATCACTGGCCGTCCACACGGTTACATTGGTAAATTCGGTATCAGCCGTATTAAGTTCCGTGATCTTGCTCATAAAGGTCAAATCCCTGGTGTTAAAAAAGCAAGCTGGTAATTCATTAAAGTTGTGAAAGGAGGTACATCGCATGGTTATGACAGATCCGATTGCAGATATGCTTACACGCATTCGTAATGCAAACATGGTTCGCCATGAGAAGTTGGAAATGCCAGCTTCTACAATCAAACGTGAAGTCGCTGAAATCCTCAAACGTGAAGGTTTCATCCGCGATGTTGAATATCTCGAGGACAGCAAACAAGGTACGCTCCGCGTATTCCTTAAATACGGCGCAAGCAACGAGCGCGTTATCACTGGACTCAAACGTATCTCGAAACCAGGTCTTCGCGTTTACGCGAAAGCTGATGAAATCCCGAAAGTACTCGGTGGTCTCGGAATCGCTATCGTTTCAACATCTAAAGGTGTAATGACTGACAAAGAAGCTCGCCAACAAAAAGTCGGCGGCGAAGTGATCGCATACATCTGGTAATACACGCATAAAAAGAACGGAGGTGTCTTAAATGTCACGTATTGGTAAAAAGCCAGTCGTCATCCCAGCAGGCGTTACAGTAACAGTTGAAAACAACACGGTTACGGTAAAAGGTCCTAAAGGGGAACTCTCACGCGAGTTCAGCCCAGCTATGGCGATCAACGTAGAAGGTAATGAATTGACTGTCACTCGTCCGAACGACGAGAAAGCAAGCCGTACGATCCACGGAACGACTCGTGCGCTTATCGCGAACATGGTCGAAGGTGTTAGCAACGGTTTCGCTAAGACACTTGATATCCAAGGTGTTGGTTACCGTGCACAAAAGCAAGGTAACAAAATCGTACTCAACCTCGGTTACTCACACCCAATCGAGTACACTCCGGAACAAGGCATCGAAGTCGAAGTTCCTACGAATACGCAACTCATCGTTCGCGGAATCAGCAAAGAACGTGTTGGTCACGTCGCTGCATTGATCCGTTCGTACCGTCAACCTGAGCCGTACAAAGGTAAAGGTATTCGTTACAGTGATGAAGTCGTTCGTCGTAAAGAAGGTAAAACAGGTAAGTAATTCGCGAATGCGAATTGACCGGAAAGGAGTGGCATAAATGATCTCAAAGGCAGATAAAAACGCTACGCGTAAAAAACGTCATGGTCGTGTCCGTCGTACAATCATCGGGACTGCAACACGTCCACGTATGAACGTATTCCGTTCGAACAAGAACATTTACGTACAAGTCATTGACGATGCAACACATGCAACACTCGCATCTGCATCATCACTCGACCTTGAAAAAGGCAACACGACTGACGCTGCGGCAGCAGTTGGTAAGCTCGCAGCTGAGCGCGCTCTTGAAAAAGGTATCGAAACAGTCGTTTTCGACCGTGGAGGATATCTCTATCATGGACGTATCAAAGCTGTAGCTGAAGCAGCTCGTGAAGCTGGTCTCAAATTCTAATAGAAAAGGAGGGAACCTCTACATGCGCCAGTTAGAAATTAACATGGATCAACTCGAAGAACGCGTTGTTACCGTAAACCGCGTCGCGAAAGTAGTAAAAGGTGGCCGTCGCTTCCGTTTTGCTGCCCTCGTCGTCGTTGGTGACAAGAATGGTCACGTAGGTTTCGGTACGGGTAAAGCTCAGGAAGTGCCTGAAGCGATCCGTAAAGCAATCGAAGATGCTAAGAAAAACATGGTTAACGTTCCAATCGTTAACACAACAATTCCACACGAAGTCAACGGTGTATTCGGTGCAGGTCACGTCTTCTTGAAGCCTGCTTCTGAAGGTACTGGAGTCATCGCTGGTGGTCCAGTTCGTGCGGTTCTCGAATTAGCGGGAATCAACGACATTCTTTCAAAATCACTTGGATCAAGCACTCCAATCAACATGGTTCGTGCGACTGTCGAAGGTCTCACATCACTCAAACGTGCTGAAGAAGTTGCGAAACTCCGCGGTAAAACCGTCGAAGAACTTCGCGGTTAAGAAAGGGAGGGAAAACAGATGGCGAAACTCGCAGTTACCCTCACACGCAGCATGATCGGTCGTCCGGAGAACCAACGCGTTACTACTCGTACGCTTGGTCTCCGTAAGATGCACCAGACTGTTGTCGTACCTGACAACGCTGCTATGCGTGGGATGATTAACCACGTGTCACACTTAGTGACAGTAAAAGAAATTCAAGAGTAATAGTTCGATATAATTTTATGAGGAGGTGCCCCACTATGAAACTCCATGAATTGAAACCAGCTGCTGGTTCACGTTCAGAACGCAACCGTGTAGGTCGCGGTATGTCTTCTGGTAACGGTAAGACTTCTGGCCGTGGTCACAAAGGTCAAAAAGCTCGTTCAGGCGGTGGTGTTCGTCCAGGTTTCGAAGGTGGACAAAACCCACTTTACCGTCGTTTACCAAAACGCGGCTTCAACAACCCAACTCGTAAAGAGTTCGCGGTCATTAACCTTGACACACTCAACCGTTTTGAAGAAGGAACTGAAGTCACTCCAGAACTTCTTGTCGAGACTCGTGCAGTCAAAGGCATGAAAGACGGCGTGAAAATTCTTTCTAACGGTAAGATCGAAAAGAAACTAACAGTCAAAGCTCATAAGTTCTCCGACGCTGCGAAGCAAGCAATCGAAGCTGCCGGCGGTACGGTTGAGGTGATCTAATGTTTCAAGCGATCTCCAATATGTGGCGCGTAGCTGACATTCGTCGGCGCATTCTCTTTACCTTGGCATTGGTTATCGTGTTCCGGATTGGAGCACATATCCCGGTGCCGATGGTAAACACGGAAGTGTTCAAGATTGACCAGAATGGTATTCTTGGTTTCTTGAACTCGTTCGGCGGGAATGCTTTGCAGAATTTCTCACTCTTTGCGATGGGAATCATGCCGTATATCACGGCCTCGATCGTTGTCCAACTCTTACAGATGGACGTTGTTCCAAAGTTTGCCGAATGGGCAAAACAAGGAGAGGCGGGCCGTAAGAAGTTAGCAACGGTAACGCGCTATGGAACGATCGTACTCGGCTTAGTCCAAGCGTTTGGAATCGCGCTTGGATTTAACCGTATCTACCCAGGTCTTGTCGACGAACAGTTCGGCACCTGGACATACGTTATGATTGCACTCGTATTGACAGCGGGAACAGCATTCTTGATGTTCATCGGTGAACTCATCACGGAGAAGGGCATTGGTAACGGGATATCAATGATCATCTTCGCTGGGATCGTCGCGGGCTTCCCGAATGCATTCCGCCAGATTTACGAAACGAAGCTCCAAAATGCAGGGGATGCTTTGTTTGTAAACGTGCTTTATATCGTACTCTTGCTTTTAATCATCATCGCGGTCATCGTCGGAGTCATCTATGTACAGCAAGCTGCACGTAAGATTCCGATTCAGTACGCTAAGCGTACGGTGAACCGGACACCAGTTGGCGGTCAATCGGCACACTTACCGATCAAATTGAACGCTGCCGGTGTTATTCCAGTCATCTTCGCGGTGTCGTTCATGGTGACGCCACCAACGATTGCGAGTTTCTTTGCAAGTCCGGAAACGGCAACGAAGATCCGTGACATTTTCGACTACACGAGTCCAATCGGTATGTCGATCTATGTGGCACTGATCATCGCGTTCTCGTACTTCTACACATTCGTTCAGGTTAACCCGGAACAAATGGCAGAGAACCTTCAAAAACAAGGCGGATACATTCCTGGTATTCGTCCTGGTAAGCAAACGGAGCAGTATATCACGAAGATTCTATATCGTCTGACATTCTTCGGTTCACTCTTCCTAGCTGTCATCGCGGTGACGCCGACATTCTTTATTAAGTTTGCTGGCTTACCGAACTCGGTGCAGATTGGTGGAACGAGCTTGTTGATCGTCATCGGTGTAGGACTAGAGACGATGAAACAGATTGAAAGTCAATTGGTTAAACGACACTACAAAGGCTTTATCCGATAAGGCGGGAGGAAGGGGACCATCCCTTTCCTTTCTGTTGTGTCTATAGAGCTATAGAAGTGGAGGCTACCGACATGAATCTAGTATTGATGGGTTTGCCGGGTGCTGGTAAAGGAACGCAGGCTGCGAAAATCATCGAAGACTATGCGATCCCCCACATCTCGACAGGCGACATGTTCCGCGCGGCGATCAAAGATTCAACGCCACTCGGACAAGAAGCGAAATCATACATGGATAAAGGGGAACTCGTTCCGGACAAAGTCACAATCGGCATCGTACGTGAGCGTCTCGCCAAAGAAGACTGTGCAAATGGTTTTCTCCTTGACGGTTTCCCACGCACAGTGAAACAAGCAGATGCTCTTGAAGCATTACTTGAAGATCTGGGCAAACAAATTGATCACGTCATCCACATCGGTGTAGACCCGGAGAAACTTGTCCCTCGTTTGACAGGTCGCCGGATTTGCCCAACTTGCGGAGCAACGTATCATGTTCTCTACAACCCACCAAAAGTGGAGGGGATCTGTGATATCGACGGATCAGCACTTGTACAACGTGAAGATGACCAAGAGGAGACAGTACGTCGTCGCTTGGAAGTCAACGTCGCTCAAGCGCAACCTTTGATTGACTTTTACGCAGAAAAAGGGTATCTTCGTAATTTGGACGGTGATCGTCCAATCAACGATGTATATTCCGATGTTCAGGCACTCCTTGGTGATCAGTAATGATCATCACGAAAGCGCCGCGTGAAATCGACATCATGCGTAAAGCAGGACAAATCGTCGCCCGGACGCATAAGGAGCTTCAAGCTCACATTCGCCCAGGTATCACGACGGGGCAACTCGACGCGATCGCTGAACGCTATATTCGAAGTCAAGGGGCAACACCATCGTTTAAAGGGTATAATGGTTTCACGGGTAGCATCTGTGCTTCCGTGAACGAAGAGCTTGTCCATGGTATTCCGGGAGATCGTGTACTTCAGGACGGTGACATCATCTCGATTGACATCGGAGCAGAGTACAATGGGTATCACGGAGATTCAGCCTGGACATATCCGGTAGGTACAATCTCTGAAGAGACGAAGCGGTTACTTGACGTAACTGAAGAATCTCTGTATAAAGGATTGGAGCGCGCCAAAGCTGGCGTGCACCTGACAGATATTTCGCATGCGATTCAGTCACATGTTGAAGCTGCGAATTTTTCTGTAGTCCGCGAATATGTGGGCCACGGCGTGGGACAAAATTTGCATGAAGATCCGCAAATTCCACATTATGGACCACCGGGGAAAGGGCCGCGCCTGAAAACCGGCATGACACTGGCAATTGAGCCAATGGTCAATGTCGGGAAACGCTATGTTCGCACACTATCCGACAATTGGACGGTAGTGACGGTGGACGGTAGCATGTGCGCCCACTTTGAGCACACCATCGCCATCACAGACGACGGCTACGAGATCTTAACGGTCGATGCAGAGTGAGCTGTGCGCGTTATTGGTGTCACCTTTCTATAAGCCAGTATCCACTCGTGTTTGTGACCGATGATCTCTCAATGGCTCTTGTAGAAAGCCCCTAGCGCTACAAATCGTCTGGGCTCCCAATCAACTTTATAGAGAAAGGGGTATAATTGATGGCGAAACAAGATGTAATCGAAGTGGAAGGTACGGTTATCGAGCCGCTTCCAAACGCGATGTTTAAGGTGGAGTTAGAAAACGGCCACACGGTCCTCGCGCACGTCTCAGGAAAAATTCGGATGCACTTCATTCGGATCTTGCCAGGAGATAAAGTAACGGTTGAGTTGTCACCATACGACTTGACTCGCGGACGGATCACATACCGTTTCAAATAAAAACTCCGATTTTTTCAGGAGGAGGTATTCACAATGAAAGTAAGACCTTCGGTTAAACCGATCTGTGAAAAATGTAAAGTTATCCGCCGTAAAGGCAAAGTAATGGTTATTTGCGAAAACCCTAAGCATAAACAAAAACAAGGGTAATTAAACAAGGAGGTGCACACATGGCACGTATTGCTGGTGTAGATATTCCACGTGAGAAACGCATCGTCATCTCACTCACTTACATCTATGGTGTTGGTAAAACGACTGCTCAAAAAGTCTTGAAAGAAACTGGTATCTCTGAAGATACTCGTACTCGCGACTTGACTGAGGAACAATTGAACCAACTTCGTGATGGTTTAGACAAAATCAAAGTTGAGGGTGACCTTCGTCGTGAAATCTCACTCAACATCAAACGTTTGATCGAAATCGGTTGCTACCGTGGTGTTCGTCACCGTCGTGGTCTTCCAGTTCGTGGTCAAAACACTAAAAACAACTCGCGTACTCGTAAAGGCCCACGCCGTACAGTAGCGAACAAGAAGAAGTAAGGGAGGGTAAACTAAGATGGCAAAACGCAAACAGAACGTTCGTAGTAAACGTAAAGTCAAAAAGAATATTGAATCTGGTATCGTGCATATCCGTTCAACATTCAACAACACGATCGTTACGATCACTGATATGCAAGGGAATGCAATCTCTTGGGCAACTGCAGGTAACATGGGCTTCAAAGGCTCACGTAAATCGACTCCTTTCGCTGCACAAATGGCATCTGAAACAGCTGCTAAAACAGCAATGGATAACGGTATGCGTACTGTAGAAGTTAACGTTAAAGGTCCTGGTGCAGGTCGTGAAGCAGCTATCCGTGCTCTTCAAGCGATCGGTCTCGAAGTTACTGCAATCCGTGACGTTACTCCAGTACCACACAACGGTTGCCGCCCTCCAAAACGTCGTCGCGTGTAACCCGTCTTGTACTGCAGAGCGGGGATTCGAGTAGACTTTTGTTGATCGTTTGACCAAGCAAGGCAGTAGAAACGTGCACAAGGCGGTTGGCGATTGAACGCGATGGCCAACATGACGATATTCAAGGAGGGGTTCAGATGATCGAAATCGAAAAACCGAAGATTGAAACGATCGAGTTAAGCGAGAATGCTACGTTTGGTAAATTCGTAGTTGAGCCGCTTGAGCGTGGATTCGGTACAACGCTTGGTAACTCATTGCGTCGTATCCTATTGTCTTCACTTCCGGGTGCTGCAGTCACTGCAGTCCAAATCGATGGCGTTCTTCATGAGTTCTCGACGATTGATGGCGTTGTAGAAGACGTTACCCAAATCATCTTGAACCTTAAGAAACTCGCCCTCAAAGTGTACTCGGAAGAAGAGAAAACGCTTGAGATCGATATTCAAGGCGCTGGTGTTGTCACTGCTGCGAACATTACGCATGACAGCGACGTCGAAATCCTCAACCCAGAACTTCACATCGCAACGCTTGCAGAAGGTGCATCACTTCATATGCGTCTGACAGCACGCCGTGGTCGTGGGTATGTTCAGGCTGAAGATAACAAACGGGACGATATGCCAATCGGTGTAATCCCAATCGACTCGATTTACACGCCAATTCAACGTGTAAATTATCAAGTTGAAAAAACACGTGTCGGTCAAGATGCGAGCTTCGATAAGTTGACGCTTGATGTTTGGACGGACGGTTCAATCCGCCCTGAAGAAGCAGTGTCACTCGGTGCGAAAATCATGACAGAACACTTAAACATCTTTGTTGGTCTTACGGACGAAGCGCTCCATGCTGAAATCATGGTCGAAAAGGAAGAAGATCAAAAAGAAAAAGTACTCGAAATGACGATCGAAGAACTCGATCTCTCAGTTCGTTCGTACAACTGTTTGAAACGCGCTGGTATCAACACGGTTCAAGAACTCGCGAACAAGAGCGAAGACGAGATGATGAAAGTCCGTAACCTCGGACGTAAATCACTCGAGGAAGTTCAAGCGAAACTCGACGAACTCGGACTAGGCTTGCGCAAAGAAGACTAATACTATTAATTGCACGAAGGAGGGAATCCATCCATGGCATACTCGAAATTAGGCCGTACAAGCTCACAACGTAAGGCACTTTTGCGTGACCTTGCGACTGATCTCATCATCAATGAGCGTATCCAAACTACAGAACAAAAAGCGAAGGAACTTCGTCCAGTCGTAGAGAAACTCATCACTTTAGGTAAACGCGGTGATCTCCACGCTCGTCGTCAAGTTGCATCGTTCGTTCGCCGTGAAGCTGCTGGTCAAAACGCAGAGGGCAAAGCACAAGACGCGATCCAAAAATTATTCGCTGATGTGGCTCCACGTTTTGCTGAGCGTCAAGGTGGTTACACACGCATCATGAAAATGGGACCACGTCGTGGTGACGGCGCAGAAATGGTCATCATCGAACTCGTTTAATCCTCATTAAATGATTCGCCATAAAAGGGCAGTGCGTATCCCGCTTCTGCCCTTTTGCTACAAAATGAAAGTATTGATTTGATGAAGGAGGAGAGATCATGGACAAGCTGATTGAACTGGAACAGGTCACCTATCGGTATCCGGAACAGGAGCAAGCAGCCCTACAAGAAGTCTCTCTGACGATTCGTTCGGGTGAATGGGTCGCCATCGTTGGTCACAACGGCTCTGGAAAATCAACGCTGACGAAATTGTTTAATGGACTGTTGTTACCGGAGACAGGGACCGTTACGGTTGCTGAGCGCTTTTCAAGTGCGAATCCGGAACAACTGTGGGAGATGCGTCGAGCAATCGGCATCGTCTTCCAAAATCCAGACAATCAATTCGTTGGCACGACCGTGCGCGACGACGTGGCATTTGCTCTAGAAAACTGGGGTATGCCACGCGAGGAAATGGTTCGTCGTATCGACGACAGTCTAGCGCGCGTTGGCCTTACGGATTTTGTTGATCGGGAACCCCATCAACTATCCGGCGGACAGAAGCAGCGTGTCGCAATCGCTTCGGCGCTTGCGATGCGCCCTGATGTTCTCGTGCTCGATGAAGCTACATCGATGCTTGATCCATTAGCACGACAAGAGGTCATGTCGACCGTTCAGGAACTCCATGCGACCCACCCAATGGCGGTCATCGCGATTACACACGAATTAGACGAAGTATTACGGGCTAGTCGTGTCATCGTCATGGATGCCGGGAAAATCGTATTAGAAGGATCCCCTCAGGAAGTCTTTCGTCATGCATCGTTCTTAGAAGACATCGGACTCGATGTTCCATTCGTTGTTCGGGTACAAGAACGTTTACGGGCGCAAGGTCTCTCACTCGAGGAGACGATACTAGATGAAAGAGAATTGGTGAACCGTTTATGCCAATCTTAATCCAGGAATTAAATTATACGTATCAACTCAATAGTCCGTTCGAACGAGTCGCGCTGCGTGATGTGAATCTTGAGATTCCGTCAGGGGCGCTTGTTGCGTTTGTAGGGCACACCGGATCCGGGAAATCGACGCTCGTGCAGCACATCAATGGGTTGCTCAAGCCGACAGCGGGGAAGGTACAAGTCGATGACATCATCGTCGAACCGAAGAAAAAACAGGACCTCAAGCCATTAAGACGTCGCGTCGGGCTTGTTTTTCAATATCCGGAATATCAATTGTTCGAAGAGACGGTCTTAAAGGATGTTATGTTCGGTCCGATGAACTTCGGTCATGACGCCGCGACCGCTGAGCAATTAGCGAAAGAGGCATTACGGACTGTCGGACTCGATGAAGTCTTTTGGAGTCGTTCGCCGTTTGACCTGTCTGGTGGGCAAATGAGGCGTGTTGCAATTGCCGGCGTACTCGCTAGTCAACCAGACGTGTTGATCGTCGATGAGCCGACGGCAGGACTCGATCCGCAAGGGCGCAAGCATATGCTGAGTCTGTTTGCCCGGCTCCATGCAGAGACCGGTATGACGTTGCTCCTGATCACGCACGACATGGATCAGGTGCTTGAGTATGCCGAGCGTGTCATCGTCATGGAAAACGCTCAGGTGGCGTTTGACGGGCTACCACTTGATCTGTTTAAAGAAGAGACATTGCTCGAGCAATTCCACCTCGATCTCCCACACGTCTTATCACTTGCTTGGCCAGTCGCTGATCGGCGTGGATTGCAACGACCGGATATCCGGACGGAGACCGAATTGATCGAGTGGTTGATGACGAAAGGGGTGAGCGAATGATCGTCGGACAACATATTCCCGGTCAGTCGTACTTGCACCGGTCGTCGGCACTCGCGAAGATCATCTTTGCTTTCTGCTTCATTCCGCTCGTCTTTCTTGCGAACAACGCAGCAACGAATATTTTTTACTTGTCTTTACGTTCTTAGCACTCATGAGTAGTCGCTTACCGCTTCGTTATGTTCTAAAGGGACTGCGACCGATTCTTTTCCTGATTGTCTTTACGTTCGTCATCCAGCTATTCTTCACACGCGAAGGGGCTGTCCTCTTTGAGTTCGGCTGGCTCCGGATCTATGAAGAAGGACTGCGACTCGCGATCATCGTCTCATTACGCTTCTTCTATCTCGTCTCGATCACGACACTCGTCACGCTGACGACCTCACCGATCGAACTGACGGATGCGATTGAATTGTTGTTGAAGCCGTTCAAGGTCGTTCGTGTCCCGACGCATGAGATTGCGCTCATGTTATCGATTTCGCTTCGGTTCTTACCAACTTTAGCGGAGGAGACGGAGAAAATCATGAAGGCACAGCAAGCACGTGGTGTTGATTTATCGGCAGGACCGATTAAGGAACGTTTACGGGCGATCATTCCGTTATTGATTCCATTGTTCATCTCCGCCTTTAAGCGGGCAGAGGATCTTGCGATAGCGATGGAAGCGCGGGGGTACCGTGGAGGAGAGGGACGGACACGTCTACGGGAGTCCAAGTGGACGATGCGGGATACAGGTCTGATCATCTTGCTTGTCCTCCTGACGATCAGTTTAGTAGGATTGCGAGGGATCGGGTAATGCGTCGTTTAAAATGTACGATTCAATATGACGGAACCGGCTACGCCGGGTATCAGGTGCAACCAAACGGATTGACGATTCAAGAAGTGATTGAAACGACACTTGCGCGGATGCACAAACATCCCGTCAAGGTCATCGGGTCGGGACGGACGGATGCGAGAGTGCATGCCTACGGACAAGTCATTCATTTTGATACGGAACTAGCGATTCCCCCGGAGAACGTCGTTAAGGCACTGAATACGCTCTTACCAGCGGATATTCGTGTCCGGAGCTGCGAGGAGGTCGAACCGACCTTTGAAGCACGTTACGATGTCGTAGGGAAGGAATACCGCTATTTCGTCCGCCGCGAAGAAAATGCGTTTCGTCGAAATCTGTCGGTTCATATCCCGTATCCGCTCGATCTCGAGCGCATCCGTCAAGGGATGGCACATCTCGTCGGTACGCACGACTTCAGTTCGTTCTGTGTCGCGAAGACGGAAACGGATAACCGGGTTCGGACGATTTACGAGGCAGAGTTGATGACGATCGATGACGAACTCGTCTTTCGGTTCCAGGGCAGTGGTTTTCTCTATAATCAAATCCGGATCATGGTCGGGACGTTACTTGACGTCGGACGCGGTCGTTTTGCACCAGAGGACATTAAAAAAATGTTGCTGGCAAAGGACCGGAACGTCGCAGGCGTGACAGCGCCTCCCCATGGACTCTATCTATGGGAAGTTTTCTATCCGGAGTGAAAAAAGGCAATTGACATTGGCTATTAAAAAACATACAATGTTTATTGGCATTTCATTTATTATGAAACCACAATCTTAGCCCCGTACACCTAAGATTATGATAGATTCACCTAGTGAATAAATGAAAAATCAAAAACAGAACTTTTAATTCCTTAGGAGGTATTTTACATGCGCACAACTTTCATGGCGAAAGCTACTGATGTAGAACGCAAATGGCTCCTTATCGACGCTGAAGGTAAAACACTCGGTCGCCTTGCGAGCGAAGTTTCATCACTTCTCCGTGGTAAGCACAAGCCTACGTTCACACCACACGTTGACTGTGGGGATAACGTTATCCTCATCAACGTTGAGAAAATCGTTTTAACTGGTAACAAACTCGACAAAAAAGTCTACTACCGTCACTCTGGTCATCCAGGCGGCTTAAAGCAGACTGTTGCACGCGATATGCTTGCTAACAAACCTGAGCGCATGCTTGAACTCGCGATCAAAGGGATGCTTCCAAAAGGTAGCCTCGGTCGTCAAATGTTCAACAAACTCCACGTCTACGCTGGAGCTGCACACAAGCACGAAGCACAACAACCAGAAGTTTACGAACTTCGCGGTTAATACGAATTTAGGAGGAACTACACGATGGCAGATGTACGTTACTACGGCACTGGTCGCCGGAAACACGCGGCAGCGCGCGTTTTCCTCGTTGCTGGAGACGGTAAAGTCACAGTTAACGGTCGCGATATCAGCGAATACTTCGGTTATGAGACATTGATCATGACTGCAAAAGAACCACTCGTAATCACAGAAACAGAAGGCAAGTACGATGTAATCGTAACGGTCAAAGGCGGCGGCTTCACTGGTCAAGCAGGCGCTATCCGTCACGGTATCTCACGTGCTCTTCTTCAAGCGGATCCAGAATTCCGCGGCGCACTCAAAGCGAAAGGCTTCTTGACTCGTGATGCTCGTATGAAAGAGCGTAAAAAATACGGTCTTAAAGCAGCTCGTCGTGCACCACAATTCTCGAAACGTTAATTCTTTTCGAATCCCTCTCACCCTTGTGGTGGGAGGTTTTTTTGTGCATTGAAAAACCGCTCTCCTGACGAAGTGTCAGAACAGCGATTCAAGTCAAGACGACGGAGTGGAGCGTAATCGGTGCAATATCGTCAGAAGAAGATAGAGGATGACGATCGTCAGCGGGATGCTCCAAACAAAGAGAGATTGTATGAATTGGATAGGTGTATGTGTCGTCGCTTGACCGACATGTCCCGTAAAAGAGGTTTCTTCACTCAAGACGGTTGCATTGTCCGGTAACTCCGTCTCGGTAGCGACAGTCGGTTGCAGCGTCAGATACAGGACGAAGCTAAGATGTAAGAGACAGGTGACGCCAAGTGTCCAAATGATGCGTTTTTTCATAGGATGCTCCTTTTGATATGAGTTAAAATCATTCTGCATTCCATAAGTATAGCGGATTTTGTTTTCGGGAACAGGAGACAAAGGGAGTGAGCATAGATGGCATTATCGATCAACTGGTTACTCGAGCGAGCGAATCGGAAGTTGAATGCTTCGGGACTGTCGCGAGAAGTCGCCAAACGGACGCAAGAGGTCATCCGGGAGATGCATGCGCAAGGGATTTATGTAGGCGTCGCACAAGGGTACCGATCCATCGCAGAACAGAATCGGTTGTACGCACAGGGACGGACACTACCGGGACCAATCGTAACGAATGCACGCGGGGGACAATCGAATCATAACCGCGGCATTGCCGTCGACCTCTTTCAATATTCCAAAGACGGTACACAAGCGCTGTTTCGAAACGACCAAAGCTTTCAAAAGATTGTTGCTGCGATGAAACGACGTGGCTTTTCTTGGGGTGGGGACTGGACGAGCTTTAAGGACTATCCACACTTTGAATTACTAGGAGTGTCTGAAGAAACGCCGAATCGCTCTCGTGATATCGTTCCGTATCCAGGTCGTCCGTTGTATCAAGGTGCAGCCAATATGAATCCGCGGGATATCGAACGGATCCAACGTGCAGTCAAAGCAACCGTGACTCGGCGCTTTGATGCAGAGACGGCTCAGAAGGTGCGTGCCTATCAAACACGTCAAGGACTTGATGTCGATGGTGTCGTGGGTCCTCGTACATGGAACCGAATGTTCTAAAACGAGTGAATGATCGAGAGAAATGATGAAAACCGACACTGGACATGGAAAAGTCATCCTTTCCGGTGTCGAAATGTGCAAGCGCTCTCTTATTTTTGTTATACTAATAAGGATTAAATCGAACGTTTTCAGGGGGAAGGCACTATGTTGAATGAACAAGAAATTCGCGAGGTAGTCGGAACGCTCGTCGATCCGACGATTGACCGCCCGCTTGCAGATACGAACGGCATTCGTGACGTCCGGATTAAAGGTGATTATGTCAGTCTGAAAATTGCTTTAGCACAATCCGGTTCTGGGGAGCAACTTGTGCTCCAACAGCAAATCGTCAAGGAACTAAAAGAAAAAGGATTCAAGACGGTGGGACTCCGTTTTGAGGCACTCGGTGATCACGGGATTCAAGCAGCGACGACACCGTCGATCCTCAAACCAGAATCCGGTACGACGTTCATCGCGATCGCTTCTGGTAAAGGTGGCGTCGGAAAATCAACGGTTTCTGTTAACCTAGCAGTCGCCCTCGCACGAGCAGGGAAGAAAGTCGGGTTGATTGATGCCGATATCTACGGCTTTAGTGTTCCAGACATGATGGGAATCGAAACACGTCCGACTGTCGTCAACGACCGAATCGTTCCACCAGAACGCTTTGGCGTCAAGGTCATCTCAATGGGCTTCTTCGTCGAAGATAATGCACCAGTCATCTGGCGGGGACCAATGCTCGGGAAGATGCTCAATAACTTCTTCGCAGACGTCGAATGGGGCGA
>NZ_SGWC01000002.1:57500-2830000 GCF_013337175.1 Exiguobacterium sp. JMULE1
TAAGGAACTCGGCAAAATGGTCCCGTAACTTCGGGAGAAGGGACGCTCTACATGAGTAGAGCCGCAGTGAATAGGCCCAAACGACTGTTTAGCAAAAACACAGGTCTCTGCTAAATCGCAAGATGACGTATAGGGGCTGACGCCTGCCCGGTGCTGGAAGGTTAAGGGGATGGGTTAGCGCAAGCGAAGCTTTGAACCGAAGCCCCAGTAAACGGCGGCCGTAACTATAACGGTCCTAAGGTAGCGAAATTCCTTGTCGGGTAAGTTCCGACCCGCACGAAAGGCGTAACGATTTGGGCACTGTCTCAACGAGAGACCCGGTGAAATCATAGTACCTGTGAAGATGCAGGTTACCCGCGACAGGACGGAAAGACCCCATGGAGCTTTACTACAGCCTGATATTGAGGCTTTGTGCATGATGTACAGGATAGGCGGGAGACGTCGAGCCCGGAGCGCCAGCTTCGGAGGAGTCACCCTTGGGATACCGCCCTTCATGCATAGAGTCTCTAACTCGCAGCCGTGATCCGGCTGGAGGACCGTGTCAGGCGGGTAGTTTGACTGGGGCGGTCGCCTCCTAAACAGTAACGGAGGCGCCCAAAGGTTCCCTCAGAATGGTTGGAAATCATTCGTAGAGCGCAAAGGCAGAAGGGAGCTTGACTGCGAGACCTACAAGTCGAGCAGGGACGAAAGTCGGGCTTAGTGATCCGGTGGTTCCGCATGGAAGGGCCATCGCTCAACGGATAAAAGCTACCCTGGGGATAACAGGCTGATCTCCCCCAAGAGTCCACATCGACGGGGAGGTTTGGCACCTCGATGTCGGCTCATCGCATCCTGGGGCTGGAGTAGGTCCCAAGGGTTGGGCTGTTCGCCCATTAAAGCGGTACGCGAGCTGGGTTCAGAACGTCGTGAGACAGTTCGGTCCCTATCCGTCGTGGGCGCAGGAAATTTGAGGAGAGCTGTCCTTAGTACGAGAGGACCGGGATGGACGCACCGCTGGTGTACCAGTTGTTCCGCCAGGAGCATCGCTGGGTAGCTACGTGCGGACGGGATAAATGCTGAAAGCATCTAAGCATGAAGCCCCCTCCAAGATGAGATTTCCCTTTGAGTAATCAAGAAAGACCCCTCAGAGACGATGAGGTAGATAGGTCACGGGTGGAAGCATGGCGACATGTGGAGCTGAGTGATACTAATCGGTCGAGGCCTTGTTCTAGCAGATGCTTGTTGATGACTTCAGTTTTGAGGGCGCGAGCCCGATCGTCTGGTGACGATAGCCAAGTGGTCACACCCGTTCCCATGCCGAACACGGAAGTTAAGCACTTGAACGCCGAAAGTAGTTGGGGGCTTCCCCCTGTGAGGATAGGACGTTGCCAGGCATTTAATTTATTCCGCAATAGCTCAGTGGTAGAGCAACCGGCTGTTAACCGGTAGGTCGTAGGTTCAAATCCTACTTGCGGAGCCAATGGCCCGTTGGTCAAGCGGTTAAGACACCGCCCTTTCACGGCGGTAACACGGGTTCGAATCCCGTACGGGTCACCATTATACTTTTTGTGCCGGTGTAGCTCAGCTGGTAGAGCAACTGACTTGTAATCAGTAGGTCGCGGGTTCGACTCCTGTTGCCGGCACTGTTTTTTCTCAATCGTATAAGTTTCCTAGACAAACTGGGGGGGTAGCGAAGTGGCTAAACGCGGCGGACTGTAAATCCGCTCCCTCGGGTTCGGCGGTTCGAATCCGCCCCCCCCCACCATGTCGAGCCATTAGCTCAGTTGGTAGAGCATCTGACTTTTAATCAGAGGGTCGCAGGTTCGAATCCTGCATGGCTCATTTCTTGCGGAAGTAGTTCAGTGGTAGAATACGACCTTGCCAAGGTCGGGGTCGCGGGTTCGAATCCCGTCTTCCGCTTTTTCTTTCGGGGCCTTAGCTCAGCTGGGAGAGCGCCTGCCTTGCACGCAGGAGGTCAGCGGTTCGATCCCGCTAGGCTCCACCAATTTTATTTAAAGATCTTAAGCGAGTTTCGTTCGTCTTAAGTTTTTTTTATATGAAATGCCAAGCATAACCAGAGTACGTACGCAAGAACACCGTGATTCCCTTCACGGTGTTTTTTTGTATATTCATGCGTTTTTTTGTTGAGTTGAACCACTTGTTTGTTACCGCTTACAATACATGTAGAAGTGACTATGACATAGGGGGAATAACGAATGAACATCGCGTATATCAGCGTACCGTACCGTTATGGACAAGGAAAGCCAGGCACTGAACACGGACCTGCTGCTGTCGAAAAAGCCGGTCTACTCGCGACACTTGAAGCACGGGGACAAGAAGCAGTACGCTACGGGGAAGCGGCTGTCTTATCCGAGGATGCAGTCCGGGAAGAAGATCCGAAGCTAAAACGTCTTGAAGGCGTCGTCCATACGACGAATGACTTGCACCTGATCGTACGTGACGCGTTATCGGAGCAACGTTTTCCGTTATTAGTCGGTGGCGATCACAGCATGGCGATCGGAACGATTGCAGGGTTACGTCAGACTGTACCCCGTCTTGGTGTCATCTGGTTCGATGCACACGGTGATTTGAATACACCGGAAACATCACCGTCTGGCAATATTCACGGCATGCCGCTCGCTGTCGCCCTTGGGGAAGGACATCAGCGTTTAACGGAAGTCGGAGGAACCGATGTCAAACTGCAACCGGAACATCTCGTCTTCATCGGATTACGTGACGTTGATCCAGGCGAACAAGAGCTGATTGATCGTCTTGGTATTCGTGTCTATGATATGGAAGCGATCCGAACTCGGGGAATGGACGCGATCATGGAAGAAGCGATTGCCTATTTGAAGGAAACGACGGATGCGTTCTATCTTAGCTTTGATATGGATGGTCTCGATCCATCACTCGTCGTCGGTACCGGAACACGTGTCGCCGACGGTATTTTCTTAGACGATGCGAAGACAGTGCTCCAGCATTGCGCAACGGCAGAAGACTTCATTGCAGCTGAATTCGTTGAAGTGAATCCGTTGCTTGAAGAAGGAAACGGAACAGCAGAACTTGCGAATGAACTAATCGGAGATCTACTTTTGGCAATGGAAACACATCGCTTAGTAAAATAATGGATAGAACTTGAACTCTTTTCATCGGGGTTCAAGTTTTTTTTGTTACAATTTAAAAGGAGATGAAACATTTATCGGTCGACTTCGTATAAGAGATTGACCGCATAGAGCGGGGGGTATTCAAAGTGGAAGAAACGACACTACGCTTAATTGAGCGAGTGAAACAGGGAGACCGTGATGCATTCGCGGCACTTGTTGATCTATATAAGGAAGGTGCCTTTCTTGTGGCTTTCCGTGTCTTGCGCGATCGAATGGAAGCGGAGGATGCGACACAGGAAGCCTTCATCCGTGTATTTACGAAAATTGATTCGTATAATGCACAATGGAAGTTCCGGACTTGGTTGTACCGAATCGTCACGAACGTATCGATTGACCGATTACGGAAAAAGAAACCTGATTATTCTCTTGATGCTGAGATGTCAGGTACTGAAGGACTGACATTGTATTCACAACTCGAGAGCAAGGACACCTTGCCGGAGGACCAAGTGGTCGATAACGAGCAACGAAACGAAGTCGGGGACGCGATTGCGGCTTTACCAGAAAAATACCGTGTCCCACTCGTCCTGAAATATGTAGAGGATCTTTCGCTAAAGGAAATCAGTGAAATGATCGAATTACCTGTCGCTACTGTCAAAACTAGAATTCATCGTGGACGAGAAGCGCTGAAGAAGCATTTTGCCAAACGATGAGAAGGAGGAACTCACCATGTCACGAGAGCATGTACATGAACGGATCCAGGATTATTTAGACCAAAACCAACCACCTGAGGAATTCGAGCGATTAGAAGCAGAGTTACGAGAAGTAGACGCGATGGACGAGTTCGAAGAGTATCGGCTCCTTGATGCTCGACTGCGTCAACTTCCAGCGCCTAAATTATCGGCAGATTTTACATCCCGCGTGCTGGCACAATTGCCTGAACAGGTGGAGACGCCAAGCGCTGCTTTGCTGCAACAACCGCAACCGTCTCGTTTTGGAGGGAAGATGAAGCAATATCCATTGCTCGCGGCAGCGGCTGTTTTCTTACTTTTGTCGGTCGGTAGCCTTGGTGGTTATATGGCACAGGAAGAACATGACTTATCTTATACGAATGCACCAGGCATCGTCGCTCAAAATGGTGAGGTCGTTGTCCCGAAAGGTGTCACAGTCGATCAAGATCTCTATGTCGAAGGCGGGAACGTCCGCATCGAAGGGAAAGTCAATGGCGACGTCATGACCGTTGACGGGAAAGCGTACACGGCGAGTGCTGGTAGCGTGACCGGAGAAATCAAGGAAATCGATCAATTATTCGAACGCGTATGGTACGGAATCAAGCGTCTATTTCAATAATCAGCTGGGACGAGTCGAACTCGTCCCTTTGTGCTATAATGGAAACTGTTTAAATCAGATGAGTTAGGGGGCACGGTTGGTGAATTACTTCAGCTGGCAACCACTTCAATTTCAATTGTTGAAACTGGGAGAAAACGTACATTGGTACGATTATATTAATGACGTGATTGATATTGCGGTCGTGACGTTCGTCATTTACCGTCTCATGATCATCGTCAAAGGAACAAAAGCGGTCCAGCTCATTAAAGGGATCTCGGTCATTTTGATCAGTTGGTTCCTGAGTGGCTTTTTTGGACTCAAAACACTGCAATTCTTACTGAATCAAATCATCACCTATGGGTTACTAGGGATTATCATCATCTTCCAACCCGAACTCCGGCGTGGACTGGAACATTTAGGACGAACGAGTAAATTCTTCTCGCGTAGTGCGGTCAGTGATGAAGATGAACAAATTCGAATCGTCGATGCGCTCGTATCGTCTGCTCAGTACATGTCAAAACGGCGTATTGGGGCACTCGTGACGATTGAACGGGAGACTGGACTGAGTGAATACGTGGAGACGGGTATTCCGCTCGGCTCACAAATCACGAGTCAGTTGCTGATCAACTTGTTCATTCCGAATACACCCTTACATGATGGTGCCGTCATCGTCCAGCAAGGCAAGTTAGCAGCAGCCGCTTGTTACTTACCGCTGTCTGAGAGTGCACATATCTCAAAAGAGCTTGGAACACGTCACCGCGCAGCAATTGGTGTCAGTGAGGTGACGGATAGTGTCACGCTCGTCGTCTCGGAAGAAACGGGTGGTGTCTCACTCGCCATCAATGGACGTCTATACCGGGAACTCGACGAAGAATCCTTGCGGACGAAGTTACTTGAGACAATCGTCAAGGCCGAACCGACGAATACTTCCTTCTTGAACTGGATGGGGGCGAAAAAATAATGTTCGAAAAGTGGTTCAATGAACGCTGGTTTTTACGTATCGTTGCCGTTGCCTTAGCCGTCATGTTGTATTTGATGGTCGCAGGTTCGAATACGACGGGAAAAAGCGATGCGGCTAGTCTGTTACCGATCGCAGGACAAGGCTCGACGAAGTTTGACGTACCGGTCACGGTCCAGTATGATGAATCGCAATGGGTCGCCTATAATATTCCAAATACGATGGAGGTCACCGTTAAAGGTCCTTCGAGTAGCTTGACGATGCTCCGGCTTGTTCAGGATTTTGGATTATCGATTGATTTGAAAGGTCTCGACCCGGGCTATCATCGTGTCCGTGTCACACCGACTGGCTTTGGAAAAGATGTCGAAGTGACGCCGAAACAACAGACGATCGAAGTCTTCTTCGATAAGAAGATTACGAAAGAAGTACCGGTACAAGTCGCCTTACTCAATAAAAACAAAATCGCTGAAGGATATGTCGCTGGGGAAGCGCAACCGAACCAACAAACTGTTGAAGTTACGGGAGGCGCGGAGAAGTTACAGGCGATTTCAGCAATCCAAGTACCGATTGATGTGACCGGTCGGGCAGAGACGTTCAAAGAGACGTTCAATGCTAAAGCGACTGATGCGAACGGGAATACGATTAGTGCATCTTATCAACCGGAGCAATTAGAAATCACAGTACCGATCTATAAGGAAAGTAAGACGGTACCAATCAATGTGAAGACAAAAGACAACGTCAAAAAAGGGTATACCGTTGTCAAAATCGTTCCTGTCACGACGGAAGCTCGTCTATATGGAACAAAAGAAGAGTTGGAACGGATTGGTTCCGTTGATACAGAAGCGGTCTCGCTTAAGGGATTGACGAAGACGACGGAAAAAACCGTCAAACTCGTGGAACCGGAAAACGCGACGGCGATGGATCCAACACAGGTTACCGTCAATATCGTCGTTGAAAAGGAAAATGCGAAATCGACGACAGAAACCGTCGAGGATCGAGCAGAGAAAACGATCCCGGGTGTGACGGTCACGTTGAATGGGTTTGATGAGTCGAAGTATACGATTGATTATAACCAAACGATGGATGTCGTTGTCCGTGGGAAAGAATCGGATCTAGCATCGATTGATGCGACGGACATTAAAGCGGTCATCGACGTGACAGGACTAAAAGAAGGAACACATGGATTGCCGATTTCATACCAGACGTCGAAAGCCTTCGATGTCTTGCGTCCGGATAACATGGATGTCACGTTAAAAGCCGTGCCTCGGACATCCGTTCCGACCAATTAAAACAAATTAGTGAAATGAGGAAATAACATATGGGTAAGTATTTTGGAACTGACGGCGTACGCGGCGTCGCAAACGTAGAATTGACACCGGAACTGGCGTATCGCCTCGGTCGAACAGGTGGTTATGTGTTAACAAAACACGAAAGTACACGACCTAAAGTCTTAATTGGACGCGATACACGTGTTTCTGGTCAAATGCTTGAGAACGCACTTATCGCGGGTCTGTTATCGATCGGTGCAGAAGTCATGCGTCTAGGTGTCATCTCGACACCAGGTGTCGCGTATCTGACAAAAACAATGGATGCGACAGCAGGAGTCATGATTTCCGCGTCGCACAATCCAGTAGAAGATAACGGGATCAAGTTCTTCGGATCAGACGGCTTTAAGCTTGACGACGCAACAGAACTTGAAATTGAAGCATTACTCGATGAAGCAGAAGATACATTGCCACGCCCAGCCGGAAAAGAACTCGGCTTCGTTCATGATTATTTTGAGGGCGCACAAAAGTATCTGCATATGCTTCGTCAGACATCGGATGAAGATTTCTCAGGCATCCATGTCGCGATTGACGGTGCACACGGAGCGACGTCAAGCCTCGCACCACGTCTATTTGGTGACTTGGAAGCAGAAGTATCGACGATCGGAACGAATCCGAACGGACTCAACATCAATGATGGTGTCGGTTCGACACACCCTGAACACCTTGCTGCCTTCGTCAAAGAAAAGAGCGCAGATGTCGGTTTGTCATTTGATGGCGACGGCGATCGCTTGATTGCAGTCGATGAGAACGGCGATATCGTCGATGGTGATAAAATTATGTTCATCTGCGGGAAATACTTGAACGAACTTGGTCGTCTGAAAGACAACACGATCGTTGCGACGGTCATGAGTAACCTTGGTTTTCATAAAACCGTCAAAGAAAACGGGATGACGGCGCTTCAGACAGCAGTCGGTGACCGTTATGTCGTCGAAGAGATGCGTAAGAACGACTATACACTCGGTGGCGAACAGTCGGGGCACATCATCTTCATGGATTACTCAACGACAGGAGACGGCATGTTGTCAGGCGTCCAGTTGTTGCAAATCATGAAAGCGACAGGGAAGAAGTTATCAGAACTCGCAGCTGAGATGCCGATCTTCCCACAACGTCTCGTCAACATCCGTGTCTCAGATAAAAATGGCGCAATGAGCGGTCCTGCTGTACAAGCAATCATTGCGGAAGTTGAAGCGGAAATGGCGGGGAACGGACGGATTCTCGTTCGTGCGTCAGGAACAGAACCACTCGTTCGTGTCATGGCGGAAGCTCCGACACAAGAAGCGTGTGATGCGTACGTCGAGCGGATCGCGAACGTCGTTCGTGAGAACTATGCGTTACAAGAAAACTAAGAAACCCGAAGCAGAGCGATTGCTCTGCTTCTTTTTTTACAATTATTTTAGAAAAACAGCTTGAGATTTTTACAAAAAATAGGGATTATACGTATTGATTAGTGAAATATCGGGAATAGTTACAACTACGTTACCTTTCTTGCTTTTTCAAAGTAAAGTTCGTATGATGGTGAAGTCGGACAGAAACGGGGTCAGACGGAACTAAAAAGCGCCAGGGCTTTCTTCGTAGATTGAAAGCTGACGAGGTGGAGGTTTATCGAATCATTCGGCGGATGCCTCCCGGTACCAGATCCATACCGTAAATCGTTCTGAAATCGTCCAAGTGATTGGACGGACAAACAGACCGATCGGGATCCTCTCAACAAGAGCCGTTTCCTCTTTAGGGAAATACTTGTAAATGGAGAGATGTAACATGTGCGGAATCGTAGGTATGATCGGACAGGTCAACACGAAAGAAATTTTATTAAAAGGTCTCGAAAAGCTCGAGTACCGCGGCTATGACTCGGCAGGTCTTGCGTTCGTCAACGACGGCGTCCAAGTCCACAAAGAAGTTGGCCGGATTGCTGCGCTACGCGAAGTCGTTCCTGCTGAGGCAGACGGCACAGTTGGAATCGGACATACACGTTGGGCGACACACGGTGTCCCAAGCGTACCAAACGCGCACCCACACCAAAGTGCGTCAGCACGTTTCACACTCGTGCACAACGGTGTCATCGAAAACGATGAGCAACTAAAAGCAGAATTGAACGTCGATCTCCTGAGCGACACGGATACAGAAGTCATCGTTCAGATGATTGAAAAAAACTTCAACGAGACAGGTGACGTCGCGGAAGCATTCCGTCAAACACTCCGTGTCTTGCATGGTTCGTATGCGCTCGCGTTGATCGATGCTGAAAATCCAGACGTCTTATACGTCGCGAAAAACAAATCACCACTTCTCGTCGGTCTCGGTGATGGTACGTTCAACGTCGTCGCTTCAGACGCAATGGCAATGTTGCAAGTAACGGATCAATTCGTTGAGTTGCATGATGGTGAGATGATCATCTTGACGCGTGATAGCGTGACGATCCAAGATCTCGACGGGAACGTCCAAGAGCGTGAAGCGTACACGGCTGAAATCGATGCATCAGATATCGAAAAAGGAACGTACGCGCACTATATGCTCAAAGAGATGGATGAGCAACCAGCAGTCATCCGGAACATCGTTCAAAAATATCAAAACGAAGCAGGCGACATCACACTCGATCAATCAGTCCGTGATCTCGTACTTGGTCGTGACCGCGTCTACATCATCGGTTGCGGAACAAGCTACCATGCTGGTTTGATCGGAAAACAGTTGATCGAACAAATCGCAGGCATCCCGACAGAAGTGCACATCTCTTCTGAGTTCGGATACAACATGCCATTATTGACAGAGAAACCGCTCTTCCTCTTCCTTTCACAATCAGGTGAAACAGCGGATAGTCGTGCCGTTCTCGTCGAAGCGAAGAAACTTGGTCACCCGGCACTGACGATCACGAACGTTCCAGGATCAACATTGTCACGTGAAGCAAACGCAACATTGTTGCTCCACGCGGGTCCAGAAATCGCCGTTGCTTCAACAAAAGCGTATACAGCTCAAATCGCTGTTCTCGCTGTCCTTGCGTTTGACCTTGCTCAAGCAAAAGGGGTTGCCGTCAACTTTGATCTCATGAAAGAACTCGGTAAAATCTCAAGTGCGATGGAGTCGGTCATGTCTCAAAAAGATCGCTTCCAAGAAATCGCGACAGAATACTTGTCTGAGTCACGCAATGCGTTCTTCATCGGTCGTGGACAAGATGCATACGTCGGGATGGAAGGTGCATTGAAACTCAAAGAGATCTCGTATATCCAAGCAGAAGGATACGCGGGTGGAGAGCTTAAGCACGGTCCGATCGCTTTGATTGAAGACAACACACCGGTCATCGCGCTCGTGACACAACCACACGTTCATCTCAACAACCGTGGGAATATCAAGGAAGTCGTCGCACGTGGGGCAAATGCGTGTGTCATCGCAGCAGAAGGTCTTGAATTGCCAACAGATGCATTCGTCATTCCAGCAGTCGAGCCACTCTTGTCACCACTCTTGTCGGTCTTACCACTTCAATTAATCTCATACTACGCGGCACTCGGTCGCGACTGTGACGTCGATAAGCCACGTAACTTGGCGAAGTCGGTAACGGTTGAATAAGGAAACAAATCGACTCCAAATGACAGGCGTGTAAGCGTCTGTCGTTTGGAGTTTTTATATTAGGAGGAGAACGAGATGAACCGCTGGATCACCGCATTTCCTAAGAGATATGAACAGGACGTTCGGGTCGTTAAAGCATGTCTACCGTTTGGATGGACACGATTATCACCAGGGGCGATCGAAGTAAATATAGAACAGGAACACATACAGATTCCGATGCGTTTGTATTTATCAGAAATCGACTCGGAGCGGATCAAGCAACTGACGTCGACTCAGCAGACGATTTTATATTGCCTTTACACCCGTCACCATGATGGTCATGTTCGTGAGCAGTATCTTCAGCAGTTACTTAAAAACCATCCACACGACGGATGGGTTCTTGCCTATATCATCGAACTTGCTAGTGAATACGTCCGTGACATCGTCGACATCATCGTACCCGCAATCGAGCAATGGGATCCGGAAGTGAAGCGGCGATTCGTCGAGGATGATCCGGCATACATGAAGCGAATCGAAGACCGGATGATCAGTTACTGGAATGCTTATTATCGGTCAAGTGGCGAACGACGATCCGAAGCGAACTACCCAGGCTTTCGGATTATAGAGTCGTTACGGGAGGATGCTTCGGTGGAGGAAGTGTGAAGAGATGAAAAGGAGGGGCGCACTTGATTACGAAATCAAAGGATCTGTACTTAGAAGGACCCGGACCTGCTATTTTGTTGTTACATAGTTTTACGGGAAGTGCGAATGAGATGCGGGGACTCGCTCGTTTTTTACATGCAGCCGGCTATACCTGTTACGCGCCCAATTACGCCGGGCACGGGGAATCGCCGGAGCGCTTGTTTGAGACGACGATCGAAGACGTCTGGCAGTCCGCGCAAGTCGGACTCGCGTTTTTACAAGATCGAGGACACAAAGACATCTTTTTGATCGGACAATCACTCGGTGGAGTAATGGCACTTCGACTAGCAGAACAGTCAGGATGCGCTGGACTCATCTTACTCTCGACGCCGATTCTTGAGCGGACGATTGCGGGACTCGAGCACCGCGTCCTTCGTTATACAGAACGGTATTTTCAGTTTGACGATCGTTCACCGGAGTGGATCGTAGACTTTGTCGACCGTCATTTTCCACGCCCAGAAAAAGACTTATGGGCACTACAACAGTTCATTCTCGACACAGGAGTCGTCTTGCCGAAGATCACGCAGCCCATCGCCTTGTTCCTTGGCGCCTTAGATGATGCCGTCTATCATGCGAGTCTCGAGCGAATCGAAACGACGGTGCCGAGCCGAGATCAGAAAAAGGTTCTTCTTCCGAACAGTAAACATCTACTGACACTCGATCGGGATAAACAACGTTTGTTCGAAGAAATCCTCATCTTCTTGAAGACGCATCCGGTAGATTCCTTGAAACCACCATCTGCTGTGCAGTAGGCTAGATAGGTAAGTTAGACGAGAAAGGGGAAAGGATCATGCGAATTTTAGTAGTAGGAGCAAGCGGAACGATTGGGCAGGCAGTCGTCGAACGGCTGAGTGAGCGGCATGACATCATTCGTGCCGGACGAAGCGGAGCGGATGTACAAGTCGACATCACATCAGAGGAAAGTATTCGGGCGATGTATGAAACAGTCGGTTCTGTTGATGCCGTCATCAGTGCCACAGGTGGTGCTCATTTCGGTCCATTGACGGACTTAACACCGGAGCTTAATCAAATCGGAATCGACAGTAAACTAAAAGGTCAGGTCAATCTCGTCTTGCTTGGTTTAGAGTCCGTACGAGACGGCGGAAGCTTTACGCTGACGACCGGCATCATGATGGACGATCCGATTCGCCAAGGCGCATCCGCTGCGCTTGCGAACGGTGGGGTCAAAGCGTTCGTTCACGCATCAGCGATCGAGATGCCACGAGGCATTCGGATCAACAGCGTCAGTCCGAACGTACTGATCGAGTCGCTTGAGAAGTACGGACCCTTCTTCCGTGGTTTTGAAGCCGTTCCGGCGTCACGTGTCGCGACGGCGTTCGAAAAGAGTGTCGAAGGGGCACAGACGGGGCAAAATTACGAAGTCTATTAACTAAAAAAGCAGATAGCGAAAAATCGCTATCTGCTTTTTTTACAGACCGGATAGGACATAACGTTCGATCCCGAATAATAAGAGAGTGATCCCGAGACAAATGAGTAAGTTGCGGACGAACCAGCGACCTGTCATCGTCCGGTTCATGATCAGCTTCTCCAGTGTCAGATTGACGAGAAGCACACATAAGAAGATGACGCCAAACCAAATCATCCAGACACATCCTTTCCTTCTTCTTAACGAATCCAACAGCTAAAAAGTTTCGTGTCTGTCAGGAGCAGGAAATCATTCAGATGAACGGGAAGGAAACAAACAGTCGATTTTACAAGGAGGAACATGATGATGAAACAAGCAGTCCTAGTGATTGATTTTCAACAGGAACTCGTCGACGGGAACACGGAAGAACGTCCGGTATACTTAAAAGAGCAAGTCGCGCATGTCATCGAAGCGGTCGTACTTGAAGCAGACGAACGAAACGTTCCGGTCGTTTTCATTCGGGATTTGGACGTCGCTGGCGGAACAGGACCTGGGTTTGCAGTCCATGACTCGATTCCCGTTCCAACGTCCAGTGTCACGTTCGATAAAGCGGCGACGAATGCGTTTCATGGTACCCCCTTGCTCGATCATCTACGCCAAGCATCGATTGAACATCTGATCGTCTTAGGCTGTAAGACGGAACACTGCATCGATACCGCGGTGCGCAGTGCGACGGTGCATGGCTTTGATGTCACACTCGTTGCCGACGGGCATACGACGAACGGCTCCGATATACTGACGCCGGAGCAAATGATCGCTCACCATAATCAAGTCTTGCACGGTCATTATAACGTCGAACACTTTGCGATTGTTCGTCCGTCGACGGAAGATGTCTTCACCCCAATCCACAATGACTACCGGACATGAAGAGGAGAATAAGATGATTGAATTACGAAAAATAACAGCGTCCGATTACGATCGCTACGCGACGCTCGTCCAAGACGAACGTGTCATGCGTTACATCACGGAACAGGCATTAACAGATACGGAAACGAAACAACGCTTTGACCGAATCCTTGAACAACAGCAGCACGACCGACTCGGATCGTATCTGATTTATACCGAAGAGACATGGATTGGAATCGGGCACATGACCCGGAGTCAAACGCAACCGTTTGAAGCAGAGCTCGGTTACATGCTGTTACCCGATCAGTGGGGACGTGGATACGGCACAGCAATTGCAGAGCGTCTCTTACAGTTAGCGACAGAAGAAGAGCTACAGGTCGTCACGGCAACGATTGATCCAGCACATGAAGCGTCGCGCCGTATTTTGATCGGATTAGGTTTTGAATCGACCTATGTTGGACCGATTGACGGTCTACCAGGTGAAACGCTACAGAAAATAGTGGGGACGACAACATGACACGAGACGCATGGATTGAACATTTTCAACTCGACGTCGCAGCATGCGCGACTGTCGACGAATCGTATAGTTCTGAAGTCGATCGTCTCGTCCTAACGGATGGTCAGGTCGTTTTCTTAAAGCGCCCCTATACGGCTGAAAAGTGGTACCGGGAACGTGGCTGGATTCATGCACTAGAAGGGTTTGTACCCGTGCCGCACCTCTTAGCTGAAGCAGCTCCCGGGCAGACGACCGGGGCGTTCGTGCTTGCTGCCTTACCGGGACAGACACCGGTCACGATGACTAAAAAATTGGCGTACGAAATTGGTCGAACGCTCGCAATGCTGCATACGTGTACAGGAGAAGCTTACGGCGAGTATACGGAAGATGGATTTTATGCCTATCCGGTTCAAGACTGGCGACGCTTCCGGAATGAAAAGCTCGATGGATTCATGCCGTTCATCACATCCGAACTCGATTCCGTTTTTTTAGAGAACATCCAAACAGAGTTAGTCAGAAGAGAACAGTCGTTACCGGAGCCTTCACGTCCCGTTGCCACACATTGTGATTTCCGCCTAGCAAATTTACTGACGGTAGGTGATCAAGTCACAGGGGTGATCGATTTCGAGACGACCCGCTACGGGGCCGTCGAGATGGACTTCACGAAGATCGTCCGTAATCTCAATACGTTCGGTTCCATTTACGTCACGGCATTTCAAGAAGGATACGCGATGTTACACCCAGACGTGCCGATCGAGACGTATCTAGCATACTATCGTTTGTGGGAAGCACTCACGGCCGTTGGGTGGTGCATCAAACGTGGACTAGAAGAGCACCGGGCGTTCTTTGAGGAGAACATCGTACTTATCGAGCAGGAATTACAGACGACGAGCATATCGGACGGGTATTGATTCACCCATGTCTTGGAAGAAACCTCTATACTTAGGGAAATGAGGAATATGAGGGGGAAGCGAGATGACAGGGAAACGAATCGGAATCATCGGTGGTGGACTCGCCGGAATCTTTGCGGCACGTCAATTGCAGGCAGCAGGACATGCTGTTGAAATCATCGAAAAAAGCCAGAGCGTCGGGGGGCGAATGGCAACTCGTCGGATTGATCAAGGAACAGCGGATCATGGTGCCGTCTTCTTCACAGTTCGGACGGAAGAGTTGGAACGCGAAGTCGACGAATGGCTTGAGAAGGGATGGGTTCGTAAGTGGTTTGGAACGGATTTTCCACGCTATGTCGCAACGAATGGCATGAATCAACTCGTACAAGCGATTGGTCGAGGGATTCCCGTCCAGTTGAATGAACAGGTCACGCATATTACGGCAACAGAGGACGAACTCGTCACACAAGCGACGGATCATCAAGGTACGTATGATGCCTTACTCGTGACGGCGCCTGTGCCGCAAGCATATGAACTGTTGCAGTCTTCTGATCTGGCGCTTGGAGATGACGATCATGAGCAGTTGCGCCAAGTGACGTTCGAGCCGACATTCGTGGGTCTGTTTGAAATCAAGGAGCGACTGACGATCGGAGAAGTTGGTCTACAAGACGAACAACTCGTCGATGGGATGTTAAAACTCGTCAATAATGCCGAGAAGAAGATTTCGAAGACGACACTCTTGAGCGTCTATATGACAGCCCGCTTCAGTGAAGACTGGTACGAGCGTCCGGAAGAAGAGACACTCGCTGAAGTCGAGCGGCTGTTACAACAGCAACTCGGACCGGTGACGATTGTTTCGCGTCAGCTCAAACGTTGGCGTTACGCTCAGGCACGCGCGGTTTACCGGACACCGCATTTGAAACTGACGGCACACCCGCTTTGGCTTGCTGGTGATGCGTTCCTTGAAGCTGATGATGCGTCAGGGCGGACGCGCGTCGAGAGTGCTGTCATCTCCGGATTACGCGTCGCTGAAGCCATCGACACCCACTTACGTCAGACGGTGACAGCGACGGAATGAACGACAACATGCACTTCTTTTCTAAATTGAGAAGAAGCGCATGTTTTTTTGTTACTCACGATCATTCCCCTGGAAGTGCTGCTCACTCCAAGCTGCCATTTGGTCAAGAATCGGTAAAAAACTATGTCCGGCATCCGTCAGTGAATATTCAACGCGAGGAGGAACTTCGCCAAAGACGTGTCGTTGAATCAAACCATCCGCCTCGAGCTCGCGAAGCTGACGCGTCAATGTTCCTTTAGAGATACCTGTTAATTGTTGCAGTTCATGAAAACGATGCGTCCCGTGTGTCAGGTGCCACAGCAAGATGATCTTCCATTTGCCAGCGACCATCTGTTGGACCCGAGTGACTGGACAAGCCGTCCGTTGATTGGTCGTTGAATCAAATACAGCCACGTTCATCCTCTCCCATTGGTTCGTTTTGAGGGACCTAGTTTCAGATAAGTGCCTACTTTTTTTAGTGTATCACCTGGCGTATCATGAAGAACAACATCAAACTTAAAAGGAGTGGTTTCATCATGAAATGGTTAATTACAGGCGCAACCGGAAAATTAGGTGCGCGCATCGTGCAACATCTCAGTGAACAAGTCGGCAACGAACATGTAGCGGTTAGTGTCCGTGACGTTGAAAAAGCAGCGTCGCTTGCAGCGCAAGGAATCGACGTCCGGCATGGTGATTTCGATCAGCCAGAAACACTCGGACACGCGTTTCAAGGCATCGATCGTCTGCTGATCATCTCGACGGACGGTGAAGAAGCAACACGGATCCGGCAACACCAAGCCGCTGTCACGGCAGCACAAGCGGCAGGCGTCAAGCTGATCGGCTATACGAGCATCGCTAATGCGGCACACAGCACGAACGGACTTGCGCGAACACATCGGGTCACAGAAGAAGCGATTCAAGCGACAGGTATCCCGTATGTCTTTTTCCGCAACAACTGGTATCTCGAAAATGAACTCGGAACGATGGATGCCGTCGCACAAGGTGCAGACTGGTTAACAGCAGCAGGTGAAGGCAAAGTCGGATGGGCGTTACAAGAGGAGTATGCGCTAGCGATTGCGACGGGACTGACGCTCGAGCATCCAAAAGCGATCTATGAACTATCAGGTCCGTTGCATACACAAGCAGAACTCGCGAATGCAGTCGGAACAGTACTTAACCGATCGGTCGCTGTAGATGAAGTAGATAGCGCGACCTATGGCGAGCGGATGCAAGCAGCTGGCTTACCTGACTTCTTGATTCCAATGTTGACGGGTATCCAAGCAGATATCGCAGCCGGAACCCTTGCGGTGGAAAGTACTGATTTTAAAGAATTACTCGGTCGTCCTGTGACGACGCTAGAAGAGGGAGTCCGTCTCCTTTTGAAAAGATAAGTTCATCTGAACGTTTTCAGGATGAACGAGTAGGGTAAATCCCCTTTAGAAGCAATTAAAGGAGGAGCCCTACCATGAAACTGTCATCCTATCGTGTCAAGGAAGGCGAGCAAGTCTCGTTTTCGAATTACCCGACATCAGAAAAACATGAGATTTCGGAAGCGGAATTGCGAGAGAAGCGGATTCCGAAAAGTGTCGAGACGTTACAAGAGTTACACTGGCGTTTACATGCCGAAGAGAAGAACGGCGTCCTCGTCATCCTGCAAGCGATTGATGCAGCGGGGAAGGATGAGGCAATCAGCTACATCTTTTCTAATCTAAACGCACAAGGACTCCGGACGATTTCCGTCAAAAAACCGTCGGATACGGAGCAAAAACATGACTATCTATGGCGGATCCACGAAGGACTACCGGAAAAAGGCGAAGTCGGCATCTTGAACCGTTCCTATTATGAGGAAGTCATTGCGCCACGCATCCATGATTTGCTCGAGGAAGAGGAAAAGCCGGATGACGGAGATGTATGGCAGATGCGCTATCGCCAAATCAATGACTTTGAACGCTATCTCGTCGAGAACGGCTTCCGGGTCGTCAAGTTTTTGTTCCATGTCTCAAAAGAAGAGCAACGGCAACGATTATTGACTCGTCTGAAGGATCCAACGAAAAACTTTGAATTCTCGTTCAGTGATATTGAAGAACGCAAGCACTGGGACGAATACCATGAGATTTTTGCTGAACTCGTCTCGGCGACGTCGACATCGTATGCACCATGGTACATCTTGCCGGCAGATGACGAATGGTATTCTCGCTATATCGTCACCGAAGTCATGAATGACGTTTTGAAGGAAATTGATCCGCAATATCCGAAGTTGTCGGAAGAGGATCAGGAACAACTAGATGAAGCGATTAAACGATTGGAAGAAGAAGCATAAATCATTTACACCAAAAGCGATTGTTCTCTTGCTGAGAAGAATCGCTTTTTTTTTTGATGCATTTGGCTTTGTATGAATTTTTTTCAGTTATCCTGAAGCATGAACTTATTCACATCTCAGGACAAATGTCCTGTTCAAATCAGAAGGACTCTCGTTAAATGAAAGTATCATGGAACAAGAGAGGAGTATGCACATGCGTGGTGTCTTATTTGCGATTGCTGGTGGCTTTTTCTTGACGCTCCAAAGTGTCGCCAATGCCCGGATCAGTCAAACGATCGGGACGTGGCAAGCGGCGACGATCACTCAGATGACTGGGTTCATCGTTGCGATCCTCTTAGCAATCGTCTTACGGGATCGCAGTTTTTCAGCGATGCGACGTGTCAAACCACTCTATCTGGCAGGGGGAGCCTTTGCGGCGATCATATTATTCAGCAACATGACGGCTGTCCACCGGATGGGCGTGACTTTGACGATTTCGCTCTTTTTATTGGCGCAATTAGCGCTGGCACTCTGGATTGACGGAAGAGGCTGGTTCGGCGTCATGAAACGTCGACTGCGGGGTCCGCAGATCATCGGCATCTTGATGATGGTAGCAGGCATCTTCATCTTAAAGAGCTAAGGAGGAGAAGAAGTGACGGACATTGTGACCTATTTGGAACGGTATCAGTTAATGCATGTCTTTGATGCATCACTACGCAAGGCGATGCACATCCAGACGTTCGCACCGGGTGAGGCTTTATGCCGACAAGGCGATGTTGCGCATGAACTCTACCTGCTCGTCGAAGGGAAATTGAAGATCACGCATATGTCGGCAACGGGGAAACGTCTCGTGTTGTCCTTCAAGCATCCGTTTGATCTCGTCGGTGATATTGAGTTCGTCCGAAAGATTGATTTGATGAACACGGTCGAGGCAGTGACACCAGTGACCGTCTTACGCATTGCCTATCCGGATTTGGAAGAAGCACGTGTCCATCATTCTGCCTTTTTATTATTTTTACTCGAGACGATCACGAAAAAGTTTGAATTAAAATCGCATACGCTCAGCTTCAATCTGTTGTACCCGGTTGAAGTTCGGCTCGCCAGTTATTTGCTGTCGATGACACCTAATACGGATGCTTTTGCGAGTAAGGAACTCGTCGATGCGGCAGATTTGATCGGGACGAGTTATCGTCATGTCAATCGTGTCTTACGCCAGTTCGTCGATGATGGGTTGATTCGCCGGACGCAGCATACGATTGAAATCATTGATCGAGACGGATTGATGGAGCGCGTTGGAGAAAGCATTTACGAATGAAAGAGGTGTGATATGGTTACAGGAATCATTCTTGCCCTTTGTGGGGGCATGCTCGTCTGTATTCAAAATACGTTTAACGCAAAAGTCAAAGAACACGTCGGCGCTTGGGCGACGACAACGTTAGTCCTTGGACTCGGGTTCCTCGCTTCACTGACGATTGGTTTGATCGTCGAAGGATCACAACTGTTTGCACTAAAAGAGGCACAAACCTGGTTTTGGTTCAGCGGGATCATTGGTGTCGGTGTCGTCCTCTGTGTGACGCAAGGCGTTCAACAACTCGGACCGAGTCGAGCGATTTCGATCGTCATGGTATCACAAATCCTGTTTGCCTTACTCTGGGATACGCTCGGCTGGTTTGGTTTACAGACCGTTCCGTTTACGTGGACGAAAGCACTCGGCGTGCTATTGATTGGTGGTGGCGTGCTATTATTTCAACTAGGTGGCAAAACAACGACTGTACAACACGTACGAAAAGGAGCTTGACTATGTTTTACACGACGGTATTATTCGATATTGACCATACATTACTCGATTTTGAAGCGACGGAACGGATTGCCTTTCGCCGCCTGCTCGAGCAACAAGATTTGCAGTGGACACCGGAGCGAGAAGCGCGCTATAAAACACTCAATCAAGCGCTTTGGAAAGCACTCGAACGAGGAGAGGTGACACGCGAGGAAGTCATTCACTCACGGTTCGTGACGTTCTTCGCGGAAGAAGGACGGACGGTCGACGGACGAGAAGTTGACGAAACGTATCGCGGCTATCTCGCACAAGGAACAGAATTGATTCCGGGTGCGACGGCGCTGCTTGAGCAGCTAGCCGGAAACGTCACGATGTACGTCGTCACGAATGGTATCTCGAAGACGCAACGCGCACGGCTCGAGGGCGCCGAATTAACGGACTTCTTTGAAGCGATTTTCGTTTCAGAGGAGACGGGTTTTCAAAAGCCGATGGCAGGATTCTTCAATCATGTGTTTGCGCGAATTCCGCAATTCGACCCAGCGCGAACGATCATCGTCGGGGATTCCTTGTCAGCTGATATCGCAGGTGGCAATCAAGCCGGTATCGCAACATGTTGGTTTAATCCAGAAGGAAAATCAGCGACGGATATCAAGCCGACGTTTACGATTACGTCGTTAGCCGAACTACCTGCGGTGCTTGAAAACGCAGCAGTCCTTCAACAATGAATCAAACCAACCGATAGGAAAGAGAAGGAAAGGGGGCGATCACTGTGCAACGATGTGATCAACAGACGCTGGAGGCAACTCCCGTCTAACTAAAAGGGGAAATGAACATGATTCAACTTGTACCGGTAACAGCAGAAAACTGGGAAGCGTGTTGTGAGCTAGCACTGACAGTAGAACAGCAAGACTTCATGGAAGCGAATGTCTACTCGATCGCGCAAGCGAAGTTCGAACCGAGCCTTGTCCTTCGGGCGATCATTGCAGGTGAAGCCGTCGTTGGTTTTGTGATGTACAACACGGAGCTAGAAGAACTCAACGGCTACTGGATTTACCGCATCATGATTGATCAAGCGCAGCAAGGGAACGGAATCGGACGATTGGCGATGCAAGCCGTAATTGACGAGATGCGCGTGTTACCTGCAGCTAAACGAATCGTCGTCGGCTATCGGCCGGATAATCAGGCGGCACACCGTCTGTATGCAAGTCTCGGCTTCATCGACCACGGGGATCGATTCGGTCGGGAAATGGCAGTGCGATTAGAAGTATAAAACTTGATGAGATGATAGAACGAATAGAGGAGACACCATGCACATTCGACTAATGAAAGAATCGGATTATCCAGAAGTCGTTCGAATCTACGAACAAGGAATAAAGACGGAGAATGCGACATTTCGCACGGAAGCAATACCGTACGAAGAATGGACGAGGCATCACCACGCACACAGCCGCCTCGTTGCAATGGAAGACGAGCAACTGCTCGGCTGGGTCGCGTTAAGTCCATTCTCTTCGATTCCGGCATACGCCGGTGTCGCTGAAATCAGCCTCTATATCGCGGAAGAAGCACGCGGTAAAGGTGTCGGCACACGCTTGATGGACGACGTCATTCAAGCAAGTGAAGCAGCCGGAATCTGGACGTTGCAATCGCAAGTCTTTCCGGAAAATCAAGCGAGTCTACGCCTTCATGAACGTTTTGATTTTCGGGAAGTCGGTCGCCGAGAGCGAATTGGTCGGCTCGGAGGCAGATGGCGCGATACGGTATTGCTCGAGCGACGCAGCACATATCTCTAAAATTCGGCAAGTGGACACAATGTTCCCTTGCCTTCTTTGTGTTGAAAGCAAGGGATAATGGGAAAAGACAGACAGCAGAAGAAGGGGGAGGGATCACGATGGATGATTTTTTTGGTGAAGGACTTGAGACCAATCAGCAAAAACGGAAACGCAAACTGGAGGAAATCTTTGATCAGTCGTTTGAATCGGAGCGACGGGATTTCAATCAATCGCTGGAGCAGGACGTGACGGTTGCCTTGATCGGAGATGTCAATGCGGGAAAATCCTCGACCTTGAACGCGATTCTTGGTCGTGAAGTCGCAACGGTCGGAGCGCGCCCGGGTGAAACGGTCCGGATTGATCAAGTAAGGCAGCATCCGGAAGATAAAGTCATCTTCGTCGATACACCAGGATTGAATGATGCCAATACACAGAACTCGGAAGCGACGTGGACGTACTATCAAAGTGCCGATGTCATCCTTTATTTTTTAAATGCGGCAGGTACCGTCTTATCTGAGACGGAGACGAAAAACTTCCGTAAGATCTATCAACATAACCAAAATGTCTTGATCGTCGTTACGAAGATGGATGCGACGGATGATGTCGACACGATCGTTCAGCATATTGCAGAAAAATTACCAGGACCCAAAATCATTCCCGTATCAGCACGAGAAGGAACGAACATTGATCGGCTCCGTCGGGAGGTCCTCGATATCTTAAAAAAGTTCGACAAGGATAATGTGTTCGTTCGTCAGATGGATCCGACCGTTCGTGGCAAGATCGCCAACAACTGGATTGTGGGTGCCGGAACAGCCGCAGGTGCGATTGGTGCCGTACCGTTCCCGGGAGCTGATATCATTCCATTGACTTCAATTCAAATCGGCTTGATGCTCAAGTTATCGAATCTGTACGAACGACAGTTATCCAAGGAGAGTGCGAAGGAGTTGCTTGTCGTGACGATCGTCGGAAACTCCGGAAAAACCGCCTTTCGGCAAATGGCGAAGCTCGTTCCGGGGTATGGTGCCGTCATTGCCGCGGGCGTTGCTTCGACCGCCACCCTTGCACTCGGATATGGAACAAAATATGTCTATGAGAATAAGCTCGAGCTGACACCGGAACAACTGATGGGGTTCGTGAAACGATTCCGGAAGAAGGCAGAAGAGTCGTCAGAAGAGACAAACGAGTAATCTCCCTGTTATTCTATACAGCAATAAAGGGGGAGAACACATGACACGATTACTCGAAGAAATCAAACAGTATCAATCGGAATTCCGACAAAAGGCACCTGCTGAGAAACAACGGTTGATGGCGGAAGCGACAGCTGAGCTGGCTGCTTCTGGTATCGCTAAAGGTCTAGGTGTCGGTGATACGATTCCACACTTTACGTTACCCGATGTATCTGGCAAGTCTGTGGCGATCGAGACATTACTCGAGCAAGGTCCTGTCATCTTAACATTCTACCGGGGTGGCTGGTGTCCGTACTGCAATCTCGAACTTCGCGCGTATGAACGGGAAATCGACCGAATTCGTGCTCAGGGAGCGACCGTCGTTGCGATCAGTCCAGAGACACCTGATTTTGCTGAACAGACAGCAAACAAGAATGCGTTAAGTTTCCCTGTCTTAAGTGACGTTGATCTATATGTATCCCGTCAATTTGATTTGGTGTTCGACCTGCCAGCTTATCTGATTGAGATTTACAAAGCATCGGGACTCGATGTAGCGAAGCACAATGGAAATGAGGATTGGCAGTTACCGAAACCGGCGACGTTCATCATTGATACGGATGGTGTGATTCGTTTCGCAGAAGTATCATCGGATTATACGAAACGCGTGGATCCGCAGACGATCATCGATTACCTCGAACAATAAAAGAGCTAGCAAACTGTACGAAAACCAACTCCTAGTGATGCACTAAGAGTTGGTTTTTTATGATTCAATCTGTTTTATTTGGATAATATAGACATAAAAATGGGTATAAAGAGGTAACCAAACGTATAGATGGAGGTGAAGCGTCGCTCCTAGTCTATCGGGAGTCCGCGTCGATATGTATGCCATTCAACCAATTTTCAAAGAACGAATTTGGGGCGGTCGACGTTTAGAGGCGTTGTTTCAGTTTGAGTTACCAGAAGGACAAATTGGAGAATGTTGGACAGCATCTGCTCACGCGAGTGGGCGGACGTACTTCTTAGATGGACCTGATCAGGGGAAGACGCTAGATGAATTATGGCAAACGAAACGGACAGAATTATTCGGTGATTATCTGCTGGATGCCTTTCCGCTTCATGTAAAATTTCTGGACTCGTCCGCCTACTTATCCGTTCAAGTCCATCCGAACGATGAGGAGGCACGACGGCTAGAAGGAGAACCATACGGCAAGAATGAGTGCTGGTATATCTTAGAGGCTGCACCAGAGGCAGAAATCATTCTTGGTCACAATCTACAATCACGAGATGCCCTGTTTCGGTGCGCTCAAGAAAAGGACTGGGAGACGTCACTTCGGCATCAAAAAGTTAAACCTGGCGAATTCTATTACATTCCGAGTGGTACGATCCACGCTCTAGGACCAGGCATCGTTCTTCTTGAGATTCAACAGATGAGCGATCGAACGTATCGACTATATGATTACGACAGATTAGGAGATGACGGGAAACCGAGAGAATTGCACGTTGAGAAGGCAATCGCTGTCACGACGATTCCAGATGAGCCGTGGACGAACCAACCAGAGACGATCATAAAGGAAGAGGGCATCATGACGAAGTTGCTTCAAGTACCCTCCTTTACGGTGATCCGTCATGAAGTAACCGGTCGATACACATTACAGGATCATCCAGTCTTTCGATTATTGACTGTCATTGAAGGTAAAGGAGAAGCGCGACAGGGGAAGCGCGTGATTCCTTTACAGAAAGGTAAACAATTCTTTGTACCGCGTCGAGCGGGAGATTACGAAATAGCGGGATCCGTCACATTTGTGACGAGTGAAGTGTTTTTAGATTAGAGCAGACGAAAGGGCACCGATAAAAGGTGCCCTTTCTAACATCATGGTTTGGAACGAATCGAGGTCGGAAGTGGATAGTTATCTTGCTCCGTCCAATCGATGGAATATTTAATTTCAATCATGATCAGATCCTCTAGTGTGGTCAGCGTATGCGGAATACCTTGTGGGATATGCACAACAGAAGTTGGTCCGAGTTGCTGTGACTGACCATCGATCAGTGCCTCAGCGCGACCTTGTAAGATACTCCATGTCGAGTCGGTATGCGCATGATAATGATGACTAATTTGTTGATGCGCCTTGATATGCAGCCGTCGGGTCACGGCATAACGCCCGTCCTCTAGTTGCTGTTGATGTAAAATCGTCGCATAGCCCCAGCGTTTCCATTCAAATTGTGGTGGCAAAGTGTCATCCGTCAAATATTCCTTTAAGGCAGGTGTCTCGTCTTTGGACGCAACGAGGACACCATCTGGACTCACCGACACGATTAAGTTATCAAGTCCGATTCCAAGGACCGGAACCTGTAATTCATTGACGATATGCGTATTTTTCGAATGGAGCATCCGGGCGTTTCCATGAAGCGGATGCGGCATCTCCTCCGTTAATGTATTCCATGTTCCGAGATCTTTCCAGTAACCATCATACCGATGAACGAATAAAGAATCGGTCTTTTCAACAACCGCATAATCAAATGACGTCTTTTCTAATGCATCATAGTTCGAGTGGAGCGCCTCGAATGTCGTCGGCACAGCTTGTTCTTCTAGACACTGCATCAAGAAGTCAAGGCGACAGGCGAAGACACCACAGTTCCATAGTGCACCTTGTTCGATTAAGTCACTCGCGACTTCAACAGTTGGTTTCTCCTGGAAGCGATCGACGCTGGACATATTTTCGGAAGTCTGCGGAATGATATAGCCATATTTTGATGTCGGATGCAACGGTTCGACCCCCATTAAATGAAGCGCATCTGGATGTTCTTGAACGGCTTGGTCCAGTTGCTCAAAGCGTTCAAAGAAAGATAGTTCAACGTAAGGATCGACCGGCATGATAATGACCGTCTCTTCTAAATCGATCCGTTCTGCGAGATAACTTGTCGCAAGCATGATCGCAGGGAACGTATCGCGACGTGAGGGTTCTTGAATGATGGAAGTACGGAAGCCTAGCTGATTTTCAATCGCATCGACTTGTGAACTCGTCGTCGTAATGACGGTCCGGTCGTCCAGACCGACTTCCTGAAGTTGTTGGAAGACGCGTTCCATCATCGATTGTTTATTACCATCGCGATCTTCTAGAATCTTTAAGAACTGTTTCGAGTTTAAATCGTTCGAGAGCGGCCAAAGCCGTTTTCCGGATCCACCTGATAGTAAAAGAATATACATTGACGACCATCCTTTCTTTTTAAAACGGAGGCGATAGCATATGGCACTTTATCTATTAGTTGACTCACATGAACCGACACGACGGATTTTACGCCGTAAACTACTGGCAGCGGGACAAGACGTACAGGAAGCACGATCAGGAGAAGAGGCTTTGGAACAACTCAGCAATTCCGACGTTGATGTCTTGCTGACGGAACTTCGACTTCCAGAAATGGATGGCGTCGAGCTGTTGCGTGCTGCTAAACAACGGGCACCGTTAACGAAACAAATTGTCTTGACGGACTATATGCAAGTCCATACGTTGCTGGCGGCTGTGAACGCAGGAAACGTCAGTCGGATGATGACGAAACCATTGAAAATTGATGAGCGAATACTCTCTATCATGACTAAAATTGGTGATGAAGTCGTCGAGACGAAGCAACGGAAACGTAATTTGGTCAACCATTTTGAGAGCGTGCTTTTGAGTTCAGATCGTCCGTATTGTTTATTTTTTGAAGACGGAACGATTGCTAGTCAACGCTCTTTAATCATTAATCACTCCGAACAAGAGGTGCGTGAAGAAGATCAGATACAGCGTTTAGAATTCCCTACGCAGTTCGGTACCTACATCTTGTATCAATCAGTCGTCGGAAGCATTACGAAACCCGTTTGAAGAAGAGAGATTCTACACCAATAAAGCTAAGACGCAAGTACATGTAGATGACACCAGCGGTCAATAGTGGATGACGACTATATTTTTTTAAATTAGCCTGATGATAGAGAACGGGACGGAAGAAATACCAACGTCGTAAGGCTTTCATGAAGCCACCCTGTTCTGCGTCGAGCGTCGCAGGCATGACATCAAAGTAATAGCGTTTCTTTCGAAGCAGGTCACTTAATTCGACCTGCTTTTCGTTGTGGTGTACGTAAGTGAACGTCGCACGGCGAATGATTCCGCCTTGTTCTAAATAACGGATCGTCGGCTGCGTCTCTTCGAAACTGATTTGCGTCGGATCAATCTCGCCCGAGGCGACGTACGCCTCGAGCCGCCAGAAGCGCGCGGCTTCCATCGTATGCGTGTCGAGTTGATCCGTTGGGACGTTGAACAGGTTACGCTCAAAGACCTTCACTTGACTGAAGTAATTATCAAAATCACTGTACGCGCGTTCGGGAATGACGAGTGCTCCGACCTCTACATGTGCCTCGAGATACAAGAGGCAGCTTTTCAATAGCTGCTCTTCAAGTACCATATCGGAATCAATGATATAGAGGAATTCGACATCGTGTTGCTTTAAGCGATCAATCGCAGTCTTGCGGGCGATACCTCGTTCACCGTGCGGTAGCGCGAGCACTTCGAATCGCGTATCATTTGCGGTCAATTGACGCATCGTCGCGACGGTCGAATCGGTCGAACCATCATCCACGATGACACAAAGGAAAGAAGCCTGTTGTGCCTGAAGGGAGCGGATCGTTTCCGTGATGATTGCTTCATTTTCGTATGTGGACATAGCGATTCCAATCATGAAAAATCCTCCTTTAGTGCGACGGGTATTAATTCGCGTTGCAACCAGTTTCGAAACGCTTGACCTGTATGATTCCAGTGTAAGGTCTGAGCGAAACGATGACCGGCTGCTTGAATCATTTCGTATTCTTCCGGGTCACGTAAGCAGGCCCGCATCTCGGCAGCGAGTGCACCCGGCGTCTGACTTTTGGCCATGTAACCAGTCATGCCATACTGAACGGCGTCACGCAGTCCAGGGGCGTCATAGACGATCGTCGGTGTACCGACAGCTGCCGCTTCACTGACCGTCAGACCCCAACCTTCTCGTTTGGAAGGAAACAGGAGCGCCGTCGCGCGACTCATCCGTTCGAGCTTTTCTTCCTCACTGACGAATCCGAAATAGGTGATGGCGTCACGCATCTCTTCCGGGACGATTGGATGAAGGTGCTCGGTGATATACGCCTCGTCTTTTTTTCCAATGACCCAGAAACGAGCGTCAGGGTACTCCCGTTTGACGATGACGAAAGCTTGGAGTGCATCATTGATTCCTTTATAGGCAGACATCCGTCCAGCGTATAAAAAAGTCGGATGTACTTCTTTTGGCTTCCAGTCTTCTTCGTTCCATGGGGTAAAGGAGAGACCTTCCGGGAGAATCGTCACGTCGTCCTTGGAGAAGCCAACAGCAAGCAGGTCGTCCGCCGTGGATTGACTGACCGTCAACGCGCGACCAGTCCGGTACAGCTGCAGACGCGGTGTCTCCGTCCATTCGCCGACGTATGAAAACGGAGGGCGGACATTGATTTGCCAAATTTCACGTGTCAGTTGATGGATGAAGAGAGCGCGTTTCGCTAAAGGAACGTACAAGGGTGTGAAAAAGTGATGCGTGTTCATCTGATCGACGACTAAATCAATCGTCGCAGCATGCGACTGATAATAAGAAAAGGCGAGCGGAATGACGGAGAGTGCAGTACCTCTCCGAATATAAGTGATTCCGTCTAAATACTCGACATCGTGTCCGCCTTCGAATGCGGGAGAAAAATGGGTAATCTCATAGTCGTCACTAACACGTCGGAGCATCTCGTGGGTGAACACTTCTGCGCCACCTGCTTTCGGGTGTTTGATATCGCGCCAAGATAAAAAAAGTAGATGGGGTTTCATGTTATGCCTCCTTCACGGGATCGGGGTGCCGAGGTAAGGTGAAACGTAAGATCAGGGCGCCAAGTAAAAAGACACCTGCTTGTGCGAGCAACCAAATCTCGACGGTCGAGTGAAACGTCGTCAAGACAAGGACGAACAGAACCAGAATCAGCCAATAGCCTTTCAAGTAACCAGTTCGATGTAGAGAAAACTGAACGAGTGCCTCGTATTGAATCAACGTGATGCCCACATAAACGAAAACCATATATTTGATGTAATGGGTTGCCATGTCATAGCCGCTCCCAAATAGAAGCGGAATCAAGTAAGGAACGATCGTCCAGTACACCAAAACAGCAAGAGCGAGTCCACCTAATAAGATGCGGTAAAAGCGACGCTCCCAAAGAAGAAAGGCTTCGTCCTGACTTTTTTGACTTAAGCGTGGCAACAACAATTGGGCGAGTGATAACGCAACGAACAACAGGAGTTGACCAAACCGTAAGGCAACGGAATAATCTCCGGCTAATTGCGGGAAGTAACGGGTGACGAGAAGACTATCGAGAGTGAAAAATAGTGTCATGACGACCTGTGTATGGATCATATGGACGAGTCCGTTCGCATGAATACGCCCGCTACTAACCGGGAACGTGACTTGTATCAGACTTAATAGATAGGACGCGATCATGCCAGCCAAAATGAATAACAATGCATAGCTGACATCCGTTTGTTGAATCAAAAGCCATGTGGCTAAAACTTTGACGACGGATTCGATGTAATAAGAAAGGTTCAGGGCATAGAAGCGTTCAGTCGCTTGTAAGACACCACGGCGAAAAGACAGAAGGATATGAAACACGATGATGAAATAAACAATTAGTAGGTTTATTTTGGTAAAGGGCAGGAAATAAGGTAATGCATAAAGTAAAATAAGTAAGAAGCACCCTGTAACCACCAGTATACGAAAACGGAGCTTTTGGTAATCATTTGTCTTCTGTTGACTGTAGTCACGCGTCACGGTCCATTGTAAAGCGCCACCGATGATGAGTAGAAGACCCAAGAAAGCTAGATAAGCATTCAGTAATCCGTAGACAGCACTAGAAAGCTCACGGGCTAATAGTAAATGATAGGCATAGTTCACGAGATTCAACGCTACATCGAGAATCGGAAAAATCAACAGGACGGCATGTCGCTGAATGAAACTTGTCATGGAGCCACCTCCCATCAGTCAGAGCTGTTTTACGGAAAGGATGAAACTTATGAGTCAAGGACATATTGCTGTTTTCACCGATCACTCACGGCATATTCCATACGAATCATTGATTTCTTATTATCCGGTTTTGTTTTACACACAACCTGGTAGATGTCCCGCCTCATTCGAACAAATCGCTAGCACTGAAATTCAAGAAGCGGAAGAACACGAGATTCTGTTGTACGTCGTCGACTATAAGACGCGGGAAGAGGAGATTGCGATCGCCAATCAGATTCGAGCTGTACGTCCACGATCTAAAATCCTGTTGATTAAAGAAGCGATTCGTTTAAAGGGAGATTTCCCGTATCATACGGTTCAAGGAGACGGGATGCTTCGTCTGTTTTCTTACCGCCCAGCCTATCCAAATGAATTGTTTGCTGAAATCCAGCATATCATCCATCCTGAATATCCCATTTTAAAGGATACTATAGCCTTTATATTGCCAATATTTAACGAAGAGAAACGTTTTAATTATGTAAAAGATTTTTTAGAGTCGCTTGCGACCTTCATCAGCGAAGACTACATCCACGCTTCGATCAATTTCTTTGATGATGCCTCATCGGATCGATCGAAAGCACTCTTACAGGAGTATCGCTCGATCGTCATGGAAGCAACCGATACGTTGTTCACGGTCGGATATCTCGAAGTACATCAGGTCGAACAAAATACACGGAAGGCCGGTCTGTTCATCGAGGGAATGAAAAACGTCTCAAGTGATTATTATGTCTTCGTCGATGCGGATAACTCGTTTCGGATTGAGGACATCGCACGGCTGTTGACGATCGCCCAGGAAGGATATTATGACATCGTCGTCGGGACGAAGGATTTGACGATTGAAGATCGAGGAGCCGTCCGGCGTTTCATGAGCTTCGGAAAACGAAATCTGACACGGTTCTTCTTACCAAAAGGGGTGACCGATTCGCAGACCGGTCTGAAGATCATCAACCGACGGGTCGTCCATCGTCTGTTGCCTTATCTACACGTCGAGAGTGGTCTCGCAATTGATTTAGAGCTGATGTATGCAGCGAAAAAAGAACGCTTACGGGTCTACCAACAGCCCGTGACCTGCATCGAGCGCGAAGGATCGCATGTCAATCTCGTCAAGGATTCCGTCGCGTTCTTGAAGACGATGGTCAGCCTGTATCAGCGCCACCGGAAAGACGAAGTACCGGTCAAATGAAAAGGACAATGGGGATCCGAGGGGTCTCCATTGTCCTTTTAGCTTTTTAGATAGACTATTTCTGGTTTCGTTTCAGACGAGGAAGACGTTGCTTGAACACGGACGATAGGCGTTGTTGCACAGCCAGACCACGATTGCTTGTCATGAAATAAATCAACAAGATACTAAGTGGGAGCGCTAAGACGAGAATGGTCAGTCCAGCGTAATAAATCGGACGCAGCACGACGGTCACATGTGCCGTCTTTTCGTTCGAACGATATAACTGACTGACGCCGTTTAATGCCGTGTCACCACGCATCGTTTCCTGATCTGTCTGGAGCTTAAATAACGGTGTCGGAGAATCATTGACCGTAAAGCGACCGAGTGGCGCATCACCGTTTATATCCCGTCCCATCTGTGAGGCATCGACGTCAAGCGAACGAGCAGGTTCTGTTGCGAACAGTGTACCGCTTTGCTCGGAGAGAACGAGTTGATCGATTAGAATCAGTTGATCGTACGGTAGCACTTCTAAATTCTTCAGACGCAATTGCCCAGCCTTTTTCTCATTTCCGCGCGTCCAGATGTGCAACTGCATCCGGACAGTCTTCTTCGGTGGAATGACAATTTGTTCGTAATGGTTCCACTGCTTCTTTTTCTTTTCTTCGACTTCATTGATGAAATCCGTACCGATGACCCGATCATCTTTATCCAGGTAATACACTTTGAGGTGTCGTTGACGGACGTTCTTGCTGACGGCGTCGAACTGGATCAAATATTCGTGATATGGTTTCACCTTCATTTTTTGCGAGGCATAAATATACCAATCACACGAGCAGGTCGGCTCGTAATCAATCGTGTAGCCATCTTCAGTCTCACTCGCGTCGAACATATCGTCCGTGATCGAGACACACGTCGCACAATTCGCTGCCGCTTCCGGAGCGGCGAGGGCTTTATCGGTGACGATCTCGTTTGGGTCGAACTTGTGTAGATCCTTCCAATTGACGAGTGACGGCACCTTGCTCGCATAGGATAGTTCTAGCTGATAGCGTCCCTTCTCGAGAGGGATATCGGATAACTTCACATCGTACAACGTTTGGTAAACATCACTCAACTCGGTCATCCGGTACGGAAACGCTAAGTGTAACGGATCGTACGTCACCGTTTGATTACCGATCTGTTGTTGGTGTTTTTGACCATTTAGAATATCAGCACGAGACAAGGCGCGTTCGAAGACGACCTGTTTTCCGTCTCGGATTTTGACAGTGATTCGACCATCGTTTCCTGGCGGTGGAGTCAACATCAGTTGGAGTTGATAATCGGTCGCTTCACGAATATCGATCGAACGTTGTAAACGTCCCCGTTGCGCAGCGATTCCTTTTCCAAAGCTCAGTCCAGGATAGTTTCGTTCCGACTGCAAGTGACCGGTGTAATCGAATCCGGTCTCTGCCTCGAGTACCATCAAGGTCTTCGTGAAAGCGAGTGTATCATCGACGCGTTTTCGTAAAGCAGTCAGCTTTTCTTCCGGAATCAGAACGATATTTTGGATGGCATTGAAGCCTTCCGTGTTCGTCACACTGAGCGTCGCAGGACCGCTCGGCGTCGTAAACGAACCGAGCGGAACCCAAGCGAGTTTAGCACCGGATCGTTGTCTAGTTGGAATCGTGACGCCTCGTTTATTGAAGGTTAAATCGAGTTGTCCACCTTTTTGGTTCAGCAGCACGCGGGCAAATCCAGCGTAACGACCGGCTGGCAGGTCTTTCGTCATCGTAAACGCGTTCGGAATCATATAATCCTCATAGCTGAATATTTTAATATCATGGACCCACCAGTACGTTTTCCGCTCAGGACGTTGGAAGCTGAGTAGATCAATCCGCATCGTTTTTGCGTTTCGTGGCGTGACATATTCACCTTGTAAGTGAATCGCGTCGACATCACCGGAATCACGCGGAGCGACGACGTACGTTTGATTCAGCTCGCGATCCTTCGCATCAAAGAACCGGACCTTGACGTGGAGCCGGTCGACCCCGCGACCGCTCGCTGTAATATCAAAGCGGTAGGCGTTATTCGGTCGTGCCGGTAGCTTACCGGATTTCGCGACTTGCCAGATGTATTTTGGGTCGCCTTCTGCGACTTCCGCATGAAGGACAGGCAGGTTATTATCTTTTGACATCGGATTCGGAGATAAGTCGACGATGTCTGGGTTATCGGCTTTGAAGAACGTCTCATCCTCAAGCATCGAATTAAAGGAGGCGACCTGTTTCGCCTTTAATCCGTCTAATTTGTAGACCGGCGCGTCAATCCGGGCGGAAGCAAACGAGAGACCGATCCCATCTCCAAAATCGAGGTCAAACGACGGGTTCGTCATACCTTGCGTCCGCAAATACCAGCGCCAGTCATTATTTCGGAGGAACGTCTTACCCCAGTTTAGGAAAGCATTCGCTGAATCAATCGCTTCGAATGGTTTCCAGTAGTATTCTTCCGGTACCTGACTGAGAACAAGATCATTTTCCTCGACCATCTCAACGATATCACCCTTTTTCATCCAAGAGAGACTATCCTGATGTGCTTGTGTCGCATACAAAATCGATTGACGACCGAGGTTGTAGCCATCCAGTGTCGGATAACTGATTGACCGTTCGAGTCCATAAGGGGTCAAAATCAATTGTGGAACGGTTCGGGTGTCGAGCGGTGCAATCAAGTCGAACAAGGTGAACAAGCCGACTTGTTTCGTTTGTACGAGATCACGTTGTTCCTGTAGAACCTTTAGATTGAAGTCTTGTCGGTCCTTCATCCCCGTGTACTCATCCCGGTAAGCGAATTGTTTCAGTCCGAATGCTTTTGCGATCTGTCCGGCTTGTTCTGAGCGACCGCTGTCGAGTAGATATTGCATGAACGTCATCATGTAACCAATCGTCGGTGACGCTCCTTCATGATGGAAGACGGTATCGTGTGCCGACGTATAGACTTGCACGTCACCTGTTGCTTTGATTTCGCCACCTTTTCGTGGATTTTGATTCCAGCGTGGAGTCGCGATGCCGGTACTCGGTTGCGTCATCTCGTCTGCAATCGGGAATTGCAACCATTTCCCATCGACTTCTTCTTGGATAGCCGTGTACTCCTTAGGCATTTTGACTGGATGATAAAAACCTTCCATATAGACAGTCCGGTAAGGGAGGAAAAAGCAGGCGACGACGATCAGCGTACCGATGATCGAGACGCCCCGGTACAACTTCAGTGGAATCGTTCGGGACGCACGGATAAAGACGGCATTTAATCCGACGGCGAGCAACAAGCTGTAACTGACCATCAAGAGACCAACTAGCTTATTCGGATCGCGGAACATCGCACCAATCAACGGTGTCTTCGTCACGAACAGGACAAACGCATCGGCAACTTGTTCATGGGTACCGGTCGCAAAGACGATCAGCGGAATCGCAAGCAGACTAAAGAACAGATGGATCGGTTGCCGATACGCGACGACGGCTCCTAGCAAGATGAGTAAAAGTGTAATCGCACCACCAATCCAAAACGTCAGCGGTAACGTCGTCAAATCAAACATCGGCCACCAGTAGCTCGTTAAAAATAAAACGTTCGTCCAGCTCGAGTGTCGGCTGAACAACATCAACGTATCAGAGACATTGATATTGTGTTGTGAAGCTTGTGATCCAGTCAGGATCGAGCCGACGTACATCAAGAACCAATATCCATTGAATAGTAGAAAAACGAGACCAAACGCACAAGTCGCCCGAACATAAAACCACAGTAACGACGACCAAATCCGTTCTTTGCGAAGGGTCCAACTTGTCTTTAAGAAAATGAGTCCGACCATGATTCCCATATAGATCAGCGAGAAGAAGAAATAATGGATCCCCGCCGCCATGAAGGCAAAGACGATCGATAGTCCGGTGATATCAATCCATGTCCGTCGACTCAATCGATCAGACAAACGGAAACCAGGATCGAGCTGTTCCCGAAACTTCGGGTCGAAGATGTTGAAGAACAACATCAAAGCGTAAGGGAAGACGGAATAGCCACATAATAAATAGATATGTTGAATCCGCGTAATCACCCACGGGTTCAAGGCATAAAACAACGCGGCAATCGCAAAGGCAATCAGTGAGAGATAAGAAAAGTGCTTCGAGACATAAACCGAGTGGAGCCGTTTCGTAAAAGCGAACATCGATAAAGCAGAGATCGTCAACAGTCCGATGATGAATGACTTGATCAAGACGGGACCGGATGAGCCAAACAATAGACTGAGTACATAAAACGGTAGGATGTAGAGCAATCGTGCGACATTCAGAAGCGTCGTCGTGCTCCAGCGGTTGTTCCAAGCCCCATAAATTTCTTCTAAGTAGCGATGGGAGGACAGTCCGAAGGATAGATCGCTAAACGTCACCATACCGGAACGAAACAACGGAAAGCTATAAATTAGGATGAATACAAACATACCAGATAGGACAAGGATGTCCTTACGGTACGTATGCATGAAGTTCTTGAGGTGTTGACGGAACGAGTGCATCGGACAACTCCTTTCTGCGAAAATCCGTGCTGAACTTCTTCTCTACAGGAGGGCGATATTCCTAGAAATGGATGTACTTATTTTAGCAATGAATACGAGAAGGAACGTCCATCCTAAGACGGAGCGTTACGGACGAATGCTTTCGGGTAAAGACCTACAACGAAACGAGTAGGAGGAAAGCGCATGAAATGGAAGGGAAGAGAACGGAGTTCAAACGTTGAGGATCGGCGAGGAATGGGTGGGAAAGGAATCGCCGGCATCGGTGGTGGTGTCGGAATCATCCTGCTGATCGTCATCACCTTGATGGGCGGTAATCCAGCTGAGTTACTCGGAGACTTAACCGGTGAGGATCAGCAAAATACGACGTACGAAGAAACAGCACAGGAAAAAGAAGCAGCGGACTTCGTCTCCGTCGTTTTAGCGGATACGGAACGGGTCTGGACGAAGGAATTCAAAGAAGATGGTAAGACCTATAAAGAACCGAAGCTCGTCTTATATACGGATCAAGTCAGTTCGGCTTGCGGACAAGCAGGGAAGTCCGTCGGTCCCTTTTATTGTCCCGGTGATCAGAAATTATACATCGATTTAAGCTTTTATGACGAACTACAGACGAAGTACGGGGCACCGGGCGATTTTGCGATGGCTTATGTCATTGCGCACGAGGTCGGACACCACGTCCAGACGTTACTCGGAAAGTCTGATGAGATCATGCCCCTTCGAGAGCAAATGAGTGAGGAGAAGTTCAACAAGTACCTCGTTCGATTCGAACTACAGGCCGATTATTATGCCGGCGTCTGGGCGCATCATGCGCAAGGCGAAAACTTGCTCGAAGAAGGCGATCTTGAAGAAGCGTTGACGGCAGCGAATGCTGTCGGGGATGATACGTTACAAGAGAAGGGACAAGGATATGTCGTACCGGAGAGTTTCACCCACGGCACATCGGCGCAACGAGAACGTTGGTTCCAAAAAGGCTTTGATAACGGCACGATCGAAGGCGGAGATACATTCAAAGCGAAGAATCTATAAAACGAAGCAACGACAGTCCTTTGAAACATCTTCCAGTCATTTCCGTAAAGAAGAGGGAAGGATTCAAAGGGGAGTGTCGAAGTTGAAGCACATCAGTCTATTTCTATTGTTCTATACGGCTGTCGTCGGATTGACGTACATCGTGTCACGATTTGCGCCAGACTTGTTGGTCTACATGGTCTATTTCGCCATTGCATCATTACTTGTCATCACAGGCTATTTGTTGAAACGACTCGTAATGAAGCGCTAAATACCAAAAAACCTGTGTTCTGCTTGCGCGGAACACAGGTTTTCGTTATTTAAAATCCATCTTATGAACGGAACATCGTCGGATCATCTGGAACGTTCTCCAGATAAGCGATCCGTCCGTTGTCATCGAGACGTGCGATATCTTTTCCGTCTTGCGTGAAGACACTACCGTCTGCCCGTTTTCCGCAAACTGCCCAGCGTGTTTCATATGTTCCTGGTGTTGTTTCTTCCCAGCCTGCGTACATGTGCTTAATGTCTTGATTCGCCGTAAACACATGACGGACGAACTGTTTCCAGGCGTCGATGCCGTGCTTTGGTTGTCCGTTCAGGACGAACGTGATGTCTGTCGTGAATAAGGAAACGAGATCCTCGAAAGCTTGTGCGTCTGTGCGTGACGCGTCGAATAAGTCGAAATAACGATTCAATACCATAGTAAAAACCTCTTTCTGTACATTAAAGTGTCATCATCCGGTCTGTGATTAACGCATGCAATCGTTCTAAATGCTCCGGTGGACAGGAGGCATCAATCGCTTGACGGATCGAGCCGATCGATTCGCGCTTCAACGTCGATTGCCACGCCTCTTCCGCCTCTGTCATCAGATTCGAGAGTAGACCGATTTCCTGTTCTTGAATTCCCATCAAATCCTCGAAGACACCGCTTGACGCATACAACGTTTGTTTGCCCTCGATCGCTTGATAGACGTCAAAGATTTGAATTTCCTCTGCCGGACGTCGTAAGCGAAAGCCACCTTTGACACCGGGTACGGAATACAATAGATCCGCCTGGACGAGTTTTCGTAAGAGCTTTTGAAAATAAGTCGGCGAGGCACCGAGTTGCTGGCTGATGAATTCACCGGGCAACACAGCGCGATCCGGAAGGAAGGTCAAAAGCAACATCGCATAGACGGATTGCTCGACCCCGGTTTTCATTTGCATGAGAAATCTCCTTTCGTTAAACGTGGATAATATATATCCATAATAGTTTTATTCGAAAGAATTGTCGAGTCATATGCTCTCACAAAACCGTCACACCTTTTCGACAGCATCTGCATGGCATCCCCGTTCCGGATTCGGTATACTAAATGTACGATATGTGAAAATATTCACTAAAAGTCGTTCACACTTTGTGAAAGGACGTTTGTATATGAATCCATTAAAAGGAATCGTTCAGATTCCACGTAGTATTCTCATTCAATTCATCATGGCAGCTTTCCTGATGGGGGTTGCGGTCGTCGGTCAATCGTATGGTATCGTGTTGACGGTCGATCGGATTTTCCTGAAGGAACAACCGTTTGAAGCCGTCATTCCGTTACTACTCGTCGTCCTCGGGATGCTGTTGCTCCGGGTCGCCGTGACGTATTGGAACGGTCGTCTCGGTACGACGTTATCGGCACACATGAAGCAGGCGCTTCGGGAAGCACTCGTCGCGAAATACACAGGTCGTTCGGTCGAGATGATGCTACAAGGGCAAGCGGGACAGAAGGTCAGTGTTTTGCTCGACGCTGTAGACGAGATGGACAGCTATTATAGTCAATACTTGCCGAAAGTCGTCCAGACGACGATCGTTCCCTTGATGGTCTTGATCGCGGCATTCAGCTATGACTGGATCACTGGTCTCGTCATGATGATCACGGCACCGTTCATTCCGTTGTTCTACATCATCATCGGCATCATGACGCAAAAGCGGGCGGATGCTCAACTCGAGAAGATGACGGCATTCTCGGGAACGTTCCTTGATACGTTGCAAGGACTGACGACCTTGAAGTTATTTGGTCGTGCGAAACGACAACGTGACGTCATCGAAAAAAGTAGTCTTGATTTCCGGGATGCGACGTTAACGGTCTTGAAGCTCGCCTTCTTGTCGTCGTTGATGCTTGAGTTCATCTCGATGCTCAGCATGGGAATGATCGCACTTGAAGTCAGTCTACGCTTGATTCTGTTCCAAAGCATCACCTTCATCCCGGCATTCCTGATGCTCGTATTAGCACCAGAGTACTATCTTGCCTTAAAAGAGATGGGTGCTGCCTTCCATACAGGACGCGGTAGTGTCGCGGCAGCGAAACAGATTGCAACCGAACTAACGGCAGACGATCGTCCTGTTGCCTTTGGTCAATCAGAACTTGCGATGAACCGTCCACCACGAATCGTTTTGGATGAAGTTGATTTTACGTATCAAGAAGGACGTTTTGCCTTACAAGACGTGACACTTGCGATTGAACCGTATCAAAAGGTGGCGTTGATTGGTCGCAGTGGTGCCGGTAAGTCGACTGTCTTACAGTTGATTGCCGGACTCGCGGATCCAAAAGAAGGACGGATTCTGCTCGACGGGATTAATCGCAGTCAGGTGGAGGAAGCGAGCTGGTTCCGTCAGTTGAGCTACATCTCGCAGCATCCGTATCTGTATGCCGGAACGCTGGCAGAAAACATTGCGATCGGTGAACTCCGTCAAGCGACGCCGGAAGAGATTTTTGAGGCGGCGCAGGCGGCAGGACTCGAGGAGTTGATTGCGACGTTACCTGAAGGGATTGACACGGTGATCGGAGAAGGTGGACGTGGTCTATCAGGTGGCGAGAAACAGCGCGTTGCGTTGGCACGAGCGTTCTTGAAACGACCGAACGTCATCGTCTTTGATGAACCGACGACAGGACTCGACGTCAAAACGGAGCGATTGCTTCAACAAGCGATCGAACAGCTTGGACAAGCAGCGACAGTCATTACTGTCGCACACCGCCTGCATACGATCGAGCGCTCAGATCAAATCGTCGTCCTCGATGGCGGACGAATCGTCGATCGTGGCACTCACGATGAACTGCTTGGACGTGATTCGGAATATGCTCGGATGCGCAGCGTCCAGAGAGGGGAGGAAACACGATGAAGGAACTACTAGGAGTTTTTCGGTTGATGGTGCATCAAAAACGCGATATCGCCTGGTCGATCTTCTTCGGTGTCCTCGCCGGAGTGACAGCGGTCGGTTTATTCGCAGCAAGTGGATACCTGATTTCAAAGGCAGCCTTGTTGCCACCGATCCAGACGCTTGCCGTCTTGATTGCGCTGCAAAAAATCTCGAGTCTGACGCGTGCCGTCAGTCGGTATGCGGAACGTTATTATTCGCACCGGGCGACGTTTACGATCCTCAGTGATATCCGGACGTCGTTCTACCGGAGACTCGAGCCGCTCGCGCCAGGAATTTTCGGCAAATACCGGAGTGGGGATTTACTTGCCCGAATCGTCGGGGACGTCGAGAGTCTGCAAAATACGTTTTTACGTGTTCTTTATCCACCAATCGTCTTGTTGCTGGTCTTCTTCTGTACGATCTTTTTCGTCAGTTTCTTCTCGTGGACGATTGCCGGACTGTTATTGCTTGGTCTGATTCTGACCGGCTTTTTGATTCCAGGTTGGTTCGCGTACCGCGAACAACGTTTCGCACGTTCAGTTCGTGTCCGCCGTGGTGACTTGTCGACAGAAGTGACAGAGTTGTTCCAAGGCTATCGTGACTTAAAGATTTACCAGCAACTGGATCAAAAAGAACAGGACTTGAATGCCGTCGCGAAACGGTATGTCGAGGAAGAAAAGCGTAATGGGTTACATGCCGTCTCGAACCTTGCTTTGAATACGATGGTGACGCTAATCATCTCTTGGCTCGTTCTGGGTGTCGGTGCCTATCTCGTCGCGAGTGGACAACTCGAAGGGGTCTTCCTCGCTTTACTCGTCATGACATCGCTGACCGTTTTTGAAAACGCCGCACCGATGGCGATTTTACCAGGCTTCTTTGAAGATAGCCGCCATGCTGCGAAACGACTCGATGAAGTCGTGACCGAGCAAGAGGAGCCAATCTATGACACGTTCGTTCTCGATCAGGCACCATCCTTTGAAACGAATGCATTGACGTTCACGTTCCCTGATGCACCTCGCCCGGTCTTACGTGACGTTACCGTCTCGATTCCTGCCGGCAAGAAGACGGCAATCGTCGGGGCGAGTGGTTCCGGGAAATCAACGTTACTTCAATTGATGTTACGGATGTATCCGACGGACGGATTAACGATTGCTGGTCAAGAGAGTCGGACGGTTGATCCGGAAGGACTGTGGCAACACGCAAATGTTGTCTTGCAACAGAATCATTACTTTTATGGAACGCTTCGCGATAATCTATTGCTCGCAAACGAAGCAGCGACGGACGAGGCGATGCGTCAAGCGCTCGATGATGTTGGGTTAACGACGTTCGAATTAAACGATCGTGTATTTGAAAAAGGCGAGAACTTGTCTGGAGGAGAAAAACAACGCTTAGCAATTGCGCGTGTGCTTTTGCGGGAAGCGTCGCTTTACTTGCTTGACGAACCAACGTCTTCCGTCGATGCTTTGACGGAACAGATGATTCTCGATCGACTGTTCGCACGGGCAGCGGACGCGACACTTGTCCTTGTTAGCCACCGGTTAGCAGGTCTTGAAGCGATGGATCAAATCATCGTCATGGATCAAGGTCAAGTCATCGAAGTCGGAACGTATGCCGAATTGATGGCGCGACAAGGGGCGTTCTATGAATTAAAACAAGTCGAACAGTCCGTTTTTGCTCCGATTGGATAAAGATATAGGATTGGCGGTGACCAAATGTGGTGCATCGCCTTTTTTAGTTTATAAGCGAGAGCCGAAAAAGACATGACAGTCTACTTTTGAAATGGTAAAGTCTAGAAAAAACGTGGAGGGATTTCATGCATATCGAACAATCATCCATCGTCGTCGATCAGACGACCGTTTCATATGATCATTTTCAAATGGGGTCCAAACAGGTCTGCTTCTTGATCTCGGGAGCATCGTACCTATACGACCATCCTTACTTTTACTACAGCCGGATGGCGCTACTAGCTCGAGACATCGATGTCATCTGTATTCACTATGTGACAGAAGAGCTATTTTCGATGTCAGACGCTGAATCGAATGCTTGCATGACACGCCGGGTCGACGCTGTCGTCTCAGAAGTGCTTGCGACACATACATACGAAAACGTCCAGTTTATTGCGAAGTCACTAGGAACGATTCCTTTAGCGGCATTACTTGCTAAGCCGAATCTACAGACAGCACGCTTTGTCTTCTTAACACCCGTCCTGACTGAAGTGGCCGAACAAATCGCCACCTCGTCGCAAGCTGGACTCCTCGTCATCGGGACAGCCGATAAGTTTTATGATGAAGTGGCACTTGAAACGTGTCACACCTCGCAACTGACGATTGATGTCATGGAAGGAGCCAATCATTCCTTGGATCAAGGATTCGAGGTCGATCAATCGCTTGCGGTTCTCGGACATGTCGTTCGTCAAATTGAAGCGAGTTTGTTCGAACCACTACCTAAGTAACAAAAAATCCGTACAGCAGATGCTCTGCTGTACGGATTTTTTAGTATGGACGAAGTAAGGCACGAACAGGACTACCGTCGCCGTCGACGAGCGGAAGTGGGACGGCGTTGAGGTGGTAATCACCAGGCGTGATCGCATCCAGGACGAGTCCTTCGAGGATATGGACTCCATGCTGCGCCAGTGCGTGATGGGCCGGCATTTCCTTGCTATCGATCGCATCGACGCTTGGTAAGTCGAGACCAATCAGCGAAATCCCGAGTTCCCCGAGACGTTCAGCAAGACTTGGCGTCAAGACGGGAATCGTTTCTGGGAACGTTGATTTGTCGATCCAGCCATCCGTTTTGATGATCAAGCGCTGGACGTCATTTAGCTCAAAGCCATCTAAATCAGCGGCTGTTATTTCTGTACGACCTGGTAAGTAAATGACGCGCGCATGTCCGATGTAGAGATCCGGATCAAGGTCGATGATTTTTTGTCCGGCATCGTCAAAATGAAACGGCGCGTCGACATGAGTGCCAGTATGCAGACTCATCGTTACCTTTCCGACGTTGACGGAACCGGTGTCTGCCTTATTCCATGTCAATATCGCGTCAAACGGTGTATCTCCCGGCCACGTCGTGACGTGGCGATCAAGTGGTTGTGAAACATCAATCCATCGTGTCATCGCTTCATCCTCCTCATAATGTCGTGCGGACTGACCACAGTTCCGGGAAGAATCGGTGGTCGAGCACACGTCGTAGATAACTGACGCCAGAAGAACCGCCCGTTCCTGGCTTTTGTCCGATGATCCGTTCGACGGTACTCATATGGTTAAAGCGCCACATCTGCTGCTGGCTCCCGATATCGAGTAGTTTTTCACCGAGTTCATACAAATCCCAGTATTGTTCAACATCACGATAGACGGTCGCCCAAGCTGCTTCGACACTTGCATTCGGCGTCCAGTCTTGCGTGACATCACGTTCGAGGACAGACTCGTCGATTGGTAGACCATGTCGCGCCATCGCTCGGACCGTTTCGTCGTAGATGCTTGGTGTCTTCAGGTCTTCGAGTATCATCGGATAGAGTGTTTCGTCATGCGCATACACTTTTAGCATCTGCTCGTTCTTGAAGCCGAGCGCAAATTCGATTTGTCGGTTTTGATAGGACTGGAACCCAGATGAGTGACCGAGTGAATCGCGGAATTCTAAATACTCGGCAGGAGTCAAGGTCGACAAAACATTCCACGACTGAATCAATTGGTGCTGAATCTTTGAGATGCGTGCGAGCATCTTAAAGGATGATTCGAGATCATCGTTTGCGACCGCTTGAGTCGCCGCACGCATCTCATGCAGGATCAGCTTCATCCATAGTTCGCTCGTTTGATGAATGATGATGAACAGCATCTCGTCATGATGCCCAGATAAGCGATGTTGACTCGTAAGCAATGGATCTAGTTGCAAATAATCCCCGTAGGACATATCTTTCTTAAAATCCGTTTGAATCGATGCTTCAATAGACGTAGGATCTGTCTTTGTCATTCCCATTCATCCCCTTTATCGAGTTAATTCAGTTTTCGTTTTTCAGCGGTCTGTGGTTGTTCCGGATGCGCCCGTTTCCAGAAGAAATAGGCGATCGATAAGAACACTAACCACGGTACACCAAACTTCAAGACGATTTGGAAATCCGTGAACCACGTCGTCAGGACGAGTGCGAATAATAGCAACGCACCGAGAGCTGTCAGATACGGATAGCCCATCATCCGGACCGGTAACGTCCGTCCGCCTTCGCGTTCCCACGCTTTACGGAAGTAGAGGTGGGAGATGAAAATCATGAACCACGTGAAAATTGCCCCGAACATCGAAATCCCCATCATGAACGGATAAGAGACGCTCGACTGACTGCTGATGATCGCAGCAAGGAAAATCCCGATCGTTGATACGGCGAGTGCGAAGAGTGGCACGCCTCTATGGTTTAAACGACCAAACACTTTCGGCGCATATGTTGCCTTCGATAACGAATACATCATCCGTGTCGAAGCATACAGTTGACTGTTCATCGCAGACAGTGCTGCCGTCAGGATGATGAAGTTCATAATGCCTCCTGCATACGGAATCGATAGCATCTCCATTACTTTAACGAAGGGACTTTGATCGACACCGCCTGCTTGTTGCCACGGGACGATCATCAACATCAAAGCAATCGTGATGACATAAAACGTCGAGAGACGGAATACTGTCGCTTTTAATGCTTTCGGTACGGCGACATCTGGATCCTTCGCTTCACCAGCGGTTACGGCAATCAATTCCGTTCCGAGGAAGCTGAACAGGGAGATGAAAATCGCGATCCAGAGACCTGAGAAACCGAACGGCATGAAGCCACCGTCATTCGTGAAGTTTTGTGGACCAATCTCAGGACTTGGACTACCGATGACCAAGTAGGCACCAAGCAGGATGAATAGCAAGATGGCACTGATCTTAATGACCGAGAACCAGTATTCGAAGGTCGCGAACGTGTTGACTGTCGTTGCGTTGATGTAAATCAACGCGGCAGCGAATACGAGAATCCAGACGAATCCGGGAACGTCCGGGAACCAGTATTTCATATAGATCGCAATCGCACTGACTTCAACACCAATCGCTAGGACGTTTGCAATCCAGTACGAATAGCGGACGAGGAAACCAGCGTAGGGACTAATATAACGCTCTGCAATCGTCCCGAACGAGCCGGATGTCGGATGGGCGACTGTCATTTCAGCCAGACAGCCCATTAAAAGTAGGACGATGAAGGCGCCGACCGCATAACTGATCAGAACGCTCGGACCAGCAAGCCCGATCGCAAGTCCACTTCCGAGGAAAAGACCGGTACCGATCGCACAGCCCATTGCAATCATCGTGAGTTGGCGTGTCTTGAGTTCACGCCGTAGTTCAGTAGGTTGTTCCATGGTGTACTCCTTAAGCAACGACTTCGCGTTCATTCGCGAAACGTTCGTATTCTTTATCTTTCATGATTCGTTTGAGTGTCGCGACGACGTCATAGACATCGGTGAACGTATTATAGAGCGCGACGGGTGCTAGACGGACGATGTTTGGCGCCCGGAAATCGGGGATAATCCGATTTTCCTTGAGTGCTTTACAGATCCGTGCTGCTTCCGGGTGCTCGAGGCTGAGATGCGCCCCGCGGCGTTTATCATCGATCGGATTTCCGATGACGAAACCGTACGGTGTGAGTTCCTGCTCGACGAGTTCCATCATGTACTGCGTCAACGCGAGTGATTTTGTCCGAACGGCTTCGATACCGACTTCGTCAAACATCTCTAATGCACCGATTTGTGGAGCGAGACTTAAGACGTGTGGTGTCCCGATTTGGAAAGCACCGGCATGCGCCGCCGGTGTCATCGTATGATCCATATCGAACTGCTTATCCTTCCGTGAACCGAACCAGCCTGTCAAACCAGGCAACGTTCCGAAATGACGTTCGTGGACGAATAATCCACCAACTGTTCCAGGACCACCGTTCAAGTGTTTGTAATTACACCAGTAGGCAAAGTCGACACCCCAGTCATGGAACGCGTGGGGAACGGCTCCGACGGAATGACAACCATCAAAACCAATCAGGATGCCGCGGTCGTGTGCCGCTTTCGTCAAACGCTCCATATCGAGAATTTGTCCACTTCGATAAAGCACGGCCGGCAAGACGATCAACGCGATATCATCCGTCATCGCGGCGATGATATCATCTTCTTCTAAAAAGCGACCATCCCGACTCGGTACTTGGATGAGGTGTGTCTCCGGGTCCAGGCCACGTAAGCGAAGTTGGCTTTGAAGGGCATAGATGTCTGACGGGAACGTCAGCGCGTCCGCTAAAATCTTGTCTCGACCTTCCGTTGGTTGGAAGAATGTCGCGACGAGTTGATGGAGATTGACGGTCGTCGAACCAGTGACCATGACTTCTTCTGCTTGTGCGCCGACGAGCGGAGCGTTGAGAGCAGCGAGACGTTCCGATAATTCGAACCAAGGATGACGTCCTTTCATCCAGCCATCGATCCCGAGTTCTTTCCAGTCTGATAGCGACTCGAGCAACGTCTTCTCGGCACGCTTCGACAATAAGCCGAGCGAGTTTCCGTCCATATAGATACTACCCGGTTGCAGATAAAACTCATCACGATAGGCGGCGAGTGTATCTTGCTCATCCCGAGCAACAGCATCGGTCCGTTTTGCTTGCAGTGTCATATGTCATCCTCCTCAAATGAATGCTCAATCAATTTTGACAAAAGCGTAGCAAACAAATTGACATTGTGTCAATATTATCGAATAGAGAAAACAAAAGGAGTGAAGGACATGTCATCTTCTCAACCAGAAAAAATCGATAAACGTCATCTGCGCACGGTGCGGACACGCGAGAAACTGTTGAGTGCGGCACGTGACGTCTTCTTAGAACAAGGGTTTCAAACGGCAACGATTTCACAAGTAATCAAACAAGCTGGCGTCGGCTACGGAACAGCCTATGTCCATTTCGAAGGGAAAGATGAGCTGCTCGTCGTCCTGATGGAAGATGTCATGAGCCGCTTCCACGCGATCGCGGAACGAACATTCGAACCGACGACGCCGCTAGAGGCAAAGGAACGCATCGTGACGCAAGCGACGGATTTCTTACGTCTCGCGGAAGAAGAACGAGCGATACTACGGATTGTCGAGCAAGCAATCGGCGTGTCTTACATCGTCCGTGCAAAATGGAAAGCGATTCGGGAACGGTTCATTGATCGGATCAGTCAGGATATCCAGTATGCGCAGGAGACAGGACTTGCGCGGCAGGATGTCGACTCGAAACTCGTCGCCCGTGGTTGGTTCTTTGCGAATGAGATGTATTTATTCGAAGTCGTCCGTGAAGAGGCGACAGCGACGATCGAAGAGATTGCGCACGTCTTAGCGACGATTTATACGCAAGGGCTCTACCGGATCGAGGATTGATGAACGGACGGGAAGGGAACGTTTCGAAGTAGAAGGGAGCGTGACCGGGATGCCGTTTGATTACGATCTCGATTTCAAGACGACGGATTTTCGTAAGGAGCCGGAAAAGTACCGGGTTGGACGCGGGGAGCAAGGGGTCTTACTCGTCGAACCTTATAAAAGTGAGATTTTGCCGCATTGGCGTTTTAAGACGCCGGACATCGCGAAGGAATCGTCTGAGAAAATTTATGAGATGTATTTAGCTTATAAAGAAGACGGAGACTTCGTCGGCATGGATATGGCGCGGAAGTTCATTCAGATGGGACATACGCGCGCACGACGTTACGCGAACTACAAGGGTGGGCGTAAATATAAAGATAAAGAGACCAAAGAATTACACACGCGCGAGATTGACGAAGAAAAAGCAAAATCTGCGGCCATCTTCCAAGAAAAATGGGATTTGATCCGGGCGGATGAAGAGTATTTGGCATTAAAACGGGAACATCAAAAACAATACGGTTAAACGGAAGTCATGCTTTCTCTCAATGGAGGAATGGAGTGGAGACGGTGCGAACAGGATCGAAAATTATCGTCGGAATCGTCATTGTTTGCGTACTGGCTTTAGTTTGGTGGCTCGCATCACCTCTTTTTTTGAATGAATCAGTCGATGAAGGACTGCCGCCAGGTTCTTCAACAGTGGAACAAAAGGAGGAGGAAAACAACTCCGAAACGTCACAACCTTCTCCTGAAGAAACGGAAGCTGAATTATCAGGCCAATTCATGGACGGTGAAAAAAATTACAAAACATCAGGGAACATCAAGACGCTAACTGTAGACGATACGTTGTATCTACGTTTTGAAGATTTTCAAACGACGAATGGTCCGGATTTGTTTGTGTACTTGATCGAGCCCGGTGAAGATACAGCAGACGGCATTCGTCTCGGCACCTTAAAAGGAAATCAAGGAAATCAGAACTATATGATTCCAAAAGACGTCGATTTGACGAAACATAGCCGTGTCGTCATTTGGTGTCGTGCTTTTGATGCTGACTTTGGAACAGGTGATTTAAAAGCAATGAATGAATGAAAAAGCAATGCGCTTCCGAATAAAAAATCGGGAACGCATTACTTTTTTGACGTTAAGAAGTTTGTTCGACTTTTTTAATTAAACGCGATTGACGTTTCTGCCAGATGAACGATCCGATGAACGTCACGACGAGGAAAATCAGACCGAGTGCAAACGGATAGAGAATGTTGACGTCATACAGGACACCTGCAAGCGTCGGTCCGAGTACGTTCCCGATGCTCATGTAGGCGTTGTTCATTCCCATAGCAAAGCCTTGCTCATTACCAGCGAGCTTTGAAATCATCGTATTCAAGACGGGACGTAAAATCGATGTCGCAAGGAAGATGACGAGGGTAATCGCAAAGAATCCACCGTAACTTGATGTCAATAATGACAACAGGAAACCGAGTGCTGCGATGAACAGGAATAGGTTCAAGACCTTTCCTTCTCCGAGACTACGTGACAGCTTATCGACGATGAAGATTTGAGCAATGACGCTGATGATACCGGTCGACGTTACCATGATCGCGATGTCCTTCGGTGAAGCACCGAATTGGTCATCGACGAATAGACCAAGTACTGATTCGTATGCCATGAGACCGAAGCTCATGACGAGTGTAATGACGAGCGGTACGAAGTACGGTTTCTTAAACGACGTGCCGAGTTTTCGAAGCATCGACCCTTCGTCTGGTGCCATCGCTGTCGCATCGTGTTTTTCGCTTTCTTGAAGTAACAGGACGCTGAACAAGACGGCTGCCCCTGAGACGATCGCTGAGACGAGTAGTGGCAATTTTAAGTCGTATTCGGCAAGGAATCCACCAATTCCAGGACCGATGACGATTCCGAGTGACATCGCAGCTGAGACGTAACTGTTTCCTTTTGCGCGCTGATCCATCGTCGTGATGTCCGCGACGTAAGCAAAAATTGCGGGAATCAGGAGTGCAGCACCGGCACCACCGATTGCGCGCGAGATGTAGAGGACCGTGACGGAATTGGAGAAGTAGAAGACGAACATCGAGAGCGTCAAGCCGATCAATCCATAGATGATCATCTTGCGACGACCGTATTGGTCCGCCCATTTTCCGGCAATCGGTGACATGACGAGTTGTGCTCCGGCAAAGATGGCGATCATTAATCCAGCCGCCGTTCCACCCTGTCCAATCGATGCTAAGTAAGCGGGTAGAATCGGAATGATGATCCCGAAGCTCCCGACCGCAATGAACATGTTGATCATGAGGACCGTTAATTTTTTTCGTTGATCCGCGTGCAAGGGGACCCCTTCTTTCGACCCGCTTTCTGTAAGCGGTTATTTGTTTCACCTTCATAATCTTAGATTCAAGCTAAATCACCTGTCAATCATGAAGGGTTTCTCTAACAGAAAAACGTTCCGATTGCGTCTCCGTTTGGGGAGAGAGACGTCATCGGAACGTTTTTATTTTTGAATTGGGGCTTGATTGGCGCGAGCAGGGGTAGCTCGCAGAATGCGCACCTCTTAAAAGTGCGTCAACTTGTCCTTTGCGGACGTTCTCGGTTTGACAGGTGGAACGATGGCAGGCCAGCCGATTTGAATGACGCCGAGAACGCGTTCGTTTTCAGAAGCGTCAACGAGTGAGGCATACTCTGGTGTGAACCAGTGTTTTCCGCTCTTCCAGCAACACCCAAGACCTCGTTCTGTTGCTACCAACTGCAGATTTTGAATCATCGCAGCCGTTGCGAGAGTATCCTCTAGCTGTTGATCCGGTGTCCCTTGTACCTGACAAAGTACTGTTAAGTAAACTGGGACTTCCCGTAATTTTTGTTCAGCCTGTTGACGTTGTTCAGACGTTTTCGTCTCGAATTGACCACGCGCCGTCAGTAACTCCATTAAGGCATCGACATACCGTGTTTGTCCGTCTTCGATTGCGAGAACAAAGCGCCAAGGCTCTCGTAATTTATGATTCGGAGCATAAATCGCTGTATCGAGTAATGCTTCTACCAATTCGACCGGAACCGGTTGTTCCGTGTAGGATCGGATCGAGCGGCGTGTTTCAATCACTTGTTGGGCATGCATCCGTTTCATCTCCTCACTGAGTACTTTTTCACTATAAATGATAACGATTATCATTGTCAACGTTATTTATCAGAAAACAAAAAGACGATTCCCAAGAGGAAATCATCTTTCGTTTTCGTATTTAAGAGGCTTTTCGTTCCTCGTCTTGATCTTGAGCAACGGTCGTTAGCTTCTTTTTCATGAGGCGAATCCGATATAGGGCAAATAGATAATGAGCGAAATAAATCGTAAAACCAAGGAAAATCGTTAACGCTACATGAATTTGAACGCCAGGAACAGCATGAAGCTGAATGAAGAGTAAGACAGCCATTGCCATCGTATAAAGCACCATTTCCACCGATTGTGGCATGACGCGTTGACGTTTTAAGAAAAAGGAACGCATGAGTGGCAGGACGACGAGACTGACGAGACGATCAACCAGTCCGATGACGAGCACGCTGATCACCATCGCTAAACCATTTTCAAAAGCGATTAACCGTGGGAAGACAAGATAAGTGACGAGTAATAGTGGTCCAACTAATAAAAAGATTGAAATCGAGGCACGTGCGAATACGAAGAGCCCGTTGACACTTGTTAAAAAGGCACGAACGATCTTTTGTGACCAAGGGGATGGTCGACCAACTTGCCAAGCAAAACAACAAGCAAAGATGAACGCATAAAATTGCAGAAAGGCAACCATAAAGCATCTCCTTTAGATATGAAACTCATTGTCCCTAGTGTATCGATTTTAAGGCTGAAGTGCAAAGAAGAACTTTTCGTAAAGTATAAGAAAAGACCAGCTGATAGGACATCAACTGGTCTGTCGTCAATCAATCCAGATTCGGTTCTTTTTTTCCGTGCAAGAAGAAGGACAGAATCAGTGCAAGCGCAGATAAGACGGTCGCAATCCAGAACGCATCGGTGATCCCTTGGATCGTCGCTTGTTTCGTCAGCATCGTAAACCAACTCGTCGAAGCAGCTTGGGAGCTACCCAGCTGTTGACCAAGATCGTTTAAATGTTGCGAAAGCGTCGGGTCGAGCGTCGTGAACTGATTCGCATCGTCTGCCAAGTGAGCCGTCGTTTGACGGGTCATGACGGTGACGAGAATTGCCGTTCCGATGGAGCCGGCGACTTGACGAAGTGTGTTTTGGGTCGCGTTTCCGTGTGGGATCATCTTCATCGGTAAAGCGTTCATACCAGCAGTCATGATCGGCATCATGATAAATGCCATACCGAATGACCGAAGCATGTAGATACCCATGATGGAATAATACGACGTATCCATGTTTAATTGCGTCAATTCCCATGTTCCGTACGTCATCAACGTCAAACCGAAGATAGCAAGCGGACGAATACCGAAGCGGTCAAATAAACGACCGGCAATCGGTCCGGTGATACCCATGATCAGTGATCCGGGTAAAAGGAGCAGACCTGAATCGACCGGTGAAAAACCGCGAATGCTTTGAAGGTAAATCGGTAAAAGTAACATCCCGCCGAACAAGGCCATCGTGACGATGACATTGATGAAGAGGGTGAACGAAAATTCCGGTACCTTTAACACACGAATATTCAACATCGGATCTTCCATCGACAGCTCACGCATCGCAAAAGCAGCAATCCCGATTAAACCGATGACGATCGTGCTGATGACGATCGGGCTATCCCAGCCGTCATTCCCGGCTTCACTGAATCCGTAAAGGAGACTCCCGAATCCGATCGTACTAAATAAGACGCCCAGTGCGTCGAAAGAAGGTTTCGAGAGTGGCTGCGTCAGGCGGAACCAGGCTGTACCGAGTAACAATGTCACTAATCCAAAGAACGACATCGCATAAAACATGACGTGCCAGTCATAGTTTTGGATGACATATCCCGTGATCGTAGGTCCGACAGCAGGAGCGAGAATCATCGCGATTCCGAGCATTCCCATGGCAGCACCGCGCTTATGCGGTGGGAATAATGTCATGAAGACGTTTGATCCGAGTGGCATCAAGATACCAGCCCCCGCTGCCTGAACGACACGACCAATCATCATGACCGGGAAGTTCATTGCCATCGAACAGATGACCGATCCGAAGAAAAACAGTGTCATTGAAGCGAGAAACAGCTGGCGGAACGTATAGCTTCGCATCAAAAAGGCACTGATCGGAATCAAAATCCCGTTAACGAGCATGAAGCCTGTCGTCAACCACTGGGCAGTGGACGTCGACACGTTGAAGTCATTGATCAGAACTGGTAATGCGACATTAATCAACGTTTGGTTCAAAATAGCAATGAACATACCGATGAGTAAGACCGTCAGTACTTTCGGAATACTGACGTTTTCAGTCGATACCTGTTTAGAAGGTGTTGCGACTGGTGGTGTCACGGTCATCGTCGGTTCCGTCTCGAGGGATTCCTCAAGAGTCGGTCCGTCCGTCGCAAGTGCTACGTCGGATGGGCGACTTCGACGGGCAATCCAGTTGACGCCGATGATGATCAGAATCGTGAACGCACTGTATCCGAACAAGAAGGTAGTAGACATGAACGTCCCTCCTTAATCCTTATGAATGCGGACGGTCACATTCATACCAGGTCGAATGTCGAGTGATTTTTCTTGCGAGAGTGAGACTTTAACAGGAATGACTTGTGCGACTTTCGTGTAGTTCGCGTTTCCGTTTGAAGAAGGCATCATTGAGAACGTGGAAGCCGTCGTCATACCGATTTGCTCGACTTCACCAGAAAGTGTCGTGTCCGGGTAGCTGTCGACATAGACATCCACTGTTTGTCCGACTTTGATTTCATCGATTTCTGTTTCTTCGATGTTCGCTGTGACCCAAAGGTCGTTTAAGTCAAAACCATAGGCGAGAGGTGTACCTGCTGCGACGAAGCCGTTCTTTGTCGCCATCGACTGAACGATCGTTGCTTTTGAGGGCATTGAAACCGAGAAGTCCGTCGGTTTTTGTCCGGCTTGTGCCGTCATGACGTGTCCGACTGTTGCCCCACTGGCAAGTGATTCGCCTGTTTTCGCAGACCAGTCCGTTAATTTACCAGCGCTTGGGCTCGCAACTGTTATCATCTTACCGTCGATTTTCGCATTGTCTGTTTTGACATAGCTCGTTGCTTGATCGTAATAGTAGTATCCGACAACACCACCACCGATTAAAACGATGAGTGTCACGATATTGATGATCAATAATTTTTTCATACTCATGGGTGTGTTAGCATCCTTTCTTGTGTACAATCGATTCAAAAAAAGTACTCCTCTGGGGGGAGGAGTAATTAATATAGTTAATTATATGGATCGTTAGCTAACAAACAACCGACAATTTCCGACAAAATGTTGGAAAAATAGATGATAACGGATTCATTAATGAAAAGATGATGAAAAAGGAGTGAAATATGGATGAATGAGAGCCGTGATCCCCGACCAAAACGGTCACGTGACCGTATTACAATGGAATTATTTCGTTTACTGAAGACGCACAGCTTTTCAAGTATTACTGTCAAAATGCTGACGGATGGAGCCGGTGTGAATCGTTCAACCTTCTACGCACACTATACGGATAAGTATGATTTGCTCGACCAAATCGTTGAGGAGCAAATGAAGGCACTTGAACAAGCGATTCGGATCACGGGTACAGGAACTGTCTTTCCGACAGTCGAGCAGGTGAGTCGCTATTTTGCTCGTTTGTTCATTCATATCGAAGAAAATGAATTATTCTATCAGACGATGCTCGTTCAAGGACCGATCAAAACGTTCATCTCTCGTTTTCTCGATACATTGAAAGAGAATTATCGAATTGTGTTTCGACCGCAAATCACAGAAGAAGCTACGTTCGTCGATCGGGACTTATTATTAAACTATGTCATTGGTGGACAGTTGGGATTGTTGATTTCGTGGTTACGAAACGGTCGACCGTATTCATCAGAATACATGGCAGAACAATTAAGTCGGATGATTGTCTTTGGAACGGTTGAAAGCATCGGTTTTCCTAAAGAGACGGAATGAAGACGTAAAAGAAAAGACACTCCCCTACGGAAGTGTCCCATTAGTTTAAGCTTGTCGGAATGCAAGTTCTTTCGTATAGATCGTACTCCGGTTCCGTCCGCTTTCTTTTGAGTAATACAACGCTTTATCTGCCTGTTGTAATGCTTCAAGTGACGTATGCGAACCACTGGAATGGGAAATCCCAAGTGAGATCGTGATTTGCAGATCAGGTACATCTGCTGTCGGGAACAGGTTACGTGCGACCGTCAGCCGAGCTAGTTCTGCTATTTTTTGCGCTTCTTTCGCTGAAGTACTTGGTAAGATGATTAAAAATTCTTCACCACCGTACCGTCCGACGAGGTCGTCTGGACGCGTTAAGGAAGCGAGAGTCATGCCGAGTTGGCGTAACACATCATCGCCCGCATCATGACCATATGTATCATTGACATGCTTGAAGAAATCGATATCGATGAGTACAAGCGAATAGCCTTGGTCGGTCGAACCGACAAGCGAAAGCGAGTCATCCAGACGACGACGATTGGCGAGCCCTGTCAAAGCATCCGTCATGGCGAGTTTCTGCTGATACTGGATGTTTTCGAAGTGACGGCGTAATTCCGTCAGTAATCGATAAGCGACAAAGCCAGCTAATAAATTAAAGAAGACGTACGCAATCGAGATTTTAAAGAATGTCGACCAGCTGTTCGTCAGGATGTAGATGGCGGGCAACGAATAGAGAATACCGACCAACACCATAAGCTGAAAATGACGCATCGAGACATGGATGAATCGACGAATGATCCCAATCGTCGTGATGAACAAGACGATGATCAGCGTCGATAAATAAAATCCTTCCATTTGATCAACTGGTGTTAAAAAGTAACGTGTCCCGATGATCATTGCACCAGCAACGATGGCGCTTGGGAAACCACCGATCAGCATGGCGATTGCGACAGGAACGATACGTAAATCAACACGGGCGACGTCGATTTGAATCCCGTTAAACATCAATAAAACCGCAATCAGACCAGAGACTGCTCCGAGTATAAGTCGAATGCTCCATTTGGAGTTCAATGAAATACGCGGTTGATTCCGAAACGGTAAGAACAAGAGAGTAATCGTTGTGAACAGTAGACAAAAGTTAATGATGAATTGATTCATGATGGCCAACAAATCCTCCCAACTCCCCCAGCTAACAGATTTCCATATATATACTTCCAGTATACTCAAGTAGATAACGGTTAGACATAGAGAAATCTTTAGACAAAATAGAAAAAACGGTAGAAAATCTACCGTTTTTAAGAAGATGAAGTAAGAGTATCCTCATCCATCGTCTGTAAAATTTTATCAAAGACACGAATCATCGTTTCGAGCTCTTCTTCCGTCAATGTACCGAAGCGATCTTGTAAATAGTTTTTCCGAACGATTTCGAGATCTCGAAATGCACGTTCCCCGTCCTCCGTCAAAGCGAGGACGATCGAACGACGATCTTCCGTCGAACGTGTCCGTGTGACGTATCCTTGTTTATACAGCTTATCCGTTAAAGCAGTGACTTGACTCGTCGCGAGCTCAAATTGTTCCGCGAGAAGCGTCGGGCGCTGAGGCCCATTTTCAGAAAGGCTTCGTAAGATGAAAAATTCACTCCGGGTCGCCGTTCCTTCAAATAGCCGGTTAAGTTCACGTCGCAGGGTACGAAGAATGACACGCATTTGTTCTTCGAGTCGATAAGTTAGCAAATCACGTTCCTGTGGCATGCAAGCAGCATCCTTTCTCTCAGTGGACTTCTACCATTTAGTGTACTAAACATATCGGATTTTTACCATCTACTACCCCAGATTCGAAAAAGGCAATTGACAATTTCGTGGCGTTTTGTGTAATATGGCGTAGTAATAACTAACTTAATTCAGTTCTCACTCAACCAGTGGGATGGAGGTTGCAGTTCTTAAGAGTACGGTTACGGATGTCGTCAAGCGACAGATGAAGTGACCTGAAAGGAAGAATTGCCGAAATCAATCATCGCTTTGAAGATGATCGATTGGGATTAGATCGAATAGGTCTAATACTGTCACAAGTCGGGTATCACTTACTTGTGGAGAGCTATCTTTCACGACGGTAGAATGAGGCGCATCCATTTTATTATGTTGCGTTCTCATCTTCCATCTGGAAGATGAGGACGCTTTTTGTTTTTTTCATTCAAAAAGTGTCCTCTCAAAAAATCTAAACAGAGAGAAGCGAACGAAATGAACAATCTAGATGTAAAACAAACAACAGATTCGACAGCAGAAGGATTAAAACGTGGATTACAAGCCCGTCATATGTCGATGATCGCCATCGGTGGGGCAATCGGAACAGGACTCTTCATTGCGTCCGGTGCTTCCGTCGCAGCAGCAGGACCAGGTGGGGCGCTCCTATCGTATGCAATCGTTGGTCTGATGGTCTACTTCCTCATGACAAGTCTTGGTGAAATGGCGGCGTACATGCCTGTCGCCGGATCCTTCTCGACATATGGAACGAAATTCGTCGATCCATCATTCGGCTTTGCACTTGGCTGGAACTACTGGTACAACTGGGCAGTCACGATCGCAGTCGAGCTCGTCGCAGCACAAATCGTCATGACGTATTGGTTCCCGGACGTTCCTGGATTTTATTTCAGTGCTTTGTTCCTCTTACTCATGATTGGCTTGAACTACTTCTCCGTTAAAGGATTCGGAGAAGCGGAGTATTGGTTCGCGATGATTAAAGTCGTTACCGTCATCGTCTTCTTAGTCGTCGGTGTTGCGATGATTTTCGGTGTCTTTACATCGGAGCCACCGGTTGGCTTTAAAAACTTTGCTCTTGGCGATGCGCCGTTCGTCGGTGGTATTCCTGCCGTCATCGGTATCATTCTCGTTGCCGGATTCAGTTTCCAAGGTACAGAACTGGTCGGGATTGCAGCGGGTGAATCGGAAGATCCGAAAAAGAATGTTCCAAAAGCAGTCAAACAAGTCTTCTGGCGCATCTTGCTTTTCTACGTCTTCGCGATTTTTGTCATCGGAATGCTCATTCCGTATACAAGTCCGAACTTGGTTTCGAATGACATTACGGACGTAGCGGTGAGTCCGTTTACGCTCGTCTTTGAAAAAGCAGGTCTTGCGTTCTCAGCAGCACTCATGAACGCCGTCATCTTGACGTCTGTTCTATCTGCCGGAAACTCAGGTATGTATGCTTCGACACGGATGCTGTACACACTGGCGCGTCAAGGGGATGCACCGAAGTTATTCGCAAAAGTATCGAAAAACGGTGTACCGCGTAACGCTTTGCTCGCAACAGGAGCAGTCGGTGCCCTCTGTTTCTTGACGTCGATGTTTGGTGGACAAGTCTACTTGTGGTTACTCAATGCTTCCGGGATGACAGGATTCATCGCATGGCTCGGGATTGCGATCAGTCACTATCGTTTCCGTAAAGGATTCGTTGCACAAGGTCACTCGTTGAAAGACTTACCATATGTTGCACCAGCGTTCCCGTTCGGTCCGCTGTTCGCATTCGGTCTTTGTTTCCTCGTCATCGTCGGTCAAAACTATGCCGCATTCCTCGCTGATCAAATTGATTGGGTCGGAATTGCCGCAACGTATGTTGGTATTCCATTATTCCTTGCTTTCTGGTTAGGACATAAATTCAAAAACCGGACGTCAATCGTTCGTTATGACGAGATGGACTTCCCAGAACATCCACGTCAATCATAATCAGTGAGCCACCTTCAAATGAAGGTGGCTTTTTAGATGTCGCTTCAAGTAAGATGAAAGAAAAACAGGAGGCGATCTTCGTGAATTACTGGTACCACTTTAAGCGTGCCTTCTTACCGATCGCATTATTGCTTGTGACGCTAGCCTTATACCAAATGATTTATCGTTTGAATAACATCTGGTATTCGCTTGGAGGACTTCTCCTTGTCTTTGCGGCGATTTACTTCGTCATGCGTCGTCTAAAAGCGAACCCAGAGGATTGAATGAGCAGGAAAGTCGAGTCCATTCTCTGAACGCGGTAAAATAGACACATACAGAGGAGGGGAAGATAGATGGCAAAAGCAATATTTGCAGGTGGTTGTTTCTGGTGCATGGTCAAGCCATTCCATAAATATGATGGGGTAGAGCAGGTCATTTCAGGATATACCGGTGGTCATACAGAGAACCCGACTTATAAAGAGGTCTGTTCGGAAACGACAGGTCACTTGGAGGCGGTTGAAGTCACGTACGATCCGTCCGTCATTACGTACGAAGAATTACTCGAGATCTTCTGGCGTCAAATCGATCCGACAGATGGTGGAGGTCAATTCAATGACCGTGGTGAATCATACCAACCGGCTATCTTTTATGTCGATGAAGCACAGCGTGAAGCAGCTGAACGTTCGAAAGCAGCGCTTGACGCATCAGGACGCTTCTCGCGTCCAGTCGCGGTAGAGATTCGTCCAGAAAAGCCGTTTTGGCCAGCCGAAGAATATCACCAAGATTATTATAAAAAGAATCCGTTCCGTTATCAGATGTATAGTGTCGGCTCAGGTCGCGCGAAATTCATCAAAGAAGCGTGGAAGGACCACGGTAAGGAAAAAGAATTGAAAGAGCGTCTGACACCAATTCAGTATAAAGTCACACAAGAGAACGGGACAGAACCCGCTTTCCGTAACGAATACTGGGATGAAGAACGTCCAGGACTGTACGTCGATATCGTCGATGGTACACCACTCTTCACATCAAAAGATAAGTTCCAGTCAAACTGCGGTTGGCCGAGCTTCGCTAAACCCATCTCAGAAGACAAGATGGAAGTCGAACTCGATACGAGTCACGGGATGACGCGGACGGAAGTGCGTTCTGCGAATGCGGATAGTCACCTCGGTCATATCTTCGATGATGGTCCGACAGAACTTGGTGGTCTTCGCTATTGTATCAACTCAGCAGCATTACGATTTATTCCGCTTGAAGAGCTTGATTCGGCAGGATATGGGGAATATAAAAAACATTTCGAGTAACATGTAAGGAGCAGTCAAACGATTTCGTTTTGACTGCTCTTTTTTTCAAATGGAAGGGAGAGAATCGAATGTTTCGACCTGTATATGAAGAGATTCGACAAATGACGATTGCGAAGGTGCTTGATTTCTACGATCACGAAATCCGTCAGCTCGATGAGCAAGCACGTCAGGAAAAGTACGACAAGATGAGCTTGAGTCCGTTTCGCTTTTTCCGTGGGAGTTCGCATCTGTTTTATTATGACGTGACGCGAATCCCCCTTGGTTTTGATACACCTCTTGATAAACCGACGTGGATTCAGGGAGATCTTCATTTTGAGAATTTCGGTGTCCATGGCAATGCGAAGGGAGATATCATCTACGACGTCAATGACTTTGATGAAGGGTACTTAGGATCTTATCTATACGATTTGATTCGCATGGCGGTCTCCGTCCGGTTGTTCGCTGAAGAGGCAGGATACGATCCGACTCCTGCGATTCGAAATTATGTTCTGGAATACTTACACGATTTAAAAAAGTACGCTCTCGGAAAAGATCCGAGTGATGTCTGTTTTACGCGGGATAATACGAAAGGACCAATCAAGAAGTTGATCAAAAAAGCAGAAAAGAAACGTGAGGAATTAATGGGAGAGCGGACGGAACTGGTGGATGGCGTGAGACGTTTTTGTACATTACCGGATATGCAAGCGGTAGATGATCCGACGCGAATAGCGATTGAGTCTGCTTGGTCCTCCTATATCGAGACGATTGACGCAGAGGATCGTCGTGACGAAGCGTTCTATACAATCAAGGATATCGTCCGGAAACTAGACAGTGGAACGGCATCGATTGGTCTTGAACGCTATTACATCTTGATTGAGGGGGAGGGAGGGGAAGAAGATTTGATTCTAGAGATGAAACAAGCTCAAACTTCTGTCCCTTCGTTGTTCCTTCCCGTCTATCGTCCAGAAGCAGAAACAGTTCATCAAGGACGCCGGATCATCACATCTCAAAAAGCGATGCAGGCATATGAGGATCCATATCTTGGCTACCTGACGATTGGGAAAAAGGAATATTATGTACGTGAGCGCTCCCCATATAAGAAAAAACTAAAAGCAAAGCATATCAAAAGTCAGGAAGACCTTGAGAACGTGCTGTGTATTCAAGGTCAAATTACCGCGAAAATCCATGCGCGGGCGGATCAGGACGCCGGGATTAAAGAAAAAATTTTGACACATCATGCGGATGTTGAAATCATCCAAGCCATTGGTGTTTCGGACACCGCTTTTTTAGAGCAAATCGAGCGTTGGTCAGAAGCCTACGTGACACGAACAAAGCTGGATTACCAAGTGTTTTTAGAGTGGATGAAGACCCGAAAAATAATTTAAAAACCTAATAAACTGAGGCTTGTTAGATGGGTGTGTAACATGTGTTACATATCCATCTTTTTTGTACAGATTTTTTTGTTTAACGAATGAAAGCGTTCAACAAAATAGAAATAGGTATAATGACCTATATCAATTTATCAGAAAACTTCGTAAATTTTTGATTAAGTTCTTACGGACGACTCGCTCCGTAGGACAAATCAAAAGAGACATAGGGGGAAGTACATCATGAGCTTGACGCGGAAAAAAGATGTTTCCGCTATGATTGCTGCAAGTAAACGAAACAGTGGACTTGCTCGAAATCTTGGCGCGATGGATTTAACGTTTTTAGGAATTGGCGCCATCATCGGAACCGGAATCTTCGTTTTGACGGGAACAGGAGCATTGACTGCAGGACCAGGACTTATCGTATCATTCATTCTATCTGCCATCGCCTGTGGTCTAGCTGCTCTTGCTTACGCTGAATTCGCATCAACGATTCCGGTCAGTGGATCCGTCTATACGTACACGTATGCAACGATGGGAGAGATCTTCGCTTGGATCATCGGTTGGAACTTGATCCTCGAATATGGACTCGCCTCGAGTGCTGTTGCAGCCGGATGGTCTGGATACTTCCAGTCCTTGCTCGCAGGCTTCAATATTCATATACCGACGGCGCTCTCAGCGGCTCCTGGAGCAATCGAAGGAGCGAAGACATTCTTCAACCTTCCAGCGTTCTTAATCCTCTTTGCCATTACGGCATTGTTGTCGATGGGGATCAAGGAAACAAAACGTGTCAACAACATCATGGTCGTCATCAAATTAGCAGTTGTTGTTCTCTTCATCGTCGTAGGGGTTGGCTACGTTGAACCTACGAACTGGGCACCATTTACGCCATTCGGTTGGGGAGGCGTCTTCTCGGGTGCCGCGATCGTCTTCTTCGCGTACATCGGTTTTGATGCTGTTACATCAGCAGCAGAAGAAGTCCGCGACCCACAAAAGAACTTACCACGCGGGATTATCGGTTCACTTGCTGTCTGTACGATTTTATACGTCATCGTTGCAGCCATCATGACAGGGATCGTACCTTACCAACAATTTGCTGGTGTCGATCATCCGGTCTCACTCGCCATCCAAATGGCGGGGCAAAACTGGGTTGCCGGATTCATCGATCTTGGTGCAATTCTCGGGATCACAACGGTCATTCTCGTCATGACTTACGGAATGGTGCGCCTTGCATTCGCCATCTCGCGTGACGGAATGTTCCCGAAAGTGTTCTCTGAAGTACATCCGAAGTACCAAACACCATTCAAGGCGACGTGGATGATTGGATTAGGTAGCTCACTCGTTGCTGGATTCGTTCCGCTCGATGTCATCGCAAACCTCGTCAACATGGGTACACTGGCAGCATTCGTCTTGATTTCTGTTGCTGTCTTGGTTCTTCGCAAGACACAGCCGGATCTCCCGCGTGCGTTCAAATGTCCTGGTATGCCATATGTGCCAATCGCAGCGATTGCTTCGTGTCTCTTCTTGATGTTCAATTTGAAACTCGAAACATGGATCGCGTTCGTGATCTGGCTCGCGATTGGTTTAGTACTCTACTTCGCCTTTGCGCGTAAGAGTTCGAACCTGCATCCCGGAAATATGCCAGCGGCTGAACTCGCTGCTTCAAAAGAAGAACAGTAACACACAAAAAGACCCGGTCGCCTGAAGGCGATCGGGTCTTCTGATGTTATGAAAGTGGAACCGGTCCTTTGACGCGGACCGCATCAAATTCACGACGAATACTTTCATTGGCTTTGGCTTCATCTTCTGCCGACCAGCCGAGTTCGCTACGCATCAAGGCGAGAACACCATCTGCGTACTGTTCAGCGTGAGGGAAATCAAAGAAGACGGCCGAGGCACGACGGTTCAAGAAGTCGCCGGGTTGCATGACGAGCTCAGCTTCTAATCCATATAGAAGGGCGCCGAACCAATGTAACGGTAATTGATAACGAGCCGCCTCGTCACCACGTGTCCGAATCAACTCGTAGACACGTTCGACGTTCGTACCGTAACGTTGGATGAGCCATGTCGCCTCATTCGGTGACAATCCGAGTGCTTCTCCTTTTGGTTGTTGTTCCTTCAAGTAGCGGGCAAATCCTTTACTTCCTTGTGGATGACCACCACCAAGCAAGATATCGTGCGTCCGGGAAGCGAGGTAAATCCGATTTTCTTCTGTCTTGAATTGGTCTGCGACCATATCGATGATTCGTTCTGCCATCTTCCGGTACCCGGTCAACTTCCCACCAGCGATTGACATCAGCCCAGATTTCGAGACGAAGATTTCATCTTTTCGGGACAGTTCACTCGGGTCCTTTCCATCTTCATGAATGAGTGGACGAAGTCCGGACCATGTCGATTCGACGTGTTCAGGTCGTAGCTCGACGTTGAACATTTGATTCGTCGCCTCTAGGATATAGTCCTGATCCTCCACAGTGACACCCGGCTCAAGAATATCTCCTTTATAGTTCGTATCAGTCGTTCCGACATAGGTTTTCCCTTCGCGTGGAATCGCAAAGATCATCCGACCATCTGGGACGTCGAAATAAACGGCCTGTTGTAGTGGGAAATGCGCTTGATCGATGACGAGGTGAATGCCTTTCGTCAGGTGGAGTGATTTCCCAGCTTTCGAACCATCTTTTTCTCGTAGTTCGTCGACCCACGGACCAGTCGCATTGATGATTTTCTTTGCCCGAATCGTATACGTTTTGTCACTTAAGACGTCACGGACTTCGACACCGACAACTTTTCCATTGTGGTAGACGAGCGATTCAGCCTTCGTATAGTTGACGGCACGTCCACCGTAACCAACGGCTGCCTTTAAGACTTCGACTGTCAATCGGGCATCATCCGTTTTATATTCGACATAACGACCACCACCGACTAAGTGTTCCGAACGTAATAGTGGCTCGTAACGTAATGTTTCTTCTTTGCTGAGCATCGTCCGGCGTTCATTGCGTTTGACGCCTGCGAGCTGGTCATAGACGCGTAAGCCGATCGATGTCGAGAAGCTGCCGAACGTTCCGCCTTCGACGAGTGGAAGCATCATCCACTCCGGCGTCGTCACGTGTGGGGCGTTCTCATACACGATGGCACGTTCTTTTCCGACTTCGGCAACAAGTTTGATTTCGAACTGCTTCAGATAACGCAATCCACCATGGACGAGTTTCGTCGATCGGCTCGATGTCCCTTCGGCGAAGTCCTGCATCTCGATCAATCCTGTCCGCATGCCTCGACTTTGTGCGTCAAGTAAAATACCGGCTCCCGTGATACCGCCCCCGATGACGAGCACGTCTAAAAGTTCTTGTCCCATCTCTTCTAACCAAGCTGTCCGTTCCGTACTTGAAAACATCTTGTCTTCCCCCTGTTCGTCTGAATGGATAGTTAGTCTACTTCTATCCATGTACCCGATTTTGCACTCTTTTGAGCACGATCAATGATTTTCATGACGAGTTCAGCCTGTTTTGGGGAAACAGGTGGTGTTGTTCGCTGTCGAATGGCTGGGGCGAGATCTGTATAATAATCCCCAAATTGCCCGGAGACAAAAGGAAAGTCTTCAAGGGGACCGTTTGCTTCAGCCAATTGATACGTCGCTCGTTTCGTATCGACTTCATCGACGAAATAGCTAGCCTTTGTCCCGTGTACCATTAGCGAAGGACCAACAGCCGGAACGATGGAACCGATGTGCAAAATAGCGCGTCGCGTGCCGAATGCTAAAATCAAATGTGTATAGTCATCAACGATCCCACCTTGCCGTTGGATCGTTTGATCACAAAAGACGCGATCTGGTACTGCGTTGAAGGCGACGAGTGCTTGATCGATCAAGTGTGATCCAAGATCGTACAAGAGACCAGCACCGGGTACGTCCTGTTCGCGCCAACGATCCTCAACGTCTGGACGATAGCGATCATAATGCGCTTCGAACGTTTGGAGCGTACCGAGACGTCCGGATTCGAGTAAGGTCATCAGCGTTCGAAAGTCCTTCGTATACCGACGATTATGATAAACTGTCAGTAACCGATCGTGTACACGTGCTAGTTCCGTCAACGTTTCGGCTTCTTCAAGCGTGACAGTGAACGGTTTCTCGACGAGTACATCACAGCCCGATAGCAAAGCGAGGCGCGCAAGGGGATAATGTAGTTCATTTGCTGTCGCGATGACGACTAAATCGATCTGTTCTTTAGCGAGCAGGGCTTCAAGTGTCGAATAAACAGGTAGCGTCGCGTCATAAGCAGCGACGGCTTCCGGACGACTCGACTGAACAGCGACTAACTGATAATCAGGTGCGTGTAAATAAGGAGCATGTAAATGTTCACCGGCAATACCAAAACCAACTAAAGCGGTACGAATCATGGAAAACACATCCTTTTCAAGTTCATACCCTCAATCTACCATAAGGAGGAATACAAGATGATTACGGAACAACACATCATCGAAAAGATGCGTCAAGCGATGCAACGCATTGAGCAAACGACAGGAGCCGCGCAGAAAGAGCAGATTGCAGCAATGAAGGCGTACTGTGAACTATTACTTGAATCTGAGGCAACATCAAGTTCAACGATATCGCTACCTACGTCAACACCTCAGGCAACACCAACAGTCGATCCGATGTTAGCGCGTTTCATGGGTGTTTCGCAGGAGAAAGAAGAAAAAGGCACTTCATTGCTCGATTTTTGAATGAAATGACGCGATTCAGGGAATAACCATCACAGTTGAAACGAGAAGGGGAGATACGTCATGAAAACAGTAATCGTCATCGGAGCAGGACCAGGAAACGGATATGAAATCAGTAAACGATTCGGACAAGAAGGTTTTCAAGTCGTTTGTGCGGCGCGGACGCAAGAAACACTCGCAGCCGTCATCACGGAACTAAAAGAAGCGGGCGTGGAAGCGGTCGGAGTGGAATGTGATGCTTCACGAAAAGCTGATATCGCATCCCTCATCGAATGGACAGAGGAGCAATACGGACAAGTTGATGTCTTAGTCTACAATGCTTCGATTTTACATCAAGCGTCTGTCCTTGAAGTCTCGGCAGAACAGATTACGAAAGAGTTCGAAATCGATGTTCTCGGTGCACTGCATGCCGCACAACTCGTTGCGCCGTCGATGCAGGAACGGAAAGACGGCGCCATCCTGATTACTGGAGGCGGCGCTGCGATGCAAGCGATCAAATCGTTACCAGGACTTTCAATCGGGAAGGCAGGCGTTCGCCAAGTGACGCATATGTTACACGATACGTTAAAGGAAGACGGTGTCTACGTCGGAACCGTCACGATTGCCGGGGAAGTGAAGCGTGGAACGGCACTTGATCCGAAAAATGTAGCGGAAGCGTTCTATCAACTTTATACGAACCGAAATGAAGTCGAAACGGTTCTTTCAGCAGACTAATGAATAAACAAGATAGCGTATGCGGGTTCGGGCTTTGACCGAATCCGTATTTTCATGGAAAGGAGCGAAACAGAAGTGAGACGATACGCCATGATGAGTCTACTTTTTTTATTCGTTCTCATCGGTTGTGCACCAGAGGAGACAGACTTGCTTGGCATCAAGCAACCGGACGACGAAAAAATCACGAAGGCGACGGTCGAACGCGTCATCGATGGGGATACGTTAAAAGTGAAGTTGGCGGATGGGAAAACGGAGGACGTTCGTCTACTCCTTGTCGATACACCAGAAACCGTCAAACCGGATACACCGGTTCAACCGTATGGAACGGAAGCTTCAGCGTTTACGAAAGAGACCTTACCGAGCGGGACAGCAATTCGGTTGGAGCGTGATCATTCCCGGACCGATCGATACGGAAGATTACTCGCATACGTCTGGTACGGCGATAAGATGTTGAATCAGGAGTTACTTCGAAAAGGACTCGCACGTGTAGCGTTCGTCTATGAGCCGGACACACGTTATGTCGATATGTTCGAACAGATCGAACAGGAAGCCAAGCAGGCGAAGAAAAAGATTTGGGAGCACGATGGCTACGTCACGAATCGTGGCTTCGACGCTCAAGCGATTACAGAAACGAAATCCTGCGAAATCAAAGGCAACATCAATCGGTCGGGTAAAAAAATCTACCATGTACCGGGAGGTCAGTCCTACGATGAAGTGAAGCCAGAGCAACGGTTCTGTACGGAAAAAGAAGCAGAAGAAGCTGGATTCGTCCGCGCTGCACGCTAATGAATGCAAACAAAAAGCCATCGAAATCGATGGCTTTTTGTTTATTCTACAGGTGGTGAGGGAGATTGATACTGCTGTACTTTATCATCTTCATCAAAGGAAATCGTGACATCGGTGACCCCTTTAAGAATTCGAATTTGTAGCTCCAGTCGATCCTTGATGTCGTCCGCTTGGGCAATCGTTAATTTAGGATCCACTTCAATCTCTGTCTCGACATGGAAGTGATCGCCTTCCTTGATGACTTCAAGCTTTTCAATATCACGAACCGCTTCATCACGTAATAGGATTTCACCGATTTTAGCAGTCAATACTTCATCAATCTCACCGAGTGCACCGGCAGCATTTTGAATAAAGACATTATAAACGACGTAGAACATCATCAGACCAATCAAAATCGATGCAATGCCCTCTGCTTGATAAAACGATGTGTAATGCGAAATCAGAACGGCGATGATCGCGATGATACCACCGAGAGTCGCAACAAGGTCTTCCATGAAGACAAGGCGTGTCGCTGGTTTTGCCTGCCCAAGATGGGTGAAGCTTTGTCCGACAAGCGTCAATCCTCGGGATTTGAGCCCGGTTTCATGAGCAATCTCGATCATTGCTTTATAAAAGACGCCGACTTCGAGGACGACACCAATTCCAAGTGCCGTCAAAATAATCCAAAGCCCAGTCGTCTCTTCGCCAGGACCGTGTGCGATATGCAAGATGCCTTCACGAATCGTCTCATACGCAAGGAGGGCGACGACGATGATTGCAGCAAGTAACACGAGGTTAACAAGCCGACCGAATCCGTTCGGGAATCGTTTCGTTGGTGCTTTTTTACTGAGAGCAGAACCGATATAGACGAAAAACTGATTCGCCGCGTCACCGATCGTATGCATCATTTCAGCGAACATTGCAACGTTCCCAGTCAAGATATAAGCGACGAACTTGATGATAGCAATGATCGTGTTGACGACAGCAGCAGCAAGTGCTGACTTATTGCCGCGACGGATCAATGAGAAAAAAGTGGCCATAAGCGGTTCTCTCCTTGTCTATTCAAAATAGGTTAACCGCGTCCTGCTTGGAACGATGGATAAAGTGTCATTCCGCCGTCCGCAAAGAGTGTGATACCAGTGACATAACTCGCTTCGTCCGACGCAAGCCATGCGGCAACGGCTGAAATTTCCTCAGGTTTTCCGATATTGCCCATTGGAATCATACTCTCGACTTCTTTTCGTTGTTCCGGATCTTCGAATTTTTCAGCGTTGATCGGTGTATTAATCGCACCAGGTCCAATCGCATTGACCCGAATGCCTTTTGGTGCATATTCCATCGCAAGGGTTTGTGTCATTAATTTAACGCCACCTTTACTTGCAGCGTAGTGGACGAACGTTGGCCATGGAATGATTTCATGAACACTCGACATGTTGATGATGCTACCTTTGACATCATGTTCGACGAAGTACTTCAGTGCTTCACGCGCACCAAGGAATGCCCCTGTTAAGTTGACGTCGATGACTTTTTGCCAGTCTTCGAGTGACATTTCATGAGATGCTGACGGCATCTCGATTCCTGCGTTATTGACGAAAACATCCAACTGACCAAAGTGAGCGACAGTCTCTTTGACGAGATTGATCATATCGTCTTCTTTCGAGACATCTCCTTGAATCGTGATGGCTTCGCCACCCTGTTCTTGAATCGATTCAGCGATTTTCTTTGCTTCTTCCGGATGACTGCGATAGTTGATGACGACACGCATGCCTTCCTCTGCATAACGGCGGACGATGGCTTCACCGATTCCCATTGATCCACCTGTCACGATGGCTACTTTTCCCTTTAAACTTTCATACATGATGCTTCACTCCTTCATTATTGTTTCGTAAATCCAATCATGATCCCACCAGCAACGACTAAAATACAACCGATGATGACGAAGGTCATTTCTTTCTTTGTCTTCGTTTCTTTTAGTAAGAGGACACCGCCAATCGTTGAGATGACGACTCCTGTTTGAGATAAGGAGAAGCTCGTTGCGACTCCGACTTTTGCTGTGGCAAACAGTAAAGCGACGTTCCCGACAGCCCACATGAGTCCACCGACTGTATTGCCGGCTGTTTTCTTCGTGAAGAGATCTCCTTCTCGTAAAGAAAGGAGAATCGCACTCACGACCATCCCGACAGCTTGTGGTAAGACTGCTTCCCATCCATTGATATCGAACCAACGGGCAATGACGACGTAGCCGACATACCCGACAGTCGAGATGAGGAGGAGCGTCAGTCCTTTTCCGATATTCTCATCTTCTTTACTCTTATCTTCCTTGTAAGACGTGAAAGCTGCTCCGGCAATGATCAATACAAGGGCACTGATTCCGAGAATCAACGCAGTTGTCGTTGACCACTCTCCAAAAGCGAGAACTCCAAACAACGATGTTCCGACGAGTTGCATCCCTGTTGAGATGGGCATCGTCTTTGAGACACCCATTTGACGGAATGCGGCAAACTGATTTTTTTGCCCGAGCGCCCAGAAGGCACCAGAAAAGAATCCGGCGACCCAAGCAGTCGTCGACATCTCTGGGCTGACAAAAAAGAAGGTGACGATCGCGAAAAGCAACGCACCCAGAGTCGTACCGATAATTTGTTGCGCCGTTGAACCTCCGATTTTTGAGACGACGAGCGGCAACGATCCCCACATTAATGCAGGAACGATGGCAATTAAAATATCAATCAAGTGTTTCACCTCTCCTTACTGTTATCTCTCTACTTGAAGCTGTACCCCGCGAGACGCGAGGAAAAACCTCGAAGCGTGAAGAAGAATTATTCTGAAATAAAAAAACGCCCATCGAAATGGACGTTTACTGATATTTCGTTTATCGGAACGGTTCGTCAGCAATCCGGACGATTTGTCGTCCGATCCGTCGACCATTCCATAATGCGATGACGGCGATCGTCAAGGAAATGCCCATGACGTCGTACTGCGTAAAATAATAGCCGAGATAACTAAAGGGAAGACTGATGATCCCGACGAGTGAACTCGTCCACTGCCGGATTTTGAGTGATTCGATGTTCGCGACACGAGAGAACTTTTGTTGCTCCATGATCCGCCAACGCGTCGGTTCGCTGAGAGCGTCGTTGACAAGACGCGGGAAGGCGAGCAATCGCGCACCGTACGATCCAGCGATTTGCAGATAACGATTTTGGTTTTTTCCTTCATCATCGAGCCAACGCCGAACCATTGGTTTGGCTAACTCGAGTAGGTTGATTTGCGGTGAAAGAATCTGAAGAATCCCAAGAATCGTCGAGGCAGCACGACCGAAGAACGCAAACTCGGCAGGGAGCTGGATCGGTTCGTTTCGGACGAGCAATTCGATATCGGATAAGACCTTCTCAATCAGTTTCGTATCGACGTTTTCCATATCACTCTCGAGATAGAACGTGACCGCTTTTTCAATTGCTTGTCGGATATTTTGCTTATTCGCATTCGGCAACAGGAATCGTAAATCTTCGAGACCATCGACGATCGCATCATAATCTAATGTGACGAAGGATTGGAGGATTCGTTGAATCGCTCGCATGTCATCAGGCGTCGTCGCTCCAATCATCCCAAAATCAAGCAAGACGATTTTGCCGTCGGACTGGACGAGGACGTTGCCCGGGTGTGGGTCGGCGTGAAATTTCCCGCCGAACAGTAATTGCTCACCAGCGTTCAAGAAGAGATTACGCGCTAGTTCGTCACGATCAATCTGATGTTCCGCTAAATAATCGAGATCGGTGATACGTGTCCCGTCAATCCATTCCATGACGAGCACACGATTCGTACAATGTTCTTCATAATAACTCGGAATATAGATGACAGGATTCGTCTCATACATTTTTTTAAAGTAGAGACCGTTTTTTAATTCAGTTCGGTAATTCAATTCATCACCGATGACGAAGACCATTTGGCGATACAGACTTTGTAAATCAGTCGATTTGTTTAATGAAGTCCGGCGTAACATGGCAATGACGATGCGCATGGCACGGAAATCGGTTTTGATGATTTGTTCGATGTTCGGTCGCTGAACTTTGATCGCAACTTTTTTACCATTTGATTTTAAGGTTCCGCTGTACACCTCACCAATCGAGGCAGAAGCGACAGGACGGGAACTGATATCCGAGATGATTTCTTCGATCGGCATACCCCAATCCTCTTCGATGATCTTACGTGACTCTCCAAGTTTACTTGAAGGCACTTTATCGACGAGTTCGGTCAGTTCCATCAAGACGGACGGAGGAAATAGATCGGCTCGAATCGACAAGAACTGACCGAGCTTGATCAGTAACCCTTCTAACCGTAATGCTTTTTTCTTATAGTCACGCGCAATCCGGATCATGATGCGCTCAAACTCTTCGTTGTTCGTACCTGGCCGGTTTTTCCGGGTGAATCGATAGATCGTAAAAATGTAACGTGCGAACATCGTCACGATGACGACGATGCGATAAAGCGCCCAACGTTTCATACGGTCACCTAGCTTCCTGTACAGTTTGTTTCAGTATAGGTTACTTTACCTAAAAACGTCACTCGCAAACGGTCGAAACGGTGACAGAAAATTAATGCTTTACGGAAACTAAAAAGAGAGTATAGTAAGTATTGGAATTTCTTTGTAGAAAGGTGAAATGTGCGCATGTCCTGGGACTTATTGAATATCATCGGCACGGTCGCTTTTGCGATGAGTGGAGCAATCGTTGCGATGGAAGAAAAATATGATTTATTCGGTGTCTGGTTACTTGCTTTGATCACAGCATTCGGTGGTGGTGCCATTCGTAATTTACTGATTGGTGTACCGGTATCGGCTCTCTGGTCGCAAGGTGGTCTCTTTTTAGTCGCGATTCTCGTTGCGTTGTTGATCTTCATGTTACCCCAGTTGTTCTTGCCGCACTGGACACGTTGGGGCGTCCTTGCGGATGCGCTCGGGTTGTCTGCGTTTGCGATTCAAGGTGCCTTGATGGCAACAGCAAAAGGACTGCCGTTGTCCGCGACGATTTCAGCTGCTGTGCTGACTGGTGTTGGTGGTGGAGTGATTCGCGATTTACTCGCTGGTCGGAAACCACTCGTCTTGCATAAAGAGATCTATGCGATGTGGGCCGTCATGGCAGCACTCGTGATTGATCGTTTCCAATTGACGAATCCTCTACATTTGTTCACATTGCTCGGACTCATCACCGTTTTACGTATGCTATCGTATTATTATGAATGGAATTTACCAGCACGACGGTTAGGGGGAGAATAAGCATGAAAGTTTTCATTATGATTGGCGCGATCTCGATGATGTTATCGGTCGCACTAGGTGCATTCGGTGCACACGCCTTAAAAGATATGTTGACGGAACGGATGCTCGCGAACTGGCAGACAGGCGTACTTTACCAGATGGTACACTCGCTCGGTATCCTAGCACTCGGGGGACTCTTACTAAAAGCATCGATCCCGCAATGGTCGTTGGCTGCATGGCTGATGCTTGCCGGAATCGTCTTCTTCTCCGGTAGTCTGTACGTCATGGCATTGACGAATGTAACAAAACTGGGTGCCATCACACCGATTGGTGGCGTCTTGTTCATCGCAGCATGGATCTTTGTCGCAATTGGTGCCTACAAAGGATTATGAGGATTGACCGTTTTTCTTCCGTCATGGAGAAGAACGGTCTTTTTTTGTATGAAAAACGCCTACTCGCGATGGAGTAGGCGTAAGTATCAAAACGAGTTCATCGTTTTGTCGTTTGTGTTTTGTTTAGCTTCGATAATGCTTGCTCATAGCGATCCAGTACACGATCTGCAACCGGTTTCAGCTCTTTTGAAAGCACAGCGAATTGCAATTCACGCGATCGTGTCGATCGGTTCATAGCATTCCCCATGGTAATTCCTCCTTACGTAATCAACCTACTATTTTATAGCCTGTTTTGTAGCCGCAAGGAGTATATTCCCATGAGATATTTCAATCAAACGTCATTCAACACATTAAAGTGCAAAATGAGTACTTAATTGTTCACTTTCGAGACGGTTCCCGATGAAGAACTCACCAAACTCACCGTACTTCGCGCTGACTTCGTCAAAACGCATTTCATAGACGATTTTCTTGAACTGGAGAATGTCGTCTGAGAAGAGCGTGACGCCCCATTCCCAATCGTCAAATCCAGTTGATCCACCGATGATTTGCTGAATTTTCCCAGCATAACTTCGACCGATCATACCGTGACGATACATGAGTTCTTTTCGTTTCTCCATTGAGAGCGTGTACCAGTTGTCGCCATCGCGACGTGACTTGCTCATCGGGTAGAAGCAGATGTGCTTCGCTTGCGGCAAGATTGGATAGAGACGATCACGCACGTAAGGGTTCTCGTATGGGTTTCCTTCGCCTGAACCACGGTACGTACCGAGTTCGACGACAGAGACGTAAGAATACGTCGGGATCAAGTAATCATAGAGATCAAGTTTCTGCATTTTGACTTCGACGTCTTGAATTTGTTCCATCGTTGGACGAAGAACCATCAAGACGAGATCGGCTTTTTGACCGATGATCGTGTAAAGTGCGTGGCTTCCGTCTTTTGCCGCTTCGACACCAGAAAGCTCTGAGAGGAAAGCTTGGAATTCTTCAATCATGCGCGCGCGGTCTGTCGCGTCGACTTGTTTCAAGCGTGACCAATCGATCCGGCGGAAATCATGTAATGTATACCAGCCGTCGAGTGTTTCAGCGGCTTGTTGCGTAGCAGTCGGTTCAGATGTTTGGTGTTGCATGGGATGACCTCCTGAGTCTGAAATAAATTGTCTTTTTCCATATCCTATCTTATCACATTCTACTGAAACGCTTCGCCCGAAAAGGTCTTTGTCCATGAGATCGTAACACATGAAAAAAGCAGAGAGTGGGTAAAAGGGGAAGTGGAGATTACGTTGCTTGGAAATAGTCTCTGTACCATTCTTGAAAATGACTGTAATAGTCAGTGAATATGGCTTCAGTGCTTTTGTTAGATAACTTTTTTGCAAATTGTTTTAACAACGATTGAGAACTGTGTATAATAAACGATGGAAAAGAAAATGGATCAAATCGACGACGTCGTGTTTACCTAAAAAGGAGAGAAACTCATGCAATTATTCGATATGTTAGAACAAAAGATTAAAGCGCACCAACCGAAAATCGTCTTCCCAGAAGGAATTGACGCGCGTGTTCTTGGCGCAGCTGTCCGTTTGAAGAAAGACGGTCTCGTCACACCGATCGTCATCGGACCACGTGTACAAATCGAAGAAACAGCAGCAGCAAACGGAATCGATGTCACGGGACTTGATACGATCGATCCTGCTTCTTACGCTGGAATTGATGAGCTCGTCGCATCGTTCGTTGAGCGTCGTAAAGGAAAAGCAACAGAAGAGCAAGCACGTGCTGTCATCTTAAAAGACGTGAACACGTTCGGTACGATGCTCGTTCACACAGGACAAGCAGAAGGTCTTGTATCGGGTGCGATGCACGCAACAGGCGATACAGTTCGTCCAGCACTTCAAATCATCAAGATGCAAGAAGGCTATAAAAAAACATCAGGCGTCTTCATCATGGTACGTGACGATGAGCAATACGTCTTCGCAGACTGCGCAATCAACATCGCACCAGATGCGAACGATCTAGCAGAGAACGCAATTGCATCTGCGAAAACAGCGAAAACATTCGGTATCGATCCGAAAGTGGCATTGCTCAGCTTCTCGACAAAAGGTTCAGCAAAATCACCAGAGACAGAGCGTGTCGTTGAAGCAACTCGCATTGCTAAAGAACGTGCACCAGAGCTTGCAATCGATGGCGAACTCCAATTCGATGCAGCATTCGTTCCAAGTGTCGCGAAATCAAAAGCACCAGAATCAGATGTCGCAGGTCAAGCGAACGTCTTCATCTTCCCAAGTCTTGAAGCTGGAAACATTGGCTACAAAATCGCACAACGTCTTGGTGGATTCGAAGCAATCGGTCCGATCCTTCAAGGGTTGAACAAACCGGTCAACGATCTTTCACGCGGTTGTAACGAAGAAGATGTCTACAAACTCGCGATCATCACGGCAGCGCAAGCAGTCGAAGAACGCCAAGCCTAAGCATGGTGTGAAAAAGTCTTTACTTTTTCGCTAAACCCCGTACAATGGTACACATCACGAAAATCACGAAACGTAAACGTATAGCAACGCTCGTATAATAGTGGGAATTGGCCCACGAGTCTCTACCGGATCGCCGTAACGGTCCGACTACGGGTGGTGAGTTACTGCTCTCTTTTTTGGCGTACAGTGGCTGCCCCCGGGTAGCGGCTGTACGTTTTTTCGTTTTTAAAGAGGAGAATGCATGTATGAAACGTCTACACGACATGATTAATCAAGAAGGAATCGTATTATCGGATCAAGTATTGAAAGTGGATGCCTTTTTAAACCATCAGGTCGACCCGACCTTGATGTGGGAAATCGCCTATGAGTTCATGGATCGCTTCCAAGATGCCGGTATCACGCGGATTTTGACGATCGAAGCAGGTGGTATTGCCCCGGCAATGATGACGGCGCTCCGTTTAGGGGTACCAATGGTCTATGCCCGTAAGACGAAATCCGTCACCCTGAATGAAGGAACGATTTCAGCTGAAGTCTTCTCGTTTACGAAACAACAGACGAGTACGATTACGGTTGCAGAAAAATACCTACAACCGGGTGAACGAGTTCTGATCATCGACGATTTCCTCGCGAACGGAGAAGCGGCATTTGGTCTCGCTCGCCTCGTTGAGCAGGCAGGTGCGGAAGTTGCTGGTTTTGGAATCGTCATTGAAAAGTCGTTCCAACCGGGACGTCAAAAGTTAATCGAAGCCGGGTTCCGCGTCGAGTCACTCGCTCGTGTGGAGTCATTGAAGGATGGAAAAGCGACGTTCGTTGACTCGGTGACCGTATGAGACTATCGAACTTCAAAGCCGCTAGTCTCGGACTTCAGCATGTGCTTGCGATGTACACAGGAGCAGCTGTAGTTCCGCTGATCGTCGGGAGTGCGATCGGATTGTCGGGAGAAGAACTTGCTTATTTAGTGGCGATTGATCTCTTCATGTGTGGCGTAGCGACCTTACTACAAGTGCTCGTCACGAAATATACAGGCGTCGGTCTTCCTGTCGTCCTCGGTTGTACCTTCACCGCAGTCGGTCCGATGATCGCGATCGGTAGTCTTCAAGGGATTACGGCGATTTATGGTGCTTTAATTGCGAGTGGGTTGATCATTCTCGTCATCTCAGGCTGGTTTAGTAAGATTGCAGTCCTGTTCCCGCCAGTCGTCCTTGGTTCTGTCGTGACGATCATTGGGATTTCCTTGATTCCGGCTGCAATCAACGATATCGGGGGCGGACAAGGGGTGAAGGACTTTGGTGACGCACGTTATCTTGGACTCGCCGGACTAACGATCGTCTTGATTTTAATCTTGAATCGCTACGGCACGGTCTTTTCAAAAGCAGCAGCCGTCTTGATTGCTGTGATGATCAGTACACTGGTTGCGTTTGGCATGGGGATGATCGACTTCAGTCCGGTGGCGGAAGCGTCATGGTTCCAAATGGTGACGCCGTTCTACTTCGGTGTTCCGACATTCAATGCGACGGCGATCTTGACGATGACGCTGGTTGGTCTCGTCTCGATGGTCGAATCGACAGGTGTGTTCTTGACACTTGGTGAGATCACGGATCGCCGTTTGACGGATAAAGACCTAGCACGTGGCTACCGGGCAGAGGGTGTCGCGACGATCGTTGGCGGTATCTTTAATAGTTTCCCGTATACGACCTATAGCCAAAACGTCGGTCTAGTTCAGTTGACTGGCGTGAAGACACGTAAAGTCATTCTGTTTGCGGGCGGATTTTTAATCTTGCTCGGCTTCTTACCAAAAGTGGCGACGTTCACGACGTTGATTCCAAAACCTGTCCTAGGTGGGGCAATGTTGATCATGTTCGGAACGGTCGCAGCGAGCGGGATTCGTATTCTGTCGCGGGTCGATTTCTCGAAGAATGAACACGTCATCACGGTGGCACTTGCCCTCGGAATTGGTCTAGGAATCAGTATGAATCCTGAGATCGTAGCCGGTCTACCATCGCAAATCCGTGTCTTGACGGATAGCCCGATCGTCGCAGGGTCACTAACGGCATTATTGCTAAATGGAATCTTCCGATTGACGAGTAAGTCGGAGTCAGTAGACGCGCCACTTGCTAAAGTTGAATAACAATTGTAACTTTCCGAAAGGAGCTGTCCTGTATACTACTTAGTAGCAGGAGGTTCCTTTTTTTATACTGCTAACGTAATCAGAATATTCCGAGTATGTGGATTTGGTAAGAAATATACATTGAAAACGTTTACAAAATCGACACATCTTCTTTATACTGACAACGTAGCGGTACGGGGAACTGCTAAGAAACAAACAGAGACGGGAAGGACGTCGTAAAAATGAAACAACAGACAGAGTTGAATCGGGGACTGGAAGAACGTCATATTACACTGATGTCGCTGGGGGCGGCAATCGGTGTCGGACTCTTCCTAGGGTCAGCAAAAGCGATCCAATTAGCAGGACCAGGGATCTTACTTGGTTATCTGATTGGTGGTGTCATCATTTTCATTATCATGCGAGCACTTGGGGAGCTTGCAGTGCGGGAGCCGGTGGCTGGTAGTTTTGCGGAGTATGCCCGGAAGTATGTCAGTCCATTAGCTGGCTTTTTAACAGGTTGGAATTATTGGTTACTCTGGATTTTTACGTGTATGGCGGAAATCACAGCAGTCGGTATTTACATGAAAGTATGGTTCCCGGATTCTCAGGGGTGGGTATGGGCACTAGCAGCACTTGTCTTGATGACGAGCATCAACTTCATTGCTGTTAAATTTTATGGTGAATTCGAATTTTGGTTTGCGTTGATTAAAATCGTCGCGATCGTCGCCATGATCATCTTAGGGACCTTGACGATTGTCATTGGTCTTGGAAACGGCGGCACACCGGTTGGGATTTCGAACCTGTGGTCACATGGTGGATTCTTACCAAACGGATTCGGTGGAGTACTTCTTGCCATGCAGATGGTCATGTTTGCGTTCTTAGGAATTGAAGTGATTGGGGTCACAGCAGGGGAAGCGAAGAATCCGAAGAAAACGATTCGAAAAGCCGTCAATAACGTCTTCCTTCGGATCTTAGTATTCTATATCGGAGCGCTCTTCGTCATTTTATCGATTTATCCGTGGGATCAAGTCGGTGCGAACAATAGTAGTCCGTTCGTATTACTATTTCAATCGCTCGGTATTGAGTCAGCAGCCGGCATCATCAACTTTGTTGTCTTAACGGCAGCACTCTCGTCATGTAACTCCGGTATCTTCTCGACAGCCCGGATGATGATGAACTTATCCGAGAACAGTGAAGCGCCACGTCGTTTCTCGAAAATCTCGAAAAACGGTGTACCGGCTCTAGCGACGATTCTTTCAGGTGTCGCCTTACTCGTCGGTGTCGCTTTGAACTACTTCTTACCGGAAGACGTCTTTGCAATCGTAACGAGTATCGCGACGTTCGGAGCTGTCTGGACGTGGGCAATGATTCTGATTGCACAAATGCGGGCGCGGAAGGTACATGGTTCAGCAGAATTCGCTGTTCCATTCTTCCCGATTGCGAACTATATTGCCCTTGCGGCACTTGCTGGTGTCATCGTCTTGATGGCATTTGACGCAAGTACGCGAATCGCTTTGGTCGTTGGACCACTGTGGTACGCGATTTTGATTGCTGTCTATTATGCACGGGGAATGCATAAGGAGACACGTCAGTCGACGCGTCGAGCATCAGGAGAATAAACGGATAGACAAGATTAATTGGAAGCAAGATATGAGATGATCTCGATAAACTGAGTCTGGTAAATACTAGACTCAGTTTTTCATTCAAACAAATTTTGAAAGCGCTTCATAAATAAGTTGACGTCATTCTAATTCCGTCGTATTCTAATAGGGAAAAGAATAAACCATTCAGGATTGTTACTGCAAAAGCAGGCAAAACCTAAATTGATATCTGTTGCGTGTTGCGGCGATGGATATGAATTTAGGTTTTTTCTTTTCAATTCGATGCTCAAGGGTGGAGGTGAGAGATTCCATGCAAATCGTGAAAGTGTTTAATAATAACGTGGTGGCGATTGAATCGAATGGGCAGGAACACGTCGTCATGGGGCGAGGAATCGCGTTTCAAAAACGAATGGGTGATGTGATTGACGAATCACGGATTGAAAAAATCTTTACGCTCGAGAGTAAAGAGAGCCGAGAACGATTTATCGACTTTTTAAATGAGATGCCGCAAGCTGAAATCGAAACAGTCAAGGAAATCGTTAAGATGGCAGAAGCGAAGCTCAACAAATCGCTCCATGACACGATTTACGTAACGCTAGCCGACCACATTCATTATGCGCTATCACGATATGCGGAGGGAATTGTGATTCGAAACCCGCTCGTCTGGGAAGTGAAACGATTTTATGGTCCGGAATTTGCTGCTGGAAAAGAGGCAGTTCGACTCATCAATGACCGGCATGAAGTTCACTTGGAAGAAGAAGAAGCGGTCTCGATCGCCTTGCACCTCGTCAATGCATCGATGTCTGGTGTCAAAGGCGAGAGCCTGCATATCGTTACTGAAATGACGAAGGCGACACAGGCGATCATGACGATCATCACATACCATTTCCAGGTGGAACTGGATGAGGAATCTCATGCGTACGCTCGTTTTTTAACGCATCTGAAGTTTTTTGTACAACGAATCGTCTCAAAGACAAAACTGAAAGTTGGAGGAGACGAGGAGTTGTATGAAATGGTCAAATCACGTTATCCACTCGCATTTGATTGTGTCGAGAAAATTGCTAATCTGATCACTGGGAAGTATGACTATGAAGTCTCGAAGGATGAGCGTTTGTACTTGATGATTCACATTGAAAATCTCATGAAACAAAATCGATCCTAAGGATGGTTACCGCATCGACGGGCCAAACCTAAATGATTGCAGGTGTTTTTCCACTTGCCGTCGTTTAGGTTTTTTTATTCCAAAAATATGAATGGAGTGAGTCAAATGGGCAAATATCAAGCTCTTGCACAAGATATCGTGCGCTTGGTTGGTGGCGAAGACAACGTCAAAACCGTCTTTCACTGTGCGACACGTTTACGCTTCAAATTGAAGGACGAACAACAGGCAGATGCTGAAGCGTTAAAACAAGTCGATGGCATCATTACCGTCGTAAAAAGTGGTGGTCAGTTCCAGGTTGTCATCGGTAATCATGTCGGTGAAGTCTATAACGAACTAAACGGGATTGGTCAGGAAACTTCGGAAGAAACAGAAAAAACGAGTCTGTTCAATCGCTTCATCGACACGATTGCTGGTATCTTCACACCAATTCTCGGTCCGATGGCAGGAAGCGGACTGCTAAAAGGCTTGCTTGCAATCCTTGTAGCGACGGGACTGTTGACGCCGACGATGGGGACGTACATCGTTTTAAATGCAACAGCGGACGCCTTATTTTACTTCCTCCCGGTCGTCCTTGGTCACTCGGCGGCGAAAAAATTCGGTGGTAACCCATATATCGGGATGATCATTGGGGGAGCACTAGTTTACCCGTCGATTGTCGCTTTGCAGGCTTCTGGTGATGGCTTAACGTTCTTGACGATTCCAGTCGTCCTCATGAGTTACGCATCGTCTGTTATTCCAATCATCTTGGCAACATTCGTTTCATCAAAACTTGAAAAATTCTTTAATCGTCATTCGCATGAAGCGGTCAAAAACTTCACGACACCGATGCTCGTCATCATGTTGGTTGTCCCACTAACTTTCCTTGCAATTGGTCCACTTGCAACGTATGCCAGCCAAGGACTGGCAGCTGGCTACTCGTTCATCTATAACTTGAGTCCAGTAATAGCGATTGCTTTCATCGGTGCGTTTTGGCAAATCTTCGTCATGTTCGGTCTGCACTGGGGACTCGTACCGATCATCATCAATAACTTGTCTGTCAATGGATTTGATACCATCACAGTTGGTGTATTGATGGCAACCTTCGGTCAAGTGGGTGCAGTTTTCGCGATCACGATGCGGGCGAAGGATCCAAAAATCAAAGGATTGGGTACTTCTTCGACGATTGCCGGTATCTTCGGTATTACGGAACCCGCGATGTACGGTTTGACATTACCGCGTAAAAAGCCATTCATCTTCGGTGTCGTTGGTGGTGCTGTAGGCGGATTAGTAGGCGGTGCGCTGGGAACAGCTTCCTACGCACTCGGTGGACTTGGGATTTTCGGAGTACCGGTCATGATTCCGCAAGACGGTATCAACCTCTCGTTCTGGGGTGCACTGATCGGACTAGCTGTTGCTACAGTAGTCTCGTTCGGATTGACATATTTCTTTGCACGTGACAAGCAACAAGTCACGGAAGAAGTACCGACAATCAGTGAACAAGTAGGTTTACCAGTACTTGCACCGGTCAAAGGACAAATTATTTCGTTGGATGAAGTGAACGATACCGTGTTTTCGAGCGGTGCGATGGGAAAAGGACTCGCGATCATTCCGGATGAAGGTGTTGTCTATGCCCCATTTGACGGAGAAGTCGTGACCGTCTATCCATCAAAACATGCGATTGGTTTACGATCTGACACTGGTGTTGAGATTTTAGTTCATATTGGTCTTGATACGGTTCAGTTGAATGGTCAGTATTTTGAATCGCTTGTCGACAATGGTCAGTCGATCCGAGTTGGAGATCCATTGATTCGTTTTAATATTGAACAAATCAAACAAGCGGGTTACGACATCATAACGCCGGTTATCGTCACAAATACAGCAAATTACCTGGATGTTTTACCGACGTACCAAGGGACAGTCGAACCGTCGCGTGATGTTTTACGCGTCTTAGTCTAAACCAAATTAGAGGAGGAATTTTTCATGAAACAGATCAAATCCGATTTTTTATGGGGCGGCGCAACTGCAGCCAATCAATTAGAGGGTGCGTATGCGACAGATGGAAAGGGATTATCGATTGCTGATGTCATGCCGGGCGGAAAGCACCGAATGAACGTCATTCACGATCCGCAGTTTGATTTTGAATTGAAAGAAGAATACACGTATCCGAATCATGACGGAATTAATTTTTACCATCACTACAAAGAAGACATCGCTTTGTTCGCTGAAATGGGCTTTAAGACATACCGGATGTCGATTGCTTGGAGTCGCATCTTCCCGAACGGAGATGAGACAGAACCGAATGAAGCAGGACTGCAGTTTTACGATAATGTTTTTGACGAGTTGTTGAAAAACGGCATCGAGCCGCTCGTGACGATTTCGCATTACGAATTGCCGCTCCATCTCGCAAAAGAATACGGCGGCTGGCGTGATCGTCGACTCGTAACGTTCTTCGAGCGATACAGTCGAGTATTGTTTGAACGCTATCAAGGGAAAGTTAAGTACTGGTTGACGTTCAATGAAATCAATGGTGCCCAGTTCATGCCGATGCTTAGTCTTGGGATGGCAATGCGTGAAGATGAAAATATGCTGCAGTCAACATATCAAGGGTTACATCATCAATTCGTCGCGAGCAGCCTAGCGACGAAAGCGGCTCGCGAAATCGATCCGTCGATGCAAATTGGCTGTATGCTGATCGCTGCACCGGTATATGCGTACAGTTCAAATCCAGTCGATGTTCAGTTTGCGCTCGAGGCAGAACGGATGATGAACTATTTCTGCGGGGACGTCCATGTCCGTGGGGCTTATCCGGCATTTGCCGACCGCTTCTTCGCAGAAAACGGAATCGAGTTGGTGATCGAAGACGGTGATCTTGATCTGTTACGCGACTATACGGTCGATTTCTTCTCGCTTAGTTATTATATGTCGCGGACGGAAAAAGCAGAAAAAGATGGAGATGAAGCTGGCGGAAATATCATGAGCGGGGTCAAAAATCCGTATCTGAAAGCGAGTGATTGGGGCTGGGAAATCGATCCGGATGGTTTACGTATTATCTTAAATAAACTGTATGATCGTTACCAGATTCCGCTGTTCATCGTCGAAAATGGACTCGGTGCTTACGACGAAGTGGAGCCAGATGGTGCGATTCATGATTCCTACCGGATTGCGTATCTCGAAGGACATTTGAAAGCCATGATGGAGGCGATTCAAGATGGCGTTGAGATGATGGGGTATACGAGCTGGGGTTGTATTGATCTTGTTAGTGCGTCGACTGGTGAATACAGTAAACGATATGGTTTCATCTATGTTGATAAACACGATGATGGTTCGGGAACACTTGCCCGATCACGAAAAGATTCATTCTATTGGTACAAAGAGGTTATTGCTACGAATGGTGCTGCATTGAAGCAGACTTCCGTCTCAAAATAAAAAGATGAAGCCCTGAAAACAGACTAGAAGCGTCTGCTTTTAGGGCTTTAATATGTATTGTGGAAATGAATTTAAATGAATCAATACCTTTGTTATCGATCTCAATAATTATTTGGATTCTGATCTATTAATCAGGGGATTCATAAAGTACGGTTTCGTTTTGTTTTAACGATAGATTTGCTACACTTACGGCAGAACCATACAGGAGGTCATACGAGATGAAAACGATTCATGTAGACGAGTTACAAGAGCGATTAGAGGCAGGCGAAGCGTTACACGTCGTTGACGTCCGAGAGCAGGATGAATACGATGCAGGACATATTCCGAACGTCCGCTTCCTTCCGATGTCTGAGATCGGCGAACGCTATACAGAATTGCAAGAAGGCGAAACTTACTTCTTGATCTGTAAAGCGGGCGCACGGAGTGAAAATGTCGGTCGTTTCCTCGAACAATATGGATACGACATCGTCAACGTCGAAGGCGGCATGATGAACTGGAAAGGCGATCAAGAAGCCTGAAGCTCTGTCATACGAATAAATGTATATGGCGAAAATAAAGATGCCATAGGTATTAATACGTTTTTGAAGATCCTTTACTTTTGCAGTATGTTACTACTGAAAGTGAAGGATTTTTATTTTATCAAAAATCTTCAATACCAATCAGAACGAATCACAGCCTCTTCAACCACCAGTGCGAATCATTCAGAAATCCTCTTTTCTAAGAAAAGCTCATTAAAGAATGATAGAAACGAAGTATATCGTAAGGATGTGCGTTATAAAAATACAAATTTAGTTTAGAAATTCTAAGTTCGAATGTATAGAGGAGGATATTATGAAGAACAAAATAATCTTATATTCATCCCCATACTTATCGTAATAGGTGGAACTATACTTTATTATGTCATGGATTATCTAAAGCCTATACCGCATAGTCTGTCTCAAGAAACCATCGAAAAATCAGACTTTTTAAAGAAACAAAAAGCCGTTGTATATTTCTCGACGACATCAGATCAAGATGTAGGAGGGGATGGTCTTGGATTAACTGTATTTATAGATCGTAAAAATCAGGCTAAATCATTTTCGTCTAAAGGATTAGAATTAAATAATTTAGCTGTCTCTTCTCAAAACGATCTTTTACTAGTGGATTCGGAAAAGATGAGATTAATTGGTTCTTCGTACAAAGAATTTGATCTAAAGAAACCGCAATATATGGGAGAACAAACGGGATACATTCCAAAAAAACAACTATTTTTCTCGCTTTTCAACACAGGGTTTGATAAACAGAATCAATACACCTATACACTTAGTTATGGTAATAAATCAGGATTTAAAGAGACAACTATTCCGTTCTATATAAATGCGACAGGAATTGGTCAAGATCGGATTTTATTACTGACTACCCAAAGTGTTCAAGAAGAAAATTCACCGATGATGATTCAAGACGTTACTTTTTCTTCAGGAAAAATGAAGCTAGCTGCTCAAGCCGAACTGAAGATTGAAGGCAAAAATGAAATTGAAGCATTCTCTTCTATTTTGAGTGATGCAGACTATTACTACGTCGTGTTAAAAGTTAGTGAAAGCGAACATGAAGAAAACAGTAAACTGGTCATGCAACGAATTGATAAGAACTCAGATGAACAAAAAACATTTTTGATGGATTCGTATAAAAAAGAGAAAGATTCAACTTCTTCGATTCCGTATAATATTAAAAATTCCTCCCATTTATATAAAGGGATCATTTATTATATCGATGGGAATGGAACTATAATGACGTTTGATACAAAAACAACTAAAATCAACAAAAAGTTTAAATTGGAGCAGGTCGATAAAGAAGGAAAGAAACATCATGAAGAGAGTTTCTTTAATGGCAACTCCTTATTTATGTTGCGATACGATCCAAAAAGTGCTGAAAAATATTTGATTGAAACCTATTCTCTCTCAAGCGGCAAAAAAGTTACTGAAAGTAGAATTAAAGGATTAGCTGAAATTTTGAATTCTACTCAAACACACGATGTGTTTTCATATGATTTTCGTATGTTGAATTGATGAGTTCTCTTCTTTTAAACGTTCAATAATAGTTAGATAATACGAATGTGATCAACTGAACGATACCTCTGAAGAAGATTCCTTTAAAAAAGGAATTTTCTTCTTTTTTTTCTTTCCTGTGAAAAAATACACATTCTAACCGATAAACAAAGTAGAATAACGAGTCCTTGCACTCGGGAATGGAGTGACACATGGAACAAAAAATCAAACGCACGATGAGCATCAAACAAAAATTAATTCTGACATCGATTCTATTATTAGTAATTCCAGCGCTCGTGATCGGATTCGTCGCCTACAATCAGGCGAAACAATCGATGACGGAGCAAATTCTACAATCGGCACATGGTGGAGTCGATCGAATGAACGATGAGATTCAGAATATCATTGATCCGATGCGACGCGATGTCGCCTTTTTTGCGGACCGAATTGACGGGACGCTCTATCAAAAAGGAAAACAAAATGCAGCGTTGAAGGAAAAAATGACGGAATATCTCGACATGCATCCGCAAGCGGCGAACATCTATTTCGCGACGACAGAAGGGGATATGAACATTTTCCCGGAACAAGTCATGCCCGAGGATTATGACCCACGTGAGCGCTCGTGGTACCAATCGGCTGAAGCAGCCGGTGGAAAAGTCGTCATCACCGATCCATACGTCGATGCTGCCTCGAACAAGATGATGGTGACATTGTCACAAACGACCGGAAACGGAAGAGGTGTCGTGGCGATTGATGTCGATGTCGACCGCATCGCGGAAATCGCGAAAAAGATTAAAATTGGTAAAGAGGGTTATGTGACGATTCTCGATTCGAATAAGAAGTTCGTTACGCACCCGACGCTAAAACCAGGTGAAAAGGCAACAGGGAACTGGGTTGCGCCACTCTACGATGACCCAGCCGGACAATTTTCGTATGAATTCGAAAATGAAGGTAAACAGATGGACTTCATGACGAACGATTTAACGAAGTGGAAGGTTGCCGGAACCCTGTACGATCATGAAATCACCGATGCGACGTCGAGTATTCTGTGGACAACGCTCGCAGTCATCGGCGGAATGTTACTCGTCGCAGCCGTCTTCATCTACTTCATCCTTCGCTCGATTCTTCGCCCACTCGGTCATTTGACACGTGGAGCAGAACGGATTCAATCTGGTGATTTGACGGAACCTGTCATCGTTGAATCAAACGATGAAGTTGGACAGGTCGCACAAAGCTTTAACGTCATGGTCGACTCACTCCGTTCAATCATCATCAATCTCGATCAGTCAATCACACAAGTGGCCGGTTCGTCACAGGAATTAATGGCGAACTCTGCTCAGACGACGTCCGCATCGGAACAAATCGCGGGATCGATTCAACAGGTCGCAGCAGGAGCGGATCAATCGAAGCGTCAACTCGATGCGAACGCCGTCTCGCTCCAGTCGATTACAGCTGGCATCATGCGAATTGCTGAGAGCTCAACGGACGTCTCAGAGCTATCACGTTCAACGGCTACAGAAGCTGAGAACGGAACAGTTGCTGTACTGCAGAACGTCCAGCAGATGAAAGAAATCGATGCCTCTGTTCAAAACTTTGGTGGTGTCATCAGTTCACTCGCACATCGTTCAAATGAGATCGGAAAAATCGTCGATGTCATCAATGGCATTGCCGAACAAACGAACTTGTTAGCACTGAACGCGGCGATTGAAGCGGCACGCGCGGGCGAAAACGGAAAAGGCTTTGCCGTTGTCGCAAGCGAAGTACGAAAACTGGCAGAGCAGTCACAGGATTCAACGAAGCAGATTGCGCAGCTCATTCAAAACATCAAGCAGGAGACGGATCAATCGGTTACGATGATGAAGGAAGTCTCGGGACAGACGAAAGCTGGCTTGTCGACGACAGAAGCATCGGCAGAGCGATTCCAGAAGATTCTCGAACGGACGCAAGAGATGACACCACGAATCGAAGACGTGACGGCAACTGTCGAGGAAATCGCAGCGAACGTTCAAGAAGTGTCAGCATCGGCGACAGAAATCGCTCATATCGCGCAAGAGAATTCGTCGGCGTCGAAACAAGTCGCAGCGACGACGGAAGAACAGTTGAGTGCGATGGAAGAAATTTCGCAATCCGCTAAAGCATTATCCGATATGGCGGAAGAGCTACAGGTACTCGTTGCCCGTTTCCGTGTTTAAGCCATCGATTAAAAAAAGCAAGGAAGCTAGTCTTCCTTGCTTTTTTTGTCTGTCACCATTCTGTGACGAACTGAACAAATAGCTTGGAATCCTTGTGAATCCGGGCTTGAGATGGTACTAAATCGGGAATTTAATAAATATCTAAACACTTCGAAGGAGGTGGGTGCGATGAAGCAGTTACGCAAGATGAGAGAGTGGAGTGAAGCGGGGCTTTTGGACGAAGCAACCGTCAAACGAATCATCGATTATGAGAACAATCGTAAGGAAAAGCAACGTCTACCGCTCTTGTTGATTGTAGGGGGTACGTTCGTCGTATTGGCTGTGTTCAGCTTTTTAGCCGCTAACTGGCAAGTCATGCCGGTCGGATGGAAAATCGGACTTGTCGTAGCACTCATGTGGAGTTGTTACGTCATGGCGGATCTTTCGGAACGTCGGAGTATGTTGCATCCGATTGTCTTCCGAATCGGTGGAATCCTAGCGTTTGGCGCCTCGATTCTCGTCGTTGTTCAAAGTTTCCACTTGCCGATGGAAGGATCATTACTCGGATGGTGTGTGTTTGTCGCCGCGTTAGCGCACTATGTGCTTTGGCGTCATGAAGCATACGGTGTCGTCGCCTTCCTTTCCGGATGGACGATCTTTACGAGTCTCGGTGGTTTTGGTCAGGAGCAGGCGAGTTATCTCGACTGGACATCGTTCGGTCTGATGGTCGTGCTGTCGTTCAGTTGGTTTTACTTCAGCCAACGTCTGCCATCGCTTTTGTTTAGCTGGCTGTTTCTCTTCTTCAGTGGTCTCTCCTTGTTTCTCCTTGTATCATATGACGGATTCCTGTGGCCGGTCTGGACGCTATTTTTACTCGTTCCCGTTCTCTGGCTTGTTCGTGAGGAGTCCAATCGTCGGATCGTCGAAATGATCTATCTGGTCGTTGCTGCCATCAGTTCGATCGTCTATCTGTCTGTACGTGCGGAATCAAATGCCGCATTACCATCTATGACAGAAGCGATTCTGCTAGCTATCGTATCCATTGGGTTAGGAATTTTCCTCTATCAAAAACGTCGCTCCTTATTGTTTATCGTTCCGCTTGGATTCGTTGGAGTCCTGTGGCTTGATGAACAGGCCATTCTACTCGCCATCCTCGTTGAACTATCCGCGCTACTGTATCTGTTGTATCAAGAACGTCGTCATGCGATCATCTGGCCAGCCTTCCTCTATTTCATTCTCGTTCAAATCGCGATATACGTCATCTATGCGTGGGATCGGTTGAACATGTCCTTATTTTTCCTCATCGGTGCGCTGCTCATCTTCCTATTGTCGGGTATCTTATGGTGGTTACGCCGTAGAGGAGGTGTGGCGTCATGAAACGCTATCTCATGCCCGTATTGCAGACGTGCGTCGTCGGTCTGTTGATTGTCAGCTTTTTTGCGACCTCCTGGTTCGGAACATCGTACCGTTTTCGGGCAGAACCGTTTGATCCGTTTGATCCCGTTTACGGCGAATACGTGATGCTGCAGTATCCGGATTTAAAACCAGGTCCGACGATTCAAAATGGACGTGTCTATGTCAGCTTCAAGACCGATGCTTCTGGTTATGCTCAAATCGACCGGATTTCGAATGAACGATTTTTCGGAAGTGTTGCTGGCGACTATTACGATCAATACGTGTCGATTCCACAATTGACGCAGTATTATGTCGAACAGGGAAGCGGAAAACAATATGAAAAAGCAAAAGCACTGGAAGTCCGTGCGGATGTGTCACCATGGGGAACGATCCGGACGACGAATTTAAAAATTTCTGAGTAAAAAACCTTGCGTCAGGAATGAAACGGTTGTACTATTAATTTAAATTTTCAGACAACTAAATCTGCATGCGTAGACGGGAAGAGTAAAGTGATCAGAAATCGATAGAGAGTCTCTGTTGCTGGAAATGAGACGATTTCGTCATTTGAAGATGGTCCCGGAGCAGTCGGAAGAACGTGAACCGTGTTCATCAGTAGAACCGACCGGTAGGACGGATACCGTTAGCATTCCAGGGAGTCTCGTACTCCTAGAGGTGGCTGAACGTGAGTTGAGCCATGAACGAAGGTGGTACCACGTGATCAGACATCACGTCCTGAGAGATAAGGGCGTGGTGTCTTTTTTGTGGAGACGTTCCCGCAGGAGGAGGATGACGAGATGGCAGAAGCATTGGTATTGCAATCAGACTTTGGCGTGAGTGACGGGGCTGTGAGTGCGATGTATGGGGTTGCGCATAGCATCAATCCAGAGATTCGGATTTTTGATTTGACGCACGACATTCCGCCCTTCCACATTTGGGAAGCGTCCTATCGGTTACTGCAGACGGTACCGTACTGGACGGAGCAAACGGTGTTCGTTTCTGTCGTTGATCCAGGTGTCGGATCGAGTCGAAAGAGTGTCGTCGCGCGGACGCATGCGAATCAATACATCATCACACCAGATAACGGAACGTTGACGCATCTTTGGCAAGCCGGATACATTGCTGAAGTGAGGCAACTCGATGATCGACGGCATCGCTTACCTCGAATGGGTGAATCGTATACGTTTCACGGACGAGATATCTTTGCCTTCACGGGTGCTCGGTTATCGAGCCATGTCATCACCTTCGAGGAAGTAGGACCCGTTTTACCTGCTTCGGACATCGTCTTGCTCGACCGGACACTTGCCTCGTCGTCGGATACCGGTGTTACCGGTATCGTCGAGATTCTCGATGTTCGCTTCGGAAATGTCTGGACGAATATTCCGGTCGCTCTCGTCCGTCAGGCGGGTCTCGACATCGGTAGCCACGTCAAGGTAACGATTTCGTACCGAGAACGGATTGTTTACGAACAAACACTGCTTTTTGGTCATTCGTTCGCCGATGTGCCGGTTGGTTCAGGCGTCGTCTACATCAACTCGCTGGATCAGATTGCTCTTGCCTTGAATCAAGGTTCGTTTGCGCATGCATTTGAGGTTGGAATCGGAAATGATTGGAGTGTTAACGTACAACATATTAAAGGAGGAGATCGAACATGAAAGGATTTACGACAAAACAGATCGTCGCAACCGGGATCGGAGCAGCAGTATTCATCATTTTAAGTCGATTCGCTGTGATTCCGACAGGCGTACCGAACACGTCAATTGAGACATCCTATGCATTTCTCGCATTCATGGCAGTTTTGTTCGGACCAGTCACAGCCGGTTTGATCGGTCTGATCGGTCATGGATTAAAAGATGCGATTTTATATGGGTCCCCGTGGTGGAGCTGGGTCATCGTATCCGGGTTCGTCGGTTTTGGCATCGGATTGATCGCTAACCGGATTCGTCTAGAAGAAGGCGGATTGACGACACGTAAAATCGTCTTATTCAATGTCACACAAGCCATCGTGCAAGCGATCGGTTGGATCATCATTGCACCGGTACTCGATATCTTAATTTACACGGAGCCAGCGAACAAAGTCTTCGTCCAAGGGGCTGTCGCTGCGACATCGAACATCTTGACAGTCGGTGTCATTGGAACGTTGTTGCTCGTCACCTATGCGAAAACAAGAAGTAAAGCAGGCAGCTTGAAACGCGAAGCTTGACCGAATGAGCTATGATCCTGTGCGAAGAGACGGCAGGATCATAGCTCATTTAGCTTGGGGGGAGAAGGATATGACAAACGTAATCGAATTTCAGGATTTTTCATTTACATATCGGAGTCAGTCGGAACCGACACTCCGGCAGATTCAATTAACGATTCAAGCAGGCGAACGCATCTTAATCGTTGGACCGTCGGGTTCAGGAAAAAGTACGCTCGCCCAGTGCATCAATGGGTTGATTCCGTTCTCGTACCCTGGAACGTGGGAAGGACAGGTCCTGATCAAAGGGCAGGATGCCCGGGAGTTATCGTTATTTGATCGTTCGCTGCATATTGGAACGGTGTTACAGGATCCAGATGCGCAGTTCGTTGGTTTATCGGTTGGCGAAGACATCGCCTTTGCGCTCGAAAATAAACAGACTGGGCGACCGGAAATGCAGGAGATCGTCGAACGTGTCGCACGGATGACGGATGTCGAGACGCTCTTGCAAGCACGATTAAATGATCTATCAGGAGGACAACGACAGCGGGCGGCATTAGCCGGAGTCCTCGTCGAAGATGCGGACATCTTACTGTTTGATGAACCGCTCGCGAATCTCGATCCGGTAGCGGGACAAGAAGCGATGGCGCTTATGGATCGACTGCAACGTGATACGAATCGCACATTGATCGTCGTCGAACATCGGATCGAGGATGTACTCGTCATTCCGTTTGACCGCATCATCGTCATGGTCGATGGAGAAATCATTGCTGATGATCATCCGGATGTCATCTTAAGTAACGGAAAACTGCAAGAAGCGATCTTGCGTGAACCTCTCTATGTCCGTGCCGCACGCTGGGCTGGTATGACCGTGAAGCCTGTGGATCAGCCGAGCCGCATCGATCCCTTTTTAAAACGATTCAACCAGACGAACGTGTTAGAGCGTTTAGAGGAAGCTGCTCAAAAAGAGACTGAAACCTCTACTGCATTGCTTGAACTTGAGCAGTTGGCGTTTCATTATCGCCAAGGAACGCCAGTGCTTGAGAATGTGACGGCGACTTTTCAAAAAGGAACACTGACGACGATCGTTGGTCAGAATGGTGCCGGAAAATCCACGCTTGCGAAAGTGTTGAGTGGTTACCAACGGACGACAGGTGGTCGGATCCTGCTTGACGGAATCGACATCACGAACCAATCGATCGCAGAGCGAGCAGGAACGATCGGATTCGTTCTGCAAAATCCGAATCATATGATTTCGAAGCACCTCGTGCAGGAGGAAATCCGCTACGGGATGCAGGCGCTCGGACTGAGTGAGGCGGAAGAAAACGAGCGTCTCGAGCAGACATTACGTCGTTGCGGATTATATCCGTTTCGTAATTGGCCGATCCAAGCACTGAGTTTTGGTCAGAAGAAACGAGTGACGATTGCTTCGATTCTCGTTCGACGACCGGATATCTTGATTCTCGATGAACCAACAGCCGGTCAAGATTATCGGCATTATTCGGATATGATGGACTTTTTAGAAGGATTGAAGCAGGACGGAATGACGTTACTCATCATCACGCATGACATGCATCTCGTCTTAGAATACAGCGATCAAGTCTGCCTCGTGCAAGCTGGGCGTATCCGTTATGCTGGAACATCATTTGGACTGCTGAATCAAGAACAATTGCTGAATCATGCCCATTTAAAACAAACATCGCTCTTTACGCTAGCGCAACACCTCGAAGTCGATCCGGAACGATTCGTCGAGTCCGTGATTACGGCGGAGCGAAAGGAGCGGGAACAATGGCTGTAGAAATGCTTGGCTATATTGAAAAAACGTCACCGATTCATCGATTGACGGGAACGACGAAACTGATCGGATTCTTATTATTTACGACAGCAACGATGTTCACCTATGATACACGTGTCTTACTTGTAATGGGGTTAGTCAGTATCGTGTTATTCCGATTGTCGCGTATCCAGTTTCGGGAAGTCCGCTTCGTCTTGATCTTTACAGCGATTTTCGTCCTGATTAATGCGCTCGCTGTTTATCTGTTCGAACCAGAGCAGGGCGTGGCAATCTACGGATCGCGTCACGTCTTACTTGAAGGAATCGGACGATTTACGATGACCGCAGAACAATTATTTTATCTGTTCAATTTAATCTTAAAATACAGTGTGATCGTTCCGATTGCTGTGTTGTTTCTCGTCACGACCCATCCGACGGAGTTCGCTTCTTCTTTGAATCGGATTGGTGTTCCGTATAAGATCGCATTTGCGGTCTCCTTAGCGCTCCGTTATATTCCGGACGTTCAATCTGATTTCCGGACGATCGCGAACGCTCAAGAAGCACGAGGGATTGCTGTCTCACACGGCTCCCTTTGGCAGCGGGCACGCAATAGCATCCAGATTTTACTTCCGTTGCTATTTACGAGTCTCGAGCGGATTGAGACCGTCAGCAATGCGATGGATCTCCGTGGATTCGGTGCCGGACGAAAGCGAACGTGGTACAACCAACAGACGATGACACGAATCGATTATGTCGCGATCGGCTGTGTGCTACTTTTGACGGTTTTGTCATTCGTCGTCACTTTCTATGATGGTAATCGCTTTTATAATCCGTTTTAAAAATGAGATACGAAAAAGGCAGTGGATGCGTCCACTGCCTTTTGTCATATGACCAATCCGCTTACGCAGATCGTTTTTGATTTTCCCAACGTGGTGAATTCAACAGTTCAATCCATTTCTTGACGGCTGAGATCGTGATGACGATCGCGAGCAGTCCCATCGTTACGGACAAGACCGTATTCAAGATGCTGAAACCTGGAGAATCGGGATTCGCATAGACGTTTGCGACCATCCAGATATCCGCGAACGTTACTGTGATCAGAAGATAGACGAGCGGGATGAACGTCGTCAGCGCATAGACTTTTTTATCGGCGATTTTCAAGATGATCGTCGTTCCGATGATCAAGCCGATTGAAGCCATCAGCTGATTCGATACCCCGAATAATGCCCAAATCGAACCGATGTCACCCGAAAACAGGAGATAGCCCCAGAAGAACGTCCCGAGTGCCGAAGCGAAGATCGCACCTGGAATCCAGTCGACACGTTTGAGTGGTTTGTAGAACTCCCCGAAGAAATCTTGAATCAAGTAACGGGCGACGCGTGTTCCTGCATCGATTGCGGTTAAGATGAAGACCGCTTCGAATAGAATGACGAATTGGAAGAAGAATCCGGCAATCTCTTTGAACCACGGGATGGCGCGGAAGATGAATGTCATACCGACGGCGAGTGAGACGGCACCACCTGTTCGACCTGCCAGATCGAGACCGATTTCACGGGATAAATCATCAAGATAGACCGTGCTCATACCAAGCGTCGCGAATACTTCTGGTGTTGAGTTGATTGCGAAGTAATCACCGACTTCAAGCGATGTCGCAGCGATCAACGCCATGACGGCAACAAGACATTCGACAAGCATAGCACCGAAGGCGACCGGTTTGATGTCACTCCACCGATTGATCATCTTCGGTGTCGTACCAGAACCAACGAAAGCGTGGAAACCAGAAATCGCACCACAGGCAATCGTGATCGAGATGAATGGCCAGACTGGACCAGCGATGATTGGACCACCGCCATCAACGAACTTCGTAAATGCCGGGAATCGAATGTCTGGGTTGATGATGAAGACACCAACGATCAAAGCAAGGAAGACACCGATTTTCATAAAACTCGATAGATAGTCGCGAGGTGCGAGTAAGAGCCACACTGGCAGTGCAGCAGCGAAGAATGCATAAATCGGTAAAGCAATCGCGAGTTGACGTGACGACAGATCGAACCAATCGCCGATGAATGTTTCCGTTAACTGAGGACCAAAACCAATCGCAGCTAGAATCAGTAAGAAACCAACTGTTGAAGCAAGTGCTAAGTTACCACCTTTACGTAAGTAAATCCCAACGAACATCGCAATCGGAATCGTCGAGAAGACAGCGAATGTACCCCATGGGTTATGTTCAAGGGCGTGTAAGACGACCATCGATAGACCAGCCATCGTGATTGTAATGATGAAAAGCATCGCAAGACCGGCACAAAAACCAGCGACGGGACCTAATTCTTTTTTAGCGACTTCAGAGAGCGATTGACCATCTTGGCGCATCGAAGCAAAAAGGACGACCATATCATGGACCGCTCCACCGATGACGGCACCGATTAAGAGCCACAGTAAGCCGGGGAGATATCCGAACTGTGCAGCAAGGACAGGTCCGACGAGTGGACCGGCTGCAGCGATTGCTGCGAAGTGGTGTCCGAACGAGACCCATTTATTCGTTGGAACGTAATCTTTTCCGTCCGCTAATTTATGAGCGGGCGTTTCGCGATCATCTTTGATTTTTAAGACTTTCGCAGCCATGAACGTACCGTAAAGGCGATACGCAATTAATAAGATACAGATGACAGCAATAACGATTGGAGTAGCGCTCATCTAAAATTCCTCCTCTTGAATGAACTATGATGGATTTAGTATACAAGTTATGGAAGCGCTTTCTTTGATTTTTAGATGAGTTGTCGGTTTCGTTCGATGAAAGGTTGAAAATGGACCTTGAATCACAAAAAAGAAGCGCTCAAATACCGAGCGCTTCTTTCAGTAGTTTGACATACGTCCGACTGACTGGCACATCAATCTGATGAATTTTTAAATTATAGGCTCCGTTGAACCAAGGTTCGATGGCATCGATTGCTGATAAGTTGACGAGGTATGAGCGGTGAACCCGTAAAAAGCGATGATCTTGAAGCTTTCGTTCAAGTTCGAGTAAGGTCTCGTTCGATGGATACGCATGGTGCTCTGTGACGATCTTCGTCTTTCCGTTCTCAGCGACGATATAATTGATATCTTGAGGAGACAATAATTTCAGTTGTTCGCCCGTCTCGACGGCTAAACGTTCAAGGCGAGGGGCTTTTTTCGGCAGCGGTCGCGCGACTTTTTCAATCGCACGGACAATCCGTGCCGGATCATATGGTTTCAAGATGTAGTCATAGGCATTGAGCTCAAACGCTTCAAGCGCATGAGCATCATACGCCGTCACAAACAAAAGAGCCGGAGGACGTGGCATCGACTTTAAGCGTTTAGCGATTTCAAGACCACTTCCGTCCGTCAGCTCGATATCGAGAAAGACTAAGTCGGGTTGAAGGGAGCGAACGAGTCGTTCGGCTTCCTCGACACTACCGGTTTCCCCGACGACTTCAAGACCGGCTGCGGTCACGTGATAACGGAGCTCGTCACGTGCGAGCGGTTCATCTTCAATCAACAAGGTGCGCATGCTGAATCTCCTTTCTGACTTCAATCGGGAGACGAATCGCGATCGTCGTGCCGTTTTGACCGTCACTCGTGATCGTAAACTGTCCCTTTTCACCATATAAACTTCGAATCCGTTCTGCCGTATTGAATAATGCGGTACCGGTGCCTGAGGACGGAACGACTTCTCGACCGAGACGGGCAAGGCGCGAGGCGTCAATCCCGCGTCCGTTGTCGACGACTTCGAGACACAGCTGGTCTGCCTCACACCATGCCGTCACCCCGACATATCCTGTCTGTTCAGAAGAAAACGCATGAAGGAACGCATTTTCGATCAATGGTTGTAAGATGAACGGTGGAACGAGTAAAGCCGTCGTCTCGTCTGCTAAATCGATATCGAGAAACGGGCGATTCGGAAAACGAGCGGCTTCAAGAGATGTGTATGCTTCGATGTGCTCGAGTTCCTTTTGGAGCGGAATTTTCGTCGATCGTGCGCCTTGGAGGTTACTGCGGAAGAACGTCGACAATTCGAGCAACAACGTGCGTGCTTGTTCGACATCCGTCCGGCACAGTGCATAAATCGTATTGATCGCATTAAACAGGAAGTGGGGATGAATTTGTGCTTCGAGTGCCCGGATCTCGGCATCCTTCAGTAAACCGGCTTGCCGCTCTGCGTTCCCGAGTGCTAGTTGTGTCGAGAACAGTTTCGCTAATCCTTCAATGAGTTCGACTTCGACGGCGTCGAGCAATTCGGCATGAGGATAATAGACTTTCAACGTCCCGATCGTCGTTTCCCCGACGATGAGCGGAGCGATGATGCCGGCTTGAAGCGGACAATCCGTTACGGGACAGCCGATATCGAGTCGTTCCGTCACAAGACGAACTTGTCCGTCTTGCAAGACATGCTCAGTCGGTTTCGTCGTCCAGTGACTCCCAGCTTGATGGTGGTCGCTCCCGATACCGATATGGGCCAGGATGATGGAACGATCCGTCAGTGAGACGGCTTCGGCTCGCGTTTGCTGCAACAGAATTTCCGCGACAGCTTCTGCCGTATGGATATGTAGACCACGCGTCAGATGCGGAAGCGTCAAATCGGCGATATGCAACGACCGTTCGGCTTCTCGTGCCCGAACCGTTTCCTCTTCTCGCGCAGCAAGGCGGATGATCGATAAGAACAACCAGACACCGAGGACGTTGATCAGTGTCATCGGTAAGAAGATGAACTGGACGAGTTCGACTGCCGCATCAAAGGGGCGGGCGAATAGTAAAATCAACGACATTTCAAACAGCATTAAAAAAGCAGTCAGACACACGGGCAATAATGCTTGGCTACTGAGACGGTCGCGCCAATAGGAGCGTAAGAGACCGCTGACACCACCGGCGATGACGGTCGAAAGCGCGCAAGCGAACGCTGTGAATCCGCCGAGGGAATACCGGTGAACCCCGACGATGAGTCCGGTCATCAATCCACCGAGCGGACCAGCGAGCAGTCCGCTGATGACGACGATCATCGTTCGTGTGTTTGCAATCGCTGATGTTCCGTCGACTTCTTCGAGCCAAGCATGGGGTAAGAATTCAGCTAAATCGACTTTGACCCCTGTATAGTTACTTAAAATGCCGTACGTCGCAAAAAACAGGACGAGAACACGGAATTGCCAGCCTGCTTCCGGTTGACGCAGTAGCCGTCGTGTCGGTCCCCACTGGGCGAGGATGAACGCTAAGATGATCATGATACCAAGTCGTTCGAGTAAAAAAGGAATCAATTCTAACATGTGCATTCCTCCATTCGAGTTAAGTGTAAACGCTCGCAAAACGGAGGGCAATGCCGGTATACAAAAAAAGCCGTACTCCCTCGGATTAAGAGGGAGTACGGCAGACTTACTTATTGTGCGTCTTTATCGAACGTGATCCGTGCGATCGCGTCGTGTTGGTGAATCGTTTCTTCGTTACGGCATTCGACGTAGAACGAAGCGATTGGATCCATTTCGTACAAATCAGCAGCAATCAAGCGAACCATATCTTCTACGAAACGTGGATTTTCGTATGCCATCTCTGTCACGCGCTTTTCATCCGGACGTTTGAGTACTGGGTGAAGTGGCGCTGAGGCATTGGATTCCGCAGCATCAAGCAATGATTGTTTCCAGTCAAAGTCTTCTGCTTCATCACGTAACGATGCTTCCATCGTGACGTAACCACGTTGGTTGTGAGCACTGTATTCGCTGATTTCTTTTGAACATGGGCAAAGTGTCGTGACGTTGATCGTCAAGCCGACAGACAACGTCGCTTCGTCCGTTTCCGTGTTGACGCTGACTGTTTGCCATACTTCAGCATTCATCAAGCCGCTAAGACCTGTTGCAGGTGCTTTACGTGTGAAGAACCATGGATAACGGATCGTCAATTGACCTTCCGTTTGTTCCATGCGGTCTGCTAAATCACGCGCGAATTGAATGAGTGACTCGTTCGTGACCGTCCAACCTTCGTTGTGGTATTGATCAAGTTGCTCCGTTAAACGGCTCATGTTGATCCCTTTACGGTCTTGTACGAGTGATGTCGACAGTTCAAACGTCGCCACAGTCGCTTGTGTGTTGTCTCCGTCTTGGATGACGACAGGATGTTTGACGTTCGAGATTCCGACAGCGTCTAGTGCGAACAAGAAGTTCTTCGGTGTATTTTGCAAGTCGACCATCTTATCTTTTTCAGTCGGTTTTGTTCCTTTGATCGGTGGTACCGAACCGAACAGCTTATGGCGCTCTTCTTTTGTTGGTAACGTAATCGGGTAGGTAGACATATTCATTGGCCCCTTTGTCCTTTTGTAGTGTTTCAATAGTAATAACATGACAGGAATGCTAGAGACGAGCAAGTCTGATGATTCCGCAAATGTGTTTCATCTTTTCATCGCTAGAAGTATTGTCTTGAATTTTATCACGAACGTTCGATAAACGAAACTCGCACGACTCAAAATCGACACATTCTATATCTGTAGGAATAACTTACTTGCAATCGGGTATACTATCCTATAGTATATGTTCAGGTGAACGTGTAATCATTGTTTTTTCGTCATGGTCAATAATTGAAGTTTTTTTATTTTACAGGTAGTAAGAGAAAGGGATGACAGAGATGGATTGGCAGTTATTATTACAGTATGCCTGGGTCGTACTCGTCTTGATCGCGCTTGAAGGATTACTTTCAGCGGATAATGCACTCGTACTCGCGGTCATGGTCAAGCACTTACCAGGAGAACAACAAAAGAAAGCACTTTTTTATGGACTAGCTGGAGCGTTCGTCTTACGATTCGCGGCATTGTTCGCGATTTCGTTCCTCGTCGATATTTGGCAAATCCAAGCACTTGGAGCGGCGTACTTGCTCATCATGGGACTACGGCATATTTATAAGACCGTTAAAGCCAGAAAGCTCGGTGAGAACCATGGGGCTGAAAATGAGCTAGATGAAGAACCGAAGTCGGAAGAGCCAGTTTCAAAAGGTGAATTCTGGCGGACAGTTGCGAAGATTGAATTTGCAGACTTAGCGTTTGCTGTCGATTCGATTCTTGCAGCAGTAGCACTTGCCGTTGCCCTTCCAAACTGGGGATCAGGCGAAATCGGTGGTTTGAACACAGGTCACTTCATCGTCATCTTAACAGGTGGTTTGATGGGTGTCGTCTTGATGCGTTTCGCAGCACGTGTCTTTGTTAAATTACTCGCAGAGCGCCCAGGTCTTGAGACAGCAGCGTTTGCGATTGTTGCCTGGGTTGGTGTGAAGCTAGCCGTTCTTGCGCTCGAACACCCGAAATACCATGCATCAATCGAAGGAACAATCTTTGAAGCCTTAAAACTTCCTGAAGGATTTGCCCACAGTACACCGTGGCAGGCTTTCTTCTGGACAGTCATGGTCGGTCTTGCTCTTTGGGGTTGGTTCTCTTCACCAAAAACGAAACCAAATCCAGATGCTGAAAAGAAAGTTGATCAAAACTTATAAGAAATGGAAACGATCCGTCGATGACGGGTCGTTTTTTTGTGTTAGGTTTTCTTAAACAATGGGAATAAAACACAAGGTTAAGTACTTGAGTCGAGCTTTCATCTTTTTCTTTCCGATCGACCGGCATATAATAAATAGACTGAACAATAAAGGGGATTCGTTAGTATGGATATTGGATTAATTACACAGTATGCGACCGTCGGGCTCGTACTGATCATTTTGCAAGGACTACTATCCGCCGACAATGCGATGGTCATGGCGGTCCTCGTCCGACCGTTACCAGACGATCAACGTAAAAAGGCGCTTTTCTATGGTCTCGTCGGAGCACTCGTCTTACGTTTCGTGGCAATCTTCTTTGCCTCGTACTTAGCGACGATTTGGGAGCTTCAGGCACTCGGAGCAATTTATCTCTTTTATGTCGCGTTTAAAGGAATCGTCGAGGCACGATCGAATAAACACCAAGTACCGGACACGATTGCCTCACAAAAAGCCTCACCGAACTTTTGGTGGACGGTCGTTAAAGTCGAGTTCTCTGATTTAGCGTTTGCGGTCGACTCGACGCTTGCTGCTGTCGCCATGGCGACGACACTACCGATGATTGGTGGAACGATCGGTGGTCTGAATACAGGACAATTCTGGGTCGTCTTCTTCAGTGGGATCATCGGTCTCGTCATCATGCGTTACTTCGCGAGCTGGTTCGTCGTCTTGCTCCAAAAGCGACCAGGCATCGAAGAAGCTGCCTTTTGGCTTGTTGCATGGGTTGGTGTAAAACTGGTCGTCATGACACTCGCGCATCCGTCAATCGACGTCTTGCCGCATGAGTTTCCAGAGAGTACACTATGGCAAACGATCTTCTGGGTCGTACTTGCCCTGATTTTAATCATCGGTTGGTTCCGTAGCGGAAGTAGTTCAACCAAATCAGCAAAATAATACAATGGCGGGCAGGGTACTCTCTGTCCGTCTTTCGTTAGGAGAGATTTCATGCAAAACGGTAATTTCATTCGAATGCTGACACGGATGCAAAACGTTCCACGGTGGGATGAATATGCACCACGTTTTCCGGACAACGCAGCCAGTCACAGCTTTCGTGTTGCCTTATTCAGTTTGATGGCAAGCTATTTAGAAGAAGCAGACGGGCAAACACCAGTCGATCGCCTGACATTGCTCGGAAAAGCTCTATTCCATGATATGAACGAAGTCATCACTGGACCAATTAAACACCGGACAAAAAAAGAGCCAACGTTACATGCACACATTCAGGCAATGGAACAACAAGCAAGTGAACAGCTCGTTGCCTTACTCTCAAAGTCGCTTCAACCAGCGTTTACGACATACCTCGTACATGCAGAAGATGAATCACCGGAAGGACGGATCGTCGAAGCCATCGATACGTTCGATGCGATGTTGTACGCACGAAGGGAAGCACGGATGACAGAGTCCGTCTTTTTCGAACAAAAGGCAGCGGAATTACAGGCTGTTCTAGAACGACACCCACTCGTTTCGATCCGTCGCTTGACACAGTCGGTCATGGAAGAGGACGAGATGTCTCATTTCATTGAAAACGTCTTGATGATGGATACGATTCGGCGCTGGAAAGGACGTTTCAACACGATTGATGATAACGACGCGACACATGCGTTTCGAGCAGCCTCGCTTGGTATCTTCAATGGTCTGATTGAATCAGAGAAGTACGGCGTCACGATCGACATCGAAGAAGTCGTCTCGCGTCTCTTGTGTCATGATCTCGTTGAAGGAACGACGGGAGATGTTCTTGGACCTGTCAAACATGCGACACCGGTCACAGCAGCAGCCTTCGAAGCTTACGAACGGGCAGAAGGAGAGACGTTGATCAATAATCTACCGAAAGAAATCCGAGCACCGTTCCGTCGGTTCGTCGTGGAAGCAAAAGACGAGACATACGAAGGACAGATGGTCGATGTGATCGATAAACTCGACGCATTGATTAAAATGAACATGGAACGGAAGTTGAACGGGGTCGAGTATGAGACCGGTTACCGCGCACAACTCAAAAAGGTTCAGATGACATATGAAAATCCATCGGTCGTCTTTTTCCTCGCTTATGTCTTGCATGATTTGGATTACGTGACGTCATGACGAAAGAAACCATGACCCCACGCCGCTTAACGTTGATCTTGATCCTCGGTTCGCTTGCTGCACTCGGACCGCTCTCGATCGACATGTATCTACCTGCTTTTCCAGATATGTCACGCTCGTTTGATGCGAGTGCATCACTGATCCAATTAAGTTTGACGGCTTGTATGCTCGGAATGGCGCTCGGACAATTGATTGTTGGTCCGCTGAGTGACGTTCGCGGACGTAAACGACCGCTGATGGTTGCTCTGCTCGCATATCTGCTCGCTTCTCTCGCCTGTGCGATGGCACCGACGATCGAAGTGTTGATCGCGCTTCGATTCATCCAAGGGGCAGCTGGAGCGTCAGGAATCGTCATTTCTCGGGCAATCGTTCGTGACTTGTTTGACGGACCTGAATTGACGCGGTTTTTTGCTGCCTTGTCACTCGTCAACGGAACGGCACCGATTCTCGCACCCGTCATCGGGGGACAGTTGCTTCGGTTCGGTGACTGGCATTTCGTCTTCTACTTGCTTGCGATTTTAAGCACAATGATGTTACTTGCCGTCGCACTCCGTTTACCGGAAACGCTCCCGCTTGATAGACGTGTCGAAGGAAACCTGACGACGACGTTGAAGACGTTCGGACGCTTGTTGACGGATCGCGTCTTCATCGGCTATGCGTTCGCGCAAGCATTCGTCATGGGCGCGATGTTTGCCTACATCTCGGGTTCACCATTCGTCTTACAAAATATTTATGGCGCTTCGCCGCAACAGTTCAGTTTTTTGTTCGGTTTAAACGGAATCGGAATTATCTTAGCAGCACAAATCGCCGGTCGTCTTGCGGGTCGTGTCGATTCAGAGCGGCTGATGCGAATCAGTTTGACGATCGTTGCGAGTGCGAGCATCTTATTGTTCCTCGCCTTGACGTTAACGAATCAGCTGATCTTCGTTATGATTCCACTATTCTTCGTAGTTTCAAGCGTCGGTTTGATCTCGACGCTCGGTTTTACCTTAGCGATGCAAAATTACGGAGCAACGGCAGGCAGTGCCTCGGCTCTTTTAGGGCTCTTGCCGATGCTCGTCGGTTCGCTCGTGTCACCACTCGTCGGGATCATGGGAGAACAATCGGCTGTTCCGATGGGACTGATCATCATGACCTTAGATTGCCTGGCGCTCATTCTCTATTATGGTCTGATTGTTCGTCGACCGAATCGTTCATAAACGCTAATTATTCAAAAACGTTTGTCCTCTGTATGGGATGAACGTTTTTTTCTTTTAATGAAAGGAAAAGAATTGGAATTCATTTTGAAACATTTTCTAAAAAATAAGCGTAGAAGAGAAAGAAAGCCAGTACTTCAGAAAGGAGTGGAGCGATGAAACAGGAGTTGCAGCGTGAACGAGAGCCGTCGATTGAGGCAAGATTAGCACGTCATTTTGCCGCACAGAAAAAATACTTACGTCGTCAAGAAGAGGCAATCGATCAACGAGACAAAGAAGTGGCTCGTTTATTGTTTGAGGAAAACCGGGCTGCTTATCAAAGGGCTTACCACGAACTGTATGGCTCACATCCTTACATCGAGGTGAACGAAGATGGACGTTAGTACACTTTATTTATATGCGTTAGCGGCCGCTGCTTGTGGTGTGTTTGTGTCCATCCTATTCTCAGACGTCATTCCAGGCGTCGATCAAATCTTTCATCCCACGTTGATCTTATCTTTTGTCATCATCACGTCAGCCATCGGATTCGGACTCGAACAGCTCAGTCCGCTGCGTTCGATGTTGATTTTAATCATCAGCAGTGTGATTGCGTTATTAGTGACGACGCTGATGCACATCTTTTTATTCGTTCCGATGGCACAAGCTGAACAGTCGCTTGGATTTTCGGAACAGATGCTAGAAGGTCGCAGCGCAACCGTCATCGTGCCGATTCCGACTGAAGGATATGGTGAAATCTTACTTGATGACGTCTCAGGGCGCGTATCAAAGTCAGCCGTTCTGTTTGAAGGACCTGCCTTACCACAAGGCACGAAGGTGCTTGTCATTGAGATCAAACAAGGCGTCGCGTCTGTCGTGACGTACCCCCAACAATGGAAAAAGGAGATGTTTACATGAATCCAGTGTTAATCGTATCGATCGTCGCGGTCGCGTTGATCGTTGCCTTAATCGTCTTATTCATCACGAAGTACCGAACGGTCGGTCCGGAAGAAGCGTTGATCGTATCGGGTAGTTATCTCGGAGGACGCAACGTCAATACGGATGAGTCCGGTAACCGGGTAAAAATTATTCGAGGTGGCGGAACATTCGTGTTACCTGTCTTCCAACAGGCGACACCGCTGAGTTTGTTATCGAGTAAACTCGAAGTCACGACACCTGAAGTCTATACGGAGCAAGGTGTACCGGTCATGGCAGACGGTACAGCGATCATCAAGATCGGTAGCTCGATTTCTGAGATTGCGACGGCAGCGGAGCAGTTCCTCGGAAAATCAAAGGAGGAGCGAGAAGGCGAAGCACGTGAAGTCCTTGAAGGACACTTGCGTTCGATTCTCGGGTCGATGACCGTCGAAGAAATTTATAAGAACCGTGATAAGTTCTCACAAGAAGTCCAGCGGGTCGCGTCTCAAGACCTGGCGAAGATGGGACTCGTCATCGTTTCGTTTACGATCAAAGACGTCCGTGATAAGAACGGATACTTAGAATCACTCGGGAAACCGCGGATTGCACAGGTGCGCCGTGATGCGGATATCGCAACGGCAGACGCGGAAAAAGAGACGCGCATCAAACGGGCGGAAGCTTCAAAAGATGCGAAAAAAGCAGAACTCGAACGTGCGACAGAAATCGCTGAAGCGGAAAAAGAAAATCAGTTGAAGATGGCAGACTACCGTCGCGAACAAGATATCGCGAAGGCGAAAGCCGACCAAGCGTATGATCTTGAGAATGCACGCGCACAACAAGAAGTCACGGAGCAACAGATGCAAATCAAAATCATCGAGCGTCAAAAACAAATCGAGCTCGAAGAACGCGAAATACTCCGTCGTGAGAAACAATACGACGCGGAAGTCAAAAAACGCGCTGACGCGGATCGTTACTCGATTGAACAAGCTGCCCAAGCGGACCGTGCGAAGCAATATGCGGAAGCAGATGCAACGAAATACCGGATCGAAGCATCGGCAAAAGCGGATGCAGAACGAATTCGTCTGGATGGTCTTGCAAAAGCGGATGCGGAGCGGGCACAAGGGGAAACGGAAGCGGAGATCATTCGTCTGAAAGGTCTTGCGGAAGCAGAAGCAAAAGAAAAAATCGCGCAGGCGTTCGAACAATTCGGGCAAGCGGCGATTCTCGACATGGTCATTCGGATGATGCCAGAGTACGCGAAAGAGATTGCAGCACCACTCGGCAACATCGATAAAATTACAGTCGTTGATACAGGTAGTGGTGAAGGTGGCGGTGCGAACCGTGTCACCGGTTACGCAACGGATTTGATGGCGTCACTGCAAGAAACGTTAAAAGCGTCGTCAGGATTAGATGTCAAAGAGTTGATCGAGAACTTCTCCGGTAAAGGAACAGCAAAACCGTTGACGGTCAACTTGAATTCCCATGATGCGGTGGCAGCGTCGAAAACAGAAGACTGATATAATAACTAGGCACTCGTAGAAGTAGTTTCTGAAAGGATATCTCATCATGGATAGTTTAGCTCTACTGCAAGAGCGCTGGATGCTGTTGCTCCCGTTCCTCGTCGTCCTCTTAATCAACGTCGGGTTATTAACTGCCCTTCTGAAGAAGCGACGTGATTTACCGAAGCTGTTAGTCTTCGGAATGGGTGGGATGGCGCTCGTGTTCATCGTCTCCTCGCTTGGATTAAGCATGGCACTGCTGTTCTTTGGATACAATTCATAAAAAGCGGAGCTGACTCAAAAGTCAGTCTCTACAAAGATAGGGGTGGCAGAATGATGATCTGCCACCCCTATCTCGTAATAAAAAGAATGACTCGTCACACGCAACTCCTACAGGAAAAAGCGCATTTATGCGCTGTCAGAGACAAACAAGATCCGCTTTCCTGCTTGAATGAAGCAGGAAAACTGGCTTGTGTCTCGCCTGAGGAAAGGGCGTGAACAGACGAATCATTCTTTTTTTGAGTCAGCCTCGTTTAATGAAGTAAGAATAAATGCCGTTAACGTGGAAGGTCATACCCAATGACGACGAGTCCCGGTCCTGTATGTGAACCGATCGCTGCGCCGGCGATCGTCAAGATGACTTCGCTTGGTGAAAACTGTGCTTCAATCAATTGTTTTAATTGTTCTGCGCGTTCGATCGAATCCCCATGACCAATCATGATTCGATGTCCGTCAATCACAGGGCGTGCTTCTTCCATCCACTCGACGATCCGGTTCATGACTTTTTTCTGACCACGGATCTTCTCTTTTGGGATCAACTTCCCGTCTTCGACTGTCAATAGTGGCAAGATCGATAAGAGACCACCAATGAAGGCGCTAGCTCGCGAAACACGTCCACCGCGCATCAAATATTCGAGTGATTCGACTGTAAACAGATGACGAATCGTATTTACCTTGGCTTCAGCATAAGCCACTGTTTCTTCAAACGAATGCGTTTGTGCGTATTCTGCGACGTCGAGAACGAACAATCCTTGTCCTGTCGAAGCGGTTTTCGTATCGAGTACGAGATAAGGAACGTTCGGATATTTTTCAGCGAGTTCCTCTGCTAGCATCTTCGCGGTTTGAAATGTTCCCGATAATTCGCTCGAGAAGGCGAGGTAGAGGAAGGGATCCCCTTGTTCGAAGTGACGCGTAAACACCTCGACCATCCGGCTGACTTCTACCTGGAATGTCTTCGGTGCTGCACCGTCACGCATCTTATCATACAGTTGTTTCGGAGATATCGATTCTCCATCGAAGAACGTGTCTTCGTCGATCAATACGCCGAACGGCATGACCGTAAAAGCATAAGCATCTAACATGTCTTTTGGTGCATCAGCACCACTGTCTGTGATCAATCGGATCATCACGTTCTCTCCTTTCTTAACCTAGGGCTTTTTCGTTTCGATCAAGCATTCGACTCAAGTTGACACCGAACCGCTCGTTCTCGAGTTCTGTCAAAGTCGCTGGTGTCAAATCAGCGCCGAGCGCAAGTAACGCTTCATACGCACGACGTAAGCATTCCTCGACCGTCAATGAGATGCCGAGTAGTTCTTCGAGGGAAGCCATCGTTTCCGGAACGACAGTCGGATAGACGAATTTCGTCGTCTCACCTTGAAGCGCTGCCGCGTAAAAGTCACGGACTAAAGCGGCGCGTTGACTTCCGCTTCCATTGACACAAAGATAGATTTGAACGGCAACTCCTCCACGAACACGACGCTGGGAGATACCAGCGAATTTTTTACCGGCAATCGATAAGTCATAAGAACCGGGACAATACGATCCGACGACTTCACCAGCGACGATCGCGTCCGTTTCTTGTGCGAACATGCGGCGAACGAGCGCAAGCATCGCTTCATAACCGCTGTCGATATCAATCCCACCGCGTTCCGGTAAGACGAGTGAAATATTCAAGACACCGGCGTCGAGGACGACGGCAAGACCACCTGAGTTACGAACGACGGGCGAGAAACCATGTTCATGCAGAACGGCTACACCGTCAGCAAGATGAGGAAGACGGGCATCCTGGATGCCGAGGACGACGGTTTCGTGGTGAATCCAAGAGCGGAGTGCGGCTCCTTCTGTTGCAACGGAGGCACATAATGTGTCGTCCATCGCAAACGATTGTGTCGCATGGAAAGCAGTTCCGAGTGACGTTTGATCAAAAATACGATAATGTTCTTGTTTTAAGAGTTCGATTCCCATAGGCTCGTTCCTTTATTGTAGATTTGCGACATCATTATAGCACAGGGTGTGTAAAGTTTCTGTGCGAAGCGCCGCGCGAGACAGGAATCCTTGGAAACAAAACCGAACAACAACGACATAGACTCGATTTAAAGGAGAGAAACATATGTATCAATCATTAGGACAATTAAAGGAAACGAAGGTCTTCAAAGATCCTGTTCATCGCTATATCTATGTCAGTGATCAGTTAATTTGGCAACTGATCGGTACACGTGAATTTCAGCGACTACGCCGGATCAAGCAACTGGGAACATCCTTTTTGACGTTTCATGGAGCGGAGCACACACGGTTCCATCATTCGCTCGGTGTCTATGAAATCACGCGCCAACTGATCGATGTATTCAACGGTCGTGCCGATTGGGACGATCAGTACCGGGAGTTGACGCTGGCTGCGGCACTCTTACACGATGTCGGACACGGTCCGTTTTCGCACGCGTTTGAGAATGTCTTTGGTGTTAACCACGAGACGTGGACAGAGCGAATCATTCTCGGGGATACAGAAATCAAAAAAGTCCTCGACCAAGTCGGAGACGGATTTGCGGAAGAAGTAGCGTCTATCATCAACAAGACGCATCCGAATCAACTGCTCGTCACGATGATCAGCTCACAACTTGACGTCGACCGGATGGATTACTTATTACGCGATGCGCACTTTGCCGGTGTCAGCTACGGAAAATTCGATCTCGAGCGGATGCTTCGGGTATTGCGTCCTGCCCATAATCAGATGGTTGTCAAACAATCAGGGATGCATTCGATCGAAGACTACATCATGCGAAGGTATCAGATGTATTGGCAAGTCTACCTGCATCCGGTAACACGGTCGAGTGATTACCTATTAAAGGCTATTCTTGAGCGGGCGCAGGAGTTGTACCTGTCCGCATATCCGTTTGCGATTGCACCGATTCATTTGATGCCGCTATTTGATCAGAAGATGGAGTTGCGTGATTTCCTTGGGCTCGATGAGACGATCGTCTACTTTTACTTTCAGCAGTGGGCGAACGAGCAGGATCCAATCCTTGCTGATCTCTCGAGGCGATTCGTTGACCGAAAGTTGTTCAAGTATGTCGATTATCCGGCTGAAAAGCGTGAACTCGTCCACGATAAGTTGTGTGAGTTGTTTGAAGCAATCGGCTTGAATCCGACGTATTATCTGCTTGAAGATAAACTCAGTCGTCTTCCTTACGATTTATATGGAGATAACGGTGAAATTAGTAAGCAACCGATCATGTTACAGATGAAGGATGGGCAGATGAAAGAGATTTCGCAAGTTTCACCACTCGTTCAAGCCATCGCGACGTCACGCCAGACGGATGAGAAGCTGTTCTTCCCGCAAGAAATTTTGCACGACTTGCGCGAACATGCGAATGAGAAGATGCAGATCGACCAGTTATTGATTGGTAGTGTGACATCATGATATCGTCCGCTGTCCTTACGAAAATCTTGCAACAGCTTGGACAGGAGGGAGGAGAGGTCGAAGTCTTAAAAGGCGCGACATCCTCCCTTGTTTTTCGGGTCGGTGAGGGAATTCTTCGTGTCCATACGAATCAAGACTGGCTACATGAGGAGCCGGATCTTGTCTTGCACGAGGTGTTTGCGTTACAAGCAGCAGGTGACTTAGCACCAGATGTGTTGGACTATCAAACTGATTTTAGAGACGAAGTACCGCCGTGGTTGTATATGACGCGTTCACCGGGAGAGATCCGGCTTGATCAGGTGGATGAGCAGTATGTCGAACGATTGGCACAGATGCTCGCGGCAATCCATGCGCTACCGGTACCAGAATCTCGATACGTCTATCAGCCGTATGCGACGGAACGTCACGTTCCGACGTGGACGCAGCATCCGGAGAGATGGCGTCAGCTACTGGCGGTCGAACCGGACGAAAGTCAAACGATCCGATTCATTCATCGGGATTTTCATCCGGTCAATGTGTTATACGAAATGAATGGAACGTGCCATACGATTGATTGGATTAATGCGTGTGTAGGTCCCATTGAAGTCGACCTTGCGCATTGTCGTTTGAATCTTGCCTTGCTTGAATCCATTGAGATGGCGGATCATTTTTTAAAAAGTTACCTCAAACAGACGAAACGTTCTTACGATCACGCGTGGGATATTCGGGCTGTTTTTGATTTTGGACCTGAAACGATCGACGTCTATCCGGGGTGGAAAGCATATGGAAGGCAAAACCTTAGTCAGGACAATGTTCGGGAACGCTTGGAAAAGTTTGTCTTGAAAGTCTATGAAAATAACGAAAGCGGTTACTAAATGAACTTTTCCTCTTGTAGTTCTTCGAAATATTGATTATTCTATTACTTGGAAAGAGATTAAACGTCAGACATCGTACGAATGTACAACTGATAAACAACTAATAGATAGAGGGGTACTTCATGAAATATCTTATCGCACTACTCGGACTGGCTATCGTTTTCGGCTTGGCACTCCTTGTCAGCAGTAACCGTAAAGGCATCAAATTGAAACCGCTTGCGGTCATGCTAGTTCTTCAGCTCGTACTTGGGTTCATTTTACTCAATACATCGTTCGGATATATCGTCATTCGTGGCGTCGCGAAAGTCTTTGAAAAACTGCTTAGTTATGCGGCAATCGGAATTGATTTCGTCTTCGGTGGTTTAGCGAACGAAGGCGCACAACCATTCTTCATCAATGTTTTGCTCCCGATCGTCTTCATCTCTGCTTTGATCGGGATTCTACAATTCACGAAGATTTTACCACTCTTAATGCGCGGTATCGGTTTCGTCCTATCAAAAGTCAACGGTATGGGACGTCTTGAGTCTTACAACGCGGTTGCTTCAGCTGCGATCGGACAATCAGAAGTATTCATCACAGTCAAAAAACAAATCGGTCAATTACCAGCAAATCGTCTCTACACATTGTGTGCGTCAGCGATGTCGACTGTTTCGATGTCGATCGTCGGTGCATACATGACGATGGTAGAACCGAAATATGTCGTTACAGCAATCGTCTTGAACTTGTTCGGCGGTTTCATGATCGTCTCGATCATCAACCCATACACGGTTGATCCGGAAGAAGATATTCTTGAAATCGTCGAAGAAAAACAAACGTTCTTCGAGATGCTCGGCGAGTACATCATGGATGGATTCAAAGTCGCGATCATCGTCGGTGCAATGTTGATTGGTTACAACGCCTTGATCGGAATGGTCAACGATATCTTCTTGATGGTTCTAAACATCTCGTTCCAAGAAATCCTCGGATACATCTTTGCACCGTTCGCTTTCATCATGGGTATTCCATGGGCAGAAGCTGTCAGTGCCGGTAGTGTCATGGCAACGAAATTGATCACGAACGAATTCGTTGCGATGTTGAGCCTTCCAGAATACTCAAAAGAATTCTCGGAACGCACACTCGGAATCGTTTCTGTCTTCTTGATCTCGTTTGCGAACTTCTCGTCAATCGGAATCATCGCTGGTGCGGTTAAAGGATTGAACGACCGCCAAGGAAGCGTTGCGGCTAGTTTTGGTCTGAAGTTACTCTACGGCGCAACACTCGTCAGTGTCTTGACGGCAATCGTCGTCAGCGTCTTGCTTTAAGAGATACACTTATAAAAGAGCAATGGATCATTGATCCATTGCTCTTTTTGTCTGTCATTTAGTCGTACCGTGCGACGCAATCCCGACACGGACGCGATGATGGGTTCCGTCACGGTAGACTTCAACGGCGAACTGCGCGACGTTTTCCCGGGGAATCGGTCCTGTCGGTGCAGTGAAGCGTGTCGCCTCGATCAACAGGTCGTCAGCAGCAAGTGCTTTGTCTTCCGTCAGTTGTGTTGGGCAGATGACGGTGAAGTCGACGTCTGCATCCTTTAAGGTCAAATAAGCTTTCAAGTGATCCTCTGCTGCAATCGTCGAGCGTCGACGGGACTCACTCGATTGGAAACGATACTTTCCTGGTTCTTCTGATGCATCGAGAATGCCTGCTGTACCGATGAAGACGATCCGTTCGATACCTACGTCCTTCATCTTCGTGACGAGATGTGGAATCGCTGTCGAGAGTACCTGCTGTTGATCGGTACCGAGACAACTGAAGACAGCGGTACTTCCTGCGAGTGCTTGTTCGAGATCATCTGGATTTGTCGCATCTCCCGTCAGGATATGAAGGCGATCATGGACGGGTAAGCCCGGTGACGTGGAACGTACGAGTGCACGAACGTCGTAGCCATCTTCTAATAATCGATCAATCAAAGGTCGACCCGTTCGACCGGTCGCACCAAGTACAGTAACAGTAGTCATAAGAATTCCTCCTTAGAGATCAAGTAGATGGGAAAAAGAGACGCACGGTAACGACCGGACGTCTCTTGTTGTTTATTTATCCGCGAACATGACGCCAGCTTGACCGTAATCTGTTTTTTCCATCTCTTCGATGAAGACCGTGATGTTTTCTTTAGGAGCATTCGTCGTTTCCGACACCGCTTCCGTGACTTTTTCAATCAAAGCGCGTTTTTGTTCGACTGTACGACCCGATAACATTTTAACCGTAACATATGGCATGACTTCATTTCCCCCTCTAGCATGATGACGATACGCCATCAGTATAGCGCATTCGATAGGGGATTCGTCAATTCGAACATCGTTTTCGAAAAAGAAGGGTATAAGGTAGGAGCTATTCTTGTCGGAAGCGAAGGTAGTCATACACATACGACAGAAAAGGAGAGACATATGGACGCAATCATACGGAAGAAGATTCATACGTTACTGATTTTTGATCGGGCGTTACCGGAAGATACGAATTATCCGTTGTCTGGTGCTAAAGGACTCGAAGTCGCAGATATCGTCTTTGAACAGAACATTCCATTCGGACGACTCGTAACGGATAAAGAACTCGCTCAACTGCTGAATCAAAAAGAAGTAAAGCGATACGGGATGTTGACGTTGCTTGAAGACGATGTACGTTTCAAACCGTTGTTTCAAAATCGAAAACCGACGGCTGACATGGAAGAAGAGGTCGAGGCGAAGGTACGCGAACTCGCGCATCAGTTACGTGCGATTCGGTCGCGGTGTTCTTCGCTGGAACGTCTCTTTTTGTTCGGTCGTGCGGCGCAAACCCTGTTTGACCGCGCTTTGCTTCATCTTGAAGAGGTCAATCCTCCGGCACATGAGGAAATTGCGTCCATGACGTGTTATCGTCTCCCGACGATTCGCCGAGCATCAGAGGAACAATTACAGTTACTTCGTTATGAGTGACTGGTTGCAGACACCTCGGAATACGGTATGATAGAAGCAACAGGATTAAAAGGGGACAAAACACGATGGAAAAAAAGATTAACTTTAATATCATTTCAGATAACTCTACAGACGGTCACGGAGGATTTGGTGTCGGGACACTTAGCTTAAATAGTATGTCACCCGTCATCATTTCTCCTGAAGACGGTGAAGCTTACATCGACATGGGTGCGATGCACGCGAAAGCAGCAATCGAGAAACGCGTCAAGTTCACGACGGATAAAGCCGATACGCCGAATGGCAAACTGTACTGGATCGTCTGGGTGACGGTCGGTCGTAAGCCAGAAGGATTCTATTACGGTGGTGTGGCTGCGTGCGATCTGCTAGTCGATGCGGAAGCGCGTCGCGGATTCAAGATTCTTGCTGATCACGTCAATAAGATGGATAAATCTCTTAAAGGACGGATTGTCGTCGATCATATGGATGAGCGTTCAAAAGAATTGTTACGTGATTTCTTGCAGACACACAAACCTGAGATGTGGGAAAATGCTGACGCTGCTTTACATGAAGCGTTGGTCTAAACAAAAGAACGTGTGCCGCGGCACACGTTCTTTTTTCATGGTCGTTTCAGCGTCAAGACGACGAGTTCTGGATGATTGAACAGACGAAACGGAAACAGGCTGTTTCCGAGACCACGACTGACGATCAGTTCGGTCTGCTGTTCCTGATAGCGACCTGCCGTCACGGTTGGAAAGAATCCTTGACCAGGCGCATACAGACCTTCCGTAAACGGCAGGCGGATCTGTCCGCCGTGGGCGTGACCGGATAAGACGAGATCAACGGAACGCTCGGCATACAAGGATTTATATTCCGGACGATGCGCAAGCAAAAGTCGAAACGCATCAGGTGATACGTCTTGCAATGCTTGATCGAGACTTTGACGAATGCCATCCGGTTCTGATAGCCCTTCGCGCCACCGTGTCGTCGTCGGGTCATCGATACCGATCAGCGAAATTGATTGACCTTGGTATTCGATGACACGTGATTGATTTCGGAGAACGGTGACACCCAGTTGCTCAAGCTTTGGCAAAATCGTTAGATTGAGCCGAACCTCATGATTCCCGGTGACGAAGTAGACCGGGTATCGATCAACGAGCGCTTTCATGAGTGTAAGGGCAGCTTCTTCACCGTTTCGCCTCGAGTCAATCAAATCGCCAGTCATGACGACGAGATCCGGCTTTTCGCGATCAATTTTCTTCAGTAGTCGTTCTTGTTCATTCCCGAACGCCTTGCCATGTAAATCTGCTACTTGGACGACACGATAACCATCAAATGCTTCCGGTAAGCGATTTGACGTAACCGTCACCTGTGAGACATCAATGATGTTATTTTCACGATATAAAAACCAGCTTCCTAATGCGAGGACGCTGAGGGATACTAACCAGCGTGTACGTTTTCGCATGAGCCACCTCATTTCTTTCTACTTTGCATAATTCAGGATAACAAAAAAGACCTCCTTCCGTATGCGACGGAAGGAGGAATTCAAAACGATTTAGGCATCTTGTTTTAAGTCTGTGACTTCTTTTTGCGCATCGGGTTCTTCCGATAAATCTTTGAACAGGGCGATGACCATCATTCCGACGACGAAGATGAACGGGAAGGCGGCTAGAACAGCTGCTGCCTGTAGGGCACTCAATCCTCCGGCATAAAGTAAGACGGCGGCGATTGAAGACTGGATGATACCCCAAGCAAGCTTGATGCGTAAGCTTGGCATGAGACTACCACCAGACGATAGCATACCGAGAACATATGTCGCGGAGTCAGCCGAAGTAATGAAGAACGTCGTAATCAAGAAGACAGCGACGATGCTAAGGAACGTGCCTAAGCCACCGAATGTTTCAAATAGAGCAAACATACCGGTTTCGACTCCTTTATCGTTGACCGTCGAGATCAGATCGACATTTTGGAACAATTCGTTCCAAATCGCTGATCCACCGAAGACAGAGAACCAAAGGAGACCAAAGATCGTTGGGACGAGCATAATCCCGATGACGAACTCACGAATCGTCCGTCCTTTCGAGACACGGGCGATGAACGTACCGACGAATGGTGACCAGGAAATCCACCATGCCCAGTAGAAGATCGTCCAATCGTTGATCCAGCCTCGTTCGTCTGGATTAAAGGCAGATGCCCGGAAACTCATGACCGGTAAGTTTTGCAAATAAGCACCTGTTGTTTGCACGAAGAGGTCCATGATGAAACTGAACGGTCCGAGGAACAGGACGCCAATCATCAACAGAACGGCGAGGACGATATTGGCGTTACTGAGACGAACGATTCCTTTATCGAGTCCTGATGCCGCACTCATCATGTAAAGGACAGACACAACGACAATGATGATCATTTGTGTCAGGAAGGAGTTAGGAATACTACTCGTTAGGAAGTTCAGTCCACCTGAGATTTGTTGTGCACCGAGACCGAGCGACGTCGCGACACCAAATGCTGTTGCGACGATGGCGAGTACTTCGACGGTACCTTTACCGGCAGAAGCATACCGAGGCTTCATCAATGAAGCGACAGTGTCACCAATCGTAGCTGGACGTCCTTTTCGGAATGTCGAGTAAGCGATAGCAAGCGCGACGATCGCGTATAATGCCCAAGGATGTAATCCCCAGTGGAAGAATGAATAGCGCATCGCGAGGCGTGCTGCTTCCGTTGGATCATCTGTTGCGACTGGCGGTGTATGAAAGTGCGTCAATGGCTCTGAGACACCCCAGAAGACAAGCCCGATTCCCATACCAGCACTGAAGAGCATAGCAAACCAAGAAATGAGACCATATTCAGGACGGTCCGAATCCTTACCGAGTCGAATCGAACCGAAGCGGGAAAAGATTAAAAAGATAGCAATGATTAAAAAAGCACTCATGCCGAGAAGATATAGCCAGCCAAATCCGTTAGAAACAAAGGATTGTGCTTTAGCTGTGACATTTCCGAGACTAGCTGCACCGATTAGGGATTCCGGTAAGATTCCCCATATGGTAAAGAGCACACAGAAAATGACGGATACCATAAAGACTTTTGTGATCTTACTTTTTCGATTATTTTCCATCGTGTTCAACACCTTCTTTCGAATTTTACATAGTTGTTCTGTATCAAATGATGGCAACGACATTATCATTACCCCGTCGATCCGATAACAAAACCTAATCACGCAGGGTACTACCGTAACAAACATTTGTGTGGAAAAGCAAATCGACCGGGAAATGAGAACAAAGAGATCAATGTTTTTCATGGAAGGATAAGCAAAAAAGATTGCAATCAAGCGTTTTTAAAATAATGTGGAAATAAAAAAAAGAAAACGTTAATACTATTATTTCCCGTTTCGTCTTAAAACTAACGTAAAGCTTGATGTGAGCAAATCAGAGGCGGTCTGAAATCAGATTTGATATAACAAAAGCAGTCATCATTTTGAAGGAGGCATTTCCAATGGAAAAACAACAACAAAAACAAGCGATTCTCGAAGCATTTCAATCTCGTCATGCGACAAAGACATTTAATGGTCAAATGATCCCAGAAGACGATTTTCGGTTCATTTTAGAAACGGCGCGTCTGTCACCGAGCTCGTTCGGATATGAGCCATGGAATATGCTCGTCATTCAAAATCCAGAAATCCGAGACGCATTAAAAGAAATTTCTTGGGGCGCACAAGGACAATTGCCGACAGCGAGTCACTTTGTCTTGTTCCTCGCCCGGACAGGAGAACAAATGCAGGCAGATGGTCCACATGTCACGCAGATGATGGATTTCCTTGGTCTATCCGAAGAAGCAAAGGCCGGACGGACGAAGCGTTATGGTCTGTTTTTAGAGGAGGATTTCGCGATTGGTGATAACCCAAAAGCGATGGAAGACTGGGCAGCAAAACAAGCTTATATTGCACTTGGAAACATGATGTCGACGGCAGCACAAATCGGTGTCGATTCATGTCCAATCGAAGGATTCGACCAGCAAGCCGTCGAGCAATTACTCGTCGATCGTGGACTGCTCGATCGTTCTGTTTTCACGGTGCCGGTCATGGTCGCATTCGGTTACCGGGCAGACGAACCAAAACGTGATAAGCAACGTCGTCCACTTGATGAAATCGTGACGTTCGTCGAGTAAAGACGGAAGACAAAAATTTTCGAATTATATAGAAGTTTCTTTCGAAATTCGGTATACTCGCATTTGTATGATTAAGAAGCGCCGTAAACGCCACTCGCATACGAACAACTTTTGTCTTGATGAAAGAAAGGGGTTCTATCGCAAATGGAACAAAAATTAAAGTTATGGTTCACGGAACACCAAACGGAAGATTACGGTATCACATTCCGTGTCAACCACGTTTATGAGAGCGAACAAACGGAGTTTCAACGCCTAGAGATGGTTGAAACGGACGAGTTCGGTACGATGTTGTTACTTGACGGAATGGTCATGACGACAGATAAGGACGAGTTCGTTTACCACGAGATGGTCGCGCACGTCCCGTTGTTCACACACCCGAATCCAAAATCGGTTCTGGTCGTTGGTGGAGGAGACGGCGGAGTCATCCGTGAAGTCTTGAAACACCCGTCCGTCGAAAAAGCTGTTTTAGTTGAAATCGACGGAAAAGTCATCGAGTATTCGAAAAAATACCTCCCGAACATTGCAGGTGGATTGGACGATGCACGCGTCGAAGTCATCGTTGGGGATGGATTCATGCATATCGCAGAAGCAGAAAACGAGTATGATGTCATCATGGTCGACTCGACTGAACCAGTTGGTCCAGCGGTCAACTTGTTCACGAAAGGCTTCTACTCTGGTATTTCAAAAGCATTGAAAGAAGACGGTATTTTCGTCGCACAATCGGATAACCCATGGTTCACACCAGACTTGATCCGTGATGTCCAACGTGATGTTAAAGAAATCTTCCCAATCACGAAGCTCTACATCGCTAACGTTCCGACGTACCCAAGTGGTCTTTGGACGTTCACGATCGGATCAAAGAAACACGATCCGCTTGCTGTTGCACCAGAGCGTTTCCACGAGATCGACACGAAGTATTACACGCCTGAGCTTCACACGGCAGCTTTCGCACTTCCGAAATTCGTTAAAGATTTGACGAACGGCTGAGCTCAGTCACTATAGCACACATGAACAGAGCGGTTTCGATCTTCGAAATCGCTCTGTTGTCAGGTAAACAGACGTTTGTATCAGCAAACGGCAAATGAACAGGGGGAATGGATCATGCGTTTTGATGAAGCATATTCAGGAAAAGTCTTTATCGCGAGTCAACCGACTCACGAAGATGCAAAAGGAATTTTATACGGCATGCCGATGGACTGGACGGTCAGTTTCCGTCCGGGTTCACGATTTGGTCCGGCACGTATCCGTGAAGTATCTCTTGGTTTAGAAGAATATAGCCCGTACTTAGATGGTGACATCGCCGACGCGAAGTTGTTTGACGCGGGAGATATCCCGTTACCATTCGGGAATGCTCAAAAATCACTTGATATGATTGAAGAATACGTCGATTCGTTACTGACAGCAGGCAAGTTCCCGCTCGGTATGGGTGGCGAACATTTAGTCACGTGGCCAGTCGTCAAAGCGTTCGATAAACACTACGATGATTTCGTCGTGCTTCACTTTGATGCGCATACGGACTTACGCGATGAGTATGAAGGAGAGCCATTGTCGCACTCGACGCCACTTAAGAAAATCGCAAACTTAATCGGACCAGAGAACTGCTATTCATTCGGAATTCGTTCAGGTATGAAAGAAGAGTTCGAATGGGCGAAAACGTCAGGCTACAACCTCTTCAAATACGAGATCGTCGAGCCGCTTCGTCAAGTTCTTCCGACACTTGCCGGTAAAAAGGTCTATGTCACGATCGATATCGATGTTCTCGATCCGTCAGCAGCACCAGGGACAGGTACACAAGAAATCGGTGGAGTGACAACGAAGGAACTACTTGAAGTCGTTCATATGATCGCACGAGCAGACGTCGACGTCATCGGCGCGGATTTGGTAGAAGTATGCCCAGCGTACGATCAATCCGACATGACAGCGATCGCGGCAGCGAAAGTATTACGCGAAATGATGATTGGATTCATTAAATGAAAAAGCAAAAGAGACCGGACGTGATGTCGGTCTCTTTTGTTTTGTTTAGAGGAAGAATTGAATGATCCCGAACGCACCGAATCCGATGATTAGACTGGCAGACGTCCACTGGATGATACGTAAAGTGGGTGTCGCAAGCTGGTGCTTGAGCAGGTGTGTGATGTTCGCCAAGATGACCCACCAAGTGGCAGAACCGAGAAAAATACCGATTAGAAACAAAAAGGCATCCTGTCCGTTCGTCATCGTCAATTTAAATCGTGCGAACAACGCCAGGAATAGCGTGATCGTCATGGGGTTCAAGAACGTCAGGAGTAAGACGGATAGATAGCTACTTAACCGTGACGAGGCTGTATCGGAAATTGAGGCGGTCGAAGAAGCTTGAAACATCGACCAGCCGATGTAACACAAAAACAGACTGCCGATCAGTTGCATCCAGGATGCTTGGGTGAGTAAAGATTGGACGAGTGAAAAACCAGATAAGGCAAGCAATCCATAAGTAAAGTCTGCCGTTGCGGCTCCGAGTCCGGAAACAATTCCGGAAATTCGTCCATGTCGAAGAGTTCGTTGCATGCATAAGAGGCCAATCGGACCGACGGGGGCGGCTAAGGCAAACCCGATTCCAAAACCAGTCGTAAACATCAGTCCACCTCGGGTAACGGAAAATGAAGCGACTCCTTTTCCGTTCGCATGATGATCGTCGTTTTCGTCCGCAGGATACCTGCTAATTCTTTGATGTGGTAGGTGATGATTTCATCAAGTTGTTCTGTATCCCGACAACGGATTTTAAGTAGGTAATCATCGTCCCCGGCGACGTGATGGCATTCCAGTACATACTCAAGTTCTTGAATCCGTTTTAGAAATGGCGCTCGATGTTCCGGTCGCTCGAGTGAAACAGCGACGAATGCAGCAAGACGATAGTCAAAGGAGGAGGGGTCTAGCACCGTCGTCAACTGACGGATGATACCTTGCTCTTGTAAGCGTGCGACGCGCTCTGCAACAGCCGGTGCCGATAAGCCGATGTGTTGTGCAAGTGTTGACCATTTCATCCGGGCATCCCTTTTCAAAAAAGTAATAATTTTTAAATCGTAGGAATCCATAGATTTTAACCTTCTTTTTTATTGTTATTTAAGATATTTTATTTCGAAAAGAAAGAAAAAGTCAATGTGTTTGTAGAACAAGTTCATAGCACACTGAAATCTTTACACATTTACGGCAGTATCTTAAGTTTAAGATGTCACCACGAAGGAAATGTTCTGAAGTGTAAGAACATTGGTTTGAGAGCGATGTACATTTGACAATCAGAAAGGTGGAAAAAAGATGAAGAAACTCTTATCGTTTGTGACCGCTACGTTGCTGTTTGCACTATTCGTGCTACCAGTAGGCGCAGCAGATGACGCAATGGTTCGTGTCATTCATGCTTCACCAGATGCTCCGGCAGTCGATATCGCGGTCGATGGCAAAAAAGCGGTATCAGGAGCAAAATTCAAAGATGTCACAGATTATCTCACACTACCAGCTGGCGAACATAAAGTAGAAGTATTCGCTGCAGGAACTACGAAAGATCCTGTGCTCTCTCAAACACTCAACGTAGAAGCTGGTAAATTCTATTCGGTCGCAGCAATCGGCAAATTAGCTGATATCAAACTCGCGGTCATGGAAGACAATGGTAAAGGCGAAGATGGAAAATCAATGGTTCGTGTCGCACACTTTGCACCAGATGCGCCAGCTGTTGATGTCGCACCAAAAGGTGGAGACCCACTCTTCAGTAACCTTGAATTCTCAAAAGTCTCTGACTACGGTACACTCGATGCAGGTACGTATGACCTTGAAGTCCGTCCTGCAGGCGCAACGGATGTCGTCAAAGCACTGGATGGTGTCAAACTCGACAGTGGCAAAAACTATACAGCACTCGCAATCGGCTTACTTGAAGGCGAACCAGCATTTGAAGTCCTCTTGATCCCAGACGGTGGTGAAATGGCATCAATGCCAGAAACAGGACTTGGTGGTTCATCTGATACGGCTTCTGCTACACCATGGGCAGTCGCAGCAGCAGCTGCCTTGTTAGTAGGAACAGCGTATGTCGTCCGTCGTAAACAAAACGCTTAAGAGTAGTCTTCTTCTCTTACTCGTATTAGCCGGATGTCAATCGGGATCACCTCCAGATGCTACAAAGCCGGAAAAACCAAAACAAACCGAAACAACGACGTCTTCTTCGTCCACGCCATCCGAAAAGGTGGACGAAGAGGCGTTCATACCAAAGCGTATTACGATTCCGACGCTCGATGTGAAAGCGAACATCGAAGTCGTCGGGAAGGATAAACAAGGACGGATGGATGTTCCGAAACAGACCGATCAGGTCGCTTGGTATAAATACGGAGCAAAAGCCGGACAAACCGGAAATGTCGTGCTAGCCGGACATTTGGATGATCAAGAAGGTCCCGCTGTTTTTTATGATTTAGCCAAGATGAAAAAAGGGCAACGGATTGAAGTGACGGGAAAAACAGGACAACAGGTATCGTACGTGGTGACGAACGTCATGTCCTATCCTGTCGATGAAGCACCTGTCGGATCAATCTTCGGTGCGACCGTCATGAATAAACTGACGCTCATTTCATGTATAGGTACGTTTTCAGAATCAAAAGGATACGATCAGCGTCTTGTCGTCACAGCAGAACAAGACGAGTAAAGTAAAATAGGCAATTCTTATTTCGGTTAAAACCGAGAATAAGAATTGCCTATTTTTTAATGTGTTTCGGAAGCAGCGACAAGATCCGTCGTCAGTGTCGTCAAGCCTTGTGTCGTCTTACTGAGACCTTGGATCGTCTCGACGATTTGCCCGAGGTTTTCTTTGTTGCGTCCAAACAAGGTGAGGGAATTCTCCATTTCACTCTTAACGGTTTGAATTCCTTGTTTAACTTGTTGCAATTCTTGCTGAGATGCGGTGTTGGCACGTGTAATGTCTTCCATCTGAGAAACGAGTTGTGTGATATTACCATTGTTCTTTTGAATCAGACCGTTGATACTGCTACTCAACGATTTCGCATTCTCGGCAAGGTTTCGAACTTCCGTCGCGACGACAGCAAATCCTTTACCGTGTTCACCGGCACGTGCTGCTTCAATCGAAGCATTCAACGCGAGTAAGTTCGTCTGATTGGCGATCGCTTCGATGCTTTGCGTCATCTGGACGATCTCATCCGATGTCGTCTTCAATTCATGGATGCTTTCAAGCGAAGTACCAACTTGTTGTGTCGATTGAGCGAATTGTTGCTCCATCTGTTGCATCTGTCGTTCGTTAGCAATCGTCATTTGAACGAGTTGCTGGCTTGTCTGCTCCGTCTGAGCTGTTTCTGCTAATACTTGTGAAGCACGTCGGCTCGTCTCGATGATGGCATGATCCGTGTGCTCAACTGAGCTTGCGACTTCTTGACTGACACGAACGACGTCCGTCAAAAGTTGACGGCGTGACTCGTTCGCCGTCGTCACTTCATTCAAGCGAGAATCGACGTACTGGCTCGTCACGATCTGAGCGTCTAAGTTCATTGCGTGAGTCAATGCAAGCACAGCTGTTGTCAGTTGTGCTGGGTCATGCTGATAGTGTTCGACGATTTTTGGAATCAACAACGTCTGAAACGCAGCATACGAAGCGATGAACCAAGTGACGGGAACGAAGTTGTGTTTATGTGTCTGTCCCATTCGCGTACGCATCGCGAGGAATGACTCGTTCATATTTCCTGTCAGTAGACTCGTGAAGTAGTCAGCAAAGACTTTCTTCAGTCGTTCGCGTGTCGACGATTGTTTTGCGATGGTTGCCATCTCAGGATTTAATAGAAGATGATCGAGGACCTGTTCAAGAACCTCATCTAAGATGCCTTGAACGACAGGTGCCATCGATTTAAGTGTCTGTAGCTGTTCTTCTGTATACCCCATGTATACGAGACGGGATGTGAGATCAGGATCTGCCGTCTTCGTAATGAGACGGGAATCAGGAAAGCCGATGGTAGCTTGATAAGCCGAAGTAGTCTTACTTTTAAAAGGATTACGCACGTAGTTGCCTCCAATACTCAAGATGTGAATAAAATGATGTCTGTTTCTTATCGGTTCATCTTGCCGAAGCGATACTGGTTTTCGAAAAAAAAGACAAAAATATTGAAAAACATTGACCGGAAACAAAAAAACTCATGGCAAGCGCCATGAGGAGAATGGAAAAAGAACAGGATTAGACTGGTTGGTCTTCCTGAAATGCTTTTTTGGCGTCCACGATCGAGCGCATTCGTTGAACGCAAGCTTGAACGAATTGAATGTCAATGGAGGTGAAACGGGTGACAGGTCCACGAGCTGACTCGGCACTGAATGTGAAGGTTCCGAGATTCCAAAGTTCGATTTTAAATCGTTTTCCTTTGTTGTCGTCGAAGTGTTCTACGAATTCGATTTTCGGTACCATACGAACCCCTCCTTACTCCGTACATTCCCGCTTTTCAAAAAATAAAAAAGCCAAACTGCGTGTTAGAAGCAGTTTGGCATGAAAATTTAAGCAGTCGGTACATCGTAGCCAATCTCTTCAATCGCATCGACGAGACGTTCACGAGGTACATCCTCGTGCTGGACTGTAACCTGGTTTTGTTCGAGTGAGACAGTTGCCTGTTGCACACCTTCGACTTCAGATAGAGCGGATTCGACACTTGCTTTACAGTGATTGCATGTCATACCGATAACAGATAATGTTGTTTCTTTCATGATGATGTTCCTCCTTTAGATAGTGGGGTACGTTTTAATCGTAACGCATTCGTCACGACAGAGACAGAGCTGAATGCCATCGCGGCACCCGCAAGCCATGGGGCAAGCAGACCGAGAAAGGCGACCGGAATACCAATCGTGTTATAACCGAGTGCAAAGACGAGATTTTGACGAATGTTTTTCATCGTCTGCTCACTCAGCTCGATCGCAAGTAAAACTTGTTTTAAGTCGTGTCCAAGTAGCGTCACGTCGGCTGCTTCAAGGGCAACGTCCGTTCCGCTACCGAGCGCGATGCCGACATCCGCCGTTACAAGAGCAGGGGCATCATTGATACCATCTCCGACCATCGCGACACGTTTCGTTTGTTGAAGTGACTGAATGACATCTGCCTTTTCAATCGGCAAAACGTCAGCAAAGACGAACGCTGGATCCAGTCCCAGTTCTGTTGCTAAATGATCAGCGACTTCCCGGCGATCACCGGTCAGAAGATATACTTCTTTTGTCTCGCGCAACCGCTTGATCGTTTCTTTCGCTGAATCTTTCAATGCGTCACGGATGGCGTATCCGGCTGCGACTTCTCCATCGACAGCGACGTATACGAGAGTCGCTCCAGGTGATGTCCAATCAGGAAGAATGATGTTTCGTTCCTGCATCATTCGCGCCGATCCGACGATGAGATCATGTCCCATGATTTGTCCCGTGATCCCACGTCCTGATTCGACGTGGAACCGTTCGATATCAAAGACGACATCCCGTTCTGCTGTGATGGCGCGAGCAAGAGGGTGTTCCGATTGCCGTTCAAGCGCAGCAGCGAAATCGAGCGCTGTCTCCGTACCGAACGTTTCGACGACGACAGGGCGACCGACTGTCAGTGTTCCGGTCTTATCAAAGACGACAGCATCGACATGTTGAAGATTCTCGAGTTGAGCGCCCCCTTTAAAGAGAATCCCTCGTTCAGCCCCTTTTCCAGTTCCGACCATGATCGAAGTCGGTGTCGCAAGTCCGAGTGCACATGGACAAGCGATGACGAGCACCGCGATGGCAGGACGAATCGCTTCCGCAAAGGATCCACTGATCATCCACCAAGCGGCTAACGTCAGAAGCGCGATGGCAACGACGATCGGCACGAACACACCAGAAATCCGATCGGCTTGTCGTTGAATCGGTGCCTTTTCAGTCTGCGCTTGTTCGACGACACGAATGATTTGTGCGAGAACCGTCGCTTGTCCGATCTTTGTCGCTTCGACTTGTAAAGATCCATTCGTATTCAGCGTACCGCCAATGACGGATGCTCCAACCGTTTTATGAACAGGCGCAGATTCACCGGTCAACATCGATTCATCGAGATACGCGTCGCCTGAGCGAATGATACCATCTGTCGGAATTTTATTCCCAGGTTTTACGAGTAAGATCATCCCGGTTTGAATTGCATCGATGGAGACCGTTCGTTCCTGTCCGTTCTCTAAGACGACGGCTTCCTTTGCTTGCAGAGAGAGCAGACTTTTAATCGCTCCCGTCGTCTGTTGTTTCGCACGGTCTTCGAGGACCTTGCCGAGTAAGACGAGTGTAATCAGAATCGCACTCGTCTCAAAGTAGAGATGTGGCATATCAGAGACGAGTAGCATTTCAGCAACGGAATAAAAGTAGGCTGCCGATGTTCCGAGTGCAACGAGGACATCCATGTTGGCACTCCCACTCCGTAAACTTTTATAAGCCCCACTATAGAAGGGCGCTCCGATGATGAATTGCACCGGTGTCGCTAAAGCAAACTGTAGCCACGGATTCATTAAGAATGGAAGGTGGAACGGACTGTTTGGAATATGCGTCAGCATGCTCGCGAGCAACGGTAACGATAGAATGGCCGCGATCATAAAGCGATACAGCATCCGGCGATTCGATTTTGTTGCGTGTGGTGCTTGTTTGACCGTTGCCCCGTAGCCGATTTTTCGGATTTTTTCGATAATCGCTTGATCGTCATAAGAATCAGAAATCGAAACACGAGCGGTTTCAAGCGGCAAGTTGACCGTTGCTTCAACCCCGTCCATCCGGTTGAGGACTTTTTCAATCCGGGCGGAGCAGGCGGCACACGTCATGCCTTCAATATCAAACTCAATCGTTTTTGACATCAGAAAACCCTCCTTACTTTTTCAATCGAGCGATGACCGACATCAATTCATCGACGTAAGCGTCCGTACTATCTTGACGGGTGGCGACTTCATGCATGCACATCTTAACGTGGCGTTCGATGATTTGTAGTTCGACTTGCCGCAAAGCTGCTTGGATTGATGCCGTTTGCGTCAAAATGTCGATACAATACCGATCTTCAGCGACCATATTAGCAATCCCGCGGACTTGTCCTTCGATGCGCTTCAATCGCTTCATCAACGCATCTTGTTCTTCATTCGTTCGTGGAACGACGGGGTGATCGTGTGTCATAGTCGTACCTCCTTTGGTGATTTTGTTGTTATCTTTACTCTAACATATAGGTATGGGGGGTACCAGTATATAGCTTAAGAAATAAAAAAGCAGTCGCGAGAGGCGACTGCTTTTGCACTTACTGATTGGAAACTTGTGGTTTGACGATCGTTTCGTTCAATGAGCGTTGATCGTTGATGATATCTTCGGCTTGTGTCGCCCGTTTAATGAAGAAGGCAAGGACGAATGCTAGACCAGCGATGAACGTCGAGATGAAGAACGCATAGTTGATTCCGTCAAGCGTCGCTTGCATCGTAATCTGCTGTTTCAGAGCAGCAGCCGCTTCAGCTGTCGGTTGACTCGTCATGTTCTTCGCCGCTTCAGCCGCGAGTTCTGTCCCACGCGTCTTCGCATGCGTCGACATGATCGTTACGAGCAAGGCGGTTCCGATCGCACCGGATACTTGTTGCAACGTATTGTTCATCGCTGTTCCGTGTGGATAGTAGCGTGTTGGTAGCTGGTTCAAACCGTTCGTCGAGACCGGCATCATGACCATTGACATCCCGAACATCCGTAACGAATACAGGACGATCAGATGTGTATACGTCGTATCCATCTCAAGCTGACTGAAGTAGTAACTGGTAACGACTGTGATGAACAAACCAGTCAACGCAAGAGGACGTCCACCGATTTTATCAAACAGTTTCCCGTTGATCGGTGACATGACGGCCATCAAGATGGCACCCGGTAATAGCATGAGACCCGCATCGAGTGGTGAGATACCGCGAATCGTCTGGACATAGATCGGAAGCAATAACATGCCCGAGAACATCGCCATCGTGACGACCATCGAGATGGCAGAAGACAAGGCGAACATCGGGTAACGATAAATCTTGAAGTTGAGCATCGGACGTTCCATATGGAGCTGACGGTAAATGAATGTCACGAGTGCGATGACTCCGACGATCAGCGCTCCATAGACGTGAAAGCTGTCCCAACCTTTAGAGCCGGCAGAACTGAAACCGTACAGTAAGCCACCGAAACCAAGTGACGAAAGTGCCACGGAAGCGAGATCGATCCGAGTGGCAGACCGTTCCTTGACGTCACGAAGTAAGAAGAAACCAGCAACGAGCACGATCAAGGCGATTGGTGTGATGAAGTGGAACAACATCCGCCAATCGTAGTGCTCGATGATCCAACCAGACAACGTCGGTCCGATTGCTGGGGCACCCATCATGATTAATCCAAAGAAGCCCATTGCGGTTCCGCGTTTTTCAATCGGGAAACTGACGAGCATGACGTTCATCAGTAACGGCATCATGATCGCAGAACCAGATGCTTGAATCATCCGTCCTGCAAGCAAGACAGGGAAGACTTCTGCGAAGCCGGCAAGAATCGTTCCAGCCGAGAAGAGAGTCATCGCGAGTAAGAAGAGGCGACGAACCGAATATTTTTGAATCAAGAACGCAGATGTCGGAATCAAGACACCGTTGACGAGCATGAAACCAGTCGACAGCCATTGAGCAGTTGATGGTTCGATCGCAAGATCCTTCATGATGGAAGGCAGGGCGATGTTGAGCAACGTATTATTTAAGAAAGCAATGAATGCCCCGATCATCAAAACGGCGAGAATGCCATAAGGAGCTCGAGCTGTGTGAGTTGCACTTTGTTGCATGAATATCCTCCTAACTAAACTAACGGTACATATTTCTATACGGTCGTTCTATCTGTAGTTTATCTTAATCTGATTTAGTTCGAATTACAAATAATAATAGCTAAGAAAGATAATTTTTTTTTATGTAAGATTGAAAGCGTTTTTCTAGTGAAGTAAACAAGGAAAGAAGCATGTTGTACACTCGACATCGCTTCCTAGGATAACGATTCGTGGTAAACAAAAAAGCGCAATCTTTCTCGTTAAAGAAAAATTGCGCTTTGTCTTCAGTTTGAAACAGCCGGAGGCTTGTTTCACAGCAAGCATTACTGGACGTTCGTTTCGAGTGCATCTTTCGTGATGTCGTAATGCGAGGCTGTCCAGACCGATTTACCGTCTTGAATGAACAAGACTTGTGGTGACTCGTGCCGAACGCTGTAATGTTCGGCGATGTGATTCGATAAGGTCCGAGCTTCTTGGACGAAAAGATACGCTGTTGGAACAGACGTTTCATCTGCAAATTTCGTATACTCCGAGAATCCTGCGGCACTGATCGGACATGTCGTGCTGTGTTTGCAAATCACGAACGCGTTGTGTTCGGACGCAAATTGATCAAAATCAGAAATGGATTGCAGCTTACGTGGTTGTGTCATGTATATCATCCTCCATACGTCCGGAGACGTTCACTTAACTTTAGATTTTCCCGGTAATCGACCGGACAGTCAATCAAAACGGGTCCATCACTTGCAAATGCTTGGTCAAGACAATGTGCGAGGGAGCCGTGTTCACCGACACGGAGACCGAGTGCGCCGAAAGCATGAGCCAGTTGAACGAGGTCTGGATTGTCAAACGTGATGTAAGACGAACGCCCAAACGCTTGTTGTTGTTTCCATTCAATCAGTCCATAGGTTCCGTCACGCCAAATCAATACGACGAGCGGAAGCTTCAGACGAACAGCGGTCTCGAGATCTTGTCCATTCATCAAAAAGGCACCATCTCCAGCGGCACAGGCGATTCGCCGGTCCGGATATAACAGCTTGGCTGCGAGCGCACTCGATAAACCATAGCCCATCGAAGCAAATCCGTTGGAAATGAATAACTGATCCGGACGTGTCGTTTGATAATGGCGTGCGAGCCAGACTTTGTGTGCACCAACGTCCGAGAAGACCATGCCATCCTCCCCGACAGTTCGTTCGAGTTCACGGACGATACTTTGAGGATGTAAAGGCAGGGCAAGCGAGTACGTTTCTTGAATCTCGTCGCGTAATTTATCGCGATCTTGTTGCCAGTCGTTCCACGCACGCTCGGGCAGTAAAGGAGTCAATACAGTCAGCATATCGACGAGTGGTCCGACTACGTTCGCGACAACCGGATAATAAGCATCGATTTCGTGAGGATTCGTATCCAAATGGACGATCGGTGTCTTTTTCGAATTCCATTTTTGCGGAGGTAACTCCGTAATATCGTAGCCCACCGTAATGATGAGGTCACTCGAATCGAGAATCCGTTGGTTGTAATCGACGTCTGGTAAACCGATTGTGTGTGCGGCAAGCGGATGGTGTGAAGAAATCGCTCCTTTTCCCATCATCGTCTCGACGACGGGAGCTTGGAGCTTTTCGACGAATGCTCGAAACGCATCAAGTGCTTGTTGCCGATGAATGCCAAATCCAGCAATGATGACCGGACGTTTTGCTCGTTCGATCAGACGTAAGGCGTCAGGATCATCAATCGTCAGGGAATGGAGATGCGTTGGTGTACTGTCCTGCTGTAAGGGTGTCGCTGCTTGATCACGTTCTTGTGTTGCGATGTCTTCTGGAAAAGAGATATGGGTTGCCCCTGGTTTTTCACTTTTTGCTGTCGCGAAGGCACGTCGCACGATTTCCGGAATGACCTCCGCCGACAGAACGGATGTACTAGACTTCGTGACCGGACGATAGAGGTCTACGAGGTCAAATATTTGATGCGATGCTTTGTGTTGCCGTGCTGTCGCTCCTTGACCTGTGATCGCGACGACAGGGGAATGATCCATCGTCGCACTTGCAATACCGGTCATCATATTGGTCGCACCGGGACCAAGTGTCGATAGGCAGACACCCGGTCGTCCACTCAGGCGACCGAACATCGCTGCCATGAACGCAGCATTCGTTTCGTGACGCGTCGTGATGAACGTGATCGACGAACGACTGAGTGATTCGAGTAATGTGATGTTTTCCTCACCGGGAACACCAAAGATATGCGTGACGCCCTCTGCCTCTAAACATTGGACGAACCAATCCGCCGCGTTCACGCTAGTCCACCGATTGAAATGTACTTCGTCTCGAGATAGGCTTCGAGTCCTTCACTACCACCTTCGCGTCCGAGACCGGATTGTTTCATTCCACCAAATGGTGCTTGCGCAGCAGAAGGAACACCATCATTCCAGCCGACGATTCCGTAATCAAGCCCTTCGATCGCGCGAATCGCACGGGCGTAATCCTTCGTAAAGACATACGAAGCGAGACCGAATGGTGTCTGGTTGGCGTAACGAACCGCTTCCTCATCAGAACTGACACGCTGGACGGGAGCAACAGGTCCGAACGTCTCCTCGTTCATGATCAGCATGCCGGGTTTTACGTCCGCGAGAACGGTTGCTTCATAATAATAGACATCGTTCTCCTCATCCGTCGTTCCTGTTCCGCCCGTGACGACTCGTGCACCAGCGGATGTCGCATCATCAACATGTTTTTTGACTTTATCGTAACCCGCTTTATTGATCATCGGTCCAATCTTCGTCTCAGCATCAAGACCATTTCCGGTCTTCAGCTTCGCTGTCTCTTGCCCGAGTTTTTCAACGAACGCATCATAGATCGAGTCGGATACGTAAATCCGGTTTCCGCAGACGCACGTTTGACCGCCATTACGGAATTTCGACTTAATCGTCTCAGCGACAGCTAAATCGAGATCACAGTCATCAAAGACGAGAATCGGTGCATGTCCGCCAAGTTCAAGCGACATCGCTTTGATCGTCTCTGCTCCTTGAGCCATCAGCGTCCGTCCAACTTCGGTTGAACCAGTGAAAGTGATCTTATCGACATGTGGATGTGTCGCGAGTGATTCACCAAGCGCTTTCCCGCTACCTGTAACGGCATTGACGACGCCTTCTGGAATCCCGACTTCTTGACAGAGTTCAAGAAGACGAAGCGCGGTAAGCGGAGTCGCTGTTGGTGGTTTGATGACGAACGTACATCCGGCGACGAGTGCCGGAGCAAGCTTTCGGGTAATCATGGCAGCCGGGAAATTCCATGGTGTGATCGCAGCAACGACACCGACCGGCTGTTTGATGACTTGAAGTCGTTTGCTCGCATCATGCGTTGGAATGACACGCCCATAAGCGCGTTTTCCTTCCTCTGCAAACCATTTGACGAAGTTTGCGGCATACTGCACTTCACCTTCTGACTCAGCGAGCGGTTTCCCCATTTCAAGCGTCATCAGGCGAGCCAGTTCATCTTTTTTCTCAATCATCTTCGCATATAACTTCTCGAGAAGTTCGGCACGTTCGTAGACTGTCCGCTTCGACCAGTCAGGAAATGCCTTCCGTGCTGCTTCTACTGCGTCGTTGACGTCTGATTTTGTTCCGTTTGGTACACTACCGACGACTTCTCCAGTTGCTGGATTCGTAACATCCGTCCGTTCTCGTCCGTGATCTAGCCATTGCCCACCAATAAAGAATTGTCCCTTCATCCTGAAAATCCCCCTTTTTTACATGCATTGGTAAGGGTATACCCGAACGAAGAAAAAAAGATTCACTTTCGGAAGGAAAGGTTATGCAAAAGGGTAGAAATCGACCGATAAACAGTGTAGGATAATTCAGTAAATGTAATGTAAAACGATCTGAAATATTCAGTGTGAACGAAGAGTGACAACCGTTGATGTGAAATGGTGGAATCACCCCCGAAACATTGACTTTAAAAGTGGATTTGATAAGATGAAGGTAGAGGAATTGCGCAATCGGTTGCGCTATGTGTATAGAAGTTCAATAACTGATGAAAACAACACCCCAAAGACTGACCTACGAGAGGATTCACGACACATGACACAAATGATACCGCGCCCTGAAACGGCCCAACAAACAATTACACGAGCTTGGTGGAAAGAAGCAGTTGCTTACCAAATCTATCCACGCAGCTTTTACGATGCAAACAACGATGGAATCGGCGATATTCCGGGTATCATCGCAAAATTGGATTATTTGAAGGATCTTGGCGTCGACGTTCTTTGGATTTGCCCGATGTTCAAGTCACCGAACGACGATAACGGATATGACATTAGTGATTATGAAGACATCATGGATGAGTTCGGTACGATGACGGACTTCGATCTCTTGATGGAAGAAGCGCATAAGCGCGACATCAAGGTCTTGCTTGATCTCGTCGTTAACCACACATCGGATGAACACCCGTGGTTCCTTGAATCACGTTCGTCAAAAGATAATGAGAAACGCGATTGGTACATCTGGAAAGATGCGGTCAATGGTGGAGAACCGAACAACTGGGAAAGTATTTTCGGTGGATCAGCATGGGAATATGACGAAAAGACGGAGCAGTACTTCCTGCACGTCTTCTCTCGTCGTCAACCAGACTTGAACTGGCAAAACCGCGACATGCGTCAAGCCGTCTATACGATGATCAACTGGTGGCTCGATAAAGGTATCGACGGTTTCCGAATCGATGCGATCAGTCACATCAACAAGGATCAATCATTCGCTGATCTCCCGAATCCGCTCGGTATGCCGTATGTCCCTTCATTCGATATGCACATGAACGTCGAAGGCATCCATGCGTATCTCGAAGAGTTGAAGGATGAGACGTTCTCGAAATACGATATCATGACAGTCGGAGAAGCAAACGGCGTCACACCGGAAGAAGCGGATCTCTGGGTCGGAGAAGAGAACGGTAAGATGAACATGGTCTTCCAGTTCGAGCACATGGATCTCTGGCGTGCAGATGCAGAAAAAGGCGTCGACGTCGTCAAACTGAAACAAGTGCTGACGAAATGGCAAAAAGGACTTGAAGCAACAGGTTGGAATGCGTTATACCTCGAAAACCACGATAAGGTTCGTTCGGTCTCCCTTTGGGGTGACGAGGAACAGTACTGGAAAGAGAGCGCGAAGTCGCTTGCGATGATGTATTTCTTCATGCAAGGCACACCGTTCATCTACCAAGGACAAGAGATCGGGATGACGAACGTTCAATTCCCAGACATCTCGGATTATGATGATGTTGCGACGAAAAACATGTACGAGATGCAACTCGCTTCCGGGAAGACACATGAGGAAATCATGGAAGTCATCTGGAACTCGTCTCGTGATAACTCACGCACACCAATGCAATGGACGAACGAGCAAAACGGTGGCTTCTCAAATCAATCTCCATGGTTCGGTGTCAACCCGAACTACGCGGACATCAACGTCGCGTCGCAAGAACAAGATGAAGATTCGATCTTGAACTTCTACAAACGAATGATCCAAATCCGTAAGATGGAAGAGACGTTGATCTACGGCGCGTATGATCTCATCTTACCGGAAGATACGAAAGTCTACGCGTATACACGGACGTTTGGTGACGAACAATTCTTGATCGTTACGAACTTAAAAGGTGAAACAGCAGAAATCGATACGGACATCATCTTGCACTCGGACAATATGTTGCTTGGCAACTATCCGACGATGCACCATGAAGGAACAGAACTGGAACTTCGTCCATTCGAAGCTCGTCTGTACCGTGTGCGCTAATATGTTTTGAACGGATTCGATAGTTGTCGAATCCGTTTTTTTCTTGCATGTAAGCAGAAGGTGCATCAGACGAAAAAATCGTGTACGCTAAACGATGAGGTGATAGAAGTGAAACCAGTAAAGTACCCGGTGTCATTACGACAAGTGACGACGATCGAAGATGGTCCGATGCGTGAATCGGTCGAACTTGAGGCGGACGGCACATTGTTCGAAACAAAAGACGGTTTTGCCGTGAAGTTCGTTCAGCCGGATGAACAACCGATCGATACGACGATCAAATGGTCAAAAGACCAGATCGCTTTGAATCGCAAAGGTCCTGTTGCGATGCATCACGTCTTCATTTTAGGAGAGACGACCAAAAGCCAATATGGCAGTCAATTCGGTCAGATGTTGATGGAAACGGACACGAAGACGATTGAGATGAAACGGCAGCAGATGCAGTTTCGCTATACATTAAAGATGAATGGACAAGCAGTCGGTACGTATATGATTGATTTAACTTGGGAACGGAGTGAGACGAATGGCATTTGAACAAACAGTACGTCAAATGGAGCAGATGTTGGAAGAGGAATGGTTTGAGTGGCTCGAGAACGATGAGCCGCGTTACAACGAATGGCGCGATCAACTCGAAGGACTCGCAGAGCAGGTCATCACGGAATATAATCCGAAGGTCGATCCAGAAGCGATTGATACACTGCTTTTAATTAACGAAGAACTACCTGTCTTATACGGTGAAGATACCGTCATGCTGTATACAGCACTCTTGAAAGCACGTCAGGAAGACGATCAAGTATACGAGCGTTACTTGACGATTCTTGGTGCGTTCGCGGACGAACAGCATCCAGCAATCCGAGAAGTCGAAAAGTTAGTCGCGAAAAAGGACTATAAAAATGCCTTCGCACGTGCAGTTCGTCTGCCACAGTCGCTCGGTCTAGAATAAACAATCAGTGGACCATCTTGTTTTAGGCAAGCTGGTCTTTTTAGGAGGAAGCACCATGTATCCACTTTATCGAATCATCGTCGCGATCATCCGCAAGGGCGATCAACTGCTCATCGTCCATAATCAATCGGGTCAGGAGAAACGCTGGAGCTTACCCGGTGGACAGATTGAATCTGGAGAGACCCTCGAGCAAGCACTGCGTCGCGAGGTGGAAGAAGAAACCGGCTTGACGGTCACATCGTCGTCGTTTGCCTTCTTAACGGAGAACTTCATGCCGACCTATCAAGCGCACAGCCTCGTGACTTATTTTGATTGCGAAGTGAGTGGTGTACTTGATCCAAATGATCCCGATGAAGAAATCATTGAGACGAAGTGGATCAACCAAACAGAGTTAGCGGAGTACATCACGAGTGAAGACGTCCGTCTTCCATTATCGGCATATTTAGAAGAACAGTACAAAGGCTATTACATGTTTGAAGAGATGAAGTGGTAACTCGGCTGTTATCGTTTCTTTACATTCCTTAAAGCCGTCTCCATCGTTCATTTACATTCGCTCGGTATGATGAAACCATCATCGTGAACAGGGAGGAAACACAAATGAACAGGAAATGGATGGCGACAGGTATTCTCGGAACAGTGCTTATGACGGGAGTTGCGGGCTATACATATGAATCGGCTCAACCGGTCGAGGCAAAACAAAACACGAAACAAGCGAAGGTTAAAAATGTCATCTTCATGATCCCGGACGGTTATTCGGCTGCCTATGCAACGAATTATCGCTGGTATCAAGGAGGCGAGGAGACGGAACTCGACGGTCACTTAAAAGGAATGATGCGGACGTATTCGGCAAACACGAAAGTGACCGATTCAGCTGCTGCCGGAACGGCGATGGCAACAGGAACAAAAACAAACAACGGAACAATCGGTATGGATCCAAGTGGAAAAGAAGTGGCGTCTATTCTTGATCGGGCGGATCAAGCGGGCAAAGCAACAGGACTTGTCTCGACATCAGCTATCACCCATGCGACACCAGCTGTTTTTGCATCACACGTCGCAACGCGCGCGAACGAAGCGGACATCGCGAAGCAATACATGGATGAAATGAAAGTCGACGTCTTACTGGGTGGCGGTCAGAAGTTCTTTTTTGATCAGAAAAATGGTGGCGTTCAAGAGGCTGGTAATCTAGTGAAGAAAGCAGAACGAGCAGGATACCAGTATGCGGATTCACTCGAAAGTCTAAATGAGACGGACGGTCGTAAAGTTCTTGGATTGTTTGCAGAAGAAGGAATGGCACCAGAACTGGACCGGGAAAACACGAATCAACCGAGTCTTGCGACGATGACATCGAAAGCCCTGCAAACATTGAAGAAAGATCGCGATGGCTTCTTCTTGATGGTAGAAGGAAGTCAGATTGACTGGGCGGGTCACGCGCATGATGCTGCTTGGGCGATGAAGGATGCAGAAGCGTTCCACCAGGCTGTCGAAAAAGTGCTTCGTTTTGCTGCAAAAGATAAACATACTTTAGTCGTCGTTGCCGGTGACCATGATACAGGTGGTATGTCAGTCGGTGGATACGATGAGTACGTAGCGAAACCGGAAGTCTTGAAAAACGTCAAGGCGACGGGAGATGAGATGGTTCGTCAGTTCAACGACGACTTATCGAACATCGCAACTGTCGTCAAACGAGAAACGACGTTTGATTTGACGGCTGAAGAAATTCAGACGTTGCAAAAAGTGGATGCGAAGAAACGCGTCATGACATTGAATGAGATGATCAGTAAACGAGCGTATGTCGGCTGGACGACTGCCGTGCATACAGGTGTTGACGTTCCGCTCTACGCGTACGGTCCACAAAGCGAACAGTTCAGTGGATTGCATGAAAATACGGACATCCCTGGTCTGATGGCCAATGCGATGAAATTAAAAAAATGATGTATTGGACGTGATTAAATCAAGCGGTGGATGATCCACTGCTTGATTTTTTTGAGTACTTTATCTGCTTGTGTGACACAGTAAAAACTAAATGAAAAAAATGAATGAATAGCCATTCATTATATGCTATACTCATTTCAACACAACTGCTTTAGGGGGAAAGGGGTTTGTTCGAACATGAATACGTTTTTACTCATCAACTGGATTGCCTTCCTACTCGTCATCGGCTATGCGGGCTATCTGTTCACGTCACTCGTCAAAAGTCGTTATGCCGCCATTAAACGGGGGAAAAAGGCGGAATGGACACTGACGAACAAAGAACGAATAGACGCAGTCTTAGTCAACGTCTTCGGTCAAAAGAAATTATTAAAGGATAAGAAAAGTGGCGCCATCCACGTCATGATGTTCTATGGCTTCTTACTCGTTCAATTCGGAGCGATTGATTTTATCTGGAAAGGACTCGCCGTCGGTCAGCGTTTCCCGCACGTCCCACTCGGTCCGCTCTATCCGATTTTTACATTCTTCCAAGAAATCGTCATGCTCGTCATCTTGATTGCCGTCGTTTGGGGATTTTATCGCCGGTACGTCGAAAAACTCGTCCGTTTGAAACGAAACTTCATGGCAGGTCTTGCGTTGATCTTCATCGGTGGTTTGATGGTCGCCGTCCTGTTCGGGAACGGATTCTTCCTTGTTTATGAGAATCATTCGACGCTCGGTGAACCGGTTGCTTCAAGCATCGCGTTCTTATTCAGTTGGGTGCCGGAGTCAATTGCGTTCGGATTATTCGTTTTCTTCTGGTGGGCACACTTATTGTTCTTACTTAGCTTCATGGTTTACATCCCGCAAGGTAAACATGCGCACTTGATTGCCGGTACAGCAAACGTTTGGCTCGGTCGAACGTCGAAAGTCGGGCGTTTGGCACCGATCGATCTATCGGTCATGGAAGAGGCGGAAGACGACGAAGCGGAATTCAGCTTCGGGGTCAACCGAATCGAAGATTTCAATCAGAAACAGCTCGTTGATCTATATGCCTGCGTCGAGTGTGGACGCTGTACGAATATGTGCCCAGCAAGCGGAACGGGGAAGATGCTGTCGCCGATGGATTTGATCGTTAAATTACGAGACCATCTCAACATGAAAACGGCAGCGATCACACAGCGCTCGCCATGGGCACCTGCCTTTGCGTTCGAAGGATCGCAAGGCAATCAGATCGCTTCACTGGCAGCAGCCGGACAGATGGATATTGTTCCCGATTCATTGATTGGGAATGTCATTACGGAAGAAGAGATCTGGGCGTGTACGACATGCCGGAACTGTGAAGATCAGTGTCCAGTCATGAACGAACATGTCGATAAGATCATCGACCTCCGTCGTCACCTCGTCATGATGGAAGGCAAGATGGATCCGGAGATGCAACGGACGATGGCGAACATCGAACGTCAAGGTAATCCGTGGGGGATGAACCGGAAAGAACGCGAAAACTGGCGGAAAAACCGGGATGAACTCGTCGTTCCGACAGCAAAGGAGAAGAAAAAAGCGGGCGAAGACTTCGAGTACCTGTTCTGGGTTGGTGCGATGGGATCGTACGATAACCGAAGTCAAAAAATCGCGATGGCGTTTGCACGTATTCTTAACGAGGCCAATATCTCGTTTGCGATTCTCGGAAACGATGAGAAAAACTCGGGCGACACACCACGTCGAATCGGGAACGAAGTCTTGTTCCAAGAACTCGCAGAAGCAAACATCAAATCATTTGAGAAATACGGCGTCAAAAAGATTGTCACGATTGATCCGCATGCCTACAATACATTTAAAAACGAGTATCCAGATTTCGGACTGAGTCCGGACGTTGAAGTGTATCACCATACGGAATTGCTCGCACGACTGATTGACGAGAAACGGATCACACCGCTCCATGAAGTCAAGGAGCGTGTCGTTTATCACGATTCGTGTTATCTCGGTCGTTACAATGATATTTACGACGCACCACGTTATATTCTCGAGAAGATTCCAGGAATCACGCTCGTCGAGACGGAACGCAATCGGGAAAAAGGGATGTGTTGCGGTGCTGGCGGCGGGATGATGTGGCAAGAAGAAAAAGTCGGCGCACGCGTCAACGTCGCACGGACGGAACAATTGTTGACGGTCCAACCGTCTGTCATTGGGTCAGCATGTCCGTACTGTCTGACGATGCTCAGTGACGGCACGAAGGCGAAGGAAGTCGACGAGGCGGTTGCTACGTACGATGTCGTTGAATTACTGGAACGCTCGATCGTCGGTGTACCAGTCGAAGAACCTGTCGCAACCGTATGAAAAAGTGGGATGAAACGATTATTCTCGTGCGAACGGGAGTAGTCGTTTTTTTTCTCTTAAAAAGCGCGACGTTTTACTGTATGGTTTTGACATGATAAGATAAAAGAACTAGCTATGGAAAGGAGGTGAGAATCTTTTGGGAAGGCGTTACTTCGAATCGGTCAGGTCGCGGAGACCACCGGCTTATCAAAACGAACGATCGATTACTACACATCACTCGGTCTGTTAACACCAGAGCGTACCGCTTCTGGCTACCGTCTGTATGACGAATCGGTCATTCATCAAATCGAAAAGATTGAATATTTGAAGTCTCAACGGCTTTCCCTGCAAGAGATTCTTGCTTCTTTTACGGAACGGGAACAAAAAACAGGGGAGACGATTTATCAGGAAGTGAAACAACTTCAGGCGACGGTTGAAGGACTCGAGCAGCGTTTGTTACATTCGACGGACGTCGAAAAACAAGCGATCCGCTTAGAACTGTCCCGGCGTCTAACATTGATTGCTTCCTTGATTGCACAGCTTTAATACAAAACAATGGAGGTGACCCCTGTTTAGGGGATTTTGGATACTATATTATTCATCAATTTATTTTTAGTGGTCTTGTTGATTGCGTTGACGGCGTTTTTCGTCGGATCGGAATTTGCTGTCGTTAAGGTTCGGATGTCGCGTTTGGATCAAATGATTCAAGAAGGGAACAAAAGTGCCGTCCTTGCGAAAAAAATCGCGGGCGATCTTGATTACTACTTGTCTGCCTGTCAGCTTGGGATCACGGTCACGGCACTTGGTCTTGGGGCACTTGGTGAACCAACCGTCGAAAAGATCTTGCACCCTGTCTTCGATGACTTCGGGATCTCTGCTGCTGTTTCGACACTCTTGTCGTTTGGTATCGCATTCGTATCCGTAACGTTCTTACACGTCGTCATCGGTGAACTCGCTCCGAAGACGCTTGCGATTCAGTATGCAGAACGCATGACATTGTTGTTCGCCCGTCCACTTTATGTGTTCGGTAAAATCATGTACCCATTCATTTGGTTACTCAACGGTTCAGCGCGCTTATTCCTCGGTCTGTTCGGTGTCAAACCAGCAGGGCATGAACAAGCCCACTCGGAAGATGAATTGAAAATCATCATGGCGCAAAGTTTCCAAAGTGGTGAAATCAACCAAACGGAACTTGCCCTCATGCAAAACGTCTTTGCGTTTGATGAGCACATCGTCAAAGATTTGATGGTTCCGCGGATGCGGATGGAGACGATCTCGGAACGTTTGACGAAAGATGAACTGATGGAAATCTTCATGGATAATCCGTACACGCGTTACCCGGTCACAGAAGAAAACGATAAAGACCGGATTCTCGGATACGTCAACGTCAAGGAAGTCTTGACGGATTATGCGAACGGGAATGAGCATCCGGTAACGCATTACATCAAGGATTTACCGGTTGTTTCGGAAGTGACGTCGCTTCAAGAGACACTTCGCAAGATGAAACGGACCCGGACCCATCTCGTTCTCGTCGTCGATGAATATGGTGGAACGGCAGGTCTCGTCTCGATGGAAGACTTACTCGAAGAAATCGTCGGTGAAATCCGTGATGAATTCGACGCAGATGAAGTCGAGGAAATCGAACAGGTCAAATCGGACGAGTTCCTACTCGACGGTACAGTCTTGCTCGCTGACTTGGAAGAACGTTTCAACATTCGCTTTACGAATGTCGAAGATGTCGATACGATCGGTGGCTGGATTCAGATGCACAACATCGATCTTCAGCCAGGTGAGCATATCGACACACCAGACTTCTCCGTCGAAGTGATGGAGATGGAAAACTATCAAATCAACCGCGTCAAGATTTGGTTGCATCCAGCTGAACAAGCAGAAGCATAAGATGGTCGGTTCCTCATGGAGGAACCGGCTTTTTTTCATCGCATCAGTCAAAAAATCAAGAATGGACGGATTGTGCGAACTTTCGGCAGGCATGATAGGAGAATGCAGAGAGGAGCGGGAATGTAATCTACAGCTACTTTATTGTTAAATCGCGTCCTATGAAACGAGGAGGTATTCCGTGCTCGAGCAGATTCCATTCTTACTGAGTCGTTTAGGTATGTTAGCACTGTTAGCCTTTTTATTGTCCCAGTGGCGCATTTCCCGATACATATTCAAGATGGACCGCGGAATGAACCTTCCACTGCTCTTCGCATTCGTGTCATCCGGTATATTGATGAACTATGCAGGAATTGAACTTTCGCAAGATACGACGATTGATCCGTTACTCGGATTAGCCGTCGAAAAAGATGCCTTGTTGCTTGATACCCGACTCGCTGTCATCGTGACGAGCGGATTGATTGGTGGACCCGTGATTGGCGGCATTACGGGATGTTTAGTTGGTCTACACCGCTACGTACTCGGTTCGTTAGGGGCGGAAGCCGGTTGGATCATCGCCATGCTCGCTGGACTTGCGAGCGGCTGGTATCGAAAACGCTGGCGCTTGCATGATGGTTATGCGCTCGTTCCACCGATTGGTATCGTCTTGACAGCATTACTGTTTGAAAGTGGAATCACGCTATTACTTGCACCGGATACGGCAAAAGCACTTGATTTGATGAGTCGTGCTGCTTTTCCGTTACTGTTCGCAAACATATGTGGGGTCGTACTGTTCATCATGATTTTACGGACACAACTTCGACTCGAAGGAGCACTCTTCGTCCGGCAAACCGAGCGTTCCGATCGTCTACTGCAAGCATTACAACCCTTACGAAAGCAGGGATTGACTTCGGAAGTCGCACGGCAGATCGGAGCGACGTTATTGAAGGAGACGAAGATGCAACGGATCGTCGTGCTCGGGGCGACAGAGGTCGTCATCGATATGACGGACCAGCAACCAGCAGTCTGTGGCGAGCAACCGAGACGTGAGGAACAACGATGGATCGAAGCAGAAGAACCCGTCCGACAGGAAGACGAGCAGACGGGACAAATTCTCAGTTTTCATCCGATGCGCATTAACGGTCAAAAGGCAGGTGTCATCTGTTACTTTTCGAAAGACTTATTTGACGACACCGTCGAGCGGATGACGGAACAACTCGTCCGTTTATTAGCACGAGAGCTGCATATGCATCGAGAAGATCAGTTGCTCCGGTTAAGCGGAAGAAAGATGAAACCGATGTTACATGTCAGCTATCTGAAAGGCATCATCGAAGAAATCCAGCGGACAGCTGATCCAGGAACTCCTGTGAAACATCAACTGAATGCGCTACTTCAACTGTTGACGGCAGCGACGCGGCATGATGAACATCCACTCCGTGAGGAACTGGCGACCCTGAAGGCCTATTTATCACTAGAAGGAACACGACGTCGCCCGAATCAACTGACCTCTGCCGATATCACGGTCGATCTTGATATCGAGACCGCTGTTGAAGAATACTTCGTTTTCCCGTTCCTTGTGACGCAGCTTGTCGATAATGCACTACGTCATGCGTTCGTGAAGGCAGGACGACATCACCGGATTGATGTCCGTGCCTTCAAGGCGACGACAGACTGGGTCATCGAAGTCACAGATAACGGACAAGGGATGCCGCTTGCCGTGATGCAACAACTGGATCAACAGGAAGCGGGGGATTCGAACCTGTTCCTGATTCGACGCGCATTAAACGTGACATACGGTCCGGCTGCAACATTATACGTCCACTCGATCATTCATCAAGGAACTCGGATCGAAGTGCGATTACCTCTCCCGTCTCTTTAACAACAGTGGCATTTTGCCATTGTTGTTTTTTTGTCTCGTTCCGAGGGTAAATACGAAAACAGGAAAACGTATCGTACAGGAGGAAGCAAATGATGATTACGACAACAGAAGTAGGGCAACTAGGAGATCAGTCCTTGTTACGATTCACGTTACAGAATGTGCATGGGCATAGTATCGATATCTTGAACCGAGGCGCAAAAATTCTTGCCATCCGGGTTCCGGATCAACATGGAATGGTCGAAAATGTCGTACTCGCGTTTGACGACCTATCAGAATACCAAGATGATCCGCATCACTTAGGCGCCACGATCGGACGCGTCGGAGGACGAATTGCAAATGGTGCGTTTGCGTTGGAAGGAATGACGTATGTACTCGAACAAAATGAGGGTGAACATCACCTCCATGGAGGAAGCGAAAATTGGGCGAACCGAATGTTCACGCACGAAATCAACGACGACAAACTTGTTCTACGTTTAGATAGTCCGAGTGGGGAGAACGGCTATCCGGGGCACTTGTCGTTCACGCTGACGTTCGAATGGACGGACGAGAACGTCCTGCATATCCATTATGAAGCGGAGACGACAGCTTCGACACCATTCAGTCCGACGAATCATACGTACTTTAACTTGACGGGTGAGGCGAAGACGACGATTGAACAGCATCTGTTACGAATGGATGCACCTTTTTATGTTCCGTTGACGAAAGATGCGGTACCGACCGGTGATATTCTCCCGGTGACAGACACCGTCTTTGATTTTCTCGATACCCGTCCCCTGCATGAAGTGACACATGCATCAGATGAACAACTCCGCCAAGCAGGTAGTGGGGTTGATCATCCCTTCCTGCTTAGAGAGGGTGGAGAAATCGTTCTCGATGAGCCAATCAGTGGGCGGCGATTGCGCGTCGTGACGGATCAACCGGGAGTCGTCGTCTACACTGCTAATCATTTGTCGGGCGAGTTTACGATTTGTGGAAGACGCGCAACCCCATACCTCGGAATCTGTTTTGAGACACAAGGATTACCGGATGCGATCAACCAACCGAATTTTCCTTCCGTCGTCTTGCATGCCGATGAGCACTATCATAAGCGTACATCGTTTCATTTTCAGATGATGTCATGACGTTTCTTGCGATTTCCACTTCTGTATATGGTAGGATAAAGCGAGAAGAATCTAACGGAGGCTAAGGAAAATGACTAAAATAGCATGGGTGACCGATAGTATGGCCTATTTCAAGAAGGAAGAGGCAGAAGCGATCGGCGTCAATGTCGTACCGATTCAAATCTTACTCGGTGATACGGCGTATCAAGAGAATGCGATCACGGTCGAGCGTTTGTTCCGTGCGCTTGATGCGGACAAAAAGCTGATTGCCAAAACATCACAACCAATTTTCGGAGAGTTCGTCGGAACGTACGAACGCTTGAAAGAAGAAGGCTATGACTGTGCGATTGCAGTACATTGTACGAATGGACTCTCAAGTACCGTCCAAAGTTCAGCATCAGCAGCGGAAGCAGCCAGCTTCCCGGTTCATATCATTGACTCTCATACGGCGTTTGAGAACCAACAAGAGTTCATTCGTTACGGGATGGAGCTCGCGGCACAGGGGAAATCCGTCGAGGAAATCGTCGCTGCCTTACAAGCGTTGACGAAAAAGACCCATTTCTATATGATCGTCGGTAATATGGAGACGATGCGTCGGGGTGGACGTGTCTCATCCGGTGACTTGTTCCTTGCGAACCTACTCAGCATCAAACCGATCATCACGACGGATGAAGCAGGAAAAATCGTACCATTCAAAAAAGCACGTTCTTTAAAGAAAGCTTACATCGAAATGGTTAAACAAATCGATGAATCGATGCGTCAGCACACGTTCTACAAGAACCGGATTTATGTCGCGACGACGATGGCACCGGAAATGGCAGCGGAACTGCGGCAACAAGTCGCAGCGAAGTTCCCAGATTTGACGATTCTCGAAGGCACGTTCGGACCAGCAATCGGGACGCATGCCGGAGCAGAGACGGTCGGTCTATTCTGGATGAATGATTAAACTGAAACGGATACGACAAGAGGCGACGGATTTTTCCGTCGCCTCTTGTTTCGTTCAAGCTGTAAGTGTAATTCCAAGGAACGCTGCAAGAATTCCGAAACCGTAGCTCGAGATGAGGTAGAGGGTAAGTACTTTACGATTTCCGTCCTGAAATAACTGCAACGTCTCGATTTTGAACGTCGAGAACGTTGTAAATGATCCAAGGAAACCGGTACCTAAGAGTAACGTCCATGTCGTATCGAGATGCGCACCGATGACGAGACCAAGCAAAAACGAACCGATTACGTTAATCAGGAACGTCGCTAGTGGAAATTCACGTTTCCAAACCGTCTTCATCCATTGACTGACGGCAAACCGACTGATGGCGCCGCAAAAAGCACCGATGGCGAGAGCAAGTAGCATCATTCACTCACGTCCTTTCGTCACGTGACGCAGTCGTCGTGTTCCGAGCGCGTAACCGACATAAGACAGGAACAAACCGCCAAATAGGCTGACGAGTACGTAGAGGAACGCGTCCGCTAAATGATGTTCATTAAGTAAGGTCACCGTCTCGACGCTGAATGTCGAAAACGTCGTAAAGGAACCAATGAAACCCGTGCCGATGGCTGTGATCGCATATTGATGTAAGAGTTTCGTTCGAAATAAAAAGTGTGTCGCATAGCCGAGAAGAAAACTCCCGATCAAGTTGATCGCAAGCGTCGCCCACGGAAACGGACCAGTCGTGAAGTCGCTAATCAGCAGTCCGAGCCCATACCGTGCCGAGGCACCGAGAACACCTGCGAGACCTACGAGTACATACAGCATAGAAATCCTCTTTTCTGAAAAAGTCTACGTTAACCGTACTCCCGCTTTCAAGAAAGCGTCAAGAAAAAAAGTCACTCGAGAGACTTAACGAATGAATTCTTTCTGCCGATGAACAACTGTATGACTTTAATAAGGTGAAGGAGTTTGAACAAGATGGTATCTGCCCTCGAGCAACAAAGTACAAAGATTTTGTCCCGCCTGATTGCAACGTTAATTACGATTGCGCATCCATTGATTTTCTTATTTGCGCAAATGAATTACGTCCCAATCAGTGTGTTTTATCAGTTTTTAGTCGGTGGTTTGATCTTGACGGTCGCGTTGCTTGTGGGCAACCGCCTACTTGGACATCGTCCGAGCGGGAAGTACGGCCAAGTGACGTTAACGTATTTCGTACTCGCTCTCGTTTTGGTGACATTGCCGTCGCCAAGCATTTGGACGATCGTCTATCTCTACTTGACGATTTCAATCGTCTATTTAATTCCGCGTTTGGTCATTCTCGCCGGAATCCTTGGACTCGTTGAGATGGCAGTATTCACAATGCTAGGAACGATTGTCTTTACGAATACATTCGACTTGATCGTCGCCTATGTCATCTATTTGATGATTTTCTCAGCGGCTGTTTTTGTCGCTGTCTTTGGACGGAACGTCATGTTAGCCGTCCGCCAAGAACAAGAACGGTCGGAAGCCTACGCGGCAACGTCGCAAATTGCTCTCGAACAAACGGCAGCAACCGCAACGGAAGTAACGACGTTCACGGAAGAGATGAGTGAAACAGTTGACGCGGCGAAGGATTCCTTCAGTCAGGTTGATCTAGCGATGCAACAGCTGGCACATGATGCAGCGGGAAGCGTCCAAGCGATTCGTGAAATTCGTCAATTAAATGATCAGCAAGTCAACCGGATGGAAGATGTGACCGTTTCGGTCGATCACGCACTCGAGCGCAGTTCGTCCTCGCGAACGACAGCCGAAAAGAGCAGACAGACGATTGGTCTTGCCGGACAATCCCTGCAACAATTGACGACGAGCATGGATGATTCGGTCACGTCGTTCGGACAGCTTGCTGGACGTTTCCAGGAAATCGTCGCCATCACGTCGAGCATCAATGCGATTGCGGCGCAAACGAACCTGCTTAGTCTTAACGCATCGATCGAAGCAGCTCGTGCCGGCGAGTTCGGAAAAGGCTTTACGGTCGTTGCGCAAGAAATTCGTAATCTATCAGCACAGACGGCAGAAGCGTCGAAGGAAATCAATGCGATCATCGAACGTGTTGATCAGGACGTCACGCAGACAGGGAACTCGATTCATGCGAGTACGACATTGTTACGTGAGCAGGAAGAGCGTATGGCCGAGAGTCAGTTAGCGCTACAGACGATCGAGATGGATGCAACGGAAGTTGTCGGTTCGATCCAGTCGGCGCAGACTCAGTTCGCGACGATGACGAGTAGTCTTACTGCTATCACGACAGCAGCCGGTCAACTTGATACGTTCATGAATGCGTTGCTCGCACAAAGTGAGTCACTATCCGGCTTGACACGTCATCAAGTCGGTCAGGTCATGGAGCTGCAGCATGCGATCCATGCCTTGAACGAAACGGCATCCACTCTTCAGCAAACGAATCGTTAACGAAACGGCTCCTCATCGATTGATGGGGAGCTGTTGTGTATCTTCAGACTGTTTGTCGGTAGGACGGACGGGGAAGAAGATAGGGAACGAATATTGAAGGAGGAGTCAACGGATGAAGGCAGCTTACATTGAACAGTATGGTGGATCGGAACAATTCAAGGTCGGAGAACTGGACAAGCCGGTCATCGGACCGGATGATGTTTTAATCGAAGTCTATGCCGCGAGTGTAAACCCGGTCGATTGGAAACTACGCGAAGGATACTTGCGTCAGATGTTGAGCTACGAAATGCCGCTCGTCATCGGTTGGGACGTTGCCGGTGTGATTCAGGAAGTAGGAGAAAACGTCTCCGATCTTCAAGTCGGGGACGCTGTTTTCAGCCGTCCGGAAATCGCTCGCCAAGGAACATATGCCGAGTACGTCGCGGTCGATGCCCATCTCGTCGTCAAAAAACCAGAATCGCTCAGCTTCGCAGAAGCAGCGTCTCTTCCACTCGTCTCACATACAGCGTGGCAGGTCATGTTCGAAGTGATGGATGCGAAGCCAGGTGACCGGATCTTTATTGGTGCCGGATCAGGCGGCGTCGGAACGGTCGCGATTCAACTCGCAAAAGCGAACGGTTTGTACGTCATCACGTCAACAAGTACGAAAAACGTTGACTGGGTAAAAGCGCTTGGAGCCGACGAAGTCATTGACTACAAACAGGAAAATCCGGCCGATCGTGTTCGCGACGTCGATTTTGTATTTGATACGATGGGTGGCGACAAGCAAGGGGAACTGTATCAGATGCTGAAGCCGAACGGAATGCTCGTCTCGATTTCCACACCACCAGATGAAGAACAAGCGAAAGAGCATAATGCACGTTCTGCGTATGTCTTCATGCAACCGACGGGTGAACGTTTACGACATATCGCTAAAGCTGTCGAACGTGGCGAGCTACAACCTGTCGTCGATCGGATCTTTGATCTAGATCAAATTAAGGAAGCACATGATTATGGCGAAGAAGGACACGCAAAAGGAAAAATCGTCATTCGGGTCAAGGGAGAATAAGAAGAGGAGGACGCTGAAATCAGCGTTCTCTTTTATTTTTTGTCAATCTTTTTATCGAACCATAAACAAAAAATAACCTGGTTAAAAAAGTATAAAGGATAAGGGGTTGCTTCTTCCTATACTAGGGCTATCAGACGTGAGTCAGCCACATTAAAAGGAGGAAGTAACATGAAAAAAGGATTGAAGTGGGCAGGAATTATCGTGATCGGCGCAGTTATTCTCGGGAATCTAGGAGATGACGAAGAACAAGCAGCACCGGAGAAAAAAGTAGAAGTCGAACAAGAAGCAGTCAAATCAGAAGCAAAACCAGTGAAGGCAAAAGCAGTTGCAAAACCGGTCAAGAAAACGTACGGGGTGAATGATCAGGTAAAGGTCGGGAAACTGACGTACGTCGTCAACGACGTCAAGATGGTCGATACGTTGTCGAACGTTCTCGGAGAAAAGAAAACATCAGGACAATTCTTAGTCATCGGTCTGACGATTCTAAACGGAGATAAGGAAGATCGATTCGTCGACAGCAACATGTTTAAAGTCAATGTCGGCGATACGGAATACTCAGCCGATACGGAACTCGATCTTTATGCGAATGAAGACGGAATGGGCTTCTTCTTGGAGACGATCAACCCGAATATCGAGAAAACCGGCAACATCGTCTTTGAATTACCGAAACAGGTGAAAAATCCGATGCTTGAAGTCTCGTCTGGCTTTGGCTGGGCAGGTGGACAATCAAAAGAGATTCAATTGACACAGTAATGAGTGACCATAGAAGAGATTCAATAAAAGAATGACGCGTCTTTTCACGCCCTTTCCTCAGGCGAGACACAAGCCAGCTTTCCTGCTTCATTGAAGCAGGAAAGCGGGTCTTGTTTGTCTCTGACAGCGCATAAATGCACTTTTCCTGTAGGCGTGGCGTGAAACGCGTCATTCTTTTTGTTACGAGATAAGGGTGGCAGGTTTTCATTCTGCCACCCTTATCTTTGTGGAAACTGACTTTTGAGTCAGCCCCTTCTTGTTACCGTCCTGATTGTTGCATCGAGAGCTCAAGTGTCAATCGATTAAGTAAGTCGAGTGTCTCCGGATGAGAGGCGAGCGTCTGGTCGAGTGCGTTCCGTTCAGTCTCTAGACATGCTAGATAACGTTGAGCCGCTTCAGCGTGCGTTGCGGGTGTCAGGACGTCATAGACCGCTTCAAGAGCAAGGCGTGGATGGTCTGGCAATGTCGTCGGAATCGTCTTTAATCCAAGTTGCGCTCGTTCTGGAGCATGATGATGGAGTAAGACTTTTGCGAACTTGATCAAGGCGCTACGGAGCATCTCGACTGCCCATAAGTCGTTTCCCCGTGCTGCTGCTTTTTTATATTGGAACAAGAACCAGACAGCATCGATTGCTTCATCGGTCGCTTCTTGAGCAGAAAGTGTTAAGTCACATGTGTCGGTAAAGTCCGTCAACTGTTCTTGTGGATCATATAAGACACGCAATTGATCCTTATGGTTCAGCGAATCAAGCGTCACCGTGAATAAATCAATATGTAGCAGATCATCATAGACGACGATCATTTGTGGGGCGATGATATCGATCTCATCTTTCCAGATGATTGAACGATAGGCAGAAAGGTGGGACAAACGACGCGATAAGAATGTTGTTTGACGTTCTTCCGAGACGAGACAGTACAGATCGATGTCTGAATGGACATCTTCTTCTCCCCGTCCGAAGGATCCTTTCAAGAAGATGGCTTCGACTGCAGGATCTTGTTTGAGTCGAGAAACCAGTTGCTCGATTGCATGAAGTTGATGCATGAGGACTCATTCCTTTCCGAAAACAGAAGTCTATTACGTCAGTATACGTGATAATAGACAGGTTTTTCCATAAAAAATGAGAAATCACATCGAAATGGATTTCTCATTGAGAGGCCGATGCTAATTTTTCTTTCTGTTCAAGATGAATGACGTGCTGTTCGCCCCATGCATTGATGGCGTCAAGAACCGGGATAAGCGTCCGACCATAATCCGTCAGCGAGTACTCGACGCGGGGGGGAACTTCCTGATAAATCTCGCGATGGACGATATCGTTCAGTTCGAGTTCACGCAGTTGAGCCGTCAGCATCTTTTGCGTAATGTTTGGCAATTGTCGCTTTAGTTCACTGAAGCGGAGCGTTCCGTGTGTGATCAAGACGAGTAAAATCGACGGCTTCCATTTTCCGGTCAAGATTTCGAGCGCTGTCTCGACGCGACAGCTTGGTGTCTCTTCCATCGGTCTTCCTCCTTCATGGTATCGTTTAGGATACTATACCACTTATTCGTGCCTACTTCCGCTTCGATCGCTTCCGCGTAATAATAGGGATACGAGCTATTTCATTGAAGGAGGAAACAACATGTCCATTCATCCACAAATCACACTCGGTCCTGTTCGCTTGCGTATCACGGACCTCGACCGTTCGATTTCATTTTATACAACGTCACTCGGATTACGCGTGCTAACGCAAACGGATCAGTTGACGGTGCTCGGCGCACAAGATACACCACTCGTTGAACTTGAAGTTCATCCGAATGCCCGCCGTTTTCCACCGAACTCGGTCGCCGGATTATATCATTTTGCGATTTTGCTACCGAACCGAAAAGAACTTGGTTTCGTCATCCGGAATTTAATCGAACAAGGAATTGAGATTGGTCAAGGTGACCATCTCGTCAGTGAAGCCTTTTATCTGTCGGATCCAGATGGGAACGGAATCGAGATTTATGCCGATCGTCCGCGTGAGACGTGGACATACGAAGCGAATGGAGACGTCAAGATGACGACGGATCCCGTCGATTGGCAAAGCATGCTCGTCGAAGCGGGAGAAGAAGACTGGTACGGCATGCCAAGCGATACGGTCATGGGACATGTCCATTTCCACGTCAAGACACTCGAAGCAGCGCGGGCATTTTATGTCGAGACGCTCGGTTTTGAAGTTGCCGCTGACGCTTCGCGAATGCGTGCATTATTCGTTGCTGCCGGTGGATATCACCATCACATCGGTCTGAACGTCTGGTCTGGTGTCAACGCACCGACGAATCCGGAAGATGCGGTCGGACTCGTCTACTGGACACTACGTTATCCGGATCAAGCGACGCTCCAAGCAGCGATCGAGGCGTTGAAGTCTTCCGCTTATACCGTTACGGATCAAGCAGGCGATGTCTATGTCACCGATGATGCCGGAATTACCGCTCGATTGACAACGTAACCGAAAAAAATCCCCTTACAGTGAAAACACTGTAAGGGGATTTTTGGTTTACCGTGAAGACGACGTTGCGTTACCGTCGTACCGGCTGATCAGTTCATACGGTCTGACTTTATATAAGGCATGCGGGAAGTAATGGGGATCCATCGCATCAAGCGTCCGCAACTGGAAGTGTTCCCGTTTGATATACTCACTCAGCGAGTCACGTGTCAGTGGGAAGAAGCCGACATCCGTCGTTTCGCCTTCTTGTGTCGCGAGTTCACCACCGACGGCTTTCCCACGGAAGCAGACGCACAGGACATGGCTTGAGACATTTTGATAGATACCGGTGATGCCATCGATCGTGACATCAACACCGGTTTCTTCTTTGACTTCCCGTTTGATGGCGTCAAGAATCGACTCGTGATTTTCGACTTGTCCACCCGGCATCTCATACGTATCACCCCGGTGGAGGTTGCGGACGAGCAGGACTTCACCGGCATCGTTCGTGATGTACGCGGTCACGCTGACGATCGCGCGAGGGGGAGCATACGTACCGGTCGCTGTCATGAAATCTTCATAGGATTTGATATAGAGGTTTTTGCCGAGACGCGCGCGCTTCTTCATCGCTTCGCGACGTAAGGCACTGTTGCGGACATCACGATCGACTTGTTCGTAATGTTCACGGTCGCGATATTCCCAAATGGCGATGACTTCATCTTCTGCCTCGGTCACCCAGCGACCAACAAGACGGGCACCATGGCTGACTTGGAGCGGGTACAAATAGGTATGGAAAAACTCAGTGAATTCTTCTAGGCGTTCGGGACGAATCGTATAGGTCTTCCGGCGATGTAACATGGAAATTCCTCCTATCAGATGAGCGTTCAGATGTACGTTGTACCCCTTCTCGAACGGACGGATGAAACCCTTTTTCTCGATGTGGGAAAAGGAGTTTTTATTGAACGATTGCGTATACATATCCTCCGGTCTACGTGACTTTAAATCATCGATGATGATCTCTTTTGATCGGAAAAGTATAACTAAAGAAGAACTTAAGAAATGGATAGGGCTCAACTTCAGAAAAATCGGGGATACTGAAAGTAGAGAGAAACAGAAAGAAGGGATACGTGATGGATATCATGGCACTCGTCCGCCTGGCTGGCGGAATCATGTTCACCCCATTGTCGGACGATGTCTTGATGATGAGTTTTGCAGCACTTCGATTACGAGAGGGGATGTACCCGGTCGTCATCTGGTTGACCGCATGGCCGGTCTTCTTCATCGCCTTTACGTGGTTTTATCTACTTGCTCGGTTCTTCCGTGAGATTCCGCTCGTCAAACGCTGGATGAAGTCACGTTTCTTAGAACGAGCAGAAACGATCATCGAACGGCGCGGGTTATGGGCGATCGGACTATCGTTCTTCTTACCCGGCGTCAGACATCCGATTCATTATGTCGCCGGACTCCTCGGTTATCCGTTACCGCGTTATTTAGTAATGACATTCTTAGCAGCAGGCGTGTATACAGGACTCTGGACTTTTTTGATCGTCCGGATCGGAGAAGCTGTGACGTGGTCGGAGCTGTGGAACTGGCTTCAGGTGAATCCCGGAATCATCAGTGCGATCGTAGTCATCTTAATCGGTCTAGTAGTAACAGGTATCGTATATCATCGGCGTCAAAAGGAATCAGTCGAGGAAAGTTCTTCAATATAAAAACATCAAACGAGCAAGCGAATCCAGATCAGGATTCGCTTTTTTAGATGAAGTTTGGTTTTATGAATAAGGATAGTTTTTTGAAATAAGAAGTAATCTACAAGAAAAGTGAAATCATTGTCAAAAAAAGACGTTTTTCACTTCTTAAAAGCTACCTGATTTACACACTGTATTGGCAATTTATCGTCACAAGCAAGTGGCTGAAATTGGATTGTAAACGCTTATACTAGGAGGTGTTCACAGAGTGGACATATTTATTGCCAGAGGAGGATACATATGAATCTCATGCAGACGGAAGAGACGGTCAAAAAAGCACCGACTTCTTCTGCTTACCGGACGATTTGGCGGTGGCATTTTTATGCTGGTATCATTTTTGCACCGTTCCTAGTCATGCTTGCTGTGACAGGATCCATTTATCTTTTTAAGCCACAAATCGAAAACGTCCTGTATCAATCGTATTATGAAGTTACACCACAAGCAGATCGCATCACTGCGACGGAACAGATTGATCGCGTCAAAGCGAAGTATCCCGATGCACTTGTCACGTCGTACCGACCGGGTGAATCCGACGATCGATCCAGTGAAGTGAAGGTCTCGTCACCAGACATGTCGGCGACGGTCTTCGTCAATCCGTATTCTGGTAAGATCATCGGAACATTATCTGACGATGACCGGATCATGAATAAAATCGAAGAGATCCACGGGGAACTGATGGCGGGAACGACTGGCGATCGGATCGTTGAACTCGTCGCCTGTTGGGCAATCGTCTTGATCGTGACGGGACTGTTCCTATGGTTCCCGCGTAAGCAAAAGGGACTGTCAGGTGTCTTGTTCCCACGTCTTCGTCAAGGTAAGAAGTTATTCCGTCGTGATCTCCACGCTGTTCCAGCATTCTGGATCACAGCAGGGATGCTGTTCCTGATCTTGACTGGCTTACCGTGGTCCGGTTTCTGGGGAACGAACTTCCAGTCCCTTGTCACGAACCAAGGGCTTGGTTATCCACCGTCCATCTGGGGTGGGGAGGCACCGACGTCAACACTTCAAACGAAGGATATCGCGGAAGTCCCGTGGGCTGCCGAAACACTTGATGTCCCGCAATCAAAAGTCGAAGGTGCTGTTCCAGCTTCGATCGATGACATCGTTGCAATCGGCAAACAACAAGGGATGGATCCAAGCTTTAAGATCAGTATTCCAAGTGACCCGAGCGGTGTCTATACGCTGTCTGCATATCCAGCGAAAGCACAGAATGAAGCGACGATCCATCTCGATCAATATTCCGGTGCCGTGCTCGCTGATTATCGTTATGACAACTATGGTGTCGTCGGAAAGATCGTCGCGACCGGGATCACACTCCACAAGGGAACGGAATTCGGCTGGTTCAATCAGTTAATTAGTCTGTTGATTTGTCTCGGAATCATTCTCGTGGCAGTCAGTGGTTTCTATCTCTGGCTGAAGCGAAAACCAAGTAAAGGGATGGGGGCGCCGAAAGGACCGAAAGCATTCATGTTGAAAGGATTCCTCGCTGTGCTTGTCGTGCTGGGAATCGTCTTCCCGCTCGTCGGTCTATCGTTGCTCGTCGTCTGGCTGGTCGATTTCCTCGTCATCCGTCGTATTCCGAGTGTAAGGAGGTTCTTCAATGCGTAAATCGATACAAACACTCATGCTCGGCGGACTGCTCGTCACGACGACGAGTCTTGCTGGCTGTGCGGTCGATTCCGATGCAGCAGAACAGTATGCCGTAGCTAAGCCGTTATCGATCAAAATGAATATCCCAAAGGACTTACAACCGGATGCCAAGAAAAAGCAGACGTTTGAAGCAACAGTCTGGCGTGAAGCCAAACCGGTTCAAAAAGTCGATTATGTACATTTCGAAATCTGGAAAGCGGATGGAACAGTACGCTATAGTATGGAACCGGCAGAGGAGACAAAGCCAGGTGTCTATACGATTGCGAAGGCACTACCGAAATCCGGCTTGTATTATGTCAAAGCGCATGCAAGCAGTGAAGGTGCGATGATCATGCCAACACGGCAGTTCATCGTCGGTGAGTTATCGAAAGAAGATTTAAAAATCTTACAAGGTGGAGCAAAACCAGCTGGCGGAAGTAGCGGTCACCATCATTGAAGAATAATGAAATAAAAAATGAGAGGGCGGAATACTATTCCGTCCTCTCATTTTTCGTATAGACGATTAATCGTCATCACCATGATCTCCGTGATCATCCCCGTCATCGTCTCCATGATCGTCTGAATCATCATCTTGATCATCATCTTCTGAGTCATCCGAAGAATCATCGTCATCCGAGTGCTCATCTTCTGATTCGAGTTCCTGTCCATTATAGAACTTGATCTGGACGTGTAACGTTTTGATGTTTGGTAATTGAAGCGCCTGTGCGACTAACGTTAATAATTCTTCTTCCGTCATCGATGGTGTGACGAGAAGACGATCTTTTAACGTCGCAACGTCAGTAATACCGATCTCGTCTTTAAAGCGCAATTCTTTCCGTTGATGTTCATTACTGTAACGCCACTCGAACTTTTTCTTATTCGTATCCGTCACTTTGATCATGATCCGTTTGAGTTCTTGATTATTCTGAACTCCGTCTTGATCCGTATCTTCCTGATCGTCTCGAGTCCCGTCCTGATCGCTGTCTGCTTGTGTTGGATCAGAATCGAGTTCAAATTCATCTTCGTTGATAAGCGTATCCCGGTCCCGGTCTTCTTCATTGTCTTTGATGCCATCACGGTCTGAATCCTTTTTCAATGGTTGCGTACCGACGATGAACTCTTCGCGTGTCGTCAATCGATCTTTGTCTTGATCTTCTTTATCATCAGAAATACCATCTTGATCGGAATCCTTCTTCAACGGATTTAGATGCGCTGTGTATTCTTGTTGATTCGTGAGTGAGTCGCGGTCCGAATCCTCTTTCCCATCCTTGATCCCGTCACGATCCGAATCCAATTTAGTTGGGTTGAGACGAAGTTGATACTCTTGTACATTCATCAAACCGTCGCGATCGTGATCTTTTGTTGCGACTTGTTTTCCATATCCCAAATGATATTGTTTTTGCCAAGCATCTGGAATCCCATTTTTGTCTCGATCGACTTGCACGACAGGTTTCTTCTTCGCTTTACTTTTTGCTTCGACAGGTCCAACTGCTTGCGAGACGACGAGCGAAGCAAGTACTGCGCCAATGACAATCCGTTTCATAAGTCCACTCCTGTTCTATAAAAGATAAAAGATGAGGTTATAAGAAGATTCTAATGAAATGATTAGAAAATAAGTTGGCTATTTCGCGAAATGAGTAAATAAAAACTAAAAAATAATGAAAGTGCTACATAAGTTTATTTCGTCAGAAAAAATATTTTAAATAAAAAATGTAAAAAGATAAAACCATTCGTGAACTCCTTACGTTATCTATGTGAAGTCCAAAAAATCAAAGGGGTGTTCATAAGATGAAGATGAAAAAGTCGTATCTCGCTGTTCCGCTTAGTGCCGCATTGTTGATTCCAGCAGCAGGTGTCAGTGCTCACGGTCATGAGGACCATAGTAAGATGTCTCACAGTTCAGGAAAAGTCTCCCTCGATGTCTCATCTCCAGCATCGGATTTACGAGCGACACTCGATCAAATTCTATCTGAACACGCGTATCTCGCAGTCGTTGCGATGCAAAAAGGAATTGATGGTAAAGAAGATTTTGAGCAGGCAGCCGGTGCCTTGAATCAAAACACGGATGATTTAGCGGCAGCTGTTGGTTCCGTCTACGGGGAAGAAGCAGGCGCTGCCTTCAAAGAAATCTGGGCGAGCCATATCGGTTACTTCGTCGATTACGTCAAAGCAACTGGTGCCAAGGACGAAGACGCGAAACAAAAAGCATTGAAAGAGCTTGATGAGTATCGTGTCGAACAGGCTGCGTTCCTCGATAAAGCAACGGAAGGACGTCTGAAGGCAGCGGATCTCGAAGCAGGACTAAAAGTCCATATCACGCAACTGTTAACATCGTTTGATAGCTACGTTGCTGGTGATTATGATGCTGCCTACAGTAATCTACGTAAAGCAATCGAGCATATGTATATGGTGGGAGAAGGGTTATCTGGTGCGATCGTCGATCAGTACCCAGATAAATTCAAAAATACGAAAGTTGATACACCAGCAGCTGATCTTCGTGCCGGACTGAACCGAAACTTCTCTGAACACGCGGCGCTTGCAGTGCTCGCGATGCAAAAAGGAATTGACGGAGCAAAAGACTTTGACGCTGCGGCCGGTGCCTTGAATCAAAATACGGATGACCTGACAGCTTCGATTGGCTCTGTTTATGGTAGTGAAGCAGCGCAACAATTCAAGAAGATTTGGTCGAGCCACATCGGCTACTTCGTTGACTATGTCAAAGCAACAGGTGCGAAAGATGATCAAGCACGCGACATGGCTGTGAAGGAACTTGATGAGTACCGTGTTGAACAGGCAGCATTCCTCGATGCAGCAACAGAAGGACGTTTGAAAGCGAAAGATTTGGAAGAAGGATTAAAGGTTCACATTGACCAACTCTTGCTTGCTTTCAATAGCTATAATGAAAAAGATTACGACAAAACGTATCCAGCGATTCGTGAAGCGTACGCGCATATGTACGGTGTAGGGGAAGGGACTGCGACAGCAATCGTCGATCAGTTCCCAGATAAATTCAAAGGTGCACCATCTGGAATGCCGAACACTGGTCTCGGTGGTATGCAAGAAAAAGCATCGACGACAGGTATCGTCTGGTCACTGCTTGGTATCGCAGCAGCATCGATCCTTGGATTCTTCGCACTCCGTCGTCGCCCGCAACAATAAAGGACGACCCGCTGGTGACAGCGGGTTTTCTTGTACACATCAAGCAGAAAGGAGGTAAACGACATGCGCATCATCCGATTTGCCCTTCTGTTCCTCATTTGTCTGTTGCCCATATCGGTCGAAGCACACACGAGTTTAAAAAGCTCGAATCCGGCAGATGGATCGGCATTATCTGAACCCGTCGATCGGATCCGCTTGACGTTCAGTGAGGCTGTTGAAAAAACGAGCACCTTACGTGTAGTAGACGCGAATGGAGTTGAACAAGCCCTTGCGAAACCACTTATCATCGGAAATGAACTGAGTGCTGTCGTCTCAGAGCCTTTAACGGAAGGAAAATACACGATCAAGTGGGCGTCGATTTCAGATGATGGTCATCCCGTGAAAGGAACGATCCGTTTTACGGTACTGGGTGCGGCAAAAGCTGAAACAAGCACTGTAGAAAAGGCTGAGCCGATGGAAAAAAAAGCAGCAGTCGTTCCTGAAGCAGAGCCTGTTTCAAAAGGACTCGTTCCGACACTGCTCCCATGGATCGTCGGGGGACTGTTAATCAGTATCGTCATCCTTCTCGTGTTACGTCGTCGTTCGACATGAGTGCGTTTCTAGGAGAACTACTCGTCTATATGGGTGGAGCGCTTTGGATGGGCTATTTGGTATTATGCTTCATCCCAACGAAACGAAAACCGCTATTAATGGACGGTACGTCGTGGGCGGTAGCGGGACTCGGGATGCTCGTTCTTGGAACGAGCATCCCGGTCTTTGGTGCCGTTCGTTTTCTACTTTCGACGCAAACGATGACAGAGGCTCTTCGAACAGGATTACTGGAGTTGCATATCGGTCGGATGTTTCTTGTCGTTTACTTCTCTGCTTTACTCCTATTGATCGTATTCGCATGGCAAAAGCTACGATCCATCCTGCTCGCACTCTTGACGATCCCGTTATGGATTGGCATCGCAGGAACGAGTCACGCGGCGGCCAAATACGGTGCGCTCGGGTGGACGCTTCAGTTTAGTCACTTCTTATGTGTGACAGCTTGGATCGGTGTCGTGTTTTGGGTAGCCATCGGTGCTCGCTCGACCGTTCATTGGTCTGCCTTTTTAAGTTGGTTCAGTCCGTTTGCCCGGATCGCCTTTACGGGTGTCATCCTGTCAGGGCTGTTACTGATGCAACTGGCGATTCCGCTTGAACGTTATCCGAATCTCTGGGGCGTGCCATACGGTCAAGCGTTGTTGCTGAAGCACCTTTTATTGTTACCGCTTTTGTTCTATGCTTTCTGTAATGGCACGCTTGTTCGGCGTCGGTTGCGTTTTGACTCAACGTACGATCCGCGTCCGTTACTCCGGATGGAGAGTATCATTTTAGTATTGCTGTTCATGGCGAGTGCTTCACTCAGCCGTCTCGAACAACCGACGCTAGGGCAACTACCGACCGGTGATCCAGTGGGGAATGGATGGGTTTTGATGATGGGGATTGCAACCTTACCACTGCTTTTACTAGGATATCGTCGGCATGCAGTGGGTATCTTGCTGAGTTTATTCAGCGTCAGTTTGATTTATCTTGGGTTGCTAGCGACAGGATGAGTATAAAAAACAAGGTAGCGGATCGTTCCGCTACCTTGTTTGACGTGGTCTTATTTCGTTGAAACAGCGCAATTCGTTGCTTTCGCAAGAATCTTCGAATAGGCACGTGCGCCCTTGATATTCAAATGGACACCATCTGCTTCGAAGTAAGATGGATGTTTGACGGCAACAGCATGCCAGTCGATCAGTTCGACTCGCTTCCGTTTCGATGCCTCGCGTAACATCTGATTGACCTCTGCTTCCCACGGACGCGGGACGCGTGCAGTGACCAGATAGACGTGATCGGCATTTGCGAATTGATCGAGCAAACTGTTCAACTGATCCTTTCGGAAGCTACCGTTCGTTCCGAGGTGGAGAATGACTTGGCGTCCATGTCGATTATACGCGGCATACTGCTCACTCAGCGGAATCGCTTCTCGCAGCTGACGACCGAGTTTCGCATCAATCGTCAATTGCTTGAGCGTACTGCCGAGATAATCTTCGACACCGAGTAAGACCGAGTCCCCGATCGCAAGCGTCGGTCGACAGATTTTTCGCTGATCGGGCTTTGCTTTTGGTGTCGTCGGTTTCAGGATCGGCTTCGGTTTTTCTTTTGGCGCCGCTATCTTCTCGAAAGCAGGTTCTGGCTTCGGCGTATCGGAGACAGCAAGAATCGATAAGTTACCGATGAAGCTGACGATGAGAATCGTCAACACGGCAACACTCGTCCACTGCATCGTTGAAAACTGACGTAACTGTCGCGGATGTAACGACAGACGTTCTAAATAACCGGATAGTCCGTGCTGACGAATCGGACGTTCGATAAAGCGATACGATGCTTCGGTTAACGCAATCAGCACAACGACGATCAACACGGTCCGAAGTAATGAGAACGTGCCGATTTGCTCGACTGGCGTTATCAGTGTGATGACGGGAAAATGCCACAGATATAGACCATACGATCGTTTACCGATCGCAACAAGTGCTGGATGCGCAAACCATTGACTCCAAATCGACGCCGGATGAGCAATTGTAGCAATCAATAGTGCAGCAAGGACGGCGACAAGGAAAAAGCCACCCCGGTATAAGAAGCTTCCGAACTCACTTGTGACAATCATCAATATAAGCAAGAGTGGCAAAGTAACGGCACCTATTTGATTCAGTAACCGGACACCACGTTTTGGGATATCGAGCTTAAAGCGGGTTGGTTGCCACGCGAAAGCGAGTAGACTCCCAATCAATAGGGCGAATAACCGAGTATCCGTGCCATAGTAGACACGACTTGGATCTTCACCAGGTGTGAACTGAATCGCCATCGCAAGCACGGATGCACCGATCGCAACGCCCATCAATTGCAGGAACAAGCGACGATTTTTCATTCCGAACCAAAGTAAGATCGGGAATAGCAGGTAGAACTGCTCCTCGATTGCGAGTGACCAAAGGTTTTGAATCGGTGATGGCTTACCGAACGACTCGAAATAGGAGACGTCATGGAAGATATACCACCAGTTCGTCCCGTAAATGAGCGCAAAGGCACTATCTTGGCGAACCGTATGCAACAGTTCGCGTTCAAAGATGGTCACGTACCCGAGAACGAGTAACAGCATGACGAATAGGGCCGGGAACAGGCGACGGAAGCGATGAATCCAAAATCGTTTCAAATCGAGGCGTCCGGTCGTCTGCCACTCGCGTAACAAGAGACCGGTAATCAGATAACCGGATAGGACGAAAAAGAGATCAACACCGAGGAAACCACCGGAGAAGAATGAAACCGACAGATGGTAGAGAATGACAGATAGAACAGCGAAGGCACGTAAGCCATCAAGCCCTGGCATATATGTAATCGAACGAGACGAGGATTTCATAAGACACGAACAACTCCTTTAAAACGACAACTAATTTCTAACAGTCTTTAGTGTATCGAATTCCAATTTCAAAGAAGTGTCTAAGAAGTAACAACCTGACCAAAAAAGCACCCGATGCGCACATCGGATGCAGGCTTATGAAACATGTGGAAAACGACAGGTCACGATGAAGCGGTTGTCTTGTGAAGTCAATGCGACACTACCCGCATGACGTGCCATGATTTGCTGAACGATTGACAGACCGATGCCGGAGCCACCAGACGAGCGAGAAGCATCCGACGTCCCGAATGGCGTCAGCCACGTGTTTAGTTCCTCTAGCGTATAGGTCGTTTCAATCGCATTTGAGCAGATCAGCTGGATGCCTTCTGCTTCATCTTTGATCGAAATCCGAAGGTCACCAGTTCCGTGAAGCGTCGCATTGCGAATCAAATTCTCAAGCAAGCGCCGTAAGAGCATCGGATCGGCGAACAATGTCACGTGAGGTGGACCATCGATGACGCCATCGATGCCGGGAAACAGCTCCAGGACTTGTTCCGTTAAGGTCACGAGATCGAGTGAGATCCGTTCGACTGGATAATCGGTGTTCGATAATTTAGCGAGCGTGAACAGTTCATCGATCCGGGCAGCGAGCGTTTCCGACTGGCGGATGACGATCGCTAGAAGTTCCGCGCGTTCTGTCGCGGATAACGTCTCATGTTTTTCCGTCAGCCACTGGATGAAACCTTGGATTGAGGTCAAGGGTGTCCGTAAGTCATGCGAAAGACTAGTGATCAAGCGCAACTGTTCTACGAACCGCTCCTGATCACGCATCCGTAACGTTCGGAGTTCCTGTTCGATTCGTTCGATCGATTGGGCGAACAGTTTAAACTCCTTCGGTCCTCTGACCGGTGGGAGTGATTCAGTTGGTGGCGGTTCGACCGTCAACCGTTCGAGTCGTCGTTCGAGTTCCCGGAACAATCCGGCAATCCAACGCGTCAAGAGTAGTAAAAAGAGGATGAACAAGACGACTTGTAAGACGAAGAAGGCGTTCGAATTCCCGATTTGATATTCATTGAGTCTCGGTTTATCTGTCTGTACCGTCAGAAAAAAACCGGACGCCCCATTTGGTAGGGAAATCGCTTCGATGTGGTGCAATGTCCGGATCGTTCCTATGTCGGACGGCTCTCGCTCCGTCGGTGTTTGAGCAGCGAGTAACCGGCTGGGCGTCAAGTCTTCCGGAAACTTGTCAGATGCATCGAGGCGACGACTATCGGCACTGTAAACGGCCCACTCGTAAGGACCGTTCGGTGATTGCCCGTTTTCGTAACGGGCGATATCACGTTTTACGTCTTGGACGACTTCTTGCTCTGTCGTGTAATAGTACCGAGGAACCGTCTTCGTACCGAGCGGCAACTGACTCGCAAGCAACCAGGCGAGTGCCGTACTTAAAACCGCGGCGAGTAAGAGTAAGACGAGCATCCAAACAGTTAGTTTGATCCGTCTCATGGCTCAACCTTATAACCAACGCCCCAGACCGTCTGGAGGTGGCGCGGTTCTTTCGGGACATCCTCAATCTTGTCGCGGAGCTTATGGATCAGGACCATGACAGCGTTCGACGCGGAACCAAGTGCTTCCTCCTGCCAAACCCGTTCATACAGGTCTTCAGCCGAGAAGACACGACGGGGGTGACTCAAAAAGAGCGCCAGGCAATCAAATTCACGGCGTGTCAGGGCGAGCGGTACATCGTATTTAAAGATGACGCGTTCGTCTTCTTTGAGTGTGAACGGACCGACCTGAATCGCTGAAGCAGTAGTCGGGACATGATACTGACTGACGCGGCGTAACAGCGCCTTGACGCGGGCGACGACTTCAAGCGGATTGAACGGTTTACCGATGTAATCGTCCGCCCCGAAGGTCAAACCTTGAATTTTATCCATGTCTTCGCGTTTCGCTGTCAGCATCAAGACGGGTAACGTGTGACCGGCAGCGCGCGCAGCTTGAACGGTCGAGAAGCCATCGCGAACGGGCATCATCACGTCGAGTAACATCGCATCAACTGGACGCGTTGCAAGAGTCGCTAACGCTTCCTCACCATTTTCGGCTTCGAGGATCTCGTACCCTTCATTGGTTAAATACAGTCGAAGCAATTGACGGATGTCTGCTTCATCGTCAACGATCAAGAGCGTGGGCATGTGTAGATTCCTCCTGTTGTATCCCCTCGAAAACATAAGCCGGGGGCAGATTGTAGAGCGTGTGCGAATAACTGTGTTCTTGGAAATAGTCCCGGAACATCTTGAACTGGAACCGGGTGTATTGAAAGGCGATGAAGTGACCGCCTGGTCGTAGTAACGTTTGGAATTGTGCTAATAAGTCATGCCGCAACGCTGCCGGGAATGACGCGAACGGGAGACCACTGACGATGACGTCGATCTGTCCGCTCCATGAATCGGATAATCCTTGAACGTCACCAATGAAGAGAGTGACATTCGTTTCTTGAGCTAGCAACTGCTCGAGTGCCGGGCGGAACGTTTCGCTCCGTTCACAAATCAAGAGATGTGTCTCCGGTGAACGAGCGGCCAGTAAAGCTTTGGTGATCGCTCCGTCACCCGCTCCGACTTCAAGAATTTGGCGTGGACGATCGGCGACGGCGCGTCGTGCCATCATTTCAGCCAGACGTGGACTGCTCGGTGCGACGGCTCCGACACGGAGTGGTGCGTGAAGTGCTTCTTTTAAGAAATCAAACATGAAAACCCTACTTTCCGTTGAGTATATCATGTAGTATGCACATCGTCCCTTTCGAAAACAGGACGATGTTTCTTAAGTGAATCTTAAACATATCAATGCCTGATTTTCGGCGACATGATGACCGGACAAGCCGGTATACTAAGGACAAAGGAGGGGAAGGCGATGGAACATCACACGTATTATGAAGCGCTCGTTCGCCGGGACGCGACGTACGAAGGAACGTTTTTTGTTGGTGTCAAGACGACCGGCATCTTTTGCCGTCCGACGTGTCCGGCACGAAAACCGAAAGCAGAGAACTGTGAGTTTTTTGAGACGGCGCAAGAGGCATTACTTGCCTCTTATCGACCGTGCCGTCGTTGTCATCCGCTTGCTTATCCCGGCGATCATGGTACGATTCAACGCTTGATCGAAGCGGTCGAGGCAGAACCAGACAAACGATTCAAGGAAGCCGATTTTCGAGCACTTGGTCTCGATGAATCAACGGCACGCCGCCAGTTCAAGAAACGCTTCGGAATGACGTTCGTCGCGTATGCTCGGGCACGACGGATGGGGCTTGCGATGAAGGAGATCCGGACCGGTAAGCCGATCATCGAAGGGCAGTTGGCTGGAGGTTATGAATCGAGTAGTGGTTTTCGTGAGGCGTCAGCACGGATTCTCGGGCAGGCACCGTCGCGCTTTGACGGGCAGGTCTTACGCGCGAAATGGCTTGATACACCACTCGGTTCGATGCTGGCGATTGCCGACGATCAACTCTTACATCTGCTCGAGTTCGTCGACCGACGTGGACTGGAGCGGGAAATCGAACAATTACGTCAAAAAGCGCGCGCTGTCATCGTTCCCGGGGAATCACCGGTCTTTGGACAGATCGAAGCGGAGCTCCGTCGTTACTTCAAAGGAGAGCCGGTATCGTTTCAGACGCCACTGATGCGGTACGGGACACCATTTCAACGCCGCGTCTGGGAAGAACTCGAGCGGATTCCGAGTGGGGAGACGATCTCGTACCAAGAGCTGGCGATCCGGATCGGTCAACCGACTGCTGTTCGTGCCGTCGCACGAGCGAATGGAGCGAACCAACTGGCAATCGTCATTCCGTGCCATCGGGTCATTCGGACGAATGGAGATTTAGGTGGATACGCGGGTGGACTCGCACGCAAGGAAACATTGCTCAAACTGGAGCGCACACAGAGAGGATTGGATGAAGGATGAGTTTGATTAAAGATGTATTTTCACCGAGTTGGCTCGACCGCTTAGGAGCAGCGGTCGATGTACCGGATTTTCGAAGACGAGTCGAGCAGGGAGACTGGGAAGAACTCGCGTTTAAACAACGTGTCCGTCGTGTGGCGGAGACGCTGGAGACGATCTTGCCACCGTTTCCGGACTCGGTGTCGGAGCTAGAGCGACTCGCACCGCAGTTTACTGGGCTACCGGGAATTGTTTTTCCAGAGTATGTCGAACGAACGGCAGACCTTTCTGACTGGACGCTTGCGATAGAGATACTTGCCAAGTTGACGCAACATTCGACGTCGGAGTTCGCCGTTCGGCGTTTTCTACTTGTCGATCAGGAACGTTTCCTCGAGCAGGCACTCAAATGGACAACATCAGATGATGAACATGTCCGGCGCTTAGCGTCTGAAGGAACACGCCCGCGTCTGCCGTGGGGACAAGCGATTCCGCGTTTGATTGCTGATCCGCGTCCAGCATTACCGATTCTTGACGCCTTACTACAGGATCCGTCACTCTACGTCCGAAAAAGTGTCGCCAATCACTTGAACGATATTTCAAAGACACATCCGGAATACCTGATCGAGCGAATCGAACGTCACTTAGGAACAGATCCGAATACAGACTGGATTTTACGTCACGCTTCCCGGACGTTACTGAAGCGCGGAAATCCAGAAGTATTACAGTTGTTCGGACACGTCACGCAAGGTGAGGTCGAGGTGACGGACTTGGTCGTCTCACCAGTGACGATTGGTCAAGAGTTACAGTTTTCGTTTCAAGTAAACAGTTCCGTCGAGCAACGTCTGCGTCTTGAATACGCGATCGATTACGTCAAACAACGCGGAACGAGTCGGAAGGTGTTTCAACTGCGGGAGCGGTAAGTCAAAGGTGTCTTACAAGTCGAACGACGCCAATCGTTTCGGAACATGACGACGCGTGTCCATTATCCCGGAACACATACATTAACGATTTTGATTAACGGAGAGGCTTACGCGACAGCAACGTTCGAGGTCGAGGAGGAGAGCTGAATGCAAGGGAGACATCCGGATTTTACGACGTCACGCCTGTTTGTCGAAGCAACGGATGACGAATCGGGTTGTAAGTGGACGTTGCATGCGTTACGTGAGAAAACAATCGTCGGAACGATTACCTTCACATGGAATGGATCGACCGGAAACTTACGTTATACAACGACGGATGAGGACGATCAGCGCGGATACATCACAGAAGCGTTGACGTCGATTTTGTCGTATTTCGCGCGGACGTTATTACTGACGCGTGTCTACGGCGAAGCAGGCAGTGAGACAGTCTGGCGTCGAAACGGATTTCAGTTGCAGGCGAATCGATATGCACGCGAACTCCATCACTAAAGCCCCGCCTGCTTGAGCAGGACGGGGCTCGTTTGTGATTAGACCGTTGTTTTGGACCAGTTGAAATGGTCGCAAATCGCTTCAGCGCTTTCACGCGCGCTTAACTGTTCCGTATCGAGGAAGAGGTAGTTGACGTCCGGTAGTTCACCTGGAAGCGAACGTGTCCGGTATCCGTCCGCCGTCTCGCGTAAGTCCTGTTCAGAAGCAGCGAGATCACGCTTCGTTACTTTGTGCGTCAATCGGTTTTCGGTCGTGTTCCGGTGCAGGCGTGTTGCGACCGGCGCATCGAGTTCAACGATATAGACGTCAGCACCCGCTTGTTCGAATAATTCGACTGTCTCTTCAATGAACTCGAGACCACCACCTTCGACGCCGAATAGACAGAGGAATGTAAACAGGACACCTTCGAGCGAACTGTTCGCCATTTCCTTGAACATCTCGCGCCGGATCGTATCCTTTAAGCGGTGATGTGCGGGTTCAGAGAAATCAAAATAAGGCAATAACAGGTCGATCGTCTGGTGGTTATGAAAGACTTTCATCTCCGTCAATCGTTCGATTTCCTGACCGATCGTCATCTTTCCGACCGCTTGGGGACCGAGTAACAAGACAAATTTCATAGACGAACCTCATTTCCTTTTTCTGCTAAGAATAGCACATTCCGACGAGTGACATCACTAGAACGTTTGTTCGTAATTTGATATAATTCAAGTATGAAGTCCCGTCGTGTCCTTGTCTGAAGGAGGACAACCATGCAAGAACAATGGAAATCCGTCATCGGCTATGTAGGTATATATGAAGTCTCATCGCTAGGTCGCGTAAGATCGCTCGACCGAACGATCGTGACGTGTCGCGGTGTCCAGCAACGACGAAAAGGTGTCTTGCTCCGTCCGCGACTCAATCGGGAAGGATACCGGAAAGTCACGCTTTATCAACGTGGTCGAGGAGAACGCGTCCAGGTCGGTGTACTCGTTGCACAAGCTTTTCTAACGGCTGACGTCACGGAAGCGAAACTCGTCCGGCGCAACGGCAAACGGGCTGACGATCAGTTATCGAACTTAGACGTCCTGCCTTCGATCGATCAACAGTATACTGAACTGCTGGGCGAGTTTGATCTCTTGTTAGGTCAACATGTGACGCTGTCATCGTTTCAGATTCGAACGATTCGCGCGCAGTATGAAAAAGGGAAGACGATTCGTCAGCTGGCAGAGCAGTATCAGGTGACGGAGAACCGGATTCGAAATATCATCGATAAAAAGGAAGCACGTTATATCGGCTGAGAACAGAGGAAAGGAGCGCTTACCAGAGATGGGAGGCGCTCCTTTTGTTAAGATGGCGATTCACTCGAGCGAACGGTCTGTTGCAACGAACTGATGCGTGACTCGAGTACCGCACTATGTGTCTTCAGTTCCGTCTGCTGGTTGACGTGGTGTTGCATTTGATCACCGAGGACTTGGCTGTAAGAAGAGAGCTCCGACATCAACTGCTGAACGGACTGTAGATGTTCCTGCATGTTCGACTGAACGTGGACGACGATTTGACGTTGTTGTTCGACGGTACCCAGTGTCGTCTCAATTGTCGTCGCTTCAGTCAGCATTTGTTGCAAGTGTGCCGTTGCCGTCTCGAGCTGTTGCGATGTTGAGAGAAAACGTTCGGTCATCTGCACGATGGCTTGTTCGACTTGATCGAGTCCCGCCGTCCATGTCTGATTGACTTGACGGATGTGATCTGTACTCGTTCGGATATCGATTGCGAGTTTTTCGACTTCCTTGGCAACGACGATAAAGCCACGACCGGCTTCTCCAGCACGGGTTGCCTCAATCAGCGCGTTCAGCGACAAGCGGCGCGTCTCTTCAGCAACGCGCTGAATGTGCGAGATTGAGGTCTCCATCTGTTGCTGTAGGTGTGAGGTCTGTTGCAAAATCTGCTCTGTCGTCGCGGATTGTTCCTTTAGTAACTGGCTTTCCTCTTGTAAGATCTCAAGTGTCGTGTGATTCGTCTGAACAGTCTGTTGAAAACGGGTTACGGCATGTTGGCTGTTGAGAAGTGTCGTTTGCATCTCACTTAACGCATCGTGCCCTTGAGCGGTCAAACGTGTCGAGGCGACGATTGTCTGATCCATTTGCGACGATTGCGCAAGTAAAGAACCGGCGACTTCATCGACGGCTTGGACTGATTGATCCATCGCGGATAAGCGCGAAGAAAAGTGGGGTTGGACGGATTCGAGTTCCTGACTCGCTTGTTGCATCTCAGCCGTTAAATCTCCGATCTGTTGCATCAACTGATTGTATTGAAACGTCAGCTGTTGTAACTCAAAGGTCGTCGTTTTGAGTGTTAATGGACGATACGATCGCTTCGCATGCGCTTCTTCAATCTGTAAGGCGAGTTTCGATAGTGGGGCGAGTTGTCTTCTAATTCGTGAGCGAATCAAGAAGCTGATGCTGACAAGCGTAATCACACTGACCCAGACGAGTGTCCAAGCTAAATCGCGAGCAGGGGCGATTAATTTATCGCGATCGGTCGTCAGCAAGATGACGTCATCGAGTTCCGGAATCGTCATTGCGACAAGAAACTGGTCTTGATTCGAAAAAGCATATGTACGGGCTGTTTTTAAGTGCTGTAGTAGTTGTTTTCGTTTTGCCGGTTCGAGTGTTAGCGGTCGGAACGCCTCACTCGTTTTCAGGCTTTGAAAGCGAATCGAATAGTCGTCACGTGATAAGTCGGTTCGCTGTTGCTGTTGCAATCGTTTGATGGCACGCGAGCGGTCTGTCGCGTCATCCGGATACGCAAGAAACGTTGCCCGGACATTCGCGTCGAACATGGTTAACTCACGCATCAGCCGTTCCTCAGTTGCTGCGACGGATTGTTGATACGATGCGTAAACGCTGAGACCGCTGATCACGATCAGCCCGATGGCAACGATCGGAATCAACCATCCATTTAGTTGTTGTGCTAATAATCGTTTTTTCATAAGCATAAAAAACATCTCCTCCCGTGTACCTATCGGAAGGAGATAAAGCAACATGTATGAAGGTGTTGTACGGCTTGTGTAAAGGTCTTGTGAATCTAATTCACGTAAACCGGAAGGACAGTCGCAAGATGTGTCATAAGTGCTTGTGTCTCTTCTTTTGGTTCAGATGTGACATAAATGATCAACGCAGCAGCAACGATGACGAAGATAGCGATAACGAGAATAATGAAGAATGGCATCTTACTTTTTCGTTTTTCAGCTTGACGGTCCATGAAAGATTCCCCCTTAATGATGTAGACGATAGACATATTTGTTTGATTCCCTCTCCTCTTGTTTGAAAACCTTGGAAAAAGAGGGGAATGTGTAATTTGGAGGGAATAGAGTAAACATCTGAAATGGAATGAGGAGGATGTCGTCGTGCTTACGTTGCTTAATTCATTGTTGTTGAACTTCTCACTGTTGATTGCGACATTGCTGTTTGCGTTTTTACCGCTAAGACGGATCGAGCGCATCTCGCCTAACTCTTCCTTACAAGTCCGACTCGCGATCGGTTGTATCGCCGGTGTGATTGGTGCCCTGTTGATCTTTAACAGTATTTCCTATGACGTTGCAAAGATTGATTTGCGTCTCGTTGCGCTCGTCACGGCGTACTTTTACGGCGGATTAGTCAGCGGTAGCATCACGATGCTGTTCATCATCGGCGCCCGATTTGCAGTGACACCAGCTGGCGAATACCAAGGACTGATTCTGACAACCTTGATCTGTGTCGCGTTACTCGTGACAGCGACGATTTATCGACGGTTCGCTGCTCAACGGATGAAGGATTATCTCGTGTTGCTTGGAACAGGTATCGCATACAGCTTACCGGCGCTCTATTTATTAACGAACACGTTCGAGCGGTTTTTAGAGATTGCGCTCGTCTATATCATCGTCATCATGATTGGTGGCTACGTCACCTATCGTTTCTTACAAGAACTAAGGAAGCACTTTTTGTTCGTACATACGCAACAGGAACTGGCTTTAACGGATGGACTGACGCAACTCGGAAACCGCCGGAAGCTAGATGAAACGTTAGCCGAGTATACTCAGAACGGAACGGTCTTTTCCGTCCTCATTCTCGATCTCGATCATTTTAAATCAATCAACGATACATACGGTCATGAAGGGGGTGACGTCGTCTTACGACAACTCAGTCACCTCTTACAATCGTATTGTCCGGAACAGGGCGTCGTCGGTCGATACGGTGGTGAAGAGTTTGTCTTACTATTGCCGGACGTACCACTTCGACAAGCGGAACGACTCGGGGAACGGATTCGATCTGCCTGCGCCGATCAACACTTCGTTTATAAGGAGCATCCTGTGTTTCATGTCACGTTATCGCTAGGGGCTGCTTCATCCGATCAAGCGTCGACTGTATTTGAGACTGTCCAGAAAGCGGACTTAGCATTGTATGAAGCCAAACAAACCGGTCGGAATCGCGTCGTCTGTTATCGAGATCCTTTACTGTAAATAAAAATTGCCCCGCTCGACCAACTGGTCAGGCGGGGCAGTTGTGTTTAGCGATGCAGTAACGAAAATACATCATGTCGTTCAAAATCAGCTAAGATATTCGGCGCGATCAACTGACGAATCATTGTTTCGTCCGCCCAGAGATAAGCGTCGTGTTCCACTGATAATTGAACGTCCGTTTGATGCGTCGAACAGACGTACATCAAGAGAACGATTTGCCGATCGGGATGCGTCAGGAAGCTCGAAGCATAGAGCAGACGCTCCGGCGTAACTGTCAACTGTGTCTCTTCTTTTATCTCGCGAACGAGACTATCGAGCGGCAGTTCACCGAAGTCAATCTTGCCACCCGGGCATTCCCACGTCCCACCACCGAAGTCAGCAGCAGCCCGGCGGACGATCAGGAGACGCTGCTCGTGAATGATGATGCCTTTGACGGCAGGAACGATCGCTGTCATTTGACGGGACTCCGCGATAATACGACGGGATCGGTTCCTTCTGTTTCGACGAGGTGCTGATTGCGTAGATAGATTCCGCTCTCGTCAGTAAGCCCGAAAGCACGGTCTGTGCTTTCTTCCGTAAACGATTGCGTGAGATGGGCGGCTTCGCCCCACGTCTCGTAATGGACACAGATGACCGCGTCGTTCAGTAAGGCAAGACCAGGCAAGCGAAGACGTTGATTGTCGCGTTGGTCGATCTCCGGAATGATACACCGTTCGGGCGAAACGAGGGCACCGGCTGAAAAGCCGGCGACCGGCACACCATCTACGAAACGCGACTGAATGATGTCACCGATCGGTGTACCGACCAGGTATTGCTGATACAATTCGGTCTCGCCACCGGAGATGATGATGCCTTGACACTGCTTCAGTTGCGCGAGTTGTCCGTCTGTTGGTGCGTCAGATAGTGGCAGATGGACGAAAGACGAAATGCCATCTTCCTGTAACGGCTTCGTATAAATCGAGGCGTAGCTCGTCCAGTCCTTACCGGTTCGTGGAACGTATAGAATCGCGACCGGTCCACCGTTCGTTAATGCGGCAAATCGTGTTCGTAAGTTCGGTGTAAAAGGAGGACCGCCTCCAAAGAGGAATAAGTGAGTCGGCATGAGGCATGTCTCCTTTCAAGTTTAATCCAGTGTATAGCGGTTGATCGTCTCGTGCAACTCACGGGAGAGCGTATAAATCTCTTCCGTCAGCGTATGCACGACATCCATTCGTTCGCTGAAAGCGAGTGATTGCTCGGATGCATGTTGGTTGTCTTGGGCGCTGGCAATGATTCCGGCGCGTAACTGTTCGGCTTGCGCGACGAGGTGGGAAGCGGTCGATAAGACATCCCGGTTCGTTTCAGAAAGGGCGGCCATATCAACAGTAACCCCTTTTGACTGGGTGACGATCGAATCAAATGATTTCGTCGCTTCCGTGACGCGAACGACACCGTCTTGAACGGCAACGGTTCCGCGTGCCATGGCGTCTTCGAGTTGTTTTGTCTCCAGTTGGATCGAATCAATTGTTTCCTGGACACGAACCATTGACTGTTTCGATTGGTTGGCAAGATTCTGAATCTCGCGTGCGACGACGACGAATCCTTTGCCTTGTTCCCCGGCACGTGCGGCTTCGATCGAAGCGTTTAATGAGAGAAGATTCGTTTCGTTAGCGATCGATTCGATGATACTGATGATCTCTAAGATATTCTCGGAAGCGATTTGGACGCGACGTGATTTATCGGCAGCCTCATCAATCGCATTTTGAATCGATTGCATCTGTTCCGTAACGGCATGGAGATCCGAACGTCCGGTCGTTGCAAGATTTTCTGAACGACTAGCGTTATCGACGACGAGAGCCGATGTCTGCGCAGTTTGCTCGATTGTTGCCGTCAAGGATTGTAAGGACGCTGTATGCCCATCAAATGCGCCAGACTGTTGCTGGGCGGTTGCGGCAATTCCAGTCATTGCTGTTGCCATCTCTTTTGTTCCGTGTCCGGTCTCTTCGGCTTCAACGACGAGCTCAGCGAGAGAGTCATCAATCGTCCGTGACATTGCATCGACTCGCTGTACCAAATTGATTAAAGAGAGGCGCATTGTCTCGAATAAACGGGAGAGCTGTCCAATTTCATCACGTGACGTCGCAACGACCGGTTGTGATAAATCGTGTTCGGCAATCGCGCCCGCACTATGCAGTAACGCGCGAATTGGTCGGACGAGCGTGCGTGTGAAGAGGATCGCAGCAAGTGCTACCAAAGCAATTAACGCCACTAACGCAATCAATAGCTTTTGAACGAAATCAGATAAAGAAGCAAACACTTCTTCCGTATGGACTTCTGTGATCAGTCCCCAGTTGAGACCAGCGATTTTTAGTGGTGTGAAAGACGTCACGACTTCATGACCATCGGTGTCCGTTGTTTCTGTCGTTTTCGTCTGACCGGCAATGACTTGTTTGACCGGCGTCGACTGGATACGTTTTTCACCGACTTCGGTCTGTTTTGTCGCTCGGAAATCAGAGCGTAAGCGTTGATCGGCACCGACAAGATACGATTCACCGGTTTTGCCGAGTCCAGCTGTTGTTTTCATGATCTGATTGATTCGATCACCGGCGAGCTGAAGCGCAAGAACTCCACGTGGTTTGTTCGTCTTTGGGTCGACATAGGGAATCGCAAAGAAAGCAGCAGGAGCTTTTGACGGTTCGTAGTACGCATAATCAGCAATGACGCCTGTTTGTTTTGTTAAGGCGTCCTGATACGCTTTTCCGAGCCCTGACGATTTGAGATCACCGGTGACGACATTCTGACCGAGATCTGGTTCTTTGAACGCCGTATAGACGACATTTCCGTCCGGATCAATAAAGAAGACATCATAGAAGCCGAACTGCTCGATGTATTGATTGAAGTAGGTATCGAATTTTTTGGCTTCTTGTTGGTAGGCGTCGTTTGCCAGTCCACCGTCCGCAAACTGTTTCGTTAAGGGAGCGAATGCTTGCTGGACTTGTTCGTTCTCTGCTAATGCTTCGAGGTTCAAAAATTTCTCATCGATATGTTGCGTGACAGTCGCTTTTTTAGCATCACGAATCGCCTCAAGTTTCGCGTAAGCTTCGTCCGTTAAGGCACTCTTCGTTTCAACATACAAAAACGAACCGATCAAGACGATCGGTACGATCGCAAGACCGAGGAAAGCGAGTAACATTTTCGGATACAGACCCCACTTCATACGCATACACTCCGTTCGTTTTAGGTTACCTTTAGTGTACGAAAGGAATACGAGAAGAGATATTGGATTCCCATATCTTTTAAATGACTTTATTTTCCGCAGAAGCTGTAATACGAGAGTCAACGAGCCGATAGAAGCGCTGCTGTCTAAACCACAGAGCGTGTTGTTTTACTTCTTGATACAGGACGAACAGAACGAAGGCGATGACAAGACCACGTCCGATCCATGGTAAGACGAGAAGACCATAGTTCATCGCAGCAAACAGCTGAAGTAAGAAACGACGTTTACTCGAATCCCGCAGATACGTGATCAGCGGGAGTTGCTGATGCGTCTGATTGAATAATCGCAGATGAAGGAACGGACGCTTTCGATGCGACGGTTTTGGTAAGGCACCGTTCAATTCAAGGACGGTCGCCGATAAACTCGACTGTCGTTTCGTCGATAGCAGGATGTCCTCCGTTAATCCGTCCTCGCGCCGTGACCAGCGCCGGACATGAAGGGATCCGAGCAACAACACACACAGTGCGACGACGAAGAGGACAGAATGCGGTTGCAGCCAAAGCAGGAGTAACAGGGTGATACGTCCGGTTGCTAGGACGAGATGACCGCTCCATTTCCGCAAGAATCGTTGCCCGGATAGCCGGTATGTCCAAAAGCTAAAGAACGGTTGGAGCAAAGAGAGCACGAGACTAATCAGCAGTACTGTGATACTAGATTGGTCAAACCGGATGCTATGTAACGGAAAACAGAGTAGATGTAATCCGGCAGTCATTAGAAAAATCCGCACGAAGTGATACCGAACGGAATACCACTTCATTCGAACGATCGCTCCAGGAACCGGTTTGAAGAAGAGGCGATCTGCGGGTTCGAACCAAGCGTAAAAAGCGGGCAGGAATCCATACAAGATCCAACCGAGTAAAATCCAAGCGACCGGAACTGTTTGAACCCAGTCCGCTTGACCGTTTAAAATCTGAACCGTCTCATAGATGATGAATAGACCGACCGGAACGACGAGATACAGCAAGATTGTCCAGTCAAAGATTTCTCGAAAGAAGCGACGTTGTTCCGCGTGCCGTCGACGGATCCGTTGCTTCAAAAAGGTTTCAATCATGCTCGAGCACCATCGCTTCCATGATGTCGAACAAGCGAGCGCCGGGTTGACCAGAGGCTTCACCGATTTGAGCGAGTGTTCCTTGATGTTTGATGCGCCCCTGATCAATCCAGACGAAGTCGTCACAAAGACGTTCCGCGGAATCAAGGACGTGGGTGACGAGCAGAATCGCTACGCCACGCGTTCGTTCTGCTTCGAGTAAATGTAACAAGCGAATCGTCGCGACCGCGTCAAGACCAACGAACGGTTCATCGATGATTAAGCAGTCCGCGCGTTGCATCAAGGCACAGACGAGCATCACCTTCTGTTTCATTCCTTTAGAGAAAGAAGAGACATAGTCACCTGTGACAGCATGCAGTTCGAACGTCTGTAAGAGTCGTTCTGTATAGGCATGATCCGTCTCGTGGAGCGAGGCGACCAGCTCAAGGTGCTCGGCGAGCGTCAAATATTCGTAATAGGTCGGTTGCTCCGGAATATAGGCGAGTGAGACCGGTAAATCGATCTCTCCTTCGACCCAAGGTAGCGTACCGAACATCGCTTGAATCGTCGTACTTTTTCCCGCACCGTTCGTACCGACCAAACCGGTGATGGCTCCAGAGTGTAAGTCAAACGCGATTTCTTGTAAGACAGGCTGACCGACGTCATATCCAGCTTGCTGTATGGATACATGCATAGTAAACATCTCCTTTCACTCCATCTACTGATAGAAGAAGAAAAATGTTTCACAGCAATAGAAATCAGTAGAACCATAGTAAAAAATGTAACAGGTTGAAAATAATAAATGGAGTATACTGGGAACATCAAATTTAGGGGATGATTATGATGGAGACAGTAAAACAGATCTATTACCGCGAGTCCGGCATGGGAAAAGGACAAACGTTTTGGTGGGACCGCGCAAGTCGGATGATTCGAGCGGAAGATGAAGAAAATCGATTGACGGCACCCGGAGGACGCACACTGACACAAGACGATCTAGCGTTCATGGATACGTGGATGAGGAAGTATGATCTAGTAGCGTGGGGGACGTATCCTGAGTCAGTCCATGAGATGCTAGACGGGACGGATTGGACGCTTGAAGTAACAACGAATAACCAAACCGTCTGTATCAGCAAGTCAAATGTCTATCCACCTGGATGGAGAAACATCCGTGACGCGTTGTATCGTTTTTTCACATCACAAGCGAGTCAGGAGGGGCAGCGATGAAACGAACATGGTTGTATGTGATTCCCTTTGCTTGGTTTGGACCCTATTTTGATTGGAAAGAAGGTTCACTTCTAGGCTATGCCTTATTTTTGTTTGGACTCGGTGCTCTATCGTATTCACTTGCGCGGAGTGGGAAACCGAAATATATCGTCATCGGCAATCTAGTTTCGTTTGCGATTTCATACGGGATCGCGCTCAGCGTAGGGAGAGGATATGGCGAAGGGTACTTCAATCCATTGACGATCAGTCAACTAGTGATCGGAGTAAGTATCTTGAATCTGGTTGTACAAATACCAATCGTGATGCATGCGATTCAACGACGAGCAAAACAAAGTAAAAGCGCTCCTTAAAACTAGGAGCGCTTACTCATTAATTTTCACCTTTAAAGACGACTTCGTTATCGTTCCATGAGAAAGAAGGTTTGTAGATAAGTTCGAGGGACTGACCTTTTGGTGCATCGTAAAAGAGTTTACCTTTTAACGTCTTACCTTTGTTTAAATCACCACTGATTGCCATGTCATCTCCGAAATAAGAATCGACTTGTTCATCATTAATATAGAGGTTGAATTCCGTATCATCGATGAAAGCAGAATCATCTCCTTTATTGATTGCTGTTACATCAAATACAACGACATTGCCATTTTTTGATTCGCTGTATTGAGCAGGAGACTGGTTTTGAGCTTTTGAAATCGTGAGCTGTACATCACCGACTTTGATCGTATCGCCGAATGCAAAATGCTTAGGCGTATTTTTTTGTTTATCGCCTTTAGCCTGTTTTGAATCGACTGTAGTGACTTCTCCTCCTTTTTTGAGCTCTTTGTCTACTTCGTTTGCGAAGAATGATGTACATGCGACCATTGCAACGATAAGAATGACGATTGCGATGATCAAACCAAGTACCAATTTAAGAAGCTTTTTCATACTGATAAACCGATCCCTTCGAATTCAATAAGAATTGCTATGTATTTCCTACACTTATTAAAATGGAAAAAATGCTATACTTTTTAACAAATAACAAATTTTAATATAAAATAAGTAAGAATTAATAATAATCTATCATAAAACCCAAATTAATACCATAATTTATTTATATTAAAATAATTTTGAAATTTCTATTTTTTAGGTTTTGAATAGAGAGGACACCACAAGGATTTACAAATAAAAAACATCACGCAAAATGCGTGATGTGTGATTAGAGGAGTCCTAAAATCTCGACTTCGACCAAGGCACCTTTCGGTAGTTCTTTCACAGCGATACAAGACCTAGCTGGGAAGTGATTGTGCGGTGCGAAGTAATCGGAGTAGATCGTATTAAAAGAAGCGAAGTGTTCCATGCTCGTTAAGTAGCATGTCGTCTTGACGACGCGGTCAGGTGTCAGTCCTGCCTCTTTCAGGATGGCATCGACGTTTCGCATGACTTGTTCCGTCTGCTCCGTGATCCCGCCTGGTACAAGCTCACCTGTTGCTGGATCGATCGGGATTTGCCCGGAAGCATAGAGTGTTCCGTTTGCGATAAAGCCTTGCGAGTAAGGACCAATCGCAGCAGGGGCGTTCGTTGTGTCGATCTGTTTGAATATAGACATGAAAAGAACCTCCTCTTATAAAATACATATGTACGACACCGAGTGATTCGACTCGGATATCCCTCAACCCTTCAAAGGAGTGAATTGATATGCCACTTTATCATAAATTAGTTCGAGACGCGATTCCAAACATCATCGACCAAAACGGGAAAAAAGCGACGTTCCGCACGTTGGACGAAAATGAATTCCTAGTGGAAGCGAAAAAGAAATTACATGAAGAACTCGCTGAATACGAGGAAGCGACGACGGACACAGACGCTGTCGAGGAGTTAGCTGATTTACTGGAGCTCATCCAAGCGTTAGCGAAGATACATCGCGTGACAGTCGAGGAACTGGAAGCCGTCCGAGCGAAGAAACAGCAACAACGCGGCGGATTCGAAGAACGTCTCTATCTGATTGAGGTCAAAGATTGATCCCGGAAGCGAAGCTGACGACGCATCATGTATATGACTCACTTATCGAAGCCATTGATTTGGCAGAGGAAGTCTATATCGTCGCAGCGTTTGCTCAGAAGTCAGGCGTCGCTTTACTCGTCCCGGCGTTTCGTCGTGCGTTGCAACGAGGAGCCGAGATTCGTCTGTTGATTGGCGACTATCTACATATCACTGACCCAGAAGCATTAGCACAGTTGCTTGCGCTGGATGGGTTGTCAGTTCGCTTTTATCGGTCTGGTGGACGCTCTTTCCATCCGAAAGCGTATCTGTTTCGAAACGCAGAGACTGGCTTATCAATCGTCGGTTCGTCGAACATCTCGAACAGTGCACTTCGGTCTGGAATCGAATGGAACGTCCATCTACCACAAGCTGTCGCTCCACAGATCCTTGATGATGCGATTGATGCCTTCATGGATCTTTACCTCAGCGAATCGGCAGAAGAACTGAATCCGGTTGTCTTAGAAACCTATCGTCAAGAGTATGCGGCACGTCAATATGTCGCAGAACCAGAAGTCGAGTATGACGAAGGAACAGTCGTCGTTGCACCAGAAATCCTGCCGCACCGAGTGCAGGAAGAAGCGCTCCGCGCGTTACGGGAAACGATGGAAGAAGGGCGGACACGGGCGTTGGCGGTGCTTGCGACTGGACTAGGGAAGACCTACCTCAGTGCGTTCTTTGCGGGAGACTTTACACGAGTCCTGTTCCTGGCACATCAAAAAGAACTATTACTGCAAGCGGAGCGTTCGTTTCAAAAAGTCAATCCGGCGTGGCAGACCGGCTTTTATATCGGTAGTGACCGGACCGTCACGGAGACGACAGAGATCGTCTTCGCTTCCGTCCAGACGCTGGCGCAAAAGCGTCACTTGGACCGTTTTGCAACGGATCAGTTTGATCTCATCATTGTTGACGAGTTCCATCACGCGGCAGCGACGAGTTATCGAAAGATCATCGATCATTTCACGCCCCGTTTCCTGCTCGGTCTGACAGCGACACCAGACCGGATGGACGGTGCGGATGTCTATGCAATCTGTCACCATAACGTTGCTTTCCAGATGCATTTTACAGCAGCGATTGCTGAAGGATTTTTGACGCCGTTTCATTATTACGGTATTCATGACACGATTGACTATTCCCAGATACGACGAATCGGGCGGACCTATGATGCGACGCAGCTCGAGCATAAACAACTTGATCGAGAGGTCGCGGATAATATCTATCATTCGTGGGAGAAACATCGGCAAACGAAGACGATTGGCTTTTGTTCGTCGATCAAGCAGGCAGAATATCTGGCGCAAGTATTCCGGGAAAAAGGAACGACGGCATTTGCACTGACAGGGCAGACGACGAATCGCGCGAAATATATGCAAGCATTCGAGCAAGGTAAGATTGACGTTCTCTTTACCGTCGATTTGTTCAACGAAGGTGTCGATATTCCGAAAGTGGATACACTCCTGTTCTGTCGACCGACTGAATCTGTCGCCATTTACACGCAACAAATCGGACGCGGCTTACGTTTAGCGCAAGACAAATCGCACTGCGTCATCATCGACTTGATTGGGAACTATCGTAACGTCGAGACGAAACTGAAACTGCTAGGAACAATGAAAGAATCGTTCAAGCGAGGGGAGAGAGAACCGATTACGCCACCGCCCGGCTGTGTGATTGAGTTCGATACGCGGGCACTGGAATTGATTCATCGACTACGACAGCCAAACCAGCGAAAGTTACGATTGATTGAGCAATACGAGCAAATCAAATATGAACTCGGTCGTCGACCATCGTATGTTGAAATCGGAGAATATGCAGCAGTTCCACAAGGTTATAAACAAGAGTGGGGTTCTTATGTTGGGTTCTTGAAGGAGCATCAGGAGCTATCAGACGAAGAGGTCAAAGCGTACGACGCAAATCGAGAATTGATCGAGCAGGTTGAAAAAACGATCATGAACCGAAGTTATAAGATGGTCGTTCTGTTAGCGATGCTTAAGCGGGGAGAAGAGCGCTGGATGGAACCGATCACTGCAGAGGAAGTCGCACCATTCTTTTATGATTATTTGCATGCGGAAAAGTATCGAGAGTCGAAAGATGCACAAACAGCGGAGTTGAAAGGACCGTTTGATTCAGCAAAAGTAGAACGGTTATTGAAAAAGATGCCGTTTCCGAAAATGGGTAATCCATTCGTATTCGAAAACAACAAATTAACCATTTCGACAGTTGGTTATGCGTCGGATGATTTTTATGAAATGATATTAGAAATTGTTCGATATAGAATTAATATATATTTTGCTAAAAAAGGAAACTGAATGTTCATTCTATCCAAGTAATGATAAAATTAAATATAACTTACTAAAATAAATGTATAAACTAATTGGGGTGAGATTAATTGAAAGAAGTAGAGGTTTGGGGAGAGTTACAGACGCTTCTTCATGTAGACGAAATAATTTTTCATTTCGATGAGATTAATCAAATGATTGAAGATAGTCCGACGGAAGCATTAGCGTATCTTGATGGATTATTCATAGCATTATCTGAAAAGCGTTCGACACAATTAGCTGAGCAAATTGGCCAAGATAAAACGAAATCACACTTATTTCAAAAAAATTTATTACATTTGGCATGGAAACATATGCGAGTTGGACTTAATGTATCGATGCGCGAATTTCAAATTGCGAATGAATATATTAAAATAAGCGATTCAATTTATGCAGAGAATCTTCGTGTTTCAAAAGGATTTAGAGCGCTTAGTATTTTAATCGAAATAGCTCAATATTGGGTCAGTGCTCGTAAGTTCTTTGCTAAAGAGAATGAGATTTCAGATTTTCCGATGTCTAAAATTATTGAGACGAGTCCTACACCCGTTGAGATGGCTATCGAGAAACCCGAACACTTTGAAGACAAAGAAGCGAACACTAGTTTCAGAACAGAGTCTGGTGACTTTTTGACGCGAATGCGTGTCTTACAATCTTCATCGAAAGAATCTGTTGTTCATGCAGAATCGTTTGGATCTCTTCGGGCTTATATGCATGTTGTTCGTCCTATTCAGGAAATATTGACGGAAAAACTGGAAGTGGCTCGCAAGAGTCCCTCGCCTAGCCTGATTCTCTTATGCGGTAGTGTAGGGGATGGGAAAAGTCATCTACTTGCTTATTTGATGGAGAATCGTCCTGATCTTTTTGAAGAGGTGCTGGTACATAATGATTCGACCGAAGCACATAATCCAAGTGAAAATGCGCTTGAGACACTGGAGAGAGTCTTACATCATTTCGATGCATCACCGGAAAAGGCGAGGACGACAATTATTGCCATCAATTTAGGGGTCTTGCATAATTTTTATCATCTTCAAAAATCTAAAGGGCGTTTTAATCAAGTGACGTCATTTATCGATCGAAGTGAAGTGTTTGCATCAGCCGCGAGTAACGGAAAAAGCGAAGGGCATTTCCATCTACTTAATTTCTCTGGAGAACAATTTTATGAAGTGACGTCGAATGGGGCCACTTCTAGAGTTTGTTTGGAAATCATCCGACGTATCACAGCGAAGGATGAAAAAAATCCATTTTATGAATCATGGTTAAAAGATATTCAACAAGAAAATGTAACGGTAGCTCATCAGAATTTTGAGTTGTTGCAACATGAATCTGTACAACAAGCAGTCGTCAAAGCTTTAGTCGAGGCGATGATTAAGCAAAAAGTAATCATATCTATGCGGGCATTGTACAACTTCATTTACGATATCATCGTACCGGTAAAGGTGACGACAGCTATCTCTTCACTTCAAGAACATATTGACGCTATGTTACCAAATCTATTATTCGCACACCCTGACCGTTCTCCTCTTCTTCATATTTTACATGAAGTTGATCCTTTGAAGATGCGCCTTCAACATTTCGATATGATGTTGACACGTTTCATCATGACTGAACATCCTGAAAGAATGGTTAAAGAAATTCTAGGTAATCGAGCATTGGGTGGTATATGGGAACGTCTATCAGAAGTTGATGGTCGTGAGACACAGCTTGCATTCGCACGTCTGTTGATTCGTAACTATGCTTTACTCTATCCAGAAAAAATTGATGATATCTATGAATCATTCGTCCAGTTATTATTTGCTTACTACACCGGGGACGAAGAAGGTATGGGCGAGGTCTTTGAACTATTAAACAACGTATTGTATATGTGGAAAGGTTCGCCGCGCGATGGTTATATATACATCGATCCACCGAATAAACGATTCCGTATGGCCATCACGTTAAAAGTCGAAGAAAGTGTCGACGAAGAAACGTATGGGATGGCTGAAGGGCAGAATATCTTAACTCGTTTTGAGCCTTCGGTCCGTATCGGATATCAACAAGATGCGACAAACCACTTATTTGATTTGGATTATTCTTTGTTTGCTTTACTGAAAAAAGTAGCATCCGGCTACCGTCCTACAAAACAAGATGTACAAAATGCACTTCAATTTGCTGAATTTCATGAAAAGCTAATTCAAGGGGCAGATAAAACGAATAAATTATTGCTTGTCCATACACTAGATTACTCGATGCTAGAAATTTCAAAACCAAAATTCTCAAAATCACGATACGAAGTAAAGAAGGTGAAGTAAGTGTATCAACTTAAGAAGGAAAGCATTCGGCGTTTTGCAGGAAAAGGTGGAAAATATGTTTTTGCACGAAGAAAGAACGTCTATCTTCTGCCTTTTCCTACCCGAGAGCCAGAGCGTGTGAAATTTGAGAACGGTTTTTTATCAGTTACCGGTGCATTCGTACGGATGATTAAAGGGAAATCTGCAGAAATCGATTTAAAAAGTCAGTCTTTTGATGACGTGCTAAGACTAGGAAAATTCGACGATGATGAGTCTAAGCAACTGTTTGAGTACTATCTCGAAGAATCAAATCATGACGTAACAAGTCAGCGAATCGATAAAATTGAGCAATTGGAGCGAGTACCTCTCTCGGAAAATGAACGAGAACAAATAGGGGAAATCGACTTTGCTCGGTACCTATATGACACATATGCGAGAGAAAGCCGAACTGTCTTACATGACCACTTCCAGACGACTGAGGAGATGGATATCATCACTACAGTACTCATGGAGCAATTATCTCCAGTAGCGCGCTACGATCAAGGAGAAGAGACGTATCGCTCATTATTTCCTGGACTTGAGGAACGTTTTCAAGAGGATGTAGCACATATGCGGCGTAATCCAAAATTCCTAATAGAGAATCTGTCAGCATTACTTGTCCATTATGCATTCACATCGATTACGCAAACTATCTTCAAGGTGAACAAAATCGGGCATTTTGAGGCGCACCATCTTCAACCTTTATACTTTCTTCTTCGATGGGAAAAGGGAGCAAAATGGCGTGAAAATTATGAGAGTGGATACAGACTGATTAAGTACGGACTGGAACATTTCTATGCACATGAGCATGCATTGAATATTTTATCGATGAACGATTTTATGGATCATGATAAGAACCGTCTATATCATGACTACTTCGAGTTTTTCGCTGAAAAACCAGAAGGAAGACACCAATTCATATCATCGATTTATGAATGGTTAGAAGAAGAATATGCCACTTGGACGAAACAGGATGTACCACATAATTTAGAAGGAAAAACATTACGGGATGCCTTCGAAGATTTACATCGAACGATTCGGATAGGAGTATCAAAAGAATTGAATTCCCGATATCCGAAGACACTTGAAATGCTTGTAAAACAATTCTATCGGAAAAACGGTGGTTCACTTGGAACGTTGTTATCCTTGTCACAAGAACAGTTATTGATGTTGGTTGCAGTATCAGTAAAAGAGGAGCGAATCGAATTACGTGAGCTATGGAATCGGCTCGAAGAACGAGGTGTTTGGTTCGACTATAATTCGAAAGAAGAAGTCGTTAAACTACTTGATAAATTAAATTATTTGGAAAAGAAAAGCGATAGTGGGGATGCTCAATATGTCAAATCCATTCTTTAATCATATTAGTCAACAATTGAATCGCTTCTTTCAGCAAGAGGCACTAAATCAACAAACGGATCGATATTATGTTCACTTGCCCTCTAGGAAACACGTCGTAGAAATGTATGATGCACTATCCAATTTATCGACGAGTAAACCATTTCAGTACCGTCATCCATCTGGAACGCGAACGTACGAGACGATTTCCTTAGAATACGGCAGTCAAAAATTCGTTATTGCTGCAACGGGGATTGATACGAGTATCGACTTCTTAGTTACACTTCGAAATGAGATGAGTGAACAAAAAGGAATTTGGAAGGGAACTTCTCTGGTCCTTCTTTCCGACACGCTTAATGACTCAATTCGTGGCGGTGGACGGAATCTCATGAGTGAGGGACTTCCACTACACGTCAGTCAGATGGTCAAGAGTATGGATGAGTTGCTAGAGGTCAGTCGATTTTCGAAGGTAGAACAAGCCGCCTTCATGCATTATCTAAAGAATCGTGAACAAACAACGCGTATGCAAAATACATCCTTCCTTGATTTCGAGGAGACGCTTGCTTTGCTAGAAAAGGGGAATTTAGAACAAGCGGATTATCGTGCGCTTCATTACTTCCAAGATAGTGGACTTGGTATCTTATTAGAAGAGCAAGCGCAGTATGAAATGACCTCGAGAGAATGGATCAAACGTCAACGAGAAATCGACCGACGTCTTGACGTGAATACTCGAAAGCATGAAGAAATAGGTCGGTTAGTCGAGATGGGGAATGCAAGAGATCGTTTAGAGGAATTGTATGACAAAGGGGCTTCGATCTTAAGTGATGATGAAAAGTGGTATGTACAGGATTTCAATAAGATTCTTGAGTGGGAAGAGGTCGCTTCAGAGAAGAAAGTGATTCATTTCGAGGCAAACGGCATCCAAGTATCAACGGATGATATAACACCAATCGAGGAAGTCCAACTTGAGAAACGACCTAAGGCAGACACAAAAGCCGGACGACGCGAATGGAATCTATTGTTATTTGCTCCTCCACATGTTTCGACTATCGAACTAAAGTTACCATTTGATCGTCACGTTAGTAATAAGTTCATCTCGACAGGAAATGCTGTATCGAGCGGACACTCAATTCGAGTTAACATTGATGCTTCATCAGGTGAAACGTTGTTCGAGCGAGTAGTTTACAAACACGAGAATAAAGCGGCGAGTACGTATAAATTTAATATTGCTATCTTACGTTGTCCGAAGGAATGGTTAGTACCTCATTTTTCTTCTTTCCAAGTCGATACGACACCTAAAAGCAAACAGGCAATCCGGTTGAATTTTGATGGAAGAGGTGTTCGAATCGGCGAAGGAGAAACAGAAATTCCTGTTCTAGTAGATGATGAGACGGTAACTATCGATGAAGGAGCTATCTTACTTTTTAAAGGTGACCAAATCGAGGAGCAGGATGAGTTTCGATTCCGAATCTCGGATGGGCGAACTTCGATACCAATCGTCGTTAAAGATATTGCGATCCGTTCGATTCCATTGGAAGGTTCGAAGTTATGGGAAAAGAAACGTCAATCTCGTTCTTCTTTTAAAATGCTTGAAGATGGAAAGCGTGTCGAAATTGATAACCTACCTTACACGATTTATGAGAATGACCGCCGTTATTTGATGATGGAGAAAAACTGGACGACTACACAAATGCGATCTGCTGTAATTCGTTTGGATGAACTGGAGGAAGTTGAATTAGAGCTTCCATACACACTTGAAGAGATATACATGGAATTTTTACAAACTATCGAGCGAAAAGGCGGAATGCCTTCCTTGATTCACTATGATGAAGAAATGATTGAGGTGGGAACACGATATGTCGATGCATATCTCGATAGCATCGAACAAATAGAAAGTTCACAAGTCATGATAGACGCAGAACGAAATCTTTTCCGTCTGGGAATGATTCGGGAAGGGAAATCCATATATTTCTCACCTTTCGCTCCATTAAATGTCGCCTATCAGCTGCAGGTATCGGCAGAATTAGCTGAAGAACAAGTTGATTCAAATATATTGCGGCGTTTGAAAGCAATGTATGTTATACCCTATCTAAAGGTGCAAGATGATTTATACATGCCGATTGATGAAAGTCGAATGGCAGAGTGGCATTTATATCGGCCGAGTGAAGAGGCGTCTGTAGGAGAAACAAGCAGTTATTTGGCTAAAATCGTTTCAGAGAAGATGACACAATTCGTTGATCATTATGAGTATCTATTCTCCATTGATGAAAGAGCTGCACTTCGTATCAACGTCGTAAATATTGCGAATGATCGTGAAGTTCTTCGTGGTATCGTGGATTGGCTGAAGAGTCAAGTACGTCAGTCAGGTCACTTGGATGCATTACGCCATATTGAGGTGACTTCTTATAAACTAGATGAAAAAACGTCTAGTGTCTTCGATGAACTGAACGAAGCGAGTTCAGCATCAATTTTCAAAGAACGAATTGGTATAGATTTCGCAACAAAAGATTTTGAAGCGGATGAGGTGATGGTCGCTTTCCAGTCTGCGATTCATTACATGAAAAAGGATTTTGAAGAAACGATGGAGTATGCGCATGTAACTTTTTATAAGATGCGAAACGAAGAGAACATATCCCGTCAATTGATGACGAGTTTACCATGCAGTATGAATCTTAACGGATTATTCACGACGAGTGTTTCTTCACGAACAGATAGTAGTGGATATCGTTCAGGGTATGGAATCGGTGAAAGTGACACGAGAAGAACGCAACTGACACGTTTTGGTTATCAGATGAACGAACTTATCGCCAATATGCAAGGAGGCGGACATGATGCATACACTAAAGGTATTGCGCTCGCAATGCACGTGCGTACCGAGAGTGAACGCTTCTTAAAATCTCTCTATGAAAGCGCACATTGGGTGACGTTCATTGATCCGTCCGTAGATTTGAAATATTTCCAAGAATCTTCCGACCATCTCGTTATTGTCCATTACAGTGACCAACTGTCCTCATCGAGTAGTTACGATGCAATCACAGTAACTGATAAATCAAACCTTTACTTCAATGTCATCGAAGAAATCATGCAGAGTCAGCAGGTAGAGATGACGAAAGAGGCGATTCAGAACGTCATTCTTGCATTCAACACTTTTAATGGAGAATGGTTGTTACGGGCTGTCCAAAATCGTAGCCATGATAAGCGTGAAAAGATGAGTTTGGTCTCAGCGATCAAAAGAATCTTACTACATGTTGACCATCCGAATATTCGATGGGTCCCTGTTGCGATGGAGGAAATTGTAAGGGTGACTGGGAGCGTAGGACTCAGTAGAAAAGATGGATTGTTCTCAGGCAAGACAATTGGTAGACGTGGGAATTGTAGTGATGATTTAATGTTGATGGGTCTTGAACAAGTGGATGGTCGACTTAAATTACATCTTTATCCGGTCGAGGTTAAAATTGGTTTAAATGAAACACCTATTATTGATAAAGGAATTTCGCAGGTCAAAGAATTAAAACAACGCTTGCATGATTATCTTGTTGCAGACGAAGGTTTTGATGCACGGTTCCTGAGAAATTATTTCGCGCGAATCTATCTCAATAATCTTGAAAAGATAAAGCATAATCAGGTTTGGCCAGAACGCGATTATACAGTATCAGGTGAAGAAATCGACGGTCTCTTGAATGACGATTTTGATATTACGAATGAGCTTGAAAAAGAATTCGGTGCAGGTTTTGTCGTCTCTTTCCGTAAAGCAGCAGAAGCAGCAACGAGTCAAAGACGAAACGGTGTAGTGGTGCTTGAATATCCAGAATATGAAGGCTATGCTACTCTTGCATATTCAATGAAAGAGCTTTCGGAGGGTGTGGCGATTAAACCGCCACCGAAGCCGCCAGTAGTGACACCGCCAGTAGTGACACCGCCAGTAGTGACACCGCCAGTAGTGACACCACCAGTAGTGACACCACCAGTAGTGACACCGCCTGATAAAGAGATACGCCCTTGGATTGGGAGAAGCTTAGGTAAAGCAGTTCATTGGGAGTTCATGGATAAAAATTTATCGAATCGTCATTTGCTAATCGGTGGAAGATCAGGTCAAGGGAAGACTTATTTTATTCAATCAATTTTGCTTGACTTGGCTAACAGTGGACAATCGGCACTTGTGATAGATTATTCAAGTAGTTATACGTTAACACAACTGGATGAAGTTTTTTTAAAGCGAATGGAAGGGAAACTGACGGAACGCATTGTTTATCATGAAGGATTCCCGTTGAATCCATTCCGCCGTCGTGATAAAGAAGTTGTGGGACGGATTGAGAAAGAAAAGCCTAATGAAGTGGCAACACGTGTCGCGGATGTATTCCAAGCTGTCTACAAGACATTCGGTCCACAACAGAAGAGTGCGCTTTATGAAGCGACGAAACGTGGAATCATCAAACATGGCGACCATATGCGAATGGAACATTTATTGGAGGAAATTAAAGAGTTGGATATAGCTACTTCGAGCGTAATCGCATCGATCACAAGTAGATTGACACAATTTGTTGATATGGATCCATTCGACTATGAAGGAGAAGATAAATGGAAAGAATATTTTGGACCAGGTGGAAAGGTGACCGTCATTCAACTCGCTGGTTACGACCAAGATGATATTAAGAAATTGATGACGGAATTCATTCTATGGGATTTATGGTACTTTACACAGGATGGAACAAAGGATGAACCCATTCCAGTTGTATTAGACGAAGCACAAAATTTATCATTTACAGATGGTTCGCCGGCAGCAAAAATTTTACGTGAGGGTCGAAAATTTGGTTGGTCAGCATGGTTTGCGACTCAAACTTTTAATAATTTCGCAAAAGATGAACTATCAATTTTAGATAATGCTGGGACAAAGATATATTTTTCTCCTGCTGAAAGCGAACTCAAAATTCTTGCGAGTCGAATTGGCATGGCGAATCCGGACGATTTACGCCAATTACGCAAAGGACAGTGCCTCAGTGTAGGGCATTTCCTGGATGAGCAAGGTCGTTCATATAATGGTCAGCATATTGTAGATATACCGGCGTTGAATGAGAAGTGATGAAGCATTTTTTGAGAATCAAGTAGGAAATATTATGTCTGTTCCACTAAAAGAAATAGTATTAGAGGCGAGGAACAACGTTACGACTGCTCATTATCCTTGATTGGACAAAAACGTATTATTTATCGAGGAGTAACAAGCGAGAATAAAACGATTAAACTTTGTACACCGGAGACGAAGTTATATAAAGAAGAGCATGGATGGTTTGATTTAACTACAAAGCAAGTAGATGAGTTGGATCAGGCAGATATTTCGATTATGGCAATTCGTGTTGAAGGCGGAAAAGTATATTATGTTGAATTTAGAAAATTACGTCGTTTGATGACGGAGGAAATCACTCTTGATTACTCAAATGATGCAAAATGAAGATTCTATATTTGGGAAAATCATATTAAGTTGCGAGGTAGTGACGAGAAGTTCTATGCAAGTGGAGAAATAGTAAGGACTATACAATCAGTTTGATAAGTAATGGTTATGAAGGCTGACATCGTTTTTGCGAAGTTAGCCTTCATTTTATAAACAAGAAAGTAAAGAGGGGGAGCTGAGATGAGCAAATCTAATTTTATTATATGGATGCAAGAGACATCGACCGTTTCGTCACAATCGATCAAAAAGTATGCTTTTGCTATCGATAGTGTCTCCAGAGAGCTAGATTCATATGGGTTGTCTAATGAAAAGGAGCTATTCGATATCGAGTCTGAAGAAATGATTAGAAAAATTATGGAACATCCAGATTTCATCGATAAGAACAAACGCGGAAATAATATGTATGGTGCGGCATTGAATCATTTATTGAGGTGGAAACAAGAACTTGAAGTTAGAGAAATAGAGGATGAGTACGCATATGAGATGCGTGAGTTTCACCAGTATTTGCTAGCGGATTCTGATAATGGAATCAGGATGGAAGAGGCTCCTAAAACAACACCTAAAAAAATCATTGTTCATGGAAGAGAGGTCTGGTTCCGTAATCCGAGATATGCTCGCGAGGCACTGGAACGAGCTGGATACTTATGCGAATTGGATGAAACGCATCAGTTGTTTGTATCTAAATTTACTGAGGAAAATTATGTTGAAGCTCATCATCTCATTCCGATACAGTTTCAAAATAAATATACGAATAGCTTAGATACACATGCTAATATCGTTTCTATTTGTCCAATGTGCCATAGAAAAATTCATTATGGTACATTTGAAGAGATTCAAAATATGATTAAAAGATTATTTCATAGCAGAAAAGCACGCCTCAACTCTAGTGGGATAGATTTAACTATTGATGAATTATATGATTACTATAAGCAGTGATGAAAATCAATAAGAAGGACAACTCATGAAATTTTTATACAGAAATTGCCTTCTAATTTAAATTATATTTTGTATTTTATCCCATTTTTTAGAATCTTATCTATTACAATTTTTTCTACATCGATATTTAATTCACTACATAAAGTCAATGCGTAAATCAATACATCAGCAATCTCTTCTTTAATATTCTCTTTGTTTTCTTTCCAAGCTTCTTCACTTGTCTTCCACTGAAAAGCCTCCAATAACTCAGACGCTTCGATAGATAAAGAAATCGCTAAATCTTTAGCGTTATGGTATTGCCTCCAATTCCGTTCATCCCGAAAGTCATCGACTTTTTTTATTAAAGATTCAATTTCATTCATGAGTCATTCTCCTTTAGCTGTAATAGACGTTTTCGCAATTGCAGATTCGTAGCATAAAGATAAAGTCCTTTTACGCCTCGCTTCATCAAAACATTTAATGAATTTAATATGATATCTTCTTTGGCTTGTTCATTTTCTGATTTACTTAAGTCCTGACGCGAAACAAAGGCGCCTTTATCCTTATACTGCGTAGAATCAATGACTAGCTGCTGAGTCTCTTCGTCATATTGAATGGAAGGACCAAGCACAACACCTACATAATTTAAATCAAATCCTTGAATTGTATAGATTGATCCAACTTCATTTATCGTTTCGGTTTTTTCGGCCCACGTTATATTTGAATAACTACGATTCCAGGGAAGGTTGATGCCATCCTCGTCTACATAATAGTCAGCACCGTCTTTTTTATGCAGATAATCAAAGGTTGATACCATTCTTGAAAGCCCATATTCTTGATCTTTTTGAAAAACTGCGTGTTTGAATGCTTCAGGATCTTCAAAAATTTGAAAATCATAGTTAGAGTCTGATGGTAGTGGTAGAATCTCTCGTTCTACAAAACGATTGATCCAATGTAATGTTTTTTGACTAGCCTGCATTCGAAATTGCTTGGATAATCGTAACGTTTTCGTTGCGAAGGGACCTACGATTTCCTCAAGAGTAGTACGTCCCCAGTGGCTCTTGATTTTTAACACTTGTTTAGGATCAAAAATTAGAATAGTGATTTTACTACGTGTGATGATTTCGTTCAGCTGATTTTTTTGATGAAAGTTGTTATACGTATCTTCTTTTGTTAAGAGTAGGTGTGCTTCATCAATTAGTACAATGTCTACCATTGTGTTTTGATTACTCAATGTATTTATGAATGGTGTAGGTTTTTGAAATTGTTTTTTCTTCAGATTCGGTAAGCTTCCCGCAATCGATTTATACGTTTTTAGCATTTCACTATGATTAACAAGTAAGTAATTGTCTGTTTGATAAAGAGCGGAACTTGTATCTTTCGACAGGTCCTGGATTGTATTGAATAAAGAACTAAGCAAAACACTTTTGCCTGTCCCAGCATCTCCTTCAACAATAAATACATGATGTCCTGATTGTGTAATATTTATTTTGCAATATTCTAGTATTGCTTGTTTTACTTCGAGTTGTTGCTCAGACAATTCACGATATGGAGAAAGTTTATAAACATCTTTATTGCGTAGGTGTTCAAGTGTTCCTTTAGCAATGCTTTCTTCACGCAATCGTTGCCAAATGTTTTCGAAGACCGTCTCATTAAAAAAGGACTTTTGATAATAATTATGAGTATAGCGAGAGGCTGTTTGACTGACGTTCTGCAACTTATAATTGCCGTCAGCAATCAGAAAGTTGATCAAATTAGACTCTATGTTATAAGTGGCCGATTGGTTAAACTGCTCGTGTCCAATTAAAATTGTTTGATCAAGTTGTTTACGTCGAGAATCTTTTAAATGGGATTTTAATCTTTGATTTTTTTGAACCGTTTGCCCCACATATGCTTGTTCTTTAGTTGAATTATACAATAGGTAAACGATCGGATAATCGTCTATAAAATCCGACTGTGTATTGATTACGTCACTATAAGTAAATTTGCGTTTCTCGAAATAGAGATTTTTCACTGTATGAGATCCCCTCAAGTTAATAATAAGTGATTTGACTCACATGTAATATAATGTAATTTATATAACTGAATAATACTATAAATTGTAATGTATATAGTGTATGAATTTTTAACATGCTATTTAGTTAGGAGGAGAAGGACTAATGACAAGATTGTTTATAGTTGAAGGGCTCCCAGGCTCGGGCAAAACAACAACAGCTGAAGCATTAACTCGCTTACTACAAGAGAAAAAAACAAACACGCGTCTTCATATCGAAGGAGATCTCAACCATCCTGCAGATTATGAGAGTGTCGCTTACTTAACGATGAATGAATGGACAGACTTTCAAAGCAAGTATGCTTCACTCGATGTCTCACGATTTGCTGAGGTGTTCAATGACTACGTGCTGGTTTCATATCGCCAGTGGCAGTCAGAACAGGATATTCCTGAAGCAGCACTTGCGTTTCTGCAAGTAAGAGATATCTATGAACTACCGTTCGAGTTACATCAGTCATTGATCTTTAAAAAGTGGGAAGTGTTCGTCGCTCAAGCGTTAACGACGGATACAACATATGTTTTTGAGTGCTGTTTCTTACAAAATCCATTGACGATGGGACTCATCAAATACGATCTACCGAAAGCGACGTTGCGAGCGTATATTGAACGCATAGCGACGATTATCGCACCGTTACAACCCGTTCTCGTTTATGTTGATCAAAAGGACGTAGAAAAAAGCTTTCGTAAAGCATTAAACGAGCGTCCGACAGAATGGGCGGACGGATTCGTATCCTATTACACTGAGCAAGCATATGGTGTAAATCGCTCTTTATCAGGAGTGGAAGGGACGATTACGATTTTACAGGCACGACAAGTACTAGAGCATCAGTTGTTAGAAATGCTTCCGTTCAGAGTAGAGGTATTCGGAAATGAAGATTTTTCAGTAGAAGCAAGACAAGTCTGGTTAAAGCAGTTGATTCAGTCAACTGTGCGTTCGACTTCTTTAAGTGAGAGCTAACTAAAAGGCGATTCCAAGTCACGGAATCGCCTTTTATCATTGCGACAAGCTCTCTATTTTTTCGAGTAAATCATCCTCGTATTTTTTATCAGAAATGATCTCGACGAGCTGATGAAAAGATAAAGCTGCTTGTTTAAAAGCTTGAATGAAGTCTGATGTATCATAGACTGCTTCTTCTTGATCAATGGTTAATGAGAAGCGATTTTCACTTATTTTTTTAAAGCATACTTCGATAGGTATGTTCGGGTAATAGAATGTAGCAGATCCATCCTCTAGACAGTTTTTCAAAGCATCTGCATAGTACTGCCACAATGGTGCAAGTTCGTCTGAGTGATCGGCTCCTTGCATGATTCCATTCTGGGTAAAAGAAATCGTACCGTCTAGATTTAAAAAGCCATCTTCTAACCAATCCTCTTTTTGCTGAATATACACTTGAATGCGATCTTGCTCTGTGATGTTCACATGTTTCTGTTCATTTTCTAAAAAGATAAAGGCTTGGATATCCATAAAGCACACTCCTTCTTCCATTCATGAATTAAGTTAATATATATGTCCTTCTTCAACGCCTATGACATATTTTAAATCATCAACCATTCCTATAAATTGCTTTGAACCTGTAGAAACATTTGAAAGATCACTCTATTTTGTTTGGCTACATTACAATGGAGAGGTCTGTGGAAATGGAGGATTTTCCACACATAAGACAATAATAGTTGGAGCCGTTAATTCAGCCAATTATGCATGCAACTTTTTAAGCGATAGCTAAACAAAAGGCGATTCCAACTTACGGAATCGCCTTTACCTATAAAAAAAGCTTCGTAGCGAATCAATCTTCTAGTTCAATGACAGTTCGAGTGAATGTCAAAAAATCATTAAGATGACGATCTAATATCGCTTGAAGAATGTCTAGATTCAGTGATTGATAGTCATGTACTGCAATGTTACGAAATCCGACCATGTTCATGAGGCTAGTAGCTAGGGAAGTATCGATGAGCTGAGCTTCCTCGAGCAACTGAAATCCATCACGACTCGATTTAGGTAGACCAAGCTTCCGTGTTCGAACTAGATGCATGGCAATATCGATACTTGCCTCACATGCCCGCTGGATGTTCAAAATGATACTATCTTGTTTGGTGTAATCCTTTAAATGACTAGGTTCGTTCTGGTAGACGTCCTGTATTCTTAATAAACAACGTTCAATGGTCGCTATCTTATTTAACAACACATCGTTCATATTAAAAAACACTCCCCTGATCTTTGATTGACTGTACGATTGGAGCCCTCTCCTCAGAAAAGGCAGCATACATGCTATAAGCACGCATTTGTTGTCGTGTCAGCTCATTCGGATTTTGACAGTCGATGACTAAACCTTCTGTGAAGATTTGCATCGTCAAAATCGGATCAATCTGTTTTATATCGACGAGATCAACTTCACGACCAGCGAGTCGTGCTAATTGACCCGCCAATAAAAATCGATCGTAGGAGGAGAGGGTGTGGTCACTTAAATAAGCGATATCCAAATCACTATCGTCTGTCATGTTTCCCGTAGCTCCGGAGCCGAATAAGATAATAAAATGAGCATGCACGTGTACGTTAATCGCTTGAACGAGTTGTTGTCGCAACGTCACCGATATCATATGATTCGCTCCTTCTAACCCTTTTTTCAAAGTATACCATGGCTTGATAGACTAAAAATAAACTCCCCGGGTTTTCGAGGAGTTTAAAGGTTACACCGCTACTTCACTCTCTACATGATTGACCTGCCACTGCACACCAAACGCATCTTCGACGATTCCGTAGGCTTCACTCCAAAATGTCTTTTGGATCGGCATGATGACGGTGCCGTCTTTTGCGAGTTGATCAAATGTCTTCTGTAACAGATCCACGTCAGATAAGTGGAGTGCCAAGGTAACATTCTGACCAATCGTGACCGGATCATGCGGCATTGCGTCTGAGAACATTAAGCGGGTACCATGAACGATCAGTTCAGCATGTAGAACAAGTGACTGCATCTCTACTGGGTAGGGCTGACCGTCAGGACCGGGTCCTGGTCCGAACTCCATGATATCCGGTAGTTCTTGACCAAAGACCTGTGCATAAAACGTCAGTGCCTCACGCGTGTTGCCGTTGAAGACAAGATACGGATTAATGGGCATGGGAAAGCTCCTCTCTAAAAAAGGCGAAGTGTGTTTTTAAAAGTATACCAAACATTTGTTCGTATTAAAAGAAAAATCGATTTCTTTTTGTATTGAATCCAGTATAAATGATAACGTTTTCAATTTATCTGATTTTTCATAAAAAAATAGGTTGCAACTTCCAGAGAGACTTCGTATACTAAATTTATCGAAAGCGCTTTCGGTGAAATGGAGTGAGTAGCATGGGAACAATTTATGATTTAGCGAAGATGACCGGTTTTTCAATTACAACGGTCTCAAAAGCCTTAAATAATTATTCGGATGTCAGCGAAAAGACGAAAGCAAAAATCGTCCAAGCAGCAGCCGAGATGGGATACTTACCGAACGCGCACGCCCAGTCGCTCTCGACGAAACGTTCGTGGACGATCGGTGTCATGTTCTCGGAAGCACATGGCGTCGGAATGATGCATCCGTTCTTCAACGCGATCATTGAGAGTTTCCGAAAAGCAACAGAACAACAAGGGTATGACCTCATCTTCGCATCGCGAAACTTACGCAATCGTGATATGAGTTACCTCGAGCATTTCCGACACCGGGCAGTCGACGGCATCGTCGTCATCTGCTCCGATCAGATGGACCAGCACGTCCAGGAGTTGATTCAAAGTACGATTCCGATCGTCGTCGTCGACATGGACAGTGCCGATTGTAGTGTCGTCTACTCGGATAACATCACTGGTGGCACACTCGCCATCAATCATTTGCACGAACTCGGTCATCGGTTGATCGCCCACATTGCGGGGGATACGTCGACAGATGCGGGAAGAGCGCGGATTGAAGGCTATCAGCAAGCGATGGAACAACTTGATTTGCCGATTCCGGACGGATATCTCGTCAACGGTGGATTCTTTTCCGGGGAAGAAGGCAAGCGGGCAATGAACGAATTGCTAGCATTACCTGAACGACCGACAGCGGTCTTCGTTGCCGGGGATGAAATGGCAATCGGTGCGATTGAAGCGATTCATGAAGCCGGGTTACGGATTCCAGAAGACATCTCAGTCATTGGGTACGATGATATCTATGTCGCGAAATACATTACACCGAAGTTGACGACGGTCCGACAAGATACGGAAACGATTGGTCAACATGCAGCATCAGTCTTGATTGAACAGATCGTCAACAAAAAACGGGTTACGACACGCGATGTCATTCCGGTTAACTTGATGGTTCGTCAATCGACAGGTCCAGTACCTGAATAACACAATGGTTGTTTCGGAATCGCTCTCGCTCGTTGTCAGTGAGGAAAAGCGAGAGCGATTTCGAAATCATTTTTTATCACTTTTTCCGAAAGGGCTTTCGGGAATTTTCTTTAAAGCCTTTTCGAAAGCGCTTTCGGTATTTTTGAATAATTAATTGAAACCGCTTACTTACAAGCGGAATACTTAACAAAAGGATGAGATGAGATGAAGAAACAATTAGTTAGCGTGTTAACAGTCGGTGCGTTAACAGCAAGCGTCCTTGCTGGATGTTCAGGTAGCAGCGAAGAAAAGACGAGCGGCGGGAAAGAAGTCTTGAAAATCTGGTCGTTCACGGATGAGTTAAAAGAGCCTATCAAAAAGTTCGAAGAGAAAAACGGAGTCAAAGTCGAATTGACGATCGTGCCAATCGCCGACTACCCGACGAAGTTGAAACCAGCTCTTGAAAGTGGCGTCGGCGCACCGGATATCTTCACAGGTGAGATCGCGTTCTTGAAACAGTGGGTTGATGCCGGCTACTGGGCGAACCTCTCTGAAAAACCATTCAACGCAGGCGAAGTCAAAGATGACTATATTCCGTACGTCTATGACATGGGGAAAGATAAGGACGGCAACGTGCGTGCGCTGTCATGGCAAACGACACCAGGTGGCGTCTACTACAAACGAAGCATCGCGAAAAAAGTTCTCGGTACAGACGATCCAAAAGAAATCGGCGGCATGATGGACTCGATGGACGGCGTCTTCGAAGTCGCTGAAAAAATGAAGAGCAAAGGCTACAAGATGTTCCCGGATGAAGGATCGATTCGTTGGTTCGCACAAGGGAACGACCCACAACCTTGGGTCAACGATAAGCAAGAGCTTGTCTTGACGCAAGACAAGAAAGATTACATGGATTACGCAAAAGAACTCCGGACGAAACAATATACGGCACTCGCACCAGAATGGTCACCATCATGGTTCGCAGGCATGGATAAACCGGTCAAAGTTAAAGAAAACGGTAAAGAGACTGAAACAGAAGTCTTCTCTTACGTCCTCCCGACATGGGGTCTTCACAGTGTCCTCAAAGAAAACGCGAAAAAATCAGCGGGTGACTGGGCGGTCACAAGCGGACCGAGCCCATACTTCTGGGGCGGTACATGGTTAGGTGTCTACAAAGATTCGAAGAAACAAAAGCTTGCGTATGATTTCGTCAAGATGATGACGCAAGACGAAGCGTTCTTAACAGATTGGGCAAAAGAAACAGGTGACGTGTTAGCGTACAAACCAGTCACAGACAAAATCAAGACAGACTTCAAAGATGAGTTCCTCGGCGGACAAAACAACTATGAGTTCTTCCTTGATCAAGCAGATAAGATCACACCAGGGATCGTCACGAAGTATGACCAACAGCTCGATACATTGTATGGTGCATCGGTCATGGAATACGTCCAAGGTAAAAAATCAAAAGACGAAGCACTTGCTGAGTTCTACAAAAAAGTCAAAAACGCGTATCCGGACGTAAAAGTACCGGAATAAGGAGAGTAGGTGGGGCGATCCTCGCCTCACCTCTTCTTGTTTAAGAAAGGGGTTTGACCTGTGAAAAAACTCGATCGCCATGGGTATCTGTTCATCGCACCGTTTTGGATCGTCTTCTTGATCTTCAGCATCTATCCGGTTGCTTTGACTTTCTATTACAGTTTCACGAACTACACGGGCGCTGAAGGCGAACAACTCGTCGGACTCGCGAACTATACGCGGTTACTCGGGGATACGTACTTCATCGAAGCGTTCTTTAACACTCTGAAGATTTGGGGTCTGAACTTCATCCTTCAGATCGGTGGCGCTTTATTGCTCGCTTTGTTGTTCTCGGATCTCCAGTTGAAATTAAAAGGGCTTGCCTTCTTCCGGGCGACGTTCTACTTACCGAACTTGATCACGATCAGCTCGGTCGCCTTATTGTTCGGCATCTTGCTCGACTGGCAGCATGGTTCACTGAACATGATGTTGATGAAAATCGGAATCATCTCGGAGCCGATCAACTGGTTGACGCAACCGGTGACCGCACAAATTTCCGTCTCGCTTATCCTGACATGGATGTGGCTCGGTCACTCGTTCATCGTCGTCATGGCGGGCGTATCCGGGATCTCGAAGGACTACTTCGAAGCAGCCTTGATTGACGGGGCAACACGTTGGCAGATTTTCTCACGCATCACGTTGCCACTCTTAAAACCGATTTTGCTCTACATCATGATCACGTCGTTGATCGGTGGTCTGCAATTGTTCGACCTCCCGATGTTGATTACGGATGGTGTCGGTGCGCCAGATGGTGCCTTGAACACGATGGTGCTCTATCTCTATAACCAAGCTTTCAAATACAACAACTATGGCTACGCCGCTGCTGTCGCATACGGACTGTTTGCCATCACGCTCGTCTTTTCAATCATCGTCTTCAAAGGGATGTTCCGAAAAGAACGTTCGCCGAAAGGAGCCTGACCGATGGAACGAAATGCAGAAGCACGTCGGATCGTGCCACAAACGGAGGAACAACCGGAGCGTTCCGAACGCCCGCTCAAGTTGACGCCACCACCGAAACAAAAGAAAGCCTGGTTCGGCAAAAGTGTCATCTATATTGGTCTCGTCGTCTTAACGATCGCCTGTATCATCCCGTTTTTGATGATGATCATCAACGCAACGCGCTCGAACGAAGAAGTCTTGTCCGGATTCTCGTTGATTCCGGGGAACTCACTCGCTGAGAACTACGCCGCACTCAGCGCTTACGTCAACATCTGGTCCGGTTTCAAGAACAGCTTGATCATCGCTGTTCTTGTCACTGTCTTATCGGGGTATTTCTCGGCGTTGACAGCATTCGGATTCGCTTTTTATCAGTTCAAAGGGAAGAATGCGATGTTCGTCTTCATGCTCGTCATGATGATGGTTCCGGGTCAGCTCGGATTGATCGGTTTCTACGAATTAAGTAAAAATCTCGGGTTGCTCGATAGTTATATCCCCTTGATCGTTCCGGCGATTGCAAGTCCGTTCACGGTCTTCTTCGTCCGACAGTATGTCCAGACGGTCTTGCATCCGAGTCTGATCGAGGCAGCACGGATGGACGGAGCGAGTGAGTTCCGGATCTTCCATACGATCGCTTTGCCGATGATGATGCCGGCGATCGCGACGATGTCGATCTTTACATTCATCGGTTCATGGAACAACTACATCATGCCGCTCGTCTTACTCTTCTCTCCAGAAAAGTATACGTTACCGGTCTTGATGGGCTTCTTGAAAGGGTCACAAGTCGCAGAGAACTTAGGCTCGCTCTATCTCGGGATCGCGATTTCCGTCGTACCGATCATGATCGCCTTCTTGTTCCTCTCGAAATATATCGTCAGCAGTATCTCGGCAGGTGCCGTTAAAGAATAAGTAGCTTAAAGGAGAGTACACATATGAAATTTGCACCGAACTTCGTATTCGGAACGGCGACGTCGTCGTATCAGATCGAAGGAGCCCACAACGAAGGCGGACGTACGCCTTCGATCTGGGATGCCTTCTGTGATGAGGACGGAAAAGTCTTCGAACAACATAACGGCGATGTCGCTTGTGACCATTACCACCGTTATGAAGAGGACATCCAGCACATCAAACGTCTCGGCGTCGACACGTACCGCTTCTCGATTGCCTGGCCACGGATCTTCCCGCAAAAAGGGGTTTACAATCCGGAAGGCATGGCGTTCTATAAGAAACTCGCGACACGTCTGCGGGCTGAAGGCATCAAGCCAGCCGTGACGCTGTACCACTGGGACTTACCACTTTGGGCACATGAAGAAGGCGGCTGGGTCAACCGGGCATCGGTCGACTGGTTCCTCGACTTCGCCCGTGCTTGTTTTGCGGAGCTCGACGGGATCGTCGACTCGTGGATCACACACAATGAACCATGGTGTGCCGGGTTCCTCAGCTACCATCTCGGACAACATGCACCAGGTCATACGGACATGAACGAAGCCGTTCGTGCCGTGCACCACTTGTTGTTATCACACGGAAAGGCAGTCGAGCTGTTGAAGGGTGAGTTCAAATCGGTCACACCGATCGGTATCACGTTGAACTTGGCACCGAAGTATGCGAAGACGGATTCCGTCAACGATCAGCTGGCGATGAACAATGCAGACGGATATGCGAATCGATGGTTCCTCGATCCAGTCTTCAATGGTCAGTATCCAGTCGACATGATGAACCTGTTCTCGAAATACGTCCATTCGTACGCGTTCATCGAGGAAGGCGACATGGAGACGATCTCCGTCCCGTGTGATTTCTTCGGGATCAACTTCTACAGCCGAAACCTCGTCGAGTTCAGTGCTGCGAACGATTTCCTGCAGAAGGATGCGTACTCGGATTACGACAAGACAGGTATGGGCTGGGATATCGCCCCGAGCGAATTCAAGGACTTGATTCGTCGTTTGCGTGCCGAGTATACGGATTTACCAATCTACATCACGGAAAACGGTGCGGCATTCGACGATGAATTGGTCGATGGTCGCGTCGCTGACCAGAACCGGATTGATTACGTCGCACAACACCTCCAAGCGGTGTCTGATTTAAACGAAGAAGGGATGAACATCCAAGGCTATTATCTTTGGTCACTGCTCGACAACTTCGAGTGGAGCTTCGGCTATGATAAGCGTTTCGGAATTCTCTACGTCGATTTCGAGACACAGGAACGGATTTGGAAAGACAGCGCCCACTGGTACGCGGGCGTCATCGAGCAACATAAGGCAACGATTCCACAAGAAGCGTGACAAAGGAGGCAAGGTCGAACATTCGTCCTTGCCTCTTTTTGACTAAGAGGAGGAAACAGACATGAAGACATGGGTAGCACTGGCGGTCGGGACCGGTTTATTGCTGAGCGGTCAAGCGGTCGACGCGAAGGCAGACAAAAAAGAGACGAAGTGGAAGCTCGTCTGGTCGGATGAGTTTCAGACAAAACAACTCGACCGGACGAAATGGACGTATGATACGGGGAACTGGATCAAGGATGCGAACGGACAACCGGTCTCACCGGGTTGGGGCAACAATGAAAAACAATACTACACGACGAAGCAAGATAACTCGTTTATTCGCAACGGGAAACTCGTCATCAAGGCGAAGCAGGAAAAGACGACGGATGATCTCGGTACATACGATTACACGTCAGCGAAGCTAAAGACGAAAGGATTATTCAGTAAGACGTACGGTCGTTATGAAATCAAAGCGAAGCTCCCGACCGGAAAAGGGCTTTGGCCTGCGTTCTGGATGTTACCGGAGCAAGATAAATACGGGGCCTGGGCAGCGTCCGGTGAGATTGACGTCATGGAAGCTTGGGGCAGTCAGCCGGACAAGGTCGCCGGAACGATTCACTACGGAGAAAACTGGCCGAACAATAAATACACGGGGAAAGACTATCACTTCCCAGACGGACAGCGGATCGACCAATGGCATACGTACGCAGTCGAATGGGAGCCGGGCGAACTCCGCTGGTACGTTGACGGCAATCTCTATCAAACACAAAACGATTGGTACAGTAAAGGCTTGAACGCAGCAACGAATTATAGTTATCCGGCACCGTTCGACCAAAACTTCTATCTCGTCATGAATCTCGCGGTCGGTGGTTGGTTCGATGGAGAAGTCGATGCGACGACGAAGTTCCCAGCCGAGATGGAAGTCGACTACGTCCGGGTCTATGATTTGAAAAATCGAGCGTACCGTGAACCGGTCGAACCGAGCTACGAAAACGTGACGTTACCGGACGGAGCTAAGCAACCGATCGATGGTAATCTCGTCTACGACACAGCATTTGAACAACCGGTCACGATGATCACCGGGAATCAGTCGTTTAATCCGCTGTACTGGAACTACGTCACGCTCCCGGACTTCGGTGGCAAAGGAAGTCTTGCGATCATTGAAAAAGAGGGGCAACGGATGGCGGACGTCACGATTGATCAGCCGGGTTCACAGACGTACTCCCATCAGTTGATTCAAAACGTATCCCTCGCGCAAGGTGGACGTTACCAAGTCAGCTTTGACGCGAGCAGCACAGCAGACCGGAAGATGATGGTCAAAGTCGGCGGTGGAGCAGAGCGTGGGTACACGAAATATTCGAATGAACAGTCGATTGCTCTGACACCGAGCGTCAAACGGCATACGTTCACATTCGATATGGCGGCAGAGACGGATCTCGCAGCACGTCTTGAGTTCAACCTCGGACTTGAAAAAGCGGGTGTTCAGATCGGGAACGTCCGTGTCGAACAGATTCCGCGCGGCGTCATCGATGAAGATGCAACAAAACCGGCACTACCGGACGGGAATCTCGTCTACAACGGGACGTTCGATCAAGGAGCGATGGACCGTTTGACGTATTGGCACTTCAACGGTAACAAGCGGACGACAGGGGCTGTTGATCCTGAGTCACGTGATTTCCGTTATGAAGGACATGGACAAAAAACGACGGCACGTTTAACGCAAAAGGGACTTCAACTAGAAGCCGGGCATGCGTATCAGCTTCGATTCACAGCAGGTGCGAAAAAAGCGAAATCACTTCAGGTGAAGATCACTGGGGCACAAGAGCAATTGAAGCAGACGACTGTACCGTTGACGAAACAAGCAACGACCGTCGACATTCCGTTTACGGCTTCACAAACGGCAGATGACAATCAGCTTGTCTTTGACTTCAGTGGACAAGCGGGAAAAATCTCGCTCGATGATGTGGAATTGATCGATGTGACACCAGTGCCGGTCGATCCGTCACCACTGAAGAACGGTTCGTTTACAAACGGATTGACGTCGTGGTCGTCATACGTCCACTATGATGCGCAAGCCGCTATCGCAGCGGTCAATGAGGCGGCAAAAGTCCAAGTCACGGCGGAAGGACAAGAACCATGGAGTGTCTTGCTCGAGCAAGGAAACTTGTCACTCGCGAAAGGCAAAACATATGAATTGAGCTTCACGGCATCGTCGACTGTATCGCGTCCGATCGAAGTGACGATTGAAAATGCTTCGTACACGCGTTACTTCAGTCAAGTCGAGCCAATCACGACAACACCGAAGACGTATAGCTATACCTTTACGATGGAACAAACGGATACAGGTGCGTTGAAGTTCCTGATGGGACGCGCAGAAGGTTCGCCGTTCGCTGTCCATGACGTAACGATTGATGATGTGAATCTCAAAGTGAAGGAATGACTAAGGCAAGGCAATGGACACGTCCATTGCCTTGTTGTGGTTTAAACGACAGAGACGAATAATTTATTGAAATGGAAGAGGAACAAAACCTATCATATGGAATATTAAGTAAAAGAAAAGATAGGTACTTATGCTTTGGGGAGGAAACATATCATGCGTCAAAGGAACATACCATGTCGACTGCTCTTTCTGTTAATTTTAATGAGTATGATTGGCATCAATGGCTGGTCCGCTATACTTCATCCCGACGGAACGATAAATGGATGGCAAAGCATTGCTTCAGTCATCTGGTTCGGCTATTTAGTCGGCTCGCTGTTTTACATAAAGGAAGAGAAGATGTATCGATTAATCGCGAGGTATCTTTGGTTCGGTCTGATTTCGACACTGTATATTTATAGTGTCTGGTTGCTCGAAGGAATGTTTTCAGAGACACTTTGGTTTGATCTATTAGCGAGTCTTGAGTTTTTACTGTATTTTATTTTTGTCATTCCATTGTTTGGATTAAATGCTTGGACGAATGTCCTGTTTGGTGAATTTTCGTTATACATGAGTGTCTTATATGGTATCGCGCTCATTTTACTTCAGGTGAAAATGTGGAGTGATACATCACGACATTTGCATTATTAAGTAGAAAAGGTGAGTTGTATGTTGAGTCCCGTAAATGAACGTGAAGAACGGACGGGGAAACGTGAACGCCGAAAACAGCGAAAGGTTGATATTGGATGTATCACGATTGTCGGCATTCCATTACTTTTCATCGTTCCGTTTCTGTTGATTATCCTTATCTTAATGAAGTCTGCTCCATGAAAAGGTGACCTTGTGTCACCTTTTTTTGTTGTGTCGTCAACTTTTTTCTCGACTCGCCCGTCTTAATGATGTATACACAGAACGATATCGAAAAAAGGAGCCGCGGCCTATGACCTCTCGTCAAATGAGAAAACGGGAAAAAGCATTCGTCCGTTTTTTAAAGCAATACAAACCGAATCTCTACTGGTTGACCTACAGTTATATGAAAAATGAACAGGATAGTCTGGATGTGATTCAGGACAGCATCCAAAAAGCGTTGCAATCGCTCGATCGACTCGAAGATGAGGAACGGATGAAAGCCTGGTTCTATCAGATTTTGACACGAACAGCGATTGATGCGATCCGGAAGCGTCAGCATAGTATCAGTTACGATACGGATCGACTGATCGAACTCGTCGCGACAAAAGAAGATACGTATCCCGATTCCGATTTGCGACAGGCGCTTGAGGAGCTCCCAGTTATGTACCGGGAAGTCGTCATCTTACACTATTTCGAGGACTTGATCTTAAAAGACGTCGCAACGATTTTGGAGCTGAATTTAAGCACGACCAAGTCCCGGCTGTATAAAGGATTGACCTTATTAAAAATGAAATTGAATGGAGATGAGTTAGATGTCGAACAAACTTGACGATCTGAAACAAGCTTACCAACAACCACCGGTTCCAAAAGAACTCGATGAGATGATTGCACAAGTCGAGCGCCAGATGCGTCCCTCGCGAACAAAACGCTCCGTGTGGATCACAGCCGCCGCGATCACGTTATTCGTTGGTGGATTAAATAGTAATGCGTCGTTTGCGGACGCGATGGCGAAGGTGCCAGTTTTTGGTCAACTGACTGAGATCGTGACGATTGACTGGAAAGAGACGAAAACACAGCAGTCGGCTGATATTAAAGCTCCTCAAGTGACGTTACCGGACAAGGCACTCGAGCAACAATTGAACGAAAAGTATATTGCGGAAGGACAAGCGCTCTACGAAAAGTTTGAGCAGGAGACGAACGGACAGGAAGGGGCATTTGCCGTCGATAGCCGCTATGACGTCAAGACGGATACGGAAGACTTGTTGTCGATCGGTCGAACCGTCACTGAAACACGGGCGAGTGCATCAGAAAGCGTCCAGTACGATACGATCGATAAGAAACAACAGCTCATCCTGACATTACCATCTTTGTTCAAGGATGACGGATATATCACGACGATCAGTGATTACCTAAAAGAAGAGATGCGTCGGCAAATGAAGACGGATGAAGGGAAAGTCTACTTCGCCGAAGGAACACCGGATGTACCGGAGGACGAGCAGTTCAAACAGATTTCCGCAAAGCAAAACTTCTATATTACGGCAGATCACAAATTAGTCCTATCGTTTGATGAGTACAGTATCGCTCCAGGATATATGGGCATCGTCGAATTTAAGATTCCGACGTCGATCTTAAAAGATGAACTCGTCAGTTCGCATTATATTCGCTGAATTTCAAAAAATGTAACCATTGATATAAATTCTAAAAAAATAGCCATTTTTTAAAAATAACCTCTTATAATCAAAAGACGAATCGTTGTTTTTTGAAAAAAGGAGGAATCCCTATGAAAAAATGGAGTCGGCTTGTACTCGCGGGTGTCGTCAGTCTCGCCTTGATCCATGTTCCAGCAGCTAGTGAAGCGGCAACGAAAGCAAAAGCCTTTAAAAACTGTACGGAAATGCAGAAGACGTACAAAGGCGGCGTTGCGAAAAAAGCGGGGCTAAAAAATCGGACAGGGTATGACAAGAATGGAAAACCGATCTACAAAGCAACCAAGTACAAGACGTACGTGAGCCTTGCGACGTATAACGTAAACACGAAGAGCGACCGGGATAAAGACGGTATCGCGTGTGAACGTTAAATAAGCAAAAGTAGTCTTTCTCGAGCGGGAGAAAGACTACTTTTTTGTAGAGGCTCGTTGTTCCTTTCAATTATGTAATCCTTAGAAATCATTATGTATGGTAGTGTTGTAGCGACAAAAGACGACAAATATGTATTGAGTAGGAGGACTACGATGCGAAAGCGAGATTATCTCATTTTCTTTATTTTATTTTTTATTCTGAACCTTATTAATTTCTTAGGAACACTAGGCATGCAGGATGTTTTAGCGATTGTAGTCGTCGCTATGATCGAAGCAGCGATAGCGGGAACGATTACGAATCTATTCACCCGTATCTTTTTTAAGAAAAGCTGAGATGGATTGAAGTAGCACCCAAATCAGATCGATACATAAAAATAACCTGACGCTGCGGCGTCAGGTTATTTTTGCTTAGTTGAAGTTTTGCTTTAAGAATGCTGTAACTTCTTCTGGTGTTTTGGCATTTGCACTATGCAAATGCGCCAGTTTTTCATTGTTTTTGAAGACGAGCAAGCTTGGGATTCCCATGACATCGTGGTTCGATGCGATTTCAGGGAACTCATCCTTGTCGATCGTATGGATTGGTAAGTGGTCGAATTGTGACTCGACGTCCGGCATGAAGTAATCCATCCGTTTGCAGTCCGGGCACCAGTCTGCTTCGAACTTGATGATGACCGGTGCATCACTTGAAATCAATTCCTTGAATGTTTCTTCACTCTTAATGAATTCTGCCATTGTGAGAACTCCTCCTCTTGGTGTTGTACCTTTAGTCTACCGATTCCCTTCAGAACTTGCACGAATTATGTTCGTTAAAGAGTCTGACAAGTCAAAAAAGTTGGTTGCTCTTTAAGATAATGCTACCGATTTTCTTGAAAAGAGCCACATGACTCAATCGAATTTGGTTTGGTATAGGGAAACATTATTGCGCTTTTGTTAATTACCTAGTTCGAAACAAAATGATTTCTCTAGACCCACTCGATTTCCGACTGGTACGATGAGGTTTGCTAATCGCAGAGAAAGTGGGGGCGACGAGAATGGAACAACAAAAATACGATAATCTAAAACGCGGTGAACGCGGTGCGATGATCAGTATCGCAGCCTATATCTTGTTATCATCTTTAAAATTAATCATTGGGTATACAGCAGATTCTGCCGCACTCCGGGCGGACGGTTTGAACAACGCGACTGACATCATCGCGTCGATCGCGGTCTTGATCGGCTTACGGATTTCACAACGTCCGGCAGATGACGATCACAAATACGGACACTGGAAAAGTGAGACGATTGCCTCGCTCGTAGCTTCCTTCATCATGATGGCAGTCGGTCTTCAAGTCTTGATCGATACGATCTCGACGTTGTTCGAAGGCAAACAGGAGTCACCGGATATCCTCGCGGCATACGTCGGAATCGGTTCAGCCCTCGTGATGTACTTCGTCTACCGCTACAATAAGAAGTTATCCGAGGAGATTGAAAGCAAAGCCGTCATGGCAGCGGCGAAAGATAATCTATCGGATGCTTGGGTCAGTGTCGGGACGACGATCGGGATCGTCGGATCACAGTTCGGCATGCCATGGCTCGATGTCGTGACCGCGATCATCGTCGGCTTCTTGATCTGTAAGACAGCGTGGGACATCTTTACGGAAGCGTCACACGAACTGACGGATGGCTTCGATGAGAAGAAGCTGAAGATGTATGAAGATGTCATTTTCGATCTCGAAGGCGTCAAAGGGATCAAGTCAATCAAAGGACGTAACTACGGCAACAATGAAGTCGTCGATGTCGTCATCCTCGTCAACTCCACATTGAATATCCATCAGGCGCACGATATTGCGACACGTGTCGAGGATACGCTGACAGAAGAATATGGTGTCTACGATATCCATGTTCACGTCGAACCGGAATGAATCGAAAAAACGTCTTTTCTACTGTAAGTGTAGAAAAGACGTTTTTTTATGGTTCTAATGTGATCGTCAGAGCCAGTGCCCCGTACTGTTGCTCGGCTTCCGGTGAATAGATCGAGTAAGTTGACGTTACGAGTTCGTCGAGCGACCAACCGACACAGTCGACAGCTTCGTTTGGGATGTGTTCATAAAGCGCTCGGAAATCAGGAAAGACTTGTCGTTTTGTTACACGAACAAGTAGTGTCTCGCTCGTTTCCGTATGCGTGAACCGAATCTGATCACCGACGTGTACCTGTTGTCGTTTTAAATCATTTAGTTGAATCTCGACGGTCTTTCGTCCTTGTTCAATCGAACGAAACGGTTCTTCGAATAAGCCCATTTCATGTCTCATCTATGCTCACTCCTTGTCTTCCTTGAGCATAGCAAAAACTATGTGATTTTTCACATTGCCTTTTCGTTGACAATCAAAAATAATCGGCGTAATTTAATTCATATAAGTAATTGTTCCTTTTGGAACGATTTGAAATGGAACAAGGAGGCGAAACAAGATGGATCAAACGGAAACGACCCGTTCGACTGCGATGATGCAGTCGTTTTGGAATGTCCAGCGCCATCTGGTCCGAGCAGCGCATCAGACGGCACAGGAAAACGGACTCAGTTTACCGCAATTTCATAGCTTGATGACGATTGCACCGCGTGGACCGATCTCGCAAAAAGAGCTCGCCGCACATACGCACTTACCGAAAAGTACCCTCAGTCAGTCGATTGAAGGTCTCGTCCAATCGGGCTGGGTCATTCGGGAGACGAATCCCGACAATCGACGGGAAGTCGTCTTAAAGCTTAGTGATCAAGGGCAGCAATTCGTCACTGACATCAAGGAACAAGAGAAGGGGATGCAACGTCAACTGGAGCAAGTGCTTGCGACGATTGACCCGGACGTATTCGAACAGATGCTTGAAACACACGCAGTGATTGCTGAGGGAATCGGTCAGATTTTACGTCCAGATCTGAAAGGAGGATGTTCGGATGATTAAGTTACTCAAACGGTTGACGGTCTATAAATGGGCAGTCTTTGCTGTGCTTATCCTTGTATTTGCGCAGTCGATGTCCGATTTGTATTTACCGACACTGATGGCGGACATCATCGATAAAGGCGTCGTCACCGGCGATACCGCGTATATCTGGAAAATTGGTGCCGTCATGCTCGGGATTACCGGTATCGGAGCGTTAGCCGCGGTTGCCGCCAGTTATTATTCATCGAAGGCATCGATGGGACTCGGACGGGATATCCGTCGTCAAGTCTTCAACCATGTCGAACGATTTTCTCTGCAAGAGTTCGACCAAGTCGGAACGGCGTCACTGATTACGCGGACGACGAACGACATCACACAAGTCCAACAAGTCGTCATCATGATGTTACGGATGGTCGTCAGTGCACCGATCATGTTCATCGGTGGATTGATCATGGCCGTCTCAAAAGATGCCAAACTATCGCTCGTCATCGTCGCGGCGATGCCGGTCCTTGTGATTTCAATCCTGTTGATCCTGTGGAAAGGGGTTCCGTTGTTTGGGAAAGTCCAAAAACGACTCGACCGTCTGAACCTCGTCTTGCGGGAGAACTTGACCGGAATTCGTGTCATCCGTGCCTTTAACCGAGAACGCGATGAACAAGTACGATTGACGAAAGCGAACGCGGATTTGACAGAAGTCTCGATCAAGGTCAATAAGATCATGGCGTTCTTGATGCCAGTGATGATGCTCGTCATGAACTTGACCGTTGTCGGTGTCATTTGGTTCGGGGGCATCCGGATCGATAATGGTGGCATGCAAATCGGTGACTTGATGGCGTTCATCCAGTACGTTATGCAAATCATGTTCGCGCTCGTCATGGCATCGGTCATGTTCGTCATGATTCCGCGGGCAGCCGTCTCGGCGAAACGGATCAATGAAGTCCTCGAGATGACTCCGACGATGACAGATGAAGGTACACAAACCGCTGACCGTGAAAAAGGAACGCTCGTCTTTGATCGTGTCACGTTCCGTTACCCAGGAGCTGAGACACCTGTCTTATCCGACATCAGCTTTGCGGCACGACCAGGTGAAGTGACGGCTGTGATCGGCGGAACGGGTTCCGGTAAATCAACGCTCGTCAATTTGATTCCTCGTTTTTATGACGTGACGGAAGGGAGCATCCGGGTCAACGGTGTCGATAGCCAGGATGTACCGCAAGAGGAACTGCGGTCGAAAATCGGCTTCGTTCCCCAAAAGGCGTTACTGTTCACGGGGACGATCGCGGAAAACATTCGCTTCGGGAAAGAGGACGCGACAGACGAAGAAGTCGCGCATGCAGCGCAAATCGCACAAGCGACCGATTTCATCGAACGGATGCCGGACGGTTACGAAGCACGGATCGAACAAGGTGGGTCGAACGTCTCCGGTGGGCAAAAACAACGGTTGTCGATTGCGCGAGCACTCGTTCGTCGACCAGATTTATATGTCTTTGATGACAGTTTTTCAGCGCTCGACTTTAAAACTGATGCGGCACTTCGAAAAGCGTTACGGGAAGAAACACGCGATGCAACCGTCTTGATCGTCGCTCAACGTGTCAGCACCGTCATCGATGCCGATCAAATCATCGTCCTGGATGAAGGGAAAGTCGCTGGAATCGGAACGCACGATGAATTGTTTGCTGACAATGCCGTCTATCAAGAAATCGTTAAATCACAACTATCAGAGGAGGAAATCGCATGAGTGAGAAAAAACGACCTGCCGGCGGTCCTCCGCCTGGTGGTCCCGGTGGCGGAAATATGATGATGCTCGGAGAAAAACCAAAGGATTTCAAAGCAACGTTCCGTCGTCTGCTTCGGTATCTGCGTCCGCGTCGGACGGCACTCGTTGGTGTTTTCCTTGCAGCCATCCTCAGTACGGTCTTCATGATTGCCGGTCCGAAAATCATGGGAACGGCAATTACGGAATTGTTTGAAGGGGCATATGCGAAGTTCCAAGGTGTACCGGGAGCAGCGATCGATTTCACGAAAATCGGACAAATCCTGCTCTGGCTGGCTGGACTGTATATCATCAGTAGTCTGTTCAATTACTTGCAACAGTATTTGATGTCAGGTATCGCTCAAAAAACAGTCTACGATTTACGCGAAGACGTCAATCATAAACTCGAACGCCTGCCATTGAAATATTACGATGGTCGTCCGAACGGGGAGACACTCAGCCGCGTGACGAATGATATTGATACGATCGGGAGTACGTTACAACAAAGTGTGACATCGTTCATCACCTCAATTGTGACAATCGTCGGAATTCTGATCATGATGTTGACGATTAGTCCGATTCTGACATTGATTTCACTTGTCTCATTACCGGTCTCGATTTTTGCGATCCGTCCGATTTTGAAACGGTCCCAAAAATACTTTGCCGATCAACAACGGACGCTTGGACAATTGAACGGACACGTCGAAGAGATGTATACCGGACACTCGGTCGTCAAGGCGTTCGGACATGAACGCAAAGCGGTCGAGCAGTTTGATGCCGTCAACGAAGAGTTGTATGAAGCAGGACGTAAAGCACAGTTCATCTCCGGGATCATCATGCCAATGATGATGTTCATCGGGAACATCAGTTACGTCTTGATCAGTATCGTCGGCGGGATTCTCGTCACGCAACGGGCGATCTCGATCGGGGATATTCAAGCGTTCATCACCTATACACGCCAGTTCACGCAACCGATCACACAGACGGCGAACATCGCGAACATCGTCCAATCGACGGTCGCAGCAGCGGAACGTGTCTTCGAATTACTGGACGAAGAAGAAGAAATCAAGGAAGTGACGACACACCGTCTTACGCAGGCTGAAGGGGCGGTCGCGTTCGAACACGTTGATTTTGGTTACGGAACCGATCTCTTGATCGAGGACATGAACATCGATGTCTCACCGGGACAAACCGTCGCAATCGTTGGACCGACGGGTGCCGGTAAGACGACAATGATCAATCTATTGATGCGCTTTTATGAGTTGAACGGGGGGACGATTCGGATTGACGGCATCGATACCCGCGAGATGTCACGCGAAGACTTACGGACGACGTTCGGGATGGTCTTACAAGATACGTGGCTCTTCAACGGTACGATCCGGGATAATCTTGCTTACGGTAAGAGTGGAGCGACCGAGGAGGAAATCATCGCCGCAGCCAAAACGGCGCACGCTGATCACTTCATCCGGACGTTGCCGGACGGGTACGATACGGTCTTGAATGAGGAAGCCTCGAACATCTCGCAAGGTCAGAAACAGTTGTTGACGATCGCTCGGGCCGTTCTTGCCGATCCTCCGATCATGATTCTCGATGAAGCGACCTCTAGTGTGGATACACGGACGGAAGTCTTCATCCAGCAAGCGATGCGTCGCTTGATGGAAGGGCGGACGAGCTTTGTCATTGCCCATCGTCTCTCAACGATCAAGGATGCCGATTTGATTCTTGTCATGAATCAAGGAAGTGTCATCGAACAGGGAACACACGAAGAATTGCTCGAGGCAGATGGTTTTTATGCGGATCTGTACAACAGTCAATTCTCTGAAAAAGAAGTCGTTTGATATAAGGCAGTGTCGTCATTTAGACGATACTGCTTTTTTACGAAATGATTGTTGTAGCAGTGTATCCTCACATATAGTAAACATCCAGTTTTTTGTAGGAGAAACAAGAAACGCCACATTCTGGTACGGACAAGGGTTTAATAAATCCTTTAGCTGGGGAAATTAAAGAAGTGTCAGAAATATATAATTTTATTTAGGTGAAGGAGTGTGGCAGGATGAATAACATTTGGAACGGAACGTCGTTGAACTTGAACGGCATTCTCGGATCACTCGGCAACTTGCTTGGAGCGATCATCATTTTCTTGATTGGATGGCTCATTGCCAAGCTGATCGCGAACGGAGTTCAAAAAGCGTTAGAGAAGTCTGGGGTCGTCAACAAGTTGTCACCTCAAAAAGAGGGTACGCCACCAAAGAAGAAAAAGTGGACACCTGAAAAAATCATCGGGACCGTCGTCTTCTGGGTTCTCATGGTCTTCGTTCTTATCTTGGTCTTCAACATCCTTGATCTGAACATCATTGCTGGACCACTTGCGGATACGATGAGTACATTACTCGCGGCAATCCCGAATATCTTGAAAGCAGCTCTCATCCTTCTCTTGGCATACGTCATCGCGGTCGTTCTCCGCATGATCATCGTCAAAGCAGGAACGAAGCTGATGGCGAACGACAAAGTACGTTCGAACAAGATGCTTCAAGGTCAGACGGATCTTTCAGCTTATCCAAAAGTAGCAGGGGAGATCGTCTTCTACCTCGTCTTGCTTCTGTTCCTACCGGGTGTACTCGGTGCCTTGAACATTGAGAGTGTCTCACAACCGTTCAGCCAATTGTTATCGTCATTCCTTGGATTCATTCCACGCTTGATTGCTGCGGCAGCCATCTTCTTCGTCGGCTTCCTCGTAGCGAAAATCGTCCGCGATATCGTGACGAATTTCCTTCATGCTGTTGGAACAGATAAATTCGCAGCTCGCTTCAACCTCGGGTCAACGGATCAAAAAGATGCGAAATCACTTTCGTCGATTCTCGGAACAGTCGTCTTCATCTTGATTCTGATTCCAATCACGATTTCAGCACTTGATCAATTGAACATTAAAGGAATCACAGGACCAGCGATCAACATGTTGAACGATGTCCTCGGTATGATTCCAAACATCATCGTTGGTGTCGTACTGATTCTTGTCGGTCTTTACGTCGGACGTTTCGTTAAGAAATTCGTGACGGATCTCTTATCACGTCTTGGTTTCAACAACCTGACACGTCACTTGAAAATCGGTACGTGGGATGCAAACCAAGCTTCTACATCACCAGCTTCGATCGTTGGTGCACTCGTTGAGATCGTCATCGTCGTTCTCTTCGTCGTCGAAGCCTTCAACTTGATTGGTCTTGACTTCATGGTCGACCTCGGTCGCGCCGTCCTTGCGTTCTTACCGAGCGTCCTGACAGCGATCATCATTCTCGCAATCGGGATCATCGTCAGCAACCTCGTCAAACGTACGATGGACAGCCTGTTCGGTAACTCTGAACTAAAAGTCCTCTCAAGCGTTGCGAAGTATGCAATCCTTGCACTTGCTGTCTTCATGGCACTTGATCAATTGGGTGTTGCTGATACGATCGTCAACTCAGCCTTCATCTTGATCTTGGGAGCACTTGCGCTTGCGTTCGGTCTTGCCTTTGGTCTCGGTGGACGTGATAATGCATCGCGTTACCTCGATCGTCTGCAAAAGAAAGCAGAGAACACGGAAGTTGACACATCGAACCTTCCAAGTAAGTCAGCATCGACTTCTTCATCACCGAGCTTGAAAGATGCAGCAAAAGGTGCAGCTTCACAAGCAGCAGATGATGTCACACCAGATCGTGCACCACGTTCAGCGCGCTCTTCTTCAACAGATGAGACGACACATGGTACACCAAAAGGTGCATTGCCAGAAAACGATTTAGCACAGCAAGATGATTACCCGATCGATCCAGATGATCATAAAGGTCCTAACCTCGATCATCCAAACGATCGTCCGTAATACGAGTACATCCTTTCCTCTCATTTTGAGGAAAGGGTGTTTTTGCGTTGACGCATCAAAGCGTTGTCGCATTTTCACAAAAGTGGTTTGACCACTTTGTGAAAAAATACAGAAAAAAAGACTTATCGAACCTGACATCGTTTGTTATGATAAGAAAGTCAATTACCTCAATGATTTGAATATTCAGAAAAAAGAGAAAAGTTCGGAGGATGAAACATGAGTTTGCTTCGCAAGAAAGATGTCAGTGTGATGATGGACATGAAACAACATTCCAAACTGGCACGTCACTTATCAGGGTTTGACCTTATTTTACTTGGAATCGGTGCCATCATCGGTACCGGGATTTTCGTTCTGACAGGAACGGGCGCTCTTTATGCAGGACCTGCTTTACCGATCTCATTTATTATTTCCGCTATCGTCTGTGCGCTCGCAGCCCTTTGTTATGCTGAATTCTCGTCGATGATTCCCGTCTCAGGTAGTGTATATACGTATACATACGCAACGATTGGGGAAGTCGTAGCTTGGATCATCGGCTGGTGTCTCATTTTAGAATACGGACTCGCTTCGAGTGCCGTTGCGACCGGCTGGTCAGGGTACTTCCAGTCACTGTTAGCAGGCTTTGGTCTCCATTTACCGACAGCTTTAACAGCTGCTCCAGGTGCTGTACCAGGAAGCGAAACGTTCTTTAACTTACCAGCGTTCTTGATTCTGATGGTCATCACGCTCTTGCTTTCGCTTGGGATTAAAGAAACAAAACGCGTCAACAACATCATGGTACTCGTCAAAGTTGCCGTCGTCGTCTTGTTCATCGTCGTCGGGATCTGGTATATCGAACCAGGCAACTACAAGCCGTTTGCGCCGTTCGGTATGAGCGGTGTCTTGCAAGCATCAGCGATTGCCTTCTTCGCTTATCTTGGATTTGATGCCGTCACATCGGCAGCAGAAGAAGTCAAAAACCCGGGACGTAACTTACCGATTGGGATTCTAGGATCGCTTGCGATCGTTACCGTTTTGTACGTCGTCGTCTCTGCTATCATGGTCGGAATCGTTCCATTCAAACAGTTTGAAGGTGTTGATAGCCCAGTATCCCTTGCCTTAAAAGTGGCTGGGCAAGACTGGGTCGCTGGATTCGTTGACTTAGGAGCCATCGTTGGTATGACGACGGTCATCCTCGTCATGACATTTGGTCTCGTCCGTCTCTTGTTCGCGATGAGCCGTGACGGATTATTACCGAAAGTCTTCTCAGACGTCAATGAAAAGTCACACACACCAGTTAAAGCGACTTGGATTCTCGGAACGACTGCTGGTTTAATCGCTGGATTCGTGCCGCTTGGTACACTTGCTGAATTGATCAACATCGGAACATTGGCAGCCTTCTCGCTCATCTCGATCGCGGTCATCGTCCTACGCCGGACGCGTCCCGATTTGAAGCGCGCCTTTAAGGTTCCGTTCGTCCCAGTCTTACCGATTTTGTCAGTCCTTGCTTGTATCATGCTTATGTTCAACTTACAACCATTCACGTGGATTGCCTTCTTTGTCTGGACAGCCATTGGATTACTGTTGTACTTCGGATATGGACGCAAGCGTTCGAAACTCCATCAATGAATCGACTAACACCCTTGGCGACAAGGGTGTTTTTGTATGCAGGAAATGAGGCGAACGAAAGCGAAACAGCTCAGTGGAAAAGGAGGTTTTTCGATGATTCATATTCAACGCGCACCTGGCGTAAAAACGGCGTACAAAGCGATGCAGGATGGATTCCAAGATTATTTGATTCCACTGCACTTATCGGAAGCAGAATTCCAAGAGCGCATCATCGAACGAGACGGGAACCAATTGGAGCATTCATTCGTTGCCTATCATGGAGAAATACCGGTCGGTCTCTGGCTGAACGGTTGGAAGGAGATCGAGGGTCAACGCATCATGCGGTGTGGGGGACTGGGGATTTCACCACAATATCGTCGTCTTGGGATCGCGAAAGCCTTGTATCAAGCACAACTGAGCCATGCTAAAGAAATCGGAATGGATGGTCTGATGCTTGAAGTCATTCAAGGGAACGATCCGGCAATTCGCTTGTATGAATCGCTTCACTACACGATTGTTGGAGAAATCGGTTATTTTCATTTAACGGATGAACGTCAAGAGGTCGCTCTGCCGACGATCGAAGAAGTGGAGTTTTTAAAACAATACCATGGACAAGGAGAATACATCTGGCAGCAAGATCCTCATGTCATGCAGCAATTACAAACGGATTATTACCAATTAGAAGCAAGTGTAGTGGCAGTAGCCGGATCATCTCTCTTGTCAGTCGTAGGTCCAGCAGAACAAAAAGCACGACATGCCACAGAAGTCGTCCGTCGTTTACCGGGAACGACCTACCATTATCAATCAACAGATGTGCAGGTTTGGGAGGCATTACGTTCTGAAGGGTGGACTCAGCGGGATTTGAAACAATACATCATGCGTCAGTCGCTATAAACAAAAACCGCTGCTATTCATTTAGCGGCGGTTTTTGTAGTCTTCAATCATTCGAGCGTGAGAACCGACTAAGTGATCAGGTAAGTCATCAAGCGGGATAAACTGGAGCTTGATACTCTCATCACTTTGTTTTAACATTCCGATCGGATGTTCACCGATATAGGCGAGGGTGACGCTTTGAAAGATGTCTCCGTTCGTTAACGTCGTCACGTATTGCGGACCGGAGTAGACATTGAGTAACGTTAATCGTTCCACCTCTAAGCCAGTCTCTTCTTTAAGCTCTCGACGCGCGGTCTCTTCCGGTGATTCGGCCCATTCCATCAATCCGCCTGGTAAACCAAAGCGAGCTTGTGCTTCGTTCCGTTGTTCGAGCAAAATGTGTTCATTTTGTACGACGAGGACGACGGAGCCGACTAGAATGACTGGGTCATGACCGATTTTTTGACGTAACTGTTCGACATAATTCATTTCAATGCTCCTTGGTGAAACGGACAGCCGGTCACAGGTGCCGTCTGTGTTGATTTTGGAAAGAAGTTCGGTCGTTTGATTTCTGGGTCGTAATCCTTATGGAACATATGCGTCGTTGCCCCACTCATCGGTGGCACGAGCCAGGACCATTCCCCGGTGACATCACGACCACACGCGGCTTCGTTTTTTTCAAAACGAGCGAATTGTTTCGCAGCCGTATGGTGATCGACAATCGTCACACCGGCGCGTTCGAACGATTCGAGTACGGCAACGTTCAGTTCGACGAGCGCTCGGTCTTTCCAAAGCGAACGTTCACGCGAGGTATTCAGACCGAGTTGTGTCGCGACGAGCGGTAACAGATCGTAACGATCCGTATCAGCGAGGTTACGGGCACCGATCTCTGTTCCCATGTACCATCCGTTGAACGGAGCACACGGATAGACGATGCCACCGATCTCAAGCTGCATGTCGGCAATCATCGGCACAGCATACCAGCGGACTTCGCGACCACCGAACAGGTCAAAGTCAGGATGTGTGATGCTGACTTCGAGCACGAGCTCATCTGGAATCGGATGCAGGCTGACTTGTCCATCGAGTTCAATCAAGAGGGGCAGGATATCAAAGGGGGTACGCGCTCCGGTCCAGCCAAGTGCTTCACATTGTCGCGTCAGTTGGATCGAAGCCGGATCGCCGATGATTCCTGCTGCGGTTTCGTAACCAGCGTAGCGGATCAGTTGGTGATTATGCAGCCGGACACGTGTCGGATGGAAAATCGTGATCGTCGAGCGAATTCGTCCCTCGTTCGTCGCGAACCGGATATGCTCAAATAACGCGTCGCGGACCGCTTCGACGGTCAATGCATCCCGCGCGTCAAAGACATGGAGTTGTTCCCAAAAGAGACGTCCGACACATCGGTTACTGTTCCGCCAAGCGAGCTTCGCGCCGAACGCGAGCTCGGAAGCCGTCTGTTCGTACGTTCCTGTCGTTTCAATCGACCGGATGACTTCTTGCTGACGTCCGGCCATTTCGGGGTATTGCTCTATATAAGAAGTAAAGAAGCGTTCTGCTTCGGTTTGAATGAGTGAGTACACGAATCGAAATCCTTTCTAAAAAACAAGCACGATACAATCTCTGTTCCTAGTGTACCCCGCGCAGAACCGAAGCGCCAAACTTGAATGATGTATAAGGTTGTTATAAGTTCAAAAGACTTCCAAAAGTTTAAAGGAGGTATGAAATGGGGGATAGTGTAGAGAATTAGTTGAAAGTGAGGAAATTTGTATGTCTTTAATCAAACCTGTATTTGCCCGTTTTTTTGGTGAAGCCTTTTTTGATAAATCGGCTCAGCTCGCCTATTATTTGATGTTGTCCTTATTCCCGTTCTTATTATTCGTAGTTGGGATCGTCTCGTTCTTACCGTTTACGTCCGATAACGTGCTGGATTTAATTCGACCGTTTGCTCCGGCAGAGACGTACGATTTGATTCAGCGGAACGTCGTTGGAATCTTTGATCAAGGCGGCTTTAAACTTGCCTCGATCAGTTTCCTTGCCGCCTTTTGGCTTGCTTCGATGTCGGTCCAGTCACTTGTCCGCTCGCTGAACGATGCGCTCGAAGTGACACGAAAAGCGCCATTTTGGCGCGGACTGTTGCAAGACTTCGCTTTTACGATCGGGATGATGATCATCTTACCGATTTCATTGATTGTTCCGATTTCAGAAAAGTTAACACGGCGTTTCATCAACCACTTTGCAATCGTCGCTGATTTCGTGACGAACTATTCGTGGATCTGGTTCTTATTCCGCTGGGGACTCGGGACGTTGTTCTTACTTGTCTTTTTCATCTTATTGTATCGGATTTTACCGAGTGTCCGACTGACGGTTCGTCAAGTACTCCCTGGAGCCATTTTTGCGACGATCGCTTGGCAAGTCGTTTCGGAATTCTTCTCTTACTATGCCGAGTTCGGGAGTTACGATCGTCTTTACGGTCAGCTTGCCGGAATCATCGTCTTGATGACATGGTTCTATTTATCTGCTGTCGTCCTGATGTTAGGGGGACTAATGAATGCAGAACGCATGCGTCAGAAAAAAGAAGCAAAAATCATGAAACCACAAAAAATCAAAGAAGAAAGCGTACGTTAATCATTAAGCACGCACAAAAGCAGCTGACGATGTGTCAGCTGCTTTTTCATTTAGACCGTTTTAAGAATCCGGTAACCGAAGACGCTTAACAGGCTGAGTGTGAACAAAGCGAGTAAGACGAGTGACAGATAGGGAAGACCGAACACTTTTACGATGACGCTTAAGGCGACAACACCATAAAAGATTCCTAACGTCTTTTGAACGAACGGTTCATTGAAGCGATGCAAAAGTGAAGCACCGAGTGGTGAGCCGATGAACGCACCGATGATTAAAGCAATCCCGAGTGATAACGGAGCGCTGGTTCCGGAAGCAATATAACTCGTCACTCCTCCAAGAACAATCAATGTCGCAGAGGCGATACTCGTTCCGATTGCTTGTTTGAGCGGAAAACGAACCCATCCGAGCAAGAGAGGCGTCAACAAGAATCCACCGCTGACCCCCATCAATGACGAGAGGATTCCGGCAGCAAGTCCGATGACGGCGAGCTTTACGATCGAAGCATCATAGACCGGAAAAGACGGACGTTCCTTGGAACGGGGACGAAGGAACTGAATCGAAAAACCAATCAGTAAAACGATGTAGAGACTCGATAATACGACATCAGCACCAGCATGACGCTCGAGCCAAAAGACAATTGGTGTGATCAACGCAGAACCGATGATGCCGGACAGACCAATAATCCCGGCATCACGAAAACGGAATGTTTTTAATCGAAGATGTGAAAGCGTGCCGGTCACAGTCGATCCGAGTGTCAGCAACAGACTGAGGACAATCGCGGTGCTGGCTTCATAGCCGAGAATCAATAAAAGTGGGGTCAGGATGATGCCGCCACCGATTCCGAAAAAGCCGGAGAGTATGCCGATGGTTGCTCCTAATAACATAAATGAGATATATATCATGAAACAGTCCTTCTTTCTAATACGTGATACCTTGAGTATGAAAGAGGAATACAAGATTATAAAAATGAATTAATTATATATAAATGATTATGAAATGTAATAAGGAGGGGTATTGTTGAAATTAACTGAACTCAGAACGTTCGTCACACTCGTTGAAACACGTCACTTTACGAAAACAGCGGAACAGTTATTTCTGTCGCAACCGACGGTCAGTGTTCACGTCAAACGACTAGAAGAAGAGATCGGACATTCATTGTTAATACGTGATTCATTCACAATAGGGGTCGAGGTATCGGAAATGGGCTGGATTGTCTATCGCCATGCAAAAGAAATTCTATTCCAACTCGAACAGATGCAGTCCCAGCTGGATGAATCGGAAGGTGTCTTCCGCGGAACCTTACGGATAGGAGCAACGCATACGATTCACGAAATGTTGCTCGATGACATGATTCATCTGTTTTCAAGCGCTCATCCCGAGGTATCACTAGATATCCAATTAATGAATCACGATCAAGTGGCAGCAGCCTTAAGACATCGTGATATTGATCTCGGGATGATCGAAGGAGAACTGACACTTGATGGGGTCAAACAAATCGTCTTTGCAAAAGATCAACTGCACATCATGGGTGCGTCCCACCTTTCGTTAAACGATGCAACGTGGATCGTTCGCGAAGAAGGATCTGCCTCCCGCTATGCGCTCGATCGTTGGCTAGATGCTTCGTCGATCGTTCCCGCACGAAAGATTACAGTCGATGCCAACTATTTAGTGCGTCAACTTGTTTTTAATGGGAGTGGCATTGCAGCATTGTCGGAACGACTCGTCACGTCTTTCCCGTCCGAGTCCTTTACGCTTCATGCGAAAGGGATTTCTAAACGAACGTTTCGTTATCTGTTACCAGAGAAGATGCCGACTCGCCTAGCAGAACATTGGATCACTTTTTTACAGGCGAATTGGAAAGGTTAAATGCAAAAAGATTTCCGGACGTTCTACAATGGCGACAAAATCGGAAATCTTTTTCGTTGACTTATACCCCTATAGGTATTATTGTATGAAATGTACCAACGAGATATGACGTATGTCACATTCAAAAAAGGAGATGAACTTCATATGGAAAACGGTTATGAAGATCGCATCATTCATCGGATGAATCGGATTGAAGGACAAATCCACGGTATCGTTCGAATGATGAAAGAAGAGGCGTCCTGTAAGGATGTCGTCACACAACTGAGTGCGACACGTAGTGCAATCGATCGTGTCATTGGTCTTGTCGTCAGTGAGAACTTGATCGACTGTGTCCGTCAGGATGATGCGACGGAAAATCATGAACAAGCCGTTGCAGAAGCCGTTCAACTCTTAATGAAAAGCAGATAAAAAATTTTTACGAATTAATATACCCCTTAAGGTAAGTGATTGGAGGAATTACGTTCATGTCAGATACGAAAAAAACAACCATCGTTTTATTTAGTGGAGAGTACGACAAAGTCATGGCAGCTTATATCATTGCCAACGGTGCAGCCGCATACGATCACGAAGTCACGATTTTTCATACCTTCTGGGGTTTGAATGCGATGCGTAAGGATGAACCGATCCAGCCGGATAAAACATTCCTTGAGAAGATGTTCGGTAAGTTCATGCCACGCGGTGCTGATAAGATGCCACTCTCGAAAATGAACTTCGGTGGTGCAGGTCAAAAAATGATTAAAAACGTCATGAAGAAGCACAATGCGATGCCACTTCCAGACTTAATCGAATTAGCGAAAGAACAGGATGTCAAACTCGTCGCCTGTACGATGACGATGGATTTACTCGGTTTGAAACAGGAAGAATTACACGATGGGATTGAGTATGCAGGTGTTGCCGCCTACCTCGCCGATGCGGAGAACGGAAACGTCAATCTATTCATCTAATGATCTGAAGGAGGAATGACGCATGGATGTACGATCGATTATCTTGTTGCTCGTCGTCGGCTATCTCGCTTATAAGATGTTCGCCCCAACAAAAGGCGTCAAGCAAGTGTCGACCACGGAACTGAAGCCGTTACTAAACGACCGCAAACGATTTTATCTCGATGTTCGGACACCGGCAGAATTCAAAGGCAATCACATCAAAGGATTTAAGAACATTCCGTTACAAACGCTAAACAGTCAACTGAATCAAATCCCGAAAGACAAAGAAGTGCTCGTCATCTGTCAAAGCGGGATGCGAAGCAAACAAGCCGTTAAAGTACTAAAAAAAGCCGGTTATTCAAATGTCACGGAAGTCCGTGGCGGAGTGAATGCCTGGCGCTGAATCGAATCAAGAGGAGGAATTGAACATGAAACGCATGACAGCAACAGAAGTACAGGAAAAAATCGAACGTGGTGAACAACTGAAAGTCATTGATGTCCGGGAAGTCGATGAAGTCAAAGAAGGAATGATTCCGGGAGCGATCCATATTCCACTCGGATTGATTGAATTCAAGATGAACGAACTCGACAAGAAAAAAGAGTATGTCATGGTATGCCGTTCTGGTGCGCGCAGTGGTCGCGCAACGACATATCTCGAAGGACAAGGATATGACGTGACGAACATGGATGGCGGCATGATGTCGTACGAAGGCGAAACGAAATAATACCCCATACCGTAAAGGAGCGGATTGTATGACTAGGATTAAATCAGATATCGTATTGGACGCTAAAGGTCTCGCTTGTCCGATGCCGATCGTTCGGACGAAAAAAACGATCAAGATGTTAGAACCGGGACAAGTCATAGAAGTCCAGGCGACGGATAAAGGATCAACTGCAGATCTCCGTGCCTGGGCAAACAGCACCGGCAATCATTATTTAGGCACGATCGAAGAAGGCGAAGTACTCCGTCATTACGTTCGGAAATCAACAGGTGATGTCACGGAACCAGCAGCATTCGCTCAAACCGTCGACAACGCAACAGTCGAAGCAGCACGCCAAGACGACTCGATCACGGTGCTTGATGTTCGTGAACAAGCAGAATATGCCTTCGCCCATGTACCGGGAGCCATCAATATTCCGTTAGGCGAACTGGAGACACGCCATGCAGAATTGGATTCAAATCAGACGATTTATGTCATCTGCCGGACAGGTAGCCGAAGTGACATGGCATGCCGACAGCTCAGTGACAAGGGGTATACGATCCACAATGTCGTACCGGGTATGCAGGAATGGGCGTCTGAGACGACGACACTCGTTTCAGCGAAATAATACAACAGCGTAAAGTAGAGGAGGAACGAGTAGATATGGCACAAGCAATGACAGCCGCACAAGTTACAAAAAAAATCATTGGAAGTGAGTCTCTGTTCATCTTAGATGTCCGGAATGAGGATGCGTTTCAAGATTGGAAAATCGAAGGAGGGAACTTCAAGTACCTCAACATTCCGTATTTTGAATTGTTGGATGGTGTCGAGGAGATTCTCGATCAGCTTCCGACGGATCAGGATGTTCTCGTCGTTTGCGCAAAAGAAGGGTCATCGATTTTCGTCGCCGATATGCTAGAAGAAGCAGGACGAGACGTATCGTATCTGTCAGGCGGCATGAAAGCATGGAGTGAACATCTAGAACCGATTTCAATCGGAACGCTGAACGAAACAGGAACTGATCAAGGCGAAGTCGTTCAGTTCGTCCGAATCGGTAAAGGGTGTCTCTCGTATATGGTCATCTCAGAAGGAGAGGCCGTACTCATCGACGCGACACGAATGACGGATGTGTATTTGGATTATGCCGCATCACGCAACGTCACGATTAAGCATGTATTTGATACACATCTTCATGCGGATCATATTTCTGGAGGACGCGACATCGCCGAAAAAACAGGCGCGACATACTGGTTGCCGCCAAAAGATGCGTCGGATGTCACATTCGATTATGCACCACTTGAAGACGGTAGTACGGTTCAAGTGGGGGATACAGCGATTGAAGTACGCGCTCTTTATTCCCCGGGACATACGATTGGATCGACTTCATTCATCGTCGATCAGCGTTATTTATTGACAGGTGATATCTTGTTCATCGACTCGATTGGTCGTCCGGATTTAGCCGGTCTCGCGGAAGACTGGGTCGGTGACTTACGCGATTCGCTCTACAACACGTATCGTGATCTTTCACCAGAACTCATCGTCTTACCGGCACATTTCATGATCATTGAAGAATTGAACACGGATGGTAGTGTAGCGGAAAAATTAAGCATCTTGCTTGCGAACAATCATGGTCTCAACATCGACGATGAAGCAACATTCCGGAAAATGGTCACAGAGAACCTGCCGCCACAACCGAACGCGTATCAAGATATCCGTGAAACAAACATGGGGAAACAGACACCCGATCTTGAAACACAACGGGAAATGGAAGTCGGACCGAACCGCTGTGCGGTACGCTAAGCCGATGCATAACGAACATCAAATCATTCAGGAGGAATACAACATGAAATCAGAACTCGTACTCGACGCAAAAGGACTTGCTTGTCCGATGCCAATCGTAAAAACAAAAAAAGCCATCGCTGGACTCGAATCAGGTCAAATCCTTGAAGTCCATGCAACGGATAAAGGGGCAAAAAACGATCTTCAGGCGTGGGCGACATCAGGTGGTCATGCACTCGTCAAACATGAAGAAGAAGCAAGCGTCCTAAAATTCTGGATTCAAAAAGGTTAATTTTCGAAAAGAGTCGATATGAGGCTCTTTTTTTTTGTGGAGAAACACACAAGAACTCTACATAGTATTGAATGTGCTTCTTTTGAGCACATGCTACGACAAGACGGTATTAGCGCGGTACAGTTAAATAAAAGAACATCCAATCGACGTCATGCGACGTAAGCTAAATAAAGGAGGCGAAGGGAGATGAAGAAACGAATGTGGACGATTTTATCAGTCATCGGTCTCATCGTCATCATGGTCGGGGGATACTTCGTGTTCCAGCAACAGCAAGCAAAATCAAGTGGCAGTAAGGAATTGAGTTATCGACCGGAAGAGACAGCGATTTTAGCTGGAGGATGCTTCTGGTGTATGGAGCCCCCGTTCGAAGAATTAAAAGGAGTCAAGTCCGTCATTTCTGGTTATACGGGCGGTGATGTTGAAAATCCGACGTATAATCAAGTGTCAGCGGAGACGACAGGTCATCGGGAAACGGTATTGATCACGTTTGATCCGAACGTCATCTCGTACAAGCAATTATTAGATGTCTACTGGCGCCAGATTGATCCGACGGATGCAGATGGTCAATTCGTCGATCGTGGTGAGTCTTATACAACGGCGATTTTCTATACGAATGAGAAACAAAAAGAAATCGCAGCACAATCGAAACAGGATTTAGAGAAACAACAGATCTTCGATGATAAAATCGTCACACCGTTGATTGCGGCAGGTCCTTTTTATGAAGCGGAAGCATACCATCAGGATTACTATTTGAAGAGTGAGAAGAAATATAAGTTTTACCGGGCAGCTTCTGGACGCGACGACTTCATCGATCGCTACTGGAATGATCAACCCAAACTCGATCTTCCAACCTATCCAAAATTATCAGACGCAGAAATCAAAAAGAAATTAACCGCCATCCAGTATAAAGTGACACAAGAGGATGGAACGGAGCCAGCGTTTGATAATCCGTATCACGATTTGAAAGCAGACGGGATCTATGTCGATCTGATTTCTGGAGAACCACTGTTTTCATCAAATGATAAATATGATTCGAAGACAGGATGGCCGAGTTTTACGAAACCACTTGAGCCAGGTAATATCATTGAGAAAAGTGATTTTTCAATCGGCATGAAACGGATGGAAGTCCGAAGTCGACATGGAAATGCCCATCTTGGACACGTCTTCTCGGATGGTCCAGAGCCAACAGGGCTTCGGTATTGTATGAACTCAGCCGCCTTACGTTTTATTCCGAAAGAGGACTTGAAACAAGAAGGATACGGCGAATATGTAGCAGATTTTAAATGAATGGAGTCAGACGCATCGTGTTCTTTAGAACATGATGCGTCTTTCTTTCAAAATTGTAAGATTTCACTATAAATTAATTATCCATTTTATCCATATACTGTTTATAATCAAATTAAAGTATATCCATTTTGAAGGAGGAGCATGTGTGAAGAAACTGATGATTTGGGTCATGCTGAGCTGTTTAGTTTTAACGCTCGGCGTAGGACCAACTACTGCAAAAGCGGAGACCGCTCTTGCAAGCGCAACACTTTTACAAGCAGGACAAGAAACGACACTTAAGACCGGAATGGAAGAAAAAAATACATATTGGTACCGTGTCAATCATGAAGCAGGTGTAGAAAAAACAGCGTCACACTTTGAGTTATCAATCGATACGGATCAACCTGTTCAAGTGACAGCTTACCCGAGCGAAGCGATGGCAGCTGAAGATGATACATTTGATCGTTACCGGACAGAAGCAGAACCGAATGAAAAAGCAACGACAAAATTAGCCGTTCCATATGCATGGGATGGACCGTATTATGTCAAAGTCGAATATTACCCGAACATCGAAGAGGGGAAAACGACAAAAGCAGCAAACGTTAAGCTGACATACAATAACGTCAAATTAGCTGTCGAATATGAGCCAATCAGTGATATTAGCTGTATGGCAGAAGAAGCATTAAAACAAACAAAAGAAGAAAAACCAATGCTTGCTCTTATGCACTCGATCCAAAAACAGGTATTGAGTCAATCGGACGCAGGTCGTGCCTTGACGTCGCTTTATTACAAAACATCGCCTTACGTTGTCAAAACGCTTCTTTTCAATAAAGATAAGCGTCAACAAGCGTACGAAGATTTAAAAACATTGAAACCTGCAATGGAGGCACTCGTACGTGGAACATCGTACACGCTGACAAAGACAGATCAACAAGCCGTTGACCGTCTTTATACATTATCACGCGATGCATCGCCTGCTGTGATTGCAGAAGAAATCGATGGATATGCCAAAAAAATGAAGATATCTGAGATGAGCGGCAGTACGTTAGACGATACGTTCGGAACATTAGGGATGAACATTCAGTCAAAAGAAACTACGCGATTCATCGTTAAGTTAAAGCCAGGGAAAACAGTCAGTTCGATGAAAATTGCTGGAATTCAATCAGCAGATGTTGAGCGTTTACCGCTTGGTAAAGCTGGTGATTTCATTGTAGTGACAGAAGATCCAACGGTGAAGGGACAATCAGCGTCAGCATTAAAGCAATCGATTGGTCGCTCATCAGCAGTCGAATATGTGGAAAAGATTCAAACTTACAAAGCAACAAGTGATATCAATTTTGATTACCAATGGGCCATCAATAAGAAAACAGTCTTCGAACAGTTCCCGAATGTTGGAATTGGTTTTGAGGAGTTCCAAAAACGATTTAGTGGGAAAAAATTAGCACCTGTCAAAATTGCGGTCATCGATACAGGTGTTGATTATCGCTTAAAGGATTTACAAGGGAAAGTTGATATTGCGAATGAGAAGAACTATGTTTCCGTAAACGGAGATGGCGACGCGATTGATGATAATGGTCACGGAACACACGTGGCAGGTGTCATCGCAGCGACAATCAACAATGATTACGGGATCCAAGGGATTCATCAGTCGGCACAAATCTTACCAGTTAAAGTATTGAATGCAAATGGCGAAGGAGAAACGGATGCCATCGCACTTGGAATTAAATATGCTGTTGATCATGGAGCGAAAGTCATCAATATGAGTCTTGGTGGCGGTGAAAGCCGCACGATGGCTTATATGATGAAATATGCAGCAGATCATGGTGTTACGGTCGTTGCGGCTTCAGGAAACGACTACGATATGATGGTCGGGTTCCCAGCAAACTCAGAATATGCGATTTCTGTTGGAGCGACGAATACGCTCGGTATGGTTTCAGATTACTCGAATTATGGAGTCGGCCTTGATGTCGTTGCACCGGGTTCAAAAGTAGCGAGTTTGATTCCAGACGGAAATACGGTGTATATGGATGGAACAAGTATGGCTTCACCACACGTCGCAGCTGTTGCGGGAATCTTGAAGTCACTTAATCCTAAACTAACACCTAAACAAATCGAACAAATTCTACAAAAAAGTGCAGAACCACTAGCTTTCGAAAATCCGAATGATTGGTTTGAGGAAGAAGAGGGAGAAGAGCTTGAATTCAAGTTTCCTGCCTATGTCAGTCCGGTTTCAGGATACGGTAAAGTCAGTATTCCTCGGGCAATTTCGCAATTGAATCTGAACGGAACTGTCAACAACGTATATGATAATAAACTGACTGTCACAGGAACGGTTAAAACCGGAACAAAAGTGGAAGTATGGTCCACTAAGAAGTTGGGTTCTACTACAGCTAAATCCGGAAAATATAGTGTGACGATTCCACGTCAAAACAAAGGTACGGTCCTAACAATTCGTTACACAAATGGACTGGATATCACGTCAGAACGTACAGAAGTCCTTCCTGGAAAAGCGCCAGCAGCTCCAAAAGTTAAACCAGTACTTGCCGGTGCAACAAAAATGACAGGTACAGCTCTTGCGGGCGGTACGGTTACTGTCAAAGATGCAAAACAAAAGAAAATCGCCACAGCGAAAGTCGACGCAAAAGGTCACTTCAGTGCGAAATTACCAAAACAAGTCGGTGGTTCAAGCTTGATCGTCACAGTGACGGATATTGCTAAACGCACAAGTAAACCGACGATCGTAAAAGTCCTACCAGCCCCAGCAGCACCGAAAGTGAAATCCGTCTATGCCGGACAAACGAAAGTAACCGGGACAGCTGAAAAGAAATTAAGTGTTTATGTAAAAGATGCGAAGAAAAAAGTCATCGGAAAAGGAACGGTTTCTGCAAAAGGAAACTATTCTGTCAAAATTCCGAAGCAAAAAGCAAAAGCGAAGCTTTCTGTCTACGTTAAGAATACGCGTGGTCAAGTGAGCCCTGTGACTTCTGTGACAGTGAAGAAAGCAAAAAAATAAGCGGATAAAAAGACCTTTTTTCGGGTACATTCCGAGAAAAGGTCTTTTTTTGTATATCCTAGCTGTTGCTTCGAAAGCGTTTCTATTATATTTAAAGAAACAAATGAAAAAGCATCATTCGATGAATGATGAGGAGGATACATTCATGGTGAATTGGATTCGGCGACGAATCGGTCGGCAGTTGCTGACTGTTTTTTATGCGGTACTGATCGTAGTATCGATTACTTCGTTCTTTGTCTATGACTATATGGAAGGACGAATCGAAACATCAAAACAGAATCTCGAGACGATCAGTGAACAAAATCGCCGGGCCAATGATTTGTGGGACAATTGGCAAACCGTCCAGTTTGGATTGCGAGGATTCGTCATTTTTGGTAACCAAGAACGGTTTGATGAGATTCAGGCGCTCCGAACAGATATCAAAAGTGAGACGGATTGGTTCATGCGAAACGCAAAAACGGATGAAGAAGAAGAATTCGCAGCGCAAATGACGAATTTATATGAGTTATACTATGATGCCTTGTTCCCGTTGACCCAGTCTTACGTCAATGAGAAAAAGGCGAATCGGATCAATGAGGACTTCTTACAGGGGGATAGTCTGTTTTCTTTACCGATTGCGGAGCGTCTTGTCGATCAAGGGCGATTAAAGCCAACTGCCGATGGTTCGATTGATATTACACCAGACATTGAAAAAGCCTCTGCAGCACTTGATGAATACCGGACGAATCTCAGCCAACAACAAGAAACGGCTGTCGGGGAACTGCGGAGTGAAGTCGCAAAGTCACAATGGATTTGGATATCAAGTATCGTTGTGCTCATTGCCTTCATCCTTCTCTTCGTGCACCCGTTCCTTCGCCGGATGACACGGCAATTGTTACGTTTGATTGATGATAATCAAAAACTTGCTCGAAAAGAACCAATTAAGATTGATAAAGCTGCCGAGCAGCGACCAGACGAAATCGGATTATTGCGCGCAGCCTTTAATCGGATGGTCGTGACGACGAATGCCCATACGGATGCGATGCAAGGAAAAAATGAAGAGTTGCAGGCGCAAAGTGAAGAGTTGCTCGCGCAACAAGAAGAATTGCAGGCGCAACAAGAAGAACTCGAAGAAGCTTATCAAACGACGAAAAAGAATGAGGAAAAGCTCCGATTACGTAGCGAACTGACAGAGGCGCTTGCTGTTCGCGAAACCGTCGAATCGTATCCGGCAATCGTTCAAAAGATGATCGATATCACCTCTTCGGAGTACGGTGCACTATTGCTCTATGAAGAAGGAGCGTTCATGGGTGCGACAACGAATGGGATGACGATGGATTATTTAAAAGTTCTCCTGAAAGATGAGATGTCCGTCATCAATCGATCGGTTCGGCAGATGGAATTTATCCAATCGGAAAAACGAGTCACGCGTCAAAAAGACTATCCGTATTCATTTAGCACGTATGAAGTGACGATTCCGATCGAAGATCCGGAAACGCATGAACTAATTGCAGCGATTTATCTGGTTCGTTATAAATCTGCCTATAAAGGGCAACAGTTGACGGATATTCGCGAGTTTGCGCAACAGATGACGTTATCGCTCCTGCGTACGCGTTCGTATGAAGGAATGCGTCAAGAAAAAGAAAAGACTGAGCAAGTGTTAGACTCCATCCGAGAAGCGATCATTTATCTTGAAGATGGAAATGGAGAGTTATACGTCAACCGTCCATTGTTTGAATTGATTCCAGAACTTCAATCGGAATTCACAGTAGATCGGACGTTACCGTCGAGTGAGTATGTCATCGATGTGATGCGCCAGTTGGTGGATGATGTCGAGGCTTTTAATACGTATCTAGATTTGATTCGTTCCGGTGAGATTTCACCGGAAAAGGTCCGATTTGATATTCGAAATAACACAGCTCATCTGGAAGTCTACGCGGAACGTATTGATGTCGTTGGTGGATGGAAGGGAATCATTCTTGTTTTACGAGATATTACCCGGGAAACAGAAGCCGATCGTCTCAAAACAGAACTCGTCTCAACCGTGTCGCATGAGTTGCGGACACCGCTCTCTTCGATTTACGGCTTTACAGAATTGATGTTGAATCGAGAAATCGATGACTCGAAACAGAAGAAATATCTAGCGACGATTCATAACGAGACGGAACGGTTATCAAACCTTGTCACGGACTTTTTAGATGTTCAGCGCATGCAGTCAGGTGGGCAGTTATACCAAATGGCACATCTCGATTTATTTAGCCTGACTGAACAGGTGATGTCCTTATACGACGCTTCAAGTGAACGACACGATCTTCATTTGCAATTGCTTAGTCCGGATCGTCCGTTCATTTTAGGAGATGAGGACCGAATCAAACAATTGATGAATAACTTGATCAACAATGCGATCAAGTACTCTCCGGATGGTGGGCGTGTTGACGTCTGGATTGATACGAAAGACGATCAAGCCATCATTGAAGTGAAAGATGAAGGAATTGGAATTCCGCATCATGCCTTTGCCCACTTGTTTGATAAATTTTATCGCGTCGATAATTCCGATACACGTCGAATCGGTGGAACGGGACTCGGGTTATCAATTTGTAAGGAAATTGTCAAAGAGCATGAGGGTGTTATTCATGTGGAATCTGAAGTAGGAAAAGGCAGTCGTTTCATCATCGTATTACCCCTCAGTCTGACCGAATCGATCGAGTCGACAGAAGAAAATCGACGTTCTATTTAAAGAACTAGAATACATTCCAACTAAACCGTGTTCAATCCGCTAGGTGCGATCACGGTTTTTTCTTATGTTTAAAACGAGTAATCTTGTCAAAAAAAGATTCCAATAAAATAAAAAAAGGTGAATAAAATGCAATGATGAACCGATATACCTATAGGACAAACGGACTATGATTAAAAAAGGAGGGGGATCGTCGTGTATCAGAATTGGTTAGGAGTCGTTGTTTTTTGGCTTCTTTTACACATCGGTTGGGTGACATACGTTGGGACGGATACAGTAATCGGACAAGTCGTCAATAGTCTGTTCACGATTGGTGGTGTCTCGGTCTCTCTCTATTTAATTTGGCAGGCACGACGTCGCCAAATGCGACGTCCTTTTACCTCTCGTTTATTTCTTCTTTTATTGTTTGCCAATACGATGCTCGGTCTAGGTGAATGTGGACAACTCCTTTATTTCCTTCAAGGACGTACACGAACGGAACCGTTTGATTGGATCGACTTGATCTTTAGTCTTCAAATCTTGATCTATATCATTGCTTTCGGTTATTTCCTGCGTAATCGACGACAAGAAGTTAATTTGCGGGTCTTTTTGTTTGATGAGTTCATCATTTTAGTCGTTGCAGGATCTCTTTCGTGGCACTATTTAGTGACACCTTATTTAGAAGGAAATGCCTTGCTGACGATCGAAACGCTTTTATGGCTTCGTTATCCGATTGGTGATTTATTGTTGCTCGGTGGAATGATTGTCTTATTCTTTGGTTTGATGAAACGTGGCAATGGAAGCTCGCTATTATTGATTCTACTCGCATTTCATTTTCAATTACTTGCCGACCTCCTATACGTCGTCCTAGAACGATTTGATTATCCATTTCCTTCGAGTTGGCTCGATCCGTTATGGTTAGCGACTGTCCTGATTGTCGGGCTTGCCGCATATCGCTTTGACGCTGAAGAATCTCTCGTTCCTCTTGACGTTACACGGAGATGGATTGATGTCTTACGTTTAATTACACCTTACTTATTCTTATTGATTCTATTCGTGACGATGGCACGGCAAACGATTAGTTGGAACGGTTTGACGATTGGTTTGATGATTGCGATCCCGTTATTGATTTCCCGTCAAATCCGGATTGTCGTTGACAATCAACGGTTGCGCGAAAATCTCGAAGCGAAGGTGGAAGAGCGAACGGAAGCATTAGCAACTGCCATGGAGGAGATGCGGCACATGGCATACCACGATGCCTTAACAGGGTTACCGAATCGGTATCTGTTTGCGCGACTGTTCCAAGATGCCTTGTACCGGGCGGAAGCGAGTGAAGGACAAGTCGGATTATTCTTTATCGATATCGATCACTTCAAAGAGATTAACGATACGTACGGTCATCGCGTCGGAGATCAACTCATCGTCGATGTCACGACGCGCTTACAAAAGAAATTGCCGCCCAATACAGTCATTTCAAGACAAGGCGGAGATGAGTTCGTCGTCTTATTGTTTGACGTTGAACAAGAAGCAGAAGTGGTGCAGTGTGGAGAACATCTCGTTTCCTTGTTCCAAAAGTCGTTTCGCCATGGCATCATTCCACTTCCCGTAACGGCAAGCATTGGTGGAGCGATCTATCCGGCGCATGCAGCCTCTCGATCAGATTTGATCGAGCAAGCAGACCTAGCGATGTATGAGGCAAAACGTCGCGGGAAGAATCAATTTTGCTTACATGATCCAGCGATAACGAACACCTGAACGCCGTCACATGCAAAAACACGCTCGTATACTGAACCTCATCGGATCAGTCATACGAACGTGTTTTTTTGATGCCGATCATTTCTTTTGCGTGCGTGCTAAGAACGTTTCAATGACTTCTGGATTCGTCACAGCTTGATTACATGCATCGCTGTCGATACATATATGATGACCAATCGTCTGATGCTGTTCAGCTGAACGACGTGTCGTTGCGGTTACGAGCGTGATGTCACTATACGTATGGCAAATCGCACAGATCCCTTTTTGGATCGATGGCAGATAGGTTCCCTCGACGCCGATCCATTGACCGTCCAAAGGATAGACGAAGTATTTTTTTCGATTTCCGGTATCGTTCCAGCTTAAAAACGTCGTGTGAGCCCATTCAAAGGAGTGAAGTGGCGGAACATGTAACTTTTTCGTTTTTTTGAAGAGCTGACGGATCCGTGATTCAGAAATGCTCGGAAACGGTTGGACGAACGGTTCGACTTGTGCTAAATACGCGAGGAGATCTTGTTCGGATTCAGCGTCACGAATGTTCGTCAACAGCGCTTCCTGTTCCGGTGTAAGTACGGGCAATAGATCGAATATTTTTTCAGCAGCACTATACCGGACAGCATCACGAACATCGGGATCATGAACGGCAGCGAATTGATGTTGCAGTAGGTCGACTTGATTCCGAATGAAGTTGTATTGATAAGGCAATAAAAATGCGTCCATTCGCGTTCCTCCTTTTCTTTTTATCGTACCGGAATTTGGCAGCAGAACAAAGCGACATTTTTGTTTTTCTGCCTCTTGCAACGGGAATTGAATAACAGAATGAACGAGGAGGTGAAGGGGGGCGTGCAGTATTTAACATTTTTACGCTTCATGAATATAGGAGCATTCCTCTTTGCATTGCTAGCGCGCGTCGTTTGGTCAAATCCGGTTACCATTCCTGCGTTACCTCTTGTTCCAGCACCTTTTTTTGATGCGATTACAGGTGTCGTGTTCACAACGTTGTTAATTTGGTGTATTCGACCGATTCGTGCCTTTCCTGCAGATCGAGAACTGATTGAAGATATCGGAGGATGGCTCGCGTTATCACTTGTGACGCTTGGCGTCAGTAGTATGACCGGACCACCGTGGGAACTTGTCTGGACAACGATTTCATTCATTAGTCTGTGCTTAGTTTATATGAAAATTCAACACCATCCGCGACGATCGCCTTGGATGCGCTCTCCGATTTCAGTCCTTCTCGCTTGGATGAGTACGATGTTGTTGATTTTACCATTTCGGATCTTATCCGATTTTCAGTTCACTTCGCTATTTGGTCTTTCCGAACAGCAATGGAGTACGATTGCACTCATCGTAGCGATTATCGGAGGACTATTGTTTGTCGTCATTCATTCCGATTGGGTGTTTGGTCTCGCGCTCGTCTGGTATTTGATTGGATTGTACTTTAACGATCGCCTCTTTCTTCTGCAACAAATCGTAACAGGGGTCGGAATCGTATGTGTTTTACTCTTGTGCTATTACGTCTTCTATAAACGGCAACGTCTTTTTCGACAGCAATCGCCGAAGTCTTCTTCATCCTAGTCATGTTTTAGATGAATTTGGGGTATATCTCATATAGTTGTTATAAAAGGGGGAGACGTGTGACATGGGAAAAAAACAATGGATCGGTGTATATCAAAATGAAACGGATTTGATTCGAAAAATTGAGGATCTACATTTTGCGGGTTATCTAGAAGAAGATTTATATGTCGTGTTACAAGATAAAACCGATATGGCGATGTTACGCGGACAATCAGCGGCGCAACTCGTCTCTGGAAAACGGACGCTGTTTGAGCGATTTACAGGCAAACAGGCTTCGGCTGAGGAAATTCAAACTGCCTTTACGGAACTCGGATTACCGGAGTCGGATATTCGTCAGCATGTCTTACGTGTTCAACAAGGTGAGTATGTCCTGTTAGCAGACGAAGCAGGGGCAACACGTCCTGCGCCGAAACCAAAAAGTATTTTGGAGACAGAGCCAGAAGGAATCGAGGCAGAACGGAAACTCGATCATGAAAACCGCGCCCTCGAAAATGAAAATGACCGGATGCTGTAAGAGAGTCGTGCAGAAAGGATGATTCTTGATGGAGAGCCAGTATCATACGATTTTAGTGGCAGTCGATGGATCAAAGACGGCAGATCTTGCCTTTGAAAAGGCAGTGAAATTCGCCAAACTCGATCATGCCAAACTCGTCATCGCCCATGTCATCGATATTCAGACATTTGCTAATGTACGTGCCAATAAGCGTTTCATTGATCAAAACGTCACGGAATATGCACAAGGACTGCTCGATCGTTACGAGAAGCGGGCACGAGAAGCAGGCGTCGAGACAGTTGAACTGGTCATCGAAAATGGCTCTCCAAAAACATTGATTCCGAAGGTCATCGCACCACGTGTCGGTGCTGGGTTGATTGTCTGTGGGGCGGTCGGGATGAATGCGATGGAACGCATCATGATCGGGAGTGTCTCTGAAAACATCTCCCGTTATGCAAAATGCGATATCTATATCGTCCGTCCGAAAACCTTGAAGTGATATAAAACAGCACACATCGGTTGATGTGTGCTGTTTTATATCATGTTAAAAAATAATAGAAGATGCCTAATAAAATCAAAATGATCGGAAGAAAAATGAAATACATCCAAGACATGTTTTTGGCCGAAGTTTTGTGGTCATACTTTTCTTCTGCTGGTTGCTTGGCAATACGTAACGTAAAGACAAGACCTACGAGACAGATGACTAACGCAATCCAAAACAAAGTCAACATAAGCATGCTCCTCTCTTCCTTTATCATACAGAAATTGGTCATGTTCTGCATCGGTAAGTTGTGACAGTTTAGAGTTGACAGACTTCTAGTTGAGGGGCTAAACTAACTTCATAAGTTTAGGGGGTAAACTAAAAATGAAAGACAATTTACGTGAAGCAGTCCTCCTGTTTGAAGAAGTCATGATCCACGGAACAGAACGCGTGTTGAAGTCGGTCGAAGCACCCGTTTGGCAAATGTATTCACCGGAACAACTTCATGTGTTGAAGCTCGTCGGAAAATATGGACCGATTTCGTCTGGGCGTCTCGCGGCAGTGCAGGGTGTTCACAAAAGTGCCATCTCGAATCGGCTGAAAAAGTTGACGGAAAAAGGTCTCGTCATCGTCGAACGTCGAGAAGATGACCACCGAACGAAGTACATCTCGTTGACGGAAGCAGGTCGGTTAGTGGCAACTGAAGCAGAGCAAGAAATCTATACGTATCTGGAGAATTTGATTGAAGGAAAGGTCGAGGAAGAAGAAATCATCCAGTTCATCGAAACCTTTAAGAAGATCAAAGAGATTTTGCAGTTGAACGACTAAAGACAGAATCGAAGGAAGAGGAGAATCGGATATGCGACAAATCGTCAAATGGCGTTGGGCAATTCTTGCATTATTGCTTATCGTCACAGTAGGTTTACTATTTACGGCACCAAACTTGGCTAAACAAGCAGAAGAAGCAGGTGCGATTCAGCTTGCAAATGATGCCGATTCACAACGGGCAGCTGACATTTTAGAAAAAGCGGGGGCAAGTGAAGAAACCATTTCTCTCGTCATTCCGCTCAAAGACAAAGTCAGCGATGCCGATCGAACATCAATCGGGCAAATCGTTCAGGATTTAGAAGCACTTGATCGTCCGGTCACGGATGTGCTCGATCCGTTTGAAAACAAAGAGACAGAAGGACAGCTCGTCTCAAAAGACAAAAAGACAGTTCTCGTGCCAATCACGGTCGACGGTTCGCAAGAAGAGATCGTCAAACTGGCAAAACAAATCCGGACGGACCTCTTACCAAAGGATCAAACGATTTATCTAACGGGTGAAGCGTTAATCAATGATGACGTCAATACGAGCTCGCAAGAGGGACTGAAGCGGACGGAACTGATTACGGTCGGATTGATTTTCGGACTGCTTCTGCTCGTCTTCCGTTCAGTCGTCACACCGTTCGTCCCACTCGTTGCAGTTGGGTTTACGTACCTGATCAGCCAATCACTCGTCGCCTTTTTCGTCGATTGGTTCGGCTTCCCAGTATCGAACTATACGCAAATCTTCCTCGTTGCCATCCTGTTCGGGATTGGGACGGACTATTGTATCTTGCTCCTGAGCCGGTATAAGGAAGAGTTGACGGCAGGACACGACGTTGAGACAGCAATCGTCAACACGTATAAGACAGCAGGGCGTACGTTACTAATCAGTGGTCTCGCTGTTCTCGTCGGCTTCTCGGCGATTGGATTTGCGGACTTCCCGATCTTTAAATCGTCGGTCGCAGTTGCAGTCGGGATTGCCGTACTCTTGCTTGTCTTGTTTACACTTGTTCCATTCTTCATGGCGACATTAAAAGAAAAGCTATTCTGGCCATCGAAGAAGGCGGCGAGTCACCAAGACAGTAAACTGTGGGCACAGTATGGTGGATTATCGATTCGTCGCCCGTTGCTTGCGATGATCATCGTTGCGATCATCACGGTCCCGACACTCTTTACGTATGATGATGACCTTTCGTTTAATACCGTCGATGAGATTGGTGCGAAGTATGAGACGGTCAAAGGACTGAATGCGATCTCGGATGGATTTGGTGCAGGTGAGTCGCTCCCGGTCAACGTCATCCTGAAGAGTGACGATGATTTGATTACTGAAAAAACAGTTCCTTATGCGGAACAACTCAGTCGCGAACTGGTGAAGATTGATGGGGTCAAATCGGTTCGTTCGATTTCTCGTCCGACAGGCGAAGTCATCAATGATTTCTACGTCGATCGTCAATTAAAACAAGTTGCTGATGGTATGAAGAAAGCTACCGCCGGCCTCACGGATGTTCAGTCTGGTCTGACGACAGTGGAAGATAATTTGAATGGGATTACAGGACAGCTACCAGCAGGAGACGCGGCTTCAGCAGGTGCGAATCAGTTGCAACAAGCAGCAGACGGACTTGGGCAAATTAATCAACAGTTGACGCTCGTCGGTCAAGGTCTACAATCGACCCAAAACATTCCGCAAACCGTCGGAACGTTGAATGCCTTGTCTGGTCAATTGAGCCAAGTTCAAGCCGGCATCAGTCAAGCAGCAAGTGGGATTGCGTCTCAAGGTGCGCAAGCCGGTCAACTTGGAAGTGGGTTGACTCAACTCGCGGACGGTGTCGGTCAAGCGAACGCAGGATTGACGAAAATTGAAAGTGGTCTTGAAGACATTTCTGATCTTCTGACCGAGATGGGACAAGCGACATCGATTCGGGGGACAGGTGTGTTCGTTCCAAAAGATACGCTGTCGGATAAAGCCTTTAAACCAGCAATTGATCGTTACGCGATCGATCAACAGACGGGATTGAAGTTCGAAGTCATCCTCGAAGATGATCCGTATTCTCCGGAAGCGATTCAAACCGTCGCTGCAATAAAAGAGACGACAGCGAAGACAATCAAAGGTACACCGTTTGAAGATAGCACCGTTGCATATGGTGGGATTTCAAGCGTCAACAGTGATTTAAACGATACGTCGAAAGCCGATTTCAAACGAACAGTGACGGTCATGCTGATCAGTCTCTTCGTGATTCTAGCAATCATGTTCCGTTCGTTGATCATGCCGTTGTTCATGATCGGTTCGTTATTGCTGACGTATTATACGTCGATGTCGATCGCAGAGCTGATCTTCGTCAACGGACTCGGATATGACGGTATCAGTTGGGCCGTTCCGTTCTTCGGATTCGTTATGTTGATTGCCCTTGGTATCGACTACTCGATTTTCCTACTCGACCGTTTCCGGGAAGAGACCATCAAGGGACTCGATACGAAGGAAGCGATGTTCCTGTCGATGAAAAAGATGGGATCTGTCATCATCACGGCAGCGATCATCCTCGCAGGAACGTTCGGAGCGATGATGCCGTCTGGTGTCTTGAGTCTCGTTCAAATCGCGACGATCGTCATCACAGGTCTACTCTTGTATGGTTTGATCGTCTTACCACTCTTGATTCCAGCGATCACGGTATCGTTTGGCAAAGGGGTCTGGTGGCCGTTTCGACCAAACGCTAAAAAATAATAACTAACCAGACCGGGTTCGTCTTCTAGATGAACCCGGTTTTGTCATGACGTATACTAAAAGCAGATGATAAGGAGGTAGAGCATGCAACACTTCAAACAACTAACTTCACGGATTTGGTATCAGACACCGGTCAGCGAGACGGACCGCCCGATTCTCGCCGTCGTACGTGGGGAAAATCATCAATTGATGATCGATGCGGGAAACTCGTCAGCTCATGCAGCACTATTCTTAGAAGAAATGAAGAAACACAATCTTGGATCACCTGATTTATTGGCATTGACCCACTGGCACTGGGATCATATTTTTGGGATGAAACATCTCGGTCTGCCGTCAATCGCGACCAAGCAAACGATCGAACGAATGAAGGAGATGCAACCATACGCTTGGACAGATGGAGCGTTACAAGAACGAATGGATCAAGGCATCGAGATTCCGTTTTGTGCGGACGCGATCAAGCTCGAGTTCGGTTCGACACGTGATATTGAAGTCGTTTTACCGACGATCGGCTTTGAAGGACAACTGGATCTTGATTTGGGCGGGGTACACTGTCAGTTGATTGAAGTCGAAAACGATCATTCCCCGGGAAGTCTACTCGTCTACATTCCGGAAGAACGTGTCGTGTTCTTAGGCGACGCGATGTATGCCGATATCTTTTCACCGAAGTGGAATTATACGGTCGAACGGACGACGCGTTTACTAACGACACTCGATCGTTTAGATGCCGACTATTATATCTGGTCGCATGGAGAAGCGATGCCGAAGTCGGAATTTGAAGAAGAGATCAACATGTTGCGTCGAGCCATTCGCGTAACAGAAGCGACCGGAGGACGACTGAAGGACATGCGGACCTTATATGCAGAAGAGACAGGACGACCGTTGACAGAAGATGAGACCGAAACATTGATTTATTTCGCAAATGGAACGAAATGACAGATCATAACAAGGGATTGGATACGAGACGTCGAAAAAGAGAAGTACTACGAGCTTGTTAAAGGGAGCGGTACTAGATGACGAAGCCAAGATTCGAACGAGATGAAACCGTCGATCGCGTCTTTTTTGGGAAAACGGGCATCTTCTCATTTGTAATCATCGTCGGAGGCATTCTATATCTACTATATGATTTGTATTTACAATGACCGGGACGCATGCGTTCCGGTTTTTTGAATTCAGGGGAGTGCACGAAAACCAGATATTGGGTAATAACTTGCGTGAGGCTGTTCGAGAAGGTGAGAGGAGATGTCGGATGAAACGAATTCAAATTGCGGATTTTGATCGACGCATGCCATCGATTGAACTGGTCGAAAAGGATGATCACTATGAAGCGATGCTTGTTCCGAGTTATGACCATACGTATCCTTCGACACAAATCCGGACGATCCGCTTAGCGGATATCTCCGTCAATCTGATTGTGACTCCGCAAGAAACACTGCTTGTTTCTGCGCTTTTTCATAAACCGGTTCAAGTGACGGATATTGTTTCCTGGATGCAATTGTATACGATTAGTTTTGCCCAGTCGGATGAGACTGGTTATTTCGTCGAACAAGCGGATGAAATTTTAGAAGTCGTCTTGTATCAGAAACATCCGATCGTCATCGCGACACGTGGTCAGGATCGATTGTATTACGATACGACGGGGGCGATCGAGGTCCGACGGGCGATGAATGAATCGGTCGGCGAGCGTCCGTTGCTTTATTTGAATGGGGAAGCCTGGTACGGTGTTCCACGTCTGACGTTTAATCGCATGAAGGATGAGTTACACGTCAACGGCACATTTTTATATGCGGACTATATGGATGCGTATCATGGAAAAATCGGTTTCTTTCGCGAGAATGATCCGTCTCAACCGATTGTTTTGCTGGTCGGTCAAGCCATCGTCGAAATTGAACTGACCGAGAATCCGGACGGTTCACGTGTCTTGATCTTGGAACAACCATACGACGAAGCATGAAAGTGCACAAAAACCGTTCAGCAGATGAACGGTTTTTGTGTGAGACCGTGAAATCCCTTACAAAATATGCGAAGATAGTAAAGAGACAGACCAAAGGGGTTGAGGGGGACATGGCGAAAGAAACACCGCGTAATTCTAAATGGATGCGTTCTTATAATCGAGCACTCGTCTTGCGACTGATCCGGATGCATCAACCGATTTCGCGGGTCGAGTTAGCACAACGGACGAACTTGACGAAGCCGACGGTATCAAACATCGTCAGTGAATTGATTGCAGAACAACTCGTGACGGAGCGAGAGCTTGGGGTATCAAATGGGGGACGAAAACCGATCATGCTCGAACTCGTCGCAACAGAGCAATACGTCATCGGCATCGATGCAACAAGTCACCAATTCATCGGTGTCGTTGCGGATTTAAGTGGGAACACGATTCATGAGTCCGAAGCCGTGGGACGCTTTGAGACGAATGAAGAACTGATTGAAGCAATCGGTCGCTTATGCGAGACCTTGATTGCACAGACAAAAGGACGGGGAACGATTCACGGAATCGGGATCTCCGTCCACGGGATGGTCAATCCGGAGACAGGTGTCATTCTTTTTGCTCCACGATTCCATCTGCATGACGTTGAGTTGAAGGTACAACTCGAAGCACGTTTTGACTATCCTGTCTTCATCGAAAATGATGTCCGGGCACTCGCTTCGTTTGAGTTATTGTTCGGTGAAGGCGTCGGGGTCGAACAATTCTTCTATCTCTATGCTGGGGAAGGGATCGGGGGTGCTTATGTGCTCGACGGACAGCTTGTCGACGGACAACATCATATTACGGGAGAGGTCGGACATATGCGCCTTGATCTCGATGGTCCGATTTGCTCGTGTGGAAACCGAGGATGTCTTGAAGCGTTGGCAGGCGAAAAAGCATTGTTACGGGATTATGCTGTCGTTGATCCACAAGTCTCGACGCTTGCTGATTTGCGCAAGCGGTTGAACGAGGGAGACGAGCAGGCGGTTCGTGCGTATGAACGGGCGGGGGAATATATCGGAATCGGGGTCTTGAATACGATTCATCTTTTGAATCCACGCCGGATTTTACTTGGGGGACCGATGTTCGAGCTCGCACCTACGATCGTTGATCAAATCAAGGAACGGGTCGAGCATACGGCGTTGACCGCTGCTTCACGTGAAACCGATGTCAAGATGGTCCCGTGGGGTGAAAAACAGGGAGCACTCAGTGCTGCGGCCCTTGCAACGAACAGTTTATTTCAAACGATTTAATGAGCCGATTCCGTGTCTTGCGAACCAGCAAGAGATGGAATCGGTTTTGTTATTCAAAAATAATTTAATGAAACCGTTTACAAATTAAAAAGTGATGTGCTATAGTCGATGTAAAGTTAGATAATAAATTTAATTTACTAAGTTCATGGTCAACTAAGTGGAGGTGGATGCAGGTTAGCAGGGGCTAATCAAGCTGAAGCAGGAAAGGGAGGCATCGCGCAATGGAACCATACGATCCATGGGTTTCGTACCGTGAAGCTTTCGGGCGTTACGGAGCAATCCGCGGTTTTTATTTTCATCGGTCGACGCAACAGATGACAGAACAGGGTCCAGGCGATGTCCCGACAGACGAGCAGGATATCGTGCTCGTCCGACCACGACGTGACGGTGTGTTTCAATTCCGGATGTCATCGGTACAAGGGGTCCTGACGATCCGTTCATCCGAGCTACACATTCGAAAAAATGAGAGCGGATACATTGAATTACGCGCACTCATGCAACACATGCGCTCTGCCGGTTGTTTAACGCTCGGTGGGGAGTTATATCTCTTCGTCCGACCGGACGTTGATACGCTGGCGTACCGTCTTCGATTGATTGCCCGCGTATTGATTCAGCTACAGGGAATGCCGATTCAGACGAAAGTGATCGAAGAATGGTGCAAACAAGCACAAATTGAAGGGGAACACGCTAGACGATACGCTTGACTACTTACACATAAAAGGGGAGCTCTTACATGAAATTCAAAAAAACGAAACTCGTTGCTGCAGCATCTGTCCTGACATTATCCGCATTCCTTGCTGCTTGTGGTGGAGAAGATGAGCAACAAACGAAAACGAAAGACGGTAAGACGATCGTCACATGGTGGGGCTGGGCGCCACAACCTGAAGCGGGGAAAGCAGTTGTTGATGCGTTCAACGAATCGCAAGATAAATACGTCGTTCAATTCAAACGCTACAGTGAAGACTATGAAAAACAATTACAAGTCGCGATGTTGTCAGGTAAGGGTCCAGACATCATCGGTCTAAAAGAACCGATGATCCAACAGTACAAGGATCGTGTCGTACCGGTTGATTCGTACATGGATAAAGCAGCCGGCAAAGGCTGGAAAGATAAGTTCGTCGAGCTTGGAATCGAACAGACGACACTCGACGGTAAACAATACGCGGTCCCAATCGGGTTCACAGGTCAAGCGTACTTGATGTACAACAAGACGATGCTCGACAAATACGGCGTGACACCACCGAAGAACTACAAAGAAACAGTCAGCGCAGTCAAGAAGATTAAAGACTCAGGTGATAAAGTCATCCCACTCATGCTCGGAGCAAAAGATGCGTGGATCGATATCGACGTCTACAACGTCCTCAGTCACCAAGTGGCGCCAGGTTACATCCAAAAAGTTCTTTCGGGTGAAGCGAAGTGGACAGACGACGAGATGGTCAAAACAGCACAAATCTGGCAAGACCTCTTCAAGGATAAAGTCTTCCAAGAAGGTGCACTTGGTCTAGCGACATACAATGATGGGATGAACCAGTTCTTCGATAAAAAAGCAGCGATGTGGGTCATCGGTTCATGGGAAGCACACTCGATGACGACGAAAGAGAAAAAAGAAAAATGGAAAATCGATGATGAGCTCGGATTCGTTCCACTCCCGAACTTAGCAGGCGGAACAGAGCAACCTGTCATCGCATCGATCGATATGGCACTTGGTGTCAACAAAGAGTCAAAACAACAAGAGGGTGCAGCGGAGTTCATCGCTTTCATGAGCCAAGGGAAAGGACAAGAAGTCTACATGGGTGAGTTCGAGATGGCGCCTGGCATCAAGGACGTCAAAGTCGATTCGGATGCTGCCTTCACAACGGAAGGTGAAAAAGAGTCGTACAAGATGTTGAACGACACATTAGCAAAAGCGGTTGCTAGCCGTGGTATCCGGGATACGAAATTAAACGATATCCTCGGTAAGGAACTTCAAAACATCGCGACAGGACAAGATCCGAAAGAAGCATTACAACGCGTTCAAGACGCAGCGGATCAATCAGCGAAATAAGACTCGACAGTGAAGTGGTACGCCTGCGTGCCACTTCCTGATTTTTGGACTTGAGGAAAGTGGGGAATCCATATGCAGACAGAGCGACAGGAATTGCCGATTAAACCAAAAGCAGAACCGCTCCAGCCGGTAGCGACACGTACGCCTGCGCCAAGGAAGAAAAAGAACATGAAGCGGAACATGGTCGGATGGGCTTTCGTTGCCCCGATCGTCTTGTTCGTTGTCAGCTTCATCTATTATGGGATCTTCTATAACGCCTATAACTCGTTCTTCTCGTGGGACGGAATCTCGTTTGACAAAGCGTTCGTCGGACTCGACAACTATGCTGAGATGTTCCAAGATCCAGACTTCTATCTCTCGCTGAAGAATACGTTCATCTTCACGATTTTAACAGTCACGATCCAAGCCGGTATCGGTCTTGTCTTGGCGTACTTCCTGCATACACCGGGACCATTGCGGACGGCGATGAAGTCGGTCTTCTTCTTCCCGGTCGTCTTGAGCCCTGTCGTACTCGGTGCGGCATTCTCACAAATCTATGATTTCCAGTTTGGTTACATCAATGAGTTCCTCCGTGCGATTGGTCTCGGTAGCTTCGAACAGAACTGGCTCGGTGATCCGGACATCGCGCTTTATTCCGTCATTGCAATCAACATCTTCCAGTGGACGGGTTCTTCAATGGTCATGTACTACATGGCGATGTTGACGATTGAGAAGGAAATCTTCGAAGCAGCAAAAATCGATGGAGCTGGATTCTTCCGGACACTGTGGAGCATCGTCTTCCCGAACTTGAAAGGAACGACGTTCACACTTTCGATCCTCGGTGTCATCGGTGGTCTGAAGACGTTTGACTTAGTCTGGATCACGACAGCCGGCGGACCGGGATCGTCGACGGAGTTCATTTCGACTTATCTATTCCGGAAATCGATGTTGCAACAGGAAGTCGGTTACTCGAGTGCTGTTGCCATCATCCTATTGACGATTGCCCTGCTCATCACGTACTTCCAATTGCGCGTACAAAAGAAAATGGATAACTAAGGAGGAACGACCCATGGATGTAGAATCTAAAAAAAGCCGCTGGATGATCAACCTTGTATTGGTGCTGGCATCAATCGTCTGGTTATTCCCGATTTTCGTCATGTTCAAAGAGAGTCTCCGAATCAATGGATTCGACAACTATATCGCGACACTACAAAACCCGAACTTCCCAACGTTCGTCTTCAACAGTTTCTTCGTTGCCTTCTTCATGATCATCATCTCGATCACGATTCTGGCATTCGCGGCGTTTGCCTTCTCGAAACTTGAGTTTGCTGGAAAACGCCTGTTGTTCAACATGGTCTTAGCGGGTCTGATGTTACCCGTCGCTTCGATGATCGTTCCATTGTTCTTCACGCTCCGTTCGTTTGACGGACTGAACAACCACTGGGGACTGATCGGAGCGGAAGTTGCGTTCTTCTTACCATTCGGTCTAATGCTCATCAAAGGATACTTTGATGAACTACCAAACGAACTGATGGAAGCGGCGTATATCGATGGGGCGACGATTCTTGAAGTGTTCTTCAAAGTCATGCTACCACTCGCAAAACCAGCGCTCGCAACAGCTTTAATCTATGCGTTCCTTAACTCATGGAACGAATACTTGATGGTTCTTACGTTCATGACGGATCCTGCCTATCAGACAGTGACGATGGCACCAAGTTTCTTCAAGGATGCGCTCGGTGGGGATCCAGGAAAAATCTACGCATCACTTGTTTTGATCAGTTTACCGACGATGATCTTCTATATCTTCTTCCAACGTTTCTTCCAAAAAGGAATGACGGCGGGTGCAGTAAAATAATTGTTTTTGCGTAAGGGGGAGCACAATGTATTTAGGAGTCGATTATTATCCAGAACAAACACCACGAGCACTATGGGAGGAAGACTTCCGACTGATGAAGGAACTTGGCGTCAACGTCGTTCGTCTCGCGGAATTCGCTTGGTCGATGATGGAGCCGGAAGAAGGCGTCTATGACTTCAGCTTTTGGGATGACGTCATCGAACGCTTGAGTGCGGAAGGATTCGATATCGTACTCGGAACACCAACTGCGACACCACCGGCTTGGTTATGTACGAAGTATCCAGAAATCTTACCGGTCGATGAGAACGGTGTGACGATCAGCTTTGGTGCCCGTCGCCATTATACGGTCCACAGCGAAACGTACCAGCGTCTATCCGTCAAGATCACGGAAGAGATGGCGAAACGCTACGGTCAACATCCTCGTGTCATCGGGTGGCAAACGGATAATGAATACGGGCATGAGAAATCGGATCGTTCTTACGGTGATGTCGACCGCACTGCTTTTCAGCGTTGGTTAGAAAATCGTTACGGAACGCTCGATGCCTTGAACGAAGCGTGGGGAACCGTCTTCTGGAGTCAGACGTACACGGCGTGGGAGCAAATCCCGGTACCGCGTAAAGTCTATCAGGAACACAACCCATCACTGCTCGTCGACTTCGATCGCTTCTGTGCCGACGGCTATACGTACTACAACAAATTACAAGTCGATGTCTTACGTCGCTACATTCCAGAGAACGTCTTCATCACGCACAACCTGGTCTACAGTGACATGGCGGTCAATCAGCAACAAATGGCGCAAGACCTTGATTACGTGGCGTTCGATAACTACCCAGTCTGGGGTGGACTACCTGAGCCGAACCGGTTCGAGAAGATGGCGAGTGATCACGATCTTTGCCGCTCTTCGAAGCAAGGAAAAGGGTTCTGGGTCATGGAGCAATTGAGTGGCGCACAGGGCTGGAGCAAAATCGGTTACTTGCCACGACCAGGACACATTCGCCTCTGGACGTACCAAGCGGTCGCGCGGGGAGCAGAAGCGATTGTCTACTTCCGCTTCCGGGCTGCTCATTTCGGAACAGAGGAGTTCTGTCACGGTATCATCGATCATGATGGCAAACCGAAACGGAAATTCGAAGAAGTCAAGCAGATCATGACGGAACTGAATACGTATGGCGATGAGATCAACGCGAGCCGTTACGACGCGAAAGTCGGTGTCTATTTCGATCAAGAAAACGTCTGGGCGTGGACACACCAGCCACACAGTGATGCGTTTGATTTCCGGACGGAGTTCGTCCGCTTCTATGGTGGAGCGGTTCGTCAACAAGTCGCAACCGACATCGTCTTCCCAGGTGATGATCTATCTCGTTATAAACTGATCATCGTTCCGCTCTATTTCTTGACGAATCCAACGTTCGATGACGCCTTGATTGCGTACATGGAACAAGGCGGTCACGTCATCTTCACGTACCGGACAGGCGTGAAGGATGCACGGAATCATGTCGTACCGACGACGTTACCAGGTAAGTTCGCACCGTATGCGGGCATCGAGATCGACGAATACGAGTCACTCCAATCCGTTCAGCAACATCAGGTGGCAGGCATCGGCGAGATGGCAGGACAATCCTCAACAGCCCGCCTCTGGTGTGATCTCATCACACCAACGACAGCGGAGACGCTCGCTGTTTATAAAGATACGTTCTACGAGGGTGTAGCGGCTGTGACGCGCAATGCCTATAAAGGAATGATTACCTACATCGGCTCATCGATTGATGACGCGATGATCGATACGATTTACCGTCAAGCGTTCACGGAGGCCGGCATCGAGATGATCGAGGCGCCGGATCAAGTCGAAATCGTGCGTCGTCACGGCGAAAAACGCGATTTCCTCTTCTTGATGAACCATGACACGAAAGAAGCACGGGACGTTAACTTGGACGGCACATATAAAGTATTGACAGATGAAGAGACATATCGTGGAACGGTCCGGCTCGCACCACTCGAGACACTGATTCTGACGACGTAAGGAGGAAGAGAACCATGGCAATCTTTGAAGTAGCAGGACGTCGTTTCGTCGTCGAAGGGAAACGGGTCGCTCACGTCGTGACGGTCGGTGCGAACGGTAAGCTGATTCACACCTATTTCGGTGCCAAGTTACCATACCGGGATGATTATAAAGCGTTACCGAATCCAGTCGTCGCGCACAGTTCGTTTGAATCACCAGACGGCGTCGCGACGTACGATTTCGTACCATTCGGCGAGATGTTGTATACGGAGCCAACTTTGAAATCGGAACGAGAGGATGGACAGCGGATTCACCAGTTCCAGTTTGAGCGCTCCGAACAGACGGAAACGAAATTGACACTCTGGCTGTTTGATCCCTTGCAGGAGATGCGTGTCGGGGTTCAGTACGAAGTGTTCGCTGATTACGACATCATCGGTCGTTCGATTGTCGTTGAAAACACAGGTCGATTACCTGTTCGTTTAACAGCAGCCCAGTCCTTTGCGATGGGACGCTGGCATCAACCGAATTTAAAACTGCATCACTTCGCTGGCATGTGGATAGGTGAGTTCAAGAAACAGATCACACCAGTGACACCAGGGCGCCAGACGATTGAAAGTCGACGTGGAGTGACAAGTCACCAAGCGAACCCTTGGTTCGCACTCGAGCAGGACGCGACAGAAGATGGCGGTGAAGTCGTCTACGGACATTTTGCTTATTCCGGTAACTGGGCGATTCACGTCGAACAAGATGCGTTCGGTTTCGTTCAGCTATCAGGTGGCATGAATCCGTTTGACTTCAGTTGGAAACTATCACATCAACAACAGTTGACGACACCAACGTTCTACATCGGCTATGCGGACGGTTTCGCGGATATGAGCGCCCATGCGCATGCCTTTCAGCGTGACGTCATCATGCCACGTGCGACCGATCGTCCGGTTCTTTATAACTCATGGGAAGCGACGTATTTCGATGTCACGGAATCTGGTCAACGTGAACTCGTTGATCTGGCAGCAGGAATCGGCTGTGAACTGTTCGTCGTCGATGACGGGTGGTTCGGTGAACGCCATACCGATCAAGCGGGACTCGGTGACTGGCATGTCAATCGAGAAAAGTTCCCGAACGGTCTTCAGCCTTTGATCTCGTATGTGAAACAACAAGGGTTACAATTCGGTCTGTGGGTCGAACCGGAGATGGTCAATCCGGATTCTGATCTATACCGGGCGCATCCAGACTGGATTTACCATGCGCGCGATGCGGTTCGGACGACGTCACGGAATCAATACGTCTTAAACCTCGGATTACCAGAAGTCGAGCAATTCATTCTCGAGATGATGGACGACTTGCTGACGCGTCACGCGATCGACTACATCAAATGGGACATGAACCGCGCCTTTTCAGAACCAGGTGTTCCAAAAGACCAGACGGATCGCCAACAGGAATTATGGAAACGTCACGTCGATGCGTTGTACCGAATCTTTGATGAATTACGTCGCTTGCATCCGACGGTCGACTTTGAAGCCTGTGCAGGTGGTGGCGGACGGATTGACCTTGGAATCCTCTCACGGACGGAACAAGTCTGGACGAGTGATAACACCGATCCACTCGATCGCTTACAAATTCAGTACGACTTCTCGTATGCTTACAATGCGAAAATGATGAGCTGTTGGGTGACGGACGGACCGAACTGGTTAAATGGACGCAACGTACCGCTTGCAACACGCTTTGTCTCCTCGATGCAAGGCACACTCGGCATCGGTGGTAACTTAAGCGAATGGTCAACGGATGAACTTGCGGAAGCAAAAGGCTGGATCGAGACATATCAAGCGATTCGTCCGACGATTCAACGCGGTATCCAGTATCGCTTATCTGCTTTTACACAACAGACGCCAAGCGTCATGCAGTATACATCAGAAGAAGAAACGGTCCTACTTGCGATCGCGCCACTTCGACAATACGGAACACATCAGTATCACTTCAAGCTAAAAGGACTCGACCCAGCAATGCGTTATCAAGTCGAGGACCGGACGTTAAGCGGCGCTTACTTGATGCAGCAAGGCTTGACATTCTCATACACGACGGACTATGAAGCCCGCTGCTTGCGGATTCAGCCAGTCCACCGTGCGCTCTCACTACTCGAATCAAAGGAGACGATCGTATGACAGACCAGACGTTAGAAGAACAATTTGAACAGCGGTTTGGCTTACCGTCGACGCATCGCTTCTTTGCACCAGGACGGATCAACTTAATCGGCGAACATACGGATTACAATGGCGGTCACGTCTTTCCATGTGCGTTGACGTTCGGTACGCATGCGATCGCACGAAAACGAGACGATCAACGCTTCCGCTTCTACTCACTGAATTTCGAGCAAGACGGCATCATCGAAGTCGCGCTCGACGAACTTGCGTATGACGCGACGCACGGTTGGGCGAACTATGCGAAGGGTATGATTACAGTCTTACAGGAAGCAGGATACCGAATCGATACGGGATGTGACATCCTGATTCAAGGTGACATCCCGAACGGGGCAGGTCTTTCATCATCGGCTTCGCTTGAACTCGTCATTGGTGTCTTGCTCGATCGATTATACGGATTAGAGATTCCACGTCTTGATCTCGTCCGGTTCGGTCAACAAGTCGAAAACCGTTATATTGGCGTCAACAGTGGCATCATGGATCAATTTGCGATCGGTATGGGAAAAGCAGGAGCGGGATTGTTGCTCGATTGTGAGACGCTCGATTATACGTATGCCCCACTCGATTTGACAGGATATACGATCATCATCATGAATACGAACAAACGCCGTGAACTAGCGGATTCAAAATACAATGAACGCCGTGCAGAGTGTGAAGCAGCACTCGCTTATCTCAATCAATTCACGCCACGGGAAGCACTCGGACAATGGACGACGTCAGAATTCGCAAAAGTGGCGTGGGAAGAAGAAATCTTGATGCGTCGCGCTCGCCATGCGATTTCAGAAAATGAACGAACGCTTCAGGCGCTAGCGGCACTCGAAGCGGGAGAACTGACGACGTTCGGTCAGTTGATGAATGCGTCACACGTCTCGTTACGGGAAGATTATGAAGTGACAGGGATTGAACTCGATACACTCGTCGAAGCCGCTTGGGAGCAACCGGGCGTACTCGGCGCACGGATGACAGGTGCTGGTTTTGGTGGCTGTGCGATTGCGATCGTTGAAGACGAGGTAGTCGATGCGTTCAAACAATCTGTCGGCGAACACTATGAAGCACGGATCGGATACCCGGCGACGTTCTATACGGCGACGGTCGGTGACGGAGCACGTGAAATCGAACGGGAGGTCATCTAAATGGCAACGTTAGTCGTAGGTGGAGCTGGTTATATCGGCTCCCATGCCGTCTATCAATTGATTGATGCCGGAAAGGATGTCGTCGTCATCGACCATCTGCAATCCGGTCATCGTGAAGCGGTTCACCCGCAAGCACGTTTATATGAAGGAGATATACGCGATCGTGCTTTTCTCGATCGCGTCTTTACGGAAGAGACGATTGAACAAGTCGTTCATTTCGCTGCTTTTTCACTTGTCGGCGAGTCGATGACGGAACCATTACGCTACTTTGATAACAACGTTTACGGGACACAAGTGTTGCTCGAAGCGATGATTGCTCACGACATCAAACAAATTGTCTTCTCTTCGACGGCAGCGACATACGGTGAACAGGAACAGATGCCGATTCTCGAAACAGCGGAAACGAGTCCGACGAATGCATATGGCGAGACGAAGTTGATGATGGAGAAGATGATGCGCTGGTCTGAACAAGCGTATGGCTTACGTTACGTTGCGTTACGTTACTTCAATGTCGCCGGTGCACGGGCGACAGGTGAGATCGGGGAAGACCATACACCAGAAACACATTTGATTCCGCTCGTCCTTGAAGTCGCCAACCGACAACGGGCAGAAATTTCGATCTATGGCGATGATTATCCAACGCCGGATGGCACATGCATTCGTGATTACATCCATGTTGAAGACTTGATCGATGCCCATGTACGAGCACTTGATTATTTAGCGGACGGCAACGACAGCGCAGTCTTTAACCTCGGTTCAAGCCAAGGGTTTTCCGTGCGGGAAATCATCGAGGCAGCCCGTCGCGTGACGGGACACCCGATTCCGGAACGCATCATTGAACGTCGTGCAGGGGATCCGAGTATCTTAATCGCTGGATCCGCCAAAGCAAAAGAAGTCCTCGGCTGGACGCCACAACGCACCGACATCGAAACAATCATTCGTGATGCTTGGAATTGGCATGCGCACAACCCAGAAGGATACCGGACGAGCGTTCGTTAATAGAGAGACAGAAAGAGGAGAGTGACGGCGATGAATGAACTCATCCAACAGTTAGTAGCACAAGCGATCCAGGAACGCTTGATTGAACCGGAAGATGCGATCTATGCCCGAAATCGAATTCTAGCACAAATTGGTCAAGCCGATTATGAAGAACAGGCAGACGTACCATCACGTCCAATTCCGGATATTTTGGACGACATGATTGAAGTGTTGATCACAAGCGGACAGCTACCGGCGCGCCTTGAGGATAAAGAACAGTTTGCTGCAGACGTGATGGATGTCTTCGTCGCCCGTCCGTCTGACGTGACAGCGACATTCCGGCGTCTGTACGCTGAATCACCAGTAGCGGCGACGGATTACTTTTATCAACTCAGCCAAGCGAGTAACTACATCCAAACAAAACGAATTGCTAAGAATAAACGCTATCAAGCGGATACGGCTTACGGGACGATTGATGTCACGATCAACTTATCGAAGCCGGAAAAAGATCCACGTGAAATTGCGGCAGCTCGAACGGAGGTACCAACGACATCGAACTATCCAACGTGTCTGTTGTGCGTCGAAAACGTCGGCTACGCGGGGCGTGCGAATCATCCAGCCCGTGCGAACCACCGGATTGTTCCGTTGACACTGACGGAAGAATCGTGGGCATTGCAGTATTCACCATACGTCTATTACAACGAACATAGCATCATCTTGTCGCAGGAACATCGTGACATGGTCATCAATCGGGATGCGTTTGCACGTCTGCTCGCCTTCGTCGAGCAGTTCCCACATTACTTTGCTGGTTCGAATGCGGACCTGCCGATCGTCGGTGGATCGATTCTGACGCATGATCATTATCAAGGTGGACGCTATACGTTTGCGATGGACCGGGCAAACGCATTAACATCCTTTACGTTCCCGGATCAGCCGACAGTCACTGGCGAAACCTTACACTGGCCACTGAGTGTGTTGCGTCTGAAGAGTGAAGATGCGTCGGCACTACTCGATGCTGCGACGACCGTTTATGAGACGTGGTTGACGTATACGGATGAGAGTCAAGAGATCCGTTCACATACTAGTGAGACGCGACACAATACAGTGACGCCGATTGCCCGTCAACGTGATGGACAATTCGAGCTCGATCTCGTCTTACGGAACAACCGGACGTCAGCAGAACATCCGGACGGTATTTTCCATACGCATGCCGATATTCACCACATCAAGCGGGAAAATATCGGTTTGATCGAAGTGATGGGACTGGCGGTCTTACCGGCACGCCTGCTCCAAGAGTTGCAACAGGTCGAACAGTTCATTACAGGTGAAGTCGACGAAGTAGCTGTCGCTCATGCTGACTGGGCGCAAGAACTAAAACAAGCGTATGACGGTCAAGATGTCACAATGTACGTCGAGCAAGCAGTCGCTGCGAAATTCGTACGTGGTCTCGAAGACTGTGGCGTCTTTAAACAGACGGAAGAAGGTCAGACGGCGTTCGGACGATTCGTTCAACTCGTGACGCGCCAACCGGTGGAGGAACAACGATGACACAACTACTTGAGAAAGAATTGATCCGACATACGTTACGTCAGGAAGGCATCGAAGTGACGCTCTGGAACTACGGTGGCATCATCCAAAATATCCGGACGACCGATCGGGATGGTCATTTGGAAAGTGTCGTCCTCGGTCTTGAGACGGTAGAAGAGTATCAACAGCACTCGCCTTACTTCGGGGCAATCGTCGGACGCGTCGCTGGTCGAATCGGACAGGCACGCTTCGAAGTAGCGGAAGAGGTCTATCCGCTCGTCGCAAACGACGGTGCGAATCATCTGCATGGGGGGATTCACGGATTCGATCAAGCATGGTTCGATGTCATCGAAGCGACGGATACATTGTTTCATTTGCGTTTGAACAGTCCGGATGGAGAAGAAGGGTATCCGGGAACGGTCACACTCGACGTGCATTATCGATTAGAGGGAACGACATTGACGCTTGAGATGACAGCCGTGACGGATCAGACGACACCCCTCAATCTAACGAACCATACGTACTTCAACTTATCGGGAAATGCAAAGCGAGACGTGCTAGATCACGTCTTGACGTTACCAAGCGACTGCTACTTACCGGTCCAGCCAGACGGCTTACCGACAGGGGAACAACGGGATGTCTCCGGAACCCCGTTTGATTTCCGTAACGGTCAGTCGATTCGTGATGGGATTACGCTTGATCATCCCGAGACGATTGCTGTTGGAAATGGCTATGATCATCCCTTCGTATTGCGGGATGACACACTTCGACTTGAAGATCCGGTGTCCGGTCGTTTCGTCGACGTGACAACGAATCAACCTGCAGTCGTACTCTATACCGGAACGCAACTGCTGACCGATTATACGGTTCATGGTGTTACTGCTCGACCATCACTTGGTTTATGCCTTGAAGCACAAGTGCATCCGAATGCAGTCCATGAATCTGATTTTCCATCAATCTTGTTGTCACCAGGTGAGACCTATCACTGGAAAACAGCTTATCGCTTTGGTGTAGTGTCTTAATGGATTCGAAGAAGAAGCCCCATTTTCCATGTTCGGTTGGACAGGAAAGTGGGGCTTTTTGTGTATAGAAGGAAATCGGGAAGAAAAGTGCGAAAGGTGATACTAAACCATAATGAAAGGAGGGCTTTCCATGCAGTATGCCGCTACTCCTTGTCTCGTTTTTTCGGGACAAGCCAAGCAGGCGATCGTGTACTACGAAAACGTATTTGCGATGACACGTCGGCGTATCATAATGGATGAAGCAGGAGATACCGTCTACCACGCGCATTTATCCAATGGGGCGTTTGAATTGATGCTCTGGGACGAGAGTGACGCACCGAATACCTCTTCTTCGCTCCATCTGTTGTTGACTTTTACGTCGCTTGAAGAGCTCGAGCAAGTGTATCTGCAATTAACGACAGACGGTCAAATCGTCACACCCCTTGCGGTAGCAGACTTTGGAGGTTGGTATGCGCAAGTCCGCGACCCGTTCGGGATTCTGTTCGCTCTATCTTTCAGCGAAGAGGGACGAGAATCAGAGGCGTTGCTCGAGCGCGAGTAGTGTCCGCTTCATATTCAGACCGCCATGATAGCCGAGTAGATCGCCTTTTTTGCCAATGATCCGGTGACACGGAATCGCGAGCAGTAATCGATTTTTCCCGATTGCCGTGCCAATCGCGCGAGTCGCGTTCGGTCGAAAGAGACGTTCCGCGATATCGGAGTAGGTGGCGGTTTGACCGTACGGTACCGCGCGTAGAGCATGCCAGACTTCAAGTTGGAACGGGGTACCGACTGGTGCGATTGGAAAGGACAGTGTCGTCGACTGTTGATTCAGATAAGCCAGTAGCTGTTCCGTATACGGGGCAAGCGCGGTATCAGAAGCAATCCGATCGGCTCGGGGGAAGTGTTTCCGCGACCAGTCGTCGAATAAATCCTCCGGTTCATCCCAAGCGCCAACATAACAGAGACCATCTGCTGTAGCAGCGACCGGAAACGTATGCGTATTCCAGTGCAAACGAGTGAAGTACAGTTCCATGACATGTTTTCCTTTCTACGCGAAATGAAGTGATGAATCCAAAAGAGGTGCTTCTGACGCAGAGGCACCTCTTTTGGATTACGCGCGCGATCCGACCTGTTGACGTGGTGGAAGATGGATCGATTGACCAAATAAGGCTTCCATCGATTCCGTCAAGGCTTCGCTTCGACTCGGATGTGCCATGACAGGGAAGAGGAGATCTTCCCGTTTTGCTGTCAGTTCCAGTGCTTGGGTGAATTGTCCGACGAGACGATGGGCATCGTCCCCAATCATGTGAATACCAAGGATCAGTGATGTTTGCTCGTCAGCGATGACCTTGACGAATCCACTACCACCTTCGATCGTCGTCGCTCCGTTTGCATTCAGCGGGAACTGTCCGCTCTGAACAGCATGTCCGGCTTCGACCGCTTCTTGTTTCGTCATCCCGATCGAAGCAATCGGTGGGAAGGTTCGTAGAACCGTCGGATAATACGGTGTCGTCGGATCGACGTCTTGACCAGACAAGTGGGCTGCCGTTCGCTTCGCTTCATGAATCGCACGGATGGCGAGCTGTGGACCCGGTGTGACATCACCGATTGCGTAAATGTGGGGTTGATTCGTTCGTCCATTTACGTCAACTAGAATCGTCCCGTCTTCTGCAAGCGTCACACCAATCCGTTCGAGACCGAGTGTCAAACTGTTCGGGATCCGGGAAAGGGACTGGAACAGATAGGCACCCTGATAGGCGACTTCTTCTCCGTTTTTCATGACGGTGACGGTCGCGTCCGATGAAGCCTCGATACGTGTCACGACATCCGACACGAGACGGATTTTTTGTTTTTTGAATGTCCGCTTCAGTTCCTTTTCAAGGCTTGGTTCGAGTGGCAATTGATCCGCGAACAACGTCACCTCTGTCCCAAGTGCATGGAAACAGGCGGCCGCTTCGAGTGCTAGCGTGTCAGATCCAATGATCAATAAGCTCTCTGGTAGTTGCTCGAGTTGATAAAGCTGTTCGGCATTCAAGCGGCACGATTCCTCGTGTTGGATGCTGTGACTGCCGGTCGCAATGATGACGTCCTGGAACCGGTACGTATCGAACTGATGTCCCGACTCGACGCCGATCCGGTCCTCTGACAGGAAGGAGGCTGCACCAGTGATATGCTCAATCTGGTTCGCCTGACAGAGGGCGACCACTCCTTGACGTAATTGTTGCACGACACGATTCCGGTAAGCACTCAGTTTACTGAAATCATGGACAGCAGGGGCGGTGAATCCAAGGTCTTCAAGATGCGGCAAGCGTAACATCTCTTCTGCCGCATGCGCATAGACCTTGGACGGGATACAGCCTCGGTTCAGACAAAGTCCACCGAGTTCAGCTTGTTCAATCAATGTAACGTTTCGACCGCCTTGTGCAGCACGGATCGCTGCCGTATAACCTGCGGGACCTCCACCGATGATCAGAAGATCCCGTTCTTGTGTAAGTTCGCCAACAACCATGTTAGATCAACTCCAGAAGTAGGGTAGTCGGATGTTCAATCAGTGACACGAATCGGTTCGTAAAGGCAACAGCCGTTGCCCCGTCTGCGACACGATGATCGAACGACATCGACAAATTCATCATCGAGCGAACGACGATTTGATCGTTCTCGTCGACACAGGCTCGTTTTTTCGTCTTATGGAAGGCAATCAGTGCTGTCTCCGGATAGTTGATGATCGGTGTTGCTCCCGTACTGCCGAGCGGACCCACATTACTCATCGTAAAAGTGCTTGTTTTTAAATCCGCTGCGCGCAAGGCACCGTTTTGAGCACGTTGTTGCAACGCGACCAATTGTTCATGCAGTTCCGTCAGTGAGAGCTGATCGGCATGACGGATGACCGGAACCATCAACCCGTCCGGTGTTTCGGTTGCCATGCCAAAGTGGAAATCTTGCTCTAATCGAATACACGCATTCGTTTCATCAAGCTTGGCATGAAAGACAGGATATTCTTTTAAGGCAACGATCAAAGCTTTGATGAAGAAAGCGTTGACGTTGATGTTTCGTCCAGCTGCTTTCCATTCGGCACGTAGTGCGAGTAAACGCGTCATGTCGACTTCCTCGAAGTGAGTGACGTGGGGAATCGTGTACAGCGACTGGGTCATCTTTTTCGCGATTTGCTTGCGAATGCCGCGGAACGGAATCGTTTCCGCTGTTGTTTCTTGGTACGTGACCTCTTCAATAATCGGCGCAGCTGTCTCTTGTGGAGCAGTAGCAGCCTGGACGAAGCGAAGCACGTCGTCCTCCGAGACGCGACCCGATGGATCGGAAGCCGTGACAGCTTCGATATCAATCCCGTGATCACGAGCGATTTTTCGTGTATATGGTGTCGCGAGGACCCGTTTTGCTGGAGAAACTTGAACAGGTGGGGCAGTGACAGCAACCGATGCTGGTTCAGGAGCGGACGACGCTTCAGGTGTTACCGCGACCGGCATGTCGGAAGCGTTACTTGCTTCGATGTGCAATAATGTCGTACCGACTTGCACCGTCTGACCGACCGGGATGATGATTTCCTTGACGATCCCGGAAACAGGAGCCGGTAGTTCGGCGACCATCTTATCGGTCGCGACCTCGACGACCGGTTGATCCGTCGTGACATGGTCTCCGACTTGGACGAGGTAATGGGCGATTTCACCTTCTGTCATTCCTTCACCGACATCATGTAATTTAACTTCGATCATGGCATTCAGCTCCTTAAAACTCGACCGTACGCTGAATCGTCGCAAGGACACGTTCTGGCGTCGGAATGTAATGGTCTTCGAGGGCGAACAGCGGAACGGGAACATCAAAACCGGTCACGCGGGCAATCGGTGCCCGTAAATAAAGAAACGCTGTATCGTTGATCAACGTCACGAGATCATTACCGAGACCACCCATCGCTGCGGCTTCATGCACGATGACGGCACGACCTGTCTTTTGAACGGAAGCAGCGATTGTTTCCCGGTCGAGCGGATAGAGCGTCCGTAAGTCGAGTACTTCGCAAGAGATGCCGCGTTCCTGTGCAGCCGTTGCTGCCTTTTGAGCTACTTGAACCATTGCTCCCCAGGCAATTAACGTCACGTCCGTTCCTTCGCTGACGCAGCGTGCTTTTCCAATCTCAACAGTATACGATTCGCTCGGTACGACTTCCTTGAATGAGCGGTAGCTACGCATCGACTCAAGAAACAACACGGGATCTGGATCTTCAATCGCAGCAATCAATAACCCTTTTGCATCGTATGGCGTCGCCGGACAGACGACCTTGAGACCAGGCATCGATGTAAAGAGTGCTTCTGTGCTGTCGGAATGGATTTCCGGTGCCCGGATGCCGGCACCATAAGGCGCACGAATGACCATTGGCACACTGTACCGTCCCATCGTCCGCATCCGGATCCGGGAGACGTGCGTCATGATTTGTTCATAGGAAGGGTAGATGAAGCCAAGAAATTGAATCTCGACGATCGGTTTAAAGCCATTGATGGCAAGACCGATCGACGTACCGACGATGCCAGCTTCGCTAAGCGGTGTATCGACGATCCGGTCTTCCCCGAATTCTTCCTGTAAGCCGTCTGTCGCTCGGAAGACACCACCGTTTTTTCCGACGTCTTCTCCAAGAACGAGCGTTGTCTCATCCTCCGACAATTTTGTCCGCAGGGCATCCGTGACAGCTTGAACGAGTGTCATTTCTGTTTGACGATTGATTGGTGTTGCCATCTCATTTCCCCCTTGCTAGCAGATACGCTTCTTTTTGTTGCTGGACATCAACCGGTAAGGTCGCGTACGTATGGTCGAACAAGTCATTGACGTCTGGTGCCTTGAATTGCTCCATCGCAGCTACTGCCGCTTCTACTTCTGTCTGGTGCCGTTCCTGCAGCTGTTGCATCCAGGTTTCGTCAAAGTAGCCTTGATGTTTTAAGAACTGTTCGAGTCGATCGAGCGGATCGACCCGATCACGCGAACGGGCTTGATCACGGTATTTCGTTGGATCATCTGCTGTCGTATGGGCACCAAATCGCCATGTGACGGCTTCAATCAATGTTGGTCCACCACCAGAACGGGCACGCGCAACGGCTGCTTGCATCGTGAAATAGACGGCAAAGGCGTCGTTCCCATCGATCCGGACGCTTGGCATCCCGTAGGCGATCGCTTTTTGTGCGATCGTCTCGGAATGCATCTGTTTTTCGATCGGAACAGAAATCGCGAATTGATTGTTTTGGTTGAACAGAATGACCGGTGCTTGGAAGACACTGGCGAAGTTCATTCCTTCGTGGAAGTCACCTTCAGACGTCGCCCCGTCACCAAAGTAGGCGACCGCAACGTTCGTCGTACCTTTTCGTTTTTCTGCCCATGCGGCACCGACGGCATGCGGAATTTGCGTCGCAATCGGTACGGCAGGAGGGAAGATGTGTTTCTCAGACGGCACGCAACCTTCGACGCGACCGTTCCAGTAGAGGAGGGTCCGCACCATATCGGCACCGAACGTCAACGTCGCACCGTGATCTCGGTATGTCGGGAATAACCAGTCCTGATCGGACAACGCCAGTGCACTACCGACTTGCGCTGCCTCTTGTCCTTCGAACGGTGCATAAGTGCCAAGGCGCCCTTGGCGTTGTAAGTTGATCGCCTTCCGGTCGAACGTCCGGATCCGGTGCATCTGTTCATATAGGGTGAGGGCGAGCTCTTTCGTCAGATCGTGTTCTTTTGAGGCGTCGATGATACGACCTTCTTCATCGATGATGCGTTGAATCGGAAAATGTTGCTCCATGTCAGTCCCTCCTTCAGTGGTTACGGATATCCCATTTTGGCTTTGTCGTATTCGTAAAGATGTTGTTGTGTTTCGCCCGGATCTGCATCCGTTTTTCACACATCCGGTTCGCTGCTTCGACCGTCGTGATGTTCTCTGCTTGCGACTCCTTGAAGACTTCGAGCACTGCGTCATAGATGTGACGCGTCTTCAGGAGAACCCGTTCATGATTTGCTCCGTACAGTTCGTCAGCAACTTGGATCAACCCACCACCGTTGACGATATAGTCTGGTGCATACAAGATGCCGCGATCCATCAAGACGTGAGCGAGCTGTTCATCTGCAAGTTGATTGTTCGCCGAACCACAGATGGCTTTGCACGGTAAGAGCGCGATGTTTTGAGCGTGAATGACACCGCCGTATGCACATGGAACGAAAATATCAGCGTCTGTTAAATGGATTTCGTGAGGCGAGACGACGCGAACCGTGCCAGGTGCCATTTCGGCTTGGGTCACGATTGCTGCGAGCGCTGCTTCGTTGACGTCTGAAACATAAATCGTCGCACCGGCGAGTAACAGTTGTTCTGCAACCTTGAAGCCGACCTTTCCAAGTCCTTGAATCGCATAAGTCGCGCGACTTAAGTCGTCCGAACCGAATAACATCTCGATCGTCGCCCGCAGTCCGTAGACGACGCCTTCAGCCGTCGGGATCGATGAATCACCACTCCCGCCAAAGGCTTCCGGAATGCCGACGATCCGTGACGTTTCCCGGCTAGCGTGAACGAAATCATCCATCGTCGTGCCCATGTCCGTTCCGGTGTAAAAACGTCCACCGAGCGAATCAACGAAACGACCGAAGGCGCGGAAAAGCTCTGGTGATTTATCCGTTGCCGGATTGCCGATGATGACGGCTTTACCGCCACCAAAATCAACATCAGCGGCAGCGCATTTATACGTCATGCCACGCGACAGGCGGAGGACATCGTCAAGTGCTTCATCGACAGAAGCGTAAGGCGCCATGCGGCAACCACCGAGAGCGGGGCCGAGCGTCGTATCGTGGATGGCGATGATTGCTTGTAACCCTGAGACAGGATCGTTGCAAAAGACGACTTGTTCGTGACCCGCGATTTTTTCCATGATCGAGAGCGTTGGATTCGTAGATGGGTTTAACATGTTCATAGTAGAGTCCTCCTCTATCAAATATAAGTAAGCGCTTTCATTTTGCTGGAGCATTCACTTGCAATTTTTCTTGAATCCGGCTTTTTTCTAAAATGAATTGTGTCACTTCTCCTGTACCGATGATCGATTGTCCATCTCGGACTTCGATGTCAGCGTCAACGCGACGTGCTGTGACGCGTGTTACTGTAGCGGTCACGATCAATCGTGCGCCTTCTGCTGCCATGCCAAGATGCTTCAACGAAACCGCGCCCCCGACACCTTCTTCGCTTGCCTCTAGGTAAGGCAGGATGAGTTGACGTGCTGCCCATTCCATATGGTAGACCATCGAAACGGTGGAGTATGCTGGATGAACCAATTGACCTTCGAACCGTGCAAACATATCTTGCGAGACGACCGCTTGAATCTCTGCTGTATCCCCGACAGCTAAACCTGGTTTCATCGTGATCCCCCTTCACTACAACGAATCCTCATTCAATCAAGTGGTCTTACCAAAAATAGTATAACACTTGTCACACGATATTTTATCAACCCGTTACAAAATGAGCAAATCATTTCAGAAATATTTTCCAAAAAAAGACTCTCGATCATGAAAAATAGCTTTATAAGCCAATTGATTTACTGATAAAGTGCGTTGAAGTGATAAAGTGAGAATCGTTTGGGAGCATTTAACAAAACAAGATTGACAACATTGTGAACGTGTCGTACGTTAAACATATAACTAAAAATAAACGACCGTTTTATTATTGTATACATGATGAGGAGGTGCAGGTATGTACGATCAACATCACGAAACGATGGATGCGCAAACGCGGGAGCAGCTACAGATGGAGCAATTGCGTCAAACGATGGAACACGTCACGCGTGTCCCGTTCTATCAAGAACGCCTCCAGGCCTTACAGATGACAGCGAATGACTTTCAAACGATTGAGGATCTACGAAAGTTTCCCTTCACACGTAAACAAGATTTACGCGATCATTATCCGTTCGGGCTATTTGCCGTCGAACGAGAACAGATCACCCGGATTCACGCGTCGTCTGGAACGAGCGGTAAACCGACCGTCGTTGGTTATACGCAAGAAGATTTAGATGACTGGGCCGGTGCCGTGGCACGCAGTTTAGTCTTAGCTGGTGGATCACCAGCCGATTTGTTGCACAATGCATACGGTTACGGACTGTTCACAGGTGGTCTCGGTCTTCATGCAGGTGCCGAAAAACTAGGCATGACGATCCTACCGATTTCCGGTGGCAACACGGATCGCCAAATCACGTTGATCGAAGATTTCCGACCGGACGGTATCTGCGGTACGCCTTCGTATATTTTGCGATTGGCAGAACGCATGATTGAACGTGGTATCGATCCAAGGAAGACAAGCATGCGTTATGGCATCTTCGGAGCTGAACCATGGTCGGAAGAGATGCGGCAGACACTCGAAAAGACCTTTGATCTACAGGCACTCGATATTTACGGACTCAGTGAAATCATGGGACCGGGGGTCGCGATGGAGTGTCAAAAGCAGGCAGGTCTGCATATCATGGATGACTTATTCATTACAGAAGTCGTCGATCCCGTTACGGGGGAACCGTTACCAGATGGCATGGTCGGGGAACTCGTTTTTACAAGCTTGAAAAAGAAAGCGCTTCCAATCATTCGTTACCGGACAGGTGACTTAGCATCGATCACGCATGAGGCATGTGCTTGTGGTCGGACGACGACACGGATGTCACGTGTCAAAGGGCGAACGGACGACATGCTGATCATTCGAGGGGTCAACGTCTTCCCGTCAGAAATCGAGCGGGTCTTGCTCCAACAACCGGACGTGACGCCGCATTATCAAATCCATCTTGTGCGCAAAGCGGGACTCGATGCCGTTGAGCTACATATCGAATTCGAAAATATCTCGGAGCGACAAATGCGTTCGATATGTGACGCCATCAAGTCGGAATGCCTCATTTCCATTGATCTCGTCTGTCACCCGCACCAAGGGTTACCACGATCGGAAGGGAAAGCCGTTCGGATCGTTGATCGACGCTCGACATCACTCGTCTGATTCAAAGGAGGAACTAGCATGTATGATGCAACACAACTGTTCGAACCCGTCCAACTGACGGAAGAAGAAAAATTAGCTCGCTTCAAGGAACGAATCGAGCAAGGTGAAAAGATCGAAGCCGATGACTGGATGCCTGATTTTTACCGGGACACGCTGATTAAATTGATTTCGATGCACGGTATCAGTGAAATCATGGGTGCGCTTCCGGAAAAAGAATGGGTTCCAAAAGCACCATCACTTCGCCGGAAGCTCGGCATCATGGCGAAGGTCCAGGATGAGATGGGGCATGGACAACTGTTACTTCGTGTCGTCGAGGATTTGATGAAGCCGTATGGCAAGACACGCGGGGATTTGATGGATGATTTGTTCACGGGACGATTGAAGTTCCACAACGTCTTCCACATGCCGACGCGGTCATGGGCTGATGCCGGGATGATCGGTTGGCTCGTCGATGGCGCGGCGATCATCACGCAGACAAACATGCTCGGGGCTTCGTACGGTCCTTACGCACGGGCTTTGCAACGAATCTGTGCGGAAGAGGTCTTCCACGCGCAACACGGGGAATCAATCATTATGGCACTCGCAGAAGGAACACCGGAACAGCGGGCGATGATTCAGGAATCACTGGATGAGTGGTGGGAATCCTTGTTGATGTTCTTTGGACCAGCCTCGAAAGAGACGACCGGGACATCAAAACAGGACGTGACGATCGCTTATAAGATTCGGACGAAAACGAATGAAGAGCTCCGACAAAACTTCTTTACGAAGTACGTGCCACGGATTCGTTCACTCGGACTCGTCATTCCAGACCCGACGTTACGTTTTGATGAAGAGACCGGGCAATGGGAATATGCACAGCCAGACTGGACAAAATTCAAGACAATCATCCAAGGGGGAGGACCACGTTCGAAAGAGCGACTGGACCTGCGCCGGACATCTTACGAAAATAACGCCTGGGTACGGGATGCACTCGCTGAAACGAAGGCATGAGAGGGGAAAGCACGATGAACGAGACGTTCTATCACGAATTTGAAGTCTTTAGCAAACGGACGCCGAACGCGGCGTTCACCCATCAATTCAGCTTGCTCGCTCCAAACAAGGAGATGGCACTGTTGATGGCGCAAGAAAACTTCATGCGCCGGGAACCGGTCGTCGACATCTGGGTCGTCAAACGGGAGGATATCCGTGGTTTATCACCCGATGAGAAGCAGATGCTCCAACGCCTCGATAATAAGGACTACCGAACAACGAAAGGGTACGGCTACTTGAAGAAAAAATGGCGCCATTACGAGCAACAGATGCTCGATGAAAAAGAGATCATGTCTTGGCAAGGAGGCGATTCCAAATGACGGAACAAGAACGGACGGCACTCGCTTCCTTACTCTATCAACTCGCGGATGATGATTTCCTTTACGCGTATCGTGGTTCGGAATGGCTCGGACTCGCACCGCATATCGAAGAGGACGTCGCTTCGTCGTCGATTGCGCAAGATTCGATGGGACACGCGGCGATGTATTACCAACTTCTCGAAGAACTTGGCGAAGGAAATGCTGATGCATTAGCTCATGTCCGACTGGCGCATGAACGAAAGAATTCGATTCTCGTCGAACGTGTCAACGGACCTGGCTACTACATGGAGAAGCCTGAATATGACTGGGCATTCGCCGTCGTACGGAACTATTGCTACACGGTCGCGAAAAAGATCCGGATCGATGCTTTGAAGTCGAGCAGTTATGAGCCACTCGCTACGGCTGCCGTCAAGATCAACATGGAATTGTACTATCATTTGCTGCACTGGCAAACATGGTTCACCCAGCTTTATCAATCGACGGAGACGGCGCGGCAGAAGATGGATGCAGCCCTAGAAAAAGTCCTCTATGACTTCGGTGACATGTTCGATTATGGCGAACACGGTCAATTGATCGAAGAGATGCGGTTGATCGAAGGACAAGGCATTTTACTCGATCGTTGGTATCAGACGATCACACCGTTACTCGTCGAATTGAACGTGACGCTTCCGGAAATGCAGATGACGCGTAACGGGCGGGACGGCGATCACACGGAAGATTTGAACGACGCGCTTGCGACACTCGGAGAAGTCTACTTGATCGATCAGACGGCGACGTGGTGAAAGGAGAGGGAAGCATGACGACGACACTCCAGGATGCAATCCGGGAAGCCCTGAATGGGGTGAAGGATCCGGAAATTGATAGCGTCAGTATTTTAGATCTTGGCATGGTCGAGACGATGGACGCGGAGGCGACGGAGCATGGTTACCTGGTGCGCGTCACGCTTCTCCCGACGTTCCTCGGTTGCCCGGCGCTTGAAATCATTAAAAAAAACACCGAATCTGCCTTGCAGGTGATTCCAAATGTCGAACAGGTCGACGTCCAGTTCCGGTTTGATCCACCGTGGACATCGGACCGGATCACGGAACAAGGCATGCAAGGATTGAAGGAATTCGGTATCGCTCCTCCTCGGTTCGAGCAAGGAAAGTGGGAGATCGACTGTCCGTATTGTGGATCGACGTATGTGACGATGGAAAACTTATTCGGACCGACCGCTTGTCGAAGTATTCTCTACTGTAAATCATGTAAAAATCCATTCGAGGCGATGAAACCCGTCTCTACTCTCATGTGAAGGAAGGTAATCAAGATGGCAAAATTAATCGCACTTTACAAACACCCAGAAAACAAGGAAGCATTCGATCAGCACTACTTTGAGGTCCATGGTCCATTGACAGCAAAAATTCCAGGACTGCAAGAAATGAATGTCACGAAAATCGTCGGCTCACCGATGGGCGGAGACGGAAAGTACTACTTGATGTGCGAGATGGTCTATGAAAGTCAGGAAGCGATGCAAGCAGGTATGCGTTCGCTCGAAGGAAAAGCATCCGGGAAAGACTTGATGAGCTTTGCGGGGGATCTCGTCACATTGATGATTGGTGAAGATGTCCATGCCGACACAACAGTACGTTAAGACGGAAATGGTTGATCGGATCGGTCGGATTCGACTCGACCGAACGGCACGATACAATGCGCTGAACCGGACGATGGTCCGGGAAATCGTCGAGGCGATGGAGACATTCGACCGAGACGAACGGGTGACGGTCATCGTCTTGACCGGAAACGGAAAATCGTTCTCAGCGGGCGCCGATATCGAGGAGATGCTCGAGGCGACACCGATCTCGATGGAACTCCTCGATCCGTTCGCGGACTGGGACCGAATCAGCCGAATCAAAAAGCCGATCATCGCAGGTGTCCATGGTTTCGTCCTTGGCGGCGGTTTTGAACTGGCACTCGCTTGTGATTTAATCTACGCCGATCCTGAGACACAGTTTGGATTCCCGGAAGTCGGACTCGGCGTCATGCCAGGAGCAGGCGGGACGCAGCGCTTGACGAAATGCATCGGTCGAACGCGGGCGCTCGAGTGGCTTTTCACCGGCGACCGGATGAAGGCAGAGGAAGCGGAACGACTTGGTATCATCAACCGGGTGACGGCTGATGTCGAAGCGACGGTGCTGGCAATGGCAGAGCGGTTATCAAACCAACCGAGTATGGCGTTACGACTGATCAAGGACGCGGCAAACAAAGCCGTCGATTTATCGTTACAGGATGGGATGGAGCACGAACGCCGTAACTTCTATCTCTTGTTCGCGACAGCCGATCAAACAGAAGGCATGCAAGCGTTTCTCGAAAAACGATCACCGATTTTCAATCAACAGGAACAGGAGTGAATACAATGTCGACAGTACATGAAAAAACACTTGAAATGAAACGGTCCGTCTATCACTTGCTCATCAACGGCGAACAGGTCGAGGGCGCAACAGGCGAGACGTTCAAAACATACAATCCGGCAACGGGCGAAGTGATCGCAGAAGTCGCAAAAGCGTCGAAGGAAGACGCCGATCGTGCTGTTCAAGCGGCACGTGATGCGTTTGATCACGGAAAGTGGAAGATGTGGCCGGTCGGGCGTCGGGCACAAATCTTGAATAAGATTGCGAGCATCATGCGTTCCCGCTTCAACGAAATCGTCGAACTGGAGATTCTTGATACAGGGAAATCACTGGCAGCGGCGCAAGGACAAGTCACGCAAGCGATTGAAGACTTTGAATTCTATGCGGGTGCGATCGTCGGTCATCGTGGTGTCGTCAATAACGTACCGGGGCAATTCCATAACTACACGGAAAAAGAAGCAGTCGGTGTCTGTGCACAAATCATTCCGTGGAACTATCCGTTGATGATGGCAGCTTGGAAAGTCGCACCAGCAATCGCAGTCGGTTGCTCGGTCGTCGTCAAACCAGCGACATTGACACCATTGACAGCAATCATTCTCGGAGAGATTTGTCTAGAGGCTGGCGTACCAGCAGGTGTCGTTAACGTCATCCCGGGATCCGGACGCGAGATCGGCAACCATCTCGTCGAGCATCCTCACGTCGATAAAGTCGCCTTCACGGGCTCAACGCCAGTCGGTAAAGACATCATGGGACGTGCGTCCGAGACGCTAAAACGAGTCACACTCGAACTCGGTGGGAAATCACCGAACATCGTCTTTGAAGATGCGGACGTGACAGCAGCCGTTGATGGTTCGTTGTTCGGCATCTTCTATAACAGCGGTCAATCGTGTGAAGCGCGCTCGCGCCTGTATGTCCACGAAGAGATCTACGAAGCATTCATGGAACAGTTCGTCGCAAAAACAAACAACTCGTCCTTGGTAATCCATTCGATAAAGGAACACACGTTGGAGCGATCATCGACCAACAGCAAGTCGATGTCATCGATGGATACGTCCAGTCAGCGAAAGCGGACGGGGCAACAATCGTCACAGGAGGTCATGCTTCAGCACCAGAAGGATACGAAAAAGGCTTCTGGTACGCACCGACGATTATCACAGACGTCACACATGAGATGAAAGCGGTCAATGAAGAAATCTTCGGACCGGTCGTCGTCGTCATGCCGTTCAAAGATGAAAAAGAAGCGATTCGTCTAGCAAACGATACATCGTTTGGACTCGGCTCAGCTGTTTGGACGAAAGACGGCGCGAAAGCGACACGTGTCGCAAATCAAATCAAAGCTGGCATCGTCATGGTCAACTGTCCGTTCTCTGCCTTCCCGGGTACACCGTTTGGTGGCTATAAACAATCGGGCTTCGGTCGTGAACTCTGTATTGAAACGCTTGATCTGTACACGGAAACAAAAAGTATCTTGTCGTATTACGGCAGTCGTCCACTCAATCCGTTCGGACTATAAGCAAGAGGGAAGGCTGGGGTTCCGTCGGGAAGTCCAGCCTTTTTTAACAGCACAGGGGATAAGGGGGAATTCAGATGGTAGAACAAATCGTCGTTGTCGGATCCGGTGTCATGGGACGTGGCATTGCGTACGTTGCCGCACACCGCGGATTTCAGGTGACACTCGTTGATATTAAAGAAGAATATATCGAAAGTGCCTATCGAGAACTCGAACGCATCGCAGAGAAAGGAATCACGCGAGGGAAGATGTCCGCGAATGAGGTCGAGGGACTGTTCGATCGACTGCATCTGTCGACCGACCTAGCTGAGGCGGCACAACAAGCGGATCTGGTCATTGAAGCAGTACCGGAACAACTTAGCATCAAACAGCAAGTCTTTGAAACGCTAGAAGCGAATGCGCGCCCGGACTGTTATTTCGCGACGAACACGTCGACTATGAGTCCGACGGAGATCGCCTCCTTTACGAACCGGGCGGACCGGGTCATGGCGATGCATTTCTTCAATCCGGTCCATCTGATGCCACTGATCGAGCTCGTTCGTGGTCTTGAAACATCGGATGAGACGGTCGCAGCTCTTGAGCAGGTAGCGCGTCAGATGCAGAAGGAAACGGTCGTCATCCGTGAGTTTCCTGGGTTCGTGACTTCGCGGATCAGTGCGCTCGTCGGAAACGAAGCGTTCTACATGTTACAAGAAGGACTCGGGACAGCAGAAGAGATCGATAAAGCAATCAAACTCGGCTTAAACTATCCAATGGGACCATTCGAACTCGGGGACTTAGTCGGACTCGATACCCGTCTCCATAACTTAAAGTATCTGCATGAGAAGCTCGGCGAAAAATACCGTCCGGCACCACTGCTCGAACAGTATGTCAAAGCCGGACGACTCGGACGTAAAACCGGTCGTGGCGTCTATGACTATACGAATCGCGAGGTGACATCATGAAACGGGTCGCCATCATCGATGCCGTTCGGACACCGATCGGTCGCTATAACGGCGCATTGCGTCAGGTTCGTCCAGATGACTTAGGAGCACGCGTCATCGAAGCGTTGCTTGAGCGTAATCCACAAGTCGATCCGAAGACGATCGAGGAAGTCATTTTTGGCAATGCGAATCAGGCGGGAGAAGACAATCGCAACGTCGCCCGGATGTCGGGACTACTAGCTGGTCTACCGGTCGAAGTCGCCGGTACGACGATTAATCGCTTATGTGGGTCAGGGCTCGACGCTGTCATCGCGGCGGCACGAGGGATTGCCTTAGGTGAAGGCGATATCTATATCGCTGGTGGGACGGAAAGCATGACGCGTGCACCGTTCGTTCTCGCGAAGCCGGATCAGGCCAACCCACGTGGCAATCAGACGATGTACGATACGACGATCGGTTGGCGCTTCGTCAATGATCGTTTAGCAGATCAATACGGAACGGATTCGATGCCGGAGACAGCCGAGAACGTCGCCCGTCAGTACGGGATCTCACGCGAAGCGCAGGACGACTTTGCGTTCGAAAGCCAACAACGCGCGAAACGAGCAATCGAGACAGAGCGCTTCACGGACGAACTGGTTGCGGTCACACAAATGGACCGGAAAGGCAACGTCAGCGTCTTCGATCGTGATGAACATCCTCGTCCCGAGACGACACGTGAGAAACTGGCGACACTTCGTCCGTTATTCCCAAGTGGTACCGTGACGGCGGGGAATGCATCTGGTGTCAACGACGGTGCGTCGGCACTGTTATTGATGAGTGAAGAAAAAGCGAACGAACTCGGTTTGACGCCACTCGGGTATTACCGGGCGAGTGCGACAGCAGGGGTCGAACCTGCCATCATGGGAATCGGACCAATCGACGCGACGGAAAAAGTTCTCCGGCGGGCAGGGTTGACGGTCGAACAGCTCGATCAAATCGAGTTGAACGAAGCCTTTGCGGCTCAAAGTCTTGCCTGCATCGAAGCACTTGGTTTACCAAGCGAAAAAGTCAACGTCAACGGTGGTGCGATCGCTTTCGGTCATCCACTCGGTGCGAGTGGAGCGCGGATTTTGACGACATTATTGCATGAGATGCGCCGAACGAACCGGACGTATGGTCTCGCGACGATGTGTGTCGGAGTCGGACAAGGGATCGCACTCGTCGTCGATCGGGAGGGACTCGTATGATTCACTTAGAACGAGAAGGCTATATCGCAATCGTCCGGATTGATCGTCCAGAACGTTTGAACTGTCTCGATTATCCGACGCTTGTCGCTTTGCAAGAACAGGTCGATGCGTTATCGGTCGACCCGGAAGCGCGGGTCGTCCTGTTTACGGGAACGGGGAAAGCATTTAGTGCGGGTGCCGATTTAAAAGAACGCGTGCATTTAAACGAAGAAGAAGTCCGGCGCAATGTCCTTGCGATCCGCAATGTCTTCACTTCGATCGCACAATTACCGCAACCAACAATCGCAGCCGTCAACGGTCACGCGCTCGGCGGTGGGTTCGAGTGGATCCTTGCCTGTGATTTCCGTTTTCTCGTCGAGGATGCACTCGTCGGCTTGACGGAAACTAGCTTCGGGATCATTCCAGGAGCCGGTGGAACACAACGCTTGCCACGACTGATTGGGGAGACGCGGGCAAAGGAATTGATCTTCACGGCGAAAAAAATCGATGCGATGACAGCAGAACGGTACGGACTCGCGACAGCCGTTGTTGCCCGGGAAGCGTTGATGACGACGTGCCTTGAGTTTGCTAATCAGATGTTACAGAATGGTCCGATTGCCTTGCGCCAAGCGAAGCGAGCGATTGATCAAGGGCGGGATGTCTCACTCGAAGAAGGACTACAGCTCGAAACAGAAGCTTATGAAGTCGTCATTCCGACGGCTGATCGTCAGGAAGCGCTACAAGCCTTCGCTGAAAAACGACCACCACGCTTTGAAGGAAGATGAGGATGGTCGACGTTTGAAATAACCCGTATACTAACGATACACACTATGAACGACTGAAGAGAGAGTGAATACCATGAGTGCGAACACCCAATCGATGATCTTTACGATTTACGGCGATTACATTCGCCATTACGGCAATCAAATCTGGGTCGGGAGTTTAATTCGACTCGTCAAAGAGTTCGGACATAACGAACAAGCCGTTCGGGTCGCGGTATCCCGAATGGTTAAACAAGGCTGGCTCGTCTCCGAGAAACAAGGAAATAAAAGCTTCTATTCATTGACACCACGTGGGGTGGAACGGATGGAGGAGGCCGCACGTCGGATCTACAGATCAACACCGCACGACTGGGACGGGAAATGGCGGACGCTGATGTACACGATTCCGGAGGATAAACGCCAGATTCGCGATGAGCTCCGCAAAGAACTGACGTGGAGTGGGTTTGGCAACTTATCGAACGGGGTTTGGATTTCACCGAACCCGCTTGAAAAAGAGGCGGAACGATTGATCGCGTCGTATGAGATTGAAGAGTATGTCGATTTCTTCGTCGGTGAATACCACGGTCCGAAGCAGGATCAATCCCTTGTCGAGCGTGCGTTTCCGCTGGAGGAATTGCAGGAGCGTTACGAGACGTTCATCACGGATTACAGCCGGCAATATATCGTCCATCAGAGTCAGCTCCAACTCGGAGAAATGACGGATGAACAGTGTTTCGTCGAACGGACGATGCTCGTACATGAATACCGGAAGTTTCTATTCACGGATCCCGGATTACCGCAAGAATTGTTACCAGATGCATGGAGCGGACATCATGCGGCACTCTTGTTCGAGCAATATTACCGATTGCTCGCACAACCAGCGAGTCGGTTCTTCGAATCGATCTTTGAAGAGACGCATGATGTATCCCAACGCAGTGCCTCGTACGACGCGGCGGAACATCCGCTGTTTGCAGAGCGGTGAGCATTTATTCGAATGAAAAGAGCGGGACGGATCAGTTGATCCGCCCCGCATTCGTGTCATTCAGATATATTCTGTTCAGCAGATTCTGCGAGAATGTTTCGGAAGGCATATCCTTTATCGACATAAGAATCAATTGACTCCTGAATCATCGCAAGATCCGCTTCTGTTAGTTCACGCACGACTTTACCGGGTGAGCCGATGATCAGCGAACGGGGTGGGAAAACTTTTCCCGATGGAATTAGCGTATTCGCCCCGATGATGCATTCTTCACCGATCTCTGCATGATCAAGAACGGTCGCACCCATTCCGACGATCGAACGACGTCCGATTTTGCAACCGTGTAAAATTGCGTTATGTCCGACCGTTACTTCATCTTCAATGACGACGGGTGCCCCTTCATAGAGATGAATCGTCGCATTGTCCTGGATACTGCATCGTTTCCCAATTGTAATCGGTCCTTCGTCACCGCGTAAGACAGCGTTGAACCAGACGGTAGACTCGGAACCGATCGTGACGTCTCCGATCAGATAAGCGCCAGGAGCGATGAACACATCGGAGGCGACGTTCGGATGAATCGATTGATACGGAATCTTCATAACAGAATGACCTCGTTTCTATAATAAGATGAACTACTATTCATTCCATGTCAGTATAGCATGTGAGTGAAGGCGAGAACGGAGGAAAGACATGTTTCCGATTTGTGAGCTCTTTAAAATTCGATATCCTTTGATCCAAGGAGGAATGGGTAACATTAGTCATGCGGCGCTGACGGCAGCGGTTTCGAATGCCGGGGGACTCGGAACGCTCGGGTGCGGGACATTGTCGGTCGACGAAGTGGCGTCGCGGATTCGCGAGACACGAATGCTGACGGATCAACCATTTGCCTTGAACATTGCGATTCGTGTGTCTCCCTATACAGAAGCACTGATTGATCTCGCGATCGCAGAAAAGATTCCGGTCGTCTCCTTGTCGGCAGGAAATCCAGCACCTTACATAGCGCGACTTCAAGCTGCTGGCATCAAAACGATCGCGGTTGTCGCTTCAGTCAAACAGGCGTTAAAGGCAGAACAGGCAGGCGCTGATGTACTCGTAGCGGAGGGAGTTGAAGCGGCAGGTATCAATTCACCGCTCGAGTTGACGACGCTGACCTTGATTCCGCAACTCGTCGATCGGATCAACATTCCGATCCTGGCAGCGGGTGGGATTGGTGACGGGCGTGGACTAGCAGCTGTTCTGTTGCTTGGTGCGGCTGGTGCCCAGCTCGGAACACGATTGATCGCGACGGAAGAGGCGAAGGTTCATTCGGCATACAAGGCGCACTTAATGGATGCGACCGATACCGATACACGCATCATCGGACGTTCCGTCGGATTCGTCCGACGTGTCCTTGATGGTCCTTACGTCGAACGACTCACAGCAGAGACACCTGCTGCTTTTCTTGATCAGACGAATGAGTCGTATCATATTACGGGCGCTCTTGAGGGCGATGAGGAGAAAGGGTATGTCAACGCTGGACTAGTTGCGGGATTGATTCATGATGTGCCGACTGTTGCGGAGTTGTTTACGCGCATGATGACGGAAGCAGAGGAACAGCTGAAGCAAACGACGACTCGTTTTACGACATGAGCATATAGTGAGGGACCCGTGATTCCACTTGTGGACAGCGGGTTTTTTCATGTTTTTTTGAAAATGGGACATTTGTCCTTTTCAAGTAGGGCACGAGTAAGGTCTACTCTAGTGTAGAGATTAAAGGAGGAGATGACGTGCAAGGAGTCATGTTTGCTTTGATGAGCGGTCTGTTCATCGCCCTGCAAGGCATATTCAATGCGCGCCTTGCGACAGGCGTCGGACCGTGGTTGTCCGTATTGATCGTCCACTTTGTTGGTCTGATGGGTTGTTTAGTCATTTATAGTTTCGTACGAGACCGGAAAATCGGTGGCTTCCGTCAGTTACCGTGGATTTATGCGAGCGGCGGTTTGATTGGTGTGCTAGTCGTCGTAACGGAACTGACAGCAATCCAAAAACTCGGGATGACATGGGCGATGTGTTTATTACTCGTCGCACAGATTTTATGTGCGTTTGTGATTGATTTAAAGGGATGGTTCGGTGTCTTAAAAAAACAAGGAAATCGTGGTCAATGGGTTGGTGTGGGTCTCATGCTTGCAGGAGTTGCGATTTTCTCACTTGCCTAAACGGGGGAAATGAACATGGAAACCGTCATTCAACAGTATGGACTGGATACGATTTTGACGGAAGAGACGCGCGCTTGGTTGCGTCAAGAAACCTTCCAAAAAGGGGAACTCCTCTGTACGACAGGGGCAGCGATCGACCGGATGTACTTCATCGTCGCAGGCAAAGTTAAGATATCTGCTGCCTCGTCAGAAGGGAAACAACGGATTCTACGATTCAAGACACCACTGACGGTGATCGGTGACGCTGAGTTCATCAATGAACGGGAAGTGCTGAATACGGTCGAAGCAGTGACCGATGTCGAGGTGTTGAGCGTACCGTATGCGATTTTACGCGAGCACAATACAACGAACGTCTTTCTGCAATTCTTATTACGCACGATCACAGCGAAGTGGTATGCCGACTCGAAATCAGCGTCGCACCATGTGTTGTATACAGTTGAAGAGCGATTTGCAGGGTATTTGTTATCGATCGCTTCTGAAGCCAGTGACAGTTTATTTTATCAGGAGATGCGGACGTCGAACTTACATGACGTCGCCGACTGGCTTGGAACGAGTTATCGCCATCTCAATCGGATCATCACGAAATTGTGTGAAGAGGAGATTCTCGTTCGACGACGCGGGAAAATCATCATCGTTGATCTGGAGAGGATTCGCGAGAAGGCGAACGGCAATAGCTATGAGTAAGGAGGAACGAACATGGTAATAGGCATCGTGTGTGCCGTATTGGCAGGGATGTTGATCAGTTTACAGACGGTATTGAACGCCCGGATGAGTGACGCGTTCGGTGCTTGGGCGACAACGACGCTAGTCTTCTTCGTTGGCTTCATCGGAGCAAGTGTCACGTATGTTCTGTTTCGTGGTGGAACAATCGGACAGATTCAAAACGTATCGCCACTCTATTGGTTTGGTGGACTTGTCGGTGTCGGCGTCGTTTTTTGTGTCATGCGTGGGATTCAGTTACTTGGTCCGTCCGTCGCGATCTCTGTCGTTCTGATTTCGCAGTTAAGCTTTGCTCTTGCTGTTGATACGTTCGGCTGGTTCGGTTTACCACAAATTGATTTATCGTTCGGTCAGCTCTTCGGTCTCGCCGTCATGGTATGTGGGATCTTCGTTTTGAAACGGTATCAAGTCGTCGCGCCGGAAGAGAAGGCGGCGGATCAAGTAGAACGTGTTTCGTAATAACCGAATACAGAACGAGGACGGTGGTATTCCAATCCACTGTCTTTTTTTGACTAGTTTTTGACCTGGATCATGCGTTTTCTAAAGTAAAGCGAGAGGACAAGGATGAGAAGACCACAGTACAACATGATCGTCGTGATTGAAACATGAAACGACAGTAGAAAAGAGAGAAGCGCATAAGATAATGGAACGAGACCGTTTGACGCGGCATTCACGACACTCATGACACGTCCCATCGTCTGTTCCGCACACTGAGACTGGATGAACGTAATGAAGCGAATATTGATGATGGAAGAAAGGACACCAAGTGACAACAGGATGATCAGGTACAACGAAATCTGCTGGACTTGACTAAGCAGGAAGAAAAGCAAACCTAAGGCGCCAATCAATCGGACCGATGAGGTAAGCCCGTTTTCTTTCTTCTGCGTTAAACCACTCCAGAGCGCCCCTCCGAGCATTCCCATTTGATAAGCCCCTTGCATATAACTTAAATCCATCGCATCTCCTTGGAGCACATCATGAACGAGTAAGGGGATTCCGAGTAAGAGTGGTCCAAAGAAAAAGAAATTGACACAGATGACAAGAAAAAGTGTCTGCTTGAGTTGCTGAAGGTGAAAGACGTAATGTAGCCCTTCTTTTAGTTCAAAGAGAGCTGAATGCTGAAGCGATCGCTTGATCTTAGATTCACGAATACCATACGTGAAGAGAAGCGTCAGACAGAGTGTGCCGAAAATCACGAGAAAGACGTGCGAGTAAGAAGAATGGCTGAGGATGACTCCACCAAGAATCGGACCTGAAAAGAGGGCGATTTGATTAGATGTTTGAATCAGTGAATTGGCTTTAGTGAGTTGTTCTTTCGGAACGAGTGTAGGCAGTAAGGAAGCATTCGCCGGCGAAAAGAATGCATCCACACTACCGAATAGCAAGGCGAATACTAAAATCGTCAGCAATGTAAGCTGATCGGTATGAAGTAATGCGAGAAGACAGAGAATGAAACTGATCCGTAAAGCGCTCGAGATGCGCATGATCGTCGAACGTTTATAGCGATCGGATAGGACGCCACCGAATAACATGAGAAAAATACGGGGTAACAAGGTGGCCATGAGGATGAATCCGAGATATGACGCCTGGTTTAGCGTATGGATGACATACCATTGTTCAACAAACAGATAGGTTGATAGGGAGAGGGCAGAGCACATACCGGACCCCCATAAAAATAAAAAAGATGGATTTTTAAACAGCGATTGTTGCGTATCCATTTCAACAGGCAGCATATGGCACCTCCGGTTTAGACGTCGTCATTCTCAAATAGTGGTTCATCAATTGCAAAGGCAGTCGTCATGATATAGAAGTGTTTTTTATCTTCTTCGTCTAGTGAAGGGGACTGTGTGAACTCGTCCAATAGAGCACGATATTTGGTAGAAAATTGCCGAAAATTGGCTTCAGACATCGTCAGTTCCTTTTGAAGCGATAAGCTCATCCAGTCTTCAACGTTTGAAGACACAGGAGAAAAAGCAGTAGTTGGAGCGGTGAGGACGCGTGTCTTTGCTCGGTCCAATACTTCGAGATACGACTGCCGGGTCGCTTCATTCGTCTCGACGAAGTTCAGTAGATGATCGGCAGGAATGTAGCCTCGAGCAATCGCTTGATAGTATTTCAATAGATTGCCGCCCTGTTCTTCCGTCCGGACGAGGCGAATCAAGTCATGCTTTTCAAGTTCTCGTACATGATAGAGGATCTTTGCGCGGGATAACGTCAGCAAGTGGGCTAACTGATGTACCGTATGTGGTTTTTCGACGAGAAACATGAGGATTTTTGTTCGTAACGGATCACTGATCACTTTTAACTGTTCATAGCTCTCTAATATGTGAATCGCTTTTTGTTCCATGCAATAATCTCCTTTTTAACCGGTTAATTTTTATTAACCGTAAAACAAAAGACTTCATTTGTAAACGATTACAAATTTATGTGAGGGTGTTGGTAAAGAAGACATCATTTGTTTACATACAAAAAGACTGACTCCAGTGACATCTCGGTCATCCTCCACTTTCTACTGGAAAGTAGGGGAAGAACGAGATGTTTGAAATCAGTCTCAGCTACTGTATGTGGTTCGAGGTGATTAGACCGTCGTCGTATCTTTCCATTCCTGCTCGATGAAAGCATCGCGACCAGAAGCAGCACGATCTTTTTTATAGTGTTCTGGATTTTTCTTATGGAAGTCTTGATGGTACTCTTCCGCCGGATAAAATTCAGAAGCGGCATCGATCCGCGTTACGATTGGTTGTTTGAAACGATTGCTTGCAGCAAGGGCGTCACGGGAAGCGATTGCTGCTTCATGCTGCGCATCCGTATGATAGAAAATCGCTGGTGCGTACTGCGTGCCACGATCTTGGAATTGACCTTCTGCATCCGTCGGATCCGTTTGTGGCCAGTAGAGTTCGAGCAGACGCTCGTACGGGAATAGGCTCGGATCAAACGTGATTTGGACGACTTCGAGATGTCCCGTCGTTCCTGTTTTGACTTGCTCATACGTCGGATTGTCGACGTGACCGCCCATGTAACCTGATACGATTCCCTCGATTCCTGGTAATTCTTCAAATGGTGTCACCATGCACCAAAAACATCCACCTGCAAATGTTGCTTTTTCCATCCGTCTCTTCCTCTCCGTGGGAAATTCCCATTGTATGTCTGACAGCGAGAAAAACGAAAACGACTCCTTCGCTTGGTTGCAAAAGGAGTCGCCGCTTTTTATCAACCAAAGCTTTCGCTTTGCTGGTCGTAGCACCTTGCTATGCGCAGGTTGCTGGGACGTCATCGATCCAGATCTCTCGGTCCACTCTTGATAAGGGTATATGAAGTTGATGTCATTCGTTATCATTGTTGTGATGATACCATTCACACAGAAATAAAGTCAATCCTTAGGTTTCAAGGCACGTAAAACCGTCGCTCCGAGTGTCTTCGCACCAATCAACAACGCCTGTTCGTTGATTTCGTACTGCGGATGATGCTGTGGATAGTTGACGCGACCGTCCGTATATCCGGAGCCAGTAAAGAAATAACTTCCCGGGACATGTGTTAGATAATGCGCGAAGTCATCCGCAGCCATCATTGGTGTGAGTGCCCGGACGGATGTTTCCGGTAAGAAAGAAGCGGCTTCCTGAACAAGTTTTGTCTCGTCCGGATGATTCCAGAGCGCCGGGTAACCAGTCGTGAAGTCGATTGAATAGGTGGCACCAATACCGGCACATGTCGTTTTGGCGACAAGATCGACTTCTTGCCGGAGCTGATGCCGCAATGTCTCATTGAACGTCCGAATTTCACCGACGATGCGTGCTTCACCCGTGACGATGTTCGGTGCCGTTCCCGCATGGAAGGATCCGATTGCGAGAACAGCCGGCTCGAACGGATCGACCCGTCGACTGACGAGATGCTGTAAGTTACAGACGAGCTGCGCTCCAGCGACGAGCGCATCTTTTGTTTTGTGCGGTGCTTGCGCATGTCCACCTTGACCATGAACGATGATTTCGAATTCGTCGATTGCACATAATGTATGTCCTTCCCGAAACCCAATCGTACCGACTGGTAAATCATTTTCGAGATGTGTCGCAAAAATCGCATCGACATCTTCGAGGACGCCGGCTTCGATCATTTGGATGGCTCCGCCAGGAAAGACCTCTTCTCCATGCTGATGGATGATTCGAATCGTTCCTTGCAATTGATCGCGTAACGGATAGAGTGTAGCAGCAAGGGCCATCACCATCGCCGTGTGACCATCATGCCCGCAAGCATGCATGACACCGGGATGGATCGACCGGAAGGCAAGCGTCGTCTCTTCTTGAAGTGGTAAAGCATCGAAATCTGCACGGACCGCAATCGTCGGACCAGGCTGTTTGCCTTCGATCGTCGCGACGACACCACGACCTCCGACGGCTGTTTGATAAGGGATGCCCTGCTCCGCGTAAAAGTTTGCAATTCGTTCTGGTGTGCGGACTTCCTGGAAAGAGAGTTCCGGATGTCGATGAAAATCACGACGTAACGCGATCATCGTCGGTTCGAATTGTTCAAGTGCTTCAAAAAGTTGAGTTTGCATCTTCAAGCTCCTTTGACGTGTGTCTTTTCGTGAAAATGGGTACAGATACAGGTAATCACGAAAGGGGATAATGAAACATGGGAGAAATCGTCGTCAACGCTATACTTACAATCAAAGCAGGACTCGCGGATCAAGTTTTCCCGATTCTACAAACGGTCTATCATGCCTCACAAAAAGAAGAAGGATGCTTACGTTATTCCTTGCACCAATCGATCGAGGATGAGCATCAATTCATGCTGTATGAAGTGTATCGGGACGAAGAGGCGCTTGAAGCGCATATCGCATCCGATCATTATAAAGCATACCGTGAACAGATCGAGTTATACTTGATGGATCGACAAGTAACGAAATACGTCGAGATGACATTCTGACGTGTTGCGATAAGAAGAGACGAAGCCGTCGAATTCGACGGCTTCGTCTTTTTTTGTCTTACATCGATTTAAATCCGAGGAAATGCTCTTGCCAACGCGGTTCATAAATCGAATTGATTTGGAGCTGTGAACCGCCCGCATGGATGAAGTGTTCGCTATCGAGCATGATTCCGATATGCGATGGACCATCCGTGTAGGTGTTCTGGAAGAAGACGATATCCGAGCGTTTACCACTCGAGATACTCGTCCGGCGATTCGTAAAGAAAGCACCGTACCAGTAGCCGCGAACGTTCGTCCGACCACCGTATTTTCCAGCCTTATTTGTCGCGTAGTGAATCAAACCGGAACAATCGAAGCCACCGTTCACGGCATTTTGCGATCCCCATGTGTAAGGTGTACCGATATGTTGGACGGCTGCTTGAATCAGCTTTTCACCGCGCGTGTTATTCTTTTTAATGACCCGTTTATCAGACGTAATCGTCACAGCTGAGACCGGAAGATAGACGGGTGTCCAGCCTGACTGGATGACATAGAAGTTTCCGACCCGGTGACGCGGATAAACACGTTTGCCTTGCTCAACGAGTCCGCTGCCTTTTGGACTGGTTGGACTCGAAAAGAAGGATGTCGTCTGTTTGACGGTATAGATTTTCGTTCGATTGATTGCTTTTTGTGTCAGTTTCATATCGGGTTTGCTCGTGCTGATATAAGGGTTGAGGACGTAACCCGTTTGACCGCTGACTAAGCGAACTTGCCAAAAATCATCATCAATTGATTTCAGACCAATCAATTTTGTCCCTTTTTTCAAATAGGCAGCTGGCCGACTGTAAGCGACGTCAGCAGAGAAGAGTGGCGTTTGGTCCAGATGGACATAAAACGTTGTCCCTTTTTTCGCTTTTGCTTTTGGTTTATTTAGTCCGATCCGACTCGAATCGACGAAACCAAAGATATTGTTATATTTGACACGTGTAAAATAACCGCTTTTTCCATAGATGGTGATCGATTTTCCTTTTTTCAACGTACCGATTTTTTTACCCGACAGTTTTGCCTGTGACCGAATGACGACGTCGTCCTCTGTCACGTAACGTTGACCGGTAACGTCATACAGATCCGGCTTTTTCGTGACGAGATCACTCGTCTTGACGTAACCATAGACCGTCCCTTTTTTTAATCGTGTGTAACTACCGCTCGTGCCGTAAATCGTTAGTTTGTCAGCTCGTTTGACAGAATACATCATTTTACTTTTCGTTGAAGCAGACGTATAGACGGACAAGTTGCGTTTGGCGTACCGTGTTCCGGTTGCGGTGTATACTTTTTCACTACCAAGATCAGCTGTTTTAACGTAGGCATGGACTCCGCGGAAAATAATTCGACTGTAGACGCCACTTTTACCGTAGATCGTTAATAAAGTATTTGTTTTTTGTTGATCGATTATGGAGCCGGAAGCATTCGGTGCATTATAGATCGGTGTAGCGCGCTGAACATAGAGGCGTGCGGTCTTTGGATAGTATTTCAACGTACCGAGATGTGCCGTCAATACATAGGCATACTCGTCGTTTCGTTTGATTCGTGTAAATGAACCCTCGACGCCGTACGTCTGAAGAGAAGTATTCACAGGAAGCGATTGTACGACTTCTCCTTTCGTAGTCGCAGTGGCATAGACCGTCGTCTGCTGTTGGACGTAACGCACTCCTGTTTCTGGATGGCTCACGACCTGCGTATCAGCTAAATCAGTCGTCAATACGAAGGCGTAACCGGTCTTAGTCGCCACACGTGTAAAAGTACCCGTCGTCCCGAACGTTTCGAATGCTTGATTTTGAGTGACGGCAGTCTTCGCGCTCGTCGTCTTCGGCTCAACGAAAAGAGAAGTCGCTCGTTTGGCATAACGCGTCCCAACCAATTTCGGAAGTTGCTCGAGTTGTGTCGTTGATACATAGACGTATTGCTCGTTCCATTTCAGACGCGTGAACGTGTCGAAGGTGCCGTATGTATCGATTCGCTGATAAGCGGGAAGTGTCGTCACGACGGTGGGATCAAATGGTGAAGCAACTAATGAGAGTGGACTTTTCGACATCAGCGTTGCTTGTTTTTGAAAAACAGGTGCTGTTTGCGTTAACGCGTTTGTTGCGACATAAGCAGTACCTTCTTGCCAACTGACACGAGTGAAGTCACCGTCCGTACCGAGTGTCTTGAATGTCGTTCCCGCTGGTAGTTGTTGGATGACCGTTGTGGAATCAGCCGTTTGTAGCAACGCAGCATCCTCTTTCAAATAAGCCGTCCCGGTTGTCTCGGTGACTGTTTGTGTTTCTGCTGTCGGTTGAACAGGTGGCGATTCAGCAAAAGCGGGTGCGGGTAAAACCGAGCTCAACATTAACGTTGCGGCAAGTCCAGCAACATGAGCAGTCCATTTTTTCATCAAGAGGTTCACTCCAATTCTTAAAATTTGTCATTATGAATAGTGTAGCATGCGCTTGTTTAAAAATTGATAAAAATCAAAAAAATAGGAGGTTGTTCATGAAAAAACGGTATGCCTCGGCACACCGTTTGAAGTCATATGTTAGTTATCTTCTTCGTGATCCACTTGCCATTCCCAGTCGAGCATGCCGTAAATCAAGGAATCACGCCAGTGGTCTTCGAGATAGACCGTCTCGCGAAGCTGTCCTTCCTTCGTCATGCCGACCTTTTGCAAGACACGTTCGGAAGCGACGTTTCGTGGGTCACACGTTGCCGTGATTCGGTGTAGTTCTAGTTTTTCGAAACCGAATTGGAGAAGGAAAGAGGCGATTGACGTCGCGTATCCGTTCCCCCATTCATCAGGCGAGAGGACGTATCCGATTTCGGCGATTTTATTCTCAACGTCTGTGATGACGAGTTCACCGGCACCGATGACGACGTCACTTGGAAACGTCACGGCAAAGACATAACGACGTCTTGGTGTCTCGAGTTCACTTTCAAGCGCATCGTGTAGGAATTGTTTCGTATCCGTTTCGGTATTCGGTCCCCATGACTGGAATTGACTGACGATGGGTTGTGAGGCATAGGCGTGAACCGCTTCTACATCTTCTGGTGTAAAACGACGAATCCGAAGTTGATCATTGATTTTATAACGCATGCAGCATCCTCCTCATTCAGATGAAGTCACTTTGATTCTATTTGACAGATGGGGAACAGATTCCTGTTTGACATGGGAAAAAGGGCGTGCTAGGGTGGTTGTATCGAATGGAATAGGGAGTATCCTCTAGGGTTCCGTACGGCTGGACCGAGGGAGGAACATGGACGTTTGTCCATGCAACGGAGGGATAAAAGCCCGGGAGTAAAGCGAATCGTCTCGCTTGCTCCCGGGCTTTTTCATTTGAATTTACCTATTAGGAGGCAATTATTATGGCAAAGTATTGGATTGGGATCATCGTCGCAGCGTGTTTTGAAGTGGGCTGGGTCATCGGATTAAAACATGCGGCAACACCACTTGAGTGGGCTGCAACGATCGTCTGTATCATCGTTAGCTTTACCGTGCTAATTAAAGCGAGTAACCATTTACCAGTTGGAACGGTCTATGCTGTTTTCGTCGGTCTTGGAACAGCAGGAACGGTCGTGACGGACATCGTGTTATTCGACCAAGCCGCTTCCGTGATGAAATTAGTATTGATCGCTGTCTTACTCGTCGGCGTCATCGGTCTGAAGTTAGTCAGTGGAGAGGAGAAATCAGCATGAGTTGGATTTATTTAATCATTGCCGGAATCTTTGAGATGTTTGGTGTCGTCTTGATCAATACGTTCAATCAAAATAAGAATGCGAAGAATTTACTGTTGATGGGAACAGGATTCGGACTCAGTTTCCTATTCTTAACGCTTGCAATGAATGGTTTACCGATGGGAACGGCGTACGCGGTCTGGACGGGAATCGGAGCAGCGGGCGGTGCGATCCTCAGCATGGTGCTCTATAACGAATCAAAAGACTGGAAGCGACTGGTTTGTATCGGTCTTGTCTTAAGTGCGACGATTGGTCTGAAACTCGTCGGCGAATGATCGTTTACATGTCAAACAGATGACGTTTTAACGGAACGCATGTTTTTTGGCATATTTTAACGCAAAAGAGGAAATACTCCTTATAGAAGTCACGCATGACAAATCGTGTTAATAAGGGGAGAACATCCATGAAAACGAAACAATATATCGGAACGTTCTATTCAGAGGAAGAATTGATCTCAAAAATGGACGAACTGCACATTCAAGGACACCGGGAGGAAGACTTCTACGTCATCGTCAAGGAGAAGTCGAACATCGCACTCGTCCGTAGCCAAATGGACGCAGAAATCGCGACGACGAAACCGTCTTGGATTGATCGGATTCGTGGGAATAAAGGACGCGATCAAGAAGTCGATGATTTGTTTGGGTCACTTGATCTATCAGACAATGAAATCGAACAACGCAAAACGGAAGTCGAAGGTGGGGGCTTCGTTCTGTTACTTGAAGTCCAAGACATCCAGTTCGATCCACATTTAAATACAGACAATACGCATCCTGATGTAAAAGTCCGTTATGGTAGTGGCGAAGAGACGCATACGTCATCAGATGCGAACTCCAATGCACAGCTCGGCTCCGGTAATCCGCTTGATGTTGATAAAGATTCGAAGGAAGAGCATGCGGAAATTGATTTGCATCGCGCCGGTACGGATAAGATGCCGCAAGACGAGCAGGCAATCGATCATTCAAAAAAACTCGACGGGAACCGAGAACCGGATATTGCAATGCGTCGGGATGACGATTTCCGACGTCCGGAAACAGAACGCGAGGAAAAAGAACATGATGCAACGCAAGACGGCGAAGAACGTCGTCAATCGAAACATCAATCGGATGACATCGCCAAGCAAGATCATGGAAATAATTTAGACCGCTAAAATAATCGATTGGAATCACGCGTTAGGGTCATCATCAAAGAAGGTACTTTCCGGATCAAATCCGAAAAGTACCTTCTTTTTGTATGGAGATTAAATGAGAATCGTCTCGCCTTATTTATGATCCGGATTTGATCCTGTACGCACGTTGGCGTTCAATTGATCAATCGCTTGCATATCAACGTCTGACAAGCTGAAGTCGAAGACATCAAGATTTTCGCGAATGCGGCTTGGCGTGACGGATTTCGGAATCGCGACGATGTCGTGTTGCAAGTGCCAACGGAGGACGACTTGAGCCGGCGTTTTCTGATGACGATTCGCGATATCGACGATGACCGGATGCGTCAACGCGTCGCGTCCTTTCATCAACGGACTCCAAGCTTCAACGACGATACCGTGCTTGCGGCAAAAGTCTCGGATCGCTTCTTGGCTAAGGAACGGATGGAGTTCAATCTGATTGACGGCAGGAACGATCGATCCTTCGGCTAAAATTCGTTCCAAGTGCGGAATATGGAAGTTCGAAACACCGATAGCACGCGTCTTCCCTTCGGCATAGAGATGTTCGAGCGCCCGCCATGTCTCGACATAACGATCTTCTTTTGGCATCGGCCAATGAATCAGATACAAGTCAACATAATCGACACCAAGCTTTTGTAGACTCGTCTCGAAAGCGGCAAGTGTCTCTTCGTAGCCGTGATCGGAATTCCAGACTTTCGTCGTCAGAAAGATCTCTTCTCGGGGAATGCCGGAGTCACGCAGCGCGCGACCGACACCTTCTTCATTCTCGTAAATCATCGCCGTATCGATCGAACGATACCCGGCGCGGAGTGCTTCGCTGACCGCTTCATATACTTCTTCTTCCGGTACTTTAAAGACACCATATCCGAGTTGGGGCATGCTGATACCGTTGTTTAACGTAACCTGTTGCATCGATTCATCGACTCCTTCTTAGTAAATTCTTCTCTTTTCTAGTGTACGCGCTCCTCTTATAAAAATCGAATGATTGCCGAAGCGGGTTCTTTTGCGTATACTGAGCGATAACAAATATTAGGAGGCGATTCTGTGATTCGACAAGCTGTTTTGCAATACATACATGAGGAAAACGCGCTCGATCAACTCAAAGAAGTGATAGGTAATCGTTCAGCAGTCCTGATTCATGGACGTCAAGCCTATGAAGCAGCCGCTTTTGCTTTACCAGCATTACCACGTCTTTTATTTGAAGGGCATTGTACGGATCAACAGGTGGAAGCTTTCAAACAGGTATGTGCTCCATACGATGTGATTCTCGCGCTCGGAGGTGGGAGTGTCATTGATACGGCAAAACAGGTCGCGTTTCAATTACAACGCCCGGTCATCGTCATTCCGACGATCGTCTCGAACTGTGCTCCGTGGACTCCGCTCAGTGTCATGTATAACGAAGAGGGACAGTACATCCGATTTGATACGTTCCCCGTCGTGATTGAAGCCCTTTTACTCGATCATCGGATCATCGCAGCAAGTCCGTATGCTTATTTTGTAGCGGGACTCGTCGATACGCTAGCGAAGTGGTATGAAGCACGTGCCTTAAGCGGATCATCGGCTGAAGATCCCATCATTGAGATGGCGCTTCGGACAGCTGAACGTTGTAAGGATCTTATCTTGTCGACGAATATAACGGAAACGCGTTTTCGTGAGTATCCCGTTGAAATCCAACATCTCGTCGAAACCGTCATTCCGTTAGCCGGAAGCATTGGTGGTTTTGGTGACGCGGCGACGCGTGGTGCAATCGGACACGCAGTGCATAACGCGTTATCGCCTCATCCAGAAACGCATGCGTTTTTACACGGGAGTAAGGTCGGTTACGGACTACTCGTTCAGGAGAAGTTACTCGGACATGATGACGATTATGCAGAGTTGCGTGACTATCTTCTTGTACAAGAACAGCCGACGACACTCGCAGACTTCGCATTATCGCTCGATGTCGTCGAAGCACTTGCTTTACGGACATCAAAAGAGGAACTGTTTCGTCTGTTGCGTCCGATTGTATCAACAGAACAATTAGTCGATGCTATCACACGGAACGAGACGGTTTCCGTTTCGACGACTTAACATAAAGATACGCACATGGACCGAATCATCAGACGGTCCATGTGCGTATTTTTATTGTGCTTTCGCAAAACGAGCGTAAGGAGCAGGGCGACCGAGTAGGTATCCTTGACCAAGATCAAAGCCGAGTTCGCGGCAAAGATCGAGTTCTTCTTGCCGTTCGATACCTTCCGCTAAGATTTGAATCCCCATTTCTCGTGTCAGATGGCGGGCTTTTCGTAAAAAGGCTTCGTTTTCTGAGTTTGTATCGCAGTGATCGATGAAGGAACGATCGATTTTAATATAATCCGGTTGAAGCAAGGACAACATATCGAGTGTCGAGAAACCAGCGCCAACATCGTCCAGTGCTACTTGAATGCCTTGCTTTTTATACTGTTCGAAGACGTGTTTCAAATGGTTGACGTCTTCAATTTTTTCCGTTTCGACGACTTCGAAGACGAGCCGACTCGGATCGACTTGATAACGTTCGACGATCTCAAACGTATGGCGCAGGCAATACTCCGGATTATAGATCGTCGAAGGAAGGAAGTTGATGAACGTTTTTGCTGTGCCACCAATATGGTGCGTCGCACGGATGGCTTCTTCACGCGCTCGTTGATCGAGACGGGAATGAAGTCCCATCTTCGAGGCCGTTGAAAACAGGACACCTGGTGAAATCGGCGTATTGTCATCAGCTGCTCGTAGCAAGGCTTCGTTCGCGACGAGCACGTTACGCTGGATATCATAAATCGGTTGTAGGTGGCTCGTCATGACCCCATGCTGGATGAAATCAATCGCAGATCGATGCTTCAGTTGTTCTAGAAGCGCTGAAGCTAGGATAGGTGCTGTCACGTAACGCGATTGTGTGGCGCGACACGACACTGGATAATCCGCTACACGTAAGAGCGATGTCAATAACTGTTCGAGCTGTTCGAACGATTGATAGGAATAGATTTCTGGCGTTGGTGATTGAATATGGAGTGCTCCCGCTTCAACGAAACGGATTGATGTCGTACATTCGGCGCAAGGATGCCACATAAAGGGATGTCCACCTCTCAGTACATCAAAAAAAGATGTATTTATTAAATTGGTTAAATTCTTTACCCTGAACAAAAAAGAAATTAAACCTGTTATTCATAATCATTGACCTCATACAAAAAAAGAAGGAACGACGGACACATTTCCGTACGTTCTCTTCTCTATCGGTCACATTCTTTCATTGTGAAGTGTAAACAAACCAGAAAGCGAGATGCAAGATAGCGGCTATTGGAACGAGCCATTGGAACTTCGCTTTCCGTGTCTTGTGCCGGACTGTGTACATACCAATCCAAGAACCGAGCGCACCACCGAGGAAAGCAATCGTCAATAGTGTTGCTTCGGGTGTCCGGTAAGCATGTTGTTGCGCTCGACGTTTATCCTGCCACATCGAGACAAATCCGATGAGTGTCAGGAGGAGGTAATACCCTAAGATGATCCTCATGAAAAAACGACTCCTTTTCTACCGTTCGGCACCACCACCGCCGGAACTTCCGCCACCACCACGACTGCCACCATTTCCACCGCCACCACGCATGATCGCGGAGAAGATGTTCAAAATCGCGAAGAAGAACATACCACCGGTGAACTTCATATCGAGGAACAATAAGATCAGTAATCCAGCACCGATCAGAATCTTCGTCCAAAGCGGAAGTCCGTCGTCATTTTGTGTTTTCGGAGGATCCTGTGACTCAAGCGACTGATCCTTTGAAATGACACTGACGACCGCTTTATATGTTTCAGACGCTGCTTTCCCATACTCACCGTTCTCTTTATAGGGAACAGCATATTGATCGAGAATACGTCCGGCTGTGATGTCTGTCAAAATCCCTTCGAGTTTATACCCAACCTCGATCCGAAATTGGCGATCCTTTTCGTTTGGAGCGACGACGACAAGAACACCATTGTCTTTTCCTTCTTGACCAATGCCTTGGCGCCGGAACGTTTCATTGGCGTAAGAGCTTAAATCCTGTCCCTTTAGATCGGGAACCGTCTTGAGGACGACTTGTGCCGTCGTATATTGTTCGAGTTCCTGACCGAGTTGCGCGAGTTCGGCTTCTTCCGAAGGGGTGAGCAGCTGAGCATCATCCTGAATGAAGAAGGCTGCTCCCGTCCGTTCTGAAACGGCACTAGCTGTTGGAACGAAGAGGAAGAAGACGAGGAACGCGCTCAATAGAAGTCGCGTCCACCGCCGAATCATTTCGAATCACTGTTAAAGTCGACGGTCGGATTTTCCCGGTCGCTGTCTGAAATCTCGTAATATGGTTTTTTCTCGAATCCGAAGGCGGATGCGTAGAGTGTCGTTGGGAAGCTCCGACGTTTTTTGTTATAGAGGGTTACAGCATCGTTGTAATCTTTGCGGGCGATCCCGAGACGATTTTCTGTTCCTTCCAGCGTATCCATCAAAGATTGGAACCGTTCGCTTGATTTTAGTTCAGGATAAGTCGTCTGCAAGGCAATCAATCCGCGAAGCGAAGACGTGACTTGTTGGTCGGCTTCGATCCGTTGTTCGGTTGACGCAGCACGCGCAAGACCAGCTTGGGCTTCTGCGACTTTTCCATATACTTTTTCTTCTTGACCCGCGACACCTTTGACAGTTTCAACGAGATTCGGAATCAAATCCGCACGACGCTTGATTTGGTTGTCGACTTGCGACCATTTATTCGATACATCTTCTTCTACATTGACGAGGCTATTGTATTGTCCGATTGCTAAAAAGGCAATCACGGCAACAATAACGACTCCGATGATGATTGGGAGTTTTGATGTACTCCGACTTCTGCGTGCCATGTGGCATTCACTCCTTTAATTATGTCTCATCCCTATATACCCTTAAGCGACTGAATTAGTTTCAAAAAAATGAAAAACCGTCAGCTAAAATAGCTAACGGTTTGAACTTACATGTAGACGATGACAGCTAAGACAGCCGCTAAGACAAGACGGTAGATGGCGAACGGAACGAGTTTGATCTTGTTGATCAGCTTCAAGAAGAAGCGAATCGATAAGAGGGCAAACACGAACGACGCAACGAAACCGACAGCATAGAATGCGAAGTGGTTCGGTTGAATGTTCTCCCAGTTCTTAACGAGCGAAAGGAAACTAGCACCGAACATGATCGGTACAGCCATGATGAACGTAAAGTCAGCTGCCGTCCGGTGATTCATCCCGAGGAAGACCCCTCCGGAAATCGTTGAACCAGAACGAGAGAAGCCAGGCCAAAGGGAAATACATTGGAACAGACCGACGAGTGCTGCTTGGCGATATGTAATCTGATCAAGCGATGTCGTTTTTGGTTCCTTTGGTCCGAATTTATCGGCTGCAATCATCAAGAGGGCACCGACTGCAAGACCGATGATGACCGTCTCAATCGAGAAGAGGTTCTCATCGATGAAATCTTCGAATAACAATCCGAGAACAGCTGCTGGTAGAAGACCGATCAAGACGTGCCGTAGTTTTAACTTGTGTGTCCCTGCTGCGTCATGTTCGCCTTCAATCTTATACAAACCGATCAAGCTGAAGAGGCGTTTCCAAAAGACGACGACGACCGCAAGAATCGATCCGAGCTGAATGACGATTTTAAAGGTGTTCGCCGAATATTTACCGAGAAAATCGGTAGTTTGCAACCACATGTCATCGACGATGATCATGTGACCCGTGGAAGAGACCGGTGCAAATTCCGTCATCCCTTCGACGAAACCGAGTAAGAGCGCTTTTAAAAGTTCAATGATTGTCATGGTAATCTCCTTCTATACGATGTGCTAGTTAAAAACATATCATGTTTTATTCTTGTGAGATAGAACTAATCGGAATATCGGGCGCAGGTCTGAGAAAGTATGATGCGCTTCAGACGAAACCCGATGCCTAGATTCGTTTGAATAAGAGTGAGCAGTTATCTAGATTCCATAGGATATGACTAAGACACTCCGTCGTGTCCATTCACATTGAGATAGTTATGAGAGATAGGGAAATTTTTCTGTTAGGACACAAGGTCAGAAAAACTTCAAATCGATTGGTTTTGCTAGAATGCGCCTGAATCTACAAACAGAAAAACGAGCAGAAGACGGTATCATCCACTGCTCGTTTTGCAACGGCTTCATCCTAAAGCGACGTCAAGAATCATCATGACCGTAAAACCGACCATCAAACCAAGCGTTGCTAAATCGGATCCGTTTTCTGCTTGTGATTCCGGAATCAATTCTTCGACGACGACGAAAATCATCGCTCCGGCAGCAAACGATAACGCATACGGGAGGAGCGGTTGAACGAAGAAGACCGCGGCTGCTCCGACCATCGCGGCAATCGGTTCGACGATCGCTGACAATTGACCGTAATGGAAGGCGCGCCGGCGCGACATCCCTTCACCGCGTAATGGAATCGATAGGGCAGCTCCTTCCGGCATGTTTTGAATCCCAATCCCGAGTGCGAGCGTCAAAGCACCGGCGACGGTCGCTCCGTCCATGTTCAAGGCAGCGGCGCCAAAAGCGACACCAATCGCAAGACCTTCGGGAATATTGTGCAACGTGATCGCAAGAAATAGTAACGTCGTTTTCTTGAGTCCTGTCGAAGGACCTTCCGCTGTCTCGAGTGGTGCAGATAAGTGCAAATGCGGCGTAACGAAGTCGAGGAGACGGACGAAAAATCCACCAGCGAGAAAACCGATGGCGGCAGGAATCCAGGCGATTCCTCCATCCTGCTCCGTGAACTCGATCGCAGGAGCAAGCAGCGACCAAAACGACGCGGCAATCATGACGCCGGCAGCAAAACCGAGCATCATGTTCATGACGCGTTTTTCAATCGTCGTAAAGACAAAGACGAGTGCCGCACCAAGTGCGGTTAACCCCCACGTCATCATTCCGGCAAGCAGTGCTTGCACGACGACGGGGAGAGAAGTAAACCAATCCAACATGACTATTCCTTCTTTCCGGGCACGATTTAAAGCATCCATCTGTATGAGAGCTTACCCGTTTTCGATCCGGACGATTCGTGTGAAGGGAATTTCAATGACTTCACGTCCGCGCAGAAAGAGAACGGAACGTTCGGGTTCTAATCGTTCGACGAAACCGACGACCGTCACGTAGCTACTTTCCTTATAATACGTGATTTCAAGTTCGTTTCCTTCTATTAAAGCTTCTTGAAGCAGAAAGTGCCATGATTCTTGCAACTGTTCATCAATTTCAGGCAAGTCGAGCTGATGCATCTGGACATAGTATTCCCGCAGCAATTGCAAATGTTCCGGCATGAGAAAAGGAATCCATTTTAAATTTCCCCGATCACGATACGCTGTCATGAAGATCACCTCCCGGATGACCGCCGACAAAACGAAGGCGACGTTTGGCGACACTCGTATCAAGAAACGAGACAGCGAGGCGAATCGTTCCTTTTCCGTAGCGGAGGTTAACGACATCCATTGCTTTTAATAACCGTCGCCGTTTCCAGAGCCGCGCATTATCCTCGAACAAAGACAACTGTAAGGTGCCTTGATCGGCAGTCAAATGCCCCACTGCAACGGATAAAAATCGAACAGGTTCCCCATCGAGCCAATTCGGTTCGAACAATTGTAAGACGTGACGCAAAATGATGCGTTCATCGGATGTCGGGTAAGGCAACCGCACTTGACGGGAGAAGCCACTTCGGACGACGTTTCGAGAATAACGGACACCGATGTGAACGGTCCAGCCGACTTGATTCGAAAAGCGGCAACGTGCGGCGACATCCTGCACCAGTTCATTGAGCACATTCTGGATGCGTTCGAACTGATAATAGTCCTGCATTAAGGTCACACCGTGTCCAATCGTCCGTTGAGGAGCTTTCTCGAACAGATGACGCGGGGGGAGCAGTGTCGGTGATGCGTCGAGTCCCCAAGCGTGATGCCACAGTTCGGCACCGATGACACCGAAGCGTGCGTGTAACTCTTCGACAGGGCGCATGGCAAGATCACCGATTGTTTCAATCCCCATCATCTGCAGATGTTGTTCCATGCGGTGTCCGACTCCCCACATCTTCCGAATCGGAAAGTCATGAAGACGTCGTGCGACATCAGCATATCCACATCGCGCGATGCCTTCTTTTTTCCCGATTAAATCAAGCGTCAGTTTTGCGATGACGTTATTTGGACCAATCCCGATGCGGACGTGGATGCCGGTCTGTTTCAGGATCGCTTCTTTAATTTTGAGAGCAGCTTGCAGGTCGGAACCAAATAGGCGATCGGTTCCGGTCATGTCAATGAAGCTTTCGTCAATCGAATAGACGCGGATGGCTTCAGGTGGTGCGAATTGGTGCAGAACATCCAGGACACGAATCGACGTCTTCATATAAGCAAGCATACGTGGTTCGACAAGTCGAATCGTACGACGAACAGCGTATGGCAATTGCTCGATTTCATACAGTCGACCGGCTGTCTTGATTCCAAGTGCTTTTAAAGCAGGGGTGGCAGCGAGAATGACGGATCCGCTTCTTTTTAAATCGGAGACGACCGCCAGGCGTGTCGTCAAGGGAGGGAGATTGCGATACTGGCATTCACAGCTGGCGTAGAAGGACACACTGTCGACGCAAAAAATACGTTTATCTTGTGGTAAAACGACGGAAGGAAACATCTGAATCACTCCTTTACATAAAAGAACGTATGTTCTTATTTTAATTTTCCTTGACTATAGCATGGTCTCAAAGTGTCTCAAAATAAAAACTGTTGGAAAAAGGGGGAATTGAACGATTTTCCCTCATATAAAAGGAGTTTGGTACACTAAGGGAGAGAAAAAAGGGGGAACCTTCATTGAAAGAGACCGTTATCCGATTACCAGAATTACCGAAGACGCTTCAGCCAGAGACGTTCGATCAAGTCGAAATCGATGACCCGTATCTAAAAGGAGCGCGTTATGAGAAAGAGTCGATGCCGAGTGAACTGACAGAACGCATCGATGCCTATCAAGTGTGTTTTCAAAATGTCTCGTTCGCGAATCTGACCTTTGACCGTGGTTCGTTCGAAGATATTCGTTTTGAGCAATGCGACTTAACGGGATGTCACTTCCAAGAAACTCGTTTTCACCGTGTGTCCTTCGTCGGATGCCGGATGACGGGCATCCAGTTTGAAGATTGTACGCTTGACCATTTAACGATTCAGGAAGGGCTTGCGGATTACGCACAGTTCATTCGCAGTACGGTCCGTCATCAACACTGGAGCGAAACGACGATGAAAGAAGCACAGTTCTTCGAAGTGAAGCCGACCCATTGGAAACTCGAAGCGGTCCGGCTTACAGATAGCCAATGGATTGAAACACCGTTAAAAGGTCTCGACCTCCGGCAGACGGAACTCTCTGGTATTACGATCGATCCGCGATTTTTACCAGGCGCTGTCATTACGGAAGAGCAAGCAGTCGCCTTTGCTCGCTTGTTAGGTCTTGTCATCCCATAACAAAAAGAAGTCCTGCTTTCGATTGTTACTCGAAAAGCAGGACTTCTTTTTAATGAAGGTTACTGTTCTTAAAATGACATCGTTTCGCCATCCTCTGGAATCAGGAAATGGGCAGAAAGGTGGAAGGCGGCTAAAAAGTCAGCAATCATATCACGTCGCAAGAGACAGTGGTTGACGGACTCGAGGTGCGAGACGATGATCGTCGCTTCCGCCGCCGCTTCGTGTACGGCAAGGAGATCACGCTGTGACATCGTGATCGGCTCTCCGGTCAAGAACTGGGCGGCGCCACTGTTGACGACGATGATATCGGGTGTATGTTGTTCGATTGCATGCGCGACCTCGTCGCACCAGATCGTATCACCTGCGATATAAAGTGTTGGTTCGTCCGGATGGGTGAGGACGAGCCCAGACACACGTCCCATCCGTTCGCCGATTTCACCGACACCATGCTGTCCACCTGTTCGATGGATTTGGATATCACCGATCGTCACACCGGAATCGAAGGAAGAGACGTTCGTGAAGCCGGCTTCTCGGATATGCTGCGCGTCTTCTTCTTGCTGCGCATAGAGTGGCAAATGCTTGGGTAATAGTTGTTTAGCAGCATCATCGAAATGATCAGCGTGCAGGTGCGTGACGAAGATGGCGTCAGGATCGAGCAGTGTGTTGACATCGACCGGTAAGTCGACGAGTGGATTAGCGATGGCATTCGGTGTTTGACCGAAGGGAGGCAAGCTGCCTTTTTCGCCGAGGAACGGATCGATCAGTAAGACTTGATTGGCATACGTGACAACGAGTGTTGCATTGCGAATTTGTTGAATATCCATTAGGTTCATCCTCTCTCAATGACTCGAATTGACTATTCCCCGTCTGGCATTCAATGAATCCTATCGCAAGCGTTTCTCCATCGCCATGACGTCGACATATTCACCGTTCAACTGTCCTTGCTCCTTAAACGTTCCGACGATCCGAAACCCGGAGCGGATATAGAGTTTTTGTCCGATTTTATTGAATGGGAAGGTGAAGAGAATGAGTTTATGCATCTGATGATCACGGGCGTATTGCTCAGCCGTTTCAAGCAAACGTGTGCCAATCCCTTGTCCACGATGAGTCCGGGTGATATAAACCGAAATCTCACCGACGGATGCATAGACAGGACGCGGATTATACGGATCGAGGGAAATGAAGCCGAGGACACCTGTGTCATCTTCAGCGACATATCCGGCATATCGATCGGTGCGTTCTGCATACCACTGGGTCATGAAGGATAAGTCCTTTTGGTCGGTCTCAAGCGTTGCGATTCGATCTTCGATGCCTTCGTTATAGATGGCGAGAATCGCTGGTAAGTCGTGTTCCGTTACGGGACGAATATGCATGACGCTCACTTCCTCATCGCTTTTCCTTCATTATATCGGTTACGTGTCAATGTAGTGATATGTTTGTGCGATAAGAAAAAGCGCCGATTCCCTTCATATAAAGGAAATCAGCGCTTTTATCGTTCTTAAGAGACCGTTGACGTCTCGTTTTCATAAATCGGAACCCAGCCGTCTGTCGTGACGAAGATCCGAACAGCAACGACTTTACGATCGTCTTGAAGCGTAAAGTAGTGGCGTGTGTTAACAGGAACGGAAATCAAATCACCAGGATTGAGTTCGATGTTATAGTAGCCGACTTCTTCGTCTTTGATCGCGAAGACGCCATGACCGCTAACGATGAAACGAACTTCATCATCCGTGTGATGATGTTCTTTCTGGAAGTTGACGAGTAACTCATCAAGGTTCGGTGTCGTATCCGAAAGTGAGATGATATCAGCTGTCTGATACCCACGACGTTCTGATACGTCTTTGATTTCGGGAGCGAACGTATCGAGAATCGTTTGTTTGTCTGCATCCGTCAGTGTGAAGTTCTCAACGAGAGGCGCTGGAAGTTTCGAAACGTCCCATTGTTCGTAAAGAACGCCCCGTGACGCAAGGAAGTCAGCGACTTCCGTTTGATCCGTATACCGTGTGTTTGTTTCTTGGAATAAGACTGTTGCCATGAGATGATTCCTCCTTTTAATGAATGGATTGACGGCATGATTGCAACGTCAACGTGTAATTGAATAAAAACTCGAAGGCTTCGAGGTGTTTCTTTGCTTCAAAGGCGGTCGGTGCCCAGACCGTGATTCCGTGATTGCGGATCAGGACGGCACCACTGTCTGCTGTGACATGAGGTGCAAAAGCAGCGGCAAGCGTCGGAATGTCCGCATGATTCGGAATGATCGGTACCGTGACCGTCGCATCCTCTTCCCAGTGTCCGAGTGCCTTGATGATTTCTTGACCGGAAAAGGTGATGCTGCCTTGATCGCCATAGAGTTCCGAAATCACATTGTTCGCAATCGTATGGACATGCAGGGAACAACCGGCGTCCGTTCGATTGAACACTTCGACATGGAGCAATGTCTCAGCGGAAGGACGCCCGGATTGCTCACCGATCAATTGACCGGTCGCATCGACATGAACGAAGTCGTCAGGAGTCGTCTGCCGTTTATCTTTTCCGCTTGCCGTCACAAGGAATTCAACCGGGACACCGGATGTCCGAATGGCGAGATTGCCACTCGTACCAGGGAACCAATCGCGAGCCGCAAGCTCTTGTTTGATGGCGCGTAGCTCTTCATAGCGTCGCATGAATGTCATGTTGTCACCTCCGCTCGTGTTAAATCATGAACGATATCATGGAACGTCTCAAACGGTGTATAGGCGATATCGTTCTCTTCACACAACGTGATCAGATAATCACGGGCATAGACACGATCCGCTTGTTTTGAGAGTTCGAAGTCCGTCACCGAGTCGCCGATGACGATGATGACGTCACCGTCTTTACGTAGTGTCCGGGCAACGGACGTTTTACAACAGCCGCACCCGTTCGTACAATGGGCATCGCAGGCGTTTGGCCAATCGATATGGACGAATGGACCACTGAAATCGGCGACGTTACAGTAAATCTGTTCTTGTTCAAGGAATGGCGCTAAGATCGGTTCGACGAAAAAGTCCATTCCGCCGCTGACGATCGAGAAATCGATGTCTTGACGACGACTGTACTGCAGTAACTCCGAAAATCCGTCGCGAATGACGGCGCGCTCCAGTAAAAAGTCAAGATAGGACGCTTTCCCATCAGATGGCAGAAGTGCGAACATTTGCCCGACACCACTTTGAATCGATAACGTCCGGTCGAGTACGCCGCGTTTTAACGGTTCGAAGTCACTCGCTGGCGCAAATGCCTGCATGAGTGCGATGATGTTATCCTGTGTCGTCACGGTACCGTCGAAGTCACAAAGAATCCGTACGGTCATGACTTGATCCCCCAAGCGTCGAGGGCGATCCGTAATTCTTCATGACGCGATGCTGCCGTCGATAGGGATTCATTTGCGAGTGCCGCATCGAGTGCCTGACGGAAAGCGGTGACACCAGCCGCAGCACCTTGCGGATGACCATGTACGCCGCCACCGGCGTTGATGACGGAATCGATACCGAAGTCCCGTACGAGTTGAGCGACGAGTCCAGGATGAATACCGGCTGAAGGAACCGGGAAGATCGATTTCGTCTGACCGAGACGGGTCGCTTCGACCGCGATGCCACGGGCGACATCCTTTGGCAAAGCGACATTGCCGTAAGGAGACGGGAATAGCGTCAAGTCTGCTCCAGCAGCACGCGGTAATGTGCCGAGTAAGACAGGAGCTGCGACTCCGTGATTCGGGCTAGCGATCAACGCACCGCTATATGCCGGATGATTGAAGATTGGAACGTTGATTTCCGGATCACTTGCCAGTTCGCGTAAGACGTCGAGTCCGTATGTGAAGGTATTCAGCAAGAAAGCAGTCGCTCCAGCGTCAATCAATCGCTTGGCTTGATCCTTGAGCGTAAAGACGGGACCGCTGAGTGTGATCGCATATAACGCACGTTTACCAGTCCGGTGGAAGTGAGCATCGATGACCTCACGTCCGATTCGTGCCCGGTCAATCGTCGGTGTCAACGGATTGTCGTATAGGATCTCATCGTCTTTGACGAGATCAATCCCACCAGCGAGTTGTCCTTCGAGTTGATCACGAAGGAACGATAAATCGCGTCCGATGACTCCTTTGAAGATGCTCATTAACAATGGGCGATCTTCGACACCGATCAAGGAACGGACCCCTTCAATCCCGAATTTCGCACCTGGAAAGTCCGACGTAAATGTATCGGGTAGTAGCAATTCCGTTAATTTGATTTCACCGTCGAGTGAGAGTTTCCCGAAGACGGTCGTCAGAATCGCAGAAAAGTCGCGCGACACGTTATGTTCCGGATAACGAATCGTGATATATCCTTTGCCATCGCGCTCTTCGGTATGTACGACTTCCCCTTTGAACGAGGCGAGTTGTTGTTGTTCGAGATGATTCAGTTCCGTCCAAGAACCGACTGTCAGACCAAGCGCGAGTTGTTCAGCGCGCTGCTCGAGTCGATCACGGGCAGTCAATTGATAAGTAGCAGTGATATAAGCCATGTCTTTCCTCCTTCAACAAAAAAATGGTCTCTCGTCAGCGACAAGAGACCATGAATGATTCGAACGTGGACTCTTATCTGTCAGCTTAGTAGCTGCAAGAATTAGCACCGTGCCAAAAGGTCGGTTGCTGCGACATCGTAGGGCTTGTCCCTCCGTCTGCTCTTGATAAGAATTGGATGAAATTGTGAAATCTAATTGCAATTTTTACATGAGAATCGTGACTTGTCAAACTATTTTTAGAAAATTTATTTTTTTGGAAATACTCTTTCTATAGATGACTTAAAAATGATGTCCGTTTCTGCTTGATTTCGATTTGACAGCGAGGAAGTCGATTGCGTAAGATTCAAATCAATATCACACACGACAACTACATACGACTCTTATCGCGAGTTGGCAGAGGGAATTGGCCCGATGACGCCGCAGCAACCGACCACTAGGCACGGTGCTACATCCAACAGACGTTTCGTCTGAGAGATAAGAGGACGCAGTGACTTTTCTGCGCCTCTTTTCGATGACGAAAAGAGGCGCTTTTTCGTGTATCACATAGGGGGAAACTGAGATGACATATAAAGCATTCACAGAACAGGACGCGATTGATCGTGTTCGGACATTAGGACTGATCGGCGATGGAGCCGTCGAAGCAGAAGAGATTGGCGACGGGAACCTCAACCTCGTCTTTCGGATTCGAGAAGGCGAACATCGCTTGATTTTAAAACAAGCATTACCATATGCGAAGGTCGTCGGGGAGAGCTGGCCGTTATCGCTCGAACGAGCGTGGATCGAGCAATCCGCACTCCGTGAATTCGCGCGACATGCCGTACCGTTCGTACCACGTGTTTTTCATGCTAGTCACGAAGAGGCGTATACGGTCATGGAAGATCTTTCACATTTGACGATCGTTCGAAGCGGTTTACTCGCAGGTGAACAGTATCCGTTGCTTGCGGAACATATCGGTTCTTATCTCGCTCGGACGTTATTCCATACATCGGACTTTGCGCTTGGTCCGGTTGAAAAGAAACGTGTCGCCCGAACGTACTACAATCCAGACTTGTGCGACATCACGGAAAAATTAATCTTCACGGATCCGTTTCATGACGCGGAGACGAACGAGATTGAAGTCGGACTCGAAGAAGAGGTGGCACGTCTATGGGCAGACGATGAGTTGAAACGCGAAGTCGCAAAACTCGAAGCGCTCTTCATCACGAAAGGAGATGCATTGCTGCACGGCGATCTACATACAGGAAGCATCTTCGCCTCAGCGACGGAAACGAAAGTCATCGATCCTGAATTCGCCTTTTATGGTCCATTTGGATTCGATGTCGGACAGTTCATCGCCCACTTATTCTTCGCGGCATATCCGGATTACCCTACACGACGTGACGCCCGAATCAAGGATGTCGATACGTTCTGGCTGACGTTCGCTTCAACGTTCCGTGCCTTATGGGAACGGGAAGCCGTCGAACCGTTCCAGGCACCAGGACTCGTCGATGATGTATTGAGCACGATCTTGCAGGATGCCCTTGGCTTCGCCGGTTGCGAATTGATTCGGCGGACGATCGGTCTAGCACCGGTCGCTGATTTAGAATCAATCAATTCAACGACGGAACGCTTAGAGCGGAAACGTCACGCTCTCCGTCTAGGAACAGCGTTAATCAAACGCCGTACAGAATGCCGGACATTCGATGATTTACGAAACTTTGACGTAACGGAGGAACTTAGCCGATGACTACATTCGTTCAAAGTATCCGTTACGAAGACCGTGTCTTGACGATTCTCGATCAGACACGTCTACCGCAGGAAGAGCACTATGAAGTCATTGCTGATCTCGCGCAAGCCGTTGAGGCGATTAAACAACTGCGCGTTCGGGGCGCACCTGCGATCAGTTTATTTGGGGGATTCGTGCTCGTTCAAGAAGCATACCGGTTTGAAGCGGCGCTTCCGGTCTACAAGCAAGCCTTGCTTGAGACATCGGCGACGTTACTCGCGACACGACCGACGGCCGTCAACTTGCGAAATGTCCTCGATCAATTGAATCCAATCATTCAAGACGGGACGTCGGTAGAAGAGATTCGCGAACGGTTGGAAAAACGGACGGTCGCTTTATACGACCAGGATGCGCAGACGTCACGTCAAATCGGGATTCATGCACTGGAATTATTCCAGTCAGGCGACCGGATTCTAACAATTTGTAATGCTGGATCGATTGCGACCGCTGCTTATGGAACAGCACTTGCGCCGTTCTACATCGCAAAAGAACGCGGCATTGAATTATCCGTTTTTGCGAGTGAGACGCGACCGTTACTGCAGGGAGCACGATTGACGACATGGGAGCTTCAACGTGCCGGGATCGATGTCACGTTAATTACGGACAACATGGTCGCTCACACGCTGAAAGAAAAACAGATTGACGCGATCATCGTCGGTGCCGACCGCATTACACGAAACGGCGATACCGCGAATAAGATCGGGACGTTCCAATTGGCATTGCTCGCGCAAGCTTTTGGTATTCCGTTTTACGTCGCAGCACCGCTCTCGACGTTCGACTTCTCGCTCGTTTCCGGAGACGCGATCGAAATCGAAGAACGTGATCCGCAGGAAGTGACGACTGTCCAAGGTATTGCGACAGCACCGGAAGGCGTCGCTGTCTTCAACCCAGCGTTTGATGTCACACCACACACATTGATTACGGGCATCATCACCGAACTTGGTGTCATCACGCAACCGAATGAAGAAACGATTGAACAATTAACAGGGCTTCAACCCCTCGGATAAGGAGATATGTCATGAAAAAACTAGCTTACGCCGTCCTAGCACCGGCACTGTTACTAGCGGCTTGTGCGAATGGAGAAGCCACGACGACGAAGGTCGTCAAGGATGTACCAAAAGGGGTTCAATCGGACGTCAAGATCGCCGTGATCCGCAACCTGGCATCGGATGATCATACGAAACAATTCCTTGATGGCGCACGAAGTGAAGGCGAAGCGCTCGGCTTTAAAGTCAGCACGTTCATTTCGGAAGGTAACGACGTCAAGTTCAAGGAGCTTGTCGCGCAAGCGATTCAACAAGATTATGATGGGCTCATCATCTCGCACGGTAAGGAAGACTACGCCTATGACATGATCAAACCAGCGGTCGACAAAGGACTGAAGGTCGTGACGTTCGATACGGTCACGAAGAAAAAAGGAACGGCGTTAAAAGGTGTTACGGAAACGTTCCAAAACGATCATCAACTCGCGAAGCTATCGCTCGATGAAGTGACGAAGGTGACGGACAAAAAGCCGGTCCGTGTCATCAAACTCTGGTTCGGACCAGGTTTTGCCCCACTCGATCGTCGTCAGGAAATCTATAAGACGTACGAAGCAGACGGTAAAATCAAAACGCTTGAGACGGTTGGACCGACAAACTTCCAAGATGTCCAAGGGGATATCGCAACGAAGATGAATGCGATTCTCGCGAAATATCCGAAAGGAAGTATCGATGCGGTTTGGGGTGCATGGGACGAAGTTGCAAAAGGGGCTTACAAATCGCTCAAGGATAATAAACGTCAAGAAATCCCGCTGATCTCGATCGATGTCTCGAATCAGGACATCAACCTGATGCGTGAAAAAGGCAGTAACTGGGTCTCGACGAGTGCGGTGGATCCATTCTTGATTGGACAAACGGACATGCGATTACTGGCTAAGAAAATCGCCGGAGAGAAGACGCCGGAGAGCTTTGATCTCGACGCGAAACTCGTGGAGCAGAAGGCGTTGAAGCAGGACACGACGATGTACAATCTCGATACGATCATCAAAGGATGGAGTACATCGGACAAATTCAATGAACCGTGGATGGACCGGTTGCGTGACGTCCATAAGAAACAATGACGTCTACCAATCATCACTTGAAGATGACCGGGATTTCACTGGCGTTTCCGGGAGTGCAAGCCTTAAAACAAGTCTCGTTTGAAGTGAAATCCGGTGAAATCCACGCGCTTGTCGGTGCGAATGGTGCCGGTAAGTCGACGTTGATGAAAGTCTTATCCGGAGCGGAAACGGCGGACGAAGGAACGATCCGTCTCGACGGGAAGAAGTTGACCATCACGTCACCGCGTGATGCGAAACAGATTGGAATCGACCTCGTCCAACAAGAGGTCGATGTGGCGCTTGTCCCGTATTTGACGGTCGCTGAGAATATCTGTCTCGATCTGTTGACGGACGGAACGATGACTGGCTTCGTATCCCAACGCCGTTACATACAGCGTGCCAAAGAAGCGTTAGCAACATTACAGGCGGATATTTCCGTCAAGACACGTGTCGAGGAGTTGCGGCTTGCTGAAAAGCAACTCGTATTGATTGCCCGCGCCCTCGTCCAAGAACGCCGTTTTTTGATTTTTGATGAACCAACGGCACCGCTCAGTCAGGCGGAAACAAGCCATCTCTTTTCAGTCGTGCGTCGTTTAGCCGAACGAGGGCTTGGGATCATCTTCATCTCGCATCGTTTACAGGAACTATATGAGATTTGCGACTCCATCTCGGTCATGCGCGACGGTCAACTCATCTCACGACATCTTTTGACAGACATCACGAAGGAAGCTGTCGTTGAGCAAATGCTCGGGCGTCAGCTTACGTCTGTTGCGAAAACGTCACGGGTAAACGCGACGAACGTACTGACGGTCGAGAGTGCTACGAATGCGGACGTCCACAATATCTCCTTGACGGTTCAAGCAGGTGAAGTCGTTGGTATCGCGGGTCTTGTCGGTGCCGGTAAAACGGAATTATGCAAAGCATTGTTCGGTGATCGCCCGTTTCAGGAAGGGGAAGTTCGGATAGGTGGAAAAGCCCATCGCCTTCGCAATCCACAAGCTGCGATTCAAGCGGGAATCGGTCTCGTTCCTGAAGAACGGCGAAAAGAAGGAATTCTTGTTGCCGATTCTGTCGCAGAAAATCTAACAGCAGCGGCAGCTCATGATTTCGTCAACTGCTGGGGGCTGATGGATCGTCGCAAAGAAGCAAATCAGGCATCGCAATGGGTCAAGGAGCTGGGCATTAAAGTGGCAGACGTGAAACAGGAAGTAGGTCAACTATCCGGTGGGAATCAACAAAAAGTCGCCATCGGAAAATGGTTACTGACCGATGTTTCTGTACTCGTCTTGGACGAACCGACAAAAGGTGTCGACGTCGGAGCCAAACAAGATATCTATCGTCTGATTGACGGACTCGCGCAACAACAAAAAGGGATCCTTTACGCGACGAGTGAATGGGATGAACTTTTGACCGTCACGGACCGAATCTACGTCATGTTCGATGGACGGATCGTCCATGAAACGAAGACGGCGGACACATCAGAAGAAACCTTGTTGTGGTATGCGACAGGAGGAGGGCAACGATGAATGAGGTAGTATCAAAACAAACGAACCGAGGGAAGGGTTTACGTCCTGTCCTCGGATTCTTGAACGACTGGGGGATCGTCCTCGCGATCCTTGCCCTCGTCCTGTTTTTTGCGACGACGGCTCCAACATTCCTACAAGGGACGAATTTAATTAATATTTTACGAAGTATTTCCATCGTGACGATTATCGCGATCGGCTTGACCGTTTCTTTGACGGTCAATGGATTTGATTTATCGGTCGGGTCGACCGCGACGCTTGCGAGTTCTTTCGTCGTCTCGTTCTTCGTCTGGTACAGTCTACCGATCGGTGTCTCGATTGGTTTAGCACTTCTCTTATCTCTTAGCGTTGCTCTGGTGAACATCTTACTCATCGTCTGGTTTAAGATTCCGGATTTGTTTGCGACGCTTGCGACGATGTTCATCGTCGAAGGTGTCGCGATGACGTATACCGGTGGTGGTTCAATCAGTGCCGGAATGCCGCGCCTGGACGGTACACCAACAGTCGGCACGATTCCGGAGGCATTCGCGAAAATCAGCCAGGCGCCTTGGATCATCGTCATCATGCTCGTCGTCGTCGCTGTGACACACGTCTTCTTAAGCCATACGCGACACGGTCGTTTTCTCTATATCATCGGTGGGAATCCGGAAGCCGCACGACTGACAGGAATTCGTGTCAACCGCTACCGGGCACTCGCGTATCTGATTGCTGGGTTACTTGCGGCAATCGGTGGGATTTTACTTGCGTCACAAGTCGGATCGTCACAAATCAATGCCGGTTCCGGTTATCTGATGCCAGCGGTCGCAGCCGCATTCATCGGCTCGTCGTTCGCAGGACAAGGGAAGCCGAATGCGCTTGGCACACTCGTTGGCGCTTGTCTTGTCGGGATTCTTGAAAATGGTCTCGTTATGCTGTCTGTTCCATACTATTCGTTGAATATCATCAAAGGGCTGGTCCTTGCGGTCGCACTCGCGACGACCTATGCGCGGTATCGAAAAAAATAATTAAAATTCGACGTTTCGTTTATAACATATTCGGTAATATTCAATATATGAAAGGATGGTGATGCACATGAATGATTACCAATGTAGAGGGAACGATCGCATGTCGCTTCTGAAAGAAGAGGATCACCGGACTTGACGAACGTTGTCCATTGACACGGATGTATTCGTGTTTTACGTGCAACTGCACGGTTCAAGAACGGATCACGGCATGTGTTCGTTCCTGAAACAAATAAGGGGGAAACGCTACGGCGTTCCCCCTTTTTCATGTGCTAGAAACTGCTCGTATTTCTTTAAAAGCGTAGCGGAATATGAGATGATATAAAAAGTCAGAAAATTCAACTACTACGAGAGCAAGGGGCCTGACAATGCGAACATACACTAAGGAGATTCAAGCGATTATCGACAACGTAGAGAAAGTCATCATTGGTAAGGAAGATGTCATCACACAATCATTGGCAGCATTACTAGCGGGCGGTCACGTCCTATTAGAAGACGTACCGGGAGTCGGGAAGACGATGCTCGTTCGTGCGTTCAGCCGATCGATCGGGTTGACCTTCAAACGTGTTCAGTTCACGCCAGACCTACTTCCGTCAGATTTGACGGGTGTATCGATGTATAATCAGAAAACTAGCCAATTCGAATATAGACCGGGTCCTTTAATGGGAAACATCGTCTTAGCCGATGAAATCAACCGAACATCACCAAAAACTCAATCTGCCTTACTCGAGGGAATGGCGGAAGCGAACGTCACCGTCGATGGTGAGATTCATACGCTTCCGAATCCCTTTTTCGTCATGGCGACACAAAATCCGATCGAACACGAAGGAACGTATCCGTTACCAGAAGCACAACTCGACCGTTTTCTCGTCAAAGTCAAAATGGGTTATCCTGATTTCCACCAGGAAATGAAGCTACTGACACGTTTCGAACGGGATGAACCAATTGAAACGCTCGAAGCGGTGATTGGTCGCGAGCAATTGCTCCAGATGAAAGAAGATGTCAAGAACGTCCATGTCTCACAGCCCGTCAAAAAATATATCGTCCATCTCGTCCAAGCGACCCGGACGAACGGTTCACTTTATCTCGGCGCGAGTCCCCGTTCTTCGATCGCTTTGATGAAAGTCGCGCAAGCGTGGGCATACATGGAAGGACGCAGTTTCGTCTTACCGGATGATGTCAAACATCTCTTGATTCCGGTCCTGTCACACCGCTTGATTTTGACAGCGGACGCGCGTTATCACGGTCAATCGTCAGAACGGATTTTAGAACAAATCAAAAAAGAGGTTGCTGTACCAATCCAACAAGACGTGGAGTCCCTATGACGAAGTGGCAAATTGGTTGGCGTTACGCTGTACTCCTTTTGACGACGGTTGCCTTATGGACATATGCGCGCGTCGATGGCGGAAATGTCGCTTCCTTGCTGTTTTATGTCATGGCGGGTTTGACCGTCTACTGGACGCTCTTCCTCGTTTGGCCCGTCACGCAGGCACTGGCGACGCGTGAAGTATCGAATAAGATGCTCGTTGCTGGAACGGATATCCCGGTTTCCTTACGGGTTCGCCGGCGTTTCCCGTTCCTTGTCGGAGCCGTCGAGGTGACGGAGGCGATTCCAAACGAACTCAGCGAAGAAAAACTCGATATTAGCCGTCCGCTCCGTGCCCACTACCGGAAGACAGAGCATATCGACTACACGATTCCATCGATTCGTCGAGGCGTGTATCAGATTCCTGGCTGTATCGTTGAAATTACGGATCCGTTCGGGCTGTTCAAGCGAAAGCGGATGTTTCCGGTCGAAACGTATCTTGCGATTGAACCGGCACGCCTTGCCGTTCAACTTCCGCATGAGGAGGATCGCGGCGATGGGGGAATCTCCCCTGTGTCGCTTGATCTTCGTCAGTCGTCCTTTACTGTCGTTGGTGTCCGAGAATACGTCAGTGGTGACCGGATGAATCAGATTGACTGGAAAGCGACGGCAAAACGCCAAGGTTTAATGACGAAAACGTTTGAACGAGAGCAGGAACGGGAGACGACGATCGTCTTTGATGAGGGGACGGAAGCGGGTGAAGCTTTCGAACGCGTCATCTCGATGCTGGCAGAAGCGACGGATCAGCTAAATAAAAGACGGCTGAGCTACCGCATTCACCTCGTCGGACATGCTGTTCAATCGTTATCATTACCACTCGAGGGTGCGAAACTGACGCATTACTTGATGACGGCGCAACCGAGTCGGACGCGGACGTTCATCGAGTCATGGGAGTACTCGTCTAAGGCACTTCGATTGAGCGGGAACGTCCTTTTCATCACACCGGATCTTGAATCGAACAATGAACTATGGATTTCGAAGATTAATCAAGAAGCCACCGTTCATGTCTATACACCAGAACGGAGGGGAGTGCGATGATGCGACGCTTGATTTGGAACGCCATCGCGGCATCCGTCCTGACGTGTTTCATGCCACCACTTCTCGAACTGACGACGTTTGAACATCTTTGGTCCTTCTTACCGATGCTGTTTCTGCCGTTGCTGTTGTCGCATCTATCGCGGCGTTACTTTTTACTCGGAAGTCTCGGTGGACTACTCCTATCGTTTTATTTGATTTTGACGCCGGGAGCAGCACCATGGGGCATCTTTACGGAAATCAGCTCAGATGTTCAAAGTGTCATCAATGGTGAGTTACCGGGACGACCAGCCTTTGCACTTTCGATCGGACTGATCAGTTTCTTGATCGCTTATTTAGCACGGCGGACATTCCCGAATCGCGGATTTGTGTTTGGTCTTGCCTTCGGTGTCATCGGATTTATCGCCTATTGCGATACGTGGACGGATTATTCGGGAGAGACGTTCATTTTCTATCCGATCATTCTATCTTTATTATTACTCTATGCGACGGAAGTTAACGAACGACCGCGCGCTTCTTACGTTCGTCCGCTGAGTGCTTTATTCATCATGGGTGCTGTCATCGTCGCTGCTGTCCAAAGTCCTGTCATCAATGCGACATGGCAAGACAGTTGGTACGATTTGACGTCCGGTCTTGAAGGTGAAGGAGAGCCGTCAAATGCGATTCAAAAGGTCGGCTACGGTAACAATGATGAGCAACTCGGTGGACCGTTCCAGATGGACGATCGAGAAGTTTTCCAAGTCGAAAGTGAAGGGAACCGCTACTGGCGAGTCGAGACGAAAGATATCTATACCGGCAAGGGGTGGGTGCTGTCGGAATCGAATCCGGAAATCGATGCGCGTGGTTTCTTCTCGCATTTCGGAAAAGAGGTCAAGACAAGAAATGAGACGGCAACGTTTGAGATGGCACGTGAACTGCCGTTCGTTCCGTACAATGGTGATAATGTTCGGTTGACGGTCGACCAGCAACGACAAAATGTACTGGTTGATCCTGAGAATCAAAAAATCTCGTATCTCGACGATACGAATCAGCAGCGCAACTATCAAATCGAATATGCCTATCCACTCTTCACAGAAGAGCAGTTACAGACAGATGAGCCGCTCGATTTATCAGCGGATGACACACGTCGGTACCTGCAGCTACCAGATGGATTACCACAACGTGTCCGTGATTTAGCGAATCAAATCGTTGAGGGTGAAGAAACACCGTGGGACAAGGCGCGAGCGATTGAAAACTATTTCGAAGAAGAAAACTTCGAATATAATACGGAGGAAGTCGCCGTACCAGGAGAAAATCAAGATTACGTCGATCAATTCCTGTTCGAAACGAAGCTCGGATACTGTGATAACTTCTCGACGTCCGCCGCTGTGTTGCTTCGGGCAGCTGGATTACCCGCACGCTGGGTAAAAGGGTTCACGGGAGGCGAGTCCGATGTCATCGGCTCCGCCGTGACCAGTTATACGGTACGAAATAAAAATGCCCACTCGTGGGTCGAAGTCTACATTGAAGGACCAGGCTGGGTACCGCTTGAGCCGACTGTTAGCTTCGACGGAGCAGGTCAATATACGATTGACCGAGAAACGAACAACGAGACGGAGCAAACAAATCCACAACGCGAAACAGAAAATAATACAGAGACGACGACACCAAATCGTCCGCAGGAAAATCTTCTCGACGAAGAACAGACGACTAGCGCCGGACAGACGGAGCAGAAGTCAATTCCGTTTTGGCCAATCCTTATGACGGCACTCGCTCTCTTGTTCCTTTACCTGTTCCGAAAACCAATCATTCGAACACTCGCGATTCTCTTCTTCCGGAGACAAATCGAGCGACCAGAAGGATTCCGACGGATGTACCGGTACCTCTTGCGACGTCTTGATAAAAAAGGATTCCATTATCAAGATGGTCGGACGCTTGCGGAACTCGCTCACGAAGTCGATGGGTACTACGAGACGTACGCGATGCGACCGTTGACGGATGCTTACGAACGGATGGTCTATGGTGGAGAATCATTATCTGCCGAGAAAAAACGTGAATATTTCGAAAATATCATTCGTCATGTAGAGGGTTGATATTTACGAAACGATACAGTTACAATGGGAACAACGTAAATCACACACATGCAATCTCCTTTGTATATACTCGCGAATATGGCGCGAGAGTCTCTACCGGGTCACCTTAAACGACCTGACTATGAAGGAGCAGACCCTTCGTATACATTTTTTTGTGAAGCGGCCTGCTCTTTTTCCATTTTATCCATGGGCGAAGAGTGGGCTTTTTTCATAGGGTGCGCATGAAATCAGAAAGGCGGGAACAGATTTGGAAGCACATTTGGACCAGGAAATGATTCTCGTCCTCGATTTTGGAGGACAGTACAATCAATTGATCACACGTCGTATTCGGGACCTTGGTGTCTATAGTGAATTGCATTCGCATAAAATCACTGCAGCAGAAGTAAAGGAAATCGCACCTGCTGGTATCATCTTCTCAGGTGGTCCACGTAGCGTCTACGCAGAGGATGCGTACCGGTGTGACCCAGAAATCTTCGACCTCGGTATTCCAATCTTCGGGATCTGTTACGGCATGCAGCTCATGTCACAACATTTCGGCGGAACAGTAGAACGTGCGGGACATCGTGAATATGGAAAAGCCACATTGACGTTACAAGACCCGTCACCGATGTATGCGAACCTACCGCTTGAACAAACGGTCTGGATGAGCCACAGCGACCTCGTCACATCTGTGCCAAACGGATTCGTCGTCGATGGAACGAACGTGTCATGTCCGATCGCTTCGATCAAGAACGAAGAATTGAAAATGTACGGTGTGCAGTATCACCCGGAAGTGAACCATACGGTCTTCGGAAAAGAATTGCTCAAGAACTTCCTCTTTGAAGTCTGTAAATGTGCAGGCGATTGGTCGATGGAGAACTTCATCGAAATCGAAGTAGCGAAGATTCAAGAACAAGTCGGCGACAAAAAAGTCCTCTGTGCACTTTCTGGTGGTGTCGACTCGTCTGTCGTCGCAGCCTTGATTCACAAAGCAATCGGTGATCAATTGACATGTATGTTCGTCGATCACGGTTTACTGCGTAAGGGTGAAGCGGAGAGCGTCATGAAGACATTCGCGGATCACTTCCACATGAACGTCATCAAGATTGATGCCCAGGACCGTTTCCTCGACAAACTCCGTGGTATCTCAGATCCAGAGCAGAAACGTAAAATCATCGGCAACGAGTTCGTCTACGTCTTTGATGAAGAAGCTTCAAAACTAACGGACATGGACTTCCTTGCCCAAGGTACGCTCTACACAGATATCATCGAGAGTGGTACGGATACGGCACAAACGATCAAGTCACACCACAACGTCGGTGGATTGCCGGAAGACATGCAGTTTGAATTGATCGAGCCGATCAACACGTTGTTCAAGGATGAAGTCCGTGAACTCGGGAAAGAACTCGGTCTTTCCGATGAAATCGTGTGGCGTCAGCCGTTCCCAGGACCAGGTCTCGGAATTCGTGTCCTCGGTGAAATCACAGATGAGAAACTCGAAATCGTCCGCGAATCTGATTTCATTCTTCGTGATGAAATTAAAAAAGCTGGACTCGAGCGCGAAATCTGGCAATACTTCACAGTCCTTCCTCCAATCCGTTCGGTTGGTGTCATGGGCGATGAGCGGACATACGACTATGCGGTCGGAATCCGCGCTGTCACGTCAATTGACGGAATGACATCGGACTGGGCGCGTATCCCATGGGACGTGCTCGAGAAGATCTCGGTTCGAATCGTCAACGAAGTCCAGAACGTTAACCGTGTCCTGTACGATGTGACGTCGAAACCACCTTCAACGATTGAGTGGGAATAAGTACTGGGCTTACTGAGACGATTCGTCTCATGAAGCTTGTGGTATCAACGATTTAAAGGGGATAGGTGAAAGTAAGTCTGTTTCACCTTCAACCACTTTATTTCAAAATGAAGCTCTCTTTTGTTCACATTATTTGTGAATGGAAGGGGGCTTTTTGTGAACGAAATTATGAAACCGTTGGACGTTTTTAAACTAAACCGACGAATTTAGGTACTTTAGTTCTAGTTTGCTGAGATGTGTGGACTCTTCCTGTATTATGGAATACATCATCTAATGGAAAAAAGGGATACTGCCTCATGATAGACTGGACATGGATTGAAGTTGATCAATTAGAAAAACAAGAAAAATGGAATGAAGCTAAACGATATCTTTTGAATTCTTGGAGACAACATCCCGAAGATCTCAAAACAGTCATTCGACTGGGCTTTTTTTGTTGGTACGTCTCCTTTGAACATGGACCATTGGGAATTACAGAGAACAATATAGATATTGAGGAATTAGAATCTTTACTAAAGGAAGTTACACATGATGGTTTACGTCATTTTATGAACCATGAGGACTTTCTATGGTGTTTTGGTTATATGGTTTCGATGACCCCTTATTATTTTGGAGAGTACAACGAGTGGGAAGAAAAAGGCGCATCCATGTTACGACGTGCTCATGAATTATGTCCGAATGAAGCAATTTATGCTTATTCTTATCTTGGATCGTTCTCAAATGCTTACGGAACACGTGAAAATGAATTGCAACAGGTACAGAATGTTTTAGAGGATCGTTTTAAAGGAGAGGGACTATTATCCGACTACTTTAAGAGTATATACGCTCAGTGATAGGGCTGATTTCTAACAATCATGAAATAGCCTTCAAAAAACCGTTTTCAAAACCGAACGTTCGGATAAAATAAGTAGTTAAATTTCGCTTTTATGGTTGACCCATGAATTTGACCGTGCTACGATGTGTCTGTTCTTATTTTTCATACCACTAAAAAAACATAAATAATGCCGTATAATTCTGGGGATAGGGCCCGGAAGTCTCTACAGGAACACCGTAAAGGTTCCTACTACGGCGCACACGCAGCATCGTGCGCTTATTGAAACGGCTTTTACCGCTTAGGTAAGGGCCGTTTTTTGTTTTCAAGGAGACGGCTTATTTGGAAGGAAGGCAATCATGAGCACACAATTGAAACAGCCACACCAACCGAAAGCAAAAGAAAATGCGATTGCGCGTTTCTTTGATTTCAATGGGCTTGGTACGAACATGCGTACAGAGTTCATCGCCGGCATGACAACATTCTTCGCGATGGCGTATATCTTATTCGTTAATCCGAATACATTAGCCGAAGCAGGAATGGACGCAGGAGCAGTCTTCGGTGCCACAGCACTCGTTGCGATCATCGGTTCCGTTACGATGGGATTACTGGCGAACTATCCAATCGCGCTCGCACCAGGAATGGGACTAAATGCTTTCTTCGCCTACAGCGTCGTCATCGGAATGGGTATTCCATGGCAAACCGCACTTTCAGGCGTTCTCGTCTCAGGTCTCGTCTTCATGGTATTAACAGCTTCAGGTATTCGTGAGATGATAATCAATGCGATTCCAGAACCATTGAAAATGGCAGTTGCAGCAGGTATCGGATTGTTCATCGCGTTCATCGGATTAAAAACAGGTGGTCTCGTCGTGGCGAATGAAGCAACACTCGTCTCGCTTGGTGATTTAAGTAAAGGAACAACGCTTCTCGCGGTATTTGGTCTTGTCGTATCTGCGGTCCTAATGACGCGTGGTGTCAAAGGGGCGATCTTCTTCGGAATGATCCTAACGGCAGTCGCTGGAATGATCTTCGGTTTGATTCCGATTCCAACAAGTCTTGGTGAAGTCATTTCAGCACCACCAAGCATCGCACCTACATTTGGACAAGCATTCCTTCACTTCGATGAAATCTTCACGGTTCAAATGATGATCGTCATCTTAACTTTCTTCTTCGTTGATTTCTTTGATACAGCAGGTACACTGGTTGCGGTAGCAAACCAAGCCGGTCTGATCAAAGAAAATAAAGTACCACGCGCTGGTCGCGCATTGATCGCTGATTCAACAGCAACAGTAGCAGGTTCGATCCTTGGAACGTCGACGACGGTTTCTTACATCGAATCAAGTGCAGGGGTTGCAGCAGGTGGTCGTTCAGGAATGACGGCGATCGTCACAGCTTTATTCTTCGGTCTCGCTTTATTCTTCTCACCATTGCTCGCAATCATCACCGCACCGGTCACAGCACCCGCATTGATCATCGTTGGTGTGTTGATGGCAGCTTCACTGCTCCAAATCGATTGGAAAAAATTCGAGTATGCGGTTCCCGCTTTCTTGACCGTCATCATGATGCCGTTGACGTATTCAATCGCAACAGGGATTGCATTCGGTTTCCTCTTCTATCCGGTCACGATGATCGCGAAAGGACGAGCAAAAGAAGTGCACCCAATCATGTACGTGTTGTCACTCGGATTCCTCGGTTACTTTATCTGGTTGCATTAATCCAAACTGCGTCTTTCTTCTATATAGAAGAAAGACGTTTTTTTATTGGGAGAGGGTAAGGGAGAAGAGAGAGGGTGATTCAGATGTTACAGCAGATTACTGGAGCTGTATTCGAATACTTGGCTGAGAATAGACTGTTGATTCAATTAGCGAAAAAAGTCGGATTGCCGCTTGGTGGAACATTATTCGTCGGAGGACAGGGCGCAGAAGAGACCCTCGATACCGTGAAACAATTTAATCAAGATGGACGAGCCGCTACAGTGGATTGTCTAGGAGAGTTCATTGAGACAGAGCAGGACGCGGTAGACATCGCAAATGAATGTATTAAAGTCATCGGGCAAATCAAAGAACATGGTCTAGACGCACAAGTATCTCTAAAGCTAACATCGATCGGATTAAGAATCGATCCGGATATCGCCTATCAACAGTTGAGTCGTATTGCAGAGATTGCCTATCAGAGAAACATGCGCGTGACAGTCAACATGGAAGAAGCGATGATGGTCGAGTCGATCGTTCGAGTATTCGAACGCGTACATGAACATTATCCAAACGTCGGAATTGCGCTACAGGCAAATGTATTCCGTAGTCGTTTTGATCTAGAACGTCTTCAGGCAACAGTACGTATCGTCAAAGGGGCATACGATGGAGACGATGAAATCTATATTCAACCGAAGAAGACAGTAGATGAGACATACCTTCAATTAGTAAAAGTTAATTTGTTAAATGGGAACTACACGCAAATCGCGACACATGATGAACAGATCATCCAGCAAATCATTGACTTTGCTCAAATGAAACAGATTGATCCATCACGGTTTGAATTTCAAATGCTTCAAGGCATGCGACCGAAACGACAACAAGAGTTAGTTCGACAAGGGTATCGTGTCGTTATCTACGTTCCGCATGGTGTGGACTGGTATACGTATTTGATGAGACGGTTAGCAGAACGCCCAGCGAATATCGCGTTTACAGTAGGAGCCATGTTAAGAAGGTAAAGACTTTGCGAAGAGGATTTAAACTCTTTGCAAAGTTTTTTTAAAATAATGCTTGTGTTTGTCGAATTTTGTTGTTATATTAATAAATGTTCCAGCGAGACGCCTTTTATAAACGGTTCGTTGGGGCTGAAAAGTTTTTTAAAAAGCATGGTTGACATAATCAAAACAACCTGTTAATCTATTAAAGTCGCTAAGGCGGCAGACGAACTTTGAAAACTGAACGATGAGGCAAAAATCGTATTCTACGGAATACAAAAACGAATGAAGCGCAAGCTTCGTCAATCGTGACTTCGGTCACACAACGAGCAAGTCAAACACTTCATGGAGAGTTTGATCCTGGCTCAGGACGAACGCTGGCGGCGTGCCTAATACATGCAAGTCGAGCGCAGGAAACTGACGGAACTCTTCGGAGGGAAGGCAGCGGAATGAGCGGCGGACGGGTGAGTAACACGTAAGGAACCTGCCTCAAGGATTGGGATAACTCCGAGAAATCGGAGCTAATACCGGATAGTTCAACGGACCGCATGGTCCGCTGATGAAAGGCGCTCCGGCGTCACCTTGAGATGGCCTTGCGGTGCATTAGCTAGTTGGTGGGGTAACGGCCCACCAAGGCGACGATGCATAGCCGACCTGAGAGGGTGATCGGCCACACTGGGACTGAGACACGGCCCAGACTCCTACGGGAGGCAGCAGTAGGGAATCTTCCACAATGGACGAAAGTCTGATGGAGCAACGCCGCGTGAGTGATGAAGGTTTTCGGATCGTAAAACTCTGTTGTAAGGGAAGAACACGTACGAGAGGGAATGCTCGTACCTTGACGGTACCTTACGAGAAAGCCACGGCTAACTACGTGCCAGCAGCCGCGGTAATACGTAGGTGGCAAGCGTTGTCCGGAATTATTGGGCGTAAAGCGCGCGCAGGCGGCCTTTTAAGTCTGATGTGAAAGCCCCCGGCTCAACCGGGGAGGGCCATTGGAAACTGGAAGGCTTGAGTACAGAAGAGAAGAGTGGAATTCCACGTGTAGCGGTGAAATGCGTAGAGATGTGGAGGAACACCAGTGGCGAAGGCGACTCTTTGGTCTGTAACTGACGCTGAGGCGCGAAAGCGTGGGGAGCAAACAGGATTAGATACCCTGGTAGTCCACGCCGTAAACGATGAGTGCTAGGTGTTGGGGGGTTTCCGCCCCTCAGTGCTGAAGCTAACGCATTAAGCACTCCGCCTGGGGAGTACGGCCGCAAGGCTGAAACTCAAAGGAATTGACGGGGACCCGCACAAGCGGTGGAGCATGTGGTTTAATTCGAAGCAACGCGAAGAACCTTACCAACTCTTGACATCCCATTGACCGCTTGAGAGATCAAGTTTTCCCTTCGGGGACAATGGTGACAGGTGGTGCATGGTTGTCGTCAGCTCGTGTCGTGAGATGTTGGGTTAAGTCCCGCAACGAGCGCAACCCCTATCCTTAGTTGCCAGCATTTGGTTGGGCACTCTAGGGAGACTGCCGGTGACAAACCGGAGGAAGGTGGGGATGACGTCAAATCATCATGCCCCTTATGAGTTGGGCTACACACGTGCTACAATGGACGGTACAAAGGGCAGCGAGACCGCGAGGTGGAGCCAATCCCATAAAGCCGTTCCCAGTTCGGATTGCAGGCTGCAACTCGCCTGCATGAAGTCGGAATCGCTAGTAATCGCAGGTCAGCATACTGCGGTGAATACGTTCCCGGGTCTTGTACACACCGCCCGTCACACCACGAGAGTTTGCAACACCCGAAGCCGGTGAGGTAACCGCAAGGAGCCAGCCGTCGAAGGTGGGGTAGATGATTGGGGTGAAGTCGTAACAAGGTAGCCGTATCGGAAGGTGCGGCTGGATCACCTCCTTTCTAAGGAAAACGTCCCTTACGGGACATGCCCATCGTTCAGTTTTGAGAGCTCGTCTCTCACGTCTCGAAAGAGACACTCGCACCTTGAAAACTGAAGACATCAACAAGACATCAAACTTTTAATTAACCATGTCATTAGACGTGTGTTCTTAGAATACCAACGCTAGATCAAGGTATGAAGGGCGTACGGTGGATGCCTTGGCACTAGGAGCCGATGAAGGACGCGACGAACAGCGATATGCTTCGGGGAGCAGTAAGTATGCTTTGATCCGAAGATTTCCGAATGGGGGAACCCACCATCTGTAATGGGATGGGACATGTTACATGAATACATAGTGTAGCGTGAGGCAGACCCGGGGAACTGAAACATCTAAGTACCCGGAGGAAGAGAAAGCAAATGCGATTCCCTGAGTAGCGGCGAGCGAAACGGGAACAGCCCAAACCGGAGAGCATGCTCTTCGGGGTTGTAGGACACTCTACACGGAGTCAAAAAGGAAGACAGTAGGTGAAGGACCTGGAAAGGTCGGCCGAAGAAGGTGACAGCCCTGTAGCTGAAACTGTTTTCCCTCCAGAGTGGATCCTGAGTACGGCGGGACACGTGAAACCCCGTCGGAATCCGGGAGGACCATCTCCCAAGGCTAAATACTCCCTAGTGACCGATAGTGAACCAGTACCGTGAGGGAAAGGTGAAAAGCACCCCGGAAGGGGAGTGAAATAGATCCTGAAACCGTATGCCTACAAGTAGTCAGAGCCCGTTAACGGGTGATGGCGTGCCTTTTGTAGAATGAACCGGCGAGTTACGATAACGCGCGAGGTTAAGCCGATGAGGCGGAGCCGTAGCGAAAGCGAGTCTGAACAGGGCGTTCAGTGCGTTGTCGTAGACCCGAAACCAGGTGATCTACCCATGTCCAGGATGAAGGTCAGGTAACACTGACTGGAGGTCCGAACCCACGCACGTTGAAAAGTGCGGGGATGAGGTGTGGGTAGCGGTGAAATGCCAATCGAACCTGGAGATAGCTGGTTCTCCCCGAAATAGCTTTAGGGCTAGCCTCGAGGTTGAGAGTTCTGGAGGTAGAGCACTGATTGGACTAGGGGCCCCCACAGGGTTACCGAATTCAGTTAAACTCCGAATGCCAGCAACTTATACTCGGGAGTCAGACTGCGAGTGATAAGATCCGTAGTCAAGAGGGAAACAGCCCAGACCGCCAGCTAAGGTCCCAAAGTGTATGTTAAGTGGAAAAGGATGTGGCGCTGCCTAGACAGCTAGGATGTTGGCTTAGAAGCAGCCACCATTCAAAGAGTGCGTAATAGCTCACTAGTCGAGTGGCGCCGCGCCGAAAATGTAACGGGGCTAAACATACCACCGAAGCTGCGGATTCCGTAAGGAATGGTAGGGGAGCGTTCCAAACCGCTGTGAAGCTGTACCGGAAGGAGCAGTGGAGCGTTTGGAAGTGAGAATGCCGGTGTGAGTAGCGAAAAGAGGGGTGAGAATCCCCTCCGTCGAAAGCCCAAGGTTTCCTGAGGAAGGCTCGTCCGCTCAGGGTTAGTCTGGACCTAAGCCGAGGCCGAAAGGCGTAGGCGATGGATAACAGGTTGATATTCCTGTACCGCCGATCCACCGTTTGAACAATGGGGGGACGCAGGAGGATAGTGACGCATGCGGATGGAAGTGCATGTGCAAGTTTCAAGACCGTCTGATTGGCAAATCCGTCAGGCACCAAAGTCAAGGAACGATGCGGAGTCCCGTAGGGACGTAGGTCACGATTTCACACTGCCAAGAAAAGCCTCTAGTGAGGGGGAAGGCGCCAGTACCGTAAACCGACACAGGTAGGCGAGATGAGAATTCTAAGACGCGCGGGATAACTCTCGTTAAGGAACTCGGCAAAATGGTCCCGTAACTTCGGGAGAAGGGACGCTCTACATGAGTAGAGCCGCAGTGAATAGGCCCAAACGACTGTTTAGCAAAAACACAGGTCTCTGCTAAATCGCAAGATGACGTATAGGGGCTGACGCCTGCCCGGTGCTGGAAGGTTAAGGGGATGGGTTAGCGCAAGCGAAGCTTTGAACCGAAGCCCCAGTAAACGGCGGCCGTAACTATAACGGTCCTAAGGTAGCGAAATTCCTTGTCGGGTAAGTTCCGACCCGCACGAAAGGCGTAACGATTTGGGCACTGTCTCAACGAGAGACCCGGTGAAATCATAGTACCTGTGAAGATGCAGGTTACCCGCGACAGGACGGAAAGACCCCATGGAGCTTTACTACAGCCTGATATTGAGGCTTTGTGCATGATGTACAGGATAGGCGGGAGACGTCGAGCCCGGAGCGCCAGCTTCGGAGGAGTCACCCTTGGGATACCGCCCTTCATGCATAGAGTCTCTAACTCGCAGCCGTAATCCGGCTGGAGGACCGTGTCAGGCGGGTAGTTTGACTGGGGCGGTCGCCTCCTAAACAGTAACGGAGGCGCCCAAAGGTTCCCTCAGAATGGTTGGAAATCATTCGTAGAGCGCAAAGGCAGAAGGGAGCTTGACTGCGAGACCTACAAGTCGAGCAGGGACGAAAGTCGGGCTTAGTGATCCGGTGGTTCCGCATGGAAGGGCCATCGCTCAACGGATAAAAGCTACCCTGGGGATAACAGGCTGATCTCCCCCAAGAGTCCACATCGACGGGGAGGTTTGGCACCTCGATGTCGGCTCATCGCATCCTGGGGCTGGAGTAGGTCCCAAGGGTTGGGCTGTTCGCCCATTAAAGCGGTACGCGAGCTGGGTTCAGAACGTCGTGAGACAGTTCGGTCCCTATCCGTCGTGGGCGCAGGAAATTTGAGGAGAGCTGTCCTTAGTACGAGAGGACCGGGATGGACGCACCGCTGGTGTACCAGTTGTTCCGCCAGGAGCATCGCTGGGTAGCTACGTGCGGACGGGATAAATGCTGAAAGCATCTAAGCATGAAGCCCCCTCCAAGATGAGATTTCCCTTTGAGTAATCAAGAAAGACCCCTCAGAGACGATGAGGTAGATAGGTCACGGGTGGAAGCATGGCGACATGTGGAGCTGAGTGATACTAATCGGTCGAGGCCTTGTTCTAGCAGATGCTTGTTGATGACTTCAGTTTTGAGGGCGCGAGCCCGTCGTCTGGTGACGATAGCCAAGTGGTCACACCCGTTCCCATGCCGAACACGGAAGTTAAGCACTTGAACGCCGAAAGTAGTTGGGGGCTTCCCCCTGTGAGGATAGGACGTTGCCAGGCAAACGGTGGTTCTGGAGCATACGCTCAAGGGCCGCCGCTTTTTTGTGTCTTTTTGTAGAAAGACATGTATTCATTTTAATGAAGGGACTGAACAGGGATATGGCGAAAAAAACGAAACTACGCGTAGCCGTCGAAGAGAACGAGACGATTGGTGCCTGTTTGGATCGTATCGATGCCATGGGATACCGCCCGACGGTCCGACGAGAAGAACCGATCTTTGGATTAGACGCTAATGGCGAACCGTATCCAATTCGTCAGCAAATCGTCTTCGATTGCAAAGTGAAAGAGAACGAATAACTGCCTAGAGCATCCTCCGAATCATGTGGAGGGTGCTTTTTTTAGTGCTTGATTCCATGTGATGCCTTTCAAGAAAATAAACTCCGAATGGACACTAGATGAAATCAGAAAAACTACTTTTAAAACCGAACGATAAATTTTCAGACAATTAAATTGTTCGCCTTTGGTTGACGCCTTGGGATGGACTTGTTAAGATGAAGTCGTGACAGGATGATTGAATATAAACACCTCGTATAATAGCAGGGATATGGCTTGCAAGTTTCTACCCAACGACCCTAAATCGTTGGACTATGGGGTATATGGATGTTCGTCGATATTTCTTTGGCGTACCTTTTTATACCCTAAGCCACCCTTTTAGCCGTGGTTTGGGCTTTTTTTATGCACAAAGGAGGAAACAGCGATGGGAAATGTAGAAGTCGGCGTCATCATGGGAAGTCAATCGGATTGGGAAACGATGAAACATACATGTGATGTGTTGGAGCAACTTGAGATTCCATACGAAAAGAAAGTCGTTTCCGCACACCGGACACCGGATCTAATGTTTCGTTATGCTGAATCAGCACGTGAACGAGGACTGAAGGTCATCATTGCCGGTGCAGGCGGTGCTGCTCATCTACCGGGCATGGTCGCTGCTAAAACGACATTACCCGTCATCGGTGTTCCTGTGAAGAGTAGAGCGCTCCAAGGAATTGATTCCTTGCTCTCGATTGTTCAAATGCCAGGTGGCGTACCGGTCGCAACGGTTGCCATCGGAGAAGCAGGCGCAAAAAACGGCGGATTGCTAGCTGCTCAAATTCTCTCGATTCAAGATGAACGACTTGCCCGCAAGCTCGATCATATGCGAGTCGAACTAGAAGGAGACGTCATTGCATCTGGAGGGAACCTGCTATGAAACGAATCGGGATATTAGGCGGCGGTCAACTTGGTCGAATGATGGCTCTGTCGGCGCGTGAGATGGGCTTTGAGATTTTGACACTCGACCCAACAGACAACGCACCATGTGCGCAAGTGGCGGATCAACATATCCAAGCTCCCTTCACGGATGTCGAGGCAGCCAAACAGCTCGCAGCTGAATCAGATGTCGTCACCTACGAATTTGAGAACATCTCAACGGAAGTCGCTGAAGCAATCGGGACGAAACTGATTCATGGAACGGATCTCCTTTTTCAAACGCAACATCGGGTACGGGAAAAAGAGATGATTGAACGCATTGGACACTCTGTCGCTCCGTACTATCCGGTGACGCATCCTTCTGACTTAGAGGAAGCAAAACAGCGACTCGGGTTACCGTTCGTCTTGAAGACAGCACGATTCGGCTATGACGGAAAAGGACAGACCGTCATCCGGACGGAAGAACAGTTCCAAGCGGCAATCGAACGATTCGAACCGACAGAGTATGTTGCGGAGCAGTGGTTACCGTTTGATCAGGAAATTTCCGTCATCGTCACTCGAAGCGCAACAGAAACACGTGTCTTCCCAGTCAGTGAGAACATTCACCAAGAGAACATTTTGCATCTATCGATTGTACCGGCACGCATTTCTGAATCGCTCGAACAAGAAGCAATTGCGCTCGCTGAATCGATCGCGGATGCCGTCGGGCTGATCGGTACACTGGCCATCGAGTTGTTTGTCGTTGGTTCTCGACTAATCGTCAATGAACTAGCACCCCGACCACACAATTCGGGTCACTATTCGATTGATGCTTGCGAAACATCCCAATTCGAGCAACATATCCGTGCCATCAGTGGTCTCCCACTCGGTGATACCCGTCTGACGACACCGGTCGTCATGGCGAACATCCTGGGTCAGCATGTCACAGCATTATACGAGGAACTGCCGAGACTAAACGCTCGGACGAAAGTTCACTTATATGGAAAAGCAGAAGCCAAGACAGGTCGCAAGATGGGACATTTGAACATTCTTGCGGATACCGTCGACGATGCTTTGGCAGAAGTCGAACGCCTGTCGATATGGAAGGAGACAGTTCAATGATCGAACGGTATACACGTCCTGAGATGAAAGCAATCTGGACCGAACAAAACAAATTCGAGGCTTGGTTAAAAGTCGAGATTCTTGCATGTGAAGCATGGAGTGAACTAGGTGTCATCCCGAAAGAGGACGTCCAGTTGCTTTGGGACAATGCCTCATTTGATGTCAACCGCATCCTTGAGATCGAACAAGAGACACGTCATGATGTCATCGCCTTTACGCGTGCCGTCTCTGAAACACTCGGAGAAGAACGCAAGTGGGTGCATTACGGACTCACGTCAACGGACGTCGTCGATACAGCACTCTCGTATCTGTTGAAGCAAGCAAACGACATTCTTGCTGCAGATCTCGATCGGTTCATCGACATCTTAAAAGTCAAAGCGAACGAACATAAATATACGGTCATGATGGGACGCACACATGGCGTACATGCAGAACCGACGACGTTCGGTCTGAAACTAGCGCTTTGGTATGAAGAGATGAAACGAAACAAAGTCCGTTTCGAAGCAGCACGTGAGACGGTCGAATATGGCAAGATGTCAGGTGCCGTCGGAACATTCGCGAACATCGATCCGTTCATTGAAAAGTATGTCTGCGAAAAGTTAGGGACAAAGCCTGCTCCGGTCTCCACGCAAACGTTACAACGTGATCGTCATGCACACTACATGTCGACACTGGCTTTGATCGCGACATCGATCGAAAAGATGGCAACGGAAATCCGAGGTCTGCAAAAAACGGAAACACGTGAAGTCGAAGAATTCTTCGCTAAAGGTCAAAAAGGATCATCGGCGATGCCGCACAAGCGAAATCCGATCGGTTCAGAGAACATGACAGGTCTTGCTCGAGTCATCCGTGGACACATGGTGACGGCATACGAGAACGTCTCACTCTGGCACGAACGTGACATCTCGCATTCTTCGGCCGAACGCATCATTCTTCCGGATGCGACAGGACTACTCAACTATATGTTGAACCGTTTCGGAAACATCGTGAAGAACTTGACGGTCTTCCCGGACAACATGAAGCGGAACATGGACCGGACGTTTGGTGTCATCTTCTCTGGACATGTCTTACTCGCTTTAATCGAAAAAGGCTGGTCGCGTGAAGCAGCGTATGATTTCGTTCAACCGCGTGCGATGCAGGCGTGGGAAGAACAAATCATGTTCCGTGACTTATTGTGGCAAGAACAGGACATTCAACAGCTTTTCACAGAAGAAGAGCTCGATGCGTGTTTCGATCCGACGTATCATACGAGTCGTGTCGATGAAATCTTTGAACGGTGTGGCTTGAACTAATCAACCTGAGACGGGGCACTTGCCCCGTCTACATCTTAGGATCATGGGGGACGAAAGCGATGCAACCACTTTATGAAGGAAAAGCAAAACGATTGTACACGACGCAGGAGCAGGATGTGCTCCGGATCGTCTATAAAGACGAGGCCACGGCATTCAACGGCGAGAAAAAAGAAGTCTTTGCTGGAAAAGGCGAATTGAACAACCGGTTGACGAGTCATTTCTTTGAAATCCTCGAACAAGCGGGCATTCCGACACATTTCATTGAACGTGTCTCGGAGCGCGAACAGCTCGTACGTCGTGTCACCATCATTCCACTCGAAGTCGTCGTCAGAAACGTCGTCGCGGGAAGCTTGAGTAAACGGCTCGGTATCGAAGAAGGTACGGTACTCGAAACACCAATCGTTGAGTTCTACTATAAAGATGATACGTTAGGCGATCCACTCGTCACCTCATCACACATCAATTTACTGAAGATTGCGACTTCTGAAGAGTTGAAACAGTTGTCGGACAAGGCACTTCGCGTGAATGAAGTCTTGCAACCTTACTTCCGTCAAAACGGAATCACGTTGATTGATTTTAAACTGGAATACGGAAAGATGGCAGACGGAACGATTCTACTAGCTGATGAGATTTCACCAGATACATGCCGTTTGTGGGATCAAGCAACTGGAGAACATCTCGATAAAGATGTCTTCCGCCGCAACATCGGTTCACTGACAGAGACCTACCAAACACTATTCAATCGCCTAGGAGGAAACACACAATGAAAAAAGTCATCGTATCGATCGCATTACGGGAAAGCATTTTAGATCCACAAGGAGTTGCTGTAAAAGGCGGATTGCAACAGCTTGGTTTTACGGGTGTCGAGAGTGTCCGAATCGGAAAACAGATTGAACTGCTCGTTGAAACGGAAACGACAGAAGCGATGATTCATGAGATGTGTCAAAAACTACTCGTCAACACGGTGATGGAAGATTACCAGATTACGATCGAAGAGGTGACGCCAGCATGAAGTTCGCGGTCATCGTCTTTCCGGGATCGAACTGTGATTTAGATATGTACCATGCGGTCAAGGATGCTCTCGGAGAAGAAGCTGAATACGTCTTCCATACCGAAACATCACTTGAAGGCTACGACGGCGTCCTGTTACCGGGCGGATTCTCCTACGGAGATTACCTTCGTTGCGGCGCGATCGCGCGCTTCTCACCGATCATGGAAGAAGTCAAACGTTTTGCGGCAGAAGGGAAAACGGTCCTCGGGGTATGTAACGGATTCCAGATCCTTGTCGAAGCGGGACTCTTACCAGGTGTCTTGCACCGAAACAACGGCTTGAAGTTCATGTGCCGGACGGTTGAACTAAAGGTTGAGAATACAAAGACACGTTTTACATCGGATTACCTGCCAGGCGAGACGATCTCGATTCCAATCGCGCATGGTGAAGGAAACTACCACTGCGACGATGCGACTTACGCGATGCTGCAAACGAACGGACAAATCGCCTTCACATATGTCGACAATCCGAACGGCTCGCGCGGCGATATCGCCGGAATCACGAACAAAGCCGGCAACGTTCTTGGGATGATGCCACACCCGGAACGAGCGGTCGAACTCTTGACCGGCGGAACAGATGGACTAAAACTCTTTACTTCACTCGTCAAACAGGGGGCACACCATGCTAAAACAACAGTCTGAACCAACACCAGAATTGATTCAAGAGCAACGCGTCTATGCCACGATGGGCTTGAGTGATACAGAATACCAGATGGTCGTCGATTTACTCGGACGCCAACCGAACTATACGGAAACAGGATTGTTCTCAGTCATGTGGTCCGAGCATTGTTCATACAAGACATCTAAACCTGTCCTCCGTCAATTCCCGACGACTGGACCACGTGTCTTACAAGGACCAGGGGAAGGTGCAGGTGTCGTTGATATCGGCGATGAGCAGGCAGTCGTCTTTAAGATCGAAAGCCACAACCATCCATCCGCTGTTGAACCGTATCAAGGGGCTGCGACAGGCGTCGGCGGAATCATTCGTGACATCTTCTCGATGGGCGCACGACCGGTCGCACTCATGAACTCGCTCCGTTTCGGTCATCTCGGTACACCACGTGTCAATCAATTGTTCGAACAAGTCGTCGCCGGAATCGCCGGTTACGGCAACTGTGTCGGTATTCCAACGATCGGTGGCGAAATCGGATTTGATCGCTCGTATGAAGGCAATCCACTCGTCAACGCGATGTGTATCGGTTTAATCAACCATGCCGATATTCAAAAAGGTCAGGCAAAAGGTGTCGGCAACTCGGTCATGTACGTCGGTGCAGCTACTGGACGCGACGGGATCCATGGTGCGACGTTTGCCTCGGAGGATCTCGGAGAGGATACGGAAGCAAAACGTCCGGCTGTTCAAGTCGGCGATCCATTCATGGAGAAGCTATTGATTGAAGCGTGTCTTGAAATCGTCGGGCATCCGGCACTCGTCGGGATGCAGGACATGGGTGCTGCCGGACTGACATCGTCTTCAGCAGAGATGGCTTCAAAAGCCGGTATGGGCATCGAGATGCACCTCGATGACGTCCCGCAACGAGAGACAGGGATGACTGCCTACGAAATGATGCTCTCGGAATCACAAGAGCGGATGTTACTCGTCGTCAAGCGTGGTCGCGAAGCAGAGATCGAAGCAATCGTCAGCAAATGGGGACTCCATGCCGTTCACGTCGGAGAAGTCATTGAAGAGAAAGTCTTACGGTTGATTCATCATGGAGATATCGTCGCAGAAGTTCCGGTTGATGCGTTAGCAGAAGAAGCACCAGTCTACGAAAAACCATCCCGCGTTCCTGCGTATTATGAAGCATTCCAAGCGATGGAAGAGACGCTTCCAGTCGTCGAAGATGTCGTTGAGACATGGCGGGCGTTACTCCGTCAGCCGACGATCGCTTCAAAACGCTGGGTCTACGATCAGTACGATCATATGGTCCAGACATCGACCGTCGTCGCACCAGGATCAGACGCAGCCGTCATTCGTGTCCGCGGCACGAACAAAGCGCTCGCGATGACGACCGACTGTAACAGCCGTTTCGTCTACTTGGATCCATACGTCGGTGGACAGATTGCGGTAGCAGAAGCAGCACGTAATATCGTCGCGAGTGGGGCGACACCACTCGCCATCACGGATTGTCTGAACTTCGGAAATCCGGATAAACCAGAAGGCTTCTGGCAGTTGCAACAAGCAACAGCCGGTATGGCAGAAGCATGTCGTGTCCTTGAGACACCTGTCATCGGTGGAAACGTCTCACTCTACAACGAGTCAGCCGGTCAAGCGGTTCACCCGACACCGGTCGTCGGAATGGTTGGATTACACGAGCAAACCGAATGGATCACGACACAACACGTCAAACAAGCTGGTGACCAGATTTATCTATTAGGAGAAACAACAGCCGAGTTTGGCGGCAGTGAACTTCAATATATGCAATTCGGTAAATCATTCGGTCGCGCACCACAGATCGATTTAGCCGTCGAACACGCACGCTTACAATTGTTACAGCAGGCAGTACAAGCAGGTGAAGTCAATGCGATGCATGATGTATCAGAAGGTGGTCTTGCCATCGCTCTCGCTGAGATGACGTTTGGGACGAACCTCGGGTTGACGGTTCAGTTCGACGGACCGACCTTACACCTGTTCAGCGAATCGCAATCACGCTTCATCGTTACGGTGCCACAAGCGCACGTCACAGCATTCGAACAACGGACTGGTGCTCAAGCGATCGGTGTCGTTACGAACGATGAGCTTCTCGTCATCGAAACGGCAGAGACACGGATCGAAGCAGACCGTTCGACCTTACAGGGAGACTGGGAAGGAGCAATCGCGTGTTATATGACATCAAAGGACTAAATGAGGAGTGTGGCGTCTTCGGGATCTTCGGACAACCGAATGCGGCGCAACTTGCTTATTACGGCTTGCATAGCTTGCAACACCGGGGACAAGAAGGGGCAGGCATCGTCACGAGTGACGGTGACGACCTCTTCCCACATCGCGGGCAAGGACTCGTAACGGAAGTCTTTTCGGAAGAGACACTGACGAATCTGAAAGGACATCATGCAATCGGACATGTCCGGTATTCGACAGCAGGAGGAAACACGCTTGAGAACACTCAACCGCTGCATTTCAAATCGCGGACGGGAGATCTTGCTCTCGCACATAACGGAAACCTCGTCAACGCGGATTCACTGAAGCACCTGTTAGAAGCAGAGGGTGCCATCTTTCAGACGACGAGTGATACGGAAGTCGTCGCCCATCTTGTCAAACGCAGTAAGCTCGACACACTCGAAGACCGGATTGCCGACAGTCTCGCGCGTCTCGTTGGGGCGTTCGCCTTCCTTTTCTTAACGGAAGACACGTTATTCGTAGCAGTTGATCCACACGGACTGCGTCCACTGTCACTTGGGAAGACACCAGACGGCGGCATCGTATTCGCGTCAGAAACATGTGCCTTTGATATCGTCGGCGCGGAGTTCATTCGTGATATCGAGCCAGGGGAGCTCGTAACGATCACAGAACACGGCATGTCGTCTCGTCAATACATGGAACCACGTGAACGAGCAATGTGTTCGATGGAATACATCTACTTCTCGCGCCCAGATTCAATCATTGATGGCGTCAACGTCCATACGGCTCGCAAAGCACTCGGGAAAAAGATGTATGAAGAAGCACCGGTCGAAGCAGATGTCGTTACCGGGGTGCCGGATTCAAGTATCTCGGCAGCGATCGGCTACGCGGAAGCGAGCGGTATTCCATATGAAATGGGATTGATCAAGAACCGGTATGTCGGACGGACGTTCATCCAGCCGTCACAAGAGTTACGGGAACGTGGGGTCAAAATGAAGTTGTCCGCGCTACGCGGCGTCGTACAAGGAAAGCGTGTCATCATGGTCGATGATTCAATCGTCCGGGGAACGACGAGTCGTCGCATCGTCGGTTTGTTACGTGAAGCGGGTGCGACGGAAGTGCACGTCCGCATCACGGCACCACCGATTACGAATCCATGTTATTACGGGATTGATACTTCATCGAAGGAAGAACTGATCTCTGCTCGGTTGATGCCGGAAGAAATCCGTCAGGAAATCGGTGCGGATTCCCTTGAATTCTTAACTGTACCGGGCATGGTCGATGCGATCGATCGCCCGTTCGATGGACCGTTAAAAGGACAATGTACCGCTTGCTTCACAGGAGAGTATCCGACACCGCTCGGTTCGCTCGAGTTAGAAGCTAAACTTTGATAGATGGGGGAAGAACATGAGCAAACATTACGAAGCAGCAGGTGTGAGTCTGACAGCAGGATATGAGTCAGTCACCCGAATGAAAAAACACGTCGCCCGTTCGATGCGCAAAGAAGTATTGACGGGACTCGGTAGCTTTGGTGCGATGTTCGACCTCAGCCAATTGCAGTTGAAAGAACCGATCCTTGTCAGTGGGACAGATGGTGTCGGTACGAAACTCAAGCTCGCTTTCGCACTGGAACAACACGATACGATCGGGATCGACTGTGTCGCGATGTGTGTGAACGATATCATCGTCCAAGGCGCGGAACCACTTTATTTCCTTGATTATATCGCGCTCGGTCAGGCGATTCCGGCGAAGATCGAACGGATCGTCGCAGGTGTCGCAGAAGGTTGCGTCCAGGCGGGATGTACGTTAATCGGCGGCGAAACAGCGGAAATGCCAGGGATGTATGCGGACGGCGAATATGATATCGCCGGGTTCGCCGTCGGTGCCGTCGAGAAACAAAAATTAATCACAGGTGATAACGTCGCAGCAGGAGATGTCATTCTCGGTCTCGCTTCGTCTGGCGTCCATTCGAACGGGTTCTCACTCGTCCGTAAAATCGTCGCCGACAGTGGACTCCGCTACGAAGATGAAGTCATGATGCTCGGTCATACGCTCGGAAATGCGCTCCTCATGCCAACACGTATCTACGTCGAAGCAGTCAAAGCAGCCCTTGAGACGGAAAAGATCCAAGCGATGGTCCATATTACGGGTGGTGGATTCTACGAGAACGTACCACGCGTCTTACCGGAAGGGCTCGGCGCATCGTTCGATCCGAAAAAGTGGCCGACGTTACCAGTCTTCGACTGGCTCGAGCAAGCGGGTGACCTGCCACGACATGACATGTACAATGTCTTCAACATGGGGATTGGTTTCATGTTGATCGTCAAACCAGAAGATGTCGCGGAAGTAACAGCACGCCTCGCTCGTGAAAATGAGACGGCGTACGTGATTGGTCACGTGACCGATCAAGAAGGTGTTCGAATTCAAGGAGTCAACGCATGAAGATCGCCTGTTTTGCATCGGGAAGCGGTAGTAATGTCGAAGCACTTTTTGAAGCAATCGAGGCAGGAACGTTACATGCCTCGATTGAACTGATCGTCTGCGATCAACCGGACGCAGCAGTCATTGAACGGGCGAAACGACGCGGATGTGACGTCTTCGTCTTTCGGGCGAAGGACTATCCGGATAAACCGAGTTTTGAGCGGGAAATCATTGCCCGTCTTGAAGCAAAAGGCGTTGAACGGATCATTCTCGCCGGCTATATGCGATTGATTGGGGAAGAGTTGCTCGGACGATACGCAGGGCGGATCGTCAACATCCACCCGTCGCTACTGCCGGCCTTCCCGGGAAAAGATGCGATCGGACAAGCATTTCGTGGCGGAGTTAAAATCACAGGTGTTACAATTCATATAGTCGATGAAGGCATGGACACAGGACCGATCATGGCCCAAGAAGCCGTCCGGATTACAGAAGAGATGACGCGTGAAACATTGCAACAAGCGATTCAGCGTGTCGAACATAGACTGTATCCGCAAGTCATCGAAGAGTGGATGAAAGAGGAGGCAAACGTATGAGAGCGTTAATTAGTGTGTCGGATAAAACAGGAATCGTCGAATTAGGACGAGCGTTCCATGAAGCAGGGATCGAGCTCGTCTCGACAGGCGGAACACATCAAGCATTAGAGGAAGCTGGGCTTCCGGTCATTGGTATCAGTGAAGTCACACAATTCCCAGAAATGCTCGATGGGCGTGTCAAGACGCTCCATCCAATGGTTCATGGTGGATTACTCGGTCGTCGTGATCTTGAATCCCATCGTGAGCAGATGGCTGCGCAACAGATTCAACCGATTGATTTCGTCGTCGTCAATCTGTATCCGTTCAAGCAGACGGTCCTACAAGAAGACGTCGCCTATGCCGATGCGATCGAGAACATCGATATCGGTGGGCCAAGCATGTTGCGTTCAGCAGCGAAAAACCACGCGGCTGTCACGGTCGTCGTCGACCCAGCTGATTACGAAACGGTCGTTGCTGAGATTCGTGAAGGCGGTACGACGTTTGAGACACGTCAACGTCTTGCGGCGAAAGCCTTCCGGCATACAGCGGCGTACGATGCGTTGATTGCGGATTATTTCTTGACGCAAACAGGCGAGAAGTTCCCCGATCAGTTGACGATCACGCTTGAGAAAGTCCAAGACCTTCGATACGGAGAAAATCCACATCAAGAAGCAGCCTTTTATAAAACACCGATTTACCGTGGGGCTTCCCTCGCTTCAGCGAAACAGTTGCACGGTAAAGAGTTGTCGTATAACAACATCCAAGATGCCAACGCCGCACTCGAAATCCTTGATGAGTTCCGCGAAGCAGCAGCCGTCGTCGTCAAACACATGAACCCGTGTGGAGTTGCCGTCGGTCCAACGATTGGAGAGGCATTCCGCCGCGCACATGCAGCAGATCCAGTATCAATCTTCGGTGGCATCGTCGCCTTGAACCGTGAAGTTGACCTAGAGACAGCAGAACAATTAAGCGGCATCTTCCTTGAGATCATCATCGCACCATCCTTCACGGAAGAAGCATTCGCCTTGTTGTCAGCGAAAAAGAACATCCGTCTGCTTGAACTCGACGTCAAACGTGTCCAAGCGATCCGTTATACGGCAGTCGCTGGCGGCATGCTCGTCCAAGACAGTGACGATGAGACGCTCGATGATGCAGCAGCACGTGTCGTGACAGACCGCAAACCGACAGCAGCGGAATGGGAGGACTTGAAACTCGCATGGCGCGCCGTCAAACACGTCAAGTCGAATGCGATCGTTCTCGCGAAAGACGAAGTAACGGTCGGCGTTGGTGCAGGACAGATGAACCGTGTTGGTTCAGCGAACATCGCGATTACGCAAGCCGGAGAAAAAGCAATTGGCGCGTCCCTTGCTTCCGATGCCTTCTTCCCAATGGGCGATACGGTCGAAGCGGCAGCAGCAGCTGGCATTACGGCAATTATCCAACCAGGCGGCTCGATTCGCGACCAAGAGTCAATCGATGCGTGTAACAAACATGGCATTACGATGGTCTTTACGAACGTTCGACATTTCAAACACTAAGCGGAGGCGATTTGAATGAAGGTATTGGTGATTGGTAAAGGAGGGCGTGAACACGCGCTCGTCTGGAAGCTGGCACAGGATGAACGGATCGAGACCGTGTATGCTGCGCCTGGGAATGCCGGGATGACACAAGCCACATGTGTTCCGATCGCCGAAGATGCTATCGATGAACTCGTGACGTTCGCACAAGACGAACAGATCGATTGGACGATCGTCGGACCAGAAGGACCACTTGTTCTCGGAGTCGTTAACGCCTTTCAGGCAGCGGGACTGCAAATCTTCGGACCGACACGGGAAGCGGCGGCGATCGAAGGAAGTAAGCAGTTCGCGAAAGAATTGATGGAGCGTGCCGGTATTCCGACCGCTGCTCACGCCGTCTTTACTTCAGCAGCAGATGCAGAGGCGTATGTTCGCAAAGCGGGTGCACCGATCGTCATCAAAGCCGATGGACTTGCTGCCGGAAAAGGAGTCACGGTCGCAGAAACCGTGGACCAGGCGCTTGTTGCAATCCACGATACGTTTGCCGGAGAATACGGTCAACAAAGCCGCGTCGTCATCGAAGAATGCCTGATCGGAGAAGAGTGTTCGTTGATGGCATTCGTTCACGAAGAGACGGTCATTCCAATGGTATTGTCGCAAGATCATAAACGGGCGTTTGACGGTGACTTAGGTCCGAACACAGGAGGAATGGGCGCGTATTCTCCGCTACCTCAGTGGGACGAAGCGGCGTTGACGACAGAAGCTGTTGATCGCATCATTCAGCCGCTTGTCGATCAGATGGCAAGCGAAGGGATTCCGTTCACCGGCTTCCTCTATGCCGGTCTGATGCTGACGAAACAAGGACCGTTCGTCATCGAGTTCAATGCTCGGTTCGGTGATCCGGAGACAGAAGTCATTCTCCCGCGCTTAGAGACGCCGTTGCTTGATGTCATCATGCCGCTGATGGACGGACAGACACCAGAAGTCGTTTGGACGGATCAAGCAGCTGTCGGTGTCGTCGTCGCAGCAGAAGGATATCCGGAAGCGCCAAAAACGGAACAAGTGATTCCACTTGACCAGATCGGGGATGATCTTCTCGTTTTTCATGCCGGAACGGCAGGACGAAACGATCAACTTGTCTCAGCTGGTGGACGTGTCCTCGTGTGTGTCAGCCGTGCCGAGACAATCGAGCAGGCTGTTGAACAGGTCTATGCAAACTTACCAGACGTGACGGATCAGCCATTCTTTTACCGAACTGATATTGCTCAAAAAGCCTTTCGTGCCTCGCATGAATCATGATATCTGAACCAGACGTGCTCGAAGGAGCCTCGTCTGGTTTTTTGTTTCTTGGCGAAGTGCACGAAAAGATTTGTCTTCCATGGCGAATTTGTGTTATTTTGACCAAATGAATCCGGAACGGGGCAAAACTTCTTGAAACTTACTTAGCAACATTTTAGTATAAGAACTATAAGAAAGCGTTTTCAATAAAACAAAGGAGGTCGAGCTTTCGTGAAAAAAAATTGTGGAAGATCCCCTTGGACGAAATCTGAAGTACGAACACACCAAGCGGTCATCAGCGGAAAGCTTGCACCGACACTTGTCATACAGAATGCCACTTACCTGAATCATGGTGTCAAAGCATGGCGGACGGCGAACATCTGGATTAGTGGCGACCGGATCGTCTATGTCGGTCCAGAGATGCCGGAACAAGCCGATGCGTACCATGATGCGACAGGTCAATATATCGTACCCGGTTACATTGAACCCCATGCCCATCCGTTCCAACTTTACAATCCAGCGAGTCTTGCAAAATTCGCAGCAGAGCGGGGAACATCGACGCTCGTCAACGACAATATGTTGTTATTATTAGAGCCGACGGAGCAAGCGTTTGCTCAAGTTGAGGCGCTAGCAGACTTACCGACCTCGATGTACTGGTGGGCACGACTCGACGCACAAACCGAGCTTGATGCCGACAGTATCTCGATCGATAATCGCCGGATTCAAGCGTGGCTCAAGCATCCACAAGTCATCCAAGCAGGTGAGTTGACGGGATGGCCACGTCTCTCGCAAGGGGACGATGAATTGCTCCATTGGATGCAGGATGCGATCAAACTCGGAAAACCGATCGAAGGTCATTTCCCTGGTGCTTCAGCGAAGACGCTGACGAAGATGGCGCTGTATGGCGTGACGAGCGATCACGAAGCAATGACGGTCGAAGAAGCGATGACACGTCTTGAACTTGGCTATACGACGACAATTCGTTATTCATCGATTCGTCCAGATCTACCGGATATCTTTAAAGGTCTCGTCGAAGCAGGGTTGACGCAGTTCGATAAGGTGCTAGTGACGACAGATGGTTCAACGCCGTCCTTTTATAAGGCAGGCATGATGGATGAGACGATCCGATTGATGCTCGAGGCAGGCATCCCGGTCGAAGAAGCGTACCGGATCGCGTCGTACAATGCAGCGCGTCATTTTAATCTCGATCATCTACTCGGGAGTATCGCACCAGGACGAATCGCGCATCTCAATTTCCTTGAGGCAAAAGATGCACCGACACCTGTCGCCGTACTTGCGCGCGGCACATGGGTCCGTCAAGCCGACATCCCCTGTTACCCGGCAGAAGCGCTTGATGCTGTCTATGCGCTCATGCCACGCTCGGAAGTCCAGGTTTCCTTAACGGAACAGGATTTTTCGTTTAGCATGCCGGTTGGTCTTGAGATGGTCAATTCCGTCATCATGAAGCTCTATCAAGTCGAACACGATACAAGTGTGCCTGTGCTACCGACAGGATGTGATGAATCCTTCCTGATGTTACTCGACCGGGAAGGGAAGTGGCGACTGAATACCGTTCTGAAAAACTTTGCGACACAAGTCGGTGGTCTCGTCAGTTCGTACTCGATTAGCGGTGATATCTTGATGATCGGTAAATCGAAACGAGACATGCAAGTCGCGTTTGATCGAATGAAAGCGTTCGGCGGCGGAATCGTTCTCGTCGAGGACGGAGAAGTCATCGCTGAAGTTCCGTTGACCTTGATGGGGCAGACGTCCGACTTGCCACTCGAAGATTTGATTGTTCAGGAAACCGCTCTACGGGAAGCCTTGTTCGAACGCGGTTATGCGTTTGAAGATCCTGTCTATACGTTGCTATTCCTAGCGTCAACTCACTTGCCATATGTGCGGATCACGCCGCAGGGAATATACGAAGTCCTTCGGAAAAAAGTCCTTTTCCCAGCGATTTTGCGATGATGCTTGAATTTTAAAACGTCGCGCTTTAAACTATTAAAGAGCAATTGAATGGGAAAGGGAGTCACAAGATGCAACTCGATAAATTGCGTGGAAAAGAATTGGATCAGTTATTTACAGCCATCATGAAGATGGATTCATTAGAAGATTGTTATACGTTGTTCGAAGACTTAGCGACCGTCAACGAAATCCAGGCGCTCGCCCAACGTCTTGAAGTCGCACGTCAATTACGTGAAGGCAATACGTATCACAAAATCGAAAAGGCGACCGGTGCTTCAACAGCAACGATCTCGCGTGTCAAACGTTGCTTGAACTACGGTTCGGGCGGTTATGATCTAGCGCTTGCCCGCCTAGGTCTTATCGAGCAAGAAGTAGCGGATAACTAATGTTATCCGCTACTTCTATGAAGGGGGGCGTGTCATATTGGATTTTGCGTTACAACAAAGAATTCAACATTTCATTCGAAAGTTGACGCCCATCCAGTCACTCGTCATCATCTACTTCGTTGCGGTCATCATCGGGATCATTCTGCTCGGTCTGCCGTGGTCGACGAAAGGAAATTACGACTGGGACTTCACGGACCTCGTCTTCATGGCGGTCAGTTGTGTCAGTGTCACGGGTTTGACGACGGTCTCGGTCTCAGAAACCTTCACGACGTTCGGTTACTTCATGATCATGATTTTAGTACAAGTCAGCGGAATTGGCTTGATGTCGCTTCATATCGCGATGTGGGTCATCCTCGGAAAACGAATCGGCTTTCGGGAACGCCAGCTTGTCGTCCGAGATCAGAACCAGACAACGATGCAAGGGGTCGTCAAATACATTCGCGAAGTCATCTTGATCATCGTCTCGATTGAATTGATCGGGGCTTTGATTCTCGGACTATATTACACGAAATATTTTCCGACACTCGGAGAAGCGATGCTCCAAGGACTGTTCGGATCGGTCAGTGCGACGACGAATGCTGGTTTTGATATCACGGGTGAATCGTTACTACCATTTCGGGGTGATTTATTCGTCGTGTTCATGCAAATTTTGTTGCTGACGCTTGGCGCAATCGGGTTTCCTGTACTCGTCGAAGTCAGACGCTATATTTCCTACCGGGCGACACGCCAAGCGACTCGTCAACCGTATCATTTTTCACTATTTACAAAATTGACGGCGTCAACGTTCTTCATTCTCGTCCTGTTCGGAACGGTAGCATTGCTGCTATTTGAATGGAACCAATCCTTTAAAGGTTTACCGATCGATGAGAAGCTCGTCGACGCCTTGTTCCAATCCGTCACGACCCGAAACGGGGGATTGACGACGGTCGACATCACGTCCTTCTCGCAGGCATCGATTTTCGTCTTGTCGCTCTTAATGTTCATCGGAGCGTCACCGTCTTCCGTTGGTGGGGGGATTCGAACGACGACGTTCGCCGTCGCCGTCTTGAGTGTCATCGCCTTCATCCGAGGCGAATACGGGATCAAAATCTTCGGTCGTGAGATTGGTCAGTCAGACATCTGGAAAGCCTTCGTCGTCATCGTCGTCTCGACTGGTGTGACGATGGTCGGATTGATCGTCTTATTGCTTGTCGAAGATGCCCCGTTCCTCGTGCTGTTTTTTGAAGCCTGTTCAGCGTTCGGAACGACCGGTCTATCGCTCGGCATCACGGATCAATTATCGGATATCGGAAAATGGACGTTGTCCGTGTTGATGTTCATCGGTCGAATCGGTGTCATCTCGTTCGTTCTTCTCCTGAAAGCGAACCAACCGAAACGTAACTACAACTATCCGAAGGAATCCGTCATCATCGGATAAGGAGGCTCTTTTATGAAACGTGCCTTTTGGATCAACTTCGCCTATATCTTTGCTGTTCCTGTCTTACCGTTTTTGGCGCTCGTCAACGGCCGAGCACTCTGTTCACCGGATTCGCCGTTACTGGACGTTCCGGTACTCGGCTTCTTTTTGGCAGAACCGTGGGCGTTCGTGCCGGTATATGCCGTCTTTGCGTTGTTACTCGCATCGTTATTGACGAAACGACGGACACACGTCTGACCATCTCGCCCTGCGCGAGATGGTTTTTTGTTTTATACTGAATGTGGAATGAGAAAGAGAGGATGGGACGAACCGTGTTATTACCTTTTAATGAATGGCGACATGTCTTTAAACTAGATCCAGCAAAACCAATTGATGATGCTAGCCTGCAGGCGATTGCGACGTCCGGAACGGATGCGATTCTTGTCGGTGGAACAGATGACATCACACTCGATGCGACGCTTGATCTCTTGATGCGTTTGCGCCGGTATCCAGTCGCAGTGGCACTCGAGATTTCTGAACTCGAAGCCGCAACGATGGGATTTGATACGTATCTGACACCGACGGTCCTGAATGCGGGTACATTAGAGTACGTCGTCGAAAAACAAGTCGAGGCGTTAGAACAAGTCGGTCATATGCTGGCGCATGCTGATCTTGTCGGGGAAGGGTATATCGTCCTGAATCCTGATGCGAAGGTCGCGCATGTGACACAAGCAAAACCGCTAACATTAGATGAGACCGTCGCTTATGCGCAGTTAGCGGATAGCGTCTTCCGTCTACCGGTCGTGTATCTCGAATACAGCGGCGTTTACGGGGAACCGGAACGAGTCGCAGCCGTTCGCGATGTCTTGAAGCAGGCACGCCTGTTTTACGGTGGAGGAATCGACTCCGAAGAGCGAGCGCGTGAGATGCTACAGTATGCGGATACGATCGTCGTCGGGAACGTCATTTATGAGGATTTAAAAGCAGCGCTTGCGACCGTCGCAGCGACACGATAAAATATAGGAACAAAAGTTCGGAATATAAGAAATGAGGCTATTGATATGTTTAATTTGAGTGAACAGCTCGTCAGTGGACTAAACCCTGAGCAAGCAAGAGCAGTCAAGCATACGGAAGGTCCACTGCTGATCATGGCAGGAGCCGGTTCCGGGAAGACACGCGTCCTGACACATCGGGTCGCTTATTTGATGGCGGCTAAACAAGTCGCACCGTGGAACATCCTCGCGATTACGTTCACGAACAAGGCGGCGCGAGAAATGCGAGACCGGATCGGTCGTTTGGTCGGTGGTGTCGCGAACGATATTTGGGTCTCGACCTTCCACTCGATGTGCGTCCGGATGTTACGTCGCGACATCGATCAGCTTGGATACGATCGCAACTTCACGATTCTTGATTCAAGTGATCAGCAGTCGGCGATCAAGCTCGTCTTAAAGGAACAAAACTTGGACCCAAAAAAATGGGATCCACGTTCGATGCTGACGATCATCTCGTCACAGAAAAATGAATTACGCAGTGCTGAATTCTACGCCTCGATCGTGACGAGCCCGTATGAAAAGACAGTTGCTGAAATCTATAAAGGATATGAAGCGGTCTTACGCCGGAACAACGCGCTCGACTTTGATGATTTGATCGGAAAAACGACGGAATTGTTCAAGAAGAGTCCGGATGTCCTTGCTTACTATCAGAAGAAATTCCGTTACATTCATGTCGATGAGTATCAAGATACGAACAAAGCCCAGTATGATCTCGTCAACCTGTTAGCATCGGGACATCAGAATCTCTGTGTCGTTGGAGACTCGGATCAGTCGATCTATCGCTGGCGTGGTGCTGACATCGCGAACATCCTCTCGTTCGAAGAGGACTATCCGAATGCAGCTGTCATCTTACTCGAGCAAAACTACCGTTCTTCCAAACGAATCTTGGAAGCAGCCAACCATGTCATCCAAAACAACTCGACACGCAAAGATAAGAAACTTTGGACGGATAATGATGAAGGCGAGAAGCTCGTCGTTCATACGGCGGAGAATGAGCGGGAAGAAGCCTTTTATATCGTCCAGGAGATTCGGAACTCAATTCGTTACGGGATGAAACTGAGCGATATCGCGATTCTGTACCGGACGAATGCACAATCGCGTGCGATCGAGGAAACGCTTCTTAAGTCGAACGTTCCGTACAAAATGATCGGCGGCACGAAGTTCTACGATCGTAAAGAGATCAAGGACGTGCTTGCTTATCTCCGATTGATTTCGAATCCAGATGAAGACCTGTCATTCGCGCGGATCGTCAACGAACCAAAACGCGGGATTGGTGCGACGACGATTGATAAGCTGCGTGATTTCGCCGACTTACAAGGTGTGTCATTGATGGAAGCGATTCGCGATATCGAATTGTCGAGTATCGCACCAAAGACAGCAGCGAAGCTGACGGATTTCCGGACGATGATTCTCGGACTCAGCCAAATGCAAGAATTCATCAGCCTTTCGGAACTAGTCGAAGAAGTGCTCGAGAAATCAGGCTACCGCCAAGTACTGAAGGAAGATAAGACACTTGAAGCGCAGAGTCGTCTCGAGAACATCAACGAGTTCATCACCGTTGCACAAAACTTTGAGAAGGAGACGGCGAAAGCCGATCCAGAAGACCGGACGATCATCGCCTTCTTGACTGATTTGACACTCGTCGCCGATGTTGATTCACTCGACGAGACGGATCCGGAAGAACAAGTCACGTTGATGACGCTTCACTCGGCAAAAGGACTCGAGTTCCCTGTTGTCTTCTTGATTGGGATGGAGGAAGGATTGTTCCCACATAGCCGCTCGCTTCAAGATGAAGACGAGATGGAAGAAGAACGTCGCCTCGCGTATGTCGGGATCACACGTGCTGAGAAACGCCTTTACTTGTCACATGCGCGGATGCGCTCCCTTTATGGACGGACGAACGCGAACCAAGAATCACGGTTCCTAGCAGAGCTGCCGGAAGTCGTCATCGAGCGGACTGGTAAAAAAGCGAAGCCACTCCCATGGGAAGACCGTCCTGTCCCGCAAGGCAAGGCCGTCATCGGTCGCTCGATCAGTAAACCGACAGCAATGAAGACGTCAGGTGCGGAAACGCTCGGTTGGTCGGTCGGAGATAAGGCAGAGCACGGGAAATGGGGACTCGGTACAGTCGTCCAGACTCGTGGTGAAGGGGATAATCTTGAAATCGATATCGCATTCCCAGCAGTCGGAATCAAACGATTGCTCGCGAAATTCGCACCGATTAAAAAGGTATGACGGGAGGTCCACAGATGGACGCAAGCCAGCGTATAAATGAGATTCGTCAAACATTGAACCGATACAGCTACGAATACTACGTACTGGATCAACCAACGGTACCGGATGCGACGTACGATCAATTGCTTCGTGAACTGACGGAGTTAGAAACAGAGCATCCAGAACTGATCACACCGGATTCGCCAACGCAACGCGTCGGCGCGGCACCGCTCGAAGCGTTCGAGAAGGTGACGCATGATTTACCGATGCTGTCGCTCGGAAACGTCTTTGATGAGACGGAAATTCGCGAATGGGTCGCTCGGATTGAGCGGTCGCTCGGACGTTCGACGACGTATGTCGCCGAACTGAAATTCGATGGACTTGCGATCTCGCTGAAATACGAAGACGGTCGGTTCGTTCGTGGGGCAACGCGTGGCGATGGAACAGTCGGCGAGAACATCACGCAGAATCTACGGACGATCAAAGCGTTACCGCTTCGTCTGCAGGCGGAAGAGACGGTCGAAGTCCGCGGTGAGGCTTACATGCCGAAACAATCGTTCGAACGCTTAAATGAAGACCGGGCTAGCCGGGAAGAGACGTTGTTCGCGAATCCGCGTAACGCGGCAGCAGGTAGTCTGCGTCAGCTGGATTCGTCGATCACAGCGTCGCGTAATCTGTCGTTATTCGTGTATGGCGTCGGTGTCAATACGTTGACGGCCCGTTCACATAGCGAAGCGATGGCACAACTCGCTTCACTTGGGTTACCGACCAATCAACATATGCAGACGTGTGAGACGGTGGAAGAGATTCTTGCCTACATCGCACATTGGACGGAAGCACGCGCGAGCCTGCCATATGAGATCGACGGAATCGTCTTGAAAGTCGATCGATACGATGATCAGGAGGAGCTCGGCTTCACAGCAAAAAGTCCCCGCTTCGCGACAGCCTATAAGTTCGCGGCGGAAGAAGTCATGACGACAGTCGAAGACGTTGATTTCAGTGTCGGTCGGACCGGGAAAGTCACGCCTCGTGCCCGTTTTGCACCGGTCGTCGTCGCGGGATCGACGGTGACATATGCGACACTACACAACGCCGACTTCATCGCTGAAAAAGATATCCGCCTTCAGGACTCGGTCATCATTAAAAAAGCGGGCGATGTCATCCCGGCAGTCGTACAAGTCGTCACGGCAGAACGGACAGGGGAAGAAACACCGATCGTTTTCCCAACGCATTGTCCGGCCTGTCAATCGGAACTTGTCCGTCTCGAAGGTGAAGTCGACATCCGCTGTGTCAGTCCGGAATGTCCAGCACAATTGATGGAAGGCATCATTCACTTCGTTTCGCGTCAGGCGATGAACATCGACGGTCTCGGTGAAAAAGTCGTCCGTCAATTGTATGACCATGAAGCAATCCGGACGATTGCCGATTTATATCGACTCGATCGTGAAGAGTTGTTGACGTTCGACCGGATGGGTGAGACGTCCGTTGATAAATTACTTGCGGCGATCGAAGCTTCGAAACAGAACTCGGTCGAGCGTCTCTTGTTTGGTCTCGGAATCCGTCTCGTCGGTCAAAAAGCAGCATATCTTTTAGCGGAACGTTTTGATTCGTTAGCAGGAATTGCAGCTGCAAGCTACGATGAGATTGTCGCAATCGATGGCATCGGTGGGAAAATCGCAGATTCAATCGTGAAGTACTTCGAACATCCGGAAGCAAAGGCATTGATTCGTGATTTGGAACAACTCGGCGTTAATCAACGTTTCCTTGGGGAACGGGTTGATCAGACGAATGCACCACTCGGTGGCAAAACGATCGTCTTGACGGGGACGCTCGAGAGCTTAAAACGGTCAGAGGCTGGTAAACGACTCGAAGCACTCGGTGCCGATGTGACAGGAAGCGTCAGTAAAAAGACAGACGTACTCGTCGCAGGGGAAAAAGCAGGTTCTAAGCTGACGAAGGCTGAATCGCTTGGTATCGAAATTTGGGATGAAGCACGTCTGTTAGAAGAACTAGCTAAACACGAAGCGTGAGAAGAATGAATGAGAACAATCAAATAAAAAGGAAGGCGGAATTCCGCCTTCCTTTTTTCGTGTTCATCCTTGTCACGAAGCAATCGTCTCGCTCCGAATCAAAGTACCTTGTTTGATGAGACGATTCGTTGCCGTTTCTGGTGGATCACAGGTGATTAATGTGATGGTTGGGGAAGCGACAGATTGATCGAGGACGGACAATGTCGTCGGTGTGACAAGACGACTGGATGTGATGCGGTACGTATACCGATGTGTTTTTGTCGTGACGACGACGGTATCGCCTTTTTTGACGTCAGGCAGGCGATTGAAATGAAGCCCTTCCGTGAAACTTCGGTGTCCGGCGAGCGCATAATTGCCTTTTCCGGGTGATCCGGTTTCTGGAATATGACCGATACTACGGTCTAAGACCGCTGTCGTCGAGCCTTCTAAGATGACTTGCTCGAAATCTATGCTTGGAATCGATAGCAGTCCAACACCTGATTTTGCGAGCGGTTGTTTCGTCTCTTTTGCATCGACGGTCTTTAGACTTTTTGTCCATTGTTCTTTTAAATTGGCTGCCTCTTGTTCACGCTGATAGTCACTGATGAAGGGCCAAGCGATCAGAGCGATGCCTGCGAGTAAAAAAAGCAGACCGATGAATTTACGACGTGTCATGAGAAAAAGTCCTTTCGGATACGCTAAGGCGCATCATCTTTTTTAAAAATCAGGGAAAAACTTGTCCTTCCCCGATGGAAAACGATTCTGTTATGATAAAGAGAACGATTTAAAAACATGGGGTGCAAATAGAGATGAACTATAAAACAGCAGTAGCGTTGACGTTATCGAGCACGTTATTTTTAGGTGCTTGTTCGTTCGACCTTTCGCCAACGAGCGATACGAAAGAAGTCATTACTGAAAGTGAACAAGGTAAGGAAGTCCAAGCCGTTGTCAGTCCAGCCATTGATACGACGGATTCGTACTACCGGACGGTCTTGCCGTTTCGTCCAAGTGTTGCACGTGGAATGACACAAAAACGTGTCAGTTCACGTCTTGAGCTTGATGAAATCGAAACGGGTTTAATGCGTCACTCGACACAGTTTTTTGATCCGGAAAAATACTATTATCAAGAAGGTCAGTTACTCGAAGCTGACCAAATCGCGAAATGGTTGTTACGAAAAGGAAAAGCAGGAGATGGGGTCAGCGATCCAGAAGGTCTGAACCCAGCTTATACGTCTGGTAAGTCGTATAAAGAAAAAAATCAAAAGTCACCTATGATTCTATCGCATATCTTAGAGCAAGACTACATGCTTGAAGAAGATAAGAAACTCGAACTCGGTGGCACGTCGATTGCGCTTGTCTTAAATAGTGAGTATGTGTTCCAAGATGAAAACTATGGACCAACCTATACCGTTAAACTTGATGAAAAGAAAGTCGTTGCTGAAGGAAAGCGGATGGCGAATGATTTAGTCAAGAAGATGCGTAAGACACAAGGGATGAAGACGACACCGATTCACGTCGCTCTCTACCTCCAGGAAAAAGAAGGTTCACCGGTTTCCGGTCACTATCTCTCGTCTGCCTTCATCGGTCGCGGGAATCAAATCAGTGCAAACGACTGGAAAAACTACAATGAGCGCTATTACTACTACCCGTCAGCACGCGCGACGAATGATGTGCGGGATGATGCGGCGAAATTCGATTTATTCAAAGACCGTCTAGAAGACTACTTCCCGAACTACACTGGTATGATGGGGGAAGGCTTCTATCAAGAAGATGAACTGAAAAAGCTTGAGATGAAGATTCCCGTTCAATTTTACGGAAAAGCAGAACTCGTCGCATTCGTTCAGTACGTGACGTATCTGCTTGAGAATCGTTGGGAGTATAATCGAAACATTCCAACGACGATCACTGTGACGAACTTGAACGGGGATACGGAAGCGATGCTGTTCCTCGATCCGGATACAAAGAAACCGATCGTCAAGATTCGCTGATTTCTCGATTCACTTTATGAAGCGACATTCCTCCAATGGACGGAATGTCGCTTTTTTTTGTGTAACGGATGCTGAAAGAGAGAAGTATATGAATCAGAAAGGAAGGGTATGGAAGAAGAATGGTATTTTGTTTCACTTTCCCATTTTTTAGATTTACGAAAGCTAGTAGGAGAGAGCATAATGAAAGAAGAACAGTTCTACACACAGGAACGACGCGGTAAGTGATGAATCGTTAGTTCTTTTAAAAAGAAGAGGATAAAGGGGAGATTTAGATGAAAGGCGGTATCTATTCACAAATCGGTGCAGTTCGAGAGGAACTACCATCATCCTCACGAAAAGTCGCAGACTATGTCTTGACGCATATGAACCAAATTGCGCGCATGACGATTCACCAACTTGCAGAGGAATCAGATACAAGTGCCGCTGCAGTCGTCCGCTTTTGCCGCGCGCTCGGATTAAAGGGATACCCGGAGTTGCGGATGCGCATCTCTGCCGATACAGCACGGACGGATTTAAAAGGGTATCACGATATCGAAAAGGATGAACGTCCTGTCGACTTGATTGAAAAAACGCTTAGTAACAGCATTCAAGCGTTACAGGATACTGCGAAGCAGTTGAATGATGAACGGATTGCGGATGCGATTGATGTGATTGATCAGGCACGCGCGATTTATTTTTACGGGATTGGGGCATCGCATGTCGTAGCTGAAGACGCTGCTCAAAAATGGACGCGTGTCGGGAAACTGGCGATTCAAGAAACGGACCAGCATCTACTTGCAACGATTTTAGCGAATGCACGTAAAGAAGATGTCTTCTTTGCGATTTCCTACAGCGGAGAAACGGAAGAGGTCGTCGAGTTGATCCGTTTGGCGAAAATCCAAGGGCTGAGGGTCATCAGTCTGACACGTTTCGGGGACAATCGGATCAGCCAACTCGCGGATATCGCGCTTTGGACATCCCGCGCACCGGAAGCGCCGCTTCGTAGTGCAGCGCTCAGTTCGCGTCTCGCCCAACTATTTGCAATCGATGTCTTGTTCTTATCGTATGCTGCGGGACATTATGAAGACACGCTCGAACGTCTTCAATACACGCGAGAAAGCGTTAAGACACTGCATCAAAAGAAATAAGGGGGATACATATATGTCAGAACGAACTGCCGGACTAGACGCGTTGTATCCAGAAATGGTCGAGCGCCGTCGTTATTTACATCAGCACCCAGAGTTGTCGTTTCACGAAGTCGAGACCCCGCGTTATATCGCGCGACATTTAAAAGCGCTCGGAATCGAAGTCAGGACGGAGGTCGGCGGACGTGGTGTCGTCGGGTATATTCGTGGAGGAAAACCGGGGAAGACCGTCGCGTTACGTGCTGACTTTGATGCCTTACCGATTGCTGACGCTAAAGAGGTCGCGTATCGGTCAACGGTTCCGGGTGTGATGCATGCATGCGGTCACGATGGTCATACGGCGACGTTGCTGGCCGTCGCAGAGACGCTCATGCAACAGCGGGAATCATTACCGGGGAACGTCGTCTTGATTCATCAACATGCGGAAGAAGTCGTTCCGGGCGGTGCACGCGATATGATTGCGGACGGTTGTCTCGAAGGGGTCGATGTCATCTTCGGAACGCATCTTTGGTCAACAATCGATTTAGGACATGTCGGTGTTCGGACCGGTCCGATCATGGCAGCGGCTGATAAGTTCGAGCTGACCTTATATGGAAAAGGCGGACACGGTGCGAAACCACATGAGACGATTGATGCTGTCTTACTCGGGGCAACGATCGTTAAGGAATTACAATCAATCGTCAGTCGTCAACTCAATCCACTGGAACCGGCAGTCGTGACCGTTGGAACATTACATGCTGGGAATACGTTTAATGTCATTGCAGATCAAGCGATGTTGACAGGAACGGTCCGGACGTTTGATGAAGCGACAGCGGACGAGATCATTGAGCGGATGGAGCGGACGATCAAAGGAATCTGTGAGGCAGTCGGAGCAACGTATCACTTTGCGTACGAAAAAGGCTATCCAGCTGTCATCAACCATGCTGCACCCACCGCATTGATTGAATCTGTCGCACGAGAAGTTTTAGGAGACGAGCGTGTATTTGAGATTGAACCGACGATGGGTGGCGAGGACTTCGCTTATTACTTGCAACACGTACCGGGCGCGTTCTTCTTTACAGGAGCGGGAGATGCTTCGTATCCACCGCATCATCATCCGCAGTTTGATTTTAAGGAGCCGGCGATGCTCGATGCAGCGCGTATTCTCGTCGAAGCGACGTGGCGGTATTTAGAACAAGCGACTGAAGCATGAAAAAAATCGCTCGTCTTGACTCCGAAAAGGAATCAGGGCGAGCGATTGCTGTCTTTTTATCCTAAAATTTCTTGAACACGACCGACTTGACCGTCTTCTAAGCGCACTTTAATCCCGTGCGGATGTTGCGGAGATTTCGTGAGAAGGTCTTTGACGATTCCTTCTGTTCGTTTACCTGTTCGTTGATCTTGCTTCAACACGATGCTGACTTTAAGACCGGGCGTGATATTTTTACGTGTTTTACCATCCATCTGTAGATCCTCCCATCGTTCATTTCCTGTTTGGCTATCAGTATAACATGGTTCAGTCGGTGAAACTTGTTTGTCGCAAGGACGTAAAGTGAAAAGAGAACAGAATGTCAGAAAAAAGTTTGACTATATTTGACCAATTAAGATACGACTTTTATAATTAAGGTAATGAAGTATAGGAAAAGGAAGTGAATTCGAATGGCAAAAGACTACTACCAAACACTCGGTATCGCAAAGGATGCATCGAATCAAGATATTAAGCGCGCGTACCGCAAATTGGCGAAGCAGTATCACCCAGACGTCAATAAAGAGGCGAGTGCGGACCAGCGTTTCAAGGATATCCAAGAAGCCTTCGATGTGCTTGGAGATGAGGAAAAACGAGCGAAGTATGATCGATACGGCAGTAACTTCGATCAGATGGCAGGTGCTGGAGCTGGTGGCGCTGGAGATTACGAAGATCTGTTCCGACAGTTCGGAGGTGGTGGACGGACACGACCTGGACAATCGTTCGGATTTGAAGACATGTTCGGTTCGTTCTTTAGTCAGGAAGAAGTGTCGACCGATGAAGAGCTTGAATTGACGGTCCCACTCAGTCATCTTAGTACGAACGAAAAAGTCACGGTGCGTCTTGCGACGGGTTCGATCCAGCTGACGCTTCCGAAAGATGTCTATGACGGTAAAAAAGTCCGCTTACGTGGAAAAAGTTCAATGCGTAACCGACAAGGTGTCGCGGGAGATGTTTACGTGACGATTCACTTGAAGGATGACGATCAATTCCGACGGGTCGATCAAGACGTCATTTCAACCGTCCGTGTTCATCCGACGACGCTTGTGCTTGGAGGCGAAGTCGTCGCAGATACGCTTGAAGGGAAACGAATCAAACTGAAAGTCAAACCGGGCACGAAACCAGGAGCACGACTCCGGATTCCAAATCGTGGTCTCAGTCAAGCGAATGGTCATCGTGGGGCGTTACTCGTTCAACTCGAAGTCAAGTTACCTGAGATGGACCGTGCCTTTTATGAAGAGTGGGAACGTCAACTTGCAGTGAAGGAGTGATCAAGGATGGATTTTGAACGTTTAACGGATCGGGCACACGAGGGAATCGTCTCTGCCCAAGCGATCGCGAAACAACGTCGTCATAGTGAAATCACAGAATGGCATTTGTTACTCGCCTTACTTGCTCAAGAAGAAGGAATTGCACGAGTTGTCTTTGAAAAGCTGAATCAACGGATTGAGACATTGAATGCTGCGATTGACGAGGCGATTGGTAAACTTCCTGCCTTGTCCCAGGCGACGACGCCTCGGATCGGGGGCTCGTTGCTGAACGTGTTGACGGAAGCAGAGACGGAAGCGCGCCTCATGCAGGATGACTATGTCTCCGTCGAACACTTATTGCTAGCATTGATCAAACAATCAAGTCCAGCAGCTCAGTACCTACGTCGTCAAGGCATCACAGAAGAGACACTCCGGGAAGCGATCGTCAGTATGCGAGGCAATCGGAAGGTCACGACGAAAAATCCTGAAGAGACGTTTGATGTGCTGAAAAAATATGGACGTGATCTCGTAGCGGATTTCCGGTCTGGGAAAACAGACCCGGTCATCGGTCGTGATGATGAGATTCGACGTGTCATCCGGATTTTGAGTCGGAAGACAAAAAACAATCCCGTCTTGATTGGAGAACCCGGCGTCGGGAAAACGGCAATCGTTGAAGGACTCGCGCAACGGATCGTCCGAGGAGATGTACCGGAGAGTCTGAAGAACAAGCAGTTGTTCAGTTTAGACATGAGTGCGCTCGTCGCTGGTGCGAAATACCGTGGTGAGTTCGAAGAGCGACTGCAAGCAGTCTTGAATGAAGTCAAGGAAGCCGAAGGACAGATTCTCTTGTTCATCGATGAGCTGCATACGATTGTCGGTGCTGGGAAGACGGACGGCGCAATGGATGCCGGAAACATGCTCAAGCCGATGCTTGCGCGAGGAGAATTGCACTGTATCGGTGCGACGACGCTGGATGAGTACCGGAAGTATATCGAAAAGGACCCGGCGCTCGAACGTCGCTTCCAACAAGTCCTCGTCGCGGAACCAGATGTCGAGGATACGATCTCCATTCTGCGTGGACTAAAAGAACGATTCGAGATTCACCACGGTGTACGGATTCATGACAATGCGCTCGTCGCGGCGGCGATGTTATCCGATCGGTATATTACGGATCGGTTCATGCCGGATAAGGCGATTGATCTCGTTGATGAAGCATGTGCGATGATTCGGACCGATATGGAGTCGATGCCAGCTGAACTCGATTCGCTCGTCCGTCGAGTCATGCAGCTCGAAATCGAGGAAGCAGCGTTAAAGAAAGAGACGGATGAAGCATCCCGGAAACGACTCGCCGTCTTACAGCAAGAACTCAGTTCTGTCCGAGAAGACGAGAGTGCGCTACGGACACGATGGGAACGGGAGAAAGAGAGTTCGCAAAGTGTTCAGCAGTTACGTGCGGATCTTGAGAAAGCGAAACTGGCGTTACAAGAAGCGGAAGGGCGCTATGACTTGAACCGAGCATCGGAAATCAAGTACGGGCAAATTCCGGATCTTGAGGCACGTCTGAAAGTCGCGGAAGAGTCATCTGAACACGTCTCACACGAACTCGTTCGAGAAGCGGTGACGGAAGAAGAGATATCCGACATCGTTTCGAAATGGACCGGTATTCCGGTGACGCGGCTTGCTCAGGGCGAACGCGAAAAATTACTTTATCTTGAAGATACGCTTCATGATCGCGTCTTCGGTCAAGACGAAGCAGTCCGTCTCGTCGCGGACGCTGTCATTCGAGCGCGAGCAGGCATTAAGGATCCGAACCGTCCGATTGGCTCGTTCTTGTTCCTCGGTCCGACAGGGGTCGGGAAGACAGAACTCGCAAAAGCCTTGGCAGCCGCGATGTTCGATAGTGAAGATCACATCGTCCGCATCGATATGTCGGAGTATATGGAAAAACACAATGTCTCCCGTCTCGTCGGTGCGCCTCCGGGATACGTCGGTTATGAAGAAGGCGGTCAATTGACGGAAGCCGTCCGACGGAGCCCGTATTCGGTGCTGTTGTTCGATGAGATTGAAAAAGCGCACGGAGACGTCTTCAATATCTTGCTTCAGTTGCTCGACGATGGTCGATTGACGGATGCGCAAGGACGCGTCGTCGACTTCAAGAACACGATCGTCATCATGACGTCAAACATCGGGGCGCCAATCCTGCTTGAAGCAGCAAAAGATGGTGTCATCGATGCAGCGGAAGAGGAAGCCGTTCGCCAAGAACTGAAGCGCCACTTCCGACCGGAGTTCTTGAACCGGATCGATGATACGATTTTATTCCATCCACTCCACCGGACGGAAATCGAACGAATCATCGACAAAGCGGTCGAGAAAATGAGTTCACGTTTATCTGGACGTGGTATTACGATTGATGTCACGGATGCTGCGAAGACGTTGATTTTCGAAGAAGCATTTGAACCACAATACGGCGCGCGTCCAATCAATCGTTATATGCAACGAACGATTGAGACGAAACTTGCCCGTGCCTTGATTAGTGGGGCGATTCAAGATGGTGCCCGGATTGCGATTGATGTAGAAGACGGTGAACTTGTCGTCCACGGATGAAGCAGATGCTAGAAAAAGGAGTCGACTCGGCTGAAACGAGTCGACTCCTTTTAGCGTTTACGGAAGAACCATATCCGTATCCGTCAGATGCGTGATAAGCTAGAAAAAAAGAGAAAGAGGGAACGCCATGAATGTTACACAAGCACAACTCGAGGAGTTGATTGAAGAATGCCGTCCGTATACGGTGCTTGGACAAGTCGCCAGTTACATCCCAGAGCTTGCGAAGGTTGATCCGACACAGCTCGGAATCGCCGTCTGTAATGCCGACGGAACGTTCGTTTCGGCAGGTGATGCGGATACGATGTTTACGCTACAGAGTGTATCGAAGATCATCACGCTCGCATTCGTCCTCGAGACATTCGGAGAAGATTATGTCTTTTCAAAAGTCGGGATGGAACCGACGGGCGATGCGTTCAATTCGATCGCAAAACTCGAAGAGACGATTCCAACAAAACCGCTTAATCCAATGATCAATGCAGGAGCACTAGCCGTGACGAGCATGTTACCGGGAACGGATGCTGCCGATAAATTACTTCAATTGCGTCAATTCATCGCAAAGCTATTGGATATTGAAGTAGAAATGGTAAAATATGACGCAGATGTTGCTGAATCGGAATTCGAAACGACGGATTTAAATCGCGCATTGTTGTACTTCATGCGCTATCACGGTGTCATCGAAGGCAATGTCGAAGAAATCATCGACGTCTATACGAAACAATGTGCGATTTTGACGAACTGTAAAGGACTTGCCATGATGGGGAAAATTTTGAGTACATCTGGAAAAACACCATCAGGACGCCAAGTCATTTCACGTCGGAACGCACGAATCATTCGAGCGATCATGACGACGTGTGGCATGTACGATGCATCTGGAGAATTTTCCGTCCAAGTCGGGCTTCCAGGAAAAAGTGGTGTTTCCGGTGCAGTCGTTGCTTGCGGTCGAAGTGATTTCGATATGGCTGATCTCGGAATCGGTGTCTTTGGACCATCGCTTGACGCAAAAGGAAACTCCATTGCCGGAACAAAAATGCTGGAATTACTCGTTCAACGTCATCCATGAGCGATTTCAATCTGATCAAGCGCAGAACGTAGCTCGTCCTCTAACCGCTTGATCTGACGCAAACGCTCTTCTTGATAAGCAGATGGAACCTCGAAAGAGCGCCATCTTTCTAATCGCTGATACGTATCATTGATGTGTCCGAGTCGTGTCTGGGTTGTCTTTAGACGATCAACAGCAGACTTCGGTTGATGCGTGTAGGGACGAAGGTACTCGACCGTATAACGGTATGCTTTTGTAGCAAGCCGTAATTCATGCATCCGTTCGACACGCTTCGTTCCATCCTTTCGTTGCACTTTTTCAAATTGTTCACGTTTTTTCTCATAGCGTTTCTCAGCGGCCTGAATCAGCTCTTTTTCTGACATCCGCTTGAGGCGCTTTGTCATCGGACCAGCTAAAAAGCGACGAACGGATCGATCCAGTTCATTGGAGATCAAGAGATGCATCGTCTCGATTAAAGTCGAACGTTTTCCTTGAAGTTGCAGAGCGACATGGTTCGCGAACAACTGATCGATTTCTGTTTTGTTTGAGGTCGCTTCGAGTTGTACGTCGAGGTCACGGACTTCGCCGAAAGCATGCATCAGCCGCTTCCAAATCAAATAAACGGGTTCCTCCGTCAAATCGACCAATCGGGCGAATGTGATCAGTTTCCGTAACCGAATCCGCGCTTGATGGACATCTTCCGGATTCTCAAACGTTTGAGCCTCTTTGGCATAATGATTGAAGGTAGACCATGTCTCAAGCAGTTCGAAAGTCAGCTTTTCAGTATCTCGATGGTTCATGAGATGAATCCCTCCTCGGATTATTTTCGTAAGAGTTCAAGAGTGCTAGGTTTTAAAATTAAGGAGGACTCCTCCTGAAATGTGGTGGAAACATGTTAGAAACAGTTACGTTCTCAGGAAAGATGAAGCAGTTCATGAAAATTTTCTTTCCCACCCTCGTAACGCAAGTCGCGTTTTACTTAATTAGTTTTTTCGATACGGTCATGGCCGGTCGATATGGTCCTGCTGATTTAGCAGGAGTCGGTGTCGGAGCAAGTCTCTGGGCACCCGTCTACACAGGACTGACCGGTATTCTACTTGCCGTCGCACCGCTCGTTTCCCAAGCGATGGGAGCGAAACGCGAGCGGGAAGTCAAACGGATCGTCATGCAGGCGTTGTACGTTGCTGTTGTGATCATTGGTTTGACCGTAGTCATCGGACTTATTGCTGTCAATCCGATTCTCGAACGGATGGAGTTATCAGCAGAGGCGCGTGAAGTCGCGCGAAATTATCTCGTGATGTTAGCACTCGGGATCGTACCGATGTTCGTTTTCTTCGTTTTACGAACACTCGTCGATTCATTAGGTAAATCAAATATCACGATGGTCTTACTACTAATCTCTTTACCCATTAACGTCCTTTTCAATTATCTATTCATCTTCGGAAACTTCGGTTTTCCGGAACTTGGTGGAGTGGGCGCGGGAGTTGCGACTGCCATCACGTACTGGATTCTCTGTCTAGCGATCATCGCTGTCGTCTTCAAAGGAGAATTATTTCAACGCCTTGGGATTCTGCGGCGCTTTTACCGTCCAGATATGAAGCGAATCAAGGAATTGATTCTACTCGGTGCTCCGATTGGTCTAGCGATTTTTTCTGAAGTCAGTATTTTCTCGGCGGTCACGTTGCTGCTCGGAGCGTACGGCGATGTCATCATCGGTGCCTATCAAGCGGCCATCAACTTCGCTTCGTTCGTCTATATGATCCCATTATCTGCTGCGTCCGCTTTGACGATCACAGTCGGTTTTGAGGTCGGTGCCAAACGAATCAAGGACGCTGTCCAGTACGTCGTCATTGGATTGACGATGTGTGTTGCCGTCTCCTTGTTCTCCGGGATCTTGTTGTACTTAAAGAATGAAGAACTTGCCGCTTTATATAGTCGTGATCCTCAAGTCATCGAAGCAGCCGCACACTTCATGATTTTAGCGATTTTCTTTCAACTGTCGGATGCCGTTGCTGCACCGACGCAAGGTGCATTACGTGGATTCAAGGATGTCAACGTCACCTTCTTGTTGACGATTGCTGCCTACTGGGTCATTGGACTACCATTAGGTTTTTATCTCGAACGCTATACGACGCTCGGGCCAGATGGTTACTGGTGGGGATTGATCATCGGTCTTGCGGTCGGAGCAACGCTACTACTTGTTCGTCTTATGCATTTAATCCGTAAATCAAGGAGGCTGGCAGCTTGAAATTCTCAAAACAACGCATCATGACGATTGCGAAGATCATCTTGCCGATCGTCTTGATTGGATTCATTTTTTATCAAGGACAAAACGAATTGCGTAGTTTGTCGCTACAGGAATCGATTCAAGCGATTCGTCAAGTCCCATCTTGGCAATTCATCCTGTTGATTCTCGCAGGTCTTGCGGCAGTCTCGACGATGTTCTTTTATGACTTCTTCTTATTACGTTCATTGGAGGCGAAAGCACCGATCGGACTAATCTTCCGAGCATCCTGGATTGCGAACTCCTTTAACGGCATCATCGGATTCGGCGGTCTCGCTGGGATGGCGATCCGCTCCGCTCTTTATCGACCATTCGTTGAAGGTGGTCGTTTGTTGAAGGCGATCGGCTGGATGGCACCGACGTTGATCAGTGGATTGTCCATCTTATCTGCCTTATCGCTTCTGCACGTTTTTCCGGCGTTTGAAGTGCTCGATTTAAAAAAATGGCTGTGGCCCGTCATCATTGGTGTCGCATTCTTCTTTCCACTCTATCTGCTGTTCTCGTTTCGACGAGGCAATAGCAGCATCCATCCGAAATCGATTGCGTTATATTCACTCGTCTCACTCGCAGAATGGTTCAGTGCTGGCGTTGTCGTCTATCTGATTTTGGCAGCGCTCGGAACGGATGTCAGTTTCTCAAAAGTCATCGGTGTTTTCATCATCGCTGCGACAGCCGGTTTGATCTCGATGGTACCGGGTGGGTTTGGTTCGTTTGACTTAGTGTTTTTGATCGGCATGCAGCGTGCGGGTGTTGAGGAAGGCATCGTCTTGACAGGATTATTGATCTACCGTCTTGTCTACTACTTGATTCCGTTCCTGATCGGTGTCATTTTCTCAGCTCGGGAGTTCAGCGGTCCGGTCGTCAAGATGATCGAAGACAAACCGATCGTTGGTCCATCGATGGAGGTCGGGGGCGTCATTTGGCGCTTACAACTGCGATTCCTCAGTAAAATTCGTCATTTCACACTCGCATTGATCACACTCGTTGCCGGGATCACGATCTGGGGATTGGCGATTTTACCACCTGTCTCGACGCAATATGAATATTTGGAATCGAAATTACCGCATGAAGCGCTGTTACTCGCGAATAGTTTCTTCTTGATGGGCGGCTTATTGTTCGTCCTCTTATCGACAGCACTGTATCGTCGAACAAAACGGTCGTTATATATGATGTACGGGGCATCTTTTTTCGCATTGATTGGAATGGCACTTCGTGGTTTTAACTTGATTTCTTTCCTTGCCGTCATCCTCGTTCTCGTCTTGCTACTGATGTCGCGAAAAGCATTTCACCGAGAACGAACGCTCATTACGACGACACGCTTCATCCGGGTTGCCTTCGCTGGTCTATTGTACATTGGAGGATTCGTCTTTTTTGGATACGCCTTCTATACACTCGGATCAGCAGATGGAACAAAAGTGTATCCGGCACACGAAATTTTCATGTTTGCAGCGAGTGCCTCTATCTTTGCGCTCGTGTATGTTCTCGTCTTCATCCGCTTATTCAACACATTCAATCAACCGGTTCTCGGTGAGCGATTCGATGCTGAAAAGATCGAATCGGTATTGCGTGAGCAGGGTGGGAATTATTTGAGCCATCTCGCGTTTCTAGGTGATAAACGTTTCTTCTTCTCCGAAACAGGACGTTCATTCATCCAGTTCAGTCAGACCGGTAATCGGATCATGGTCCTTGGCGACCCCAGTGGAGATCCGAAGGAACATTCACAAGTCATCGCGTCTTTCTTACGTCGCGTCGAAGATCTTGGATATATTCCGAACATCTATCAAATTCAAGCGCAAAATATGTCTCTCTATCATGATTTTGGCTTCAACTTCTTCAAACTTGGTGAAGAAGCGATCGTTGATATTCCATCTTTCACTGTATCAGGAAAAAAACGAGCTGGACTTCGGTCGATTAAAAATCGCTTTGAACGAGAGGGCATGACGTTCGAAGTAGTCGAGCCACCTATTTCAGGAACTCTATTAGCAGAACTACAAGAGGTCTCCGACGAATGGTTAGGCGGTAAGTCCGAGAAAGGCTTTTCGCTCGGTTACTTCCACGAACCTTATTTAAATCGAGCGCCGATTGGCATCATGCGTGAAGCGGAAGGACGATTGATCGGGTTCATGACATTCATGCCTGCTTACCAAGAAGGGGTCCTATCGATTGACTTGATGCGTTTTCGACCAGATGGACCGAATGGAATCATGGATGCGATGTTCATCCGACTATTCGAGTATGCGAAAGATGAAGGCTACCACACGTTCAACATGGGAATGGCTCCGCTTTCGTCCGTCGGAGAGGACGAGACGTCCTTCTGGCAAGAACGTGTGGCAGCGGATGTCTTCAATAATATTCGCTACATGTATAGTTTCACCGGTCTACGACGATACAAAGAAAAGTACGATCCAAAATGGGAAGGACGATATCTTGCTTACCGAAAGCGTCAATCGTTACCGATGGCAATCTTAAAAGCAACGCGTCTGATTTCTCGAAAGAAAGACCGGATTTTATTACCATGATCGACTGACGCATGAAGTCGGCAATCGACGGGTATACAAAGGGCGACCCTATATCTACGGATATGCGGGATCGTCCTTTTATAATTTTGTTTAAATGTACAAAGGTCTATACAACTAGAATTAATCGCGTTATACTAGATACGGAAGCAAGTCATGGAACGGATAGAGAAAGGAAGATGCCAGATGACAGTGATCATCAATGCTCGGATTTACACGGGAGAGCAGACGATTGAAGACGGCTTCATTCGTTTTGACCGAACAATCGAGGCGATTGGACCCATGTCGAAATTCGAGGAAATCGCAGGAGAAGAGATGATCGATGCGCAGCATCAATCACTCATTCCGGGAATGATCGATGTGCATATTCATGGGGGATATGATGTCGATGTCATGGATGGAGATGTCGAGAGGTTGCGTCATTTCAGCCGACAGATGTTACAAGAAGGTGTGACATCATTTTTAGCGACGACGATTACTCAGGACTGGGGAAATATCACACGCGCGCTTGAGACGGTCCGAGAAGTCGTAGCGCAAGACGATACAACGATCGTCGGCGTTCATCTTGAAGGACCATTCATCAATCCGGATTATGCGGGTGCACAGCCTCACGAACATATCGTCGAACCGGATGTCGAGCAGTTCTTGAAATGGCAAAAAGCAGCAGGGAACACGATCAAGCTCGTCACATACGCTCCGGAACGCCCGGGAGCACGGGCGTTCGAAGAAGCGGTGCGCTTGACGGGTGCGATTCCGTCAGCCGGACATACAGACGCGACGTATGCCCAAAACCAAGCCGGTCACGTCACGCATGGTACCCACCTCTACAATCAAATGCGGGCACTTCATCACCGGGAACCAGGCACGGTCGGATATTGCCTCCTGACACCAGACGTCTATGCGGAGATCATTCCGGATGGGATTCACATTGCGCCAGAAATGGTCGACTTCGCCTACCGAATGAAAGGCGCAGATCGACTGATCGTCATCACGGATGCGATGCGTGCAAAAGGATTAGCTGATGGTGAATATGAGTTAGGTGGTCAGGCTGTATTCGTTCGAGACGGTGCGGCACGTCTTGAAAACGGTAGCTTAGCTGGAAGTGTCTTAACGATGGACGCCGCCTTACGGAATATCATCGCCTATACAGGCTGTTCGCTCGAAGAAGCGGTCCGCATGACATCGGTCAATGCGGCAAAAGAACTTCAATTGACTCAAAAGGGAAGCCTCTCGGTCGGCAAGGATGCGGACATCGTCCTGCTCGACGAAGCGCTACACATTCAAGAAACGATTCATCGTGGTACGCGACACCGGATCACGAACGGAAAGGAGTCTACCTCATGAAATGGATGATCGTAGAAAAAGGAGAAGAATTAGCACAGGTGGCCTATCAATTTTTGAAACAGGAAATTGAGCGTCACCCGGAAGGTTTGACGGTAGGACTGGCAACGGGAAGTTCACCGGTCGGCGTCTATGAAGAATGGCGGAAGGATTCGCTCGATTGTCGACATGTGACGACGGTTAATCTAGACGAATATGTCGGTCTCAGCCCAGAGCATCCACAAAGTTATCATAAGTTCATGCAAGAGCATCTATTCAAAGATGTCGCGTTTAAGGAATCATTCGTTCCAATCGGGGACACAGAAGATCCCGTGCGCGAAAGTGAACGATATGAAGCGCTCGTCCGCAATCGAGGAATCGACATTCAATTACTTGGAATCGGAGCGAATGGACACATCGCCTTCAATGAACCAGGTACACCGTTCGATGCTAAGACACACGTAACGGAATTGACAGAGTCGACACGAGAAGCGAACCAACGATTCTTTGATCGATTAGAAGAAGTACCGACGAAGGCGATCACGATGGGAATCGGTACGATCATGGAAGCGAAGAAAATCCTTCTCGTTGCTTCTAGTGAACGAAAGGCAGAAGCGGTTCGCGACATGATGGAAGGTGTCGCAACAACGGATTGTCCAGCGACTGTACTCAAGCGTCATGCTGATGTCATGGTGATTTTGGACGAAGAAGCTGCATCTTTATTGTCAGATGACGCTAAACGTACAGGACGAGCGGCTTATCTGAATTTCATGAAAGTATGACGATGGAAGAGCGATGAATCAAAAGGGATAGAGACAATCATTGGATTGACTCTATTCCTTTTTTTGATTCTGTTGAGCCTAGTCTCAAGCGATTTTTTATTTTGATAGAAAGGCATCAACAGGACATATACCAAGATCATTCAATCTCATGATACAGCGCACTAAGGGTCCATGATTTTTTCAGTGCAACGATTCCATACGATTTCTTTAATCGAAACGTAAATTGACATTTCATTAAATGTACGGATAATGGAGATTAGCGAACTTTACGGAAAATTTACATGAAAATGAGGGTTTACATGATGGAAACGCGATCCGCACGAAAGAGACAGCCAAGTGCTGGCAAGATGTTCATGAAAGTCATCGCTGCACTCGTCCTGCTTGTCACAATCATCGGTTCTGGATATGCTGGAGCTGTTTTTATTAAAACGCAAGAAACATTGGCAAAGACGCAGATTAACATTCCCGGCTCGAAGGTGAGCTCTAAATATGATGATGTTCCGTCTGAATCGTTCTTGATTCTTGGGACGGATGAAACGAAAAAAAGTAAAGAACGAAATGAACCGGCGCGATCAGATGTCATGATCGTCGGAATCTTAAATAAAAAAACGGAACAATTAGTGTTGACGAGTATTCCGCGTGATTCACTCGTGAACATCGATTATTCGAAATACGATGTACCTTATGGTAAGACAGGTGTTGAGCAAGATAAAATCACCCATGCCCATTACTTCGGTTCGATGGATCAATCGAATTCCTATAATGGGATTAAATTAGCACGTGAAACGACAGAAAACCTACTCGGTATTCAAATCGATCACGTTGTTAAAGTTAATTTCCAAGGATTTGTTCAATTGATCGATGCATTGGACGGCGTAGACATCGATGTACGATATGCGTTCAAAGAGCAAGATTCAAAACGTAAAGCCGGTACTGTCACTGTTGATAAAGGGATGCAACATTTAACAGGAGAGCAAGCACTTGCTTACGTCCGGAACCGTCATGATGATCCGCTCGGTGATATCGGACGCGGTCAAAAACAGATGCAAGTCATTCAGGCGGTCGCCAAAGAAGCGGCAAGTTTCCGTTCCCTCAGTGCATACCGTGATATTTTGGATGCTGTCGGTGATAACGTCGAAACGAACTTAGGTCCGAACGATTATACACGCTTAGCAGATTTCACAGCAGCGCTACGTAATACGACGGAGTACCAACTCGCTGGAGAAGGCTACATCGGTATTAGCGGGAAATGGGAATACCATCTCGATCCGAATCAATTGGAGCAAGTGAAAAGTAATTTAGCGAAAGCGATGCAAGGTCAAGAAGTCGAACCGATCAAGGAAGAGACAGACCCGGCACAAAGTACGACAGAAGAGTCAATTCCCAATACAGAAACTCAACAATAAGCGTTGGAAAATCCCCTTGTATCGTCACTGTACGACGATACAAGGGGATTTTTAGCGTTGGCGTTCCATTTCGACGGTGAAGGTATAGCGGTCGCCGCGGTAAGCGGAGATGACGTATTCAAACGGTTGCTCCGTCGCGAGATACGTCAGTTGCTCGACGGATAAGACAGGCGAAGCGGTCGATAGACCAAGATGACCCGCCTCTTCCTTTGTTGCAAGACGTGATTCGAACGTTTGACTCGCACGTCCAAGATTTAATCCGCTCGCTTCTGCAAATGCATAGAGCGATGCGGTCGCGACGTCTTGATCGAGTCCAGGTAAGAGCTGTTCCGGGATATAGACGGTCTCAAGGGCAAGCGCTTGCTCATCTGCGATTCGTAAACGTTTCAATTCATACACGGATGCCCCTTCGCGAATCCGGAGCTTGTTTGCGATCGTCATCGACGCGTCGATGATTTGATAGGAGAGAAGCGCACTCGTCGGTTCTAGTCCAAGATGTTCCATCTCTTCTGAGAAACTCGTCAAGCCAGACAGTTGCATGACGATTTTTTTATTCGCGACGAATGTTCCTCGTCCTTTTTGACGAATCAAGTAACCGGCGTTGACCAAGTTTGAAATGGCTTGCCGGACCGTCATTCGGCTAATTTGATGCGCTTCCGCAAATTCGCGCTCGGACGGAATTAGATCGCCAGGTTGAAGAACACCGCTTTCGATTTGTTGTTTTAAGGCAGCTTCGATTTGATAGTAGATGGGGAGTGGTGAATTTTTATTGATATGCTGAATCACGGCATTTCGTCCCTTCGCGATCGGTAGTCTTTCGTCTAGTGTACTAGGAAAAAGGCAAGCCGACAAACGATTCTGGATGAAATATGGCATAATACAGAGTGAAACTGACAGAGAAAGGTGGTCGAGGCATGCGCCCCGAACAAATAGAATCCGATGTCCGAACCTTTCAGACATCCATTCGCGCAACAAAACAAGTAGACGGCTATTGGGTTGCTTTAGAGAAAAGTTACTTCTATCCGGAGAGCGGTGGACAGCCGGCGGACCGTGGAACATTGAACGACCAACCGGTCCTTGACGTCCAAATCGAAGACGGTGTCGTCTGGCACCAACTGGCGACGCCGCTCACAGGTGACGTCACCGGGATCGTAGATGACGCAGTCCGGATCGATCATGCGGCGCAGCATACGGCACAACATGTCATCTCTGCAATCCTACAAGATGAATCAAATATCAAGACACTTAGTTTTCGGACGGGAAGTGAGGTCTCGACGCTTGATATCGAGACACCTGAATGGACAACTCTACAACAAGAACAGCTGGATCGACGATTACGCCAGGTGATTGAACAAGGATTACCAATCACAGCGACCGAGTATGACGAGGCGGAAGCGCTACGCTTACCATTACGAAAAACACCACAAGTCGAAGGACGAATTCGCGTCGTTCAAATCGGTACACTCGATTATAGTGCCTGTGGTGGAACGCATCTCGATTCGACGGCACAGCTCGAGTCGATTCTCTTTACTGGAGTCGAACGAATTCGTGGAAATATTCGTCTTTCTTATGTCGCAAAGGAACGGGCATATCAACTCCTACAGGCAGAACGACGAGCTTTACGGGAAGCAGCGCAAGCTTTATCAGTCAAACCCGTTCAAATGCTAGAAGCCGTCCAAGCGTTACAAGAAGAGCAGAAACGCTTAACGAAACAGGTCGAACACGCCCAGGAACAACTTGCGACGTTCACACTCGCTCATGCTTTAGAACAACAAGAAGGCATTCTTGTGTTCGAACATCTGGATGAAGAAATCAAAATATCCGAGCAACTTGCTAAAGCGATTCAAGAAGCGGGACGCGTCGGCGTCGTCTGGAATGCGACGACGAACAAGTTACTGATGAGTAGTCCAGGTGAACCCCATCTCGGGAAGTTCGCTAAAGCACATGTCAAAATATTTAATGGGCGAGGCGGAGGAAATGCGGTTCAGGCACAGGCACAATTTACGAATCGGGATGATGCGATGGCATATGTCGATCGATTACGGGAGGAATATCAGTCATGACAGTCATTCAAGTACGTACAGCAGAACAACATCAAGCCGTCCGGATGATCCGGGAGCGTGTCTTCGTCGAGGAACAAGGCGTACCACGCCATCTTGAATATGATACACATGATGAAACAGCAATTCATCTGCTTGTCCTCGATGAGCAGAGTCGACCGGTCGCAACGGGGCGTACCCGTCCATATGACGACCAACGGATGAAGGTAGAGCGTGTCGCGACGCTAGCGACAGCGCGAGGAAAAGGATACGGTGGCGAGTTGATGCAGGCGATGGAACGAGTCGCACGTCGCGAAGGGAAGCAATTGCTAACACTCGGCGCACAAGTCCAAGCGATCCCATTTTATCAAGGACTCGGTTATACGATCGTCTCCGATGAATTCGATGATGCGGGCATCCCACACCGGACGATGGAGAAAAAAATGTAAGTTATTTTGAAAGAAATCCTGCAAAAAGGGTTTCTTTTTTTTGTTTTCTATGTATATATATAATTCATAATGAATTTTTATACAGACAGATGAATTTAAAACTAGGAGGGAATTATACATGTCGAAACAAAAATTGATCTTAGCGTACTCTGGGGGACTTGATACATCGGTAGCCATCAAGTGGTTGAGCAAGGACTATGACGTCATTGCCTTATGCATGGATGTCGGAGAAGGAAAAGATTTATCCATCATTAAAGAAAAAGCACTCCTCGTCGGTGCGATCGAATCGATCGTCCTCGATGTTAAAGAAGAATTCGCACAAGACTTCGTTTTACCGGCACTTCAATATGGCGCGCATTACGAAAATGCCTATCCGTTGATTTCAGCGCTTTCGCGTCCGTTGATCGCAGAAAAGCTTGTCGAAGTCGCGCATCAGCACGGTGCGACGGCAGTCGCTCACGGATGTACCGGAAAAGGGAACGACCAAGTCCGGTTCGAAGTTTCAGTCGCAGCACTTGATCCATCACTCGAAGTCATCGCACCGGTCCGGGAATGGAAATGGTCACGGGAAGAAGAAATCGCCTATGCGAAAGAAAACAATGTGCCGATTCCGATCAACCTCGACAGCCCATACTCAATCGACATGAACCTTTGGGGACGGAGTAACGAATGTGGCGTCCTAGAAAACCCTTGGACAGAGCCACCGCAAGACGCTTATGCGTTGACAGTAGCGCCAGAAGACGCTCCGGATCAGGCAGAAGAAGTCATCATTGGCTTTGAAGCAGGTGTTCCGGTCTCGATCAACGGAACGACGTATCCACTGGCGAAACTGATCACGGAACTGAACATCATCGCTGGTGCACATGGGGTCGGACGGATTGACCACGTCGAGAACCGTCTCGTCGGTATCAAATCGCGGGAAGTCTATGAGTGCCCAGGCGCAACGGTGTTACTCAAAGCGCACGCTGCACTCGAGACGATTACATTGACGAAGGACGTCGCGCATTTCAAACCACTACTCAGCAAACAATACGCAGAAACGATCTATAACGGTCTCTTCCATGCACCATTGACGAAAGGCTTGAAAGCATTCTTGACAGCGACACAACAGGACGTCACAGGAGAAGTTCGCGTTAAACTGTTCAAAGGAAATGCAACTGTGACAGGTCGTCAGTCCGCTGTCTCGCTCTACGATGAGAAACTTGCGACGTACACGAAAGAAGACGCATTCGATCATGAAGCAGCAAAAGGCTTCATCAAATTACACGGACTTGCCGTTTCGACGCATGCGAGCGTACATCGTCAGGCGGGTGTCACGAAATGACCAAACTCTGGGGTGGACGTTTTACGGAAAGTGCTTCCGCTCAAGCGGAAGCCTTCGGAGCATCGATCACGTTCGATCAAAAATTAGCGAGCGTCGATTTAAAAGGCAGTCTCGCACACGCGCAGATGCTATTTGAACAAGGGATTCTTGCTCAAGACGAGTGGACACAAATCGAGCAAGGACTGAAGCAACTGGAAACGACGTTAGCAGACCATTCCTATACGTTAGCGGATGAGGACATTCATATGAACCTCGAGCGTTTATTGACAGAACAGATTGGTCCGGTTGCAGGAAAACTGCATACGGCACGGAGTCGAAATGACCAGGTCGCAACGGATTTACATCTATGGATGGAACAACATGTTGAGGCGTTGACGACAGCATTACGCGAGCTCCAGTCGGTCATCACGGAACAAGCGGAGCAACATATCGAGACGGTCATGCCAGGGTATACGCATTTGCAACGGGCACAACCGATCTCGCTTGCGCATCACTTGCTCGCTTATTTCTGGATGTTCGAACGTGATGTCGAACGGTTGACGGATAATCAAAAACGAATTCGGAAATCACCGCTCGGGGCAGGTGCGCTCGCGGGGACGACATTCCCGATCAATCGTTTCCGGTCTGCTGAGTTGCTCGGTTTTGAGTCGGTCTATCCAAACAGTCTTGATGCTGTCTCGGACCGTGATTTCGTCATCGAATACCTCGGGATCGCTTCGACCGTCATGATGCATCTCTCGCGCTTTTGTGAAGAAATCATCATCTGGGCGTCGCAAGAATTTAGCTTTATCGAGTTATCCGATGCCTTCTCAACAGGATCGAGCATGATGCCACAAAAGAAAAATCCTGATTTCGCTGAGTTGATTCGTGGAAAAACGGGGCGCGTCTACGGTAACCTGATGGGCTTCTTGACGACGATGAAGGCATTACCACTCGCTTACAATAAAGACATGCAAGAGGATAAGGAAGGGGTCTTCGATACAGCAGATACCGTTCTCCAATCCGTTCAAATCTTCACTGGAATGATTGAATCTGCGACGTTTAAGACCGAAGCGCTCAAGAAGGCGACAATGCAAGACTTCTCGAATGCAACGGAACTCGCCGACTACCTTGTGACGAAAGGCATACCATTCCGGGAAGCGCACGAAATCGTCGGCAAAGCCGTCCTTTACTGTGTGCAGAACGGTTGTTTCCTGAAGGATTTGAATCTCGAGACGTATCAAACCTTCCATCCGGATATCACGGAAGACGTCTATCCGCTCCTCGATCCGGTTCAAGCAGTGGCACGCCGGACAAGCTACGGCGGAACAGGGTTTGCTGCCGTGTCGGAGCAACTCGAACTCGCGAAACAGCATCTTGCGAATTGACGGATTTTGAAAAAAATCAGTCAAATGACTGGATTTAACAAAAGATGTCTGCTATAACTGTAACTAACAACCGACAGATAGAGGCGCGGATGACATGAGTAGTATCATTCTTGAAGGCAAGCATGCCGAATGATGTGAAAGGGGAAGTCCGCCGAAGTGAACGAGAAGATGCTTCTTCTCATTTGCTGGTACAACGGTTAAGATCCGTTGTACTGCCGAAACCGATGTTTCGGAGCGCTATCTTACGTAAAAGAACGAATGACTTTGTCTTCGTTTGTCCGATCGTGATAACGACGGGCCGTAGGAACGCTCCTACCGGCCCGTCGTTTTTTTCTGTATCGGGACAAAGGAGATAGGATTGTGACAACTGTACTTAAATTTGGTGGAAGCTCGGTTGCGACTGTCGAACAGATTCAGTCTATTGCGAATTATTTGAAGAGTCGCGCAGCCGAAGGTGAAAAACTTGTCGTCGTCGTTTCAGCGATGGGCAAGATGACAGATTCTTTGATTGCTCAGGCGCAAGCCATCACAGATCGCCCCGAGCGCCGAGAACTCGATCGTCTGCTTGCCATCGGAGAAGAACAGACGATTTCATTACTCAGCATCGCCCTCAACTCACTCGGCGTCAAAGCGTTATCGCAAACAGGCGCTCAAGCGGGAATCAGTACGATGGGATTGCATACGAAAAGTAAGATCAAACAGATTGATGGAAATCTATTACGACAAAAACTCGAAACATACGATGTCGTCATCGTCGCTGGATTCCAAGGTGTCAACGAACTCGGTGATGTCACGACGCTCGGACGTGGTGGATCGGATACAACGGCTGTTGCCCTTGCGGCAGTCCTTGATAAACGGTGTGAAATCTACACGGATGTCGACGGTGTCTATACGGCTGATCCACGAATCCATGCTGCTGCTCAACCGATTCCGCACATCTCATATGATGAGATGATGGAGATGAGCGCCCTCGGGTCGAAGGTCATGGAAATGCGGAGTGTCGAACTAGGAAAAAAATACGGCGTACACATCTTCGTCGGGAAAACACTTGAATCGAAAAGGGGAACATGGATCATGGAAGCGACGGAAACAATGGAACAAAAAGCGGTGACGAGTGTCAGTGTGACGAAGAACGTCTTGACGGTATCAATCAAACACGTACCGCAAACGAATGCAGCAGTAGCCGATATCTTCGAACTGTTATCCAATCGCCACGTCAACATCGACATGATCAGTCAAACGACGTTCGACAGTGACATTTTCTTATCGTTCTCATGTCCACTCGATGAGGAAGAGTTCCTCGATGAAGCATTGAAAGACATCATGGATCGCTTCACGACAGTCAAGGTCGATCGCCATAATCAACACGCAAAATTATCTGTCGTCGGAATCGGGATGCGGGATGCAACAGGTGTCGCTTCGAAGTTGTTCGCAATCTTCCGAGCAGAGAACATCCCGTTCTATCAAGTCACGACATCAGAAATCAGCATCTCGTACACGATTGCACAAGCAGACATTGAACGGACGGTTGCAGCGATTGCAAACGCGTTCGAGTTATAAGGAGGAAAACAGGATGTATCATGTAGCCGTCATTGGAGCAACCGGCGCCGTCGGTCAAAAAATGTTACAAGTCCTAGCAGAACTGGACTTCCCGGTCAGCCGCCTGTCCGCTTACGCTTCTGCTCGTTCAGCAGGGAACACGGTACAGTTCAAGGGAGAAGATATTACGATCCAAGCGCTGACGCCAAATATCACAGAAGACGGGATCGATGTCGCGTTGTTCGCAGCAGGCGGAACGATCAGTGAGCAATATGCCCCGTTACTAGCTGAAAACGGAACACTCGTCGTTGATAATTCAAGTGCTTTCCGGATGCAGGAGACGATTCCGCTCGTCGTGCCAGAAGTCAATCCGCAAGCGATTCAAGCGACGGACCGCTTGATCGCAAATCCGAACTGTTCGACCATTCAATCCGTCGTCGCTTTAGCACCGCTCCAGTCACTGGGATTCGAACGGATCAACTATACGACGTATCAGGCCGTATCTGGTTCTGGTCAAAAAGGAATCGAGGATCTGGCACGTGGAGCACGCGGAGAAGAGCCCGTCAATTATCCGCATCCGATTCACGATAACATCTTGCCGCATATCGATGTATTCCTTGAGAACGGCTATACGAAAGAAGAGCAGAAGATGATTGATGAAACACGGAAAATCTTCAATCTTCCAGCATTACCTGTCAGTGCTACATGTGTCCGGGTTCCAGTCACGAATTCTCACTCGGTTGCAATCAACGTCACGTTTACACAACCGACGACGGTTGCAGCGATCCGTGAAGCACTTGAAAACGCACCGGGCGTCGTCCTCATCGATGATGTCGCGAATACGCGTTATCCGATGCCACTTGACGCGAGTGGGACGGACGATGTCTATGTCGGACGAATTCGACAAGATGATAGTCTCGCGAATACGTTCCATCTCTGGTGTGTAGCCGACAACATTCGAAAAGGTGCCGCCTCGAATGCCGTACAAGTCGCACGCCAAGCCATCGAACAGTCGATTCATTCATAAAAAAGGAGGAGTTCTTCATGTTCAAAGGAGCAGGTACAGCGCTCGTCACACCATTTAATGAAGCAGGCGAGTTGGATCTACACGTATTCGAACGCTTGATCGAGCAACAACTCGCAGCAGGAATTCAGGCGCTTGTCGTCGGAGGAACGACAGGAGAAGGATCGACACTGACGAACACGGAATTCGAACAACTACTGACGACTGCCGTTCAAATCACGGCAGGACGAGTACCAGTCATTGCCGGAACGGGTTCGAACAACACGGCAGCAACAATCGAGAAGACGTTACTCGCAGAGCGCCTCGGTGCGGACGCAGCGATGCTCGTCACACCGTACTACAATAAAACATCGCAAGCGGGTCTCGTCGCACATTTCACGGCGGTCGCTGATGCAACCGAATTACCAATCATGCTGTACAACGTTCCGTCGCGGACAGGAGTTGCGATCGCAGTCGAAACAGCAGTGACGTTAGCACGTCATCCACGAATCCAAGCCTTTAAGGAAGCGAGTGGAGATGTCAGCTTCATGGGTGAACTGATGGCGGCGATTCCTGAAGACTTCGCGGTCTTCTGTGGAAATGATGATCAAATCCTGCCGTACATGGCATGGGGCGCACAAGGCGTCATCTCAGTTCTTTCGAACCCGTACCCAGCAGAGACACAAGCACTTGCTGAGGCGTTACTAGCGCAAGATCTCGTCACGGCACGCCGGATTCAGGCAGACTTGTTACCGGTCATCGGTGCCTTGTTCAGTGATGTCAATCCGATTCCAGTTAAAGCATCGCTTGAAGAACTCGGCTTTGCTGTCGGTGCGCCACGCTTGCCGCTCGTCCGTCAATCGGAAGCGGGGCACGCCCACTTACTCGAAACTATGCGGGCTTACAAAGGGGTGGTTCGATGAAACTCGCGTTACACGGTTATGGGGCGACAGGACAATACGTCGTCGAACTCGCACCACAAAGTGTCGTAGCGATCGTTGACCGGACGAAGTCATCCGATACGATCGCTTCATATGCCGAGCTAACGGAGATGTCAGAAACGGTCGATGCGATCATCGACTTCTCGCATCCGAGTTTGCTACCGGATCTGCTCGCATATGGACTGGCGACAAAAACACCACTTGTCATCGCGACGACTGGTTTTTCGGAGGCGGAACTGGCATCGATCAAGGACGCCGCAAAAGAAATTCCAATTTTCCAGTCGTACAATATGTCGTACGGCATCGCGATGGTGCAGCAACTGCTGAAGACACTTGTGCCACTAGCAGGAGCGTATGACATCGAATTGCTCGAGAAACATCATAACCAAAAAGTCGATGCGCCAAGCGGAACGGCTGAGTTGTTATTGCAAACGATTCAGACGGCACGTGACGTCACACCGGTATATGACCGGTCACAGACGCGGCAAAAGCGAGAGACGAACGAGATCGGGATGCACGCGATGCGCGGTGGAACAATCTTCGGAGAACACGAAGTCTTATTCGCAGGTGTCGACGAATTGATTGAAATCAAACATACAGCGCTATCGAAAAAAGTATTTGCTTCTGGTGCGATCAAAGCAGCTGAGGCACTCATTCAAAAAACAGCGGGACTCTATACATTAGAGACGCTCTACACACAGGAGGATTCACATGTTACTCACTGATGCTTACGAAATTGCTAAATTCATTAAAGATGCTAAAAAACAAACACCGGTAAAACTTTACGTCAACGGCGATTTGGCGGGCTTGACGATCGAAGGCGCTACAGCGTTCGGATCAGATGAATCAAAGATTTTCTTCGCGGATGCAGGACTTGCGGCTACTTTCTTAGAAAAGTATTCAGATCGCATCACGGATGTTCACGTGGAGTATGACCGTCGCAACAGTGCAGTACCAATGCTTGATACACGTCACTTGAATGCGCGTATCGAGCCAGGTTCATGGATTCGTGATCATGTCGTCATCGGCGATAACGCAGTCGTCATGATGGGTGCGATCATCAATATCGGTGCATCAATCGGAGATGGTACAATGATTGATATGAACGCTGTCGTCGGTGCACGTGGGACGATCGGGAAGAACGTTCATGTCGGCGCAGGTGCCGTGGTCGCGGGTGTCCTCGAACCACCTTCAAAAACACCTGTCATCATTGAAGACGGTGTCTTGATCGGTGCAAATGCAGTCATCCTTGAAGGCGTCAAAGTCGGCAAAGATGCCGTCGTCGCTGCTGGTAGTGTCGTCACAGAAGACGTACCTGCTGGAAGCGTCGTTGCCGGAACACCTGCACGTGTCATCAAACAGAAAGATGCGAAAACAGAAGAGAAGACGCAATTGGTGGATGATTTACGTTCACTCTGATTGACGTCGAAGAGGAGGAAAACACATGGCAGTGGATACACAGTATGGAGAAGCAATTTGGTTAGATGGAGTCTTTCATGATCCGAAAGATGCGAACACAAGCGTCATGTCACATGCGATTCACTATGGTAGTGGATTCTTTGAAGGAATTCGTGCATACGCGACACCGGACGGACCGGCGATTTTCCAATTGAAGGAACATATCGAGCGTCTCTTCCGCAGTTGTGCGTATTACCACGTCACGATTCCGTATACTGTCGACGAACTTGTTCAAGCAACGATCGATTTAGTTGCGAAAAACGGATTTGAATCGTGTTATATCCGTCCATTCGTGTTCCTCGGTACGCCATGGCAAGCATTGATGGCGAAAGATACGACGGTTCATGTCGGCATCTCTTGCTGGGAGCTTGGGGAATACTTCGATAAAGGTGCTGGCATCCGTGCCAAAGTCGCATCATACCGCCGCGTCTCATCAACGATGATGCCGATGCAAGCGAAAGCGGCTGCGAACTATATGAACTCACAACTCTTAAAAGGTGAAGCGATCCGTGATGGATTTGATGAAGCCATCGCGCTCGACATGAACGGAAACGTCAGTGAAGCGAGTGTTGCGAATCTTTTCCTTCTTAAAAACGGAACGATTCATACACCGTCACTTGATTGTTCAGTACTCGACGGTATCACACGCCAAGTCATCATCCGTTTGGCACAAGATCAAGGCTATCCTGTCATCGAACGTCACATCGGACGCGATGAGTTATATGTCGCAGATGAGATCTTCTTAACAGGAACAGCTGCTGAAATCACGAGTGTCGGTGAAATCGATCATATCTCGATCAACGGCGGAACACGGAACGTCGCAGATGAGTTGCTCGATCTTTACCGTCAAGCCGTCACAGGTCAATTGCCGCAATATGCGGATTGGTTGACGTATGTGACACCCGCTGTCGCAGAATGACGACGCGTACACTCGTCACGATCGATCGGAAGGCGGTGCGACAGAACGTCGCATCGGTCTTCGCTCGGTCACGTAAACGTATTTTTGCCGTGGTCAAGAACAATGCGTATAACTTAGGTATGCTCGAGATGGTCGAGACGCTGATGGCATCTGATGTGCATCACTTTGCTGTCGCCGAGTTGTATGAAGCCATTGAAATCAAAACGAATTTTCCAGACAGTTATGTACTGGTGATGAATCCGACGGAGGATTTTGAAACAGCACGACGTTTCGGAATTGCACTCGGTGTCTCATCGCTAGAATGGCTCGCCCTAAACAGTAAACAGCTGCAAGGAATCGAGTTACATTTGAAGATCAACGTCGGGATGAATCGTTTTGGTGTCAGTTCGCTTCAAGAGGCGGAAGCTGTTCTTGCGCTTGCGCAAGCAGATTCGCTCGCTTTAACAGGTTTATATACACACTTTCCGCTTGCCGATGAGCCGGATGCGGATCACGATGGACAAGTCGAACGTTTCATCGCTATTGCCGATGTGTTACGAAAGCGCCATACGTTTACGTATATGCACTCGGAAAACAGTGCGACGATCGTCAAACACGATCCGCGTCTCGCATTTTGTAATTATGTCCGCCCTGGCATCTTCTTATTCGGCTATTCACCGATTGAAAAGATGGACTGGCTCGTTCCTTCGCTACGGATGACGACGGAGGTCGTTGAAATTCGCGAAATCGGACCGGGTGAACACGTTGGGTACGGGACGAACTTTACGAGTACAGAACCGATGCGGATTGCTATTTTACCCGTCGGCTATGGAGACGGTGTCGTCCGTGGGCGTGCCGCGTTGCCTGTTCATATTAAAGAAAAACCTTATCCGGTCATCAATAAATTATTCATGAGTCATACGTTCGTCGCTGTCGATGGGACGGTTGAGGTCGGAGATGAGGTCGTGCTATACGGGGATGGCGTTGAAATTGACGATATTACTCGGACAGGAGCAGCGAACAATTCAGAGCAGATGTGTGCCCGGTCGTGGCGTTTGACGCATCAGTATCTATAAGGAGGAACTTATTATGTATGGAAGTCAATACCTGACAGAAGAAAACAATACGTTGCACATCGATGGTGTCGCAGCGACCGATCTTGCAACACAGTACGGAACACCGTTGTATGTGATGGCAGAGCGGGAGCTGACGGATCGATTAGCGACCGTCCGGGAACACTTCCTTGATAAGTATCCGAACACGTATGCTTCCTTCGCTTCTAAAGCACTGACGGTCAGTGCCGTATATGAACAAGTCGTTCGTCATGGTCTTGGAATCGATGTCGTCACAGGCGGGGAACTCTTCATCGCCCGTCAATCCGGGGTTCCGGCAGAACGAATCTATTTCCATGGTTCGAATAAATCAACGGCTGATCTTCAGTATGCCGTTGAGGAAGGAGTCGGACGGATTGTCATCGATCACTTTGCAGAGATTGCACAACTGGAATCGATTGCGGCACAAGCCGGTCAAACGGTTCATGTCCTGATCCGGATCGTGCCACAAGTCATCGGGGGAGCGCATACGAAAATTCAGACAGGTGGTGTCGATACGAAATTCGGTTTCTCGACGCATGCGTCAGATTACTTGGACGCAATCGAAGCGATTTTAGCATCGGAACATCTGTCGTTACTCGGCATCCATTGTCATGTCGGTTCGCAAATCCAAGATCCGTCACTGTTCGAACAGACGGCTCGGACGATGATGGGCTTCGTCGAAACGATTCGTGCGCATCATGGCTTTACAGTCAGCGAAGTTAATGTTGGTGGTGGCTTCGGTATTGCCTATACACAGGACGATCATCCGCTTGATTTTGAAGCGACGATTGCACGCGTCATGGATGTCATCGAGACGGAAACGGAGCGACTCGGCATCGAACGTCCGCGCATCGGGATCGAGCCAGGGCGCTGGGTCGTTGCGAATGCAGGAACGACACTGTATACGGTCGGGGCAATCAAAGAAATCGAAGGCGTCCGAACATATCTTTCGGTCGATGGCGGAATGACAGATAACATTCGCCCAGCACTTTACGGTGCGGTGTATGAAACGGTCATCGCTAACCGGATGAGTGGCGAAACGACCGAAGTGACGGTCGTTGGAGCAGCTTGTGAATCAGGGGATCTTGTCGCTGAAAAAGCACAGTTGGTTACACCGAACGGTGGCGATACACTTGCTGTCTTTGGGACAGGAGCGTATAACTTTTCGATGGCAAGCAACTACAACCAGTTCTTACGTCCGGCACTTGTCTTCGTCCGGGACGGGGAATCCCGTGAAGTCGTCCGTCGACAAACGTATGCGGATTTGATTCAGTGTGATCTTGGAATCAATGGGGTCCGATCAGAGTCGTAAGAGGTGCGGGGTCAAACTAGAGTACAAAAAAACCGACGCTATCGCGCCGGTTTCATGCATACGATCTAAAGCGATTCTTCTCTTGAATAGAGAGGGATCGTTTTTTTGTGTTGCGATCAGCATATTCATTTTGGAATTTTTAAGACTTGTCCAACGAGCAAGAGGTTCGGATTCGTAATGTTGTTTGCCTGCATCAATGCTGTGACGGTGACACCATATCGTGTCGCAATCGAGTAAAGTGTATCACCGGCTTTAACCGTATAAGTCGTTGTTGGAATTTTCAAGACTTGACCGACGTTCAACAGATTCCAGTTCGTGATGTTATTCGCACTCGCGAGGGCAGAGACCGAGACATTGTATTTACGGGCGATCGAATAGAGTGTATCGCCAGCTTTGACGGTATACGTCGTACCGGTTGGAGTTGGTGAGCGGAGGAGTTCTGAAATCGTGACGAACGAATAGCCTTTGGCTTTGAGTTTCGAAATCATCGTCGGCAAGGCGGTCGGTGTTCCTTTCGCACCAGCACCGGTATGCATCAGAATAATCGATCCGGGAACGACTTTTGGTAATACACGATCCAAGATGGCTGTTGAAGAGATGCCTTTCCAATCCGTCGTATCAATATTCCATTGAATCGTTTTCGTGTAACCTGCCGCCCCAACGGCACTCAACACGTTGCTATTACTTGCACCAAACGGCGCTCGGAAAATTGGTTTCGTCGTTTTTCCGGTCAAGGACCGGATGAGAGATTCTGTTCGGGATAATTCACTCGTCATCTGGCTTGCTGTTAAGGTCGTAAAATCCGGATGCGAATATGAGTGATTGCCGATTTGATGTGTCGGAGAAGCGGTTGTGATGTTTTTGATCGATTGGGGATGGTTGGTTGCACCACTGCCTGTCAAAAAGAAAGTCGCTTTCACTTGGTTACTTTTTAAGATACTTAAGATTTTGGCAATGTTCGTTCCATCTGAACCGTCATCAAACGTCAATGCGACGACTTTTTGCGTCGTCGTTCCTTTCGTAACGAACGTAGAGCTCGCTGCATTAACCTGTGAAGGAATCGAAAGTGGACTAAGGAGAAGTAATCCAATCATCATGATGGTAGGTTTCTTGATGTTCATCGTCTAGTACCTCCTTCATCAAAAACATGCTTTACAAGTACTCTTTATTAAGGTATTCCCTTTATTTTAAAAAAAGAACTAAGAAATTCCCGTTTTGCAAAGAAATAAAACTAAATTACAGAAAATTTGTTTAAACCGTAATCTTTTTGGGAAACCATAATATATGGAAATAGTAAAAAGGAGTGAGAAGGAATGATCGAATTCAAAAACGTCGGTAAGCAGTTTAAGGACAATGTCGTCTTGAAAGGCTTATCGCTCGAGATTCAAAAGGGTGAACTCGTTGTCTTCATCGGACCAAGTGGTTGTGGGAAGACGACATCACTTAAGATGATCAATCGATTGATTGAACCTTCTTCAGGTACGATTTTAGTCAACGGGAAGGACATCATGAAGACGGATACGATTGAATTAAGACGTCATATGGGATATGTCATCCAGCAAACCGGCTTGTTCCCCCACATGACGGTCCGGGAAAACATTCAATTGATTGCGGGGCTTGAGGGGAAAGATCACGATGAAATGGATCAACGGACAGAACAATTGTTGACGATGGTCGGGCTTGATCCAAAGCAATTCATCGATCGTTATCCGAGCGAACTCAGTGGTGGACAACAACAGCGTGTCGGTTTCGCACGAGCTTTAATGAATGATCCTGATGTCATTTTGATGGATGAGCCGTTCAGTGCACTCGATCCCGTTACCCGTAACGATCTACAGGAAGAACTTTTTAACTTGCAAGAAGAAGTGAAGAAGACGATCGTTTTCGTCACCCATGATATGGATGAAGCGATCAAGTTAGCGGATCGGATATGTATCATGCGTGATGGGGAAATCGTCCAGTTCGATACTCCAGAAGAAATCTTGCGTCATCCAAAAGATGAATATGTCGAATCGTTCATCGGAAAAAATAAAATCTGGAGTAGTCCAGAATTCATCAAGGCAGAAGATATCATGATCGAGGACCCAGTTTCAATCAGTGGCAAACGGACGTTGTTGCAGGGAATTGAAATCATGCGTGGACGCAAAGTCGACAGCCTGTTGATCACCGATCGTGACCGTGTCTTACAAGGGCTGATTAAGTTGAAGAACATCCAGACGATTCCGGATAAGAGCCAACGGATCGAAGAAGTGATGGAGGGCGAAATCATCGCTGTCAATGAACACGATTCATTACTCGATGTTCTTGAAGTCATGAATCAGGAAGAGACTGGTTATCTACCAGTAACGGATGTAACAGGAAAACTCAGAGGGTTGATCACACGTAGTAGCTTACTTTCCGTCTTGAGTGAGCAATTCATTCATGAGGAGGAAGTCCAATGAGCGGATTCTTTGATTATGTAAAAAATAATACCGATCAGATCGGTGATTTATTGCTAGAGCACTTACAGCTGACGGTCTTTGCCGTCGTCATCGCGGTCGTTCTCGGGATTCCGATCGGGATTCTGATCACCCGTTACCAAAAGTTCGCGAAGCCTGTCCTTGCGCTGACGAGCGTCGTGCAAGCTGTTCCGAGTCTTGCTTTACTCGGTTTCTTGATTCCGTTCATTGGTATCGGGTCGACACCAGCGATCATCATGGTCGTGCTTTATTCACTCTTGCCAATCGTTAAAAATACGTACACGGGTCTGTCGAGCATTCCAGGGGACACGCTCGAAGCAGCTAAAGGAATTGGTTTAACGGATCGACAAATCCTCAGTAAGGTTCAGATTCCACTTGCCTTGCCGATCATGATGGCAGGGATTCGAATTTCAGCCGTTACAGCTGTTGGTTTGATGACGATCTCAGCATTCATCGGTGCCGGTGGTCTTGGTTACCTCGTCTTCTCGGGTATTCAAACAGTTGATAATAACCAGATTCTCGCCGGAGCAATTCCAGCCGGTATTTTAGCTCTTGTCATCGACTTCGTCGTCAGTCGGATTGAATACTCCGTGGCGCCAAATGGGATTCCTCTTGCAGATGGTCGAATCAAGAATAAGGCACGGAAGCGTCGCAAGGCGATGCCAGCTGGACGCAAGATCGCGATCGCAAGTATCGTTTTCATATTAATTGGTGGATCGGTCGCTTACTCTTTCCTTAAGGACGATAAGATCGTCATCGGATCGAAGAACTTTACAGAACAATTGATTCTCGGAAATATGTTAGCGGATTTAATCGAAGATAAAACGGATTTAGAAGTCGAACGTCAATTAAACCTCGGAGGGACGAAAGTCGCTTACGGGGCGCTTGAAAAAGGGGAAATCGACGCGTATGTCGAGTACACAGGTACTTTGTTGATCGACGTGCTCAAGCAAGACGTCGAGACGGATCCGGAAACGGTCTATGCAAAAGTCGGGAAGATGATTCCGGAAAAAAGTCAGGTCGACGTCCTGGATCCAATCGGTTTCAACAATACGTATGCCCTTGCCATGACGAAAGAAGATATCGAAAAATATGACTTGAAGACGGTATCAGATATGTCAAAAGTCAGTGATCGTTTGATTCTCGGATCAACAATCGAATTCGCGAACCGGGAAGATGGTTATCTTGGTTTGAAGAAAAAGTATCCAGATATGAAATTCCAAGATGTACAACCAGTCGATGGAGGACTCCGTTATACAGCACTGACAAATGGTCGAACGAACGTCATCGATAGCTTCTCAACAGATGGTTTGTTACAAAAATTCGATTTAACAGTGCTAGAAGACGATAAAAAGTTCTTCCCACCATACTATGCGGTACCGCTTGTTCGTCAAGAAACACTTGAAGAACATCCGGAGCTGAAAAAAGTCCTCAACACGTTAAAAGATAAAATTACGGATGAGAAGATGCAAGAATTGAATTACAAAGCAGATGTCGAGAAACAGCGCCCTGAAAAAGTCGCGCGTGATTTCTTAATCGAAGAAGGATTAATTTCAAAATAAACAGATAGAGCCGAGGCGGGAATCCGCTTCGGCTCTTTTGGTATGCGCGCTGACGCGCTATATCGTTTTGGAAAATACGTAATCAAGTGATTAAATTATTTTTTGATGCGACTAGCGAGCCAAGCGCGAACAGTGCGTTGCTGAATCATACACGTTCTTCCTCTCGGTTTAATGTTCCAAGGCGGTGCTCGGCATCTTTAACGATACGTGTTTGAATCTCGACTGTCAACCAATCCGTTTCCGATTCGGGTAACGTCGGCAAACCGTAACTTGGGTTATTCGTAGATGAAAACAAATCAGACATGATGCGTTCTTCGTATACTGGAATCATATAAAATCCCCTCTCTGTGTCTTGATTCATCTCTTACACCTCTAGTGTACGAAAGAATTGTAAAGACGGAAGAGGGGAGGTATTAAGAACCTGTGAACTTTGTAAACGTTCTCACAAACTTGTCATATCCTCTGTGATAGCTTCAAAACTGTCAGCATACTGCTGACCTCGTTTCACGTATTTTCGGACTGTTCGTTCCATGATGAATCGATCATGGTCACTGATATCCCGGACGATTTTTGCAGGAACACCCATGACCATCGCGCCGGCAGGTACCTTCATTTTTGGCGGAACAAGGCTTCCGGCAGCAACGAATGCTCCTTCTCCGATTTCGGCTTCATCGAGGATCGTCGCCGACATTCCGATTAACGCTCCTTTTCGAATGATTCCGCCGTGAATCATCGCCATATGACCAATCGTCACTTCATCTTCAATGATAGTCGGATACCCTTCATACTGATGAATCATCGAACCGTCTTGGATGTTGACGCGTTCCCCGATGTGAATCGGACCTTCATCTCCGCGTATGACCGTATTGAACCAGACAGATGAGTCTTTTCCGATCGTGACCTCTCCGATGACTTTAGATCCGTCCGCTAAATAAACGGATGGATCGATGTTTGGAACAAGTGAACCGACACGATATTTCATGCGTTTTTCCCCCTCAGACATTAAATCGATACTCTTTCATCTTGACGTTACAAAAAATAAATTGCAACAGCTTCCAAACTAATTGTAAGATGGTAAAAATACGCTTACAACAGGAGGAGACAGGATGGAACAAACAGTGCGTGAACGATTGATCGCGATTGCTGCCAAAAAAGAGAAAGCAGCCGTCGTCTATCAGAATATTTCAGTCATTGATGTCATGACACGTGAGACATATACAGCAGATGTAGCGATTGATTCAGGTTATATTGCTGCTGTCGGAGAGGGGTATGACGGAATCGAGAATCGTTTGGGAGAAAGACTTTTCATCGCACCAAGTTTCGTCGATGCCCATGTCCATATTGAATCATCGATGGTGCCGCCAAGTGAGTATGAGCAAGCGATTCTACCGTTAGGTGTCACGACAATTATCGCCGATCCGCATGAGATCGCGAATGTCAAAGGAGCAGAAGGATTATCCTTTATGCTAGACGATGCTGAAGGTCTCGCGCTTGATGTCCGTATGATGTTACCGAGCTGCGTACCGGCGACTTCGTTTGAACACGCGGGAGCATCACTTGATGCGGCGGCACTTGCACCATTCGTCAATCATCCTGGTGTCCATGGTTTAGGAGAAGTCATGGATTATCCAGCGGTCGAACGAGCCGATCGCGATATGCTCCAAAAAATTAAACAGATCGAAGACGCAGGAAAACTGGTCGATGGTCATGCTGCGGGACTTGGACCACGCGAAATTAACATTTATGGTGTCGCCGGAATTCGAACGGATCATGAATCTGTCAGTAAAGAAGATGCGATCGCCCGAGCGCGTCGTGGTCTGTATGTCGAAGTGCGGGAAGGATCAGCTGCCCGAAACTTGAAGGAAGTACTCGATGCTGTGACGGAAAGCAACGCGAGCCGTTTCCTCTTCTGTACGGACGATAAACATTTGGATGATACGTTACGAGAGGGAACGATCGACTATAATATCCGCTATGCCATTCGTCATGGAATTAAACGCGAAACAGCGTATGCGATGGCATCGTTGCATGCGACGAATGCCTATCGTCTGGACGATCGGGGAGCCATCGTACCAGGACGCCGGGCGGACTTCGTCTTGTTATCCGATGCCGATAACGTCGTGATTGACGAGGTTTATATTAAAGGTGAGTGTGTCGCACGAGCAGGAAAAACGACCCGAACAGTACGACGCGCGCATGTTCCAGAATCGTTACGAGGTGCATTGAATACAAAACCGATTACACCAGAAGTATTTGCCCTTCCACTTGAATCATCACGGGCGCATGTGATCGGAGTCATTCCGAAAAGCATCGTCACGGAACATCTGGTTCTCGACGTTCCGCTTCAAGACGGACATTTCGTGCCTGTACCGGAGCAGGATCTCTTAAAGATTGCTGTCATTGAACGGCATCACGGCACATCCTTCTCGGCAGTCGGGATCGTCAAAGGTTTCAAGATGAAACGCGGAGCGATTGCGGCGACTGTTGCCCATGATTCGCACAACCTCGTCATCGTTGGCGCATCAGACGAAGAGATGCAACTGGCTGCGGAACGTCTCGTCCAAGCGGGTGGGGGAGTCATTGCCGTCAATGGGCAAGAGGTACTTGCTGAGTTACCGCTTGAAATCGCTGGACTGATGACGAATCGTCCCTTCCAAGAAGTTGGAGATACACTCGAAGCATTGAATGATGCCCTCGATGTGTTAGAGGCGGATCGTTCCTTTAATCCCTATTTGACGATGTCATTCCTTTGCTTACCGGTCATTCCGGAATTAAAGCTGACCGACAGTGGATTATTCGATGTGAAACACTTCCAGCATATTTCAGTACAAGCAGACTGATGTCCGTCGTGAGTCTGAGTCTCTTTCCGGGACTCAGACCGTTTTGTGTTAGGAATAGATGATCTAAAATCAAAGAAAGGAACTTTACAAAACGGCTAAAATTCCTTAATGAAACTTAATAGTTTGGATGTTGAATCATTTTGGAAAGCTTGTTATAGTAAGGTCTATATCATTTGTGAGAAATCTCACTTTCTATGAAACTTTTATCTAAAAGGTTCGTAGAAAACAGTAGGACAACAAGGTTAGAAAGGAGATCATCATTATGGATAAGACATATTTTGAAGGGCACGAAGCTTTGATTGCGGATGTCTATCGTTCATTTACGCGTCAGTTCCATGCGTTACCAACACATCGACGAACAAAACGTCAGTTGCGAAATCTTGCATTCTCCGTCATTCGTCAAGCTCGACCAACGTATGAGGAACGCACCGTTCTTTATGCTTACTTCGCTGAATTCTTCCGAGCAGTTGAGGAAGGACAGGATGAAGAGATTGCTTTTTATAAACAAATCGCACAGTAAAGACCCCCGATGGCTCCGTCAGAAGGGGTCTTTGTTGTTTTCTGAGAACCGCGTTGGAAAATAAAAAAACAAGTAGGGAACGAGATCCGCTACTTGTTCATCAATATTCTAAAGGGTTATTTTAATTCCATCCATTTAAAGCTCATATCGGCACCGAATGGGTGACGGTATAATTTATCAATGTTTGTCCGTTGCAAGTAAGCTTCACCTTTTTGGTAGATCGGCGCAATCGCGTAGTCATCTGTTAGCAAGATTTTTTCAGCTTCTTGCATATCAGACCAACGCTTCGCTTCATCGGCTTGTTGTTTCGCTCCTTTGATGAGATCATCGAACTTTTTGTTCGAGTATTCCATCCGGTTGAAGCTTCCGCCTGTCAACCACATGTCGAGGAACGTCATTGGATCCTGATAGTCAGGTCCCCATCCAGCTGCAGAGATGTCATAATCACCCTTCGATTCGAGATCGAGGAAGTTTTTGAATGGTTGTTGTTTGATATTGATCGTCAAACCAGGAAGATGTTTCTCTAGGTCACCTTTTAAGTACTCAGAGACTTTCTTGAAAGCATCTTCATCCCGTGAGAGCATGCTGAGTTCGACTGTTTTGACACCAAGTTCCTTCAAACCAGCATCCCAAGCTTTTTTCGCTGCATCTGCATCGTAGCTTTGAAGATCCGGATACTTCGTACGGAAGTCTTCGCCATCTGGTGTAAATGTGAAATCCTTCGCAACGATAAAGTTCGCTGGTTTTGATCCATCGTTTAGGATGACATCGGTAATCCCTTGCTTCTCAAAACCGAGTGCAAGTGCTTTACGAATGTTTTTGTTTTTCAATGCTTTATTCTTTTGGTTAAAGCGAAGGAAGTTGATCCGAGCATCTGGACGAGTCTTGTAATCCTCTGATTTTTCGTACTGTGAGACGAACTCCGATGTAATTGGTGCAAAATCGACTTCTTTTGATTCAAAGAGGTTGACGCCAGTCGAAATCTCTTTGACGACTTTAACGTTAATTTGATCCATCTTGACGCTTGCTTTATCCCAGTAATCCGGATTTTTCTTATATGTCCACCCAGCGTTCGCTTGCCACTTATCGAGTACGAAAGGTCCGTTGAAGACCATTGTATCAACACTTGTCGCAAACTTATCGCCTTTATCTTCGACGAATGATTGCTTTAATGGTAAGTACGTTGGGAAACTCGTTAAGCCAAGGAAGTAAGGAGCAGGAGCTTCGAGTTGTACTTCAAGTGTTTGGTCATCGACTTTCTTGACACCGAGTTCATCGAGTTCAGCGTCTCCAGCCATGATTTTATTGGCGTTTTTCAAATCTTGTAAAATGTACGCGTATTCTGCTGCTGTCTTTGGATCAAGTGCACGTTTCCAAGCATAAATGAAATCATCTGCTGTGACGGCTGATCCATCTGACCATTTCGCATCTTTACGCAATTTGAACGTGTATGTTTTTTTATCGTCTGATACTTCGACACTTTCTGCGATTCCAGGTGTTGGCTTGTTATCGCCGTCAAGACGATAGAGTCCTTCAAAGACGTTGTTCGTAACAATGATGGAAGTCGAGTCCGTCGTTTTCGTCGGATCGAGCTGAGGTACATCTGTCGTCGAAACGAGCGTGACTTCCTTTTTCTTATTTTTCGAATCCGAGCCGCTTGCATTCTCATCATTTCCTTGCCCGCATGCAGCGACAGCAAGTAGTGCAATGCTGGATAGTCCAGCAAAAGCAATTTTCGATGGTTTATTCATGGAACGATGACCCCCCGAGAGTTAGTTTTAAATATTTCAGAAAAATGTGAACATATTGTTAATTTAAGTGAAAGTGATTAAAAATGCAACATAAATTTTCAGATAATTCTTACTGATCAAGGTCTATATCCTTAATTCCAAGTGATTTTAAATAGTCATAAAGTAGGAATAGGGTCAGCGAATGAGGGGAATACATCCGTAATGTTAATCGAATTGGATTTCCTCGCATGCGTATATTCGTAATCCGAACACCTTTTTGTTCAAGGGCGAAGATGATGTCGGATGGATCAAGATCGGCGGGAAGAAGTAAATGTGCGACGAGGACGTTCGCTTCAAATCGACTATTGTTGATGTGACGCATCACCCAAGTCAGACCTTCTAATAGGAAAAACAGAAAGAGAACGAGAAAAATCGATTCCCAAATGAATCCGGCACCGACAGCAATCCCAATCCCACTTGCACTCCATATAATGGCGGCAGTTGTTAGTCCGCTGACGATATCATGTGGTCGTCGTAAGATGACACCAGCTCCGATGAATCCGATTCCGGTAATGATTTGCGCGACAAGGCGCATCGGATCCATCTGGACATGAGTCGCCATATCGTGATAGAGCAGGACGGATTTTATAGAGACAATGGTTAAAAGACAGCTGATGAGGGTAATTACGAGGCTAGTGCGTATACCGACCGGTTTATTTTTAATTTCACGCTCGAATCCGATGAAAATTCCAAGTGTAGCAGCCAATAGGAGTTTTAGAAGGTCTTCGAGCTGAAATACATGAATCCAGTTCATTCGTCTCAAATCCTTTCTTTACTTTAGAAGGTGATTTGTTATAATGACTTTTGTGTCTTTCGAATGAATATACGTAAGATGTAATAGATATACGGAAAAAGGAAGTGTCTCATCATGAATCAGCAAAAAATCGGCTTCTTTGCGCTCGCGGCAATGGTCATCGGGTCCATGGTCGGTGGAGGAGCTTTTAACCTCCCTGGTGCAATGGCCCAAAGTGCAAGTGCAGGACCTATCCTCATCGGATGGAGTATAACGGGGATCGGAATGATCATGCTCGCGTTAGTATTCCAGCATCTCGCCAATAGTAAACCAGAGCTCGAAGGCGGCATTTATGCCTATGCGCGTGAAGGATTTGGACGTTTTGTCGGCTTTAACAGTGCGTGGGGATACTGGGTATCGGCGTGGATTGGAACGGTTGCGAATATCACGCTCGTGTTTAATGCGATTAGTTATTTCTTCCCGATTTTCGCAGCAGAAAATCGAATATTCCTCCTTTTGATGAGTGTAGTCGTCATTTGGGGATTGTTCTGGCTCGTCTCAAGCGGAATCAAGGAAGCGACACTCGTCAATTTGATTACGACGATCGCAAAGCTCGTTCCGATTTTGATTTTCATTCTTCTAGTCGGAATTGCCTTTAATATCAAAACGTTTAATTTGGATATTTGGGGAGAGGGAACAGAACTCGGTTCGATCTTCGATCAAGTAAAAGGAACGATGCTCGTCACACTTTGGGCGTTCGTCGGTATTGAGGGTGCTGTCGTCTTGTCGAGTCGTGCCAAAAACCGAAGTGATGTCGGAAAAGCGACGGTAACAGGACTCGTTGGCGTGTTAGTCATCTATATCTTGATTTCTGTTCTATCACTCGGAGTGCTTAGTCAAGAACAACTAGCTGGATTAAAAGAACCGACGATGGCGTATGTATTAGAAGCAGCGATTGGACCAATCGGTGCGACGATCATCATGATCGGTTTGATTATTTCACTATCTGGCGCACTTCTCGGATGGACGATTCTCGCATCAGAAATATCGTATCTTGTGGCGAAAGACGGTGCGTTTCCGAAAGCATTCGCAAAAACGAATCGAAAAGGAGCTCCAGTCGGTGCGCTGTTAATTACACAGATCGCGACACAAGTCGTCGCAGGAATCGCGCTTTTCTCAGCGCAAACCTATCTTGTCTTATCGAGTATCGCCGGGATTTGTGCGTTATTACCGTACCTATTATCAGCGTTGTATAGCATTCGGACATCGCGCGAAGAACGCAATCAGAAAATGTTACTTTTCTCTGTCATCGCATCAGCGTATTCGATTTGGCTCGTCTATGCGTCGGGTATCTGGTACATCGTCATCGCGGCATTAGTCTATGCTCCAGGGATTCTCGCGTACGCGTTAGCAGAGCGAGAACAGCAACGGACGGGCATGTCACGTTATGAGTGGATTGCTAGTATGATCCTCGTTGTCTTAGCAGGAGTAGCCGTTTACGGAATGGTTGTAGGAGAAATTCAGTTGTAAGAAATGATATGCAAAAGAAGTCACGGTGATTGTTATCCACCGTGACTTCTTTTTTGATTAAGGTGCTAAGAATCGTTTTTCGATATCCTGTACAGATAGAGGTTCAGAGAAAATAAACCCTTGCATATGCTGACACGATGTTGTTTTTAGATAATCTAACGCGTGTTCTGTCTCAACACCTTCAGCGACAAGATTCAACTCTAAGTTGTGACCAAGTTGAATGATGGAATCCAGCAAGGCATGGTCATTTTTCGCCAGACCATCAATGAATACTTTATCAATTTTTAATTCGTCGATTGGAAAAGCACTGAGATACTGTAAAGAAGAATAACCGGTACCGAAATCATCGATCGATAAACGGAAGCCGAACGACTTGATGAGGTGCATACGTTCGACCGTTCGTTGCGTCTGTAAAATCGCAATATTCTCTGTCATCTCCAGCGTAACGGAAGATGGTGAAACGAGTCGCTCCGTTACGATATGTTGCAACGTTCGAATAAAAGAGTCACTTTGGAACTGATGCGGTGAAATATTGATTGCCATCGTCAGTTCAGGATTAATCGTCTGTTGCCACTTCGCGAGCTGTTCACATGCTTCAATGATGACCCAGTTGTTGATTGGTGTGATCAGTGAAGCTTCTTCAGCGAGTGGGATGAATTCATCTGGTGGAATACTCCCGAGTGCCGTGTGATTCCAGCGTAATAACGCTTCGAAGCCTTTAACGGCTTGTGTCTGAATTTCAATGATTGGTTGATAAGCAAGATATAGGGATTGATCTTCGAGTGCCGTGAAGAGGGAACGTTCGAGTTGGATTTTCCGTGTGAACTGTGTGTCCATCTCGTGTGTTAAGTACTGAATCGTTCCGGTACCAATTGATTTTCCTGCATATAGAGCAGTTTCAGAGCGGCGGTATAAATCTTCCAGTGTTTTTGCTTCCGACGGATAGACGGTGATCCCGAATGTACAAGAAACGATGAGTGAATGACCGTTAATGTAATAAGGACGCTGCAGTGCTTGTTGTAACTTTCGAGCATACTGAAAAAGTAGATTGCTCGACGGTGCAGGTAACAAGACACCAAACAGATCACTCGTCGGATGAAAAGCAAGTACATCTGTCGTATGTTGCAAAAGACGCGTTGCCATTGCTTGAAGAAGTTGATCGCCGACATGTGTTCCAAACGAATCGTTGATGACTTTGAAACGATCGATATCGAACAAAATGAGTGCAACGGGATCATGTGATCCAGCAGAGCGGAATAAGGATTCTCCTTCGCGTAAAAATCCACGTTTATTCAATAAATGCGTCATCTCATGATGATGCACTAAAAAATCAAGTTCTTCTTCAAGCGCAGTTGTTTCCGTGATGTCGTTGCCGATGAACAGGTGCTGAAAACGAACGCCGTTCGCATCATAAATTGGAATCAATGTCGCTTGGAGATGTTTTCGTTCGCCCGTTTGCGAAGTGAGGCTAAGGCGACCAGACCAGGCTTTTCGTTCACGAAGTTGTGCACGAATCTCCGAAACGACGGGACTGGATGGGTCTAAGATGAGCGACCATGGTTGGTTGAGAAGCATCTCAGAACAATATCCTGTCACATCGATGAGTTGATCATTCGCGTACGTGATCGTTCCTCGTGCATCGAAGACAGCGACAGAAGCAATCTGATCGAATGCATAGCGCAAATCCATCAATCCTTGGAAGAGTGGTTTCATGTTCGTTTGTTGCTCAGCTGAAGGGATACAGCAAGCAAAAGCGGCAATAACGGTTCCTGTATCATCAAGTAAAGGAGACAGAAGGAGAGTTGATGTTACAGAAGTGCCCGTCTTATGCAATAAGGAGGCATTCGGTAATTGGACCGATTGACGGCGTTCCAAGAAGGCACGCCAAATCTGATGACTGAATGCCATGTCTTCCTGTTCAAGAAGTGGAACAGTCTGATCCACGACTTCTTGTTGTGTCCAGCCCCACTGGCTTTCGGCTAGTTCATTCCAAGAACGGATGGTCAAATCAGTATTCAGGATGAAAGCGGGTAAAGGGAATTCTTGAATGACGACTTCATAGGAATCAATGGTCGAACGATCCATTACGTGCGCACGCTCCTTTATGATGAAAAGAGATGACGGTTCACTTGTCTTGTCTTTTCCCAATATATTCAATTCTTACGCATCGTAATCCTCTAGGTTATACATTTTTTAGATGAAGATTATACAAGAAAATCTGCTATAATGATTTTGAAAGCGTTTTCTAAAGAGCTATAAGGGGGAATCTCGATGAATCAAACAGAGAAAATCATTCAACAGACAGAACAGTTCGGAGCACATAACTACCATCCACTCCCGATCGTCATTTCAGAAGCAGAGGGTGTCTTCGTAACGGATCCGGAAGGACGTCGTTATATGGATATGTTGAGCGCTTACTCAGCTGTCAACCAAGGGCATCGTCATCCGAAAATCATCGAGGCTCTAAAACGACAGGCGGATAAGATCACGTTGACGTCACGCGCCTTCCACAATGACCAACTGGGCTTTTTCTATGAAAAAGTAGCACAACTGACGGGTAAAGACATGGTATTACCGATGAATACAGGTGCGGAAGCTGTTGAGACAGCAGTAAAAGCAGCACGACGCTGGGCATATGAAGTCAAACAAATCCCAGGTGATGCTGAAATCATCGTTTGTGAAGGAAACTTCCATGGTCGGACGATGACAGCCGTCTCAATGTCAACGGAAGCAGAATACCAACGGGGATTTGGACCGCTTCTTCCTGGAATCAAGACAATTCCATACGGCGATCTTGAGGCATTAAAACAGGCGATCACTGAGAATACAGCGGCATTCATCTTGGAACCAATTCAAGGCGAAGCAGGCATCTTAATTCCTTACGATGGTTTCTTAAAAGATGCGCAAGAAGTTTGTCGTGCGCAGAATGTTCTGCTCGTATCGGATGAGATTCAATCTGGACTCGGCCGTTCTGGCAAATGGTTCGCCTCTGATTGGGACGAAGTGACGCCAGATATGTATATCCTCGGTAAAGCACTGGGTGGTGGTGTATTCCCGATCTCATGTGTGGCTGCGAATAAAGATGTCCTTTCCGTCTTCAATCCAGGATCACACGGCTCGACGTTCGGTGGAAATCCACTCGCTTGTGCCGTCTCGATTGCTTCACTTGAAGTATTAGAAGACGAAAAGTTACCGGAACGTTCACTCGAACTCGGTACGTACTTCATGGAGAAATTAAAACAAATCAACAACCCGATGATTAAAGAAGTACGTGGACGTGGATTATTCATTGGTGTTGAATTAACAGAAGCAGCGCGACCATATTGCGAAGCGTTGAAGGAAAAAGGCTTGCTCTGTAAAGAAACACATGAGACAGTCATTCGTTTTGCACCACCGCTCGTCATCACAAAAGAAGAGTTGGATTGGGCGTTCGAACGGATTGAACAAGTATTAGGTGTTTCCGTCGCCCAGTAAAAAGAATAGCTTTAGATTAAACAACAGTGGACAGGACGTTCACTGTTGTTTTTGTTTAGGTAAGTGTCGGTTTTAATACAGGAAACGTTTGAAAATCAGTGACAAGGGAACAGACAACTATCGCAAAAAAAACTTTTAAATGGGGGTAATGGTTATGTCAAACAACAGTGGTCTCAATAAAAAAGTAGATGGTCTCGTCGATAAAGTAGCGGGTAAAGCAAAAGAAGCGCTTGGGAAAGCAACAGGCGATAAATCGACAGAGCGCGAAGGTAAAAAAGATCAAGTAAAAGGCGAGGCGAAGAAAACAGTCGGTAACGTCCAACAAAATTTTGAAGATACAAATCGCCGCTAAGACCGTTGAAATCAAATAGAAAAACCGGACTGGAGAATGACTCTAGTCCGGTTTTTAGCGTCTGCTATAATGAATTTTTATATCAATAAAAAAAGATAATGAATAATTTGTATAAAGGTCTAGTCATTTAGATGTTTATGTGGAATAATAAAAAACGTAAAAGCGTTTACATTGTTCTGTCATTATCGTTTATTCAAGAAAGGGTGAAAGGTATGTTGCAGTTTCTACAACGCATTGGTAAAGCCTTGATGTTACCAATCGCAGTATTACCGGCTGCCGGAATCGTACTCCGATTAGGTTCAGCGGATATGTTAGATATTCCGTTGATGGTAGCAGCAGGAGGGGCTATTTTTGATAACCTGCCATTGATCTTTGCCATTGGTGTCGCGATTGGTCTATCGATCGATGCGAGCGGGGCAGCGGGTCTTGCCGGGGCCATCGGGTATCTCGTCTTAAAGAATGGCGTCGACTCGATGAACAAGGATTATTCCAGCGCACAGATTCAGGCGAAGTATGATGCGATCGCGGCGATCGTCAATGATTCCTCGACTAAGGTCGACGGAGCGACACTTGGTTCGATCGCGAATCAGGCGACACTCGGTTCGACCGTTAATATGGCGGTATTCGGTGGAATCATCGCGGGTATCGTCGCAGGACTTCTATACAATCGGTTCTATAACATTAAGTTACCGGATTGGTTGGCGTTCTTCGGAGGTCGTCGTTTCGTTCCAATCATTACATCAGCGGTCATGCTCGTACTTGCTTTCATCTTTGGTTATGTCTGGCCGTTCATTGAGCAAGGCATCAACGGTGCTGGTGAATGGATGGTTGGTCTTGGTGCAGGAGGCGCTGCTCTATTTGGGTTCTTTAACCGTCTCTTGATTCCTGTCGGCTTACACCACGTCTTAAATAATATTTTCTGGTTCGTCTTCGGTTCATATGAAAAAGCAGATGGTACGGTCGCGAATGGTGACATCGCGCGCTTCTTCGCTGGAGATCCGACAGCTGGGATTTATCAAGCGGGCTTCTTCCCAATCATGATGTTCGCCTTACCGGCTGCAGCTTTTGCGATCGTCATGGCTGCGCGTAAGGAAAATCGAAAAGCAGTTGCTGGAGCGATGATTGGTCTTGGATTGACGTCCTTCTTGACAGGTATCACGGAACCGATCGAGTTCTCGTTCATGTTCTTATCACCTGTTTTATATGTCATTCATGCAGTTTTAACAGGTCTATCGATGGCCATCGTTAACTTACTTGGTATTTTACATGGCTTCTCCTTCTCGGCTGGTTTCATTGATTATGCCTTGAACTTCGGGATTGCCACAAAACCATTACTTCTCATCCCGGTTGGTCTCGCGTTCGCGGTCGTCTACTACTTCCTGTTCTACTTCATGATCACGAAATTTGATTTGAAAACACCAGGTCGTGAAGATGAATCGCTCGTCACAGACACGGGAGTCGTTTTGACAGATTCAGACGATAAATATGAGCAACAAGCAGCACGCATCTTTGCGGGACTAAAAGGAACAGAAAATGTCACGTCGATTGACAATTGTGCGACACGTTTACGTCTTCAAGTCAAAGATCCAAACATCATTGACGAAGCAGCGATTAAAGCGGCTGGAGCAAAAGGTGTCATGAAGATGGGGGCGACTAGCGTTCAAATCATCATCGGCACGGACGTCGAGTTCGTTGCGGATGCGATGAAACGACAGAAGTAAAGAAAACGACCTTTCCTGAGCTCAGGAAAGGTCGTTTTGCTGTACGTTCGCAACAGATGCTGTTTTGCTTGAGCGATAAATTGGATAAAAGATTCCGATCAAGATGATGACGATCCCGATCCATTGGGAACTCATCAGATGTTCTCCTAAAATTAAGACGGAACAGATGACTGCTGTCGGTAGTTCAGCCGCTCCAAGTAAAGAAACGCTTGCTGGGGAGAGATGAGGCGCGCCAGCAGCAAATAAGAGCGGTGGTAAAATCAACGCGAACAGACCGAGCGGAATCGCGTATAACAGAAGTCCATTTTCGAAGTTCGCAGACGACAAGAATGTTGTCGGTGGATACATCGTCATGACGAAAGCAAGACCACCTGTCATCATGTAAAAACTTTTCTTAATGACGGGTAAATGATTGGCGATGCGTCCGCTGGCGAGTAAGAAAATCGAGAAGCTGACAGCCGCTCCAAGACCGAATAATGTTCCACGCAGGTCGAGTGGGCTCGAGTAAGCAGCACTCGCAAGAATGGCTCCACCAATCAATAGAATCGCAGACAAGAAGTGTGCGCGAGATGGTAAGCGTCTGAATGCGAGCGCATCGATGATGACTCCGATCCAAGTAAATTGGAATAAGAGAATAATTGCAACGGATGCGGATACGGTTTGAAGACTTTGATAGTACAGATAACCAGTTGTACCACTTGAGATACCGATCAGCATGAGAAGACCAGCTGTTTTGAGATCGAGACGAAGATTTTTCGTAAATAAGGCAAGTCCGAAAATCATCAGCCAGCCGAAGAAAAATTGACTACCTGAAACGGCTGCTGAGTTGAATCCAGCAGCATAAGCGAGTTTGACGATCGTTGAGAGGACACCATAACTGATAGCGCCGATGAGAACGAATAAAGTGGCTTTTGAGCGATGCATGAATAATTTCCCTCCATTTTTAGTAAAAACCACACAAAAAAGGTTGCAACGGGGCCTTGTCCAGGTTTTTTGGACAGGGTTTGGTTGCAACCTGTGTGATTTATTGAGTTGATGTGTCGAGCAAACGATACAGCCGGGTTTTCGTTTGATTATACTGAACGGTCAGCGTATTCCACTTCTTTAATGACGCGGTAGCTTTCCGTGTTAAACGATTTAAATCCGCTGTTGACTCATCAATCTTAACGAAATCCGGTTTTTTCGTCAAGCGTGAAAGCACTTTCTTTTCGGCGTCCATCGCTTGTCGATACGTTTTCGAGAACGTTTGAAACGTCTGCTGGCGTTCCTTGATGATTGTCACTAAGGCAGTTCCTTCTGTTTTTGCTTTACCATCAAGTTGGTTGACAGCATCCTGCAATTCTTCAAGATCAAGTTCAGCGTACGTTTCTTTACGTAACGTTTCTTCTTGTTTCAATAAAGCAAGCCGTTCGTCATTTAAGGCTTCTAATTCCTCTCGTTCATTTTGAGAGCGTTTGATTTCTTCAGCACCTGCATCAAGAACGGCTTGATACGTATTAACTGAAATTTCGTCCTTACGAGCACGTTGATCAGCTAGCGTGAATGCTTTCTCTTCACCTTTGACTTGTTGCTCTAGCTGTTCATGAAGAGAGGTTGGTGAATCGTTGGAACAGGCAGCGAGTCCAAAGCTCGACAGGAACAGTACTGCTACGAATGTTTTTTTCATCTGGATAGTAACTCCTTATAAATTCGAGTGTTGCGCGAAGTTGTACGGAATATGGAAATCTTCATCATAAATCGCGAATTGATAGCCTTTTTTCTGAAGTCCGGCAACAATGGCTGGAAGTGCTTTGATGGCTTGTGGTTGTTCATGTAAGAGAATGATTTCAAACGGACGCTCTGCTCGCCGAATGACTGTATTCGCGACTTCTTTTGCACTATCTTTGTAATACCAGTCCATTGAATCGATCGACCAGTCCCACACACGGAAGTCTGCTGAATGAATGGCAGATGCCATTTTTTTTGTGATGCCTGGATCAGAGCCATAAGGTGGTCGTGTCAAATGTGGTGTTAGCTTCGTCAACTCATGGATTTTCTTCTGAACACTTTGCATCTCTGAGACATACTTTCCTTTTTCGTACAATGTATCGTAATCGTGTGTTTCCCCGTGTAATCCGATATAGTGTCCAGCTTTAGCAGCAGCTTTGACTTCTTGTGGAAAAGCATCTACTTGTGTTCCGAGATAAAAGAAAGTGGCACGAGTCTGAAGTTGATCCAATGTTCGAAGTAAGTCCGGTGTTAATGCGGATGGACCATCCTCGAATGTTAAATAAGCGACTTTTTTCGTCACACCATTCCATTTTTCCACGCGTGCTTTTTCCATATTGACGACAGGCACTTCAATAATGGATTTACCTGTCGTAATGGAATGTTGTTCAGGAGTAAAAACATATCGGAAAGCGACATATCCCCCAACTCCGAGAAAGACCAGTGTGAGAAGTAAGAAAAACCGAGGGAAAAACTTTCTTTTTTTTGTACGCGGTCGTGGACCGAGTTCGCTAGCGTGGCTTGAGGTAAATGGATCCATCGTTGTCTGTCGCTCCTTTTGTCAAAAATATCATATACAGATAATGTAACATTCTGACTGTTTCTTTTGTAACAAACAGATGACAAAAAGATGACGGAAAATCGATTTTTCTAAAAAATATTGATTTATTTAGAAAGAGTTTAAAAGAAATAAAAAAACAACCACTAAGTAAGTGATTGTTTCATGTATTATTTAGTGTTCTGTTACAGCACACTCATCGCATTCCGTTTGATAGGATTCACATTGTTCATCCATCTCTTTTCCGCAATGGGCACACGTCTTGACGGGAAGCTCACGATAGAATGCAGCAGATGCTTCTTGGTAAAGGGGTTGTTCCATGTGTTTTTCCTCCTTCAAAGTAAACGCAATGATCTTTTTTCTTGATTTTATTGTATTAGTACAGAAGTTGAATGTCAACTATTGTTTTATAACAGTAGATTCGTTTGAAGTATTGATAGAGGACAATGAAAATAAGACATGCTACGATATCTAAGTAATCTGATAATGATAAGGGGGATTTACACATGACACAGGCAACACTTGATACAATGCGTGTCTTAACAGAAAGACGTTCCGTTCGTCATTACGACGAAACGTTCAAGCTTTCAAAACAGGAAGTAGAAGAACTATTAGAATGGACGACAGCCGCGCCGAGTGCTTGGAATTTGCAACACTGGCATTTCACGGTCTTTCATTCGGAAGAAGCGAAGCAGCAGCTTGCACCGATCGCATACAATCAGCCGGCTATCACTTCGGCTTCAGCAGTCATTGCGATCTTAGGTGATGTTCAAGCTAATCGAAACTACAATCCAGTGTACGGTCCAGCAGTGGAAGCAGGTGGCATGACAGAGGATCTGTTTGATTCGATCAAGGCACAGGTAGAAGGCGCTTATCAAAGTGAGGCGTATGGACGCGACGCGGCTATGTCGAATGCGAGCCTTGCTGCGATGCAATTGATGCTTGCGGCAGAAGCGCGTGGATTATCAACACTCGCAATGGGTGGATTTGATCATCAACGTTTTGCGGAAACGTTCATCACCGAGTCACGGTATGTACCAGTCATGCTGATTGCTGTCGGAAAAGCGGTTGAAGATGCGAAAAAACGTCCGGCACTACGTTTACCGATTGATCGAGTATCAACCTTCCTGTAAGTCATTCAAAATGGGGGAAGCGGGGTGGATTCCCCCATTTTAAATTTTTTATTTTTTTTCAGAAAAAGACTTGTCAGCCTTTTAGTTTCTTGATATATTAATACATGTCCTAGCAAGTACATAACGTACTGCAAACATGATTCTGTAGCTCAGCTGGGAGAGCGCTACCTTGACAGGGTAGAGGTCGCTGGTTCGAGCCCAGTCAGAATCATACCGAAAGCCCGCTTCTCCTTTAAAGGAAAAGCGGGCTTTTTTTTATTATTTCTTTATCTCATCCTCTGTGACCCATTTATGATTTTTCACCATCTCTCCACCGTCCGTTGGTTCATAGTTCACCATATAAACCGTCGTTTCTTTTACTTCGTCAATCGTCGCTTTAGCTCCATCCATACCCTTCATATGATCCGCTTTGACAGTCGCTTCATCACCAACTTGCAGTGGCTTAGTTGGAACGGGATCGAGTTCTTCCTGAATGACCCATTTATGATTTTTCACTATCTTTCCACCAGTAGTCGGTTTGTAACTAATCGCATAGACGACGGTATCATAAGCTCCCGCAATCGTTGCTTTAGCTCCGTTCATTCCATCCATATGATTCGTCGTCAACGTGACGTTGCTTCCTTTCGGATAAGTCGGATCACTGGCTTCCTTTAGACCAGACGGTATCTTTCCATCACTCGAATGCATCATATCTCCATGAGACATGTCGTGTGAGTCGCTATTGCTTCCTTCGTCATTTGAAGCGGATCCGCATGCACCGAGCCAAAGCGTAGAACTAAGAGCCAGTGCGGTTAACGTCAATGATTTTTTCATAATAAAACCCTCCTGAATTCACTAGTCTTTTTTACTATACCCAGCGTATGTGCAAATCGTGTGCAGATGAGGTGACAGTTTTGTTTGTCTGCGTCGATCGCGTTTTTTTTAGCTATACTAAAAGTGGAGAGGAAAAGGAGGAATCGTCATGCGTCGTATTTCATACTCGGTCGGAGGGATCGTGCTTGCGGCATTTTTAATTTGTGGCAGTGTGTTGTTTGGGACGTTGTATTATCAGTTGTCTCAAACACGAACGCAGGAAGTAGTGGACGGTTTACTGAACCGAGGAAATACCCATCGTGATGTCCTTGTCGATTCCTATGACCAAACGACGATGCGCCATGTCAGCATGATGGAAGCAGATTCATCGTTTACTGTAGTGATCACTGATGCAGATGGAAAACGACTCGAAGCGTCACGACCTTTGTCGAATGAGATGAAAAGTGTGCTAGAGCATACGGATTTCGATTACCGTCAACAAGGAAAAATCGTGACGATGCGTGACTTTTTAATGACGGACAGTCCCATCACCATCGACGGGAAACATCAGGGTCATGTCTTCATGTTCGCTTCTAAAGCAATCGTGGATCACGTACTTAATCCGTTGAAACAGCAGTTTTTCCAAGTGGGTCTGCTCGCACTTTTATTAGCAGGTGCGGCAAGCATTTGGACGACCCGACTCATCTCTCGTCCGCTGGTTCAAATGGAAAAAGCGACGGCACGTCTATTAGATGGGGAAGATGGAGCGTTGCCGATTGATCGACAAGACGAACTGGGACAATTGGCGCGTTCGATTCAGCAATTAAAACAAGATCTCGATTTTTTGAATCGGGAACGATCCGAATTTTTAGCAAGCGTATCTCATGAACTACGAACACCATTGACATATATAAAGGGATACGCGGACATTCTCGAACGTCAAACGTTGACGCCGGATGAGCAACAACGCTACGTTACGATCATTCGAGAAGAAAGTCAGCAAATGAATGAATGGATTGAGCAATTATTTTGGTTAGCACGCATTGATGCGAATGCTTTTATGATGGAACGAAAACCTGTCGATGTCGAAGACTTGATTCATCAAGTGATACGATTGATGCGCCTGGACATCGAACAAGAAAATGTTTCGTTCGAGATAGAAGGTGAGCGAATAGAAGTGATGGGTGACGCTCAGCAGCTCCGCCAGATGATCGTGAATATCGTTGAAAATGCACGGCGACATACGACGTCGGGAAAAATTATTGTTCGTTATGGTGTCAACGCAGTAGGGGCTTTCATTCAAATCGAAGATACAGGAGAAGGGATCGCTGCAGAATCTTTACCTCATGTAACGAAACGGCTCTACCGAACGGAAGCATCTCGTTCTCGAAAACATGGAGGAACTGGAATCGGACTCTCCATCGTTGAAGCAATTGCTCAGACACATGGAGCAGAATTGAACATCAAGAGTCAGCTTGGACATGGAACACAAGTGACACTGCAGTGGAAGGAGAAATAAAATGCCGCATGTATTGATCGTAGATGATGAACCAAGAATGCTTGAACTGCTCAAACTGTATATTCAGCCGTATGGGTACACGTGTCAGCTTGTGGATTCTGCGCAACAAGCTCTTGATCTCTGCCGTCAGCACGTATTCGACCTGATTTTACTAGATGTCATGATGCCGGATATGGATGGCTGGACATGTTGTCGTCTCATTCGAGAACACTCTAACATCCCAATCTTGATGGTTACGGCTCGGAATCAGCGGGAAGACATCATTCGGACACGAGAAGTAGGAGCGAATGATTACATATCAAAACCGATTCAAGAAGGGGAACTGATCGGGCGAATGGAAGTTTTATTACAGCAACAGTATGATGGTCTATCCTATGACCGGGAAAGCTATCGTTGTAGTTACCTCCAACAAAAGATTTCGTTAACGAAGACGGAGTTTGAGTTGTTAGGTGTATTTTTAGATTCTCCACGACGTGTTTGGACACGCGATCAACTAACGACGATGTTATGGGGAGCGGAAGCGTCTGTAGACGAGCGGACGATCGACTCGCATATCAGACATTTAAGAGAAAAACTACGTGTTTGCGGTTTTCCGATTGAACAGCATCTCGAAACAGTTCGCGGAATCGGATACCGATGGACACACCAATAAAGGGGAAAATCAAAACATGACGACACTCTATTTCGTACGGCACGCACACTCGACATATTCACCAGATGAACGGAAACGGCCACTTTCCGATAAAGGACGAGCAGATGCGATACGTTTACTTGAAACGTTTCAAGAAATTCCAATCGACAGGTTCTACAGCAGCCCGTATCAACGGGCGATCGAGACGATTGCACCGCTTGCGGAGGCACGTCAACAACCAATCATTGAGGTAGAGGAACTACGAGAGCGATTGTTAGCACCGGGAGAGCTTGACGATTTTCAAGCAGCGGTCACATATGTATGGCAACATCCGAATGAAAATCCGTATGGAGGCGAAACGAACAACGAAGCGTCGCAACGCATTCGGCCATTCATCGACGAACTAGTGGAGAAGCATCCTGACGAAATAGTCGTTCTTGGAACACACGGAAACATCATGGTGTTACTCTTAGAAACATTTGATTCGACGTTTGATTACGCATTTTGGAAATCCTTACCAATTCCAGCCGTATGTCGAATGGATGTGAGATTAGGAGAAAAGGCGGACATTCATGTCGTACCACTTTTGACGAATACAAAGTAAAAAAAGAGACGGAACTGATGAGTGAATCAGTTTCCGTCTCTTTTGTAATTGGAGAAATCTTAAGGCGTAGGAACCGCACCTTCATGTTTTCGGATCAAATCAGCTGTTAATTGACCGGACAAGGTGACCATTGGTACACCGCCGCCTGGATGTGTCGACCCACCAACGAAATAAAGTCCTTCGTACAAGTCACTCTTCGATGGAATCTTGAATCCACCATTTTTCTTCCGATCGGCTGCGACACCATAAATCGATCCACCGTTTGGACCGTATAATTCTTTCAAATCCTCTGGGGTAAAGCGATATTCAAACTCGATCGATTCCCGAAGTCCATGAAGTCCCATCCGCTCCAGTTTATCGAGAACGACTTCGCGGTACGCATCCCAGTCGACCTCACCTTTTTGAAGTATTAGCGGTGGAACGTGTGTCAAGACGAATAAGTTATCCTTCCCTTCAGGAGCTTGGGAAGCGTCGGATTTTGACGAGACACCGACATAAATCGTTGGATCCTCTGGAGGAGTACCTTCTTTGAACATTTGGGCGAATTCACGCTCTGGATTTTCTGAGAAAAAGAAATTATGATGCGCTAGCCCGCGATACTCACGATTTACACCGAGCAATAGGACAAGACCTGAAACGGAAGGGGCAAACGACGCTTGTAATTTTTTTGCCTGTTTCCGGGCTTTTTTCTCCGGAACGATCCGTTCGTAAGTCGGGATGACCTCAAGGTTTGAGACGACGATGTCGGCTGCATGGAATGTTCCGTTTGATAGAACGCCCACCGCTTTTTTATTTTCAAGGACGATTTGTTCAACGGGGGAGTTGAGGTGAACTGTGACACGGAGCTCATCAAGTAACCGTTTCATGGCACGCGCGATTTGGTACATCCCACCTTTGACATAATAGATACCGAGACCCATTTGAACATAAATCATCTGATTGAAGACAGCAGGTGCCTGATATGGGTTGGAACCGACATACATGACCATATAGTTGAATAGCTGTTCGAGATACGGATCATTGAGATGTTTTTTGGTTCCGGTCGCAACGGTATTCATCGGGTCCATCTTTAATAAATCAGACATCGTATGGTATTTTTTTAAGTCCTTTAAATCTTCAAGACTGTATTTATAAAAACTGTCGAGGCACAAGTCGTACATTTGTTTGGAGTACCGGAACAATTCGACAAAATCAGCCCGTGACGAGACGTGCTCGACTTCTTCGAGCATTCCAGGTAAGTCACCTTTGACATCGATTTTTGTTCCATCCTCAAAGAATGTACGCCATTGCGGTTCAATGCGCTCGATTTCTAAGTAATCATCCAAGTTACGATGAACGCTTGAGAAGAGTTGTTCGAGTACCCAAGGCATCGTTAAGATAGAAGGACCGGTATCGAAAGTAAATCCCTTTCCACTACGTTGATTCAGTTTCCCTCCAACGTTCGCATTCTTTTCAAGCATCGTGACTGCATAACCATCTCCAGCCAAACGAATGGCAGCAGACATACCAGCAAGACCAGCTCCAATGACGATTGCACGTTTCTTCAAATGGATCACTTCTCCTTTAGTAGATGAATGGAATCAATCGTTTTCGTTTTGCAGCCCATACCGTATAGGCGGGTCCAAAACCTTTCGTTAACATCGCTTCTTCGATTCGAATCCGGTAGAGCAAGAAAATGAACATCAGAAGTCCGGAGAGAATGAAAAGTCCGAACTGACCGGTGAACAGGGGGAAGCTCATCGTAATCAACAACAACCCACTGTATAACGGGTGACGTAAAAAGCGATAGGGACCGCTACTGACGAGCTGATCACCAGACGCCACGACGACATGACGAGTGAACTGTTGTTTTAAGTGGAGAATTCCCCATAGGCGTAAGGAAACACCACACCATAATAAAATGCATGAAGAGATGCGCATGACAGAAGAAACAGTTTCATTCGCAAAGAGGAAAGCGCAGACGATCGTTCCGCTTAGGACAAGGAAAATCAAATAAAAACTAACTTGTTCTGCTGCGCCTGACTTAGACTCGGAGCGATTCCGGAAACGAATCATCTCGCCAATCCAGCAGATGCTACCGATACTGAAAATCCATTCCCAAAGTGACACGTACGCTACTCCTTTCTACATCAGAATCATGTTTCGAAAACGCATACATCGTTATTTACCCATTGTAATTCGTCCTTAAGCTACATTTAGAAAACTTCAGAAATACTTCATTTTCATGACAAGCATTCCGAAAGAACCATGTTTGAAAAAAAGAATGGTATTCTAATCTAAAATATGGAATGTAAATATTATTAGATGGAGTGAAAATCGAAAATGAAGAGAAAACAGATATTCATCATGACATTGGCAGTGATAGCTACGGTTACGTCCACGACGACTTACATACCAGCAGTCGATGCATCAACATCTTCTTATCGTCAAGCCAAGACATCCCTTCATTTACGTCAAGGGGCATCACTCGAGCAACCGAGTCTTACGGTTATTCCAACAGGGATCTATGTGACGGAACTGTCGAAAGTCGGTACCTGGTCAAAAGTACAATATGGTACGAAGATTGGTTATGCGAGCACAAAATATCTACTAACGGATGAACAAATCGGTGGAAAACGGATCGGTCATACTCTCATCGCGAATAAGAACTTAGCGCTCCGCTCGACATACGCTCCTGGTGAGAATCAACAAGCAAGAGCAGCGTTTGAGAAAATGCGTGTAGCGGCTAAAAAAGAGGGAATTACGCTCGTTGCATTTAGTACTTATCGCTCCTATGCCTATCAAAAAACGTTGTTTGATAAATATGTTGCGCGTGATGGATATGAGAAGGCGAGTACGTATAGTGCGGAACCCGGGAAAAGTGAACACCAAACAGGTCTTGCGTTTGATATCGGAGGCGCTGATTCAACAAAATACGCCACGTTCAGCTTTTCAAAAACAAAAGAGGCAAAATGGTTGTTTGCGAATGCTCACCGCTACGGCTTCCATCTCCGTTATCCATCTGGTAAAGAATCTTGGACTGGTTATACGTATGAGAGCTGGCACTATCGGTATGTCGGAGCAACGCTTGCCGCTCGTCTAAAAGTCAGTGGATTAACAATGGAGGAGTATTTCCACCTCGCACCATGGAAACCAGTAAAGGTTTCGACTCCTTAAAAACATGGTAAATAGAGGATGTTGGCTTAGTCGGTTATTCGTCTCGGGTGAAAGAGGTGGAACGAATGGCAAAAAAAGATGCGAAACATCACATCATGACGTTTACGTTCAAAGAAGAAGCGACATCCTATCAAGTATTTAGTGAATTGAAGAAATATCATGCACGAGGTCAAGTCGATTTCGAACAGGTTGCCGTCATCAAGCGAAATGAGAATGGTGCTTTTTCGTTTGAAGATGCTGTAGACCTAAGCGGATCGAATCGCGCCGTCAAAGGCTCATTGATTGGAATGGCCGTTGGTATCTTAGGTGGACCATTTGGCATCTTGCTTGGTTCGATGACGGGTATGCTGATTGGTGGATCGAAAGACATGAAGGAAAATCAAGAAATCCAAGAAACGTTCAAACGAACACTCGGTGTCATTCCACCTGGACAAACAGGAATTATCGCGATCGGTGAAGAGTTTGAACCATCCGTTCTTGACGGATTAGTAGCGCAACATGATGGTACATTAGAACGAACGGATGAACAGTTAGAGTCGTAAGCCTGATAGAACGAAAGGGGCCTATCGCTTGGATCGCGATAGGCTCCTTTTCATGTGCATTTACTTAGTCGTACGTTCTTTTTTTGCTTTTTTGAAGAAGAACAATTCATAGACGACAGGAACGATGATAAGTGTTAACAACGTAGAAGTCGTTAATCCACCGATGACCGTCAAGGCAAGACCTTTTGAGATCAATGTTCCTGAAGAAGTGGTTAATGCGAGAGGCACCAATGCCATGATTGTTGCAAATGCGGTCATTAGGATTGGGCGTAATCGCGTTTTACCAGCTTCAATCAATGATTCGCGGATCGGCATACCACGTCCGACGTTTTGACCAATGCGGTCGACGAGAACGATTGCGTTCGTGGTGACGATTCCGATCAACATCAGGAAGCCGATCATGACACTAACAGACAATGGTTCATTCGCAAGGAAGAGCGTGACGAGTGAACCAATCGGAACAAAAATCAGAGAGGACAAGATGATGAACGGAATCCGAGCTTTTCCGAATGTGATCAACATTGTCAGGTAAACAAGTCCGATTGCAACGACGATCGCAATTCCGAGTGATTGGAAGATTTCGACCGTATCGTCATTTCCGCCACCACTTGTCAGTGAGACACCGTCTGGTAAATCGATTTTTTCGACGTCAGCTTTTACAGCGTTCGAAACGTTTTGAACGTCGTCTCCTTTGACTTGTCCAGATACGCGAGCATATACTTTTCCGTCGAGTTTCTGAATCGATGTGAAGGTCTCGACTTCATTGACATTCGCAACATCTTTTAAAGCGACAGGACCGTTTGCTGAGAAGAGTTGGACATCTTCGAGATCTTCTTTCGAGACGAGTCCTTCTTCATAAGATAATTGTACGTCTTGATCCTTATTGTCGAGATTGAGCGTTCCGACCGTGACTGGCTTCGTTTGATCGTTGACGGTACCGAGAATTTGGAAACCAGATAGTCCGCGATCACTTGCTTTCTCAGGATCGATTTCTACGAGATACTGCTTTTGTTTTTCGCTGAAGTTGTTCGTGATATATTTCAAATCATTATTTTTCGACATGTTATCCTCGACGAGTTTTGCCGCCTCTTGAAGAGCTTCGAGGTCGTTCGAGAACAAGTCGACATCGACGTTGTTATTCGACGGAGGACCACCTGTCGATAGTTCAGCCACACTGATTTTGACATCGACGTTTTCATCTTGAGCGATGTCTTCCATCTGTGTTTCAAGTGACTTGATCGTTTTCTCGACGTTTACACCGTCTTTTAGATTCAAGAAGTAACTTGCTTTATTATCGAGACGTAAGCCTGTCGTGAAGTCACGTGCTCCGACAGAAGTCGTCACGTCAGCAATGGCTTTTTCTTTATCAAACATTTTTTCCATCTCAAACGAGACGTCACTTGTTTTTTCAAGTGATGTGGCAGCTGGAAGTTCGAGCGATGCCGTCAAGGTTTTCGATGCCTCGTTCGGAATGAACGTAAATCCGAGACGCGGTACGATCGCTAGGGAACCACCGAGAAGGACGAACGATACGACCAAGATGATCGCCTTGTGCGAGAGTGATTTTTCAATCAGCTTTCCATACCAACGTTGGAGAGCGCCTTCTTTTTCTTCTGCTGGTACCTTCTTGAAGGCAAATTTCGCGAGAATCGGTACGATCGTGATCGCAACGAGTAGTGAAGCAAGTAATGAGAAAATAATCGTCAAAGCGAACGGTAAGAAGAACTTACCAGTAATCCCACCGACAAATCCAATCGGCAGGAAGACGACGACGGTCGTCAGCGTTGATGACGTGATTGCTTTTAGAATCTCTTTTGTCGATTGTTCGATGATCTCATCCGTCATACCGGATTCGGATTTTCGGACGCGCCGGAAGATGTTCTCGATGACAACGATACTATCATCGACGACACGACCGACTGCAACAGCCATCCCACCAAGTGTCATGATGTTCAGGGAGATATCTTGCCAGTTCAAGAAGATAGCGGCGATGAGTAATGACAATGGAATCGAGACGATGGCGATGATCGTCGCGCGGATGTTCCGCAAGAATAAGAGTACAGCGAGTGATGCGAAGAGGGCACCAAGTAATCCTTCTTTGACGAGTGTCGCAACGGACTCCTCGATATCCTTCGCTGAATCAATCCCAATCGTATAGTCGACTTGGTCGTCATATTTATTGAGGATCTTCGTGACTTCATCTGCGATTTCGACCGTATTGGCATCTTGTTTTTTCGTGATTGCCATCGATAAGGAATCTTTTAAATCGTAACGTGTTTTTTCACTTTGTTGTGAGACGGCTTCGATTTTTGCGATATCCTCTAGGCGAATCGGCTCTGCAGGTTCAGACGCCTGATCTGCAGCTGCACCACCTGTTGTACTTGGTGGTCCTTGCGTTGCCCCTTGTGGTGGACCGCCAGCAGATGAACCACCTGTTTGACCGTTACTTGATGAACTAGCTGCACCTGTAGCAGGTGTCAATTGTAGATTTTTTAGTTTATCTAGATTTTCTAGTTTTTCCTCAACACGAATCGGAATTTTCGAATCGTTTTCTGATAGCTGACCAGATGGGAACGAGACATACTTTCCATTGATTTGTTCCTTGATGCTTGAGAGCGAGAGACCCGCTTCCGTCGCTTTCTCCTTATCGACGGTGATTTGAACGAGATCATCCTTATAGCCACCAACCGACACGCTGTTGATGCCTGGAATCTTATTAAGTTCAGGCTCGATGTCTTCCTTAAGGATTTTTTCGATGTCTTTACCATCCTTGCTAAAGAAGGAGATATTATAGATCGGGAACGATCCAAAGGACAGACGATTTAATTTCGTCGTTGCTTCCTCCGGTAGATTCGCATCTTGGATGGCAGCATCGATTTGTTGTTCGACCTTATCCATATCGGTATCGAACGGGAATTCGATGTTTAAGATACCGATACTTTCATAAGAAGAACTTGTTAGCTTGGTAGCCCCTTCAATTCCTTTAAGGGAAGTTTCAAGCTTTGAGACGACTTGTTTATCGACATCGTCAGGTGATGCACCAGGGTAAACCGCTTCGATTGAAATCTGAGGAAACTCGATTTCCGGGAACTGATCAACTTTTAATTGTGAGAAGGAATACACGCCTCCTAAAATCAATAGGATTGCAATGATGAAGACAGCAACCGAGTTCTTCAAACTAAATCGGGTTAAAAAGTTCATATGAACGCTCCTTTCTTTTTATATGTGCTTATTTACATAGTAGAGGACACTCATAGAACCCGCAACTTTAAAACTGTTTTTATTTAAAAAGATCTTTTTGGAAAAAGATAATTTTTTTTATGAAAAAGGCTTTACACTTTTCGATATGCTGCTATAATAAAAATATACCCAGTAACAACACAGCATGATTCTGTAGCTCAGCTGGGAGAGCGCTACCTTGACAGGGTAGAGGTCGCTGGTTCGAGCCCAGTCAGAATCATACCGAAATCGTTCCTTTTCGAAGGGACGATTTTTTTTTGCGTTAAAAAACTATTCCCGAAATCAATCAGGAATAGTTGGAAGGGAGGTAAATTGTTTTATTGAATTTCAAGATGAAGATCGCCGCGCTTTGTCCACCCTGCGACAGTCGTCAATCGATAGAAGACGAGCGTCAAGACACCAGGTAGAACGACACCAGTCAAGAAGAAGACGAGGAACGCCTGAGGACCTTGGTTGACGAAAATATTGAGTGGGGCAATCATCGAATTTAATCCAAGTCCTGCGAGTTCGTACGGTACTTTCAAAGAGAGAAGAAGCGTCGCGACAGGAGCTGAAATCATCGCTGCGAGAAACGGTGCAACGACCAGACGAGGATTTTTAACGATATTCGGGAATTGTACTTTAGGTGTTACAAAGAATGAAGCAATCAAACCACCTGGATCCGTCTGACGGTATGCCATCAACGTGAAGCCGACGAATTGAGCGGAACAGCCAATCAGCGCAGCGGCACTTGCTACAGGATCAAGTTGCAAAGCGATAGCGAGTGCAGCGGACGAAGCAGGAGACATCAATAAGACACTAAAGATGAGTGCGATGACAAGAGAAGTTGCGATTGGAGATGATTCAACGGATGCTGTGATCATGGCACTGAATTTTGTAAGGAGTGGTGTCGTGACGGCAGCAGCACCGATTCCAGTCACGCCGCCAGCAAGGACAGCGCTCATCGGGATGACCATCATGTCAAATTTCGTTTTTCCAGTCATGCGTTTTCCGACGTATACAGCGACGGCAGCTGCGAGTAACGCACTGATCGGCTGACCGGGTACAAGAACGAGTCCAGAAGCAGTTGATTGAAGCGCGGCACCACCGATCGTTGCTGCGATCATCGCGCTGAACAGGACAAGTGTGTTTCCTCCAAGCTGAAAGGCAATACCGGCACCAAGTGCAGGGGCGAGTAGTACTTTTGCGACACCACCAATCGTCAGTAGCATTTGGATATGTAGAAGATTTCCGAGTGTCTCAATCAGAAGTCCGACACCAAGTGTTACAAGAACGGCATTTGCCATTCCAGCTGATACTTTTACCATTCGATCCATCGCATATTCTTTCAACGTTGTCATCCTCTCTCTATCTATCTCTATTTTTTGCCATGAAAAAAGCCTATCCGTTTTTGGGATAGGCGCCACTCATTCTGTGCGGGCGCCTCATTCGATGCATCGAAAGAAGGGCCCAAAAATCATTTCCGTTTCATCATCGGAAAAGTTTTCAGTCCCTCATGCATAGAATAATCAGTCGTCCGGCTTGGTTAAATGGCTGTTGCGTCGGAATCATTTGATCGTGCCCCTCTCTGTGAATTTTTCTAAGCCTAACATGCTCTTGAATAATAATCAATATTTTCTGACAATTTATTTTTTCCTGAAATCTGACAGGAATTCACGGTATCATCTGGAAATCCTAATGTACCAACAATGGAGGCGTTTACATGAAAGTCATGCTTTTTACAGATATTCACGGCAATGCATCAGCTTTGCGTGCGGTTTTGTCCTATCTTGATCAACAATCAGATATCGATGCCGTCTATTGTCTCGGTGATCTTGTCGGCATTGGACCAGAACATAATGAAGTCATTGATCTATTGAAGCAACGACCTGATATTCAAACGATTTCTGGGAACCATGATGAATGTGTCCTTGCTTTAATCCATGGGGAGACCTATCCCGATAGTTACCGCCATGCGAAAGAGCACCACCAATGGATCGTGGATACGTTGACACAAGAAAATAAAAAGTATTTGGAACGTTTACCGCGTGTCTTAAATATCATGCATCAGGAACAATCGATGCACCTGACGCACTATGCTTATGCCGATCAGACGAAGAAGATTGGTGAAGAACCCTTAAAGCAAGCAATGGATGGAACAAAAGATAACTTATCCGCCTTGTTTGCTGGAAGTGAGGCGCGGATCATTGGTTTCGGTCATCATCATCCAGCGCAACAAGTCGAGACAGAGCAAACGCTCTTTATTAATCCAGGTGCACTTGGATGTCAGCAAACAGCTATTGCTCCAGTAGCAATCATTGATTGGGAGAAGGATCAAGTCCGTTCAGAAATCCTGAAGCTTTCATATGATGATCGACCATTTTTAGACGTCCTCAATACGACGGAGATGCCGGAACGTGAGTTGATGCGCCGACTCTTCTTCGGTAGTAGAACATGAAAAAACCTTCATGAGACATTCATGAAGGAATTCAATCAAGACGACAGTTTTGTCATGATTGAGATGAGACATACGACAATCAGTAACACGATACCGATGTTTCGTTTCAATGGATGGCGTGACCAGTAAAAGAATAGCGTAAGGACAGGGGCCACAAAAAAGGCAACGATGAGACTGATTAATGTTGCAAGAAACAATACAAACATCCAAAGTTTGCTCGTTATCCGGTATACCTGCCACATGTCGTAAAGCGACATGAGTGTATAGGCGAGTAACACGAAGATGATTCCGGTCGATAAACTCAAAGTGATCATCACTCCATTCTCTATTTAGTATAAGGGAGGGAGCGAGAATGATTACACGACTTGAAGTAAAAAACGTGACGAATCGATGAACGTACGATTATATGCTGTAACGAAAGAGAAAGGGGAAGGCACCTATGTTAAATATCTATCGTCGTTTTTTTCTGTTTCCGGATATTTTGATCATGCTCGTATTACTGATTGCGGTCAGTAGTTATGTCCTTGCTCAGCCGTTTCATTGGTCAATTTTACTGTTCTTTTGTCTTGGATTGATCGTCTTTAGTTTCAGTGAATATTTGACGCATCGTTTTTTGTTCCATTTACCACCGCCTAAAAATGTGCTTGGACGAAAATTATTGAAACGACTTCATTACGATCATCATGCGCATCCGAATGAACTGCATCTGTTGTTTTTACCGGTCTGGTATTCCTTGCCGAATCTTGGTTTCTTTGCGGCGCTGACCTATTTTCTGACGCAATCTGTCGTTTCGACAGCTGCAGCCGCGAGTGGATTGATCGTCATGTTGCTTGTGTATGAATGGAAACATTACGTGGCACACGTTCCGCTGAAACCGAGAACACGCTTTGGGAAATGGATGAAAAAGACGCATCTGTTACATCATTTCAAAAATGAACACTATTGGTTTGGTGTATCGAATCCGGTGGGAGATTGGTTATTTGGTACTTTGAAGGATGAAAAAACAGTTACTTCTAGTCAAACGGCACGGAATTTAGAAAAGAATCGAGAATATGAAAAACCGCCGATCCACTGACCGGCGGTTTTTTGATTCATAAAATACGTAGCATGGCACGACGAATCGTATCGAGCTCAAGTGGATGCGCAATCGATGGCCATTCGGCAATCAATGCGATATACGTCCGGAAAATCAGAAATGCTGTGACATCTACTGGTACGTCACGATCATTTTGTCCAAGGCGAGTCTCAAGGAGCGTTTTAAGATATTCGACGACATGCCGTTCGATACGTGTCCGTAGTTCCTGCATTTCTTGTAATTTGAGATTACGTGTTTCTTCAATGATTTGAAGAATGAACAAATGTTGTTGCTGATGATAGACGATAGCATCGATCATTGCTTGCTTATTTTCTTCTACCGTCGCATGTTCGACGTAAGCGCGTTCTGCTTCTTCTTTCATCTCTTGCAGCACACGGGTTACGAGCGATTCGAACAAGTTGAGTTTACTTTCAAACAGTTGGTAGACGGTCGGTTTTCCGACGTGAGCGCGTCGGGCGACACGCTCGATCGTCGTACCCTTATAACCAAGTTCAGAAAAGCAAGCCATCGCTGAGTCTAGTATCAGTGTTTCTTTATCAGACTGTGTCATGTTGTTTTCGTCTCACTTTCGTTGAGAGTAGAATCCGCTTGGCTCCGAGCCCTCCAACGAAGCTGATGATCAATGCGACGACTAGGATGGTCGCGAGGACTTGACTATTTGAGATGAGAGTGTCCGTCACACCGAGTCCAAGGGCTTCACGGAATCCACCGACTGAATACGTCATTGGTAAGAAGGCGTGAATCGCTTGGAAGAAGCTTGGCGTCATCTCGACTGGGAACGTACCGCCACTACCACCGATTTGAAGCAGAAGTAGTAGGAAGGCAAGGAATTGTCCGACGCGACCAAGTAGCATCGCGAGCGTGAACAGAATCGTGATGAACGTCATACCTGTTAAGGCAGCGAATCCGTAGAGTGCAGGAACGCTCGCGACATCAGAATCGAGAACATAGACGATGGCCGTAGCTGCTGCGACACCTTGTAATGCGCCGATCGGTAAGATGAGTGATAATTTACCGACGAGGAATCGCCATGTCAGACTCTCGCCATGTTCTGGACGAATCTGGTAGACAGACGAGAACATCAAGGCACCTGCGAATAAGGCGATACTAAGGATGTAAGCTGATAAACCAGAACCGTAGTTGTTGACCGTCGAATAGTCATGTTCTTTTAAGACGACAGGTTCTGCCAGCATGTTATCCCGCTCTTTCGTAGGCTTGACAGTTGCGTCCTTAGCCCCTTTGCTAAGCTCATCCTTCAACGTTTTAGCCCCATCTTCAAGTTTCGTATTGGCATCCGCGATTTTTGAAGCCCCATCGGTCGTTTTGCCGATACCGTCTGTAATCGTAGTTGAACCAGATGCCAATTGACCTAATCCGTTAGTTAACGCGCTAGCTCCTGTTTGGAGTTGGTGTGTGCCATCAGACAACTGGTTCGCACCGTCAGCTAGTTGTGCCCCGCCTGTTGCCGCTTTATGCACGCCCGCAGTATACTGACCGAGTTTTTCATTGAATGTCTGTTGTCCGCTTGCTAATTGTTGTGCGCCAGATTCGACTTGTTTCGCACCGTCGACAAGTTTTACTTGACCTGCGTTCAGTTGCGATACGGCGGACTCGACTTGTTTACCGCCTGCAGCAAGTTGACCGATTTTTTTCGTCGCTTCGGTTGCTTGAGCAAGACTTTGATCGATTGCCCCTTCTTGCGCAGCGAGGCTTTTAATATTTTCTTCTAATGTTCCAATTGTTCCAAGTAACGTTTGTTTTTCCTCATCTGATAATTGATCAGAAGCGGAAATAACTTGTTTTAGTTGAGCGGCATTTGCTTCAAGCGCTTCTCGACGCGCACGTAGATCTTGTTTAGATTGTGCAGCATCTTGATTCAATTGATTTAATAATGCATTAGCTGCCTGAGCTTTCTCGTCCAGTTGATTTAATCCGTCCGTCAACTGAGGAATTTTTTCGTTGAGCTGAGCCGTACCCGCAGCCAGTTGCTCTGCCCCTTGACGGACTTGTGTCGAGCCACCGCTGAGTTTTGTTGCTCCGTCTTCTAGTTGAGCGGCACCGGCTTGCAACTTACCACCATTTTCGTCTAGCGTGTTCAACCCAGAAGACAACTCACCCGTTTTTTGAGCGAAGAGAGCAGTTTTTTCGTCGAGTGTCGTGACACCGTCACTGAGTTTTTTTGAACCCTGATTTGCTTCCCCGAGCTTTTCAGATAGTGTCAGACTGCCATCCGCAAGTTTTCCGAGGTTCGTAGCCAGTGTTTTAGCACCATCCGCTGTTTTGTGGTTGCCATCTTCTAGTTTAGAAGAACCGTCCGATGCCTTTTCCATACCGTTTGCAATTTTCTTTAACGCACCGAAGATCGCACTACTGTATTGTTTTGTCACGGATTTACGGATCTTTTCGTTTAATTGTTTGGCAGCCGTACTCGAAATTTGTGTGCCCGAGTAGTTTTTGGCTGGGTTCAAGTAATATTCCAACTCAATCTTTTTTGGATGATCATCGAGTAGTGTCGTTGCATTTTTAGAGAAATTCTTCGGGATGACAACCGTCATGTAGACTTTTCCGTCGCGTAGTTCTTTTTCGGCTTTGTCCTGAGACAAGAACTGCCAATCAAAATCATCATTTTTTTTGAGTTTGTCGACGAACTGATCCCCGATGTCGACTTTTTCTCCTTTAAACTTCGTTGCTTTGTCTTCGTTGACGATAGCAACCTTAATATCTTCTGTACGACCGTATGGGTCCCAGAATGCAGATAAGAAGATGGAGTTGTAGAGAAATGGCACGAGGATGAGGGCAAGAATGACGACGATCATCATCGGACTCTTCAATTTCTTCCATTCTGAGCGAAACATAAATACAAATCCCCTTTCTAAAACTCAAAACTAATTTGAGTTTTAGGTTTTGATGAGGTTTACTTTACTCTCTTCATTAAAAAAAAGCAATCGATAATCTTGATTTCACATAAAAAAGACGACTCGCAGGGAGTCGTCTCGAAAAAAGCGAGTTAAGGGAGCAAAAGTAGTTTTCCTGTGCTGCGTCGACTTTCTAAAAAGTCATGTGCTGCTTTGCCATCAGATAATCTGAATGTTGTAGGCGAAGACAGGGTGAGATGATTAGATAGAATCCAATCAAACAGTTCACCCGATCTACGGATGCGTTCTTCAGAAGATGTTAATACGTTCCAAAGATCACCACCCGTCAATGTTTTGGACGTATCCATCAAAAAGCGGGGATCAACAGGTGCAGGATCACCGCCTGCCATACCGTAGAAGACAACTGTTCCATGGACTTTTGTGACATGGAAACTATCCATTAAGGTAGAACCGATAGACTCATAAACGACATCGACCCCTTTACCAGAAGTTTGCGCGAGTACGTGCTCGACCCAGTTCTCGGAATATAAATAGACAGATTCACAGCCAGCAGTTTTAGCGATCCGTGCTTTCTCAGGAGAAGACGTCAATCCAATCGGAGTTGCCCCAAGCAACCGAATGAGCTGTGTCAACAACTGCCCAACGCCACCGGCGGCTGCGTGCACTAAGACGACATCTCCCGGTTGGACATGATAGCTATCTCGAGTTAAATAATGCGCTGTTAACCCTTGTAATAAGACAGAAGCTGCTGTTTCGTATGAGATACTATCAGGAAGCGGAATCAATTTATCAACGGGTGCTGCGACGTACTCAGCGTTCGCAAGCGGAACGTCCGCAAAAGCAACTCGTTGACCTACATGGAATGTTGAAACGCCTGCACCGACCGCTGTGATGATTCCAGCTCCTTCATACCCTAAAATATAGGGAGGCTGACCTTCTAAATGATAGTTTCCTTTTCGGCGATAGATGTCTGCAAAATTCAGACCGATCGCTTTCATTTCAATCAGAACTTCCTGTTCAGTGATTGTTGGCGTTGGCACGTCTTCGAAGCGTAATACATCAGAACCTCCAAATTCGTGGAAAGTTAATGCCTTCATCTCAACACATCCTTCTTTTAAATCTGCTTTTAGTATAAGGCAGAACATCTGAAAATGATGGACAGATGCGTTACACTAGAAAAAAAGAGGAAAGAAGGGACGTTATGAAACGTGTCTTAATGGGAGGAATTCGTTTTTATCAGAAAGTCATCTCTCCCATGAAGCCAGCCACATGTCGATTTTATCCAACATGCTCCCATTACGGGATGGAGGCGATTGAACGTCATGGTGCAGTAAAAGGGAGTTATTTGACGACGCGTCGATTGTTACGGTGCCAACCGTTTCATCCAGGTGGTCTCGATTTCGTTCCAGAACCTGATCAATTTAGTTGGAAAGCACCGCTGCAACGGGAAAATCCGCGGGAGAAGGCGGAAGAAACGAAGGAGTAAGTCATGTGAAGGTTCTCTTTTGTTTAATGAAGTAAGAACAAATAAAGGGACGTATGTTACCGGAAATTACCGATAACATATGTCCCTTTTTGTTCTATTTACAGACGATCATAGTTTACCCGTTAAAAACTGTGCTTCGCCAAGACCGAAGCTCCAGTCGGCTGCATCATTTTCGACGATCGACACCATCAAATCAGTCGGTGCGAGTCCGCAGTTTGCTTGTAAGCGTTCGGCGAGTAAGTGGTAGAGACGTTGTTTTTTCTCTTCCGTCCGCGTTTTACTCGTCACACTAATAAGAACGATATCTTTACTCCGTTCAAATCCAAGTCCTGTATCTTGAATGACCATCTCATGTGCTTTATGCGTATGCACGATTTGATAACGATCGCGCTCCGGCACATCAAATGCTTCGACCATCGCATCGTGTGCGGTGTCGAGTAACGTTTTTAACTCTTCTTCTGAACGTCCTTCAATGACGTCGAATCGTAATAACGGCATGTGGAATCACTCCTTAACAAAATTATGTAGAGTAGGGGGAAAACCCTACTCATATATTACTCGAAGAATGGTTTGTATTGACGACGATCGTGCATGACAGACAACCATTGGACAGTCGAGAATTCTTCAAGTACCCACTCACCGTTGAAGCGACCGAGTCCTGAATCTTTTTCACCACCAAATGGCATATGTGGCTCATCGTTGACCGATTGATCGTTGATGTGAATCATACCTGTCTCGACTTCAAGCGCAAAGGCAGTCGCGCGTTCAATAGAAGAACCATGGACAGCGCCACTCAATCCGTATGGAAGTGAGTTCGCGATTTCGAGTGCCTCTTCATCCGTATCGAACGGGATGATGACAGCAACTGGTCCGAAGATTTCATTTTTAGCGAGTGGCATATCATTCGTAACACCAGTGACGACAGTAGGTGCGATGACATTATCTTTTGCTTCGCCGCCGACACGAACGGTTGCACCCGCAGCTTTTGTTTTCTCGAGATCTTCAAGAATCCGTTCAACTTGTGATTGGTTGATGAGCGGTCCGACTTGTGTCCGCTCATGTGATGGATCACCGTATTGTAGCTCTTTTACACGAGCGACGTATTTTTCGACGAATTCATCATGTATCGAAGAAGCGACGAGAATTCGGTTCGTCGACATACAAATTTGACCTTGGTGATAGAACTTGCTGTAGACAGCAGATTCGACCGCACGATCGAGATCAGCATCATCAAGTACGACGAAGACGTTGTTTCCGCCAAGTTCAAGCGCTGTTTTCTTTAGATGTTTACCAGCAAGTTCACCGATATGACGACCTACTTCAGTTGATCCTGTGAATGAAATCAAACGTGGTACAGGATGTTCGACGATAGCATCACCGATTTCTGAACCGCGACCGACGATGACATTCAAGACACCTTTTGGCAATCCAGCTTTTTCAAACAGACTAGCAAAAATCAATCCGCCTGAAACAGGTGTGTCCGTAGCTGGTTTGACAACGACTGCGTTCCCGATGGCAATAGCAGTAGCGATCGACCGTACAGCTAAGTGGAACGGGAAGTTCCATGGACTGATGACACCGATGACGCCAAGTGCTTTACGGTAGATCCGGTTTTCTTTACCTGGTACGACCGATGGACGAATTTCACCGTGCATCCGAAGTGGGAATGTCGCAGCTTCCTTGACGATCAAGACAGAAGCAAGGAATTCGCCTTCCGCTTTAATACGTGTACTTCCTGACTCTTTAATCAACCATTCGATGATCGTTTCTTTCTCCTCGTACAAGACTTTCAAGAAGTTTTCGATCAAGCCTTGGCGTTTTAAGGCAGGAACTTTCGCCCAGTCTTTTTGAGCGACTTGAGCCGCTTCATATGCGTCATCTAAATCTTGTTGATTCGCTGCAGAGATTGTAAAGAGCTCTTCACCCGTGAAAGGATTCGTGTTCGTCATGTTGCTGTCACTTGCGCCTGTGCGCCACTGACCGTCAATATAAATCTTCGTGAAATCTGTATGCAATGTTGCTTCGTTTTGTTGAGCCATATCATTTCATCTCCCATTCGTTTTCATAACAATTAAGTTATTCACGTTATGAAAAGAAGTAAAACACATCCGTGCACTTCGACCAAATATATTGCTCAAAATCAGTCAGGCAGATGGGTTTTAAAGCGCTTTAAATCAGGAATTCAATCAATATAGTGCTATAAAAAGGAGGGATTTTATTTTGAAGAAGCTGAAAGTCCTGTCTCGAGAAATCAACTGGTGGTGGCCATTGTTATATGGTCTCATTGGGATTGGTTTGACGGGAATCGTGACGTGGTTGGATGTGTATGTATCAGACTGGTTTCCAAAAGAGTGGCAAACGACACTTGGCTTAGCGCAGACGATCCATAGTTCGGTTTTTACCGGACTGCTCGCCATGATGACGTTCACGTTCTCGACCATTCTTGTCGTATTGACGACCTATTCATCACAATTCTCACCACGAACATTGCCTAACTTCATCGAGAATCGGCAAGTGCAACACATCTTCGGTATATTCATTGGAGCGGTCAGTTACTCGATGACGATGCTCTTTTTTCTTCGTCCGGCTTTGAAGACGAGTGTCGTCGCTTCAACAGTAGCGGTTCTCGTCGTGTTGATATCGATCGTGGCATTCGTCGCATTCATTCATATCGTCAGCCAGTCGATTCGCGTGACGACATTACTGGATCGATTACACGAAGAAGGGAACGAATTATTGAAACGGCAAGTCGAACATCTAGAATCGGGAGAACAAAAGATTACTGAAAGAAAGATGACGACAAATTATCCACATCTTATTCAGGCAACTCGAACCGGATATATTCAAGCAGTCGATTATGATGCTTTTGATCAGAAAGACCGCGTGTATATTGATCGAACGGTCGGCTCATTCGTAACAGAGGGAGAAGCCATCGGACGGGCGACTTGCCGGGATATCAATGAAAGTATCTTAATTGGACCGACGAAATCTTCAGAACAGGATTTTGCATTTGTTCTTGAAAAATTAAGTGAAGTTGCTTTACGTGCGATTTCTCCAGGAATCAATGATCCGAATACAGCGAGACATGCGGTTCGGATCATTGGTGACTTAATGCGACAGTATGCCGTAATACCAGATGGTGTACTAGTTGTTGGAAAGGACCAGCAACATATCGTCGTCAGGGAAACCTACCAACAATTGTTGTACACGACGTTTTATCAACTCCGACATTACGGAGCAGAGGATATTTCAGTTCTCGCAACGATGCTCGAGTCGCTTGGAACGATGAAGCGACAAGCCTTACCTGCTCACTATGAAACGATTCAACGATTCATTCCATACATCTGTTCGGAAGTACATTTTGAAACAATGAACGACTGGGATCGTGATTTTTTACAAAATCAAATCCATCGGGCGTTGAATGAAACTTTTGTCTCCCCTTCGACGTAAAAAGGGCAAGAGAATCAAAAGAAGGGAGGAATAGAAAGTGACAATCTTGTTATGGAGTCTGATCGTCGTCTGTTTTCTAGTCGCTTTTGCAGGTCTCGTGTATCCGATCATCCCAAGTGCGCCGATTTTAGTAGTTGGTTTTTTGATTTATGGATTCGGATTCGGGTTCTCTGAACTATCGATTAGTTTTTGGGTGATTCAAGCGATTTTCATCATTCTCTTATTTACGCTCGATTATCTCGTCAGCGCCTACACCGTCGATCGACGAGGAGGCTCACAAGCGGCTAAGATTGCAACGACAGTCGGATTGATTGCGGGACCGTTTATTTTGCCAGGTATCGGATTATTAATTTTCCCGTTTGTCTTTGCCATCTTGACGGAAAAAATCATTAGTAAAAAAACATGGCAAACCTCGGTTTCAGTTGGGATCGGAACAGTCCTTGGTATCTTATCAAGTGCCTTATTAAAGGGAATCGCGATGTTACTCATGATCGTAATCTTTATTCTCTATGTCGTCTGACGGTCTGAAATGATGTCTTCAAGTACACATTTTATGAAAGTTCCGTTATAGTATGAATATGAAAAAGTAGGGAAGCTTTGAAAGTCTGAAGCTTCTTTTTGCTGTAAACCACCAGATGCCTCGGCATCTGGCTTTATATTAATGGAGGTGAATCCCCTTTCTTCGGGGAAACGATTGGACAGTACACACTCAATGGAGACATTCGACACGACGACGATCATCATTCGGCTACTCGTCATTGCACTACTCATCGTCTTAACCGCTTTTTTTGTAGCTGCCGAATTTTCGGTCGTCAAAATGCGAATGTCTCGAATCGATCAGTTGATTACAGAAGGAAGCAAGACTGCGAAAGTGGCGAAGAGGCTACTTGAGAATTTGGATTATTATTTATCGGCCTGTCAACTTGGAATTACCGTGACAGCGCTTGGTCTCGGGTGGTTAGGAGAATCAACGGTAGGTGCGATTCTCGGTATGTTGTTCGAAGAGATTGACATTCCGAACTCCGTCTCGACGATCATTTCGTTCGTTCTTGCATTCTCGATTGTAACGTTTCTTCATGTCGTGCTTGGAGAACTTGCTCCAAAATCTTTAGCGATTCAAAAAACGGAAGCGATCACGATGTTACTCGCGCCACCACTATATTGGTTCGGTAAAATCATGAAACCTTTCATCTGGACATTGAACGGTTCAGCACGAATCATTCTTCGGTTGTTTGGCGTCGAGCCAGCGGGACACGAAGAAGTCCATTCTGAAGAAGAGATTAAAATCATCATGACACAGAGTTATAAGAGTGGAGAAATCAACCAGACTGAGCTTTCCTACATGCAGAACATCTTCTCGTTCGATGAGCGGATCGCGAAAGACATCATGTTACCGCGGACGGACTTAATCACGATTTCGAACGATGCATCGATGGAGGACATCATTCGCCTCGTTGAAGAGTATCAGTTCACACGTTACCCAGTAGCGGAAGAAGGAGATAAGGATAAAATCCTTGGCTTCATCAATGCGAAACAATTATTTACGGATCATATGGCGAATAAAGGAAAAGCATTAAGCTATTACATCCACAACTTGCCGATTGTATCCGAATATTCGCCGCTTCAAGATGCCATGCTGAAAATGCAGGTGGAACGGACACCGATGGCACTCGTCATCGATGAATACGGTGGTACGGCTGGTGTCATCACGATGGAAGACATCTTGGAAGAAATCGTCGGAGAAATCCGAGATGAATTCGATAAAGATGAGAAAGCAGATATCGAACAAATTCATGAGCGATTATACCGCATCTCAGGCCGTGTCTTGATTGATGACCTAAATGAACGCTTTAACTTAGGAATCGAAGAAGAAGACATCGATACGATTGGTGGCTGGGTCATGGCACAGGATACGGAAGTGTCGAGTGGTCAAGAATTCCGCTATCAGGAATACACGATCAAAGTCATGGAAGTCGATAATCATCAAGTGAAATCGATTTATCTTCAATTGCCTGATCAAGAAGAAACTGCAACAGAAGAGATTGGATAAGAAATAGAATGTGCAAGACGATGAACTTCGAGTTCATCGTCTTTTTTTGTCTACTTAAAAAATGATTAGCTAAGGTGATAGACACATCTTGTGTTTATCTCCCTCAGTGACGGGTATTACTGTCTATGTGGCAAAAAAAGCATTTTTTAATTCAACAGGAAAAGGGGTTTTCTATCATGTCAAACGTCATTCTTACTTCACGTGCATCTGCAGTCGGTGGTCGCGACGGGAAAGTCGCTTCAGACGATAACGTCATTAATCTCGATTTAGTCATGCCAGGAACAAAAGGCAAAGAAGACATTCCGACATCAAACCCGGAACAGTTATTCGCAGCAGGATATGCCGCTTGTTTTGATGGTGCCTATAACTTAATGGCGCGCCAAGCAAAAAAACGAGTCGAGACGCGGACGAATTCAGAAGTCAGCCTCTTACAGGATGAAGCGGATAACGGTGTAAAAATTGCAGCGAAACTCGTCGTCGAGGTCGTTGGCGTATCGCAGGAAGAAGCCGAAGACTTACTAGAGAAGACACACAATTTCTGCCCGTACTCAAAAGCGACACGTGGCAACATTGATGTTGATCTTTCTGTTAAAGTCGTCGATTCACTATAAGCATAATCGACGAATCATGACGAATCATGACGAATCATAAGGAGGGTTTTCCATGGCACCGAAAGAAACCGATCGTCCAAATGAAGAGTTTGAAGATGAACGGGATCGTCTGTCGGATAAAGAACGGAAACTGACAGAGGAGCAACAAAAGGAAATCCTAAAAGGAAAAGACGAAATGCCAGATGATACGGTTTCTCCACGAGATCGCGGAGAAGATCCGATTTAAATCAAACAACTTGGGGGATGAATCACATGTCTAAAAAAGTAGCAGTCGTACTCGCCGATCATTTTGAAGATGTAGAATTCACAGGACCGGTTGATGCATTAAAAGAAGCAGGGCACGAGATCACTGTCATTGGTGTTAAAAAAGGTGCAGAACTCGTCGGCAAACAGGAAGAGGCAAAAGTAAATGTTGATCTCTCGATTGATGAGACTTCAGCAGCAGACTACGATGCTCTCCTTATTCCAGGCGGTTTTTCACCAGATTTACTTCGAGAAGACGAGCGTTTTGTCTCATTCGTCGAAGAATTCGATATGTCGAAAAAACCAATTTTCTCAATCTGCCATGGACCACAATTGATGATTAATGCAAAAATCGTCAAAGGAAGAAAAATGACAGGTTATAAATCAATTCGAATTGATTTAGAAAATGCTGGTGTGGACTTTGCAGATGAAGAAGTCGTCGTCGATGATAATTTCGTCTCAAGTCGTCAACCAGATGATATTCCTGCATTCAATCGGGAAATCGTTGCAAAACTTGGCTAATGGTATAGAACAAAAATCAGCACTGCGATAACGCAGTGCTGATTTTTTAGGGTTTTTTTGGATAATCACAGAGTTCCGTAATGACGCCGTGTGAATGACGAGGATTCATATAAATCAGTCGTCGTCCGAACGGCGTCGTTCGATACGTATCTTCTAAAAATGTTAAGCCTTGTTTTTTTGCTTCTTCAATCGCTTGATCTAAATTCTCTACGCGATAAGCAATATGGTGGACACCTTTCCCACGTTGTTTTAAAAAACGAGCGATTGGACTATCCGGACTTGTTGGCGTTAACAACTCGATGTGCGCATCATCGAACTCGATGACCGCAATATTGGAAGCAACACCAGGCGCAGGATTCGAGTACTCTTTTGTTAAGGTTCCTCCAAGTACGTTTGTATAAAATGAAATGGCTTCCTGCATGTCGCGAACGGCAATTCCAGTGTGGTCTAATTTCATATGACATCCTCCTTCTGTTCGCTTCAGTTTCCCAAAAACACTCCAAAGTTGCAACGATGAGTTACCTTCCAAATGTTTCTATTACATAGAAGAGGAAAGATTTATTTAAATTGAAATATCACTGAAATATTATGGAAGAGGAATGAATGCTATAATCAAAAACGTTCTTATAAAAAGAAAAAAGATTACAGAATTTAAATTTAACTTAAATATTCTACGATAAATCATAAAACATATACTACAGAAAAAGAGGGAATACTACATGAAAAAAACGTTCGCGTCGCTCATCGTTTCCGCACTGGTTCTTTCATCAGCACCTCATTTTGCAGCAGCAGACGATTTAAGTGAACAGAAAGCCAAAAACGAACAACAGCAACAAGACAATGCTAAAAAGCAAAAAAACTTAGAGTCTTCTGTTAATCAAGAAGGTAAAAAAATCTCTAAAACACAACAAGAAGTCAATCGACTAGACGAAGCGTTGAACGAAAAAATCTTTGCTGTCGAAACAAAAGATCGTCAAATCAAAGCAACAGAACGTGAAATCGTTGAGCTTGGAAAAGAAATCGAGAAATATAAAGCGAAACTAAAACGCCAAGAAAAACTACTCGGTGATCGTCTTCGTGTCATGCAAGAGAATGATGGAAACTCAATTAAATGGGAAGAAGTCATCTTTGGCGCTAAAAACGTTGGTGACCTCGTAAGCCGTGTCATGGCAGGGAAATCCATTTCAAAACAAGATGATAAAATGATCACGGATTACCAAAATACGCAAAAACAATTAGCGGATGCGCAACAAAAAGTAAAAGAAAAGAAAGCGCAGTTGGTCGTTGAGAAAAAAGAATTAAAACGTCAACAAGCGGATCTTGAATCACAATTAAAAGAGCGGAACAAACGCTTAAAAGAACTACGTAAGAAAAAAGAAAAGTTCGAAACACAATTGATGGATGCAAAAGAAGTCCAGCAAATTTTGATCGCTCAAGAAAAAGCGATTGCAGCTGAAAAAGCAGCGCGTGAACGTGAAGCACGAATCGAAAAAGAACGTCAAGCTCAAGCGGCACGTGAAGCAAAAGCACGAGCAGAAGCTGAAGCAGCTCAAGCAGCAGCTCAAAAAGAAGCGGAACAACAAGCCGCTAAAGAAGCAGCAGCTCAGCAAGCAGCACAAGAGAAGGCAGCGCAATCAGCAAAACCTTCTGGTTCGACGAAACAATCGGCACCAAAACCATCTACACCAGCACCAACTGCGCCAGCACCGTCAGCTCCTGCGACACCTAAACCGTCACCATCATCAGGCGGACTCTTCATTCATCCAACTGCTGGTGCTGTGACACAAGGGTATGGTTCTGCAGGCGGAGAAAACGGTTATACGTTCCATAACGGGATTGACTTCGGTGGTCCAGTTGGCACGCCGATCGTTGCAGCTGCAACTGGTACAGTCATTACAGCATCAGGTGGCGGCCCTTACGGAAATCACATCATGATTGCTCACCAATTGAACGGGAAGACATATACGACAGTCTATGCACATATGAGTTCATTGAACGCTAGTGCAGGTCAACGCGTCAGCCAAGGTCAACAAATCGGTACACGTGGTAGCACAGGAAACTCAACAGGTCCACACTTGCACTTCGAAATTCACGTTGGTGGATACAGCTACAGTGCAACAGGTCCAGCTAACTCAGTAAATCCAATGACTATGTTTTAAACAGTGAAGAATCGTTGCATATGCAACGATTCTTTTTTTTATATTTGATAAGAAATATATATTACAAAAAAACGTTTTCACTTGAAATGTAAATGAAATTTTTTTGAAACGATTAGGGTGCTATAATCTATTTCAGATATGAGAGAAACTTGAATACTATAATAAAAAATGAAAATACATAAGTGAGGAAAACGATATATGCTAAAAAAACTAATTTCTACCATTGTTTTAGGGGCATTACTTACAACAGGTACACAACCGATCGCGGCAGCAACGATTAAAGAAAAAAAGGCAGAAAATGCCGCTGAACAACGTAAATTAGAAAAAGAGATTAAAAAGCAAGAAGCTAAAATTTCAAAAGAACAACGTCAAATCAATCGAATCGACGCAGCGATTAACGAAAAGATTTTCCAAGTTTCCGAAAAAATAAACAAATTAAACAGTTAAGCAATCGAATCGATGAGTTAAAGGCAGACATCGTTCGTTACGAGGAGATGCTACAGAAGCAGGAAGAACTTCTCGGTGATCGTTTACGTGTTTTCCAAGAAAACGATGGAAACTCGATTAAGTGGGAAGAAGTCATTTTTGGATCAAAGGATTTAGGTGATTTATTCAGCCGAGTCATGGCGGGTAAAAAGATTGCTGAACAAGATGATAAAATGATTTCAGATTACATCGCGACACAAAAAAAATTAGCAGAAGCAAAACAAGCACTCGTTGAGAAAAAAGCGGAGCAAATGCAAGAAAAGAAAGTATTGCTTGAACAAAAAAAAGCGTTGAAAGCTCAAATGAAAGAGCGTAGTGCTACACTCAAAAAATTACGAAAAGGGAAGACGAAGTTTACGACAGAACTGTTAGACGCAAAAGAACTGCAAGCGACTCTCGAAGCGCAAGAACGTGCGATTGCGGCAGCGAAGGCAGCGGCTAAAGCAGCGGCTGAAAAAGCAGCAGCAGAGAAAGCGGCAGCTGAAAAAGCTGCTAAAGCAAGTGCTCAAGCAGCAAAACAAGCCAATAAGAATACAGAATCAACAAGTTCAGATACAACACCAATCGCTTCAGGTGGTGGGAAATTTGTCCGACCATCTTCTGGTGGGGTATCACAAGGGTTCGGACCAGCTAGTGGAGCAAATGGTTATACATTCCATAATGGCGTCGATTTCAAAGGTCCCGTCGGATCTCCGATCGTCGCAGCAGCAGCCGGAACCGTCATTACAGCATCAGGTGGTGGACCTTACGGAAACCACGTCATGATTTCGCATTTCTTGGATGGAAAAGTCTATACGACGGTTTACGCTCATATGAGCTCATTATCTGTTCATGCAGGACAAACGGTCTCTCAAGGTCAGCAAGTCGGAACACTTGGTAGTACAGGAAATTCAACAGGACCACACTTACATTTCGAACTACATGTCGGAGGTTATCAATATAGTGCTTCTTCTCCTCTGAATGCAGTGAATCCATTGGCATATCTGTAATCAAAAAACGGGCTTCGGCTCGTTTTTTTTTGCTGCTATGCTACAGTTAAGGCGAAACGAATACTTGAGCAACTAGGGGAGCTGGAGGAATCCGGCTGAGAGGAAAACCAATCTGTTTTCGACCCTATTACCTGAACTGGATAATACCAGCGTAGGAAAGTTGAGCCGAACGGATACCGGAATGCGTGTATAACGCTTTCGTATAGCGTCGACTGCTTTTTTACAGCGGTCGACGCTTTTTTTGTCGGTCACGACTCCCTTACATTGCTCGATGGGAAGGTGAAAAGAACATGAAACATGTACTGACGATTGCAGGATCCGACTCCGGTGGTGGAGCTGGGATTCAAGCAGATTTAAAAACCTTTTCGGCTTTAGGCGTTTATGGAATGAGCGTCCTGACAGCTGTCACGGCGCAAAATACACTGGGTGTTCAAGCGGTGGAAGAGTTATCTCCAGAAATCGTAGATGCCCAGTTAACGTCGATTTTCTCAGACATTCGTGTCGATGCGATCAAAATCGGAATGGTCTCGAATGCGCAGACGATTCGTGTCATTGCTACACATCTCCGCAAACAGACAGTTCCGATCATATTAGATCCCGTCATGGTCGCTAAAGGGGGACATGCCTTATTACGGACGGAAGCCGAACAAGCATTGATTTCGGAGCTTTTACCGCTTGCGACACTCGTCACACCAAATTTACCGGAAGCGGAGCGTTTAACAGGACGATCGGTCACCAATCTAGATGAAATGCGACTGGCGATGCATCAATTAGCTACACAGACAGGGGCAGTATTACTAAAAGGTGGACATCTCTCAGGAGCTGCGACGGATTTGTTGTTTGATGGGGAAGTAGAACACCGCTTCACATCGGAACGGTTAGACAATCAACATACTCATGGAACTGGTTGTACCTTATCTGCGGCGATTGCGGCGCGGATGGCGCTTGGAGAAGATTTGACAGATAGTGTAAGACAAGCAAAGAGCTATGTCACGGAGGCGATTCGTCATGGATTTGCTCTCGGACAAGGTATTGGACCGACACATCATTTTCATTCACTTTGGAGGGATACACATGTTTACGACCATTCTTGAACACAAACCACTCATTCACCATCTGACGAACACGGTAACGATCAACGACTGCGCAAACGTCACACTCGCTGTTGGAGCATCACCCGTCATGGCGGAAGACATTCGCGAAGTAGAAGAGATGGTTAGACTCGCGCAAGCCCTTGTCTTAAACATTGGTACGATCGATGCAGACATGCAAGCAGCTCAACGACTTGCAGCCGGTGAAGCGGGACGTTTGAATGTCCCGATCGTTCTTGATCCAGTTGGAGCAGGGGCAACGACATTACGTACTGCCTTTTCTAAAGAACTCATTAATCTCGGGTGTACGGTCATCAAAGGAAATACTTCTGAAATCAAGACGTTACTTGGGGAAGACGGACGAACTAAGGGAGTCGATGCTGCGGGAGATGCAATGATGGATCGAGAAAGTATTCGTGCATTCGCTCGCAAACACAAATCTGTCCTCGTCGTGACAGGTCCGAACGACTATATCACGGATGGAACGCGCGAAATGGAATTACATGTAGGAACACCTCGTCTAGGAGACATCACGGGTACGGGCTGTATGACGGCTTCCTTGATTGCGAGCTTCCTCGGCGCAGGATATACGGCGTTTGAGGCGGCTGTTCACGGAACATTCGTCATGGGAAAAGCAGGAGAACAAGCAGTCTCTGCGCAAGGTCTTGGTGATTTTAAACGAGAATTGTTCAATGCGATCAGCCTCATGACGGAGCAAGAACTGGTGGAGGTGACAGAACGTGTCAATTGATTACTCCATCTATGCAGTGACGGATCGTCGTTACCATCCTGGCGTCGCGATCGAGACGGTCGTTGAGGAAGCTGTTTTAGGTGGTGCGACGATCGTGCAACTACGAGAAAAAACCGCACAAGGAAAGGAATTCTACGATCAGGCAGTTCGGTTGAAGAGACTGACGGATCGACACGACATTCCTTTGATCATCAATGACCGGATCGATATCGCGTTACTCGTCGGAGCTGGTTTGCATATCGGACAAGAAGACATTCCTTTAACCGCAGCACGTCGCCTTTTACCAGATGCTGTAATTGGTGTGTCGGTAGCCACTGTTGCACAAGCGATTGAAGCAGAACGAGACGGAGCCTCTTATTTAGGCGTGGGATCTCTATTTGCGACGTCATCCAAAGCGGACGCTGATTCCATGTCGCATACGATGCTTCAGGCGATTCGGGAAGCCGTACGATTACCTCTAATCGGTATTGGTGGAATCACAGCAACAAATGTCTCCACCCTTCCCATCCCGCTAGAAGGGTACGCCGTCATTTCAGAAATTTTCGCTAAAGAAGATCGGCAACTCGCTGCGCAGCAAATGACAGATGCTGTGCGAGAATGGCATCAATCACTTCAGAACAGGGTATAATCCGTTCAGAGGTGATTGTATTGAAATGGCAGACGATCCGTTTTCGCGGCTATTGGATTCGATATCGGTTAGAACCACAAATCATTCGAGTCGATAATCAGGGGATCTACCATCTAGGAAAAGTCTTATTTCCGCGTCCTAATCGTATATCTTATGAGATGGCCCTTTTATTGAAAGAAAAGTATGAAAGACGCTACAAACGTCCGTTGTATATTAAAACGAGCTCGATTGCGACGGAAATTTGGGGACATACTCATTTAGACATCTATTACCGGGTACTTCTTCGTCTACCGATTCCGACTCGGCTACGACAGCGCTATTCGAACCGATTAGAGAGTACGAAAATCATTGATATCGGCGTACGCGCTGTCGATCAAAATCGAATCGTCTGGGATATCGGAGATTATGTTGGAGGATGGTTCGTATTTTGGCTCATTCGTAGGCGCATGCGCTAAACTTGCAATGTTCTGTTTTCCCATGGTGCAATATAGGTAAAAACGAGGTGACGGACATGGATATTCCCCGTTGTGAAACGATTGCGATTGACGAACAACGTGCGTCTGAAATCGGACAAGTCGTGGATACGATCCCAACACTTGAAATCGGAAAGCTATTTAAGATTCTTTCGGATGCGACACGACTGCGAATCGTTTATGCGTTGACGATTGAAGAAGAACTATGCGTTTGTGATGTCTCAGCCTCTGTCGACTGTTCGATTGCGACGGCGTCTCACCATCTTCGGTCTTTGTTGAAACAAGGACTCGTCAAGTTCCGAAAAGAAGGCAAAGTCGTCTATTATTCCCTGGATGATCATCATGTCTCATCGCTTGTGCATATGGCTATGGAACATGTGCATGAGGGAAAAGCAGTACGTGAATGATTCTTTAGAATAACGAAAAGCGTAGCTATTGCTGCGCTTTTTTTGTTCATCTCGGATCGTTTTCCTAGGACAAGCATCGACCTCGTCCTGTCAATCAAGATGACGCCTCTATAATCTGAAGAGGCTGACTCGAAAAAAGAATAACTCATCTTTTCAGACCCTTTCCTCAGGCGAGACACAAGCTGGCTTTCTTGCTTCATTCCAGCAGAAAAGCAGGTCTCGTTCGTCTCTGATAGCGCAAAATCGCGCTTGTTCCTGTAGAAGTGGCGTGTGACGCGTCATTCTTTTTGTTACGAGATAAGGGTGGCAGAATGATGATCTGCCACCCTTATCTTTGTAAAGACTGACTTTTGAGTCAGCTCCTTTTTGTTTATTCTTGTGCTGATTTCTCTGATATGGCAGGAACGAAGCGATGGAAGAAAAAAATCGTTGCACTAATCATCAAAAAGGACAGAATTGACAGGCCGAGGCACATCCATTTATATGTAGCAATTAACGCATCCGATTGTTGTAATTTTGCCTGAAGCGTTCGATATAAATCATCTTTTACACGTGATAAGTCTTCAAGGATCGTCTGAGTCGTTTGAGTCGATTGTCTGGCGAGACGTTTTGCTGCTGCTGGACTTTGGCGTTCATATACGACGAAAACCCGTTCGATTTCTGACTCCCAGACATTGTTGCGACGAAGAAGATCTTTAATTGTTCCTGGAGTAGTCGAAGATTGATTCAGACTATTACGTAAGTCATGAATTTTCGAAGTCGAAAAATAATATTGTTCAATATAACGATTATCTTCGTACAATAAGAGGCCGCGGACTGCGTTTGCTCGATCTCGATTATGTTCAACCAACTGATCGACTTGATTAATTAACGGTATATCATGATCCTTCATCTGCGCTGTCATCGCCGCAATTGTCCGATAACCAGATAAGGCATAAATGATTGGTATAGAGGCAAATAAACTGATCAAAAGAATCAGCAGAACACGCTGACGCCATAGTGAGTGCATGCAATCATTCCTTTAAATAAAAAGACATGTCATTAGCTTAACTACTATTACAAGAAAAGTGAAGCCTGTCTATTTTTTGAATAGGGATAGGAAAGTAAGAAGTCAGTATTCTGAATAAAAAAGCAGGAAAGCTAGTGCAATCCGAGAAGCTGTTTTATGTAGAAGAAAAAGCGCAGCTTGGCTGCGCTTGGTTAAAACGAATAGGAATGTTCCTTATAGTTTCCGAAAACCGTATGAATTTCTGAGAATGTAACGAATGCATTTGGCTCAACGGAAGAGACGATCTCTTGCAAACGGACGATTTCATTATTTTGAACGACGACATAGACCATTTTTTTCGTTCGGTTGGAATATCCTCCACGTGCATCGAGAATCGTGACACCACGACCGAGTTCTTTTGTAATGACTTCATTGATTTCATCTGCTTTCTCACAAATGATGATACATTGCTTAGAAGCAGAATAGAAACTGTAAACCGTCTGAAGGGCTTTGGCGCGAACGAAGCTCATGATGAGCGCGTACATAACGTGTTTTAAGTCAAACACCCACCAAACAAGGATGTAGATGACAAGATCTTGCATCAGAAATATGCGAGGAAGTGGCCAGTTATGAAAACGAGCGAAGAAAAATTTTCCAAGAATATCAAGCCCTCCAGTTGAAGCACCACCGAAGAATATCAATGCCATCGCAAGTCCAGAGACTAGACCGGCAAAGATGGAGGCGACGAGCGGATCATTTAAAGATTCCGGAACAATTTGAGTCGGAATCCAGTCGATTAAAAAAGAGGAAGCAACGACGATGATGCCGGATAAGAACATGAACCGTTTACGCAGAAAACGAAAACCTAAAAGGAAGAGTGGGATGTTTAAAAGCAATTGCGTTAAACCGATTGGCGTGTGGAAGAGCTCTTGGATGATGAGTGTGATCCCCATGATACCGCCTGATCCGATATCATTTGGAGATAGTAGTAAACTGATGTAAAGGGAATAAAGCAATGTACCGATGATTAAAAAACTAATTTTTTCAACTCTCTTTTTCTGTGGGTGTGTTGTAGTCATGGCAATATGATGAGTGACCTCATGCTCCTCCTTCTGTGAGTATCTGCCTGCAAGAGTACGCCCATATGCATAAAATTTCAACCCTTCTTATGAAAAAAGATGAAAAAGGGTACGTTTTTTTAGGAAGGTGATGAAAATGAAAAAAACGTTCTTGCTTATTGGTTGTATTTGTTTAGTAATACTAATTGGTATTCGCATTTTTCAACCATCGGATGAAGAAAATCGAACGTCTATTTGGCATGATGGAGATCTCGTAGCGAGACAAGTGGGTGCTTCGATGATGAATACGGTAGCGGTTCGTCAATTAGCCGAACAACTTCCGTTCTCATCAGATTTAAAACAGGTAGATGTCGAAGGGGAATCGTTGCGGCTTGTTTATGAGGTTACAGGAAAAGAGCGACAAGCCTGGATTGGTACCGATACTGGAACACTACAAGTGAATCAGGATTTTTTGAAAGCTCGGTTATCTAAAGTGCTGATGCATCATACACTTTTTATTTTCAACGATTCCTGATTTGACCGATCTCGAAATTTACTACACGGATCCGTATTCAGGTGCAGATTTTACGATGGACCGGAAAACATTCGACGCCTACACTCCGACCGATATTGAACGAGCTACTTCCTCTTCTAGACGCTTTAATCGGGTCGTCATTGATGGTTATGTGCTCGATGCATCAAGGCGAAATACTTTCTTTGAACGCTTCGCATCACGACTACGAATTCAAACTAATTAGTTGTATAAAGCAAGAAAAGGCATTTTTCACAATCTCGACACAATGATATCGTTTACATCTCGTTCTTTTATAAAAACGATAAAACAGGTCTATTCAATACTTGAACATCTTTTAAGATGGAAGTATGATAATAAATGAACAAACATTGTGAAGTGTTGAACAAAAGAAAGAGAGGTTTCTACGATGAACGAGGTAGAAGCATTAGAAGGATTACGGAATAAAGCAATCAAGTCGACGCGCATGCTACAAATGCGTCCTCTCGAGTACTTAGTTCGTGCCATGCTAGCAGGGATTTTCATTGGATTTGCAATTATTTTTACCTTAAAAGCAATTAACGGTCTATATATGGCGGAGTCACCTGTTGCGACACTTGTTGGTGGACTGACCTTCGGAGTGGCACTCGTCCTGATCGTTTACGGTGGGGCAGAGCTGTTCACAGGAAATACGATGTATTTCACGACGGCGACGATGCGCGGCTATACGACGAAGATGGATACGATGAAGGTCTGGTTGATCTGTCTGATTGGAAATGGACTTGGAGGATTAGCATTTGCGCTACTCTTTTCTCAAACAGGAATCATCCAAGAGCTTGGTATGAACAACTGGTTATTTTCTGTCTCAGAAACGAAGATCCACCATACGACGTGGGAAATCTTCACACGAGCTATCTTCTGTAACTGGATGGTCTGTTTAGCGATTTTCATTCCAAAGAACATGAAGAATGAGTTGGCGCAGATCATGATGATGATGGTACTGGTCGCAGTCTTCTTCGCATCTGGATTTGATCACGTCATCGCCAATATGGCCTTGTTCTCCATTGCGTTAGTCGTACCACATCCGGATACGATCACATTTGCCGGAGCGATGCATAACCTGTTGCCAGCTTTAGCTGGAAACATCATTGGTGGAGCAGTCTTCATGGGAATGATCTATACGTGGCTGAATAAAGAAAAATTAGAAGTAGATGAATCACGTCAATCCACGACACCTGTTCATATTGCTTCGAAACAAAATGCATAATCAAAAAGCAGCTGTCGCGACAGCTGCTTTTTTCATTCATTCCATATGTTGAAAGCGATCGACGTCTGCAGCCAGTTCTTCGTAAATCGTCTCGACGATTTGTGCATCATCGAAGAGCCCGAGGACGTTATCGTCCGGTAAGGCGTCAACAGGAGACGTAAAGTACAGAACGGCCGTCAATAACAATTGTTCCTGCTCCGCATGCATTTCGAATTTTTTCTGATAGAGAGCACGAAGCATTTCAAGCAGTTGTTTTAATTGAAAATAAAGGACGAGTTCTGCCTCGCGTTCGATGTCCGAGCTTTCTGTAGACGCGATATCTTGCGTCAAGTGCGCAAGTCCGATTTCTGCTCGAACTAACAATTCTTGCTGTGCTTTTTCATCACCAACGAGGTCGAGTGCCTGTCGGTGAAAATACGTATAAGCCGATTTAAAATCGCCGGGTGTGAATTCCATGGTGATGCCTCCTTCTCTTCTCTTTCTAGTTTCGCCTTATTTCTTGCAAAATTGCAACTATTTCGTGAAAATAAAGATACAAGAAAGGGGATTACATAATGCCGACACAAGCAGAATTACAACAATACGCGTCTTTAGCCGTGCGTACGGGAATTAATCTACAACCAGGACAACAACTCGAGGTGCGTGCAGGAATCGAAAATTTGCCGCTCGTTCGTGAAATCACGCGTGTCGCCTACGAAGTAGGAGCTACGCAAGTATATGTACAATGGTCAGACGATGAGATGACGAAAATCCGTTATTTCGATGCACCGGAAGAGTCGTTTGATACGTTCCCGGATTGGTTAAAAGCACGTTACGACCAACTGGCAGAAGAAAAGACAGCGTTCTTATCGGTCGTCAGTGAAGATCCAGATTTATTGAATGGCGTGGACTCGAGCCGAATCGCACGTGCGAATAAAGCAGCCGGTGTCGCTCTTGCTAATTGGCGGAAGTTCGTCATGAGTGACAATGTCAGCTGGTGTGTCGTAGCAGCACCTTCTGAAAGCTGGGCGAAGAAAGTATTCCCTGATTCAGAGAATGCTGTTGAAGAGCTCTGGTCAGCTATTTTAAAGGCTACACGTGCCGATCAAGCGGATCCGGTCGCTGCATGGGCGGATCATGATCAGAATCTGCGTTCAAAAGCAAAATTCCTGACAGAGAAGAAATACAAAACATTGCACTACACAGCTCCAGGAACAGAATTATCAATCGAATTACCAGAACGTCATGTTTGGTTAGGTGGCGGTGGTCCGAATGCAGATGGTGTTGATTTCATCGCGAATCTGCCGACAGAAGAAGTGTTCACGTTACCGAAAAAGACAGGAGTCAACGGACACGTCTCGAGCACAAAACCGCTTAGCTATAGTGGGAACTTGATTGATGAGTTCACACTCTGGTTCGAGAACGGAAAAATCGTTAAAGCGGAAGCGAAACAGGGTCAAGAAGCATTAGATGACTTGATTTCACTTGATGAAGGTGCACGTTATCTTGGAGAAGTTGCGCTCGTGCCACACCGTTCGCCGATTTCTGACTCGGGTATCCTATTCTATAATACATTGTTTGATGAAAATGCTTCATGCCACTTAGCGATTGGTCGTGCGTACTCGACGTGTCTCGAAAATGGTCCTAGCCTTTCAGCAGAAGAACTAGAAGCACAAGGCGCGAACGACTCGATGACGCATGTCGACTTCATGATTGGATCAGCGGATCTATCGATTGAAGGAGAACTTGCAGACGGAACGCGTGAATCAGTCATGCGTGACGGAAACTGGTCAATCTAAACGAACAAAAAGGTGAGTCCGAATACGGAGCTCACCTTTTCTTGTAAGATTCTTGTTATGCTTCTTCACCAATAATTTTCACTTCTGTCTCAAGTAAGATACCGAATTTTTCTTGAACCGTTTCTTGGACATGACGAATGAGCGCGATATAGTCGGATGCAGAGGCATTCTCGACGTTGACGATAAAACCAGCGTGTTTCTTGGACACTTCAGCGCCACCGATGCGTGTTCCCTGTAAGTTGCTATCTTGAATCAGCTTCCCTGCAAAATAGCCTTCTGGACGTTTAAAGACGCTACCACAAGAAGGGTACTCGAGTGGTTGTTTCGTTTCTCGCTTATGCGTCAAATCATCCATGACTTCCTTGATTAGTGCTGGGTCACCCTCTGTTAAGGCAAATCGACCTTCGAGGATGATGTATTCTTTCTTCGAGAAGCAACTTGTCCGGTATCCCAGTTCGAGTTCATCATGCGAAATGTTCAACAGTTCTCCTTGTCGTGTCAATACAGTAGCGCTATGGAGGCAATCCTTGACTTCACCACCGTATGCTCCCGCATTCATGATCAATGCGCCACCAATCGTTCCTGGAATCCCACAAGCGAATTCAAGACCGCTGAGCTGATGCGCGTAAGCTACACGAGACGCTTCGATGATTGCTGCACCACTTTGAGCAACGAGTTCATGTCCTTCAACCGAGATATCGGTTAACTTCTCAAAGGAGAGGACAATGCCGCGGATGCCGCCGTCACGTACGACAAGATTCGATCCGTTTCCAAGCAACGTCAAGGGAATACCTTGTTCGTAAGCATATCGGACGACAAAAGCCGTTTCTTCATAAGAGGTTGGAATGATGAATAAATCCGCGATTCCTCCCATTTTTGTATACGTATGATATTTTAAAGGTTCATTGATTAGTACGGACTCTTTTGAAATGCCTTCATACAGTCCCGTCATTACTTGTTCAGTCATTATGGTCTCAGTCCTTTTCATGAATTCCTACCAGCGCTCATGCGCTCAAAATATATTTTAACATTAATCGTGCGGTCGTTGTTCAACATACTGTTCCCAAAATACCGACTTATGCCGGGAATTGCAAGCACTAGGGAGTGAATGTCATCGATTAGTAATGAAAAATGTCACAAGGAAAGCAGAGTCAGGAAGAGGAATGAAGCGAAAAGAACTCGGGAAAAGAGAAGTATAGAAGGAGGCGATGACGATGGAAAGTGAACGTTTATGGATGCGACCGTTCGAAGAAGAGGATTTCAGTTTTTATAAGTCGCTTGTCCAAAATGAGCAAGTCATGCGTTATATCAATGGAGGTACTGCCCTGAGTGAAGATGAAGCACGAGAGTGGTTCGAACGGCAATTGGAGCGATACTCGGATGAGCGACAAACTGGTTTTTTGCTGTTATTCAAAAAAGAAACGAATGAACCGATTGGTTTCGCCGGATTATTGATGCAGGAAGTGGATGGAATTGAAGAATTAGAAGTCGGTTATTGGCTCGAACCGAAGCACTGGAAAGTCGGTTATGGTCGTGAAGCAGCGAAACAACTAATGATGGAGGCGTTCAACCGAGGGCATGATCGAATCATCTCGATCATTCATCCCGATAATCATGCTTCGCAAAATGTCGCTCGCGTAAACGGGCTGAACTGGGAAAAAGATACGGTGTTTAGAGGCATTCCTGTCACGATTTACGCTGGACAACTATCACGACTTTGTCGTAACTAAAGAGGAGAGTTTTTATGTACGAATTTAACTTCGCGTCTTTTCACTCCATGACACCTGATACCTTATATGCACTTTTGAAATTACGGACGGATATCTTCGTCGTCGAGCAGGAGTGCGCGTATCCGGAGCTAGATGATCAAGATCAACAAGCGACACACCTAATCGTCCGGAGTGAGAGTGGTCAAATCGTCGGATGTCTTCGGATGTACGATCACCCGACAAAAGGAGTCGCGATTGGACGGGTAGCCGTTCATCGTGCACACCGGTCGGTTGGGTTAGCGAGACAAATGATGGAGAAAGCGATGGTTCATTTGCAGAAAGAAGCTGCGATCTACTTACAGGCACAAGCACACCTAGAAGGGTTTTACGGATCGTTTGGTTTCGAAACCGTATCCGACCCTTATTTAGAAGATGATATTCCACATGTGGACATGCAGTTTCACGCAAAGGATTCAAAAAAAGACTTCACGTCGACGATCGATGAACCGATGAATAAGTAGAATGAACTTTTTCGGAGGTGGATCAGTCATGAAGAAAGTGCTGGTCATTTTCGCTCTTAGTCTAATTGGTATCCTATCTTTAGGAGTCGGTATTTCGTATGCTCAATTGCAGGGGAACTATCGTGACTCTGAAAAAGAGTTGATGACGATTTTAGAGCGGCAACATGATTTATCAGCTTCCTCCTTTCTTGAAGTGCGCGCATCATTCTCTTTACGACATCGACAAATCATACACGTTCGACTTCGGGGTGAACCTGCCATCACATATGAGTTCATTCAGCCAAAGGATGAAATCGAATACCTGGGGTCTGTCGGAACAAGTGTTGAAAAGACAGGAAAACAAGATGCCGTCTTTCGAAACGCTCATTTAAAAGTCGGTAAAAAATAAAAAATGGAGGATCTTCCTGAAACGACGGAAGATTCTCCATTTTTTGCTTTCAAGACGATAGGATATTGCGTACACTACGAAGAGATACTGGAATGAGGAGGTCGAGGGAATCATGTGGAAACCCTTTATAAAAAATCAATCAATTGCACCGGCGTTACAAGCCTTCCGGGAACTTGACATCGAAATGTTTCGGACACATGTTGCCCAACTGAACGATGCGGAACAACAGGCCTTACAATTCATTAAGCGGGCGCTAGAGCAGGATTCACCTGCTCATTTAAAAATAGCGCTTGAAATGAAACAACCACTCGTCGAAGTCGATCGTCTGTTTCAAACACTCGTCACGTGTCAAAATCGTCAGCAGTTACTCGAAATGCTGCTAGCATACGGTCTAGACGTCAATCAAGTCTATACACTTGAAGGGCATCGATCGATCGTCCGCCAACCCCTTCACTTTCCGGTAGGTCTATATGCGGCGCGCCATTCCGAGTTGTGGGCACTTGTTGCTGAAAAGCTGGACTTTACTTATACGATGCATCTTCAACGCAGTGATCAATTCATGGAGACGCATGAATTGAATCTACTTGATCTCGTCTTATTGCTCGATATCGAAGAGGAGTTGACGGTTCGAGTGCTGGATCAGCTGTGCGAATGCAAGGCGACCGTTGGACTTGCAGAACGATTACAACGTCCCGCTTCACCATTGTTACTAAAGACGATTGAGGCGGATGCCTATCTAGCGACGTTTGTTTATGCTAAACATTATTTCCCGTTTTATGCGCTGATCGGACGACAAACCGTACTGTTCCAATCTTTATTGAACCGTGTGATGCAAGCGTCCATTGCTTCTGAAATGATTGAAGATGCCTTGCTTGCTTTTCATAACCATCAACCTGGACTTGCTTTGACATGGGGAGACGCTTACATCGAACAATTATACGAGATGGGGCTAGTGCTTCTTAAAACGGGTCATGTTGATTTTCGAGAAATGGATGCGGAGTATGTGTTGCCTGAATACGATGAAGTGATTGAACGATTACGTGGTTAACGATTTATTTTGAACTTGAAACGTATGCCAATGAGAAAAAAGTTGGATATCGCAAAATGTACTTTTTTGGTATAGTCTCAACACATCTAAGTTTGTGGAATGAAAAATGGTTTCGAACGTCTTGATGTTTGCTTTACACAATTTGGCTTGAAAGGTATCTAAAATTCGCCGACCGTAACCTTGATATTTCAACTCGGGCAAACACGTGATTTCAAGGAGACGAATCGTACGACCATATTTTTGATAGAGCAGTGTACCGATCACTAATTGTTGGTCGTATATTAAATAAGGTGATGTGTTTGAATGGCTGAATTGTTCATAATGTTCTTGATGATATGGAAAAAGATGATCACATCCTTTTATAGAGTGATTTCGAAGAGTGAGGTATAATTCTTGATTACGGGCATGTATAGGTTGAAAGCGTAAAGATGATACACGGTCATTTGAAATTCCGATTAAGCGAAATTGTTCAGCAGAAAGTGTATATCCGAGTGTTTTCCAAACCGATGATAGCGCACCATCTTGAGGCGGAACGACCTGTACTTTAATTTGTTGGGCACCTTGACGAACAAGATACTCATGTAAGTGTTTCGCAAGAAGGTGAAATGCGGAGATATTTGAGTAGGCACCGTTCATCAGACAAGTCATTTCATTTGAAATACGATAACCAAGAGTCGCATAGACTAGATCATGTTTGAGATAAACGAATTGATGACCTTCAAGTAATTGAAAAAAAGGAATGTCGTGTGCCCATTGATTATGTTGTAATAGTTGGTGAACATGTCGTTTTTGATTCCGTGACAGTTGATTATAATGTACGATAGACAAAATCATAGTCCTCCCTTAATTATATGAAGTTTATTCACCTATTATTTTACAGTAAATTAAAGGTATTTATATATTGTTTTTGAAATGGAAAGTAGATGGATTATTTAAGAAAATGAGGTTAATTGATTATGAAATATCTTTGGGGCGTGATTGGATTAACACTCTTTTTACTTCTCGCTGATGCGACAGTAGGAGAAGCAAAGGATTATGACGAGCCTGATATCAGTATGTCTACGACATACGGCGATTATGGAGCACAAAGTCATATTATCGTCGATCGAAAAGAACCGATCTATGAAGGGTTCGATTCACCGAACGACATGGCATTCCTATTCGCTTGTATTGCATTACTCGCAACAGTTGGACTTGGCATCGTCAATGCCTCCGATTGAAATGAATCTGACTAATAAAAGGCAAGTGACGAATCCATCGTCACTTGCCTTTTATTGTCTACTACGTGTGATCAAGAAGAATCTACTCTTAGAAATGAATTCGTTTTTTTCGACCAACGCGTGCCATTCGTTCGTGTTCTTGTTCGAGTCCGGCTCGTTCGAGGAGATCGAGGTAATAGCGAAACGGAGTCGAGCGATGCGAAAAATATGGGATATATTCAGTGAAAAGCATCGTCTCCGCTCGATCTAACGCGCGTAGGGAAATGAGAGCATGTAGCTCTGCGAAACGAATTTCTTGATAGGTGGATAAAGCGTCTGCATCAATCCGAACATGCGACTGTAGTTTTTTAGCATGCGCATTCAAGCAATGGATATATGCTTCTTGATGTTCGGGTTTCTCGCAATGGGCAAGTACGGCAAGCAAAAGGTCACTGCGCTCGGTATCGACGTCCATCGGAACCTTCAACGCTGTATAGAGGGCGCGTTCCATCCACTCGACACCATGACTATCATTTTTATAATAGCCGACTAATTCTTGAAAAAAATCGACTTGCGAGACTTTCAATAATCGAAACGGATCATTACTTAAAAATAAAGGTTCTTCCCCGGCAGCCGACGAAAGAAGAAAGAAAAATTCCTCAAAGGCAATCCGGGTTCCGTTTTTACGATGAGCGTAATGGCGTAAATGCTTCAACAGGCGTTTTGCGGTGATATACCAATTCTTTTGTTCGCGAAGCGGTACGATCGTATTTGGCTCAAGGTACTGGAGATCGTATGCTAATTGAATAAACCGTTCCGTCTGAGCAATCGTCTGTTCGACGGTCGGTTGTTCCTGTTCTTTTTGCAAATCCTTATACTTCACGAACTGTGTCAACATGGCGTCGAACTCTTTCTCTTCGATGACTTGTCTCGGGAGTTGACGATAGATTTCGACGATGATATCGCGAAGGGTCGTATCGCCATATTGTTCTAGTAAGAGTCGCAGTTTCCGTATTCTCATGATCGCCCTCCTTCGCAAGAAAAGCACAGTACAACACTATTCAATTCCCGCTTTTTTCATAAACCGAACCTCTTCATTTGCGCTTTTTAGTCAGAGACGACTATCTTAAATAAGAAGACTCATTACAGAAGGGGACGATTACACATGAATGAAACCATTCAACATTTACTCAACCACCGGTCAATACGGAAATTCAAACAACATCAATTAGACGAAGAGACGATTGAAACACTCATAAAAGCCGCACAAGCTGCCTCGACATCCTCTTATCAGCAAGCCTATGCGATCATCGGTGTCGAAGACGAAGGATTGAAACGACAATTAGTCGACGTTGCAAGTGGTCAACGATATGTGGCAGAAAACAGTTACTTCTTCGTCTTTTGTATGGATTACCACAAACATACGTTAGCGGCAGAACTAGCAGGAGGCGACGTGAGCCGGACGATCGAGACGACGGAAGCGCTTGTCGTAGGGGCTGTCGATGCGGGACTTGCCGCTCAAAATTTAGTCGTAGCTGCCGAGTCGCTCGGCTACGGAACGGTCTACATCGGTTCACTACGAAATGATGCTCGTCGTGTCAGCGAACTCTTACAACTTCCAGATCACGTCGTACCATTATTCGGAGTCGCGGTCGGTCTTCCGGATCAACAACCGGGTAAAAAACCCCGCCTTCCGATGGATGCGGTCTTCCACCGGAATACGTATACTGATGACGATACGATGCGTGAGTTACTGACAGGATACGAAGAGTCAACGTCATCGTATTACGGAGAACGGACCGGTGGTCAACGGACAGAAGGGTGGGTCAAACAGATGGCTGCCTCGATGCACGAACCGAAACGGACGTATCTCCGCGAGTTCTTGAAAGAGAAACAGATCGCAAAAGATTGATACGGAGGTATCTGAATGGCAGAACATCAACCACACCGCTCTCGCTTGGAGCGACGACGTATGCAGTTAGAAGAGCAAGCTAGACAAGAAGAAGAGCAGGCTAGGCAAGAAGAAGCTTTTTCGAAAGCGTACGCGCCGGACGAATCATTTTCTCAACAATCCTTTGAGAAGCAGCAAGAACCGGCTACGTATCATCGATATGTCGAAGAGCAACCGCGAGATCGAAAAAGTACATCGCGTCGTTCCGGAAGCGGCATGCTTAAACAGGTCGCACAGATGATCGGGGGTGCCGGATCACGGTTGTTTGCTAATCGGGAACGCTCGAGACGCCCGAGGAAGGCGGGGCGATCAGAGCAATCGGTACAGCAGAATCCTGACGTCTCTTCACGCGAAGCTCATCCTAAAAAAATCAAGAAAAAACGTCGTTTTAAACGAAAGCTTCTTGGACTATTTTTATTGTTGCTCATCGCATTCGTTCTTTTTGCTTCACAACCATTCACGTTCTTATTGATCGGTAGTGATGCACGACCTGGAGAGTCGTTGCGTGGATCACGTTCAGACTCCCTGTCGGTCATGCAATTCATTCCACTTTCTCGAACGATTCAACTGACGTCGATTCCTCGAGATACGTATACACCGATTTCCTGTGAGAATGGAAAGAAGGATAAAATCACACATGCCTTTGCCTTCGGTGGAGAAGAATGTACGCAAGATGCTGTTTCGGGTCTACTCGATGAAGAGATCGATGGAAAGATCGTCATCTCCTTCGATAGTTTCATCGGATTAGTGGATCAAATCGGCGGAATCGACCTTGTCTCGACAGGAACATTCTCCGAGCAGGATGCGAGTGGGAAAGCAAATCAGTATTCATTCCAAAAAGGGAAGGAATATCATATGGATGGCGCGATGGCACTTGCCTATTCGAGACATCGAAAAACGGATAATGACGGAGCGCGCGCGAATCGTCAGTCGGAAGTCATCCAAGCCGTCGCGACACACTTGATGAAGCCGACTGGATGGTCGAAAATTCCAGCAGCGCACACGTATATGAAAGAAGAGATGAACCTTGATTTAAGTGTCCGCGAGATGGCGACGGCAGGGTTATCGATTGCCTTGATGTCAGAACGAAAACATTATGAAATCGAAGCCGTCAGCCAACGACTGAACGGGATTTTCTATGACTTACCGAATGAGAAGGCACTGCAAGAACTACGTGATCAGCTCGATACGACGTTTTATGGCACATTGAAGAACTAATGGGGAGGGGTTTCCTTCCGTTCATTGCGGGTATAAATTGATGTACGTTGCTCCTTTGGTGGATTGTTTTAGGTTATCTCTGAAATCGACGATTTTTGGACATGACATCATGACATTCCACGAAGGTGACTAACTTATCGAGGAGGGACCCCCCATATGAAAGTACTAGTCGTAGGTGCATCCGGTACGATTGGAGCGCGCGTCGTCAAATCGCTTGCCAAGGGTCATCAGGTCACGGTCATCGTTCGTCATGAACATCTGGTGGAACGATTCGAAAAACTCGGTGTCAAGGCGCATTACGTCGATATCGAAACAGAACTCGAAAAAGTCATTGAGCACGGAGTCGCAGGGCAGGATGCAGTCATTTGTGCGGCGACCGCAGGAGTAGACGGCGAAGCAACTGAAATAGAACTGCTGGATCGAACAGTCGCTTTGAAAACAATTGATGCAGCTAAAAAAGCGCGAGTACGTCATTTCGTGCTACTGAGCGCTTATGGTGCAGATCGACCTGAGCAATTCAAGAAAGATGTCTATCCGTTCTACGCTGCTAAGAATGCAGCAGAGGAACAGATTGAACATAGTGGTTTGACGTATACGATCATTTGTCCGGTTGCCATCACAACAGGTGAAGGGCGTGGCTTGATTGAAGCCGATGAAGATTTGAAGGACACGAAGGACGCGACGATTTCGGAAACGGATGTCGCATCGATCCTCGTTGCTTCTGTCGATAATCGATCGGTATTCAATCGACGTCTAGAAGTCAAGGAAGGGAAGACTTCCTTGAATGAGGCCTTAGGGGGAGCGGAAGCTGTCGGTAGCGTTAAAGATAACCGTCAAGTCAAAAAACAATTACCACGTTTTAACTAACTGTTTGTCTCGTTAAAACGTGAATTCTCTAAAATGAAGCGAACTCATTTCCGCGTATAAGACGGAAGAGTTCGCTTTTTTGTTGATAAAAGTAGATAGTCGAAAAGAGGAAGTCTGCTACACTGAACAAAGAAGGAGGGGGTTAGATGTGAAAAAACCGTTGATCTATCTGATCCTAGCGATTGCTATTATCGGCATTGCCTATCAAAGTTATCAAACATATGATGCAAAACAAAAAAAGTGGAGCAACAACAAAAACAAGTATCACAAGGTGGTCTCGAAGTAGGGATGAAAGCCCCGAACCTATCCTTGCGTCAAGAAGGAAAAACCATTGATCTAGACGAAATCAATCATGATGTCTTTGTCATTAATTTTTGGGCAACGTGGTGTCCACCTTGTAAACAAGAGATTCCAGAACTAAATGCATTTGCACGACATACAGATGTACCCGTTTACGGGATCAATGTCACGACATCAGAACGACGTGTTTCGGATGTTGCCGATTTTCTGAAGCAGACACCTGTTGAATATCCTGTGTTATATGACCGAATGGGAACGTCAGAAGATGCTTATCGTCTCGTAGCAATGCCAGCGACTTATGTATTAGACCGGAAAGGAAAGATTCTTTCGAAGCACATCGGTCCTGTAACGGAACAGATGTTAAAAGAGATGGTGAAACGAACAGGAGGATGACAATGGAACTCCTATGCCACAACTGCTCCTTTCAACAAACATTCCAACTCGGTCAACTAGATGGTTGGCCGACATTTCCTGCTGTCTTGACGCAAGGGGTCGAAGCGTTCATGACAGGTCTCCCGCTTTGGTTCGTTCCGTCGATGCATGAACCGATTTTACAGCGGACGTATGTAGACGACTGGAATCGATTTCGATTAATTCAGCACTATCAGCTTTATCAGGAGGAATTAGCGGATGGTTGGGTACCGTATCAATTGGATTTATACCACTGTCCGACTTGTCACCGATTTTCGAATCGGTTTTGGTGTGCCCTATTTTTACAACTAGATGTCGTTCAACCACTTTACGAATGCCCACATGATCAGACGATACTAGAGCGAATCGAAATATCCGATATCGATCACTTTTCCTGCCCATCGTGTCATGGTCACTCCCTATATGTGCGTAGATAAAGCGAAAAAGCCATTCATTTCATGAAAGACTGATGAGAGAAACTCCTTCTCTATAGTCAATTCATGGTACTGAATGGCTTTTTATCGATCATCAACCCATTTGCCGAAACGAAAATGTTTGAAAGGAAGAGGGTGATGAATTACTGACATCTAACGTATAGGTTGTACCGTCAAAAATAATCGTATCGCCTAACCTTGCTTCAGGTGGTAAATAACGTCGTGGAATGAAACTTGAACCATTTTCCCATAGCAGGACAGCATATTTGCCGTCAAGTCGCTCCAGCGTACCACGTTTGATCATATTAACTCCTCCCACAAATTACATCGAAGTCATCCCTTGGTCGATCAGGAACGTACTCTCTCTCTATCATTCTTTGTAATTTTTAATCTTATGTTTGGTATATTCCCAGTTCATTTCATCTTTACACATGATTCTTTAAAAAAACGTGATTCCAAGCCGTTTTCGTCTTAAATCTGACGTATTTAACAGGAAATAAAGGAGATACTGGTAAGAAAAAAAGACCCGATAGGACATATCGGATCTTTAATATGAAATAGACTCAAGAAGCGAGAGATTGTTTTGTTTCGATTTTCGTTGGACGAAGAAATGCGAGTAAAAACGTAAACAATGGTGAAAGGAGTAAAAAGAATGCGAACGGGATGTATTCAGTTACCGGGACACCAAGAGTAGAAGCAAAGAATGCTCCAGAAACTCCCCACGGAATGAGTGGGTTGACGAGTGTTCCTCCATCTTCGAGTGAACGAGAAAGGAAACGCGGATCAATCTGACGCTCTTCAAAGATTTTCTTGAATGCTTGACCCGGAAGCAAGATGGACAAGTATTGCTCTCCAGCCATGAAGTTAACACCGATCGATGATAAGGCAACCGATGAAATGATGCTGCCATCGCGCTTCAATCGGGAAACCGTTCGTTCAATGACGACATCGATGACACCGATACCACGCAAGACGCCACCGAAAGCGAGCGCGAGCATGACGAGTGAAACGGACCACATCATCGATTGCAATCCACCTTTACTAATGATGGATGTAACCGTCTCACTAGAAGATTCTAGTTTTAATCCGTTCTGAATGACTGCCATCCAGTTCGAGATATTCCAGTTTCCTTGTACAAGACCTGTTAACAACAATCCACTTAAAACACCAGCAACAAGTGTTGGGATGACCGGCATCTTACGTAATGCTAACACCATGACGAGCAACGGTGAAAGCAACGTCCAAGGTGACAAGTCGAACAAACGAGCTAACTCCTGCTGTGTCGTTTGAACAACGGATGAATCAACATTTCCACTACTACGTCCGAAAATGAAGAATAAGATGAATGTGATCGTGATAGCGGGAATCGTCGTTCCCATCATGAAACGAATATGATCGAACACAGACACATTGACGATTCCGGGCGCGAAATTCGTCGTATCTGATAAAGGTGACATCTTATCTCCGAAACAAGCTCCACTGATGATGGCGCCTGCTGCAAGTGCAGGATTGACGCCCAGTGCGATTGCGATACCCATCAAGGCAACACCGACCGTACCGATCGTTGTAAACGAACTACCTGTAAAGGTCGAGACGACCATCGCAATCAGAAGAGCGCTCGGTGCGAACCAAGTCGCTGAAAGGGTCGATAACCCGAAATGGAGAAGGGTCGGCACTGCGCCACTCATCATCCAGACCGCGATTGTCATACCAACGAGCAACATGATCAAGATCGGTTTAATCGCTTCCCGAATACCTTGAATCATATGGTGTTCGACGTCCTCGAACTTAAAACCGCGGTAAACGGCATATCCTGAGACGAAAATAAGACTAGACAAGATGGCAAGATGCGGTTCGGCTTTAGCACCGAATAACGCGGACAATAAGATGATGATACTGATTCCTAGGATAGCTGCGGATTCACGGAATGACATGCGCATGCTTCCACCTCCTTATATGAATATGAGAGTATGATAACGCTCTGTTGCTAACACGCTTTTATGCACAAAAGCATTGAACAAACGTAATACTAACGAATATTATGGAGGACGTCAACCATAAGAGTGTCGATAAAAAATATAAAAAAATAGAAATGTGACGATTTTTTGTCGTAAACGCTTTCTTTTTTTGTTCAAATCTTGCACAATAAGAAGTATCAAATGACATTTTTGTGAACGATGAGGAGGATACATATGTTTACATTGATTTTTGTAGTAGTCGTCGCGATCATGGGTGCAGGCGTATTTGGGATTGATCATCTCGTAGCGCAACGTGCGGAAAAGCGTTAAGTAGATGCGTGTAAAAGAAGCGTTGAAGGGACTGTCTTATAGAAGACAATCGCTTCAACGCTTCTTTTTTTGTGTAAAAACTAATAAAAATTCAATTGACAGTATAAATATACATATGTTTAAATCGGTATAACATTCTTTGAAGGGGAGCGTACTGATATGAAATGTACCATCATCGGAGCAACAGGATACACCGGAATTGAACTGATTCGCCTACTAGAATCACATCCTTCATTTGAGATCATATGCTTGATGAGTGACTCGATGGCGGGGGAATCCATGCATGACGTATTCCCATTTATGAATAAAAAAACATATTCTTCGTTATCTTCCTTTTCGGTGGATCATTTGATGGAAACCGAGACGGACATGGTGTTCTTAGCGACACCGAGTGGGATTTCAAAGCATTACTTAGAACAACTTCAAAACTGGTCCGGTTACGTCATTGATTTAAGTGGCGATTTGAGACTTCCAGCTGAAGCATATGCAACGTGGTATGACAAGGAACCTATTGATGCCCAGTTACAACAAAGAGCAACTTATGGATTACCAGAATGGAATCGTCAAGCTGTTACTGCGAGCAAATGGATTGCGAATCCAGGCTGTTACGCGACAGCAGTTTTGCTTGGACTAACACCATTCTTAAAAGAGAAAAAAATCGATCCATCTCAAATCATCATTCAGGCTTCTTCTGGTCTGACGGGAGCAGGGAAAACGTTGACGGCACAAACGCATCATGTCCATTCAAGCGAAAACGTTCGCTTGTATAAAGTGAATCAGCATCAGCACATCCCGGAAATTGAGCAGGCGCTTTTCGAATGGACCGGATCATCGCATCCGATTACGTTCTCGACCCAACTACTACCGATCAATCGAGGCATCATGGCGATTATGACGGTTCAGCCGTTGATCGATTTATCGGAAACGGAGTGGCGATCTTGGTTGACGGACCAGTATGCAACGGAACCATTCGTCCGAATCCAACAGGCTGATCCGGAAATCAAATCCGTCGTCGGGAGTAATCACTGTGATTTGACCGTTTATAAGGATGATCGGACAGGGCGAGTGACCATCGTTTCAGTCATCGATAACATGCAAAAAGGAGCTGCCGGACAAGCCGTTCAAAATGCCAACATTCTAGCTGGTTTTGATGAGACATCCGGTTTAACGCAACAGCCGATCTACATTTAATCAAGAGAAAAAGAAAGAGGAGGAACGCCTGTGTGGCAAGTACAAGTAAAGACCCCATTGACGATCACGACACCGAAGGGATTTCAAGCATCGGGAATACATGTGGGTCTGAAACGAAAGCGGAAGGATTTAGGTCTGATCTGGTGTGAAGTAGGAGCAAGCGCTGCAGCTGTCTATACGACGAATCAGGTGCAAGCAGCACCAATCACCGTGACGAAACAAGCGATTCAGGCGTCACAAGGTCGTATTCATGCCGTCCTCGTTAACAGCGGGAACGCGAATGCGTGTACAGGGGAACTAGGGTTATCCCATGCGTATATGTCGCAACAAGCGATGGCGAAAAGTTTAAATGTTGCTCCAGAACAAGTCGCGATTGCTTCAACAGGGATCATCGGTCAACCGTTAGCCATTGATACGTTACTGGCAGGTATTCCACAGCTGATGCCTACAAATGACAAGGATGCCGCGGATGATTTTGCTCACGCGATCCTGACGACCGATACTGGTACGAAAACAGCTGGTCAACAATACATGCAAGGGGATGTCCAAATTTCAGTATGTGGCGTAGCGAAAGGATCAGGGATGATTCATCCGAACATGGCGACGATGCTTGGTTTCTTGACGACCGATGCAACGATTGAACCGGATGTCTTACAGACGGTGTTGCGTCGGACGATTCATCGGACGTTCAACTGCATTACCGTAGATGGAGACAGTTCGACAAATGACATGGTCATGATTTTAGCGAGCGGAGCTGCAGGGGGCGCAACGATCGTTGAAGGCACGGACGAAGCGTTGGCATTCGAACAGGCGATCGAAACGGTTTGCCAAGATTTAGCGAAACAGATTGCGCGGGACGGGGAAGGCGCGACGAAGTTGATTGAGGTGACGGTAGCGGGAACACAAACCGATGAAGTAGCACGAATGATCGCCAAACAAGTCGTCGGATCGTCTCTCGTCAAAACAGCCATCTTTGGGGAAGATGCGAACTGGGGACGAATCATCGCTGCTGTCGGAAGTATTAAGGAGCCACTCGATGTATCAAACGTTGACATCAAAATTGGTTCGCAGTGGGTGTTGCAACAGAGCATGCCTGTCTTATTCGATGAAGCAGTTGCATCGCAGGAACTGGCAAAGCAGGATGTCCATATTCATATTGATTTGCATGATGGAGTAGGACAAGGACACGCTTACGGCTGTGACCTGACGTACGATTACGTCAAAATCAATGCGAGTTACCGGACATGACGAAACGAAAAGTCATCAAACTAGGTGGTAGTGTGTGGGAGCAACTGGATGCGCGGTATTTCGAGGAATGGAAAGCGTGGGTCGAAACCGGTAACGAATTATTGATCGTCCATGGAGGTGGTCCTCTTCTATCGAGTTACTGTGAACAAGAGGGAATCAAACCCGTGTTTCGAAACGGTGTCCGTGTAACGACGGATGGTGTCTTACTCGGGGCGCGACGAATCTTAGCAGGGGAAGTTCAATCCGGTATCGTCCAGCAGTTGAATCAAGCGGGGATTCCTGCCGTCGGGATGAGCGGGTTAGACGGCGCAAGCGTCCATGGTAAAACGATCAAAGGACTCGGGGCAGTCGGTCAGATCACGCACATTCATCCACGATTATTCACGGTGTTGAGTACGAATGGTTATGTGCCTGTCGTCACATCCCTTGTCACAGGGGAACAAGGTGTATTGAACAGTAACGGGGACGCGTGTGCGATTGCTGTCGCGAAGGCTTGGTCTGTCGACCGATTTGAATTGTTGACGGATGTTGAGGGTGTAAAAGTAAACGGTGACTATCAATCAGAAATCACGTCTGCAGCCATCGAAGCTGCGATAGCGTCGGGAGAAATCTACGGGGGAATGATTCCGAAGGTCGAAGCGATGATGCAGGCCACTCAGCATGGTATTCCAGAGGTCGTCATTCGGTCTGGGAAAAATGCGTTAGCTGCAGGGACACGAATCAAGGAGGAATTACATGAGTGCACTACTACCCACTTATCAACGTACTGATGTGGAATTGGTCAAAGGACAAGGGTCGATCGTAGAAGATGCGACAGGCAAGACGTATCTGGATTTCATCATGGGAATCGCTGTATGCAACACAGGACACCGTCATCCTTATATTCAGCAACGGCTAGAGGAACAATTGAATCAAATTTGGCATACGTCGAATCTGTTTCAAATCGCGGCACAAGAGCGGGTCGCCGAGCGACTGACGGAAGACAGTCATCTCAGTCATGCCTTCTTTTGTAACAGTGGTGCGGAAGCAAACGAGGCGGCGTACAAACTCGTTCGAAAATGGACAGGGAAAACGGAAGTCGTCACGTTTAAACAATCTTTCCACGGGCGGACATTTGCGATGATGGGCGCAACAGGACAGGAGAAAATCAAAGCGGGATACGGGGAGATGGTAAATGGCTTCAAACATCTACCGTTTAACGAGATGGAGAGCTTATCAGCGATTACGGAACAAACTGCTGCCGTATGGCTCGAAATCATTCAAGGAGAGGGTGGGGTCGTCGTCGCCGACGATGCGTGGCTCGAAGCGTTGATGAAGAAGGCGCAACAATACGATGTCAAAATCATCGTCGACGAAGTACAGACTGGCATCGGTCGGACGGGCTCTCGTTTTGCATTTGAGCAGACACCACTCGTACCGGATATCATCACTCTTGCGAAAGGACTTGGGAGTGGACTCGCGGTCGGTGCGCTACTCGCGACGGCAGAAGCGGCAGAAGTATTTACACCTGGATCGCATGGTTCGACCTTTGGTGGGAATCCACTCGCGATGACAGCTGCGGAAGCCACACTTGACCTTTTGTTAAGTGACACTGTCATGGCAGACGTTCAAGGAAAAGGCGAATATTTACGTCAGCAATTAGAAAAAAAATTACCTAAGTCGATCGTGAGTTCTATTCGTGGACGTGGCTTGATGATTGGTATCGAGTGTGTGATGCCTGTTGCACCGCTGATTGACGCTTTGCGTGAGAATGGTCTTCTCGTCGTCTCGGCTGGTCCTCATGTCATTCGCTTGTTGCCATCATTATTCGTGACAGAACAGGAACTCATGCACGCCATCGAAAAAATACAACTTGTTTGTCAACAGGAGGTCATCGTATGAAACAATCCGGAAAATTAACGCTTGCGAACGGAACGACGTTTACCGGTTCGTGGCAAGGAACAGCTCCAGTCAAAGGAGAGGTCGTCTTTTTTACAGGAATGACAGGATATCAGGAAGTCTTGACGGATCCATCTTATCAAGGACAAATTCTTGTCTTCACATACCCGTTGATCGGTCAATACGGTATTCAAGCGGAAGCGTCAGAAAGCAACCAGATTCAAGTCGCTGGTGTCATCGTCCAAACTTTGGCTGAGGACGGGGAAGGAACATCGTGGTTGGGTGAAGCAAATGTGCCGATTTTGTCGGGAGTCGATACGCGTTCTCTTGTGCATCTATTACGGACGGAAGGCGATCAATTCGGTGACATGATGCAAGTGGATATGAGCGTCACTGCGTCAATCGACACAGCATACATCGCTTCCGTATCGACGACTTCAAACATCGAATACGTACCGGAAGTCGAACAGGGGCACATCGTCTGTATCGATTACGGTGTGAAACAATCGATGATCGATGCTTTGCTTGAACGCCATATGCGTGTAACGGTCGTGCCATATGATACGACACCGGAACGGATTCAAGCGCTGGCTCCAGATGGTCTACTGTTTTCCAACGGACCTGGTGATCCGACACAACTGGATCCATTTCTTTCAGGAATCCGTGAACTGGCGACGAGCTATCCGACACTTGGTATTTGTATGGGACATCAGGTTCTCGCTCATGCCTTCGGCTGTACCTTATTAAAACAACATCACGGACACCGAGGAGCGAATCATCCTGTGCGTCATCTAGCATCCGGACAAGTGTTCATGACGTCTCAAAATCATGGTTATGCCGTTGATGTAAAAAGTATCGAAGCGTCTGAGATGGAACTTGCGTACGAACACATCAATGATGGATCCGTTGAAGGATTGATTCATCCGGTACTACCGATCATGACAGTCCAATTTCACCCAGAAGCGAGTCCAGGACCGACAGAGGCGATGGTCGTCTTCGATCAATTCGTAAATAGCGTATTACATCAGGAGGTAGCATATGTGGGATAAACAGAAAGTACTCGTCATCGGTTCGGGTCCGATCGTCATCGGGCAAGCAGCAGAATTTGATTATTCCGGCACACAAGCCTGTCAGGCGCTTCGAGAAGCGGGATGCGAGGTCATCTTAATGAATTCGAATCCGGCTACTATCATGACGGATCCGAGCACGGCAGATCATGTCTATATTGAGGCGATGACTCTTGAAAAAGCAACGGCCATCATCGAACAAGATCGACCATCCCATCTCCTAGCGACGGTCGGCGGTCAAACGGCACTCAATCTTGCGATGTCACTCGAAGAAGCAGGCGTACTTGAACAATACGGTGTCGAACTTCTAGGGACTTCGCTTGAGACGATCCGAGACGGAGAAGATCGTGAACGATTCAAGCAAAAGATGATCGAACTCGCGCAACCGCTCCCGGAAAGTCAAACGATCGAATCGTTAGCAGAGCTTGAGGAATTCATGGCAGTACACGGGGTACCACTCGTCATCCGACCAGCCTTTACGCTCGGTGGAACGGGCGGCGGAATCGCAGTAACGAAGGACGAGGCACGTCTGTTGGCGCAGAACGGTCTACAAGCAAGTCCGATTTCACAGTGTTTGGTTGAAGTGAGTATCGCTGGCTATAAAGAAGTCGAATATGAAGTCATGCGTGATAGCGCAGATACGACGATCATCGTCTGTAACATGGAAAACATCGATCCTGTCGGTGTCCACACTGGAGACTCGGTCGTCTTTGCACCGATTCAGTCGATTTCGGATCGAATGAATCAACAATTGCGTACGGAAGCGCGTAAAATCGTATCGCATCTCGGTGTCATCGGTGGATGCAACATTCAATTCGCAATCCATCCGATGGAAGAACGCTATTTCGTCATTGAAGTCAATCCGCGTGTCAGTCGTTCTTCGGCACTTGCTTCCAAGGCGACGGGATATCCGATCGCAAAATTAGCGACACGTCTTGCGCTCGGTGAGCGACTCGACGATTGCATCAATCCTGTCACGAAAGAAACGATGGCAAGTTTTGAACCGACGATGGATTATATTACGGCAAAAGTGCCGTGTTTCCCGTTCGATCTATTTACTGGCAGTAACCGGACGCTTGGAACACAAATGAAGGCGACGGGTGAGAGCATGGCGATGGGGAAGACGTTAGAAGAAGCGTTACAAAAGGCGTGGCGCGGTGCAGGAGTCGAGCAATCGCCTCTTTATCCGACATGGATGAAAACAGCGGAATCGGATGCGTTGTGGAAGGAAGTGATGGCGCCGACGGATCGTCGCTTGCTTGCGATGCTCGCGCTACTCGATCGCAAGGAGACGACCGTCGAATCACTCGTCGAACAGACGAAAGTACAAGCTTTATTCGTCAAAGTACTTCAACGCCTCGTCGATCAGCAACAAAACATCGATGTATCGAATGAAAGTTCTCTAAAGCAAACCAAAATGATGGGCTTCACGGACGAACAAATTGCGCTTCTGACAGGTGTTAGTGCTGTAGAGATCGAGCACTTACGTAAAGAAAAAGGCATCCTCCCTGTCTATCATATGATTGATACATGTGCAGGAGAGTTCAAGAGTGCGACACCTTATTTCTACGGAAACTGGAGTGGTCAAACGGAAGTCACAGCATCGACGAAAAAGAAAGTTGCTGTCATCGGTGCGGGACCCATTCGAATCGGTCAAGGAATCGAATTTGATTATTGCTCCGTTCACGCGGTACGTGCATTGCAAGCATCCGGTTATGAAACGATCATGATTAACAATAACCCAGAGACCGTCTCGACCGACTTCGAAGTCGCAGATCGCCTGTATGTCGAGCCGTTGACACTTGAAGACGTCATGCATGTGCTAGAAGCAGAGGATTGCCAAGACGTCCTAGTCCAGTTCGGAGGACAAACGGGAATTGCGCTGGCGTCTGGTTTGGAGAACGCCGGTTATCATCTTCTCGGAACGACGGCAGATGTCATTGACCAAATGGAAGACCGTGAGCGGTTCTATCAATTTTTAGATGATATCGGTATCGATCGTATTCCAGGACAAGAAGTGGCGACGCATGAACAAATGACAGAAGTTGCAACAACGATCGGTTATCCGGTTATGATTCGTCCTTCCTATGTCATCGGAGGTAAAGGAATGCATATCATCCACGATCAAGAGCAATTAGAGACGATCGTGTCTGAATTGGCATTCCCTGTCCTCGTGGATGCCTACCTCCAAGGAAAGGAAATCGAAGTCGACTGTATTACGGACGGCACAACGACGTACGTTCCGATTTTGATGGAGCAATTGGAACGGGCAGGGGTTCACTCTGGAGATTCAACGATGATTCTGCCACCTGTATCGCTCAGCGCTACCGTTCAGAGCGAAATCGAGCGATTTGCACAGATGATCGGGCAACGAATGGATTATAAAGGAGCGTACAATATCCAATTCGTCTTGCATGACGATCAAGTCTACGTGCTAGAAATCAATCCACGTGCCTCCCGCACGTTACCAATCGTCGCTAAAGTAACCGGTCAACCGATCTTGCAGTGGGCAGTCCAAGCAGCGGTCGGTCAAGCGGTCGCACTACCAACGGAACAGACACAACTGGATTTCCATGCCGTCAAGACCCCTGTTTTTTCAACGTTAAAACTACAAGGCGTCGATCCGAAAACAGGTCCCGTCATGCGTTCGACAGGTGAAACGCTGCAATGGACGACAGACGGACTGGCACTGGAACGTTTCATTTTCGACGAGACGACAAAACGACATTTGACGACGAGAGACATCATCGTTGCTGGAGCAGATACAGAGGCTTTCGGAACGGGTGTAGCATTAGATGAAACGATTGACTGGGCACAATGTGCGATTTTCTATTCGCACGTGACAGAAGAAAAAGCGAGTCGCGAAGCAGCGCTTGCTGCCGGGGTACAAGTCCTGACAGAACCTGAATTAGCGCATTATCATCTACAAGCGATAGAAAAGTCCCCTTATGCTGTGAAGCCACTTCATACATGGACAGAGCCGATCAAGGAGGAAGTAAAATGAAGACGATGCAACAACTAAAGCATTTCTTGACGATGACGGAACTGACGCCGGAAGCACTGACGGAGCTATTGGCACTCGCGAAAGACATCAAGCATCAGCCGAGTGTCTACCAAAACGCATTAAGCCATAAAAAAGTGGCCTTATTGTTTGAAAAGGCATCGACGCGAACACGTCTATCGTTTGAGGTGGGTGTCGTCGAACTCGGTGGACATCCGATCGTGCTAAGTGGAGCAGATATGCAAATCGGGCGGGGGGAGCCGCTCTCAGATACGATTCAAGTCATGAGCCGTTACGTCGATGCCCTGATGATTCGGACGTTCGGTCATGAGATCGTCGACACACTTGCGGCACACGGTACGATTCCAATCATCAATGGATTGACGGATCTACACCATCCGTGCCAAGTCCTTGCTGACTTGCTGATAATCGAAGAGACATTTGGAACACGATCTGGAAAGATTTTGACATATATCGGGGACGGAAATAACATGGCCCATTCGCTGATGATTGGTGGAGCGCTCAGTGGAATGGAAGTTCGCATCTGTGCGCCGGAGGCGTATGCTCCTGATCCACAAATCGTTCATGAGGCACAAGTCATTGCGAAGGAAACGGGTGGAAACATCATCGTCATGACGGATCCTGAGGAAGCAGCGAGTGGTGCAGACGTCGTATATACGGATGTCTTCGCGAGTATGGGACAAGAAGAAGAAGCGACGATGCGTCTGCAAGCATTTGAAGGATATCAGGTTAATGCCAATATCATGAATCAAGCAAATGATAAAGCTATTTTCTTACATTGCCTTCCGGCGCATCGCGGGGAGGAAGTCACGGCGGACGTCATCGATGGCAAGCAATCGGTCATCTTCGATCAAGCTGAGAATCGCCTCCACGCACAAAAAGCGTTGCTCGTCACATTACTTGGATAACCCTAAAAGACTCGGTCACCAATTTGGCGACCGAGTCTTTTAGTTGAGCGAAGTTAATCATAATGGCGTCGGGCTAATCGTTCTTCTTGTTCTTTTTTGACTTGTCGCTTATTTTTTTCATGCAGACGTTTCATAAAAGGAGTCGTTTGCCAAGATGGAGCCCAGTCGGATTCTTTTCCGGCACGGAGGGCAAGAATATAATCATAGCTCTGATGAAGTCGTTCGATCATCTCTGTTCGGATATCACAAATGTGACCGTGTCCGGGAATCAAGAGTTTGACTTCATATTCATAAATGAACGACTCGAGTAACTCGAGCGTCGTCAAATACTCAGAGGAATCGTGTTCGATCAAGGGGATTTCAACGTCTGAAGCGTAATCGCCGCAGACTAACAAGTGAAGTGGCATGACGATGAAGGAAAGATGAGTCGCTTCATGACCGGGCGTCAAAAAGAAGATTAACTTCGTTTGTCCGATCGTTAAAATCGTCTCAGACTCATGGATGACATGTGTCACGTCTGGGAAAAGGACGGGAGAATCGATATAGAATTCATCATTAAAATCTTGTACGGCTTGGAGCGCTTCTTGTCGGTCGACATCGATGAACGGTTTAGAAGCGATGACGATGGCATCCGTAAAGGCATAGGCTCCTAAAATATGATCGAAATGGGCATGCGTATAGACGACGTATAATGGTCGTTCGCGACGCACGATTTCGACGTCTCGACGAATCGTTGCAATCTCATCGGGAAGCCAGCCAGGGTCGACGACGATCAGACAATCAGGCGTCTCGATTAATGTCGAAGTCGTTTTCATGAGTGTACTTTGATAGATCGTCACGCCGGGCATTTTCATCTGAATCATACGAATCCTCCTTTACGAATCTCTATCTATATCGTTGTATACCCATAAATTCGTTGGAATCATCAGCAGAATCAATAAAAAAGACGACTCGCACGTCGCGAGTCGCCTGCCCTCTAGAGGGAAATGGTCCTAGACCTATGTTATGTCATAATTGGAGCGGGTGAAGAGAATCGAACTCTCGTCATCAGCTTGGAAGGCTGAGGTTTTACCATTAAACTACACCCGCGTATTGGCTACATGAAATATAGTAGCATAGCAAAGAGGGCATTTCCATAACTTTTATGAAAAAAAGCAATTTCTTTTAAGATTCGGTGTACAATAATACTAGTTAATCGTTTCCAATGGTAATCTTGATTTGCAATATGGGTAAAGTTGGGTAGAGGAGAGAGTGTCTGGTGAATGAAGTGCGAGTTTGGAGCGAACAGCCGATGGGAAAAGGATGGAAGGCGATCTGTCACCATCAATTCGATCGTCATCGCTTATTGATAGGAGAGTGGTTCCATAACGTAGGTGTACTTGCTTTTTCCATCAATCAAGATGCGGATTTGCTACCGGATGTCCTTCCAAACACATTCGATCTGCCGCTCGTCTCGGAACGTGTGCAACGCGTCATTGCAGCATACGCGCCTTTTTCTGTACAATGTCTCAAGGTACATCTTGAGACGAAGGACGGAGTGGTTCCGTACTATCTTCTCAATCTCTTATCTGTCAGTCGGATCGAACATCTACATACGACGGATGTATTCCGTCCGGTCCCGAGACGACGCGTCTATTTTTTGACAGAGCGACGAATCAGCGATTCGATTTGTCCGCATCATCTTATGCGAGATGAGCGCACGCATCGCATGTTCGTCTCTGCTCAACTCGCTCGACAATTCGAGCGTATGGCTGTGACGGGTATCCGCTTTGAAGAGATACAACGAATGGAGGAATTCAAATGAAACAGTACACAGTCGATCATTGGATCACGCTAGAATATCCAAAGGTATTCGAATATCAAGAAGAAGAGACATATGTCAGTTTTTATTCGACGGATGAAAATGCAATGGGAACGCTCCAATTATCCATTTATGAGTCCGATTCAGAAGAATTGACACCGTATGAGGCGGCGGAACAAGAAATCAATCTGTTGGTGGAAGAGTTCGGCATCGAACTAACAGGAGCACTTGAAGTCCGTCGTAATTCAACAAAAGAAGCGTTGCTTGCAGTAGATGGGAAAGAAGAAGATATCTTCTTACGGATCTACGCGTATTCGGACGGGGAACGGTTAGTCTTATTGACGTACTCTGCAGAACGCGAGACGCTTGAAATCGAAGAAATCGAAGCTATGATTTCTTCACTGACTTGGATTCAATGAAGGATACGATAGAAGTGCAAAAGGCAACGGATCACAAGGATTCGCTGCCTTTTTTTATATCGATCGATGTAGCTTAAGAAGAACGGGAAGATGACTGTTTAGCTGCAGGATTGACTTGTTTATTCAACCAGCTCGCGATATCGGCAAAAACGCGGATGCGTTCGAACTCATGGAAGAGCTCATGACGTAACCCTCGATAAATCGTCAGCTGTACAGCATCGACACGGACACGATTATACATATCAAACAAATGATGGATACCTTTTCCGTCGAACGCGACCGCGTCATCTCCACCAGCAAGCAATAAGAGAGGTAAATGACGTGGATGCTGATAGATGGAAGCAAGTGCGTTGACGAGTTTCGTTGCATGTAAGAGTTCGTGGAAGAACCCAAGCGTGACTGTTTGACCGGACAATGGATCTGCATCATAGCGCATGACGGATTGAGGATCCGAAGAGAGCCAAGCATTTTTAGAAAGTGCTGGGAAAAAACGTAAGTTATACCGTCCGAACACGAGTTGTCCAAACCGTTCAGCAGGGTGTATTGCTGACAACTGATGGATTTGACGTTCGACGAGTTTTTGGCTGACATCACCGAGTAAACCTGTACTTGTCGGGGGTCCGCTCGCGATGATTCCAGCTACTGTATGACCGAGTGTTTGACCGATTCGGCGAGCAATCAACGAACCAAAACTATGACCGAAGATGAACACCGGTAGCGTCGGATAACGCTCTTTGATGTCAGAGACGAGTTCTTCTGCATCCTGCATCAATTGTTTAAACCCTTGATTCGGCTCGAGGTGTCCAAGTGTTCCGAGCTGTGCTGCTCGGGTTCCGAAACAGCGTAAGTCTGCGATGATCGTGTGGTAATGATGCGCATAGAGGAATTCGGCGAATTCCTCATACCGCGCGCCATGCTCCATCATCCCGTGAAAGACGATCACGACTCCTTTAGGGTCGTGGGCTTCGAGGCTATGCAATGTCGTAGTATAGCCGTCAGAGGCTATCCAATGTGAATGATCAATCGTCATGTAACTCATCCTCTCATTAAGAAAGTCCAAATACCTGTCCGTCTTCCGATACGCCCATGTGGAAGGCGGCAGGAACTGCCGGTAATCCTGGCATCGTTAATACATTCCCAGTCAATGCAACGATGAACCCTGCACCAACCGATGGACGGATTTCGCGGACCGTGATCGTGAAGTCTTCGACACGACCATAACGAGCAGGATCATCCGTTAAAGAAAAGGGTGTTTTTGCCATACAAATCGGTAACTCATTCAATCCCATCTCCGTACACCGTTCGAGTTCGCGGAGCGCTTTGTCTTCAAAATGAACGTCGGCTGCGCCGTAGACACGCTTTGCGATACGCTCGATCTTTTGACGAAGCGGTAAGACGTCAGGATACAGAGGGCGGAACTGGCTCGGTTCCTCAAGAGCTTGCATGACTTCCGTGACGAGTGCTTCGCCGCCAGCTCCCCCTTTACTGAAGACTTCACTTTCCGCGACACGAATATTACGATCCTGACACCATTCCAAGATCATATTCCGTTCTGCTTCCGTGTCGGTGAAGAAACGGTTCAAGGCAACAACGGCAGGGACACCGAACAGATTCATCGTCTCGACGTGTTTTTCAAGTAACGCAAGACCATCTGTTAAGGCGGCGAGATTTTCTTCGCTGAGTTGCGTTTTGTCGACACCTCCGTGCATCTTCAAGGCACGAACCGTAGCGACGATAACGACGGCATCCGGGTGAAGTCCGCCGATCCGTGATTTGATGTTGAAGAATTTTTCGGCACCTAAATCGGCTCCGAATCCTGCTTCTGTGACAACGTAATCACTTAGCTTCAGTGCAGTTTGCGTTGCAATCAAAGAGTTACAGCCATGTGCGATGTTCGCGAACGGTCCACCATGAATCAGTGCTGGTGTTCCTTCGACGGTTTGAACGAGGTTCGGGCGGAACGCATCTTTCAGGAGTAACGTCGCAGCTCCTGATGCCTGAATATCTTTGACTGTAACCGGCTGTTGATCGTACGTATAGGCGACGACGATGCGACTCAACCGCTGTTCAAGATCCGAAATGGAGTCTGCTAGACAGAGGACCGCCATGATTTCGGAAGCGACCGTGATGTCGAATCCATCTTGACGCGGCACACCATGCGCAGGACCACCAAGACCAATCGTAACTTGGCGCAAGGCACGGTCATTCAAATCAAGAACGCGTTTCCAGACGATACGACGCGGATCGATACCAAGGATGTTACCTTGATGCAGGTGATTGTCGAGCAAGGCACTGATTGTATTATGAGCAGATGTGATCGCATGCATATCGCCTGTGAAATGCAGATTGATCTCTTCCATCGGTAGAACTTGGCTATAGCCACCACCACACGCGCCACCTTTTAAGCCCATCGTCGGACCGAGTGAGGGTTCCCGTAAACAAATCATCGTCTTATGGTTTGCCCGATGCAACGCCTGTCCGAGTCCGACAGTGACGGTTGATTTTCCTTCACCGGCAGCTGTCGGATTGATAGCTGTGACAAGGATCAATTTCCCGTCAGATTTCGTTGCCAATCGGTTCAACAGTCCATCTGTCAACTTCGCTTTATACTTTCCGTACGTATCAAAATCCTCTTCTTGCAAACCAATCCGGTCCGCAATTTCTCGAATCGGGCGTAAGACGGTTTGTTGTGCGATTTCTAAGTCTGAACGAATGGTCTTTTCCATGGTATCGACTCCCTCTTTGATTGGATCTCTCTTTTTTCTAATAGTAGCGTATCTAGTGCGAACGCGCCAAAGGAAAACGTTCAATATTTTCCACCCAATGGGTCAAATGGTGACGTGTTCAAGTGTTAGAGAAAGACGTACTGTAGAGTGGAGGAGGGATGAAACAATGACATCTGGACAAAAGAAGTGGAAACGCGGTCTTGATTTTTGGCTCTTCGTCGGACCGGTCTTTCTTGTATTCGCAGTGATCGTGCTTGTACCGTTTTTCAATGGCGTTATGTATTCGTTCACGGATTGGAACGGTGTAACCGGAGAATTGAATTGGATCGGCTTTGATAACTATGTCCGTCTCTTTACGAGTGATGAGCAGTTCCAGCAGTCATTTTGGTTGACGACGAAATATACGGTCGTTGCCGTCATCTTAACGAATGTCGTCGGTTTCATCTTGGCGTTCTTATTGACACAAAATATTCGCACACGTAATTTCTTACGAACGATTTTCTTCATGCCGAACTTGATCGGTGGGTTGATCCTCGGTTTCGTTTGGCAGTTCATCTATGTCAAAGGCTTCGCATCGATCGGTGAATTGACAGGGTGGAGTATATTTGAACTTCCATGGTTAGGAGATGCCCGGACAGGATTCTGGGGTATCGTCATTGTTTCGATTTGGCAAGGTGGCGGTTACATCATGGTCATCTATATCGCGGCTCTGCAAAACGTGCCACAAGAGCTGATTGAAGCGGCAAAAATCGATGGTGCCAATCGTCTATCGACGTTACGGAACATTACGTTGCCACTGATCATGCCGTCGGTCACAATCTGTCTCTTCTTGACGATTTCATGGTCTTTCAAGTTATTCGATACGAACTTATCCCTAACGAATGGCGGACCATTCAAATCGACCGAGATGCTTGCTCTAAACATTTACAAAGAATCGTTTACGAATAATAATCTTGGACTCGGATCAGCGAAGGCAATCATCTTCTTCGTTGTTGTTGCAGCGATTACAGTCACTCAAGTCTATCTGACGAAAAAACGGGAGGTGGAAGCATGAGTACAGCACAACCATTACCCACTCCGCAAGAGGAGAAACCGAAGCGCTCTAAAAAGACGAGAGGTCGTTATTCACTCCGTCTTGGAACAGTCGAACTGGCAGCCTTATTGATGGGGCTACTGTACATGATCCCGTTTTATTACGTTGTCTCGAATTCTTTCAAGACGCAGGGCGATATCTTTACGAACACAACGGGTCTACCAAAGGAATGGATGACGTCCAACTATTCAGAAGCATGGGAAGCCATGAACTTCGGAAAAGTCTTTTTAAACTCCGTCATCATTACAGTCGGTGCTAACGCAGTCATCATCATCTTTTGTTCGATGGCGGCCTGGAAACTCGTCCGGACGAAAACACGCTTGTCGACGATCATCTTTTTCTTATTCGTTGCGGCGATGATCATTCCATTCCAGTCGATCATGATTCCCTTATCGAAATTGTCTGGTGATCTCGGATTGCAGAACAGTTATTGGGGATTGATTCTGATGTATCTTGGTTTTGGATCTGGATTATCAATCTTCTTATACCATGGATTCATGAAGTCGATTCCTGAAGAAATCGAGGAGGCGGCCATCATTGATGGTTGTTCACAATGGGGTGTGTTCTGGCGCATCGTGTTCCCATTACTCAAGCCCATCACGGTCACGATCATCATCTTGAACACGCTGTGGATTTGGAACGATTTCCTACTGCCATCGCTGATGTTACGAGACGTCGATTTACGGACGATTCCACTCGCGACGTTCTATTTCTTCGGTCAATATACGAAGCAGTGGGACTTAGCACTTGCCGGACTCGTCCTCGGGATCATTCCGTTATTGTTGTTCTTCTTTGCCTTGCAAAAACAGATCATTCAAGGAATTACGAGTGGATCGATCAAATAATTTTTGTAAGCGCGTTCTCGCTTCTGCGAGAACGCTTTTTTCATGATTCACACGTCAGATTAATCTGACAACTTTTATTTTTTTTGAAAAAAAGTCTTTTCAAATGCTTGCGACCTGTTGTACGATGTTCTCAATTCAATTGTAACAACGACGTTGAAGGGAAGAGTAACACCTTGTACGACCGTATAGCGAGCTGGGGATGGTGAGAGCCCAGTCGGAAGCAAGATGCGAAGAACCTCCCGGAGTCGCTACCCGAACCCGAATGTCAGTAGGCGTAGCCGGAGTTGCCTGTCCGTTATCATAAGGCCGAAGATGAAGTGATTCGTCTTTTGAGTGAGCAACATCGTTGCTAACATGGGTGGTACCGCGGAACCGAGTCTTTCGTCCCATATTCTTGGGAAAGAAGGGCTCTTTTTTATGGCTTCTTTTTCAAAACACAATTGAGGAGGAACACCACCATGACAACACTCGTATCGATGAAACACACACAGGAAGCGATCACACTCGTAAAGAAACGCTTTGAAGAACGCTTTTCGACAACACTCGGATTGACACGTGTCGAAGCACCATTGTTCGTAGAAAGTACACTCGGTGTCAACGATCATCTCAACGGCGTAGAGCGAATCATTCGTTTCGATGCTTTGGATCACACAGCAGATCTTGAAATCGTACAATCTCTTGCAAAGTGGAAGCGTCAAGCGCTTCATACGTACGGATTTGAAGCGGGAGAAGGATTATACACGTTGATGCATGCGATTCGTCGCGATGAGATGCTGGATGCGACACACTCCATTCACGTCGATCAGTGGGACTGGGAACGGATCATCACGAAAGAACAACGGACGAGTGCTTATTTACAAGAAACGGTACAAGCGATTTATGCAACGATTCGCCAAGTCGAACAAGAAGTAGAAGCGGAGTATGGTATTTCAGCAATCTTACCGGAAACGATTCATTTTATGACAACACAAGAGTTAGAGGATGCGTATCCGACACTTTCGACGAAAGAACGTGAAACAGAAGTCACGAAAGCATATGGTGCCGTTTTCCTCATGCAAATCGGTGGCGCACTGGCTTCAGGTGAGAAGCATGATGGTCGAGCGGCTGACTACGATGACTGGACGCTCAACGGTGACATTTTAGTACACCACCCAGAAATCGGAGCATTCGAATTGTCTTCAATGGGTATTCGCGTTGATCGTGAAGCGTTGTTGAAACAGACAGCGATTGCTCAAGAAGAAGATAAATTGGCATTCCCATTCCATCAAGGTGTACTCGAAGAGCGTCTACCGTTAACGATGGGTGGAGGAATCGGTCAATCTCGTATGGCGATGTTCTTATTGAAGAAGCGTCATATCGGCGAAGTCCAAGCTTCTGTCTGGTCAGAAGAGACGCGTAAAAGTCTTCAAGCGGAAGGCATCCACTTGCTCTGACATATATATAGTAAGAAAGCGTCAAAACAGGATGTTTTATAAAGCAAAGGGCATGCTCCGATTCGGAAGCGTGCCCTTTTTTAGGTTCGTACGACCTCAGGCGGAGGAAAGACGTGTCGATTCCTGATAGAATGGGGATAACAATAAATAAGAAAGAGGTGAAAGCATGTCTTCTCTATTAATTGTTGGGATACTCATCCCTATTTTATTCATTGCGTTTCTTTGGTTTAACATTAAGGGCTTACGAACGATGTGGCGGGATTATAAACGGACAGGCTCAATCGTTGCACTCGGTTTCTTCATTGTCGGGATCATCGGAATCTTCACAGGCGTCTGGACGACACTAGTCGTCATCATCTATTATCTCCTCCGTCCAGCGAGAGGATGAACGGAGGGTTACTTGTATGTTGGAATGGTTGTTCTCAGCCGGAGAATCCAATCTCTGGCTGTTTTTAGGAATTATGATCGTTGGTCTTGGTACGGAATTGATCCCAGCAGAAGTCGGCTTACCATTACTTGGTCTATATGTATCGAACGGAACAGTCAGTTGGACAGTTGCTGTTCTTGTCGGTTTTTTAGGAAGTCTAATGGGCGCGACGGTCTTTTATCTTTTAGGTCGTTATGCTGGTCGTCCGATACTTATCCGGTACGGCAAATGGTTACTGATTAAAGAAAAAGAAATTGAGCAAGGGGAGCGCATCGTCGCGAAATACGGCACATGGTCTGCTTTGTTCGGACGCTTCTTCCCAGTCGTGCGCTCGGTCGTCTCGATTCCATGTGGTTTGTTCGGCTTATCATTCAAACGTTATCTACTCGCTTCAAGTATTGGACTTTTCCCAGTTTCCTTCTTCTACATTTGGGTTGGTGAACGGTTTGGAGTAGAACGCGCGGAATCGATGCTAAAAGGATTAGAGCAAGAGTTGTGGTGGATCTTAGGTGGAATCGTCGTGATTCTTGGAGGGTATATCCTTTATCGTCGCTCTAAAGCAAAACAGAAGGAACAGACGCAAGACACAAAGACGAAATAATAGAATAAGTGAACATATAAAAAGGGAGTAGATGGCAAGCATCTACTCCCTTTTTTATATGAAGCTCAAGCGGGTGGGAACAAAAATCGTTTCAGTGTTTTGATGCGATGTTTTGGTGTCAGCAATAACAGTTGATCATTGCCTTCAAGGGCAGTGTCGCCACGCGGTGTGATGATTTGATCATCACGAATGATGGCAGTGATCAAAAATTCTTGTGGCAAATCAATCTCTGAGATCGTCGTTCCAATGAATGGATGGGATATTGGTAACGTTAACTCAATAATTTCGGCGTTCGGTTTACCAATCGACATGAATTCAATGACCGTATGAATAGCAGAAGTCTGTGTTTCGTTCAGTCGTAATCGCTCGGAAAGAAACGTCAACATACTCCCTTGAATTAGCGTAGATAGTAAGACTGTGAAAAACACGATATTGAAGATCATCGATGCATTCTCGATATCCGCAACGAGAGGGTATGTCGCGAGAATGATCGGTACCGCTCCTTTTAGGCCAGCAAAGGAAATGAAGACCTTCTCTTGCCACGAATAACGAAACGGAAGAAGACTCACCCAGACTGACAAAGGACGAGCGATGAAAATTAAGATCAGCGCCAGCGCAATGGAAGATAGGATGACCTGGACATCGAGCAATTGTTTCGGAAAGACAAGCAGACCGAGCACGATGAACATTCCGATTTGAGCAAGATGCGCCATACTCATCGTAAAACGAACGAGTGTCTGTCGATAGACGAGTTCATGATTACTGATGTAGATCGCTGTGACATAAACGGCTAAAAATCCACTTGCATGGAACGTATCAGCTAAACCGAAAGACAGGAAAGCAAACGACATGAGCATGATCGGATAAAAGCTAGAAGAGGACAAATCGATCCGATTGATCAATGTCGAAGCTGCCCATCCGATGAACAAACCAATTAGAAGTCCCATCGCCATTTCCCAAACGAGTGATCCAAGTCCCGATAAGAGCGATGCTTCTTCAGGGTTCGTCACGAACTCAAGGAACAAGACAGTCAAAAAGACGGCCATCGGGTCATTCGTACCGGACTCGACTTCAAGTGTTGATCCGACTTTTCGTCGAATCGGCTGACCACTCAAGACAGAAAAGATGGCAGCGGCATCCGTCGAACCAACGATTGCCCCGAGTAAAAAAGCATTCGCCCAACTAAACCCTAGAATATAATGGGAAGCAACGGCAACGATGGATGTAGCGATGAAGACCCCGAACGTCGCAAGCGAGAGGGAAGGGGCTAATTCATGACGCACTTCCTTCCAAACCGTTTGTAGACCACCTTCGAATAAAATGATGATGAGGGCGACAGTTCCAAGAAGCTGAGCCAGTTCCGCATCGTCAAAACGAATGAACCCGGTAATGTCGCTTCCGGCAATCATACCAAGAGCGATAAAAATCAGTAGAGCAGGAATATTCAGACGACTTGATAACTTCGTCGTCCACACGGCGGCAAACAGCAATATACCAATCAATAAAATCGTGAGTTGCAAGGACATGGCATCAAACTCCTATTCATAAAAGAATCTCTAGTTTCATGATACAACAATTCCGATGAAAAGACTCGGATAACGATTGTTCAATATTTTCCACCACACCGGACAACTTTCTCTCTCTTCATTGCAAGCGTTTTCATTTATTGTGAAGATGTAGCACGAAATGAAACGAAATCAGGGAGGGAATCCGAATGCGTAAAAGAAGATGGGCAGCATTACCTGTCGTCACGACGGCGATGGTCGTCGCTTTGGCAGCATGTGGTGGCGGTACATTGAATAGCGATGACTCGAAAGATAGTGGTTCAAAAGACGGTAAGACGCTCAACGTATTCCAATTCAAGGCTGAAATCGCAAAAGACATGGAAAAGATGGCAAAAGCGTATGAAAAAGAAACTGGGACGAAAGTCGTCGTGCAAACAGTCGGTGGTGGATCGGACTATGGCGCGGCTCTGAAATCACAGTTCGCTTCAGGTAATGAACCAGATGTCTTTAACAATGGTGGCTTTACGGAAGCAAAAACATGGCAGGATAAGTTAGAAGATTTGTCAGATGAAAAGTGGGTCGGTGATTTAACGGATCTATCAAAAGAGCCAATGACGATTGATGGTAAATTGTATGGTATGCCAATGAACCTTGAGGGATATGGCTTTATCTACAATAAAGATATCTTCAAAAAAGCCGGTATCACGGAACTTCCAAAAACATTAACGGAATTGACGGAAGCTTCTAAGAAGCTGAAGGCAGATGGAGTGACACCGTTCTCGATCGGATACGGGGAGTGGTGGGTTCTTGGAAATCACCTTTTAAACATTCCGGTCGCACAACAGGATGATCCAGATCAGTTCATTGCAGATCTCAACTCTGGAAAAGCGAAGTTCGAGGACAATAAACAGTTCAAGGAATTCATGAATCTATTTGATTTGACGATTGAGTATGGAAATAAAAATCCGTTAACGACAGACTATAATACACAAGTCTCTCAGTTTGCTGAAGGTAAGACAGCGATGATCCAACAAGGGAACTGGGCACAACAATTGATCACGGATGTCAATCCGGACATCAACATGGGCTTCATCCCGATGCCGATCAATGATGATAAAGAAAAAATGGATCGTCTGCCTGTCGGCGTACCAAACAACTGGGTCGTCAATAAGAACTCGAAGAACAAAGCAGAAGCGAAGAAATTCCTCGAGTGGATGGCGACGTCTGACACAGGAAAAGACTACATGGTCAATAAATTTAAATTCATCCCTGCCTTCAAATCAATCGAAGCGAAGGATTTAGGACCGCTTGCAGATGATATTCAAGCGTACTCGAAAGATGGAAAAACCATCTCATGGAACTGGTTCAAGTATCCGGATGGTGCTGTAAACGAGTTCGGAGCGATCATGCAAGCATACGTTGGTAAGCAAAAAACAGCTGATGAGATGCTGCAGGACTTCACAAAAACATGGGATAAAATGAAGAAATAAGAAGTGATTTAAAAAACATGCCTGTTCCGACTAACTGACGGAACAGGCATGTTTTTTATTATAAGAAGAATAATTGGATGAAGAAGAGAAGCGCGAACACATAGATGAGTGGGTGGACACGCTCTTTTTGGATAGCTTTCATGATCGGATAGACGATGAAACCGAATGCGATACCGGTTGCGATGCTACCGGATAATGGCATGATCAAGATGACGAGGAAAGCCGTGAAAGCTTCGCTGAAGTCATCCCATGGAATCTGCTTGATGTTTTGAATCATGAAGGCACCGACTAAGATCAATGCGGGCGCAGTAATCGCAGGGACGCTCGAAATCGATTGAACGAACGGTCCAAAGACGGCAGATAATGCGAATAGAATCCCGACCGTCACGGATGTGAGTCCAGTCCGTCCACCAGCAGCGACACCCGCTGCAGATTCTACGTAAGCCGTTGTAGGACTTGTTCCGAATAATGAACCAGCGACCATCGCAGTCGAATCAGATAATAGGGCACGTTCGCTGTTTTTCAATGATCCATCTTTTTCAATCAATCCAGCCTGTTCTCCGACAGCGACCATCGTACCTGTCGTATCAAACATCGTCACGAGAACGAAGGAGAGGACACCGCTGAACAGACCGTATTGGAACACGTCTTGAATGGCGTTGAACGGATTCGTGATGATCAATCCTTCTGGTAACGTCGGTAACGCAACGAAGGAATCGGAAAACTTCAATTCACCTGTCAGGAATGCAATCAATCCAGAGAGGATCATGGCATATAAAATAGCACCTGGTACACGTTTGATTGTCAAGATCGCTGCAACTAATAATCCGATGAGTGTGATCAATGCTTCTGGTGACGTCAATGCGCCAATCGTGACGAGTGTATCTTCACTAGCGACTAAAATTCCTGACATCTTGAGACCGAGTGAAGCAATGAAGAGACCGATTCCACCTGTGATCGCAAGCTTTAATGTCATCGGAATGATTTCAATCAGCTTCGTACGAATCGGTGAGAGTGATAACAATAAGAAAATGACACCAGCGACGAAGACAACTGAGAGTGCTGTCTGATATGGAATCTTCTCACCAACGACAAGTGTATAAGTAAAATACGCATTGAGTCCCATTCCAGGTGCGACTGCGATTGGTAGATTCGCATAAAGCCCCATCAGAAGCGTACCGATCAATGTCGCGATGATCGTCGCAGAAAAAGCTTGGGCTTGGGGGATACCGGCATCTGCTAAAATCGTTGGGTTGACGAGCAGAATATAGGCCATCGTAATGAACGTCACGAATCCAGCTTGGATTTCACGTTTTACGGTTGTTTGATGTGCGGCAAGTTTAAACATGGGTAAAAGGACCACCTTCATAACAAATTGATTAAAAAACGAACATTGATGATATTATAGTAAAATTCATTCGGAATCAAGTCGAAACAAAAAAGAATTTTTTATAGGAATCATGAAAGAGAATATCAGGAAATGATGTAAGCGGATTCAAGGTTATGATACGATTGATTACAAGAAAAAGGATGGGGGCGCCTTTCATGAAAAGTATCCGGACGCGTTTGATTCGTCTCGTCGTCCTGGCGATCTTGATTCCGACTGCCCTCGCGACATCGATTTCCTATCTGTATGTGCGGCACCAAAACATTGAACAGGCAGAACGTTCTAGCCTGAACGTATTGACGCGGGGAAATACACAGGTGACCCATTATATAGAGGATATCCGCCGTCTATCGACGAGTCTGTACGCGAATCGTTCGTTGATGAACATCATGCGCGTCGGGGCAGATCAGGAACTAGACGAATCCGATGGAGTCGTTTCGCGGGCGATGTTAGGTCTGTTTTTATCACGTCAGGATATCGAGCAGTTACATTTCGTCATTTTAAATGGTTATTCGGAGTATTCGGTCTATAACATGAAAACAACGAGTCGAGGAAAGTTTGATTGGATGCAAGAAACGGATTATTTTCGATTGATGAAACAAAAAAGCGGCTGGTTGATTGACGAAGCGCACACGATTGAACCATATAATGTGCACACGATGATTCTTGATGAAAAACAAGTCGTTAGTTTTCGTTATCGCATCGATCGTGTCGAAACAGATGAGCCACTCGGCTTCCTTTCGGTGGATATTCCCGTCCGTGTATTTGAACAACAGTTAAAACTGTTCGAGAATGATCCGGAAGAGTCGTTATGGTTGATGACAGAACAGCGTGTGTTGGCACAGACTGGGGCAGAGATGGAACTACCGGTCGATCGATTCACTGGGCAGAGTGGGAGTTTACGTGTCGGAAAATCGTTCATCGTCTACTCAAAGACGATGACGAATGGCGTTCCACTCATACTTGTCAAACGGATTCCGTATGCGTCAGTCATCCAAGGGGCGAATGAAACGGCATTGATTCTTGTTTTGATTGGTCTCGTCTCACTGTTCGTTATGATCATTGCCGCAAGTCTCGTTGCCATGCAGATCACGAAGCCAATCAAACAGTTGACAGCAAACGTCTGGCGAGTCGAACAAGGGGATTTATCAGCACCATTCGTTGCGACGACGAATGACGAGATTGGATTACTCAACCGTCAGTTCCAACGCATGATTCAACGGATTGATCGTTTAATCAAACGGGAGTATCGACTGGCACTCGAAAACCGGACGAATGAGCTACGGGCATTACAATCTCAGCTCAATCCGCACTTCTTATTCAATGCCTTACAATCGATCGGAACGACGACGTTACAAGGAGACCGGAAGATCGCGTACCGCTCCATCACCGGATTATCACAAATGATGCGCTACTCGATGAATAATGAGCAGACGATCGTGACGTTAAAACAAGAAGTCGATCATCTTCAAGCGTATATTCGTTTGCAACAGCAACGTTTTCCGGAACGTTTCCGTTATATCGTTGACGTCCCGTGGCATCTCAATGACATTGAAGTGCCGAAGATGATCTTGCAACCGTTCGCTGAAAATTACTTTAAACACGGCTTTCGACAGCAATTAGCAGCGACGGAGAACTATCTTGCTTACAAAGTCCGGACGGATGGCGGACGCCTCATTATTCAAATCGAGAATAGCGGTGCCGTCCTCGAAACAGGACGACTTGAAGAGATTGATCGTAAAATGCGCATGCATCGTAGCCCAGAGGATCTCGAGACGAGCGGCATTGGTCTCCATAATATTTATGAACGGCTCTTGATTTTTTACGGGGAACAAGCAAATATGACGCTCTCTTCTTCAGCTGTAGAGGGCGGATTCAAAATCGTGATTCGGATTCCATATGAGAAGGGGGACTTGGCATGAACGTGTTGATCGTAGACGATGAACGACATGTACGGGAAGCGGTCAAATTGCTCGGGGAATGGGACAGTTGGCAGGTCTCACATATTTACGAGGCGGAACATGGGGAAGAAGCGAAACGATTACTGGATACTGGAACGATCGATTTAATGCTGACAGATGTCGAAATGCCTGGACTCGACGGATTAACATTACTAGAATGGACAAAAAATCATCATCCAAAGGTCGTCACGATCGTGCTGACAGGGTATGATGATTATACGTATATGCGACGTGCCATTTTGCATCAATCCTTTGATTATTTATTGAAGCCGGTTGATCCAGATGTACTCAATGATGCCTTGTCCCGCGCGATGGAATGTATCCATCCGGTAGTGGAATCAGGGGAAGCGATTGATCAAATCGCCAAATACATCGAAACGCATTATGCGGAAGAATTGACACTGCAATTCATGAGCGAACGGTTTTACTTGAGCCGAGAGTATATATCACGACGCTTCAAACAGCGTTTTTCTGTTAACTTATCTGATTACATCCAAACGATTCGCTTGAATCGGGCGAAGGAATTATTGAGTGAGACGGAAGCACGCATTTACGAAATCGCACTTGAAGTCGGATATCAGGACGATAAGTATTTTCGGAAAGTGTTCAAAAAACAATTCGGTATGACACCGAATGAGTTTCGTGAATTGTTGTCGATTTAAACGACTATCGAGGAGGAATCGTACATGAGTGTACACATTAACGCAGCTGAAGGACAAATCGCCGAAACGGTCTTACTTCCAGGAGATCCGTTACGTGCTAAATACATCGCTGAGACGTTTTTAGAGGATGTTGTTCTTTATAACGAGGTTCGAGGCATGTATGGCTTCACAGGTACTTATAAAGGGAAAAAAGTTTCGGTTCAAGGAACAGGTATGGGTGTACCATCGATGTCGATCTATGCGAACGAACTCGTTCAGTCATACGGTGCGAAGAACTTGATCCGTGTCGGTACTGCCGGTGGGATCACGCCAGACGTTAAAGTTCGTGACGTCGTCATCGCGATGAGTGCTTCGCATGACATGGCACAGAACCGTGTCCGTTTTAATGGACTAGACTACGCACCGACAGCTTCTTTTGATCTGCTGCATAAAGCATATACAGCAGCTAAAGAACAAGGTATCGATTCAAAAGTCGGTCAAATCTTCACGACGGATCAGTTCTATCAAGATGATTTCCATCATTTCAAAAAATGGGCGGATTTCGGATGTCTCGCAATCGAGATGGAAGCGGCAGGTCTTTACACACTTGCAGCAAAACATAAAGTAAACGCACTGACGATCCTGACGATTTCAGATCATCTGTTGACAGGTGAAGAAACGACATCGGAAGAGCGCCAGACGACATTCAACGATATGATGAAAGTCGCGCTTGAAACAGCGATTCAATTATAAGAAGTAAGACGGAGAAGCCTCTCCGTCTTTTTTCATAGTCGAAAAGAGATATGGTAAGATAAAGGCAGTGTTATAGATCAGTTAAAGGGGAGATTCTCGGATGGAGACAACGATGACAGAGACAGTGCTTTCAGAGCGCCTTGAGACACAGCGTCACTTTTTCCAAACAGGTGCAACACGTAGTCTAGCTTTTCGCTTAAGCATGCTGACATTCTTACGCCAAGCGATTGAAACGCATGAAGCGGAGATCTATGAGGCATTAAAACAAGATCTCAATAAAGTACAGCATGATGCTTTTACGACGGAAATCGGTTTCGTTTATGGGGAGATTCAACGGATGGAGCGACAACTCCGTCGACTGGCACGCCCGAAGCGTGTCGCAACACCGCTTCTGCATATCGGCTCAAAAAGTGAAATCCAGTATGAACCCTATGGCAACGTTCTTGTCATCGCGCCATGGAACTATCCTTTCCAGCTGGCACTTGCTCCGGTCATTGGTGCGATTGCAGCGGGGAATACGGTCGTCCTTAAACCATCCGAGCTGACACCGAACGTCTCTCGTGTATTACGAGAAGTTTTTGAAACGGCATTCCATGAACGATTCGGAATCGTCATAGAAGGAGATGCTGAAGTCAGTAGCGCTTTATTAAACGAACGCTTTGATTATATCTTCTTTACGGGTTCCACACGCGTCGGAAAAATCGTGCATCAAGCTGCAGCGAAGCATTTGACACCGGTCACACTTGAACTGGGTGGTAAATCACCGACAATCGTTCACAAGGATGCGGATCTTCGTCTAGCAGCGAAGCGGATCGCATGGGGAAAATGGCTGAATGCCGGACAGACATGTATCGCCCCGGATTACGTATTGATTCATGAGGACGTTAAAGAACGTTTCTTGCAGTTGATTGAAGAAGAAGCCTTCAAACAGTATGGGAATGGCGTCGGCGTCTCATCCTACGTCAAAATCGTATCGGACGATCATCTGAATCGCCTCAGCAGTTACTTGTCGCAAGGGACGATCGAATTCGGTGGACAAGTCGATCCGGAAACGCGTAAGATGGCGCCGACCGTCATGACGAATGTAGCGGTGGATGCTCCAGTGATGCAAGACGAAATCTTCGGACCGATCCTGCCGGTGTTGACCTACCGTGAAATCGAAGAGGTCATCGCGTTCGTCAATAATCGTGACAAACCGCTTGCACTTTATCTGTTCACAGAGAACAAAGCCGTCGAACATCGTATCCTTGAACGGATTTCATTCGGTGGTGGATGTGTCAATGACACATTGATGCACGTCGCACAACATCACTTACCATTTGGTGGAGTCGGGGCGAGTGGCATGGGTGGATATCATGGCAAGTATAGTTTCGAGACGTTCAGCCATCGTAAAGGAATCGTCAAAAACACGACGACTTTCGATTTACCTTTCCGCTACATGCGAACAAATAGCAATTCCAAATGGATGCGCTTTTTGTTATGATGAGCTGTATTGAATACGTGGTATGAGAGGGATTTTGATTGTGAAGAAGAAATTAATTCGACTCATGAAAAAAACAGGTATGGTGGAGCGAAGTCTTCGGGTCATGATGCGAATCTTCACCTTATTTCCGGTACGGAAAAATCGTGTCATGTTTGAAAGCTTTTTGGGCAAACAGTACAATGATAGTCCTAAAGCCATCTACGATGAGTTGAAAAAGATGAACGTTGACTTAGAATTGATCATCAGCAAACAACGCGGTGTTTCTATGACGGATGAACAGGTGACATCTGTGAATCGGATGACGATCAAATGGATTTTTTTATTAGCTACTTCTCGCGTTTGGGTGTCCAATAGTCGCCTTCCTTCATGGCTAGTAAAACGAAAAGGTACTCTATATTATCAAACATGGCACGGAACGCCACTCAAAAAATTAGCGCTTGATATGGTGGATGTCCGAATGGCGAACACATCAACTGATCAATATAAAAAAGATTTTGTAAAAGAATCAGCAAAATGGGATGTCCTTCTCTCTCCGAACGCATACTCGAGTGAAATTTTTAAAAGAGCGTTTGGATACGAAGGAAAAATGTTAGAAATCGGATATCCTAGAAACGATGTGCTGTACCAAAATGAAAAACATGAAAGTATTATTGAGCGGGTAAAGGCACATTATCAAATAGAAACCGATAAAAAGATTATTTTATATGCTCCAACATGGAGAGATGATGATTACGTTGAGCAAGGAAACTACTCATTTACGTTACCTTTCTCCATTGAACGATTTGAGGAAGAATTTGGAGATGAGTATACAATGCTTGTACGACTCCATTATCTTGTTGGCGATCAATTGGATTTGAGTGCTGTCTCAGCGATTAAGAATGCCTCTAGATATCCGGAAATTTCTGAGCTATACTTAGCGGCAGATATCTTGATAACGGATTATTCCTCAGTGATGTTCGATTATGCGCACTTAAAACGTCCGATGCTATTCTACACCTATGATCTCAAACATTATCGTGATCATCTAAGAGGATTCTATTTTTCTTTTGAGGAAGAAGCACCGGGTCCGTTGATTCAAGAAGAGCAAATTCTTTTTGAAGAAATCAGACAGATCGAGTCGTGGGAGCGACGATTCGATTTGAAAAGTGAAGCATTTCGTCGTCATTATTGCGAATGGGATGACGGTCACGCAGCACAAAGAGCTGCGCTGGATATCTTAGAGAATATTAAATAAACGGGGAGTGTTTTTAGATGAAGAAGGTCATTACGTACGGTACATTTGATTTGTTACATTGGGGACATATCAATATTTTACGTCGCGCTAAAGAAATGGGAGATTACCTCATCGTGGCAATTTCGACAGATGAATTCAATCGTCTTAAGCATAAACAAGCGTACCATAACTATGAGAATCGTAAATTAATCTTAGAAGCAATTCGTTATGTGGATGAAGTCATTCCAGAGAACAACTGGGAACAAAAAGTAGAAGACGTTCAAAAACATAATGTTGATGTATTCGTTATGGGTGACGACTGGAAAGGTGAATTCGACTTCTTAAAAGACCATTGTGAAGTCGTTTACTTGGAGCGCACTGAAGGAATTTCAACTAGCCAAATTAAGAATGAGCTAGGCTCGAATTAATGGATGAAGAGACCTCGCGGGAGTGAGGTCTCTTTTTTAAGGGAGTCACTAAATATGCGTTCAATGATTATTTCGATCTATTTATTTATCTTTCGAATAGTCTATCAACTATTTTGTTTTTTACCCATTCAAGAAAAGACGTTATTTTGGATGAGCTATGGTGAAAATGCTATGCCAATACATCTTCGCTTAAATCAACGAAACAACCAACAAAAGCAAGTTCTTATCTTCGACGAACGCTATATGCGGGCGACAGATTGTTGGAATGTCAGTCGCAAAATTGCTTATCATCCAATGCGATTGATTACGATTTCTTATCATTTAGCTACTTCTCGTCATGTTTTTTTAGATAATTATATTGGAGAATTCAGCGTTTCCTCTACTCGAAAAAATACAAGGCGGATTCAATTGTGGCATGCCGCTGGAACGTTAAAACAGTTTGGGCTGACCTCATCGAAAACTCGTTCGATGTCCACGTCGACACAGAAACGATTTCGACGTGTCTATCAAGAATACGGAGATTTTATTGTTCCAGGAATGCGGTGTGCTGAACAATTCATGATGCCGCACGATTTAGAACGATCCCACTTTAAAGCGTTCGGCATGCCACGAACGGACTATTGGTTTGATGAGGAGCAACGAAAACAGAAAACAGTGGAATTAAGAAAACAATACGCAAAGACTGATCGTCGGATCTTATTGTATGCACCGACATACCGGGAATACAAAGAAACAGAAGATCATACGATTCAACAGTTTGAAAAACTTGCTCAAGCGGGATGGACGATTCTCGTTAAATTGCATCCGACGATTCAAGCGCTTTCGACCTATCGTTCTAGCCATATCCATCTTGTGGACGATACGTATTCAATCAATGATTACTTGCTGATCACAGATGTGCTCGTAACTGATTATTCCTCCATTCCATTTGAAAGCTGTCTCCTCAACATTCCGGCGTTCCTGTACACACCGGATATCGATACATATCGACAACTACCAGGTCTCGTCGATCAGTATCCGAAACCATTGCCTGTGCGACAGACGGAGCGAATGGAACAATTGATGGATTGGATCATGTCTGAGACGATACTAGAAGAGTGCCGTCAGCACATGGAGGAATTTCAAACGAGTTGGTATGATCATCCCCCTGGTCAAGCAGTGGAACGCATCGTTGATCATTATTACGGAGATATATGATACTCAATCTGACGATTGCTTTAGTTTTAGAAAGCGGTCGTCAGATAAATTTTCGAAAACAAATGTGAAACATTGAACAAAGTTTGACAATCTTTTGAAAATCCATTCTTTTCGACTGTGATGTTCTATACTAAAAGCAGAAGAAGAGGAGAGGAGAAATGGATATGCTAACTTGTGGAACGACTGAAGCCAATACGTTCGTCTTATCACCCGAAACGCGAACGTTGCTTGAGAGCTTCATGACAGAAACGACGTTCAAAAAGGATTCCATTGTCTGTTGGGAAGGGGAAATGAACGATAAGTTGTTTTATGTGAAACAAGGAGGCGTCAAACTATCGAAGTTGACGAAAAAAGGCAGTCCATTACTCATGTTTTTATATTTCAAAGGAGATTTGTTTGGCGAATTTGATGTAGGAGAAGCTTTTCCGAGTTCCTACAGTATTGAAACGATGGAAGATAGCATCATCGGATTCTTATCGAAAAACCAATTAGAAGAGCTTATGAAAAAAGACGGTGCCTTTGCGCTTGAGATCATGCGATGGCAAGCATTAATGCGGAAGCAAACGGAAACGAAATTACGTGACTTACTACTGTTTGGAAAACCAGGGGCATTAGCTTCGACGTTACTTCGCTTGATTGCGATGGAAGGGGAACAAGTGGGAGAAACGTATCGTCTTGCGAAGCGACCATCCGACGGTGAGTTTGGTCAATTGATTGGTGCACCACGTGAGACCGTTAATCGTATGTTTTCTCAGTGGAAAAAAGAAGGGGTCGTTTCGATGACAGCAAAAGAAATCACCATTCACGATCCGCAATATCTACGGGATCTGTGTCATTGTGAAGGGTGTCCAGCAGGTGTTTGTCGAATTTAATAAGATGTACGAATCATCCCGACGCGAAACAGGACTTTCCTGTCTCGCGTTATTTTTGTGTATAAAATTTTTTTCTACGCTCGTTTAGATGTGAACTTTCTGTGTGTTTTCGAAATGAAAAGTGCGGAATTTTCATATTTAAAGTGATATTTATCACAGTTTCCAGACTTGCTGAATTCTTACAATAAAGACAAGTTCAGAGTAGGAAAGGAGTAATCACGATGAGTCAAAAGACAGAATCGAACCTAAAAGGAACATTCGTTGCCGTCCTGATCGTAGCAGGTGTCATCATCGGGATGTGGAGTTCAATCTTTCTATTGTTCATATCACGTTAAGGAGGAATCACGATGCACATTCATCGTTTAGAAAAAATCTGGCTGATCTTCGGAGTAGCGATGCTCGCGATCTTCTTGACGATCATCGGTATATCCGCTTTTGCATCCGGAAATCAACCGCCATCCGATGCGACATTGATTGATCCGACGAAAGTCGATCAGACGAAACCGTTTGATAAGCCAGGACTAAAGAAAATTGATGACAACCGATATGAAGCGGTCATCGTTTCACAAGCTTTTCAGTTTACACCCAAAGATATGGTCATACCTAAAGGGGCGACAGTCGATTTTCTCGTGACATCGAAGGACGTCGTTCATGGATTTGAAATCGTTAAGACGAACGTCAATATGATGGTCGTTCCCGGACATATTAATTCGATTGAGTATACGTTCAAGGAAGCAGGCGAATATCTCATCGTCTGTAATGAATATTGTGGTAATGCCCATCATATGATGGCAACGAAAATCAAGGTGGTGGAATAAGATGAATGCTATATCAAATAAACTAAGACAGTTCGAGATGGAGCGTGGTCTACCCGCTACCGTCATCGGAGTCAAGGAAGCGAAACTGGCCTTTGCACATGTTAGTTTTTCACTTGTCGCCTTATTGATCGGTGGTCTATGTGGATTACTACAAACGATGGTACGGACAGGTGCCATTCCAGAAATCGCTGGAATCGGATACTATGAGCTTCTGACTGCTCACGGATTGATGCTTGCAATCGTCTTTACGACGTTATTCATTTTCGGATTATTGTTCTCATTTTTAGGTCAATCGTTCGGACGCTTCGAAGAGTTTCCGCGACGTCTCGGATGGGTCGGGTTCTGGTTCATGATTCTTGGTGTCGTCCTCGTCACGTGGATGGTGCTTGCAGGTGAAGCTTCCGTCCTCTATACGTTCTATGCACCACTCAAGGCACATCCTGTTTTTTATATCGGACTCGTCATCTTCGTCGTCGGAACGTGGATCGCGTCTGGTGCCATGTTCCGAATGTATGCTGATTATAAGCGGGAACACCCTGGTGTTCATCCACCGCTTCAAGCCTACATGAGCATTATGACTGCCTTGTTATGGGTGGTTGCGACACTCGGCGTAGCGGCAACGATTCTCTTTCAACTTCTTCCTTTATCTCTTGGTTGGACGGATAAGGTCGGGATCGAGCTATCTCGGACGCTATTTTGGTACTTTGGTCATCCGCTCGTCTATTTCTGGTTGTTACCTGCCTACATCGTCTGGTATACGGTCATTCCGAAAATCGTTGGTGGGAAGATTTTTTCTGACGCGTTAGCACGCATGTCGTTCTTGTTATTCCTACTCTTTTCATTCCCTGTAGGTTTTCACCATCAATTGTTAGAGCCAGGGATTTCTGCATTTTGGAAGTATGTCCAAGTCGTCTTGACATTCCTCGTCATCATTCCATCATTGATGACTGCCTTCTCGATGTTTGCGACATTTGAGCTAGCAGGTCGCCGTAAGGGAGCAACTGGCATATTTGGTTGGGTGAAGAAAATGCCATATCGGGATGTCCGGTTCCTTGCACCGTTCATCGGGATGTTGTTCTTCATTCCAGCAGGTGCAGGTGGTGTCATTAATGCATCGCATCAGCTGAACATCATCGTTCATAACACATTATGGGTTACGGGACACTTTCATATCACGGTCGGTGCTGCTGTCGCACTAACGTTCTTCGGAACAGCCTACTGGCTTGTCCCGCTCTTACGTGGTCGGACGTTAACAGCGGCAATGAATCGTCTTGGACTTATTCAAACGGCTGCCTGGACGATCGGAATGCTCTTCATGTCGACTGCGATGCACATCTCAGGATTACTCGGTAATCCACGACGGACGGGACCAGCCACCTACTTCAAGGATTCAATCGTCGCTGACTGGATTCCATATCATGTCGCAATGGCGATCGGCGGAACGATTTTATTCATCTCGATTCTGCTATTCCTCTATGCGATGTTCCAACTGGCCTTCCGAGCGCCAAAAGGAACGGAAGAATTTCCGATTGCTGAAACGGAAGAAGAGGCGATGGCAACGCCACTCTTCTTTGAAAATTGGAAGCTATGGATTTTCGTGACGTTCGCTTTGATTGCGTTTGCGTACACGGTACCGATTTGGCATATGATTGAAAATGCCCCTCCAGGAGCTCCCGGATGGAGACTCTGGTAAGACAGTGAAGAGGGGACTGACTCAAAAAAAGAATGACGCGTCATTTCACGCCCTTTCCTCAGGCGAGACAAAGCCCCCCTTTCCTACTTCATTTAAGCAAGAAAGGGGGGCTTGTTTGTCTCTGACAACGCATAAATGCGCTTTTCCTGTAGGAGTTGCGTGTGACGCGTCATTCTTTTTATTACGAGATAAGGGAGGCAGATCATCAATCTGCCTCCCTTATCTTTGTAGAGACTGACTTTTGAGTCAGCCCCTTATTTGCGTGAGCTTAAGGAATAAGTAATGAAGGGCTAAATCTTATTTGACGAGATTATGCTTGAAGGCATAGACGACAGCTTGTGTACGGTCTACGACATCGAGTTTCGATAAGATGTTCGAGACGTGTGTCTTAACGGTTTTTAAGGAAATGAATAATTCGTCTGCGATTTCTTGGTTCGCCATACCACGAGCCATCAATTGAAGAACTTCCTGCTCACGTTCCGTCAAATCGTCATGCAAGTGTGTCGTAGGACGACGAAGACGTTCCATCATTTTACCGGTCACTTGTGCTGCCATGACAGATTGACCGTTTGCCGTCTTGCGAATCGCTTCTGCGATGTCAAAGGCGCTAGCCGTTTTTAAGACATAACTCATCGCACCGGCTTCAATGACAGGATAAACTTTCTCATCATCAAGAAAACTCGTCACGACGAGAATTTTTGCTTCCGGCCAGTCTTTGCGAATCAGTCGCGTTCCTTCGACGCCATCGACTGGCTCCATCACTAAATCCATCAAGATGACATCCGGTCGGTGTTCAAGCGCAAGCAAGGCTCCTGCTTGACCATCCGACGCTTCGGCGACGACCTCGATGTCTGGTTGTGTGGAAAGGAAAGCAGACACACCGGCCCGGACCATCTCGTGATCATCTACTAATAATACGCGTATCATACTTGCACCATCCGATCTTTTCTAAGTTTGACTTCGATTTGGGTTCCTTGTCCTGGAACACTGACGAGACGAATCGTTCCGCCCATCTCAGCCGTTCGTTCCCGCATCGAATTAATGCCATAAGAGGCAAGTTTTTTTTCATCAACGACGAATCCAACACCATCATCATTCATGCTCAGAATGATCGTTTCGTTGAATTGTCGGAGCTCGATATCCATATGAGACGCTTTCGCGTGACGTAATGCATTCGTCAATCCTTCTTGGACGATCCGGAACAACTCGTTTTCGATTTGTCGTGGAAGTGTCATCTCTTCTAACTTCCAACTCAACTGTGTGGACTGCTTTCTAGATAATTCTTCGAGCAGTTGCGAAAGTCCTTGTTGTAACGTCATCCCTTCTAGTTCGACAGGGCGAAGCTGAAGTAAGAGGGAGCGCATTTCAGACTGCGCCGTTTGCGCCATCGTCTCGACCATCTCGATCTGTTTGGCTGCAGCTTCAGGTTGAGACAGAATCGTCTGTTTAGCTGCTGTCGTCATCATGGAGATGGCATAGAGCTGTTGCGAAACGGAGTCGTGTAAATCACGTGCGAGTCGCTTTCGTTCCTCCGTGACGGCTTGAACTCTTACTTGTTCAACGTGTTGCGGACGTGTACTGATTTTTTGGACGGTCTCGACTTGTTCGTCGATACGTTTTCCAATCCGCGACAAGCGCGTCAACGTATGAAAGTAGGGACCCGGAACGATCGTCACATCTTTTCCTTGTTCCAGTTCAATGATGGCAGTCGTGACACGTTTGAAGTCACGTCGCAAGAAAAAGTAATGCATGCTACCGATGGCAAGCGGTAGTAATAACGAGAGTCCGATGACGAGTAGAAGGACAGGGAAATCTTGTTGACGGACGAATAGGACATGCCAATCGACTTGTCGTGTACTTAAGAATAACAACGTCGTCATGACGGCAGTCAAAAAGCCCGTCATGACTTGGAGTGCAATGACACCAAGCGGGAATTGATCACGCTTCATATCGAAGACACCTCCACGTTGCCAATACCGAGCATGACATGAATGCGAACCTTCCGCGTCGCTTCGCCGTATTCCGGTGCCCGGAATTGAATGCGTCGATTAAAGAAGGTCGGAATCCGGCGGATATCTGTCTTGACGCTTCCGAAGCCGATTGACGTGTCGAGTGTATAGTCGTAGCCGGACGGTAAAAGAATTCGGACGTCCCCGACGACACCACTGACGACGATCAAGGTCTCGCCTTCTGGAACATAGGCGTGCGTCAAATCGATTTCTAAATCCTTGACGATGAACTGTTCGCTCAAATCCTGTAAGACGTACGGTACATCGGCTTGAGTCGAGAAGGAATAAGCGGGTTGAATCTTGATCCCTTCCTCTTCATATTGATGCGGAGCAATCCGTGAAAATAAAAATTCGCGGACAGAATGTCGTGTCACGAGAATGATCCCAAGGTAGAGCAAGATACCAGCAATGACAAAACCGATGGCAGCCGAACTAAGGACGACGCCAGCAAGAATGATCGTACCGACGATGTAGAAGAGGATTGCTAATTTTTCATGATTGCGTCGCCGGAAATGAATCCCGACATAATACAGCAGGAACGGAAATAAGACACCAAACAATACATTTCCTGCACCGGACAATAGGTCATAGAACAGACCGAGGGCGAACAGGATCGATACGTAACCGACCAGTTGTTTCGTACTTAATCGTCGCACGATCAATCTCCTTTCTAACATGACAAAGGGAGGCATACGCCTCCTTCATCATTGACTGCTTATTGGTGAATGCGGCGTTCGAGTTCAGCGATACGCGCATCGATATCATCTTCATCAACGGCTGGTTGTTTTGCTTCAGGCTCTTCTGCCGTGAACGGATGTGCTTCTTCTTTTATAGTAGCATTTGGTTCGCGATCTAGCACCTGGTTCATCTTGTTTTTTAAGTTCGAGACGTTTTCGCGCATCATCCATTCGTACCGTTTGTTTTGTAGATCTTCGAGCTTTAACTTCAATTCGAGGGCTTCACGTTCCAATTCGTTCAGCTCGCGTTTCGTCTCAGCGACGAGTTCTTCAAAGAACCGGTACTGCTCCCCGTAATGCTTCGATTCGATGGCTGCACGCTCAGCCAGTTGTTGTTCACCGGCTTCGTTCGCGATTTCGACTTGCTTGAAGCGTTTATCGGCTAAATCCTTCGCTTCTTCCTGTTTTTGTGTCAGTTCCAGCAGCAATGTCCGTTGACGCTCGAGTAGTCGATCAATCTCTTTTAAATCAGCTTCTGTTGATCGGATATGACGAACAAGTTTCTTAGCAGGTACTTCGCCCTGTTCAGCAGCTTTTTTGACTTCTGTCATCATTTGTGTCGCAAAATCGTTGAGTTGATCAAATACGTTTTTCATGAAAAAATTCCTCCTTGGAAGTGGCGAATGATATCGGGTCACACATTTTGATTAGAAACGTTTTTCGTCTAGGTCTTTCCAGTCTGCTTCGAAATGTGTCGTTGATGTACGGCGACGGTTAAAGAGATCTTGAACATTGACACGTTGTAGTTTCATACGCATGTAACCGACGTACAATGCGATGGCTGCTGCGATTCCGATGACTGCCCAGATGTTCGAGAGGGCAAGCCCGATTCCGATGGCTGCTAGGAATCCGAAGCCGAGTTTCGCTGGCCATTTGTTCGACTGCATGAACTTACTGATCGAATAGAACGCGAGTAACGCCCCTAAACCAAGTCCGATCATATGCGGTAATGTTCCGATGACGACGGCAAGTAACGCCAGTCCGGCGAGAATCATCACCAGTTGTTTTCCTTTCGATTGCTTCATGAGGAAGCCTCCCTTGTGTTGATACCTTTATGATACGGGAGTCCTTCTATTCCTACGACACTCTTTGGACCGTATTTGCTCTCGGGCTTAAGGCGGAGAGAAGGTCTGACTTTAAGGGAAGCGCTATCAGCACCAATGATTCATGTGATACTCTATAAGGGAATCGAATCGAGAGGAGTGATGTTGATGAGTGCAACAATCAACGTAAACCAAGTAACATGTGTCGGAAACCAGGGAGGGGTTTCCCTCCCTTAAATCAGAGGAGGAAACCATTTGAACGAATGGGGTACACCACCTGTCTACGAAACGACAGGAACAGAACGATTAGGACGGATCATAGCCGTCTATCAAACACATTATCGCGTCATGACGGAAACAGGAGAATCGCTGAGCGAACTGTCTGGTAAATTGCGTTTTCAATCGGGAACGAAAGCTGAATTGCCAGCGGTTGGTGACTGGATCATCCAAACAGAGCGAGAGCCAGGCAAAGGACGGATCGAACGTGTCTTGCCACGATCTTCTCAATTTTCCCGAAAAGCGGCAGGAACGGAAACCGAGGAACAAATCATCTGCGCGAATGTTGACGTCGCCTTGCTCGTCATGGCTTTTGGACATGACTTCAACGTCCGTCGACTGGAACGTTATTTAACGGTTGCTTGGGATGCAGGGGTGACACCAATCATCGTCCTGACGAAAAAAACTTTGATGCCGTCGATTGAAACGGAAATACAGGCTGTCGAAGCGATTGCGTTCGGAACACCAATCCTTGCCGTTGATTCTTTAACTGGTGACGGATTAGAGGAGTTGCGTGAACAGTTACAAATCAAGCAGACAATCGTGTTAGTTGGGTCGTCCGGCGTCGGGAAGTCGACGCTCGTCAATGCTTTAGCTGGAGAACAGTTAATGGAGACGGGTGGCGTACGAGAAGACGATGAACGTGGACGTCACACGACGACACATCGCGAACTGAAACGACTATCGAACGGTCTATTGCTTGTTGATACACCGGGGATGCGAGAATTGGCCTTATGGGATGGCAGTGACGGTTTATCGTCGACGTTTTCCGATATTGAGGAGCTTGCTGAAAACTGTCGTTTCCGAGACTGTGAACATGATAAGGAACCGGGCTGTGCCGTTCGGACAGCTTTAGAAGATGGCACACTAACTGCTGAACGCTGGAATAGCTTCGTCAAGCTAAAACGAGAAATCGCTTATGCGGAACGCAAGCAAAATGTGGCGTTGCAGGCGGCGGAGAAAGAAAAGTGGAAAAAAATCCACAAGCAGGCCCAAGCGCATACGAAAGTGAAGTATCAAAAGCGATAATACGACTGAAATATGAAAAGCATCTGCAACGGAAAAAGGAGTCTCTTTTTCTATGCAGATGCTTTTTTCTCGTTATTCTTTTGAAAGGAATTCATTTGGTTCTGTATGGAACGGCACGTTACCCGTCAACGCATCAAGACGATGTAAGTCGGATTGAATCGCTTCAGGGTCACTTCGGCGCGCGTTTCGTACCGTGGCCGTTCCGACCGGATGATCGTTGAATCCAGTCGTTAAATCAAACGTCCGATTCGACAGCCGATCAGTAAAATAACGATCGTGGGAGACGAAGAGGAGCTCACCAGGGAAAACATCGAGGGCGGCTTCGATTTGTTCACGAGTCGCAAGGTCCAAATAGTTCGTTGGTTCATCGAGAATAAGCAAGTGAGCACCAGAAAAATACAGGCGTAAGAAAGCAATCCGACATTTCTCACCCATACTGGCGTCGGAAATCGACCGGTAAACATCATCGCGACGGAATAAAAAACAGGCGAGCAACGTCCGGGCGTCCGTCTCACTCATCGTGCCGTACTCAAGTAATGCCTCTAACAACGTACCTGATGTCGGTAAGTGGGAAAGGGCTTGTGAAAAATAGCCGGTCTTCAATCGAGGATGACGGATTATGTTCCCTTGATGAGGAGCATATTCGCCCTCAATGAGACGCAGTAAGGTCGTTTTCCCGCTTCCATTCGGTCCGATGACAGCAATTCGGTCGCCACGTTCTACCGTAAACGAAACATCCTTTAGGATCGGTTTCGTCTCATGCCTAAACGAGACACGTTCGAACGAAATCAGTCGTTTCGCACGAATCGCTTCATGTTCGAATGCGACGTGAACAGTCGGTGCAACTTGTGGTTTTTGTACACGATCCTCGAGTAGACGCTCGAGTTGCTGCTCTTTTGCCTTGACCTTCGTCGCATGTTTAGCAGCCTTCTTTTTCGCATACGGATCCCGTTCACTCGCTTGATTCGAGGCTTTTTGATGCCATTGCCGGTATCCTTGAATCATGCGTGTCAGCTCTTTGCGGGTGCGTTCTTGTTTTTCGTACGCTCGTTGTTGCGACAGAGCTTGATGTTCCTTTTGTTCTTTATAGGACTGATAGTTTCCGTTGTATCGCGTTGCCCCTGATTCAGATAATTCAATGACGGCATCAGCTGTTGCGTCGATGAAGAATCGTTCGTGTGAGACGTAGAGAATCGAGGTCCGTGACATGTTGACCCATTCCGTGAGCCACTCGAGCGTCTCTTGATCCAGATGATTCGTCGGTTCATCGAGAATGATGAAATCAGGTCGTGACAGAAGCAGGCAGGCAAGTTGGAGGCGCGTCTGTTCACCACCGCTTAAACTGGATGCTTTGTGTGTCCAGAGTGCTTCCTCTAATTTGACTTCTTTTAAGACGCGTGCTGCATCTGCTTCAAGCGAGAAGGCGTCCTGATCGAGTGCTTGTTGATAGATCGTCAAGTCACCATTCATGGCATTAGCGCGAAGTTGATAACGAACCGCATCCGCTCTTTCGACGACATCAAGAACGGTGTGATCGCCCGCTACGAAGTGTTGTGATAGTAGACCGAGTTTTTTGTAATGACGCTTGATCGAACCGTCAGTCGGCTGAAGTTGGTCAGCGATCAAGTGTAACAGTGTCGTTTTTCCGATGCCGTTCGGACCGATTAAGGCGACATGTTCACCGGTATGAATATGAAAAGAAACGTCCGAGAAAAGACGTCGTTCGTCGTAGTCCATCGATAGGTGTTGGATCGTAAGTGTTTCAGTAGGCATAAAAGCAGCTCCTTTAGTGTTCATTTCCGATAAGATGAAATGAAAAACACACCATCCGAAGCGAGCGGATGGTGTGCCGGAGTGTAACTCAAAGAAGGTGCTGGCCAGAGGTTGGTCACACCGAAATAGAGCAGACTCGTAGCGTCAGACATCCGCAACTGCATTGCGAAAGAGATGATTTCATTCATCAAGCGACGTGTACGAGTGATTGCTTCATTTCGGTGTTGTACCTCCTGTTCATAGTCTATGCCGTCATTGTAACAAACTGGAAACGTTAACACAAGTACGATTCAAGTAAGGTTTGCGCAGTATCCGTTTCTTCTGATGAAGGGGGAAGCACATCAGTTAACGGATATGCGAGACCGAGGTTTTCCCACTTATAGACACCGAGTTGATGATACGGGAGTACTTCAACGCGCTCGACGTTTCCGAGCGTCCGGATGAACTCGCCGGTCTGACGGAGGAAATGTTCCGACATCGTAATACCTGGAACGAGAACGTGGCGAATCCAGACGGGAATGTTTCGCTCGGCTAGGCGTTTTGCGAAGGCGAGTGTATTGGCGTTACTCCGTCCAGTCAAGACGCGACAAGCGGCATCGTCGATATGTTTGATATCGAGTAGTACCAAATCCGTCGCATCGAGAATCGCATCGATGTTTTTTGGGACGACGGATCCCGCGGTATCGATGACCGTATGCAGTCCATGGCGTTTTGCTTCTGTTAAAGCAGCCTCCAAGAATTCTGGCTGAGCGAGTGGTTCACCTCCAGAGAAGGTGATTCCACCACCCGTGGCCTCGAAAAAGGAGCGATAGCTGATCGCTTCTTTTACGACTTCGTCTGCTGAGACACGCCGTCCGCAACCGAACTCCCATGTATCCACGTTATGACAGTATTGACACCGTAGTGGACATCCTTGCGTAAAGACGATGAATCGAATGCCAGGACCATCGACTGTTCCACATGATTCAACGGAATGGATCATACCATAGGTCATCCTGCTCACTTCCTTTCACATACTACACATCATTTTAGAGAGAACCGTGGAACGTTCGATTGATGACATCGATCTGTTGTTCACGCGTCAGTTTAATGAAGTTGACTGCATAACCGGATACCCGAATCGTTAACTGTGGATATTGTTCTGGATGCTCCATGGCATCGAGTAACGTCTCACGGTCAAAGACGTTGACATTCAAATGGTGTCCTTTTGAAGTCGTACCACCCATATATCCGTCAAGTAATCCGACTGTATTGCGAATGCGTGTGGCTTCATCCTTACCAAGTGCTTTTGGCACGATCGAGAACGTGTAGGAAATCCCGTCGAGCGCATGTTCATATGGTAATTTTCCGACAGACGTCAAGGCGGCGACAGCACCACGGGTATCACGTCCATGCATCGGGTTAGCACCCGGTGCGAATGGTTCACCCGCACGGCGTCCGTCGGGTGTATTTCCTGTCTTTTTACCGTAGACGACGTTTGAAGTGATCGTCAGGACAGACTGCGTCGGAAGGGCATTGCGATACGTTGGATGTTTACGGATTTTCTCCATGAACAGTGTGACGAGATCGACCGCCATCTGATCGACCCGTTCATCGTTATTCCCGAACTTCGGAAACTCGCCTTCGATCTTGAAATCAACTGCAATCCCATCCGCATCTCGGATTGGACGAACTGTTGCGTAACGGATGGCAGATAGACTGTCAGCGACGACCGATAAACCAGCGATACCGCATGCCATCGTCCGTAAGATTTCTGGATCATGTAAAGCCATCTCAATCCGTTCGTAGCTGTACTTATCATGCATGTAGTGGATGACATTCAGTGTGTTGACGTACAGTTCTGCGAGCCAATCGAGTTGACGATCATAAGCCGCCATGACGGTTTCGTAATCGAGTACTTCATCAAGCATCAATGGACTTGCTGGGGCGACTTGGATTTTGAGCTTCTCGTCCATTCCGCCATTGATCGTATAAAGTAATGCTTTTGCCAGGTTTGCTCGCGCACCGAAGAACTGCATCTGTTTCCCGATCTTCATCGCGGAGACACAACAAGCGATGCCGTAATCATCTCCATAAACCGGTAACATCAAATCATCGTTTTCATATTGAATCGAGCTTGAAACGATCGACATCTTCGCACAGAATTCCTTGAATCCGCGTGGAAGCTGAGTAGACCAGAGAACGGTTAGATTCGGTTCCGGTGCCGGACCAAGTGTCGAGAGAGTGTGTAAGAAGCGGAATGAACTTTTCGTGACGTTTGATCGTCCATCTTCACTCATTCCACCGATTGATTCCGTTACCCACGTCGGATCACCCGAGAATAGATCGTTGTAGTCTGGTGTCCGTAAGAACTTAACGATCCGAAGCTTCATGACGAAATGATCGACGAGTTCTTGTGCAGTCTCTTCCGTCAAGCGACCAGCCGCAAGATCACGTTCGACATAAATATCAAGGAACGTCGAGACTCGACCGAGTGACATGGCTGCCCCGTTTTGCTCTTTGATGGCAGCAAGATAGGCAAGATAGACCCACTGGAATGCTTCTTGTGCTGTTTCTGCAGGGCGGGAGAGATCGAAACCATAGCGAGCTCCAAGCTCGGTCAATTCCGTTAATGCGCGCAACTGTTCATTCATCTCTTCACGGTCGCGAATCATCGATTCAGATAAGAACCCGCCACGTGCCTTTAAATCCTTCTTACGTTCTTCGATCAAGCGTGCCGTTCCGTACAAAGCAACACGACGATAGTCACCGATGATCCGTCCGCGACCATAAGCATCAGGTAATCCGGTGATAATACCGGCTTTACGTGCAGCGCGCATTTCAGGGGTATAGGCATCGAAAACCCCTTGGTTATGTGTCTTCCGGTACTCGCTGAAAGTTTTCGTGACGGTCTCGTCTGCTTCAAAGCCATACGCAGCTAGGGCATCATTCACCATCCGAATCCCACCGTTCGGATGAATCGAACGTTTAAACGGTTCGTCTGTCTGTAAACCGACGATTTTTTCAAGTGAGCGATTCAGATACCCTGCATCATGCGAGAGGATCGTTGATGGTGTTTTAGCATCGACGGCATATACACCACCACGTTGTCGTTCTTCATTCGTCAGCTGTAGAATTTGTTGCCAGAGACGTTCCGTTGCTTGCGTCGGACCGACTAAAAAGTGATCATCTCCTGTATATTCCGTGCGATTGAGTCGAATGAAGTCTGCGACATCGATCGTCTTTACCCATTCACCAGACGTAAAGTTCGTCCAAGCACTCGTTTTTTCTAATAACATGGATACCACTCCTTTAATATTGAGCTAATCATCAGTTCCTTATGTGAATAGTGTAACAAAAGGAAGGGGTGATTCCCTTTACGTTCATGTGAATGTTTTAACAAGTGGACAAACGTTGATATGACGGGCTTTCTTTATTTCTGTATTCATATGAAAATAGTTTTAAAAAAACAGTTTTAGATTGCTAATTCAAGGTTTTTTGGAAACTGTATGAGTTGATTTGAAAAAGATTCACTAGAACAGTTGAAACTGTGAGGAATGTCACGCTACGGTGCCTTGTATTTTTAAGACGTATCGTTGACAATGAAAAAGGGAATATAGAACGTGGAGGTGTGCCAAATGGAGTATGTATCATTAACACAACAAGGAGAGTATCAGTCGGGAGACTGGGTCTCGCTGAAAATCGGATCGGACGGTTCAACGCGAACGGGAATGATCACGGAATTCGAAAATGATGGATTCTGGATTCGATTTGAAGATGATTTTGATTATGAAGACTTTATCGGCTATGATGAATCGTATTGGATTGCGCTTGTTCGTCGTCCGGTTGACGTAAAAGCGACGTATGCGAGTCTTGCGGAGTACCCGGCACTCGCTGCAGAATTACAGGATCGTGTCATCCAAGGATTCGAGATTTTAGAAGAAGAAGCCGGTGAAAGCGAGATTCGATTCCACATTCGATTGCTCGACGCAGGAAATGAATATACACAGACATTACGGGGATACCGTGATGCATCAGGAGATCATGTCGAATACGTAACGGCATGATGGAATTAAGAGAGTAGGAGAAATCGTTATGAACTTTACAAAACCATTTTTACAGGAAGCATGGGAACGGGCGCGCTTTACCGAGTTGATGCCTGTTCAAGAACAAGCGATTCCGTTGTTGCGCGAAGGAAAAGATGTCCTGGCTGAAGCGCCAACAGGAACAGGGAAGACGCTTGCTTATGTCATTCCAGCTTTAGAAAAGATTGAAGTAGAAGAACCACACGTGCAAGTCGTGATCACGGCACCAACACGGGAACTCGTCATGCAAATTCATCAAGTCATTCAATTGTTTGCTCAAGGAAGTGGTATCAAATCCGGTGCATTCATTGGTGGTGTTGAATTAAAACGACAATATGAACGATTGAAGAAAAAACCACAAATCATCGTCGGAACGCCAGGGCGTCTCGTTGAGTTGATCGATTCGAAGAAGCTAAAGATGCATAAGGTGAAATTGATCGTCTTGGACGAAGCGGATCAAATCTATGAGAGTGGTATGAGTGACTCGGCGACGCGAATCGCAAACAGTGCACTACGCGATCGTCAGTTAGCATTCGTCTCCGCGACATTGCCGGAACGGACAGCAGAATGGGGACGGACGCTTGCAAACAACCCTGAGACGATTCGGGTTGAGCGTGCCGTCAGCACACAAGTGACATTCGGTTATTTGGAGACTTCACGTCGTCAGAAGCCGGAATTGTTACGTCGCCTGGCGAACATGCAAGGATCAAAAGTGCTGACATTCATCAACAACCGCTCCTTCCTCGGACCATTAAATGGTGAGTTGAGTAAATTCTCATTGAAATATCGGATTTTGGATGCTGAAAAAGGAAAACGAGAGCGAATGGAGACATTACGTTCTTACAAAAAAGGAGAGTTTCCTTTACTCGTCACGACAGGTCTTGCGGCACGTGGTCTAGATATCGAAGCAGTCACGCATGTCGTCCATTACGATTTACCGGAGTCGCTTGACGATTTCGTACACCGTTCAGGTCGGACGGGACGTGGAAATGCGAACGGAATGGTACTTGCTCTTGTTACGGATCAAGACTTAAAACACTTAAAAACACTTGCGAAGCAAATGGGCGTCGAGATGGAAGCAATGGAAATTTACCGTGGGGAAGTCATTCCAAAACGTGAATTCACAGCACCTCAGACGATTAAACGACCGGCTACTCCTCACCGGAAAGGGCGATCGAAATGAAGAACGATCGAAAAGTAATTCCGTTTCCGACGACGGTTTCTGAAGCGGAAATGAATGCAGCCTTGAAGAAGATGTATCAAGAAGCAGCGACAGCACGTAGTACGGATTGGGTCGCTTTCATAGAAGAGATTGCAACGGAGGGACGTTGGTATTTAAAAGATGCTGAGTTGTTCCGGGACTTATTCGTAGATTGGGCCATCTTCTATGAGACGGATGATCAAGGAAAAACGCCGCACGGTCGTTTTCTTGAGCAGGTCAAAGAAGAGTTATCGCCTAGCCTCTATCGTGCCTTGCGTGGATTAGCGGACCCGATGCCCTCGCTGTTTCAAGTCGAGGCGGATGGTGTCGTTGATTTGATGTCAAAACAGACGTATCAAACGGATTTGTCTGAGATTGAAGTCGAACCAGGTGATTTGTTGATTGGAAAACTGCTCTACATTTCTGGGAAATGGCGCTTTGCGATTGCCTACATGAAAGTAGCGCGCGCACTGGTACCAGAAGTCCTCGCCTTGTTGACAGATTTCGTGGATGAAGTAGGAGAAGACGCGTTGCTTCGCCAGTACCCTGAGTTTTGTGCGGAATTGATCGACTTACTCCTCGATATCGAAGAAGGCAACATTGCGCCGAGACCAGAAGAATAATCGAAAAAACCTAGGACACATGACCGATTATGATCAATGTGTTCTAGGTTTTTTTTCAAGAATCTGCTCGATATAGGGCGACATCGTTTTTATCCCGATGTTTCACGCGATACATGGCAAGGTCGGCTTGCTTTAAGCATGTTTCAAGATCAGCTTTATGACACGCGGTCACACCGATGCTTGCAGAAACGAATAAGGATTGTCCTTTATAGACGTAAGGACGTCTTAAAAAGTGTAAGAAGGATTTACATTTTCGACGTAAGGACAGTTCATCATCGGCGTGTAAGAGGATCGCGAACTCATCTCCACCCAGTCGATACACCTGTTCTAAAGAATTCGTATGCTCGCTCAATCGTTTCGCGACCTCGATCAATACGTAATCACCTGCTTCATGACCATACGTATCATTGACTTGCTTAAAACCGTCTAAATCGACTACCGCAAGATAATTCATCTCGAGGAGATGGTTCGAAAAATCTCGCTCTAACGAACGACGGTTTCCGATACTTGTCAAGGCGTCATGGTAGGCGTGGTATTCGATCCGTTTTTGCCGGAGCTTTCGTTCAGTGACGTCATGTAAAATCGTGAAACGTCCCATCGAGGTGGCAGCAATTTGAATCGGAATATCAATGATCTCATATCGTCTATGTTGTTCATCTTCATACTCATCGATATCTGTCTCAAGTGTTTCTAATAGGTGACGCATCGTACGAGGAATATGTTCAATCGTCATGTCGGGTAAATGAAACAGACGTTGGGCAGCTAAGTTCGCGTATAGTGCCGTTCCGGATTGATCGAGTCGAATCATCGGATCAGGGTGACCGAGAAAGAGTGGGATGACTTGCTGTTCGCTATCTTTAATTTGTTGTTTTCGATGTTCGATGCGTGAAGCGAGTTGTTCATTCCGTTCGTGTAATTGTGCGACGATCAACCCATGCTGACGAGCAATCAAGATTTGTCGAATGATTAGTAAAACTAAAATGATAAAGATATCGAGCTTTCCGCCTTCTCGTTCCACCATGTAATGAATGAATAAAGGAACGGCCAGTAGAGGGAGCCAGGAGCGGGGAATGACCGTCGTTCGAGTGGTTCCTTCTTCGATATGATCAATATGCCATAGAATAGCTGCACTTTGCACCAAACGGATCAAGATCGGGAAAAACAATAGATAATTCGCTGAGAAGTCCGGGAAATAAACACTTGAGACTTCGTAGATACCGCGAATAAAAATGGATAAAAACAATAAGAACAATGCCATCCTTGATACCCAATGGGTTTCTTGGATGAACGTGAAATAGAAGAAAACGAATAAACCGAGTGATGTATTCGTGATGACGATGATGGCATAAGGAACAGTTTGCAGTCCAGGATTCGTCAATTCATTGAGGACGTGAAACGCGACAAGTCCAATGAAAACGACGATGATCGCGGCATCGACGAAAGCGAGTACGTGTTGTCCGAGTGTCCGTTTTGTGATGATTCGGTAAAAAATCGCGTATAAGAATACGTAATGGGATATTGAAAATAAAATTAGGCTATAAATAGATGGAACTGGAAAGTCTGGATTGAAGAAATGTAATGTCTCAAGAACGGAACCGATACAGGATAAAACTAGTGATCCTAAAGCGATCAGCCAGAATTTTCGTCTTGGTACGACTAATGCTTGTTCCTTACGATAAGCAGTAAGAATAAAATAAGCAATCAATCCAAGAGAGGCATACTGTAGTACTTGTTCAACGATCCGATTAGAGATGGAAGGGGTCCATGTGGCAAGGATCATTAGAGCAAAAGACATGACGAGCATGGCAGGAAACCAACGGATGAAATAGTTCGATTTAAGCATGGACTCCCTCCTAACGTTTAATTTGAGTAGCGAACAAAAAATTGTTTTTTTCGGTCTTCTTAATATGGTACATGGCTTCATCTGCTCGAATCAATAATTGTTCTGAGCTTTTACCATCTTCAGGGTATAAGGAAATTCCGATTGATGGTGTGACTTGAAGCGTATGTGTCTGAATATAGAACGGATGATTTAGAACTTCGAGAACGTGTTCGGCAAACTGACGTGTTTCCGAAGCAGATGCCTGAATGAAGATCAAGAACTCATCTCCTCCAAGACGTGCAACGAGATCAGTTGACGTCGTCATCGATTGAAGGCGGCTCGCCGTCTCTTGTAACACGAGGTCACCAACATCATGCCCATAAGTGTCATTGATTTGTTTGAAACCGTCTAAATCAATGAATAGTAAGGAGCCGTATTCTAACGTCGGCAGAGTTAGATAAAGTTGTTCCTCGAAGTAACGTCGGTTTGGCAAATGCGTGAGCGAATCATGGTACCCCATACGTTCTAGCCATACTTCCTGTTGATAATCTTCCGTGATATCCGCCAAGATGACGAAATAGCGTTGTTGATCCGGGATATCGATGATTGTCGTATTCAAAAAGATTTCCGGATGTTCCTCCGTGGCCGGTACATGTAGCAAATGAGAGGGATAAATCAGCTGCGCTTGTTGAAGCAATGGAATGAGTCGATCGAGTTGTAGCCGTTGGCTCGGTCCGAGCGGTAAATCGCTCCATCCAGCTTCGACAGCAGCTGGATTGACAGATCGAATCTGATACGTAGCATCGATTTCAAGAACAACTTCTGGATAAGATAGAAAAAGCGACGTTAGTTCTTTTTCACGTAACTGTAAGAGTGCTGTCTTTTGATGGACGATGTCTTCTAGATTCGTTTGCAATGCTGTTGTTTCCTGTAACAACCGCAGATTTTCCTGATATGAAAAAAGCTGTCGTGTTAAAAATAATAAAAACGTAATGCCGACGGAAAGTGAGAAAAAGGTTTGGGAGACAGGGAAGAATGTAATATAGAGAATCAGTACAGATAATAAGATGTACGACATCAAGGAACGCGTAAGTGTTTCGACCCGAATAAGAGTTGCTTGTTGTTCATGACTGATGGGAAGAGCGCGAGTATTCATGAAGGCAAGGGTGAAGAGTCCGCTGAGTGGGTATAGCGGAAGCAATAAACCAGCTATTCGCGGTTCACCGTTCAATAACAACGTATAAAAAATAAAGTTCGTCATACCGAGCACGAACGTTCCGAGTACGAGAAAGAGGAATCCTAATCTCGATACGTTTCGCTTTAGTCCAGAAGCATAAAGTAAGAAAAAAAACAGCGTCAACAGAATCGTCAAGAAGGCATAGAAGGTCCAACTGATTTGCTCGAGCACCGTTCGCGTATAAGAGGGGACAAAGCGGAAAATAGCGATGTATCCAGCAATCATCGATACAGTGAACAATGTTAAAGAATCAAGAATCAATAATTTTTGTTTTTGAAACAAAGTCAAATCCAACTGCCGAAATAAGAAGATGACTATCATCGTTAAATGAACCGTGTAAGGCAAATCCAGTAAGACGTTCAGGTTAACAGCGTTCCATTGAAAAAGACGACCAATCATATTGAGGAAATCGCCTAGAAAATACGAGAAAAAGGCGACCGATAACCATTTATATGGAATGGAAGATTGTTTGAAAGCCTTCGATTGACTAAGTAGGAAAATGACGAAAGAACCGACTAGACTAATGATCGCTGAAAGTTGTAACGAGCGATCTTGTGGTAATAGCCAGAGCAGGGTGTACGTGACAACTAAGTAGAATGCGACGGTAGGGTAGATGTTTTGAACGATCCGTTTCACCGGAACTCCTCCTTTCGCAAGCCTTCCATAAAAACGAAATATGCTATAACATTACCCGATATTTAGTTTGAATTCACATTTATTTTCAGATTTAAAATGAAAATAAGAGGTGATTCCCATTTCATGAAAAAAGCGGGGTTCTTCTTTAAGGAAGAACTCCGCTTATCGAAATTATTGATTAGATTGACGATAGTTTTCAAATGCCTCGATTTTTTCAGAAAGGTACGTCCAATACTCCATCCGTTCATCAAGCATCGCTTTCGTTTTTTCAATGGCTTGATACAGTTCATTGACTTTACCAAGATCGCTTCCTGCCGAAGCAAGTTCGGCTTCTAATTGCTCCAGTTCTGTCTCACTTTCTTCGATTTGTTGTTCAATGATTGCCCAATCTTGTTGTTCCTGATAACTTAGTTTTTTTGGCGTCTCTATCTTTGGTGCTGTAGCAACCTCAACCGTCTTTTCAACAACGATTGATGGAACGGGTGCTGTCATTTGCTCAAGATAGTCTGTATATTGTCCATAATAAAAGACGACATTCCCGTCTTCAAATGCAATCAAGCGATTGACGACCCGGTCGAGGAAGTAGCGATCGTGGCTGACCGTGATGACGGTGCCTGGGAATGATTCTAAATAATCTTCGAGGACGGATAACGTCTCAGTATCCAAGTCGTTCGTCGGCTCATCAAGGAAGAGGACGTTTGGTTCTTCCATCAAAATCGTCAACAATTTCAGACGTCGTTTTTCGCCGCCGGAAAGCTTACCGATTTGTTTATATTGGGCTTCCGGTTTAAAGAGAAACTGTTCGAGCATCTGACTTGCCGTGATCTCCTCACCAGCGAGTGTCGTGATGACTTTTGCGATCCGTTCGACCTCATCGATGACACGGCGTTCGGGATGCGTGAACTCGGCAAATTGCCCATAAAAGCCGATCTTCACCGTTTCGCCGTGAATGATTTCACCGGTTGTTGGTTCTAAGCGTTGCGCAAGGATTGAAAGAAGTGTTGATTTTCCACTCCCGTTTCGCCCTACGATGCCATACCGTTCTTTCCGTCCAATCAGAGCGTTAAACGATTCAAAAAGGGTCCGTTCACCAAATCGATGGGAGACGTCATGCGCTTCGATGACTTTTTTACCAAGACGGGTCGAACCGACCTGTACTTCGAGTGTTGATTCTTCTTCCTCGTACGAGAGGTCTTGTAAAGCATCCACGCGCTGGATCCGAGCTTTTTGTTTCGTCGTCCGCGCCTTTGCTCCGCGACGCAACCAGGCGAGTTCGCGACGGAGGATGTTTTGACGTTTTTCTTCCATAGATGCTGTCCGTTCACGACGTTCGGCACGTTTCTCAAGAAACGATTCATAGTTTCCGACATAGAAATAAGCCGTACCGTTCGCGATCTCCATCATATGATTCGTCACACGATTCAAGAAATAGCGATCGTGGGTAATCAGTAGAATCGCACCACGGTATTCCTTGATTTGAGTCTCAAGCCAACTGATCGTCTCAGCATCGAGTTCGTTCGTCGGCTCATCGAGCAGGAGAAGATCGGCTTCATCAAGTAAAGCTTCAGCGAGTCCGACACGCTTGCGTTGTCCTCCGGAAAGAGAGCCGATCAACGCGTTCAAGTCGAGGATGCCGAGTTTGTTTAAAATCATCTTTAAGCGTGATTCCGTGTCCCAAGCTTGCGCAGCATCGACTTCTGTCTGAGCTGTGATGAAGCGATTGAGTAGTGTTTCACTCGTCGGATCTTGTTCGAGTGCTAGACGCGCTGTTTCATAGTGACGTAACGCGTTAATCGTTGGTGTATCACCAGACAACAATACTTCCATGACCGTTTGGTCTTCCGGATAATCGGTCGTTTGCGATAGCAAGCGGATCCGATAATCATTCGGGTGATGCATCGTACCAGCGTCTGCCGTCTCTTTGCCTGCCAAGATATGCAGGAGAGTCGACTTACCGGTACCATTGACACCGATGATGCCAATCCGGTCGCCAGGTGAGACAGAGAATGTCACATCTTCGAAGACGATTTTATCAGCGAATTCTTTTTTAAGATTTTCTGCTTTCATTAACATATTAGACACCTTCTACAATCTGTTTGATTTGCTGTTCGACTGTCTGGACGAGTTCTTTCTGTTTCATCGTACTCGGATCAATCGACGGTAAGATCGTAACGTCGACCGTGGCAGGGCGAATTTTACCCGTTTCCTCCATAACGCGATAACTCCCTGAAATTGCGACGGGTACGACACGAGCACCACTTGATGTCGCGAGTGTGAAGCTTCCCGCTTTGAACTCCGCCATTGGACCGCCTTTAGAGCGTGTTCCTTCCGGGAAGATGATCATCGATTGTCCGTCCTTGATCGTGTCGACACCAGAACGGATTGCTTTCAGCGATTGACGTCGATCTTTTCGATCAATCATGACACACCCCATCAGATTCATCCAAACATTGACGATCGGAATTTTATTCACTTCGATTTTTGAGATGAATGCTTTCGGTTTATCGATTGTTCCAAGTAGAATCGGGACATCGAAGTTCCCTTGGTGATTCGAGATGAAGACGACGGGTTCGTTTGCCGGGATATGCTCACGACCCGTCACGTTGACACGAACGCCAGCGAGTCGGAGAAGAGAGTTTGCCCAGACGCTCGCTACACGCTGAACGAATGCATAGCGCGCGAGATGCGTTCGACGTTTTGCGCTTGGTAAAAACGGTAAGGTACAGGGTAAGACAAGTCCAAAATAAATGAACCAAATGACAGTACGGATCATGGTGAAGTGACAGCTCCTTTTTTCATTGCTGATGTTATTGTACAAAAAAAGACCGGGCGTCGCACCCAGTCTGCGTGATTATTCCCAGTAACGAGGCTCAGATTCCTCTTCGCTTTCTCCAAGTTCAAAGGTGAGGCGACGTGTCGTCGGATCAACAGAGAACGTGGCGTTCGTATTGTCGATCTGTTTGATTTCCATCGTTTCCTCATCCAAAATGAGAGTCAAGCGGACCTTATCTTCGTGATCTACGAGCAGTACGCCATCTTCCTTCAACCATAAATCGATGACAGGAGAGTAGCGAAGTGTCCAACCGTTTGATAAAGGGATTTCGTTCATAATGAATCTGTTCCTCCTAGGTGATGAAATCGTGTTCTTTACTTATCATGCTGGTCTGTCGCGGAGAATGCAAGTGGTGTACTCGGATCTCGATGAGGATAGCCGATTTGATAAGATTGTTCTCGTTTCTTCATCCGTTCGTACTGTTTTTTGACACGACGGTGTTGAATGTATTCAATGTAAGTCAGATAGGACGTACGGATCAACTGGCGGATCGATGATAGTGACAGACAAATCGCTAGTGTAAAGACGAACACACCGATCGAACTCGTATAATAACCGGTAACAAAACTTAAGTATGTAGTGATGAGACCCGTAATCGTCGTAAATAAGTAGAAGAGCACGTCCGTTTCCTCCTCAAAAATTAAAATGATGGCATGTTCATTTAATTCGAGGTCAAACGCAATTTTCCTTTATCGTCCTGTAAATGTCCGGAAAAAATAAAAAATCCACACGGAAGGTGTAGATTTTAAGGGCGATCGATTTGCTGAAGCGCTGGTGTCTTCGGTGTCATATCCGTACTGTTCGATCCTTCTGCGAAGACAATTCCAATCGTAGCAAGGAACGCAAAAAATGCAAAAACCAATGTTTTCGTGAAGCGTCGTGCGAACGAACGCGATTGAATGTTATGAAACATTTTTATCCCCCATATTTACCTAAACTAAACCTTCTTTTTCCTGTTATTTAATCATATATCTTTTTTTCAAAAAATCACGCAAATGTGTTCCGTTCACAAATATGTCACAACTGTCACCATTGTGTCGATATCAGAGATGAATGGAAAAAGAGTATAGTATGGTAGGGAAAGAACAGCAGAACGATTCACAAGAACTGGAATCGATTCAAATACAGAGAGGAGATGACCCGAAATGGGATTACGCGCAGGACAGGTTGTCACATTAAAAGTAGAACGCGAAGCAGAGTTCGGAGTGTTTCTGACAGATGGAAATGAAGACGTGTTGTTGCATAACAATGAACAAACACGGAAAGTAGCCCTCGATGAAGAGGTAGAAGTCTTCTTGTATCAAGATAATGAAGGGCGTCTAGCATCATCGATGACGATTCCAGAAGCTTCATTTGAAGACTATGTCAAGACGACGATTAATGGAACACGCTATAACACAGGAGTGTTCGCGAACATCGGTATTCAAAAAGACGTTCTCGTCTCACTCGACGATTTGCCGCAGCGCCGGATGTTCTGGCCAGAAGAAGGCGATCAACTCTTCATTCGTCTGAAACATGATCAGAAGCTTCGGTTACTCGGAGACCCTGCACCTTATGCATACTTCAACTTACGTGCGAAGCCAGCTCCAGAGGAGTGGAACAACATGGACGTCGAAGGTCTCGTCTTCTCACAACGTGAACCAGGCGTTAACGTCTGGGTCAACGATCAATCGATCGGATTCTTGCATGAACGTGAGATGGAACGTTGGCCGCGTCTTGGAGAAGTCTTGAAATTACGAGTGACAAATGTAAAACCAGATGGTACAGTATTACTTTCAGCACGACCACGTGCCTTTGAAGCCATTGATACAGACGCGGAGTTGATTCTGAACCATCTACTTGAACATGATGGTCAGATGCCGTATGGTGATAAGACAGCTCCCGAGACGATCGATGAAGTATTCGGTCTCAGCAAGGCAGCATTCAAACGAGCGCTCGGTCGCCTGTTGAAAGATAAAAAAATAGAAAAAAATGAAACGGGTATTCGGTTGACGAAATAATCGGACCGAGTAAGCCTGCGTTTCGAATAGATAGTAAGGAATTCATCATTTTGGTGGTTGCGGCTGGTTTGATTACCGGCGACCATTTACTGAATATACCCCATCACTAGTGGGGGCACGCGATGACGTACATCGCACGGTCCGGGCACTTCGCCTTTCCCTCGCCCTTATGGCAACGATTATGATGGTGACTTCCCTAAACATTATTATAAGAGAAACCACTCTATCTTTATGTGATAGATTCTGTTATAATAGGTAGTCGATTGTATTCGTTACGGTAGCGTCTGTTTAGTGGCAGACGCTTTTCATATGACAAAGGAGAGTATTTAGCATTGACAACATTTCGTGAATTAAATCTTAGTGAGGCACTTATCAAAGGTGTCCTAAAAATGGGCTTCGAAGAAGCAACACCAATCCAAGCAGAAACAATTCCAGTCGGACTCAGCGGCGTTGACTTAATTGGTCAAGCACAAACAGGTACTGGTAAAACTGCAGCATTCGGTATCCCAACAATCGAGCGTCTTGACGCAAAATCACGCAACATCCAAGCGTTGATTCTTGCTCCAACACGTGAGCTCGCAATCCAAGTAGCAGAAGAATTGAACCGGATCGGTGAAGTAAAACGCGTTCATGCACTTCCTGTTTACGGCGGTCAGCAAATCGATCGTCAAATCCGCGCACTTCGCAAAAATCCACAAATCGTCGTTGCGACACCAGGACGTTTGATGGACCACATGAACCGTAAGACGTTGAACCTCGATCACGTTCAAACGGTCATCCTTGACGAAGCAGATGAGATGTTGAACATGGGATTCGTCGAAGACATCGAGAAAATCCTCGGTGCACTTCCTGAAACACGTCAAACACTCTTATTCTCAGCAACGATGCCACCACAAATTCGTAAAATCGCAGATCGTTTCATGACGACTCCGACACACATCAAAGTCAAAGCAAAAGAAATGACAGTTGAAAACATCGACCAGTCATTCATCGAATTGAAAGAAAGCCAAAAATTCGACGTTCTTTGCCGTTTGATCGACACGGATTCTCCGGAACTCTCAATCATCTTCGGTCGTACGAAAAAACGTGTTGACGAAATGACTGAAGGTTTGATCCAACGTGGATACACAGCTGACGGTTTACACGGTGACTTAACACAAGCAAAACGTGACCAAGTCATCCGTCGTTTCAAAAAAGGAACGATTGATATCCTCGTCGCGACAGACGTTGCAGCACGTGGTCTTGACATCTCTGGTGTCACACACGTCTACAACTTCGACGTCCCACAAGATCCAGAGAGCTATGTTCACCGGATCGGTCGTACGGGTCGTGCTGGTAAAACAGGATCGGCTGTCACATTCGTTACACCACGTGAATTCGGTCAAATCAAAACAATCGAACGTGTCACGAACAAAAAAATGTCACGTCGTCATGCACCAACACTTGATGAAATCTTAGAAGGCAACTTGAAGCTTGCTGCACAAGAACTCATCAAACGCGTTGAAGCAAAAGACTCAAAAGAATATACGACACTTGCACAAGAACTCTTAGAAGAGTACGAAGCAGTGGAACTTCTTTCAGCAGCACTTAAAGGATTGACGAAAGAGCCGGATGCAACACCAGTCCAAATCTCTTCAATCGAACCAATCCGCGTGAAACGTTTCGGTAGCAACGGTGGTGGAAACCGTCGTCCTTACGGAAACAAAGGTGGAAGTGGAAGCGGCAACCGCAGTGGCGGATACCGTGGAAACAACCCACGCGGTGGCGAGCGTCGTGAAGGTGGTCGTTCATCTTCTTCATCAGATCGTCGTGAAGGCGGTTATGCTGGACGTAGCAACCGTAGCGAAAGCGATCGTAACCGTGGTGGACGTAAACCACGTTTTGAAAAGTAAACGATTCGAACCGATTTGTCACAGACAAGTCGGTTCTTTTTTATGATTTATCTGAGCGGTCATGATAAAATGAGCCATGAACGATAGGGAGAGGGCTGAATCATTCGTGTATACCATTTATGTAGCAGCATCCGTCTGTCTCGTTGCACTGATCGTCGCGACGAAAAAGATTTGTGAGCGGACGACAAAAGGACATTTTCGTTATATTCCGTTGGCGACCTTATTATTTGGCGGCATCATCTTTCTTGTGCTAGCCATCGGTAAGGGAGGAGCCGTCGGAATCCAATACGGTGTCCTGAGTATCATCTACTTGACGGCGACATTCGGTGTGTACTTGTATATCGCATTGCGGAAAGATACGACGTTATCGTAAAACAGGGGCTCTCTCGTTACAGAGAGGCTCTTTTTTTGTTAAGATAGAACAAGAGTACAAGGGGGGAATAGAATGGATGCATTAGATGTCATCGTTCATCCCGAAGAGATAGAGGCATGGTTTCAACCGATCGTAGGCGCTGCCCCTTTTAAGGTGGAAGGGTATGAAATCCAGTCCCATTTTCGTGGAGAACCGTTAAAACCATTTTTTCAGGAAGACGATGTTCCAATCGAGTATCAACTCGAAGTCATGGGGCATGTCGTCCGTCAAGCATTCCAAAAAGTACCCTCCGATGCACAAGCGTTTATTCTGATCCGTTGTCGTCCAGCTTGGCTGTTTGAAAACGGTGGGGAGGACTTCTTGCATGTCTTACGGACGGTCGACTCGTCGTTTCCAAAAGAGCGGATGTACGTTACTTTGACGGATGTCCAAGTCGATGATTTTGACCGTCTGGGTCGGATCGTCGCGTATTACCAGAACTCTGGACTGAAGGTAGCGCTGGACCGTGCGGAAGCAACGAGTCTTGAACGTGTCTTTTCGATGTCGCCGGATATGTTGATCGTCGATTTATCCTCCATGATTGAAAAAAAGACCGTCTCAGCGTCGTATCCACATCTCTTACAGACGATGGAGCATCTTTGCGACCAGCTTGGAGCGCCACTTTTGTATAAGAATATCAGTCATCTCGGTCAACTTCGGTATGCGTGGCAACACGGAGGACGTTACTACATGGGGAATCTACTTGGAGAAGCATCACCTGAATGGGTCATGACCTGTCCTGGTATGGAAGTGTTGATCCATGAAGTCCCGATGTTTTATAAATATGATCGCGAGCAGATGAATCGCTTGTTTCAGCTAGAGCAAGACTGGACGGTTCGATTTAATGAAGATTGTCAGTCCTTGAAGCCGGAGCAAGATCTCGATCAATGGTTGCTGACGCTCGCCCGGAAGATGGAGCCGGAATTCATCCGGTTTTATATCACGGATGCGAATGGATTCCAACAATCTTCAAACGTCAGTAAAAAGAGTGGGGAGTGGAAACTGTATTCCTTCTACAAAGGGTACAACTGGAGTTTCCGTCCTTACTTCATCCGGACGACGGTAGCGATGGAACGACGACATAGTGGATATTTGTCCGAACGGTACGTCGACTTCAGCTCGAGTGAACAAACGCGGACATTTAGTATGCCGCTCAGTAATGGGATGTTCTTATTTGCGGATATCTCTGCAGATTATCTATATCAAGAACGATTGAGTGAATGAGGAGGAAATGAAAGTGTTAGATTATGATTACGAGGCATTACGAGAAATTGGACGAATCGTCGCCATGGCACGCGATGAGATGGCGGATGCCGTCAAACCGGGAATCACGACGAAGGAACTCGATGACATCGGAGCACGCATCCTGAAGGAACAGGGAGCAGAGTCTGCTCCAATCGTCATGTACGATTTCCCAGGAGCGACATGTATCAGTGTTAACGATATCGCAGCACACGGTATCCCAGGGAAGTATGTCATTCAAGAAGGTGATATCGTCAATGTCGATGTCTCGGCTGTGAAGAACGGTTACTACTCGGACACAGGGAAGACGGTCATCGCAGGAGAAGCAAAACGTCCGGAAGATGTCCGACTCGTTGAAGTGTCATTGACGGCGCTTGAGAAAGGACTTGAAAAAGTCAAAGCCGGAACGAAGGTCAACCAGATCGGAAAAGCAATCTATGCCGAAACACGTAAGAGCGGTTTCACGGTCATCCGTAACTTAGCGGGACATGGTCTCGGTAAGACACTCCATGGTGAGCCAGAATCCATCTCGAACTACTTCAATCGTGAAGAGAATGATTTGTTGAAGGAAGGGCAAGTCATCGCTGTCGAGACGTTTATTTCAACAGGAGATGAGTTCTGTATCGAAGATGAGCGGGACGGTTGGACGTTATACACACCGAACCGGAGTCTCGTCTCACAATTCGAGCACACGGTCGTCGTCTTGAAGGACGGGTATGAGATTTTGACGAAAGTCGAAGGCAAAGAATCGTTCTAAGAAAAGCTTATATAGTAAAATACGAAAAAGAGGCAATGGAAGTCAATCCATTGCCTCTTTTTTGTTGTAGTACTCCTATTATAAGGATATCCGGGACGTTGCCAATTTGTTTAACTGTGACTCGGATACGGCTGGAGCGGAATAACGAATGTGTCCGTGTTCGACATGATACGGAGTCTCAAGCAAATCTTCTTCGAAATAATCGGCAGTACTTGCCATATCAATCGGATAAGCGAGTCCAGGAAGTGTTGCAAAAGCAAGGGTCTGACGACGCCCGATACCGCTCTCGAACATCCCACCGAGCCAGTAGGGTGCTTTTGTTCGAAGGGACAAAGCGTTCGTCAGTCCACCGACGCGTGCCGGCTTGATGTTTAGAATCTGACCAGCGTGGAGCGTCTGCATCAACTCGGCATCCACTGGAGCGACGATGGATTCATCCAGACAAATCGGTGTCTGTAAGAGGCTAGCGAGACGTTGATGTCCGGACCAATCCGACGCTGCGAGCGGCTGTTCCATCATAACGAGACCGAATGAATCCCACTGTTGTAATAGAGGGAAGTCTGCTTCAGTGAAGCTACCGTTAGCGTCAAACATCAAGGGCGCATCAGGGAAAGCGGCACGTACTTGCTCAAGAACGACGGTATCCGTCGGAGCGAGCTTCAGCTTGATCCGTCCATATCCGGAAGCGATCGCTTGTCCGACGGCTTCGACGGTCTGTGCTGCGGAAGCCCGTCCGAGTGCTTTCCCGCAAGGTACGAGAGATGATTCATCACCTCCGAGATACGTGGCGAGCGATTGACCGGTAGCTGCTGCGAATAATTCATAGATCGCTCCTTCGAACATCGCCTTTGCCATCGGATTACCTTGGACGATGCGGAAACGATCCGTAACGTCTGCTGGATGATGGAGCGGTTGTTCAAGTAATCGATACAGCAGCGGAGCGATTCCTTGAAGAGAGTGCTGTGTTTCTGATGTATACCACGGTGTATCAAACGCGACACCTTCCCCGTAACCGATTCGTCCTTCCGAATCAGTCAGACGCAAAATCGTCGTCCGACGTACTGTCAGCGTCGAGAGGGCGGTTTGCATCGGACGACGAAAGACGAGCGGAACATCGAACAGTTCGGCAGACCGGAGAGTGATACTCATAATGACTCCTTCAGTTGCTTCCGCAATAGTTTACCGTTCGCATTGCGTGGCAGCGCGCTACGATAGATATAATCAACCGGACATTTATATTTAGCGAGCAATTGACTGATTTCCGTTCGGACGATGACTTCATCGAGTGTACTGACAATGAAGGCGACCGGAACTTGTCCCCATTTAGCATCAAATCGTCCGACGACACCTGCTTCTTGAATTCCATCAATCGAGAGAAGTGCTGATTCGACTTCAGCTGGATAAATGTTTTCCCCACCTGAGATGATGAGGTCGCTTCGACGATCGAGGACATAGAGGTATCCGTCGGCGTCCAGACGTCCTAAGTCACCAGTCTTGAAAAAACCATCTGCCGTAAAGGCGTCTGCCGTTTTCTCTTCCTCATGAAAATAGCCTTTCATGATCGTCGGGCCTTTGACTTCGATTTCTTGATGACGTGTAATGCGAATTTGTGTCGGATGAATCGCTTGTCCGGCCGATCCAATCTTTCGTAAGGCATCCTCAGGCAAGAGGGTTGCGATTTGAGAAGCGGTTTCCGTCATCCCGTATGTCTGCATGACCGGGATATTGCGGTCGAGTGCACGCGTCAGAATCGGTAATGGTACAGGACCGCCTCCTGTCAGTACGACGCGAAGTGCGTGGCGACGTAGCCCGGCTTCGAGCAGCCGATCAAGCATGACCGAGACGAGTGAGACATGGGTGATCTTTTCCGTCGTAATCCAGTGTAAGGCGCGTTCTGGCGAAAAATGTGGCTCGAGAATGATTGGTACTCCATAGATGACTGCCCGATAGACGACAGCTAATCCGCTCATATGGAACAGCGGCGTGACGATCAAAAAACGATCCTCTGGCAGTGATCCGATATGACGCGCGGCGTTCGTCGCACTCGAGAAATGATTCAACATCGTTTGTTCGACGGCTTTCGGATGTCCGGTCGTACCACTCGTAAAGAGCATCGATTGGACGTATTGCTTGGGCATATGGCGTATTAACAGGTCAGGTGCTTCTTTTTCATAAGAGAAAGTACGGCACGGAATCGCTGTATCAAGTGCCCGGTCCGTCACGATGAGCCGTACATCTGCCTGTTTGAATTGACGCAACACTTCTGTCTGCGTCAAACGTGTGTTGATCGGGACGACGGTCAATTCAAGCAATTGAGCTGCGTGAAGTGCGACGATGTAGCGCGCACTCGATGGACCGTAAAGGGCGATCCGGTCTCCGCGTGTCACGATCGTCGCCCAAGTACTTGCTAAGCGATGTGCGCGTGTATATAGTTCAGACCACGACCAACGCTCTGTTTCCGTAATGAGTGCGATGTCATCCGGCTGTTCTTTTGCCCGTGTATAGATCCAAGGATACAAAATAGTCACTTCCTTTTGAGATGAATATACGAAAAAGGTTCAATGTCGTAAGACGATTGAACCTTTTTTTCATTATGGGAAACGTGGGAACTGTCCGAAGTCCGGGTTGCGTTTTTCTTTGAACGCATCGCGTCCTTCTTTTGCTTCGTCCGTTGTGTAGTACAACAACGTTGCATCTCCTGCGAGTTGCTGAATCCCTGCAAGACCATCTGAATCAGCATTGAATGCCGCTTTGAGAAAACGAAGAGCCGTTGGTGAATGTTGAAGGATTTCAGCACACCATTGAATCGTTTCTTGCTCGAGATCTGCGAGTGGGACGACCGTGTTGACGAGTCCCATATCAAGTGCTTGCTGTGCGTCATATTGACGGCAGAGGTACCAGATTTCACGCGCTTTCTTGTGTCCAACAACGCGTGCGAGGTAACCAGAGCCATATCCAGCATCGAATGAACCAACTTTTGGACCAGTTTGTCCGAAGCGGGCGTTGTCTGCAGCGATCGTCAAGTCACACACGAGGTGAAGGACGTGTCCGCCGCCAATCGCATAACCTGCGACCATAGCGATGACTGGTTTTGGGATGACACGAATCAAACGTTGAAGATCAAGAACGTTCAAGCGTGGAATTTCATCGTCACCGACATATCCACCATGTCCACGTACCTTTTGATCTCCGCCAGAACAGAATGCGAGATCGCCTTCACCTGTTAAGATGATGACGCCGACATTTTGATCGTCACGTGCACGTGAAAATGCGTCGATGAGTTCGTGGACCGTGTGTGGTCGGAACGCATTGCGAACTTCAGGACGGTTGATCGTGATTTTCGCGATCCCGTTCCATTGTTCATATTTGATGTCTTCATAGCTGCGGGCTGATACCCATTCCGGAGCATATTTCATGTGAATTCCCCCAATATGTTAGTGATGAATAAGTAGATTCTCTACCATTGTAACAAACTTTTGCGGTTGGTCGATATGTGGGGCGTGCGAAGCGTGCAAAATCACGTGAATTTTTTCAGGTGATGCCGCTCGTGAAGCGATGGCACGGAATTTTTCATCCTCTGCCCCGACAATCCAATCAATCTCTTTCGGAAGGCATGACCATAGGGATGGCATGCTTCCTGTACCTTGTGCACGTAACGAAGCACTCAGACCTTCCACCGTTTGGGACAGGCGCTCCTGACGCAGTCGCGTACGTTGCGATTCCGGCAGAAGGGCTTGGGGTTTAAATAGTCCAAGTGTCTCCCAGTGATCGATGAAAGCTTCGAGTCCGCCTTTTTCGAGTCGCTCCGCAAGCACTCGATCGGATGTACGACGTACTTTTCGCTCGATTGCCGTCTGGATACCCGGTGTCGTACTAACAGCGATCGTCCGAGCGATTTGCTCAGAGACGACGCTCAGCATTAAAGCGATTCGTCCACCCATCGAATATCCGAGGACGATCCATGGCTCGGATCGCATAGCGAGCAGTGCCTCGAGATCCTTGACCTGTTGCGTCAAACGCATTCGTTGCTCAGACGCCGGTGTCGTTTTTCCATGCCCCATCAAATCAAGGCGATAGACGGTGAAGTGAGGCGATAAATGCTCACTTAGCATGTCCCACGTCGAGAGCGAGCCTGTAAAACCATGAAGCAATAGGAGCGGTGGACCCGATCCCTCGATTTTCACATGATACGTATGCCCACGCAAAATCATTGGAACACCTCGGCTAACGCATGATTCGTCACGTCCCAGATCGAACGGTGCATCTGTACGTTTTCTGTTCGTGTCGTCTTGACTTCAAGAATCCGAGTGACGTTCGTCTCTTCCGCAAGTGCTTGACGTAACGCGGCGATGGAATCGATCGCCTGATAGGTTACGCCATATCCGGAAGCGAGAGAAGCGAAGTCGAGATGCTGCGGTGTACCGAAAAGTGGTTCGAACACCTCTTGCTCGAGTTGCTGTTGTGGTAAAAAGCTAAATATTCCGCCACCCGCATTGTTGACGAGAATGATCGTTAACGGAAGCGTCCGTGCTGTCATCAGACCGTTGATATCATGAATGAACGCCAAGTCACCGACGAGTAAGTAGCGGTGTGTGGCGTCAAACGTTGCTCCTAGAGCGCTTGAGAGAATGCCGTCAATTCCGTTCGCACCTCGGTTCGCGAGTAGACGAAGCGGTGTTCCTGTCGGTAGGAACGTATCGACATCCCGTATCGGCATACTGTTCGAAACGAAGAGACTTCCGTCCTGTAACGTCGCCAATGCACGGACGACGTTATACTCCGTCATCTCCTCTTGATCGATTGTCGCAAAAGCAGCGGCGACGCGTCGCTCCGCCTGTTGCAACAGTGTCAGATACGCAGGATCATGCGGAACAGATATATAATGCGTGAGTTGTCGCGCGTGACCAATTACGAAATCCGAATGGAGTTGAGGGTCACGCCAATTTCCTGGATGACCGACGACCGTCGTCGGAATATCCCGAGACCAAAGCAGATAAGGTTTTGACGTCGGCATGGCACCGAAACGAATGATTCGGTCTGGTCGGACGTACTGAGCGGTAGCTGGATGTTTGAGCCATGTATCGTAATAGGCAAAAACGTGAGCATCATGCGATTGTCGTCCTTGACTGAGTGGATCCGCCAATACCGGAATCCCTGCTTGTTTCGCATACGAGATGACAACCTGACTGTCCGCCGCAGTAAGTTGTGGTCCAAGTACAAAAAGAAGACGCTCTTCTTGAAGTGCGGTCGCTAAAGCGTCGTTTACGCCCGGTGTCGGTTCAGGTAAAACACCGACCGGGCGTCCTGTCCGTAAGAGATCGAGTTCCGGCACGAGTGGTTCACGTAACGGAACATTGATTTGAACCGGACCAGCTGGTTCCGTTAGAGAGAGTAGGGTTGCGCGTTGTGCAACATGAGCGACGTAAGGAAGGCTCGCTTCTTCTGCTAACGGAAGATCAAACGCATGCCGAACCTGCTTCCCGTACAGACCAACCTGATCAATAGCTTGTGGCGCACCGACATTCCGTAATTCATGTGGTCGATCGGCGGTCAAGACTATCAGCGGAAGTTCAAAAATATTCGCTTCGGTCACTGCTGAATAATAGTTCGTCGCAGCGGTACCGCTTGTACAAATCAACGCAACGGGACGAACGCGTTCTTCCGTCCGTGTTAGACCTAAAGCAAAAAAACTAGCCGACCGTTCGTCAACAAGGACGTGGGTACGGCTAGAAGGATGCAGAAAAGCAGCAATGGCAAGTGGTGTCGAACGGGAGCCGGGACTGATGACGAAGTCCCGGACACCAGAAGCGACGAGCGTATCGATTAACGTGTGCATCCACTTAGTCAACATAAATATCATCCTTTTCAATCGAACCGACGTGTCCAAGTGCTTGTACCATCGGTGATAGTTTAGTTTCCGTCTCTGCCAGTTCACTATCGAGATGAGAGCCTTCGACGAGACCGCAACCGGCGTAAAGAATGACCGCCCGTTCTGTAAACAATCCAGATCGAATGGCAACGATGAATTCCCCGTCATCCTGTCCGTTCATCCAACCAACAGGTGAACCGTACCATCCTCGTTCGAACGTTTCGATTTCTTGGATGGCATCGACTGCTAACTGCTTAGGTTCGCCCCCAAGTGCAGGTGTCGGATGCAGTTTTTCGATTAATTGGAATAACGTCACATCTTCTTTTAAATGAGCTGTGATTGGTGTATAAAGATGTTGAATATGGCGATTCTTCAAGAGAATCGGCGTATCCGGACAATCCAGTTCCTCTGAAAATACAGATAATGTCCGTTCGATCGAATCCGCGACGATTCCGTGCTCTACCCGGTTCTTTTGATCTTGTAATAACGATTGACCGAGTGCTTCGTCCATCTCATCCGTTGCGTGGCGTGGTGCAGAACCAGCGACGGCTGCCGTTTCAAGACGACGTCCACGTTTTAAGACGAGTCGTTCCGGTGTAGCGCCGATAAAGGCTTCTTCCGGATTTGGTTGGAAACAGAAGACGTAGCTGCCGGGCTGCGTATCTTCGAGTTCAGCGACGACAGCGGCTACGTTGAGTGGACGATCCAGCTCATAGACGACTTCGCGCGCCAGGACGATTTTTTCAAGTGTCGTCTCCAAGTAGTGCATCGCTTGATGGAACGAAGCTTCAAAGGCTTCATTCCCATCTCGCGATAGTCGTAAGCGCGTGACGCCTGCGGCAGTCGATGGTTGCGGTTGATTGACTTTGGCGAAATCGAGTGCGAGTTCATTTAAGATAGAATCGACTTGATCCATTGGCTCGACGCGAGCAAAAATCGTCACACGTGTCTTGCCATTTTGTTCTAGAAATAAAAACTTCGGAATCGTCATCGAAGCGTCTCCGAAGGAAGACCAACGATAATCCGGTTGTTTAAGTTCGGTAAACGAAAATCCGCTGAACGCAAATAAATCATGACCGACATGATCGCGATTCAAGTTTGCCCATTGCGATTGAATTCGTAAAAAACGATCCGTTCCTGAAGCCTGAAGTTGTTGTACGATGCCAAACCCGATGGCCCGCATCGAGCGATCAGGTGTCGCGAAATAAAATCGTTCCTCGATACCCTGTTCGAGGGAACGCATGTCAGTTGCTTCGATTTCCCATGAATACGAAGCGAGTATAGGTCGTTGTGAGGCGTTCGCCTGACTGACGGCCTGTTCGATACACTGTTTTAGCTCTTGTTGAGCGTAAGCCATACCGCTCATTGCCCCCTAGTCTATAGATACTGTGATATGTTTCACTTAATTTAAGTGTAAACTTTTTGCGGACAAAAAAGAAGGAATAAGCTATCTCGGATTGAACATTGACAGCAAAAAACGAAACCCGATACACTTAGACAGGAAAGGGGTTATTATATGAATAAATCAATCGCTGTCTATTGGCGAATGACACGACCGCATACATTAACAGCAAGTTTTGTTCCGGTCGTCGTCGGTACGGCAGTTGTCGCACCACGCGTGGAATCGATACGCTTGGATTTGTTCGTGGCGATGTTGATCGCATCGATGTTGATTCAAATCGCAACGAATCTGTTCAATGAATACTACGATTACAAACGTGGTTTAGATACGGAGGAGTCGGTCGGAATCGGTGGATCGATCGTTCGTGACGGATTCAAGCCGGGAACGATCCTAGCGTTCGCACTTACATTGTATGGCATCTCGGCATTACTCGGTGTGTATCTGTGCATCGAGACATCGTGGTGGTTACTTGTCGTAGGACTCATTTCGATGTTCGTCGGATATATCTATACAGGAGGACCGCTTCCGATTGCCTATACACCGTTTGGAGAAGTCGTTGCAGGCTTTTTCATGGGGTATATTATCATCGCGATTTCGGCGTACTTGCAAATTGGTTATGTTCCGACAGAAGCCGTTGCGATTTCGGTACCAGTCGCCATCTTGATTGGTTCAATCCTACTTGCGAATAACATTCGGGACTTGGATAATGATAAGGTCAACGGACGAAAAACGATTGCCTGTCTCGTCGGACATCGCCGTGCCGTGTACGTCTTGATCGGATTTTTTGCGGCAGCTATCCTGTCTCTCATTATTGCTGTACTCGCATTTGACGTTTCATGGTTTGCGTTACTCGCGTTATTGAGTATTCCGCTCATGATCAAAGCAGTACGTCTCTTCTGGGAAGACTTACCACCGGAAAAGCTGATGCCTGGCATGGCACAGACCGGTAAAGTGAACACGATTTTCGGACTCTTACTCGCAATCAGTCTCGTGATCGCGAATATCTAATCTTTAATCAAAGCAGCAGGCGATCCGCTTGCTGCTTTTTTAACTTGAAGATAGCGAACTGTTAGAAAAAAACTACTTCGGTTGTCACTGATTTAAAATTTTACTATAATTGAAGCAATGTGCCTGAAAGATCAAACAAGGTCGGAAATCAGGAAATATGGTTAGAGGTGGAACTGAAATGAATAAAATCGCGGTAATCGGAAAAGTATTCGTCGACATAAAAGGAACTTCGTTCGCTCCTTTGCATAAGGATGCGAAAAACGTAGGAGACATCACGTTTTCAAATGGAGGAACAGGACGCAACGTAGCACAAAATCTAGCCGTCCTCGGGAATGAAGTTCGCTTTATCTCGACGGTTACGAATGATCAGATTGGCGTGGGAGTGCTCGATGAGCTGAAATCTTACGGTGCAAATGTGGATCACGTCGAAATGTTAGAAGATCATGGAATGGGCATGTGGCTAGCTGTCATGGATAATGAAGGCGATTTGCAAACATCGATCTCAAAACAACCAGATGCCAAGTTGCTCGAAGAAGCGATCTTACGTCAATCAATCTATGCGCTCGATGGAGTCGATGCCGTTGCGATCGATCTTGATTTGTCTGTTACTGTGCTCGAACGTTTGATTCATTTATGCCGCAAAATGGAGTTACCATTGTTTGGTGTTTGTGGTCACTTGAGCGTCATCGAACGAAATCGTCATCTGTTACAAGGATTCACTGGATTCATTTGTAGTCGAGAAGAAGCAGAAATTCTGTCTGATCTGTCGATCGTGACGGTAGAAGATGCGATTCATGTAGCAAACGAGTTAGCAAAAAAAGGTGCTCCGTTCACGGTCGTGACGATGAGTGAACTCGGGGCGGTCTACGTTGATCGTCGTACAGCGACATCAGGTCATGTCGGAACGAAAAAAGTAAAAGTCGTCGACTCGACGGGAGCAGGCGACTCATTCTTCTCTGCTGTCTTGTCTGAATTGACACAAGAAAAGTCAGCAGAAGAGGCATTGAAGCTTGGTATGAAGGTTGCAGCAGAAGTCATCGCTTCGACAGAGAATGGACTCGTTCCTGAAATGCTGGATACTCTTCAATAAGTCGAAATAATAAAAGGGAGGTGGCGTCATGCCGATTCAACGAAGTGCAATCATTTTACGAAACGAACAGGATGAAGTTGCGTTGATTCGTCGGGATAAACCAAACGAAACGTATTATGTCTTTCCAGGCGGTGGGAAAGATGATGGAGAATCGTTAGAAGAAACAGCGATTCGTGAAGCACATGAAGAACTTGGAATCGATGTGGAGTTGACCGGTATTGCCGCCATCGTCCGTTTTAATGGATTCGACAATCCTTATTTTTGGGCGAAAACAATTGGGGGTCGCTTTGGCACGGGTACGGGTGAAGAGTTCGAAGAGGAAGGATCGGGTTATACACCGGTCTGGATCAAGCGTTCGGAGCTACCTTCGTTACCGATTCGTCCACCGTCACTTGCCAAACAGCTGGCAGAAATGACAGAACCATTCTATGAATTGATCCTTTCTGAAAACGAATGAGGTTTTAGTTGAAATAAAATGGGAAAAGTATATTAAAACAATGAGGTGGTCTTCGACTGCCTCTTTTTCATGAAGGAGAGATGACGATGGCGCATTCACGCGATCCAAAAGGGCTTGCCCTGAACTTAAAGCAACGAATGTCCGATCATAACATCACGGATTATGCAGGGACACTCGCTTATTACTGGTTTTTATCCATTTTCCCAGGTATCATTTTCGTCATTTCCGTCTTATCTTTCTTTGACATCGATCGTCAGACGCTCGAATCACAAATTCGCGACTTAGCGCCAGGTGGTGCTGTTAACACATTCACCGATACGATTTTCCAAGCCATCAAGGAACCACAAGGTGGATTGTTATCGGTTGGTGCGATTCTTGCTGTCTGGTCCGCCTCAAAAGGAGTCGATCGTTTGATCACGACGGCGAACCATGCCTATGGTGACTTCTCGCCCCGTGGTTTTGTCGCAGCACGTGGGATTGCCTTATTGCTCACGATCGTACTCGGAATCGGGATGTTGCTGCTGATCGTCTTGAATGTTCTCGGTGGTCCGATCATCACGTATCTTGCCAATTTCGTGCTTCCGATCGATATGGGGCAAAAAATCCTACTGACGGTCTTACGGTATGTCGTGTCGACGATTCTATTGATTGGTATCCTGTCGATTTTTTACCGCGTCGCACCAAAGCGCCCGATTACATTCAAAGAAGCAATTCCAGGAGCCGTTTTTGGTGTCATCGTCTGGCAATTATTATCGGTTGGATTCGGATTTTACGTCTCGAACTTCTCGAATTACAATCAAACGTACGGTTCGCTCGGTAGTGTCGTCATCTTGTTACTATGGCTCTACTTCACAGGGCTGATCATCTTACTCGGTTCTGAATTGAACGCATCATGGGAACGGTTCATGAAAAAAGCGGATCCGAAGAAAATGGAAGAAAAGCGCTTGAAGGAACAAGCCGAACTTGATGCCATTCCGACGAATACGTTCGGATGAAGGTACAAAAAAGCCTGACTGCCATGTGGCGGTCAGGCTTTTTTGATGGTTAAGCAGCTAATCGTTTTTCAGATGAACGCTGTGGAAGACTTGGTAAAGCATCCTGTTGAAGAAGGCGTAAACCGTTCAGGATGACGAGAATCGTTGATCCTTCGTGTCCGACGACGGCGAACGGCATGATGAGGAACTGGGACAAATTCGATGCGATCAATAGGAGGATGACACCGATCGCAAGTGTGATGTTTTGTTTGACGATCCGGTTCATCTTCCGGGCTTTATGAACAGCATAGGCAAGACGACCTAAGTCATTTTTCATCAAGACGACGTCAGCGGTCTCGAGTGCAGCGTCCGTTCCTTCGCCCATCGCAATCCCGACATGTGCTAATGCAAGGGCTGGGGCATCGTTAATGCCGTCACCGACCATTGCGACGGTCCGACCTTCTGTTTGGTATTGTTTGATGTAGCGGACTTTATCTTCCGGTAGGCACTCAGCGACGAAGTCCGTCAATCCCGCCTCACGTGAGATGGCAGCTGCCGTGACCGGATTATCACCAGTTAACATGATCGTTGCGATGCCGAGATCATTTAAGGCAGCAATCGCTGTTTTGGCTTCCGGACGAATCGTATCACGTAACGCATAAAGCGCTACGATCTGTGCTCCATTGCTGACATAAACGATCGTATGCCCTTGCTCTTTCAATGACTGTTCGATCGCGACGAATGGATCGTCTAAACCATCATGGAACGCCCGTTTACCGATACGATACGTGACACCATCGACAGTTGCTTCAATCCCGTATCCTGTCACATCTTTAAACGTTGATGGTTCGCGGACATCGGTTTTTAAGTGATCGACGATTGCTTGTGCGAGTGGATGGTTCGACTGCGCTTCGATGGAAGCGACCGCTTGTTGGACTGCGCGGACGTCCATGCCTTCCGCATAACGACTTTCGGTGACGACGGGTTTCCCTGTTGTCAGTGTTCCCGTTTTATCGAAGACGATCGTATCGACTTGTCCGAGCGTCTCGATGTGGGCGCCTCCTTTAAAAAGAACGCCATTTTTCGCAGATGCGGCAATTGCAGACAAAGCAGCAGGTGTAATCGACGCAACAAGGGCACAAGGTGAGGCGACGACGAGAAGAATCATCGCGCGATAAATACTTGTCTCAAATGTCCAGCCAACGACGTAATGAGGGAGGACCATCATTAGTGCAACGACGAGGAGGACGATTTTGACATAACGGCTTTCGAAACGTTCGATGAACTGAGCAGATGGAGACTGTTCACTTTGTGCGTTTTGGACCATATGAATGATTTTTTGGAACAACGATTCGTCAGCAGCTTTCGTCATCTCAATCGTCAAGACACCATTCATGTTGACAGTCGAGTTATAAACGGTATCACCTGTTTGTTTTTCAACCGGAATCGATTCTCCTGTAATCGATGCTTCTTCGATCGCGGCTTGACCGCGAACGATGACACCATCGACTGGAATCCGCTCCCCAGGACGAACATAGACGAGGTTACCGATCGCTAATTGTTCGATTCCGACGACTTCGAGTTGACCGTTTGCATTCAGACGTGTTGCTTCCTCCGGTTGTAAGGACATCAAGCTTTGCAAGGCACGTTCGTTCTTATTCATCGTGTATGTCTCAAGGGCACCGGATAACGCAAAGATGAAGATGAGGATCGCACCTTCCATCCAGTAACCGATAGCAGCCGCACCGATGGCAGCTAAAATCATCAACAATTCGACGTTCAACGTTTTTTCTTGATACGTCTCCGTCAATCCTTCCTTCGCTTTCGCATATCCTCCGATTACATAAGCCGATAAGTACAATGTGACATAAACGGCAGACGCCGTATTGAATTTTTCGAGTCCGTAAGCAACTAAAATCAATATTCCGCTAAACAATGCTAGAATCAATTCGTGATGCTCATCCCAAGCATGACGGAATACGGAACGCTGTTGAACATCGGTAGTAGTGGAAGTCGTCATATTAAAACTCCTTTCAAAATGTAAATGAGAAATGAAATCATTATAGAAAGAGAATGAGAATGTGATATATCAATGAGTTTAACTGATTGATAATGAGTTTCATTGTCTCTAGATTATAATTATTATTATCTGTAGAATTACTATACCATGCTTCAGTGAAAAGGAACAGGAAAGGAACTAGAAAGATGCAAAAAATTTTAACCCATCGGATTGGACTCGTCGTCTTTGCGTTACTGACGACTTTTTTGTGGGGAAGTGCGTTTCCCTTCATTAAAAAAAGTTATGACTTATTACAGATCACATCTTCCGAATACGGAGAGCAATTACTGTTTGCGAGCTATCGTTTCTTTTTAGCAGGTGTGTTATTACTTGTCGTCAGTGTCTTCGTCTTCAAACAGACGATCACACTGAAGGAGCGGACCTACGCCTATAGTCGTCTCGGCTTCTTTTTGACGTTCTTGCAGTATGTCTTCTTTTATATCGGTCTATCTTTATCAACTGGCGTACAAGGATCAATCATTGCCGGATCGACTTCGTTCTTTCAGATGTTGCTGGCACATTTTCGATATGAAGACGATCGACTGAATCGATTTAAAGGACTCGCCTTATTCCTTGGATTCACAGGTGTCATCTTGGCCAACTGGCCACAAGGTGGGCAAGGTGTCTCGTTTGGAGTAGGGGAAGGATTATTGATCGCAGCAATGGTTTCCGGGGCGTTCGGTAACTTGATTGCCAAAGAATACTCGGCACGTTATCCGGTGGCACCGATGACTGGATGGGCGATGGTCATTGGATCAATCGGTCTCTTTATCGCAGGAGTCATTCTCGATGGTCACGTCGCACCATTCACCTTTTCAACGACAAGTGCTTGGATGCTCGTGTATCTTGCCTTCTTATCAGCGACTGGATTTACGCTTTGGAACTTACTAATGAAATATAATCCAGTCAGTAAAGTGTCGTTGTTCATGTTCTTCGTACCGATCTATGGTGTCAGTTTATCGGCCTTGATTCTCGGCGAGACGATTCCACCGCAAGCGTTGCTTGGGTTACTCTTCGTCGTCAGTGGTATCTTAGTCTCGACGTACCTTCCTGTATGGTTTCAAAAGCGAGGTTGACGAAGATTCAGAATCGTGCAAGAATAGTTTCAATCAAAGTAACTCCCAATCGTTCGTTGCTCAAGCCGACCCGTTCGGCTTTTTTCTGTACGGTCAAGTGAAGACCGATTCGGCCTTGTCTGAAAGGCTAGTGCGACTATAAAACGAAAGGAGATGAAAACGAATGGAACGGAATGAGATCGTTCGAAAGATCATTGCCACTCGTCGTCCACGTGATGAGTTTGCCCGATTCGTCGTAACGTGCGTCAGTCAGCAGTTGAAGGAAACCCATGGAGATGTGGATGTGGAAATCATCGAGGCGGAGAGAGGTTACGATTCAGTGTGGTCAATCAACGGTCGAGAGGTCGTCGTGCTGCTCGAGACAGAAGAGCTGAAGCGTGCAAAAGAACAGCCGTATGCGATCGACGATAAGCTCTGGCGGAGTTTTCGGCAAGAAGGAATCGTGAAATAAAACAAAGGATCTTGCGCATCATTAGCGCAAGATCCTTTGTTTTATATCCGGGATGATTCGTGACGTTTCGCGTATCGTAAGAGAAACGCAAGTGTCGCTAGAACCAGAACGAATAGACTGAAATAAAGCATAGCTGGAAGCAGAACGAACAAGCTGCCAGCAATCGGTCCAAGGATCGAACCAAGACTAAAGGCAATCCCTGCAAGCAAGTTGCCCGTCGGAAGAAGGTGTCGCGGTAACTGTTCCGTCATATAGGCGACACCGAGCGAGTACGTCGAGCCAAGTGCCATCCCGCTGACAGCGAAAATCGCGAATAACCAACCATATCGCTCGAAGACGAAGCAAGCGATGAGGAAAGAAACGGAGCCAATCGAAAGAACGGTTACTAACGTCCGACGTTTTCCGAAGTGATCCGCAAGTCGTCCAAGTGGAAGTTGCATGATCAACGAGCTGACGACGAATGTCGTGATCAAGGTACTCGTCTCAGATAGACCGTACCCGTTACGCGTCGCAAAAACGGGAAAACTGGCATTCAGTGTGGCTTCGAGAAAACCATATGTAAAGCCAGGAAGTAACGTGAACCAAGCAGTTGATAGGACAAGTTTATACCGTGAGGCGGCGCTTTGCAGCTCCTCCGGCATGACGGATGACGGTTTTTCGTTCGGCATACGCGATAATAAGATCAGGACGATGACAGTCAATGTACCAGTCAACACGAATGGTAGCCAGTTGATGACATCGACGAGAGGTGCCGCAAGAGGACCGAGAGCAAAACCGAGACCGAATGCCATCCCGTATAGTGACATCGTTCGTCCTAACCGTTCATTTGGGGTAATGGACGTCACCCAAACCTGTGATCCATAGTGTAACGTCTGATCACCAAATCCGACGAGGAACCGTAAAATCATCCAAGCAATGACGCTTGGAAGAAGTGGAAATAAGAAAACCGCTACTGCAACAAGAGCGAGTCCAAACGAGATGACCGGAATATAACCACGTCGTCGTAGTGGACCTTCCATGAGAGGGGCGGCGACGATGACACCGATATAGAGAACGGCAGCGCTGAGACCGTTGATGAAAGCGGGGGTTCCTTGGCGTTCAAGTAAAATAGATAACAGTGGAATCAGCAGACCTTGCGTGAATCCGGAAATGAAGACGATCGATAAGATAAGAGCAAAACGACGTGACACAAGTAACGACGACCTTTCTTTTTTCTTTTAGCATAACACGCCCCGGTCTCTGAAACGGTAGACCGGGGCGTGCTTCATTTATTTTCTTGTTCAAAACGTGTCGGACGCGGCATATGCAGAAGATGTTCGTCCCAGTCTGTCTGATCGAACACTTCATCATGTTCGATGCTGTGTGAAGCGCGAATACCAACCATCATGACGAACAAGACCATACTGAACGTACCGATGATTGCGACAATACCTACGAGCCATTCCATCCCGGTCACCCCTTTTAGAAAAACAGAATGTGTCTACTTTGTGACATTTTTCCCGGGATGCCATCGTTCAAAACCTATTTTTGATTCTTAAAGCCGACTCGATTGTTTTGTGAAATCAATCTCAGGGTAATAAGCGTTTTTCACAAGCGCGTTCGGTCCAAGGCATTGCACCGCAGGGCAGTGACACGACAAGCTTTTATTCAGTTCTGTCTCTTGCCACTGGGCATACGCATCATTGAAAGACGTCTCATGAATCGTACCGAGCGAAGCGAGTTCGTCGCCGAAATCAGTCACGATGATTTCACCATCAAAGATGTTGACGTTAAGACGAGAACGACCATCTGGGTCATTGCGAACCGATACGTTTTTTTCTTGACGCAAGCGACGGTGCAATTCTAAATCTGCCTCTTCCATCGAACATGCGTAGAAAGGAAGTGTTCCGAACAACATCCAAACGTTCGGATCGCGGACGTCAAGCAAACGATGAATTCCGTCACGGATTTCAGATAAACTAGCTGCTTCGATCATTGACGCGAAGTCAGCGGGGTACATCGGGTGCACTTCATGACGGACACACCCCATATCGACGATTTCCTTATGAATCGCTTCAAGGTGTGGTAATGTCCGTTTATTGATCATCGTCTCTGCAGAAACGATGACACCACGTGCATTCAGAACACGGGCATTCTCTTTCATCGTCTCGAAAAGTTTCGTCCGTGCTTCACGTGACGGTTTTCGTTCCATCATCGCAAAGCCACCATCGATGAAATCGTCGGCTGTTCCCCAGTTATGTGAGATGTGCAAGACATCTAGATAAGGAATGATTAATTCATAACGGGATAACGGAAGTGTTAAATTTGAGTTGATTTGGGTTTTAGCGCCACGTTCGTGGGCATACTTAAGTAAAGGGACGACATACTCCTTGACGGATTTCATTGAAAGCATCGGTTCTCCGCCGGTGATTGAGAAGGCACGCAGATGTTCGATTTCATCCAGACGTTGAATGAGTAGTTCGACTGGGATTTCAGGTGACTCGCTACTGGATAACATGTAACCGACGGCGCAATGTTCACAGCGCATGTTACACAGTTTTGTCGTCGTGACTTCGATGTTCGTCAAACGGACGGTGCCGTATTGTTCAATGTCACGATAAGCTTCCCACGGATCGTTTGCGATCGTGATGGGTGATGATTGTGGCATAGGTACTCCTCCTTTTTAGTGCTCCACTTCGTATCGTATGCTAAAATAACGTCGGAATCCAGCGGAAGAAAGGAAGTCTGAATAATGGGAAAAGCAAGAACTGATAAACTTGGTCAAATGAATGTGCTAAAATCAAGAATGCAGCTTCTCTGTCATACAATCGATTCACTCGATGAATCATCAGATATCGAAGATTTGGAACGACTGATCGTATCACTAGATCAACTCAAGGCGAAGGTCGTTCGATATGCAAAGGATATGAAAGAACAAGAAGAAACGAAAAAAGCGGTAGATTGAGACCGCTTTTTCATTTGCGTAAAGAGAAAGGATGAAATCAATGGCAACAAAAATCAAATTACAGACGGGTGAGGTCCGTTCGGTCACTTGTCTACGAATGGGAATCAACGGTGAAGGGATCGCAACACTTGAACGACAAATCGTCTTCATCCCAGGTCTACTCGTCGGTGAGACAGCACAGATCGAGATCACGGAAATTCATGCGAACTATGCGAATGCAAAAATCTTAAAGCGTGACGATCGTTCACCAGACCGTGTTACTCCACTTTGCCCGGTCTATAGTGTCTGTGGCGGCTGTCAATTACAACACATGAGTTACGATGGACAATTGCGTTATAAGGAAGAAATGCTTCGCAACGCTTTCTTGAAATCAACGAAGTTGAATGTCGAAAAAGCCGATATCCGCCCGACGATTGGTTCGAAGGAGTGGGGATACCGCAACAAGTCGCAATTCGTCGTCGGGAAACAAGGCAATGAAATCGTTAGCGGTCTCTATTCTGCGAATTCGAATCGTTTGGTCGCGATCGATGATTGTGTCGTCCAAAACAAGGATACGCTTCGCGTCAACCAAGCTGTTACGAAATTACTCAATGACTATAAAGTACCCGTTTACCATGCATCAAAACAAGACGGTGTCATGCGCCATATCGTCGTCCGGACAGGAATCAAAACGGGCGAAATTCAAGTCGTGCTCGTTGCCTTTAAAGACGGCTTCCGTGATCTAGAGGGCTTATCGCGCGATATCATGGACATTCCAGGTGTCGTCTCGGTTGCACTGAACATCAATGATAAGTTGACATCACGTGTCTTCGGAGAAGAGACGGAAGTCTTGCGTGGCGTTGAACGGATCGAGGAAGAGATGGGGGAATTCACGTATCAATTGTCTCCGCGTGCCTTCTTCCAATTGAATCCGGAACAAGCAGAGCGGATGTATGAAGAAATTGCGCGTGCTGCTGCTTTGACAGGCGAAGAACGTGTCGTTGATGCCTACGCAGGTGTTGGTTCAATCGGACTTTGGATCGCTAAAGGAGCAAAAGAAGTCCGCGGCATGGAAATTATTGAAGAAGCTGTCGAAGATGCCAATGCGCACATGAAGCAATACGGATTCGACCATGCCCACTACGTCGTCGGTAAGGCAGAAGCCTGGATTCCGCGTTGGGTCAAGGAAGGCTGGATTCCAGATGTCTTCATCGTCGACCCACCACGCTCAGGTTGCGATACACAATTGTTGAACGCGATGATCTCGTCTAAAGCGAAAAAAATCATCTATGTCTCGTGTAACCCGCAGACGCTTGCGCGCGATTGCGATCACTTGATGAAAGCGGGATACAAGGTATCGTACATTCAGCCGTACGATATGTTCCCACAAACAGCGCACGTCGAAGCAATCGTCGTGCTCGAAAAAAAGAAAAAGAAAAAGTTCTAAGTAACAAGCCCGTATGCACTCTTTGAACGAGTGGACATACGGGCTTTTTATCATGTTTGCGAAAGATAACCGAACGTCGCGTCACACTCAGCGAAGCGTTCCTTCAACCGAGCAACACGATCAACAGGAAGTGGACCGCGCTCGATCAGTTGCTGATTCAGCGCGAGGTGTTCTGGTCGAGACGTACCGATGATGGCTGTCGTGATCCCTGGCTCAAAGACTGTGAAACGAAGGGCAGTTTCAAGCCAACTGGATTCCTCGAGTGGATAAGCGAGTTGTTGCGCACGTTCCCAGTAGGGTTCGACGTACTGTCCGACCGGACGCTCTGCGAATCGCCACGGGGCGTTACCGATTGGACGCTTGGCGATGACACCGTGATCTAGAAGGGTGGGCAGGACTTCATCGACACGTTGATCAAATAGATTGAATGACGTTTGGAAACTGTCGAAGCGATTCGTTTCGATAGCATATGTTAAGTCTTCCCGATCACCGGAATAAGCGATGACACGGACTTTTCCAGCTTGTTTTGCTTGGTCAAGCGCTTCGATGACATCTCCCTGGGCGAGAATTTCTCGACTACAAGAATGGAGGTGTACGATGTCGAGATGATCCGTTTGCATCGTCTGTAAGGCTTGATCGATGCCACCATGGACCGCTTCAAAGGTCCAGTCCTGCGTACCGGGAACATCATAGCCGACTTTCGTCGACAGAATGACGTCGTGACGACGATTCTTTAGAAATTGCCCGACGCGTTGCTCCGATAAGCCATAGCCGCGTGCTGTATCGATCAGATTGATGCCGAGATCACGTGCTTGTTCGAGTAAATAAACTGCTTCGCGATCCGTCATCTGTTCTGCGCCGATGTGACCAGCTCCGAACCCAAGCGGGGATACGAGTAGGTCGGATGTTCCAAAACGTCTTAACTCCATGAACGATACTTCCTTTCAGAAAATCTGTAGTTTTATATCGATGATGCTCGTTTTTGTTGAATACGATAGGCCAGATAACCAACGAGTGCCACGCCTGCAATCGACCATTGGATGATGGATGAGGATTGCATGAACTGATGGACGGCGAACACTTCGATTAACATGGCTGGAATTTTTCCGATCGTACTCGCAGTCAGGAAAAGTAGGATGGAAATACCACTAGCAGCACTGACGATGTTGACGATGCCAGACGGGACGAACGGTAACAGCCGCAGCAAGATGATCGTCCAAAATGCTTCATGTCCTTGTTGTGCTTGTAGTTTTTGTTGCAAACGAGCGAATCGATCCGGAAGTGGGCGACGAAGGGCATACCGCAGTCCTTTTCGGTAAAGTAGAAACGCACAAACCGCACCTAGGACTTCACCGATGAAAGAGAGCAATGTGCCCATCCATAATCCGAAATAGACGAGATTCGCAGCGGTGACGAACGTACTCGGTAGGACACCAAGTACACTGACGACGACGCCGACTAAGATACTAACGAACGGAGCGAACGGTCCGAAGAGTTCAAAGGTTTGGATGACATGATGTTCCATCATTCGAATCCATCCTCTTCATCCGGAAGAAGCGGTAACTCGATGTGGACAGTCGTTCCTTCTCCAAGAACGGAGTCGAACCGGATTGTCCCATCATGACGATCGATGATGTGTTTCGTGATGGCAAGACCAAGACCGGTTCCGCCATCTTTACGCGTCCGTGATTTATCGACACGGTAAAAACGTTTTGTCAGTCGATCAAGATGCTCTTCCGGAATGCCTTCTCCTTCGTCCCGGATAAGACAATGCGTCCGGTCGCCGATCGTTTCAGTCGATAAGAAAATCTGTTTTCCAGGCGGTGTGTACCGTAAGGCGTTATCGAGTAAATTGCCGAAGACTTGCTCGAGTCGGTCCGTATCGCCTAAGACGATTTGATCCGGGTCGAGATTCATGACGAACGTGACTCCTTTTGACTGGGCGATGGGTTCCATCCGGTAAATGACATCTTCAAGTACTTGACTGAAGACAAGTGGTTGTTTCGACATCGGATAGGAATCGCGTTCAAGTTGAGCGAGATCGAGTAGATCATTGACGAGACGTTGCAGACGTTCCGTTTCCCGCTCGATGATTTGGTAATACTGCGCACGCTTTTCTTCCTCGAGCGAATCATCCTGCATCATCTCCGTATAGCCACGGATGTAGGAGAGTGGTGTCCGCAATTCATGACTGACGTTCGCGAGGAACTCCTTCCGCTGCTCGTCGACTTCTCCGAGCGATTCCGCCATCTTATTTAATGTTTCTGCGAGTTCCCCGATCTCATCGTCCGATTGAATCGGAATCCGATAATCAAAGTCACCTTGTGCATAAACAGTCGAGGCGCGCTTCATGTCGATCAACGGACGGATGATCGTATCGATGATTTGTCGTCCGAAGATGACGAGATTCAAGACGATCAGTCCGATCATGAAGAAGATCATCAGGCGGAGTGGGCGGAATGGTTCACTGATTTGACCGAGTTCTAGATATAAAATCAATGTACCGACCAGTCGATTGTTTTCGATGATCGGAAATCCGGTCATCAAAATGTCCGTTCCTTCAATCGGATGGGTCCGACTGGAGACGACGGTTTCACCGTTTCGAAGTTCTTCGATATCCGCATTCGTCAAAAAGCGCAGTCCAGCTGGATTTTTCTTCAGGAAATCGATAAAGAAGACTTTCGATTCCGTCAACTCATTCGTATAAGTCATTCCATCGTAAAAAGCACCAGATAATCCTTCAGATTCATAAATGTTGATCAGCTTTTCGCCTCGGTTCAATAAGATATCTTCCTGCGTCTGAAGATAGAACCGGTCGTAGAGATAGAACGTCAACAAGACGAATAAAATGGCGGAAAAAACGCTTGTGAACCAAATCGTGATCCAAATCCGGCGCCGGATCGTATAGCGCTTAATCATACTTCCTCGAATTTATAACCGATGCCCCAGACCGTTTGAATCGAGCCACCAGCTTCCCCAAGCTTTAAGCGAAGTGTTTTGATGTGTGTATCGACCGTCCGTAAGTTCCCGATATAATCCGCACCCCAGATTTGATCGAGTAACTGTTCACGAGAAAAGACCTTATCATTGTTTTGAGCGAACAGGTGCAGCAAATCAAATTCCTTACGTGTCAGGCTGACCGGCTTGCCATTGACGTGGACACTCCGACTTTCAGTGTCGAGTTCAAGCATGCCGAGCGTCAGGGTAGCCGATTGATCAACTGTAAAGCGATGAGAACGACGAAGCGTCGCTTCGATGCGAGCAAGCAGTTCTCGAGGGCTGAATGGTTTTGTAATATAGTCATCAGCTCCGATTTTCAGCCCGTGAATGCGATCGAGTTCATCCGAACGTGCCGTCAGCATGATGATCGGAACGTTTGAGAACTCACGGATGCGCATACATGCTGTCAAGCCGTCCATTTCCGGCATCATGACATCGAGTAGAACGAGATGGAATGTATTTTGTTGAATGAGATGGATTGCTTCTTGTCCGTTAGAAGCTGTCATCGTCGTGTAGTGTTCTTTTTCAAGATTCGAGACGAGAAGATCACGCATTTGTGCTTCATCATCTACTACGAGAATGTTAAACGATTCTGGCATTAGTCTTCGCTCCATTTCCTGTAGAAGAAAGTGTTTCCTCCATAAAGATGAGTTTTCTTATTTATCATACCATTTCAAACTTTAGAAGCGCATGCGTGGACACAAAAAAGCATGAGAGACAAGGCTCTCATGCTTCGAGTTGTTGGTGATCGTATAGTGTTTCGAGTTCCCGACCATGAATGTACATGTGGAAACTAGATTTTGAGACTTCATATAGCGTGAACTGTGTCTCACCGGCATTCAATTGCTCAAGAAGCGCAGGGCGCAACTCATCCGCACAGAACGCATACGGCAATTTTTCAGATGCTTTTTGTGACCGAATATTGCTTTTGCGAATTTTCATGAAGACACTCTCATATCCAAGCTCGAAGAACAGCTCAGAGAAGAAGGCTTCTTTCGCTAAATGATTGTATCCTTTACCATGATACGGTTTACCTAACCATGTACCGAGAAACCCATATTGTCCTTCGATATCGAGTAAACTAATCGTACCAATCGGTTGATCGAATTCATCTAGGATGGTACGTGATACGATTTCACCACGTTCTTCCTCTTCGATTGCCTGCTTTGTAGTAAACAGAAATTCATCAAAGTACCGTGTTTTTTGGCGGACGTACGGATATACGTCTTGATGCTGCATCAGTTCGAACAAATCAGCGCAGTCGCTCAGCTCCCGTTGCTTGAGCATACTTCCATTCCTCCTTTTAGGACCGCAAGAATGATTGTCGAAAGCTACCTGTCTGACTCGTTTGAACCGCGCATGGTATGCCTTCTTCAGTTGTCGGATAAGATAATATTACCTTCTTTTTTTAAAATTGCAAGAAAATAATTTTTGTGAAAAAAGATACAAAAACAAGATGTTTTCCGTAAGCGTCTAAAACCCCCGAAAGGTGCAAAAAACACCTGGCGGGGGTGGGGTTAAGTCAAGTTCAGTTGAGCGTGTTCAAAAATGATTTTTCCGTCAATCATCGTCATGAGCGGCTTCGCTAAATAGTCGAGTGGGAAGTGACTCCATAGGACGAGATCCGCGTCTTTTCCGACCTCGATCGATCCGACGCGATCGTCCACACCGAGCGAGCGGGCTGGATGAATCGTGATCGCGCGCAAGGCGACATCGACCGGTAGACCTTCTCGTGCAGCTAGACCGGCACAGAGATTCAAGTACTGGACAGGGGTGTACGGATGATCGGTCGTAATGGAGATTTCAAGACCATGCTCATGAAGAATTCGATACGTTTCCCATGTCTTATTCTTCAGTTCGATTTTAGACTTTCGCGTGAAGGTTGGTCCGACCGTCACTTTTTCAATCGGTAATTGTTCCATCTCTTTTGCGACGAGATGACCTTCCGTACAATGTTCGATACGTAAATCGAGATCGAACTCTTCCGCAAAACGAATGGCGGAAAGGATATCATCTGCTCGGTGCGCATGTACACGAAGCGGCATTTTATGATCAAGGACCCGTTTGATCATCTGATGGGCGAACGTTTCGGAAACTCGTTGTGTCCGAACTTCAAGAAAGGCTTCGCGCAACATCCCCATGATGCCCATCCGTGTCAGTTCACCGGCGCGACCAGCACTATGGACACGCTTTGGGTTTTCACCGAGCGCCACCTTCAGACCCGCGTACTTTCGAAGAATCATATCATCAATGAACCGTCCATGCGTCTTGATGACACTCGTGACACCACCGATGATGTTCATGCTACCGGGCATGACTTGAACGGTCGTAATCCCGTGCTCGACGGCTTCCTTAAATCCTTCATCAAGTGGGTACACTCCATCAATGGCACGCAGATGAGGAGTCATCGCAAAAATCGTCTCATTCGCATCATTTCCGACGGTTCCGGTACCTTCGTCATATAATCCGAGATGTGTATGGGCATCGATGAAACCGGGTAATAAAAAGTGACCTTCTGCTTCAATGACTTGATCGTTTTCTAAGTGATCCAGTAATTCACCGATTTCAATGATTTTCCCATCACGAATGCGGATGTCCCCGTAAAAACTGTCCGAAGTAATCGGATAGATATGTGCGTTTCGAATTAAGATATCCAAGTATCGTCCACCCCTGTACTAGTTTGAATGCTCGATTGCTCGCAATGCATCCTTTAGTTCAGCATACCGAAACTTGTATCCGTTTTCGAGCGCTTTTTTCGGAACGACACGAGCTCCTTCTAGTACAATCGTACTCTTTTCACCGAGTGCGAGTTCTAACGCGAAGCGTGGCGCCGGGAGCCAGTGTGGGCGATGTAAGACTTTTCCGATCGTCTGACCGAAACGCCGCATCGTCTCCGGATGAGGAGCAGTGATGTTCAGCGGTCCTTCGACTGTCGGGGTCTCAAGTGCGAATACGAATAAATCGACTAAATCATCGATGTGGACCCAGGAGACCCACTGTTTTCCGTCGCCCATCGTCCCACCACCAAACAAGACATAGGGCAGGCGCATTAATGGGTAAGCGCCACCGGCTTTCGTTAGGACGACACCGATTCGTGGATGGACGAGTCGAATGCCAGCGTCGGCAATCGGACGGGCAAGATCTTCCCACGCGACACAGACATGACTTAAGAAGTCAGCGGTCGGTGGAAGGGGGTGATCTTCAGAGAAGGTTTGATGCCGATCTTGTCCGTAAATGCCAACCGCAGAAGCAGACAATACGACATTTGGCTTTTGATCGAGTGCTTCAACGATTCGAACGAGCTCCTTCGTCGTGCTGACGCGACTGTCGAGAATGACGCGTTTGCGTTCATCTGTCCAACGTCCGTCGTTGATCGAAGCACCAGCCAGATGAATAAATGCATCAACGCCCTCTAAGTGCTGTTCCGGTTTTGCGTCTTCTGTCATCCACTTGATATATGTGACATGCGCGTCATTTGCTTTCGGATGACGCGTTAAGATAAAGATATGATGTCCTTGCTCGAGTAAACGCTTCGTCAAGGCTTGACCAATCATACCGGTTCCACCGGTAATCGCAATGTTCATGTAATCCATCCTCCCTGAAATAAGTAAAAGTAGCTTCTTTCCATTTGTTCCCGTTCCATGGTTTCACTCAAACATAGACCTGCCTGTTCATGATATCGTAGAACTACCGAATCAGGTTAGGGGAGGGAACGACATGAAGATCAAACGGATCTCGACGCAGAAAAAGAACAGCGAACGATTCAACATCTATGTCGAGCGTGATGGCAAAGAGGAATATGCCTTTGCCGTAGACGTCGATATCTTAATTAAATACAATCTACAACGCGATAAGGAACTCGATGACGATTTCGTCAAGGAAGTGTTGACGGCTGAAGAACAGCAAAAAGCGTATCGTCTCTCGTTGAATCATTTATCGTACCGCATGCGGGCGACGAGTGAAGTCGTCGCCTATTTAACAGAGAAAGAGACACCGGAGCATGCGATCAAACATGCAATCGAGCGATTGACGGAGCAGCGCTATCTGGATGATCAACAGTTCGCACTTGCTTATACGGCAACGAAAAAAGCGACGACACCTCAAGGACCGGGACGGATTCGACGCGACCTTGAGGCATTGAAGATACCGAAGACGGCGATCGATGAAGCGATCGTGACGTTTACGGATGAAGAGGAATACGAAAAAGTCCTGAAGTTTTTGCGGCAAAAGCAAAAAGAGCTGCAACGGCGTTCCGTGCGGGAACTGACACAAAAGTTACAGATGACGCTCATGCAACGCGGATTCTCGTCCGACTTGATCAAGGCGGGCATCGAAGAGGTGTTTCGAGCTGAAGAAGGGGACGAAGAAGAACAAGCGGCCCTTTATCAAGCACGCAAGTATTATCCGAAATACCGGCAACTTGAACCGTTCGAACGCGAACAGAAAGTGAAACAAGCGCTCGTCCGAAAAGGATTTCCATACGGTCTAGCGGCTCAAGTCCTCGAACAAGTCAAAGAAGAAGAGGCGGAATAATAAAAGCAAGACGAAAAATTGACAATTATCCGACAATTGTGCTATTCTACGCACAGACTAAGAAAAGGAGGAACCGTCCTATGAAAAAGCCAATTGGTTTCACTCATATCCAACAGCTGAATACGACGGAGACTCTTGAGCACGTATAAGTAATTCATTTCATGTGCGAGCAAGGGGATTCGTCTCCCGAGCGCGCAGACGAACAAGAATGCATCATGCCCATTTCAAGGCATACTGATTCTCGGACTGCATCCGGAAATCCGTATGCCTTTTTGCGTGCTCGGAAAAAGTACTTCATTTCACAGTAAAGGGGGGACCCTCATGCGTTTATTTCGGCAATTGAGTTGGTTTCTAAAAGAACACAAATCATCGTATCTCGTAGCAGTCGTCTTATTGATCATCACCGGCTTCATCGATTTAACGCCGCCATGGCTGATCGGTAAGGTCATCGACGGATTGCGGTCGGGATCGATGGACCAGGCGACGCTCTTGCAATACGTCATCGGATTAACAGTCATTTCCATCGTTTCCTTCATCTTGACGTATCTGTGGTTAGCGAAATTATTCGGAACGGCATTTTTATTAGAACGGACACTTCGGAGTCGCTTTTTTACGCACTTATTGAAACTGACGCCGACGTTCTACCAAAAGAATCGGACGGGAGACTTGATGGCGCTCGCGACGAACGACTTGAAGGCGGTCGAGCGGACAGCTGGATTTGGTGTCTTGACGCTCGTCGACTCGTTGAACATGACGGCAATCACGCTCGTCGTCATGGGGGTGGCGATCGATTGGAAGCTGACGCTCGCTGCCTTGTTACCGATGCCACTTCTCGCCTACGCGATGAATAAGCTCGGAAGTCAAATTCACGGACGCTTCATCACTGCCCAGGATTCGTTCGGAACGATGAATGACCAGGTCGTCGAGTCGATTTCCGGACTGCGTGTCATCCGCTCGTTCGTACAAGAACCGGTCGATGTTAAACGGTTCGACGATGTCACGACGGATGTCTTTGAGAAAAACATGCACGTCGCAAAAATCGATGTCTTATTTGAACCGATCATCAAGCTGCTCGTCGGCTTCAGTTACTTGATCGGCTTATCGTTCGGGACATATCTCGTCTTTACGAACGACATCACGCTCGGACAATTGGTCGCCTTTAACATCTATCTCGGGATGCTGATCTGGCCGATGTACGCCTTTGGTGAATTGATCAATGTCATCCAGCGCGGAACAGCGAGTCTTGACCGCTTAGAAGCAACGATGCGAGTCAAACCGTTGATTGCTTCGACACCGCGGGAACACGTCGAACATCCCAAGCGGATCGAGATGAACGATTTGACGTTCACGTATCCAGAGACAGCCCATCCGGTCTTGCGAGATTTGAATATGACGATCAAACAAGGAACAACGATCGGTATCGTCGGACCAACGGGATCCGGGAAAACGACGTTCTTGCGTCAATTCTTACGTGAGTATCCAATCGGACGGGATATGCTGACGGTCAACGGCGTACCGTATGAAGATGTTGCGCTAGAGACGGTTCGCGGATGGACCGGTTACGTCTCACAAGAACATTTATTATTCTCAAAATCCGTTCGGGACAATATTCTATTCGGTGCAGGTAAAGCGACAGAAGAAGAATTGCAGGAAGCGATTCGTCTCGCATCGTTTGAAAAAGATATCGAAACGCTGGAACAAGGACTTGAGACGATGGTTGGTGAACGTGGCGTCACGTTGTCGGGAGGACAAAAGCAACGTCTCTCGATCGCGCGGGCGATGTTAAAAAAACCAGAGTTGCTGTTGCTTGATGATTCACTATCAGCGGTAGACGCGAAAACGGAATCACATATCATTGATTCGATTCGATCGAATCGCCACCAATCCACGACATTGATTGTTGCCCATCGTTTATCGGCAGTAGCACATGCGGACGAAATCATCGTCTTGCAAGACGGAATGATTTCTGAACGAGGAACACATGACAGCCTGATGGCACAAAATGGCTGGTACGCTCAACAATTCGAGCGACAAAGTGAAGAAATGTAAGGAGGTGCCTCTGCATGAATGAATTAGAATTATACCAACTCGATCCGGCACGTCGGAAGACGACGATCCGTTCGTTGATCCGCTATGCGATGCATGAGAAACAAGCGATTTTCTTAGGGTTGTTTCTACTCGTACTGGCAGTCGGAGCGGAATTGACAGGTCCGTATATTGCCAAAGTCATCATTGATGAACATATCGTGGCAATTGAGAAGGACTGGGTCGAAGTTAAAGCGGACGGAGCGGTCACATATGACGGTCGTCAGTTCGCCAAAGCACAAGACGTCTCGAAAAGTCAGATCGTTCAGTCCGTCTCGATCGTTCAAACGACCAACGGCTACTTTTTCGTACCGAAACAAGTCGTCAGTGGAGGAGAGCGGAAAATCAGTGGAAATACGATGACGGTCACGCGTGGAGACGACGTCTACACGTATGATAATATTCAAAAACTGACACAAGGACAGGTCTATGATTTTTATTCAAAAGACTTAAAAGCAATCGGCTGGTTGTCCTTGATCTACGTCCTTTTGCTGCTAGTAGCAGCTGGTTTGAACTGGATTCAGCAAATCTTGCTCCAGCGATCTGCTCATAAAATCATTAAACGGATGCGTCTTGATGTCTTTACGCATCTGCAACGGTTACCGGTTCGTTATTTCGACCAGACACCGATCGGGAAAATTGTCAGTCGCGTCACGAATGATACGGAAACGATTCGCGATCTATATCTCGGTGTTCTCGCCCGGGTCTTCTCGGGGATCATCACGATGGCGGGGATTCTCGTTGCGATGTTCTTCCTCGATTATCGATTAGGACTAGTCTCGCTGATCATCATTCCGATCGTCTATTTCTGGATTCAGCTGTTCCAGAAACTCGCGACGAAAAACAACTTCAAGGTCCGCTCCCTCGTTGCCGACATGAATGGTCAACTGAATGAGAACATCCAGACGATGCCGATCATTCAGGCTTATGCACGTGAGAAGGAAGTCCTTGCTGAATTCGAACAAAAGAACGAAGAGAACTATCAGACACGGGCAAAGTTGTTACGACTTGATGCCCTGATGTCCCACAACTTATCCTACTTTTTGAAAAACTTGACGCTCGCCTTGTTGATTTGGGTCGTCGGTGGAAAAAGTCTGACGAACGGCTCGTTTTTATCGCTCGGGATCTTATATGCGTATATCGATTACGTGTCCCGTTTATTCGAACCCGTCACCCAAATTATGAATCAGCTGTCCCCGCTACAACAAGCACTCGTGTCAGCGGACCGAATGTTCCAGTTGCTCGACGAAAAGGGAGAGCCGGTCGAACAAGGTCGTGTTGCTCGGTTTAAAGGAGCGGTGTCCTTCAAGGACGTCGAATTTAGTTATGAAGCGGGAAATCCCGTATTACGTGAGATTCAAATTGATGCTCGTCCTGGCGCGACGATTGCCCTCGTCGGACACACGGGCAGTGGGAAAAGTTCGATCATGAACTTGCTGATGCGTTTCTATGATCCGTCAAAAGGACAGTTGTTGATTGACGGACAGGACGTGACGACTTTACCGAAACAAGCGGTCCGTGAGCATATGGGGATCGTCCTACAGGATCCGTTCCTCTTCACAGGAACGATTCGCTCGAACATCACACTCGGCAATCCTGATATTTCCGAAGAACGAGTACGACAAGCGATTGAAGCTGTCGGTGCGGATCGGTTCATTGATCGTTTACCGAACGGGCTCGATGAACCAGTCATCGAAAAAGGTGCCACGTTATCAGCGGGGGAACGGCAGTTGATCAGTTTTGCCCGTGCGCTAGCGTTCGACCCTGCGATCCTAGTTCTTGACGAAGCGACAGCGAGCGTTGACTCGGAAACGGAAGCGGTCATTCAGGATGCTTTGCTGACGTTAACGAAAGGGCGGACGACGTTCATCATCGCCCACCGCTTGTCGACGATCAAGGATGCGGATGAGATTCTTGTTCTCGATCATGGTCGGATCGTCGAGCGAGGATCCCATGATGTGCTCCTTGCAACGTCCGGGATTTATGCGAAAATGTATGCGTTACAAAGTAAACGGAATCTTGAATTGAAATCAAGCTAATCCATCCAGTTTCTCCTCCTTTTCGTTTATACTGAAAAACGAAGAGGGGGAGTTTTTGTAATGGAGACACGGATGAGTCAATTATCGAAATACGAGCTTGAGATGTTGATCACGAAATTAAGTGAACAAAAACGAAAAGCGGAGCAACACGGGAACGTCAGTGAAGTGGAAGTCGTGACGCGAAAAATCGCCATTGCGAAAAGTTATTTGATCGATCCGGCACGATTCGAACGGGGAGCCTTTTACCGAATCGAAGGAGAAGAGGCACGATTTGAGTTACACTTCGTCAATGGCGTCATGGGCTGGGGACATTTTGAAGGAACCGCTCAGGAAGTCGCGATTCCGCTCGCGTTATTCACAGGAGAGGGAGAACAGACATGACGAATCGAGAACAAGCCCTTCAGCAACTGGCTGAAGAATTATTGCAAGTGAATGAAGTATTAACCCCGGAAGAAGCACTGACGTGGGTCGAAGTGCTGTGGGAAGATTTCGAAGCGACACTCGCGCGCGCAGGTGAGAAATATCAAGGTGAAGCCGTCGCGGTTCATTTCGTCGAGCAACAGATCAAACAGCACGGGGCAATGTTACACCGATTTAATACGACGAACGAAAAATTCAAACATTTGATGACAGGTCGAAACGTCGAATGAAAAAAAAGCTCCGCACATCGGGATTTCCGTTGCGCGGAGCTTTGTCTTTATAATGCAGGGATGAACAGTTTTTTCTGCAAGGTCCGTTCGCTGAACACCCAGCCGGTATAGGAGCTGACGATTTCTTGTGTGGCAGCGTCGATTCTGACGACGGCAACGAATGGATATACTTCCTTCGTGAAGTAACGCAGGTTGGTGAAGCGGTATTCGACAATGCCATCCTTTCGTGAGACCGTATACGTATGAATCTTCGAAAACTCAAGAAACGCTTGCAAGTCCGCGTTTTGTTTGACGATTTCGTACAAGGCGTCACCGTGTGGTTCGTCCTTGATCCGGAAGTTTCCGCATTCGACGACGGTTCCACTGTTAATCTTAACGACGGAATACTCATCGCGTAAACGTGCCGCGACATGCCACTCATCCCATTTCATGCCAGGGGAGATGAACAGTTTATGCGCGCCGCGATAATAGCGGGCTGCGGTCGCGAGGGCATCGTTTCGTAACTTGAATTGAACAGCGTAGTAGATAATGACGATGGCGATTAAAATCGGGAAGATGACGATCGTCGCTCTCGTTAGTAGCCAAATCCCGAACGCGGCATAATACATTGTGAACAGATATGGATCAAATGTATTGATGACACCCCAACCGATCCAGGATTGTTTGAACGGGTGTAAGGCTTGTGTTCCGTAAGCGTTAAACAGATCGACGAAGACATGAAGAGCGACAGCGATCTGCGCCATCAGCCATAATGAAGTCGGAGGTACACCGAATAACGTGCCGATGACGATTGAAAGTAATAACGGCCAGGCGAGCAAAGCAATCAACCCGTGCGATTTTCCGCGGTGTTGACGCAAGTAGGCGCTGTTTCCTTTAAACTTAAAGACAGTATCGAAGTCCGGTGCGTGTGAACCGACGAGCGCCGTCGTCGTCACGGCAGCAAACATCGTCGTGCTCGCTGCGACGTCAGGGTGTAGCGTCGAGATGGCGGCGAGACAAAGTCCCATGCCGATATGCGTACCAGTATCCAATGCGAATTCGCTCCTTCTATAAAATCGTGATGGTGAATCCATCGAGGTTCTGCCGAGTAATTTTTAATAAATATATCGTATCCAAGAGAAAAGAGGTAACCTTTTGACTGTCGTTCAAGAATATTTCACAAACTTTAATAAAACACAATTTACCACAGAACTGATTGCCTGGTTCCTTCGTGAACAGCGGGATCTCCCGTGGCGAAGAACCAAAAACCCATATCATATCTGGATTAGTGAGATCATGCTTCAACAAACACGCGTCGATACAGTCATTCCGTATTACGAGCGCTTTACGAAACGTTTTCCGACACCGCATGATTTGGCAGAAGCGGATCAAAGTGAAGTTCTGAAGCACTGGGAGGGCTTAGGGTACTATTCCCGTGTCAAGAATCTTCAAATCGCGGTTCAGGAAGTTGTTGAAAAATATGATGGAATCGTTCCGGACGAAAAGGAATTGTTCAGTCAGCTGAAGGGCGTCGGTCCGTATACGACAGGAGCGGTTCTATCGATTGCTTATGGGCAAGCAGAACCAGCTGTAGACGGAAATGTGATGCGCGTCCTCTCGCGTGTACTTGGGATTTATGAAGACATTGCTGCACCGAAGACACGGAAATTGTTTGAGGCGGCGGTACATCAATTGATTGATCCGGCTGACCCGTCCAGCTTCAATCAAGGTTTGATGGAACTCGGTGCGATGGTCTGTACACCGAAGTCTCCGATGTGTGGACTCTGTCCTGTTCAAGACGTTTGTTTTGCATATGATCGAAATGCACAGGAAGAACTACCTGTGAAGACGAAGAAAGGGAAGACGCAAATTATTCCGTATGATGCTCTCGTCTATGAAACGAACGGAAAAATCGCAATTGAACAACGAGCAGAAACAGGTTTGCTCGCAGGGATGTGGCAATACCCACTTCGAGAAGCAGAAGAAGATCGTAATGGGACGCTTGTCGGGCACGTTCGACATATCTTCTCACACCGGATTTGGGAAATTGCCGTCTATCGCGTGACGGAACAGCCGGACCAGACGGTACTAGTTGATCAGGAAACGTATGCGACGCATCCGGTATCTGTCGCGCAAATGAAGATTGATCGACTATTAAAGGGGGAAATCTAATGCATACTTTTCGTTTTGAGACACGTGTCGATACATCAAAGGAGCAAGCGTGGGATTTTTTAAGTGACGCCAAGGCCTTAAGTCGATTGACAGTATTTCCGCAAGTGAAGACGTCGGGTGATACGCGGACGCGAGCAGGAAATACGATTCGTCTGCGCGTTGGTGTTCCTCCACTATTTGTCTCGTGGACGTCTTGGATTCCTTTCGTAGAAGAATATGTCTTCGTCGATGTCGGTACAAAAGTGCCGTATCCATTCCGGGCATGGTGCCACGTGCACCGAGTCGAAGAACGTGAATCTGGCGTCTATTTCGTGGATGAAGTGACGTACGCATCCTTCTTGCCAGCCTTCGTCATTGAAGCATTCATCTTGAAACCGATGTTCAAACAACGAAAAAATGCGATTTTGAATCACTTTCAAGCCTGAATTCCGTCATTTTTCTGAAAAAATACCCTTTCGTTTTTCATGCGTTCTGAAAATGGGTATAATAAGCACGAGAGTATAACAGAATGGAAGAAAAACGCTTTAGAAAGGAGTAGCACATGAGTCGATTCCCAAAAGAAAGTAGCAAGATTGAGATTCAAAGTTTCAAACATAACGGGAGCTTACACAGAGTTTGGGAAGAAACGCTCGTGCTGAAATCGACGGAAGAAGAATTGATTGGGTTCAATGACCGCATCATGGTCAGTGAATCGGATGGTCGTCAGTGGCGAACACGAGAGCCTGCAATCTGTTACTTTTCAACAGAACTCTGGTTCAATGTCATTTGTATGATTCGGGAGGATGGCATTTACTATTACTGCAATCTTGGATCACCTTCTACGTTCGATGAGAAAGATCGAGCAGTCAAGTACATTGATTACGATTTAGATATCAAAGTGTATCCGGACATGTCCTACATGATCCTCGATGAGGACGAGTATGAGAAGCATCGCCGCGAGATGAACTATCCGAAGGCGATCGATCGTATTTTGAAAGACAATGTCCAAATCCTGATTCAATGGATCCGCAGTCGCAAGGGTCCATTTAACCCGGCTTTCGTGGATATGTGGTATCGTGAATATGAAACAAGATATCGGAGATGATGGTTCGCCATCGTCTTTTTTTAATTGAAGGAAGTGAAACACGTGGCAACACAAGCAAAACGTAAGAAACAAGGTTCGATCCGCCGCTATATGGCGTTCGTCAAGCCGTATCAAAAACAGATTCTCCTGACGGTTTTCGTCGGGATCATCAAGTTCTCGATCCCACTTGGACTTCCGTTGTTGTATAAGTACATCATCGACAATATCCTAACTGGAAACACGATGCCGATGGCAGAAAAAAGTAAACAATTGGCGTATTTGATTGGAGCGGGTGTCTTCATCTTCTTGATCGTCAAGCCGCCGCTCGAATACGTCCGTCAGTACCTCGCGCAATGGTCCGCGTCTAAGATTTTATTTGACGTTCGTAATCGATTGTTTGATCATGTTCAGAAATTATCGCTTCGTTTTTATTCGAATACGAAAACCGGAGAAGTCATCTCGCGAATCATCAATGATGTCGAGCAGACGAAAGACTTCGTCGTCACGGGATTAATGAACCTATGGCTTGATATGATTACGATTTTCATTGCGATCGCGATCATGTGGACGATTGATCCGAAGTTGACGCTCGTCGCCATTATTCCGTTACCATTCTACGCCCTCGCCGTTAAGTTCTTTTACGGTCGCTTACGCGGATTGACACGGGAACGTTCGGCAGCACTTGCGGAACTACAAGGTCATTTGACGGAACGGGTCAACGGCATGGCAGTCATTCGTAGTTTTGCACTCGAACCGCACGAGAACAAAGCGTTCAAACATCAAAATGATGGGTTCTTAAAAGCGGCGCTGCGTCAAACGAACTGGAATGCGCGGACGTACGTCGTCGTCTCGACGATTACGGACTTCGCACCAATCCTTATTTTCGGGACAGCGGCGTTCTTCGTCTTGAACGGACAAGTGACACTCGGGACGATGGTTGCGTTCATTGGTTATATCGACCGTCTGTATGCGCCGCTCGGTCGTCTCGTTAACTCCTCAACGACGTTGACACAGTCGATCGCTTCGATGGACCGGATGTTCGAGTTTTTAGATGAGCCGTATGACATCACGGAAAAACCGAATGCACGCGATCCAAAAGATGTCCGCGGAAACGTTCAGTTCGAAAACATCAGTTTCGCTTACGAAGAAGGCGGCGAGCTAGCGATTGATCGCTTAACGCTTGACGTTCAGGCAGGTGAACGGATTGCTTTCGTCGGGATGTCAGGTGGTGGGAAATCGACGCTCGTCAGTTTAATTCCACGCTTCTATGATGTGTCTGCCGGTCGGATCACGCTTGACGGCGTTGATATTCGTGACTTGAAGTTGCGTGGTCTTCGCGATCAGATCGGGATGGTCATGCAGGAGTCGATTCTCTTCAGTGAGTCGGTTCAGATGAACATTAAGATGGGGAATCCGGAGGCGACGGATGAGGAAGTCGTCGCAGCGGCAAAAGCAGCGAATGCCCACGAATTCATCGAACGGTTACCGAACGGCTATCATACGCCGGTCGGTGAACGAGGCGTCAAGTTATCGGGTGGTCAAAAGCAACGTCTAGCCATCGCTCGGGTCTTCTTGAAGAACCCGCCGATTCTGATTTTGGATGAGGCGACGAGTGCGCTCGATTTAGAGAGCGAAGCGATGATTCAAGATTCGTTAGCGCGTCTCGCGAAAGGACGGACGACGTTTACTGTCGCGCACCGTTTATCAACGATTACCGATGCCGATAAGATCGTCGTCATCGAAAATGGTCAAATTACGGAAATCGGAACACACGAAGTCCTCATGCAAAAACGAGGCGCTTATTTCGAACTGTATGCCATTCAAAATCTGGAACTCGTCGAATAACACAAAAGCAGCGACCTTTGCGAGGTCGCTGCTTTTTTAGTGGGGGGACTTAGAGTCGAGCAAAGGCACGATCGACTGCTGCGATCGTCTCTGTGATGTCGGCTTCCGTATGTTCCGTCGTCAAGAACCACGCTTCGTATTTCGAAGGGGCAAGGTTGACGCCTTCTTCTAGCATCAATTTGAAGAAACGTCCGAACATCTCGCTATCTGCACGTTCTGCACCATCGTAATCGATGACTGTTTCATCCGTGAAGTAGACCGTCATGGCACCTTTTAGACGGTTGATCGTAATCGTGACGTCATGACGTTTTGCTGCTTCTAGCACACCTTGTTCGAGTAAGGCGCCAAGGTGATCGAGTTGTTCATAGACACCAGGCTTCTCAAGTAATTCAAGACAAGCGATACCCGCAGCCATGGATGCCGGGTTACCTGCCATCGTACCTGCTTGGTAAGCCGGACCGAGTGGCGCGACGTGTTCCATGATTTCTTTGCGACCGCCATAAGCGCCGATCGGTAAACCACCACCGATGATTTTGCCGAGTGCCGTCATATCAGGACGGATATCGAGTAACTCTTGTGCACTGCCGTACGTGAAGCGGAAGGCTGTGATGACTTCATCATAGATGACGAGTGCGCCGTGTGCATGCGTGATTTCGTTGACCGCAGCAAGGAATCCAGGTTGCGGTTCGACGATACCGAAGTTTCCGACGATCGGTTCAACGAGTACACAAGCGACTTGATCGCCCCATTGTTCCATGATTTGACGGTACGATTCGATATCATTGAATGGTGTCGTAATGACTTCTTTTGCCGTCGCTTTCGTGACACCAGCTGAATCGGGAGAACCAAGTGTCGCTGGTCCGCTTCCTGCTGCAATCAGCATCAAATCCGAGTGACCGTGGTAACATCCACTGAACTTCACGACGAGCTCACGACCCGTATACGCACGTGCGACGCGAATCGTCGTCATGACAGCTTCGGTTCCCGAGTTCGTAAAGCGTACTTTTTCAAGCGAAGGAATCGCTTTTTGTAGTTTATGTGCAAAGTCGATTTCTAGACGGTGTGGTGTGCCGTAAAGAAGACCATTTTGGGCAGCATGGGTGATCGCTTCCGTAATGTGAGGGTGACCGTGTCCCGTGATGATCGGACCGTAGGCTGCTAAGTAATCGATATAGCGATTGCCATCGACATCATAAAAGTAAGCACCTTCTCCGCGTTCCATATAGACAGGTGCGCCGCCACCGACGGCTTTGAATGAACGCGATGGGCTGTTGACGCCACCGACGATACACTCTTGTGCGATTTCATATAACGCCTCTGAAGTAGGACGTGTAGTGTGGATAGACATGAGGATTCCTCCAATCGATGATTCGTGAAAAATATCACGATATGATTGTATCATGGACGTCAAATCCGGTGCAGAGCCGTTGACGGAATGCCTATTTGTAGGTAGACTAATTATAAAGATTACAATCTGATAATCAATGAAAGATAGAAATGAGGGGATGGACGTGGCTAACGAAATGCTGGATGACGCCGTGAAGTCACTTCGGGAATCAGGCGTTCGAATGACACCACAACGTCACGCGATTTTGGAATATTTAACGACGGGACACACGCATCCGACAGCGGATGAGATTTATCGTGCACTCGAACATCGTTTTCCAAACATGAGTGTGGCGACTGTATATAATAACTTACGCGTGTTTCGAGAAAAGGGAATCGTTGAGGAAATGAATTACGGAGACGCTTCAAGTCGCTTCGATTTCGTTACGACACGCCATTACCACATGATCTGTGAGAACTGTGGAAAGATCGTTGATTTCAACTATCCTGTGCTCGATGATGTTGAGACGGTTGCGGCGCACTTAACAGGCTTTAAAGTCGATCGTCACCGATTAGAAGTGTACGGAACTTGTCCGGACTGTCAATCGAATGTCCAATAAAAAAACGAGCTGCCTTAGCGGGGAGCTCGTTTATTATGTTTATTATATTTTTCATCGAATTCTTTTCCTTCAAGAGACGGATCCATCGTCAGTGGTTCATCGCAATGCATACATAAGTCGACGCGACCAAGGACTTTTGTTTCTTTTCCGCAGTTCGGACAAGTGACGACAGCTGCCTTCGTTGATGTCAGACCAATCAAGAAATAGAGTGCCGTACTGGCGAGAACCATGACGAAACCGAGAAGCATGAGTAAGACCATGATGATTTCAAATTGTTTGAGTAATAGACCGCCATACATGACGAGCATCCCACCGAACACAAGAAACATAGCTAAGTTTCTCGCGCGGTTTATTTTATTTTTACGTTGTTTTTTCAAGTGAATTCCCCCTGTTGTCAGTCTAGCATAAGAAGTGGGATTGCCTGAAGAAGGAAAGCTTGTTTTTTTGTCGAAAATGGTAACGACGAGTTCGTATAGAAGGGTGAGAAGTACATGGAACAAGCAACACGAACGATTTATTCGGAATACGCGGCTTATCGTGAAACACAAGGGATCATTGCTGTTGAGAAACGGCAACCACGGGATTCCTTGACGGATCAATTTGATACACTTCTTGTCGTCATCACGAGAGACCCAGAAGTCGAGTGGACGATCAAACATTATCGACTGAATACACTAAAGGTGTCATTACACCTCGTACATGAAGATGTCTTATCACGCTGGATTTTGTTAAATGCGAATCGACGCGCGATTCACTGGATTGCAGAAGGAACGATCGTTTTCGAACGGAACGATTACTTAGTTGACTTAAAACGGCAACTCTTAAACTTTCCTGATGAGGAAAGATGTCTACAGATGACGATCTCATTCGCTAAACTTCTGCGTCGTTTCCAAGACGGAAGGAACTTGTTCAGTCGCGGACATCATTATGATGCCTATACACACGTCCATCACGCTTTGCATCATCTCGCGCGATTATCTGTTCTGGAAAAAGGAAAACATCCCGAAACAGTCGTCTGGGAACAAGCGCGACTCGATGATCCGGATGTCTATAAACTATATGAACAATTATTGATGAGTGAAGAGACATTAGATCAACGTATTCACCTAGCCTTGATTGGACTTGAGCATCTTCTGCAGTCGAAGGTCTTATCGGGAGGACGCTATTTATTTGAAATCATGCGTGAGCGGACAAGTCCTTGGACAATGTATGAATTGATGGAAGAAGAGCGACTGCAAGAAGTCAAAGTGGATTTAAGTAGTCTGATTGATTTCTTTATGCGAAAAGGTCTGATCAGGATTTCGTATCAAACAACTAAAGGAGCAGGGGTCGAACTCGTAACGTATGAGCCGGTCGTATGACGATCGGCTTTATTTTTTCTATGTGTTGTTTTGGCTATATATAGAAGGAAAAAGATTTCAAAAGTTTTTTTAGAAAAACTATTGACGGTATTATACCGAGATAGTATATTAATACATGTCGACAGGGCAACACGCACTGGACGGTGACGAGAAAGAAAAAAGATTTCAAAAAAGGATTGACGCTTAAGTTATTCCGTGATATCTTATTAAAGTCGCTGAAAACGACACGACGAACTTTGAAAACTGAACGATGAGGCAAAAATCGTATTCTACGGAATACAAACATGAATGAAGCGCAAGCTTCGTCAATCGTGACTTCGGTCACACAACGAGCAAGTCAAACACTTTATGGAGAGTTTGATCCTGGCTCAGGACGAACGCTGGCGGCGTGCCTAATACATGCAAGTCGAGCGCAGGAAACTGACGGAACTCTTCGGAGGGAAGGCAGCGGAATGAGCGGCGGACGGGTGAGTAACACGTAAGGAACCTGCCTCAAGGATTGGGATAACTCCGAGAAATCGGAGCTAATACCGGATAGTTCATCGGACCGCATGGTCCGTTGATGAAAGGCGCTCCGGCGTCACCTTGAGATGGCCTTGCGGTGCATTAGCTAGTTGGTGGGGTAACGGCACACCAAGGCGACGATGCATAGCCGACCTGAGAGGGTGATCGGCCACACTGGGACTGAGACACGGCCCAGACTCCTACGGGAGGCAGCAGTAGGGAATCTTCCACAATGGACGAAAGTCTGATGGAGCAACGCCGCGTGAGTGATGAAGGTTTTCGGATCGTAAAACTCTGTTGTAAGGGAAGAACACGTACGAGAGGGAATGCTCGTACCTTGACGGTACCTTACGAGAAAGCCACGGCTAACTACGTGCCAGCAGCCGCGGTAATACGTAGGTGGCAAGCGTTGTCCGGAATTATTGGGCGTAAAGCGCGCGCAGGCGGCCTTTTAAGTCTGATGTGAAAGCCCCCGGCTCAACCGGGGAGGGCCATTGGAAACTGGAAGGCTTGAGTACAGAAGAGAAGAGTGGAATTCCACGTGTAGCGGTGAAATGCGTAGAGATGTGGAGGAACACCAGTGGCGAAGGCGACTCTTTGGTCTGTAACTGACGCTGAGGCGCGAAAGCGTGGGGAGCAAACAGGATTAGATACCCTGGTAGTCCACGCCGTAAACGATGAGTGCTAGGTGTTGGGGGGTTTCCGCCCCTCAGTGCTGAAGCTAACGCATTAAGCACTCCGCCTGGGGAGTACGGCCGCAAGGCTGAAACTCAAAGGAATTGACGGGGACCCGCACAAGCGGTGGAGCATGTGGTTTAATTCGAAGCAACGCGAAGAACCTTACCAACTCTTGACATCCCATTGACCGCTTGAGAGATCAAGTTTTCCCTTCGGGGACAATGGTGACAGGTGGTGCATGGTTGTCGTCAGCTCGTGTCGTGAGATGTTGGGTTAAGTCCCGCAACGAGCGCAACCCCTATCCTTAGTTGCCAGCATTCAGTTGGGCACTCTAGGGAGACTGCCGGTGACAAACCGGAGGAAGGTGGGGATGACGTCAAATCATCATGCCCCTTATGAGTTGGGCTACACACGTGCTACAATGGACGGTACAAAGGGCAGCGAGACCGCGAGGTGGAGCCAATCCCATAAAGCCGTTCCCAGTTCGGATTGCAGGCTGCAACTCGCCTGCATGAAGTCGGAATCGCTAGTAATCGCAGGTCAGCATACTGCGGTGAATACGTTCCCGGGTCTTGTACACACCGCCCGTCACACCACGAGAGTTTGCAACACCCGAAGCCGGTGAGGTAACCGCAAGGAGCCAGCCGTCGAAGGTGGGGTAGATGATTGGGGTGAAGTCGTAACAAGGTAGCCGTATCGGAAGGTGCGGCTGGATCACCTCCTTTCTAAGGAAAACGTCCCTTACGGGACATGCCCATCGTTCAGTTTTGAGAGCTCGTCTCTCAGTCTCGAAAGAGACACTCGCACCTTGAAAACTGAAGACATCAACAAGACATCAAAACTTTTAATTAACCATGTCATTAGACGTGTGTTCTTAGAATACCAACGCTAGATCAAGGTATGAAGGGCGTACGGTGGATGCCTTGGCACTAGGAGCCGATGAAGGACGCGACGAACAGCGATATGCTTCGGGGAGCAGTAAGTATGCTTTGATCCGAAGATTTCCGAATGGGGGAACCCACCATCTGTAATGGGATGGGACATGTTACATGAATACATAGTGTAGCGTGAGGCAGACCCGGGGAACTGAAACATCTAAGTACCCGGAGGAAGAGAAAGCAAATGCGATTCCCTGAGTAGCGGCGAGCGAAATGGGAACAGCCCAAACCGGAGAGCATGCTCTTCGGGGTTGTAGGACACTCTATACGGAGTCAAAAAGGAAGACAGTAGGTGAAGGACCTGGAAAGGTCGGCCGAAGAAGGTGACAGCCCTGTAGCTGAAACTGTTTTCCCTCCAGAGTGGATCCTGAGTACGGCGGGACACGTGAAACCCCGTCGGAATCCGGGAGGACCATCTCCCAAGGCTAAATACTCCCTAGTGACCGATAGTGAACCAGTACCGTGAGGGAAAGGTGAAAAGCACCCCGGAAGGGGAGTGAAATAGATCCTGAAACCGTATGCCTACAAGTAGTCAGAGCCCGTTAACGGGTGATGGCGTGCCTTTTGTAGAATGAACCGGCGAGTTACGATAACGCGCGAGGTTAAGCCGATGAGGCGGAGCCGTAGCGAAAGCGAGTCTGAACAGGGCGTTCAGTGCGTTGTCGTAGACCCGAAACCAGGTGATCTACCCATGTCCAGGATGAAGGTCAGGTAACACTGACTGGAGGTCCGAACCCACGCACGTTGAAAAGTGCGGGGATGAGGTGTGGGTAGCGGTGAAATGCCAATCGAACCTGGAGATAGCTGGTTCTCCCCGAAATAGCTTTAGGGCTAGCCTCGAGGTTGAGAGTTCTGGAGGTAGAGCACTGATTGGACTAGGGGCCCCCACAGGGTTACCGAATTCAGTTAAACTCCGAATGCCAGCAACTTATACTCGGGAGTCAGACTGCGAGTGATAAGATCCGTAGTCAAGAGGGAAACAGCCCAGACCGCCAGCTAAGGTCCCAAAGTGTATGTTAAGTGGAAAAGGATGTGGCGCTGCCTAGACAGCTAGGATGTTGGCTTAGAAGCAGCCACCATTCAAAGAGTGCGTAATAGCTCACTAGTCGAGTGGCGCCGCGCCGAAAATGTAACGGGGCTAAACATACCACCGAAGCTGCGGATTCCGTAAGGAATGGTAGGGGAGCGTTCCAAACCGCTGTGAAGCTGTACCGGAAGGAGCAGTGGAGCGTTTGGAAGTGAGAATGCCGGTGTGAGTAGCGAAAAGAGGGGTGAGAATCCCCTCCGTCGAAAGCCCAAGGTTTCCTGAGGAAGGCTCGTCCGCTCAGGGTTAGTCTGGACCTAAGCCGAGGCCGAAAGGCGTAGGCGATGGATAACAGGTTGATATTCCTGTACCGCCGATCCACCGTTTGAACAATGGGGGGACGCAGGAGGATAGTGACGCATGCGGATGGAAGTGCATGTGCAAGTTTCAAGACCGTCTGATTGGCAAATCCGTCAGGCATCAAAGTCAAGGAACGACGCGGAGTCCCGTAGGGACGTAGGTCACGATTTCACACTGCCAAGAAAAGCCTCTAGTGAGGGGGAAGGCGCCAGTACCGTAAACCGACACAGGTAGGCGAGATGAGAATTCTAAGACGCGCGGGATAACTCTCGTTAAGGAACTCGGCAAAATGGTCCCGTAACTTCGGGAGAAGGGACGCTCTACATGAGTAGAGCCGCAGTGAATAGGCCCAAACGACTGTTTAGCAAAAACACAGGTCTCTGCTAAATCGCAAGATGACGTATAGGGGCTGACGCCTGCCCGGTGCTGGAAGGTTAAGGGGATGGGTTAGCGCAAGCGAAGCTTTGAACCGAAGCCCCAGTAAACGGCGGCCGTAACTATAACGGTCCTAAGGTAGCGAAATTCCTTGTCGGGTAAGTTCCGACCCGCACGAAAGGCGTAACGATTTGGGCACTGTCTCAACGAGAGACCCGGTGAAATCATAGTACCTGTGAAGATGCAGGTTACCCGCGACAGGACGGAAAGACCCCATGGAGCTTTACTACAGCCTGATATTGAGGCTTTGTGCATGATGTACAGGATAGGCGGGAGACGTCGAGCCCGGAGCGCCAGCTTCGGAGGAGTCACCCTTGGGATACCGCCCTTCATGCATAGAGTCTCTAACTCGCAGCCGTGATCCGGCTGGAGGACCGTGTCAGGCGGGTAGTTTGACTGGGGCGGTCGCCTCCTAAACAGTAACGGAGGCGCCCAAAGGTTCCCTCAGAATGGTTGGAAATCATTCGTAGAGCGCAAAGGCAGAAGGGAGCTTGACTGCGAGACCTACAAGTCGAGCAGGGACGAAAGTCGGGCTTAGTGATCCGGTGGTTCCGCATGGAAGGGCCATCGCTCAACGGATAAAAGCTACCCTGGGGATAACAGGCTGATCTCCCCCAAGAGTCCACATCGACGGGGAGGTTTGGCACCTCGATGTCGGCTCATCGCATCCTGGGGCTGGAGTAGGTCCCAAGGGTTGGGCTGTTCGCCCATTAAAGCGGTACGCGAGCTGGGTTCAGAACGTCGTGAGACAGTTCGGTCCCTATCCGTCGTGGGCGCAGGAAATTTGAGGAGAGCTGTCCTTAGTACGAGAGGACCGGGATGGACGCACCGCTGGTGTACCAGTTGTTCCGCCAGGAGCATCGCTGGGTAGCTACGTGCGGACGGGATAAATGCTGAAAGCATCTAAGCATGAAGCCCCCTCCAAGATGAGATTTCCCTTTGAGTAATCAAGAAAGACCCCTCAGAGACGATGAGGTAGATAGGTCACGGGTGGAAGCATGGCGACATGTGGAGCTGAGTGATACTAATCGGTCGAGGCCTTGTTCTAGCAGATGCATTGTTGATGACTTCAGTTTTGAGGGCGCGAGCCTTTCAAAAAAATGAAAAAAAGTCTTGACGTTATGTGAACATAATGTTAAGATAATAAATGTCTGGTGGCGATAGCCAAGTGGTCACACCCGTTCCCATGCCGAACACGGAAGTTAAGCACTTGAACGCCGAAAGTAGTTGGGGGCTTCCCCCTGTGAGGATAGGACGCTGCCAGGCGATCGTTCCGCAATAGCTCAGCGGTAGAGCAACCGGCTGTTAACCGGTAGGTCGTAGGTTCAAATCCTACTTGCGGAGCCATTTATTACTTCTTCACCACGTACAATGGAGAGCTGTCCGAGTGGCCGAAGGAGCACGATTGGAAATCGTGTAGGCGTCAAAAGCGTCTCAAGGGTTCGAATCCCTTGCTCTCCGCCATCATCACTTTCAATTCATAATGGCCCGTTGGTCAAGCGGTTAAGACACCGCCCTTTCACGGCGGTAACACGGGTTCGAATCCCGTACGGGTCACCATTTATAGCGTCGCGGGGTGGAGCAGTCTGGTAGCTCGTTGGGCTCATAACCCAAAGGTCGTCGGTTCAAATCCGGCCCCCGCAATTACATACGGTCCTGTGGTGTAGCGGTTAACATGCCTGCCTGTCACGCAGGAGATCGCGGGTTCGAATCCCGTCAGGACCGCCATTGTTAAGGCTTTGTAGCTCAGTTGGTAGAGCAAAGGACTGAAAATCCTTGTGTCGGCGGTTCGATTCCGTCCAAAGCCACCATCTTTATTAACAACATGATTTTCCCATTTGTGGGGGGGTAGCGAAGTGGCTAAACGCGGCGGACTGTAAATCCGCTCCCTCGGGTTCGGCGGTTCGAATCCGCCCCCCCCCACCACCATAGGGGCATAGTTTAGCGGTAGAACTACGGTCTCCAAAACCGTCAGCGCGGGTTCGATTCCTGCTGCCCCTGTTTACCATGGCGATTGTGGCGAAGTGGTTAACGCACCGGATTGTGATTCCGGCATTCGTGGGTTCAATTCCCATCAGTCGCCCTCTTATTATTGGGCTGTAGCCAAGTGGTAAGGCACTGGATTTTGATTCCAGCACGCGAAGGTTCGATCCCTTCCAGCCCAGCTTTTCAAGCGGAAGTAGTTCAGTGGTAGAATACGACCTTGCCAAGGTCGGGGTCGCGGGTTCGAATCCCGTCTTCCGCTCCAATGAGTGGCGCCATAGCCAAGTGGTAAGGCAGAGGACTGCAACTCCTTTATCGTCAGTTCGATTCTGACTGGCGCCTCCAACTATTTCTCAACTAAATAGTTTTGCAAGAGATTGTGCCGGTGTGGCGGAACTGGTAGACGCGCACGACTCAAAATCGTGTTCCTTTGGAGTGTCGGTTCGATTCCGACCACCGGTATCTTGCGGGTGTAGTTTAATGGTAAAACCTCAGCCTTCCAAGCTGATGACGAGGGTTCGATTCCCTTCACCCGCTTTATACTTTTTACACAATCTGATGTTTCACCTGATCATGCGGGTGTAGTTTAATGGTAAAACCTCAGCCTTCCAAGCTGATGACGAGGGTTCGATTCCCTTCACCCGCTTACCAAAAAAGAGCAATGTGTCGTTTTCGCTGACACCTTGCTCTTTTTGTTTAGGAAGGAATCTTAACAGGAAAGGAGTGAGTCGTGATGGATGGTGTACAATTGAAACTGGCTTTACAAGAGTACGCAGCAGAGATTGGGATCGATGAGCTGAAGGTGACGACGGCTGATCCATTTCTTGTCTTAAAACGTCGCTTGCAAGCGCAACAAGAAAAAGGATTCGCTTCTGGTTTTGAAGAGCCCGATCTCGATCTTCGAACGACACCGTCTCTACTCGTTGAAGATGCTGCTTCAATCATTGCCATTGCGGTAGCGTATCCAAGTACTCTCAAAAATGCACCTCGTGGTAAGGAAGGGGAGCGACGGGGAATCTTTTGTCGATCGTCCTGGGGACTCGATTATCACCAGGCGTTGCGACAACGCTTAACGTTACTTGAAGAAAAAATTCAAGAATTGAGTCCAGGTGCAAGGACGCGCTCGATGGTCGATACAGGAGAACTCGTCGATCGTGCAGTAGCAGAACGAGCAGGTATCGGATTCAGTGGGAAAAACTGCTCGATCATCAGTGAGGAGCACGGATCCTATCTCTATCTTGGTGAACTGATTACAGATATCGTCCTACCGCCGGATCAGCCAGTCGAAGAATTGTGTGGGACATGCAATAAGTGTATCGACGCTTGTCCGACGGATGCGCTTGTTGAACCTGGCGTCATCGACGCTAAACGGTGCATCTCGTTTTTGACGCAGACGAAAACATTACTGCCAGAACCATTCCGAATGGCGCTTGGGAACCGTCTATACGGTTGTGATACGTGTCAGCAAGTATGTCCGTATAACCGGAAGAAAAATGCGACACATCACGCTGAACTGCAGCCGGATCCAGAGCAAGTCAAACCGCTCTTAGTTCCACTCTTATCTATGAGTAACCGTGAGTTCAAGAGCCGGTTCGGGACGTTGTCTGGCGCATGGCGTGGAAAGAAGCCGATTCAGCGTAATGCGATTTGTGCGCTCGTCCATTACCGAGACAAGAGCGCGATTGAAGCGTTACGGTTAATGACAGAAACGGATGCCCGGGAAGACATGCGGGCACTGGCACTCTGGGCAGTCGGCCGGATTGGCGGAATCGATGAGAAGTCGTACATCGAATCACGTCTTTTAGCCGATATTGCAGTGGATGTGCAAACCGAAGGACAACGGTTACTTGAGGAGTGGGGGGAAGCAGATGCCATTTCAACAGCTCACTTATGAGTTTGGTACGTTGCTCGTCGCATGGGAAAAAGAGCACATCGTGTATCTCGATTTTGGATTGAATGAAGAGCGTGCTCGAACCTATTTGCAAAAAGAAACCGACGACGGTGAATTACCGAATGCTTGGCGCATGGCGTTTGATCGTTACGCAGTAGGCGATCGACAAGCGCTTGATGCACTTCCTTGTCAGTTGCGTGTCACGCCTTTTGCAGAGCAAGTATTGCACGCTTTACGAACCGTTCCGTTTGGTCAGACGATCAGTTACGGTGAACTGGCTCGAATGATTGGGAAACCAAAGGCAGCACGAGCCGTTGGCGGTGCCTTGAACCGGAATCCGATCGCGCTAATTTATCCGTGTCACCGTGTCATCGGGGCGACTGGTAAACTGACGGGTTTTGCAAGTGGGATTGCCCATAAAGAAGCGCTTTTAGCGCATGAGATAGGAGAGAATTAAACCATGGCTATTCATGTCGTTATGTATCAACCGGAGATTCCTCAAAACACAGGAAATATTTCACGAACATGTGCAGCGACGCATTCCGTCCTTCACTTGATCCGACCGCTCGGCTTCTCGACGGACGATAAGCAGCTTAAACGTGCGGGTCTCGATTACTGGGAATTCGTCGATGTCCGTTATCATGATTCGTTAGAAGAACTGTGGGAGAAGCATCCGGAGGGGATTTTCTACTATATTACGAAATATGGAGAACAGTACCCGAGCCAGATCGACTTATCGGACGTCGAACAGGATTATTTCTTTGTCTTTGGTCGGGAAACAAAAGGATTGCCGCTTGAAGTCATCGATGCGAACGCGGAGCGTTGTATCCGTCTCCCTCAATCGAACCTCGTTCGTTCACTGAACGTCTCGAACACGGCAGCGATCATCGTCTATGAAGCATTGCGTCAGCAAGGATATGCAGGTCTTCTATAAAGCAAAAGCTCCATCCTGATTCAGGATGGAGCTTTTATGAATTATTCGTTACCTTCAGGTTTTTTGTTGTAGCCTGCAGTGAAGATTGCTGTCAAAAACGCAAGACTTACGCCGACCATTAAGATAAATGCCATTTTTGTTTCCCCCTTCAGTCTCTTGAACCGATATAATCTATTATAGTATACCTGTAAGTGAAATTGTGTGCTACATATGAATTTTCTATGAATGGAGACTCCACATGCGTACGAATGTTTACCTGTTAAGTTATGCCCCGCTGATCAGCATCTTGTTATTTAGTACATCCCTTGCAATTGCAACGACAGAACTCGCATTACATTGGCTCGATCAAGTTGGTGTGTACGATGAACTACTGCAACTCTTGACGGCGCGCGATACGAAGCTCGTCGTTTGGCTCGGCTTTTTGATCGTCTACTTCATGATCTTCAGTTCATTGAAGTTATTATCGGATACGATCAATCAACTCGGTTTCGCCTTTTTCATCAAGGAACAAGAGGGGACGACACTCGGCATGTTACGTCCGGGTAGTATTCTGTTACTTATCGGAGGTTGTGTCAGCTTTGCCTTCATGACGTCCTTCTTACATGTCGGAATCGTGTTGCTTGCGTCCTTCCTCATCTATTTTATCTTTTATACAGTACAAATCAGTAAGATGACGAGTGCAGCAGGAGCCGTCGGATTGATCATCTTCTCCTTCTTGGCCTGGGGCGTTCTACTTGCTGGTCTATCATGGGTCGGTTTGACTTTATTTAATTCCTTCGGGGAAGCAATTTTATTTCCGAGTTGACTCAAGGGCGTAAAATCGTTGCCCACGTCTTAACCTGTAGCGTTGCATTCGCTTCGACAGGGAAAGGACGCGGGCGATCTGCCCCTAGCCAAATCCCTCCGATATGTTGATTTTTGATGCCAACGAACCACATATCCTTATTGTCGTTCGTTGTTCCTGTTTTTCCTCCAATATAACGAGCAGAGGAGTCAAATCCTTTGCGTCCCGTTCCATACGTCATGACATTTTTCAAACCAGCCCGTAATTCCCGGTTCGTCTGACTGGACCAAATCCGTTGTTCCTTTTCTTGTGGTCGTTCGACCGTTCCATTCTTAAGCGTAATACTTTTAATCATCGACGCCGGTCGATAGATCCCGTCATTGACGAATACGGTATAGGCATTTGTCAGTTCATATGGACTAATCCCGTACTGTAAACCGCCTAGAGCACTCGTAAACGCATCATCTTCCCGTGTCCATTGACTGAACTGAAACGGACGGATGGACTTCAATCCTTCCCGGAAGGAGACCGCGAACGCGCGAATCGCTGGTGTGTTGTAGGAATAGGCAATTGCGTCGGCAATCGTCACTCGTCCAAGTATTCGATTTCCGCTATTTGAAGGGCAGTAGCCATCGATACAGACGGGACTACCGTCTAGCGTACTGGACAAGCGGGCTTTCGTCTTCTCGAGATAAGGACCGTAGACAAGTAACGGTTTGATTGCTGAACCAGGCTGTCGGTAGGATTGTACAGCCCGGTTGAATTGACCGGTCAATTCGGATTTATAGCCGACAAGAGCGGTGACTCCGTGTGTTTGTCCGTCGATGCCAACATAAGCACCCTCAATCGGGTTGGGTAGATTGCGAAGAGCTTCTTTAGCCCGTCGTTGTTCTGCTGAGTCGAGATATGTCGAGATGACCGCCCCTTGTTGATGCAGATATTCTGCAGCACGCTGCTCACTCCAACCTTTTTTTTGAGCGGTCATCCGAACAGCAGCTTGAACGGTGGCATCGATATAATCTGGATAAGGAATACGCGGTTTATAGGATCGAGGCGACACACGAGAAACGGTAAATTTATCGGTCAGTACACGATCACGAACTAACGCTTGAACGATTCGTTGCTGGCGCTTTTTTGTATTTTCAGGAAAACGTAGCGGGTCGTAAAGAGAAGGATTATTCGGAATCGCTGTCAAAAAGCTGACTTCTGACCAATTTAACTCGCGTGCCGGCTTATTGAAATACGATTTTGCGGCAAGTTCGATGCCATAAATATTATTCGCGAAATAGGCTTGATTGACATACGCTGTCATCAGTTCTTTTTTCGAATATTTTTGCTCCAAAGACACAGCGATTAACAACTCTTTTATTTTTCTAGTATATGTTTTTTCGTTTGTTAGATATGTCATTCTTGCTAGTTGTTGTGTGATCGTACTGCCACCTTGAGATTTAGAATCAGACTGGTTTTTCGTGAACGCACGCAAGATTCCTGTGATGTCATATCCGTCATGTTGATAGAAACGCTGATCTTCGATAGCAACAAACGCTTGCTCGACTTTTTTCGGCAATGTTCGAGGTGTTAAGTCATCCCGTCGCAATCCGTCATAGAGCTCGACCCGTTTGTTTTCATAGGTTACGGTGATTGGTTGGTAGGAGGTCAGTGGATGTCGTGTCGTCTGTTCATCGGCCCAGAAAAAAAGTGTGCGTGCTGTTTTTAACTCATCTTTAATTGAAAATAAGGAAAACAGAAGCATCATTGTAAGACCAAGTAAGACGAGATATCCTGTCGTAATTCGCATGAGAACTCCTTTCAAAAAGCCATTTCATTCCTATTATCGGTCTTTTATGGAGAAATCAATAGATTTTTTTTCGATTTTTGTATTTTAATAAACCTATTTTGCAGGAATGTTATATTAAAAAGAGAAAAGATTGGGTATATAGAAGTATCTGTGGATTTTAGAACGCGAGTCATCTGTAAAAAAAGAGCATAAATGGAGGGGACGAAATGGCTAAAAAGAATGTCGTTGCGATGTTACTTGCAGGCGGAGAAGGGAAACGTCTGGGAGCTTTGACGAAACACACTGCGAAACCAGCTGTTGCATTTGGAGGAAAATACCGGATCATTGATTTCCCACTTTCGAACTGTACGAACTCAGGAATCGATACAGTTGGCGTGTTGACGCAATACGAACCATTAGAGTTGAATCGATACCTTGGCATCGGAAGTCCATGGGATTTGGATCGTCGTAATGGCGGATTAACGATTCTTCCACCATACCAAGCACAGAACGGCAAAAACTGGTATGAGGGCACAGCAAATGCTATTTATCGAAACATGAGTTATATCAATCAATTTGACCCTGAATATGTTCTTGTTCTATCAGGCGACCATATTTATAAAATGGACTACGAAAAGATGATTGAGGAACACCGTGTGACAGGTTCTGATGTCACGATTTCCGTACGTGAAGTACCATGGGACGAGGCACCGCGATTTGGTATCCTCAATACGGACGATGACTTACGAATCAATGAATTCGAAGAAAAACCAAAAAATCCGAAATCAAATCTTGCATCGATGGGGATTTATGTCTTTAACTGGGATATCTTAAAACGCCACTTGATTCAAGATGCCGGCGATGCGGAATCAAGCTTTGACTTCGGTAAAAATATCATCCCGAACATGCTTTTTGAAAATCTCAATATCCGTGCGTATAAATTCAAAGGATACTGGAAAGACGTCGGGACGATTCAATCCCTTTGGGAAGCGAACATGGATCTATTGACGGCAGAGCCTGAATTCGATTTGTACGAACCGTCATGGAAAGTACATTCGGTCAACCCGAATCAGCAACCACAATACATTGGAAACGCTGCGACAGTCGAGACATCGATCATCAACGAAGGATGCCACATCGAAGGAGAAATCAATCATTCGGTTCTCTTCTATGGTGTCGATGTAGCAGAAGGATCACTCGTCAAAGACTCGGTCATCTTCCCGAACGTCAAAATCGGACGAGACGTCACGATTCACCGGGCGATCTTAGCAGATGGCGTGATCGTAGAAGATGGTGCAACGATTGGTTCTCCAGACGGAGAAGTTTTCGTCATCGAAGCAGACAGTATCGTCAAGAAGAACGAAGTCATCAAAGAAGCGATTCAATAAGGGGGATATTCGAATGAAGGTCGATTTATTAGGTGTCATCAATCTGAGTGGGGAAGAAGGCTTTTTCAAGGAATTGACGGAGCATCGTAACTTAGCGGCAGTTCCATTTGCAGGGCGTTATCGGTTAATCGATTTTACATTAACGAACATGGTACAAAACGATATCGCGAACATCGGGATTTTTACGCTCGAGAAATATCGTGGCATGATGGACCATCTTGGATCTGGTAAAGAGTGGGATCTTGACCGTTCAAACGGTGGACTCTATATCTTCCCACCTGCATTGTCACAAGATGCGAACGAGTTCCGTGGGGATCTATCGAACTTCCACCTTCACCGTGATTTTTTCCTTCGCAGTAAGGAAAACTATGTCGTCGTCTCTGGTTCAAACATCTTATCCGCGGTGGATTATCGCGATGTATTACGTGAACATAAAGAATCGAATGCGGATATTACAGTCGTCTATACGAAGCGTGAACTACCTTGTAAATACTGCCGCCCGATCCGTTTTGGTGAACAGAATCGCGTGACAGCGATTGGATCACGCGGATTCCAGCCGACGGATGAGACGTTCTACATGGAGACGGTCGTTCTATCGAAAAATCTCTTTGTTCGTTTAATTGATGAAGCGATTGCTCGTGGTGAGTACGATTTACTTCAGAGTATCATTCGTTCGCAACTGAACCGTCTACACGTGCACGGTTATGAGTACAGTGGTACATCACAAGTCATTCACTCGCTTCGTTCATACTATCGTGAGAGCATGCTGTTGCTTGAACAATGGGGAGCAATCAATGACTTCCAGCACGTCTATACGAAAATCAAGCATGAGCCACCGACACGTTATCTACCGGGTTCTGACATCAAGAACTCACTTGTCGCGAACGGCTGTAAATTAGAAGGAACGACGACGGACAGCATCTTGTTCCGTGGTGTCAAAGTCGGTAAACACGCTCGTGTCAAGAATTCGATCATCATGCAAAAATCAGTCATTGAAGAGGGCGCAGTCGTTGAGTACGCGATTCTCGATAAAGAAGTCACCGTCAAACGCGGTCAAGTCATCCGCGGAACGGCAGAAGAACCAATCGTCATCAAAAAACAAACAATCGTTTAAAGGAGATGTCATTCATGAAGGTATGGTTTGCTGCCACGGAAGCGACACCCTTCATCAAGACAGGGGGGCTAGCTGACGTCGTCGGCTCGCTCCCTTTAGCGCTTGCTGAGGAAGGGGCGGACGTTTCGGTCGTCTTACCCAATTACGGTCAAATCAAGGAGCAATACAAATCAGAGATGGAGTTTTTATTCGACTTCATCGTACCGGTCGGCTGGCGTCAGCAATTTGGTGCTGTCCTCCGATTGAAACAAGATGGTGTGACGTTCTATTTCATAGATAATGAGTACTACTTCAAACGGGATGGCGTCATTTATGGACATTACGATGATGCGGAACGGTTTGCGTATTTCTCACGTGCTGTCCTTGAGATGATTCAACATCTAGATCGAAAGGAAGTACCGGATGTTATCCATTGTCACGATTGGCAAACAGGTGTGATTCCAGCGTTCTTACGCATCCATTATCAACACCTTGAGCGCTATCAAGACATTAAAACGGTCTTTACGATCCACAACTTACAATACCAGGGTGTCTTCCCGGAAGAAGTGCTCGGTGACTTACTTGGTTTGAGTCATGAACATTTCACAGCGGATGGGATCGCTCATAACGGTCTCGTCAATTACATGAAGGCAGGACTTGTCCACTCCAATCAAATCACGACAGTCAGTCCATCGTACCGTGATGAAATCATGGATCCGTATTACGGTGAGACACTTGAGCCGGTCTTGCAACATCGCGCTGTCGACGTGCGTGGCATCTTGAACGGAATCGACTATCGTCAATTTGATCCTGCTCATGATACGCATCTCGTTGAGACGTATTCCGTTGATACCGTCACGGAAGGAAAAGCAAAAAACAAGGCTGCCTTACAAGAGGAACTAGGTCTCCCGATCAATCCGGACGTACCACTGTTCGGTTTCGTTTCTCGTCTTGTCGACCAAAAGGGAATCGATTTACTCGCGCATATCTTACCAGATTTGTTCGAACTCGATGCGCAGTTCATCATTCTCGGATCGGGTGAAGCGGAATATGAAGGGTTGTTCCATCATGCGACATCGATTCGTCCAGACAAAATCGCTTCTTATATCGGATTTGACGTTGGTCTCGCACAACGGATTTATGCAGGAAGTGATGCTTTCTTGATGCCTTCGCGTTTTGAACCGTGTGGTCTCAGTCAGTTGATTTCGATGAAGTATGGCTGTTTACCGGTCGTTCGGGAAACAGGTGGGCTCCGTGATACGGTTAAACCGTTCAATCAGTTCACGTTAGAAGGAAATGGATTCTCGTTCGCGAATTATAATGCACATGAGTTTTTAGAAGCGATTAAACGTACGATTGAGGTTTATCATGATCGACCAGTCTTTGAGCATTTGATTGAGACAGCGATGAATGAGGACTTCAGTTGGTTGCGTTCAGCCGACGAATACTTGGCTTTATATCGTTTGATTGCACCGTCCGCCACTTGATCGTATCACTGGGAAAAGGGGTTACGTCATGTTCAAAGATAAAGAGAAGTTCAAGGAGAGGTTTACGGAACGATTCGTTTCGATGCATGGCAAGGCAATAACGGAAGCAACAGAAAACGATATCTATCAGACACTTGCCTATCTGGTACGTGAGACGGTCACGACCGACTGGTTACGGACGAAGGAAACGTATATCCATAAAAAAAGTAAGCAAGTCTATTACTTTTCACTCGAGTTTTTACTCGGACGTTTCCTGCATAACAACCTATTGAGTCTTGATGTCTTAAAGGATGTGGAACGGGGACTTGACGAACTCGGATATCAGCTCAGTGATTTGACAGAAGAAGAGCCGGAACCTGGACTTGGGAACGGAGGGCTCGGTCGTCTCGCGGCGTGTTTCCTCGATTCCCTGGCTGCGCTGGGGCTGCCTGGACACGGGAACGGGATCCGGTATCAGTACGGTCTGTTTAAGCAAAAAATCATTGATGGTTATCAAGTCGAGTTACCGGATAACTGGCTGAAGAACGGGAACATGTGGGAAATCAGACGTTCTGATAAAGCGGTCGATGTTCCATTCGGTGGACATGTCTGGCTCGAAGAAGTCGGTGATGGATATCGTGTCCATCATGAGCCGGCTGAAATCGTCCGTGCTGTTCCGTACGATATGCCGATCGTCGGCTATCAAAACAAGGTCGTCAATAACCTGCGACTCTGGAGTGCTGAGTCTCCACTTGATGATGATGAATTACTTAGCCAATACCGTGGGAACTATAAAGATTTACTGGCACATAAACAATCGATTCAGACGATTTCAGAGTTTCTGTATCCGGATGATACGACGTATGAAGGAAAAGAGTTGCGTTTGAAGCAACAATACTTCTTTGTCTCTGCCGGATTACGGAGTATCTTGACGTCCTTTAAAAAGCGAAATCATTCATTGAAGCAACTCGGCAACCATATCGCTATCCATATCAACGATACACATCCGGTCGTCGCGATTCCGGAGTTGATGCGGATTCTTGTCGATGAAGAAGGATTTGGATGGGAAGAAGCATGGCGGATCACGAAGAGTGTCATGTCGTTTACGAACCACACGTTACTGTCAGAAGCACTCGAGCGCTGGCCGATCGATTTGTTCCGTCGCTTGTTACCGCGCATCTACCTCATCATCGAGGAAATCAACCGACGCTTCTGTAAGGATGTGCTTGCAAACTATCCACACATGGAAGCGCATATGCGAGATATCGCCATCATCGCGGATGACCGGATCAACATGGCGAATCTGGCTGTCGTCGGCACGCATTCGACGAATGGTGTCGCTCAGATTCATACTGAGATTCTGAAGCAGCGCGAGATGCGACTATTTTATGAGATGTTTCCGCTTCGCTTTAATAATAAGACGAACGGAATTACACATCGTCGCTGGTTCCTCTCATCGAATCCAGCACTGGCAAATCGTGTGACAGAAGCAATCGGGGATAGTTGGATTCAGCATCCGTCCGATTTGCAAAAGTTGACGAAATGGGCAGAAGATTCAGCATTACAGAAGGACATCGCCGAGATCAAACTTCAGCGTAAAGAAGAATTAGCGTTGCTCATTGAAAAAGAAACCGGGATCGTCGTGGACCCGACCTCGATTTTTGATGTTCAAGTCAAGCGATTGCATGCGTACAAACGTCAACTCTTGAATGCGTTACACATTCATTCACTTTACTATCGTCTGAAGGAAGACCGTTCCTTCACGATGACACCGCGGACATTCATCTTTGGTGCAAAGGCGGCGCCAGGCTATCATTATGCAAAAGAAGTCATTCGTTACATTAATGCATTGGCACGCTTGATTAACGATGATCCAGACGTCAGTCCGTACTTGAAAGTCGTTTTCCTAGAAAACTATCGTGTATCGCTTGCTGAGAAAATCTTCCCGGCAAGTGACGTCAGTGAACAGATTTCGACTGCAAGTTATGAAGCCTCTGGAACCGGCAACATGAAGTTCATGATGAATGGTGCACTGACAATCGGAACGCTCGACGGAGCGAACATCGAAATTCGAGACGAGGTCGGGGATGCGAACATCTTCATCTTCGGCTTAACACCGCAGGAAGTCATGAATTATAAGCAGTACGGTGGTTACAGTGCATACGATCAATACAGTGCCCAACCCGAGCTACGACGAATCATCGATAGTCTCGTTGATGGAACATTATTTGCTCCAGGTGAATTCCAAGCGATTTATGATTCATTATTGACGTATAATGATGAATATTTAATTTTAAAAGATTTCTTATCCTACCAACAAGCGCAGGAACGAATCGATCGGATGTATCAGCAACCAGAAGAATGGTATAAACGCGTCATTCTTAATATTGCACGGTCAGGTGTGTTCTCAAGTGACCGAACGATTAAAGAGTATGCGAATGCGATCTGGAACATCAAACCGATTCAACTCTGAACAAAAAGACACTGACAGATGTTTCTGTCAGTGTCTGATGCTTACGAACGGGAGACATCTTCACCACGGCTGACCCAATCACTATAAGAGCCGGCGTAAAGCCGGACATCGGTTTTCCCGAGTGAATGGAGAGCGATGACATTGACACACGCTGTCACACCACTTCCACAATAGAGGATAGGGGCTTTGACCGGTAGGATGTCGGCGTACAGTTCTTTCAAATCTTCCGCGTCCCGTAAGCGACCATCTGGTGAGAGTGCTTGTTCGAAGAAACAATTCACGGCACCTGGAATGTGGCCAGCGACGTGATCGAGTGGTTCGATTTCTCCACGGTATCGATCGGGTGCACGGGAATCGATGACCATCGTTTCTGTCAGCTGATCTTTCAACTCTTCGAACGAGACAAGCATCTCATCTTGAAAACGAGGCGTGTACTGAGACGGTTCATAAGTAGGAACGTCGTCCGTGACCGGAAGATCGAACGCTAGGTAAGAGGAGAATCCGCCCTCAAGGACGACGACACGCTCATGTCCGATCCATTTAAATAACCACCAGGCACGAGCGGCATACGGAAAACCATCGTCGTACAAGACGACGAAGTCTTCTGGTGTTACACCATGCTGTTCCAGTGTGTGTTGCCACGCTTCTTTTGAAGGAAGCGGATGCCGACCACCGACCTCATCGATGGGACCGGAAAGGTCAGTCGTTAAATCCAGGTGCTGTGCACCTTCGACGTGTTGTTCCAAGAAAGCATTCCGTCCATATTCAGGTTGTTGCAAGTCATATCGGCAGTCAAACCAGCGAATCTGATCCGTTCGGACGAGCTGTTGAAGATCTGCCATTTGAATCGTAGGAAACATGCCTCATCACCTTACCCTTTCTAGTGTTAATCATATGAAAGGTATCGCTTCATCGCAAGTCTTACCCTCATTCAAAAAGGAGTCGATTTACCATGTCATGGAAAGAAACCTATCAAAAATGGGATCAGTTCGCTGATTTAGATAGCGCATTAAAAGAAGAGTTAGTCACGTTAGCAACGGATGAAAAAGCAGCCGAAGAAGCATTTTATAAAGAACTCGAATTTGGAACAGGTGGTATGCGTGGGGAAATCGGTGTCGGAACGAACCGGATGAACGTATATACGGTCCGAAAAGCATCACAAGGGTTCGCAGCATTCATTAAGGCGTCGGGGGAAGAAGCGGCAGCAAAAGGAATCGTCATCGCACACGATTCACGCCATTTCTCACCAGAATTTGCGTTAGAGGCGGCACGGACGCTCGCAAGTAACGGCATCAAAGCGTATCTGTTCGACGGTCTACGTCCGACACCGGAACTTTCGTTTGCGGTTCGGTCTTTACAAGCGGCGGGCGGGATCGTCATCACGGCGAGTCACAACCCACCAGAGTACAATGGCTATAAAGTATACGGGGATGACGGTGGACAACTTCCGCCAAAAGAAGCAGATGAACTCGTTTCGTACGTCAGCCAAATCGAAGATGAGCTATCGATTGAACTGGAGCAAGAAGAAGTCCTTCGCGCGAACGGTTTGATCGTCCGTGTCGGAGAAGAGCTCGACGAGGCGTATCAAGAAAAATTACAAACGATTCGTGTCTTACCTTCGATTCAATCGGAATTAGCGAATCCACTTAAAATCGTCTTCACACCACTTCACGGAACAGGTCTTGTGCCGGTAACAGAAGGCTTGAAACGGTATGGATTCGAACACGTGATAGTTGTTAAGGAGCAAGCAGAACCAGACGGTGCGTTCCCGACCGTGACGTCACCGAACCCGGAAGAACATGCTGCCTTTAAACTGGCGATCGAATATGGTGACCGGACAGATGCAGACATTTTGATTGCGACGGATCCCGATGCTGACCGTGTTGGAGTCGCAACACGTGATGCAGACGGAGAATGGACAGTCCTGACAGGGAATCAGACGGGAGCGTTATTGCTCGACTACATCCTTTCACAAAAAGCGGCACAGGGAACACTTCCAGCGAACGGATTCGTCGCGAAGACGATCGTTACGTCGGAACTCGGCGCGCTGATTGCACGTCATTATGATCTTCATGTCGAGAACACGTTGACAGGCTTTAAGTTCATCGGGGAAAAAATCAAACAATACAACGCATCGGGTCAATATGAGTATCTCTTCGGATACGAGGAGAGCTATGGTTACCTTATCGGTGACTTCTGCCGAGACAAGGATGCCGTCCAAGCGTGCTTGTTAGCTGCTGAGATGGCTGCGTACCATAAGAAAGAAGGACGGACGCTCTATGAGGCATTACAGGCGATTTACGAGCAGTTCGGGTACTTTGAAGAGTCACTCCGCTCTCTGACACTCAAAGGGAAGGATGGCGTGGCACAGATCGGGCGTATCATGGATACGTTCCGTGAGAATCCGCCAAAACAAGTGGCTGGAGAACAGGTCGTCTTATTCGAGGACTATGATGCGAGCATCGCCCACGATTTGAAGACACATCAACCTTCACCGATCAACCTGCCAAAATCCAACGTACTGAAGTTTACGCTTAGCGATGGATCATGGTTCTGCCTTCGTCCATCGGGTACGGAACCAAAAATCAAATTCTACTTCAGCGTCACGTCACCCGATGCTGCTGAGACGACACGGAAACGTCAGCAGATCGAAGATGAAGTCATGCAAGAAGTCGAACAAATTCAATAAGTCCTATGCAGGATCACGTCATCGACGGGATCCTGTTTTTTGTCTGAGAGCATCAAAAAGTGAAATCCGTGCAACCGGTACCATTTTGAGGTACAGTAAACGAGATAGAGTTTATACGATAGAGGAGTTGGAAGACAGATGGAACGGATTCAACTAACAGAAGATTTATCATTCTCACGCATTATTCATGGTTTATGGCGATTGAATGAATGGGAGATGACGAAAGAAGAGCGGCTTGAATTGATCGAAGCATGCCTTGCTTTAGGAATTACGACATTTGATCACGCGGATATCTATGGTGACTACACGAATGAACGCTTATTCGGAGAAGCGCTTGCTTTAAAACCGGAGTTACGTGACCGAATGGAGATCGTTACGAAGACGGGCATCAAGATGAAAGGGAACCATTTCTCGGATCAGTCGTTATCATTCTACGATACGACGAAAGAGCATATCATCAAACAGGTGAATCGTTCTCTTCAAGAACTCGGTGTCGAGTACGTGGATACGTTGTTGATTCACCGTCCAGATCCGTTGATGGACCCGAACGAGATTGCTGAAGCGTTCGTAGAGTTGAAGGACGCAGGAAAGGTACGGACATTCGGTCTCTCGAACCATACACCTGCGCAACAAAGTCTCATTCAGTCGCGCTTACCATTCATGCTCGTGACGAACCAACTCGAGTTGTCGGTTTCGGAACTGAAACATTTCGAGGATGGATCCGTTGATCTCTGTCATGAAAATGAGATGCCGTTGATGGCATGGAGTCCGCTTGCAGGCGGTCGTCTCTTCAAGGAAGAGCAATATGCACCGTTACGCGAAAAATTAGCTGAGATCGCAGAGACGATCGGGGCAGAAGAAATCGATGAAGTCGCATATGCATGGTTGCTCAAACATCCAGCACGTATCATGCCAATCGTTGGTTCTGGTAAGATTGAACGTATCGAATCTGCTGTTCGTTCGACGAAATTGTCTTTGACACGCGAGCAATGGTTTGAGATTTTAAAGGCATCACGTGGTCGTGACGTCGATTAATTGGTTTTAAGATAGAAGCGGATCAATGCGCACGTTGTCCGTTAGCGAAATAAAGTGAGAGGATCGTTTCCGATATATCATCTGGAGGCGATCCTCTCTTTCGTTTACGAATAGAGTGTTCCTCTCATTTAAAAGTAAATAAAAAAAGCCCCATCTCAAGGGGGAGGAGAGATGGGGGATCTATGAGGTTAAGCTTCTAAGCGAAGCATCTCCTGACGATATTTATCTAAACGATCTTTACTTGCTAACATGGCAGCTTGGTCATTGGCTTGAATCGCATCGAAGAGCGTACTGAGCTCATAATCGATTTCGAGACGTAGCACTGGAATTCGCTGCTCTGCATCTTGTCTACGGAAAGCTTCAATTACTTGTTTCATCTAGGCCACGCTCCTTTGTAAGTTGTCAGATAATTCTGATTTTTATTAGTATACTTGATTATTCCCGGATTGCCTAGTGCTAAACCTAAAAAAATCTAAAAAAACACACTTGAAATCCTGACGGTTCCAAGTGTGGAAAATTCATTCTGGAATGCTGAATCGTGCCTCTAAGCGATGTTGAACACTTTGAATGAGTGTCGACATGATCCAGTAAATTGCAGCTGAGAATAGCAACAACGGCATGACGAGATACGTCGTTGCTGAAATCTGGTCAGAGACATACGTCAATTCTTCAACAGCAACAATCGTACCGAGTGATGTTGATTTGATGATATCGATGACAGAGTTCGAAAGTGGTGGAATCGCCCGAGATAGTGCTTGCGGCAAGATGACGTCCTTGAATGTCTTACGGCGCGGAATACCGAGCGAGTCAGCGGCTTCCCATTGTCCACGATCGACAGAGGAGATGGCAGCCCGGAACGATTCAGAGATATACGCAGAAAAGTGAAGCGATAAGCCGAAAGCGAGAGCTTGGAATCCAGTCAATTGAAGGACAACGAGACCATTGTATAAAATCAGGATTTGTAACAGCAATGGTGTTCCTCGGAAGAAGGAGACGTATAAACGTGCAAAACCGCTAAAGACGGCAAGACGGCTATCACGCATGACGGCAAGAATCAACCCGAGAATAAGCGCAAAGACGATGGCGAGACCACTTGCTAGAAGGGTCGTACCAATCGCCTTTGCGTAGACGTCCGAGTTATCCCGGACGATCGTTAGTAATTCACTCACTTACTGATATCCTCGTTGAAATACTTCTCACCGATTTTTGCAAGAGTGCCGTCTTCTTGCATCTCAGAGAGTGCTTTATTGAAGTCTTCTGTATACTTGCTGTTTTTTGCCATCATGAAGCCTGATTCGTTCTTGTCGAACGTCTCACCGACCGCTTTGACTTTATAGCCTGCTTTCTTCAGCTCCGTCAAAACGAAGAGACGATCGTTCATAGCAGCATCAACACGACCTGCTTCAAGATCTTTTAAGACTTGGTTCGCACCTTTGTAGTATTTCACTTTCGCGCCAGCTTCTTCAGCCGTCTTCGCGTAAAGTGAACCTTGTGTCGAACCGACTGTCTTTCCTTTTAAGTCGTCGAGTGTTTTGATGTCGTTCGTTTTATTGTTGACGATGATCGTTGAACCAGAGACCGTATACGCATCAGAGAAAGCGTATTTTTCTTGGCGCTCAGGCGTGATTCCCATTTGGTTCGCGATGACATCGATTCGTTTTGAATCGAGTGCTGGGATGAGTCCTTTGAAGTCCATCGCTTTGTAATCGACTTTATAGCCGGCACGTTTTGCGACTTCGTTCATGACGTCTACGTCATAACCTGTCAATTTTCCTTTTTCTTTATACGTGAAAGGTGGATACGTTGCTTCTGTACCGACTGTAATGACTTTTGACTCTTTATCAGAACCTGCGTTGTCGTTCGAAGCGCCGCATGCTGCAAGCACCCCCGCTGTCGATAATGCTGCTACAGCTAATTTCAAACCGTGTTTCATAGCGCTCTCTCCTTTATAAATGAATGATTTCAATTCCTAGTTTTCGAATAGGATTAATTTTAAGCTACAAGCAGTATCATACAAAGTTACAGGAACGTCTGTCAATAAAAAAGACTGCCCTTAAAAGGACAGTCTGAAACATCGTAACTGATCGATGATGCGATTAACGGATCGTTGCTTCCGTCGCAGAGTCGAAGAAGTGTGCTTTTGTCATATCGAAGAAGAGATCAAGCTGCGATCCCATCTCGACGTGTGAGCGTGAATCAACACGTGCCGTGAACGCTTGTTGTCCGACTTTTGAGTAGAGGTAAGACTCTGCACCCATCAATTCGGATACTTCGATATGTGCTGGGAAGCGGTGTGCTGTTTTCGTGTCTTGGTAGATCAATTCCGCATGGATGTCCTCTGGACGAATTCCGAGGACAAGATCCTTGTTCGTGTAACCACGGTCGCGGAGAACTTTCATTTTTCCTTCTGGTACTTCGAACTTCTCTTCTGTTCCTGAAACGTGGAAGAGACCGTCTTCCGCTAATTTACCTGTCAAGAAGTTCATCGATGGTGAACCGATGAATCCGGCAACGAACATGTTATCTGGGTGATCATAGACTTCTTTCGGCGTACCGACTTGTTGAATGATACCCGCTTTCATGATGACGATTCGTGTCGCAAGCGTCATCGCTTCCGTCTGATCGTGCGTAACGTAAATCGTCGTCGTCTCAAGACGTTTGTGTAGCTGAATGATTTCCTTACGCATTTGTACACGCAATTTAGCATCTAAGTTCGAGAGCGGCTCATCCATCAAGAAGACTTTAGCATCACGAACGATGGCGCGACCAATCGCTACCCGTTGACGCTGACCACCAGAGAGTGCTTTTGGCTTCCGCTCGAGGTATTCTTCAAGACCGAGGATACGAGCTGCGTTATCGACGCGTTGCTTGATTTCATCTTTTGGGAACTTCCGAAGCTTTAATCCGAACGCCATGTTATCGAAGACGTTCATGTGTGGATACAGCGCGTAGTTTTGGAAGACCATCGCGATATCGCGATCTTTTGGCGCTACATCGTTCATGCGTTTGCCGTCGATGATGAAATCCCCACCTGAGATTTCTTCAAGTCCAGCAATCATCCGGAGCGTCGTTGATTTACCGCAACCTGATGGTCCGACGAAGACGATGAATTCTTTATCTTTAATGTGAAGGTTGAAGTCATCAACCGCTTTTGCATCACCTGAGTAGATTTTATCGATATGTTCAAGACGAATTTCAGCCATGTGTAGTTCCCCCTAATGTAAATGATGAAATAATAACGCTTACAAGATTTAGTATAAAAGAAGTCAGGGAGTCTGCCTATGGACAACCTGACTAAATGCAAACGTTTTCAATTAGGCATCATGCTACAAGAAGTAAGGTATAGAGGAAAGTAGCGCCTTCAAATGAGCGAACATCGATTCCAGTCTGCTCTGTCAACCGGTCGAGTCGATACTGGAGGCTATTTCGATGTAAGAATAGATGTTTTGCTGTCAGGGAGACGTTCAAATTAGCTCGACAAAAAGCAAGAATCGTCTCACGAGACTCTGGCTCGAGTAAACGGATGAACTGATCGACGAGTGTCGCGCGGTGCCGGTCATCTAGACTTGCAAGACGGATCATGGCAGGCAAGAAACGTTCGATTTGCATCGAAGGAACGAAAGCAAGCGCTGCTTGTTCGAGTTGGAACTGAACGGCGATATCACCTGCAGCACGTTGTTGACCAAGCAATACCTTACCGTCGAGTACAAAATCAGATTGTAATGCAAAAAATAAATCGGATAGTTCGGACTCGATGACAAACTCTTCGCGTTCAACGACCGTGAAGCGGTGTGTGCTAAAAGGAATAAGGATGCTCGTCTGCGAAAAGAAAGAGGAGAGCAATTGTTGAATTTCTTCACTTGTCCGTTCATCGGTTGGATTGAACAAAAAATGGACAAGTCGGAACGACTGATCCTCGAGGGCATGAGCAGATTGGATACGCTCTCGCCATAGATCGATATCAGACCGCGACGTCGTGATGATGCGTTCAGCGAATACATCAAGCAGTTGTTGTTCGCGGTCAGAGATGGCAGTCGCCTTGATTCCAAAACAGAGTCCATCTTCAAGGCGATATACGCTATACTGTTCCTGGCAATAAACATTCGGATCGGTCGTAAGCTGGTCATTGAATACAGTCATCAGTTGTCGTAACACACGGCATCACTCCTAAATCGTACATAACTATCTCGACTTTACCATAAGTCGAAAATCGGAAGGAATGATAACTTATGTCAGATACGTTTTTACTCGTATTGAAACTTGTCGGAATCATTGTCATTGGGGCCCTGATTGGCGCAGTCACGAATCATCTAGCGATTCGGATGTTATTTCGACCACTTGAACCGAAATACATCGGAAAATTTCGCGTGCCGTTTACGCCGGGTCTGATTCCTAAACGGCGAGATGAACTAGCAGCGAATCTCGGCCGGACGGTCGTCAAGCATCTCTTGACGCCAGAAGGGATCGGGAAACGTCTCGCATCACCAGCTGTTCGTGGAGCTGTCACACGGCTCGTCGAACATGAAGTCATGAAATGGACACGTTCAGAAGAGACGACGGAAGCGTGGATTAGTCGATTCATCGATGAACCCAAACAACGGATTCAAGGGAAAATCAGTTATCACTTGGAGCAGGAGTTTTCACTCCTCATGGGTAAATGGCGTGAGCAGTCCGTGCGCGAGTTGATCGGGGAAGCCGGAGAACAAAAAATCGAAGAGGTCATGCCAAGACTCGTCACATCCGTATTGCACCAAGCAGAGGAATATTTTGATGGACCAGAAGGACGTCTACAACTCGAGGAAACTGTTGCTCGTTTCATCCAACAGCGTCTCGGAGGTGGGATGTTCGGGATGTTGCTCGCGAACGTCAACGTCGTTGATATGATTCAGCCGGAGCTGAAACGGGTACTTCAATCAGAGTCGACGTCTCAGTTCATCCTTGCCTTATTACGTCAGGAATGGCAAAAGGGACTAGATCGTCCACTGTCGTCTTATATGACAGAAGAGACGGAGTCACGGATTCGACAGACCGTCAAAGAACAAGTCTTGGCGCGTTTACCGATTGAATCGATGCTTGCTACACCATTACGCGTCTGGTTGAATCCCCTCGAGTCACAATTACTCGAGCAACATGTCCCTGTCGTCATCGATCATCTATTCGAACGGACGACGAATCAAATCGGGCAAATTCTACAAACGCTTGATCTCGAAACGATTGTTCGAGAAGAGGTCGGTTTGCTGGATACTGCGTATCTCGAGGAAATCGTCTTATCGATTTCCAAGCGAGAATTCCGGGCTATCACTTGGCTTGGAGGGTTGTTAGGTGGTTTAATTGGATTGATACAGGCGGGGCTTTATCTCGTCTAAACAAATTGGAGGTTTTACTCATGGCAGAAACAAACTTATATGATCACGCGTACACACTGGAGCGTGCATTACGTGAGACTTCAGAGTACACGACATTAAAAGATTTGTACACGCAAGTTAACGCGGATCCGGAATCAAACGAATTGTTTGCATCGTTCCGTAACATCCAACTCGAATTACAACAAAAGCAGATGCAAGGTGAAGAAATCACACCAGACGATATGGCGTCTGCCCAAACAAAGATGCTTGAAGTCCAAAACAACCCATTAATCAGTCAGCTGATGCAAGAAGAGCAACGGATGCACACGATGCTGACGGAAGTCACACAAATCATCATGAAGCCGTTAGAAGAACTCTACGCGCCAATGATGGAGCAACAAGACGACGTTCAATAAGTCATCAAAAAGGAAGACGCGCCATTATGGCCGTCTTCCTTTTTTGTATAGCTCAAGATGAAGTAGGGACGATCCGTGGCAAGTAAGCGCGCTCGAAATGAATCAAACGACCTGAACGTGTGACACGAGCTGCATGATGAGCGTACCCACTCTCATTGAGACGCCGAATCCCTTCTTCTCGTGCCTGTCCATCTGCTTCTGCTTCAAAAACGTCATCGAGTAACGTTTCACCACGATCTGAAAAGACTGTAATCGTATACTGCATACTTGTTCCTCCCTTGTCTGATCGGTCTTGTACTTAGTATAATGAATAGCTATTCATTTTACAAGCGCAGGTCTAAGTCTTGCCACGTCAACTGTCGCGCAGCGGGAGGAGTAGTCAGGTGACTGACCGTCATACCAATCAAGCGGATCGGTCCGTCGAAGGTGATACCATTGAACAATTTCGTTGTTTCCTCAAGTAAGCGTTCTTCGTCCGCCGTTTCTTCTGAAAATGTATGCCGTTTCGAACGTGACTGGAATGTATCGGTCTTCCACTTGATCGTGATCGTCCGGCAAACGAGTTCTTTTTTTGAAGACTCGCAATGACGGATTTTGATTCTCGAATCAACGTCTCGAATATCGTATCGATATCCTCCGTATCTTCTTCGAAGGTCGTCTCAGAACCAATCGATTTTCGCTCGCGTTCCGGACGAACCGGACGCTCGTCGATCCCGTGTGCCATCGCATGCAGTTCCGTTCCGCGATCGCGTCCGAGCAATGCTCGTAATTGTTCGACCGGCATTGCTTGGACATCTGCGACGGTTTCAATTCCTTGTTTTCGTAACGCTTGTTCCGTGACTTTTCCGACGCCGTGTAAATCTCCAATTTTTAATGGAGACAAGAAACTGAGGACGTCCTCTGGAGGAACTACCGTCATCCCGTTCGGTTTCTCGTATCCGGATGCGACCTTCGCGACGAGCTTAGAGTTCGAAACACCAGCAGAGGCCGTCAGACCTGTCCGTTCTTTAATTTGCTGAAGAACATATTGCGCGATATAGGTCGCACTTTTTTGATCAAAATAATTTTCCGTGACGTCAAGATACGCTTCATCAAGCGAGAGAGGCTCGACGAGCGGTGTCACTTCTCGAAAAAGCGCCATGATTTGCGCACTGACAGCTCGGTAGACGTCAAAGCGGGGACGAATGAAGACCGCACGGGGGCAGAGCTGGAAGGCACGTCTTGACGGCATCGCGCTATGGATACCGTATTTCCGTGCTTCATAGGAACAGGTCGCTACGACACCACGTGCATGAGGCGGTCCACCGACGACGACGGGAACACCTTTTAATCGAGGACGATCGCGTTGCTCGACGGAAGCGTAAAAGGCGTCCATATCAATATGAATGATTTTTCGTTCCATCGTACAAGCGTCTCCTTTCAGTAGATATGATACAATTAGTATAACGAACTTATGTTCTGATATCTATTTTTTTGGTCGACTGTTCTTTGGCATCCGAACAAGAGCGCCTAACCATCCACGCCAGCGCATCCAGTAGAAGATGCCACCGGTCGAGAGAAAAATTAGACCAAGGGATAGGGCGTAACCGTATTTCCATTCTAATTCCGGCATGATTTTAAAGTTCATCCCCCAAATCGCACCGAGAGCCATCGTTGGTGTCGCGACGGCAGTAAAGATTGTTAATGCCTTCATGATTTCGTTTCCACGGAAGTTCGAGACGGTCGTCGATAAGTCGAGCAGGACCTCAATGTCTTTTTGATAATGTTCAATGAGCATCAACAGACGGCGGACACGTTTCGTAGCTAGTTTCAACGAGAGATCCTCGAGATACGCGTCCTCGTCGAGAAATGATTCTTCACCAGCCATGACGAGCTCTTGAAACGGAACGATTAAATCGGACCAGTTCTCGATCGTGTCGCGTAAAGCGAAGATGCTATCGAGCGAATCTTCATTGATGCTGCCACGTAGTTCATCTTGTCTTGAGAATAGTTCCGTCTCAAACTGATCGATACCGGCAAAATACGTGTTCAGCTGTAAAGCAAGAATCGTATAAAAGGCTGCGAATGGATGCGCGGGAGAATAGGGAGCGACCAGGGACACGATTGAATCCGACAATCCAATCGTGATCAGTTTTTCTTTCGTTACATAAAAGCAAATCGAGCGGCGGTCACTTTTGTCGACAGGATTTTGCCAGGTGACGACAGCTCCATAGAGAACCCCTTTTTCCGAGCGGGTGAAGTTCATGTCTTTCGATCGCAGCTGCGTCACCCAGTCCATTTCGGATTGATCGACGGCAGCCGTCGGAAAGGTTTGTTCATAGTCAGCTAAATCGAGATAGCGAGACCAATTAAATTGAGGTTCCAGTTCCATGTTCATGACTCCCATATAGTAGAATGAAATAGTATATGCCTTAAGTGTAGTCAATGGAATATAAAAAAGACACCTATTTTACAGATAAAGGACGTGTTTCAAGTATGAAAGGAATTGGTAAATTAGCAGTTGGAGAAACGCTCGATCAACGAGCGATGATCAAGCAAGCGGTCAAAGGAATTGCAGCGAATGGGAAACCATACTTGACGCTCATCTTGGCGGATAAGACAGGCGAAATCGAGACGAAGATGTGGGATACGAGTGATCTTGAAAAATATGCGCCGAAATCAATCGTCCATGCTGCTGGAGAAGTCATGGACTATCGAGGGCGGACACAACTCAAGCTCAAACAAATCACGGTTCTAGAGGAGACGAATGTCGAGGACTATGTCCAATCCGCACCGATTCCGCGAGAGCAAATCGAGACGGAAGTCCTCGCGTTCGTAGAATCGATTCAGAACAGTGATATGAAAAAGCTCGTTAAACATTTGATTACTTCGCGATTCGACGCTTACTTCACGCATCCGGCAGCGGTCAAGAACCATCATGCTTTTTACTCGGGGCTGTCATACCACGTCCTTTCGATGTTGCGTCTAGCGGATCAAATCGCTCAACTCTATCCGACCTTAAACCGTGACGTGCTAATCAGTGGCATCATTCTGCACGATTATGCGAAAATCAAGGAGTTATCCGATCCGGTTGCACCGGAATATACGTTGCCTGGTAAACTCGTCGGTCATATTACGATGATGGTAGCGGAACTTGAAAAAGTCGGAGCAGAATTACAAATTGACGCAGAAGTACTGACGGTCTTGCAACATCTCGTCTTAAGTCATCACGGACGACCGGAATGGGGTTCTGCTGTCGCACCACAGATGCGCGAGGCAGAAGTTTTGTTCTTGATCGATAACCTTGATGCACGGATGACGATGATGGATCGTCTCCTTGAATATGTCGAGCCAGGACAGTTCTCGGAACGATCATTCGCACTAGATAATCGTGCTTTTTACCGTCCGAAGCTATAAGGGGGAGAAAAGATGAAGACGAAGTTGTTTGATACGGTTCAACTCGGAACGTTGACATTCCGAAATCGGGTCATCATGGCGCCGATGTGTATGTACAGTGCAAAAGAAGATGGACTCGTTACGGATTGGCATGTCACGCACTATGCAACCCGTGCGATGGGTGGTGTCGGTGGCGTCATCTTAGAAGCGAGTGCTGTTACGCCAGACGGTCGCATTTCAGCCGGTGATCTTGGAATTTGGTCAGATGCTCATATCGAAGGCTTACAACGGATCGCAGAGCAAGTCAAAGCAGCGGGTGCAAAAGCAGGCATTCAACTGGCCCATGCCGGGCGCAAAAGTACGACGGCAGAACCACCCGTTGCACCGAGTGCTTTACCGTTTGATGATACGTATACACATCCACGAGCATTAACGCTTGAGGAAATCGCGACGATCAAACAACAGTTCATCGATGCAGCACTGCGTGCGGAACGAGCAGGGTATGATTTCATTGAAATTCATGGGGCTCATGGTTACTTACTGAACACGTTCCTCTCTCCGTTATCAAACGTTCGTGAGGACCAATACGGTGGATCGGTTGAAAATCGGATGCGCTTGTTGCTAGAGATCATTGATGGCATTCAAGCCGTTTCCAAGCTCTCGATCTGGGTCCGGATTTCAGCAGCCGATCACGCAACAGGGGGAATGACGGCGACGGATTATATTCCACTCGCGAAAGAACTAGCTGCACGTCACATCGATCTACTCGATTGCAGTTCAGGGGCTGTCGTCGCTAATGCCGTACCGGAAGTGTATCCAGGCTATCAAGTGAGCTATGCAGAAGAGTTGAAACGAGAGACGGGTATTGCAACAGGCGCGGTTGGATTGATTACGACAGCTGCCCATGCAGAAGAAATCGTCCGTAACGGTCGAGCAGATATCGTCCTGCTCGCACGTGAACTACTTCGCCAACCTTATTGGGTCTATCATGCGGCAGCCGAACTAGGAGATACGGTCGCCTTGCCGAAACAATACGAACGGGCACCAATCCGGACGGTTCGTTAACTATCGCTCATATGAATGAAAAACGACACGAAAAAAGGAAGCCTTCGCGGCTTCCTTTTTTGATTACTGCTGTTGTTGTTGCATCATTTGTTGTTGCATTTGTTGTTGTTCTTGTTTATCTAAATCAAAAGCATCCTTGAAGTCTTTGTTTTCGATTTTAACATCGTATTCTTTCATGAGTGAACGGTAGATATCGTTCGGGTTGACTTGTGCTGCTTTTTCTTCAGCAAGTGCTTTTTTGATGCGTGCTTTTTCTTTATCAAGTGTAAAGTCTTTCTTTTCTTTACGATCGACTACTTTGATGATGTGGTAACCGAATTGTGTTTTAATTGGATCGGAGATTTTACCTTCAACGCCATCCTTGAACGCATAATCTTCGAATTCCTTGACCATCTTACCTTTTGTGAAGTATCCAAGATCTCCACCTTTTGCACCGCTACCTGTATCTGTTGATTTCTCTTTTGCCAGTTTCGCGAAGTCCGCGCCGTCATCCAATTGTTTTTTGATGTCTTTTGCTTCTGACTCTTTTGCAACGAGGATATGGCTTGCCTTAACTTCGACTTTTTCTTGGTCAAAACGCTCTTGGATTTCTTTATCTGTTACTTTTGATTTCGCAGATTTTGCTTCCGTTAAGAGCATTTGTGTGCGAAGAACTGTCTCGAATTCTTTTTCGTTCTTGATTCCAGCAGATTTCAATGTTGTATTGAACTGCTCTTTATCCGGGAACTGGTCTTTTGTTTTCTTGACTTCTGCTTCGACTTCTTTATCCGTGACTTCTTTGCCGTATTTCTTCTCAAGCAATTTGTTCATTGTTTGCTGGAAAGCGATTTGAGCACCAGCTTTTTCGTATGCTTCTTCTTGGACGTCAGCCTTGTTGACTTCGCCACCTTTGTAATTGATGACGGCTTCGTCATTTGATCCACATGCTGCTAACGTAAATACACTTGCGACTGCTGCTGCGCCTAACAATTTCTTTTTCATACATACACCCCTAATTTACCATTTATTTCAACCGTTTTATCATATCATATTCTCGTCTGGTTGACAGCTGTATCTTGTCATGCCAAGAGATACTTGCTCTTTTCCATGCTATCACATCCAAGTAGTCGGTTGAGGATAATTTTTATGGGAAATTGTGAGGGAAATAACACTCTTGAGACATAGTAGTAATGTCCTTGTCATGAGGAAAAAAGACCTAAAAAAAGCATTCTAGCTAGAGGCTAAAACGCTTTTGGTAAGGTTATGCTTTTTTGATCGAGTCCATGACTGGATCTTGAGGGCGACGATCTGCTTCTTCTGTGATCATCTTTGATGTCTCAGCGAATATGTCCATGAAGCTGTCGCCATACAAGCGACGTACGATCGCAGAAATGTCCGTTAATTCCGGGAACTTCCCGTACAATTCCTGAAGAGGAAGTGAGGCACGGAAGACACCGTTTTCTTCAGGGCGGAACGCTTGAATCGTCTCAAGCAAGAGTGATTCGCCCTCTGGTGTCAACTGGACGTAGGTATTTCGTTTATCTGTTTCCTTTTTCGAGAACGTCAACAGTCCGCGGTCTTCTAACTTCTTCGAGAAGTTGAATGCCGTCGAGACGTGCATGACACCATACTTCGCGATCTCTGAAATCGAGGCACCGCCTAGCGCGTGCGAAATCCATAAGATATGATGTTCATTGATGTTCAGATCAAAGGGCTTGATCCAATTTTGCCAATCTTTTTCTACCGTTTTCCATAGTGCTTTGCTTAACTGGACAATCTTGTGGCTATACAACAAAGCCTCTTGTCCAGGATATAACTTTTCGTGTTCCATATCTGACTCATCCTTTCGAAAGGTGACAATGGCTCAAACGCGCAAAATGCAAACTATACAAAAACAAATCGAAGCAACGGATCTTACTTTTGTGGAGAAAGCTGGTCTGCTTCCTGTTTCGCTTCATCAGCGAGAGACTGGATCTTCGTGAGCGATGCTTGGACTTCCGTTTGGTATTCCGAGACGCTCTGCATGACTTCTTCTTTGAAGTGCATACCAGACGCTTTTGCTGTCTCTACTAAGTTCTTGCCCTCCTGGGTCAAATCCTGCACATTCGTTACGATTGTAGAATAAGAATTTCGACGTTGATGACCGTTCGAAGAGTCGCTTTTCGTACCTTGGCGAAGCGCCTTCAGACCGTAAAAAGTCACAAGTGTTAGCGTAGCACCAAAAGCGACCCAGTTACGGGCGGGACGCTTCGACATATTGAACCTCCTTTTTAATATTAAAATATTTGTTTCATATTATTTTACCGAAAATCGAATGAAAGAAACCTATTTCGGCAATATTTTTCTAAGAATAGAAGAAAAAGAACAGACTTAGATGCGAGAAGCGATCGAGTTAGCGAGTTCAGCTAATTCCTCTGCCGTGTAATCGTCATTATGAACTTCCCATTTTGCACCGAAACCGTCTTGTTTATCGTGACGCGGAATGAGGTGCAGGTGGAAGTGAGAGACCGATTGACCCGCTACCTTTCCTGTATTCGATAAGAGATTCATGCCAGCTGCCTCTGTCTCTTGTTGAAGCGCACGACTGATTTGCGGGATCGTCGCAAATACGTCTTGTGCTTGTTCAGGAGAGAGATCATACAAATTATCGGCATGTTGTTTTGGGATGACGAGCGTATGTCCTTTCGTCACTTGTGACAGGTCAAGGAAAGCGAGAACTTGTTCGTTCTCGAATACGATATGACCAGGGACTTCTTTGCGAGCAATTTTACAGAAGATACATGACTCTTTTTGCATGGAACGTTCACTCCCTTGGGTAAGATAATATTAGTATACGGAAAGTTTCCGACTTCCGCACGATTGACAGTCAAATTGAACCCGATACACTTAGAAACATACAGCTACTGAAGGAAGGAGCGAATTGCATGGCATCACGAGTAGCCTCGACGGCACAAAAAAAACGAAAACGGCGCCTGCTCGTCGGTAGCGTCATCATCGTCGGTCTTTTCTTATTCGTTGCCTTTTGGTTTGGACGTAACATGCAAGAAGCGGCGAGAATGGAGAAAACAGACGAGCGTCTTGCTACCTTGTTAAAGGAAAAGGATCAGCGTGGATTCCAACAACTCGTCACGATGAATGGTAAGTCACTACCGATGAGTGAAGCGACGCGACTCGTTAATTGGTTGACGGCTGACTCAGAACGGACGGACCGGGTCATCGCACAAGTCAAACAGGATCAAGGCGCAGGGAAGCAAGTGAAGACACATCTGTTTTCGCTTCAAGAAGAAGATGGATGGCTTTGGTATGACCGGTACTCTCTCGATGTGAATCCTCAGCGGTTAACCGTTTCAAGTGATTTACCGGGAACGAAGATTTCATTAGATGGAGAAGAAGTCGGGACGATTGATCAGAAATCCCTTGAACTCAAGCGATCTCCTGGAGAGTACGATGTTCAAGCAAGTGCGGAACAATCCGGACAGACCGTCCAGGAATCAAAGACTGTACAACTCGGAGATGAACCGAACGCGACAGTCGACTTTAAATTGGCTGATCGATTCAATACGACCGTTTCGAACGAATATGCAGTCGATATCAAAACGTTACTTGAGACGGAAGTGAAAGCCCGGACTGGAAAAAGTATTGATACGATGACTGGCTATCTCGGACGTTCGCGTGACTCGTTCGAGAATACGTTCGGCACGCCTGATTCGACCGTTGCCAATCGAGCACGATACGATGGATATGAAGTGACCTATCAATCGGGGCAGGTGGAAGAATTGCTAATCCGATTAAATAAGACTCCAGATGAGTTAGAAGCCATCGCTGGAAAACCAGAACGAAAGAAGCGCGAGCAAGTCGGTACCGTTTGGGAATATCCGTCTAGTTTTCTCGAAGGTGTGTTCGAATGGTTGAACTTACGAGCAGAAAAACGAGTCGTCGAGCGAGAGGACGGTATGTGGTTACAATTAAAAGACTAAAAAAATCCTCGGACTAGAACGTCCGAGGATTTTTGGTTATCGTTTATTCACCGCACGGAGAATGAACGATACGATAAGGATAAGAATGATAGCTCCGAGTAAAGCAGGAACGATTGCGAATCCGGCAACCATTGGACCCCAGTTTCCGAATAATGCTTGACCGATCAATGCACCAACAAAACCAGCGATGATGTTACCAATGATACCGCCTGGAACATCCTTACCTAAAATCAAGCTTGCTAGCCAACCAATAATACCACCGACGATTAACGCCCATAAGAATCCCATTTAAAACACTCCTTTTCAATTTAAGATCTATGATTACTTACGTACTGCCCGGAGAATAAGTGAGACGATGAAGATCAAGATGACTGCTCCGAGAATAGCCGGAATGACTGCGAAACCAGCAATTTTTGGTCCCATTGAACCAAAGATGGCTTGACCGATCATCGAACCGATGAAACCAGCGATAATGTTACCGATGATGCCACCCGGTACGTCTTTCCCGATAATTAAACTTGCGATCCAACCGATGAGACCACCAATGATGAGTGCCCATAAGAAACCCATTTCTAAACATCTCCTCTACATATTAGTTTTACCTGTTTTCAGGCAGTTATAAACACGTGCGAAAATGAAAAAATCTGAAATCGTTCATTCTTTAGTTCATTCTTTAAATGACTAGACGATTAGACCACTTGATAGAGAATGAATAGACGATTCATTGATTTCACTTTCAATTTACATGTAAATCGTTTTCATATATTGATGTAACGATTACACTTAGAGTAATTGCCGAAAAAACAAGTATTAAAACATTATATTTTAAAAAACTAGGCGTTACGCTAGAAAAACGAAGCGAGTCTACTTTACGATGAGCCTAAAGGGAGTGGCAGATATGTTATTAGACATTAAAGATTTGTCAGGAGGATACGGATCAAAAACCGTTCTGCATGACATCAATATCGAAGTCGACCGAGGTGAACTCGTCGGTCTAATTGGGTTGAACGGTGCCGGAAAATCAACGACGATCAAGCATATCCTTGGTCTTTTACCGGTCAAGACGGGATCGGTTCGAATCAATGGATTGGATTTAACGACGAACGAAACCGAGTATCGTCGCCAAGTGGCGTATATTCCGGAGCAGCCGATGTTATATGAACAACTGACGTTACGGGAGCACCTTCGTCTGATGGCGCAAGGATATGACGTCGAAGAAGCAATCGCGACAGAACGCGCGCAACATTATGCTGAACGACTTCGAATGACGAAGCAACTCGAATGGTTTCCAAGTGTCTTCTCAAAAGGGATGAAGCAAAAAGCGATGATTTTATGTGCACTCGTCACAGGCAGTGAACTGTTGATCGTCGATGAACCGTTCGTTGGACTTGATCCACTGGCAATCCGAGAGTTACTTCAGATTTTTAGTGAACTGAAGCAGGACGGTAAGGGGATCTTAATGTCGACGCATATTCTTGAGACAGCCGAGCGTCACTGTAACCGATTCGTGCTCTTACATGAGGGGCACATTGCAGCAGAGGGAACGACAGCTGCTTTACGCGCACGATATGGACTGCAAGATGGAACGCTGGATGATCTGTACGTTGCCGCGATCGAGGAGGCGGAACGATGAACAGCCAGTCCTTATGGAAGGAACGCTACCAGGCGGCGATGACGGAAACGGTGAAATATACAAGGTACATGGCGAATGGCGGACTGTTATTTACCGTTTACTTCGTTATTTTGTACGGTTTAGTCGTCTACGGACGTTTCCTCGACCAACTCGATCCATCGTTTCCGGGTCGATTCGTCATGGCAGCCTTGTTTCTGATTTTACCGCTCTATCGGACGAGTCGGACGTTTCTCGTTGAGGCGGACCAAGTGTTTCTATTACCGGTGTTAGCGAAGTTATCAAGTTTCATGCAACAAGTACGAGCGTACAATGCGGTCTTTGGTATCATCCGTGCCGTGATTCCGTTTTTAGCTGTCGTTGTTCTCTATGTTCGAACGGAACAGACGACACCACTTGAACTTGTTTTACTTGGGGTAGCGCTTGCTTTGTTCGGAGCTGCTGCGAATTTATCAAAGCTTGAAGGCATCGCACATCGGACGGTGTTACTGTATGCGTGCGGAGCGGCGCTACTCGTCATCATCGATATGGCGTGGATGACAATCGTCGTCGCACTTCTCTTAATGGTCGTACTCCATTTAAAGCGTCAGGACCATCTTCCTCTACGCGAATGGATTGCGCTCGAACAGGAATCGCGTGATCGTTTTTATCGATTAGCGAACTGGTTCGTCGATGTGCCGCATTTATCGGCAACATATAAACGCCGTCGTCTCTTGAGTAACATGGTCGAGCGGATTCCATATCGAGCGCAAACGACATTCGATTACTTGTATGTCAAACAGTTCATCCGGAGTGGAGACGGGATCGGATTGATTGTTCGTTTGACGCTGATCGGGGCTGTGTTCATGTGGTTAGCGAGTGGCAACGAGTTGTTCGTTGCGCTTGCAATCCCTGCGTTTGCAGGATTGACAAGCTTTCAACTAGCACCGTTCACGAAGGCAGTGGACCAACATCTATTGACTCGTCTATTACCGTTTGGAAATGCTGTACAGGCGAAACGAAAAATCATCCGCTTCGCAGCAATCAGTCAATGCATCGTCTTGACGCTACTTGGATTCTTTTTAAGCGGATCCATCTATGTCGTTGGTGGGGCAGCCTTGGCGCTTGTGATTGGTGAATACTACGCTCGAAAATAATAAACAAGAAAGAGCCTACGCGATGAATCCATCGTGTAGGCTCTTGTTCTTTTTATTAATTGACGCGTTCGTTTGAGAGATCTTCTTCTTCGACCATACGCAATTCTTTGCTGACAGGAGCAGGGAGATCGTAAGAAGATTGACCATGTTCCGCAACGTCCAGTCCGCGGAGTTCATCTTCGCGTGTGATCCGAAGACCAATCGTAAGGTCGAGAACTTTTAAGAATGCATAACTCAAGACACTGACGATGACGACGGCAAAGACGACACCAAGTGCTTGAACACCGAGTTGCGTAAAACCGCCACCATAGAAGAGACCAGCTTGTCCGATCCCTGTGATTTCAACGAGTCGTGGTGAAGCGAAGAATCCAGTTGCGAGTGTACCCCAGATACCAGCGACGCCATGAACGGAGAAGGCACATAATGGATCATCGACACGGCTTGCGAGAAGAATGCTCGTTCCATATGTGATCACACCAGCGAGGAAACCGATGACGACAGCTGCCCACGGTTCGACGAAGGCACAGGCTGCTGTGATGGCAACGAGTGCAGCTAAGACACCGTTGATGATCGAAGGGATATCTGCGACACGACGGTGCCAGAATGAGATGGCAAGAGCACCGAGGGCACCTGCTGCAGTCGCAAGTAACGTCGTCAAGGCAACGTAACTAAAGAATCCATCGGCAATCGTTAGTGTCGAACCAGCATTGAAGCCGAACCAACATAACCAGAGGATGAAGGCACCAACGACAGAATAGATGACGTTGTGTCCGAGTAACGGTGTTTTTTCAGCACCGATTCGTTTCTTGAGCAGTAAAGCAGCAACGAGTGCAGCAATCCCACCTTGTAAGTGAACGACCGTTGATCCAGCGAAGTCTTGCATCCCGAGCGAACCAAGGAATCCACCTGCCCAAACGGAACGTGCAATGATCGGATAGATGATAGCAACGAAAAACGTTCCGAACAACAGGTAGACGGATAATTTAGCACGTTCTGCGAATCCGCCCCAAGCGATCGCGAGGGAGACAGCGACGAATGAGAGTTGGAAGAGGAACTTCACATCAATCGTGATGTTCGACCAATCAAGACTGCTGAATCCTCCTTGTAAAAAGAATCCTTCCGTTCCGATGATAGAATTGCCATCACCAAACGTCAATCCGAATCCGATGGCCCAAAAGGCGAGAGCGGCAACCGAGAAGCTGATGATTTGTTTGACGGCGACGTGCCCCGCGTTCTTCGCCCGTAACATCCCTGTTTCTAGAAGTAAGAATCCGATTTGCATCGTAAAGACGAGCAGTGCTGCGAATAAGACATAAAACGTATCGACTGAGATAGCGAGTTGTTCCAGTTTCATTGTCGTTCCTCCTTTATCCATTTAAAGTATGTGTTTACTTTAGACGGAAATACTTTCAAAGAAACGTGTTGTGTCAGAAAATCTGACATGGTATTTTTGTGGAAAGGAGTGACGAAGATGAACTACCGTGAAAAAAAGGTGATGTCGATCGGAATCGTCTGTGAATTGACCGGCTTGTCAGAACGTCAGATTCGTTACTATGAGGAACGGAAGTTGATCTTTCCAGAACGGACAAATGGAAAAACACGAAAATATTCGTTTACGGATGTCGAGCGACTCGTCGAAGTCGCGGAAAAAATCGAGGATGGCTGGCGTACGCACGAAATTCGAGAAAAAGAACGTAAGGTAACGGAACAGCAACGTTCAGACTTGATCCGCGGTCAGTTAAACGCTGCGTTCGGTCTTTACAAGAAACAGTGAACATTTCATGAACTGGTAACAGAACTGTCATTTTGTAAACGATTTATTGGCACAGACTTCTTAATTTCAGATATAATGTTTCTGTGTTCACAAACTTATCGTACGTTTTTTTGGGGCGTTAGAACGAGTATAAAGGGGTAGTTATGATGAAGAAATTCAATGATACGTTTTTGCGGGCGATCCGTGGCGAGCAGATTGATCACGTTCCCGTCTGGTACATGCGACAAGCAGGTCGTTATCAAGCGGAATATCGTGAAATCAAGAAGACGCGGACGCTTTTCGAGATCACACATGACTCGGAACTAGGCGCATATGTGACAGAACTACCTGTAAAACAATTAGGGGTCGATGCAGCGATTCTGTATAAAGACATCATGACGCCACTTCCATCGATGGGCGTTGACGTCGAAATCAAGAGTGGTATCGGTCCAGTCATCGCGAACCCGATTCGCACGATGGCAGATGTCGAAGCATTACAACCATTCAACCGCGAAGATATTCCATATATCTATGAAACGATTCGTTTGTTACGAGAACGACTCGAAGTACCGTTGATTGGTTTTTCCGGGGCACCATTCACGCTTGCGAGCTATATGATTGAAGGTGGTCCTTCGAAGGGATACCATAAAACGAAAGCATTGATGTATGGACAACCTGAGGTATGGCATGCCTTAATGGAGAAACTAGGTGACATGGTCATCGATTACATCAAGTCACAAGTGGATGCAGGAATCCAAGCGTTCCAAATCTTTGATTCATGGGTCGGAACGACAAGCCGGAAAGATTATGTCCGTTACATCAAGCCAACGATGGAACGCATTTTCACGGAATTAAAAGATACAGGCGTGCCGATGATCATGTTCGGTGTAGGAGCGAGTCACTTGGCAGAAGAATGGCACAGTTTACCGTTAGACGTCGTCGGACTTGATTGGCGTTTGTCGATTGACGAAGCACGTGAGCGTGGATTGACGAAACCTGTCCAAGGAAACCTCGACCCGTCTTATCTGCTAGCACCGTGGGATATCCTTGAAGCAAAAACGAAGGAAATTCTCGACATGGGAATGAAGCAACCAGGATTTATCTTTAACCTCGGTCACGGCATCTTCCCGGAAGTCGATCCAGAAGTATTGAAACGTTTGACTGCATTTATCCATGATTATTCGAAAGAAAAAATGGAGGTAGGAAAATGAAGACGTTAGGACTACTTGTTATGGCGTACGGTACGCCATATAAACCAGAAGATATCGAGCGTTATTATACGCACATCCGTCGCGGGCGCAAACCGTCTCCAGAAGCATTGGCAGAGTTGACGGAACGTTACGAAGCCATCGGTGGTGTCTCACCACTCGCACAAGTCACGATTGATCAGGCTGAAGAGCTACACCGTCAACTGTCTGAGAAATATGCTGGTGAAATCGAGTTCAAACTCTATCTTGGTCTGAAACACATCGAGCCATTCGTTGAGGATGCTGTCGAGCAAATGGCAAAAGACGGCATTACGGAAGCGGTCACGGTCGTTTTAGCACCACACTATTCAACGTTCAGTATCCGTTCATATAACGGTCGTGCGAAGGAAGTCGCGGACCAACATGGTATTCGTCTCGCATCCGTCGAATCGTGGTACAAAGAAGAAGCGTTTCTCGATTGGTGGGGGAAAGAAATCCGCAAGACGTTCGACGCTTTACCAGTACCTGAAGAGAAAGCCATTCTCGTCGTTTCAGCACACAGTCTACCTGAGAAAATCATTGCAAACGGTGATCCATACCCAGAGCAATTGAAGGAAACAGCCGAATTGATCGCGCAACGTGCTGGTGTACCGCATATGATCACAGGCTGGCAATCGGCTGGACAAACGCCAGAACCATGGCTTGGACCAGATGTTCAGGATTTGACACGTGACGTCTACGAAGAAAAAGGATATGAAGCATTCGTCTACGTACCCGTTGGTTTCGTTGCCGATCACCTAGAAGTATTGTTCGATAATGATTACGAGTGTAAAGTCGTCTGCGACGAACTCGGAATTCACTATGCGCGACCTGTCATGCCAAACGCGGATCCAGCTTTCATGAAAGCTGTCACGGAAGCCGTCGCGAAACAGGTGGGTAGTTATGTCCAGTAAACGTCTCGTCATCGTGGGCGGTGGTATATCAGGACTTGCAGCCGCCTATTATGCAGAGAAGCAGTTTCCAGAGATGAACATCACGTTACTCGAGGCAGAGGGTCGTCTCGGTGGTAAGGTGGCGACATATCGGGACGAAGGATTGACGATCGAGCGGGGACCGGATTCATACGTCGCACGGAAACACGTGTTGACGGATCTCATCGAAGAGATCGGATTAGGGGAGCAACTCGTTCGCAATAACACGTCGCAAGCGTATATCTTGGATGCGCGCGGTCTCCACCCGATTCCAAAAGGTGCCGTCATGGGCATCCCGACCGATTTAGAGTTATTCGCAGAGACGTCTCTACTGACGGAAGAAGAAAAGGCAGAGGTGACAGAACGCTTGCTTCACCCTGCTCCTGATTTGACGATTCCGGAAACAGACATCCCATTAGGGGAATACCTGCGTCCGCGTCTTGGAGATGCGCTCGTCGAGAAGTTGATCGAACCGCTTCTTTCAGGCATCTATGCGGGTGATATCGACCGGATGAGTACGTTCGCGACCTACCCGCAATTCGTTGCGAATGAGCAAAAGGCTGGAAGCTTGTTCGAAGGGATGCGCCTCATGCGTCCGCTTGATCAACAACAAGGTCCGACGCTCAAAGCGACAGGTCAATTCCTATCACTTGCTACTGGACTCGAGTCTCTCGTCGAGCGTTTAGAAGAGGTGCTCGAACGGACAGAGATTCGTCTAGAGACACCACTTCGTTCCATCGAACGGGAAGAAGACGGGCGGTATCGTCTCGAAACGGATCATGGTCCAGAATATGCTGATGATATTTTGTTGACGATTCCGCATCGCCAAGTCGTGTCCCTGTTACCAGATGCGACGCTTCCAGGGCTTGCGAACCTTTCAACACACTCGACGGCGACGGTCACGTTGATTTTCGATAAGGAAACAGCGTTACCGATTGATGGAACGGGATTCATCGTCAACCGTCGGGCGCCGTATTCAATTACAGCATGCACGGCGATTGATCAAAAGTGGAATCATGCAGCACCGAATCATACCGTGCTCCGTGCCTTCATCGGACGCCCCGGAAAAGATGCACTCGTTCGTGAATCTGACGAAATGATTGAACGCGTCGTCTTAGAAGATCTTGAAAACATCTGTGGTCGTCCCTTGCACCCGGAACGTGTCGTCATCAGTCGTCTCTTAGACGGCTTACCGGCCTATACGGTAGGACATGCACAGCGGATTCAAGAAGTGCGAGAAATCGTCGCTTCTCATTATCCGCACATTCATTTAGCCGGACTCGCCTATGATGGTGTTGGATTGCCAGACTGTGTAGCAGGTGTCAAAGCGACGCTTGAACAAATGGCGTTACAACAACCGGAACCATGTAAAGAATCATGACACACCTAAACCTTTTTGAAGCTAGCCGTGCTTCAAAAAGGTTTTTTTGTCTTCAGAAGAATGACACGGAAGGAAACGGGAATAAGAGACAGAGGAATCAAAATTGAAGAATACCGTTGAAGCGGGAGGGAATCGTATGGTGGAAGTATGGAGTACGTTCACGATCATCATCGTCTACGGATTGCTTATCATGAATATCTTGGCTGTCCTGACGGTTATTTTTCTTGAGCGGCGCGATATTGGTGCGACGTGGGCATGGGTATTCATCTTGTATTTCGTTCCGCTCGTTGGGTTTCTCGTCTATCTGTTTTTCGGAAGACTGTTGAAAAAAACGAATTTTTATCGTGTCACGGATGAAGAACAACTGGAACAGGATAGACGGATCGCCTTACAGAAAAAAGAACTTGTAACGATGGGACGGCACCCGATGATTCAAAAGCACCGGGATATGATTCGGATGAACCTGATGTCGAACGGTTCCCTGCTCAGTCTCTCGAATCAACTGCAGATTCTTTCGGATGGCGAGCAGAAGTTCAATCGGATGATTCAAGATATCCGCCAGGCAGAGCATGAAGTGAATATCCAATATTACATCATTCAGAAAGATCGTCTCGGGTTGGCGTTGATCGATACATTGACCGATTGTGCCCGTCGTGGGATCAAAGTACGTCTATTGTATGATGCTGTCGGATCACGAAGTCTCAAACGGACGGATTTTAAGGATTTACTCGCACACGGAGGAGAAGTGTTCGCCTTTTTCCCGTCGACGATTGGTTTCGTTAATTTTCGATTGAACAACCGGAATCACCGTAAATCCTGTATCATCGACGGTCGAATCGGCTACATTGGTGGGTTCAACGTTGGTACGGAATATCTCGGGATCGATGAAAAGTTCGGCTACTGGCGGGATACACATTTTCGCTTGGAAGGTGACGTCGTTCACGATCAACTCGACCGCTTCATTCTCGACTGGAACCAAGCAAGTGACGTCTATACGGAAAAATCTTTGTTTTACTATGGAACGCACAGGATTCAGGATATATTACCGATGCAAATCGTCACATCGGGTCCGGATTCCCGTTCAGAGTATTTGAAGCTTGCCTTGATCAAGATGATCAACGAAGCAAAACGGACAATTTATATCCAATCGCCTTATTTCATTCCAGACACGAGTTATTTAGATGCATGTAAGGCAGCCCTTCTGTCCGGAGTGGAAGTCCGTATCATGATTCCGAACAAACCGGACCACCCATTCGTTTACTGGGCAACGACTGCTGCTGTAGGAGAGTTGTTATCGTACGGAGCTAAAGTCTACACGTATGAACCTGGATTTTTACATGCGAAGACGATCGTCGTTGATGGCGAGATTGCTTCAGTCGGGACGACGAATATCGATGCGCGAAGTTTTCGGTTGAACTTTGAAATGAACACGATCGTCTATGATCAGGCAATAGCGATTGAACTAGAACGTCTTTTCCTCGCTGATTGTGAGGTATCAAAGCTCATGACGGTCGAGTCGTATGCCGCGCGTTCAAGAACGATCAAATTCAAGGAAAGTATTTCGCGTTTGTTGTCACCGATTTTGTAAACCGCGTTTACGACCAGTCAAAATGTGAAAAATGGTATAGTGGTATGGAAATAGAAAAAGAGGAGAGTGAAGACGATGGCAAATCCAATCAAGCTACTCGTATCAGACATGGATGGAACCGTTCTTTCGGGCAAGCAACGAATTGAACCGGAGACGATTCAGGCAATTGAAGCGGCACGCGAACAAGGTGTCGAATTTGCAATCGCGACAGGACGTAACTACTTAAATGCAAAAGAATTAACAGATGCAGCAGGAATCCACTGTCCGATCATTGCTTCAAACGGGGCACGTGTGATGACCGTAGATGGAGAAGAGTTGAGTGCGACGACGTTGACGACGGAACAAGCACAGCAAATTTACGGTATCATCAGTCAATATGAAGTTTTCTTCGAGATGTTCTGTGATCGAGGACTCGTGACAGCACAAGGAGCGACGATCGACGCAGCCTATGATTCGCTGAAAGAGTTGAGTGAAGAAAGTGATCGGGCGAAACAAGTGCTTGATTTCTTCCACGATCGTTATTATGTCCACGAAGACGTCAAGATGATTGATGGATTCCGGTCGTATATCCGTAACCAAGCGGGACAAGTATTTAAATTCATCTCATTCTCGTTTGATCAAGAATTAATGAAAAAAATCTGGCAGGAAATCGAGCAGAAGGTCGACGGTGTCTATGTCACGTCGTCAGGACACGATAACATCGAAGTCATGGCAGTCGGTGCCGATAAAGGAACGGCAGTTAAAATCCTCGCAGACCACCTCGGTGTGCCAATCGAACAGGTTGCTGTCATCGGTGATAACCTGAATGATCTTCCAATGTTCAAAGTTGCCGGCAAGGCGATCGCGATGGGGAATGGTCATGATGAGGCAAAAGCGATTGCCCATCACGTGACGAAATCAAATGACGAGCACGGCGTCGGATATGCGATTCAGCAGTTGGCGTCCCGCGCTTGGTAAGGGGGACGTTTCATGTTTAAGGCATTCAAGGAGTTTGCCTTTCGAGGGAATGTGATCGATTTAGCGGTCGGGGTTATTCTGGGTGCTGCGTTTAGTGGGATCATCAAATCCCTCGTCGACAGCGTCTTTATGCCACTGATCGGTATCATCATCGGGGGCATTGATGTCAAAGGATTATCGGTCATGGTCGGAAATGCAGAGTTGCAGTACGGTCAATTTCTTCAAGCGAGTATCGAGTTCTTGTTGATCGCCTTTGCACTGTTTATCTTTGTCAAAGGAATCACTTCATTCCGGAAGAAGGAAGAAATCATCGAAGAAGAAGCGGTACCAACGACAGAAGAAAAATTATTGACAGAAATCAGAGATGCCTTGATTCATCAAAATGAGTCATCGACGAAAAATTAACGGATACAACAAAGGCTGACTCAAAAGTCAGCCTCTACAAAGATAAAGGTGGCAGAATAAAAATCTGCCACCTTTATCTCGTAACAAAAAGAATGGCGCGTCACACGCCACTCCTACAGGAAAAAGCGCATTATGCGCTGTCAGAGACAAACAAGACCCGCTTTCCTGCTTGAATGAAGCAGGAAAACTGGCTTGTGTCTTGCCTGAGGAAAGGTCGTGAAAAGACACGTCATTCTTTTTTTGAGTCAGGTCCATTCTGAATCATAAAATTTCGAGTAACGCATTTTCAGAGCAGACTTGTAACGAAAGCTGTTTTTTCATTCCTTGATCAAATGAAATTTCCAGCACATCGTCAACCAGGTGCAAGACAGTTCCGGGACCAAATGCTGTATGCGAGACACGCATGTTCTCAGTGATCGGAAGTGGAGGAATGCTAGCTCGCGCTGTAACAGCAGTTCGCTTGCGCTCTACTTTTCGTTTTGCAGCATCAGGCGTGACGAGGCGATGGACGTCTTCGACGAATGGTGAGACATCAAATGATTTCGATTTAAAACGATAGGACAGGAGATGTAGTTCGTGTCGCGCCCGTGTCATGCCGACGTAAAACAAACGTGCAGCTTCTTCCATATCATCGAGTTGTCCATTCTTGTACGCCTTGATCGTATCAGCTGATGGAAGAATCCCAGAAACGAGATCAATCATGAAGACGCGATCGAATTCAAGTCCCTTCGCACTGTGAAAGGTCGAAAGGGTGACCGCATTTTGATTTTTATTTTGTTTCGCATCACGCATCAATTGTTCGAGATGCGTGATCCGTTCACGAAAGGCGAGTAGTGTCGGTACATCACTTGCGATGTTATCGATCGTATTCAATGTTTCAAGCAGGTGATCGAGACTAAAACCGAGACTCTCACTCATTTTTCGCAAATTCTTTTCGTAACCCAGTTCATGACGAATCAGAGAGAGGGCGGCAGAGGGGCGAACGGTTTGGATGGAAGCGAATGTGCGCTTCATTTGTTGAAGTTGTTTCTTTTGATAAAACTTCATCTCGATTTTGTTTATGAGTAGATCAAATACAGATTCACCCGTACCGAACTGTTGCAATTGAGAAAGTTGCGCTTTTGAGATATACCCGGCGAATTTCGTATGAATAGTTGCTAGCACATCGATATCTGTCGGATCTTGTGCGAATGTCATGAAGTTTAAGATATCCTTCAAAATCCAATGACTGAAGAATTTATGATCGACATCCTTAATATAAAACGGAATATTTGCTTGATCCAAAGCATTCATCACATTGATCGATGAGGCATTGTTGCGATATAAGATGGCTACTTCGCGGTAATTCGTCTCTGTCCGTAGTTGATTCAACAGATAGCGGGTCTGATCCTCGTAAGTTGGTAACGTCTCTAAGATAATCGGACGAACAGCAGCGTTCTCCGTGAACATCTGTTTCGGATAACGTGCTTTATTGCGCTGAATGAATTGGTTTGCGACGGATACGATGTCTTGAGACGAACGATAATTTTGTTCCATGTAAAGAATCGTCGCATTCGGATACGTATCTTTGAAGTGCAAAATTTTAGAGGCATCCGCGCCACGCCAACTGTATAGCGTCTGATCATCATCTGCAACGACACAAAGACGGTTATGCGGTAAGGCTAACTTCTCGACCAATTGATGCTGGACGAGCGACGTATCCTGACTTTCATCCGTTAGGATATAGTCGAAGCGTCGCTGATAATGTTGCAACAGACGACGGTCTTGCTCCAAAATCGTATTCGCATACGTCAACATATCATCAAAGTCGAGTAACGGATGTAAGGGATCACGCGACTTGAATTGTTCATATGCCACATAGATATCAGGGAAATGTTTGATCGTCGTCGGTACTGCCTTGATCTCCTTTAAAGAAAGAAGACGGTTCTTGACGAAGGAAATCATCCGCAATAACTCATCCATCTGGTCGTCTGTAATGACACTCCGATTAATTTCCTGGAAAATACGCCGGAGTAACATGCGTTTATGTGGCACATTCGGATGTTGTTGATCCATTGGTCCCTCAATGATCGTATAGGAGAGACGTTGCTGGGATGTATGATCCCGAACGACTTGAAAAGCAAAGCTATGAATCGTCGAGAATGCCGCTGTCGTTCCAATTAATTCGTGAAATAGATGATAAAAACGATCCGCCATCTCGCGAGCTGCTGCCTTACTGAAGGTCAGCCCTAAAATACGATGTGGTTCAATCTTTTTTTGTAAAATCAAATAGGCAATCTTAAAATTAAGCGTCGTTGTTTTTCCAGAGCCGGGTGAGGCGAGTAACAGCAACGGACCATGGTCATGTTCGATTGCCTGTTGTTGGACAGGATTCAGTTGAATGCCGGTCAATCGCTCCATCTGTTCGAAAAAATCTTCATGCATGATACAGTTCACCTCGAGCGTATTTATTTCGCGTCCAATAATCGAACTTTCCCTAGTGTATCATTTTTAGTGTCAGGATTGGATTACGGAAAGAAGAACCGTGGAATAAAGAGACAAGAGCCTATTGGATGTTATGTAAGACGAGTACCCTGAATGACTAGGCAAATGGACACAAAAACATTAAAATGGGAATAGATGTAAGAGAGTACTCTCTTGTCCTGTACAAAGAGGGAAGGCGGAATGAGAATGTCTGTAGTGAAATTACACATGTATACGAATGAACATTATGAACAATGTGATGCGTTCATTCTTCCGGAAGAACAAGTCCAGTTTACTTCTTTTCCGACGGATGTCGTCACAGATGCGGTTGCCCATCCAGATAAATTCCCGGTTGTCATCAAAAAAGACGATTTAGTCGTCGGATTTTTTATTCTTCATCTTAATCCCCCTAAAACACATCGAACACATGAACAAAGTGTCCTATTACGTGCCTTTTCCATTGATGCACGCCATCAGCACCAAGGATATGCGAAAGAGGCAATGATGCAGTTGCCAGAGTTCGTGCATCATCATTTTCCAGAAGTCACAGCGATCACACTAGCGGTCAATAAAAAGAATATTGCTGCAAAATCACTGTATTTCAAAACGGGATACGTTGATACGTTACAGTCCGTCATGGGTCCAATTGGGGAGCAGCACATCCTTGCATTTGATCTAGAAAAAGAATCACGATTGAAGCATTGAAGCAAAAAAGCATTTTCCTGATTCTATTCAGGAAAATGCTTTTTTATTTAAGATAAATCGTAGAGTGATAAATGCGCACCTGCTTCACCAGAGAAGACAATACCTCGACTGGATGTTTTCGGGAAAATCCGTCCAGATGCAACGGCTTCTCCGTCATTTAGAAAAAGTTCAAACGAAGAACGATCCACGAACAGACGTAATGTATGCAAGTCCTTCGCAAGAATCGTCGATCGCGAAGTGCCGAATGATTCAGCAGGTACTTCTGCACCTGATCGGCTTCGATCGATCGTAAATTGACGTGATACAGCATCGTAATGGAATACGGTTTCTTCAGTGGCGTCTTGACGAATCGAGAAGCGGAACGAGTCCGACGACAGTTTTAAGTCTGTCATCACGAGCTCGAAAATCTCGGCTTCCGCAATTGTCACGTCTTGTTCGAAAAGAATCGTTTCGTCAAACAGCGTCTCTTTTCGTAGCTGTGTCAGTTCACGGACAGGTCGTTGACGAAGTCGTCCCTGTTCGATCGTTAATTCACGTGGCAATGTTAAAGCATGTGCCCAGTTATAGATGTCAGAAGGATAACTGATATCCGGTAACCCCATCCAACCAACAAGAATCCGTCGACCATCTGCCGCCTCAGTTGTTTGTGGCGCGTAGAAGTCAAATCCGAAATCGAGTTCTTGGAACGATTCGTGTGTGAATGTTAAGTCGGGTAAAGCTAACGGTTCGCCGATGAAATAACCGGACTGGAAAATATTTTGATAGTTCGGACCATCTGGTTCAATCCCTTGAGGGCTAAAGAGGAGGATCCCTTTTCCATCCAGCTCGAAATAATCAGGACATTCCCACATATAACCGAATGTCGAGTAATTCGTCTGTAACTCACCGAGGAATGTCCAGTGCTCTGCATCTTGAGACTGATAGATGACAGTACAACCCGTCAAGTCACTACGCTGTGCACCAATGATGCAGTACCAAATGCCCGATGCATCTTGGAAGACTTTCGGATCACGGAAATGTTCCGTATATCCTTCAGGAACGTTTGGAATAGCAGGTGGTAAATGTTTTTCGATTCGTCCATCCGAGCGGAGATGACCGACGATTTGGCTCGTATGGCGATTCCAATCCGCATCCCGTTTATTACCGGTGTACATGATGTGCACTTGATCATCTTTAATGAAGCCACTACCGGAATAAGCACCATGTGAATCAGGATCGTCATTTGGGATCAAGGCAGCTCCTTCATCGAACCAATGTACAAGATCTTTTGATGTCATGTGATACCAGTACTTCAGCCCGTGTACGGGTCCGAGTGGAAACCATTGATAAAACAAATGATAGAGACCGTCATGATAGACGAAGCCGTTCGGATCATTCAAAAGTCCGGTCGGAGGTTGAATATGGTAAGAAAATCGCCAAGGAGATGTTCGAACTTCTTCCTTCATCGCTTGGTAGACGCTCGGATCGACATCCGAGAGGGGACGGTATCGTGCTTCACGTGTCCATTGATTCATGTTGACAGCTCCTCGTTGAAAAATTATACGCTTCTCTCGTTCACCTTACGGAGGAGAGCTGCGCTTGTCAATCCTCCGTCCTGAATGGTCAATGAACGGACATACATCCTCTGCCATTTTGCTTCGAACGATAGAGCGCTAAATCAGCGCGATGCATGACTTGTTCGAGTGATTCTCCTGTCACCTGTTCGGCGACTCCGATACTCATACCGATGTGGACGGTTTGTTCTTCTAAGTGATACGGCATCGAGACGTGAGCGATCCATTGTTCACCTAAGTATCGTGCTTCTGTTAAGGATTGAGTCGTCAAGACGATGATGAACTCATCGCCGCCCAGACGAGCTACGAATCCACCAGGTGGAAGCAACTGTTCGAGACGTTGACTGACCTCGATCAGCAGGAGATCACCTAGCGCGTGACCATACGTATCATTGACTGCTTTAAAGCCGTCTAAATCAAGGCAAAGATAGATAGAATGCGTTTCTGCAGGCAATTGTTCGATGTATTGAGCGAGACCGTTGCGGTTCGCGAGACCCGTCAGGCTATCGCGTTGTGACAAGCGTTCAAACGTTAATTTCTCTTGTTCGGTATGTAGCAAGCGATGAATCAGTCGTTGTAAGGCATCCGTCAGTGTCTCGATTTCTCGGATTCCACGATGATTCGGGAGTGATTTTGAGGGATCATCCTGCATCTGTTGGGCGGCATATGTGATTTTTAATAATGGTCGTGTCAATAACTTCGCTAACATCCATCCGAGTACCGCTGTGATGAAAGAGGCAATCAATCCGGCGATAAAAATCGTTTGACGTAAAGCGTCGGCATCAGCGAAGGCAATCGAAGTCGGTTGACGCACGAGAACCGTCCAACCTAATCCATCGTAATCCTTGTAACCTCGGCTTGTACTTTGACCAGAGACGAATTCTTTCCCTTGCCAAGAAGCGGTCGCAGAAGCATTCGAAGTCAGCGTTACGCTATCAGGTAATGTTTTACCGCTCCATCCGTTCGGTCCAAGCAAAATCGTCTTTCGATCTTGACTAATGATGAAGACATCGACTTGTTGGAGAGAGGACGTGGCGCTCTGAAAACTTTGTTCGATCGCTTTTGCCCATTCGAAGCTGAGATGTGTCGCAAGGACACCAGAAAATCGCCCCTTATCGTACAAAGGTGTACTAATATCGACGAATTGTAACGGTTCACCGCTTGGGTTTGGCAATAATTTTGCGAGTAGAACAGCTTCATGGACATCCCCGATGAATGGTTGTGATAAGGCTTGTTGGAAGACGGGGCGTTCCTTGATCGATGTTCCTTCAAGAATCTGATTCGTTGACGCAACGACTTTGCCTTTCGCATCTAAGCGACCAATCCAAGAAAAGTCAGGAATCTGTCGTTGTAACTCTTCGAGTGTCTGCCGTGTTTCTGCTTTTTGTTCTGTTTGTTGAATCGTTGATAAAGAACCCAGCAATTTTACTTCGGCATAACGTGACCACATGTAATGATCAAGCTTATCAGACAGTTGGTGAGCAGTCGTTGACAGATTCATCCCGACTTCCGATTGGAGTCGGTTTGTTGCATGTTGACTAATGAAAAAAGTTAATCCGAGCGTCATGCTAAAAAATAGCAGGGAAATCAATCCCGCTAACAAAACATCAAAGCGAAGTGAGAGTCTGAACATTGTGCGATACTCCATTCATGCGTTTTCATTTTTTTTTACTTACATCATACACGTAGACGTCTACCTGTTGTTCGCGGTTCGAGATACTCGTTCGTACATATCGAAATTCGTGTTTTTCCCAAAAACGACGGGCTCTTAAATTATCGGGTAAGACCGCGAGATGAATGTGAGGTTCCTGACTTAGAAACTGATCACAAAAAGCAGATAGTAACCGACTGCTAGTTCCCGTACCGTGCTGAGAAGCATCCAGTAAAAATAGACCGATCCAAGGTGTACCGTCTTTTGGATGCTTCGGTAGGTAATCAATCAGTAAGACGGGTTCTCCGTCTACATACCCAATCAGCGATACGGTATCGGGATTTAAAAACTCTTCCTGTAAGGTCGAATCAGAGAGCGGAAGCACTCGTTCTTCTAAGAGCGCATATGCAGGAACGCTCGCGTACAACGATTGGATGATCGGAAAGTGATCATGTGTTACTTGTTCAAAGCGAATCATCTAGCGACTCCATTCTTTATTTTTAATATAAAATTTCTGTTGTTACGCCTTTTTAATTGGAATCAGATTACATATTTGTAAGAAATGAAACTTATCCTTTAAAATCACGTACACTAATAGCATAGACAAAATATGAATGAGGAGGAAGAGCAGATGTTAAAGATTGAAAATATCTCAAAGCGTCTCGGAAAAGAGCAAATTTTAAAAGACGTCAGTTTTGAGGTATCCCCAGGAGAAGTGTTCGGCTTCCTCGGACCGAATGGAGCAGGGAAGACGACGACGATTCGGATCATCACGGGACTACTCGAGCAGGATGCAGGGAAAGTCACAGTCAATGGATTTGATGTCGTAGAAGAGCGTTCGAAAGCGCTGACGCAAATCGGAGCAATCGTTGAAAATCCAGCGTTTTATCCTTATCTGACAGGAAAACAAAACTTAGTTCATGCAAAAAATCTCATTCCGGGACTCGGTCAAGTGGATTATGATGCACTAGCACGACTCGTTGGTCTTGAAGGAAAGCTTTCAAAAAAAGTCGGAGAGTACTCACTCGGAATGAAGCAACGACTCGGAATTGCTCGTGCCTTGCTACATAACCCGCGCGTCTTGATTTTAGATGAACCGACGAATGGTCTGGATCCATCCGGAATTGCAGAGCTTCGTGAATATTTACGCCAAATGGCGCGTGAGCAAGATATCGCGATTTTAATTTCAAGCCATATGTTGAGTGAGATGGAACAAATCAGTGATCGTTATGCGATCATCGATCAGGGTGTCATCAAGTCGGTCGAGTCCGTTCGTAATGAAACTGGAGCGAAAATCGCTCTTCGTGTCAATGCAGAAGCGATGACAGAGGTACTCGATGCCCTTCGCGTCGCGAACTACCCATCAGAAGTACTCGAGAATAAAATTATTATCACCGCACCGGAAAGTGAATGTCCAGCTATCGCTCGACTCGTCGTGCCGATTGCCGATTTACATGAACTGACCGTTAAACGTTTGACGCTTGAGGAACAATTCCTGCAAGTAACGAAAAAAGAGGGGGATTCACATGCTTTCGCTCATACAAAATGAATGGATGAAATGGTGGACGACTAAAAAAGCGAAAATCGTTTTAGCACTATATGTCGTTATTGCAGTTGGTATTATCATCGTTGCAAAGACGAATGATTTTGAGTTCACACGTTATGATTATTATTCATCAACGTTCCTTTTACTGACATCTCTATTAGGAATCATCACGATTGTCTTCACGGCAGAAGCCATCGGGAATGAAGTACGTTATGACACGATGAAACACTTATTAATGAGTCCGTATTCCCGAATGACGATTTATTTCTCGAAACTTATCTTTTCGATCTTGATCATGTTGTTCCAATTCGTGTTCATCGCTGCGATCGTCTACGCAGGCTCATTTGCGTTTTCAGAGGCAGGAGATCCAATTCTGTTCCGCGATACGATCGTCGAAGTTGTCAGTCCGATTTTTACAATATTCATGACGTTATTCTTCTCATTGTTGTTCCGTTCTGTTGGAATGATTATCGGCTTCACCGTACTAGCACAGTTCTTTACGAGCATTGCGGGTAACTTACTGGTTGGTTTCAAACCAGCAATCGCTAAGTGGATCGTATTCATGCATTTAGACTGGTCAATGTATTTCAAGGATTCTATGACCTATGGTACGAGTGAAGCGATGGGAACAACTTTGACGTTCTCCGCCTTGTTCGTATTGGCTCATATCATCGTCTTGTTAGGTGCATCGATTCTTGTCTTCCAAAGAAAATCATATACGTAAATGAAAGAGCTGCTATTGATAGATGAATTTGTCTATCAATAGCAGCTCTTTTACAGTATTCAAGAACTTGTCCGTTTAGGTGGACGTGCTGTAATCGGGAACAATCGCTGAAACCATTCGATCAGTGGACCGTTCAATAAGAGAAAAATGAAAGTTCCGACTCCGATGCCGATCAGTTCGCGTTCAATCAGTGAAAAGAGACAAGCAATCAAAAAAGGAATGCCGAGGCTGATCGTTGCCCCGAGCGAGGTACTTTTAAAGCGACTGATCAGTGACTTCATCAAGTAATCCGGTGGCATCAATACGAATCCGATTTGTAGATAGAGAGCGAGTCCAAGTGAAATCAATGGCATGCCGATCAACATGTACACAACGCGCATCCAAAGTCCCTGTGGTGTATAAATCAATTGATGGATCGATAAGAAGAAATCAATCGCAGCGCCGAACAGGACGACGAGTGCGAAACTGAGGACGATCGTCCACCAACTAAATCGACTCCCAAGAGAGAGTGCCGCAATCAAAGCGAGCACATGTAAGACGATGATCGCTAGTCCGACAGTTAAAGGGGAGATGGCCGCAACGGCTTCACTCGCTGATGTCCAAGGTGCACTCCCGATCGAGGCGGTCACCATGAAGCTGTTTCCTAAGGCGTTAATTAAAATAGAGAATAAATAGATGACAATCCGTTTTTGCTGACTCATTGACGTGCACAGACGGTAGGACTGCGCGTTCACCTCCTGAAAAGAAATCGTTTCGTTAAGCTATACCCTAATCGTAGCGCTCTTTTCACTTATTTTCATGAAAAGAGCATTGCCTATTCCTTATGTTTCACGACATACTTAGGACACATTACGAATCAGGGGGAGAACATATGACATATTTTGGACAGAAGATCCTGCCTTCCGTTAGAAAATTAGAAGACTTTGAAAAGATGCTGAAGAGTCCATATGAATATGGGGTCTTACTCGAAATGCATGTATCGCGTTTAAAAGCGGTCTATGAGATGGCGCATCGTTACGACAAAAAAATGTTTTTGCACATGGATCTCGTTCAAGGGTTAAAAAATGATGAATATGCCACAGAATACGTCTGCCAAGAATTGAAGCCGTATGGTGTCATTTCGACGAAGGCGAGCGTCATCTTGAAAGCACGTCAAAAAAGGTCAAGACGATGCAACGCATGTTCTTACTTGATTCCAGTTCACTCGAAAAAAGTTATCAACTCATGGAACGGACGCAACCTGATTACATCGAAGTGTTACCAGGGTTAATGCCAAAGTACATTCAAGAAGTGAAAGAAAAGACAGGGCGTCTCGTATTCGCCGGTGGACTCATCGATACGGTCGAGGAAGTGGAACAAGCGATTGAAGCAGGTGCCTCAAGTATCACAACATCGAATAAGGACTTGTGGCGTCATTTTGAACCACGCTCTTAAGTTGATTGTGAGGAAAATCATTCGGATTATTTGACAGCGTTTTCACTGATTGTTATAGTGATATCAAGTTGATACAAAGTGACGGAGAAAAGGGAGATTCACGTGTGAGTCCTGCTTGAAGAACATTCAAGTATGAACTGACGTGGATCTCCTTTTTATGTTGCTTTTTTCACATAACCAAAAGGAGGAACACATATGTCACCCATTTTAGCGGAATTTTTAGGCACAGCTTTGCTTGTCGCGCTTGGGAACGGTGTTGGTGCAGGCGTTAGTTTGACGAAATCGTTTGCGAAGGATGCAGGTTGGATTGTCATCACGTTTGCATGGGGTTTTGCCGTGGCGATTGCAGCGTATGCCGTCGGTCAATTCAGTGGAGCACACCTTAACCCAGCAGTAACGCTTGGTTTAGCCTTTGACGGTTCATTTGCATGGGCAGACGTACCAGGCTATATCGTCGCTCAAATTGCCGGCGGGATACTTGGTGCAAGTCTTGTTTTCGTCCATTACTTACCACACTGGGCGGAGACGAAAGACCCAGCAACGAAACTCGGCGTCTTTGCGACGTCACCAGCGATTCCACATACATTTGCCAATCTAATGAGTGAAATGATCGCGACATTCTTGCTTGTCATTGGGTTGTTATCAATCGGAGCAAATAAGTTCTCAGATGGTCTAAATCCATTGATCGTCGGTTTCTTGATCGTCAGCCTCGGTATGTCATTCGGAGGAACGACAGGATATGCGATGAATCCGGCGCGGGACCTTGGTCCACGTATCGCCCACTTCATCCTACCGATTCATGGAAAAGGATCATCGAACTGGGGGTACTCTTGGATTCCGGTTCTCGGACCAGTTCTCGGTGGAAGTCTTGGCGGATTGTTTTATCGTTCGGTCTTCACAGGGAAAGATACACCGGCTTTTTGGATTGTAGGACTTGTGACAATCGTCATATTAGGCTTATGCTATAGATTCGGTGTTCGTCCGAACAAAACAACGTCAGTGGAGTCAAAGTCAGCTTAACTTATTTAGATACAAAAGGATGGGGAAGAGATGGAGAACTACATTTTGTCATTGGATCAGGGAACGACGAGTACACGTGCGATCCTGTTTAATCGTGCCGGCGAGATCGTCCATTCAGCACAACAGGAATTCACGCAGTATTTTCCGAAACCAGGTTGGGTCGAACACAACGCAAACGAGATTTGGGGAAGTGTCCTTGCTGTCGTGGCGACTTGTCTGACGGAGGCGAACGTAAAGCCGTCGCAGATTGCTGGTATTGGAATCACGAACCAACGTGAAACAGCTGTCGTCTGGGAAAAAGAAACAGGGAAACCGATTCACAATGCAGTCGTGTGGCAATCGAGACAAACGGCTGAAATCTGTGAAGCGCTTCGAGCAGCCGGTCATGCCGAGCTCTTCCGTGAGAAGACAGGTCTATTGATTGACGCTTATTTCTCTGGTACGAAAGTCAAATGGATTTTAGATCATGTCGAAGGAGCACGGGAACGTGCTGAACGTGGTGAACTATTGTTCGGTACGATCGATACGTGGCTCATCTGGAAATTATCCGGCGGAAAAGCACATGTGACCGACTATTCGAATGCAAGTCGTACGTTGATGTATAACATTCATGAATTAAAATGGGATGACGAGTTACTCGACATCTTAGATGTCCCGAAAGCGATGCTTCCAGAAGTACGACCATCTTCTGAAGTGTACGCAGAGACAGCAGGGTATCACTTCTTCGGAGAATCAGTTCCGATTGCTGGAGCAGCGGGCGATCAGCAAGCCGCATTGTTTGGTCAAGCGTGTTTTGATACAGGAATGGCGAAGAACACATACGGTACAGGCTGCTTCATGTTGATGAACACAGGGGAAGAGGCTGTTAAATCAGATCACGGATTGCTGACGACGATCGCGTGGGGCGTCGATGGAAAAGTGGAGTATGCTTTAGAAGGAAGTATCTTCGTCGCAGGATCTGCGATTCAATGGTTACGTGACGGATTACGTCTCATTGATGATGCCAAAGAATCAGAAGGATACGCAACACGCGTCACGTCTTCAGACGGTGTCTACGTCGTACCAGCATTCGTTGGTCTTGGTACACCTTACTGGGATTCAGACGTTCGTGGTGCCGTCTTCGGTTTGACACGTGGTACGGAAAAAGAACACTTCATCCGCGCGACACTTGAATCACTCGCTTATCAGACACGCGACGTCCTATCTGCGATGGAGCAAGATTCAGGCATCGAGATGAAAACGCTCCGTGTTGATGGTGGAGCAGTTAAAAACGACTTCTTGATGCAGTTCCAAGGTGATATCATCCAAGCACCAGTTGAGCGTCCGGAAATCAATGAAACGACGGCATTAGGTGCAGCGTACCTCGCAGGTCTTGCTGTTGGATTCTTTGAGAACCGTGAACAAATTGCGACGCAATGGAAAAAAGAACGTCGCTTCGAGCCGAGCATGGCAAAAGAAGAGACGGATGCGCTCTACGGTGGATGGCAAAAAGCTGTTCAAGCTACGATGTTGTTCAAATGATGTGACGTATGTTATAGTAAGGTCAAGTTAATAAATCGGTCGGAGAATATGGAGAGACCACAGCAGCAGTTGACATAGTCAGCGTGTTTGTTGTGGTCTCTTTTTTTCGAACCTAAACAGGAGGAACTATTCATGGCTAACCAACCATTCTCAAGCAAAAACCGTGCAGATGTCTATAATCGATTAACACGTGAAGAACTCGATCTACTCGTCGTAGGTGGCGGTATCACAGGTGCGGGGATCGCCCTCGATGCGGCATCACGCGGTATGAAGATTGGCCTCGTCGAAATGCAGGATTTCGCGTCCGGTACATCTAGTCGTTCAACGAAATTAGTCCATGGTGGTCTACGTTATTTAAAACAATTCGAAGTTCAGATGGTCGCGGAAGTCGGTAAAGAACGTGCGATCGTTTACGAAAACGGACCACACGTCACGACACCAGAGTGGATGTTGCTTCCGATGCATAAAGGCGGTACGTTCGGACCATTCAGTACGTCAATCGGTCTTCGTGTTTATGACTTCTTAGCAGGTGTTAAACGTTCTGAATGGCGTACGATGCTATCTGCGAAAGAAACATTAGCGAAAGAACCACTCGTCAAACAACAAGGTCTCAAAGGTGGCGGTTACTACGTCGAGTACCGTACAGATGACGCTCGTCTAACGATTGAAGTCATGAAAGAAGCGGTCGAACACGGTGCACGTGTCGTCAACTATACAAAAGCAGAAGAAATCATCTACGATGCTGGAAAAGTCGTCGGCATGCGTGTGACGGACCTCTTGACAGGTGACGTACATGAAATCCGTGCGAAAAAAGTCGTCAATGCGACAGGTCCATGGGTTGATGAATTACGTGAAAAAGATGGTTCTAAAGTCGGGAAACAACTTCGTTTGACAAAAGGCGTCCACGTCGTCATCGATCAATCGAAATTCCCACTCAAACAAGCAGTCTACTTCGATACACCAGACGGTCGGATGATCTTCGCGATTCCGCGTGATGGAAAAGCATACGTTGGTACGACAGATACGTTCTTCGATAAAGATACTGCACATCCGAAATTCACAGTCGAAGACCAGGACTACGTCCTAGACGCGATTCACTATATGTTCCCAGAGGTTAAAGTGACAGCAGAAGACGTAGAATCAAGCTGGGCTGGCGTACGTCCATTGATTTATGAAGAAGGAAAAGATCCTTCTGAAATTTCACGTAAAGATGAAGTATGGCAGTCTGAGTCAGGTCTCATCACGATTGCTGGTGGGAAATTGACTGGATACCGTAAAATGGGCGAGCACGTCGTTGATCTCGTCGCAAAACTCTTGAAAAAAGAAGAAAACGTCGCGTATGCACGTTGCTCGACGAAAAACATGCCAATGTCTGGTGGACACGTCGGCGGAGCAAAAGGATTTGCTGAATTCCTAAAAGCTCAAACAGCAACGAACGGTCTAACGACAGAGGAAGTTCAATTCCTAGCAAAACGCTACGGTTCGAACTTACCGAAAGTACTGGAATATGCAGCAGCATTCGATGCAGCAAAGACAGCTCTTCCACGTTCTGTCTATGCACAACTCCACTACAGCATCGAACATGAAATGGTCGCTCGTCCAATCGACTTCTTCATCCGCCGTACAGGTGCTGTCTTCTTCGACATCGCTTGGGCTCGTGCGCACAAAGATGCCGTCATCGAAGAAATGAAATCTGTCTTGAACTGGACAGCAGAACAAACAGATGCTTATACGAAAGAACTCGATATCGAAATCGAAGATGCAGCACATGCACTCGTGACAGAATAAGCTCTCTAACTCATCAAGGAATCAAGATCAATATGATCTTGATTCCTTTTTTGCATATTCGTATTGGCGCGGGCGGAAAGATTGCAACTCTGTCTAGAGGCGACTATGCTTAATGTATGAAATTACACAAAAGGAGAGAACACAGATGAAAGTAGAAGTATGGTCGGATTACGCATGTCCGTTTTGTTATATTGGGAAGCGTCGCTTAGAACAAGCGATTGCGAACGAAAAGTTAGATGTCGAGGTCGAATTCAAGAGCTTTGAACTCGATCCAGATGCACCAGCAGTACCGACACAAGGCTTATACGAAATTCTTGCGTCAAAATATGGAACGACTCTCGAGCAAGCACGGAATATGTCGCAAGGTGTCGTTGATACGGCACGTCAGGAAGGTTTGCACTACGAGATGGATCGTGTCATCCCAGCCAATACATTCGAGGCTCATCGCTTGACTCAATTCGCTAAAAAACATGGTAAGATGAATGCAGTATCAGAAGCCTTGTTCACAGCGTATTTCATTAATGGAGAAGATTTGAATGACCCAGCCATTTTGACACGGATCGCAGTAGATGCTGGACTTACTGAAGCAGACGTCACAGCGTTTCTTGCGTCAGAAGAGCTGGCGACAGATGTTCGAGAAGAAGAAGCGATGGCACAACAACTCGGAGTTCGTGGTGTACCGTTCTTCGTCTTCGACCGGAAATATGCGATTTCAGGCGCACAACCAGTAGAAGCATTCGAACAAGTCTTCGCGAAGATCCGCCAAGAACAAACACTTGAAGTCATCGCTGAAGGTGATGCGTGTGGTGTTGACGGCTGTAACTGATCACATTATGATTCCATCACAAAGGAGCACGAAACCCTTATGAAATTCATCTTCCATCCTGAGATTCGCGATGCGCGAATCAATCTCGCTGTCGAAGAATTCATCTTGAACAACCTGAACGTCAATGAAGAAGACTATTTCTTGTTTTATATCAACGGTCCATCGATCATCGTCGGAAAAAACCAGAACACGAACGAAGAAGTCAATTTGAAGTATGTCGAGGAAAACGGCATCCACGTCGTCCGTCGTCTTTCAGGTGGTGGCGCGGTGTATCATGACGAAGGAAACTTGAACTTCAGTTTCTTGACAAAAGATGACGGTGATTCGTTCAACAACTATAAAAAGTTCACGGAGCCAGTCGTACAAGCGCTGCATAAACTCGGTGTCGAAGCGGAGCTATCCGGACGAAACGATATTCATGTCGGAAGTCGGAAAATCAGTGGGAATGCCCAGTTCACGACGAAAGGACGGATGTTTAGTCACGGTACATTGATGCTCGATTCGAACATCGAAGAAGTCGTCAATGCGCTTATCGTCAGTGAAGAAAAGATGCGCTCTAAAGGCATTAAATCGGTCCGAAGTCGTGTCGCGAATATCTCGGAATTCCTGTCAGAACCGTTGACGATGGAACAATTCGTCGATCATCTCCTTGCTTCGATCTATGAAGGAAAAGAGATTGAACGGTATATCTTAACCGAAGAGGACTGGGATAAAGTACGTGCCATCTCAGCAGAACGTTATGGCAACTGGGAGTGGAATTTCGGAAAATCGCCGAAATTTGATGTCATTCATAAAAAACGCTTCCCGATCGGTACGATTGATTTCCGGCTGAACGTCAAAAAAGGCATCATTGAAGAAGCGAAGATTTATGGCGACTTCTTTGGTGTCGAGGATGCAGAAGAAATTGCGCGGGCGCTCGAAGGTTCACGCTATGATCGCGCGTCTCTTCGCGAAGTGCTCGGTCGGTACGAATTGAAAAAATACTTCGGCGCTGTCGAACTAGATGAAGTGCTAGACGTTTTAGCGTAAGTCTTTATGGGAAAACTCCTTCTATCAACTGCATAGGGGGAGTTTTTTTCATGGGCTATAATAAAGATAATTTTTTAGAAGGTTCGTTGACGGACTTTATTGATTTTGAACGGATTTCAGAAGGATTACCAAAAACGGAGGATGAACAGCCGTTACCATATTATGAGCGTGATGATTATAAGGCAGCAGGAAAATTAGAAGGAAAAGTCGCGATCGTCACGGGCGGCAACTCTGGCATCGGGCGTGCTGTCTCAATTGCTTATGTCCGTGAAGGAGCAAAAGTCGTCATCGCCTTCTACGGTGATCAAGAAGGAGCGGAAGAAACAAAAGCACGACTTGAGGAATTAGGCGGCGAAGTCCTACTTTCTAAAGGGGATATCGGAGATGCAGATTACTGTGAAACACTCGTCCAAAAAACAATCGATCGTTTCGGTCGCTTAGATATCATCGTCAACAATGCGAGTATGCAAAAACCAGAAGATAGTCTGAAGGACATCACAGACGAGTCGATGGAAAAGACGTTCAAGACGAATATCTTCGGAATGATGCGTCTTGCTCGTGCCGCGCTCCCGCACCTTTCACTCGGTTCTGCCATCATCAATACGACATCGTCGACGGCATACGAAGGAAACGCGCTTTTGATTGACTATTCTGCGACGAAGGGTGCAATCGTCAGCTTCACACGAAGTCTTTCGATGAACTTAGCGAAGGAAGGCATTCGTGTCAATGCTGTCGCACCGGGTCCGATCTGGACGCCGCTCATCACGGAAACGTTCCCGCATGAATCAGTCAAGACATTCGGGAAAAATACACCGATGGATCGCCCAGGGCAGCCGGCTGAGATGGCATCAGCATATGTTTTCCTCGCGTGTAACGATTCAAGTTATATGACAGGACAAGTCCTTCACTTAAACGGTGGCGTCATCGTCAACGGTTAAAAAGAAACTCTGTGAAAACGTTTCCAAAAAGTGTTACACTATCCATACGGTCGCTTTTGACTACGTATGGATTTTTTTTACGTAAAAAATGAATAGTCATTCATTCGAAAGGGGAATTTTGCTCATGCTTGGATTGATTCAATCCGTCGAAGAAACTGCTCGAACACATCCGGATTCAACGGCGTATGTGTTTGAGGACACGCAAGTCAGCTATCGTGAGTTTGTCGAGAAGTTTCACCGGGCAGCCGGTGCGCTTGAAGCGAACGGGATCCGAAAAGGCGATCATGTCGCGCTGATTTTAGGGAATAGCCCAGCATTCCTAGTGGCATATTACGCCATCATGAAACAAGGGGCAATCGCGATTCCGATCAACCCTACATACACACCGGATGAAATCGGGTATATCCTGATGAACGGTGATGTGAAGGGGATTTTAGGGATTGCACCGCTCGTCGAAGCTGCAAAAGATCGTCTCGTGCATTTACCGAATCTTAAGATTGTCGTCTCTGTTCCTTACGCGGATCAAGAAGGACCAAACGAAACACATCAACAAGTGACGTTCATCACGCTCGATCGCTGGCTCGAAATCGAACATCCCTTGACCGAAGTGACGAATGAACTGGACGACATCGCTGTCATTCTCTATACGAGTGGAACGACAGGAAAACCAAAAGGTGCGATGTTATCCCACCGTAATCTGTCGTCGAATGCGCGCTCGATTGGGGATTATCTACATGTATCCAGTAACGACCGGACACTTGCCGTATTACCGATGTTCCATGTCTTTTGTTTGACGGTCGTCGTCAATGCGTCACTCGCACATGGAGCGTCAATCATCATTGCTTCACGTTTTTCACCACAAGAGACGTTTGAGTTAGCGAAAAAAGAACAGGTGACGATTTTTGCGGGTGTACCGACGATGTATAATTTCTTACTGCAAACCGTGAAGGCTCATCCGGAATATGCGACCTATTTTGAATCAACACGTTTGTTCGTCTCAGGAGGAGCGAGTCTTCCAGTGCCGCTCCTTGAAGCATTTGATCGAACATTCCAATGTCATATCCTCGAAGGATATGGTTTATCGGAAGCATCACCCGTCACTTGTTTCAATCCGGTCAATGGTGTTCAAAAACCAGGCTCGATTGGAACATCGATCGTCGATGTCGAAAACAAAGTCGTCGATGAACTCGGACAAGAATTACCAGATGGTCAAGTCGGAGAATTGATCGTTCGGGGACCAAACGTCATGACCGGTTATTACAAGATGCCGGAAGAGTCGCAAGCGACGTTACGCGATGGCTGGTTATATACGGGTGATTTGGCTCGTCGAGATGAAGACGGGTATTTCTATATCGTCGATCGCAAAAAAGATATGATCATCGTCGGTGGGTACAACGTCTACCCGCGTGAAGTCGAAGAAGTCCTCTATCAGCATCCGAACGTCATCGAAGCCGCCGTCATCGGCATACCGGATGAGGAGATGGGCGAAGCTGTCAAAGCATTCGTTGTTGCTCGTGAGACGATGACGGAAGAGGAAACGCAGGCGTTCTGTGCTACATCACTCGCGAAATATAAATGTCCGACACAGATTGAGTTCATCGATCAATTACCTCGTAATACGACCGGGAAGATTTTACGGACCGTGTTGAAGAAACAACCGACGAATTCATGAGTGTCTCAAGAACTTCAGGTTTCTGAAGTTCTTTTTCTGTGCATAGACAAGAAGGAGGGGATACGAATGAATATCGCTTTGATTGCACATGATGAGAAAAAGGATGAGATGATGGGCTTTACACGGGCTTACGCCGCATTCTTTAAGAAAAATACATTATACGCGACAGGAACAACCGGACAACGGATCATGGAAGCAACCGATCTGCACGTCCATCGCTGTAAGTCAGGTCCGCTTGGCGGAGATCAGGAAATCGGAGCGCTGGTAGCACAAGGAAAAATCGATATCGTGATTTTTTTACGCGATCCACTGACGGCCCAACCGCATGAGCCGGACGTCTCGGCACTCATTCGATTATGTGACGTATACGATTTGCCGCTTGCGACGAATGTCGGAACTGCTGAAATTTTAATCAATGGCCTCGAACAAGGACAATTCGATTGGAAGGAAATCATTCGAAAACGCCATGAACTGGAACAACAAAAGTTTTTAGACGATTAATTTCATGAGAACGCTTCTCATTTTCGTTTGAGCGTGATATAGTCAGTTTGAGGATGATACTGATTATCAATTGCGATGGAAAAGGTGGCGAAGAAAATGGAGATTCTATTAATGACGGGTGTAACGGTATTGCTAGGAGGCGGCGTTGGATTTTTAACGCACGTCGTAAAAATGGAACGTCGTCAACAGGTAACACCTGTGACTTCAAAGAACGAGCAAGTAGCGTATCCAGCGCTCCGTCTCGTCAAATAATAGAAAATTTATGACTTCGCCTTTCTTTTCTTTTGAAAAGAAAGGTTTTTTTGAATTATTATCCACTCTCCCATAATTTTGCGGAATTCCTTTGATACACTGAAACAAAGCACATTAGTCGAGGAGTGAGAGCCATGCATACAATCTATTTAGTTGATGATGAAGTGAACTTGAACCGTGTACTCGTGAAATATTTGGAGCAAGAAGGATGGCAAGTGAAATCATTTACGTCTGGTGAGGCAGCGGCCTCTGCCATCGTTGAAAAGCCTGACTTATGGATTTTAGACATCATGCTACCGGATATGGATGGTTTTCAATTGATTAAACGGATCAAGGCACATGATGAGACGACACCTGTCATCTTCATCTCGGCTCGGGATGAGGACATCGATAAAATCATTGGTCTTGAGATGGGATCAGACGATTACATCGCAAAACCATTCCTTCCGCGAGAACTCGTCATCCGCGTCAAAAAGATTTTGGCACGAACGTATGCGACACCAAAGAGTGGTGTCATCCAATACGGTGATTATATGATTTATCCAGAGAAAAGAATCATCGAAGAGAATGGTCAAGAAATCGATTTGACGTCGAAAGAGTACGATTTGTTGATTTTATTCGCTACACAAATCGGGACGCCGATGTCACGCGAGCAGATTCTCGTCAGCGTCTGGGGTGACGATTATTTCGGTTCGGACCGAGTCGTCGATGATCTCGTTCGTCGCGTCCGTAAAAAATTATCGAAACTCGAGCTCGAAACGATTTACGGGATCGGTTATCGCTTGGTGTCTGCATGAAAAACCGCAGTCTCGGATTCCAGATTTGGGCGATGTTTCTGCTCGTCATCGTCACGCTTTCTGCGGTCATTCTCTTGGTCATCCGGTCATCGATCGGAAATTTCATCGATGAACAGGTCTATGCGACACTTGAGAATAGCGAAGTCTTCTTCTCGAAAGATGCTTCTGTCATCGAGATGCTTCAGGATAATCCGATCGAATTCGACCGCCGAAAACAGGAGTCCCGTTCTGTTAATATCCTACTCCTTTCTAAAAACGGAAAGCTCTATTACGGTGGAGCGCCACAACAACTGATCAATCAGATGTACCGTGATGCGATTGATCAAAAAACAGTTACGGCAAAGTATACAACGCGTCTTGATAAAGAAGACGTCTATTACAGTATTCGAAAAATCGAGGATAGTGGTGAAACCTACTATCGTGTCTCTTATGTTTGGGATGCGTATCGGCAAGAACTGATTACGCAGTTATTCTCCAAAATCGGATTCGTCGTCATCATTGGGAGTATCTTTACGTTATTCATTGCCTTTTGGTTAGCGCGACGTTTGACACATCCACTCGTTGAGATCGAGGGAGCGGTTGGGAAAATTGCGGCTCAAAAGTGGGATACACCACTTCCGCTTGACCGTGGGGATGAGATTGGACGACTCGCACGATCGGTCGATGCGATGCGAATGGATCTTGAAAAACAAGATAAGGCACAAAAATCATTACTTCAAAACATCTCCCATGATTTGAAGACGCCGATCATGGTCATCCGAAGTTATGCCCAGTCTATCTCAGACGGGATTTATCCTGATGGTGATTTGACCGGATCCGTATCCGTCATTGATGAAGAAGCGGAACGATTAGAGAAAAAAGTCGCGGCTTTACTCTACGTCACGAAGCTCGACTATTTCGAGCTCGATCGTTCGACGTGGGACAATGTTGACATCGACCGGATGGTGCATCTGTTGAAAAATCGCTTTTCCGGGACGAAGTCACTTGACTGGCATGTCAGTGGAGAAGCAGGAATCGTTCTTGGTGAAGGAGAGCAGTTACGTGTTGCGCTCGAAAATGTCATGGACAATGCGATTCGTTATGCCGAAACACGAATTGATATTCGACTGTCCGGAACAGCGGATCAGGTTCATATCGAAATCGAAAATGATGGACCACCGCTTGACGCCTCCTCGCCACTGTTCCATCAATTCTCACGTGGTAAGGAAGGGAAGTTCGGTTTAGGTCTTTATATTGTCAAACGGATCGTCGAGCGTCATGACGGGACGGTCGCAATCGAGAATCGCTCTGCGGGAAATGGAGTCGGAAAAGTTTGTGTGATTTTTAATTTTCCAAGGCACTTCATCGAACAAATGGAGAATCAAAATGAAAGTAAGACAGAGAAATATTAAAAACGGGATCTTTGGATCTCGTTTTTTTCATTAGGAAATAACTAGCAGGACTAAACAACATAACTGATTATTTGATATAACCAATGTAGTCCAGGAAGGGAGCGAAGAATATGTCATACCCAGTTACGGAAGAAACGTTAGCCTTGATCCCGCAATATGGTCAGTACGGAGAGCCGCAGACACTCGTTATCAAGGAACATTCTGAAAGCATTTTAGATGGTCATCCGATTAAATTAATTGAAGAATCCTGTTTGTATTTTGGTTCGTCGATGCGTGGAAGAATTGAAGCAGCGCGGCATATTCTTGGTCCGAACCGAAAGACACCTGTTTTAGTGGATTGGCAAGCACAGACGATTTTCTTTCCAACGACCGCAAAAGAAAAGGCAGAATGTATTTGGATTAATTTTAAACAGATGAAGACTGTTCAGAAAAAATCGGGAAAAGTACAAGTCGAATTTCAGACCGGGCAATGTATCGATACGGATGCCTCGGCATACAGCATCGAGCGACAACGGATTAAAACGCTGGAACTGGCGTATGAAATGCAACGTCGTTTTCAATTGCCGGAGTTTAAGAATCGGTGAAAAGTGGAAACACATAACAGGAATCTTACTTACGTAAGGAGAAACAGTAGAGAGAGAAATCATAGGGAGGTGAAGCGGTAACTTTTACCGCGACACGATGAATGAATCATACGAATGGTTAAATCGCCGAAAACTACAGCCTGGATTTGGTGCGACTGGAGGCAGACGCTTTATCAGTTCCCGCATCGTACGTCCGGAAAATACACCGGGTAAACGAATCAAAGGAATTAAACGGGCACGACAATTGGTCGTCGATGATGCTGGAAATCGCCGTTGGGTCACGAAACGCATCGTTGTGACGGATGCTGCGAAACACGTCACGATGAACCGTCGGACATCTATCGCCTTGAAGGAGACGAATGAGTCGCGCCTAGAGCAAGTCAAACAAAAACTAGCATCTAACAAAAAGGTCTTATTACCGATCTTAGCGGCAACAGGGATCGCTGTCGCAGGTGGGGTCCTTGCTTACGTCCTTCGTCGGAAGAAAAAACAATCTGATCAATAAAAATAAGCCGTTCTCCAATCGGAGGACGGCTTATTTCATGCATTACAAGAATCGTTTTCGTAAAGATGTCGAGAGTGCTTTTTCTGCGATTTCTTCTAGTTCCGTCAAGTTTGTCGGATCAAAGCTATCATTGTAGAAACGACCTACGAAGTCGACACGGTCGTAATCGAGTTCCTTGAAAATCAAGTGTTTATGGTCGTCATAAAAAACGACACGATAGTAATCAGATCCGCGTTCAAGGGTTACGAGACCTTTGATGTGATCCAATTTTTTTTGTTCTTCGGTTTGCTCTTCCTCGAGCGTGTCATCCTCGTTCGTCGATGCTTCGGCTTGCTCGATCGCATTCTTTACGAGTTCAGGTCGTTGTTCTTGTTCTTCCGTCATGTTTTATCGCCTCCATTTATTATTTTACATGGAAATGGACAGATGAGAAAGAAAAATCCCTCAGTCCATCTGGTGTGCTTCACAAACGCGTAGTACATTCATCGCGCCAATTCGTAATCGATCGAGTAGTTGAAGTCGTGCTTCTTCATTTGGAATTGTATCAAGAGCAGCTACTTCCATCAGTTCCAACCAACGGATGGCATGTTCTTTTTGAATCGGTAATAACCGGTGAATCATCGCTAAACTCGCCGGCGGTTGATCCGGGTCGCGCGGTCCCCCTGTCAATTGGGTCAAGAAGACGAGTTGTGCCTGTTCGACACGTTGTCGATCGTCAGGGAACAACGGTCGCAACAGTGAATCATGGTAGACTTGATGATAGAACGAGCGAACCAAGGATGTGAGTACATGCTCGCCTCCGATGGTTTCGTAAAGTGACAAGGAGCATCACCTGCCTTACATAGGATGTGTCCTGATTATAGCAAATTTATACGTAGAAGACATGCGCCAAAAACAGTACATTTGTTCTTGTTTATGAGATACTAAGAGTAAAGAAAAACGAGGAGGAGGTTTTCTTGATGAACCATATGCATATTGGTCGTGCCGGTAGTGGGAAAACGACACAATTGATCGAGCGCGTCGTACAAGAACTCGAGCAACGACCATTAGGGGAGAAGATGTATTTCATCGTTCCAGATCAGATGTCATTTGAAATGGAGCGGCGGATTGCGACAGATGAACGGATAGCAGGTCTTGTTCGTCTTGAGGTCATGAGTCTACGGCGCTTTGCGTTTCATATTTTACGCGATTACGGGAATCAAGCGATTCCATTTCTTGATGAGACGGGGACACAGCTATTACTGCGACAGGTCGTTGAGGAATCAGAAGACGAACTGAAGATTTTTAAACGAACTAAAAACATGCCAGGATTTTTCCAAGGACTTGATGAGCTCATTGCGTCGTTTAAACGTTCGTTGATTGAGCCAGACATGTTGCGTCAAGTGAGTGATCGCTCTCTCGAACGGTCACCGAAATTAAACGACCTTGCGTTGATTTATGAGCGCTTTACGGAACGAATTGTCGATAAAGCACTCCATGCAGACGATTACTATACGACGTTACTCGAATTACTTCCCAAAGCGCGACTGGATCAAGCGACGATCATCGTCGACGGATTTTATGAATTTTCGCTCCAGGAACAACAAGTTTTACTCGCCTTGATGCAACAAGTGGCTGAAATGCATATTAGTTTTACAATGGACGCAACGGATCCTTATGCGAAACAAACTTCTTTTGGTGTGTCTCAGCGATGCTACATGCAGTTGATCGGTCAAATGCAGGAGCTGTCGATTCCATACGAAGAAATCTTGTATGATCAACCAATCAAGTTTCAATCAGAAGGGCTACGACATTTGGAGCAGGCCTTGTTGAAGCCGGGATATCCTCCTGTCGATCATGACATTGACGGCTTTCAGATGACAGCTGCAGTTAACCGTCAAGTTGAAGCAGAATCAGCCGTGCGGAAAGCGATTCAACTCGTTCGACAAAAAGGGTATCGCTTTCATGAGATGGCATTCGTCGTGCGACATCTTGAGCCGTATGCGGATCACTTGGAACGAGCCTTCCACATGTATGATGTTCCATATTTCTTGGATCAACGTGAGTCGATGGTTCATCATCCGCTTGTTGACTTGATTCAATCCGCTTTAGACATCGTGACATCAGGTTATCGGGAAGAAACAGTCTTTCGTTTACTGAAGACGGAGCTCTTGCCGATTCCCGCAGAAGATGCGCGTCTAGCGCTCGATCGTTTCGAGACGTTCGTGCTCGAACGCGGCATCAAAGGATCGATGTGGCAACAACCGTGGCAATTAAAGCGACGCTTAGCAGAGGAAGTTCGCTTAACGGAAGAGGAGCTTGCGCAAGAAGAAGAACTGAACCATTTACGAACATTCGTCGTCGACTTGATTGAACCGTTGCACCGTAGGTTAAAGCAGGCGAAGACGATGAGCGCGTATACGAAAGGTCTTTATCAATTCCTCGAAGAACAAAAAATTGCAGAGCGTTTAATGGAATGGCGTAAGCAGGCACTAGAGCAGGATCAGTTACTTGTTGCCCGAGAACATGATCAAGTATACGAAGCGATACTTCATCTATTCGAACAGCTAGAAGCTGCTGCGCCTGAGCATACGTTATCGACGGAGCTGTTCGTTCAGATGGTCGAGACAGGACTTGAGAGCCTTCGTTTTGCACTTGTTCCGCCATCGCTCGATCAAGTGATCGCGACGGACTATGTCCGTGGACGATTACAACGAGTAAAAGTCGTCTTTTTACTGGGAGCGAATGATGGTCTGATTCCGTTCGTTCAAGATCAATCAAAGTTACTGTCCGAAAATGATCATGACTTTTTACATGAACATGGTATTCCGGTTGGGAAAGCGTCTCTTGATGTGTTTGATGATGAGCTGTTTTACCTGTATCAAGGGATGATGGCTCCAAGTGAAGCCTTGTATGTCAGTTACGCACTTGTCGATGAAGAAGGAAAGGCGCTTCAGCCGGCAGCGATCACAAAACAATTAAAGCGACAACTGTTGCTCGATCGTCCGATCAAAACACACTTTGCAGAAGCTGGGGAACACGCACCGCAAGAACAACTTGATTTCGTAACGAGTCCAGATCGCGCGGCAGCAGCGACAGCGATTGAACTCCGGCGTCTTCAACGACGTTATCCGATTCAACCGATTTGGTTCGAAGTGTACAACACGCTTCTCGAAAATGGACAGGGACGTGAACGGATGGGGTTATTCTCGAGTGCCTTGTTCTATCAAAATAAAGCGGAAGCCTTGCCGGAAGGGTTGGCGCATCGTTTATATGGTGATTCACTGCAAGCGAGCGTTTCGCGTTTTGAGACCTATAACGCCTGCTCGTATAAGCATTTTGCCCGATACGGACTTCGCTTACGCGAGCGAAAGCTGTATAAATTTGAAGCACCAGACATCGGAAATCTGTTCCACGGTGCATTAAATGATCTGTCGCTCAGTATTAAAGCTTCCGGACGACACTGGCGAGAGGTCGATGGCGAGACGTGCGGGACACTTGCGAAGGAAGCTGTCGAAAAGGTGACACCGGAAATTCAGAATGCGATTTTGATGAGTTCGAGTCGGTTCGGGTATATCAAGAAAAAATTGACGGATGTCGTGGAGCAAACAGCTAAAATGCTTGTTGAACAAGCAAAACGAACAGATTTTGAACCCGACTTATTTGAAATCAGTTTTGGGAACGCGACGTTCCCACCATTACGCTTTACGTTACCGGATGGAACAGAAATTGAATTCACGGGTCGCATCGACCGGATTGATCAGGCGACGATCGGTGATCAGCTATACGTTCGAATCATTGATTACAAATCGAGTGCTCGAGGACTGGATTTTGCGGAAATCTATTATGGGCTTGCGATTCAGATGTTGTTGTATTTGAAGACGGTCGTGGAGCAGTCGGAGTTGCTCTATCAGCGGCAGGCAAAACCAGCTGGTGCGTTATATTTCCACGTCAAAAACCCGATGTTACGGGGCGATTTATCGGCTGACGAAGAAGAGCGCAACCAACTGTTACTCGAGTCCTATCAAATGCAAGGCGTCATTCTCGAGAATGACGAGGTACTACGAGCGATGGATCATATTGCGTACGATGAACGAAAAAAATCACCGCTCGTCAAAGTGACATTCACAAAAAACGGACTGCATAAGACGCAGACGAAAGGTGTCGTACAAGAGGAAGATTTATCAGCGCTGATGGATCATGCATGGGAGGCATTAAAAGACAGCAGTCAAGATATCTATGATGGGGATATCGCCATCAATCCATTCGATTATCAGGAACGGACACCGTGTAGTTTTTGTGAGTATCGTTCAGTCTGTCAGTTCGATGAATCGCTTGGGAATCAGTATCGCCCATTAAAACCGATGTCTGAAAAAGAGGTACTGGAACGGTTGAAGGAGGAAGAAGAATGAGCGTGCGTTGGACGGAAGAACAACAACAAGCCATTTCAGCTAGAGGTGGACATATCCTCGTCTCAGCGGCAGCGGGATCAGGGAAGACAGCGGTCCTCGTTGAACGGCTGACGCAACGATTGATTGATCCCGAAGATGAGCTGTCGGCTGATCGGATTCTCGTCGCTACCTTTACGAATGCGGCAGCACGTGAGATGAAGACGCGAGTCATCGAGGTCATGGACCAGCGCATCAAAGAGGCACCTGATGATTTGTATTTGAAAAAACAGCGTCAATTGATGAACCGGGCACAAATTACAACGATTCATTCGTTCTGTTTGTCGATTCTCCGCGAGAATTATTACCGGATTGGTTTAGATCCTGCGTTTCGAATTGCCGATGAATCTGAATTACTGTTATTGCAAGACGATGTCTTAGAAGCGGTCTTTGAGTCCTTTTATGCTTCTGAGGACCCGGGATTCTATGATTTGATTGATAGTTATACGTCAGATCGCGATGATCAAGCCATGCTGACACTGATTTCGAATCTCTATCGGTTTTCCCGTTCCTTACCGGATCCGGAAGCTTTTTATGCACATTTAATCAGTCAGTACGATCAGCCGATTGACCCGGATGATTCTCCACTCATGCAACGACTAGTCGAATTAGAGTGGGAAAGTCTCTCGAATGTATTAGGACGTTACCGAGAACTTGCTTTTGAGCTGGAGCAGTCTGGTTATACGGAAATGGGACAGATGATGCTTCAGGACATTGCTCCTTTTACCTCGCTTGAGACGTCGGCACGCCACTGGTCGATGGTTGCGCTTGCTTTTCAAGCAGTAGAGTTCGGTCGCTGGAAGAGTCCACGCGGGGATGAAGGAATCAAACCGTTTCAAGCAGAGCGGACGCGACTCGTAGCGGAGTTCAAGAAAATGAAAGAGCTGTTCGTCCAAAAGACTGGTGTTGATTACTTGGAGGACTTGCGGTCGCAGCTTCGACACGTGGAGACGATCGTGACACTCGTACGTCAATTTGCAAGCGATTATCTCGAAGCGAAACAACAACGTGGTATCGTCGATTTTTCGGATCTTGAACATTTTGCATTAGAGATTTTGACGGACGAAGGACAACCGTCAGACGTGGCAAAACTTCTGAAGGAACGCTTCGTTGAAGTACTGGTCGACGAATATCAAGATACGAACGAGGTTCAGGAACGCATCATCCAATTGGTCTCGAAAACGGATGAGGCGACAGGAAATCTATTCATGGTCGGTGATGTCAAACAATCCATCTATAAATTTCGTCATGCAGAGCCAGGATTGTTCCTTGAGAAATTCAAACGATTCCAACAGACCGACGTTGGAACACGGATCGATTTAACAAAAAACTTTCGGAGTCGTCTTGAGGTGCTGGATGGAACGAATCAAATCTTCCGCCAAGTGATGGATGAGACGGTCGGGGAGATTGATTACGATGAAGCCGCGCACCTTCGACTTGGGAATCTGAGTTATCTCGAATCGGAGCAAGTGGCACCTGAATTACTTTTGATTGATCCACTTGATAGTGAAAAGGAAGAGGTTGAAGCACGAGCAATTGCAACGCGAATTTTAGAACTCGTTGATTCGAAGCATCCACATCTGATTTACGATGCGAAAGCGAACCGATTCCGGACCTGTGAATACCGCGACATCGTCGTCTTAGCACGGTCGCGTGGTAAGCGTGTCCAAGCGCTTGTCGAAGTGCTCGAACAGTATGAGATTCCGGTCTATGCGGATACGACAGGTGGATACTTCCAAGCGACGGAAATTCAAATCATGATGGCATTGCTCAAGACGATCGATAATCCGCTTCAAGACATCCCATTCGCGAGTTTGTTACGATCGCCGATTTTTGGGGTGGCGGATCGAGATTTAGGACGGATTCGAGCAAAACAAAAAGAAGGAAGCTTTTATGAGGCAGCGCTAGCAATGGCGGCAGAGGAATCATCACTCGGAATTCGAATGGATGAAATCATCCGTCAGATTCAATCATGGCGAACTGAAGCGCGTGGGAGTGCCCTACCTGCCTTCATTCGATCGCTCTTTGATCAGACCGGCTATTTTGAGTACGTCGGCTGTCTCGCCGGAGGAAAAAGTCGTCAAGCCAACTTAAACGCTTTATATGAGCGAGCGAAGCAATATGAGACGTCCGGTTATCGTGGTCTCTATCGTTTCCTTCGTCTGATCAATCGATTAATTGAACGAGGAGAAGACTTCGCAGAAGCCCGTTCGCTTGGAGAAGACGAGGACGTCGTTCGCATCATGACAATCCACCAATCAAAAGGACTCGAGTTCCCCGTGACGATCGTCAGCCAATTGACGAAGCAATTCAATAAACAGGATCAAATGCAGGCGATTCAGTTGCATAAGACGTATGGTATTGCCCTGGATGCGATTGATCCGATTCGTCGTTTGCGATCTGGGACACTCTTAAAAGAAGTCATCCGCCGGGAAATGGATCGAGAGATGAAGGCAGAAGAGATGCGCGTCTTGTATGTTGCGATGACTCGAGCGAAGGAAAAGTTGATTCTCGTCGGAACAGTCAAGGACTTAGAAAATCAAATGATGACTTGGCAGATGACGCCACCAGATGAAGTCTTACTACCTGAAAATGACCGGCGCCAAGCGAAGAGTTATGCGGAATGGGTCGTTCCGGCAGTCTTACGCAGTGGTTTACTACGTCCGGATGAGACGGATTGGTCGCTTCGTGTGATGTCGTTAGAGGAGTTAGCACCGTATCAAGAAATCTCAACACTCGTGGAGCAACTTGAACACGTCCAGAAGCTTGAAAAAATCGATGTGCCGATTAATTCGCAAGTCAAAGAAATTGTCGAAGCGGCATTTTCATATCAGTATCCGCATGCACTTGCGACAGAGACGGCAGCAAAACAGACCGTCACGGAACTGAAGCGGGCGGAACAGCTAGAACGTGCAGCATTCGAAACGACATATCGCCAGACGACGTATTACCGTACGCCACAATTCCTCGGACCTGTTTTAAGTGGAGCGGAACGAGGAACGGTCTTACACCTAGCGATGCAATTGTATGAACCGGACGAATCGATTTCGCAACAAATTGATCAATGGGAAGCGACGGAACGAATTACGCCGATTGAAGCGACGACGATGCGGGAAGCGACAGCACAGTTACAAGGGTTCCTCGACTCTGAAATCGGACAATTGTTCAGCGAACGATTACGGACGAACCACGTCTATCGGGAGTTGCCGTTCACATATAAGATCGGGGCATCGCGTTTCCGGAAAGACTGGACAGGTCCAGTGGATGACGCAGTCATGCAAGGAATCGTCGACTGTTTGATTCAGGATGGGGAGTCATATATCTTGCTCGATTATAAATCGGATCAAATCGTCACGACAGAAGTCGGACAGACACCTGCTGATGTGTTACGGGATCGATACGCAACTCAGTTGAATCTGTATCAAGAAGCGTTAGAAGCGATTCTTCATATTCGAATTTCACGCAAGGTCATCTATGCGTTTGCTTTAGAAGAAACGATTGATTTAATTTAAATTACTGAGACCTTCCTCATCCTCCTACTTTAGGTAGAGATGAGGGAGGTTTTAGTATGGGTCGAAAGAGGGATGAAGAAGAAGGAGGTAAAATCAGTTTCTGAAGTGATTTCCGTTTCTTATTGTGAAGGAACTGTGTAAAATAAAGAAGATATGTCACTTTGATGATGGATAATTTTGGGAGGTTTTAATAGATGGCGCGTATTTTATTAGCAGAAGACGAAGATGTCTTACGCATGTTAGTACTCGATACACTAGAAGATGAAGGATATACGATTGACGAAGCGACGGACGGTGACGAAGCGTATCAAAAAATCATGAACGCTGAGTATGATCTCGTTTTACTCGATTACATGATGCCTGGAATGACAGGGATTGAAGTCATCGAAAAAGTCCGACAACATCCAGATAAGCAACACTTAAAAATCATGATGTTGACGGCTAAAAGTCAACAATCAGACCGCGAACGAGCAGAAGAAATCGGAGCGAATTACTTTTTCTCGAAGCCCTTTAGTCCGTTAGAACTGATTGATGTCGTGGGAGGAATACTGAGTGATCACCAAGTGGATTAATCGAAAAATCGGACGTCAACTCATGGCCTCCTTTTATGTCGTATTAGCTACATTGATGATTTCATCATTGATCGTCTACAACTACACCGATACGAAACTGCAGGCGACTCGGGCGAAATTAGAAGATATCCGTGACCGGAGTGCACGTGCGGGTGCTTTATGGGAAGAGTGGCAGGATGTCCAGTTCAACATGCGCGGTTATGCCTTGATGGGGAATGGTGATCTATACAATCAAGTCATGGCTCAACAAGATAAGATTGATCAGCAAACAGAATGGTTCGAAAAAAATGCGATTTATGATCAAGGAAAGGCATTCGCCCAGTCCTCGAGAGAATTGTATGGTTATTATTTCGATGCGATTTTGCCGCTTATTCAATCGTATGTCGAAGCGAAAGAATCTGGAGATGTCACGGAATCCTTCTTAAAAGGAACAACACTTGCTGAACTGCCACTTGGTCAGCGATTATTAGCTGAAGGTAAGATTCAATTAGATGCTCAAGGAAACATTGATGTACTCTCGGAAATCAATAAGAGCGAGCTAGCACTCGGCGGTTATCGTGAATTTTTAGAGGATTGGGCACAACGGACGAGCGACCAACTGGAACGGGAAATCCGGACGACACAGCTGATTTGGTTAGCGAATATCGTCGTCTTACTTGCCGTCTTGATTTTCTTTATTTATCCGTTTATCCGCCGCATCACGATGGAATTATTATCTCTCGTCAAGAACAGTCAACGGCTTGCGAACGGTGAAGATGTTTCGAGCGTCAAAGTACCGAATCGTAAAGATGAAATCGGAATTCTGGCGTTATCCTTCAATCAGATGGCAAGTTCGATTTCCGAGAACAAGCAGCATTTATTAGCGAAAAATGAAGAATTACAAGCGCAACAGGAAGAATTGCAAGCACAGCAGGAAGAATTACAAGCACAGCAAGAAGAACTCGAAGAAGCATTAGAGCTGACGATGCGGAATGAGCAACATCTGCAGTATCGGAATGATTTGACAGAAACGCTCGCGGCGCGTGAGTCGTTGACTGCTTATCCGGAAATCATCGAGAAGCTCGTCACGATCACGGATTCTGAGATTGGTGCATTAGTATTTGTTGATGAAGAAGATAGTTATTCTGTCGTTACGTATGGAATGACGGATGAATTGGCAGAACAGCTGCTTCAAAACGATGCGTCTCTCTTAAAACGAGCTGAGTCACTAAAGTCACCTGTTCATTCTTCTAAACAAGTCGCAAGCAATCATCCATTGCCATATCCGTACTATATGTACGAAACAGCTGTACCGATTCTCGACCCCACTGCAGATGATATCATTGCGTACATCTACCTTGTCCGTTACCGCGATCAGTTTACGAACGAACAGATGCGTGATGTCATGTCCTTCTCCCGCCAATTATCGCTATCGCTTTTACGGATGCGTCTGTTTGACGAGATGACGAAAGAGAAAACGAAGACGGAGCGGATTCTCGATTCGATTCGAGAGGCCGTCATCTATCTTGAACCGGGTAAAGAAGAGGTCTTCGTCAATCGACCATTATACGATTTATTCCCGGAATTACGTTATGGTGTCCAGACTGAACAGGAGACATTGCAAACGTGCTTAGAAGTCATTCGATCCGTTGTCGACGAACCAGAAGTCTTTAGCCGTTATGTTGATGCAGTTCTGCGTGGAGAATTACCGACTGATAGTTTACAGTTCTCGATTCGAAACGAAACGGTATTCATTCAATTTTATGTCGAGGTGATCCACATCCATCACGTACATAAAGGAACGATGCTCGTCATGCGTGATGTGACGAAAGAGACTGAAATGGATCGTTTGAAATCAGAACTCGTTTCAACTGTCTCTCATGAACTTCGGACGCCACTCTCTTCGATTTACGGATTTACAGAACTCATGCTCAACCGAGACATCGAAGAGTCGCGCCAAGATCGATATTTGCGGACGATCCATTCCGAAACGGAACGTCTTGCGAATCTCGTCAATGATTTCTTAGATGTCCAGCGCATGGAGTCGGGCACACAATCGTATAAAAAAGCATCCGTGAACATCTATACGATTGCTGAAGAAACGACACAATTTTATGCGGCTTCGACACAGGCTCATCGGATTACGTTCCGTCACGAGGGAAATCAGTTGCCTGTCATTGAAGCAGACGAAGAAAAAATCAGACAGTTGCTCAATAATTTATTGAATAATGCGGTGAAATATTCACCATCTGGTGGTGCGATCGATGTCGTACTCACGACATCACTTGATCAAGTCATTCTTCAAGTTCGAGATGAGGGAATCGGAATTCCAGAACAATCGCTGAGTCGTCTATTCGAAAAGTTCTATCGCGTCGATAACTCGGATAGTCGAAAAATTGGTGGGACTGGTCTAGGACTAGCTATCTGTAAGGAAATCGTCACGGGTCATGGTGGAGAAATTCATGTCGAGTCAGTCGTGAAGGAAGGTAGTCTTTTTACCGTCAAATTCCCACTTGTCCAGTCTACACATGTGACAATCTCCTGAAAAAACCATATATCAACAAAATAACACTAGGTGTTCGTCCTGAAATCAGATACGATGAAATAGGAAAAGAAAGGAGGAAATGAAATGCCAATCACAGCATTCGTTCACACACACGTCTTACTTTGGGTACTTTTATTGGTTACGTTCTTCGTCGCTTTTTCGATGTACAAGAACAACAAAAAAGCTGCAAAAGGGATTCATATGGCATTCCGTCTGTTGCTCTTATTGACGTTCGCGACAGGTCTTTATCTGTACATCAAAATTATGGGGATGTCTGAAAATCCAGACCCACTCTACCATGCGAAGATTACACTTGGCTTACTATCGCTCATCTTCGGAGAGTTGACACTTGTTCGACTTAAAAAAGGAAAAGCTTATTCCGGTTTCGTCATCGGATTCATCGTGCTCGTCCTTGTGACAGTATTCCTAGGCTATTCACTCCCATACGGTATGAAATTCTTCTAAGTTCATGCGGGATCAAAGAGTCCTTTTCGACCTCATAGGTTGAAAAGGACTCTTTTTGTCATGTTCGTTAGTAATTTTTGTTTACAAGTGGTTGTTATTTGGGAAAAGGGATGTATTAAACAGTAGAGAGGGGAACGCTTGTGGCACAGTTGAAGGAATGGACGAAAGTTTTCCGAGCACGAAAATGGATGAAACGCGCAGAACCGGTGTTACCACTTTGGCATGGGTATATCGGTTATAAATATGGATTATTCGATGCTCTTCAAACAGGAGCAACACAAGCAGAGGCACAGCTACGGATGCAGCGTCCGCTGACACAGGAAGCGTTATCCCGCTGGTTCGAAGTCGGCGTTGCAGTCGGTCACTTGAAGAAAAAAGATTTACGCTATACAGCGACTCGCCATGTTCTTCCGGAACTCTCTCAATCAGACGATCGGAGTATCGGATTCATGTTATCGGAAATGATGGAGTTGCACTTGCCAGCATTATTCTCTTATCCTCAATTTTTAGAAGAGGGTCAACAAAAGACTTTTAATGGAGAGGAACATGGAGACATCGTAGCTGAAACTTCAGCTCTCGTTGAGACTGTTGCTTTCCCAGCAGTACGCCATATCATTCGGAGTCGTAATCTGACCTCACTACTTGATATTGGTTGTGCTTATGGTGGGTATCTCCGTAAAATCCATGAGGCATTGCCGGACTTACGACTTGCCGGAATCGATATTGAAGAATCCGTCATCGCAGAAGCAAAACGACGAGATACGAGCGGAGAGATTGATTTTGTCGTTGGAGACATCAAAACGTTTGATGTGAAAGAGACATATGACGGTGTCATGATGAATAATATTTTGTATTACTTCCCGCAACCGGAACGCCTTGCACTATTAAAAGGAGTTCGTCGTTTCGTCAAGGATGATGGAACAGTCATTCTCGTCACACCATTACGTGACAGTTCACATGGTGCACCTTTCTCAGCAGCATTCAATGCCTTCATGACGTTGCATGAGAATCTGTATCCATTACCAAGTAAGGAAGAATTGAAAGAAGATCTAACGAAAGCTGGGTTTGAAAACATTTCGATCACACCATTCTTAAAAGAAGGTGCCTGGTATATCGTCACTGCAAACGCCACTTCCTAAGCGAAGTCTGGCGTTTTTACAGTTGGAAGACAGTTTAAATTTGTTGCTTTTACTATGTGCTTAGTATAATAGTTGAAACGATGAGAGATAAAAAGGAGAGATTTGGGTGAAGCGACGCGTAGCAGTGATTGGAGCAGGACCTGGGGGACTTGCATGTGCCTTGTTATTAGCAGGAAAAGGAGTAGACGTCACCGTTTACGAAAAACAAACGCAAGTCGGTGGACGAACTTCTGCCGTCAAGCTAGGTGACTATACGTTCGATCGAGGACCAACATTCCTTAATATGCCGCATATTTTAGAAAACGTTTTTCACGAAGCCGGTCTTCGGTTAGAAGATTATTTAGATTTAAAGGCACTTGATCCGATGTATACACTCTATTTCAAAGGAGGAACAGAGGAGTTTACGATGACGACGGATCGGGACCGGATGAAAGAGGCAATCGAACGACAATTTCCTGGAAACGGAGAAGGGTACGATCGATTCATGGCAGAGCAAGCACTTAAGCTTGGAAAACTCATGCCAATCTTACAGACACGTCACGATCGGCTGACGGATTACTTATCACCGCGTGTCTTAACGGCACTGCCACGCCTATCGCTCGGACGATCGCTTTATGATGTTTTATCCGATTACTTCACGAGCGAAGAATTGAAGTATTCCTTTACATTCCAAGCGAAATACTTAGGCATGTCAGCTTGGGAATGTCCGGGTGGTTTTTCGATCTTGTCTTACATGGAACATGCTTACGGTGTCCACCATCCGATTGGTGGGATGCATCAAGTACCGCTTGCAATGCAACGTGCGATTGAGGAGCTAGGCGGAACCGTACAGTTGGGTGCGGGCGTCGAACAATTGATTTTAAACGGAAAAGCTGTCGAAGGAGTCATCCTCGAGTCAGGTCAACATGAGTTATTCGATGAAGTCATCATCGGCGCCGATTTCGCACATGCGATGAATCATCTGGTGCCGGAAGGGGTTTTGAAAAAATGGTCCCGACCAAAAATTGACCGCAAAAAATTCTCGTGTTCGACGTTCATGTTATACCTTGGTGTCAACCGGACGTTCGATGCACCACACCATACGATTTACTTTGCAGAGGATTATGAGAAAAACGTTCGCGAGATGACGCAGACTTTAGAATTGTCGGATGACTTTTCATTCTATGTCCAAAATCCATCCGTGATTGATTCAACGCTAGCACCTGAAGGCAAGTCTGCTATGTATGTCCTAGTGCCGGTACCGAACAATTACTCGGAACTTGATTGGTCGATCGAAGGACCGAAGCTACGTCGCCGTGTTCTGGACGCTCTTGAAACGCGTTCACCATATCAAGGGATTGAAGCGGCAATCGAAGTCGAAGAGATGTTCACGCCAGACGACTGGGAAGCGATGGGGATTCATCAAGGCGCGACATTCAATCTCGGTCATCAGTTGACACAGATGATGTATTTCCGACCGCATAATCAATTTGAAGAGCTCGATCATCTGTATCTCGTCGGAGGTGGCACACATCCGGGTAGCGGATTACCGACGATTTTCGAATCCGCGCGTATTACGGCAGAACTCGTGCTCAAAAAAGAAGGGGTGCGGACATGAAGATAGGATTCGTAGGAGCCGGTGTCGGTACACTGCATGCAGCGCTTTTGCTGACAGCAAGACATCCTGGAGTCGAGATTACGATTTTTGAAAAAGAAGCGCATGTCGGTGGTCGATTACGATCCGTCGATTTTGAATCGGGTGGCCGCATCGATGAAGGTCCGACGATCGTTCTGATGCCAGGCAAGTTAAAAGAGCAGTTGGCAGAAGCCGGAGTTACGGGAGTAGAACTTGAACGGGTCGATCCATTGTATGACCTTCACTTCGACGATGGTACGGTCGTTACGAAAGTAGCCGATGTCGTGGATCAAGCGATCGCGATCGAACGTCAATTCGGTGAAGGTCGTGGATTTTATGAATTCATGCATCAAAAAGAAAAGGATTATGAGACGAGTGTATCGAAATTTTTAGAACGTGGTTATCGTCGGAAGACGGAGTTGTTGCACCCAGACATGATGCGTCCATTATTACAGATGCATGCTCTAGAGACTGCACATGACCATTTGAAGCGATACTTCAAGAGTAAATATTTGCGCATGGCATACAGTTTTCCGACATTTTATATCGGCGGAAACCCTTATACAACACCATCGATTTACGGTTTGATTCCGTACCGGGAACAAGCAGAAGGTGTCTGGTATGTAAAAGGTGGCTATTTCTCGCTTGCTGAACGCATGTACGACACATTAGTCGAACGTGGTGTCCGATTCGTCTTCGAAGCACCCGTTGAACGAATCGTCATCGACCAAGGACAGGCGAAGGAAATCGTCTTACAAGATGGCACACAGGAAGCATTCGATCAAATCGTATTAAACGGAGAGTTTCCATTGATGGAACGTCTTGTAGAAGGTAAACAACCTAAGACCTATACGCCTTCAGGCGGTACGCTACTGCTGTATTTCAAGATGAAAGGGAAAGTCGATTTACCGGTGCATCGCTTTTTGATGCCAAACGACTTGGAACCGCTCATGACGAATATCTTTAAAAAAGGACGATTACCAGAACATCCGGCAGTCTATCTGTTCCATCCGAGTCGGATTGACCGTAGTTTAACAGGAACAGACGATAGTGTCGTCTACTCATTAATTCCTTCTCCGCGAGGCTATGGTGTAGAAGATTATGAAGAAGTAGACTTCATTGAGACTGTACTTGAAAAAATCGAGCATCATCATCCGGGATTCCGGGAAAAGATACAAGAAATGAAGATTCGTACACCGAATGATGCACAGGCCTTTGGATTATATCAGGGAGGTAGTTTTGGGATTGCGCCGACGATTCGCCAATCGGCTGCCTTAAAGACACAGGCAAAACCGTATCCGGATATCGATCGATTATATGCCGTCGGTGCATCGGTGCATCCGTGTGGAGGAGTACCAGTCGTCATGATGGGCGCAACGATACTCGTAAACCGAATGGAACAAGAGATGGGGTGGAAACATGAATTCAGTGACGATCCAGAACGCGTATATCAAATGTGAGGAAGTCATTCAGTCCGGATCTAAGACGTTCTATAAAGCCTTTTCACTCTTACCAAAAGCAGATCGACAAGCTGTTTATGCCATCTATACATTTTGCCGGTTCCTCGATGATACCGTCGATGAGTCGGATACGCCGAAAGAGAGTTTACTAGCTTTCTTGAATGAATTCAAACGATTCCGTGATGGCGAAGTATTAGATAAACCGTTATGGATTGCGTTGGCAGACGTATTTGGACGTTATGAAATGGATGAGACACCATTCCTTGAGCTCGCGGAAGGGATGCGTTGGGATATCGAGAAAAATCGTTATCAGACGCTTGAAGAGACAGAGCAATACAGCTACTACGTAGCGAGTACGGTCGGTTTGATGTTGTTGCCCATCCTTGCACCGCAACAGCCTGATCTCCGTAAGTCTGCTATCGATCTTGGAATCGCGATGCAATTAACGAATATTTTACGAGATGTTGGTGAAGATGCAAAACGCGGCCGTATCTACTTGCCTCATTCATGGATGGAGACATACGGTGTCACAGCGGAGTCGTTACTCGCTGGTCGTCCTTCAGGAGACTTCATCGGTCTCTGGGAAGAGGTTGCACTTCGAGCAGAGCATCTGTATGACGCAGCGATTCCATCGTTTGAACGGTATCCACGAGAGAGTCGGCGTGCTCTGAAGGCTGCTGCCTTCCTGTACCGTGGTATACTCGATGCAGCGCGGGATAATCACTACGACGTCTTTACAAAACGGGCGTACGTCAGCCGTTGGCAAAAAATGAAGTTACTTGCAACGATTTAATACATGACCATAGAAAAAAGACCTTGGCGGGGACCAAGGTCTTTTTTCTATGGTCTGAGACCGGGGAGTCTCAGATTACTTCTACACCAGAGCGAACATCTGGACTACGAGATAGGTCTGTTTCGACCACGGGGATGGTCTTTTCTTTATCGAGCTATCTGTGGACCATTCGGATGAGACGATCTAAGGGGGAACGTCGTAAGTCATGCGAATGGACACACGATGAGTCACGTGATGAAATGGGTGGGTCCCATTTGATTTCGCTGGTTAGAAAAAGTAAGTTCTTCAACGCTCTTGACTCGGGGAAGTCACCTTGCGCTTGATTGAGGATGTGGGGTCAATCACTACCTCTTGAACTCGAAGTAATCGTATCAAATCTTAGTTGTCCGTACAAGTGATTGATATGCAATTCACATAACGTTCACAGGGTAGCGGCGACAGCGGAGACGATTCGTTCACTTGCTAGTTTTCCTGAAAGCGTCACCATTGGACTACCACCACCAGGATGCGTTGATCCACCGGCAAAAAACAAATTGTGAACATTCTTTGAACGGTTGCTCGGACGGAGGAAAGACGACCGGATGCCATTGGATGACAAGCCATACAATGAGCCGTGATAGGCAAAGAAGGTTTGTTCGATATCCTGTGGCGTGACCCGTTGCTCGAAGACGACATCGGAAGAAATATCAATTCCAAAGGACTGCAATCGTTGATTGATCAGTTGATCATACGTATCAAAATCAATCGCATGTCCAGTATCTGTTGCCGGTGCATTGACGAGCACGAATAAGTTGTCACCCGCTTGTCCCATTTCTGGTGCTGTGACGGAAGAATTCGAGATATAGATCGTCGGCTCCTCAGCGTAACGTTTTTCATCAAAGAGTGCCTTGAACTCAGCTTCGTAATCCGAAGAGAAGAAGACGTTATGATGAGCCAGCCCTTCGATTCGACGTGAGAGACCGATGCATCGGACGTAGGCCGAAATCGATGGTTCGACTTGAGCAGGTGTCGGATTTTTAAAATCAGGTCGTGCCGTTTCTGAGATCAGACGTGGATATTGTGTCAACAAATCACCGTTCATGACGACGAAGTCAACTGGGAGATATTCCAAGTGATTCAATTCAATTTCCGTTGCTTGTCCATCGACGACTTCGATCTGTGTCACTTCATCGCCAAGACGGAAGACGACACCTAGTTCTTTTGCACGTCGGGCGAACCCTTCTGCGATTGCTGTATTACCGCCATTTGTGAAGTAGACACCGTCATTTAGTTCTAAATGAGCGATTAAACTGAAGGTAGCGGGTGTTTGATACGGACTACTCCCGATATACGTCGCATAACGATCGAGTGCCTGAATTAACCCTTTATCCTTAAAGTAGTGCTTATGCAACCCATGAAGGTTTTGAAAGGGATGCACTTTCAACATGTCTCGCCAGAGGGAGGGGCGGATATACGAATCAATATTCGTAAAGAATTGTTGTTTTGCGATCGTATGCAACTTCGCCACTTCTTCTTGGTAACCCGTAATATCGTTCTTCGCCAACTGACCGTTCGTGAAACGATCTACTTCTGTCCGCATCGCTTCGCGTCCAGACGAGAATGTTAATGTTCTTCCGTCGGAAAAGTGATTGACCGTATGACGCTCAAGTTTCGTGAATGTAAAGTACTCATCGGGATCCGCACCGGATTCAAGAATGACAGACTGAAAAACTTCCGGCATCGTGATCGTGTTCGGACCAAAATCGAAGCGATGTCCTTCTGTGACGATTGGCATCATTTTGCCGCCGATATGTGTATTGCGCTCGATGACCGTGACGCGAAATCCTTTTGCTGCTAATGAGATAGCAGCGCTGAGTCCACCAAGACCGGCTCCGATGACAGCTATATGTTTCATGCTACTGATTCCTCCTTATGAATAGGTCCTACCCTTCCATGTGATTTCCCGTTTCCTAAAGCTTCGAATCATCGCACTTGCTAGCAAGATGACATAAAGGAATACCGCCAGTGGATGGAGCCACCAAACATGTCGGATTCGTGCCGCACGATCGATTTGAAATCGTGCTAAATAAAGAAGAATCAGTGCGAAACCCATCTGCCAGGATGGGTGGAGGATGAGATAAGGTAGGACACTTGCTTGAACCAAGTAAAAGAGTAGAAAGTATGATCCGACGATATAAGAATCGTTCATCCCACGAAAGACATTCTTTAGAAAACCTTGCCAGACTTCTTCGTTCGTGGCGTACATATCACAAGAGACTGCTGGGGCGACTTCGACGAGCGTCGTCGTCAACCCGTGTCGTTTAAACGTACGACAAAGTTCTAAATCGTCAACGAGAGCCGATTGGATGCTTTCATGTCCACCGACTTGGTCATACGCGTGTCGTTCGACGAGAACGACCATGCCGTTGGCTGCAGCAAACGCTGGATGCTTCACTTTGCGAAACGGAATCGGAAGATGTTGCGCGATAAGAACATGTTGCATTGGAATCAAACACTTTCCGAGAAACGTCGGTACAGGAAAGGACGGGAAACCGGAAAGGAAAACGGCTCGTTCTGTTCGTAACGTTCCGTATAAGCGACAAATCGCATCAGGTGTCAGTGTCACATCAGCATCGAGAAATAACAGATAGTCCTCTGTCGTTCGTTTCGCGAGTTGATGACATGCATGAACCTTTCCTGCCCAGCCTGCTGGTAAGGGAAGACCATCAATCACTGTAAAACGGTCGTCTTGACCAATCCGATCGAGCAATAACTCACGCGTCCGATCGGTCGAGCGGTCTTCATATAAGTAAACGTGCATCCCTGGTGTCAGAGCAGGTTCTAATGCGTCTAATAATTTTCGTACATTACGCTCCTCATTCCGTAACGGGATACAGATTGCTAGACTATCTGGTTGAACGGGATCCGTTAATCGTGGTAGAAAAGCTAAATTGATCCATGTATAGAGACAGACAGCTAGAGCGAAGAAGAGAAAGAACCAACTCATGACCGAAGTGCCCGTAACCAGCGCTCCGTTCGTGCAGGAAGTGGTTCCCTTCGGGTAGAGATACAGCGATACAAATCAACACGTTCCGCAATTGCATCTGCTCGAATGTCGTCGTATAAATCAGTTAGTTCTGCTGTCAGTCGTTTTGCCTGAGCACTTGACCGTTCGTCAGGTAATGGATGAAAGCGACGCGTCCGGATATAGACGTCCGGTTGCTGTTCATGACCATATGAATAATAAAAGGCGACGAGAGACACGTAATCCGTATGACGCGTCAAATGTGTGGCACCACTTGCTAAGCGAAGCGGACGGTCCTCTTGATGACGTTCTTCGCCTTGAGGAAACATCCAGACGCTGCTGCCATTTTGAAGTCGTTCTTTTGCATAATGAAGGCTTGTCTTGATATCAGCGAATGATGTCCGGTCAACAGAGAAAGCTCCGAGACGGGAGAAAAACGGGAAACGAGCAAGCCCTGCTTGATCAATCATGACATAGGGGTCGTGATGGAAACAGGTCTGATCCAAATGAAAAAGAATCATACCGTCCCACCAAGAACTGTGTGTAGCAAGCATGAGACCCGGGACAGGTAAATCGTCTGCTCGATATAAGACACGGTGGAAATGACGTCGGATCAAAGCATGATCGACATACGTATGAAATACGGATTCAGCTAATTTGCTTTTGTTTGCTTCTTTCAACGATAACCCCTCGTTTCACAATGAAATAGACGATGAATGCACTTAAGCTGACCAAAGTGACGCCATAGAGACCAGCAACTCCTGCTGTTACACCGAATAAAGTGTGCAACATCAAAAAGAGATACTGATTGTTTTGTTCGAGTGCGGCATCCGTCGCCTTGACTTGATATCGATTGATGAAAAAGGAAAAGACGAGCGCCGTTCCATACCACCCGAAGAAATTCTGTGTCGGAATGTCGTAATACCAGCCACCGTCTTGCCAAAGCCAATACGATTTCACGTTAGCAGCAACAGGATCGATCGCTAAATCGAGCCAGACGGCAAACAATGGAACGAGAATCAATGTACTATAGCGAAACGAGAACAAACGGGAGAAAGCGAGACTCGCCCCCATGACCGATAGCCATGCAGCCCCGATCGTAATCGGTACACCTAATAATTGGACACCGAAATCCGACTCGTAACGATATGTTCCGAACGGCCAACCGGTATGGACCCCAATCGACTCAATGATGATCGAACCAAAGAAGATAAAGGGGATGACAAGACGCCCCTTCGGTAAGACATGCCAAAAATAGAGAGCTGCGTATAAGCCGGAAGCGAATAAAAAGACGGCATTGGCCCACTCGAGCCAAGGGGGAAGTAACGAAAAACCGACTAAGATCAAGCCGATGGTGAACCAAATCGAAAAGAAAATCCAAAGACGTTTATGAAACTGCTCCATGCGTGACATTCCTCCATTTCCAAAATAGCTTCTGTCATAAGTATACCCATATATCTTGAAAACGAGCGAGGGAGAAGCGGTCTTATAAAAAAAGTGGTCCGGCTTCTCGCAAGAGAAACCGAACCACTTCCTATCATCATCCGTTTGAATGTTGTTTTTGCTTCTTCTTTTTGATGAACGAGAAAAGGAGAAACGCGATATACAACGGAACAGCAACGAACCAAAACGTCGACCACTCATTGCTACGCGCAATCATGACATACGTCACGTACAGCAACGTAAAGGTGATGACGAACGTATGGCGCGGAACGGGAATGTCTTTAAAACTTGGAATCTTGACACGACTGACCATCAAGAAGGCAAGACCTGTAAAGACGAGTGGGACCATCAAGTCGTTCATTCGTCCGCTAAACAACGTGACGACGGCCAAAATACCACCTGCCGCTGTAATCGGTACACCTGAAAAATAAGCAGATGCCACATTCGTTGCCGATAAATTAAAACGAGCAAGACGAAATGCGCCAAACAACGGGAACAGAGCAGAGATTAGTAAACCAACTTCTCCGAATTCATAGAAATACGTATAGTAGGCCATCATTGCAGGTGCGACACCGAATGTCACGATATCTGCTAATGAGTCCAGTTCTTTTCCGAAGTCGCCTGCTACACCAAGCATCCGAGCAAGACGTCCATCCAGACTATCAAGCATCATCGCGATGACGATTAGTAAGGTGGCATTTTGAAAATCACCTTTTGCTGCCATGACGATGGCTAAAAAACCACAATACAGATTTCCGAACGTAAATAGGTTGGGTATTGAATTACGAACACGATCTTTCCACAAAATGATTCCTCCTGCCACTTCATCGATACTACTCATCATACCATAATTAGGAGATGGAATTCAGCCGTTCGTAAAGAGAATCCCCTGAGTGAAAGATAAAAAATCATGAGGATTCAACCGAACTTGATGTCCACGTTTTCCAGCGGATATGATGATGAATGGTTCATGGATAGCACGATCCGATAAGAGAACCTGAAAATTCTTCTTAGCACCGATTGCAGAGACACCGCCTCGAATATAGCCAGTCAGGCCTTCTAACTCCTTCATCGGAACAAGCGCGACTTTTTTCGAATGCAATGCTTTAGCCGCTGCCTTTAGAGAGAGTTCTTCTTCCCCCGAAATGACGACGAAGACATATTTATTTTCGACCATTTTCAAAACAAGGGTTTTAAAAATGGTCGAAAGGGGGTAATTAATCTTTCTAGCGACGGCTTCAGCAGATAAATCATCAAGATCAACAGGATAAGTGAGGGATTCGAAGTCAATCTTAGACTGCTTCAGAAGCCTCTCGACGTTCGTTTTGCTCATGTGTTTCTCCTTTGACGAGTGAGTATTGGACCCATTTCCGTCCATGCCAACGCTTCATGGCGAAAATGCCACGGAACCATTCGTCAGCAGAGAAGGCAATCCAGATTCCAAGTAATCCAAGACCGAAACCAAGACCAAGCGTATAACTGAGGACGACCGCGATTCCCCACATCGATAGAATACCGATGGCGACAGGGAAACGAACATCTCCTGCCGATTTAAGAGTTCCCATGAGCACGATGTTCATCGCGCGACCTGGTTCAAGAATGACGCTTGCCCAGAGTAGTGGGATACCGATTGCAATGATTTCAGGACTCGATGTGAACACTGATAGAATCGATGAACCGAATGAAGCAAGAGCGACAGCTGAGATGAAGCTTGCGAAAACAGCAATCTTCAATGTTTTCACAGCACGTCCATATGCTTGTTCAAATTGTTGCGCACCAACTTGGCGTGCGACGAGTAACTGCGTTCCTTGAGCGATGGCAAGCGTGAATAGGAAACAAAGCATCGTGATGTTTGATACATAAACACGAGCAGACAACGCTGCTTCACCAATTGTTGCGATGAATCCTGTGATGATGAGTTGTGAGAATTGATAGGAGATCCCTTCACCAGCAGATGGGATTCCGATGTTCATGATTCGTTTCACATCTTCACGATTAAAATGAATCAAGTCTTTTACTGTAAAACGTAAAGAAAGTTTGCGGTAAACGACAAAGAACAACACAAGGACAGCGATTGTCCGGGCGACGACAATCGACCAAGCGACACCAGCAACACCGAGAACGGGAATGCCGAAGAGTCCAAGAACAGCGATGACGTTACCAAAAGCACTAACGAAATTCATGAGTAGCGTGACGTACATAGCATTTTTAGTGAATCCATGACTCCGGAGAATCGCACCCAGTGTCAATGAGATGGCTTCTAAGAAAAGGAATAGACCAACGATCTTAATGAACGTTTCGCCATAGACGAGCGTCTCTCCTTCTAACGAGAAAAATCCAAGAAGTTGTCTTCCGAACAACACGACGGTCAGAGAAACGATGAGACCGGTATACAAGTTAATCGCAAAAGCAGAACGAGCCGTTTGACGAGCGTTTTGCGTCTTTCTTGCACCGAGGTACTGACCAATGATGATCGTTGCACCGACCGAGGTGATGTTAAAGAGAATAATGAAGATATTCAAAATTTGATTGGATACACCGACTGCTGCAGCAGCGCTATCCGAGTAATAACTTAAAATCAACGTTGCAATGATCCCGAGGCTCATATGCAATGCAATCTCAATGAATAATGGCCACGTAATGTGGAATAAGCTTGGTTGCTTGACTGTTTTCATAAATAAATCCCCTTTGTTTCATAAAACGAATAGTGTTTCTTTATCTTTTTGAAACTATACGCCTTCGATTTTCATAATGAAAGAGGGTTTTTTGTCTTTCATCGAAAAAAAAGAGATTTAAAAGGATTTTCATAAAATATCACGAATACATCATAATGAACAATCATTCATTTTTTAAAGGTAGGGGAATCCGATGAAACGAGAAATGCATTATGTCGTCAAGGATCAAATCGCAACGCTAACGCTAGCTCGACCCAAACAACTGAATGCATTAACGTCGAATTTACTAGAAGAGTTGGCAGACGCTCTAGAAGAAGCGAATCAGGATGAGGAAGTACGTGTCATCGTCTTGACTGGTGAAGGACGTGGTTTTTGTGCAGGACAAGATTTGAAAACCGTCTCGCCTGAGCTCGATCATGGTGAATATCTACAACAGTATTATCATCCTGTCGTTCGGGCGCTCGCTAAATCGAAAAAACCGACGATCGCTGCCATCAATGGTGTAGCGGCAGGTGCCGGTTTGTCACTAACGCTCGCCTGCGATTTCCGGCTCGTCCACGCTGAAGCGAAATTATCGCTCGGATTCATCAATATCGGTCTTGTCCCGGATGCAGGAGCGCCGTATTTCTTACCCCGGCTAATCGGTGCGGCAAAAGCAACGGAGCTTGCGTTACTCGGTGACACGATTTCAGCAGAAGAAGCCGTTTCGCTCAACCTAGCAACACGAAGTATCGAATCAGAGAAATTTGTAGAAGAGGTCACAGCTTTTGCTCGTCAGCTGGCAGATCGTCCGACAAAAGTGATCGGATACATCAAGCAGCTGCAAGCAGCGAGTTATGAAAATAACTTGGAGGAAATGCTTGCTCAAGAAATCATCTATCAGTCACGTGCTGGAAAAACGGAAGACCATCGTCATGCTGTTGAATCCTTCATCGAAAAAAAACGCCCTGTTTTTGTCGGACGATGAATCGAGCATACTTTATAGAAGAAAGACGTCGGAAACGCACGATGCGCCGACGTCTTTTTAATTCAATTTCTTTTTGATTTTTCGTGCGGTCGCATGTGTACGGTTCGTCAATCCTGTAGAGATACGGAATAGTAGAATTCCAAGAAAAGCAGAAACAAAAATGTATATCCCGGTCAACGTCACGAATGCACCACTAGCGAGCGTGATGAAAAGTATCGAAAATTCACCACGTGGACCAAGACAAAAGCCAGATTCGATCGCATGATAATTCGATAAACCAAAGGACCTTCCGCCGAGGTAACCGACTAAGAATTTAGAGACGACTCCCCAAATGACAAGAGCGAAGAAAAATAGATCAATCGGTAATCCGTCAGTCAACTCGAATGACATTCCGAACGTGATAAAGAACAATGGTAATAATAAGTCTTGAAACGGAGTGACTAGTCGTCTAAGATAACGCGTCTCATCCAGTTCGGTTAACAGAATACCGATGATGAAGGCGCCAAGTACTTCTGACAAGCCGAATAAAATACCGATACCGGAAAATAACAAGATTAACCCGATGATTCCGATGCCGGCATCGGGATGACGATAGAGTGAATCGACGAGACGTTTCCGTCTTCGGATGAACAACGTCATGATGATTAAAGCAATGAAGAAGAAGCCAAATCCGAGAAAGATGATACTAATTTTTGCTACCGAGAACGTCTCAGTCCCTAAAACGAACGGTGCCGTCGTCAGTAGGATCGGTGCCATCAAATCTTCGAAGACGAGTAGGGACAGCACGAAGCGATTCACATCCTGATGTTTATCCGGTTCCCGATCGAGCAGTCGAGCTGAAATCGAAGAACTCGTCGCATACAAGACACAGCCAATTAAAAACGATTCGGCGACTGAAAAGCCAAACGATAGGGTCAACAGGATAGTCCCACCAAACGAAAGTAGAATATCGATGACTCCTGCTTTCCAAATGGAACGGAGCTGAATCAGCAAGTCCGCCACTGAAAATTTTAGACCGAGTAAAAAGAACAGGACGATGATGCCCGCTTCTCCTCCGAGTTTCAGCTCTTCGGGAGGGTCATAATAAAATCCAAGGACGATTCCGATCAAGATGAAGGCCAGAATACTCGGAACATGGAATCGTTCACTCAAATAACTGATCGTAAATAAGCCGATGAGGATGAGACCGGCGTAAAAGAAAATTTCCATGGAGGATGTCCTCCTTTCTGTACCCTATACCCTAATTCGCTGGCATTCATTAACTCGTTTCTCTCCTGGAGAACGGATACACAAAAAGCCTGGACACAAAACTTCTTTTTTAGAAGGTGAGTGTACAGGCTTTTAGATGGTTATAAGACTTGAACGATCGTTCCAGAATACGCAGGGAGAGAGACATCAAGTGTCTGTTGGTGCGTGTTCGTCAATAAATCAAGCCCTCGACCAGCTTGTGGAGCGGTCAATGAAACAGGAACATCTGAATTGTTGAAGTAGATATAATACAATCCTTCCGGGCTCATGCGACGCATGATGATTGTATTCGTCTCATCATTCGCATGAACGAAAGAGATATGTCCTTTGTTCGCAAGAGTCTTATGTTGCTTTCGAAGCTGTAACAAGTGTCGCGTATAGGCGAATAACTCTTGATCCTGCTCCTCTGGATCCCATGGCATACATTTTCGGCAGCCTGGATCTTGATCGCCATCGAGACCGATTTCATCACCATAATAGATGACGGGACTACCTGAGAACGTCAACATTGATAACAAGAGAAGACGAAGCTTCTGTTTGTTATTGCCAGCACGCGTCAACGCACGCGGTGTATCGTGTGATCCGATTAGATTGAAGGTCACTTCATTGACATTCATCGTGTTTGAGAACAACACATGCGACATATCGTTCGCATACGAGCTTGCTTTAGTCTTATCTAAGGCAAAGAAGTTCAAAGCGGCATTCGTAAATGGATAGTTCATGACGGCGTCAAACTGGTCACCGAGCAACCATTCCTGTGAGTCATGCCAAATTTCACCAAGGATATACGTGTCAGGGTTGACTTCCTTGACGACTTGACGGAAATCACGCCAAAATGCGTGATCAACCTCGTTGGCGACGTCGAGTCGCCAGCCATCGATTCCGAATTCTTCGACCCAATAGCGGGCGACATGGAGTAAGTATGACTTTACTTCATCGTTCTCGGTATTGAATTTCGGCATCTCAGGTACGAAAGCAAATGTATCGTAGTTCGGTAGCGGCTCGGTCACGAGTGGGAAATCACGCAGATGGAACCATTCTTTATAGGTGGAACGACTACCATGTTCACGAATATCAGCGAATGCTTTGTGGTGGAAGCCGGCATGATTGAAAACGGCATCTAGCATGATACGAATGCCATGTGCGTGTAACAAATCGACCATTTCCTTGAATTTCTCTTTCGTACCGAACTGCGGATCAATTTCTAAGTAATCGATTGTGTCATATTTATGATTCGATTTCGCCAAGAAGATAGGGCAGAAGTAAATACCAGTGATACCAAGTTCAACGAGATAATCGATGTGATCGATGACCCCTTGGAAATCTCCACCGAAAAGATTCGTCGTCGTCGGTGCTGTACTATTCCATGGGAGTGTACCAGCTGGATCATTCGTCGTATCGCCATTTGCGAAGCGATCTGGGAAGATTTGATACCAAACCGTATCCTGGACCCAATCTGGTGCAGTGAATACGTCGACTGCATTAAGAAAAGGAACGCAGAAATAGTAGCCAGTATCATCGAGCGGTTTTTCGTCGAACCATCCACGTTCCGTGAATACATGACTCGTTGAACCGTCATGGAGACGGAAACCATATCGTAGACGACGGAAGGGAGGTACGACATCGATGAACCAATAATCGTATAACTCATCTGATCCACTTCGCTTCATCGGTGTTTCAAATGTATTCCAGTAGTTTGATTTTGAGGGATCGAAGTTCCAATCGGCAGCATCCGGATTTTCAGTATGCCAATCGTATGGATCGCCCCATATCAAATCGACGCGATCAACGTCATTTTTTTTCGTTTGTAAACGGATGTGGATTGTTCGCTCATCATATTTATAGACGAACGGAGACATCGCACGGTGAAACACAGCTTCTTTGAACATGGCAGTCACTCCTTAACGCAATCGCTTGCATCATATTGATTATGTCTTCGACCTAAGAATAGTAAAGCGCTTTCTTAAAGTCAATTCCAATCCCGTGAAATCAAGGATTCCTGATAAAAGTCGAGAGTATGATGCAATCGTTTGCATCATGTTGTGCAAACAATAAAAATGAAAACGTTTTCTTTTTATGCACTTATTCTATCTAGCATTTGATTCAAATAATGAAATCAAAAATAAAAAGTTTTTGAAATGTAAGAAAATAATTGAATAAAAGGACTTGTCAAAAGGATTTTAGATTGTATAATAAAAATGTAAAGGTGATGCAAACGTTTTCATAAAACGCTTACAACCACTCGGTTGTTATCATGAGAAAATGGTTGTGCCTTTATGCAAACGTTGTGCATTAAAACTTATCATTCATAAGTTAACTTGGGGAGGAAATTTCAATCATGGAAATGAAAAAATTCGTAGCAGGTCTCTCTGTATCTGTCATGGCAATCGGTGCACTTGCAGCATGTGGCGGTGGATCAGACTCTGAATCATCATCTTCAGATTCAGGTAGTAAAAAACCAAGCAAGATCGTCATCTGGGAAGACACTGAAAAAGCTGAAACGACTAAAGCAGCAGCTAAAGCGTTCGAAGAAAAAGAAGGCGTCAAAGTCGAAGTCAAAGAAGTTAAGATGACAGATCAGCAGAAGAAAGTAGCACTTGACGGACCAGCAGGTAAAGGACCGGATATCATGCTTCTTCCACACGACCAAATCGGTACAGTCGTTGACCAAGGCTTGATCGCAGAGCTCAAGGATGGCGAAAAAGCACTTGAGCCATTCATCGATACAGCGAAATCAGCAGTAACGTTTGACGGTAAAGTCTACGGATATCCGAAAGCAGTTGAAACACCAATCCTCCTTTTCAATAAAGATGAATTAAAAGAAGCACCAGCTTCAATGGACGATCTGTACAAGATCTCAACAGAGCAAAAGAAAGACGGCAAATACGGATTCCTCGCGCTTTGGGATAACTTCTACTTCGCACACGGTCCAATTGGTGGCTACGGCGGATATGTCTTCAAAGACAACGGTGGCAAATTGGATCCAGCAGATATCGGCTTGAACAACAAAGGTGCTGTCGAAGGTATGGATTACATCGGCAAGTGGTACAAAGAAGGTCTCTTCCCGAAAGGTCTTATCGGTGGTGGCGGTGGTCAAGCACTTGACCAACTCTTCGGCGATAAAAAAGCTGTTGCTGTCATGAACGGTCCATGGGCAGTTGCGAGCTATAAAGAAAAAGGCATCAACCTCGGAGCTTCAGCTCTTCCGAAACTTCCAAACGGTGAGCCGATTAAAACATTCGTTGGTGTAAAAACATACGCGATTTCAGCATACTCGGAAAATGCAGAGTGGGCTGAGAAGTTCTTGGCATCACTCACTGGTGAAGAGAACGCGAAAGCAATGTTCGAAAAATACAATGAGATCCCACCAGTCACTGCGCTTCAAGAAGATGCAGCAATCAAGGATAACGAAGTCGCAGCAGCAGTCTTCGCACAATCACAAAACGGTGTGCCAATGCCGAACATCGCTGAGATGGGTCAAGTTTGGGAACCAATGGCAGCAGCACTCCAGCTTGTTGCAACAAACAAACAAGACGCACAAAAATCAGCTGATGATGCTGTCAAACAAATCAAGCAACAAATCGAAGCTAACAATCAATAAGCGTAAATGGAACGCGTGAATCCATGAAAAAGAGATAAAGAGAGGGGGATCTTGGATTCCCCCTCATCTTTATGGTTGGAAGAGAAGCCTGAGGTCAGACATGACCTTTGGAAAGGAGAACGGACGATGGCTGCGATTGCAACACCACACCCGACGAATCCAACGCCTGAAAAAAAGACGAACCACCGCACGATTGCGGCGCTGATGTCGATCATTCCAGGAGTAGGACAACTATACAATAAACAATTCCTTAAAGGCGCGACATTTTTTGTCGTCGTACTATCATATTTTCTCGTCAACTTTGAACTGTTCTTCAAAGGAGCCGGAAATGGTCCTGGCGATCGCGGAGCGATCTGGGGCTTGATTACACTCGGTGAGGTACCAGGCGTAAGGGGGGATCACTCGATCTTTCTAATGGTCGAGGGCATCATTGCCTTGATTTTACTTGTCTTTGGTATCGCCATTTACGTCTGGAACTTTATCGATGCGTATCGAATCGGTAAGTTGCGCGACATGAACCTCGAAGTACCTTCCTTGAAGATGCAACTACGGAACTTCCGCGATAATGGATTCCCGTATGCGATGTTGATTCCTTCGTTAGTACTTTTAGTGTTCACAGTCGTCTTACCGTTGATCTTTACTTTCTTAATTGCTTTTACGAACTATAAGTTCAACAACTCGCCTCCAGCAAAGCTGGTCGACTGGATCGGGATTCAAAACTTCTTGAATATCTTTACGGTTGATATTTTCCGCGATACATTCGTCAGCGTTCTTGGTTGGACGCTTGTCTGGACCGTCGCTTCGACGACAGGTGTCATCGCAATCGGTATCGGACTTGCAGTCTTGCTGAACCAAAAAGGACTCAAAGGAAAACGGTTCTTCCGTTCCATCTTGATCCTGTCATGGGCAGTACCAGCCTTCATCACGATTTTGATCTTCCGCTCGATGTTCAATGAGACATTCGGTGTCTTCAATACGACATTGTTACCAGCGATCGGTCTTACTGACGGTGTCGACTGGATGACAGATCCGACGTATACGAAGCTTGCTTTGATCGGGATTCAGTGGTGGTTAGGTTTCCCATACATCATGACACTGACGACGGGAATCTTGCAGTCGATACCAGAAGATCTTTATGAGGCAGCAACAATCGACGGAGCGACAGCAGGAGAGAAGTTCCGCTTGATCACATTGCCGATGATTCTTTTCGCAACAGCACCGATCTTGATCACGCAGTATACGTTCAACTTCAATAACTTCAATATCATCTATCTCTTCAACAACGGTGGACCGGCAGTGCCGGGTCAATCGGCCGGTGGAACGGATATCTTGATTTCGTGGATTTACAAATTGTCGCTTGGCGCGAACCCGCAGTATGGATTCGCAGCAGCGATCACGCTTGTGTTGTCGTTCTTCATCATGACGATTGCCGTCATTCAGTTCAAGCGTTCAAAATCATTCAAAGATGAGGATATGATCTAATATGAGAAAACAAAACCGAATCAACATGGCGTTGTCATATCTCATTTTGACGGTCGCCTCCATCATTATCGTCTATCCACTCCTTTGGGTCGTTGGTACTTCACTTAACCCAGGGAAAAGTATTACATCGGATATCTTCCCAAGTAATCCGACTTTGATTCACTACTTCGATTTGTTCGATCCATCAAAAACGGATTATGGCATGTGGTATTTAAACACAATCAAGATTGCCGTCATCACGATGGTCGTCTCCGTCGCTCTAATCACGTTAACAGGATACATTTTTTCACGCTATCGCTTCGTCGGTCGGAAAAATTCACTGATCTTGTTCCTCGTGTTGCAGATGGTACCGCAATTCGTTGCCATTATTGCGATTTATGTCTTGCTTAATATGTTAGAATTGTTTGATACGCATCTGGCGCTTATCCTACTCTACTCGGGTGGAGCGATTCCAATGAATACGTATCTTGCAAAAGGATATTTTGATACGATTCCAAAAGAACTCGATGAGGCGGCACGGATGGATGGTGCCGGTCACTTACGAATCTTCTGGCAAATCATCTTACCGCTCGCAAAACCGATGGTCGCCGTCATCGCGTTGTTCAACTTCATGGCACCATTCAACGACTTCATTTTAGCATCGCTCGTCCTGCGTTCTCCTGAGAAACAGACACTTGCGGTCGGGTTGTACAACATGGTGTCGGAGCAGTTCGACAATAACTTCACGTTATTTGCGGCAGGTGCCGTATTATCAGCAGTTCCAATCGTTCTTCTCTTCTTCGCATTCCAGCGCTTCTTCGTGTCTGGATTGACGGCTGGTGGAACAAAAGGATAATCATAAGGGGGAAATCAGCGGCATGAGACGAGGCATAATGCTTCTCCTCTTGCCGCTTCTCTTGTCTATCGGGCTTCAACCGATGACGGGTGAAGCAGCAGGTTGGGAAAAAGAACGAATGTATTTCATCATGGTCGACCGGTTCGAGAATGGCGATCCGAGTAATGATAAAGAGGCGGATCCTGAAAATCCAAAAGCGTTCCAAGGTGGCGATTTAGCAGGCGTGACGAAACGTCTCGATTACATCAAGGAAAAGGGATTCACTTCGATTTGGTTAACGCCGATCTTTAAGAACCGTCCGAACGGTTATCATGGATACTGGACGGATGATTATTACGAGATTGATCCGCACTTCGGAACAAAGGAAGAGTTTAAACGTCTCGTCAAAGAAGCGCATAAACGGGATATCAAGGTCGTCCTTGATCTTGTCGTCAATCATTTAGGACCAAATCATCCGATGGTGAAAGAAAAACCGGAGTGGTTCCATAAAAATCAACCGATCATGAACTGGAATAACCCGTCGGAAGTCGAGAATAACTGGCTGTTCGATTTACCGGACTTCAATACGGAAAATCCAGAAGTCGTCGATTATTTAGTTGATGTCGCGAACTACTGGGTCGATGAAACGGGTATAGACGGATACCGGCTCGATACAGTTCGCCATGTGCCAGCCTCATTTTGGGAAACGTTTATCCCAGCAGTCAAAGAAAAGCATCCAGACTTATTCTTGTTGGCTGAAGTATTCGATGGAGATCCGCGAAAAATCGCGTCCTATTCAAAATTAGGTTTTGATTCCGTGACGAACTTCCCGTTTTATTATGGAGTCAAGGATCAGTTTGCCCGCAAAAATGGTTCAGCGGAAGAGCTCGATTCAGTTTATAATCGAGATACTACGTTTAATCCGAATGCCAAGGGACTTGCAACCTTCATTGATAATCATGATGTCAAGCGCTTCATCACGGAAGCAAAGATTGGTGGAGCAGACGAAGAGGAACGGCAGCTTCGGTTGGCGCTGTTCGCACTCTATGCTGCCCCGGGGATGCCGATCGTCTACCAAGGAACAGAGGTGGCGATGCCAGGTGGCGAGGATCCTGGAAACCGGATGATGATGACATTTGATCAAAACAAGAAGATGCAACAGTACGTAAAAACGTTGAACGAGATGCGTCAGGACTACCCAGCGTTTGCAACAGGGAAGCAACGCTTGATCGCAAAAACCGATCATATGGCAGTCTACTCACGGGAGACGAAACAACAACAAGTCGTTTACGCGATTAATCTTGGAGAAAAAAAGACGAGCTTACGCGTGTCTGCGAAAGAAATCGGTGATGATCAGCGTCTAAGAGGACTTTTATTCTCAGACTTGGTGCGTCAAGATGGTGACGCCTATGAGATCACGCTTGATGCAAATAGTGCGAACAGCTATGTCATCGAAAAGTCACAAGTCAACTGGTGGTCGATCATCGCAATTGGTGCGATTGCTCCGATTTTAGCGCTCATACTTCTTCTCGTTCATCGTAAACGCATGCAACGTCAAACAAAATAAAATACTTAACTAGGGGAAATGTGAGGTGAAGGGGATGCAGGTAACAATCAAGGATGTAGCACGGGAAGCGAATGTCGCACCCTCGACGGTATCACGCGTCATTGCGAATAGTTCACGCATCAGTCAAAAGACGAAGGAACGGGTGCGGCAGGCGATGGATGAGCTCGGATATTATCCGAACGTTCATGCACGCAGTCTAGCGAATCGAACGACACAGGCGATCGGTCTCGTCATGCCAAGTGCTGCAACGAAAACACTACAAAACCCGTTCTTTTCGGAGGTCATTCGAGGAATCAGTACAAAAGCGCATCAAAATGGATATTCGCTCTATATGACGACAGGTGTCTCGGAAGAAGAAGTATATGAAGGTGTCGTCTCGATGGTTCAGGGCCGTCGTGTCGATGGTGTCGTCGTACTGTATTCCCGTACGGATGACAAAGTCGTTCAATTTCTACAAGACTCGAAGTTTCCGTTCGTTGTCGTCGGAAAACCATTCAGTGATTCATCACATGTCACGTATGTCGATACGGATAATTATCTAGCCGGTCGCGAAGTGACGAAGTACTTGCATCAACTTGGGCATGAGTGTATCGCATTCGTAGGAGGCGCACAGGACCTAGCTGTGACGCAAGAGCGTGTCGGTGGCTACAAGACGGCTCTCATGGAAGAGGGCATTCCGATTCAAGAGTCCTACATCGTCAGTGCACCATTCATGACGACAGGAGGAGCTGAGGCAGTCAAGCGACTGATGTCGCTTGAACATCCGCCTACGGCTGTCGTCGTTAGTGACGATATGATGGCACTTGGTGTCATGAGTACACTGAATGAGATGGGTATCGGTGTGCCGGATCAAATGGCCGTCGTCAGTTTCAATAACTTGTTCATCGCAGAATTCTCAAGCCCACCGTTGACTTCTGTTGAAATCAATATTTTTGGACTTGGTTTTGAAGCGACGAATTGTTTGATTGAACAAATCAATGAAGATGCGACCCCTTATGGAAAACGCGTCATCGTTCCGCATTATCTCGTCGTCCGTCAGTCTTGTGGCGGAAAATCTGAAGCATGAAATGATAGTCTATTTTTAAGCCGATTGGTTTGAAAATAGACTTTTTTTGATTCAAATGGCTATCGATTTCTAGTAAAAGGAAGCGGTTGCAGAAAAAGAAATTTATTTTCGTGCAAACGATTGCATTGATGCTTTTTATGTGTACAATAAAGAATGTATAGTATAGATGAAACGCTTACATGATCAGGGTGACCGACATGCGTAGCATAAAAAGGAGCGACTTGACGATGAAACGACTTTTTGAGGTCAATGAGTGGAAAATTACAGAGCTTGGTTTTCATCCAGAAGATAATCGATTGGCAGAATCGATGACATCGATCGGAAACGGTCATATGGGAATGCGCGGGACGTTTGAAGAAGAATACACAGGGGACACGCATCAAGGCATGTATGTCGCAGGTGTTTACTATCCGGATAAGACACGTGTCGGCTGGTGGAAAAACGGTTATCCGGAGTACTTCGCGAAAGTACTCAATGCTGTCAATATCATGGGATTGAAAGTATCCGTCAACGGAAAAGCTGTTGACTTGAACACGTGGGAAGTCATCGACTTCAAACGCGAACTTGATATGCAACACGGTGTGTTGACACGGACGATGCTATTGAAGAATGGTGTAGAAGAGACCAAGATCGAATCCAAGCGTTTCTTCTCGATCGTCGATAAAGAAATCGCTGCCTTGCAATATACGGTGACGCCTGTCAATTTTGAAGCAGAAATCGTCATTGAATCGTATCTCGATGCAGATGTTGAAAATGAAGACTCGAACTATGACGAGAAGTTCTGGCTTCCTGTCGAACACGGAATTGAAGAACGGTTTGGTTATGTCACATCACAAAACGAAAAAGCTCGATTGGCATGTGACGGCAGCGATGATCACGGACGTCGAAGGCGCACGGTGTGAGGTCGTCGATGGCAATACGCAGTACGTCGCGAATCGTTTCACGAAACAAGCCGCAGTAGGTGAGGGTGTCACAGTCGAAAAATTCGTCGCACTCGTAACGAATCGTGACCATGACATCGATGCGTTACTGGAGCAAGCGATGAAACGGGTTCACGTCGCATTCGAATCAGGCTTTGAACCATTGCTTGCGACACATGAAGCAGCGTGGTTGCACCACTGGGAAGAAGCGGACGTGAAAATTGAAGGTGATGTCGAGGCACAGCAAGGGATTCGTTTCAACATCTTCCATATGTTCCAGACCTACACAGGTGAAGATTCACGCCTGAATATCGGACCAAAAGGATTCACGGGCGAGAAGTATGGTGGTGCGACGTATTGGGATACAGAAGCGTACTGCTTGAACTTCTACCTTGCGACGTCGAAACCGGAAGTGGCTTGGAATTTACTCAAGTATCGCCACAATCAATTACCGCAAGCAAAAGAAAATGCGGATAAGAATGTCGGCATGAAGGGTGCACTTTATCCGATGGTAACGATGAACGGAGAAGAGTGTCACAACGAGTGGGAAATCACACATGAAGAAATTCACCGGAACGGTGCAATCGCGCATGCGATTTATAATTACACGAATTACACGGGAGACACATCGTACCTCGGACAATACGGATTTGAAGTATTAGTCGAGATTTCTCGCTACTGGGCAAGCCGTGTCAATTACGTCGCGCATAAGGACGTCTATATGATTCTTGGCGTGACGGGACCAAACGAATACGAGAACAACGTCAACAACAACTGGTATACGAACCTGATTGCGGCATGGTGTCTCGAATATACGCAGACCGTCCACCGTCATTTGGCACAAGAAGAGCCAGAACGTCTGCAAGAACTTATGCATCAATTAGCGTTGACGGATGAGGAGCTGGCGAAGTGGGCAGATATCGATGCGAAGATGTATTATCCAAAAGATGAGGCAGCACCAGGAATCTTCATGCAACAGGATGGCTTCATGGATAAGGAACAAATCTTGGTCGCTGACCTCGATCCAAAACATCTTCCGCTAAACCAGAATTGGTCATGGGACCGGATCCTTCGCTCTGTCTTCATTAAACAAGCAGATGTCTTACAAGGTCTTTACTTCTTGACGGATCGATTCAGTGTAGAAGAGAAAAAAGCGAACTTCGATTTCTATGAACCACGCACGGTTCATGAATCGTCATTATCACCATGTATCTACTCAATCATTGCGGCGGAAGTCGGTTATGAGGAAAAAGCGGTCGAACTGTACCAACGCTCAGCACGACTTGATCTTGACAACTACAACAATGATACGGAAGACGGGTTACACATCACGTCGATGGTTGGATCATGGATGTCGATCGTCCACGGATTCGCTGGATTACGGGTGGCGAACGATACGTTATCCTTCAAGCCGATGTTGCCAAAAGGCTGGACGAGCTATACGTTCCGGATGCAATGGCGCGGTCATCATATCCATGTCCATGTACAGCCAAATGCCGTCGAAATCGCCCAAACAGAAGGCGAAGCATTCAGCTTAAACGTTCATGGAACAACTGTTGAAGTTCCGGCAGGAGGACAGATTACAGTTCCTGCTTCGATGACAGTATAAGAGAGAAAAAAGAACCGATTTTTGAGTCGGTTCTTTTTTTGTGTGTAACAAGAAGCAGGACACCTTTGTCACAAATGAAAACGCCATCATGAAAAAGAACATCAATCTTTGGAAATCTTGACTATCCGACGACATTTGAATGTGCTAAAGTGTTTCAAGATAGTTATGAATGAGAGGAGAACGGCGTGTGACAGCAGTAGTAAAGGAAAGTATGTTAAAAGTGATCGTGGCTTCGATTGGGGGATTCGTCATTGCCGTTGCCATGAACTGGTTTTTGATTCCGAGTGGTGTCTATTCGACTGGATTTACAGGACTTGCCCAAATCTTGACGCAAGTCCTTCAAAATACAGCATTTGCGTTTGGTGAAAACGTCTGGTTCTTGGCGTTGAACATCCCTTTGATCGTGCTCGCATGGATCATGTTAGGTCGGAGTTTTACAATCATTACGTTGGTTTCGGTATTGGCAACGACGATTTTCATTGGTCTTATTCCTCAATATGCTGTCATACCAGGTGATCAAACACTGAATGCAGTGTTTGGAGGGGTCTTGCTTGCGATCGGTACCGGTATAACGATTAAGTTCGGTGCTTCGACAGGTGGTTTCGATATCGTTGCCCTCATCTTTGCTCGTTTCTCCGATCGTAGTGTCGGCTTGTATCTGTTCGTCTTGAATTTCTTAATCGCATTATTAGCAGGCGCATTGTTCGGTTGGTCGACTGCTTTATACACGATCGTCTTCATCTACGTGACGTCTAAGGTCGTCGATGAGATTCATACGAGCAATCAGCGTCTGACGATCTTCATCGTCACGAATCATGCGGATGACATCACGACGGCTTTGCATCAGCATATCATCCGAGGAATCACGCAAATTCCTTCGATTGGAACGTATTCGCGAGCTGAAAAAGCGACGTTGATGATGGTCATCGAGCGTCACGAATTGCGGGACATTGAACGAATTTGCCGGGAAGCGGACGAGACAGTATTCATCAACGTCGTCGCAACGGACTCGGTCGTCGGATACTTCCGAAAAGGATAATGAAAAAGGCACTTGCTCTGCGATATGCAGCAAGTGCCTTTTATCTGTTATCATGCGAGTCCAAGAACGTGTCTCAAGTAATACGCGATCCCGTCATCCTCATTTCGCTTCGTCGTGCCGTTTGCCAGATGCTTCAGCGCGGGGATGGCATTACCCATCGCGACACCATGTCCAGCATACTCGATCATCTCTAAATCGTTTTCCTCATCACCGAACGCAACGATCTGTCGCGAATCAATTCCAAGGTGGTGTGCGATATGAGCAAGACCGACCGCTTTGCTTGTACCTTTTCGCATCACTTCGACCATGAATTCAGGCTTCACCCATTGACGATTGAGTACCGTCTCAGCATGGATACCAGATAGTTCGGAGCGGATCTCGTCGACGTGTTCTCCTTTGGCGTGAATCAAGAGAGACGTCGGTTCGTGAAGAAGCAGCTTTCGTAAATCTCCGGTCGTGACAGATAAGGCATGGTCGGTATAAAATTCGTAAATGCCGACTGGGTCATATTGAAAATAGACATGATCCGTGACTTCGCAGACAATATTTTGTGTTTTCGTCTCAGCGACGGATTCTAAAATATGTTGAACAGTTTTTAATGGAATCGGATGATGCTGGACTTCAAAGTGATTATCTTGCGGGTGATGAACGAGACCACCGTTAAAATTAACGATCGGTGTCGTCAAACCGAGCTGTTCGTAATATTTCCTGGCGTGACGAAATGGTCGTCCAGTTGCGATGACGACTTCGTGACCGTTCGCACGCGCACGCTGGAGCGCAGCGATATTCGCAGCGCTGATTGTCTTATCATCTTTTAAAAGGGTGCCGTCGAGATCGACAGCAATTAAGTGACGGGTCATAATGAAATCCTCCGCTTTCTTTTCGTTAATTCTACTGTAGCATATGAAGCGATTGTCCTTCGTATGAAACGATTAAGTTTTTCAAGGAAAAGAAAGCGCTTGAAAAAATTAGAGAAAAGCTGTTGCTTGGATTAAAAAATGGTATACTACAAATCGTAGGATAACTCTATAGTACGTTATGGAAACGGAGGGGAAATCATGCGTTTTCTCGTTACATTCTTTTGGTCATTCTTACTCGTGAACACGGCTGTGTTCATCGTATCGGCAGTTGATGCAGTAACGTATAGCTTCGGATTCGCGACAGCTATGTCTGTCGTCACTTCACTTGTCGTCTTCGCACTCGATGCCGTCAATGAAGATTTAGGTCTTGGTCAAGGGACTAAGGCAGAATAAGGAAAAGCGAGATGTCGTCATATGGGCGATAGGCTCGCTTTTTGTCTTAAGGAGGAATGATTGATGATCGTCATCGAACAGGTTCTGTGGCAAGAGATGCCGCAAAATGTCTACATCGCAGGAAACCAGATCATCGGAATCGGTTCCTACACCATAGATGAAGCACTGATTACGCACCGGATTGATGGTCGCAACAAACGGCTAGTCCCCGGATTCATCGACGGACACTTACATCCGATCGGTGGAGGAGGAGAAGGCGGATTTGCCACGCGAACGGCACCGTTGACTGTTCGCGACATATTCGAAGGTGGTGTCACGACGGTTGTCGGATTGCTCGGAACGGACGGCTGGACGCGAACTGGAATCGATCTACTGGCACATATACGGGGATATGCTGCATCTGGTATCCGTCCCTTTCTATTAAGCGGAAGTTATATGGTTCCGCCGGTCTTTCTGACGCAATCGACAGGACATGATATCGTCCTCATCAATGAAGTGATTGGCATCGGAGAGATTGCCATCAACGATCACCGATCGACACAACCGACGGCTCATGAACTCGCGCGATTAGCGTCAGAAGCCCGAATTGCCGGCATGGTCAAAGGAGTGTCGGGAACGATGAACGTCCATATCGGAGACGGGAAACAAGGGCTCGATCTGTTACATGAGGTGATTGATACGACGGACCTCCCCATCGGACAATTCCTTCCGACGCATATCAACCGAAGTGAACGAATCTTTGAAGCGGGACTTGCCTGGGCGAAACGAGGAGGACGGATCGATTTCACGACGTGTACGACGGAAACTTTCATTGCGGAAGGCGAGATTCCAGCAGGACAGGCTGTCGCCCGTGCTTTAGCAGCGGGAATTCCACTCGAGCAGATCACGATATCGAGCGATGCTGGCGCAAGTCTTCCGGCGTTTGATGAGGCAGGTCGATTAGTGCGAATTGATACAGGAAAACCCTCTTCCTTGATGCAAGCCGTACGCGATGCAGTGGAGCAGGGTGTTGCTTTTGATCAGGCAATCGCGACGATTACGCGGCATGTCGCGGATGCATATGGTATACCGGGCGGGCGAATCGCGGTTGGAGAACGAGCGGATCTGTTACTGATTGATGACGCTTTGCAAATCGATACGATTCTTGCGAATGGTCATGCTATAATGATTCAGAAAAAATGGCTAATACCAGAATGACGGAGGGATAGACGTGTCAAAGAAGTCGAAACGAAAAAACACGAAAAAACCGCAATCCAAGGCGAATTGGATTACAGCGGGAGTCATCGCCTTGATCGTATTGGTTGGGGGGTTACTGCTCGTCTTCACGGATCGAGAAGATTCTGCATCGAAGAATGGCAATCTAACGGCTACACAAGTCGCAGATAAAGTGAAATCCGGTGATGAATTCTATACGTATTTCTATCAAACGGGATGCGTCCACTGTGAAAAAGTAAAACCATATCTCGTTCCGCTTGGTGAAAAACAAGACATTCCATTCGAACAGATCGATCTTGCTGTCGAACAGTCGGCTTGGGACACGTTTGGCATCGAGGGTACACCGACGGTCGTTCACTTTAAAGACGGTAAGGAAGTCGGACGCGTAGCAGGTGAACAAACAGAAGACAGCTATAAAGAGTTCTTCGCTGGAAAAGACGTAAAGGACTCAAAAGAAGAATCATCTGGTGATCTCAATGATTAAAAAATGGTTTTACTCTCGCGTGTTCGAATTAAATGGACACCCGCTTGTTGCTAAACAACTGAAACGGTTTGCGATGAGCCGTATCAGTCGTCCGTTCATCCGTCCGTTCGTTCAGGCATACGATTTAAATATGACAGAAGCGACTCAGAATTTAGAAGCGTATTCGAGTTTACATGACGTTTTCATTCGTCATGTCAAACCGGAAATGCGACCGATCGATCAAGCAGAAGGTGCATTCGTCAGTCCGTGTGACGGTGTATTGTCTGTCGTTGACGATTTGACGGCTGATAGCCGCTTTACTGTCAAAGGACAATCGTATACGGTATCCGAGTTACTCGGTTCCCATCATGAAGCACAGCAATATGTTGGTGGACGTGTGATGATCTTTTACTTAAGTCCGCAAAACTATCACCGGGTTCATGTGCCGATGGATGGAACAGTCCGGACGAGCTATACGCTCGGTCGCGATTCGGCACCGGTGAATGAGATTGGTCTTACACATGCGCTTCGCCCGTTGACACGTAATTACCGTCGCGTGACGCGCATCGTCCAAGGGAAACATGCACTTGAACATGTCATGGTCGGTGCACTGAACGTTAACTCGATCGTTCGGACGAACGAGTCGAAGGACCTTCGTCGCGGGGATGAGTTTGGATACTTCTCATTCGGTTCGACGGTCGTCCTGATTTGTCCGAAAGATGCATTGACGTTAGACAGCCAAGCGATTGGACCGGTTTTAATGGGGCAACGCCTCGGACAATGGCATTCATGATAGCGAGGCGCCCGTTATGGGCGTCTCCTTACATTTAGGAGGAATGAATCATGCCGGCACTGGCATTAGCAGAAATCGGAAGTACGCAGGTCCAAACGTATATCGCACTCATTATTTTTTTAGTGACCTATGGCTTCATCATCAGTGAAAAAATTAGTCGAGCAATCGTTGCCTTACTTGGAGCGCTCGCGATGGTCATCATCGGCATTGTGGATCTCGAGACTGCATTGTTTGAATATATCGAGTGGGGAACAATCGTCTTATTGATTGGGATGATGATTCTCGTCACGATTGCCAATCAATCTGGCTTGTTCGAATACATCGCGATCCGTGCTGCGAAGACGACAAAAGGTGATCCGATCAAGGTATTGGTTTTACTGTCCGCATTGACAGCACTCGGATCTGCATTCCTTGATAACGTCACGACGGTTCTATTGATCGTTCCAATCACGTTTTCGATTACGAAGATACTGAAGATCGCGCCGTTTCCATTCTTGCTCGCAGAAGTCCTATTTGCGAATATCGGTGGAACAGCAACGTTGATCGGGGATCCACCGAACATCATGATTGGTGCTGCGAATCCACACTTGACGTTCAATGCCTTTTTAGTGAATCTCGCACCAATCATCCTCGTCATCACGGTCGTAACGATCGGCATTCTTTACTTCGTCTTCCGGAAGCAACTACATGTTGAAGCGGAAGATCGGCAGAAACTGATGGAAATCGATGAGAAGAGTTATATCGTCAGTCGAAAATTGGTCGCACGAAGCAGTATCGTCCTCGTCAGTACGATTGCGCTGTTCGTACTGCATCCGGTGCTTGATCGCATCGGACTCCATCTCGAAGCACCGGCGATCGCGATTCTTGGAGCGACAATCCTGATGTTGCTGACGATTGAAAACGATCATCAGCTAGAAGGAATCTTTGCTCGTGTTGAATGGACGACGATCTTCTTCTTCGCTGGACTATTCGTGCTCGTCGGCGGGATTCAAGAAGCAGGTATCATTCGCTACCTTGCTGAAAAGACGATTGATTTGACAGGCGGTGACATTCAGACGACAGCGACTGCTGTTCTTTGGTTGTCTGGTATCGCCAGTGCGACGATCGATAATATCCCGTTCGTTGCGACGATGATTCCACTCATCAATGATGTAGCTGCTGGAATTGGATTATCACCAGCAGATGCGAAAGTGGACGTATTATGGTGGTCCCTCGCACTCGGTGCCTGTCTCGGTGGTAACGGAACATTGATCGGTGCATCGGCGAACGTCATCGTCGCGGGTCTCGCGACACGACAAGGTGAAAAATTCACCTATATGCGCTTTTTGATTTACGGAGCACCGATCACGATTGTGACGTTGATTCTATCCCAACTCTATTTGTGGATTCGGTATTACTAAGAAAACGGAAGGTCCGCCTTCCGTTTTCTTTTGTGCGTCGCTCTTACTACCTGATTGTGCTATAATCGAACGATAAGAGCATAACTGTTTCTTAAACTTAACTATAGAGCTAGACCATTATCTGGAGGTTTTATTCTTGTTCAAACGACTTTATCCGAAACATTTCGTGGCTTCGATCTACGATATCGACCTTGAAATGCTCAAACGAAACGGTGTCAAAGCGATTTTGACCGATCTTGATAATACGCTCGTCGCATGGAATATCGCAGATGCTCCAGACGAATTGGTTGCTTGGCTGGATATGGTGAATAATCAATATGGTTTCGACGTCATCATCGTATCGAACAATAACGGAGACCGCGTCAAGAAGTTTGCGGATCCACTCGGATTGCATTATATTGCGCCTGCTCGAAAACCGCTTCCTATCGGGTTTAAACGGGCATTGACGGAATTCGGTTATCACGCGAAGGAAGTTGTCTTCTTAGGAGACCAACTCTTCACGGATGTACTCGGTGCAAACTCCGTTGGAATCGAAGTCATCCACGTTCAACCTGTCGTTAAGACGGACGGTGTCGTCACGAAATTCAATCGCCTGATGGAACGTGTCATTTTCCGCCGGATGAAACGCAAAGGAATCTATAAATTGACACAACGCGTCAAGGAAGATCCTTCTGCACTGGAGCATCCGATCGAAACACTTCGTCAGGATAAGCAACAATAACCCTGTCAGATCGGTAGATGAAAGGGAAGGCAGCAGTCGCAACATGTACGGCGAGAGGTCGGAAGTTACGCTCTTGGAGTAGCGAGCAGGGCGCTACGGTGAAAAGAGAAGGGATATCGTTCCCGCATGCGGCTCAACATAATATGATCGAAGAAATCCACTGCGCTGGCTGTGGTGTCGCCATTCAAACGGAAGACACGAAAGCACCAGGATACGCACCTAAATCTGCACTTGATCGTGAAATGGTCATTTGCCAACGTTGCTTTAAATTAAAGCACTACAATCAAATTCAAGATGTATCGTTATCGGACGATGATTTCGTTAAAATCTTAGACGGAATCGGTCAAAAAGATGCACTTGTCGTTAAAATCGTTGATATCTTCGATTTTAATGGAAGTTGGTTACCGGGCTTACATCGGTTCGTCGGTAAAAACGATGTCTTACTCGTCGGGAACAAAGCCGATTTATTACCGAAGTCACTCAACCCGAACCGCCTCATGAACTGGATGCGTCAAGCATCGAAAGAACTTGGATTACGTCCAGTCGACGTTCATCTGATCAGTGCGAAAAAAGGGCACGGAGTCGATGAACTCGCTGAAAAAATCGATTATTATCGAAAAGGTCGCGACGTCTATGTCGTTGGTTGTACGAACGTCGGGAAATCGACACTGATCAACCAAGTCATCAAACGCTTCGGTGAAGAAGATGAAGCCGTCATCACGGTCAGTCACTTCCCAGGAACGACACTAGACTTGATCGACATTCCACTCGACGATAACTGTAACCTGTATGATACACCGGGGATCATCAATCATCACCAGATGGCTCACTATGTTGATGCAAAGGACTTGAAGCTGATCACACCGAAAAAAGAGATCAAGCCACAAGTCTTCCAAATCCATCCGCAACAGACACTCTTCTTCGGAGGTCTTGCACGATTGGACTATATGGAAGGGAACAAGCGTTCATTCGTCATCTACATGTCGAACGAATTGAAAGTTCACCGGACGAAGCTTGAAAAAGCAGACGATTTATACGCGAACCACAACGGTGAGCTGTTGTCTCCGCCAAACGAAAAGACGCGGGAGATGCTACCGCCGCTTGTCCGTCATGAATTCAGCCTCCGCGACAACATGAAGACGGATATCGTCTTCAGTGGACTCGGGTGGGTTGCGGTTCACGGAAAAGGTGGACGTGTCGCTGCTTATGCCCCGAAAGGTGTCGCTGTATCCTTACGTGAGGCGCTCGTCTGATGCGCTTTGCCGTCATCGGTCATCCGATTGCCCATTCACTTTCACCCGAGCTGCATACAGCTTGGCTGGAAGCGGCTGGGCTTTTCGGCTGTTATGACCTCATCGATGTAACGGAGCAGCAATTGCCGCAAATCATTACAAAATTACGCACACATCAGCTAGACGGAATCAATGTGACGATTCCACATAAAACAGCAATTATCCCGTATCTGGATCGGCTAGAGCCGGCAGCTCAAAAAGCAGGCGCCGTGAATACGGTATATCGGCAGGATGGGCAGTTGATTGGTGCGAATACAGATGGAATCGGATTCGTCCGCGCATTGATAGAACGTCGTCCGTCATTTCAAAAGACGCTCGTTCTTGGTGCGGGCGGTGCGGCGCGAGGCATCATTGCTGCGTTGCCCGGAGATGTGACGATCACGAATCGTACAGAAGAACGCTCTAAGGCAGTTGCCGATGAATTCGGAGCAACCGTTCTACCATGGCAAGAAACATTTGATTTAACGAGTTACGACGTCATCATCAATACGACTTCTGTCGGGATGGCGCCACATATCGAGGCACGTCCGATCGAATTGACGGAGACGCACGCCTTGATTTGTGATATTATTTATCGACCGACGCCGACCCGTCTATTGCGTGAAGCGACCGAAAAAGGTCTCGACACACTTGACGGCGTCCCGATGTTCGTCTTACAAGCGGCTGAAGCATTTGAACGCTTCACCGGACAAGCACCTGACCTTGCACTTGGCGAGCAGGTGATACGAAAGCAATTGGAGGAATTTTAATCATGTTAACAGGTAAACAAAAACGTTTTTTACGCGCGACAGCTCATGACTTAAACCCGATTTTCCAAGTCGGTAAAAATGGAGTCGGCGAAGCGATGTGCGCTGATTTGATGGATGCGCTCGAAAAACGGGAACTCTTGAAAGTACAAGTATTGCAAAATTGTGCGGACGCACCAAAGGATGTCGCACAAGAACTCGTCGCAGGAACGAATGCTGAACTCGTTCAAGTCATCGGAAAAGTCATCGTTCTCTATAAAGAATCAAAAGAGAACAAGACGCTCGAATTGCCACGATGAAAATCGGACTGATGGGCGGAACGTTCGATCCTCCGCATATCGGTCATCTCCTGATTGCCGAACAAGCGCAGGAACAACTCGAACTCGATGCGGTCTGGTTCGTACCAGCGAATGTGCCACCGCATAAACAACGTACAGTCACAGACGCAACCAAGCGTTTACGCCTTGTAGAAGAAGCAATTGCATTGAATCCTGCTTTTTCCGTCTCAGCAATCGAGTTTGAGCGCGAAGAGCCTTCTTATACGTATGATACGATTCGTGCACTCAAGCACCGGTACCCGGAGCATGAGTTTCTGTTTCTCGTTGGAGCAGACTCACTCGTGAGGCTCGATACGTGGTATCAAGCCGAACGGTTATACAAGGAAGTCGTCTTTGGTGCCGTCGCTCGACCGGGCAGTCGGTATCTGATTCCGCGCGGTGCCCGTGTGAAAGCGGTCGATATGCCATTGCTAGAAATTTCTTCGACGGATATCCGGCAACGGGTCGCGCGCGGACGGAGCATTCGCTACCTTGTACCGGAAGCCGTTCGACAACGGATTGAGGAGTGGAATCTATATGCGCCTTGAAGAAGCACGTCAAATCATTGAGCGTACGTTGCCTGAGCGACGCTATGTGCATACATTAGGTGTCGTCGAAACAGCGCGACACTTAGCTCTTAAATATGGTGTTGACGAAGAAGAAGCAACACTTGCTGCTATGCTTCATGATTATGCGAAATACCGCGATACGAATGAGATGCGTTCGATTGCCGTTGAATTGAATCAACGGGTTTTACTCGATTATGATGACGAACTGCTTCATGCGCCAGTAGGTGCGGAGCTTGTCCGTCGAGAACTTGGTCTTGATTCAGATGTAATTTATCAGGCCATCGCAAATCATACGACGGGGGCACCCGGTATGCCGTTGCTCGATCAAATCATCTTCGTCGCGGATGCGATTGAACCAAATCGCAGTTATCCAGGTGTCGAAGCGCTTCGTGAAGTAGCGGAGCAGGATTTGACGGACGCCGTCATTGCAACACTCAGTCAGACAATTCATTTTTTATGTAAAAAACAAGCCATCATCTTTCCGCGAACGATTGAGACTTATAATGCCTTCGTCGCGGCCAAACGAAAGGGGACCGTCCTATGACAGTCGAACAAGAATTACAATTAATCGTAAATGCCATCGACGATAAACGCGCTGAAGATATCGTCGTCCTGAATATGTCGAGCATCTCACCAGTTGCCGACTACTTCGTCATCTGTGAAGGGAATTCAGAAAAACAAGTACAGGCAATCGCACGTGAACTCAAAGAAGTCGCGCACGAACATAACCTGCCGATCAAACGTCTCGAAGGATTCGATGCGGCACGTTGGGTGTTAGCGGATCTTGAAAACGTCGTCGTTCACGTCTTCCACCGTGACGATCGTGATTACTATAATCTCGAAAAACTCTGGGCAGATGCTCCAAAGGTTGAAGTCGAGGTCAACTAATGGCATACGAACAGTTCGCCTACATCTATGATGAATTGATGCAAGACGTCCCGTACGATCAATGGGTCGACTGGGTCAAAGCATACGTTCCGACTGGCAGTACGATTGCTGATATCGGATGTGGAACGGGTACGGCGACGCTTGCATTAGCGGCACACTATGAGATGCTCGGAATCGATTTATCGGAAGAGATGCTCGAAGTCGCGCAGGAAAAAGCGATAGAAGAGGGATTACGCATTCAATTCTGGGCGCAAGACATGCGCGAAATCGAATTGCCGACACCTGTCGATGCCGCGACGATCCTATGCGACTCCTTGAACTATCTCCGGACGGAAGAGGATGTCAAACAGACGTTTACACATGTAGCAGCAATCCTCAAAGAGGGTGGACGTCTCTTATTTGATACACACTCTCCATACAAGATGGAAACATTGTTCAATGGAAAGACATATGCGACACATGCGGAGCAAAGTTCGTATATCTGGTTCGCGGATCCTGGTGAAGCACCGCTTTCTGTCGTCCATGAACTGACTTTCTTCATCGAGGAAGAGGACGGTCGCTATGAGCGTGTCGATGAAACGCATCATCAGCGGACGTATCCTCCAGCACAGTACGTGACGTGGTTACGCGACGCCGGATTCCGTGTTCTTGCGGTCACAGGCGATTTTGGACCGGATGCTCCTTCTGAGACAGCCGAGCGGATTTTCTTCGTTGCTGAAAAAATGTAAAAGTGATCTCATCCGTCTTCTTTAAGCGATACACGTTCGTGTTGCTTGAAGAAGACGGATTTTTTGTTCGTCAAACAGATGCTAATTCAAAGTAACGGTATGGATGATATGACCTTTATCCGACATAACACACCGTATCATGTTGTAAAAGAGTGGTTAGTACGTATTCCTTCGTTTCCTGAAGTCCGTAGCGACCTGTTAGAGTCGTGGAAAAAGGAGGGATTCGTCTTGACCGTTCCACGTTTGCAACAGATCGCAGGTCTCGTCGTCGTCCTGCTACTCATCATTTTATTGTTCGTACCATTACCCTCTTGTTCGAATGAAGCGATGGTCGATCAACCGTCCTTAACGGATAAACAACAAGAGGCAAAAGCAGAGCCAGCAGAAAAAGATACCTCGATTCGTGACAAACTCATCATGGTCGATGTGAAAGGGGCGGTAGAAGCACCTGGACCCTATCAATTTCACCTCGGTGATCGAGTGAAGGATGCAATCGAAAAAGCAAAGACGACTGAGAAAGCTGACATTCGACAAATGAATCTCGCGGCACGTCTCATTGATGGACAGGAAGTCATCGTGCCGGTAAAAAAGACGAAAGATCAGCCGAAACCAACGAAACGCTCAAAAGCAGAGATACCAAAAGGACTGATTGACCTCAATGCGGCAACGGCGGAACAGTTGATGGAGGTTCCGGGAATCGGTCCTGCCAAAGCAGAAGCGATCTTAGCCTATCGTGAGGAGAAGGGGGGATTTGCGACGTATGAATCACTCGGAGATGTGAAGGGCTTTGGGGAAAAGACGTTAGAATCGCTTAAATCCTACCTGATCGTCTACTGATGCCACTTCATGCGCTGTTCGTTCTCTTACTCATTGTCGCCATTAAAGAATCGATCTGGTGGTTAGTGACGCTGATGCTATTTACTGTCATGAAGTCATGGTCTTTTTCAATCGGTCGTCTTTTCTTTTTGTTCATTCTGAGTTGTCTATTCATCGGAATGGGTCATCTGTCACCTGAACCGCACGACGTCTCGTCTGTTGACATCTTATCAGGTAAGCGTAATGGGGATCGAATTCGCTATGAGGCGGAGAGCAACGGTCAATCGATTCTATTGACGGCAACGATTGCAGAAGATGAGACAGGATACGAACGAATCGGTTACTCCTGTCACGTCGATACGGAACCGCTCGATGTCCGTCAACAATCGAATGCGGGAGGTTTTGACGAACTGCAATTCATGCATACGAATCGTTACGCTGGAAAGTGGGAAGTACGTTCGTTTGATTCCTGTCATCCGACACTTGGATATGCGGCAGAAGGAAGACGGGTACGTGAAGCATGGTTGAAACGGATAGAAGACTTGTTACCACAAAAGCAAGCATTCTACGTCGAAGCACTTGTATTTGGTGAGGATCGATTAATGGATCAAGTGACGCTCGAACGGTTTAAGAAATTCGGCTTATTACATGCGATCGTCATCTCAGGATCACATATCGCTTTTTTAGTGTTTAGTCTGCTGTACGTCTTACGAAAAATCAGGATGACAAAAGAAAAACGACTTGATATCGTTCTGATTTTACTGCCGATTTACGCATGGTTGACGGAGTGGAGTCCTCCAGTCACTCGGGCTGTGCTCGTCGCGATCATTCTGTTGCTCGGTCGTCGTTTCCACAAACCGTTAGATCCGGTCGAGGTCATTGCGGGGGTCGCGGCTTTTCAATTAGCGATTCAACCAACTGTCATTTACGATATCGGATTTCAATTGACGGTCGGACTGACGCTGTTTCTTGTGCTGTCGAGACGACTCATGGGTTCGGTTCGTCGTCCTTGGAACTGGCTACTTATCAGTGCGTGGGCACAATTCGGAACCCTTTTGTTTTTACAGGGGATTGAACAAACAACGGTTTCAATCTGGTCTCCGTTGTTGAATTTATTAATTGGTAGCTGGATTGAGTGGGTGATTCTGCCAGGATCGTTCCTCCTTGCGACGCTTCCATTTTTACCGCTCAGTTCGACGTTTCAGATTGCGCATCAGTACGCGATTCAATGGATGGACCAAGCATTACAGCTAGCGGAACATCTGCCGTTAGCAATGGTTGCCGTTCCAACATTTTCTCCGATCGTCTTGACAATCGTCGTTGTCGGAACGGGAATCGCTTGGTTCATTGCTGAACGGAGATGGTGGGGGCATGCTCTCCCATTGGTCCTTTTGCTTACGGCATGGGGTTACACGGAGTGGCACGTACCTGAACAAATCACGTTTTTAGATGTCGGGCAAGGGGATAGTATCGTACTTGAGAAAGCAGGAGAGACGTTCGTCGTAGACACAGGTGGTGTTTATCAGCAAACGACGCATCCACTGCTTCGTCCGTTTGATCCGGGTAGTCATATCGTCGCGCCCTTTTTATTCACACGAGGAGAAGCAGAAATCGACGGTCTCATCGTGACACATGCTGATCACGATCACGTCGGTGGACTGCTAGGATTACTGCGTCAAGTTCGTGTGAAAACCATTTATTTAGGGGCGTATGACAACACGGATGAGAAGCGAAACGATTTGATTCATTCGATCGAAGCAACTGGAACGCATGTCAAGTTCGTTCAAAAGGGACAAACGATTCGTCCTTGGTTACATGTACTTGCACCGACTGGACGAGAAGAAGAAGAGAACGATCGGTCTATTATATTACTTGCACAGATTGCCAAACAACGTGTTTTACTGACGGGTGACGCTGGCCTAGCAATCGAGGACGAATTAACGATTGGTCCGATCGATATTCTAAAAGCAGGTCATCATGGTTCGAACACGTCGACCGGTGAAGAACTCTTGCAGAAGACAAATCCGAAGATTGTCATCTTATCAGTCGGACGAAAAAATCGATACGGGCATCCGCATCCGGACGTGCTTGAGCGGATCGGGACAGATCGGATCGTCTTTCGAACGGATGAGGACGGGAGTGTAACTTGTTCTTCAGCGGGCTGTGAACCTATGATAAAATAAAAAAACAGCAACCCCCCAAGGTTGCTGTTTTACTGATTATAGACTTAAGAACTTAATTGCGACACCGATGATGAACAAGACTGCGAAGAAGCCGAATGATGCACCAAAACCAACGGCAGAGTCGAGCGCATCGTTGCGTTTTGATTGAATATCGTTCTCGAACGCGTTTTCACTTGGTGGGCGTACTGAATGTGCCATGCTGCATTCCCCCTTAATAGATTCCGCTTCTAGTATAGCGGAATAAAAGAGGATTATCTATGATGAAGTTAAGAACAAACTGTGAAATGTGGTGGGAATGATGAAAACTCCTTGGCTCGTCAATGGAAAATTAGCGAATTTATACTTATTATATGGAACAGAACGACACTTGTTAGAAGAATGGGAACGTGAAATCGTAAAAGCGGCTCTTCCGGACGGAGAACGCTTTGATTATATGAAAATCGATTTGAACGACCAACCGCTTGATGCGGTACTCGATGAAGCGGAGACGGTACCCTTTTTAAGCGACTACCGTGTCGTCGTTGCAAAACCTGCAACGTTTCTGACAGGAGCGAAAGATAAAAAACAACATAATCTCGAACGGTTAGCAGATTATATCCTACAACCGGCAGACTACGCGGTGGTTGTCTTGATCGTCGAAGCAGAAAAGCTCGATGAACGAAAAACCGTCGTCAAACGATTGAAGGAGCGCGCGACTGTACTAGAGGCAAAAAAACCGACGACCGAAGAGTTGTTCCGCTTCGTTCTGGATGCTGTCAACGACAAAGGATATCGGATGGAACGTCCAGCAATCGAGCGACTCATTTTCTTGACTGCTGAGATGTGGGGGACATTAGCCCATGAACTTGAGAAGTTGATGTTGTTTGCAGGGGACCGACCAACAATCGAAATCGAGGATGTCGATTTGCTTGTTCCGCGGACATTAGAGGACAACGTCTTTCAATTAACGGACTACTTGATGAAGCGTCAACTCGAACCAGCGATCCGCTTGATTCGCGACCTTGAAAAACAAGGACAGGAAGTGTTGGCTCTCCTTGGACTGATGGCACGCCAATACCGGATGATGTTGCTGTCGAAACGATTAGCAGAACAAGGATACGGAGAACGACAAATCGCATCAAAAGTCGGAGCTCATCCGTATGCGATCAAATTGGCACTCCAGTCTGCCAAACGGTTTACGTTTGCGCAGCTCGAGCAAGCACTCATCGCCATCACGACGACAGATGAAGGTATGAAAACAGGACGCGGTGATAAGAAGATTCTATTCGATGCGTTGATTGTTCGCTTAGCGACGCTATAAGAGGAGGCAAACGATGATGGAAGTCCAGATCATTACAGCAGAAGAGGTCATCCCATTACGGCATGATGTGTTACGTCCCCATCAACCACGTGAAGCATGTATCTACCCAGACGATGCGCTTGCATCGACGTTTCATCTCGGCGGGATAAAAGCACAACAAATCGTCGCAATCGGTAGTTTCTCGGAACAATCTCATGCACAAGCGCCAGGAGCGACGTATCAGCTTCGTGGTATGGCGTCGAGTGAAGACGTGCGTGGTGAAGGGTATGGTCGGGCGCTGATTGAAGAAGCCCGTCGTCTATTGAAAGAACGACAAGTGACAGCATGGTGGTGTAACGCCCGCGTCACGGCACTTCCTTTTTATGAGCGCCTCGGACTGGAACGTGTTGGAGAACCGTTCCTCATTGAAGGGATCGGTCTTCACTATGTCATGATCGATCGTCTAGACGACAAGTAAGACAAGAAATGGCGGACGAAGGAATCGTTTTACACGAGTCCTTCGTCCGCCATTTTAGATCATATAAAAAATCGCCACTGGAGATACCTCCTAGTGGCGACCCATCACCGTATTCTTCGGAAAGAATTAAAGTGCGTTTACGAGTTTAGCGAGACGTGATTTGTCACGACCAGCTTTGTTGCTGTGGATGAGACCTTTAGCAGCAGCTTTGTCGATTTTTTTAGAAGCTGTAGCGAAAGCAAGGACCGCTTGGTCTTTGTTACCTTCAGCTGCGAAAGTTTCGACTGCTTTAATCGCTGAACGCATTGCCGATTTACGTTGTACGTTAGCGACGCGGCGTTTTTCAGCTGTTTTAACGCGTTTGATTGCTGATTTAATGTTAGCCATGGATGATTCACCTCCAATAAAACTCATTCGAGATTTATATTCGCATATCTGCAGTTATCGTTCAACAGAACAAACACAATTGTAGCAAACGTTTTTCTTAAAAGCAATACGACGTCTAGGGAATCTTCACATTTTGTTTTTCGGGTAAAACAAAACGAGATAGTACAGTGAAGCGCTTTTTGGTATAATGAACCGTATGTACGTTTGAAAATAAGGTAAGGTGACTCTAAACATGACGAATGAAGACCGTTTAAAGCGGCAGAAGAGTATTCGTAACTTCTCGATCATTGCCCATATCGATCACGGGAAGTCGACACTCGCTGACCGAATTTTAGAAAAAACTGGCGCGTTGACATCGCGCGAAATGAAAGATCAGACACTTGATGCCATGGATCTCGAACGTGAGCGTGGCATCACGATTAAACTCAACGCTGTTCAATTGAAGTATACAGCAAAAGATGGGGAAGATTACATTCTTCACCTCATTGATACACCTGGACACGTCGACTTCACATATGAAGTCTCGCGTTCACTTGCAGCTTGTGAAGGGGCTGTCCTCGTCGTCGATGCGGCGCAAGGAATCGAAGCGCAGACGCTTGCGAACGTTTACTTAGCACTCGACAACGATCTCGAAATCCTTCCGATCATTAACAAAATCGATTTACCTTCTGCGGATGTCGAACGCGTCCGTCAAGAAATCGAAGATGTCATCGGACTTGATGCATCTGAAGCCGTTCCGACTTCTGCGAAGGCAGGGATCGGTATTGAAGAAATTCTCGAACAAATCGTCGAGAAAGTACCAGCGCCGACGGGTGATCCGTCTGCACCACTCGAAGCATTGATCTTTGACTCCTATTATGACGCTTACCGTGGTGTCGTAGCATCGATTCGAATCGTCAACGGAACAGTTAAAGTCGGCGATAAGATTCGGATGATGTCGACAGGTAAGGACTTTGAGGTTCTGGAACTTGCCGTTGCGACACCAAAACCATTACGTCAGCAAGAATTGACGGTCGGTGATGTTGGGACGTTGTCTGCTTCGATCAAAACGGTCGGCGACGTACGTGTCGGGGATACGATTACGCTTGCGAAACAGCCAGCTACTGAAGCACTGCCAGGATACCGTAAGATGAATCCGATGGTATACTGTGGACTCTATCCAATCGATGCTGCGAAATACAACGATTTACGAGAAGCGCTTGAAAAACTACAACTTAGTGACGCGGCGCTTGAGTTCGAACCAGAGACATCACAAGCACTCGGATTCGGATTCCGTTGTGGATTCCTCGGGATGCTCCACATGGAAATCATCCAGGAGCGAATCGAACGTGAATTCAACATCGATATGATCACGACGGCACCATCGGTTATCTATCACGTGACGACGACAGCGGGTGAAGTCTTGCACGTCGATAACCCATCGAAGATGCCGGATCAGCAAAAAGTCGAATTCATCGAAGAGCCGTTCGTTAAGGCTGCTGTCATGACACCGAATGATTACGTCGGTGCGATCATGGAGTTGTGTCAAAAGAAGCGTGGGACATTCGTTGACATGCAATACATCGATACGACACGTGTCAAAATCACGTATGAGTTACCGTTATCTGAGATCGTCTACGACTTCTTCGATCAGTTGAAATCGAGTACGAAAGGGTATGCGTCACTTGATTATGAATTGATCGGCTACCAACAGTCGCGTCTCGTCAAGATGGACATCCTGCTCAACAACGAGAACGTCGATGCGCTCAGCTTCATCGTTCACCGTGACTTTGCGTACGAACGCGGGAAAGTCATCGTTGATAAGTTGAAAGAATTGATTCCGCGGATGCAGTTCGAAGTGCCGATACAGGCCGCTGTCGGAACGAAGATCGTTGCTCGTTCGACGATTAAGGCATTACGGAAGAACGTTCTCGCGAAATGTTACGGGGGAGATATCTCTCGGAAACGGAAGCTGCTCGAGAAGCAAAAAGAAGGTAAGAAACGCATGAAGATGGTAGGCTCAGTAGAGGTACCGCAAGAAGCCTTCATGTCCGTTCTATCCATGGACGAAGATTAAACAGGTGGGGGGCGCTTGCGTCCCCTTTTTGGTTTTTATAGAGAAAGGATGAGGCGAAATGGGAATACGCGCCGCATATGTCCACATCCCTTTTTGTGAACATATTTGTTATTACTGTGATTTCAATAAAGTCTTTTTAAAGAATCAGCCCGTCGATGAATACCTCGATGCGCTTGAACGCGAAATCGAACTGACGTTGAAACAATACCCGACGGATCATCTCGAGACGATCTTCATCGGTGGCGGAACACCAACCGCTTTAAATGAACCACAGATGCAACGGTTGATGGAAATCATCCAGAAACACTTGTTGCCACTGACAGGCGATGATTTAGAGTACACGGTCGAGTCGAACCCGGACGGTGTATCGGAAGAGAAACTCGATATCATGAAAGCGGGCGGTGTCAACCGCGTCAGTTTTGGTGTCCAATCGTTTGATGACGGGTTGCTCGAACGCATCGGTCGGACGCACCGGGAAGCGAAAGTCGCGCAGACGCTCGACGCAGCAGCGAAACGGTTTGATAACATCTCCGTCGACTTGATGTTCGGGTTACCGAATCAGACGCTCGATCAGGTTCGCTACGACGTCTCGCGGGCACTTCAATTACCGATCACGCATATCTCCTCCTATTCGTTGATTTTAGAACCGCACACGGTCTTTGCGATTCAAGAGCGAAAAGGAAAGTTACCGCTACCGACGCAAGATCTCGAGGCAGAGATGTATCAAGTGATGATCGATACGATCGAAGCAGGTGGATATGCGCAGTATGAGATCTCGAACTTCGCGCAAACAGGAAAAGAGAGTCGTCATAATCGCGTCTACTGGGAAAACGATGAGTACTACGGATTCGGTGCAGGATCACATAGCTATATCAATCAGACGCGTCGTGCGAACATCGCACCGATTCCGCACTATATCAAGGCAGAAGGGTTACCGGTTCGAAAAGAGACGCCGTTGACGAACGTCGAGCGGATGGAAGAAGAGATGTTCCTTGGACTTCGAATGAAGGATGGCGTATCACTCGAACGTTTCCAGACGAAATATGGAGTAGCGTTTGAAGATGTGTTTGGTGATGTCATGAAACGTTTGTTGCCAAACGGTCTCGTCGAACAGACGGAGACACATATCCGTTTGACGCCAGCCGGTGTTCCGTTAGCGAACGAAGTCTTTGCAGAATTCATCGGTGAAGCGCAGGTTCAATGAGTCTTGAATAAATGAAAGGAAGCGGTGTTCCCTTAATAAAGAGGAAGACCGCTTCTTTTCATTTTTTGGATTTCCTTAAAAAATAAGCAGTCGTTCCGATGACCGCGATGAACAGCCAGACAAAGACTCCTGCCATTGCCAATAATTCAATCATCCGATTCATCCTTTCCATTCTTTGTTTCACTGTATCGCAGAATGGGAAACTGTTCAAAGGGTCACGCAATTCGGTTGACATCGGACGGACAATTCCTTATAGTAAAAGATGTAATTAGCACTCGTTAAAAGTGAGTGCTAACAAAATAAGGTGGTGAAGAAGGTGCTGACGGATCGTCAATTGTTGATTTTACGTGCAATCGTCGATGATTACATCAAGACTGCTCAACCCGTCGGCTCACGGACGCTCTCCAAGCGAGACGACGTGACGTTCAGTTCCGCGACCATTCGTAACGAGATGGCGGACCTCGAAGAGATGGGTCTGATTGAAAAGCCACACACTTCCGCAGGACGGATTCCTTCCGAACTCGGATATCGTTTTTATGTCGACCATCTGATTCGTCCGGAAAGCATCACACCAAAAGAAGCGCAGGCATTGAAATCACTCTTTGCCCATTCCGTGAATGAGAATGATCGGTTGATTCGGCACACAGCAGACCTGTTGAGCGATTTAACCCATTACACGACGCTTGTACTTGGACCAAAAGAAGAGGGACAACGCTTGCATCATCTGGAATTGATTCCTCTTGCTGAAGGTCGTGTCGTCATCGTTCTCGTCACCGAGACGGGACATGTCGAACACAAGACTTTGCAATTGAATCAAGCGTTATCCCAGGAAGCAGCGAGCCGACTGATGGAACGTCTGAATCAGACGTTACGCGGTACGCCACTCTCAGCCTTGCGCAGTCGTCTGCTCGAGGAAATCCGTCGCTTCCGTTCAGAGCATTCTGAACAGACGGTGTTGCTCTCGAAGGCACTTGATCTCGTCTTGACGGATCAAGAGGAGCGACCGTTCATCTATCTGGGCGGGAAAGCTAACATGTTCGATCAGCCTGAATTTCAGGACGTCGCAAAATTACGACCTGTTCTCGAGTTGATCGAACAGCAAGAAGCCGTTCTCGATTTCCTCCGACCGAATCTCGATAATCAAATCCTGATTACGATCGGGAGTGAGAACAATGTGGATGCATTAAAAGATTGTAGCGTCATCCGGGCCCATTATTCGGTCGACGGTGTCTCGATCGGGACACTCGCCTTGATCGGACCGAAACGGATGGATTACAACCGGGGAATCAACTCGATCATCCATCTACTTCAAGCATTCCAAACCGAATTGCATAAGAACAATTTGGATTGAATATAGAAAGGGGCTCGATTCAGAGTGGAAGAAAAAGAACAGAATCAAAACCTCCAACAAGAAGAAAACGTGACAGAGCCGACTGAAACCGTCGAAGTCACAGAAGAAGAAGTCATTCAAGCGGATCTCGTCGAAGACGAGAAACCAGACTTCGAAGCACAACTCGCAGAAGCAAAAGCTTCAGAATTACGCCTCCGTGCGGATTTTGAGAACTTCAAGCGTCGTAACCGTGTCGAAGCAGAGAATCGCGCGAAGTATTCTTCACAAGCGATCGTCGAAAAGCTGTTACCACTCGTCGATAACTTGGACCGTGCGCTCCAAATCGAGACGGAAAACGAGGAGACGAAATCCGTCTTGACGGGTGTTGAGATGGTGAAACGTCAACTCGTCGAAACGCTTCAAAATGAAGGCGTCGTCGAGATTCCAGCAGTCGGTGAAGCGTTCGATCCGAACTTACACCAAGCGGTCGTTCAAGAAGCGAGCGAAGAACACGAATCAGGTGTCGTCATCGCTGAATTCCAAAAAGGGTACAAATTGCACGATCGTGTGATTCGTCCGAGTATGGTTAAAGTAGCTGAGTAATCAGCAAGTAGGCACTTGAATATTCTAATCATTGAAAGCGAGGAAATAGATCATGGCAAAAATCATCGGTATTGACTTAGGTACAACGAACTCATGTGTTGCAGTAATGGAAGGTGGCGAACCTGTCGTCATCGCTAACGCAGAAGGAAACCGTACGACACCATCTGTCGTCGCATTCAAAAACGGCGAGCGTCAAGTAGGGGAAGTCGCAAAACGTCAAGCAATCACGAACCCGAACACGATCATGTCGATCAAGCGTCATATGGGTACGGACTATAAAGTAGAAGTCGAAGGCAAAGACTACACACCACAAGAAGTCTCTGCGATCATCCTTCAAAAACTAAAAGCGCAAGCAGAAGACTACCTCGGTGAAAAAGTCACAGAAGCTGTCATCACAGTACCTGCTTACTTCAACGATGCAGAACGCCAAGCGACAAAAGACGCTGGTACGATTGCTGGTCTTGATGTAAAACGGATCATCAACGAGCCTACAGCGGCAGCACTCGCATACGGTCTCGAAAAAGGCGAAGATCACACGATCCTCATCTATGACCTTGGTGGCGGTACGTTCGACGTGTCGATCCTTGAACTTGGTGATGGCGTCTTTGAAGTTGTTTCAACTGCTGGTGACAGCCGTCTTGGTGGAGATGATTTCGACCAAAAAATCATCGACCATCTCGTAGCAGAATTCAAAAAAGAAAACGGCATCGATCTTGCTCAAGATAAGATGGCGCTTCAACGTTTGAAAGATGCAGCTGAAAAAGCGAAAAAAGACCTTTCAGGTGTTTCTTCAACACAAATCAGCCTTCCGTTCATCACAGCTGGCGCATCAGGTCCACTTCACTTGGAAATGACGCTCTCACGCGCGAAATTCGACGATCTCACAGCAGATCTCGTTGAACGTACTATGGAACCAACACGCCGTGCTATGAACGATGCAGGTCTGACACCAGACAAAATCGACAAAATCATCCTCGTTGGTGGTTCGACTCGTATTCCTGCAGTTCAAAAAGCAATCCAAGACTTCACTGGTAAAGAGTCGTTCAAAGGGGTTAACCCGGATGAAGTCGTTGCCCTCGGTGCAGCGGTTCAAGGTGGCGTATTGACAGGAGACGTTAAAGACGTCGTTCTTCTCGACGTAACTCCACTCTCACTCGGTATCGAGACAATGGGTGGCGTGATGACGAAATTGATCGATCGTAACACAACGATCCCAACTTCGAAATCACAAGTCTTCTCGACTGCAGCAGACAGCCAACCAGCTGTTGACATCCACGTCCTCCAAGGGGAACGTCCAATGGCAGCAGATAACAAAACACTTGGTCGCTTCCAATTGACGGACATTCCGCCAGCACCACGTGGTGTGCCACAAATCGAAGTTAAATTCGACATCGACGCGAACGGTATCGTTAACGTTTCTGCGAAAGATCTCGGAACGAACAAAGAACAGTCGATCACGATTCAATCATCAAGCGGTTTGACTGAAGCGGACATCGAGCAAATGGTCAAAGATGCAGAAGCAAACGCGGACGCAGACAACAAGCGTAAAGAAGAAGTCGAATTACGCAACGAAGCAGACCAACTCGTCTTCGCAACAGATAAAGCAATCAAAGACCTCGGTGAGCAAGTCGCTGACGCTGATAAAGAAAAAGCAGAAGCTGCAAAAGAAAAAGTAACAAAAGCTCTCGAAGGAACAGACATCGAAGCAATCCGTTCTGCAAAAGACGAATTGTCGACAGTCGTCCAAGAGTTGACACAAAAAGTCTACGAGAACATGGCACAGCAACAAGCGGGCGCTGAAGGCGCACAAGCTGGTGGTCAAGACGACAACGTCATGGACGCTGAGTTCGAAGAAGTCGACGAGAAAGACAACAAGTAATTCATCCGACCGATTTTTCGGGCGCTAGAGAGAGCCAAAGCGTATCCGCGCTTTGGCTCTTTCCATGTCGCACGAAGTTCGGTAAAATCAAACAGTATGAAATGAATCGGAATAGAGAGAGGAAGACTGCACGTGGAAAAACGCGATTATTATGAAGTACTAGGCGTCGCGCGCGATGCCTCATCAGCGGAAATAAAACGCGCGTACCGTAAGCTTGCCCGGACGTACCACCCGGACGTCAACAAGGAAGCGGATGCGGATGCGAAATTCAAGGAATTATCGGAAGCGTATGAAGTGTTATCCGATGACAATAAACGAGCACGTTACGATCAATTCGGTCACCAAGATCCATCGCAAGGTGGCGGTGGATTCAGTGGAGCTGAAGGATTCGGAGACATCTTCGACATGTTCTTCGGTGGCGGACGTCGTCAAGATCCAAATGCACCACGTAAAGGACAGGATTTACAATACGTCGAGGAAATCGACTTCATGGAATCGGTCACAGGTGTCGAGAAGACGATCACGATTCCAGTCGAAGAAGATTGCGGGACATGTCACGGTTCGGGTGCTAAACCAGGAACACATCCGGAAACATGTAAACGATGTGGTGGTTCGGGTCACATCAACGTCGAACAAAACACGATGTTCGGTCGTGTCGTTAACCAAACGACATGTTCGACATGTCATGGCCGTGGACAAATCGTCAAGGAGCCATGTGAAACATGTCGTGGAGCCGGTCGCGTCCGTAAAAACAAAGATGTCCGTGTCAAAATTCCATCAGGGATCGACAATGGGCAACAAATTCGTTTAGCAGGTAAAGGGGAAGCCGGTGTCAACGGTGGACCAGCGGGTGACTTGTATGTCGTCGTTCGTGTCGCAGCACACGAACTGTTCGAACGTGTCGACGATCATATCGTCATGGATATGCCACTTACATTCGCGCAAGCAACACTTGGCGATGAGATCGAAGTGCCAACTGTTCATGGTAAGGTCAGTCTGAAGATTCCAGCGGGCACACAGACAGGATCGCGATTCCGTCTCCGCGGAAAAGGGATGCCGAATGTTCGGTCCGGTCACCATGGCGACCAGTACGTCAATGTCGTCGTCATTACACCGAAGAATCTGACGGAACGTCAAAAAGAACTCTTACGGGAATTCAATGAAATCAGCGATGAAAAAGGTGTCGAAGAGCAACACGAAGGTGTCTTCAGCCGGATCAAGACATTCTTTACAGGGTGATCACTACAGAGGAGCGTGACAAGAAATGAAATGGTCAGAGATCTGTGTCCATACGACACAAGAAGCCATCGAAGCAGTTTCAAACATCTTACATGAAGCGGGAGCAAGCGGAGTCGTTATCGAGGATGTCGAAGATTTCGAGATGATGTCCCACCGCGAAGATAACTTCGGTGAAATTTGGGATGAGACGAAACGAGACGAGTATCCGACACAAGGTGTACTCGTGAAGGCGTATCTTGCAGAAAGCAGCGATTTGACGGACACGATCAAAGGCATCGAACATGACATCCAACAGTTGACGAACTTCGGTCTGTCGATTGGCACGGGTGCTGTCACGCTGACTCAAGTAGATGAAGAAGATTGGGCTCATTCATGGAAACAATTCTATAAGCCAGTCAAAATCAGTCGCCATCTGACAGTCGTCCCGATGTGGGAAGACTATACACCACAACCGGATGAAAAAATCATCGAGCTCGATCCAGGTATGGCATTCGGAACGGGAACACACCCGACGACGGTCCTCTGTATTCAAGCGATTGAGAACTACTTGCAAGAGCAAGACCGTGTCGTCGATGTCGGAACGGGATCCGGTGTCCTCGCGATCGCAGCTGCGAAGCTTGGGGCAAAAGATGTCTTTGCACTCGATTTAGACGAAGTCGCTGTCAAATCAGCGACGGAAAACGTCGCTTTGAACGAAGTCAGTGAGCAGATCACAGTCCGCCAAGGCGACTTGATGAAGGAATTGAGTGAGCCGGTCGAGTTGATCGTCGCAAACATCTTAGCGGAAGTCATCCTCCTCTTCGTCAAGGATGCCTATACGTTGACGTTACCAGGCGGTCATTTCATCGCTTCCGGTATCATTAGTCAGAAGAAGGATATGGTCGTCCAAGCGATGCAAGAAGCAGGATTTACGATCGTCGAGACAACGAAGCTTGAGGACTGGGTCGCGATCATCGCGAAACGGGAGGCGTAAACATATGCAACGGTATTTCGTCGAGCCCTCGATGCGTCAGGGAGAGGTGTTTCATCTCTCGAAAGACGACGCACACCATATGAAAAACGTCATGCGGATGGAAGTCGGCGGAGAGATTCTCGTACTCGACGGGACAGGTCTTTACCGGTGCCGTCTGGAAGCACTCGATAAACAAGCGGCTTCTGCCCGGATCGAAGAGACGCTACCGATCGAGACGGAATTACCGATTCGTGTGACGATCGCCCATGGATTGCCAAAAGGCGATAAGATCGAACTCGTTGCCCAAAAAGCAACGGAACTCGGGATCCATCATCTACGAATTTTCGAAGCCGATCGTTCCGTCTCGAAATGGGATCAGAAGAAGGTTCCGAAAAAGATTGAGCGACTCGAAAAAATCGTCAAGGAAGCAGCCGAACAATCGTACCGTGCCCACTTGCCGACAGTCGACTTCGTGGCGTATGATGAAGTCTTACAGGATGCATCGAACTATACGGCTTGTCTGGTTGCCTATGAAGAATCAGCAAAACAAGGGGAGGCCTCCGTCCTCGCTACGACGCTTGCTGGATTGCAAGAAGGTGATTCCCTTCTTGTCGTCATCGGACCTGAAGGTGGGTTCGCTGAAGCAGAAATCGCACGTTTGACGGATGCCGGTTTTAAAAAAGCCGCTCTAGGGCGTCGCATCTTACGGACGGAAACGGCACCATTTTATGTCCTTTCCGCCGTCTCGTATCATTTTGAATTGAAAGGGTGAACGAAATGGCAACTGTTGCCTTTCAAACGCTTGGCTGTAAAGTCAACCATTACGAAACAGAAGCTGTCTGGCAACTGTTCAAGGACGCTGGCTACGCACGCGTTGATTTTGCGGATCATGCGGACGTGTATGTCGTCAATACATGTACGGTCACGAATACCGGAGATAAGAAAAGTCGCCAAGTCATCCGACGGGCGATTCGCCAAAATCCGGATAGTGTCATCTGCGTAACGGGTTGTTATGCTCAAACGTCTCCTGCTGAGATCATGGCGATTCCTGGCGTCGATGTCGTCGTCGGAACACAAGATCGGCATAAAATGATTGGATACATCGAACAATTCCGTGAAGAACGCATGCCAATCAATGCGGTCGGAAACATCATGAAAGCAAAAGTCTATGAAGAACTGGATGTACCGGCCTTTACGGACCGGACACGGGCTTCGCTGAAAATTCAAGAAGGTTGTAACAACTTCTGTACGTTCTGTATCATCCCATGGGCGCGTGGTCTCATGCGGTCTCGTCAACCGGAAGATGTCTTGAAGCAAGCACAACAGCTCGTTGATGCGGGTTACAAAGAAATCGTCTTGACGGGAATCCATACAGGTGGATACGGAGAAGACTTGAAAGACTACAACTTAGCAAAATTACTTAAAGCACTCGAATCCGTCAATGGACTTGAACGCTTGCGCATTTCGTCGATTGAAGCGAGTCAAATCACGGACGAGGTACTTGATGTCCTGAAGGATTCGCCGATCGTCGTTCGTCACTTGCACGTTCCGATCCAGTCTGCATCCGATACGGTCCTTCGCCGAATGCGCCGCAAGTATACGATGGCGGAATTCGGAGAACGAATCACACGTCTGAAGGAAGTCCTGCCTGACTGTGCAATCACGTCGGATGTCATCGTTGGTTTCCCAGGTGAGACGGAAGAAGAGTTCATGGAAACGTTCAACTTCATCAATGATCATAAGTTCAGTGAATTGCATGTTTTCCCGTACTCGAAACGGACGGGAACACCAGCTGCGATGATGGACGATCAAGTCGAGGAATCAATCAAAGAAGAACGCGTCGCGCGCTTGATCGCATTATCAGATCAACTCGCGAAGGAATATGCTTCGAAATACGAGGGAGAACTGCTTGAGATCATTCCGGAAGAATTTTCGGAAGAAGCAGGCGGTCGTCTCGTCGGTTACACGGATAACTATCTGCGTGTCGCAATCGAAGGCGATGAGTCAATGATCGGACAACTCGTTCGTGTCAAAATCACGAAAGCCGGCTATCCGATGAATGATGGTCAATTCGTCCGCATCATGCAGACATTAAAAGACGCTGCGGTCTAATCGAAAGGGCAAAGGAAACCTCTGGTTTTCTTTGCCACTTTTTTTGTTTTCATTTCAGGAATGCGCTACACTGAATACAGTTCAATTAAGGAAAGAGGATATCATTCATGCGAATCAACAAATTCATTAGCGAAACGGGTTTTTGCTCAAGACGTGCTGCCGATAAACTGATCGATGCAGGTCGTGTGACGATCAACGGTCTGACAGCAGAACTCGGCTCGCAAGCTGAAGAAACGGACGTCGTCGAAATCGACGGTCAGCCGCTTCAGACAAAACCAAAACCTGTCTACATCGTCTTAAATAAACCAGTCGGCATCACGTGTACGACAGAGCTTGATATCGAAGGAAACATCATCGATTTCGTCAATCATCCGAAGCGGATTTTCCCAATCGGTCGCCTCGATAAAGATTCAGACGGCTTGATTCTGTTGACGAATGACGGTGATGTCGTTAACCGGATCTTACGAGCAGAAAACAATCACGACAAAGAATATATCGTAACCGTCGATGCACCAATTACGGATACGTTCATTCAAGGGATGGCGAGTGGTGTTGACATTCTCGGTACGACAACGAAGGAATGCATCGTTGAACCACTTGAGACACGGACATTCCGGATCATTTTGACGCAAGGGTTAAATCGTCAGATTCGCCGTATGTGTAAAGAGTTCGGCTACCGAGTTAAGCGTCTCCAACGCGTCCGGATCATGAACATCGAGCTTGGCGATTTACCGATTGGTTCTTGGCGAGATTTGACAGAAGAGGAATTACGCGTGTTGTTTACGACGCTTGACGGGCAATAAGGTTCAATGAAAGTCGCCACTGGCGGCTTTCTTCATACATAAGGGGGATGACCGTGGATAAACGGGGTATGAGTGCGACATTTGTCGCCTACGTGATTGGTGGACTGTTGCCGATCTACAAAGTATTTGCTGCTGGTATTCCAGCATGGACGGTCGTTTCAATTCGGATATTGAGTGCGTTCATCTTCGTGACGTTGTTACTACGCCTGACGAAGAAATTCCAATTCGTTCGTCAATTATGGCAAAACAAACGCCAGCGCTATACCGTGCTTGCGGCAGGGCTCGTATTAGGTGGGAACTGGTCGCTCTATCTTTACGCCATCGGGGAAGGGTATATCGTTGAGTCGTCACTCGGGTATTACATCAATCCGCTCGTCAGCGTCTTGTTCGGTTTGATCTTTTTTAAGGAACGATTGACGCGTCCGCAAGTGATTGCGATTTTATCAGCAATCATCGGTGTGATGATTTTAACGCTCGGTTATGGTCAATTTCCGATTATCGCCTTTTCACTTGCCGTCTCGTTCGCATTTTACGGTGTACTAAAGAAAAAGGCAGCAGCCGAACCATTATCCGGATTATTTTTAGAGACACTGGTCACGCTCCCGTTCGCTCTCTTGACGCTTGGTGTGACAGATAGTCAACCGCTTGCGATGCCGACGAGTGCGCTGGTTGCGATCATCATGCTCGGGATCGCAACAGCAGTCCAATTGATGTTATTCGGATACGGAATGCCGAAAATCCCGTTTGTCTACGTCGGGATTCTCCAATACATTGCCCCGACCCTGACGCTACTCCTTGGAATTTATCTATTTAATGACGTCTTTACGACGATTCACTTCATCGCTTTCCTGTTCATTTGGATTGCTGTTGCTCTCTTTACGATCAGCGGTTTATCGGCAGGAAAAATGCGAATGAAGAAGGTATCATAATGAAAGAAGGGATTACGTGAATCTACCAGGATTCTTTGCGACACTTGTCGCGTATATCATTTGGGGACTCTTACCGCTCTACTGGAAGATGCTCGCCAACGTACCGAGTGAAGAGATACTGGCACACCGGATCATCTGGTCATTCTTATTTCTGCTCATCTTATTATCATTTCAAAAAGCACTTGGGAAGTGGAAAACGGCGTTACGCGATCCGTTCACGCGGCGACTCTTTTTCTTAAACGGACTGATCATCAGTCTGAACTGGTTCATCTATATCTGGGCCGTCAATCATCAATTCATTGTCGAAGCGTCGCTTGGTTATTACATCAATCCGCTTGTCAGCATCGTCTTTGGTGTCGTATTCTTTCGGGAAAAGCTTTCACGGATCGAGTGGATCTCGATTGTCCTTGCGACGATCGGTGTCTTGATTTTGACGATTGGCTACGGCGAGTTTCCATGGATTTCGATCGCACTTGCCTTAAGCTTCGGCTTTTACGGCGTCGTCAAAAAGCGGCGACCACTCGAATCAACGGTCAGTCTGACGCTCGAGACGATGGCGCCGCTTCCGCTGGCTTTGATTTTCCTAGGCTATTGGCAAGTACAAGGGACGTCTTCGATGACCGAATCTGTCGGTACGACGACCGGACTCATCTTGACCGGGATTGTCACCGCTGTTCCACTTTTGTTATTCGGATTCGGGGCACAACGGATTCCGTTCACGTGGGTCGGATTCCTGCAATTCGTCGCACCAACCTTGTCGCTTGGACTCGGTGTGTTGCTGTATCACGAACCATTTACTAAAACGCACATGGTGGCGTTTACATGTATTTGGACAGCAGCAATCGTCTTTACGCTCAATGGTGTCTGGATTCGGAAAAAACAGCTCCGAAAAGTCGCGTAAAAAGATAGAAGTCTGACCTCTTGCGTGATAGAATAAAAACAGAGTCTAAGGGATACCCTTAAGGAGGACAACAAACATGAATTTAGCAGGAATGATCGACCATACGGCACTGAAGCCAGAAACATCACGTGCTCAGATCGAAACACTCTGTAAAGAAGCATTAGAATACAAATTCGCAAGCGTCTGTGTTAACCCAACATACGTCGCGTTAGCAGCAGAACTCTTAAAATCAGATGATGACGTCAAAGTATGTACAGTCATCGGCTTCCCACTTGGAGCAAACACACCAGAAGTAAAAGCATTCGAAACAAAGGATGCGATCCAAAACGGTGCAACTGAAATCGATATGGTTCTCAACATCGGCGCATTAAAAGATGGCGATCTTGAGTTAGTAGAACGTGACATTCGTGCGGTTGTCGAAGCGGCAAACGGTACACTCGTTAAAGTCATCTTCGAAAACTGCCTTCTTACAAAAGAAGAAATCAAAACAGCTGCTGAACTTTCAGTTAAAGCAGGTGCTAACTTCGTGAAGACATCGACTGGTTTCTCAACAGGTGGTGCAACTGTCGAAGACATCCGTCTCATGCGTGAGACAGTTGGTCCTGACATCGGTGTTAAAGCATCTGGTGGCGTTCGTGACTTCGAAGGTGCAAAAGCAATGATCGATGCAGGTGCATCGCGCATTGGCGCATCAGCAGGAATCGCAATCGTTACAGGTGGTACTTCTGATAGCGACTACTAAGAATATCTCAAATGTCCCTCTTTTTTTGAGGGGCATTTTTTTGTTATGGAATTATTCTGAATTTAAATTTTGTATTAAGAAGTCAGACATCGCTTCCGATAATCAGATGTAGAATGTCGGAAGGATGTGGAATGAATGAAACGGTGGAGTGGAATCATACTGGCATCGACACTTAGCCTCGCAGGGTGCGGCAGTGTCATCGATGATCCAGAACGGGCAGTCAAGGAACGAAAGGAAATGGCAGTCGTCTTGTCGGATGTGGGTCTTGGCGATCAATCATTCAGCGATGCGGCGATGAGCGGTATGGCGTTGTTACGCGAGAAGGAAGGTTGGTCAATCGATTACCGAGAGTTGAACGAAACGAAGACCTATAAAGTAGCATTCGAAGCGTTAGCGAAGAAGAAGCCGACCGTCATCGTCGGACTCGGATTCATGGGACAGACGGATCTTGAGACCGTTGCTAAAAAATATCCGAAACAACAATTCGCCTTGATTGATGCTGTATCGACGTTACCGAACGTACTCTCGGTTACGTTCAAAGAGGACGAAGGAAGCTATTTAGCGGGTGCGGCTGCAGGTATCCAAACGAAGACGAATACGATTGGTTTCGTCGGTGGGATGAAGTCACCTCTGATCGAAAAATTCGAAAAAGGATACATAGCTGGCGCAAAAGCCGTCAATCCAAAAACAAAAGTACTCGTCGAATACGCAGAGGACTTTGCAGCGCCTGAAAAGGGACGGACGCTCGCAAACGAAATGATGCAGAAAAAGGCAGACGTGTTATACGCAGCAGCGGGGTTGACGGGAAGCGGTGTCCTTGAGGCAGCGCAAACGAAGGGGAAAAAAGCGATCGGTGTCGATAGCGATCAGACCCCGATCGCACCTGACGCTGTCATGACGTCAATGCTAAAACAAGTTGATCTTGCGATCACGAAAATCGGACAAGATGTGGCTGCGAAAGGTCTACAGTCCGGACAAGTCGTCCTGGGTGTCAAAGAAGGGGCAATCCAGTTGGCTCCAATCCGAAACACGAACTTTACGGACGGGGAACGAAAAAAATTAGAGCAGCTACAACAAGACGTGCTCGAAGGTAAGGTGACGATCCAATGACGTTACGGAAACGATTTTTACTCTCCACGTTAGTGACGATTTTGAGTGTCGTCATCTTGATGGGATGGACTTTGTTCCAACTCCGTCAAATTCAGTCCTATAACGAAGATTACGGGAAACAGCTCGTTGAGATCTCAGAGCTTGAAACGAAGCTCTTATATGAACAGGCAGCATGGAACCGACTGGCAAGCCAACCGTCTGAAAGTCAGGCGGAGCAAGTACAGGCACTTAGCAAAAAGAACGAACAAGCCTTGAACCAGTTACAAAAGACGTATTTGATTCCAGCATTTCAAGAAGAGTTGAACCGGGCGGATATGAAATATAAGACGCTTGCTGCGAAACGGACGGAACTGACGGACGCGATGAATCCGATTGAGATTCGCTCCCATGCCGCACGAATCGAAGGTGTGCTCAGTGATCTCTATACGTTACATACGAAAAATGGAGAGTTTTATGGTGTCTTACAACGTGAAGCAAAAGACGAGACATTGAACCTGACGCGGACCGTCATGATTGCGACATTCATTCTCCTGATTGGTCTTGCGTTATACAACTGGTACTTCGCACGTAGCATCACGCGACCGATCAGCCGTGTCGTCCGGACAGCAGAACAGATTTCGGACGGAGACTTATCGCAGGAATTAGTCGTATCCGGTCGAAAAGATGAGATTGGTCGACTCGAGACAGCGGTTGCGCAGATGCAAGGAACATTGCATGAGGTCATCGGAACGATCAGTCGTTCGTCGAATACGATTCGTCAGATGAGTACGGAAGCGACGACGGAGAACGCGAACATCGTTGAAGTTTCTGGTAACATGACCCATGCGATCAATGAGATGGCGAGCGGGACACAAACGGTGTCGGACGATATCCAGACGACAGTCAGTACGATGTCCGATATGCAACAGCTCTTTGAAGAGAGTGAACAACGTGCACAAACGGCTTATGCAGAAGGACAGGCGGCCGATCACGTGATGGTTCAAAGTAGTTCCATCATGGAACAACAGGCCGCATCACTACGTGCATCAACAGAACAAAATCGCGAACTTGGTCAGAAACTGGAAGGTTTCTTAGAGCAGACGCAACAAATCGAACAGATGGCGCAACTCGTCGCTGGAGTTTCTGCACAGACGAATTTATTATCACTTAATGCGGCCATCGAGGCGGCGCGGGCTGGGGAAGCCGGTCGTGGATTTGCCGTCGTAGCAAGTGAAGTTAAAAAGTTAGCGGATGAGACAAATGAGGCGACGCGCTCAATCTTCTCACTCGTTCGTTCGATTCGTCAGGATGGTGCTGTCTTACAAGAAGCACTCGTGCAAGCGGAGCGGGAGCAGACGAATCAGGTCGAGAACTTCACACACGTTCAAGAAGCATTCGGTGAGACGCGTCAAAAGGTAGCAAGTGTGACGGAAACGCTCGATTACGTGACGAAACAACTCGTTCATTCGAAACAACAAGCCCGTCATGTCGTTGGTCAAGTCAGTACAGTCAGTGGCGTCATGGAAGAACTTGCAGCCGGAAACGAAGAAATTGCTGCTTCGATGCGTGATCAACAGGCATCGTTCGAACAGATTCATCAATTGATGCAAGAACTCGAATCGACGACGACGTCGCTTGACAGTCAGACACATCAATTCAAAATTTAATGAACACAGCAAAAAGTGCACGCTTTCTCAGGAAGAGAAGGCGTGCACTTTTTCTTGAATCGACTTATTAGACTTATTAGAAGAAGCTTTCTGGATCGAGCTCATTCGTCCGTCCATTCGCATCATACTGGTATCCACCATCGTGGATTTCAAAATGCAAGTGTGGACCAGTTGAGTTACCGGTGCTTCCGAGAACACCGATTTGCTGTCCTTGTTTGACTTGTTGTCCCTGTTTAACGTTTAAGGCATTCATATGAGCATACACGGTCGTATATGTTTTCCCGTCGATATTATGAGAGATATAGACGTGATTTCCGTAAGGACCACCTGAACTTGCTAAGATGACTGTTCCGCTTGCAGACGCAACGATTGGCGAGTTGAGTGGACCAGCGAAGTCTGTTCCGTTGTGGTACGCATAACCATTACTTCCGCTTGCTGCACCCATTCCTTGCGAAACAGAGCCTTGAGCAGGTTTGATGAATTTACCTTTTGCTTTTGAGATGACTTTCGTACTGGCCTTGCTAACAGATGCTGGCGCTGCCGATTGTTTCGCGGCTTTTGCGGCAGCTACTTTTGCAGCACGAGCTGCCGCTTTTTCAGCTGCTTCCTGTGCCTTCAGTTGGGCCGATGCCTCTTTCAGGCTGAGGATATTGGATTCTATTTTTTTCTTTTGTGACGTCAAGCGTTTCAAAAGGGCTGTTCGTTTTTGTTTCTCTTCTTTCAGTTCACGTTGTTTCTTTTTTAAAACATTACGATCTTCAATCAAGTCTTGGCGTGTCTGCTTCAATTCTTCTTTCGCAGCTGCCAGTTCTTTTTTGTTTGATTCGTAATCTTTTAACAAAGAAGCATCGCTTTCCGCAATCGTATTGAAGGCATTGAAGCGGCTAATCATATCACCGACATCTTTTGCGCCGAAGACGGCTTCAAGCAGCGGGGCATTATCGGCTTTAGACTGACGAACTGCCAGGCGATCACCGAGCATTTTTTCTTGCTTCTTGATTTTCTTTTGTAACTTTTCGATTTTATCTTCTAATCGAGCAATCTGTTTCGTGTTTTCGTCGATCTTCTTTTGATTTTCGACGACTTGTAATGTCAGCCCGTTAATCTGTTGATCCAGGGCGTAGACTTGTTGCTGTGCTTTAGATAATTGATTATTTTTTTGAGACAACGCCTCGCGTTGCTTCGATTGTTGTTGCTGGTTTTGTTGTTGCTTTTCTTTATATGAGCTTGCCGCGTCGACGGGAGTTGTCGTCATGAGCGGACTTGCGAGTAAAGTGAGTGTCATGAGCGATAGCCCGAGTGACTTTCCGAAAGGTCGTTTCATAAACTAAGCGTCATTCCTTTCCCTTGTGAAGTGTTACCTATCCCACTCTAACAAGAAAATCGAAAAATCCACTTTACAATTCTTTTAAAAAAATACAAGAGAAACTAGCAGAAAGTATGAAGAATTTATGAAAATAACGATAGAGAAGTAAAAGGACATGCTTGAATCGTTGATATAGAAGGAAAAATTGAGGAACGATTGATTGATTTCCGAATGATGTCATAGGATATATTTTTGTAACATCATATAAATAGAACGTTTATTAATGTTTGAAAAAGGTATAAGTATAGTTTTTGTGAAATGAAAAAGTGCCCCGAAAGGCACTCAGCACGAATCATTCTTCATAAATCATCTTTCGTGTCATTCCACCGTCTAGGACCAATGTTTCGCCCGTCAAGAAATCGTTATCTGGGTGTGTCAGATAGAGAGCCGCACGAGCGACATCACTTGGTTTTCCGACGCGACCAGCTGGATGTTGACTATGATCTTCAGGTGATAATTCTTGATAGTCACCGGTTTCAATCCAACCAGGAGCAATCGCGTTGACGAGAATTCCGTCTTCTCCAAGTGAGACAGCAAGTGCATGGGTCAGAGCAAAAATGCCACCTTTCGTCGACGCATAGGATTCCGTATGCGGTTCCGACATAAAGGCGCGGGTCGAAGCAAGGTTGATGATTCGACCACCACTTTTACTTTGTTTCAAATAGGGTGTAGCCGCCTTAGTTGTCAAGAAGATGCTACGCAGATTCGTATGATGAACTCGGTCCCATTCCTCAAGCGATAATTCGAGTAATGGTTTTCGAATCATAATTCCAGCGTTGTTGATGACAATGTCGATGCGACCAGTATGTTCAATCGCTTTTTCAATCAACAGTTGAACGTCTTTTTCATGTTGGATATCGAGGTGATAGAAGTAAGCCGTACCACCATCTTCTTCAATTTGTTGGACCAATTCGTCTCCTGTCATCTGATCGATATCAGCAAGAACGACATTTGCGCCATGCGCAGCATAGGTGCGGGCGAGTTCTGCACCAATTCCATTCGCAGCTCCTGTAATGATGACGGTTTGATTAACATGATTCATAAAAATCATCCTTTCTGTAACGCTTCTCTCCCTTTTTTACCGTTCCATCATATCCTGAAACCTGACAGGATTATCATCCGTAGGAACAGGGAAATAGAAAAGCGTTGAAGTTACTTTAGAATGGGGGAAAATAGGAATGAAATTCTCGAATCAACAATTAGAAAAACAACAAAATCAATATGCCGAAGATGCAAAAGATTATATCGATCGTCCGAAAAAGACGAATTCGTTGTTACAACGAGCAACTGCAAAGATAAACAGTAACTCTCGTTTGTCCGTCGTCTTCTCACCGTTGACGTTATTCGTCGATATGATTCGCGCGTACCAGTCAGGTGAATATCGCAACATTCGTCGTACGACGATCTTAAAAGTAATCGGAGCGTTGATTTACCTCGTGTCACCGATTGACCTCGTACCTGATTTCGTACTCGGATTTGGTTTCGCAGACGATATCGCGGTCATCCTTTTCGTCACGAAAACAGTCTTTGAAGAATTGACACGTTTCAGTGACTGGCAAGATGAACAACAAAAGCGCCGTACGCAACCAGTACAAAGTGAGGATGCGTATTAATCAAATAGATGATCCGAGCGACTTCACTATGAGAAGTCGCTCTTTCTGATGTAAAAAGAGCCGTTTCCTGTACGCCTTCTTGAAAGTTCGATACACTAGAAATAGTTGGTAAAGGGGGAGGAGGGACGAAGATGGGACATCACTGGATGGAGTCATACGGTTATATTGGCATCATGATGACGCTCATGTTTCCATTCATACCGAGCGAAGTGCCGCTAGCGTATGCCGGATATCTCGTCCACACGGCACAGGCGAATCTGCTATTCATGTTGTTCCTCGCTGTAGTGAGCTTCGTCATTAGTCAGAACCTCTTCTTTACGATTGGTCAGTTCGGGAGTGAACGGTTATTGAACCGTTTATTCAAATGGTTTCGGATTTCGGAAACAAAAATGCTTCAGTTTCAGACACAAATGGAGACGAAGGGACGCTATATTCTCCTTCTGTCCCCGATGTGGCGCATCGGATTTGCGATTGGTGCCGGTCTGACTGGTGTTTCACGCTGGACGTTTACCGTCGTGACGACGATTTCCTTTTTCCTTTGGTCGGCGATCTTCATTTGGGGCGGGAAAGCCGTCGGGCATGAATGGCGAAAATTGCACCATCTCAATCATCCAATAGTTTGGATTGGTTTAGGTGTGTTGATTACGGTTGGCTACTTGATTCAAAAAAAGAGAAAAGCAAAAAAAGAAATCTAAAAGGAGTGGGAACATGGCAATTATCTTATTCGATATTGACGGTACATTGATCGATTCAACGGAACAGATGACAGAAGCAATCCATCGGGCGATGGAGGACATGCCGCATCTTCCAAAACCTTCTAAAGCTAGTGTACAAGCAAGTTATGGTTTAGCAGGAAGTGCCTTTTGGCGTAAGGCGATTCCAGAAGCCTCAGAAGAGGATATTCGGTTGATTCGTAAAAAAAGACATGGTCATCTAGAAGCGACGATGGCAGAACAGAATGTCTTGTTTGATGGAATTCGATCCTTATTAGAAGCGCTAGTGTCTGCAGGACATACCATTTCAACAGCGAGTAATTGTGGCAACCACTATCTTAACCTTGTGCTGGATAGTCAAGACATTCGTTCGTTTTTCACGAGTCCGAAATGCTTAGAATCCGTCAACGGGAAAGAAAAGGCGGATATTTTACGAGCGCACCGTGAGGAGTTTGGGGAAGAGTCCTACTGGATGATCGGAGATCGGTCTTCCGATGTGGAAGCGGCTCGTAAGGAAAAGATGCCGGTCGTTTTATGCCAGTACGGTTTTGGGACACAATCCGAGTGGGATTCGGCAGACCATGTCATCGAGTCACCGCTTGACTTACTGACAGTGATCAAATAAATGCACCAAAAAGCCAAGCTCGATCCGTCGATTTTTTAGACGGTCGGCTTGGCTTTTTTTGTGATGAGAGAACGATAACGATGAACTTACTCGAAATCCAGTCGGTATGGTTCTGCACTCATCCATGGACGGAATCTCCGGAAGAGCAGGTGGAACACTAGACAAAGGATGACCGGCAAGAAGATGAATAATCCCAGAACAAATGTCATGTTGAACAATGTCCAGCCTCCTGACATCAGATGTAACGCATTGATCGGACCGATTAATCCAGACATTCCGAAGCCGGCACTAAACGGTGTACCTTGGATGCCGAGCATTCCTGCTAGTGCGCCAAGGATAGCAGCACTACACATGACAGGAAGAATCATCAAGGGATTACGGATGAAGTTCGCCATCTGGATTTTAGGAGAACCAAGAAAATGAGCAATCGACGTTCCGCGCGAATTGGCTTGCCACCCGGCAATCGCAAGACCGAATCCAGCGGCACAGACGCCTAGATTTGCAGCTCCGGCGGCAACACCCGATAGACTGATGGCGGTCGCAATACCGACCGTTGAAAGCGGAGAGACGATCAGTACGGAAAAAGTAATCGCAATCAGAATACCCATTAAGACGGGTTGAAGTGCCGTAAAGTCTGAGATGACATGTCCGATCGCTGTCGTGATCCGTGTCACGAACGGATACGTCAAAACACCAATCCCACCGGCACCGACAATCAAAATCGTTGGCATGACAAGCACCGTATACGTCTTGAAACGTTCACCGATCAATAAGACGATTGCCGTCGCAACAGCTGCCGTCAGTCCGGCATTGATGACGTCGCCCGTGCCGACGAAAACGAAGGTCGCATCTGCACGAGTTGCAACGCCTGAGCCAACGACCGTCGCGAGTCCAATCGACGTGGTCGCAATCGGTGTCACTTTAAATTGCATGGCTACGGCAACACCAATCACCATCGGCAAAAGGCGCATCGCGAGTGTAGTGGCATCTAAAACATGCTGGGCTCCGGATACGTATGGCAACAACGCCTTAGCGAGTTCACCGAGTAGTGCTCCCGGAATGAGGGCAACAAGAATTCCGATACTGAGTCCGTTTAAAACATGAACAGCGAATTGACGTGGCTGACGCAAAATAGATGAATCCATACAAATCCTCTCCTTATGTAATGCTTTTGTGCATAACAGTATAAAAGTTATGAATTGTGTTTTATCTTACGGTAAGAACAGAAGGACGTCAAGAAAAAGTTAGAAAATTCCAAACAAGCAAAGGATTCGTCTTTCAGAAACGGAATTGTTACAGTGAAGAAGTACATTGAATGAGGAGGTCATGAATCATGTCAGAACAACGTATCGTATTAGCAGCACGACCAAACGGAAAACCAACAGGGGAAACATTCCGCTATGAATCATTTGAGTTAACAGAGCTGAAGGAAGGACAAGTCGCACTGGAGTCACTCTATATCTCGGTCGATCCATATATGCGTGGTCGTATGAACGATGCGCGTTCTTATTCGCAACCATTTGAGATTGATGAACCGATTCACGGAGGTGTCGTAGCACGTGTCATCGAGTCTAAAAGTGAAGGGCTCAAGTCAGGTGATGTCGTTGTCGGGATGCTCGATTGGGCAACAAAAGTAGTCGTCGATGCGAAAACCGTTCGTAAAATCGATGAGCAAATCGCACCGATTTCAACAGCACTTGGTGTTCTCGGAATGACAGGGATGACAGCGTATTTCGGATTGCTTGATATCGGGAATCCACAACCAGGGGAAACGGTCGTCGTATCGGCAGCAGCAGGGGCTGTTGGATCGATCGTTGGTCAAATCGCTAAAATCAAAGGCGCACGTGTCGTCGGAATCGCAGGAAGTGACGAAAAGCTACAACACTTGAAAGCAGATCTTGGTTTTGATGAAGTCATCAATTATAAAACGGAAGACATCCGGGAAGCGTTAGACCGGACATGTCCAGACGGCATCGATGTCTATTTTGAAAACGTCGGTGGGGAAATCGGTGATGCAGTTCTTGATCGACTCAATCCATTCGCGCGGGTACCAGTCTGCGGTGCCATTTCTGGATATAACGCACAACAGGACATCGGTCCACGTGTTCAATCGAAATTAATCATCGCGCGTGCGCGCATGCAAGGTTTCTTAGTGGGCGATTATGGCAAACGATTCAAGGAGGCGGCTGAGCAACTCGGTCAATGGGTTAGTGAAGGAAAGTTACAATACGAAGAAACGATCTTTGAAGGATTCGATCGTGTACCAGATGCTTTCCTTGGCTTGTTCGATGGGTCGAACACGGGGAAACTATTAGTAAAAGTGAAGTAAATATGCCAAAAGAGGTTGCGGAATCATTTCCGCAACCTCTTTTTCAATGGCGTAAGATTCATGAATCTTTTCGATCGCGCTCGAGCTCTTCAGGATCAGGATCCGGATGTTGTGTTTCCGCAGGCTTGATTCCGGGATCGGATGTCTCAGCTGGATCAGGATCCGGGTGAAGACCAACGTCTGCCTTTTCATCTGGTAAATCATGATTTTTTTCGTTTAACATGTCCAGTCATCTCCTTTTATCAATACGTAGTAATGTTTCCCCGTTTTTTAAATCCAAAACAATCAGGGTGCATAGGATTCGTTTTTGAAAACATGTGAATGACTTCCACGGACAAGAAAGTGAAAGCGGTCGATTTCCTAGGAAATACAGGTTGACTGAACTGGAATGTAAGGAAAATCCAAAAAAGCTTCATGAAGTCTTTACAAAAACCTTGCAAGTCCTTCAAGTAGCCTTTGAACTGCTTCCGTAGACTAAGAAAGAGTTGAAAAGAGGAAGGGTGTTTACGTGTGAGTGATCAAAAATGGAAACGACAAATCATGCAACAACTGAACTGGGTCCGCGAAGAGAAAAAACGGCTGACGAGCGCGACGACCGCAAGTAAAGATGCACTCGAAAAACTCCGTCAGTTAGACGTCTTGCGACTGCCGACGGTTCGAACTTCTAATAACACGACGACACGTTACCGACAAAATAGCCAAGCGTCACTACTAGATCAATTGGATGTCTCACATATACCGATCCGGACGACGACGCGTTATTATGAAAAACGATCAATCGAAATAGCCATCGTCTGTTCGGAATTCATGTATGCCTACTATGAAGATGCGGCTCATCTTCATTACGTTAATTCTGATACGTTTGAGGATGTCTTCAAACGCCCAATTGATCTATTTTTAGTTATTTCGTCTTGGAAAGGACTCCAAAATGATGATTGGAAAGGTGTCGCCACACCGAATTCCAAGAAGCGAAACCGATTACTTGCGATGATGCAAGAAGTGAGAGATAAAGGCATTCCAGTCGTTTTTCAATCGACAGAAGATCCGAGCAATCATGAACGTTTTCAAGACGTGGCGCAAGCTGCGGATTACGTTCTGACTTCAGATGAGGCGATGATTCCTGAATACCGTGTCTTATGTGGACACGATCGGATCATGGCGATGCCGTTTGGTGTCAATCCACTGATTCATAATCCAATCGGGGCGACACGTAGCCGAAAGAAGGGCGTCTTATTTGCCGGTAGCTGGATGGCGAAATATCCGGAACGTGTGAAAGATACGGAAATGTTATTTGATGGGGTGATGCAATCCTCGCACGAACTCGATATCGTGGACCGAAATTATCATCTCGACTTACCAGCTTATCAGTTTCCGGAGCGCTATCAATCACGGGTCGCACCAGCGATTCCTTATGATGCCTTACAACAAGTCAGTAAATGTTATGACTGGGTTTTGAACTTGAACAGCATCAAATACAGCAAAACGATGTGTGCCCGTCGCGTTTATGAATCACAAGCACTCGGGAATTTGATTCTGTCGAATTACAGTATCGCCGTCAATAATGAATTTCCGAATATTTTTACCGTGCATGACGCACAAGAGGCGACGGCAATCGTGGAGCGCACGTCGCAAGAAGAAATCGAACGGTTACGAGCAGAAGGACTTCGTGCCGTCATGACGGGGCATACGGTCTTCGAGCGGATGGATCAGATTCTAGCGTTCATCGGGCGCATACCTGAGACACAAAAACATCGTTTACTAGTCGTCGTCGCTCAGGACGGAGAAGACATCCGTAACGTAATCGATCGCCAAAGTCTCACACCCGATGCAATCGTTTCTGTGGATGCATTAACGGAGCAACTTTACAATCAAGCAGATCTCGTTGCTTGGATGGATGGACAGGAATCCTATGGTGAGTATTATCTAGAGGATCTTGTGAATGGTTTTAAATACAGTGATGCCAGCATCGTTCGCAAAGGAAGTGAGTATCCGTATCATGTACAAGAGATGAGCGGTAGCCGAAACGGTGCGATTGTTTGGCGGTCAGCTATCGGATATGACATGTTCCAGGCAGATGAACTGAACGGAAAAACACTGTTGCTCGATCAATTTGAGTGGAACGAGCAGACGGTAGTTCCGACGAATCAGACTCCGCAACTGTCGGTCGTCGTTCCAATCTATAACAATGGAAAACACCTCACGTATAAATGTTTCGCCAGTCTCACGCGGATGGATCGATTCATGGAGTCAGAGATTTTACTCGTAGATGATGGATCGACGGACAGAGCGACACGTCAAGCCGTAGAGCGTCTCGCACGACGTCATGAAAATGTCAGAACCTATTTCTTTGAGACAGGTGGAAGCGGTAGTGCTTCACGTCCGCGTAACAAAGGAGTCGAGATGGCACGAGCTGACTACGTGACGTTCCTTGATCCGGATAACGAGGTGCTCAGTGATCGATACGCCTTTTTGCTTCAAGAACTAGAAAAAGATCCATCACTTGATTTTGTGGCAGGGCATATGAAAAAGCTTGCCGAGAAGACAAGTATCATCGCCTTACCGACGATTCGTAAACAAGGACGAACGGTTTGCGAGGATCCGAAAGCTTTTCTATTGAAACATCGGTTTGCGGTACAAAGCATTCAAGCACTCGTCGTCCGTCGCACCTTCTTGCTTGAACATCAATTGGAACAGGTCGTCGGTGCGGTTGGTCAGGACTCCTTGTTCTTCCAAGAATTGATGCTTCGCGCGAACCGTGTCTTACTCGTCAATCGAGTTATCCACTATTACTACGCAGCTGTTGCGGGGTCGACCGTGAATGCATTGACGGTGAAGTTCTTCGAACGAAGTGTCGTCCGAGAGCGGGCACGTGCTGAGAAATTCGCTCGTTATGGAGTGCTAGAGGAATACAAGGAAACTCGATTCGAGCATTTCTTTGAGCATTGGTATCTTGTCAAATTACGCTACTGCAGTGATAAGGATTTTGCACCGAGTGTCGCATTGTTGCGAACAATCATCGGATTCTATGAACCCATCACGTTGACGAACCCATTGATCCGTCAGTTCATAGAACTTGCGGATCGACAGGAGACGGATCGACTTCAACACTTATTACTCGAGGAGGTGCAGAAATGACGGCATCGATGAAAACAGCACGCCCCAAGGATCAAATCCGAGCTGCCTACTACGATCAGTTAGGTGGTGGATTCGGTAAAAAAGTTCGCGCACGTGTTCACTGGATCGTTCGACAAGCAAAAGGGGAGCACATTTTAGATATCGGGTGTTCGGGTGGAGTCGTTCCGATTTTACTTGGACGGGAAGGGAAACACGTCGTCGGAATCGATGTACTACCGGAAGCAATCATCGAGGCCAAACAAGCCTTACTGGAGGAACCAACATCCGTTAAAGAAAAGGTGGAATTACATGAAGCAAATGTTATGACATACACACCTGACATTCAATTCGATACAGTCTTGATGACGGAAGTACTGGAACATATCGGAGAGCCAGAGCGCTTTATCGCCCGTGCCGTCTCGTTCATCGCACCAGAAGGACGACTCGTCATCACAGTCCCATTCGGAGTAAACGATTATGCGGATCATAAACGGACATACTATTTAAATCAATTGCTTGAGCAGTTGACACCCTTCGGTAAAATCGAGACGATCGAGCGGATTGATAAGTGGCTCGGGGTCACGATCCAAGTCTATCCGGAACCTCGAGAGGGTCGAGCAATTTTACCAGCGGAAGTCGAATGGCTCGAGGATGCCTTTGAAGAGGTGGAACGATTGCATCTGGCAACGATCCTTGATTTAAAACGCAAGCAACAGAATCTAGAACGGAAAGTGCAACGGTTAGGAGAACAAACGGAAGAATTGGAGCATATTCGAGCAGAATCGCTACGTCATGAACAGCAACTGCAGGAACAGCATGAACAATACAAGATGCTTGAAGAACAATATGCCGCACTGCTTGATCGATTCGAAGGATCACTGGTGACAAATCTGGAATTGTTGGAGGCGAATGCATCATGGAAATCAAAATACCGCTCACTCGCGCGCTCAAAACTCGGAAAAGTCGTCGTCCGCTACTGGAAGTTCCGACGTCAACTCAAACAACACCGGAGTCGTCGATGAACGTCTTGATGATTTGTCAAAATTTCTATCCAGAAATCGGTAGTGCGGCAAACCGAATGAAGAATATCTTCAAGCGGATGGAACAAGCGGGAAATGATGTCCATGTGCTAACGTCAGAACCGCTCTATCCAACGGCAGAACTCTATACGGACTCGATGTTCTGGGATGAACCGAGCCTCGATACGGCTCATGTGACCCGTATTCAGCCGCGTGACGTCCGGGCAACGAATAATTTATGGCGACGTCTTCGCTTGTTCGTCGAACAATTCGTGCTCGCGATTAAAGAGGTGCGGCATGACCCGAAATCCTATGCCTACATCTATGCGACGACGCCATCCATCTTCATGGGACTCGTTGGGGTCGTCGCGAAACATGTCAAAAAGGCTCCTTTGATTCTCGATGTACGTGACTTATGGCCGGAATCGTTGATTGGCGTCGGCATCACGAAATCGCGTCTCTTATTGACTCCGCTCTACTGGCTTGAAAAGTGGATGTATCGTCAGGCCGATCAATTGGTCATCAACAGTGAGGGGTTTCGATCGTATATTGAAGGGCGGGGCATTGCACCGGAAAAAATTCATTACATCCCGAACTCCATCGAGGAAAATGAGTGGTTGATCAAACGCCGAAAAGTATCGGAACAAGTGCGCGTCGTGTATACAGGGAATATCGGACTCGCACAAGATGTGTTCTTGTTGCTTGACGTCGCACAGGAACTTCAACAAGAACAGGATATCTGCTTTCAAGTCGTCGGTTACGGCTATCACAAGCAAACGTTCGAACGACTCGTCAAGGAACGTGGATTGACGAATATCGAGTTTCTTGACGCGATGCCACGCTGGGATGCGTTGAAACAACTCGCGAAGAGTGACATCGCCTTTGCGACACTCGTCGAGAGTACAGCGTTCGATACAGTGACACCAGGCAAAATCATCGACTACATGGCGATGGGCTGTGCCATCGTCGGTGCGGTATCCGGTCATGCGGCGCATGTCATTGAAGAAGCAGGAGCCGGTTATGTGTCTGTCCAGCGGAAAAAAGAGGAGATCGTTGATCATATTCTCGAGTTATCACGAAATCCAGAGAAACGTGCAGCGATGGGACGGGCGGGTGTGGATTACGTCCAACGCCATTTCGATTGGGAACAAAATGAACAGCGCTTGTTTGAAGCCATCGAACAAACGCAGTCACGAAAGGCGGTCGCAGAATGAAGCGCATTGGAATGTTTGTTTGGAATCCGTTTACGAATGATGCCCGTGTCTTACGTGAATGTACGGCACTTGTCGAAGCAGGACACCGCGTAGACCTATACTGCTTAAATGACGGAACACTTCCAGAAGTCGAATACCCGATGTCTGGGTTTCGCGTCATTCGAATCGACCGGACGCCACCTTTTGCGAGGTGGCTCCCGTTCTTTCGCAAACGGAAAAAACGGACCCTTGTGATCGGATTGATGGGTGCGCTTCTTGCGCCATGGCTTATTCCCGTGATGCTCGTGCTCTTTTTACTCATGCGAAGTCGATTCATCCGTTACGCCCTATATAACAGTTTCGGCATTCTTCGTATGACACGTGCTGCCCGGAAGCATGATTATGACGTCATGCATGCGAACGATGTCAATACGTTACCACAAGCGATTGGAGCGGCGCGTGGTGCACAAATCGTCTATGACTCGCATGAAGTCCAAACCGATCGGACAGGATACGGAAGCATGCAAGGGAAACTAGAGCGCTGGTTGCTTCACTTCGTCGACCAGACGATCGTTGAAAATGACACGCGTGCAGATTATCATCAAAAATTATATGGAACCCGACCATCCGTCTTGCACAATTATCCGTTTTACGAACCGATTGTTCCGCAACCGCGACCGTTACGCGAAGAGTTAGCACTCGTACCAGACGAGCCGATTTTGTTGTATCAGGGCGGGATCCAGGAAGGACGTGGCCTAGAGCGACTCATTGAAGCGATGCCGTTCATCGATCGAGGAACACTTATTTTCGTTGGAGATGGAAAGTTAAAGGGGAAACTGATGCAACTGGCTACGCAATCATCGGAAAAGTCTCGTATCCGCTTCATTGATAAGGTTCCACTTGCTGAACTACCCAGTTACACGGCAGCGGCGACGGTCGGCTTTCAAGTCCTCCAGAACGTTTGCTTCAATCATTATTCCGCTTCTTCGAATAAACTATTCGAATACATGGCGGCGTTGATTCCTGTCATCGCGGCCGACTTACCAGAAATCCGTCGTGTCGTCGAAACAGAAGGAGTTGGATTAATCGTCGATGTCGAATCACCGCAGAGTATCGCCGAGGCGGTCAATCGTCTAGTGAAGGATGAGAACTTGCGACGGGCGATGCAGGAACGAGCAAGCGTAGCAAGGAGACAATACAACTGGGAGCAAGAAAAAGGTCGACTTCTTGCTGTCTATGACTCGATTTTCATGGAATCTAGCGCAAAATAAGAAAAATAGTCAACGACTCGAAGGGAAATCCACGTGCAATGAAGGAGGATTCCTGACGAGTCGTTTTGTTTCATTCGAATAGACACGAAGGATTCGCGAAAGCTTCATAAGATTTACAAAAACGATAGAAAACACTGGAAATGTAAGGTCTGTGAAGAATGGTTTAAGAGATGGTTAGAAGCATTGGAAAGCAAAGGAAATGTCGTTATGGTCTAGTTACAGCCAAGCCACAGACCGTTCGTTGGCTAGTATGACTAACTCGATGGAGGAATGACAAAATGAAACTTTGCACAATCGGACTAGGATATATTGGATTACCTTCTTCTGCGATGTTCGCGGATCATGGCACGGAAGTCGTAGGTGTCGACATCGATCCACAAATCGTCAATCTTCTGAACACGGGAACGATTCATATTGAAGAACCAGGACTCGAGGATGTCATCAAACGAGTCGTCGCGAACGGAAAATTCCGAGCGACACTTACGCCAGAACGAGCAGATGTCTTTTTAATCGCCGTTCCAACTCCTAACTTAAACGATACGTATAAATCGTGTGATTTGAAATATGTCATTTCAGCGGTTAACAACATGCTACCCTTCCTTGAAAAAGGGAACGTCGTCATCGTCGAATCGACGATTGCGCCACGAACGATGGATGATCATGTCCGTCCCTTAATCGAAGCAGCTGGATTTACGATCGGTGAGGACATTTATGTCGTCCATTGTCCCGAGCGTGTCTTGCCAGGACAAATCTTACATGAACTTATCCATAATAACCGAATCGTTGGTGGATTGACGCCAGCTTGTGCGGAGGCAGGTGCTGCCGTCTACGAAACATTCGTTCAAGGTGAAATCGTCCGGACAGATGCGAAGACAGCCGAAATGTCGAAGTTGATGGAGAATACGTTCCGCGATGTCAACATTGCTCTCGCAAATGAATTGACGCAAGTATGTCATCAGCTAGAGATCAACGTCTTAGATGTGATTGAGATGGCGAACATGCACCCACGGGTGAACTTGCATCATCCGGGACCGGGAGTGGGTGGTCACTGTCTCGCAGTGGATCCGTACTTCATCGTCGCAAAAGCCCCATCGCTTGCTCGCATCATTCATACGGCACGACAAACGAACGTTCAGATGCCACAATTCGTTGCCGAACAAGCAGCTCGTCTCGTCGGTTCGCGTGTCCGTCCAAAAATCGCCGTCTTTGGTGTCACGTATAAAGGAAACGTCGACGACATGCGCGAGAGTCCAGCTGTCGAAGTCATTGAACAATTACTCGACCGTGGACTTGACGTCGCTGTCTGTGATCCGCACGTCGAACGCTCGATTTCGACACGTTTCGAACTCGTCGATGAGCTGGAGGCGATTCAAGGCGCCGACCTAGCGCTTGTCTTAGTCGACCACGATGAATTCAAACAATTCGATTCACGTCGTCTCGCAAACTACATGCGGACACCGTTACTCTTTGATACGAAAGGGATCGTCAATGAGCTCGACGCTGTCAAAGTCCTGAACTTCGGTAATTTGCATACGCACCGCGTGACGGAAGTGGATGCGAAAGCGATATGAACGCGTTACGAACGATTGGGGGAGAGTTGAAGGATCATCTATATCTGATCTTTCGGCTCTCGCTTTATGAAACAAAGAGTCAATATAGCATGCAATACCTGGGTTGGTTTTGGGAGATCATGACGCCACTACTCCAAATCGGTGTCTACTGGGTCGTATTCGGCTTCGGGATTCGTGGTGGGCATCCAGTCGATGGAATTCCGTTCGTTTTTTGGCTCGTCAGCGGATTGATTGCTTGGTTCTTCATCGGCAGTACGATTCCAAGTGGTTCCCGGTCGATTTATGGTCGGGTCGCCCTCGTCTCGAAGATGCATTTTCCATTGAGTACGATTCCGGCGTATGTCATTTTGGCACAATTCTACCGTCATCTCGCGATGATTGCTTTGACGATCATTTTAGGATGTGCCTTCGGTTACTTCCCGGGATGGCATACGTTTGAACTCCTATATATCGTACCGGCGGGCGTCGTATTCCTCTATGCGGTTTCCTTATTGTTATCCGCACTTGCGACGATGATTCGAGATGTGCAAAACATGGTGACATCTGCGATTCGCATGCTGATGTATTTAACACCAATCATGTGGATTCCGCCAGATCACTCGTTATTTAAGATGTTGTTGATGTTAAACCCACTCGTTTATTTGATTGAGGGATATCGGTCCGCACTCATCGGAACGGGTTATCTGCTCGATCATATGTGGTACGGCGTGTATTTCTGGTGTATGACGCTCGCAATCTTACTTGTTGGAGCATCGATTCACATTCGATTCCGACGCTATTTCATCGATTACGTATAGGAGGGAGAACGATGGGTCATGTCGTGTTTGAGAATGTATCGAAACGGTACATGCTCTATGCCCGACCGATCGACAAGCTAAAGGAAGTGTTGTTCGGTAAGGTGAATGGAAAATCGTTCTATGCTCTGAAGAACGTCTCCTTTTCTGTGGAAGAGGGAGAAATCGTCGGTGTCGTTGGCATCAACGGAAGTGGGAAATCGACACTATCGCATCTGCTTGCTAACGTGACACCACCGACGTACGGTCGGGTCACATTGGGTGGAAAGTCAGCATTGATTGCCATCTCTAGTGGATTGAATAGTCAACTGACAGGGCGAGATAACATTGAATTAAAAGGGCTAATGATGGGCTTGACGAAACGACAAATCGAGACGATTACTCCAGAAATTCTAGAGTTCGCTGATATCGGGGAGTTTATCGATCAGCCGGTCAAGACATATTCGAGCGGCATGCGAGCTCGGATTGGTTTTGCGATCTCGATTCATATTAATCCAGATATCTTGATCATCGACGAAGCACTCTCAGTCGGAGACCAAACGTTTACCGAAAAGTGCCTCGATAAGATGCGTGAATTCCGCGATCAAGGGAAAACGATTTTTTTCGTCAGTCATTCGCTCAGCCAGGTAAAGAGTTTCTGTACAAAAATCCTTTGGTTGGAATACGGGGAAGTACGTCTATTTGGTCCGACGAACGAAACGTTGGCTGAATACAATAAATATCTATATTGGTACAAACAGTTATCAAAAAAGCAAGCCTCCCATTACGTAGCTAAGAAACGAACGGAACGGATCGGTTCCGTGGATCAGCAAATGATGGGCGAGACGATTGAACAATCGTCATGAAATGAGATAGGGGATGAAGTAAATGAAACGTGTCATGCTTGTATTCGGAACACGACCAGAGGCGATCAAAATGGCGCCGGTCGTCAAAGCACTTGAAAATCGTCAGGACGTCGAACCAATCGTCGTCGTTACAGCACAACACCGAGAGATGCTCGATCAGGTCCTTGAACTATTCGAAATCACTCCGGACCATGACTTGGATTTGATGCGTCCGCGTCAGACGTTAGAGGAAATGACGGCGCGTATTTTAAACGCGATGCGTCGCGTCCTCGAAAAGGAACAGCCGGATCTCGTCCTTGTCCATGGGGATACGACGACGACGTTCGCTGCTTCTTTAGCGGCGTTCTATCAACAGATTCCAGTCGGTCATGTGGAAGCAGGACTACGGACATATGAAAAGTATGCGCCGTTCCCAGAAGAGATGAATCGTCAATTGACAGGTGTGTTGGCGGATTATCATTTTGCACCGACTGAACAGGCTGCAATGAATTTACGTGCTGAGAACAAGCAGACACCAATCATCGTAACCGGTAATACGGTCATCGATGCGTTGAAGACGACTGTATCACCGACATATACGCATCCTGTCCTATCGCGCCTAGAGAAGTCGGGACGAAAACTCGTTCTTTTGACGGTTCATCGCCGTGAGAATCATTTACAACTGACAACGATTTTTGAGGCGATCGAACGGTTAGCAAATGATCATCCAGAAATCGAAATCGTCTATCCGGTTCATCCGAATCCGGTCGTACTAGAAGCGGCAGCTCGCTTGGAGCATCATCCGCGGATTCAATTGATCGAACCGCTTGATGTCTTTGACTTCCATAATCTTGCGGCTCGGGCATCCTTCATTCTGACCGACTCAGGTGGGATTCAAGAGGAAGCACCTTCGCTCGGTGTGCCTGTCCTTGTCTTACGGGAGACGACAGAGCGTCCAGAAGGGGTCGAAGCTGGAACGTTGAAGCTCGTCGGGACGAATCCAGAGATGATTTATACGATGAGTCATCAATTGTTGACGGATCAGGTGTTCTATCAATCGATGGCACAAGCGGCGAATCCTTATGGCGATGGACAAGCGGCGGAGCGAATCGTCGATGCCATCATGAGTGAGGTACCTGTATGAGTCAACGTATTCCTCCAGCGATTTATCAATTCTTTCCATTCGGAACGCAGGAAAAAATCTTGCTTGAGGATGCTACAGATGGTGTCTATTTTGATTTTCAAGAAGCGACGACAGACGACAAATTGTACATTCAGTTGTTTGATCAAGGATTTCAACATCCGCCTTCAAAGTTATACCGGTCAGACGCCACGATTACAGGAGATCTCATCGAGGTGACCTGTCATTTCGAAGTCGATGCACCATGTGTCGTTCAGTTATTCAAGATGCAATATGGACAGAAAAAACGGATGGGATCGGAAACGGAAACCGTCACATTGACGAATGCGACAGTCGTTCATGTACAGATGAAACGAGTACCAGGAGCCAAGTATTTCAAGGTGGCATGGAAGTTCTTGCAAGAGGGGAGCTTCCGGGTCCATCTCCGGGACATTCAGATTGTGCAACATGTCACGGCAGGGGAGGAAGCGACGTATGCTATTTAGTTCGACGATATTCTTATTTCTGTTCTTACCGACTGTGTTGATCGTCTATTACCTACTCCCACGCAGCTTCCGAAATGGCTGGTTATTAGTGACGAGTCTATTCTTTTATGCATTCGGAGAACCGCGTTTTGCATTGCTGATGCTACTGAGCGTCACAATCAACTACTTCTTCGCCTTGTTTGTCGATCTGTATCGACACCGAATCGGCGTCAAGTGGATCATGTTCAGCATGATCGTAGTCAATCTGGGGTTACTCGGCTGGTTCAAGTACAGCGGATTTTTTGTTCGTTCAGTCAACGAGACATTCGGATTAGGATGGTTCGTACCAGAAGTCGTCTTGCCACTCGGGATCTCGTTCTATACGTTTCATGCGATGAGTTATGTCATCGACATCTACAAAGGGAAGGAAGCGGTGCAAAAGAATCCGCTTGACCTCGCCCTTTATATCGCGTTCTTTCCCCAACTCGTCGCGGGTCCGATCGTTCGTTATAACACGATTGCGAGCCAAATCGAATCACGAGAAGAGACGGTTTCCGATTTTGCCCGAGGGGTTCGTCGGTTTACGATCGGCTTAGCTAAAAAACTGATTCTTGCCAATGGATGTGGTCAGGTCGCGGATGCCATCTTCAATATGAAAGATCTTTCGATGGGGCTTGCTTGGATCGGCATCATCGCCTACGCCTTACAAATCTATTTCGATTTTTCGGGATACAGTGATATGGCGATTGGACTAGCTTTGATGTTCGGATTTCATTTTCTTGAGAATTTTAACTATCCCTACATTTCAAAGTCAGTTTCTGAATTTTGGCGTCGTTGGCATATTTCGCTTGGATCGTGGTTCCGGGATTATGTCTACATCCCGCTTGGTGGAAATCGTGTCTCACCATGGTTACAGTATCGCAACTTAGCAATTGTCTGGATGCTGACAGGTCTTTGGCATGGTGCGAGTTGGACGTTTGTCGCGTGGGGAGCGTATTACGGAATCTGGATCATGCTCGAGAAAGCATTTCTCGGGAAATGGTTGGAGAAAATGCCAGTCTTCTCGACCGTTTGGACACTCGTACTCGTGTTGGTCGGTTGGGTATTCTTCCGTTCCGAGACGTTCCCAGAAGCCGTTACGTACATTCAAGCGATGTTCGTACCAGATGTAATCTGGGATGAACGCGCGAGCTACCAGCTTGTCCAAAATGGTGTTCTATTGCTTGTCGCGTGTATCGCAGCGACACCGATTCCGAAAATCATCGGAGAGCGATTAGTCGTGTCACTCGGAAGAATTGGTACGACGATGCAGTATGGGTATGCGATGTTGCTACTATTTTTGGCGACATCAGCACTTGTTGCAAGTACGTTTAACCCATTCATCTATTTCCGCTTCTAAAAAGGAGGTCTACTGATGGCACAGCCACTTGAAACAGAAAATAAGCAGGGACAAAAACGGACGACTTCTTTTGAACGGATCATGATGTGGGTGACGACGATTAGTTTTTTACTCATCTTGTTAACGATTGGTATCGGAACGATCGTCCGAGAGGATCGTGTGCGTTCCCAGTTAGAAAACCGTACACTCGCACAATCGGTCAATCCGACGATCGAAGGAATCGCGACTGGAAAAGACATGCTGAAGATGGAGACGTATTTCACGGATCAACTACTTTTGCGGGGAACGTTCGTTGAGATGCAAGCGCTACTATCGAAGGATGTCTTCAGACAGCCATTTCGTAATGGAATCTATACAGCTAAAAATGGCTATATGATCGAACCGAGTGCCTCGACTCAAGTCCAGATTCCAAACGCGTTTCAGCAATTCGTGCAAGAAGTCGATCGACCCGTATATATGGCGCTAGCTCCATCGAAGACGGTCATTGCTGAACGCGATCAGTTGATCCCATCGTATGTTGCTTCGAATGCACGGACACGTTACGCAGGAATGATTCGTGACTTCAAGGCTGCCGGGATGACGAATTTGTCACTTGATCAATTAAAACTAACGGACTACTTCAAGACGGACCATCACTGGAATATCGACGGGGCAGCGTCAGCATACCAGACGATTACGAAGGGGATGGGCTTGCAACCGGTCACACCATCAAAAGCAGATCGTAAAGAGGATGAGCATGCCTATTATGGTTCATTAGCGCGAAAGACGACGCTTGCGTACGCGACGTCCGGTGATCAGTTAGCTTATTATGGACCAGCATTCTTTAAAGGGATCGATGTCTGTTACGACGGGGCATGCGATCGCCCAGTCATTGATGAATCCTTCGTTCAGCAGGAGGGAGATTACGTCGATCGGTATGAAGTATTCTTGCGCGGGAATCACGGCATCATGTCGATGAAGGAGCAGACGAAGAATGATCGCCCAACGATTCTCGTCTTAAAGGATTCATTCGCGAATCCCGTCTTACCGTTTCTTGCTAAAAGTGCCAATCTGGAAGTCGTCGACGTTCGTTATGTGCCAAAATCATTCGACGTCTCGCAGTTCGCTAAACAAAAACAAGTCGACTCCGTATTGTTCCTGCATAACTCGAACATTGCTGGATTGATGAAGACGTATGAAAACACACTATGAAGGAGTTCATGACATGAGATCCCGAATGGCGAAAAGAAAACCACGCCTTGTTTGGCGCGTATTGAGTGCGCTCCTACTAGGGTTCGTTCTGATTGCTAGTACATCAGCTGGTTTAGCTTTTTTAAAAGTGAAGCAAACGGCAGACGCGTTCTTAACACCGTTAGATGGAGAGCGGCCGAAGCCACTCGAATCGATGAAGCCGGTCAATGTCTTATTACTGGGCGTGGATGAACGGAAAAACGATAAAGGACGTGCCGATGCCATCATGCTTCTTTCATTCAATCCAAAAACGAGACAAGCGACTTCCCTGTCCATTCCAAGAGATATGCAGGTAACCGTGCCGTCTGGCGAAAAGACTAAAATCAATCATACCTATGCCTATGGGGGGGTGAAAGAGACAGTCGAGACGGTGGAGCAGACGTTTGAGACCGATATTCCTTATTATGCGAAAATCAACATGGATGGATTGATTGAGTTGGTCGATGCTGTTGGGGGTGTCACGGTCGACAATCCATCTGCCTTCAGTTGGAACGACCGTCGTCTTCAAAAGGAGTATGAGAAAGGGAAAATTCATCTGACGGGTCTTGAAGCGAGTGGTTACGCTCGGATGCGAAAGCAAGATCCACTCGGCGATATGGGACGACAAATTCGTCAGCGTCAAGTGCTAGAAGCCGTCGGAATGAAGCTTGCTGGACCACAGTTGTTGACGCAACTCGAAAAGATTACGGACGTCATGAAAAACAACTTTACGACGAATATTGGACTCGATGTCGCAGCGCAACTAGCGCAGGAAAATCAGCGGGGGTTCGAACAATTAAAGCCGCTGAAAATCGAGGGAGAAGGATATATCGCAAGTGATGGTGTCTGGTATTTCTTTGCATCGGACGAATCAATGGAACAGACGAAGCAGACAATCGCTAAACTTCTTGCACGATCGTAAGCTATAACTAGTAGTACCATCAGACAAACCAGGATGAGCGTCTCTAGCACATGATTGTGGAGACGCTTTTTTTCTGTCTTCCTCTGATGTAACTCCCCATTCTTTTTGAAAAAAAGTGCTTGGTTCAAAAGTCTTATTTTCGACCAAACCGATGAAATAGGCTTTGACAGGACCTGTAAACGGATGCAAAATGAAAACGATTACATACCAAAAGGAGATGGCTACCGTATGAAACGCATGAGATTCGTTTATATCGTTGCGCTAACGTTTGCACTGATATTTAGTGGACTCTCTTTATCTGGTCAAGCACTGGAAAAAGGGAAGTCGACATTGGTCATCATTCACTACAAGGCAGACCCGAATGCCACGAAGGATTGGAATCTGTGGTTATGGGCAAATGGACCGGATTATTTTCCGAATAAAGCTCACGCTTTTAACGGCGAGGATGCTTACGGAAAAATCGCAGCTTATGAATTCCCAGTTGATCAGCCGGAAAAAATCGGCTTTATCGTTCGAGATGATAACTGGAACAAAGATGGGGGATCTGAGAATGATCGCTTCATTACGAAAGACATGATTAAAAATGGTGTTGCTGAAATCTGGATCGAGTCGGGAAGTAAGAACATCTCGACAGTCAATCCAAGCAATGGAGCAGATGTCGAAAATATCGACACGAACATCCACTATTACCGGTATGACAATGATTATGAAAAGTATGGCGTTTGGTCTTGGCCGGAAGAGCAGGATGGCAAGCGATTCGAGTTTGACAAGCAAGATGAGTTCGGTGCCGTTGCCAAGGTAACACTCGATAATCCGACGAAAGCACGTCTTGCAGGCGTCATTCCTCATCTTGAAGGATGGTCGGAAAAAGACGGAGCTGATCGTTTCTTTTATGCAGGGGCGAAAGACATCTGGTTGATTGAAGGGGATCAGACGGTATACTACAGCAAACCGGAAATCGATCGCACACCGAAAATCACAAGCTTTTTAGCAGATGACTTCCGGACGATGACATTAAAAACGAATGCACCGTTGACGGAAGAAGACGTAAAGGCATTTACGTTTGAAGGCGTGACGAATCCAGCCGTGTCAGCAATCGATGCCAAAACGGTAAAAGTCGAAGTCACTTCAGATATCGATTTAGCAAAAGTCGTCCGAGCGTCTCATCCTGTTTTTGGAGAAGCAGTCCTTGAAGCGGGTAAAGTGCTCCGTTCGAAAGCATTCGATCAAAAGTATGCCTACGATGGAAAACTCGGTGTCGACTATCAAAAGTCAAAGACGACGTTTAAAGTTTGGGCACCGACAGCACAAGCGGTCGAGCTCGAATTGTATCGCTTACCAAAGCAACAAGCTGCTACGACAAAAGATATCACGCGCGAAATCAAGATGGAACGAACGGATCGTGGTGTGTATCAAGTGACGGTCAAGGGCGATCTTGACGGTGTCGGATACACATACGAAGTCAAACATGCCAAAGAATCGACGCGTGCGGTTGATCCGTATGCGACAGCAGTCGCCGTCAATGGCGACCAAGGTGTCGTCGTCGACTTACGCGAGACGGATCCAAAACGCTGGACAAATGGAAAAATGCCACTTCGCCATGCGACAGATGCGATCATCTATGAATCACACGTCCGTGATTTATCGATGTTTGATGTGACGAACTCGGGTTACGATTCAGGTATCAAACAAAAAGGGAAGTATCTCGGCGTCATCGAGCCAGGTACACGTTTAACGAAGGATGGTAAAAAAACGAAGACGAAGACGGGACTTGATCATCTGAAGGAACTTGGCATCACGCACGTTCAGTTCATTCCAGTCTATGATTTCAACACAGCTTCCGTCGATGAGACGAACCCGCTTAAATCGTATAACTGGGGTTATGATCCAAAGAACTATAACGCACCAGAAGGATCGTATGCGACAAACCCCTATGATCCAAAAGTCCGAATCAAGGAAATGAAGCAGATGATTCAAGGGCTACATGACAATGGACTTCGTGCTGTCATGGATGTCGTCTACAACCACATGTTTGACGCAAAGGCATCAAACCTTGATAAAATCGTTCCTGGTTATTACTACCGTTATACAGAAGGCGGCGATTTAGCGAACGGAACGGGTGTCGGAAACGATACAGCGTCTGAGCGTCAAATGATGCACAAATTGATCGTTGATTCTGTCTCTTACTGGGCGAAAGAATACCACTGGGACGGATTCCGATTTGACTTAATGGGCATTCATGACGTCAAGACGATGAATGATGTCAAACAGGCGACAAAACGAATTGATCCGTCGATTCTCATATTCGGAGAAGGGTGGAGCCTTGGAACACCGCTTCCAGATTCAGAGAAGGCCAACCAAACGAATACAAAACAAATGCCAGGAATCGGACATTTCAATGACAACCTACGCGATGCGCTCAAAGGTAGCGTCTTCATCGATTCAGATGCTGGTTTCATTAACGGAGCAACGGGTCTTGAAACGCGCATCAAACGCGGAATCGTCGGAGAGATTGCTTATAACAAAGAGATTAAAGGATTTACGCAAGAACCAGATCAAGCGATCACTTACGTTGAAGCACATGATAACCATACGCTCTGGGATAAGTTGAACCTGACGAATCCGAAAGACAATGACGCAACGAAGACAAAGATGCATCGTTTGGCTTCAAGTATCTTGTTGACGTCTCAAGGAACAACGTTCATCCATGCAGGACAGGATTTCATGCGGACGAAGGGCGGCGACCATAACTCATATAAATCACCGGATTCTGTCAACCAGCTCGACTGGAAACGGAAGATGGACCGTCAACAAGACGTTGATTATATGACAGGATTGATCGAGTTACGCAAAAAGAATCCAGTACTTCATTTAGCAACAGCAAAAGACATTCGTCGTTACCTGACGTTTGAAGCAGCACCGGCTCAAGTCATCGCGTATCGACTAGATGATTCTGCGCCGAAACAAAAAGAGGATCTCTATGTCATTCACAATGCAAATCGAAAAGCAGTCGACATGAAGTTACCAAAAGGAAAATGGAAGCTGCTTGTAGACGGTAAACAAGCAGGAACCAAAGCAATCCGTAACGTATCAGGTACGGTTCGTGTCGAAGGACTTAGCTCATTCGTCTTATCAAAATAAGTGAATAGATAAAAAAGGACGTTCCGCAGTTGGCGGAACGTCCTTTTCGTCAGTCGAGAAACGTGCAATCAAGCGTAACGCTCATCCGTTTCTTCGTTCTCTTCTTCTTTCAGATTACCTTCTTCCGATTTCGAGACGATGACGGCACATGCTGCGTCACCAGTGATGTTGACGGCTGTCCGCATCATATCAAGAAGACGATCGACACCGATGATTAAAGCGATCCCTTCGACCGGTAGATTGACCGATTGAAGAACCATCGTCAACATGACGAGACCGACACCCGGTACACCGGCTGTTCCGACCGATGCAAGAACAGCTGTCAGGACGACAGTCGCAAGTTGACCTGGCGTCAAGTCAACAGCGTAGACTTGCGCGATGAAGACAGTCGCGACACCTTGCATGATTGCTGTTCCATCCATGTTGATCGTCGCACCAAGAGGCTGGACGAAACTTGAGACGGAACGCGGAACCTTCAACTCTTTTTGAGCCGTTTGCATCGCAACAGGGAGTGTTGCGTTCGACGAAGACGTCGAGAAAGCGAACAGCATGACAGGTGCGAACTTCTTAAAGAAGAAGAACGGGTTCATCTTCCCAAGAAGTGAAACAGTCGAACCATACGTCAATACGGAATGGACGAATAGTGACAAGATGACGACACCCATATAAAGTCCCATTGCTTTTAGCGAATCCCACCCTTGAGAACCGACGGCTGATGCAATCAAAGCAAATGCTCCAAGCGGTGCCATTTTCATGACGAGCGTGATCAAGTACGTCATTAAATCATTACCCTGCTCGATGAACGTCCGTAGTGTCGAGACTTTTTGACCGAGGAACGTGATCCCAAAACCGATAAAGACACTGAAGACGATGATTTGTAGCATATTTCCTTCCGCCATCGACGTGATCGGGTTCGTCGGGAACATACCAACGATTGTGTTGATTATGCTCGTATCTGGTAGATTTCCGTTATCATATTCCAGACCTTGCGTCTCGAAGTTACCAAACGTACCCGGTTTGATCAGTAATGACAAACCGAGAGCAATGACAATTGCGACAGCTGTCGTCGTCATGAAATAAGTGATGGCTTTACCACCAACACGACCAAGCTCTTTTGGATTTCCAAGTCCCATGACGCCAAGGGCGATTGAGAAGAAGACGATCGGTACGACGAGCATCTTAATTAAGTTCAGGAAGATCGTTCCGATGGGTTGTAAAGCATATTTATTCAATCCCTCATAAATCGACTTGTCCGGTAAGGAAGCGAGGACGATTCCGAGAATCACCCCGAGAATCAATCCCCAAATGATGCGCTTAGCTTCTTTCATAAGTAATGTCACACTCCTTTATTTGATAATTGTCTATATTTTGACACATCATCACCCTTTTTGACAAAACATTTTAAAAAATAGATGATAACGCTTACAAAAAAGTTTCTGGATTTTGATGCAGGAATGACTAGATTTTGTTGTCAAACGGATGCAACCATGAGAGGATAGATAAGAACAAAAAGGAACAGCGTAGGGTACAGAAAAGTCGCTAGAATCAACTGTTGACCAAATTGTATATTCCTACTATAATGTTGTATGACGTGTCTGACACGTTTCCTTTAGTCGGTAATATCGGAGGGAGGGAAAACTAGTGGAAACTCGTGTACGTAAAAATGAATCACTTGAAGACGCACTTCGTCGCTTCAAACGTGGTGTTTCAAAAGATGGTACGCTTGCAGAAGTTCGTAAACGTAAACACTACGAAAAGCCAAGTGTAAAACGTAAGCTTAAATCGGAGGCTGCGCGTAAGCGTAAGAAGTTCTAACGTTAGAGAGGGTGTATCCTCATGAGTCTTCAGGAGCGTTTGACAGCGGATATGAAAGAAGCCATGCGTCTACGTGAAAAAGATCGTCTTACGACGATTCGGATGGTGAAATCATCGCTGCAAAATGAAACGATCAAACTCGGTAAGCAAGAATTGACAGACGAGGAAGAATTAACAATTCTTTCACGTGAAATGAAGCAGCGCAACGACTCCCTCCGAGAATTCGAAAGCGCTGGTCGTCACGATCTCGTCGAGAAAATTCAAGCAGAGATTGTCGTGCTCGAAGCTTATATGCCAAAACAGCTTTCCGAGGAAGAAGTACAGGAAATCGTCGACGCAGCTATTGCGCAGACGGGTGCCTCTGCTCCTTCAGATATGGGGAAAGTAATGGGTATCGTCATGCCACAGCTTAAAGGCAAGGCAGACGGTGCGTTAATTAATCGACTCGTCAAACAACGGCTCGCTTAATACATGAAAAAGGTGTCCTTCGGGGCACCTTTTTTGTCGTTCCTGTCACAATTAAAAGTTTCTTAATGAATTCAGAATAGTCATGAAACCTTTTTGTTTTGAAAGCGTATATAATTATAGTAACGAATCAAAGTGCAAAAGAAGCAGCTTCTGACACGAATGAAAAGGGGTGAACGTACGCATGACGTTTAGCTTAGGAATGATTTTGGCGGTCTTCATGATTGGGGTCCTCATGTTACTGGTCGAAATATTCGTCACAGGGTTCGGAATCTTTGGAGTCCTCGGAATCGGTGCGGTCCTTGCTAGTCTGATCATGGCAGGCGCTACAGTTGGTCAAGTAGGTATCGCAATCGGACTTGCTGTATTTCTATCGCTTGCGGCCGGATACTGGGCGTATCGCAGAATTAAATCAAATCAGTCGTTACTATGGCGCGGTTTGATTTTGACGGATTCGACATCGTCTGAAAAAGGCTATCTCTCCCATCAAGACAAAGTACAACTGTTAGGACAAGAAGGAGTCAGTTTGACGCCTCTTCGTCCATCAGGAACGATTGAAATCGATGGGAATCGAATTGATGCCGTAACGGAAGGGACCTTCATTCAAGCGGGGGAAACAATCGTCGTAAAAGAAGTGACGCATGGACGCGTTATTGTTAGAGTCCAACATACGAAGGAGGAGTCCCACACATGACACCTGAACTATTGACCGTATTACTCATATCTGGAGGAATTTTAATTTTCCTCGCCATCTTCTTCACGCTCGTTCCGATCCCACTTTGGATCAGCTCGCTCGCAGCAGGCGTACGTGTATCGATCTTTACATTAGTCGGGATGCGACTACGTCGAGTGACACCATCTAAAATCGTCAATCCGTTGATTAAGGCAGTTAAAGCGGGATTGAACTTGAATACGAATCAACTGGAAAGTCACTTCCTTGCCGGTGGTAACGTTGACCGCGTCGTCAATGCCTTGATTGCAGCACACCGTGCGAATATCGAGTTGAGCTTCGAACGCGCAGCAGCGATTGATCTTGCTGGTCGTAACGTTCTGGAAGCTGTTCAAATGTCGGTTAACCCGAAAGTCATCGAAACACCATTTATCGCCGGTGTGGCAATGAACGGGATTGAAGTAAAAGCGAAAGCCCGGATCACGGTACGTGCGAACATTGATCGTCTCGTCGGTGGTGCTGGGGAAGAAACGGTCATCGCACGTGTTGGTGAGGGTGTCATCTCAACCATTGGTTCGTGTAATGACCAAAAAGAAGTACTTGAGAATCCAGAGATGATCTCACGGACGGTTCTTGCGAAAGGACTCGATTCGGGTACGGCGTTCGAGATTCTCTCGATTGATATCGCGGACATTGATATCGGGAAAAATATCGGTGCGGTTCTGCAGACGGATCAAGCAGAAGCAGATAAGAACATTGCGCAAGCAAAAGCGGAAGAACGTCGCGCAATGGCGATCGCAAGTGAACAAGAGATGAAATCACGTGTTGAAGAGATGCGTGCGAAGGTTGTCGCTGCTGAAGCGGAAGTGCCGCTTGCGATCGCTGAAGCGATGCGTGACGGTAACTTTGGCGTCATGGATTATGCAAACTACTTGAACGTGACGGCAGATACGAAAATGCGTCAAGCAATCGGTGGGCAATCATCACCAAATGACTCACAATAAAGGGTGAGACGGTATGGATATCATATGGGTCGGATTGATGATCGCATTCGGTGTCATCTCCGTCATCTCAAAAGCAGCGGATAAAAAACCGAAGCAGACGAACCGGACACCTTCAAAGGAGTTCGGCGACTATGTGAAACAAATAACCGAACAGGTCGATACGGCGCGACAAGAGATGGTACCTCCACCTGTCGTTCGTAAAAAAGCACCCGCGAAGAAACAACCGGGGGTAACGCAAACAAAAGCGCGACCCGTTCATGAACGAACGGAATTGCAACAACGTTTGGACCAGCGTCAGAAACAACATTCGAAAAAAGGGATGTCCTCTTCGACGATCGGTGAAATCAAAGATAGCGTCGCAGACGGTGCTATTGGAACGTCGAGTCGTTCAGCATCAGCGACGAGACTCTCACAGGATGAAATGCGTCGTGCCATCGTCTGGAGTGAGGTTCTGGGTGCACCCGTTTCAAAACGAAAACGATGATGATTAGACAGTGAGTCGATCCTACGAAACGCGTAGGATCGACTCTTTTTATTTCCCAAAAGGTGGGAACGGGTTTTTCTTTCCATCTTTTCGGCGGAAGTGCTAAAGTGGAAGAGATTAGATATGAAGCGATGACAACTTGTTATCCATGACTAGGAGGCCATTCACAACGTGATATTCAACGAAAGAATCCCATTTGCATTTTCGAATTCAGAACAGATTCAAGCATTCGTCGGTCCGAATGATGCAGTCTTACGTACGATGGAAGCAGAACTTGACGTTCAGCTTACGCATCGAGGAGATGAGCTGTTGGCACAATCCGAACAGGAGCAGTCTGTAATCTTAGCAGGACAGGTCGTAGGCGTCTTGAAACAACTTGTGAATCGTGGAGCTGTTTTGACGGAGCGTGACGCGACGAGCGCCATTCAACTGGCACGTCAAGATCGGGTGGATGAACTACTGGAACTTTACGATACGGTCATTCATACGAATCATAAAGGAAAACCACTTCGTGCAAAGACACTCGGTCAAGCACGTTACGTTCGGGGAATCGACCGCTGTGATTTGACATTTGGTATTGGACCAGCGGGAACCGGAAAAACGTATCTTGCTGTCGTGATGGCGGCAAAAGCGTTAAAGGAAGGTCACGTCAAACGACTTGTCCTGACGCGTCCAGCAGTAGAAGCAGGAGAAAATCTAGGATTCCTTCCAGGGGATCTGAAAGAAAAAGTCGATCCCTATCTACGTCCTCTATACGATGCGCTACATGACGTACTTGGTGTCGAACATACGGCTCGTCTGCTTGAGCGTGGCGTCATCGAGATCGCGCCGCTCGCTTACATGCGTGGACGGACACTTGAACATGCCTTCGTCATTCTTGATGAAGCGCAAAATACGACACGTGAACAAATGAAGATGTTCTTGACGCGTCTCGGATTCCATTCGAAGATGATCGTCACAGGCGATTTGACACAAGTCGATCTTCCGCGAGGAAAAACGTCTGGTCTACAAGAAGCGTTACATTTGCTCGGCAATGTCAAAGGGATTCATTTTGAGCACTTTGGCTCAGCGGATGTCGTGCGTCACCCACTTGTCCGAAAAATCGTTGATGCTTATAGTCAGGATTTGACCTAAGCCGTTACGAAAATAGATGGAAAAGGGGGAGATGATATGCGCAAGGTTGGGGTCTGGGTCGGGCTTTTGACAGTAGTATTCTATCTCGTCGTATCGACGATGATGTATGTCAGTGTTCGACCAGAAGCCTTGTCCGCAGAACCATTCTCAATTGCAGAAGAAGATATCCGGTCACCCTTGACGATGGAGGACCGGGTTGCAACAAATCAAATCAAGGAAAATTCGGTTGCTGCAATCGAGAGTCAGTATACGATCAAACAAGAGTATGCAGCACAACAAATTGATAAAGTCGAACAACTTTTTGCGAGTTTGTCTGGTATCAAAAAAACAAATGAGATCGGTAAAATCAAACAGCGTCTGCGTGGAACGGAGGCGGCAACTCTTTTGAAGGATGATGAGTTACGCTTGCTTGTGACGTCGACGACAGCACTACGGAATACGACACGTGACGTCGTCATCACCGCGATTGAAGAAGCGATGCGTCAACGTATCTCGTCTGATGGTGGTGAAGTAGCGGAGGCACGTGAGAATGCGCGAACGGATATTGAACGTTCGCCACTGTCCTTTTCACTAAAAGCAGTCGCTAAAGCGATGACCGATCAACTGATCGTGACGAACTACGTCTATGATCCGGAAAAGACGGAACAGCTTCGTAAGCAGACGAGTGATAAAGTTGAACCAGTCATCATTTCAGAAGGCGAAGTGATCGTTAAACGAGGCGAAGTGATTTCACAAGATGCCTATCGTCAGCTACAATTAGTCGGCTTGATTTCTGATCGACAGTCGTTGAAACCGTTACTCGGGGCGATGCTTGTCAGTGCGTTGATGACTGCCTTTTTATTTGGATTCATTCACCGTTCAAAACTGCGATACGCTCAAATGGGGCGGATTCGATTATTCGGGCTTGTCTACCTCGTCGTCAGTCTACAATTACTCGTCATGTATGGTATGGCGTTCTTAGCAGACGACATCAATCCAGCATTTTACTTACTCACGCCGACCGCTTTTGCTGCGCTCGTCTTGCGCAATTTATTGAACGAACGGATTGCATTATCGAGTTCTCTGTTTACGGCGCTTGCCGGAACGTTCTTCTATAGTACGAACCAGAACTTCAGCTTCAATATCGCAATCTATTTATTGGTCGGTGGTTTAGTCGCAACGTTTTTCCTGCGCTCTAGTTTGTCACGACGTCGTATTTTCATGAGCAGTGTTTCGATTGCCGGAGCAAACATCGCGATTTTCTTAGCATTCGTCCTGTTACGAAGTGGAACGTTCGAACTACGAGAAACGCTGATTTTAGTTGGTTTTGCGATTGCGAGCGGTATCTTGAGTGCCGTCCTAGCAATTGGACTATTGCCGTTTCTTGAGATGACATTCGGTATTTTAGCACCGACCCGCCTACTCGAACTGTTGAACCCGACGCATCCGTTACTCAAAAAACTATTAGTTGAAGCACCGGGAACGTACCATCATAGTATGATGGTCGCGAACCTAGCAGAAACAGCCTGTGAAGCAATCGGAGCAGATGGCTTGCTTGCACGAGTCGGCGCCTACTATCATGATTTAGGAAAAACGCGACGACCGCTTTATTTCATTGAGAACCAGCATGGACGTAATCCACATGATCGATTGACACCAGAAGAGTCGGCGCGTGTCATTTTGGCACATACCGAGGATGGTGTTGAATTACTCGAAGACGCAAAGCTGCCTGCAGCGATCATCGATATTTGCCGCCAGCATCATGGAACCTCTCTGCTGCGATACTTTTATGTCAAGGCAGCAGAACAAGGGGAGGTCGATGAGGAGACGTTCCGTTACACGGGTCCGAAACCACAAACCCGTGAAGCGGCGGTCATCATGATCGTTGACTCGATTGAAGCGGCCGTTCGTTCGATGAAAGCCCCTTCAGAAGAAGGAATTCGGGACTTGGTCGCGAAAATCATTCGTGAAAAGATGATGGATGATCAATTTGCGGAATGTGACATTACGACACGCGAGATTTATCGCGTCGGTGAAAGTGCGTGTCATACCTTATCCGGTTTGTTCCATGAACGAATCGAGTATCCAGAATTAAAGAAAGAGGCAACGACATGAATATTTATATGACAGACGAAAATAATCGTCTAACGGAAGAACAACGACAGCTTGTCGAATCGATTTTGATTTACACGGCGGAACAGGAAGAAGTCGATTCAAATAGTGAGTTGTCCGTGACTTTCGTTTCAAACGATGAGATTCAAGAGATCAATCGTGAATGGCGTGGAAAGGATCAGGCAACGGACGTCATTTCCTTTGCGATGGAAGAACTCGGTGAAGATGAAATCGATTTTGGATTGCTCGAAGACGAACCAATCGTCCTCGGTGATTTGATCATTTCCGTGGAACGGTGTCGCGAACAAGCGGCAGAGTATGGGAATCATTTTGAGCGAGAGCTCGGTTTCCTCGCTGTCCATGGTTTTCTCCATTTACTCGGATATGATCACATTGAAAAAGCAGATGAGGAAGTCATGACGAAGCGACAGGAGGAAATCCTGCATCACTTCGAGTTATATCGGGGCACATTGTGAAAAGCTGGTGGCAACCGTTTCGGCATGCCATGAACGGATTGCGCCAATCGATTCGAGAAGAACGGCATATGAAGGTTCACGTGGCAGTTGGTGCCATCGTGTTACTTGTCGCCTTTTTATTACCATTGACGTCTGTCGAACGAGCGATCCTCTTCTTGACGGTCGGGATCGTCATCAGTGCCGAGATGTTCAATACAGCGTTTGAACGCGTCGTTGATCTCGTGACACAGGAATGGCATCCGCTGGCAAAAGCAGTCAAGGATATTGCAAGTGGAGCTGTTTTAGTGTTGGCGCTTACATCTATTGCAATTGCACTATGCATCTTCATCCCATATTTGGTACAATAAGAATCCGGCCTTTTTGGCCAATACCGTTCCTAAGAAGGGGATATTCACATGAAAACAGAACAATTACTCGAACAAGCTAAACGTGCACGCGAAAAAGCGTATGTTCCATATTCGAAATTCCAAGTCGGTGCTGCTCTACTAACAAAAGACGGACAAGTCTTCCATGGCTGCAATATTGAAAACGCTGCATATGGTCTTTGTAACTGTGCAGAACGGACAGCAATCTTCTCTGCGTGGGCACAGGATGCGCGCGAGTATGCAGCGATGGCTGTCGTTGCGGACACAGAAGGACCGGTCGCACCATGTGGACAATGCCGCCAAGTGTTATCAGAGATGTGTGACGCGGATATGCCAATCTATTTGACGAACCTTAAAGGGGACGTCACAGAAACAACAGTGGGCGCCCTGTTACCAGGAGCATTCACGAAAGGGGATTTACATGTTTAAAGAAGGATTCAAATCGGGCTTTGTCTCGATCATCGGACGCCCGAACGTCGGAAAATCGACATTCCTCAACCGTGTCATCGGACAAAAGATTGCCATCATGTCTGATAAGCCACAAACGACACGAAATAAGATTCAAGGTGTCTATACGACAGAAGATGTTCAGACGATCTTCATCGATACACCAGGGATTCATAAACCAAAACATAAACTCGGCGATTTCATGATGAAGGTCGCAACGAACGCATTGCGTGAAGTCGATGCGATTTTATTCATGGTCAACGTGACAGAACCAAAAGGAAAAGGTGACGATTTCATCATTGAAAAATTGAAGGAACTCGATACACCCATCATTCTCGTTATGAATAAGGTCGATTTGATTCATCCGAATGATATTCCGCCCATCATCGAATCATATAAAAATGAGCTTGAGTTTGCGGCAGTCGTTCCGATCTCTGCGCTTCAAGGTAACAACGTCGGACCGTTACTTGAAGAAATCGCGAAGATCTTACCGGAAGGACCGATGTATTATCCGGCGGATCAAGTCACTGACCACCCGGAGCGTTTCATCATCTCAGAGATGATCCGTGAGAAAGTCTTGCAAAAGACACGCGATGAAGTACCACACTCGATCGCGGTCGCGATTGATCAAATCAAGACGCGTGAGAATGGAAACATGGTCGATGTCCATGCGACGATCTTGATCGAGCGTGATTCCCAAAAAGGAATCATCATCGGTAAACGCGGAGCACTTCTAAAAGAAATTGGCTCCGAAGCACGAACGGACATCGAGATGTTACTCGGAACAAAAGTTTACCTGAACTTGTGGGTCAAAGTCCAAAAGGATTGGCGCAATAAGGCCGGTCAATTGCGTGAACTTGGCTTCCGCGATGACGAGTATTAAGCGATGATCGATAAGGCGGAAGGGCTTGTACTACGAACGGTCGTATACGGTGAATCGAATAAGATCGTCACGCTACTGACACGTGAATACGGCAAGCTCGCCGTCATGGCGCGAGGAGCGAAGAAGCCGGGTAGTCGTTTCAACGCGGCAAGCCAGCCTTTCGTTCGAGCCGTCTATATCTATCCACGGTCACGTGGTCTCGGTCAGTTGAAATCAGCAGACGTCATCACGAGCCACGCGCATATCCGGCAAGATGTCGTCTTGATGGCGTATGCGATGTATCTACTGGAGCTGGCAGATAAAGCGCTTGATGAACGAGTGCCGCAACCGGCACTCTATGATTTGTTCGTCGAAGGACTGGAGGCGATGGATGAAGGACTTGATCCCGACGTCGTCTCTTTCATCATCGAGTTGCGCCTGTTGCGTCATCTAGGGATTGCGCCGCACTTGAATGGCTGTACGATTTGCGGGAGTGCTGAAGCACCGTTTGCTTTTTCGTTACACCACGGTGGTCTACTCTGTCGCCGGCATCGCCATGAGGATGAACATGCTGTCTTTATGTCAGAGGCAGTCGCGAAGATGCTCTATGTGTTTTCTGTCTATGATTTCTCGCGAATCGGTACCGTGACGGTGAAGCCGGAAACGAAGCGTCTACTACGTCAAATCATGGATGCTTATATGGAACGCTACAGCGGGTTACGTCTACGTTCAAAACGTGTCCTCGACCAGTTGATTGATTTCGGCAACGATTGACAGCAACAAGCGGGTTCGGTAGAATAAATGCGGTAGAAGCAACTAAATGAACACGATGACGAAAAGGAGTACCGTCTTTTTCTCAATCAAGCGATTCCAGGGTGGTGTGAGCTGGGAGTGAGAGGGGCGCGAATGGCGTTTCGGAGTGTTCTTTGTCAAAAAGAGTGGCATGCGATGCATGCAAGTAGGGTGGAACCGCGGGCTCGTCTCGTCCCTATGTGCAACGATTGTTGTACATAGGGGCGTTTTTTGCGTTCCTTAATCATTTCGGAGGTGAAAGTCGTGAAGATGACAGTACAAGACATGATCTTGACATTACAAAAATTTTGGGCAGAACAAGGCTGCTTGACGATGCAAGCATACGACGTAGAAAAAGGAGCCGGTACGATGAATCCGATGACGTTCTTACGGAGTCTCGGACCAGAACCATGGAACGTTTGTTATACAGAACCATCACGCCGTCCGGCTGACGGTCGTTACGGGGAAAACCCGAACCGTCTGTATCAACACCATCAATTCCAAGTCATCATGAAACCATCACCTGACAACATTCAGGAATTGTACTTACAAAGTCTCGAGTTGCTTGGTATCAACCCACTCGAACATGATATTCGTTTCGTAGAGGATAACTGGGAGAACCCGACGTTCGGTGCTGCAGGTCTCGGCTGGGAAGTATGGCTGAACGGGATGGAAATCACACAATTCACGTACTTCCAACAAGTCGGTGGAATCGAGTGTAATCCGATCGCAGTCGAGATCACTTATGGAATCGAGCGTCTCGCTTCGTACATCCAAGACGTCGAGAGTGTCTTTGATCTCGTTTGGACGGATGGCTTCAAATACGGTGATATCTTCTATCAACCGGAGTTCGAACATTCGAAGTATACGTTTGAAACGTCAGATGTCGCATTACTTTTCACGTTGTTCGATCAATATGAAAAAGAAGCGAATCGTGCCTTGGACGAGAACCTCGTTTTCCCAGCGTATGATTACATCTTGAAATGTTCACATACCTTTAACCTTCTCGACGCGAAAGGGGCGATTTCCGTCACGGAACGCACAGGATTCATCCATCGTGTCCGGAACATGTCGCGTCGTTGTGCGCAAAGTTTCATCGAAGAACGGGAACGTCTTGGCTTCCCATTGATCAAGTCGAAAGCAGGTGAGTCACATGCATGAATTATTACTTGAAATTGGTTTAGAAGAGATGCCGGCTCGATTCGTCCTTCAATCCGAAACACAACTCAAGGAGCGCGTGACGCGTTTTCTTGAAGAAGCACGGATTGAGTTCGCGAGCGTCGAATCCTTCTCGACACCACGCCGTCTTGCAGTGTACGTCAAAGGTCTCGCAGCACGTCAAAGCGACCTCGAAGAAACATTAAAAGGACCAGCAAAACGAATCGCGATGGATGAAGACGGTAACTGGACGAAAGCAGCCGAAGGATTCGCGCGTGGTAAAGGGTTAACGACGGACGATCTCTTCCTTGGAGAAGAAAAAGGAGTCGAATACCTTTATGCGACACGTAAGGAAGTCGGACAAGCGACAGCTGATTTACTTCCTGGACTAAAACAAGTCGTCGAAGCGATGACATTCCCGAAAAACATGCGTTGGAGCACACAATCGTTACGTTATATGCGTCCAATTCGTTGGTTGATTGCCCTGCTTGACGATCAAGTCATCCCGTTTGAAGTCGCATCCGTCGAAACAGGTCGGACATCGCGTGGACATCGTTTCCTCGGGCAGGACATCACGATCCTACGTCCGAACGCTTATGTTGAAGCGCTCGCAGGAGAAAATGTCATCGTCAGTTACGAAGCACGTCGTCAATTGATCGAAGAACAAATTGTAGCGCTTGCGGCACGAGAACAATTCGAAGTGCCGATCGATGCGTCTTTACTTGAAGAAGTCACGAACCTCGTCGAGTATCCGACAGCCTTGTTCGGTGCATTTGATGAAGCGTATCTTGAGTTACCAGAAGAAGTCTTGATCACGACGATGAAGGAACACCAACGTTACTTCCCGGTCAAACGTGACGGGGCGTTGCTCCATTATTTCGTGACGGTACGAAACGGAAACGCAACACATCTTGAAAACGTCGCACGCGGAAACGAAAAAGTCATCCGTGCCCGTTTAGCAGATGCGCAGTTCTTCTATGAAGAAGATAAAAAAGCAGATATCGATGAACAGGCGAAACGTCTTGATAAAATCGTCTTCCATGAAAAATTAGGAACGACAGGCGAAAAAGTCCGTCGCGTCCGTCAGATGGCACTCGCACTTGCAGATCGTGTCGGTGCAGACAAAACACGTGTCGAACGTGCAGGACAGATCTATAAATTCGACCTCGTCAGTCAAATGGTCTATGAATTCACAGAATTACAAGGTCTGATGGGTGAGCGTTATGCGAACATGAAGAATGAGGATCCGGAAGTCGCGGCTGCGATTCGTGAACATTACATGCCACGCTTCGCGGGTGATGCAAGTCCGGAGACACCGACAGGAACACTCTATGCGATTCTCGATAAGATGGATAGCGTCGCTGGATTCTTTGGTGTCGGTATGATTCCGAGTGGATCAGCGGATCCGTATGCATTGCGTCGTCAAGCACAAGGGATTGTTCAGATTTTATCAGATCGCAAGTTGAATCTGACATTGACTGAATTGATTGCCTTCGTCGTTTCAGAACAGGTGGCAGCAGGTCTTTATGCGAAGGATGCCGAAGAAGTTCAAGCTGCATTACAAGACTTCTTTGCACAACGCTTGAAATACCGTCTATCGGAAATGAACTTCCGTCATGATGTCGTCGAAGCCGCTCTTGATCATACGTTGACAGTCGAAGCGAATGAGCAGCGTGCTGCGATGCTTGAAAGTGCGACGAAAAAAGAATCGTTCAAGAAAACAGTCGAACAACTCAGTCGTGTCTTAAACATCTCGAAAAAAGCAGAAGACGTCACAACTGTTAATCCAGCGCTCTTTGAAAATGATGCGGAACGCGCGTTGCATGAGGCGATTGAGAAAACCTTACCAGAGGTCAATCAAGCTATCGCGTCACTTGATTATGAGCGAGCGCTTGAGGCACTTGAGGCAACCGTTCCGTCGATTACAGCATACTTCGACGGTACGATGATCATGACGGACGACGAAACGGTCCGTACGAACCGTCTTAGCGAAATGAAACGATTTGCGCAAGCCATCGAATCAGTCGCCCGGTTCAATGCACTTACTTTAGCGTAAAGAAAAAGGACGGATGAGCCGATGAAGTTAAATGAACGGCAAAAAAAGATACTCCAAATCGTCAAAGAGAATGGTCCGATCACGGGAGAGCAGATTGCTTCTGCACTCTCCCTGACACGGGCGACATTACGACCCGATTTGTCGATTTTAACGATGACCGGCATGCTAGAAGCGCGTCCACGTGTCGGCTATATGTACGTTGGAAAGAAAAATGCGTCCATGCTTCATGAGAAACTCGACACCTTGACCGTCGGCGAATTCATGTCGTCGGCAAAGGTCATTCATGAAGGGATGACCGTATACGATGCGATCGTTCACTTATTCCTTGAAGATGTGGGTTCGCTGTTCGTCGTCAGTAAGGACCATGCGTTAGTCGGTGTGTTGTCACGTAAGGATTTTCTACGTGCGGCAATCGGTAATCAAGAATTAGATACGTTACCGGTCAACATCATCATGACACGGATGCCGAATTTGACGGTCTGTGAAAAATCGGAAACGTTGATTGGTGCCGGCATGAAACTGATCGAAAAGCAGATTGATTCAATGCCAGTCGTCGAAGAGGAGAACGGCGTCTTGAAAGTCGTGGGTCGAATGACGAAGACGAACATGACGAAAGTGTTGGTCGCTTTAGCACGTGATGAAGAAATTTAAGGAGGGTTCCTGATGCGTCAACGGATTTATGTCGTGAGTGACTCTGTCGGAGAGACGTGTGAACTCGTCGTCCGCGCAGCTGCAATCCAATTCCCGGAACAAGCCATCGAAACGGTCCGCATTCCGTTCGTCGATGATGATCAAGTCATTTATGACTTGGTTCTTCATGCGAAAGAAGAACAAGCGACGATCGCTTTCACGATCGTTCATGCGACCCATCGTCGTCTGCTTGCAGACACAGCGCGTGCCCACGGTGTAAAAGCGATTGATCTACTTGGTCCATTGCTTGACACGATGGAAGATCGCTTGCAGATGCAACCGAAGGAAGAGCCAGGATTAATCTATCGCTTAGATGAGGAATATTTCCGAAAAATCGAAGCGGTCGAATTTGCTGTTAAGTATGACGATGGACGTGATCCAAAAGGAATTAAACGTGCGGACATCGTCTTGATCGGGGTGTCGCGTACATCTAAGACACCGCTTTCGCAGTATCTGGCTTTGAAACGATATAAAGTAGCGAACGTACCACTCGTACCTGAATCGATCCCGCCGACAGAGCTATTCGATATTCCAAAAGAAAAATGTTTTGGACTACTCATCTCACCGGAAAAGTTGATCGACATCCGAATGGAACGCTTGCGTTCATTAGGACTCAAACCAGAAGCAGCGTACGCGCAGATGGACCGAATCAACCGGGAACTCGAATACGCACGGAATTTATACGAACGAATCGGTTGCCAAGTCATCGACGTGACGAATAAAGCAGTCGAGGAAACGGCGAACCTGATTTTGACCGGAATTTCCGGGAAGGCGCATGACTAGTCAAGCAGTCAGGAACATAGTATACTTGTTTAGCTGATAAATGAGATAATGCCCTTTTTCTAATGAAACGGAACGAGTCATCGTTCCGTTTCATTGCGGGTATGGTCATGTAAGGATAAGTTCTCAAGGAAAGGGGAGAGGACGGAATGAAGCGAATTCCTGATGAAATCGTCGATCAGGTCCGCCAAGCAACGGACATCGTCGAATTGATTTCAGAACGTGTAGAATTAAAAAAACAAGGGAATCGATATTCAGGGCTTTGCCCGTTTCATTCTGAGAAATCACCTTCCTTTTCTGTTTCTCCTGATAAAGGGATGTACTACTGTTTTGGATGTGGTGCAGGTGGAAACGCAATCACTTTCGTCATGGAAACAGAAGGAATGAGTTTCAAGGAAGCCGTCTCTAAATTAGCTGATCGAAGCGATGTCACACTTCCGGAACTGGAGCCGGATCGATTCGAACAATCGGAATCGACACCCGAACAGGAAAAGAAGTTCCGGATGCGCGAGGCACATCGGATCGTCACCGAGTTGTATCATGAGGTGTTGATTCAAACGGAAGCAGGCGACGCGGGACGAATCTATTTAGAGAATCGTGGTATCCGTGAAGGTGCGATGCGTGAGTTCCGACTCGGGTATGCACCGGATCAAGATCGTTTTACAGTGGATTCCTTGGCACGACGTGGGTTTGATTTAGATGAGATGGTCGAAGCGGGATTGATTTCAATCGGACGCGATGGCGATTATCGAGATCGATTCAACGGTCGAGTCGTATTTCCTATCTCCGATCGTGATGGCACGATCGTCGGATTTAGTGGACGTTCGATTGATGGTCGTGATCCGAAGTATGTCAATACAGCGGAAACACCTTTGTTCAATAAAAGTGAACTGTTATTCGGATTCGCTCAAGCACGAGGAGCGATGCGCAAAATCAAACAAGTCGTCCTCGTTGAAGGGAATCTTGATGTTGTGCGTGTCGCTCAAGCGGGTATACCTTATACGGTAGCCTCTTTAGGAACAGCCTTAACACCGGTTCATGCCCAAAACCTAGCACGTATCGTCGATGAAGTCATTATTTGTTATGACGGAGACAAGGCAGGACGCGCTGCGACGTTGAAAGCCCTACAGTTGCTTGAAGCCGTTGCCGTCGACTGTTCCGTCATCCGTTTACCGGATGGCGAAGACCCGGATTCCTTCATTGGGAATCAGGGCGAAGAGACGTTTTTACACTGGATTGAACAAGAACGGGTTTCAAGTCTTGAATTCAAATCTTTTTATTTTCGACAAGGAAAAAACTTGCGATTAGAAGGAGAACGCGTTCGATATATTGAAACTATGCTTGAAGAGATTGGTCGAACATCCAATCCGTTGTTACGGGACATTTATTTAGGAAAACTTTCTGAGGAATTTAAACTCTCGAAAGACTCCTTGATCGCACAAGTGCGTCCAACCGTCCAACAACCGAAGAGAGAACAAATCGTTTCCGATCGCCCAGCTGCTCTACCGACAGCACCTCCTGACCGAACGTTCGCGAACTGGAAGAAGGCAGAACGCTTCTTGCTTGCCTACATGATCCGTTCAGAAGAAGTATGTCTTGAAGTGCGAGAGCAACTAGGTGTCCAATTCAATGATCCGGCACACCAATTGATTGCCGGCAAGCTATATGAATTTTACGGAGCAGGTACGCAAGGAAGTCCTGATCGTTTTTTGACGATGTTGCACGACGCCTCTTTGCAACGAATCGTAGCGGATTTAGAGTTCATGCTAATGCCTGAATATGATCCTGATTTACTCAGTCACTACATTCGTGCCGTCCAAAATGAACAGCAACGTCGGTTGTTAGAAGAAGAAAAGTCACGATTGAATCAACAAACAGATATCCGTGCTCAAGCGGAGCTGATGCAGGCGATCATAGAACGGAAGCGTCGTTTAAAAGATCGATGACCTGCTGCATGATGTGGAAGGAGTGTATGGTTCGATGGCAGAAAAAGCAAGATCAGAAGCTGAATTACTCCGTCTCGCGAAAGAGGAACTCATCGCGCTCGGACATAAAAATGGTGAATTGTCACACCAAAAGATCGAAGACAAACTAAGTTCGTTCGAATCAATGGATGCTCAGCAATTCGAGGAATTCCTTCAATTGCTTGAAACAGAAGGTATCAAGGTCAACAATGACGGTACAGGGGACGAAAAAGAAGAGGCGGATTTAAACGATTTGTCTGTTCCTCCTGGTGTTAAGATCAATGACCCTGTCCGGATGTATCTAAAAGAAATCGGTCGCGTTGATTTGTTGAATGCAGAAGATGAAGTCGAACTCGCAAAACGAATCGAGCAAAACGATGAAGAAGCAAAAAAACGATTGGCGGAAGCAAACTTACGTCTCGTCGTTTCGATTGCGAAGCGTTATGTCGGTCGCGGTATGTTGTTCCTTGATTTGATTCAAGAAGGAAACATGGGTCTGATCAAGGCGGTCGAGAAATTCGACTATACGAAGGGATACAAATTCTCGACGTATGCAACATGGTGGATTCGCCAAGCAATCACACGTGCGATTGCTGACCAAGCGCGGACAATCCGAATTCCGGTTCACATGGTTGAAACGATCAATAAATTGATTCGTGTCCAGCGTCAACTCTTGCAAGATCTTGGACGTGAACCATCACCGGAAGAAATTTCGAAAGAGATGGAAATCACGCCGGAAAAAGTCCGTGAAATCCTGAAAATTGCGCAAGAGCCGGTTTCTCTTGAAACACCAATCGGGGAAGAGGATGATTCACATCTCGGAGATTTCATCGAGGACCAAGATGCGACAGCACCACAAGATGCTGCGGCATACGAACTCTTGAAAGAACAACTCGAAGATGTGTTAGATACACTGACGGATCGTGAAGAAAACGTCCTCCGTCTTCGTTTTGGTCTTGACGATGGTCGGACACGGACACTTGAAGAAGTCGGAAAAGTATTTGGCGTTACACGTGAGCGGATTCGTCAAATCGAAGCAAAAGCACTTCGGAAGTTACGTCATCCGAGTCGTTCAAAACGCTTGAAAGATTTCCTCGATTAATTCAAAGTGTGAAGAATATATGAAATTTTAGTGGGAAGGAAGAAAAAAGTTTCGTTTTTTTCTTCCTTCCCTGTTTTTTTTACAGTAGAATAGTAACGGGGAATACCATTCAGTCACCAACTTGGTTGGGTATAGAATATGGGGGGAATCCAAATGCGTAATCCATTAGTACCGTTCGCGGCGATCGCAGTCATCGCCATCATCGCTATGATTTCATTGTCTTACTTTGGGGTCGATCAGGTGAAGGAAGCTCGCAAAGGGCCGTCAACTGCAGAAATGAAGCCAGAAGACTTGTTTGCATCTAAAGGATGTACAGGATGTCACGGTGGAAACTTAGAAGGCGGAACAGGTCCGAACTTAACAAAGATCGGCGCGAAGCTGAAAGAAGATGAAATTAAGAACATCGCAATGAACGGTAAAGGGCAAATGCCTGGCGGTCTTGCGAATGACGAAGAAGCAGCTGTTCTAGCCAAATGGTTAGCTGCTAAGAAATAAGAACAAGGGCATCTATCTCGTTACGAGATGGATGTTTTTTTGTGGTGTATGGTATCTTTTTTAGCGTAAATCCGCTATTTTTAAAAGAGAGTTTTTCGGAAAATAGGAAGGATGAAGATGATGCAAATGAACGTCGTATTGGATCAACGACTCCAAAAAGTCGTGTCGTATATTCCACAAGGAGCTATCCTCGCAGATATTGGATCAGATCATGCATTCGTACCATGTTTTTGTATCCAACAACAGAAAATCGAACGCGCGATCGCGGGAGAGGTAAACGAAGGACCGATGGAAGCGGCAAAAGGACAAGTGGCGCTTGTCGGGCTCGAGTCACAAATCGATGTCCGCCTTGGAAGTGGACTATCGGTTTTAAAGCCGGGCGAAGCAACAGCGATTACGATTGCAGGAATGGGCGGAACGCTGATTGCCTCAATCCTTGAAGAAGGCAAAGATCGGCTGTCGGGGGAGGAACGTTTGATCCTTCAACCAAATGTTGATGCAGTTGATGTTCGGAAGTGGTTGCTGACGAATTCATATGCGTTATTGTCTGAAGCCATCGTCGAGGAGAACGGAAAGATCTATGAAATTCTCGTTGCAGAACGTGGAGATGAAACACTTTACTCAGAGGACGAAACAACACGTCAGTGGGAATTGTTCTTTGGACCACAGTTAATGCGGGAACGTGCACCAGAATTCATTGAAAAATGGCAGATTGAAAAACAAAAGCGAGAGTATATCCTAGCTCAGATGAAACAAGGACAAGCAACGGAGGTTTTATCTGAAAAAATCGAAGCCATCGAACGATTGATTCAAAAGATGGAAGAGGTGACGAACTAATGGCGAATGGGAACCATGTCATTGAGCAGTTTGAAGCATTTGCTCCGAAAAAATTTGCACTCGAAGGTGATCCGATTGGTCTACAAATCGGAACATTGAACAAGGACGTCAAACGTGTGCTCGTGACACTTGATGTCTTGGAGTCTGTCGTCGATGAAGCGATTGAAAAGAAGGTCGATCTCATCATCGCGCATCATCCACCGATTTTTAGTAAATTAGCAAATGTGACGGATCGTTCTGCAACAGGACGGATCGTCACAAAATGTATCAAACACGATATTGCGGTGTATGCTGCACATACGAACCTTGACGTAACACCAGGCGGGGTCAATGACTGGATGGCAGATGCGCTTGGTCTTGAGTCTTGTGAAGTACTAGCACCGACGTTTGAAAACACGCAATATAAACTAAGTGTCTATGTACCGACCGAGGCTGTAGAGCGCGTTTCAACAGCCCTTGCACAAGCGGGAGCAGGAAAAGAAGGAGACTACAGTGATTGTCAATTCCACGTCGATGGAACAGGTCAATTCCGACCGTTGACGGAAGCTACCCCGTATATCGGTGAAGCAGGGCGACTCGAACGCGTTTCAGAAGTCCGAATCGAAACGATCGTTACGGAACTGAATCAGAAACAAGTCATTCGAGCGATGAAACAGGCTCATCCATATGAGGAAGTCGCCTATGATCTCATTCGCCAAGAACGCCCGGCAACATCACTTGGTCTTGGACGGATTGGTCGGTTACCGGAAGCAATGACGTTACGAGAATTTGCAGAACATGTTCGCGATGCGTTTGGTGTACAAAACTTACGCTTCGTCGGAGACGAATCGCGCCATATCCAAAAAGTAGCGGTCCTTGGTGGTGACGGCAATAAGTACGTCTCGACTGCAGCATTTGCAGGAGCAGATGTCCTTGTGACAGGAGATCTCTATTTCCATGTAGCGCATGATGCGATGGCACTTGGACTAGCAGTCGTCGATCCGGGACATCATGTGGAGTCGGTCATGAAAGAAGGCGTCGTCAACGAATTAAGCAAACGATTCAAAGAGAAGAAGATAGATGTGGAACTCATCGTCTCGACAGCCAATACGAATCCCTTTCATTTTTTGTGATATGTAAAGTAAAAAATGAGATAAAACACCGGACGGCGATGATTCGCTGTCCGGTGTTTGTTATTACTTCTATCATATTCAGGTTAAAGGATTTTTACTTTTGGTAAAATCCGTCGTAGTTCAAGGAATGGTGTCTTGTCATGTGTACTGATGTCTGATGGATCATATTGCTGTAAGAAATCAATGACCTTTTTCGTGATTGGTGTTGGTGTTGATGCACCTGATGTGACACCAACTTGCTGTACACCTTTAAGCCATGATAGATCGAGTTCTGTTAAATCACCAATCCGATGCGCTGGAGTTCCTGCGATATCGAATGATACTTGTGCCAATCGGTTCGAGTTGTTAGAACGTGGATCACCGACGACGATGACAAGGTCACAATCTCCTGCTTGATCAGCCACTGCTTCTTGCCGGACTTGTGTTGCGTTACAGATTTCATTGTGTACTTCTACATGCGGATACTTTTTACGCACGTGTTCCATCAAAGCTTGGACATCCCATTGGCTCATCGTCGTCTGATTCGTGACGATGATTTTTTTATGAGCGAGCTGAGGCGGGAGTTCATCGATATCTTCGACTTTTTCGATGAGGTGCACATGCTCTGGTGCTACACCGACTGCACCTTCAGGTTCCGGGTGTCCATGTTTGCCGACGTAGATGACTTCATAATCATCCGCGACGACTTGTCGAATCAAATCGTGTGTACGCGTCACGTCAGGACATGTTGCATCGACGACGTGCAGATTTTTTTCGGCGGCGCGTGCATAAACAGCAGGCGAAATACCATGCGCTGTAAAAATGACAGTTCCTTCTTGAATCGTCTCAAGTGCTTCGAGGCGATCGGGACCATCGACTGTGATGACACCCATACTTTCGAATTCACGTGTGACATGAGCATTGTGAACGATCATACCAAGAATATGAATCGGGCGTGGCAAGTCTTTATTCAATGCCGCTTGTTGTGCAAGTTTCATTGCATCGACGACACCGTAACAATAGCCGCGGGGGCTGATTTTTTTTACTAGCATAGTTGTAGATTCTCCCTTTGTGAAAAAGAATGATTAGTTAGAGTGTACCATTGTTTAGACGGGAATGAAAATAGAGGAGTCTGTTTCAGAAACAGAACATGGTATACTAATGAAGTTGCAATTATTTAATAAGGGGGCGAAAGGGTGGAGTCTAAGAAAATGATGCGGTCGTATTTTTTTCAAATCACCGCCATCTTATTCATCCTGTTATGTCTTGTCATTTCAGCGCTTGCCTTTACTGCGGATCGAGTCACGATTTCACGAGTCGAACAGCAAACGGAAAAGCAGAGTGAGAAAAGTGTCGAAGTTTCTGGAAACGCGATCCGTGATAACATTGGGAATTTACATGAGGAAATCATGAGTTTGCAGTTAAACGTCGAAAATCCTGATAAGCTAAGTCGAAAAATTGAAGAATCAAATCTTCTTGATATTGATACTGGATTTAAAAGTCTTTTTTATTTTGACAGAAAGACGAAACAGATTACTTGGTTCTCAAGTGAAGATCGTCGCGTACCAGATAGTACGATAGTAAAGGATGATGATTTTCTACAAACTCTGACAAGTACGGATTTTCATATGAGTAAGCTGTACTCAATGGAATCAGATGCCGTCACATATATGTTCGTGCCAGTTCGAGATGGTAACGAACGTGTAGGTGTGTTTGGTGGTGGACTAAGTGCGATGAATTCAATCATTTTCCGGAAATCATTAGAATCTTTTGATGATCAAACGATTGCCTATTTATTTAATAGTAAAAAAGAATTGCTAGCAACGTCGAGTAATCTTGTGACAGACGAAGAACGACTATTGTCGAGAAGTGTGATCGATCGTGCATTTCAATCCGTCGAACCATCTGAAATCTTTAGTACGAATCAAGATATGTATTACTTTGCAAAAGATTTAAAGGTGACGGATTGGAAAATTCTCGTTCGAACGCCGCGAAACGTTTTTTATGAACCTGTCTACACGACACGGCAGCAGTATTTGATCATCGCCGCTTTGACGCTCGTCCTTAGTCTGATTGTTGGCTATTTAATGTCACGACAATTGACATCTCCTTTACTTGAGCTTGTTCATAAAATTGAGAAAAGTAGTTCCCCGAAACCGATCGTTCTTGAACGTGCCGGATCAAACGAAGTGAAGACATTGGTCGCTGCTTATAATGAATACTCACAGCGAATGGAACATGCGCGACTTGAGCAGTTAAGTCAACAGCAAACCATGTTGCAGCAAGAGAAGCTAGCGTCACTTGGTCAATTAGCGGCGGGCATTGCTCATGAGATACGTAATCCATTAACACCAGTCAAAATGACCTTACAGTTATTAGCCGCAGAAAAGGATCGAGATACAGAGATGTTGATGTTAGCTTTATCTGAGCTTGATCGAGCGAACGGCATGATTCAGACGATGCTTGATTTATCCAAAGGCGAGAACAATGCGCTTCAAAAAACGACGATTGATATGAATGATTTAATGAAGAAGCTGACATATATCTTAGAAGCGGAAGCTCATCTTTACGAAGCGGATTGTAAAATTTATACACCGTCCTTTATGCCAAAGATTCATGCATCAGAAGAGGGGATTTTGCAGATTTTAGCAAACTGTGTTCGAAATGCCCTTCAAGCTGTCGCGTTTAAAGGGCCAGATGGGATTTGTCATTTGCATGTGCATATCTATCCGGAAGAGGTTGTCTTCATCATCCAAGATAATGGTGTCGGAATGGACGGTGATCAGATTGATCATGTTGGTCAAGCATTCAAGACGTCAAAAGTGGATGGAAATGGTCTTGGACTGTTCATGTCAAAACAAATCGTACGCGATCATAAAGGGAAGATGATTTTTGACAGTAAACCTGGAGTTGGCACAACGATTCAAGTTCACTTACCTCGAAAGGAGCAAACGGAATGAAATTCAATAAAGCGTGGCTATTCGTCTTAGTCGTTTGGATATCATCCGTTCTTCTTATATCCAATATGTTCGTGAATACGGATTCGAATCCGCGTCGTCATCTCATCGGTTTTACGATCGTCAATGATAAACATGAATTTGCGCAGCGGCTCGTTGATGCGTTCAAGACACAAGCGAAACTGAATAAATATGAAGCAGTCGTCGCGACGTCGCATAATTCACGCATTAATGAAAGAGAGCAGATTGAAGAATTCATTCGAATGAAAGTGGATGCAATTTTCGTTACCACACTCGACGATGTTTACATCGCTGAATCTTTAGAAAAAGCTGCCAAAGAAGATATCCCTGTTTTTGCGATCGATCGATTGATTCGCTCCGATGCAGTCGTCAGTTCGATTACCTCAAATAATCAATTGATTGGTGAACAACTTGCATCATTCATCAAACACGAACGCATCAAGCAGACGGGACGAGCCACCGCTAATATCATTGAAGTCGCAGGTACGGCAAACGTCAACACGACGAATGAACGACACCGGGGATTTTTGACTGGTCTTGAGCGGGAGTCGGATCTGAAAATCGTCGAATCCGTGAATGGAGATTACGACCCCGTCACTTCAGAACAGGTCATGACACAGGTGATTGAGTCGGGAATTCCGTTTGATGCAGTCTATTGTCACAATGATGATATCGCGCTAGGTGTCCTCGAAGCATTGAAAAAAGCAGGGATCAAAGGAAAAATAATTGTCGGCATAGACGGGAATCGTGCTATATTAGAAGCTGTTGACATGAAATCGATGGATGCGACGGTCGTCCAGAGTGCTGATGAGATGATGAAAGTCGCCTTCAGTGCATTGAAGCTTCATACGAAAAACAAAAAGATTCCAACTCGTTTTTATACGTACTCCTATCTGTATGACGGTAGTAGACCCATAACCATGTTGAACTAATCGAGAGGCAGAAGCCTCAGCAAATAAGGAAAGGACGGTGTCAATTCATGAATGGATTCAGCCATTATCAATTACACCCGTTCGTCATCGAAGCACTCGATGACGCCCGCATCACAAAACCGACCGACATTCAGTCGCGGATCATCCCAGCTGCAGTAAAGGGACGCGATATCATCGGTCAATCACAAACAGGAACAGGAAAAACGTTATCGTTCCTTCTTCCAATCGTTCAAAACGTCGATCCAAAGCTTCAAGAATTACAAGCCATCATCGTTGCTCCAACGCGCGAACTTGCATGGCAAATTCATGAAGAACTGAAATCGTTACTTGTGAAGGAACCAGACTTCATCAAGACGAGTCTTATTACAGGTGGAATGGATCGCGAACGTCAAATCGGTCGTGTGAAAGTCTCGCCCCAAATCGTCATCGGAACACCAGGACGTATTTTAGACCTATTCAAAGAACAGGCTTTAAAACCGCATTTCGTGAAGCACTATGTCATCGATGAAGCGGATCAAATGCTCGACATGGGCTTCTTGCCAGAAGTTGACCGGATTGCGCAAGCTCTTCCAGAACAGCTTCAGATGATGGTCTTCTCAGCAACGATTCCTGAGAAATTGCAACCGTTCTTGAAAAAATATATGAATAACCCGCGTTATGCGCATGTGGATCCAAAACAACAGACAGCGAAGAAAATCGTTCACCATACGATTCCGGTCAAACATCGTGAGCGCTCACAATTGACGTTGAAAGTCGCGAAAGCGTTAAACCCTTATATCTGTTTAATTTTTACGAATACAAAAGCAGAAGCAATCGAAGTCGAAGCTTTGTTCCTAGAAGCAGGACTGAACGTTGGTTCTCTTCACGGAGATCTTCCAGCACGTCGCCGTAAGCAAGCCATCAAAGAAATCAACGATGCGAAGTATCAATATGTCATCGTGACGGATCTTGCTGCACGCGGAATTGATATTTCAGGTGTCTCGCACGTCATTAACCACGGCATTCCAAAAGATTTAGACTTCTACGTCCACCGTGTCGGTCGGACAGGTCGTGTCGATCAAGATGGATTGGCATATACACTGTTTGAAGATCACGAGAACGGCATGATCAATCGTTTAGAGGACCGTGGCATTCAATTCACAAACGTTGATGTCAAAGGAACTCAAATCGTCGAAGTCAAAGAACGTCGCCGTGCGAAGCCGCACATGAAGACTGCCGTCTCGAAGACAGCACATAGCCGTCTTTCGGGTGAAGCAGCAAAAGCGAAAAAACGTGTTAAACCAGGTTATAAGAAGAAACATCAATACAAGCTGAAAGAAACAGCAAAACGTGAACGCATCAAAGAACAACGTGGTGTCGGTCGCGCGCAACGTAAAGAAAACGCACGCAAATCAAAATAATTCCATTGATGACACCCGTGAAATGAAAAAACATTTTTCGGGTGTCTTGTCGTTTTCAAGATTTGGTACACTGTAAAAAGAGAAAGGTGGAAAAGAACATGAAAATAGGTTCACACGTCTCCGTTTCGGGGAAAAAAATGCTATTAGGTGCAAGTGAGGAAGCGGCATCTTACAGTGCAACGACGATGATGGTCTATACAGGAGCACCTCAAAATACACGCCGTAAGCCGATGGAAGAGTTACGGATTCAAGAAGCATTGCAACATATGAGCGCTAATGGAATAGAGGAAATCGTCGTGCATGCGCCGTATATCATCAACTTAGGGAATACGACGAAACCCGAGACATTCGAACTCGCCGTTTCGTTTTTAGCAGCAGAAATTAAACGAGCAGAAGCGCTTGAAAAGGCGCAACACATCGTATTACATCCTGGTGCGCATGTAGGTGCTGGGGAAGAAATCGGAATCAAACGGATTGTCGAAGGACTCAATGAAGTACTGACAGGTGACGAACAGGTCAAGATCGCGCTTGAGACGATGGCTGGAAAAGGATCGGAAATCGGAAAAACTTTTGAGGAACTTGCTCAAATCATCGAAGGCGTCACACATCATGATCGTCTGTCCGTCTGTCTCGATACATGTCACGTGCATGATGCAGGATACGATATCGTGCACGACTTAGATGGTGTTCTTGAACAATTCGACCGGATCGTTGGACTGGATCGTCTTGGTGTCATCCATGTGAATGACTCAAAGAATATCCGTGGTGCTCGAAAGGACCGTCATGAAAATATTGGTTTTGGTGAGATTGGATTTGATGCCTTACATCGTGTCGTGCATCATCCTGCTCTGGCACATTTACCGAAAATCTTAGAGACGCCATACATTGGTCTCGATCCAAAGAAAAAAGTGGCACCGTATAAACAAGAAATCGATATGTTACGTTCGGGTGCGTTTGATGCAGACTGGCGTCTACCGATTCTAGGAGCACCAGTCGAATAACTCATAAAGGGGTGTCTGTGATGTGTCATATACTCGTCGTTGATGAGACTAGTTTTGCGATACGACAAGCTGTTGTCCACTACTATGAAACAAAGGAACCGTTTTATTTGCCGGCAGAACTGGTAGAGGGAGAAGAGGTGTTTCTTGCGACGACTGACGGTATCATGGCGTATGCTGAAGCCTTGTTCACCGAGTATACGACACGTCCAGAAGATCCATTTTGGTTGACGAATGCTGACGACTCAGAAGGGTCATATGTGTGCCTTGATCTCATCAGTGTGGATTTACGTCATCCCTTACTTGGACGACCACTCGATCAACTTGGTCTTAAAACTGGACCGGTCGAAGGAGTGTTTCGCACGCGTCTGCTTGATTCATGGCAGTATGGGTATTTCGAAACGGATGTACTGACACTCGAACAATCTAAACAACGTCGAATCGAGCGCTTCAAGGAGCGAAATCATCTGGAACAAGTCGCGCGTCAATGTATGCATTGTGAGGAGTCTAGGCAGTCGTTACTGGAATGGCATTTGACACCAGAAGGATATCAGACCGTTTGCCCGACCTGTCACCGATGGTTACATCAACAGATGCTTCATGCGGTGGATACGGCAGCAGCAACGGAAGAGAGTGAGTAAAATCTTTTCCTATTCAAGCAGAGCTCCCACGATCGACATTTAATCATTAAAACCTTAAAAAGAATCAAAAAAACAGTTCTCTTTTCTGCGCTGGCAGCAAAGAGAACTGTTTTTGTTTGGATTAGAAAAAGCGTTCTACTAAAAATAGATAGATTTTCATCCCAAGGAAGACACCGAAGATTCCGACGACGGCTGGAAAAACAGGTGGAGCAGGAATCGGCAGTTTCAGTGCGGTGAACACAACGCCGCAGATGACGCCGGCGAGAAGGGATAATAAGATTTGCTGAAGCATACATTTCGTCCTTTCTGCTGTAAATCAGCATTTGAAGTAGAGTACGTGGTAAAACATGACCAACATCATGTAGCATTTTGATCAAGAATGACTTTGTCCTCTTTCTTTTCAATCGTGATCCACTTGTGTGTCAATGGAGCTGTAAAACTAGGTTTTTGTTTTAGTTTGCCGCTCGTATAGTCTTGAATCAGCAGCTGGGATTCACAGCTCTGTTTTCCATCCTTCACGTAATGATAAGATCCATCGGCTGCCTGCTCACGCGACTTTACATTATCAGCAAGGGCGAGGGCGAGACAATCCTTTAAATACTCCTTATGTTCTTCGTCCATGATCGGGAACAAGATTTCAATCCGTTTTCGCATGTTGCGTGTCATCCAGTCCGCGCTTGACCCATACATCAAATCCTGTCCATTGTGGTGGAAGTAGAAGATGCGTGAATGCTCCAAGTAACGGTCGACGATCGAGATGACGCGAATATTCTCCGAAACATCTGGAATGCCAGGACGCAGACAACAGACGCCCCGAACGATAAGTTCGACTTGGACACCGGCGCGCGATGCCTTGTAGAGCCGTAAAATGATGTCTTTTTCCGTTAAACTATTCATCTTAGCAACGATTCGACCATTTCCGTGTTTTTTATGATGATGAATCTCTTCATCGATTAATGACAGGAACTTCTCAAGCATCGCGTTCGGTGAAGTTTGGATGACGTTCCATTCCGGCTGTTCCCCGTACCCGGATAACCAATTGAAGAAGTTCGTCGCATCTTCGGCGATCTCTTCCCGAGCGGTTAATAATCCGACGTCCGTGTATAGTTTCGCCGTCGAATCATTATAGTTGCCGGTACCAAGGTGGACAAAACGCTGAATTTTGCCTTCGTGGAGTCGGACGACGAGCGTGATCTTCGAGTGTGTCTTTAAATCACTATATCCGTAGATGACATGGGCGCCGACCTTTTCTAGTTGCTTTGCCCATTCGATGTTTTTCGCCTCGTCGAATCGAGCCTTGAGTTCAACGAGGACGGTGACCTGTTTCCCGTTTTCGGCAGCCGTTTTTAAGGCCTTGATGATCGGTGAATCACCAGATACGCGATAAAGTGTTTGTTTGATGGCAAGGACGTTCGGATCATTTGCCGCTTGGACGATGAACCGGACGATAGGATCAAACGTATGATACGGATGATGCAAGAGATAATCGCGTTCGAGTAATTGATTGAACAGATTTTTTGAACTATCGAGTGCTGGTGGGTCGACTGGCATGATCGTCTGATAAATCAAATGATCATATTCAATACCGATTTGACTGTAAAAGGCAAAGGAGAACGTTAAATCAATCGGACCATCCACGGCAAAGATGTCGCGTTCCTGTAAATCAAGTACATCGCGCAACATGTTGAGCAGTTCGGTATTGATGGCAGCTTTTTGAACTTCGAGTCGAATCGCGACTCCCCAACGCCGCTTTTTTAATTCTTTCTCAATCAGCTTTAATAAGTCATGCGTACCTTCCTCGTGAAACGGAAGGTCGGCATTCCGCGTAATTCGAAACGGCATCGCAGACAACACACGATAGCCTTTGAATAGACTATCGATGAAGGCGATGATGACGTCTTCGAGTAAGATGACAGCGGTCGTCTCATCATCTTCTACCGGTAAATCGACGAATCGTGGCAAGACAGCAGGTACTTGTACGAGCGCCAAATTCCGTTTTGTCCCGTCTTCTGCCTCGAGTACCGTCGCGATGTTGAGTGACTTTGACGAGAGCATCGGGAATGGACGATAGGCATCGACGGCGACAGGCGTGAGTACCGGAAAGACTTGTTCACGGAAAAAGGATTTTACATAGGTCGTCTGATCCGAAGTCAGGGCATCATATTTTAAGAATGTAATGCCTTCATCGGATAACGTCTGATTGATTGATTGAAATGCTTCGTATTGCCGATCGACTAACTCCTTTGTTTTCGCTGCGATCGCACGTAACTGCTGTTTGGGTGTCATTTGTTGTTTATTTTCCGGTTTATTGAATCCGGCGAGTACTTCATCCTTTAAACCACCGACCCGTACCATATAGAACTCGTCTAGATTGGAACTAAAGATACCGAGAAACTTAAAACGTTCCATTAACGGATTGCGTGTGTCAAACGCTTCATCCAGTACACGTTTGTTGAATTGGAGCCAGCTAAGCTCACGATTATTGAAATGTTCCGGTATGTCGAGCTTCATGAAGGAAAATCTCCTTTCGTTTCGAAGGTAATCGTACAATCAATGATTCGTTCCAGGTGTTTCTTTTGTTTTTCCGCTTTTTCGACTTCGAATCCATAATCATGATCCCCTGTATCGAGGACGAATTGGAGTTGATCCTTTTGAAGGAATAGCTCCAAATGATTGACAGCTTTTCGCTCCGTCACGTCGAGCGCATGACTTAATTTGAGGAGAGAACCAAGTAGATCAAAGCGATCCAGCGATTTTTCCGTAAACCAGTCCTTGAAAGGTTTCGCAAGCTGGTTCATCCGTTTGGCAGAAGAATAGGAGCTGACAAGCGAGAGAGCAACGCGATCCTTGTGCGTCATGCCATTCAATTCGGTATTCGTCAACAGGTAGAACGTCTGGTCCGATCGTGTATCTGGATTAATGTATTGTCCACAATAAAATAAGCGACTTGCTGAATCGAGCAGTCGTAGATCAGACGCGCGTTCTGAAATCAAGTCGAGCGTGACGAGCTGCCGGTACATCGATTTGGCGAGAGTTCCAATATATGACGCACGATCTCGATTGACCTTATAGTCGCTTTCGAGCTGATAGAGACTTTGCTCACGTACGTTTTCAATCCGACGGTATGCTTCGTCCTGCACATCGAACTCGTAAACAAGACCTTCGCGAAGACCGAGATTACTCATGACGAATTCTTCCGCTTCGATGTGATGAGCTAACTCTTGAATCGCAATCAATGCCGGCAGGAAGATATCAATTCGATCCTTTGAGAGTCCTTCGATTTTCGATAGTTGTTTCGCCGACTTGCCTTCGAGATCGTCCACCATCTTCGCGAGTTCCTTCGCTTTGATTTGATATTGGTGAACACTTCGTAGGGGATAGTCCTGATTCGACTGATGGATCCGAACGAAATTTCGGGCAGAACCACCGACACCGATTAAAGGAAGCTTTTTATCACTCAGCCATGGAATCGATTCGAATTGCTCCCGTAGGAATTTCACCAATTTTTTCTTATCGCTGGCACTTAGTGTCTCGTCCGAAACGAATTGCCGTGTCAAAGTGACGGCACCAAATGGAAAGCTGTGATACGCCACCATTTCGCGATTTTCAATCAAGGTGACTTCCATGGAACCACCACCGATATCGACAGAAAAGCCATCAGTCAGGAAGGTCGAATTGATGATGGCAAAATAGCCATAGTATGCTTCTTGTTCATCTGTCAGAACCTGAATGGAAAAAGGCGTGTTTTCTGTAACGGATTCAACGATGGCATCTCGGTTCGTTGCATTACGGATGGCTGCTGTCGCGACACAGATCGTTTCTTCGACTTCATGGGTGACACCAACTTCATAAAAACGATGTAACGTTTCTTCGAGTAAGGAGATGCCTTCATCATCGAGTGCTCCATCCTCGTTGATGTGAGCAGATAACCGGGCGACGACTTTAATATTAATCTTCTCGATATAGCGACCAGAAGCGATCGGATGGAAGATGACATAACGAATCGAGTTGGAACCGATATCGATGACTGCAAGTTCTTGTTTCAAATGACTCCGACTCCTCTCTGCGATGCGTGCACTAAAAGAATTCCCTCTCTGAACAAGCCGGAAACAGCTAGCTTCTTTCTTTATTGTACCTTGAATGTTTTCTAAGGAGGATAGGAAGTTGCTAGAGTTGCACCAATAATTGGCGGGCGCTATAATAAGACAGTTGATTAAGGCGTAATTATTCCGTTTTACGAAAACGGAAGGAGTGAAAATACATGGAAACACCAATCATCGAGATTGATCAAGTCAGCTATGATTACCCGGATCGTCGGGTGTTGAATCAAGTCTCGTTTCAGGTCGAGCAAGGGCAATTTTTAGCCATCGTCGGTGAAAATGGATCCGGAAAATCGACGCTGATCAAATGTATATTAGGGTTATTGCAACCGAAAGGAACGATTCGTTTATTTGGACAATCCCAATCACAATTCAATGAATGGTGGCGGATCAGCTATGTTTCGCAAAAAGCGGCAGCGTTCAACTCCGGTTTTCCGGTGACTGTCGCAGAAGTCGTTGAGATGGGACTGTACGCTAAAAAAGGACTCTTTCGTCGCTTGTCTCGCGACGATCGAGACAAAGTACGAACGGCCCTCGAAACGGTCGGCATGTGGGAGCGACGCGATTCAAAAGTCGGCGACCTATCCGGTGGTCAACAACAACGTGTTTTCATCGCACGTGCGCTCGTCAACGATCCTGATTTAATGATCTTGGATGAACCAACCGTTGGTGTCGATCAGCGATACGTGAAAGAATTTTATGAGATCTTAGAAGAACTTCGTCGAGATAAGCGCCGGACATTCGTTCTTGTCACGCATGATATTCATTTCGTCAGTAAACTTGTCACGGATGTGATTCATCTGGTCGATGGACGTTTAGGATGTAACTGTGGCATCAAGGAATACTGGGAACTAGATGAACAGACGATTCGCTCCCTCTATCCGGTTCCGGGACGTGTCCTCGTTCATGAAGGGAAGAGTGTCCAATGATTGAAGCGTTCATGACGTTAAAGTTTTTACAGTACGCTTTGGTGGCTGCCATTCTGATCGGATTCACGGCACCATTGATCGGTTCGTTCGTCGTCGTCCGGCGGATGAGCTTAATCGCAGATGCACTATCACACGTCACGCTAGCTGGGATTGCGCTCAGTCTATTGATTTCTGGAATGGTCGCACAATTAGCGGACTTGAATCCACTGTATTTAGGAATCGTGACGTCGGTCATCGCGGCACTGACGATCGATTGGTTGCGTGCGAAGTACAAGCACTTCCAAGAACTCGCAATCCCGATCATCATGGCGACGGGAATGGGGCTTGGGGCAACATTCATCAGTCTCGCGAACGGCTTTTCAATGGATCTCGTCTCCTTCTTATTTGGAACGGTCTCGGCTGTCGCCTTGACGGATGTGTACACGATTCTTATCGTGACGATCGTCGTCGTCATCTTCGTCTTTGCTTTTTACAAGGAATTGTTGTTCCTCTCCTTTGACGAGGAGCAGGCGCGCGTTTCCGGGATTCGCCTTCGCTTAGTGCATATTCTCTTTATGATCGTCGTTGCGCTTGTCATTGCGATCAGTATGCGAATCGTTGGGATTTTGCTTGTCTCAAGCTTAATCACGTTACCGGTTGCGGCAGCACTTCGAATTGCGAAGAGTTTTAAGATGACAATCTTTTTAGCAATCATCTTCGGCGAAATCGCTACAGTACTTGGACTCATCCTGGCTTATCAGTTCGATTTGGCACCCGGCGGAATGATCGTCTTGATTGCAGTACTTGAGCTGATCATCGTGATGCTGTTGGAACGTTTTTGGATAGGAGGGAAAACACATGAAGACGAACATCGAACAAGCGCGTGAACGCATGAAGGCTTCTGGGTTTAAAATGACACCGAAGCGTCTCGATTTGCTATCGTATCTGTTTGAAGTGAATCGTTATGTCAGTGCGCGGGAAGTAGCAGAAGCTCTTCGAACGTCTCATCCTTCGTTAAGTTATGATACAATCTATCGAAACTTGAATGACTTTTCGGAAATCGACTTATTAGAAGTGACGGAATTAGACGGTGAGATGAAATACCGAGCAGCTTGTGCTTCAGGACACCATCATCATCATTTGATATGCCGAATCTGCGGGAAGACGGAAACATTGAATGTCTGTCCGATGGAATGGGTTTCTCCGGTCCAAGAGACTGGCTTTGAAGTTGAGGATCATAAGTTCGAAATTTATGGACGCTGTGCGAATTGTCAACGCATGACATCTTAAATGAAAGAGGATACCCGGTCGGGCGTCCTCTTTTTGCGTTTTAAAAGACTAGTCCTGTTTAAAACGGGAATAGTCGAACAGAGGTGATGAGAAGATGATTTATGATACACAAGAAGCGCGACAAATCGATGAGTGGGCACGGACATCCGGACTGCCACTTGAAGTGCTGATGGAACGAGCTGGAAGTCACATCGCAACACGTATCAAAGAGCGTCATAGGAAGACGGAGCGAATCTTGATTTTATGTGGGACAGGCAATAACGGTGGGGATGGGTATGTCATTGGACGCGAATTGATACGCGACGGATTTGATGTCACACTACATGCACCATTTGGAGAAAATCGTTCGGATACATCCATCGTTCATGTTCATTATGCAGAAGCGTTTGGACTCGTGACCGAACAACCGTGTGGTCAATATGATGTCATTCTAGATGCCTTATATGGAACGGGATTTGATCCAAAGCGGATGAATCAGGTGTTCGAAGCGCAATGTGAATTCGTATCGGAACAAAAGCGACAAGGGGCACGTATCTATGCAGTGGATGTACCGAGCGGAGTACCGACGGATCATGCAACGGAATTTAAGGAGACAGCGATTCGCGCAGACGTGACATTCCAATTACATGCAATGAAACGATCTGCCTTTTTAATACGAACAGCACCGTTTTATGGCGAATTAGAAACGATTGATATCGGATTACCGACATTCGGTGAATGGCGCGTATCACCTAAGGGTGTGACCGCCTTGTTCAAGCGGGAACCATACGGTCATAAAGGAACGTACGGGACGGCGCTATTGATTGGTGGAAGTGAGACGATGCCGGGTTCCATCCAACTCGCGACACGGGCAGCCTTACGAACAGGAGTCGGTAAACTACAAGTGGCAACGACGGCACTTGCGAAACATGGAATCATCGCTCAAGCGCCGGAAGCGATGGTCATTGATCAGACGTTACCAGCAATTCAGGAGATGCTTCCCTCCGTCTCAGCAGTTGGAATCGGTCCCGGATTATCGCAAGAGGCAGTTGAAACATGGGTGGACTATCTGCTTGAGAGTGATTTGCCGGTTGTACTAGATGCTGCAGCTCTAGTAAAAGAAAGTTATCCCGAACGAACCGCGCCAATCATCGTCACACCGCATATCGGTGAATTCGCCCGGATGACGAATCAGAGTGTCGAAAGTATTCAAGATGATCTTTTTGGTCAGGCAACCGACTATGCCATCTTGCATCAAGTAACTGTCGTTTTGAAGTCTCATGTCATCTTAATCGCGAAACCAGATGGAGGCGGATTCGTCGTCTCTGGTGCATCAAGTGGTCTCGCCAAAGGAGGAAGTGGGGATACGCTGTTTGGCATATTAACCAGCCTTCTTGCACAACATCCAACAGGAGATATCGAAAGAACACTAGCGCAAGGAGCAGAGTGGTATGCACGTGCTTCAAAACAAGTTGAACGACGGTTACATCCCAGTAGTTTGTTAGCAACGGATGTCATCGAAGAGTTAGGACGACTTGAGTTATAGAACACTGGATGTGAGAGAAAAGTCTTCCGCAGCAAGTATAAGGGAAGACTTTTCTTTTTAGGGAATAATTGACACATTCTATATGACAGGAGTATCATCAAGCGATGTCGAAACCTATATACGGAAAATCTACTGGAAAGGAGGGAGATACATGGAGGACATTGTCCGGAAACAACAATGGTGGATTGGAAACTTTGCTCTTTTCATGATGCTTGTTGGTGCTCTAATCATTTATACGACGACGGAAGAGACAATCAGGAATGCATATTTGAGTCGTTCTGTCATTATTTCATTTTTAGTCATCATGGGAATTTTTATTTTTTATATCAGTCGTCGTAAGATGGAAATCGTTTTGCAAACGCACTTATTGTCCTTGATGTTGCTCGTCGTTCCGATTACATCGATTAGCTTTTTACCTTACGCGGCAGTTACCGTTTGGGCAAGTAGCTTTTTGTTTTTGATGATCGCTTTAATCTCCTATCAACGCATCATGATGTGGTACGCCATCATTGTTACCATCGCAACTAGTTTGTACGTCATGGGGAATGTCGATACCGTAACGGTGGAAATTGATCCGACCGACCATTATGGGCGGATTGGTATGATTGTGATTGGCGTATCGATTGCACTTGTCATCAATCACTTGCATATTCGCAATTTAAATCGTTTGAATGACCTTGCGATACAATTACACGATACGGCGCGACGTGATGAAGAAACAGGTGTCTTGAATCGCCAAGGATTAAACGAAATTGATTTTCCAAGATCCGAACAACAGCTCATTTTTGTCGGGATTCATTTAGAAAACTACTATGAGCTGGCACGTTATTTTGGAGAAGATATTCAGTTACAAGTACTACGCGCCTGTATCGAGCGACTCAAGAGACAACTACCTCCTTATCAAGCGTTTGCTCGGATTGAAGCAGGGACGTTATTGATTGTCATGGAAAAGCCGGACGAGGTGGCATGTAAGGAAGCGATGGAAGAATTGAGCCAAGAAATTTCCGTACCATACGAAATCGAGGGGCATCATGTCTATGTCAACATATCCATCGTCATTGATAATGGCGATGGGGCGACCGACAATCGAAAGCGTCGCGTGCAGCAATTATTGACTGCCTTACAAGAAGCAGCGCAACAAAACGAACGTGTGATGTGTATTGACCAAGAATGGCGTAAGGATCAAGAATTACGAGTCAAAGCAGCACAATCGTTAGCACAGGCTAATATTGAAACGGATTTTCACCTCGTCTATCAACTGCAATACGATGTTCGATCAGAGCAATTCATCGGTCTCGAAGCATTGGTTCGATGGAAGACCCCGCTACAGGGAGCCGATCGACCATCCGTGTTCATCCCGATTGCTGAAAAAAGTGACTTGATCATTCGTCTAGGTGAGTGGATCTTTGAGGAAGGATGTAAGACGCGTAAAGCATTGGTCGGTCTGGTTCCGGATGAGTTTACGTTGTCAGTCAACGTATCACCACGACAGTTGACGAGTGAGTCGTTCATGCCATTCATTGAACGAACGTTACTCAAGTATGCATTAAAGCCGCAACAGATTAAGATTGAGATTACGGAAAGTCAGTCGCTCGATTTTGAGAGTCAGTCGATTCATCGAGCGCTCAAGCGCATCAAAACGCTTGATTTCCCAGTTTCGCTTGATGATTTCGGTACTGGTCATGCATCTTATCACGTCCTCGAACGTTTATTACCTTTACGTCAATTAAAGATTCCGAAGCAATTCATTGAACAAATTGGAGCATCGGAGAAACGACAATCGATTCTTGAGTCGATTTTTCAATTGAGTGAGTCGATGCATGTCGAATGTATCGTCGAAGGAGTTGAGACGGGAGAAGAAGTACGCATTGCCAAGGAAATCGGCATTCATCTATTCCAAGGTTATTTCTTTGCTAAACCGGTACCACTTAAAGAAATCATCTGTCTACTACAAAAAACGAATGAAGGAACGGTCCGTTGACCAACAAAAGCCACTTCAGTCCGAATTTTTCGGAGAGAAGTGGCTTTTTCATACAATACTTATGATTGGTACAGTCGATACTGATTTCGACCTTGCGTTTTTGCCTCATATAAAGCGGCATCTGCTTGCTTAAAGACCATTTCAGCAGGCTGATGATGAGCGTAAGCAATTCCAGCGGATACGGTGATTGATACGGCATGATCCTGCATCACGAACGGTGTTTGCTGAACGGCTGTTACGATCGTTTCCGCTATGATAACAGGAGAGTATTGTTCGCTATCCGGAATGATGATAATGAATTCTTCGCCTCCATATCGACCGACCGTGACTGGTACAGGACAATATTCATTCAATATAATCGAAAAATGGCGTAAGACGGCGTCACCGATGGCGTGACCGTGTGTATCGTTCACAGTCTTGAAATGATCCAAATCGAATAGAATCACACTCCAAGAGGCGTTACTTTTTTCGAGCGTCGTTACTTTTTCTAAAATGACATGTCGATTCGCAAGCCGTGTCAACTGATCGGTCGATGCGAGGTAGGATTGATAGGAGTACAGAACAAAGTGCTGTTGAAGGAGCGAGGATAACCGATAAAACAAAATCGCTCCACCAATCGTTAGGATAAAATAGGGAATATAGATCGTTTCCCATGCATCGACAGGAGAATTGCTTATGATCAGTCGCCAAAGAACAAGTAATGAACCGACCGTGACGATGGCGGAAAAGAAGTACCCTTGTCGTGTGATAAATCGGCGACAAATAAACGAAAGAATTAAAAAACCAAGTAGTGTGATGACAGAACTAAGTAGAACATTCAGTGAAGCGCCGTCATGAATCAAGAACCGATAAAATAGAAGCATCGTTCCTGTCACTGCGATACTGACGTTACCGCCAAATAGGGCGGATAAAGCGAGAGGTAACAATCGTAAATCGATCAGTGCCCCATTTAAATCGATGGCGTGGTGCATAAGGAGAATTCCTGTTACTCCATTCGCGAGTCCGAAATACAGGCGAGTGGACATCATCGAGTCCGGGTGAATCGGTAAGCGATCACGCAACAGATAAAAAGTGAATGTAGAGACAAGAAAGATAATACAGATATTGACGAAAAAGATATTCACTGTCGTAAGCATCATGAAACCCTTTCTATTAGAAAATCTAAATCTAATGCCATTGTATGCTATCTCATCGGATAATGGCATAGAAAATGGAAAAAACAGCCTAATCGGCTGTTTTAACGAATCGGTGCAAATTTTTGAATCTCTTGAACGGCCTCATTCCAGGAAGCGACACGAATGACATTATTCGGTACGGCTTTACGGTTATAAGGTGCATCGAACAAGATTACAGGAATAGAGGTGTCTTCTGCGATTTGTACAGCATTCTCTAATCGATCTTCCATGAATAAATCGAGTGATAAATCACGGACGACTTGTACTTTGTCGTGTGATCCCGTCATGATCAAGGAATCAAGAGGAAGTTCGTGTTGTTTGATCCACTCTTCTGTTACAGGACGAACGAGCTCCGATCGTGCTGTTACGTAATGGAGATCATATTGCTTCCGCAAATTCCATAAGTGATGACGAACATGTTCTTGAGGGATGGATTCACGATAAATGCCTGTCTCGTGACCAGAGTTCACCATGTAGTCCCAAAATTCGATTTGATTCATATCGGTATACGTATGCAATTCATACTCGGACGCCTGATTGAAGTCAATCGACGTTCCGAGATGTTTATTCATGTAAGTGAAGCAAGAGGATGGATGTGTGATCGTTCCATCAATGTCGATTCCAATTTTCATTTACAGTCACCCACGTTCTAAAAATTTTTCTTCACTTAGTATAACATAGTCGAAATCGAGATAGGAAAAAAGACTCCTCGCGAGGGAGGAGTCTTCCACTTATGCGTGATTTGCTTTTTCGGCTTCTTTTTCAGCCTGTTTTTCGAGAACGATTGCATCAATCTCTTTCTTCAATTCTTCGACCATCGTTGCTTCCGGTACTTTACGGATGATTTCTCCGTGACGGAACAATAATCCTTCGTTGCGTGCGCCAGCGATACCGATATCAGCTTCACGTGCTTCACCAGGACCGTTGACCGCACATCCAAGAACCGCGACTTTGATGTTCGCTTGGATGTTTTCGATATAGTCTTCGATTTCTGCAGCGATCGACATCAAATCGATTTCGATCCGACCACATGTTGGGCATGAGATCAATGTCGCCGCATTCGCCGCGAGACCAAATGATTTCAAGACTTCTTTTGCGACTTTTACTTCTTCGACAGGATCCGCTGAAAGAGATACACGAACCGTGTTTCCGATTCCGCGTGACAAGATCGCGCCAAGTCCCGCTGCTGATTTTAATGAACCAGAGCGAAGTGGACCAGATTCCGTGATCCCGACGTGAAGTGGATAGTCGAACGATTCAGAAGCAAGTTGATACGCTTCAAGCGCCAACTGTACGTCTGATGCCTTAAGCGAGACGATGATGTCATGGAAGTCGAGATCTTCGAGGATCTTAATGTGGTGCAACGCACTCTCGACCATACCACGTGCTGTCGGGTAGCCGTATTTTTCAAGAATGTGCTTTTCAAGTGAACCGGCGTTTACTCCGATCCGGATTGGGATGTTTTTCGCTTTGGCTGCTGTCACGACGGCTTCGACCTTTTCGCGGCGACCGATGTTACCAGGGTTGATCCGGATTTTATCGACGCCAGCTTCGATTGCCATGAGCGCAAGTTTATAGTTGAAGTGGATGTCTACGACAAGCGGAATGTTGATTCGGCTTTTGATTTCTGCAAGTGCGAGCGCATCACGTTCTTCTGGACAAGCGACGCGGACGATTTGGCAACCAGCTTCTTCAAGACGTAGAATTTCAGCGACTGTCGCTTCGACGTCGTGTGTTTTAGTTGTCGTCATACTTTGGATGATGACTTCATTATTTCCACCAATGACAAGGTCCCCTACACGAACAGGACGAGTCTTAGAGCGATGGACCATTTTCGGCATATCGAAAATCTCCTTTTGTGGCATACCGCCATATTGTTTATGTTTACCCTTCCTATCATATCGAACTATTCCCTAAAAATCGAGAAACAAGAACGAAAATCGAACATTTACAATTGTTTAATGAAAGAAGGACGTCCGTCAATCCGTCGGACGCCTGATTTTGATACTCATTGAGGTTTGCGTGAAGCGCGTGGCTTCGCGGAACGGGCAATCCATAATGGCACTAATGTGTAGACGAGGTGTCCGATTACGAGTATCCCGATTCCGAAGCGAGGATAATCGAGTTGGTATAGAAGCATACCGAGTGGGAAAGACCAGAGATTCGTCGCAACTGTGTAAGGAAACGTTTGGCGATACGCCCACGGACGGGGAAGTAACAATCGGACAAATCCCTTCGTTAGATACGCCATAAACAATACGTAAAGTAATACAGCGATTGCGATAAAGATGAAATGAAGGATGAACCAGACGACGATTGGGATGTTTTTTTGTAAAAAGAAGGAATCAATGACCGTCGTCCAAAATGAAATCCAAGCTAATCCACAAAAATAAAGGGAAACATCTGCCAAACGAAGACGCAAAAACGGACGATTTGGAATTAAAGAAGTTTGTAAGTAATTAATTAGTTGACGTAAAAATGACAAGAAAATCACTCTTTCTAATGTTTTATAACAGATTTTATTTATTCGATTTTGATTGGTAATAAAGGTTTTTTGTGTAATGGTACAGATTAATAAAACCTTAACAAACGGATGTCTCAAAAACTATTTACAAGTTCAAAAGACCTTTACATAATGGGGGAGTTGAGAAAATAAACTTTACAAACACATCAATCCACATGCACATCAATCCACATGAAATAAAGGAGCTGGCAAGATGAACTATGATTTGCAGGAAATGATTTTCACCTTCATCGGTGGACTCGGGATTTTCCTATTCGGTATTAAGTATATGGGAGATGGGCTCCAAAAAACAGCAGGAGACCGATTACGTTATATCCTCGATAAATATACGACGAACCCACTGTTAGGTATCCTAGCAGGTATCGTCGTCACGATTTTGATACAGTCGTCGTCAGGGACGACCGTCATCGTCGTCGGACTCGTTAGTGCAGGTCTGATGAATTTACGACAGGCGATTGGAGTCGTCATGGGGGCTAACATCGGAACAACGATTACGGCCTTCATCATCGGCTTTAACGTCAAGGAAGCTGCGCTTCCAGCAATCGCAATTGGTGCTTTCTTGATCTTCTTCTTCAATAAAGAACGGGTTCAATACATCGGACAGATTTTCTTTGGCTTCGGTGCATTGTTCTATGGTTTGACATTGATGGGCGACGGAATGGCTCCACTTGAGTCAAGTGTCTGGTTCCGTGAGTTGACGGTATCGATGTCGGATAACCCATTGCTTGGTGTATTCGTCGGAACGATCTTTACCGTTCTTGTTCAGTCGTCGTCAGCAACGATCGGTATCTTACAAGAGCTATACGCTGGTGGCATGATCGATATCAAAGCAGCACTTCCCGTCTTGTTCGGTGATAACATCGGAACGACAATCACAGCAGTACTCGCAGCACTTGGTGCGTCGATTGCAGCTAAACGAACAGCAGCAGCACACGTCATCTTCAATATCATCGGAACAGTATTGTTCCTGATTGCATTACCAATCTTCTCAAGCTTCATTACTTGGATCACAGGCGCGCTTGATTTAGGTCCAAAAATGCAAATCGCCTTTGCACACGGGACATTCAATGTCGTCAATACGTTGATTCAATGTTGGTTCATTGCGCAAATCGCATGGCTTGTACAAAAAATCGTACCGGGTACGGATACGACGATTGATTCAAAACCGCGTCATCTGGATCAAAATATCTTGAACCAATCTTCGGCACTAGCATTAAACCAAGCGAAGCTCGAAGTGTTGCGAATGGGAGAATTCTCGAAAGACGCACTTGCAAAAGCACACCGTTACACGCAATCGCATGATAAGAAAGATGTATCGGAATCACAACAGATTGAATATGCGATCAACCATTTAAATACAGAAGTCACGAGTTATCTCGTTAAAGTAGCGGCACATGATTTATCAGAGCGTGAATCAAATGAGCACTCGTTACTGATGCATGCCGTCAACGATTTTGAACGGATTGGTGACCACGTTGAAAACATCGTCGAATTGGTTGACTTCCAAATCGTCAACCGGATTCAGTTCACATCATCAGCGAAGCAAGAACTTGATGACATGTACGCTTTGACACAAGAAATCGTCGATTGTGCCGTTCGCGCTGTCGAAGAGGATGATGTCACACGGGCTCGAAAAGTTCTTGAACTCGAAGGTAAACTCGATGCACTCGAACGGTCATTCCGTAAGCATCACGTCCTTCGTGTTAACGCTGGCGAATGTACGGGACAAGCAGGGATGATCTTCGTCGATCTCTTGTCGAACCTCGAACGAATTGGCGATCACGCTGTCAACATCACGGATCTCGTCCTTGAACAGCGGACGGCTTTAACGAACTAAGTGAAATACGATTTATCTATGACAGCTGATTTCAAAAAATGAAATCAGCTGTTTATTTTTTGAAATAGCATATTGACAAGTTTCGCCACATCTCGTAATCTAGTAAGAGTAAGAAACATACATCATGGCGGTGTAGCTCAGCTGGCTAGAGCGTACGGTTCATACCCGTGAGGTCGTGGGTTCGACTCCCTCCGCCGCTACTATTACTTAAGGACCCTTAGCTCAGCTGGTCAGAGCAGACGGCTCATAACCGTCCGGTCGCAGGTTCGAGCCCTGCAGGGTCCATTCAGTAGAACGCTTCTCGTTGAAAAACGAGGAGCGTTTATTTTTGTTCCCCCGGGGAATAGTAAAGATATTGTAATAATATTCATACTATAGTAACTAAGGGAGAGCGAAGAGAGATGGAACGTAACCATACGATGATGCAGTTTTTTGAGTGGCATGTAGAGAATGATGGGAAGCACTGGCAACGCTTGAAAGAGCGGGCGCCTGAATTACGTGCTGCCGGCATCACGTCCGTGTGGATTCCACCGGCGTCAAAAGGTCAATCGGATGAAGATACAGGATATGGCATCTATGACGTCTATGATTTAGGCGAATTTGATCAAAAAGGAACGGTCCGTACGAAATACGGTACGAAAGATGAACTCGTCGAAGCGATCCAGGTTGCTCGTGAGAACGATATCGCTGTTTACGCGGATGTCGTCATGAACCATAAAGCAGCAGCCGATGAACTCGAGACAATCAATGTCGTCGAAGTCCATCCGGAAGATCGTTCGAAAGAAATTTCAGAAGAGTTTGAAATCGAAGCTTGGACGAAGTTTACGTTCCCGGGACGTAACGGAAAATATTCAGATTTCATCTGGACACATGAATTTTTCAATGGAACGGATTTTGATGCTCGTGAAGAAAAGACGGGTGTCTTTAAAATTTCCGGTAAAAATAAAGATTGGAATGATCAAGTTGATGATGAATTCGGAAACTATGACTATTTGATGTTCGCGAACATCGATTATAATCACCCTGAAGTCCGAGAAGAAATGATCCGCTGGGGACATTGGTTCCAAGAAACAATTGATTGCCAAGGTTTCCGACTCGATGCCATCAAACATATCAACTATGAATTCGTTCATGAATTCGCAAAATCAATGATTGAAAAAAGTGAAGGTGACTTCTATATGGTCGGTGAGTTCTGGAAATCAGATCTCGATGATTGTCGTCATTTCCTCGATAGCGTCGACTATACGATCGATTTATTCGATGTTCCGCTTCATTACAAGTTCCATGAAGCTTCGAAGCAGGGGCAAGACTTTGATATGACGACGTTGTTTGCGGATACCCTTGTCGAATCACACCCGACGAATGCCGTCACGTTCGTCGATAATCACGATTCACAACCGGGCGAATCACTGGAGTCGTGGGTGGATGACTGGTTTAAACAACATGCTTACGCGGCGATTTTACTTCGTAAAGATGGTTATCCATGTGTCTTCTACGGTGACTATTATGGTGTGCAAGGACCACATCCGGTAGAAGGAAAAAAAGAAATGATTGATGCCTTACTCTATGCACGGTATCACAAAGCGTATGGTGAACAAGAAGATTATCTCGATGATCCACATTGTGTCGGTTGGGTTCGTCGTGGAGTTGAGGAAATTGAGAACTCCGGCTGTGCGGTCTTATTGTCGAATGCCGATATGTGTGAAAAACGGATGTTTGTCGGTGAAGAACGTGCAGGTCAAGAATGGTTTGACTATACGAACCATCAAGATCACCCTGTTGTGATCGACGATGAAGGATTTGGTGTCTTCCCAGTTCCAGGTGGTGGTGTATCAGTTTTTGCTCCACGAGAAGTCGAGTAAATCCGAGGGTCTTGACTTGCGTCAACACAGGTTCTTTTGCTAGTCTTAAAGGGTATTGAAGTTTTCGAAAATAGTACAAAGGGGGACATGAACATGTCAAAATTTGAATTACCAGAACTCGGCTACGCTTATGATGCGCTTGAGCCACATATCGATGCTCGTACGATGGAGATTCACCACACGAAACACCACAACACGTATGTCACGAACGTGAATGCGGCGCTTGAGGGTACAGAACATGAAGGAAAGTCACTTGAAGAACTTCTTCAAAACTTGGATGCTCTCCCAGCAAACATTCAAACTGCAGTCCGTAACAACGGTGGCGGTCACTGGAACCACTCATTCTTCTGGAAACTGTTGAAGAAGAACGATGGTGCTGCTCCAACAGGGGAACTCGCGGCAGCAATCGACGAAGCATTCGGATCATTCGATGCATTCAAAGATGCATTCGCGAAAGCAGCAACAACTCGTTTTGGTTCAGGTTGGGCTTGGTTAATCGTTGATGGTGGGAAATTGGCAGTCGTTTCGACACCAAACCAAGATACACCAGTCATGGAAGGCAAAACACCAATCCTCGGTCTTGATGTTTGGGAACATGCATACTATCTCAACTACCAAAACCGCCGTCCTGATTACATCAATGCGTTCTTCAACGTCGTTGATTGGGATCACGTAGCGAAGCTTTACGCTGACGCGAAGTAATGTGAAAACGAGCGTATCGTTCAATTGTGAACGATACGCTTTTTTTAATGCGGAAAATGATGGGATAGGTTGTTATGGAAAGTTTCCTTCTATATAATGAAACAAGATGACTTTTGAACGATAGGGGAGTACGCCATGGCTAAACGAATCACCGTACGAGGAAGACGGCGTAATCATCTGCCGCTTCGTCTGAATTTAATGTTCTTCGTCGTTTTTTTATTGTTTGCGATTTTGATTTTCCGTTTAGGAGTCGTGCAAATCGTCAATGGTGAGAAAATTTCGCGGGAAGTTCAAAAAACAGAAATGATCGCATCAAAATATGAAGTGCCACGCGGAAAGATTTATGACCGGGATGGTCGTCTTTTGGTTGATACGATTTCTAAATACTCCATCGTCTACCGTCGCGCACAAACGACGAAAGTCGATGAACGCATTGAGATTGCACAGCGTCTTGCGGCAATCATTGATCTACCGAAAAAAGATTGGAAAGTCACGGAACGGGACATCAAGGATTTTTGGGTGGCGACGAATACAAAAGAATCGGATCGTCGATACCAAGAGGCAGTAAAAAAGAAGTATCCTTCAACAGAAGCACAAAGTAAGCTCTCGATTCCGGAGCAAGATAAAATTCGTTTAGATGCCATCACAAAAGAGGATATCGATTATGATGATCAGACAATGGAAGTCATCGCGATCAAACATAACATGGAAGTTGGTTATGCACTTGATCCGCAGCTCGTCAAACTCGGTGCATCTGCAAAAGAGATGGCGATCATCGATGAAAATCTAGAAGATTTAAAAGGTGTATCGGTGGAACCGTTTTACGAGCGTTCTTATCCATATGAAGGAACACTTCGGAATATCTTTGGGAAGTACTCGAAGATTCCAGCAGAACAACAAGCAGAGTTCAAAGCAAAAGGTTACAGCTTGAATGACCGTGTCGGAACATCATTCCTTGAACAACAGTATGAAGATCTACTGCGTGGGAAACCCGCGTACGATGTGTATGAGACGTTTAACGGAGAGCCGGTCGGTGATCCAAAACGCGAGGAAGGCGAGTCTGGTAAAGATCTCGTTTTAACTGTTGATGCAGAGTACAACAAACAAGTCGACAAAATCATGCAACAAGCCATTAAAATGGGGCGTGGCATGGGTAGTCGTTATCTAAAAGAAGGTTACGCCGTCGTCATGAATCCACAGACAGGTGAGATTCTTGCGATGTCTGGTCAAAAGTTGGATCCAGCAACCGGCAAGTTCTCAGATGTCGCAATCAATAACGTCTTGACGTCGCTTCAAATCGGTTCGACGATCAAAGGTGCAACGGTTGCGATGGGACTTGAGGAAGGTGTTATCCGTCAAAACGAAGTCATCAATGATGCTCCGATCACGATTGGTGGTACGAAAAAAGCATCGTACGTCAACATGGGAGCAATCACGGATTTGACGGCACTTGAGCGTTCATCAAACGTTTACATGTTCAATATTGCGATGCGGATGGCGAAATATCCAAGTAATGGGATCGCTGGAGCAAGTGTAGATGCAGCGGCTGCGATCATGCAGAATTACTACAGTCAGTTCGGGCTCGGAGTGACGACCGGTGTCGATTTACCGTACGAAGCAAAAGGTGTTCAAGGGACACCGGACCGTGTCACGCTACTCATGGACCGAGTCATCGGACAGTACGATGCCTTTACACCGCTACAAGTTGCACAGTATATTTCAACACTTGCCAATGGTGGCTATCGTGTTCAACCGCACTTCTTAAAAGAAGTTCTCGCGTCGAATTCGATTGAAAAAGGAACGAAACAAGTGGATTATAGCTTCAAGACGAATTACCTGAATCGGATTGAGGTCAGTCAAGATAACATTGATCATGTCCGCGAAGGATTGCATCGTGTCGTTAAAGGAGAGCGTGGTACAGCAAAAATCATTGCCCAAACCGGTATTGATGCAGCTGCGAAAACAGGTACAGCGCAGGTCAGTGTCTATGGTGATGATGGAATCGCCTTACGTGACGGAAGTGGTCAACCGGTTCGTTCATTGAACTCGAACCTTGTCGGCTGGGCACCGTATGACAATCCAGAGATGGCATGGGCCGTGTTCCTTCCTTATATGGAACAAGAAACCGTCAACTCAAAAATCGGTCACGATCTTGTCAAAGCGTATTTCAATGTGAAGGACGTACCATGGCAAACTAAGCCAAATTAACTAGAAATAAAGCGAGAGTGAGCAATCACTCTCGTTTTTTTGTTTGTATTGACCTTTTTTTCTAATGGATTTCGAATTGTAAACACTAAAAAACACGCCTTTACAATTCTTTTACGTTGGATTCATTTCGTTTTAATAGTTCATCCGTAGTATAAGTCTTGTAAGGAAAACGGATAAAAAGTCGTGACATCGTCAGCGACATACTTTCGAGGAGGAAAATTAATCATGTCTTGGATGAAAAAAACAGCACTCATCACAACGGTAGCATCAATCGCAGTAGTGGGGGCAGCATGTGGTAACGATAAAGGCGGTTCTGCTAGTTCATCTGATTTAAAAGGAAAAATCGCAATCGACGGTTCTTCTACAGTCTTCCCGATCATGGAAGCTGTCGGTGAAGAATATTCGATGGAACAACCTGACGTAGATGTCACAGTCGGTGTCTCTGGTACAGGTGGCGGATTCAAACGCTTCGTCGTTGGGGAAACAGATCTTTCAAACGCATCGCGTGAAATTAAAGAAGAAGAAGCAGCTGAAGCGAAAAAGAACAACATTGAATTCACAAAAATGGCACTCGCATATGACGGTTTGACTGTCGCTGTCAGCAAAGAAAATACATGGGTAAAAGAACTCACAATGGAGCAACTCGAGAAAATCTGGCTCGACCCGAACATCAAGACTTGGAAAGATGTCGATTCTTCTTACCCGGCTGAACCATTGAAATTCTTCAGCCCAGGGAAAGATTCAGGAACATTCGATTTCTTCTCTGAGGAAGTACTTGAGAAAAAAGACATGCGTAAAGATGTTCAATTATCAGAAGACGATAACGTTCTCGTCAAGGGTGTTGAAGGAACGAAAGGCGCAATCGGATACTTCGGTTATGCGTACTACGCTGAGAATAAAGATAAGTTGAAGGAAGTACCACTTTCTGCTGAAGGAAAAGACGCAGTCGATCCAACACCAGAAACGATCAAAGATCTCTCTTATCCACTATCACGTGAAATCTACACGTACATCAATAACAAATCGATGAAAGACAAAAAACAAGTCGCTGACTTCGTTCAGTTCACGAACGAAAACGCTGGTGATCTTGCTGAAGAAGTCGGATATATCAAAATGCCGCAAGATCGTTACGATGAAAACGCAAAAGCAATTGAAGACGCAATGAAATAAATCATCGAGTCATGAGGATGGCCCAACCGGGGAAGTCTGTACCGGTTGGGTCCCGTTCTCATGTCAAGAAGGAGTAGGGAGTGAAGAAGGATGAGTTCAACACAAAATAAATCGGTTCGCGAGCTGATTCAACAGAACCGACAGCAAAAATATAGTATGAAAAACGTCATGGAACGCGTCATGCCGATCGTGTTATTCCTTTGTGCGTTCGTCTCGGTCGTTACGACCATCGGCATCATTCTCACGTTAGTCATTGAAACAGAGCACTTCTTCGAAGTCGTTCCGTTCAAGGAATTCTTCGGCAGTACGAGCTGGTATCCACTCAACTCACAACCAGAGTATGGAATTTGGCCGCTTGTCGTCGGGACGCTTGAGATTACCGTGATTGCGATGCTAGTTGCCGTGCCGATCGGTCTCACATCAGCGATTTATTTAAGTGAGTACGCGTCAGACCGCGCACGCCGTATCTTAAAACCAATTCTTGAAGTGTTAGCAGGTGTTCCAACGATCGTCTTCGGATTCTTCGCGTTGACGTTCGTCACACCAGTACTCGTAAAATTGATTCCAGGTATTCAAATTTACAATGCGCTCAGTCCGGGGATCGTCGTCGGGATCATGATCATTCCAATGATTGCTTCGATTTCTGAGGATGCGATGAGCTCTGTTCCGAAAAAAATTCGTGATGGTGCACTTGCACTCGGTTCGACACGTCTTGAAGTCGCTTTGAAAGTCGTCGTTCCAGCTGCCTTATCAGGTATCATTGCGTCGATCGTACTCGGTATGTCACGTGCAATCGGTGAGACGATGATCGTAACGATCGCTGGTGGTTCGAATCCGACAGCTGCGATCGATCCACTCGAGCCAGTCCAAACGATGACAGCGTATATCGTTCAGGTTGCCTTAGGTGATGCTGGATTTGGAACTGTCGAATATTACAGTATCTATGCGGTTGGTACACTCTTGTTCGTCTTCACATTAGTGATGAACTTACTTGCGAACTGGATCACACGCCGCTTCAGAGAGGAGTACTAAGATGGCCTTACCAGAAAAGCAACCTGTCTCAAAAAAATTCATTGATCCGGTCGCGGTGAAGAAATCCATTAGCCAGCGACTCATCGTCAACAACGTCACAAAAGTCATTTTCCTTGCTGGACTGTTCTTCGGTCTCGTCGTCTTAGGTATTCTCTTGTTCGGCGTCATCCGTGACGGTGCGTCATGGTTATCACTTGAGTTTCTACAAAATGCACCATCACGCCGTTCGGAACGGGCTGGGATTTATCCGGCGTTAATGGGCTCCATCTTCTTGATGCTCCTCATCATCCCGATGATTTTCATCATTGGTGTCGGGGCAGCGATTTACCTAGAAGAGTATGCGAAGAAGAGTCGGATGACTTCATTCATCGAAGTCAACATCTCAAACCTTGCAGGTGTACCATCGATCGTCTTCGGTTTACTTGGTTTGACGTTCTTCGTACGTAACATGGGCTTCGGTTCAACATTGATTGCAGGAGCCTTGACACTCGCGTTGATGAGTCTTCCGGTCGTCATCGTCTCGTCTCAAGAGGCGATCCGTGCCGTTCCACAAGCAATGCGTCATGCATCACTTGCACTCGGTGCTTCAAAATGGCAAACGACGTTTAAAGTCGTTCTTCCGGCATCACTACCAGGTGTCATTACTGGGATCATCTTGGCTGTATCTCGAGCAATTGGTGAGACAGCACCACTCATCATGGTCGGAGCTGCAATTTTCATTGCTCGTGCGCCAGAAAGTATTTTCTCAGAATTCACAGCATTGCCGATTCAAATCTACAACTGGACAAGTCGTCCGCAAGCAGATTTCCAAGGACTTGCAGCTGCGGGAATCATCGTCTTAATGGTCATCCTTTTGACGATGAACTCACTTGCGATCTGGATCCGGAACCGTTTCTCAAAACGTTATTAATCGAACGAGATAGATAGAAGGGATTTCTTTTAAGGAGGAAGACAGATGATGGATACGAAGCTGAATACGAAATCAGTCGTTACAGAAGGGACAGAGCGTATGAACCAACCAGTAGCAGCACGTGAGAGCGTCTATAACGTCAAAGACTTAAACTTATGGTACGGTGACGATCATGCGCTGAAAGATGTCAATCTCGACATTAAGAAAAATGAAGTCACGGCAATCATTGGACCGTCTGGCTGCGGGAAATCGACATTCATCAAAACATTGAATCGAATGGTCGAACTCGTTCCGATCGTACGGACGAATGGTGCAATCGAGTATCACGGACGTAATATCTTTGATAAAGAATACGGTGTCGAAGAATTACGGACATCGGTCGGAATGGTCTTCCAGCAACCGAACCCATTCCCGAAATCAATCTATGACAACATCGCTTATGGTCCTCGTGTCCACGGTGTTAAAAACAAAAAAATCCTCGACGAGATCGTCGAACGCAGTTTACGCCGTGCGGCAATCTGGGATGAAGTCAAAGATCGTTTGAACGAAAATGCCTACGGTCTTTCTGGTGGTCAGCAACAACGTCTTTGTATCGCGCGTTGCCTTGCAATCGAGCCAGATGTCATCTTGATGGATGAGCCGACATCGGCACTTGACCCGATTTCTACATTAAAAGTAGAAGAACTCGTCCAAGAATTGAAATCAGACTACTCGATCATCATCGTGACACACAACATGCAACAGGCTGCACGTGTTTCGGACAAAACAGCGTTCTTCTTGAATGGTGAAGTCGTCGAGTTCGATCAAACAGACCGGATCTTTGGAAATCCGAGTGACAAACGGACGGAAGATTACATTTCAGGACGATTCGGATAAGAAGGGGAGACGAGACGAATGGCAGCGAACCGTACGATTTTTGGAGAAAATCTTGCAATACTCGATCAAAAGGTCTTTTTACTGGCTCGCAAGACGATGCAACAGATCGCAACAACGGCAGAAGCACTCGAAAAATATGATCAAGACATCGCGCGTAGTGTCATCGAAAACGATAATGAACTCGATGATCTTGAACTTGAAATCAACGATGATGCGATTCTCTTAATCGCGAAGCAACAACCCGTTGCGACGGATTTACGACGAATCATCACCGCGATGAAAATTTCGTCGGATCTCGAACGGATTGCAGATTATGCGGGGAATATCTCAAAAGCTGTTCTTCGTGTCGAAACATTCCCGTATGTCATCGATATCTCTTTGTTGAAGGAAGCATTCGAGACATTACTGGATATGACGGAAACTGCGATCGTCGCCTATCGTGACGGAGATGTCGAGAAAGCAAAAGCCTTGTCTGATCTCGATAACGTCATTGATGAGACGACATATAAGGCACTTCGCCAGTACATGCGTCACATGTCACTTCAGCCGATTGTCGTCGATGAAGTTATGCAATTCACGAACATTTGCCGCTACATCGAGCGGATGGGTGATCACTTGACGAACGTCGGGGAGCATCTGATCTATCTCGAAAAAGGAAAACATTATGATTTAAACGGATGAATCAAGTAGGCAGGAGGAATTTCCTCTGCCTACTTTTTTTGTAAAGGGATTCGAAACACGTTTGTAGAATAGGAAAGAAGTGAATAATGACAGAGAGGTGATTGGGAATGCTTGAGCAAATCATTAAATTGAAAGAACAAGGGCTGACAACAAAACAAATCGCAGCTCAATTGGATACGACTGAAGGAAAAATCAAATATGCGTGGACTAAATATCGTAAATCGTTAACAGAACAACCTTTAGTAGCGCCGAAAGTAGAATCAAAAACGGTCAAGCAGACAAAAAAGTCGACTGCACCTGTATTAGACGTCGTACCGTCTGTGCAAGTGGTACCTTCGCTAGAACGTGACGCGTTTGGAATGGCGACACATTACGAGGATGACATCCTCCACGCCATCGTTCAGTCACCGACAGCGTTATACGTCTACTGGGAATTGTCTGAACTGTCGAAACAGTTGCTAGAGACGCACTATCACACGACGTTTGATTCGTTCCGTAAAGAATTACGCATTATTGATGTCACGCTTGTTGAATATGAACAAGGACAGGCAAATCGGACGTATCAATTCGAGCTACCAGAAATGACGAATGCTTGGTTCGTTCGACCAGTCGCCCCGAATACTACATACATCATTGAATGGGGCATTCAAACGATCGACGGGGACTTTGTTCCAGTACTGCGTTCAAAACCAGTCGAAACGCCACGTGACGAGCCAGTTACGGACGGACGGTTCGCGGAAGTCGTGCATCATTGGCAATACGGAGAGGTCGAACAACCGGAATGGGTCGAAGTATTACGTCCTTACTCCTATTTCGATCGCGTCCGATAATGGAATTAGAGAGAGGGAAAGGAAGAGAAGCTATGCGAAAAGGATATTTTTCACTCGTCTTACATGCACATTTACCATATATCCGTCATGAAGAGGCGCATCGTCTAGAAGAACGGTGGATGTATGAAGCGATTTCAGAAACCTACATCCCATTATTGTGGGAGGTCGATCGCTTGTCACGTCCGCTCGGCTGGACGGTCAGCATTTCACCACCCGTCATCGAGATGCTTGCCGACCCATTGATTCAAGAGCGGTATATCGAGCATATCGAGGATACGTTACGTTTGATTCGCCAGGAACTAGAGCGAGAGCTTGCTCAAAAGGAACGAGATGCGCTTCTATTCTATCAAGACCGCTATCAAGATTTATTGAATACGTTCCTTCACTGGGAAAAAGATTTGAACCGCGCATTCCGTCATTACAAGGAGCAAGGTTATCTCGATTTGATTACGTGTACGGCGACGCACGGATTCAGTCCGCACATGTTGTCTGAACAAGCGGCACGTTCTGAAATTCAGACGGGATTGAACTGTTTCGAACGTCATTACGGATTCCGTCCATCTGGTCTTTGGATGCCAGAGTGTGCGTATACGCCCGGACTTGATCGTATTTTGTATGAAGAGGGCATTCGTTATACATTCGTTGACGAACATTCAATCTTAAACGCGGATCCGTCACCGAAACACGGAATCGGAGCACCTGTCTATTCGCCGCACGGTGTGGCACTGTTCCCGCGTGATCAAATCATTTCCGGGAAGATTTGGAGCTCTGTCATCGGATACCCGGGTCATCCGGATTACCGCGAGTTTTATCGTGACCTTGCGTACGATCGAGAGTGGGATCAAATCGCTGAGTTCATGCACCCGGAAGGCTTACGTTATGATACAGGATTGAAATTGCATCGTGTAACAGGAGAAACGGATCAAAAAGACTATTACGTTCGTGATTGGGCATGGCAACGGACAAGTGAGCACGCAGCAGACTTCGCACAAGCACTTGGTGAACATTTAGATGCGCATCAAGGACAAGACTTCCCACCGTTCCTTGTCACAGCACCATTTGATGCCGAATTATTCGGTCACTGGTGGTTTGAAGGTCCCGACTTCCTCGGTAAAGCGATGGAACGTTTAGAAGACCAAGGAATTGAGTCGATTTCACCGGCGATCTTCCTCGAACGTCACTTCCAAGACATCGACACGGCCCACGTCGCGATGGGAACATGGGGACGAAAAGGCTACGCGGAAGTCTGGATCAATGAACGGAATGACTGGATGATTCGTCATCTCCATCAGCTTGAGAAGAGACTAGCAGGAATCGTAGCTCGAAATCGTCATCAAGATGCGTTGACTGTCAAAGCGAAGCGTCAACTCATTCGAGAATACCTCCTCGCTGTCTCGAGCGACTGGCCGTTCATCCTTGATGGACAGACGACAGCGCAGTATGCTGCGAATCGTTTCCGGGAGCATATCTTACGTTTTGAAGAAACCGAGCGTCGACTGGATGCTGAGGAGCTGACGGTGGAATGGTTGGATGCTCGATATCGCGAATATCCTTTTCTTCAAGATTCAGATATTGAACCGGATGTCTTCTTGACGGCACATGATTACTACGTGGCAGTGAAGCGTGAGAAATCTTGGAATACAGACGCCATCTTATTGTTCGTCCGACAATATGATGCGTCAGACCGACCAGCTTCGGAGCTCGCTCGACGGCTCGCTGCTGCTGGTGAGAACGTCTATGTCGTCACGGAACATCCGGAAGCGTATCGATTTGAAGAAGGTGTTCACGTTTACGGAGTGCAAGTGACAGGTCTACCGCTCGTTCAGACCTATAACCAACTGGCGGCACTAAATTTAGCCTTCTTACGCCAAGCGCAAGCTTTGAGTAAGATCGTTGATTTCGCAGTCATCCACAACTTCAACATGGAGACCGCATCAGCTGCCCAAGCTATCGCGAAGATCAAAGAGTTGCCACTCGTCAGTAACGTCTACGATGTCGAAAGTGAGCGTTCTCCTGATCGTTCAGGTGGTCTGGTCGTTGCCTTAAAACGACTTGAAGGAGATGCGTTGCGCCAATCAGCGGTTGTTTATCTAGAACGAGAAGAGTCACGTCACGGGGTGGAACAAGAGTATCACGTCGAAAAGAAGCCACTGCGTTTTGAAGAGAACCTTGAAAAACCATATCAACACGTGACGAATCCGAAAAAGAACGGATGAACAGTTGCAATTCCTTTCCTTTCTTGGTACGATACTTGAGTATGCTTAACCTTATGTAAAGCAAAATCACTTGATACATCGAGAGCTAGATAGGAGGGAATCCCATGCGCGTTAAAATCACATTAGCTTGCACTGAAACTGGTGACCGTACTTATATCACTAAAAAGAACAAGCGTAACAACCCAGAGCGTCTTGAGTTGAAGAAATACAACCCACGTCTCCGTAAGCACACACTTCACCGTGAAGTGAAATAATTGAGATGGAAGCCGTCACTTCGTGTGATGGCTTTTTTTGTGGAAAGGAAGACATTCATGAATAAACAAGAAGTACGCCGTCTGATCAAAGAACGACTCGATATGATGGAGAACCGTGCGGAGAAGGAACGGTTGATTCACGAACATGTATTATTATTACCTGAATGGCAACAAGCGACTTGTGTCGCGATCACATTAGCTTTTCGAAATGAATGTGATACAAGAATGCTGATTGAACAGGCGTGGCAAGAGGGCAAGACGGTCTTGATACCAAAAGTAGTCGGAGACGAGATGATCTTTTATGAACATGGACCAGAAGATCAACTGCAAGCAAATCAGATGGGGATTGCTGAACCGATCGCTTCAGCACGTCGCGCCTCACTTGATCAAGCAGAGCTTTGCCTCGTTCCAGGTCGCGCCTATCGTCGGGACGGCTATCGTTTAGGATGGGGAGGAGGCTATTACGATCGTGCACTCGTGCCATATACAGGATGTAAAGTATCGATTGCCTTTTCTGAACAACTTCTTCCAGATTTCGAAGTGGAAGCCTTTGATATCCCCGTTGACTTGATCGTCACTGAATTAGAGGTCATCCGATGCTAAGCGCGACCATTTTGTTTTGTCTATTGCTTGCTTGGACCGGACGATCTTTTCGTTTATTGACGACAAGTGGTGCTATCATGACCCTGCTCGTCGGTAGTGGTGTCTCATTCGGATTCGGTTGGCAAGGATTAGTAGTACTCTTACTCTTCTTTGGTAGCTCGAGTCTGTTATCGAAGGTCGGACGATCTAGAAAACAATCGGTCGACTCCATCGTTGAGAAAGACGGCGCGCGTGACGGATGGCAAGTCCTTGCGAATGGAGGGGGAGCGTTCGTTGCTGCCTTAGCGTATGCCATGACGATGGATTTTGCGTATCTCTTGTTGTTTCTATTCGTCATCGCAGCATCGAATGCTGATACGTGGGCATCCGAAATCGGACCGCTCTCAAGACGTGATCCATGGTCGCTCAAAACGTTACGACGGGTACCAGCAGGAACAAGTGGAGCGATGTCGCTGATTGGAACGGTCGGTACGATCGCAGGAGCTGCGTTCATCGCGATAGCAGCGCATTGGATATTTTCTCTTTCTTTAAGAGACGTCTTACTCGTAACAAGCATCGGTGTACTCGGGAGCCTGCTGGATACACTATTTGGAGCAGTAGGGCAACGCGTTTACCGATGTACAGTTTGTGGGGAATACACAGAAAAGCGAAAGCACCATGGGCAACCGACAGCTTATGTTTCAGGTATTCGATTTTTAGGGAATGATGCTGTCAATGTCTTAACGAGTGGTTTGGCAAGTGGAATCGGGTTTATCATCGTTCGATTCTGGTAACTGGAAAGTATATGAGTATGTAATTCCTTATGTTAGGATATCAATGACACAAAACGGACAAATGTGATTAATTTCACATGATACAAATAATGTGAAAGATGTTACAATTTATTTGTGAGATAGTTAACAAACTCTTAGGATGAATGAAAGGGTGGACATAACGATATGGAATTACATGCGAAAGTGACACGGGTAGCCCTCATTGGAGCTGGTGCAGTCGGCTCAAGCTTTGCCTATCAGATGTCAACAGCTGGGCTTTGTGAAGAACTTGTCATCATTGATGTCAACAAAGCCAAAGCAGAGGGCGAGGCAATGGACTTAAACCATGGAACACCATTTAGCTCTTCACCGATGCGAATATGGGCTGGCGACTACGCGGACTGCCGCGAAGCGGAAGTCGTCGTCATCACGGCAGGCGCTCCACAAAAACCAGGTGAGACAAGACTCGATCTCGTTGCAAAGAATGCGTTGATCATGAAAGAAATGATTCGTCAAATCATGGATTCTGGTTTTGATGGGATCATCGTCGTGGCTTCTAATCCGGTTGATATCATGGCGCATCTTGCCTGGAAATATTCCGGTCTTCCGAAATCCCGCGTATTTGGATCAGGAACGGTGCTTGATACAGCACGTCTGCGTCAAATGCTTGGAGAATACTTTCACATTGACTCCCGAAATGCCCATGCCTATATTCTTGGAGAACATGGTGATACGGAATTCGCTGCCTGGAGTAACAGCCGTATTTATGGAAAAACGATTGATGAACTACTTGCTGAAGACGATCGTTATTCTCAAGCAGATCTTGATCAAATTTACATCAACGTCCGAGATGCTGCTTATCATATCATCGAGCGCAAAGGGGCAACCTACTATGCGATCGGGCTTGGGCTTGTTCGGATCGTTCGTGCCATCCTCGGAAATGAGAACTGTCTATTAACGGTCGGTGCGCATGTCGATGGGCAGTATGGCATTTCCGGTATCCACATTGGAGTTCCCGCCATCATTAATCGTCAAGGTGTGCGTGAAATCATTGAAGTCTCATTGACGGAAGAAGAGTTGAAGAAATTCCATCATTCTGCTGATGTATTGCGTCAGACGCTTGAACCCGTCTTGCAAGGATAAGCGTACGCATCATGCTGAAGGTATTACCGAAATAAAGTAGTAAAAAAACTCAAGTGTCGGACTTGCTTTATATTGTCCACACTTGAGTTTTTTTGATGTAAAGAACGAATACATAAAAAATCACATCTATTCGTCCAGTAGTAAAAAGAGAAAAATCTAGGTTTTATTTTACTAGAAAAGGGTTAAGTAAGAGATAGAAGCATTTTTACGTCATTTTTTGTACGTCATGATACCCAAAAAGGAGAGAACCGACAGTCATGTATACTTTTCGAAAACTAACTAAAGAGGATGCAGAACAATACTGGAATCTACGCCTTGAGGGATTAAAAAATCATCCAGATGCATTCGGTCATTCGTTTGATGATGAACAGCAAACCCCGCTCCGCGAAGTACAAGAAGGACTTGAGGGAGAACCCGACTCCGATGAGGTTTGGCTTGGTATGTTCGACGGTGATACGTTGTTTGGGTTTGGTCAGGTCAAACCATATGAATTGTCACGTGAATCGCATAAAGCGATGATTTCTGGAGTATACGTATCACCTGAATATCGCGGGGGTACTGGTCGCGCTTTAATGGAAGCCTTAATCGAGGAAGCGAAAAAGTTACCGGACGTCGAGCAAGTCATTCTTGCCGTTTTATCAGGAAACGAAGCCGCACAAAATCTTTATGAGTCGCTCGGTTTTGAAGTATATGCCGAAGACCCAGATTCCGTAAAATTAGAAGACGGCACATATCGTGATGATATTTGGATGAAGAAGTACGTCTAAGTTTTTCAGAGGATGTAGATTAGAAGCTGTAGCAAAAAAAGTGCTACAGCTTTTTTGCATGGTATCCGTAGGATATCAGTATCGGCAAAGAATGAATATTTGTTATCATGAGAACAAAGCGGATGTCACATCGTAGTCCGATTGAAAGGGAGCGAATGAAAATGAAAGAAGTCATACGTACGATTGAAGAGCTTGTCTCGATTCCGAGTCCAACAGGTTCGACAAAAGAAGCGATTACATATGTAGAAAAGCGATTGGTATCAGAAGGAATCACGTATCGAAAACTTGAGAAAGGAGCGATTTTAGCGACACTACCTGGTGCTTCAACGCGTACGCGGTTACTGACGGCACACGTCGACACACTAGGAGCGATGGTGAAAGAGATTTTACCAACAGGACGACTTCGTTTATCACAACTGGGGGGATATGCTTGGACAGCAATTGAAGGTGAGAACTGTCTCATTCACAAGATGGACGGTCAAACGATTTCAGGTACAATCGTGTTCCACCATTCGAGTGTTCATACGTCGCGCGAGACGAATAAGACGGAACGCTCCGCTGATAATATCGAAGTACGGCTCGATATCCGTTCAACGACAGCGGAAGAGACGCGCGTTGCGGGGATTGAAGTAGGAGACATCGTAACATTTGATCCGCGATTCCTCTACACGGAAACGGGATTCGTGAAGTCGCGCCATCTCGACGATAAAGCATCCGTTGCTTTGTTGCTTGAATTGATCAAGGAATGGAAAACAATCGAGCTGCCACACACGGTCCAGATTCTGATTTCAAATTACGAAGAAGTTGGATTCGGTGGAAATGCTGGATTCACGGAAGAAGTCGCAGAATACATCGCGGTCGACATGGGGGCACTAGGAGACGGTCAACACTCCGATGAATTCACGGTCTCGATCTGTGCGAAAGATGGTTCGGGTCCATATGACTTGGCTTTACGCCACCAGTTAACGCGTTTAGCACAACGTAACAGTATTCCATATAAGGTTGATATCTATCCATTCTATAGCTCGGATGCCTCAGCGGCAGTAAGTGCGGGACACGACGTCCGGCACGGATTGTTCGGTCCGGGAATCGAATCGAGTCATTCGTACGAACGTACACATGAGACGTCGTTACAAGCGACATATGATTTGTTGCATGCCTATGTAAAGGAGCCGATGGTTGATGAAGACACTGTATGACGTACAGCAGTTACTCAAGACATACGGAACATTCATCTATCTTGGGGACCGAGCGTCCGATATCGCGATGATGATGCTTGAACTCGATGAATTACAAGAAGCAGGCGTTTTGGAACAACGTCAGTACGATTCAGCGAAACTAATCTTACGACATGAATTAAAGCGTTCACAATCCGATAACATTTAAGATTGTGCAACCCTTTGCGCAAACGGGTTATGTCCGGTAAAATGAGGAAGCAGACATTATATGAGTATAGGGGAGACGAAGCAATGAAATGGTTACTCGGCATTGATATCGGCGGCACGACAGTCAAGATGGCAATTTTGGATTTGCAAGGGATCATCGTAGAAAAGTGGGAAATCGAGACGGTCGTTTTGAATGATGGCGTACAAATTCCTGGAGATATCGCAAAATCCTTCTTTGAGAAGTGTCAAGAGAGCAATAAACGACCAGAAGATTTCGTCGGAGCGGGCATCGGTGCGCCGGGATTCATTGATTTCAATACAGGTGTCGTTGAGAAAGCAGTCAATATCGGTTGGACTAACTTTGAACTCATCGGTGAATTCGAACGTTTGACGGGTTTACCGGCTGTGCTTGAAAATGATGCGAACGCAGCGGCAATCGGTGAGATGTGGAAAGGTGCCGGTAGTGGGGCAACCGAACTCCTTGCTGTCACACTCGGTACGGGCGTCGGTGGTGGTCTGATCACGAATGGACAAATCGTGCATGGTACAGTCGGAATGGCTGGAGAAATCGGTCATATCACGATGTTGCCTGAAGGTGGCGTCCTATGTGGATGTGGTCGCAAAGGATGTCTTGAGACGATCGCGTCAGCAACAGGGATCGCTCGTCTTGGTCTTGAGAAGCGTAAAGGGAAAGAAACGTTACTCAACGACATCAAGGCAGTGACAGCAAAAGACGTATTCGAAGCGTATGAGAAAGGAGACCGGATTGCAACGGAAGTCGTAGAAGAAGTGACGTTCCATCTCGGTCTTGCCATCTCCAACTTAGCGAACAGTATTAACCCGGAAATCATCGTTATCGGTGGTGGTGTGTCAAAAGCGGGCGAGACATTGCTTGCACCACTCCGTCAACAGTTCGAACGCTTCGCTTTACCACGGGTTTTCGGATCAACGACGTTCAAGATTGCCGAGCTTGGAAACGATGCAGGAGTCATCGGCTGTGCATGGCTTGCGAAGCAGATGTTTCTCAAAAAATGATAATATTCAATTTCAGTAAAAGGTTCGCTTCGGCGAATCTTTTTTTTGTTTACAAACGTACAGTAATTATGTGATTGTTAAGTATCTTCCGGATTCCAGTTGCATTTTTGTAAAACTAAGCGTAAAATTTTCACGTGATATGGGTATATGTAAATTATGAGGTAAGTTGTGTGAACTGAAATCAGAAAGCACATGTAAATTAGGAGGCAGGTTTTTATGCAGCAAGACGCAAACATCTGGTCGCGAATGCGCCTAAAGATGGGTCAAGGCGTTCGCAGCACCTATAAAGAGCACAAGCTCTTTTGGATTGCGACCTTATTGATTTGGTTAAAAACGTATTTAGCGTATACACTTTTCTTCAACGTTCCCGTAACAAACTCTGCGCAAGCATTCATTCTACTAATTAACCCAATTAGTTCAGCGCTCTTCATGTTCGGGTTCAGCTTCTTCTTCCGAGGAAATGTTCAAAAATGGTTCATCTACGGCACACTGTTCGTCGCGACACTCATTTTATATGCGGACATCATTTTCTTCCGCTTCTTTAATGACTATCTGACGTTGCCGGTATTGTTCCAAACATCGAATGCGGAAACTGTTTCTGCATCGCTCGGGTCACTTTTGAATTGGTCCGATTTATTGATCGTCGGTGACTTGATCATCTTACCGTTCTTCTTACGGAAAATGGACATGTCAAAAAATGTTGCGTCACGTGGACGCGCGATTCTCGCATTCGTTGCAGCAGTTGTCGTTTTCCTTGGAAACTTGACGCTCGCTGAGACAGAACGTCCAGAATTGCTCACACGTGCCTTCGACCGAGAATTGCTCGTTAAAAACATCGGAACATTTAACTTCCATATGTATGATGCTCTCATTCAGTCTAAGACATCTGCGCAAAAAGCACTCGCGGACAGTTCTGAACTGTCGGAAGTTCAAAGTTTCATTGATTCAAAACATGCTGAACCGAACCCAGCTATGTTCGGAAAGTACAAAGGAAAGAACGTCATCGTTGTTTCCTTTGAGTCGGCACAATCCTTTGCAGTTGGATTAAAAGCACCAAACGGACAAGAGATTACACCGAACCTGAATAAGTTGATCAAGGAATCGCATTCATGGGATAACTTCTATCACAACACAGGACAAGGGAAAACGGCAGATGCTGAGTTCATTCTCGAAAACTCGATCTATCCACTTGGACGCGGTGCAGCATTCTTTACGAACGGAGAAAATGAATTCCGGGCAACTCCTGAAATGCTGAAAGAAGACGGCTATTATTCAGCTGTTTTCCATGCAAACAACAAATCGTTCTGGAACCGAGACATCGTCTACAATAGCTTTGGCGTCGATCGTTTCTTCTCAGAGACGGATTATGACCTAGGTGATCCAGCAGATTTGACGGAGTGGGGCTTGCTCGATGATAAATTCTTTGAACAGTCATTGCCGATGTTGAAAGATTTACCACGTCCGTTCTATTCGAAGTTCATCACATTGACGAACCACTATCCATTTGAGATGCCAAAACCAGAAGATGAACTTGTACCACCGCTTGAGACAAGTTCTACGACGCTGAACCACTACGTTCAGGCACTAGCGTATCAAGATATGGCACTCGGTAAATTCATCGAGGGTCTGAAAAAAGATGGTACGTGGGATGATACGATCTTCATGGTCTATGGTGACCACTATGGTATCTCGACGAACCACAATGCTGCGATGGCAGAACTCATGAACAAAGATGAGTTGACGCCGTATGATGTCGCGCAATTGCAACGTGTACCATTCGTGATCCATTTACCGGGTCAAACGAAAGGTGTCAAACATGAAGACGTCGCGAGCCAAATCGACATTAAACCGACATTGCTTCATCTGTTAGGACAAGACTTCAAGAATGAAGTATTGTTCGGTACTGATCTCTTCTCGAAACAGCACAAGGATTATGCGCTGTTCCGCGATGGTTCCGTCATAACAGACAAAACGGTTTATACGCAGGAAACATGTTATGATCGTCAGACAGGTGAAGAGGTAAAAGATGGAGAGTTAGCAGAGATGTGTAAACAATCTACGAAACAATCCGAGAAGGAGTTAGGACTTTCGGATAAAGTCATCTATGGTGACTTGCTCCGTTTCCTTCAAACTTCAAAATAAGATGAAGAAAACGAATCTACTTTCGAGTGGATTCGTTTTTTTGTAGAAAGGCAAATAAAAAGAGAGATGCGCGAGGCATCTCTCTTCAGATTTTAGACAAAAGGGCTGACACCAAAAAATGACGCATCTTTTCACGCCCTTTCCTCAGGCGTGTGCCTCTAACAGCGCAAAATTGCGCTTTTTCCTGTAAGAGTGGCGTGTAACGCGTCATTCTTTTGATACTCGGAAGAAGGATCAGGGAAGCGTTTTGTTCACTCGACATCGCTTCCTAGGGAATAACAAGCAAGAGCGACCCTGCAGCGAATTGAAGCGGCGCGATGCTTGTCTCAGGAAAACGATTCGAAACGAACAAAAAAGTGCAATCCTTCTCGTTAGAGAAAAATTGCACTTTGTCTTTAGTCTCAAGGGGCTGACTCAAAAAAAGAATGACGCGTCATTCTTTTTATTACGAGATAAGGGAGGCAGATCATCAATCTGCCTCCCTTATCTTTGTAGATACTGACTTTTGAGTCAGCCTCTTTTTAGCGTATCTTGATTACGATGGAATACCGCCGTAAATCAATGTCGCAATCCCGAACCAGCCGAATAAGACGACAGTCAGACCTGCGAATACGAGTGGAAACATTTGGCGTTTCTTAAGTGAACGAACGACGGCCCAAACGCCGACGAGTGCGACGAAGAAGAAAAGCCAACCGATTGGTTGATCCAAATGCATGACGTACTCCCCCTTAAACAATCACGTTATGAATTTCACGAAGATTTCACTTAAATCTCACTTTTTAGTTTATCCGACTCGCGGGATAAAGTCGAGAGGGCGTTGCAGGAACTTTCGACAATTTCGTGTATAGTAGGAGAAGAGTCTATTGTAAAGGGGTTTTATAGAATGGAAATCGTAATGATCACTTCCGGTATGGCATCTGAGAATGGTTATTTATTATTTAAAGACAAGGAATGTCTTGTCATTGATCCAGGTACAGAAGATATGCGGTTTTTCGATGAGATTGAAAGTCGGGGAGCGACTTTAAAAGCGATTTTGTTGACGCATGCGCATTTTGACCATATCGGAGGTGTCGATATGTTACGACGCTTCACGGAAGCTCCTGTCTACGTGCATACGGAAGAAGCAGGATGGCTCGGTAATCCAGAATGGAATGGTTCGGCAAAATTCGGAATGCCGCCGATGCGGATGAAACCAGCAGACCATTTGTTGCAACCAGGACGGCTGACGGTCGGTAGCTTTTCGATGCATGTTCTTGAGACGCCAGGGCACTCACCAGGAAGTGTGACGTTCTACTTCAAAGGAGAGCGGATCGCGTTCGGTGGAGATCTCTTGTTCCAGCAAGGCGTCGGACGGACGGATCTTCATGGTGGGGATCAAGACGTATTGATGCGTTCACTGGATCGACTCATCGCGGAACTACCGGCAGATACGACGATCTATCCAGGACATGGTCCGAGTACGACGATTCGTCAAGAAATGAAATCGAATCCATTCCTCTGACTAAAAAAACTCGCCATCCAAAAGGATGACGAGTTTTTTTCATTACATCTGGAAGTTTGACCAGTACGTAAAGACGATGAAAAATACAGTTAAGTAAGCTCCAAAGATATAGACATACGTTTTTTCAGTTAAGCGCAAGTAACCAAGCGCTGCAAAAAAGACAGTTTGTGCTAAGAAGACGAAGCCCATGACTAAAAATGAATCCGTATGCTCACTTGAGCTTGCATCGCCACCCAATGCGCCGATAAATGCCATGACTGCGATGATACCAGTCCAGAAACCGAGTACGCGGTACATTCTCCCCATTCCTATAACCCCCTAAATCCGACAGATAGTCAATATACGTACTTATTTTACCAAGCAAACAATCATCCGTCCATCCTGTTCTAGTGATTGTTAAGGAATAACTGTGAACAAAAGATGAAGTTTCAAAAAAAGTTGTACAATAGTTGTACAAAAGGTGTACAAAGTCAAATTGACGTGCTATAGTAACTGTAATGAAACCCCACACTTTGAGAGGAGGAGCAAAAATGACGAATGAGTTAGTCTTTTTCACATACCCAAGCTGTACATCATGTCGTAAAACGAAATCATGGTTAAAAGAGGAACATGTTGATGTAGAGGAACGTCATCTGTTCAGAAATGCTCCAACAGTTGATGAACTCATGGAACTGTTGAAATTATCGACGGATGGGATTGAAAGTTTGCTCGCAACACGCAGTCAAGCCTTCAAGGATCTCGGCATTGATATTGAAGACATGAAACTCAGTGAGTTATTACGCCTCATGAGTGACAATCCGAAATTATTACGCCGCCCAATCATCACTGATGGAAAACAACTTGTTATCGGATACGATAAACCAGGTCTTGAGACATTGGCGAAGCGTAAACATCGGACAATCGCACACGTATCGTAAAGAAGCCGGTTTGGTCGGCTTCTTTTTTTTGTGTATTGTTTGCGGTAGGGAGGTGAAGAGAAATGAAGGAATGGACGACACAACTCATGGAACGATTCGAATCACTTGGTGCAACAGATGTTCATTTCGTACCGAATGAAGCTTGCGTCCGAATAGTTTGTCGAACGGGTGATGGTTTGTGTGAACAAGAAGAGGTGGAACTGACACGTTACCGGACACTTGTCAGTCATGTCCGCTATGAGGCGAACTTAAAGGAACAGAATGAGCGGATTCCGCAAAGTGGTTTGTATCCGCACGGGAAAAAGGGCATGCGTGTCTCGTTGTTGCCGAGTCGACAAGGGGATGCGATGTCGTGGCGATTTTATCGATCAACGGTCTCTCAAGAAACAGCTTTACGAACGTTACACAATCAATTGGACTTCACTTGGTTAGCTGAACAACGACACGGGTGTATCGTCATTTCTGGATCGACAGGTGCAGGAAAGACGACGATGTTATATTCCTTGATGAGTGCAATGGAAGAAAAGCGAATTATCTCGATTGAAGATCCGGTGGAATGTACGGTACCAAACGTCTTACAACTGGAACTAAATGAAAAGGCAGGCTTCACTGCTACGCGATGTTTTGAGGAAATATTGCGAGCGGATCCGGATTGGATTGCTTTTGGTGAGGTGCGGACGAGAGAGGCAGCACGTTTGACGATGAATGCCGCACTTAGTGGTCACGTCGTGTTATTTACGTTACACGCTGGAAGTATTGATGAGGCGCGATTGCGATTGCGTAGTTTAGGGATCGAAGAGTCAGAACTAGCTGTCTGTCAACGCATCATTCATCTCGAGCGAAAAGGAGAGGATGTCCGCTGTACCGTCAGAAACTTACAAGCCGCGATCAAAGTCGGTTCTTAAAACGATATCACCGTTTGTTATCAAAAGGCATTTCCGCGAAAGAGACGTTACTCATTTTAAAACGATTCGAGCGTCAGCCGTTCGCGGAAGTAGTCGGAGAAATGGAACAACGTCTTGAGAAAGGAGACTCCTTTGCAGCATCGCTTGAACCGCTTGCGTTAACGAATACCTTAAAACGACTTCTTTTCGTTGGAGAAAGGACAGAGCGACCATTACTCGTTCTTCGCCAAATCGTGAAACTGCTCGACCTCGAAACAGAAATGCGATCGAAGTTTTGGAAGATGATTCGGTATCCGCTTGTTCTAGCGACCAGTCTATTCCTTCTGTTCTTCTTTTACGCCCTCTACGTATTTCCGTCTCTCCTCGAGATGTCGGACCCGAAGACTCTCCCCTCATTTCTGCATCTCCTTCTTCACCCCTCTGCGAAATATCTGCTCGCAAGTATTCCCGTTATTTTGTTGACCTCCGGGTACCTCTTTTTTCGCTTCTTTCCGTTAAACCGTATTTTACGACTGAAACCGCTACAGCGTTTGATTCGCCTCTACTACAGCTATTTATTCACGATCGAAGTAGGATCGTTCATCGATGCTGGCTTCTCGCTCGAAGAGACCTTTCGCCATCTAGAGCAAGGACAAGCGAATAAAAAAGGGCATCTCTATGCTCGTCTACATGCTAAACAACAGGCAGGGGAACCACTTGCAGAAGCGCTTGGCGAAGATGAGATCATCGAAGCCGAGACGATTGGAATCGTCCATTTGGCGCGGGAAAGTGGCGATCTTGGACCGTTATTGCTTGAACAAGCGACACTTTTGCATGAGTCGATGGAAGAGGAACTAGAGAAAAAGTTGTTATGGATCGAGCCGATTTTGTACGGTGGATTGACGATCATGACGGGAACGTTGTTTCTCATCTTGTATTATCCGATACAGCTAGCGATACAGCAGCTTCCATTCTAAACAGAGGAGACGATACGATGAAACAATTCTTAAAGCGACAGGATGGATTCACCTTACTTGAGATGGCAGCCGTCTTATTGATCATTTCGTTATTACTGCTCGTTTTGATTCCAACGATGACAAGTGGAAAGGACCAGGCGAAAGGTGTGAGTTGTGAGGCGAACATTCGAGTCATTCGGTCAGAAGTAAACCTTTACTATGCCAAAGAGAAGAAGTACCCAGAATCGCTTCAGACGATCAATCGCGGAACAGCTGATAAACCGAATGCTCTCGTCTGTGATCAGGAGACGTATACGTATGATCCGAAGACTGGCGAACTTACGAAGTGAACGTGGATTTACCTTATTTGAGATGACGGCGGTGCTGACAATCATTGCTTGTTTACTTGTTTTTTTATTACCGGCACTGTTTGAAAAACGACCGGACTGGATTCCGCTTGAACAAGAGGTTCGTCTGATGGAACAAGATATTCAGACACTTCGACTGATGCAGTACTCAAAGCAAGATCAATCATTGATGCAGTTTCGATTTCGAGGAGACGGTGCAGGATACCTTGTCCTTGCGGATGACCGGTTGTTATGGCAACGGACATTCCAAAATGGTCATACGTGTACCGTTCCACCCTCGAATCGCATCATCTATTTTAAAAGCTATCACTCGATTTATGCAGCGACTTGGTCTTGCCGTTCGGCAACAGCCGAATATGAAATCAAATTCTTACTTGGGAACTATCAAATGGCAATCCGTAAAGTGAGGTGAGAAGGATGCAGAACGAACGCCAAGCGGGCTTCTCTTTGCTTGAAGTGATGCTCTCGATCGTTGCAATCGGTATCTTTATGATGTTAGCGATTGATCCTTATCTCGATTTACGGACGAAACAAATGAAATGGGAACAAGAGACGGAACAGCTTGAGCAGATGGCGACGGATCAAGTTGAAAACCGAACAGCGTCCTATGTCCTGAAACAAGGAGAGTGGTGCAATGAAACGATGTGTCTTGCGAGCGGAATCCGGAATGACCCTTCTCGAACTCTCATTCGTCCTATGGCTGAGCCCACTTCTTCTGCTGGCAATCTTGACATTGACCCCTCTCGTTCGTCCGCCGGAAGTCAACCGAATGAATGAAAAATTGTTCTTTCATACCGTGGAACGACTGATGTGGCGTAGTACGATGTGTGAGCGCGTCGGAGACGAGATTCGTGGAATGGACGTCAATCCGGGAGAGACGGCTGAAAAGTGGCGTCTCGTCCGTGTGCAAGATCAACTGCGTCTCAAGAAAGAACAGGGAGGTGAACTGACATACGCCCGCGACGTCAAACACTATACCGTGACAGGGGATGCCGAGATTCTCTCGATTCAGTTGAACGACAGCAGACGTTCCTTCCGATGCGTCAGGAAGGATTCATCTTGATTCAAACGTTACTGTTACTTCTAGGAATGGGAGTCGTGCTCTTGATTTCTTGTCAGCAAATTGACGAAGAGATGCGGCATCATCAGTTAGAGCAAGAAGCCCTTCAACTCGAGTCTCTCATCCGAGCGGCGAAAGCAGATTGTACGAAGGACGAGACCCTCCGCTACCCAATCGGACAAGTCAGCTGTACAGCGACCGATAAAGGCTTTAAAATGGAAGCGAGATTAGAGAATGGTCAAAGAATCGAGGCGGTCGTCACACATGAGTAAGGTTTATTTGATTGGGTTTATGGGAACTGGTAAAACAGCCGTCGGACATCGATTGGGTTCACAATACGAGGTCGACGAACTGGATGAACGGTTCGAACAGGAACATGGACAAACGATTACCGCTTTTTTCGCTGAGCATGGCGAAGCAGGGTTTCGTACACATGAAAGCGAATTGTTGAAGAGTAGCAAAGCCGAAGTGGTCGTCACAGGTGGCGGGATCATCGAACGAGAAGAGAACCGACTGTACATGCAGGAGTCCGGAACAGTCGTCTGGATCGATACACCCTTTGATTTGATTTGGGAACGGATCGCCGCTGATCCGAATCGTCCACTCGTGACAGAACGGGAACAAGTGAGACGATTGTTTGAACGTCGCTATTCCTTATATGCTGGAGTAGCTACTGTCCGACTTGAAGGAACGGCATCAATCGAAGAATTAACGCGTGCGATTGAAACTGTATTGGAGGAGAAGTCATGATTTGGATTACGTTAGGTATTATTTTATTGGCTATCATAGGACTCGTGTTGTTTGGATTCAGTCTTTACAAAAAGAAGCTGTCTCAGGATATTCGGCAGTTAAAACAACTGATGGAGCGCTTTACGATTCGTCAGCAAACCTTGCAGACGAACATTGATCATACGACGCAGCGAATCGATCAAATCAAAGGGAATATCAATCGAATCACTGAAGAAGGAAATCGTGTGAAGCAAGGAGCGAGCCAATTGGTGACGGAAGGTCGTCGACTCCAGGAAGAAATCAAACGAACTGCCGGAATCAAACAATTTTGAAATGGCTTTCATGGGAAGAATATGAAACAATAGGAGAGAAGGGACAGGGTCCTTTCTCTCTTTTTCGTATGTTCCTTTTTCCGAATAATACTAGATAATTATGATTTTAATTGGTAAGATGGATTTGAAAATGGAACATTAAAGAGAAGAGAGAGTGAAAACGTTCGTAAATAGGGGGATTTGTATGAGTCAAACGACATTGAAAAGAACACCGTTATTCGAAACGGTTTCGCAAACCGGTAAGATGGTGGATTTTGCGGGATTTGAAATGCCAGTTTTGTTTTCCTCGATTAAAGAAGAACACGTTGCAGTAAGGGAGAACGTCGGCATGTTCGATGTCTCGCACATGGGAGAACTGTTCGTCAGCGGACCGGATGCTCTGACGTTTTTACAAGCTACATTATCGAACGATATTTCAAAGATTGCGGTGGGGCAAGCGCAATATAACGTCTTATGCCAAGAAGACGGTGGGACAGTGGATGATTTACTCGTCTATCGTTTGGCAGAAACGGACTATCTTCTCGTCGTCAATGCTTCGAACATTGAAAAAGACGAACAACATTTACGTCACTATCTAACAGGGGACGTTACGCTTGAGAATCAATCGGAACAATATGGTCAAATTGCGGTCCAAGGACCACGTGCGGAAGCCATCCTTTCCGGCATGACACCACTTGTCTTATCAGAGATCGGATTTTTCAAGTTCCAACAGGGGACGGTTGCAGGAGTGGAAATGATCGTCTCACGCAGTGGGTACACAGGGGAAGATGGATTCGAACTCTACATGGCAGCTGGTGACGCACCTGCTGTCTGGCAAGCATTGCTTGAGCAAGGTGTCGTACCATGCGGTCTTGGGGCACGTGACACATTACGTTTTGAGGCATGTCTGCCACTTTACGGACATGAATTATCAGCAACGATTTCACCAATCGAAGCGGGAATGGGCTTTGCGGTCAAACCACAAGTCAAACCGTTCGTCGGTTCAGAAGTCTTGTTGCAACAGAAAGAACAAGGAGCACCGCGTCGCTTGATCGGTCTTGAATTACTCGATAAAGGGATTGCGCGTCAAGATGCACCGGTTTGGCATGACGGGGAAGTCGTTGGTGTGGTGACGACAGGTACGTTGCCGCCGACAGTCGGAAAAGCGATTGCTTGGGCACTCGTTCCTGCAGAAGTAGCGGAACAAGAGCAATTTGAAGTGGAAGTACGCGGAAAACGTTTAGCAGCGAAACGAACAGCGACACCGTTTTATCGTCGCACGAAATAAGGGGGATATTTCTATGGATTTTCGTTATTTACCAATGACAGCAGAAGATGAGCAGGCGATGTTACAGACGATCGGTGCAGCATCGATCGAAGATTTACTCGCTGATATCCCGGCATCCGTCCGTGATAACGGTACATTGGAAGAAGTCGGTGTGCCACTTCCGGAAACGGACTTGATTCGGACGCTATCGAAGCTTGCCGACCAAAACATGAATACGAAACAATATCCATCGTTCCTTGGCGCAGGCATCTATGATCACTATGCACCTGCTGTCGTCAATCATATGTTACTGCGCTCAGAGTTTTACACTGCTTATACACCATATCAGCCAGAGATTTCGCAAGGTGAGCTACAAGCGATTTTTGAATTCCAATCGATGATTTGTGAATTGACAGGGATGGATGTCGCGAACTCGTCGATGTATGACGGGATCACGGCGTTAGCGGAAGCGGCCATGCTTGCGTGTGCCCATACGAAGAAAAAGACGATCGTTCTTTCAGACGGCGTTCATCCGGAAGCGCACGATGTCGTTCGGACGTATGCGAACGGTCCAGGACTAAACGTCGAGACGTTGGCGCTTGAGCAAGGTGTCACACGGATCGATCAACTCGATGCCATCGAAGACGTCGCCTGTGTCATCGTGCAGTATCCGAACTTCTACGGTCGTGTCGAAGAACTACAAGCATTGGCCGATGCGACTCATGCTCGTGGTGCGCTGTTCATCGTCTCTGCGAATCCACTGGCACTCGGTATCTTAGAAGCGCCAGGTAAACTTGGCGCTGACATTACGATCGGAGATTGCCAACCGTTCGGAATTCCACAAAGCTTTGGTGGACCGACATGTGGTTATTTCACGACGACAAAAGCGTTGATGCGTAAGATTCCGGGACGTCTCGTTGGACAGACCGTCGATGAGAATGGGAAACGCGGTTTCGTTCTGACGTTACAAGCACGTGAACAACACATTCGCCGTGACAAGGCGACATCTAACATCTGTTCGAACCAAGCGTTGAATGCACTCGCTGCTTCGATCGCGATGAGTGCACTCGGAAAACGGGGTATCCGGGAACTCGCGACACGTAACTTGCAAACGGCACATGCATTAAAACAAAAGCTGAAACAGGCTGGCTTTACGATCGTTGACGATGGACCGAGCTTCAATGAATTCGTCGTTACGCTACCAATCGACGCGACACGTGCGAGTCAACAATTGCTCGATCACGGGATCATCGGCGGTTTACCGTTAGGATCGTATGACGCAGCGCGTCAAAATGAAATGCTTGTTTGTGCAACGGAATTACGGACGAATGAAGAGTTGGATCAATTCGTGACAGCGTTAGGGGGACTCACACATGAATGAGCAAACATTGATTTTTGAAATTTCTAAACCGGGTCGTATCGCCTATAGCTTACCGTTACCGACTGTCGATGAGGTGGCAGTAGAAGAATTGTTACCGACCTCGATGTTACGGAAGGAAGACGTGGCGCTACCGGAAGTATCTGAACTGGATCTCGTCCGTCACTACACGGCACTCTCGAACCGTAACCATGGTGTGGATTCTGGATTCTATCCACTCGGGTCATGTACGATGAAATACAATCCGAAAATCAATGAAGATATGGCACGCCTCCCTGGGTTTGCACACATTCACCCGCTTCAACCAGTCGAAAGTGTCCAAGGGGCACTCGGTTTGATGTATGATCTGCAAGAAAAACTCGCAGTCATCACAGGAATGGATGAAGTGACGCTTCAGCCGGCGGCGGGAGCACACGGTGAATGGACAGGCTTGATGCTGATTAAGGCCTACCATCATGCACGTGGTGACTTTAAACGGACGAAAGTCCTCGTACCGGACTCGGCACACGGAACGAACCCCGCATCGGCATCTGTCGCTGGATTTGATACCGTGACGGTCTTATCGGATGAACGTGGTCTCGTTGATTTAGCGGACTTAAAGAAAAAAGTCGGTGACGATACAGCGGCACTCATGTTGACGAATCCAAACACGCTCGGTTTATTTGAGTCGGATATCGTCGAAATCGCCAAAGCGGTTCATGAGGCAGGCGGAAAACTGTACTACGATGGTGCGAACTCGAATGCGATCATGGGCATCGCTCGACCAGGGGACATGGGCTTTGATGTCGTTCACTTGAACTTGCATAAGACGTTCACAGGACCGCACGGTGGCGGCGGACCAGGATCGGGTCCAGTAGGGGTCAAACAAGATTTGATTCCGTATTTACCGAAACCAATCGTCCGCAAAGAGGAAGAGCGTTATGTCCTCGACTACGATCGTCCGGAAGCAATCGGTCGTGTCAAACCATTCTACGGTAACTTCGGCATCAACGTTCGTGCCTATAGCTATATTCGGACGATGGGTGGAGCAGGTCTTGCTCGCGTCTCGAAAGAAGCGGTCTTGAATGCGAACTATATGTTGGCTCGTCTCAAAGGTGCGTATGACGCGCCATACGACGTCTATTGCAAGCACGAATTCGTCTTGTCGGGTAAACGTCAAAAAGCACTAGGTGTCCGGACGCTTGACATCGCTAAACGTCTGCTTGACTTTGGATACCATCCACCAACGATCTACTTCCCGTTGAACGTCGAGGAGTGTATCATGATCGAACCGACGGAAACAGAGTCGAAAGAAACACTCGATGCCTTCTGTGATGCGATGCTCCAGATTGCAAAAGAGGTCGAAGAGACACCGGATGTCGTCTTGAACGCACCACACACGACGGTCGTCAAACGGATGGACGAGACACTTGCTGCTCGAAAACCAGTCTTACGCTACGAACCAAAACAAGAAGTACACGCATAAGCTGTTTCATAAAAAAGAGGACCTCTCCGACGAAGGAGAGATCCTCTTTTTGCGATGAACGAAGCATTAGCTCCGTTTGATTTTTCCTGACCACTGCTTGAATCCGCCTTTTAACTGATACAGATTCGTATAGCCTGCTTTTTTCAAGACTTTTGCAGCCTGTGAAGAACGCATGCTCCCTTGACAATACAAGTAAATCGGCATGTCTTTTCGTAATTCCTTCGAGCGCATCTTCATTTGGCTGACCGGGATGTTACGGGCACCTACGATGTGTCCACCTTTGAATTCTTGTGTTTCGCGAACATCGACGATTTGTGCTTTACGATAGTTCGCACGGAATTCTTCTTGCGACAATTTCGTGATGCCTTTGACCGGCATGAAACGCCAAGCGATGTAGGCGATCAGCGCGACCCATAATACGATCGTAATGATAGTTCCAGTTTCCATATTCGACTTCCAACCCCTTCGTTCGTTTAACCTCTGTTTCATTATAGTCAACGAAATCGATTTCGGCAATCGACTCGTGATTGCGCGACCGAGAATGGGTTTGATACACTAAGACGGAAACGTTTTGGGGGTGCTCAAGTGAACAGAGAGTGGCAAGTGTTGACGACGCCGGCGATGGAGCCGGCAATGAACATGGCAATCGATGAAGCATTGATTCAGTTCGTCGGGCGGGGGAGATCGCACCGACGCTTCGTTTTTACTCATGGGAACCACGTGGATTAAGTGTTGGTCATTTTCAACGGGCAACCCGTGATATCGATCGAGAGCGGATTGCAGAGCTCGGGATTCCGATCGTGCGTCGGATGACAGGAGGGCGCGCTGTCTTGCATGCAGACGAGTTGACATACAGTGTCGTCATCCCGGAAGATACAGAAGGTTTACCACGCACGGTCATCGAAAGTTATCGGATGTTGACGGAAGGGATTCGCAAAGGATACCATCACCTCGGCATTCCGGTCGAATTTTCCGTTCCGTTGACGGAAGAGGAAAAAGAAGAATTACGGAAGCCGAAATCAGCCGTCTGTTTTGATGCAGCATCGTATTATGAACTCGCTGTAGGAAAACGGAAAGTCGCAGGAAGTGCACAAGTCCGCCATCAAGGCGTTGTCTTACAGCACGGTTCGGTCCCACTCTCTGTCGATGAAGGTGAATTGTTTGATTGTTTCTTGTATGATGATGAGTCGACGCGCGAGCGGATGAAAGCGCGTTTTTCAGGAAAAGCTGTCGCTTTGAATGAGCTAGCAGGTCGCGCTGTCGCATTTGACGAGGTACGAGAAGCGTTCACGAAAGGCTTCGAAGAGGCGCTTGATTTGTCGTTCGTTCCGTTGACATTCAGGAGTGAGCAGTGGCAGGAGATTGAGCGTCTTGCCGAGAAATACCGTAGTGATGAGTGGAACTGGAAACGCTAATGAATGAAATGGGAAGGTGATGTCGTGCCAACTCCGAGTATGGAAGATTATTTGGAACAAATTTATAAACTGATTGAAGATAAAGGATACGCTCGCGTATCGGATATAGCGGAGTCGTTAGGAGTTCACCCGTCCTCGGTAACGAAGATGGTTCAAAAGCTCGACCGGGAGACGTACCTTGTTTACGAAAAGTATCGGGGTCTCATGCTGACACCTAAAGGACGCAAAATCGGAAAGCGTCTCGTGGAACGACACGCCTTACTTGAAGATTTTCTTCGTCTCGTTGGTGTGGATGAAGAACTGATTTATAAGGATGTCGAAGGAATCGAGCATCATATTAGTATCGAAGCGTTGGATAAGATTAACGGAATGATTCAGTTCTTTGCGGAACGTCCTGGTTTGAAAGAGGAACTGCATCGCTATCAACAAGCCCATCCAGAGGATTGAGGCTTGTTTTTTTATAGTTCCTTGCTAAAAAAAGTTCTCAAACACGAACGATCCATTACATTTTTATGATAAAGTGCGCATTTTAAGTTAGATATGCTATACTGAGCCTGAAAATGGACGAAGGGGGTGGCGGGTGTTCGCACCTTGTCATGGAAATCACGATTAAAGAAAAATTAGTGTCGGAGTCACAACTGAAAGAAAAGGTTCGTGAATTAGCACAACAGATCGAAGTGGATGCGGCTGGGCGTCAAATCGTTCTCGTCGTCGTGTTAAAAGGGTCGATGGTCTTTGCTGCGGATTTGATGCGCGAAATCAAAGGAAGCGTTCAAATTGATACAGTCGCGTGCTCTTCTTACGGAACAAAGACCGTCTCTTCCGGGCGTGTTCAGTTGAAGAAAGATCTCGATCTCGATGTGCAAGGGAAATATGTCGTCGTCATCGAAGATATCATCGACACAGGGCGGACGCTCCATTTCTTATGTGATCACATGAAATTGCATCAACCCGGAGTTCTCAAAGTATGTACATTGCTTGATAAACCGGCACGTCGTGAAGTAAAACTCGACGCAGACTATGTCGGTTTCGAGATTCCGGATTACTTCGTTGTTGGGTACGGAATCGATTGTGCGGAGGAATATCGCAATCTACCGTATATCGGTTGGGTCGAAACGGATTGAACACGAAAAAAGGAGGTTCGTCGCATGACGAATCTCCTTTTTAATGTACTTCTGAAATTAAAAAGCACGTTTTTTCTTTTTGCCTTTTTTTCCTTCGATCACTGTCAGATGAGGCGCTTTTGAACGATCGCGCAACGGTCTGACTTTATTCGATGCCGGCGCTTTTGAGGACTTGACCGGTTTTTTCTTAAAGTCTGTCCGGCGAACAGAATTCGAAGAGCCATGCATTTTTTTTGATTGAGCGACGGATTTTCGGTACTGAGCATTTGCGCCCGTTCCGACGCTTCGATTACGAGTCAGGAACTTAAAGAGCAAGAAGATGATCCCGGCGGTAATCCCGAAGAACAGCAATTGTGAAAACAGACTACTTGGATTATTGACGAGTTTATATCCGAAGCCGACAAAAGCGAACAGTAACACGACGAGTGCAAATGTAGAACCAATGCGTTGTCTGATCATAATATCACCCCTGTTATCGATTAACCCAGTGCATTCTCATGTAGGTTATGTTCCTGTTTTTCCAATGCTTCAAACGCATAAATCGCAACCTCGATCTGTGCATCGTCCGGTTCTTTCGTCGTCAAGTATTGTAACCATAGGCCAGGCAAGGCGATGACGCGAAGTCCTTTGATGTACTGCGCTTTATTCGTCAGCTGTAACACTTCAAATGAAAGACCGATGACGACCGGTAATAAGGCGATCCGACAGACGAGACGCAACCAAAGCGGATCCGTTGGCACGATCAGATAGACGAAAAATCCGACGATGACGGTGAAGATCAAGAAACTCGAGCCGCAACGGTAATGAAGACGACTGCTGACGCGAACGTTTTCGACCGTGAGTGGGCGTCCTGATTCGACGCAGTTGATGACCTTATGCTCTGCACCGTGATATTGAAAGAGTCGTTTGACGAGCGGAGTCAATGAAATCACGTAGAGGTAACTGAACAAAAGCGTTAATTTGATTGTTGCTTCGATGACATTTTGAATGACATGTCCCGATAAAGCAGGGAACACATCGAATAGTGACGCAAGGAAAGCAGGTAGTAACGTAAAGAGTAATTTACCGAAGAAGAATGATAGGATCCCGACGACAGCTACGCCGAGCCATTTCGTCAAAGGGCTGGCAGTCGTTTCTTCCGGCTCTTCTTCACCAGGTTTGACACCGTATCGGTCACTTGCGAAGTTCATATGACTGGCGCCATTCGCTGAGGACTCCATTAAAGCAAACAAGCCACGCAGAAGTGGGATTTTTTTACCTTTAGCGATTCGTGGTCGAACCGGCTTTTGTTGGGCGAACGTCTCGATCGACTCATCATTTCGACGAATCGCAGAGACCGCGTGGGTCGCATTTTGGAACATGACGCCTTCGACGATGGCTTGACCACCGACCGGCGGATTAGTCGTTTTCATAATAGAACGCATCCCGTCTTCATTAAAATTAGGTGTATCGTCAGTGTACTTGATTTACGACAAAAAAACTATGTTCGACTCGTCAAAACGAGGTAATCTTTAGGAGTCGGAAATCGGGTTATGATACAATGAAAAGGAATTCGAGGAGGTGTTTTTTTGCGTGTCTTGATATTAAACGGACCAAACTTGAATTTACTCGGAACACGCGAACCGGATACATATGGAACGGCGACATTAGCCGACTTAGAACACGACCTTCGCACTTATTTTCCGAACATTCAGTTTCGGTTTGAACAATCGAACCATGAAGGACGACTGATTGATGTTCTTCACGAGGAACGGGGAGCGGACGGCATCGTCTTCAATGCGGCTGCCTACACGCATACGAGTATCGCGTTACGTGACGCGATTGCTGCAATCGAAGCGCCCGTCATCGAGGTCCATCTATCGAATGTCCATGCACGTGAATCCTTCCGGCATCATTCGATGATCGCACCCGTCTGCCAAGGTGTCATCGCTGGACTTGGCATGACGGGATATCGTCTGGCAACGGAGGCACTCCAAGCTTTACAACAATCGGAACAAGGGGGAAATCAATCATGAAACAACGGATCGAGGCGTTACAAGCAGCTTTAAAGGAACGGGACCTTCCAGGATTACTCGTCACGAAGGCAGAGAATATTCGTTACATTTCCGGCTTCACTGGCTCAAGTGGTGCATGTCTCGTAACAGAAGAGCAAGCGTACTTCGTGACGGATTTCCGTTACACGGAGCAAGCGGCAGACCAAGTTAAAGGAATGGAGATCGTCCAAATCGAACGGTCGATTCCAGAGACGATGGGCGAATTGATGGCAGGAGCGCGTGTTCGCGCGGTTGGTGTCGAAAAGGATGCGATGACACTTGGTGCTTTTGAAGCATACGATCAAGCTTCGGCAATCGAGCTTGTTCCGACGACAGGAATCATTGAAAACCTACGCTTGATTAAGGATTCGTCAGAGATTAAGATGATTAAGGAAGCGGTGGAGCTCGCGGACGCGACCTTCCAAAACATCTTGACGTACATTCAACCAGGACGAACGGAACTTGAAGTATCAAATGAACTAGAATTCTTCATGCGGAAGCATGGAGCGACGTCTTCTTCTTTCGATACGATCGTGGCATCGGGCTATCGTTCTGCCTTGCCGCACGGTGTTGCCAGCTCGAAGGTCATTGCGACGGGTGAACTCGTCACGCTTGATTTCGGAGCGCTCTTGAACGGTTATGTTTCAGATATCACACGGACTGTCGCAGTCGGTCCGATCAATGCCGAGTTGCAGAAGATCTACGATACGGTCTTGCAAGCGCAACTAGCGGGTGTCGACGGCTTAAAACCAGGCATCACTGGGATCGAAGCGGACGCATTGACACGTGATATCATCAAAGAAGCAGGTTACGGTGAGTACTTCGGTCACTCGACGGGACACGGTATTGGTCTAGAAGTACATGAAGGACCTGGCTTGTCGTTCCGCTCTGAGACGAAACTTGAACCGGGCATGATCGTTACGGTCGAACCAGGTATCTACGTGCCGCAAGTTGGCGGATGCCGGATTGAAGATGACGTTTTGATCACGGAAACAGGTCGAGAAATTCTTTCGTCTTCACCAAAAGAACTGATCACTCTCTAATTCAGAGTGACGGGACATTTTAGGAGGAACCATTCATGGTATCAGTAAACGATTTAAAAACAGGATTAACGATTAAGACTTCAGACGGTATGATTTGGCAAGTACTTGAATTCCAACATGTTAAACCAGGTAAAGGGGCAGCGTTCGTTCGGACGAAAATGCGTAACATCCGTAACGGAAACATCCAAGAGATGACATTCCGTGGTGGTGAGCGTGTCGAGCGTGCACACATCGAGCGTAACAAGATGCAATACCTTTACCCAATGGGCGAGACTTACGTCTTCATGGACACAGAATCGTATGAGCAATTGGAATTGACGACGGCACAAGTCGAAGCAGCTCTTCCATACTTGCTTGAAAACATGGAAGTTCAAATCGCGGTTTACAACGGCGAAATCCTCGGTCTTGAATTGCCGAACACAGTCGTCATGACGATCGTTGAAGCAGAGCCTGGCGTTAAGGGTGATACAGCTTCGAACGTCAAGAAAAATGCGACAGTGGAGACAGGTCATATCATTCAAGTCCCACTCTTCATCGAAGCAGGCGAAAAAGTAACGGTTGATACACGTACAGGTGATTTCACAGGTCGTTACAACGGATAATATTGAAACGACAAGACGTCTCTCACCTTCTATCAGGTCGAGAGACGTCTTTTTTCATCCAGCTTGACTTGCATCCAATGGTATGACCAGTTAATATAAGTATTTGAGTAGGCATTAGCACCTGGTATAATAATTGTGAATACAGCATAGATGGGGGAAGAATGACAGATGAAAATCGATCAGTTGAAACAAGTACTCGAAATGCTCGATCAGTCGAGTGTAAATGAACTCTCACTCGAGACGGATACGTATAAATTGAAGTTGAAGAAACAAGGAGAAACAGTAACGGTCTCGCACCAAGCACCTGCTACTCCAGTGGCGGCGCCAGCTCCTGTGAAGCAAGCGGCAGCACCAGTCGAGGAAGAGGTGACTACGGATGATACGGTCACGATCAATGCCTTGATGGTCGGAACGTTCTATTCGCGTCCGAATCCAGATAAACCTGCATACGTCAAAGTCGGTGATCAGATTGAAGTGGGTCAGATCGTTTGTGTCCTTGAAGCAATGAAACTCTTCAATAACTTAAACTCGGAAGTATCTGGAACGGTCGTCGAGATTCTTGTCGCCGATGGAGATCTCGTTGAATTTGGTCAACCACTCTTCCGGATCCGTCCGTAAACGGGGGTGAACAGCATGGAAAAATTATTGATTGCCAACCGTGGAGAAATCGCCGTCCGCATCATTCGAGCGGCAAAGGAACTTGGAATACAAACCGTTGCTGTCTACTCGACAGCGGATAAGGAAGCCTTACACGTTCGTTTAGCCGATGAGGCGTACTGCATCGGTGAGGCGAGTTCTGCTTCATCTTACTTAAACGTTACGAATATCCTCGCGGTCGCAACGAACCGTCAAGTGACGATGATCCACCCGGGTTACGGTTTCCTAGCAGAAAACGTTGATTTTGCTGAGATGTGTGAAGCGTGCGGGATAAAGTTCGTTGGTCCGACGTCGGATGCGATCCGTCAGATGGGGATCAAGGACGTTGCGAAGAAGACGATGATCGAGTGTGGAGTGCCCGTCGTGCCTGGTTCAGATGGAACGGTCACGGACGAAGAAGCGGTCGCACTGGCGCAAGAAATTGGTTATCCGGTCATCATCAAAGCAACAGCAGGTGGTGGCGGTAAAGGGATTCGGGTCGCTCGTTCGGAAGAAGAGCTGATCAACGGGCTAAGTGAGACACGCCGTGAAGCAAAACAAGCTTTCGGAAACGGGGATGTCTATTTAGAACGCTTCATCGAAGAGTTCCGCCATGTCGAGGTACAGGTCCTCGCCGATCGTCACGGGAATGTCATTCACCTCGGTGAACGGGATTGTACCGTCCAGCGCCGGATGCAGAAACTGATCGAGGAAGCGCCGTCACCTGCGGTCAGTGAAGCGACACGATTGAAGATGGGAGAGGCTGCCGTAAAAGCCGCAAAAGCGATTCAGTATACAGGAGCTGGGACGATCGAATTCATCTTCGTCGAAGAGACGGAAGAGTTCTTCTTCATGGAGATGAACACGCGCATTCAAGTCGAACACCCGGTAACGGAGATGATCACTGGATTCGACCTCGTTCAAGCACAATTGCAAGTGGCGCTCGATCATCCGCTTGCCGTCAAACAAAAGGATATCAAGTTCCACGGTCATTCGATCGAATGCCGAATCAATGCCGAGGATCCAGACCATGATTTCCGTCCGTCTGCTGGACGCGTCACACAATACGTGACACCAGGCGGAATGGGCGTACGTATCGATAGCGCGGTCTATCCAGGATATATGATTCCACCATATTATGACTCGATGGTTGCGAAGTTGATCGTCCATGCGGAAACACGGGAAGAAGCATGTGCGAAGATGGAACGTGCACTAGCTGAATTTTGGATCGAAGGTGTCAAGACGACGATCCCGTTCCACGAACGTGTTCTCAGTCACCCGGTATTCCGGCGTGGCACGTTCACGACGAAATTCGCAGAGCGTGAGCTAAAAGGTACGATCGTTAACTGAATCAGGACGGGAGTTTGTGCGACGAACTCCCGTCTTTTTTTGGCGTTCTCTATGTTTTTTAAAAGAGGAATGTGCTAAACTAACTGATTGAGAACGACAAAAAAAGGAGCACGCAAAATCATGATGAAACGACACATGGCACGCGAACTCGCAGTCCAATCTTTGTTCCAAATGGAGCTTTCGGATCTGACTGCACAAGAGGCCATTGAATTCGCGGTAGAAGGTAAGGAATACGACACATTCGTCGAGCAATTGGTGAACGGTGTCGAAACGAACAAAGCAACGATTGACCAACACATCCGAGAAGCACTGGTCAACTGGTCATTCGAACGACTCGGAAACATCGAGCGGACGATTCTTCGCTTAGCCGTCTACGAATTATTATTCGAAACGAACATTCCAGTTCGAGTGACGATCAACGAAGCGATTGAATTGACGAAGGCGTTTGCTGACGAAGAAGCGACAAAAATCGTGAACGGTGTTCTCGGTAAGGTTGCACAAGGCGTCGTTAAAGAAAATTCATAAACGTGTAAAACTGAATAGAGACAAACAGACAGAAGAGTGAATCGAACTTTTTGGGGGAGTGGACAAATCATGGCAGTAGTAATCGATGGAAAACAGGTAGCCCATTCATATCGTATGAAGCTGAAAGAAGAAGTCGCACGTCTGAAAGAACAGCGGATTCAACCGCAATTGACTGTCATCCTGATTGGCGAAGATCCTGCTAGTCAGTCCTATGTACGTGGTAAAGAAAAGGCGGCGAAGGAAATCGGCATGGATTCGGAGTTGATCCGACTTCCGGCAGAAACAACGGAATCAGAGCTTCTTCACTTGATCGACCGTCTGAACGTTGATGCGAGTGTCCATGGGATTCTCGTCCAATTGCCGTTGCCTGACCACATTGATGAGAGTAAGGTCATTTTTGCGATTTCTCCTGAAAAGGACGTCGATGGTTTTCATCCTGTCTCTGTCGGGAAAATGATGATTGGTGAACCGACATTTTTACCGTGTACACCAAACGGCATTCTTCATCTCGTCAAAGAGATGAACGTACCGATTGCTGGTCAACACGTCGTTGTCGTCGGTCGTAGCCAAATCGTCGGTAAACCCGTCGGTATGTTGTTCTTGAATGAATCGGCTACCGTTTCCTATTGTCATTCCAAGACAAAAGATCTCGGTGCGATGACGCGTCAAGCGGATATCTTGATCGTCGCAGTCGGCGTACCGAAGCTGATTACGGCGGATATGGTGAAACCGGATGCTGTCGTCATTGACGTTGGTGTCAACCGTGTCGATGGCAAACTCGTCGGTGATGTCGAGTTTGATACGGTACAAGACGTTGCATCGATGATTACACCTGTTCCGGGTGGCGTTGGTCCGATGACGATCACGATGCTACTGCATAACACGATCGAGGCTGCGCGATGAGCGAACCTCTTCACGTTTCCGATTTAGTCCACTATGTCAAACGTGAACTAGAAGGCGACGCCCTTCTGCAACAAGTCCAGGTGGTGGGAGAAGTGTCGAACTTTAAACGACACTCTTCCGGTCACCTTTATTTTACGTTGAAGGACGAGCAGTCACGGATGAAAGCCGTCATGTTTGCCCGGGATGCGAGTCGAGTCAAAGCAGACGTTCGCGATGGGATGCGTGTCGTCGTCACCGCGCGCTTATCCGTTTACGTCTCTTCTGGAGAGATGCAACTCTATGTCGAACGGATGACGGAAGATGGTGTAGGAGCGCTATATGAGGCGTTCTCACGCTTGAAGGTGGATCTTGAAGAGCGTGGTTGGTTTGATCCAGCAATCAAACAATCGTTGCCAGCTTTTCCAGAGCGCATCGGAATCATCACGTCGCCAAAAGGAGCAGCGCTTCATGATATCGCAACGACACTCCGGCGCCGCTATCCGCAAGCAGCCATCGTCTTCGCCCCGGTCCTTGTACAGGGAGCGGACGCGGCACCACAAATCAGTCGTGCCATTCAGCTGATGAATGAGCATGCTGCCTGTGATGTGTTGATCATTGGTCGTGGTGGTGGTTCGATTGAGGAGCTGTGGGCATTCAATGAGATGTCTGTCGTGACAGCCGTGTTTGAATCCCGCATTCCGATCGTCTCTGCTGTCGGTCACGAAACGGATTTTACGATCAGTGATTTCGTCGCCGACGTTCGTGCGGCTACACCAACGGCAGCGGCAGAACTCGTCACTCCGGAAGCAGAGGCACTCACTCGACGTGTGCAGGATGTAGAGCGACGTTTAGAACGAACGTATGCACAACTCCTCAAAAGTAAACAAGAGCAAGTGACACGGCTTGCCGCGAGCTATGGTCTGAAATCACCACGCGTCCTACTCGGACTGAAGCAGGAACAATTGGACCGGGCAGAGATGTCACTCCAAAAGGAGATCAAGCAAGTAGTAGCGCAACACCAGCAACAGGTGGAGCGTCTTGACACACGCTTAATGCGTGTGCCGATGCGGGATCGCTTCGTGCAACAACGGGCGACGATTGAACAATCACGACGTCGACTCGAAATCGTTCGTCGACTTTTACAATCGAAGCAACAACAGGTGCGTCATGTGCTCGCGCGACTCGACTCCGTCAGTCCTACGCATGTTCTGATGCGCGGTTATACGTATGTCGAACAGGATGGACAAATCGTCCGTTCCGCGAAGGCATTGACAGCGTCTTCGTTCGATATCCGATTCCATGATGGAACGATTCGTGCTAAACGAGAGGATGGGGAGTAAGAATGGAGACGGAACAATCTTTTGAAGAAGCACTGGAACGATTAGAAGAAATCGTCACGTTACTCGAAGAGGGCGAAGCTCCTCTTGAACAAGCGATGGCTCTATATGAAGAAGGCGTCAAACTGACGGCTCTTTGCCAAGGAAAGTTATCCGTTGCTGAGAAAAAACTCGATCAAATCCTGGAGCAAGATGGTACGCTTCGGGAAAAAGGAGGAGCGCAATGATTGCTTTGAATGAGTGGAAGACACAAGTCGAAAATAAAATGGAAGAGTTCATGGAGCGACTCGACGCACCGGATCGTTTACGCGATTCGATGCGGTATTCACTCGATGCGGGTGGGAAACGAATTCGCCCAGCCTTGATTTATGCGGTACTCGATGCTTTTTCCATCGATCGTTCAAAAGGTGACGCGACTGCTGCGGCACTTGAGATGATTCATACATACTCACTGATTCACGATGACCTTCCAGCAATGGACGATGATGATCTGCGTCGAGGGCGTCCGACGAATCATATCGCTTTTGATGAAGCAACAGCGATTTTAGCAGGAGATGCCTTGCTCACGAACGCCTTCAGCTGTCTTCTTGAGGCACCAGCTTCGCCGGAAGTAAAGCTTGCACTTGTCGAACGGTTGGCAACAGCAGCGGGCGCTACGGGTATGGTCGGTGGTCAGCTCGACGATATGCTCGGTGAGCGTGGCGGCATCAATGACGTAGCGGAGCTTGAGTCGATTCACCGTCGGAAAACAGGAGCACTCCTCGTCTTTGCAGTCGAAGCGGGTGGTTTGCTTGCCTCGGTCAGCTCGACGGATCTTGATCACTTGAAGCAATACGGTCGCCATCTCGGAATCGCATTCCAAATCCAAGATGACATCTTGGACGTAACAGGCGATGCTGAAAAAATCGGCAAACCGGTCGGTAGCGACGAAGGGAACGAAAAAGCAACGTACCCAAAATTACTGGGTCTTGAAGGAGCGAAACGCGCACTGACAGCTCAGGTGGAAGCAGCGGAACAAGCGATTGATGCATTATCAGTCGAAGCGACGACACTTAAGGAACTGCTCGACTTCGTGGTCAAGCGCGACCATTAAGCAGGACGACGCATCTGCGTCGTCTTTTTCTATGCTGACAATGGCGCTCGATAGATTGTTCTAGTACAATGTAGGGTACAAACCCTATAAGATTGTAAGGAAAAGAGGCGGTAAGGTATGAAATTGACAGAAATACAGGATCCGTCATTTTTAAAGCGTATGTCGGTCTCCGAACTCGAAGTACTCGCAGGCGATATTCGACGCTTTTTGATTGAAGAATTAGCGACGACAGGTGGACACTTGGCACCGAACCTCGGTGTCGTCGAGTTGACGCTTGCGTTGCATCGTGAATTCGACAGTCCGAATGACAAGTTCGTCTGGGATGTCGGGCACCAAGCATACGTGCATAAGATTTTGACAGGACGTGCGAGCCAGTTTGATACGCTCCGTCAGCACAAAGGACTCTGTGGGTTCCCGAAACGCAATGAGAGTGTGCATGACGTCTGGGAGACAGGACACAGCTCGACGTCCTTGTCAGCAGCAATGGGGATTGCTGTCTCGAACGAACTGAGCGGTAAGAGTGATCGTGCAGTCGCGATCATCGGTGACGGTGCTTTGACAGGTGGTATGGCACTTGAAGCATTGAATCATATTGGAGCAGAACAACAAAACGTCATCGTCATCTTGAACGATAACGAGATGTCGATTGCACCAAACGTTGGGGCGATGCATCAAATGCTTGGACGAATTCGTTCATCACGTAAAGTGCGTTTTGCCCAAGACGAGCTTGAAACGTTGATCAAAAAGATTCCGGTCATTGGCGGACGTCTTGAAAAAGGAAGCGAGAAGTTGAAGGAAGCCGTTAAAGGCGCACTTGTTCCTGGCATGTTCTTCGAAGAGCTCGGCTTCAACTATTATGGTCCAGTCGATGGGCACGATCTTGATGATTTAATCGAACAGCTCAATTACGTGAAAAAAGAAGAAGGTCCTGTCCTGCTTCATGTCATCACGAAAAAAGGGAAAGGCTATCGTCCGGCAGAGTTCGATGGTGTCGGCACATGGCATGGTCTTGGACCGTACAAGATGGAGTCTGGCGAAGTCATCAAAGGGAAATCAAAAGCACCTAGTTACTCCTTTACGGTAGCGGATACTTTAACAAAGATGGCACGCGATGATGAAAAGCTGACGTTGATCACGCCGGCGATGAGCGTCGGTTCAAAACTCGATTGTTTTGAAAAAGAATTCCCAGAGCGGATGTTTGACGTCGGGATTGCAGAACAACATGCTGTGACGTTCGCAGCTGGTCAAGCGACGCAAGGCATGAAACCTGTCGTATCGATCTACTCGACCTTCTTCCAACGTGCATACGATCAGCTCGTTCACGACGTGGCTCGTCAAAATCTAGATGTGACGTTTACGATTGACCGGTCAGGTCTCGTCGGTGCGGATGGTGAAACACACCAAGGCGTCTTCGATATTGCCTTCATGCGTCACGTACCGAACATCCGGATCGTCATGGCGAAGGATGAGAACGAACTGCAACACTTGCTCTATTCGGCCGTCAAATATGAAGGACCAATCGCCGTTCGTTTCCCACGTGGAGAAGGTATCGGTGTACCAATGGACGAGACACTGCATGAAATTTCGCTTGATACATGGGAAGTCGAACGTGAAGGAACGGACGTCGCGATCCTTGCGTTCGGACCACAAGTACAAGATGCGCTCAAAATCGCGGATCTCCTAGCAGACGAACTGTCGGTTCGTGTCATCAATGCTCGGACGATCAAACCGCTTGATGAGAAGATGCTGAATGCCCTTTACGCAGAAGGCATTCCACTCGTGACGCTCGAAGAAGCCGTCTTAAAAGGTGGATTCGGATCAGCTGTCCTTGAGCATGCGAACGAGCAGGAAGCATTCCCACGCGTCAAACGCTTTGGTATTCCAGATTGGTATATCGAGCATGGCGGTGTGAACGAATTACTGGAAGAAATCGGATTATTACCTGGACAAATCGCAGAAGAAGTACGCGCTTTCGTCAATCAAGGAAAGAAACAGAGTGTGTGACGATTCATGGAAAATGTAAAAAAAATCCGCCTCGACGTTCTTCTCGTCGAGCGCGGTTTGTTTGAAACGCGTGAAAAAGCAAAGCGATCGATCATGGCTGGACTTGTCTTTAGTGGTACGGAACGATTAGAGAAGGCCGGTGAGAAGGTCAAATCGGACATCGATCTGCACGTCAAAGGTCAGTTGATGCCTTATGTCGGTCGTGGAGGCTTCAAGATGGAAAAGGCACTTCAAGTATTCGATTTCGATGTCACGGGTAAAACAGGTCTCGATATTGGATCGTCAACGGGTGGCTTTACCGACTGCTCCTTACAAAATGGAGCAGCACATATGTATGCGCTGGATGTCGGTTCCAATCAGCTGGACTGGAAGCTTCGCTCGGATGACCGTGTGACGGTGATGGAGAAAACGAACTTCCGGCATGCGACACCAGACATGTTCCCTGTTGCGCCGCAGTTTGCGACGATTGATGTCTCATTCATCTCGTTACGGTTGATGCTTCCACCTCTGAAGACGATCCTCGTCGAAGGAGGAGATGTCATGGCGCTCGTCAAACCGCAATTCGAAGCGGGGCGTGATGATATCGGTAAAAAAGGCATCGTGCGGGATGAACGGATTCATGTCCGCGTCCTCGATGAGATGGTTGAATTCTTCATTCAACAAGGGTTCTATGTGAAACAGCTCGACTATTCGCCGATCACCGGTGGAGAGGGGAACATCGAGTTCTTATTGCATGCGCGCCTTGGTCAACCAGGACTTGATCCATCTGTCCATGCGACAGAGACAGTCAAGCAAGCACATGCTAGTCTTTAAACGAACAGATGAAAACGAGGACGGATCCGGTTCATGGGTCCGTCCTCATTGTTGTTCGGAGCGACGAAAACCGTATAATAAAATGGCAAACGTGGACTTTTAATGATTTATTGGATTACAATAGTAACATCGAAGAATACTGTGAGGTGCAGGAATGACAAAGGGGCAACGGTTGATTAAGATTCGGGAGATCATCACCCAGTCGGAAGTAGAAACCCAAGATGAATTGGTAGAGGAATTACGGAATGCAGGATATAAGGTGACACAGGCAACGGTATCACGAGATATCAAGGAACTTCATCTCGTTAAGGTTCCGTTGAATGATGGACGTTATAAATACAGCTTACCCGCCGACCAACGCTTCAACCCACTCGGGAAATTGCGGCGTCTGCTCGGTGACAGCTTCATCTCGATTGATTCTGCTCAAAATCTGATTGTCATGCATGTCCTGCCGGGAAATGCGAACGCAGTCGCCGTCTTACTGGACCATTTGAGCTGGAACGAACTGCTTGGCACGGTGTGTGGGGACGATACGATCCTATTGATCGCACGAAGTGAGGAACAAGCGAAAGAAGTGACCGAACGAATTTTAGAAATGCTGTAAGGAGTTGACAGGATGCTAGCTGAATTATCGATCAAACAATTTGCGATCATTGACGAGCTACAGATCGACTTTAAAAAAGGAATGACCGTCTTGACTGGGGAAACAGGTGCCGGTAAATCGATCGTTCTCGACGCGATCGGATTATTGATTGGTGGACGTGGATCCGCGGAATTTGTTCGATACGGGGAAGATCGAGCGGAGCTAGAAGGATTGTTTCTGATTGAAGACGACCATCTCGTCTATGATCTCGCAGAAGAGTATGGTATCGATATCGAAGATGGATTGATCATCTTACGACGTGATCTGTTCGCGACCGGGAAAAGTGTCTGTCGCGTCAACAATAAGCTGGTCACACTGACGATCTTACGGGAGTTCGGGCGTGTCCTCGTCGACATGCACGGGCAACATGAACATCAACATTTAATGGACAGTACGTATCATCAAGCGATTCTCGATGACTTCGCGCAAGAGACGATTGCACCGCTCCTTCAAGCCTATCAATCCGGTTATCAAGCGTATGAAGAAAAACGGACGGCGCTACAATCGCTCGCGCAAAGTGAGCAAGAACTCGCTCAACGGATTGATTTACTATCGTTTCAGACGGAAGAAATCGAAGGCGCAAAACTTCGAGCACATGAGGAAGACGAGTTGCTCGTCGAACGAAATCGTCTCGCGAATTTCGAGAAGCTATATGCGTCACTGAAGACAGCATACGATGCTTTGCATGATGAGATGCGCGGCATCGACTCTGTCGGAGACGCGATGCGTGAACTACAACAAGCATCAAGCATCGACGAACAGTTTTCGCAGCAGAGTGACGCGATCGCAAGCGCTTTTTATGGACTCGAAGAAGTCGGGTATGCGATTCGAGATCAACTTGAAACACTTGAGTTCGATTCCAATCGACTCGATGAGATCGAACAACGTTTATCCGTCTTTCAACAACTGAAACGAAAATACGGGGCGACGATCGAGGAAGTCATTGCGTATGGGGAAAAAATTCGAGTTGAACTTGATACGATGACGAATCGAGATGAACGGATTGAGCGCTTAAAAGCCGAAGTCGAACAGCTCGAAGTCGAATTGTTTGAGATAGGTGGGCGTCTGTCGCAACAGCGTCGAAAAGCGGCCGTTCAATTAAGCGAAGCGATTCATCTGGAGTTACGTGAGCTCTACATGGAAAAAGCGCGGTTTGAAATTCGTTTTCTTCAAGACGGAAAGACACCGATGCTACGCAAGAACGGGATCGATCAAGTGGAGTTCTTCATCATGACGAATGCGGGAGAACCATTCAAGTCGCTCGGAAAAGTCGCATCGGGCGGGGAGTTATCTCGTATCATGCTCGGACTGAAGTCAATCTTCTCGCGCTCGGTCGGAGTTGCTTCGATCATTTTCGATGAAGTCGATACAGGAGTATCGGGTCGTGTCGCACAAGCGATGGCTGAAAAAATCTATCGTTTATCGGTAGACGGACAAGTGCTTTGTATTACGCACTTACCGCAAGTCGCTTCGATGGCCGATCAACATCTCTATATTCGGAAAATCGAGGAGACGGATCGTACGACGACACAGGTCAACGTCTTGTCTCAGTCAGATCGAGGAAACGAACTAGGACGGATGATTTCCGGTGCACATATGACGGATTTGACGTTACGCCATGCCGAGGAATTGATGGATCAGGCGAAGACGATGAAAGAATCGCTTAAAAATGGGGTGTAAGGATTGATTAAAGTCGGGATAGCAGATGATAATCGCGAAATGGTCGAACTGATTCGCCAGCATATCTCTGCGCAAGAAGACATGGAAGTCGTTTGCGTCGCCTACAATGGCGAGAGTTGTCTCGAACGTATGAAAGAACATGAAGTGGATGTATTGCTTCTCGACATCATCATGCCTCATTTAGATGGGCTTGGTGTTCTCGAGGAGTTGATGAAGAAAAAGAAGAATCCTGCTGTCATCATGTTGAGTGCTTTCGGTAAGGATGAGGTCTCACAACAGGCGGTCACTCTCGGAGCATCGTACTTCTTACTTAAACCGTTCAGCATGGATCAGCTCGTTCAAAAAATTCGTCTCGTGACGCATCAAGGACAAGCACCGATCGTCGAAACGATTGATTTAAAAGTCGGTACGACACTGCGAGAAGTGGGGATTGCTCCGCATATTAAAGGCTTCACGTATTTAAAGGACGCTGTCTTAATGGTGCTAGAACGGGAAGATTTACTTGGATTGATCACAAAGGAACTCTATCCGACGATTGCGAAAAAACATCAAACGACGGCATCTCGCGTCGAACGAGCGATGCGTCACGCCATCAAGTCCGCTTGGAACGAAGGAATGCAACAGCACGAGCTCTTCAATGGTCGAATCGAACAAGAGAAAAGTCCGAAGAACTCGGAATTCATCTCGTATGTTTCAAGTCATATGAATCAAGAACAATCTGGTTAAAGGAAACACACCGTCTAATGGATAGACGGTGTGTTTTTAGTTCCGATCCCGCTCATAGCAAGCGATCAACACGCCGTTATCAAACGTGTGTCGTTTCGTGACGTTCCAAGTGAGGGGCGTCATTCCGTTGTCTGGAAATAGACGTTTACCAGAACCAACGATAACTGGATAGTGGATCAATCGAAGTTCATCGATCAGATCAGCTTCATAAAGCGTATGAACGAGTTGACTACTCCCCCAGACGTGAAGCGGTGGTCCGTCCTGTTGTTTCAAGCGTATTAGTTCAGAAGTCGGTTGATTCAAATATGTCGTCGGCTGCCAACGAATAGGTGGTGTATGACGCGTAGCAACATACTTCATGGCACGATCGGCAACTGGCCAGATATCGGCATGGAGTGGCCAGTAACTCGACCATTGCTCGTAAGTCGCGCGACCGAGTAACAGGGCGCAATCCTCTTGCATCCATCCACGGATGACCTGACCGATCTCAGGATGTTGAAACGGAGCAGTCCATCCACCGTGCTTGAAGTCGTTGCTCACATCCTCATTCTTTCCGCTCGGTGCTTGAATGACACCGTCTAACGATAGATGTTCGAATACGATGATTTTTCGCATGAAGGGTCTCCTTTCGATTACGATCTGCTTATAGCATACCGTAAAGCTAAAAATATATAATAGCGCTTGCAAATAAATATTGCATAAACTGAAATGTTTGTTATAATAAAGGTACCAAATGATTTGGCAAGACGTCAGATGAACGTCGAGTCGACAAGGACTCCGGAAATCCTGTTGATGAACATCATCTCAGAACGCCAACTGTAAATGGCTCAAGAATGCCGGACGACATTCTCTTGGTAGAAGTCGTACCAAGGTATCTTGTTCATTCTAGATGGGAAATCTCGAATGAATGGGAGCTTCCATGATTTCGAAGCTAGGGAAAAGTGGAAGGTAACGGATCGTCTAAAATGAAAAGTACAGTTCGTGAAAAGGAGTGTTGTCTAGCAGTGATTGTTAGCAACCGAATGTTTGACTGCTTCAAGCGGATGACATTACGCTCCACCTAGGTCCCGAGTACAGTCAGATGATGGAACTGAAACACCATTCTATCGTTAGCCCGATAGCCAGATCTGATTTCTTTCTACCTCTTCATTAAGAGGAACACCTAAGGTTTTGGAGTACACGAATAGTTCTAACTATGAGAGGAGTTCATCCGTAAGTGAAACCAATTTTATATGAGTAAAAGGTCCCGCGCTTGAAATGAGTTCAAGAGATGGGGACCTTTTTCTGTGTTCATTTTTTTTGATAGCGATCGGAGACTTTTCCACGTTTTCGATCGCGATAAAAGACATATCCTGCGACAAATCCAATGCCACCCATCGCAAGAATCAAACCAACGAGACCTTGCAATACATATACGTAAGCCGCATCGCCTAAGTATTTAAACGGCACTTGCGCAATTAGAAAAACACTATCACGCATGAGCTTAATACCAATCGCGCCGATGATGCCGGGGATTAATAATGAGAGCAAACCAATGATACGCATAGGACGCCACTCCTTTCCAAGCGTATTGTATCAAAAAATCGATCGTTCTGCGAATCGGGTTTGCTTCCCTATTTTATTCCGAGTACGATAGAAATGTAAGCAGTTTCAAAGGGGGAATTCATATGCATCATCTACTCGTCGTCGGGGCTGGTCAAGGGGGAACAGAAGTCCTGCATGCGTTTCAACGTTCACCATTATTAACGGTCATTGGTCTTGTCGATCCAAACATGGATGCGCCTGGGGTGGCGCTTGCACGGCGTGCGGACATTCGGATTGAAACGAACTGGTCAGCTTTTGAAGGAGCTGATGTCGATTTCATCATTGACGCTACAGGAGAAACTGGCGTACTTGAGCAATTGATTCATGATTTTCCGGGAGCGGCGGTCTTACCGGGTGAATTCGTCAGAGTGTTGCTTGAGCGATTGACTGAAAAAGAGAAAATGCTCGAAGCAATCATTCATTGTACGAGCGAGGCGATTTCCGTCGCCGATCAAGACGGACAGACGATGCTGATCAATCCAGCATATACGCGTATGACTGGTTTCACGGAGCGAGACGTCGTCGGAAAACCGGCAAGTGCCGATATCGGAATGCAGGAATCCGTTCATTTGAAAGTCTTGAATACGGGCGAGAACGTGCGGGATGTTCGCATGAAGATCGGGCAAGATCAACGTGATATCATCGTCAATGCGGCACCCGTCATCGTCGATGGACAAGTCCGCGGTTCCGTTGGGGTCATTCGGGATATTTCGGAAATGAAGGCACTCGCCAAAGAATTGAAGGCAGCGCGCCAAAAAATCCGGACGCTCGAAGCTAAATATACTTTTGACGATATCATCGCTGAGAGTGAAGCGATGCGCTTCGTCGTCGATCAAGCAAAGCTTGCGGCAACGATGCCCGTCAACGTCTTGATTCGCGGTGAATCCGGAACCGGCAAGGAATTGTTTGCACATGCGATCCATGCAGCGAGCGAACGTAAATATGAACAATTCGTCCGCGTCAACTGTGCGGCAATCGCACCGACGTTACTCGAAAGTGAACTATTCGGGTACGAGGAAGGCGCGTTCTCAGGAGCGCGACGTGGTGGGAAGCGGGGATATTTCGAAGAAGCACACGGGGGTTCGCTATTCTTAGATGAGATTGGCGAACTACCACTCGACGTCCAGGCCAAACTATTACGGGTGTTACAGGAAAATGAAGTCGTTCGCGTCGGTGGGACGAAGGCGATTCCAGTCGATGTCCGGATTATCGCGGCGACGAATGCGAATCTAGAGCAAAAGATCATCATGAATGAGTTCCGAGAAGATCTCTACTACCGGATCAATCGTTTACCGATTCACATACCGGCACTACGTGAGCGACCGGATGATATCGCACCATTGACCTTGCACTTACTCCGTAAATTGAATCAAAGTTATGGACGATCGGTCGGACGGATCTCAGATGATGTACTTGAAGCAATGAAGAAGCAACCGTGGAAAGGAAATGTCCGCGAGCTTGAAAATGTCATCGGTCGCGCGTTGATTTTTACGGATAAAACAGAAACCGTCTTACGAAAAGGTCATCTTCAGCTTGTCGTGCCACAAACAACGAAAGTCACGACGAGACAGAAAAAGGAAATCAAGCATTTATCGGACGAGATGTCACACGTCGAAGAACGGTTGATTCGGGAAGCGCTTACTGCCTTTAATGGCAACAAAACAGAAGCGGCGAAACAACTCGGAATTTCTCTTCGGGCACTTTATTACAAAGTGGAACGATTTAACATCTATTCGTGAAGCGCAAATTTTTGCGTGCAATATATTGCAAAAAATGCAAAAGCGTGCAAAATTAAAGACGTTCTTGCTTAACCTACCGTCTCTTTTGAATTGGCACGAAAATTGCTATTACTATTTATGTATGACAGGTGAGGGGGGAATACGGTGAGATTCAGTGAAATGGTCGAGCAGGCAGCTCGACTCGAAGATTCCGTCGTTGCGATTGCAGCTGCGGATGACGAAGAAGTGATGGATGCTGTCGCATTAGCAATTGAGAACGATTTAGCACGTTTTCATTTGTTCGGGGATGCGACACGGATTCAGCAGATGATTCAAAAACGAGCATTACGAGAGTCACAGTTCGTGATCACGCACACTTCTACATCACAAGAAGCGGCAGAGCGTGCCGCTCATGCCGTTCGCAAAGGGGATGCGAGCGTCTTGATGAAAGGTCTTGTTCCGACAGCAACGTTCATGAAAGCTGTCTTGAACAAAGAAACGGGTCTGCGTTCAGGGAATGTCTTGTCGCATGTCGCCTTGTTCGAAGTACCGGGGCGTGAATCAGCAATCGGATTAACCGATGCAGCGATTCACATCCAACCGACACTCGAAGACAAAGTAAAGATCATCGAAAACGGTGTCTCCGCCTTACGAGCGCTTGGATACGGCTTACCAAAAGTCGCAGTCTTAGCAGCTGTCGAAGTCGTCAATCCAACGATGCAGGCAACGATTGATGCCGCTCTGCTAACACAAATGAACCGACGTGGTCAAATCAAGGATTGCCTTGTAGACGGACCACTCGCACTCGACAATGCCGTAAATCTCGTCGCTGCCCAGCAAAAAGGGCTAACGGGAGACGTAGCAGGTCAGGCGGATTTACTCGTCGTTCCGCAAATTGAAGTCGGAAACGTCATCTACAAATCACTCATGTATTTCGCACATGCCTCGGTTGCGGCGATTCTCGTCGGAGCGCGGGCGCCAGTCGTTTTGACCAGCCGTGCCGATACAGCAGAAGCAAAAATGTACTCACTAGCCTTTGCGCTATTAAATGCCCAACAGACGAAAAAAGTAAAACAAACAATCTGAGGAGGAACTTAAAATGGTCGAAACAAACGTAGAGTCACGCTTCAGCATCTTTGAAACAATGGAGATGGAAGATTACGAACAAGTCGTTTTTTGCCACGATAAAGTATCAGGATTAAAAGCAATCATTGCGATTCATGACACGACACTCGGACCGGCACTCGGTGGACTTCGCATGTGGAACTATGCATCAGACGAAGAGGCATTGATTGATGCGCTCCGTTTATCAAAAGGAATGACGTATAAGAACGCAGCCGCTGGGTTGAACCTTGGTGGTGGTAAAGCGGTCATCATCGGCGATGCGAAGACACAAAAGTCAGAAGCACTCTTCCGGGCATTCGGACGTTACGTCCAGTCACTGAACGGTCGTTACATCACAGCAGAAGATGTCAATACGACAGTTGCAGACATGGATTACATCCACATGGAGACAGATTTCGTTACTGGTGTCAGCCCAGCATTCGGATCAAGTGGTAACCCATCACCGGTTACGGCATACGGTGTCTATCGTGGAATGAAAGCAGCGGCAAAAGAAGTGTACGGAACAGATTCACTTGGTGGAAAAACGATTGCGATCCAAGGTGTCGGTAACGTTGCCTTTAATCTATGCCGTCATTTACATGAAGAAGGGGCGAAACTGATCGTCACAGACATCAATCAAGAAGCACTTCAACGTGCAGAAGAAGCATTCGGTGCCTTGATCGTCGCACCAGAAGACATCTACAGTGTCGAAGCAGATATCTTCGCACCATGTGCCCTCGGTGCGACATTGAACGACGAGACGATTCCACAATTGAAAGTCAAGATCATCGCCGGTGCAGCAAATAACCAACTCAAAGAAGACCGTCACGGTGACATGCTCGAAGAACGCGATATTTTATACGTACCAGACTTCGTCATCAATGCTGGTGGTGTCATCAACGTTGCCGATGAACTCGATGGATACAACCGTGATCGTGCCATGAAAAAAGTTGAACTCGTCTACGATGCGGTCACGAAAGTGTTCGAAATCGCAAAACGCGATCATTTACCGACATACCGTGCGGCTGAGAAAATGGCAGAAGAGCGTATCGCAACGATGCGCAGTGCCCGCAGCCAATTCTTGCGTCGTGATAAAAACATTCTAGGATCACGTGGCTGATCAGAGGAGGATATCCATGAGCGAACGTATTTTAACGATTAATCCCGGTTCGACGTCGACGAAGATCGGTATCTTCGAAGGGGCGAACCAGGTGTTCACGAAGACGTTACGCCATCCAGCGGAGGCGGTCGGAGGACCGCTTCCAGCGCAGCTGGAGATGCGTCGTCATGTGTTACTCGAAGTATTGTCTGAAGAGCAGATTGATTTGAAAGCGCTTACTGCAGTCGTGGGTCGCGGAGGACTACTCCGGCCGCTCGTCAGTGGTACGTATGCCGTCAATCGAGAAATGCGAGAAGACTTACTCAGCGGTATTTTTGGCGTCCATGCCTCGAATCTCGGCGGACTCCTCGCGGATGAGATTGCTCGGACACTCGATATCCCATCGTTCATCGTTGATCCAGTCGTCGTTGACGAACTCGAGCCGATTGCGCGGATTACAGGCTTACCTGAACTTGAACGAAAGAGTATTTTCCATGCTTTGAATCAAAAAGCTGTCGCGAAGCGGTACGCGAAGGAAATCGGGCGTCCCTATGAGGAACTGCGCCTGATCATCGCACACATGGGCGGCGGGATTACGGTCGGTGCGCACCAAGAGGGGCGTGTCATCGATGTCAACAACGGGCTCGATGGAGAAGGACCGTTTTCGCCAGAACGCAGCGGATCGCTACCTGTTGGTCAACTAGTAGAACTATGTTATAGTACCAAGTATAAACTTGAAGAGATGAAGCGTCTGGTCGTTGGGTCAGGCGGACTTGTCGCGCACTTGGGAACGTTTGACGCGATCGAGATCGAACGCCGGATTGAAGAAGGCGACGAAAAAGCGGCGTTGTTATATGACGCGATGGCGTACCGGGTCGCAAAAGAGATCGCTGGTCAAAGTGCCGTCTTGTTCGGTCAGATCGACGCGATCATCCTAACAGGCGGACTTGCCTATAGTGATCGGTTGACGCGTGCGATCGAAGAACGCATCGCCCACCTCGGTCAAGTCGTACGTAGTCCTGGTGAAGATGAGTTGCAGGCGCTCGCAGAAGGAGTGTTGCGTGTCTTACGTGGGGAAGAAGAAGTTAAGGAATATGGAGGCGAACCAACATGGCTAGAGAATTCGACGTCGTTGTCCTAGGTGGCGGACCCGGTGGATATGTCGCCGCGATCCGTGCGGCACAAGCCGGGAAGTCGGTAGCAATCGTGGAACAAGGAAAATTAGGCGGGACATGCTTACATCGTGGCTGTATCCCATCTAAAGCCTTTTTGAAATCAGCAGCAGTCTATCAGACGGTCAAACACGCTGCTACATATGGCGTGGACGTACCGGAATCGTTTTTACGATTCGAACAGGTCAAACAACGTAAACAAGAGATCGTAGATGGATTAGAAGCAGGCATTCAGCACCTGATGAAAAAAGGAAAGATTGAAGTCTTTCATGGTCGGGGTTCGATTCTTGGACCAAGTATCTTTTCACCGATGCCGGGAACGATCAGCGTCGAACCGGAAGAAGGCGAAGGTGAGTTGATCCTTCCGCGTCAATTGATCGTCGCGACAGGGTCACGTCCACGTCCATTGAACGGACTTGCTTTTGATTCAGAGTATGTCCTCAGTTCGGATGATGCACTCGATATGGCAGATTTGCCAAAATCGATCGTCATCATTGGTGGTGGCGTCATCGGTGTCGAATGGGCATCGATGTTGACGGATTTTGACGTCGCAGTAACGGTCGTTGAATTCAGCGATCGGATTTTACCGACGGAAGATGCGGCAGTCAGTCGTGAAGTCGCCCGTCAACTGAAAAAGCGGGGCGTCAAGATTCATACCGGCGCAGCTGCACAAAGTGACACATTCCGGATGTCAGAAGACGGTGTCTCGATCGCGATTGACCGTAATGGAGAACAAACGACGCTTGAAGCGGATAAGTTGCTCGTCGCGATCGGTCGAATGGCGAACGTCGAAGGCATCGGGATCGAAAACACGAATATCGTCGTCGAAAATGGCTTCATCCAAGTAGATGACCATTTCCGGACGAAGGATCAACATATCTATGCGATCGGAGATGTCATCGGTCGCTTACAACTGGCGCACGTCGCGTCAGCAGAAGGTGTCAAAGCGGTCGAGGCGATCGTCCACGGAACGACGACACCACTTGAATATGCGTTCGTACCACGTTGTATCTACAGCGTACCGGAAGCGGCATCGGTCGGTTTGACGGAAGACGAAGCAAAACGTGCCGGAATGGACGTCAAGGTAGGGAGCTTCTCGTTCAATGGATTAGGGAAAGCGCGGATCGAAGGAGAGGCGGCAGGCTTCATCAAGCTCGTCTCCGATGCGAAGACAGATGATCTCGTCGGCGTTCACATCGTCGGACCAAAAGCAACGGAACTGATCAGTGAAGGTGGATTAGCGCTCGTACTCAATGCAACGGCATGGGAAGTCGGACAGCTCGTGCATCCGCACCCGGCCTTGTCAGAAGCATTCGGTGAAGCAGCACTTGCCGTCGACGGACTCGCGGTTCACGCCTAAGGAGGAATTACGGATGGAAAAAATAGAATTCAAAGAATTAGTAGAACTCGGATTAACGGAACAGGACGCGATTCAGATGTTCGAAACGATGGTCCGTGCGCGGAAGATCGACGAACGGATGTGGAAGTTGAACCGAGCGGGTAAAATTCCCTTCCTCGTCTCATGTCAAGGACAAGAAGCGGCTCAAGTCGGTGCAGCGTTCGCCCTTGAAAAAGGAACGGACTACATTTTGCCGTATTACCGGGATTTAGGCGTCGTCTTACACTTCGGTCAAACGTCACGCGATATCATGCTGTCGGCATTCGCAAAGGCAGAAGATCCGAACTCAGGTGGTCGTCAAATGCCAGGACACTACGGTTCACGTGCCTTGAACATCGTCACGGGTTCAAGTCCGGTCACGACACAAGTCCCACATGCTGTCGGGATCGCACTTGCTGCGAAGATGCGTAAGGAACCACTCGTTGCTTACGTCTCGTTCGGAGAGGGCTCTTCAAACCAAGGAGACTTCCATGAAGGGGCGAACTTCGCCGGAATTCATAAACTCCCGGTCATCTTGTTCTGTGAAAACAATAAATACGCGATTTCGACACCACTTTCGAAACAGCTGTCGGCGAAACACGTCGCTGATCGGGCAATCGGCTACGGAATGCCTGGCTATACGGTAGACGGCATCGATCCACTCGCTGTCTATAAGGTCGTCAAGGAAGCACGCGAGCGCGGATTACGGGGAGAAGGTCCGACCTTGATCGAAGTTGAAGTCGAACGCCTCGTGCCACACTCATCCGATGATGACGATAAATCGTACCGTTCTGCTGAAGAACTCGATGCCTTAAAAGCACGTGACGGGATCAAACTCTTCCGTGCGCGTTTGATTGAAATGGGCGTCCTGACGGAAGAATCAGCGACTGAAATCGAACAAGCGATGGAGAAAGAAGTCGACGAAGCAACGGCTTATGCGGAAGCAGCAGCTTACGATGCGCCAGAAAATGCATTACGTTACGTGTACGACGAGGAGGAAACGAAATGACGACGTTAAGTTTAATCGAAGCGATCAATAGTGCAATCAAAGAAGAGATGGAACGCGACGAGTCCGTCTTCATCCTCGGCGAAGACGTCGGTGTCCGTGGTGGTGTTTTCCGGGCGACACAAGGATTGCTCGAACAATTCGGAGAAGAACGGGTCATCGATGCACCACTCGCTGAGAGTGCGATTGCCGGTGTCGGAATTGGAGCTGCGATGTACGGCATGCGTCCGATTGCTGAAATGCAATTCGCTGACTTCATCATGCCAGCGGTCAACCAAATCGTCAGTGAAGCAGCGAAGATTCGGTACCGTTCGAACAATGACTGGACGTGTCCGATCGTCATCCGCGCACCGTTCGGCGGCGGTATTCACGGGGCACTTTATCATTCTCAGTCGGTCGAAGCGATGTTCAACTCGACGCCTGGTCTGAAAATTGTCATCCCATCGAATCCATATGACGCAAAAGGATTGCTAAAGGCAGCGATTCGTTCGAATGATCCGGTCTTGTTCTTTGAGCACAAACGAGGCTATCGTCTGTTAAAAGGGGATGTTCCTGAAGGCGACTATACGGTCGAAATCGGTAAAGCAGACGTCAAGCGTGAGGGTGAAGACGTGACAATCATCACTTACGGACTATGTGTTCATATGGCACTTGAGGCAGCAACACGCCTTGAAAAAGACGGAATCGATGTCCACATCCTTGACTTGCGGACCGTCTATCCAATCGACCGCGAAGCAGTCGTCGAAGCAGCGAAAAAGACGGGGAAAGTCTTGCTCGTCACGGAAGACAATAAAGAAGGTAGCGTCATGAGTGAAGTGTCGGCGATCATTGCAGAAGAAGCATTGTTCGATCTCGATGCACCAATCGAACGACTCTGTGGTCCAGACGTCCCAGCGATGCCATACGCTCCGACGATGGAGAAGTTCTTCAACATCTCAAGCGAGAAAATTGAAGATAAAATCCGGACGTTACACGCATACTAAGGGGGAACTGACCGATGAAGACTGAAACACTTACGATGCCACAACTCGGGGAAAGTGTTACTGAAGGAACGATTTCGATGTGGCTCGTCAAACCGGGCGATACTGTCAAAAAATATGATCCGATTGCAGAAGTCATTACCGATAAGGTAACGGCAGAAGTCCCATCTTCGTTTGATGGTGTGATTGAAAAACTACTTGCAGAAGAAGGCGATACGTTGCAAGTCGGTGACGCGATCGTCACGATGCAAGTCAGCGGCGGATCAACGGAAGTCGCGGCGACTGAACAAGAAGTGCCAGCTGTCGAAGAGACGACGTCGGCTGATACATCGATGAAAAAACGCTATTCACCAGCGGTCTTGAAATTATCAGGCGAACACGGCATTGATCTTGAACAAGTGACGGGAACGGGAGCGGGCGGCCGGATTACCCGGAAAGATCTCTTGAAATTGATCGAGTCTGGATCGATCCCGACACCACAAGCAACGGAACCAAAACCGGAAGCGCAAGCGGCTCCGGTAGCGCCTCCGGCAGAAGCACCACCCGCACCAAAACGTCCGGTCATTGCACCACAACCGACGGAAACAGGCGACATCGAGATTCCGACTGCCGGTGTGCGTCAAGCAATCGCTTCGAACATGGTTCGCGCGAAGCACGAAGCGCCACATGCTTGGTTGATGATCGAAGTCGATGTCACGAACTTGGTCGAAGCACGTAATCGTCATAAAGATGCGTTCTTCAAACAAGAAGGGGTCAAATTGACGTTCTTACCATTCTTCATGAAGGCGACAGTCGAAGGATTGAAGAAACATCCAATCATGAACTCGACATGGGCGGGAGATAAGATCATTCAAAAGAAAGCGATCAACCTATCACTTGCTGTCGCGACGCAGGACGCTCTGTTCGTACCAGTCGTCAAGAATGCGGATGAACTAAGCATTAAGGGGATCGCACGCGCGATTGATGACTTCGGGAAACGGGCACAAGCCGGCACGTTGTCGTCTGCAGAGATGCAGGGCGGGACGTTTACGGTTAACAATACGGGCTCATTCGGTTCAATCCAATCAGCACCGATCCTTAACTTCCCGCAGGCGGCGATTCTATCCGTTGAATCAATCGTCAAACGTCCAGTTTGGGTGAACGGCATGTTTGCAGCACGCGACATGGTCAACCTCTGTATGTCGATCGACCACCGGGTGCTCGACGGACTCGTTGCCGGACAGTTCCTACAAACTGTCAAACAAGCGCTCGAATCGATTGATCCGAACCAACTTTCCTTATACTGAGTTTTTCCAGTTGACAGGGAAGAAGAAGCATCGTAATATAAGAATCAATTCAACACACGATAGCAAAGACGAAGAGAAGTAACTTGTGAAACGATTCAAGAGAGCTGATGGGTGGTGCGAATCAGTATCGGGCAACAAGCGAATGGCCTTCTGAGCTTCAGACCGAATCCCTTCAATGGGTAGTAGGCTCTGACGGGTTCCTCCCGTTATCGGGGTCGACGAATCAGGACAACGGTCCGGTTCGTTTCAAAGGGGACGGTGTCAGCATCGTCAACGAAGGTGGTACCGCGGGTCTTCCCGTCCTTCATGTTCTACATGAATGGGCGAGAAGACCCTTTTCGTATACAATCGAATCGAACAAATCGTAGAGTGAGTTAAGTAGCGAGACAACATCGGCGTTTCAGAGAGCGGAAGAATGGTGCGACTTCCGTACGGCGAGGTTTCGTGAATGGTCTCATGAGAGCGTGGCTGAACGAAGAAGTAGGTCGCGACGGATGCCCCCGTTATCGTAGGCTATGATGTCTCTTATTAGACGCATCAGACAGAGTGGGAACGGTCGAACCGTTCCAATCGAGAGGTGGCACCGCGAGATAATCGTCCTCCATGCAGCATACGCTGTGTGGGGGACTTTTTTATATTCCAGGAGGCGAACAGGGATGGTTCAGACAGACACACTTATTATCGAACAACTTGAACTAAACGGCGACGAGATGACGCCAATCATGATTTTTCAACAACTGAGCGGAACACAGAAATGTTTGCTTGAAAGTTCTGCGCATACGGATCAAGGACGGTATTCGATCATCGGTGTTGATCCGGTGGAGATGATTCGCGCAGAGGGACGGACCGTGACGCGGGAACAGTTGACGACAGGTCGATTGACGCAGGAAACGGGTGATCCAGTACGACTGATGCAACAGATGATCCTCCGGGGTGGAGTTGAAGAAGACCTTCCGTTTTTAGCGGGTGGGATCGGATATGTCGGTTACGACATGATGCGCGCCTATGAAACGCTCGGAGCGGTTCCGGAACAAACGCGCCAACTACCGGACGCGCTGCTCGCCGTATACGACCAAATCATCATGTTCGATCATCTCGAGCATCGTGTTCATTTGATTCAAACGTCACTTGGTGGCATCACTGATCGTGATGAATTACGTCAACGTTTAGCAGAACGGAAAGCGCAACTTGAGCAACCACGGGAGCGAACGGACATCGAGCGTCCACTCCGGGATGTCGTCTATGAACCGTTAATGGATCAAGAGACGTTTGAAGGACTCGTCGAACAAGCGAAGAGACACATCCGCCAAGGCGACGTCTTCCAACTGGTTCTCTCGCAACGACTTGATGCGACGTTCTCAGGTGATCCGTTCCAATTTTATCGGAAGCTCCGCAAGGACAATCCGAGCCCTTATCTCTTCTATATCGACTTAGGCGAAGCAATCGTACTCGGGGCCTCCCCGGAAAGTTTGGTCCAAGTCAAAGGGAATCGCGTGACGACGAATCCGATTGCCGGTACACGCCGCCGGGGGAAGACGAAAGAGGAAGATGGACGGTTAGCAGAAGAGTTGCTGCACGACGAGAAGGAACGAGCGGAACATCGAATGCTTGTCGATCTTGGACGCAACGACCTCGGTCGGATTTGTCAGATTGGTACCGTCGAGGTGACGCGATTCATGCAAATCGAGCGCTTCAAGAACGTCATGCACCTTGTCTCCGTCGTTGAAGGAACGTTAGCAGACGGAAAGACCGGCGCAGACGCACTCGTCTCTTGTCTACCGGCTGGGACGGTCACGGGAGCTCCGAAAATCCGAGCGATGCAGTTGATTGACCAGTACGAGCAGGTGAAACGAGAAGTATATGCCGGGGCTGTCGGCTATTTCGATGTTCGGGGGAATATGGATTTTGCCCTCGCTATCCGGACGATGGTGATCAAGGATGGTGTCGCTTCTGTTCAAGCAGGGGCTGGTATCGTTTACGATTCGATTCCACGCCTCGAGTACCAGGAGACGTTACACAAAGCGAAATCACTACTGGAGGTTTGGAAATGATCATCCTAATTGATAATTATGATTCTTTTACCTATAACCTATACCAATACGCATCCGTTTATACGGACGTTCACGTCATTCGAAACGATGCGGTCAGCATCGAAGAACTACGCGAGATGAAACCAGACGGCATCATTCTCTCACCCGGTCCCGGTCGCCCGGCTGACGCTGGCATCTGCATCGATCTCATTCGTCAATTATCGGGTCGAGTACCGATTCTCGGTGTCTGTCTCGGACATCAGGCAATCGGCGAAGCATTCGGAGGACGCGTCGTCGAAGCACCGGTCATCATGCACGGGAAGACATCGATGATTCGACAATCGGGACAACTCTTCGACGAAATGACGGAAACGTTAGAGGTCATGCGCTATCATTCGCTGATCGTCGCTCGAAACGACTTACCGACGGAGCTCGTCATCACGGCAGAAACGGATGACCGGACGATCATGGCACTCGAGCACCGGACGCATCCGACGTTCGGAATCCAGTTCCATCCGGAATCCGTCGGAACACCACAAGGACAGCAGATGATTGAACGATTCATTGAATTGACAAAGGAGTGACGAACGATGAAAGAGACGTTATTGAAACTAGCAGAAGCGAAACATTTACGATACGAAGAGATGCAACAGGCAGCACGCGAACTGTTTGCGGAAGACGTGACCGATAGCGAAATTGCCGCTTTTCTCGTCGCATTGAAAGCAAAAGGGGAGACTGCAGAAGAACTAGCCGGTCTCGCTTCGATCATGCGCGAGGTCGCCCTCGACATTCCAGTCACCGGCGATTTCATGGATAACTGCGGCACGGGAGGCGACGGCTCACAATCGTTCAACATCAGTACGACAGCCGCCTTCGTTCTAGCCGGTGCCGGCATGAAAGTCGCAAAGCACGGAAATCGGAGTGTCTCAAGTAAAACAGGCAGCGCTGATGTGCTCGAAGCACTCGGGGTTTCACTTGATACGACACCAGAGCGTTTAGCAGAACAGCTCGAGTCGAACGGAATCGCCTTCTTGTTTGCGCAACGGATGCACCCACGCGTCAAGCAAATCATGAAGGTCCGACGCGATCTGCGGATTCCAACGATCTTTAACTTGATCGGACCGTTGACGAATCCGGTCCCGCTCAAGACACAACTATTAGGAATTTACCGGGAGGATATGCTTGAGACGATGGCGTTGACATTGCACCGACTCGGGCGGAAGCGAGCAATCGTCTTACATGGTGCGAATGGAATGGATGAAGCATCCCTTGCCGGAACGAACCAACTCGTCTTACTCGACGAAGGTGAGCTGATCCGCTTCAGTCTTCACCCGGAGGAAGTCGGACTGAAGACCGCACCGCTTGAAGCAATTCGCGGAGGTAGTGCACAAGAGAATGCGGCGATTTTACTCCGTGTTCTTGGTGGAGAGCATGGTGCTTATCGCGACACGGTTCTACTCAATGCGGGAATTGCTCTCTTTGCAGCAAATCGGGCGAAAACGATCGAAGAAGGGATCGCCTTAGCAGCAGATAGCATCGACTCAGGACGGGCGATGGAACGATTGAATCAATTACGACAAATGACACGGGAGGAAGCAATCGGATGAATATCTTAGATCGCATCATCGAAACGAAACGGACAGAAGTCCTGCAATTAAAATTAACTGGTGTCGAACGGATTGATCGGGAGGCATTGAAGCCGTCGATTAAGCAACGACTAGCCGGAGCGGATTTATCCGTCATCGCGGAAATTAAACGAGCTTCGCCATCAAAAGGGGCCATCGCACTCGACGTCGACGTCATCGCTCAGGCCAAACAATATGAAGCGAGTGGGGCGACTGTCATCTCTGTCTTGACGGACGAGACGTACTTCAAAGGATCGATGGACGATTTAGCGGCAGTCGCTGCAGCAGTCGACATCCCGGTGCTTTGTAAGGATTTCATGATTGATCGGATTCAAATTGACCGGGCAAAAGCACATGGGGCACGGTTGATTCTCCTGATCGTCGCCGCTCTCGAGCAGGAGACGCTTGCTGACTTGTATGCATATGCTTACGCGGAAGGACTTGAGGTCTTAGTCGAAGTCCATGACGAAGAGGAGTTACGCCGGGCAGAGGCGATCGGTGCGCAAATCATTGGCATCAACAACCGGAACTTGAAAAAGTTCGAAGTCGATTTACAGACATCGGTCGGATTACTCGAACAAAAACAACCGGACGTCCGGTATATCAGCGAGAGTGGCATCAAGACAGTCGAGGAAGCACAGCGATTACACGCTGCCGGTGCAGACGGGATCCTCGTAGGTGAGACGTTGATGCGGGCAGACGATCCACAAGTCTTCATTCGAGAAGTGAGTGGCGTTCGCGTATGACACGGATTAAGTTCTGTGGTCTCCGGGAAAGAGAACATGTCGAAGCGGCAGTTCGCTTAGCGGACTACATCGGCTTCGTCTTTGCTAAAAGCAAACGACAGGTCACGCTAGAAGAGGCGGCGCGTCTTAGACGCGACATTCCGAGTACGGTCCAGGTCGTCGGTGTCTTCGTCTCCCCGACCTATCAGCAGGTGACCGACGCCGTCGAGCAAGTCGCGCTAGATCTCGTCCAAATTCATGGTGTCATTCCGGACGGAGAGATACCAGTTCCCGTCATTCAAGCGATTCCGGTAACGAACATCGCAGAAATAGAGCAACAGACGGAGTATTTGCTCGTCGACGCACCGGTTGCTGGAAGTGGCGAGACATTCGACTGGTCACGAGACATTCAAGCCGATCGTCCACTATTCATTGCCGGTGGCTTGACAGCAGGAAACGTCGGAGAAGCAATCAAACGATATCACCCGTTCGCCGTCGATGTCTCAAGTGGCATCGAGACGGATGGACGGAAAGATCCCATCAAAATGCAGGCATTCGCAGATGCCGTAAAGGAGAGAGAAGTATGAGCTACGCACAACCAGATACACTCGGACAATACGGTAAATACGGAGGACGCTACATCCCGGAAACATTGATGCACGCGGTGATCGAACTCGAAGAAGCTTACGCAACGGTAAAAGAAGATCCAGCGTTTCAAGCGCGAATGGACGAGTTATTGAAAGAATACGTCGGACGTGAAACACCACTTTATTTTGCCGAACATTTGACGCAAACGATCGGTGGCGCAAAGATCTACTTGAAACGAGAAGACTTGAACCATACTGGTGCCCATAAAATCAACAATACGATCGGTCAAGCGTTATTGGCTGAACGGATGGGGAAACGAAAAATCGTTGCTGAGACAGGGGCAGGACAACACGGTGTCGCGACTGCGACGGTCTGTGCCTTACTCGATCTCGAGTGTGTCATCTTCATGGGAGAAGAGGACGTCCGTCGTCAAGAGTTGAACGTCTTCCGGATGGAGTTACTTGGAGCAACCGTCATCCCGGTCACACAAGGCAGTCGGACACTTAAAGATGCCGTCAATGAAGCACTCCGTTACTGGGTCAAACATGTCGAAGACACGCATTACTTGATGGGTTCTGTTCTCGGACCCCACCCATTCCCGCAACTCGTCCGTGATTTCCAAGCGGTCATCGGAAAAGAGACACGACGTCAAATCATCGAAAAAGAGGGGCGTCTGCCAGAGGCGATCGTCGCTTGTGTCGGCGGCGGTAGTAATGCGATCGGGATGTTCCATCCGTTCATCGATGATACAGATGTAAAATTGTACGGAATCGAAGCAGCGGGCAGCGGAATCGACACAGAAAAACACGCAGCGACGATGACAAAAGGAGAGGTCGGTGTCTTGCACGGCTCGATGATGTATCTCTTACAGGATGCCCATGGTCAAGTACAAGAAGCGCACTCGATCTCAGCTGGACTGGATTATCCGGGTGTCGGACCGGAGCATAGCTTGCTAAAAGATATCGGTCGCGTCCAATATGAAGCGGTGACCGATGAACAAGCACTCGAAGCACTTCAGCTGTTGAGCCGCAAGGAGGGAATCATCCCGGCACTTGAGTCGGCACACGCCATTGCCTATGCGACACAACTCGCTGCAGAGATGGACAAGGAAGAAATTCTCGTCATCTGCTTATCAGGACGGGGCGATAAAGACGTCGTCACTGTCAGAAACGCACTAAAGGGGGAAGCGTGATGCGATTAGAAACAGCCATTCGTACCGTTACGAGCAAAGGGGAGAAAGCCTTCATTCCGTACGTCATGGGGGGAGATGGAGGAATCAATCAACTCCCGGAAATCCTGTCGTTTCTCGCTGAATCCGGAGCGACAGCGATTGAAGTCGGTGTTCCGTTTTCGGATCCTGTCGCTGACGGTCCAGTCATTCAAGAAGCGGGACTCCGGGCACTAGAAGCGAACGTTGGACTGAAGGATGTCCTCGAGGCAGTTCGCGTTGCTCGTCAGACCGTCGATGTTCCGGTCGTCTTGATGACGTACTTAAATCCGATTTTCCGCTACGGATTAACGGCGTTTCTAGCGACATGTCGCGAAGTCGGGGTCGACGGACTGATTATTCCTGATTTGCCGCTTGAGCAGAGCGAACAGTTCTTCGAACAAGAAGATAAGTCGGACATCGCGCTCGTTCAACTCGTCTCCTTGACGAGTCCGATGGAGAGAATCCAAAAGATTGCCGATAAAAGTGAAGGATTCCTCTATGCGGTCACGGTCAACGGAACGACAGGCGGACAGACGACGTTTGATACTGCGCTCGAAGACCACTTAGCGAACGTTGCAGCAAACAGTCCAGTACCTGTACTTGCCGGGTTCGGGATTAGTACACCGGAACATGTCAAACAACTGAGCCGCCCAGTCTCGGGGGTCATCGTCGGCAGTAAAATCGTCGATTTACTGCATCAGAACGATCGAGAAACAATTCAACAGTTGATGGCAGCACGTCTTGCGGCGACGCCGTCGCATTAATAAAAAGGAGCTGACTCAAAAGTCAGTCTCTACAAAGATAAGGGTGGCAGAATGATGATTTGCCACCCTTATCTCGTAACAAAAAGAATGACGCGTCACACACCACTCTTACAGGAACAGGCGCATTTATGCGCTGTTAGAGACGAACAAGACCCGCTTTTCTGCTTGAATGAAGCAGGAAAGATGGCTTGTGTCTCGCCTGAGGAAAGGGTGTGAAAAGACGCGTCATTCTTTTTTTGAGTCAGCTTCTTTTTCATATAGATGTCACTGTTGAACGAGCGACTTCTGCAAGTTGGTATACAGTGGTTCGAATCCGAGTTCCTCATAAAACGTTGCGGCACGGTCGTTGACCGCCCAGACGTTCAATCGAACCGCAGCAACACCTCGCTCGAGCGCGAGTTCTTCTGCCGCCTGCATCAACTGGCGACCAATTCCGGATGAACGATGGGAAGCGTTGACACCGACGTCAGTGATGTTCAAGATCCGGACAGGCGTGAATCGATTGGCTGCTGGCGCTGTCCACTTACCAAACAAGTAACCGGTGATGTCGTCTCCGTTGAGTGCCGTCAGACAGAGGTGTTGTTCTGAATCGAGCATTTGTCCTAATGACTCGAGCGTGTATGGCGTCAAAACATCCGGATGAAAATGAGACGATAACCGCTTATGATGCTCGAACGTCTCTGCCGTCAGTGCAAGCAGGGCAGGGAGGTCTGAAGTACGGCTCGTGCGGATCATCAAGCAATCACTCCGATCATCGATTTTGTTTGAGTACTTCGGCGACAAGTCCCGATACATACGGACTACCACGATCTTCTTTTTCGACCGATTCAATCATGATGGCAACGAGAAGATCTTTTTTGTCGTTATCGAAACCGACGAAGAAGCCATTCTCTTTTCCATCGGTTTCGCCTGCCTTTTTCAATTCTGCCGTACCGGTCTTACCGGCAACATCGACTTCCTTGATGTCAGCTGGGAGCGTATAACCGTTATGGACGACGTCATAAAGATCATCGCGAATCATCTTCGCGTCTTTTGCATCCAGCAGATCCTTTTTAAAGACTTGCTTCGTTTTTTCCTCTTGTAAAAGGGTCGGACGATAGATTGTTCCATCTGTCAGGAAAATTTCATACATCGACGCTAGATGTAGAATGTTCGTCAGCATCTGTCCTTGTCCGTAGGACGTATCCATCAGCTGTCCATCTGAAGCGATCGTCCCGTCGTTTGAGATTTGAGAAGCGCGTAACGGATACGCAAACGGTAGCTTCTCTCCGTAGCCGAGGGCTTCAAGTCCAGACGTGAACGCCTTCGTTCCGACCTGTTCGAGTGTGGAGCGGGCGAAATAGATGTTATCTGAATAAACGAGCGCATTGTGCAGATTCACAGGTGCTGGCGTCTCGTGAATCCGCGTGACGTTAAAACCATCGATCTTATTTTTCAGTCCATTGATCGTATAGGCTTTTTCCGGGTCGAGTGTTCCACTCTTTAAGCCAACGGCGGCCGTCAGGGGTTTTTGGGTCGAACCGGGTGCGAAAGCACTCGTGAATCGGTTCAACAATGGTTGATCCGGATCCTGCGTCAGTTCATCGAGTCGCGCTTGCGAGATCCCTGACATGAATTCAGAAGGATCAAAGCCCGGGGAGCTGAGTAAGACACGTGTCTCACCAGTCCGCGGATCGATTGCCGATGCCGTTCCTGGATCCTCTTTCATCGTGTCATACGTCTTTTTCTGAAGCGTAGCATCAATCGTCAACGGGATATCCTCACCATCGGACGGTTTCGTTTCAGCGACGGTGACGCTTGATCCGTCTTTCTTTTGTAGAATGATCGAAGCTCCGGCTTTACCGCGTAACCGATCATCAAGGACTTGTTCGAGACCCCGTTTCCCGACCTGTTCGCCAGCTTGGATTTTATTTTTTGATTCTTTAATCTCGTCTGCTGTCGCTGAACCGATATAACCGATCAAGTGTGAAGCGGCCTTCCCGAGCGGATATGTTCGGACTTCCGTCTCTTTGACGCTGATACCTGGAATGTCACGCAATTTCGCAACCGTTGCTTCGTCGGTCAGTGTTTTGAGCGGAACGAATTGTCCGTCCTTGACCCAACTTGCTTTTAAGGAATCTTCGACCGATGAGGTCGGGCGATCGAGCAACTCGGCAACTTGGTCGACATCTTTAAGTTGTCCTGCAGTTGCGCCGACAGCATATCCTTTACCAGAGGTCGCGAGCGGTTTATTGTTCGCGTCGAGTAAATCACCACGTTTGCCTTCTACGGTTTCTAACTGAACCTTGTCTTCTTTCTTAAAGTCTTTTAGAACAAACGAAGAGTCCCAGTCAATGAACCAGTTTTCTGTTTCTCCTTGTTTCTCGAATGTTAACGGGACTTGTTTATCATAAGCAACGGCTCCTGCCACCGTATCAAAGGAGATCCGCACGGGAAGGGACGCTTTTTCGTCATCCGTTGCTTCCTTTACTTTCTTCCGTTCGACGGATAACTTTTTGATATCAAGCGTTTTCGACAACTGTTTCGTCCGTTCGATGAATTCTTTTTTGCCGTATTCCTTTTTAGTAGCCGTACTCGCGTACGTATACATCTTATCGTAATCTTGTTTCTCCCAAAGTTTGATGTAGGCATCAAGCCGTTCTTCAGGTGTCGGCTGATCTTGACAACCGGCAAGCAGTGTCACGCCGAAAGATGCTGATAGAATCAGGGGAATGGTTCGTTTCATGTGATTGTCCTCCTATATGGATGAGAGCCTTGAATATACCGTACCACTCCTGTCAGGAGATTTCATCTGAAACAAAAAACCGGACTTCTCACGGGGAGAAGTCCGGTGAATCAAGCTTAGTTGAAGTAATTGAGTGGATTAACGCTGTTGGCAGCAGAAGTTCCGCTGTAGACGTATGGACCACGATGCATTTCGAAGTGGAGATGCGCACCGAATGCGTTACCTGTTGCACCAATCGTACCGATTTTCGATCCTTTAGCAATCGTCTGTCCGACTGAGACAGAGCGACTGTTTAGGTGTGCATATACCGTCGTGTACTGGATGCCGTTGACGGTATGTGTCATCATGACATGATTTCCGTATGCGCCGTAATAACGGGATGTGATGACTTTACCGGCAGCTGATGCATAGACAGGTGTGCCTGTTGGAGCACCAATATCGATACCGTTATGGAACGTGTAACCGTAAACGCCACTTGCAGCACCATACCCTTGCGTGATTGGACCACTTGCTGGACGCGAAAAACCAGTCGTTGCTTTTGACGAAGTCGTTGTGCTGTATTTTTTTACATATGTAGAAGAAACATAGCGTGAGGCGCCGCCGTACGAAATTTTCGTCCATGAACCGGAAACACCGAGATAATTGAATGTCTGTCCTGTATTGACGCTACCGACGATTTTATAAGCCGTTGATGGGCCAGTACGGACACGAAGTCCGTCTGCTGTGACCTTTACCTTATATGTCGTTGCAGCTTCAACTTTCGAAGCACTCGTTGTTGCAAAACCTGAAACTACCAAAGCTGTCATTGTCATTGTTGTAAGTAAACGTTTCATTGAGTGTATTTCCTCCTTAAAAATCTGAAGCGACAGAACGGATCATTACAAAATTGTAAGATTTTATGTATATTTATTTATTTTAGGGAATGATTTTTCGCCTGAGATGATTATAGCATCGTCAATAACACAAAAATATTTCAAATGTATTTCAAAATTATGCGTTATTAACATATATTGTAATGGATTAATAAGTAAAAAAGAACTGACGAAGAGTCAGTTCTTTTTTCGATGAACCTATACTGTTATTCAGCAGAAGAGGGTGAAAACACGGTTAAATGTTGCGGGAGCACCTCGACAGTCACAGGAACATGACCTGCTGTGTCCCCATCGGCATTAATCGGCAATTCTTCTTTCGAGCGAATTTCGACACGTGTCGTCGTGAAGTGTTCGATTTGATCGGCTTTTGATAATCCACCCGTGATGAGTTTAGGTAATGCTTGGAGCGCATCAAAGAATCCAAGCTTCGTAATGATGAAGCCATGCAGCAGTCCATCATCGACTTTTGCGTCTTCTGCAAACGATTCGAATCCTCCGACGGAATTCGTCAAGGCGATGATCAACAAGTGTGCTTCTCCATCAAATTGTTTCTCAGCAGAATCAATTTCAATCGGATAGGGACTATGATCCTTGAAGGCTTTTAGACCTTCAATGAAATAAGCGACCGATCCGAGTGACGTTTTTTGTTCGACACTGACCTCCTCAACGGCTTCTGCAATCAGACCAACAGCGATGACGTTCATGAAGTAATGGTCATCATATTTACCGATATCGAGCGGTCGGGCAGGGGCATCAGCTAAAATCTGGATTGCCTCTTCGGGATCCGTCGGGATGTGTAATGCGCGCGATAAGTCATTGACCGTTCCGAGTGGGACGATCCCGAGTGTTGGCCGATGCGGTTGCTCGGCGATTCCGGTGATGACTTCATTGACCGTTCCGTCACCTCCCATGGCGATGACAGCGTCGTAATTAGACTGGGCAGCATGACGCGCGAATTCCGTCGCATCGTGTTCTTTTTCCGTAAACCGAACGTCGACGGTTTCAAAGCGAGTAGCAAGCGTCTCTTCAGCGAGCGTCGCGTGTTTTTTTCCGAGTTCTTTACCAGAAGACGGGTTGATGATCAACATGGCTTGAGACAAGATGAATTCCTCCTTCAGGACAATCTGTTGACTTTTTCCCTGTCCGATGAAAACATAATCCCAATTCTTTTTTACAAATAAAAACACCGAGTAGGCACATGGCTTACTCGGTGTTGAAGTTCGAACTCAGAAGTGATTTATTGTGATGGTGGCACTTCACCAGCCGCAGGACGTGCTTCTTCTTCAACGTCCCAACACTCTGTATTTTCGATCCCGAGTGCTTTTGCTGAGAAGACAGGATCGAGTCCCTGTTTCCGTTGTTCCTGGTAGTCTTTGATGACTTTGAAGGCGATGCCGCTCAAGAGGAGAATCGCCGTCATGTTAATCAATGTCATGCCTGCCATGAAGAGGTCGGCAAAACTCCATACCATACCTAGGCTAAGAACAGATCCGATGAAGACGAAGCCCATTGTCGCAATTCGGAAACCGAAGACAGCTGCTGGACTTTGTTTGATGAACTCGATGTTCGTCTCACCGTAGTAGTAACTACCAACGATCGAACTGAAAGCAAACAAGAAGACACTGAGTGCGATGAATGGTGGAGCAATTGCACCAAATTCTTCGGAGAGCGCGTTTTGCAACATGCCGATTCCTTCGCCATTTCCAGCCGCATAACTATCACTGAGGAGAATGATCGATGCTGTCGCTGTACAGACGATCAATGTATCAAGGAATACACCAAGTGTTTGCAAGAAACCTTGTTTTGCTGGGTGTGAGACTTCAGCAGCAGCAGCGGCGTTCGGAGCAGACCCCATCCCGGCTTCGTTCGAGAACAATCCACGTCTGACACCGAGTGAGATCGCAGCACCGACCGAGCCACCGAATGCTTGCTCAATTCCGAAAGCACTTTTAAAGATCATTGCGAACACACCAGGAAGCTCCGTCAGGTTCGTGACGACGACATAAAGGGCAGCAAGCAAGTAAAGACCTGCCATGATAGGAACGATGATCGCAGAGAATTTCGCGACGCGGTGGACACCACCAAAGATGACGAGTCCCGTCAAGACGACAAGTACAACACCGACGATAGTTGTATTGATACCAAACGCATTGTCAAAGGCAGCAGCAATCGTGTTCGATTGAACCGAGTTGAAGATAAGTCCGAACGTAACGGCAATCAAGATTGCAAAGACAATTCCGAGAGCTCGGTTTTTCAAGCCTTTTTCGATGTAATAGGCAGGACCACCACGGTACGCGTTTGATTTCGTATCGCGTACTTTATAGACTTGAGCCAGTGTACTTTCGATGAGAGCTGTCGCACCACCGAGAAGAGCGACCATCCACATCCAGAAGACGGCACCGGGTCCACCAAGTGTGACGGCAATCGTGACACCGGCAAGGTTACCCGTACCAATCCGTGTCGCAGCTCCGATAAAGAATGACTGGAGAGAAGTGATGCTTTCCCCTTTGTCGTCTGTTGTTTGTTCACTTTTATCGAGCGTGACGCGGAACATCTCTTTTAAGTACGTGAACTGGATAAATTTAGTTCGGATCGTGAAGTAGATCCCACCGCCGATCAATACGGCAACTAGCACATACGCACCTAAAATATTGTTGGCGTAATCGACACTTCCTTGAATGACTTGCTGAATGGCGTTCATGATGGTGTATTCCTCCCAAAGAATAATAAAAGCTATACGCTAAATTATACGAATTTTCTGAAAATAAGCAACAACAAAATAAAATAAAATTTTAAAACTTAATAAGGTTAGCTAAAAAAACATATGATGAAATCTTATGAATGAACGAAAAACTGTCACTCTCGGTATCGAGAGTGACAGTCAAGTAAAGCTGGATCATCCATACTGTAGTAACTGTTCGTATAGGTCATCGAGTTGCTGTTGGATGCTTTTAGAAACGGTATCGGTCGGTTTTTCACGTTTTGCTAATTTCTGTTCAAGCCGCTCGATCTGCACTTCTAACTCGTGTTGTGACAAGCGTTTTGGTTTTTGAGGGGTTACGTGGAGTGAGGAAGACGTAGCGACCTTAGTACGCTTCTGTTGAGCATACGTATACGTACCATGATAACGCGTCAGACCATTTTCGAGCCACAGGATCTGCGGAAAAAGCCGATTCAAGAAATAGCGGTCGTGTGAGACGGCAATCAATGTACCAGAAAAATTCTCGAGTGCTTCTTCGAGTGTCTCTCTTGATTCAATATCGAGATGGTTCGTCGGCTCGTCGAGAATTAATACATTGATCGACGAATGAACGAGGACGGCGAGTTGCAATCGCACACGTTCGCCTCCGCTCAGTGACAAAATGGACCGAAAGACAGTTGGTCCAAAGAACAGGAACCGGGCTAGGATATGGCGGGCTTCCGCTTCTGGAACGGCAATCCGGTCTCTAAACCAGTCGATTAACCGCGCGTCCTCTTCGAAATGGGCATGCTGGGACAGGAAACCGATCCGATTCGATGGTCCACGCGTGAGTGTGCCTGCGTCAGGTGATAATTCGTCAAGCAGCAGTGAGAGCAACGTCGATTTTCCGCTTCCATTCGTTCCGACAATCGCGATCCGATCCTGTGCCATGATCTCGAACGAGACGTCATCAAAAATGTGGCGGGTTCCGTAAGCAAACGAGAGTTCTTCAGCGCGAAAAACGACTTGGCTCGTGTGATCAGTGGAAGAGAAGGAGACATCAGCGGTTTTGGCTTCGAGTTGTGGTCGTTTAATCCGTTCGATCCGCTCGAGTGCTCGTTCCATTGATTTTGCTTTACGGAATAATTTCTCACTCGGTGGAGACGCTTCGTTTGCCCATTGCCGGAGTCGACGAATCGCTTCCTTCATTTTCTTTATTTTTTTCTGTTGCTCTTGGTAGGCGTGGAACTGTTCCATCAAGCGACGTTCACGTTCGACGACGAACGCGCTGTAGTTCCCTATATAGGTTGTCAGTTCACCGTCCTCGAGTTCAACGATCGAGGTGACGACGGCGTCTAAGAAGACCCGGTCGTGAGAGACGAGCAGGATGGTTCCTGTGTAGTCCCGTAAGAACTGCTCCAGCCATTCCACGGCAGCTAAATCAAGATGGTTCGTCGGTTCGTCAAGAATGAGCAGATTTGGCTCCATGAGTAACATGCGACCGAGACAAATCTTCGTCTGTTCACCACCACTCAACTGGTGGAAAGGACGAGTGAGTAACGGACGAAGGTGTAACCCGTTCACCATGCGCTCGATTTTCGAGTCGAGTAGATAGCCATCCTTTTGTTCGAACGCATTCGTCGCTTCCGCATATCGTGCGAGTAACGCATCAAGATTCTCTGGTGCTGTCGCCATCATTTGCTCCAACTGTTGCATCCGAGAACGGATCGCGAGGATGTCTTCAAACGCTGTCCAAAGGACGTCGAGTCCGGTCATCGTTTCACTATATACAGGAAGTTGTTCCAAGTAGCCGATCGTCAAACCGTTCTTTTGATAGATGACACCACCGTCCGGTTGCTCAAGGCGAGCAAGCAAGCGGAGTAATGTCGTCTTACCACTCCCGTTTCGTCCAATCAGACCGACACGGTCGTATTCGTTTAAGAAGAGGGAAACATCCGTTAAGATCGTTTCGCCTCCGAATTGTTTGGTCAGGTGTTGAATGTCGCAAATCATCATAATCAATTGATCCTTTCGCGCGCATCAAAAAAGGAGAGCGCAAATAGCACTCTCCCTAACGTGTGAAAGATGCGCTTTGCAGTATTTTTCATTCATGAAGTTCTTAAAAAAGGACAGACGGGTGCCTTAGAACGCCATTTCATGAAAAATCGCGCGCAACAGATACAATTGTTCCATCAACCAGTGTTTGCACGCGGCAAAGTCCATCTTTTCACACCACCTTTCGTTTCAGATATCTCTAGTTTACTATTTTTTTGTCAGTTACGGAAGTCTGAATTATTTGAACACACCCGCGATTGAACTGAAGAAGTCACTGAGTCCATCGAATAATTTAGCGAAAAATCCTTTCGTTTCTTCTGATGTTGCGAACGCGTGGATGTCTTGCCCCGCATTTTTCAAACCACTCTCGATTTGTCCCCAGTTGATGTTCGCTTGCTCCATTTGATTGAATAGATTCGTCAACCGGTCCATTTGTGCGTCAGACAACTGGATATTGTTGTTTTGAATGACTTGGACGATCAGGTTTTCGACCTCGACTTTGGTTTCCGGTTTTTGATTGGCGATCTCAGCCTTGATCTCATTCATTAAGTCAGCGACTTTATCCGTGCCGACCGTTTTTCCGACGTCTGATGTGACCGATAATTCTTGCTGTGCTAAATCCTTGCGTTCGTCACTTAACTTAATTCCCGTCTCAGCGGAAGTTTGATCGTACGCTTTCATGATTCCTGTCAGTGCCGATGTCCCGGTCACCTTGTAGGGAGAAGTGATCGTGATGTCGGCATCTTTGACACCCGCTGTGACGAGAGCGTTGAGATACATATCCTTCGTCACCCACGTGATGTTCTCCGTCGAGACGGAAAGTCCATCTCCTTTTTCCGTCAGTTCGATCTTAGCTGACGAATACATGTTGCCACCTTTTTGCGACTGTGGAATGTTTTTCCCAAGATATTTTTCTTCGTCAGCAGAGGTTGCGATGATTGGCGTGATGCCTTCCGGTGCATTGAGACGGGAAAGCACCCAAGCCTTATCCTTTTCGCCGAGCGACTCACCGAGTGTGACGATCGTCTTATCAACGACTTGTTCGGCAGAAGCGGCTGTCGGAAGTAATAGAGCAGAAGCGATAACGGCTGATGCCATGATTTTTGTTGGTGTATGCATAATGAAATCCTCCAATTGTAAGTAACAGAATGAATTATAGTATCAGGTACTAAATTTAGTGTACGGTAACGATGTCTGTTCGGAATCGGTCTGCAGATGGAGACGGTATCCGTCTTCTGACACTCCATAGTATAGCGAAAAAAGGACAACTTGACTTCCGTTTTCAGCATGCTATAGTGGATGAGAATCGAATAATGACCACTAGGGGAGTCAGTAGGCTGACTGAGACGAACGAAGACGTTCGGACCCTTTGAACCTGATTAAGTTCGTACTTACGGAGGGAAGTGGCGTCAAGTCTTGTTCTTCTTGCGCCATGCCCGTGTGTTTCGGGGTGGTGTTTTTTCGTTTCATACCAAACGAGGAGGATGAGATCATGACATTCACACAAGAAATCAAACAAGCGGCACAAGCGTATTGGGATAGTAGTTTTACGCACCCGTTCGTACAAGGAATCGGGGAGGGGACGTTACCACTCTCGAAATTTCGGCATTACGTCATGCAGGATGCCTATTACTTAAAACACTTTGCGAAGATTCAAGCGAAGGCAGCGTCAAAAGCAGACGACTTCGCGACGATCGCGACACTTGCCGAACATGCTACTTCGACTTACGAGGCAGAGCTGAGCTTACATCAATCATTTTTTGAGCCGCTCAGTATTACGGCAGCAGACCTTGAAGCATTTGAACCGGCACCGACAGCATATGCGTACGTCTCGCACATGCATCATGCGAGTGAAGGAACGCTTGGTGAGACGATTGCTGCCATCTTGCCATGTTACTGGTTGTATTACGAAGTCGGGCAACAATTACTGACGTGTACACCGGAAGAAAAAATCTATCAGCAATGGATCGACACGTATAGCTCGGAATGGTTTGAAAAGGTCGTCTTGGAACAGATTGCACGGCTTGATGCGCTGGCGGAGCAAGCGAGCCCAACGGAACGCGAGCGGATGAAACGTCATTTCGTGACAAGTTGTTACTATGAGTTACTCTTCTGGCACATGGGGTGGACGGAAGAGACGTTCACGTCGGTCTACGAAACGATTCCAGCACGCCCGGTATCTTCTTAAACCAGTAGATGGTAGAATTAGGAATACCATCTAGTGAAAGTAGGGATTGGAATGGAAATCGTAGTCATCGCACTCGTGATCCTCGCGGCATATGCTATGCAACGAATGCTTGGTAAAGTCAAAGTAAGATTTGTAGGACTTATCATCCCAACGTTGATTGTGTTATCCGGTATATCCGCATCGACTCGAAACTTCAAGGTAGCGTATAGCATGGGAAGCTATATTTCTGCTGTTCTTGTCATCGTCGTCTATGCACTGCTGACTTATTGGTTATACCGCGTCTACCATCGTGCGAAAGAAGAAGCTGAATATCCGTATCAATCATTAAAAGACCGAGGCATCCTTTAAGGAGCTTCGGTCTTTTGGTGTATCACGTCATCATTTTTTCCAGTTTTTAAAGCCGTCACCGAATTCGAGATGCAGTTGATCGGTAAAGACACCGTTCTTAAAGACCGGCACATCAACCGGTAAAGTGCCTTGCGGTTTGAACGTTCCGAAGATTGCTCGGATACCTGCAGGCAGGTTCGGTCCCGCTGATTTTAGATTGCCTGCTTCGGAGTCTGGACCGTTTGGATCGCCTTTGAAGCCATAGACGAGGACGTGTGCCGGTGCGTCCGGTTGAACGGCGACATCGTATGGGTTACGGAGACTGAGCAGGACGGATGGTGTATCCGTTTGTTTCGCATAGCGGAAGATCGAAGCCGGAATCGCTTGTTCTGGTGCAGTAGGTAGTAGTTTAGCACTCGTGTTGACGTTGGAACCGACGATGATGTAATCTGCTGCATCGAGTTGCGCCCGTAATGTCGGGTTTTGGTCGAGCGGTAGCGTAGTAGCCGAGTAATTCGCTGTCGTCACGTGCCAGTTCCGATTCTTCGGTAGGGAAGCGATCGTTTTTTTCATGCTGTCCGTTTGATCCGCCGCAGGAGCGATCACAAGAACGTTGGCATTCTTTTTCGGTTTGAATGGTAAGGTCCGCTGATCATTTTTCACGAGTGTGACCGCGGCTTCCGTCATCGCACGTTCTTTTGCTTTATGCTCGGGACTACCGACGATTTGGTTCGATTGCGCGATTTTTTCAGCTAGGGATGTCGTGTCAGTCGTACCGTTCCAAATTCCGCGTTCTGCTTTCAGTGTCAGAATCCGCTCAACCGATTGATCGATCCGTTCCTCTGAGAGGCGACCATCTTTGACTGCTGCGATCACATCCTTGAAAATCCGGTCGAGTTTTGTGACATCCTGCTCGGAACGAAGGATCGTCGGCATGAGCGCGATATCGACACCGGCGTCAAACGTCTTTAAGACGGCTTCTGATTCCGTGAAGTTGTCGGCGATCGCCTGCATGTTCAACGCGTCTGTGATGACGATGCCATCGTAGCCAAGTTTTTCGCGCAGTACGCCCGTGATGACATCATCCGATAACGTCGCAGGTAAAGGGAAGGTACCATTTGTCGACGTGACGACTTCAGGTTCGATTTGCGGCATCCCGATGTGTCCTGTCATGATCATATCGATGTCTTCAGCAATAGCTCGCTTGAACGGTACGAGCTCGACTTGTTCTAGCTCCTGCAGGGACCGGTCAACGACCGGTAATCCATAGTGGGAATCGGTCGCCGTATCGCCGTGACCCGGGAAGTGTTTGGCGGTCGCCGCGACACCTTCAGACTGAATTCCCTTCATTAGAGCGGAACCGAGTGTGCCGACGAGCTCCGGATCACTCGAGAACGAGCGGACACCAATGACAGGATTTCCAGGATTGCTGTTGACGTCGAGAACCGGACCAAAGTTGACATTGATGCCGAGCGCACGCAGTTCCGAACCGATGATATGACCGGCATCATTCGCGTATGCACTACTGCGGGTCGCACCTAACGCCATGTTGCCAGGTAAGTTCGTCCCTGTTCCGAGCCGAGTAACGATTCCACCTTCTTGGTCGATCGTGACGAAGAGCGGAATATCGTTGCTAGCGTCTTGTTTGACGACTTCTTGCAGATCATGAACGAGTTTCGTCGTCTGTTCGGTTTCGCTGACGTTCTCAGCAAACAAGATGACGCCGCCTAAATCATAGCGATCGATGATGTTCGCGACTTCTGGGGCAAGCGACGTATGATTGCTGCCATTCCACTGCCGGAAGTCCGGCATGATCATCTGCCCGATTTTTTGTTCGAGTGTCATCGTGTCGATTTTGTGACTGATCCGATCGGCTGAAGATCCTGCCTCTGCCATGACAGGTAAACTACTTGAGACGAGTACTGCTGCGAGTCCGGCTGTTAACGTGAACTGTCCGATTTTTTTCATGATGTATGTCCTCCTTTAGTCAAACCGTGACTGGAATTCTTTTCAATACGGACAGTATAGCAAGGTGTTTGTTTTAAAACAATATTTTATTTGTAAACGATTTCAAATTGAAATAAATTTCAAAGATGTTTTTAGACAAACTGACTTGAATGAAAAAAAGTGACTCCCCCTGAAGAGGAATCACTTTCAAGTAAAGTCGATCGATTGATCAGCTATAGCGTTCCACGATGCTTGTCAGCTGACGTTCGACGAACGATTGATCCTGCAGTTCACTATTGGACAGACGCAGTTTGATCATCGACTCATCCGCACCAGCCATTTCACTGAATAATGAACCAAGACTGTGCGCACGACGGTCGACTTGGACGATTAAATCAATCCCTGAGCTGTCTTGAAGCATGATGATTTCGATCTCATCCAGTTTATGGGCGTAGTGTGTATTGCGAGCTGAATACTCAAGCTCCTGAGCAATCGGTAAATCTTTCCGGAATCGTCCAGGTAATTTTTCCGTATCGGCTTTTTTCAATCGGAAGCCAAGTGACTCCATCGCGTCTAAGACTGTCGCTTGGTAGCGGTTTGCTTCGACGATGACGGCGTCACGGTCCGATGGATCGACGGCTTGAGCGATGTCGAGTCCCGTCTCGATCCACGATTTCGATTGACTGACGGAGAGTGGTGTATTCAGCGGTACGCGTAATGTAAAGGGAATTTCCCGCTCGACACCCGCTTCAATCGTGAACTTCGCTTCATTTAAGGCAAATCGGTCGAGCGTGAAGGTCGTAAACGTCGTGCTATCATTGACTTCTTGTTTGTACTGCGTGTTGAATTCAAGATAAATTCGATCAATTTCTTGATCGACGTTTCCACCCTTGATATGGACGACACCGTGAATTTGACCGCCTGGTTCACAGCGGTCATCCGTCAAGCGTGTATCGACCGTTGCGGCACCGATTCCGATTTGTGAGAGAATTTTTTTGAACATGATGAATTCCTCCTTTTGATTACGTACGAATGATAAAGCGTGTAAACTTGTCGAACAGGTACGAATTTGCTACAGTTTCGAAAGAACATCAGAAAAGGACGGGACGACTAGTGGAACTACATGAATTAAAAGCGAGTCTTGCCTCGCAAATCACGCAAGGAACACTGATCCATGCAACGATAAGTAATCCGCGTCAAAAATCAAATGATCTCCGACGAATCAAGGTAAAACCGATTCTATTAAGAGATACGGTGATGATGCAGGTAGAGTTTCAATTTGAACGCGTTATGAAGCATGAAAATATTTTAATTGACGATTTCGTCGGACGACTCGATGACTGGTTCACGGAATTCCGTCAATTCTTATTCCGTTTTGAAGAAGAAGAATGGCAATTCCAGCTCTCGAAAAAGATGAAAGTCGCGATCAAGACATCCAAAAAGGAGCCGATGAAAGCTCTCTTGTCGCATGACCGAAAAAAAACCTATCTATTAGAAGACGGTGTGCCGGTTCCGTTTCTGATTCGCTTAGGCGTCATGACGGAAGCGGGTCAAGTCAAAAAACAGAAGTATGATAAGTTTAAACAAATCAATCGCTTTCTTGAATTCGTTGAGGATAGCATTGCTGCCTTGCCAAAAGGAAAAAAACTCCGGATCTTGGACTTCGGATGCGGGAAGTCGTATTTGACGTTCGCTCTCTATCATTATCTAAAAGTCGTCAAAGGATTCGACCTCGAAGTGACAGGTCTTGATTTAAAGAAAGAAGTCATCGAAGAATGTACGCAAATTGCGCGTGATCTGGATTATACCGATCTGACATTCCGCGTCGGGGACGTTCATGATTACACAGGGGAGACGGAAGTCGACCTGATGGTGACACTTCACGCTTGTGATGTCGCGACGGACGTCGCACTCGCACGAGCTGTCGACTGGAATGCATCAGTCATCCTGAGCGTACCGTGCTGTCAAAAGGAATTGAACCGTCAACTGGACTGTTCGCCACTCGATGTCATGCTCCAGCACGGACTGATCAAAGAAAAATTCGCATCACTGGCGACAGATTCGATTCGTGCTGAGTTGCTAACACTGGTCGGATATGAAGCGCAACTTCTCGAATTCATTGATCTCGAGCACACACCGAAGAACATCTTGATTCGAGCATACAAACAAAACAAGCGACCAACGGAAGAGAAAATCGATCGTTACATCGCGTTCCGTGATTTGTTGCATGCCCGACCATTTTTAGAAACTGAATTAAGCGGCAGACTTGGACAGATTTCACCGAAACTCGTACAATAAGAAGGAGAACGAATCAAAGGAGGCAATACGATGGATTTCCAAATGTATTTTGAAGATGTCGTCCAAACAGCCCGCAAAGAAGCGCAAGCTGCTGGATTTGAAGAATTAACGACGCCAGAGAGCGTGGATGAAGCAATGAAACGCGAAGGGCTAACACTTGTCCTTGTCAATTCGGTGTGTGGATGTGCTGGCGGGATCGCCCGTCCTGCTGCAGCGTACGTTAATCGGAAAGAGGGTATCAAGCCCGATCATTTCGTCACGGTATTCGCTGGACAAGATCGCGAAGCGACAGACCGTGCGCGTGAATACTTCGAAGGTTACCCACCTTCATCTCCATCATTTGCATTAATGCAAGATGGAAACATCCTCTCGATGGTCGAGCGCTTCGACATCGAATCGTTCACGGCGGAAGAGGTCGTCGAGAAACTTGAATCATTGATTGAAATCTACGCATAAGCAAAGAAGGCTCCTGATAAAGGAGTCTTTTTTTGCGTATTCATGAGATTAAAATAATAAATTTTAAAATTGAAAGCGTTTGCAAAATTGTATAAAAAGTCATTTATGCATGATTTATGAATAGAAACTCAAAAAAATTTATATATTTATGCTTTACAGTGAATAAATATTCGTATATCCTAAAAGCAATAGAACAGGTCAGGCTTTTCGGTATTGAATTGGACATACACATAAGTCATACTATTGTTAAAGTTCTGACAATTGAGCGTTGGAAGGGGAAAACTCGAATGAAAAAATTATTAGCAACGGCAATGGCAGGCATTCTGGCAGTCACGATGGCAGCATGTGGCGCGTCGGAAGAATCAACAGGTGGATCAAGCAAAAGCGATAAAGTATTGACGATGGGAACGTCAGCGGATTACTTCCCATTTGAATACATCGATACGAAAAAAGGAGAGGACATCGTTGGGTTCGACGTTGCGATCGCCAAAGAAGTCACGAAAAATCTCGGGTATGACTTAAAAATCGAAGACATGGAATTCGGTAGCCTACTTGGTGCCCTCAGCTCAGGTCGTGTCGATTTCGTCATGGCGGGTATGACACCGACAGAAGAACGGAAGAAAAATGCTGACTTCACAGACATTTACTTCGAATCGAAAAACTTGGTCATGACGAAGGATAAAGCGATCAGTTCGGAAGACGAACTCAAAGGCAAAAAAATCGGTGTCCAGCTTGGATCCATCCAAGAGGGACTCGCAAAAGATCGCTTCAAAGATAGCGAAGCGGTTCCTTTGAACAAAATCCCAGAAATCATTCAAGAATTGAATACAGGTCGGATTGATGCCCTCATCATTGAGGACGCAGTTGCCGTCAAATACATGGATCAAGATGCATCCCTGAAAACGTACCAGATTAAAGAAGATGGTCCAGCTGGATCAGCGATCGCCTTCAAAAAAGGGGACAAGATGCGTGACGATTTCAACAAAGAGTTGAAGAAGATGATTGACAGTGGTGAAATCGATAAATTGGCAGAAGAATGGTTCCAAAAAGAAGCAAAATAAGTCAAGTGCATGGGGGTGGGGGTAACCTCATCCCTTTTGTGCGACGTTAGGAGATTGATTATGATAGACTTTACAAAGATTCAAGATTCAATTCCATATATTCTTGAGGGGATTCCGGTCCTGTTCCAAGTCGTCATCGTGGCGGCCATTGCCGGGATGCTGATCGGAATCGTCGTCGCGGCACTGAAAATCACGAAGAGCCGTTTCCTCCGTTTCATTGGTCATGCTTACACAGCGATCTTCCGGGGGACACCATTGATTTTGCAACTTGCGATCGTCCACTTCGGATTACCACAGTTGACAGGGTATGTGACGACAGGATACCAATCGGCAATCATCGCCTTCTCCTTGAACTCCGGAGCATATATCTCGGAAATCATTCGGGCAGGGATTCAGGCTGTTGATCGTGGACAATGGGAAGCGGCAGATGCGCTTGGTATTTCGTATTTCAAACAACTCCGTTCGATCATTTTGCCACAAGCCTTTAAAAATATCCTTCCGGCGATCATGAACGAATTGATCACGTTGACGAAGGAATCGGCACTCGTCTCGACAGTCGGTGTGCTCGACGTCATGCGTCGTGCGCAAATCGTTGGAGGAGAAAAGGCGATTTATTTCGAACCGTTGTTGTTTGCCGGATTCGTATATTTTGTTCTCGTCATGGGATTGAGCTTGATAGGCCAACAAGTCGAAAAAGCTATGAGAAAGAGTGGGTAATCAGATGGAACCTATGATCCAAGTCACCGATTTGCATAAGCAGTTCGGAAAATTAGAAGTATTAAAAGGTATCTCGACGACAGTCACACGCGGTGAAGTCGTCGCTGTCATTGGACCGTCGGGATCCGGTAAATCAACATTTCTACGGTGTATCAACTTACTTGAGCAACCAACGAGTGGAACGATCATCGTCGATGGTTTTGAATTAACGAAACCAAAAGCGAACATCTCGAAAGCACGTCAGAACATCGGCATGGTGTTCCAACAATTTAACTTGTTCCCACATAAGTCTGTTCTTGATAACTTGACGTACGCACCAATCAACGTCCTTGGTATCTCAAAAGACGAGGCAGTCAAGCGGGCAGAGACATTGCTTGAACGTGTCGGTCTAGCTGAAAAACGCGATAATTACCCGAACCAGTTGTCAGGTGGACAAAAACAACGGGTCGCAATCGCACGCGCTCTTGCGATGGAACCGAACGTCATGTTGTTTGATGAACCGACGTCAGCGCTTGACCCAGAGATGGTCAACGAAGTACTGGACGTCATGAAACAATTGGCGGAAAGCGGAATGACGATGGTCATCGTCACTCACGAGATGGGCTTCGCCAAAGAAGTCGCGGATCGCGTCTTGTTCCTCGATGAGGGGATTCTGATGGAAGAAGGTTCACCGGTCGAACTCTTCGACAATCCGAAGACGGACCGGGCGAAAAAATTCCTCGAAAAAGTTTTATGAGCACAGCACGCTAACTCTGAAGAGGGTTAGCGTTTTTCGGTTTTTAGTAGAGAGGGGGATAAGAATGAAAAAATTGCTTGAAGGTCATCATACTCGTCTGACGCGTTTTCAGTCGGAAGATACCGAAGTGATGCAACGTCTGCTTGACGATGCAACGTTTGCTCGTCATTTCAGTGCGACGCCATATCGTCACTTATCGAAGGAAAAGATTGAACAGATGATGGCGACGGATGCTCCGGAGACGTTTCGGTTTGCGATTCGTAACTTCGAAGATGAACGGATGATTGGGGTGGTCGCATTAGAAGATATATTACCGACACACGGAACAGCATGGCTGATGATCGGCATCGATCCGGATTGTGAAGGACAAGGGTATGCGACGGATGCGCTACAGACGATACTAGAGTACGCCTTCTTAGAGTTGAACTTGTACCGGATTCAATTGACGGTCTTTGAGTATAATACACGTGCGGTTAAGCTGTACGAACGACTCGGGTTCGTACAGGAAGGAAGATACCGTGCCTTTTTACGACGAGACGGAGAGCGGCATGATATGTTACTGTACGGATTACTCGAACCGGAATGGAGAGATCGACAATGATTCAAGAAACGGAAATCTTCGTCCGGTCGTTTCACGCGACGGACTTTTCAGGTCATGATTATGCCCATATCGAACGGGTTCGCCGTTTAGCGTTACATATTGCCAAACAAGAAGGCGGGAACGTCAAAATCATCGAACTATCTGCCTTACTCCATGACGTAGCAGATAGTAAACTCGGAGGAACGGCAGAGACGGTCGCAACATTTTTGCAAGGAAAGGTGACGGAAGAAGAACAAGAACAGATTCTAGACATCATCACGAGCCTGTCCTATAAAGACGGTACACGCCCACCGATGCAAACAATCGAAGGGCAAATCGTTCAAGATGCTGATCGTCTCGATGCCATCGGTGCAATCGGGATTGCGCGCACATTTCAGTTCGCTGGTCGGTTCGGGGAGCCGATGCATGTACCTGGTCTAGCACCACGAGAACCGGGTGACCGAACGGGAGAGACGAGTGCCCTGAATCATTTTGAAGAAAAGTTATTCCGGCTAAAAGATTTAATGAATACGAACACAGCACTTCATTTAGCAGAGGAGCGACATCGCTACATGGAAGAGTTCGTTAATCGTTTTAAGCAGGAATGGGAGGGTGCTACGGGAGAAATAGGTGATATGTAAATCGATTTAAACACATAAGGCGCGTTGTCCGGTTCATTTTCCAGACAACGCGCTTTATGTTGTATTTAACTAAGGATGATGGCAGTAATTAACCCAAGTGCTGCGAACAGACCAACGATCGCACCACCTTCCTCGTGAGCTTCCGGCATCATCGTCGAAGCAAGCATCGCAATGATCCCACCGCTTGCGAAGCTACCGATCATGGCGAATTGCATGTCCGGGAGTTCTGCGAGAATCGTGTAGCCGGCGAGTGAGGCGAGGGCGGAGATCAACCAGACGACTCCCCACATCAGTAATACTTTGTTCTTCGAAAAGCCATCTTTTCGCAAACCGGTCGTACTCGATAAGCCTTCCGGGATGTTGCTGACGAAAATCGCCGCGACGAGTGCCGCGCTGACATTTCCCGATAACAGACTGGCACCGATCATGATTGATTCCGGGATCGCATCAAGAATCGTCCCGAAAAAAATCGCTGTTCCCGTGCCTTCGTTCCCACCAGACGAGCGTTTCCGTTTACTCGCGCCGCGTGACGAAACGAATAGGTCAAAGCCCGTAAAGACGAGTGCGCCGACGATGAAGGAGATTGCGACGACGAGCGTCGTTGACTTCTTTAATGCTTCATCGAGTAACTCGAACGTCGCTGCTCCAATTAAGATGCCGGTCCCAAACGACATGATATAACCAATCAGGCGTTGCTTTAAGGGTAAGTAGAGCCCGAATAGGGCACCGATGACAACGGCCCCACCTGCTAGCGCTCCCCAACCGAACGCTTCCCACATACGATCGCCTCCTTCTTGTCCTTTCTACCTGTTCTAGATAATTCATAAACATAGCGAAAAGAAAGAAAAAAGTTCGCGACGCATGCAAGGGGCTGACTTAAAAACAGAATGACGCGTTATTTCACGCCTTTTCCTCAGGGGAGATACAAAATCCTGTAGGAGTGGCGTGAAACGCATGATTCTTATCTTTGTGGAGACCGACTTCTTGAGTCATTCCATCTCAATCATTAGAACGGTTGTTTATTTAACCAATGTCCACCGTCAAGAGCGATACATTCTCCGTTCAAGTAGCGGGCTTGATCTGACACCATCCATGTTGCAAGTGTTGCGATCTCTTCCGGTGTCCCGAATCGACCGAGCGGGACGTTGCGGCGAATTCGTTCCGCGTGTTCCGGTGACAATGCGAGTTTATCAGCACCACCTGTCCGTTCGATCGGTCCCGGACTGATCGCGTTGACACGGGCTTGATATTTATAGCCCCATTCGACGGCAAGCGTCCGCGTCAAGTTCAGGACACCGGCTTTCGCAGCGGCGCTCGGAGCGACACCAGCGCCAGCCTGCCACGCATAAGACGCAACGATGTTGACGATTTGTCCGCCAACGACTTGATCTTCCTGCCATCCTTTGACCAGAGCGTGACAGCAGTTGAATGTCCCGTTGAGGACGATATCGATGACCGTCTTCCATCCATTCGGTGATAACTCGTCGGTCGGGCAGATGAAGTTCCCGGCAGCATTGTTGATCAATGCTTCGAGACGACCGAACCGTTCCCGTGCTTGATTGACAGCAGCCAGACAAGCGTCAGCATCACGGACATCCATCTGAATCGTCAGATGTTCGCCTTGAATCTGCTCCAATGCTTCATCCATCAGTCGCAAGCGTTCCGCGTCGCGTCCTGTAACGACGACGTTCCAGCCGGCTTCCTTTAAGGCGAGCGCCATCGCTTTCCCCATTCCGTTCGTTCCACCCGTCACCATGATCGTTTGTGTCATATTGATTCCTCCTTTATGTAATGAATGAACAGCCATTCATATTCTTTATTCAAAAAAGAAGGAGCGAACTCCTTCTTTTTCTGACTTATTGTGTTGCAAGAGCCGTATCTGTTAAGACAGGAACGACTTGTTTCTTACGTGAAACGACACCTTCAAGGTAAACAAGGTTGTTCGTCGCTTCAAGACCGTAAGCACGCTCGACGAGATTCGCTTCTTTCCCGAGGACGAGTCCAACAGAGTTGTTCGTCAAGATATCCGTGACGATGAAGACGAACAGATCAAGACCTTTTGCAAGGATGACTTCGTTGATCGCTGTTTCGAGTTCTTCTTGGCGAAGCAAGACTTCTGCTGTATCGACCGTGTTGACTTGAGCGATTTCGACTTTGAGTGTTCCCATCGTGAATTCTTTTGCATCAAGTGAGATCAATTCAGGAACGGATTTTTTCGAGAGATCAGCTCCAGCTTTGAGCATCTCAAGACCATAGACGTTCGCATCGACACCAGCGATTTCTGCGAGTTCACGTGCTGCGATGATATCTTGCTCCGTGCAAGTCGGCGATTTGAATAGGAGCGAGTCAGAAATGATCGCTGATAACATCAACCCAGCGATTTCTGGTTTGATGGCAACACCATGCTCTTTGTAGAGCTTGTTCAGGATCGTTGCTGTACAGCCGACCGGTTCTGCCCGGTAGTAAACAGGATCCGATGTCTCAAAGTTTGCGATCCGGTGATGGTCGATGACTTCTGTTACCGTAACCGCATCGATATCGTTCGCACTTTGTTGACGTTCGTTGTGGTCGACTAAAATGACGTGTGACGCTTCTGTCGCGACTTCTGTCACTAAACGTGGTGCTGAAACTTTGAACGTATCGAGTGCGAATAACGTTTCATCATTCATTTCACCGAGGCGGATGGCTTCGGCATTGACACCGAGTGCTTTCTTTAATTCTGCATAAGCGATTGCCGATGTGATCGTATCGGTATCAGGATTCTTGTGACCAAATACTAAAACTTTTTCCATGACGTGTTCACTCCTCAATGATTGTTGTCTCGCCCTATAGTGTATCATATCTCCGATTTAGAAAGCGTTCATTTTCACCATGATACCAGCGATTTTTTCACTCCAGAAGGGGTCTGACGCGTAAAAGACGTTCATGCCTTTTTGTTTGTTCCCAAGGTACGCCCCACGGTAATAACGTCCATCCCGATCGAGATAATCCTTTGCGATGAATCGACCGGTCTGCTCGATCGAGTCCGTCAAGGATTTATAGACGGTCGCATCTTCTCCCGGTGCGGAATCGGTCGCATTGACGCCGAACAAGTTATTTTTCTCGCGGGCAATCTCAGAACGTCCATAATCGGATTCGTGAATCGCATGTGCAAGCAGATAGGCCGCGTTGACACGGTATTTCTTTTCAACGGACTTAAAGACTTTTCCTTTACCGATCAAGGGACTGTCCGGTGCTTGCTCCTTGATGAACGCATCGAGTTGTTTGGCACTGAGACGCGTCGGTTTCGTCAAATCACGTGTTAATGTCTTCGATTCAACATATTTGCTCGTCCGAGGCGTCGTTTTCGTCGCTTCGCCGGCAACGATCAGTCCACCAAGTCCGCTGTCCGCGACGATGTAGTGAAGGAGTCGATCGCCCTTCGTCTGATAATACGATGCATTCGAGACACGTTCTGCCGGGAACGGACGTAAGCGGTCCGTTGGGACATGCCCCGTCACACCGGCGATACTGACACGACTCGTCTGTTCACCGAACTCAAGCAACTGGACACGTGTGCCAGAAGCGACGTAAGTGAGCCGTTTCTTTAACTCAGGGTCACGATGAATCGATAGGATACCACGATCGTCGACGATCCCAGTACCTGGTCCACCGAGGTAGACGTAGCGGTCGTCCGATGAACGTTTCACGGCACCACGCTGACCCGCATATTCCTTCGCCTCGGCGAACGTCTGGAACTTTTGCTCGTTGATTTTACCTTTTTCATAGCGCTCAGCCGAATAAGGCGCAGGTGGGGTTAAGACGGTCTTCGGTTCCTCGCGGAGCCAAAAGAACAAGAGAACTCCGATGAGGAAGAAAAAAAGTAATCCTTTTATCGAACCGGTCCGGCGCACGGGGCGACCGGGGCGGATAGTGCGTGTCGTCAAAGTAAATCACGTCCTTTAAAAAGCAATGGACATTCGTGTCCAACGTAGGTAGTCTAACAAAGAAAAACAAAAGGGGGTGAACCTGTTGCAAATCGGTTATCGCACGCTGAAGACAGCGGTCGCTGCTGCGCTCGCGATGTGGATCGCAGAACAACTCAAGCTCGACTATTACGTCTTCGCTGCCATCATCGCCATCTTGAGCATCCAGTCGACACGAAAGAAGACGTTCCGGTCTTCTTACGAACGCATCATGGCATCATTACTTGCCATCGTGCTTGGATTCATTCTATTCGAGGTCATCGGCTATCGTCCGGTGACGTTATTGATCTATTTCATTTTATTCCTTCCATCCGTTCAACGCCTCCGACTTCAGGACGGTTTCATCACGAGTGTCGTCATTCTGACACATTTGTATACGGAACGTCAGCTTAACGCGCACATCTTATTGAACGAATCCTTATTGCTTGGCATTGGTGTTGGTGTCGGATTACTTGTCAACATGTACATGCCAAGTCTCGATTTGTTGATTGACGACCGACGAGAAAAGATTGATCAACGGATCGCCGCCTTATTTTTTGAAGTCGCCGCTGCGATCGAGACAGGGCGGGTCAATCATCATGCGTTGACGCTTGACGAGACAGAACGTCTGTTACGTGAAGGAAAGGATGCCGCCTTAAAACGGATGGGAAACGCGATCGGTCGTCGGAACGATGATGAAGATTATGCCTACTTCCGGATGCGCGAACAACAATTCGAGTTACTGCGCGGTATCGTCCATCATGCCGAGGAACTCGTCCTCGTCGTCGAAGAAGGAAAAAAAGTCGCCGACTTCTTTCGGACGATTGGTGACAATGTCCGACCTGAAGCCGACGCAATGGTGTACATTTCAGAACTAGAGGCATTATTGACACGTTTTCGTGCCTCTGCCTTACCCGTCACGCGGGAGGAATTTGAGGTCCGCTCTGCCTTACTGCACATGCTACAAGAAGCGGAGCAGTATTTACGTTTAAAACAACGCTACGTCAATCAAAAGAAATAAAACATCGTCGAGGCGAACGTACCGATCAGGAAGATTGCTAAAATCCCGATCGTCGTCCATTTGATGATGCGTTGTTGTTTCGATGGTTTTGCCATATCCACTACTCCTCTCTTACATCAACTGATTACTGCCATTGTACAAACAACCTTTCAGAAGTGCAAATGACGATGGGGATGGTATACTAAAAAAGCGCTAGTGGATTGAAACATATTAGGAGGAGGGTTTTGTCATGGTCAATGAACAACGCGTATTAGATACGTTTTTAGAACTTGTCCAGATCGATTCGGAATCAAAAGAGGAGGCACGCATTTGTGCCCATTTGAAAAAAACGTTCGAGGATCTCGGATGTGATGTGTTCGAGGATGACGCTTCATCCAAGACGGAACATAAAGGAAACAATTTAATCGTCACACTTCCGGCAACAAAAGAAGGCGTCGATAAAATTTATTTCACTTCCCATATGGATACGGTATTCCCGGGTCAAGGCATTAAACCGATCATCGAGGACGGTTACGTCAAGACGGACGGCACAACGATTCTTGGGGCAGATGATAAAACCGGTCTCGCATCTCTGATCGAACTCGTGCATGTATTGAATGAAACGAAACAACCGCACGGGAAAATTCAGTTCGTCATCACAGTCGGTGAAGAATCTGGACTTGTCGGTGCGATGGTGCTTGACCCATCAAAAATCGATGCCGATTATGGTTTTGCACTCGATTCAGATGGAAAAGTCGGAGACATCATCACGGCTGCCCCAACACAAGCAAAAGTCAATGCGAAGATTTTCGGGAAAACAGCGCACGCTGGTGTAGCACCGGAAAAAGGTGTCTCGGCGATTACGATTGCGTCAAAAGCAATCGCGAAGATGCCGCTCGGTCGGATTGATGAAGAGACGACAGCGAACATCGGACGGTTCAGCGGTGGTGGTCCATCAACGAACATCGTTTGTGATTATGTCGAAATCTTCGCGGAAGCACGGTCACTCGTCGCTCCGAAGATGGAAGCACAGACAGAGAAGATGAAAGCGGCGTTCGAAGAAGCGGCAGCAGAGCTTGGTGGTCGTGCTGAAGTCGAAGTCAAAGTCATGTACCCAGGCTTCAAGTTCGAGGATGGAGATCAAGTCGTCGAAGTCGCGAAAGCAGCGATCACACAACTCGGACGCACGCCACGCCTCTTACACTCTGGTGGTGGATCAGATGCCAACGTCATTGCTGGTTTTGGTATCCCAACGGTCAACTTGGCGGTCGGATATGAAGATATCCACACGACGAATGAGAAGATGCCAATCGAAGAACTCGTCAAAACAGCGGAACTTTGCGTGACGCTAGTTGATTACATCACGAACAAATAAGCTGATGAAACACAAAAAAGAGTGTACCGCAACATTGCGGTACACTCTTTATCATTGTACGATTAAACTACTTGAGGACGATCAACATATTCCATAGACTCTAGAACGAGTTCTTCTGTACATAATAAGGTCGAAGCGATTTCATCGATTTGAATCGACTTTCCGTATTTTTGCCGATAACTCTCGTTCAGTTTGCGGGCTTCCCGGACGATGCGGGCATAGGTCCGTTCAATCTTAGTCATGGAAAAAACCACCTTCCAAATCTGAATAGGTACAGTTTACCATGCTTCAACAGAAGAAAGGTGTATTTTGTGTATAAAAAATGCTAATTTTACGAAAAGGGGAAAAAGATGGAATTTTATTTTTTAGGGACAGGAGCCGGTATGCCGTCGAAACAACGAAACGTCACATCGATTGCCTTGTTACACCCCAAAATGACATGGTTGTTCGATTGTGGAGAGGCGACGCAACATCAAATCTTACACAGCCCGATCAAGCCACGAAAAGTCAACGCGATCTTCATCACCCATTTACACGGAGACCATATCTTTGGGTTACCGGGGTTCATTAGCACAAGAGCAGCGCTGGAAGGAACGACACCGCTAACGATCTATGGACCGACCGGGATCAAAGAATGGATGGACGCGACATTACGCATCACAGGAACATATCTACGTTATCCACTCCGGATCGTTGAAGTCGAAGACGGTCAAACCTATGAACAGGACGGATTCCGCGTGACGGTGCGGTCGCTTGAGCATCGTTTCCCGGCGTTCGGTTATCGACTCGAAGGTCCCGAGGAAAGAGGCGCCTTGCGTGTGGATGCACTGAAGGCACTAGGAGTGCCATCCGGTCCGATCTATCGCCGAATCACACTGGAAGAAACCTTCGAATTCGATGGAACGGTCTATCCATCGTCCGACTTTTTAGAGTCACCAAAACCGGGTGTCAAGCTAGCTGTTCTTGGCGATACGATGCCGTGCGCGGCCTCGGTCGAACTGGCGCGAGATGTTGATGTATTAGTTCATGAAGCGACGTTTGCCGATCGGGAAATCGAACATGCGGGACGCTTCGGTCACTCGACCGCTCGACAGGCAGCTGTCATTGCAGAAACGGCACAAGCGAAAAAGCTTCTATTGACGCACGTATCCGCTCGTTATGTCGATCAAGAGGAAGTACTGGAACAAGAGGCACGAGAAGTATTCGCGAACAGCCATCTCATGTTTGATCACCGGGTCGTCCCGGTCAAAGGATAGACGATGGACTTTCTCATTCTATGGGCACTCTTTTTACTGGCTGCTAGCGGATTAGGTTTTTTACTCGAACGTCGGACGGAAAAAGAAAAATACTTGTACATGAAGTTCGTTTTTTATGCGTGTCTCGGTGCCGTGTCGTTTCCAGTCTATGATATTCAGTTACCGCTCGGCATCATCATTTTCCTGATCGTCCTGCACCCGAAAAAGAACTCGCGTTATAAACGGTACATGGCACTCTTTGGGTTCTTATTCTTCCTGTTCCAACTCTTTCTCGGTCCGTTTGATGCGGGGATGTTGCGGGAAGAAACACAACAGATTGGTCGCGTGACGATCACGGATGACTCATTCGACAATTTCCTTTCTCAAATCGAACGTCGTGTCGGTGAAGAGGGACTGCGGATGGAACAAAGTCAGTTGATGTTCGATCGGGGCGGGAATCTCCGTAACGCCTCGTTTGAGATGCTCGTCGAAACACCGAAACGTTTCATTCGTTACGATGTCAGTTACCAGGAGCTGACAGGAACGATTTCCTATCGACCACGTGAAGAGTTGACGACAAAATCGTTGACGTCGTATTACCAGAAACTGATTGATGCGAATCAATCGTTTGAGACGTTGCGAAAGCTTTCGATTCATGAGATCTTACATGATTCCAAAACACCCTATGTCGAGATGGATCTCGATGGGCTCTATGAAACGTTTAGTCTACAGGATGCAACGGTCTTCTTGATTGATGACGAAGGGAAATTGATTCCGTACGTCAATACAGGGGACGATGTCTTAGCGAATGCGGTCCGTTTGACGTATTACCGTTCTGACGGTCAATCCTTACGAAATAAAACCATTCTGTTATACAATTACAGCTTTGAGACATCAAGGCGAAAAGGAGTCGTACGATGAAAAAATGGCTATTTGCTGCAAGTATCGTGTTACTTGCCGGTTGCGCGGAAGCAAAAGAGGAACAACAAACAGCGTCTTGTGAGGCGGAAGTCAAGGTATCGGTCGTGGATCACGTCAAGGATAAAACGTTATTTAATAAAGACGTATGCTTGAACGAAAAAGATACGGCACTTGATGCACTTGAAGATACGACGCTCGATGTCGTCAAAACAGGCAAAGGTGAGATGGCATATGTCACGGCAGTCGATGGGATTCGAGAGAAATCAGCTGGAACAGGTAGTGGCTGGGTCTTCGGAGTCAACGGCAAACCGGGCGAAGTCGGTGCTGGAAGTTATGAACTGAAAAAAGGAGATCGTCTCGAATGGCGATTTGAAAAAGATGCAATGGCTTATTTTGAGTAAACCAGAACGGGAGCGACTTCACCCAGTGAACGTCGCTCTCTTTTTCATCGGGATGATTACGATCCCGTTCGTCCTCACACATGATCAATCAGTGATCGTCGTCTATCATCTGCTCTTGTTTTTATTCGTTCAAGAACGGACTGTGTTTCGCTATTTAGTCCTCCCGGCTCTTTATGCCGTCATGATGTGTGTCCCGCTTCTTTATGGTGCAAGCATCGACACGGTGGCAATCTATGAAACGACGGTCCAAGTGACGCTATTCATCACGTCGAGTCAATGGATTTTTACGTTGGTTCGACTCGAGCAGATGGGACCGTTGTTTCGTTTCTTACCTCGACTGACACGATTGACGGGTATGGTGCTGGCACTGATTCCGTCTTTCTTACGCACTTGGCCCGAAGTCAAGATGAGTCATCCGAATGCGTCGCTTGCTGTTCGACTGGAGCGGATGGCCGCCTATCATATCGTACCGATCGAAGCGGTGCCGTCTCGCTTAAGACCGATCACGCGACGTGATGTTCAGACAGGCTTATTGCTTGCGGCAGGACTGGCTCTTTGTCTGACACCATGGGCAATCATTTCGGCGATGATTTTGCCCGTAGCACTATTATTTACAAAAGGGGGAATCCGGGATGCCTATCATGTATACCGACACCGATCGCGAAGAGCGACTACGTCAACAGGCGGGCGAACATGAACAATTGATATTGACACCGGAGCGGTTGCTTCATGGACGTGTCCGAGATCTTCTGGCGACGGATTCCTTGTTTCGAGCAGGAGAACTCGCGACCTTGCTTGGGCTAGAAGCTTTTTTTGAAGCGGAGTCGAGTGAACTCTCATCCGGAGAACAACAGCTCGTCGGACTCGGTCATGCGTTGTCTTCGTCACCAAAGAGCTTGTTCTTGTCGGAACCGTTTCTCTTTCTTGATCATGTCAGGCGAAAGCGATTGATGGGATTGCTTGAAGAAATCGAAAGACGGTTTGATTGTCAGATCCATTGCTCGATGACGATACAATCCGACTTGGCGATCACGAGTCGCGCAACTGAACTGACAGGTCGTGTCCTGAATCGGATCGAAAACGTCCAACACCGTTATCCGTTACAGACACGCTATGCACTCGTGACAGCAAAATTGTCGTTTCATCAAGGTGAACGCATTGCGATCATCGGTGCGAACGGTAGTGGGAAATCGACGTTACTACGACTCGCGCTCGGTGTCGAGCGACCACTATACGGAAAAGTCCGACGGTCAGGGGAGACACATTATGTACCAGCGCATCCGATGCTTGCGCCATTAGACGATCGAAGCGGCAGTTTTACGACGCAAAAAAAACGTCTCTTGGACGGTATCGATTGGAGTAAAGACAGCTATTACTTTGATGAACCGACGGCTGGACTTGATGACAGCGCACGAATGGCTTTCGTCGCATCGTGGAAGCAGAATTCGGCGAATCTGATCGTCATGGCGACGCATGATCCAGTTCTCATTCAGGCAGCAGAGCGGATCATTTATCTCGTGCACGGAGAGGTTGCTTTCGATGGACCGACGAAGGATTTTTTACAAGAAAGTCGGTTGTTCGTATGATTTTCGCAACGGTTCTAATCGTCTGTCTGTTTTTAGTCATGTTCGAGAGACTTCAGATGACGGATCAACGATTACGGTTCATCGCCATCATCACGGCAGCGGCAATCGTCGGACGATTGTTGTTCTCCAGTTTGCCGAACGTCCAGCCGGCAACGGCACTCGTCTTATTAGTAGCCGTCTTCATCCATCCGATCGTCGGAGCCATTTCTGGGATGCTTGTCGTCGTGTTAACGAGCTTATTTCTCGGAAGCGGTCCGTTCGTCCTCTTTCAAGCGCTGGCGTATGCAACGATTGCCAGTTTAGGATTTGTTCCGTTTCTTCGATCCCGGATCGTATTGACTGGGTATGGATTTCTCGCTGGTTTCTTATATGGATGGGTGAGCAATCTCGGGTTCTTGGTATTGACCGGATTCTCGTGGCAAGCTTTTTTGACACTGCTTGTAGCCGGAGGAACGTTTGATATGCTTCACGGATTCAGTAACGCGATATTCATTTGGATATTGTTTCCGATTTTTTTACGAATTATGCATTCATTCGATGAAAAGAGGGGTACAGAATAGTAACATACCGAACAGGAGGGAAGGCATATGCTGGGATCGTCGATTTCGCTTGCTTATGTCGTCATGTTGCTCATCGTCTCGAGTGTCGGCTTAGTGTTTGGCAGTATTCTGTTGATGAAAGGTACGATTAGAGGACGTTATGCTGCTTGTTACTTACTTGCTGCCGCCATCTTCCCAAGCGCCATGCTCATTACCTCATCAGAAGGATTACTTTGGCAACATTTACGATTCGAGAGTTCATGGTTCCTCGCGATTGTCTCCTGGTTACTCGTCTTATCGACGGGCTACATCGTCTCGATCACGGGTGCGCTCGTCATTCGTTATCTGTATCGCTATACGACGACCTTTGATCGCGTCAAACGTTATGCGACGCGGCGTTTTCGTCATCACGAGGCATAAATACAAAAACGGAAGAACCAGCTATCTGGTCCTTCCGTTTTTTTCATGAATTCGCGTACAGGAGTTCTTCTTCTGTCGACGATTCTTGCTGGCGAGCAGGGTCTTGAATGCGACCGGTCACTTCTGTCAGGAGACGGCGTGGCAAGAGACGGGACAAGGAAACCATGGCGCGGTTGCTTGCACCTGGAACGACGACGCGGCGTCCTTTGAGCATGCCACGGTACCCGGCGAATGCGACGAGGTGTGACGGCATACTCTTAAACGGTAGCGTGATGTTCGCCCGATCGAAGAAGTTCGTATCGGTCGGTCCCGGGCAGAGACAAGTCACACTGACACCCGAGCCGTCGACTTCTGTCGCAAGTGCTTCCGAGAACGACAGGACATAGGCTTTCGTTGCGTAGTAGACACTCATGTAAGGTCCTGGCATGAAGGCAGCGACCGACGCGACATTCAGGATGCGTCCGAAGCCACGTTCAACCATTCCTGGTAAGAGACGTTTCGTCAAATCCGTCAAGGCGACGACGTTGACCTGGATCGAGTTAATGTCTTCTGTTGGATCGATTTCCGCAAAGCGTCCTGACGTGGCGAAGCCGGCGTTATTGAACAATAGATCGACTGTCAATTCTTGTTCCTCTAAGTATTGCACGAGACGATCAACGCTGTCGCTTAGTGATAAATCAGCAGCGAATACATAGACTTTGATCTGATAGCGTTTTTCAAGGACCTGTTGAAGCTCCTTCAATTTTTTCTCATTGCGGGCAACGAGTACACAATCGAAGCCATCTCGCGCCGCGAGAACAGCGAGATCGAGTCCGATTCCACCCGATGCACCGGTAATCAGTGCCGTTTTTCGTAACATAGGACATTCCTCCATTCGAAATCGTGAATCTGAGTCTAGTGTATACCATTCCATACCGTTCCCGCGAATCCTGTTTCGTAAGCATTTACTTTTCTTATCACTGGTCCAACCAGTATGATAGAACAGTAGAGGGGAAGTGGAACAGATGAGGAAAAAAGTAACCGTCGCCTTGTTGCTCGCGACGTTTTTAGCCGCGATCGAGGGGACGATCGTCGCAACAGCAACACCTGTCATGGCGAGTGAATTGAACGGGGCGAAATTAGTCAGTTGGATCTTTGCCGGGTTCTTGTTGTTCATGGCGGTATCAACACCGATTTACGGCAAGATGGCAGATTTATATGGTCGAAAACGAGTTCTGTTATTCGGAATCGGCGTCTTCACCGTCGCTTCGTTAGCCTGTGGACTTGCTCAATCGATGGAGATGTTGATCGTCTTCCGCGCCGTCCAAGGAATCGGGGCAGGAGCCGTATTGCCGATCGCGATGACGATCATCGGTGATTTGTATACATATGAGGAACGGGGGAAAATCCAAGGAGTGCTCAGCGCTGTCTGGGGGATCTCGGGTGTCGCTGGACCACTCGTCGGTGGATTCCTCGTCGAATCGCTTTCGTGGCGGTATATTTTCTTACTAAACGTACCGTTTGCGTTATTGTCTTTCTTCATGATCGTCGTTTACTACAAAGAGACGGTCCGTGAAACGGAGCGGAAAATCGATTACCGGGGCGCGTTATTGTTTGCGCTCGGGATGAGTGCGTTTCTATACGGTTTATTGTCGGGGAGTGAGTCGGAGACGTTCTTGCGTCCGATCATTCTAGCGAGCTTTTTCATTAGTTTCGTGTTGTTGTTCACGTTCTATCGGGTCGAGAAAAAGGCGAGCGATCCACTCTTACCACCAGCAGTCATTCGCCATCCGGTCATTCTCGTGATCAACTTAGCGGTCTTCTTTTCCGCCTGGGTGCTCGTCTCGATGTCAGCGTATATTCCGATTTTTGCCCAAGGGGTACTCGGGAAGAGTCCGACCGAGGCCGGTTTCATGTTGATGCCGCTGTCGCTTTTTTGGACGCTGACCGCCATCATCGGTGGACGGACGATTGGTGTCGCCTCGCCCCGGTACCGGACGATGACAGGAATGGGATTGCTGATCGTCGGTACTGTGATTTTATCGTTAATCACGCGCGAATCAAGTGATGTCTTCATCTATCTTGCTGTTTCGCTGATCGGAATTGGTTTTGGTCTCTCACAGCCTGTCTTTATGGTCGTCTTGCAGACTTCCGTCGATTGGTCACTTCGTGGCTCAGCGACGGCCGTCAACTCGTTCTTGAGTACGACGGGACAGACGCTCGGTGTTGCGATCTTCGGTACGATCTTCAACCTATCCATCCTTCGTTCGTTTTCAGCGTCGGACACGCTCTCAGGGTACGCGATTGATCCATTTTTCCAATCGAGTACGGCAAAAACGTTCGGACAGGATGTGCAGTATGCGGCAGAAATCGCGTTATCACATGGATTACGTTACGTCTTCATCGGTGGCGTCCTTTGTGCGATTCTCGCGTTCGCGATGACATGGCGTTTACCGAAAGTTCGACCTGACGATCCACGATCGTAATGAAAAAGCGAACCAGGATGATGATCATCCTGGTTCGCTTTTGTCATTAAGAAGATTGACTAGTGGCACTCTCACGCTGGGCGAGTTGTTCGCGAATATCGCGTTCGTTGCGTCGGAGGAACAATCCGATTCCGATCAATAGTAAAGCGGCACCGGTGATTTGAATCCATGTCAGCTTCTCATCGAACAGATAGTATCCGAAGATCATCCCCCAAACCGCTTCGCCAAGGATCGTGATGCTGACGATGCTGGCGCTGACACGAGCGAGCGCCCAGTTGAATAAATTGTGACCGAGTAACGTCGGGAAGACGGCAAGAAGAATATACAGCCACCAATCTTGTTGGAACGCAGCGACGAGATTCGTCGATTGAATCAACGATAACAAAAGCAAGACGAGCGACGCGACAGCGTAGACACCGAACGAATAGAGGTTCGTCGAGACGCTCGTGCGAACATGTTGACCGAGCAACCAGTAACCAGCGACTAAAATCGTTGCGAGCAAGGCAAGACCGTCCCCGATCAAGGCACGCATGCCGACGGCGATATCTCCGTAAGCGACGAGACCGCCACCAAATAAGGCGACAGCGACGAACAGGAGTGCCTTGCGTGACGGGTGTTGTTTGAAGAATAACGCGTTACCGGCAAGGACAAAAATCGGACTCGCGGTCACGAAGAGCGTCGAGCTCGCAACTGTCGTATAATCAAGAGAGAGGAACCACAGCCAAAAATGCCCGGCGAGCAAAATGCCACTTAATAGCATATGCCGGATCGTTGACGAACTGAGTTGCAAAAGTTCCTTCAATCGAATGAGCGGGAGCAACAACAAGGTCGAGAACAACATGCGGTAAAAGGCGACAGCCTCAATCGGGGTCTCCGCCCACTTGACGAAGATTGCCGATGTTGAAATAAAGAATAAAGCCATGAATAACGTAAAATAGGGCATGGGTACCTCCACATGTCTGAAGTAAGGAAATGAGGGTGAAGCGTGTGCAATTGATCATTGCTGAAAAACCAAAACAAGCTGAAAAACTGGCAGCACCGTATCCGTCCGTGAAGCGGGACGGCTACATTGAAATCAAGCCGTGTGACCGGTTTCCGCAAGGAGCAAAACTCGCCTATGCGGTCGGACACTTATGTGAACTGCAGGAGCCGGCGCATTATGACGCCAAATGGAAACGATGGAACTACGATCATCTGCCGATCATCCCGGAACGATTTGATTACCGACTGGCAAAAGGTAAGAGTAAACCGTACCAAGTCATCAAGAAATTATTGAATGAGCGGACGACGACTTCCATCATTATAGCATCGGATGCCGAGCGAGAGGGAGAGGCAATCGTCCGATTGATCTTACGTCTCGCGAACAACGCGAAACCACTGCAACGACTCTGGATTTCGAGTTTGACGCCTCAAGCGGTTGATCATGGGTTTGCGAACCTGCTCGATGGTAAGGAAACAGAGAACATCTTCCATGAGGCGATGAGTCGCGCTTGCGCCGATTGGCTGATCGGGATGAATGCGTCCCGTGCGTATACGACGTTACTGAAGAAGAAGGGCATCGCCGACGTTTTTTCCCTCGGACGAGTCCAGACACCGACGCTTGCACTGATCGTTGAACGGGAAAAACAGATCGAGAATTTCTTACCGGAGACGTACTACGAAGTCGAGGCGGATTTTACGCGATACAAAGGAAAATATATCAATGCGAAGAAACAGACGAAGCTGAGTGACCGGGAACAGGCACAAGCGATCGTGGATCGGACGAAAGGAACCGGAATCGTCGCATCGATCGAGAAAAAACGGCAGACGGAACGTCCACCGTTTTGGTTCAGTTTGTCGCTCTTACAAACAGAAGCGAGCCGACGGTTTGGTCTCGGTGCAAAAGAGACGCTCGATATCGCGCAAAAACTCTATATCCGTGGTTGGATCAGTTATCCGCGAACGGACTCTTCCTTCGTGACGAAAGAGGAGGCGGGACAGTTCCCGGTCATTCTTGATCGGTTATTGAAGCAAGCGGAATATAGCCCAATCAAGGATGTCCTGACGAACAATCCAGCTAACGATAAACGCTACGTCAATCCGGCAAAGGTCAGCGACCACTATGCGATCATTCCAACAGAAGAGGCGGGTGCCGTCGCGAAGCTCTCTGGACGAGATGCGCAAGTCTACGATTTAATCGTTCGCCGTTTCCTTGCTGCCTTTGCACCGGACGCTGTCTCGGAGAAAACGGAAATCGTGACGACGCGTGAGATGGACCGTTTTTTGACACGCGGCAGTCGGACGATTGATCCGGGCTTTAAACAGGTCTTACAAATCGAGTCAAAGGAAGTCGAATTACCAGCCGTCGAACAAGGACAAGAGATGCCGATCAAAGGCTGTCGTCTGCTTGAGAAACAAACGGAGCCGCCGAAACGCTATACGGAAGGGACACTCATCCTCGGCATGAAAACAGCTGGCAAATTACTCGAAGATGAGCTACAAGCGATCATGAAGGAAGTCGAGGGACTCGGGACGGAAGCAACCCGTGCCGGAATCATCGACGGACTAAAACGACGCGAGTACATTAAACTTGTCAAAAAAGAGATTCATCCGACGCCAAAAGGTCGAATCTTGATCGATGCCGTGACGGGAAGTATTCTTGCTTCACCAGAGATGACAGCGAAGTGGGAAAGCCGTCTCGAGCAAATCGGCAAAGGAGAAGCATCTGCTGCCCAGTTCATTGAACAGGCGAAAAAATTATCAGAGCATCTCGTCGTCGATGCCAAACAACGGATCGAACAACTCGCTGTTGATCCGACGCAAGTCAAGAGTAAGTCTCCGCGGGGTGCAACGAATCGTCCGGTCGGTCCGTGCCCACTGTGTCAATCAGCGGTGCTTGATCGTGGGAAGTTTTATGGCTGCAGCGGCTATCAGAAGAACAACTGTGGCTTTACGTTACCGAAAACGATCCTTGGTGCCAAATTGACACAAACGGAAGTCAAAAAAGTACTCGCAGGTCAAAAAACAAAGCCACTCGAGATGAAAAAGAATGCGCGCCAGTTTAAGGCGATGCTTTATCTCGAGCGCGATCAATTAAAATTCGAATTCACGAAAGGGGAAGACTGATGCAATACGAACTGATTCAAAATCAATCATTTCGTCCTGTCTTTGAACGACTGTTACAGGAAGGGCGCCGCTTGACGGTCTGGTTTCCGGATCATATCGAGGTACAGTCAGCAGAAGGACTGGTCGAAGAAGCAGAAGAACTGTTTGGTGTAACAGCGGAAGTGATCGATGATCCACAATCATTCGGCAAGCATATCCTGCTTCCGTACTTGACGGAAGTCGAGCACCGGGAAGATGGATTCATCCGCTACGAAGCTGAGCTGACGGAAGAATTACGCCAACTCGTCCGCGAATTGACATTACCGATGTTGACGGAGGGCGACTTCGAAGTGTTGTATTCATATCAAATCGAGACGGAGACGGAACGCTTCTTCGTTGAAGACTGGTTCCAAGCTGACTTACAAAAACTACCTAACTAGGTGAAACTTTCTTGATCAGGATGACGTAATATAGCTTAACGTCATCATACTGTTCAATTGGAGGGTTCATCATGTTTACAGTAGCATTCATGGAAAGCGAATTGGGAGGCGACGGCTTCTTCTCGGGCATGCCGATTTTCATGGTCGGATTTTTTATTCTCATCATCGGGTTCATTCTGTTCGGAGTTATCTCTGCAGCCTCAAAGGGAATCTCAACGAATTCATTGACGCAACAACTGCGCGAGCATGCGGCGCGTCTCGTCAGTCCGAATGAATCGGATGCACTGAATTACGTCGCTTACTTAGAAACGTTGACAAGTTTTCCGGTGGAAAAGACTAATCTCGAACCGTTCCGGATTGCGACCGGTATCTTAAGGCTCATTCAGGGAACAGATCAGATTTCCGAAACGACGAAAAAACAAGTCGTCGCCCAATACTTACGGCTCGGCATTTTGGATGCGGATCATTTAGCGGACGAACAGCCGGTCCGGAGTCATAGTCATAGCCATCACCATCATCATTAAAAAGGGTCCTCAGGGGCTCTTTTTTTGTTGAAAACGATCGAATCGTGACATCTAATTGTCATATACAACGATTTAAATTAAAGTTGTATGAAATTGAAATCTTTTTGAGCAGAATGCTGTGTATCGATTGAAAAAAGTTTACAATGAATGGACGGGAATACCTTTATTGCTGGAGAAGGATAAAGGGAAAGGAGTTGAATTCCTTTAATGAAAACATGGCTGAATCGAACGATTGGACGGCAAATCATGTCTGCGTTTTATGTGATTTTTCTGACACTGCTGTTAACGACAGGTGGTGTCTACCTATATACGAAACAACAGGTGGATGAATCACGGCAAGAATTAAAGATGTTAAACGAACATCGGACACGGGCGACGGATTTGTACGAATCATGGCAAAGTATGCAGTACGAAATGCGGGGCTTCGTCTTGCTTGGTGACGAAGAAATGCTGAAGGAAATCGAAGAAAAGAAAAATGGTATCAATCAACAAACGACGTGGTTCGAGCGAAATGCACGTTTTAAAGAAGAACGACAGTATGCAACGGACGCACGGGAACTCTACACGGCGTATACCCAACGCGTCATGCCAAGCCTCGTCAATTATGTCGCGGCGAAAAAAGACGGCAAAGTGACGGAGCCGTTCTTGAAGATGCCGACGCTTGGAAAAGTCACGAAATCAAAACCACTCGATCCACAGCGAAAGTTCAACATCAAGACGAAGAGTGCGGCTGATATGAGTTCAAGTATCGTTGATATGGAGAGCGTTTTTACAAAATATCGTAATTCCTTAAACGATCAAGAGATGGCGGCACAAGAGCGGCTTGGTAAACAAGTCAACTCGTCGCAAATTCTCGGAGCAGTCAATATCGCAATCCTCTTATTGATCACGCTCGTTTTCGTCCGACCATTCGTCCGCCGCTTGACGCGTCAGTTGCGTCAGTTGAACCGGGAAAGTGGACGACTCGCTAAAGGTGAAGATGCGACGCCGATCGTCATCACGAATCGTCAAGATGAGATTGGTGAATTGACGACAACGTTCAACCAGATGGCAGCCGCCATTTCCGGGCAAAAACATCAACTTGTCGCAAGTAACGACGAACTCCAAAGTCAACAAGAAGAATTAATTGCTCAGCAAGAAGAACTGCAATCGCAACAGGAAGAGCTCGAAGAAGCACTCGACATCACGTTACGTAACGAGACCCATTTGCGTTATCGCAATGAGTTGACCGAGACACTCGCGTCTCGCGAAACGTTGACGGCGTATCCGGCGATCATCGAAAAATTGATCACAATTACCGATGCGGAGCTCGGAGCGATCGTCTTCTTAGAGCAAGACCGCTATACGAATCTCGTCTCGTACGGGATGACGAAGGAGCAAGAGTATCAGTTATTACATGCTTCGACGTCATTACTCGAACGCGCCCGTCTAAACAAACGTGCCGTTCGTTCAAGTAAACAAGTCGCGAGTCATCATCCGCTCCCATATCCGTACACGATGTACGAAATCGTCGTACCGGTGATGGATCCAGCGACGAACACAATGATTGCAAGCATTTATCTCGTCCGTTACCGAGATGCCTTTACGGAAGAGCAGACGAACGAAATCTGGTCGTTCTCCCGTCAATTGGCACTCTCCTTGCTCCGGATGCGTGTCTTTGAAGAAGTCGAACGAGAACGGGAAAAGACGTCCAAACTTCTCCATTCGATTCGGGAAGCGGTCATCTATATCGAAGGAGAGACGATTTTTGCCAATAAACCATTGCTCGCTTTATTCCATCATCCGGCGCACGATCAAGTGGTGGAAGAAGGATTGATGACGCTCGACGTCAAAATCGAAGAGTTGGCAGTGCAAGTCGATCAACATGAGGCGTTCTTAACCTACATGGATCACGTCTGCAGTCAGGAAATTCCGACGGAGAGCTTGGCGTTGTCCTTAAACAAGGAAGAGCGATTCGTCACGCTGTATGCAGAGGAAATTCATTACGGTGGTTGTTTCCGCGGTACGATGCTCGTCTTACGTGACGTGACGGCAGAGACAGCGATCGACCGGATGAAATCGGAATTCGTCTCGACCGTCTCGCATGAGTTGCGGACACCGCTTGCCTCGATTTACGGCTACACGGAATTGATGCTCGCGCGCGACGTCCAGGAATCAAAACGTCAACGGTATCTCGAGACGATTCATGCAGAAACCGAACGGTTGACGAATCTCGTCAACGACTTCCTCGATGTCCAGCGCATGGAATCGAGTCAGCAACAGTATGACTTTAAACCGCTTGATCTGACGAAAGTCATTCAGGAAACGGTCGAGTTCCATACCGCTTCGGCAAAAGATCACGAGCTTGTCCTTGATTTTGAAGAAACGACGACGGGTCGGATTCATGCCGATGAACAAAAAATGCGCCAGTTGTTCACGAACCTGATCAACAATGCGATCAAGTATTCACCAGATGGTGGTCAGATCACGATTACGATGCGTCAAGTCGAAGACCGGGTTCAGTTGAAGATCGAAGACGAAGGGATTGGTATTCCGCGTCACGCGCTACCACAACTGTTCAGTAAGTTTTACCGAGTCGATAATTCGGATAGTCGAAAAATCGGCGGTACGGGTCTCGGTCTTGCGATTTGTCAGGAAATCGTTCGTTCGCATGAAGGAATGATTCATGTCGAATCAACGGAAGGTGTCGGGTCGGCGTTCATCGTCGAACTACCGATCGTCCAGTCCGTCGTACCGGTCACGGAATCGGCAGATGAATGTTAATGTCAAAAACGTTCTTTGATTGAAAAATCAAAGAACGTTTTTTGTTGGTTTCCTCTGCAAAACGGGAATTAACTACTATCAAACAGAAAGGAAGTGAGGAGATGCAGCGAAGCAGATGGCCTTGTTAAGTCCGACGATCACTCATGCTTTGGATCCTGATCGAAGCTAGTAGTTCGTTCATTCCAGCTTATGTGATTGAGCGCTTTTACTGGGAAGACCGGGGAATGAGCATTGCCGACGTCGTCATCGCAGAAATCGTCTTTGCTTGGGTCATGTTGATTGGTGAGGTCCCGTTCGGTTTGTTATCTGACCGGTGGGGCAGAAAGCCGTTCATTCTGACTGGTTTTGTATGTGAGTGGTTATCGTTTACGGTGTTGCTTGAAGCCTACTCATTATCCGCTTTTCTTTTGGCGATGGTCCTTGCCGGCATCGGTGGTGCAGCACTTAGTGGAGCGCTTGAAGCCCACGTCTATGAAACATTGCGAATGCATAGGAGAGAAGAGCGATTCGAGACGGTCTGGCGACTGATTTCAATCGGTGGTTTATTGATATCAGGACTCGCAGCACTTGTCGGGAGTTACGCTGTGCGATCGGTAGACTTGATTTGGCACTATCACGTGTCCTGGTGGGTATTGCTCGGAACAGTACTACTGACGTTTTTCTTAAAGGAAGCATCGCGAGAACAAGACGGAGAGACGAGTTCATTAAAGACATTGCTAAACGGTTTTTCGTTTCGACGCGTCTACGTACGAATTCTTTGTCTTGTCTTGTTATACGGGGCGACGATTGATTTCGTTGATGAGTTTTGGCAACTCTATCTACGGGATCAAACGATACCGATGGTCCATTTCGGATTCGTCTTCGCGTTATTCCAAATCATGCAGGCGATTGGTGCGTCCTTATCTCGGTTCCGATCGCCCGTCGGATGGGCGATGATCTATATCGTGTGTCTTGCCGGATTGTCGGTTGCCTCTCCGCTCGTCAGTATCGGTTTACTCGGTATGCTGTACTTGTGCTATGGCTGGGCTGAGCCTTATGTGACCACTGTCATCCAAGATGTTGCGCCGACAAATGGACGCGCAACGTTTACGTCGCTGATCTCAGTCATTGAACGTTTAGCTGTGCTTGGAACCGGTACGCTATTCGTCTTCGTCGAACGTGTCTTCTCGCTTCAGATGACCTATGCTGCGCTCGGTCTCGTCTCACTTATATTGCTTCTGTTGTATAGTGTGACGCGAACGCGTCAGAACTGAATCAAAAAAAGGACAAAGGTGCATTGACCTTTGTCCTTTTGACTGTCATTTATTACGACACGTGTCGTTGCTCCTGAGAGGAACGTGCCAATACCTGGCGAGCCGGTTGCCACATCAACAAGGAGAGGGCTCCTGCGAGCGCATAGACAAGCTCGATCGCAAACACATCGGCAAGCCATCCGAACAGCAGACTACCGAGACAGAAGCAGAGTGCATACACGGTTTGTTGCACGCTATAGACATACGGTAACCGTTCGAGTGGTGTCGTCGTCTGCAACAACGTATTAATCTCGATCGCCCGGACCTGACTTGCGAAGCCTTGGAACAGACAAGCGATCACGGCAAGTGTGACGATTGGAGCGAAAGCAAACAAGAAGGTCGCCCCAATCGAAAAGGCGATACTACAATAAAGCAACGAACGCGTTCCACGACGACGTAACATCATGTAACTACCGGCGATCATGCTCAGCAGATAGAAGGCATTTAGAATGCCCCACCAGCGTTCCGATAGCTGGAAATGTGTATCGATGTAGACGAGAAACAGAGCAGAAATCCACGCCGTACTGACGAACGCATCGATTCCGACGAGGTAGGTGTTGGCTTTCGCGAAAGAATGCGATCGCGTGTAGCGAATACTCGACCGGAAGGAGACGTCTTCTTCTTCCATCGAAGGGTCGGGTAGAGAGCGGACACTTCGATAGAACAGATAGCTGATGAGACTGGCACCTAAAAACAGACCAGCCGAGACGGACAAGACGGAAAGAGGCGATAACCAGCTGACCAGGATGGCGCCGAGCGGCCACATGATAAGTTGAATCACTTGATTCGAACCTTGTACGAGACTGTTAGCTTTCTGGACATCCTGACACAGTCGAGGGATGAAGGCACTTTCGATCGGACGAGCAAATCCATCGAAGAAAGCGATACACCCAACGAGTGCGAGGATAAGTGGCAGTGGTAAATCAAATCCCCAGATGATGCCTAATAGAATCGTCTTGAGGAGTTGACTGCCGAATAACAAGGAGGCATGGGGAACACGTTGAGCGACTTGGGCGAATAAGAAGCCGCTTCCTGTCATGCCTGCTGTGACGAGAACGGGAAACAGGGCAGCGAGACTCGCTTGCCCTGTCGTTTGATAGATCATCGCGATCAGGGAGACGATATAGAGCGCATCTCCCGCATTCGCAATCCATTGACTGACCAATAAAAGCGTAAACCGGTTCATTCTGAATGACCTCCATATCGTACGTATTTAGTTAGGAGTGAGAATTCAGAATGACTTACATTGGACGCCCTCATTTCATGTTTTTTTCTAGTGTAAGAGGAAAAAAATGGATTGTCAATCAGAATCGTGACGGGAGTTCCGGGCAACGAGTGTAAAGGGATCGACCATCGACGTCGCAGCGGCTTCGTCTTGAGCACGAGATGCCGATAGCTTGATTGGTTTTAGTTGCTGGCGGAAGCGGAAAGCCCGTTCGAGTCGACTCATGAATAGATTGCTGAAAAAGACGACTAATGCTAGCCCAATCAGTGGAACAAGGAACATATGATTGAGCCAAGACGTCGCTGAAAACTGGTTATAGTAATAACCGAACATCGAGGACCACTCAAAAATCGTTGGGGCAGTTCCTACATGTAAATTAACCGTTCCAGCGAAGAAAATTTTGAAAAGTGATAAGTGAACGAGTAACATCAACGTTTGGATGAACTGTTGCATAAAAACGATTGTCAACGTTGGAACAAGATGTGGCCAAATGTGGCGTCTGAACCGATGCCACGGACTGCCACCAAGCGTCTGGGCGACAATCATGAACTCTTGACTAAGTAACTGACGGGTCTCAGCAATCAGATAAAGCGATAAAGAGGGGAGACCAAGCAAAATCAAGACGATCAACTCGAACGATACACGGTCGAACAACGGTGGGATAGCAGTCGAATCAAAGAACGTAAGTGATGGAAGCAAAAGGAGCAACGCGACAAGAGAGAGCGGTAAAACTAAAAATCCATCAAGAATAAGTTTTAAGTATCGATTGACGCGAGCACTTCTAAAAGCTAGCGGAATCGCAATCACTAGCGAAAGAAACATTCGACCGAGCGCAACAATCATACAAATACCGGCTGTCCATTTAAATCCTTCAATCATCAATTGAAAGAGGTCATAGCCAGAGCGGTCTGTACCGAGCCATTGATCACTTGACGGTTTTAGTGGTGACGTCGCAAGGAACGTACCGTCTTCAGCATACCGGTTCGAGATTTGATCGACTTGACCATCACGGAAGATCGTATTTCCAAAACTAAGCAGCAGTAAACCAGTAAGTAAAAATAAACATAGCCAGAAGACAGGATCTCGCATCAAAGTACGACGCATCAAATCCCCCCTTTCCAGGCGTTAGGAATAAGCCATTCTGCCAACAAATCAATGATAAAAATCGGCAGATAGATTAAAAACAAGATGACCATCAAAATCGGCATTTGTCCATTATAAAAGACGAACCGGAACATACCTTGGACTTCGAATGTGTATTCAATGATCACGAGACTCGATAAGACCGTAATGATATTCGCTCGGAAAAACAGATAAAACCGATAGATCACTGTCGGAATCAAGTGTTTCCAGAAAAGAGCGGCAGGATGAATGCCTTTAGCCCGTGCGAGTTCAAGGAAAGGAGCAGCTTCCTGTTCGAGTACTTGCGTCGTCAACCATTTGATGAAGAAGAATAGTGTTGTCAACGTTAGGGTAAGAATCGGTAAAAAACGAATGTACTCAGCATAGGATCCCGCAATTTCGATTTTGTCATACCCGGTCGTTTTAAACAGATAGAGGACAAGGAATTGCGAAAGAATGATCCAGAACAGATCCGGAACCATCTCAAGCGTCCGAGTCGTTTGTTTCAGCATCATGCGTGTTTTGCGACCACTCCGATAAAACAAATAAGCATAAAAAATCGCACACACAGCGGAGACCAGCATAGCTGTCGTAAAGATGATCAACGTCTCTTTAATAAAGGGACTGATGGTAGGAAGCAACAAGAATTCCTTTTGAGCGGTTACGTTGAAATAGGTGATCTCATCAAGTTTCGTTAATTGAGCAAATTGCTGTTTCAGACCTTCCCAGTAGCTTGCTGGGTTGAATTTCATTTGCGCGACGAGCGCCGGAAGAGCGCTGATCGCAATCAAGACAAAAAAAGCCACGATGAGCTGAATTGATTTTCGGGCGATAAACACCATGAGGTAAAAAACTCCTTTCTTTGGATCCTCAGCCGATGGCGAGGATCCGATCATTGCCAATCTGGATCAACTGACTGTTCATATGTTTACGGCGCAGTACGTAGCGTTCGAACTGTTGTGTTGCGATGAACGAATCACGCGTCGAGACCGTCGAGAGCGTCATCAGGACATGTTTTAATTGTGGTTGTCCTTCTTGTAATGAGAGATGCGTCATTCGGTTCGCTCCGTCGAGTCGATTGAGGAACAGTTCAATCTTACAGCCTTCCTTGATCAATTCACTAATCAAGAACGCCGCTTGTTCAATGAACGTCTCAAATTGTTGGTGGAGACCATAACCGCTCGGGGCCGATAAGTTCAAGGCAATCGTGAACGTATCCTGATTGCTCGTTTCGAACACTTTCGCCTGCAGACGACCGGTCTTCGCCGTCGCATACCAATCGATCTCTTTTGACGGTTCCGCCGTATAAGGTTTTGCACCAAGCTGAACCAGTTTGTTCTTGAGCGGTGAGTAGCGGTCCGGTCGATCACCGATCCGTAAACGTTGTAAAAGAAGCGGCGTCGCTTGCGCTGTCAAGGACGGCAAGACTGTAAACGACGGATACGTATCGAACGTGAAGAGATAAACGCCCATCTTCCACGGCAAACGAATCGTCAAGATGATCTCATCGAATTCGGCTGGTCCACGACGAACCGTCTGAATTGGGATCGTCACTGCGTCTTCAGAGTCAATCACTGCATGAAACGTCGCCGGGTGAAGTGGATCCATCTCCGGAAAGATGACTCCACCATCCGTGTGCAAACGAAGTGTCGCTTCGAGTCCAAGCTGACTCAAGGATTCGACACCGAAGACTTGTAAATGGAGTGTCGTCTGTTCCTGGTTGAACATCAATGATTCATAGTGCTTCCATTCAATTGCGACGTCCCGTCGGAGCTGCTTTTCTGTTCGCCCGACGACGAAATGAATCGTCGCCAAAGCTGCGAACAGAAATCCGAGGACGGAAAGACGCGGAATGAAGAGGAATATGAACGTCATCGTGACGTACAGTGGAAAAAGTCGGCGTTCAAGCCAAAACGGGACGGAACGTTCAATCTGCATGATTCGTCACCCCATCTCGACCGGAACCGGCACGTCGTCCAGAATATGCGTCAAAACAGCCGCTTTCGTCGTCTTGATTCCACCTTCGAGTGTCAGTGTCAGGCGATGGGATAGGACGTGTTTTGCAAGATATTTGATATCTTCCGGGATGATGAAGTCGCGTTGATTCAAGAACGCGTAGCTTTGCGAGGCGCGAAGTAATGCAATCGCTCCACGCGGACTGACACCGACTTCAATGAGTTCATGGTTTCGTGTCGCTTGAACGATGTGTAATAGATAATCAAGCACGTCTTGCGATGCATGGACGCGGCGTGCCTCTTCCTGCCAGGAAATCAAGTCGCCGCCTGACGCGATGCCGACAGCTGACCGACGGACGTTCGTCAGAATTTCAGACAATAAGCGCCGTTCGTTCTCAAAATCCGGATAACCGACTTCGATCGCGACCATGAACCGGTCGAGTTGGGCGTCCGGTAGTGGGAACGTTCCTGCCGATTCGATCGGATTTTGCGTCGCGATGACGAAGAATGGGGCTGGCATCTGATAGGTCGTTCCACCAATCGAGACCTGACGCTCTTCCATCGCTTCAAGTAATGCCGATTGTGTCCGCGGAACGGCACGATTGATCTCATCGATCAAGACGACGTTCGCAAACAAGGGACCGCGTTTATTCTCGAACTCCTGCGTCTTTAAGTTGAAGAAGTCCGAACCGATGACATCGGACGGAAGCAAATCCGCCGTAAACTGGATCCGCGAGAAGGCACTCTCGAAGCTCTGAGCGAGCGCCTTGGCGAGCATCGTTTTCCCCGTTCCCGGTACATCTTCTAGTAGAATATGTCCTTCTGCGATGAGTGCCGTCAGACAAAGATCGATGACGTCCGGTTTACCGAGATAGATCGAATTGAGTTGGTCTTTTAATTGTTGTAGTTTCATAGGAAATCCCTCCAAAGTTAAATGGTTGAGTAGCGTGCTAGTTGTTGTTCGAAGCGTAGAATTTCATCATCCGTGACGATCGTTTCCGACATATCACCGTAGCGAATATTCCGATATAACTGAAAATCGACAGCGACTTCAATCCGACGTAACCAGTCTTCAAGCGTTTCGTTCGGACGACGTTGCTGACTGCGCGGTAAGTGTTGCTCAAAACGAATGACGAGATCACGGACACGTGAAGACGAATACGATGAATACAGATAAGGCGATTTTCTTAAAGAAGCAGGACGAAAGATTGATTGAGCGAATGGAACGTCATCCGTTACTTCTCCGGTAGACCTGCGCCGTTTTTTCACGCGACGCGACTGACTGAGTTTCCAGACCATGAAACTAAACAAGCTGATTAAAATGACATATTGTAGATAAGAAAAGGGGGAGTCAGAGGCATCCGCTTTAAGGGATTTCCAGAGCTTTTTTGGACCAGGTCGTGGATCAATCGGTTCAAAAGGCATTTTGCCTTTTGTGTTAGTAGGTGAGTGACCGTTTTTAAAACTAATTTCGCCGTTCGCTTCAGTTTCTGCAATCGAAGGCTTTTTAAAAGGATCTGGCATGATGTAATGCGTATAGACGTACGTCGTGACGGTTTGAAACAAGAACAGACCAATCAGAATGACACCAAGCGACATGATAAAGCGTTGCCGTAACACAAGCGATCCTCCTTCCTGTTTTTAAGGAAAAAATATCCATATGTACTTAGGAAGATTTTAGCATACACGCTTAACAAATAAAAACAATTTTCTGAAAATAAAGATAAGGTGAGACGATTCATTTTCAAGTGGTAAGGGTATGATGGAATCAGTGGTTCTTGAGAGAGAAAGGATGTTTTGTATGAAATTGATTATTTTTGGAGCGACGGGTCAAACGGGGCAAGAACTGGTCAAGCAAGCGATTGATCACGGTCATGAGGTCACAGCATTCGTCCGTAGTCCGGAAAAACTGACACTACGTGACGAACGGTTACACGTCGTTAAAGGCGACGTGCTCGATCAAGAAGCGGTGACGGCTGCTGTTGCCGGGCAAGAAGCTGTCCTGACGGCTCTTGGCACTGAAAGTCTTGCATACAGCGGCTTTTTAGAACGGAGTCTCGTCCGGATCGTGACAGCGATGAAAAAACAGGGGGTAGACCGGATCGGTTATGTTGCGTCTGCCGGTGTTGATGATGAATTACCGGGTGTACAAGGGATGCTCGCTCAGCGGATTCTGAAAAATCCACTGAAGGATCACCGCCAAGCGATCGCGCTTTTGCAACAAGCGGATTTGAACTATACGGTGGCCCGACCACTCCGTTTACTGAACGGTCCGTTGACGGGGCTTTATCGTCAAGCAGATACAGGTGTACCGGAAGATGCGAAACAGATCAATCGCGCAGATGTGGCGCATTTCCTCTTACAGGCAATCGAGACAGAAGATCATATCAAATCGAGTGTCGGTTTAGCAGAATGAAGAAAAAAAGACTCTCCCACATACGGAAGAGTCTTTTTTGATTGCTTATTGTTGACGATAGACGGAGACCGAACCACCGTTAACGAAGAATTGACCGTAGCCATCTTGATTGATCGTGACCGACTTCGTGTTGTTTCCAGTGATGTCTGTCCAAACTTCTCCTTTGTTCTGAAGCCCGACGTACATCCACTTGCTACCGCCAGGACCATCCGAAAGGATTGTCGCAAGACCTGATTTTGCCCGGTCTGAGACACCTTCACGTGTCCAACCGATGATGTCTTGGTTATCGAGGTAATCATTTTGTTTCCCGAACGCGAAGTCCTTCCGTGCTTTAAGTAACGGATCAATCTTCGAAGCGAGTGCTGGAATTTCGCGATTCGACGTACCCTTTGTACCATAGTAGTCACCATAGAAGACCGACGGATAGCCTTGTTCACGTGTCAGGATCATCGCGTAAGCAAGCGGTTTGAACCATGACTGAACCGTTGATTCAAGCGATTGTCCAGGCTGCGAATCATGGTTCTCTACGAGTGTGACGGCTTGGACTGGATTGCTCTTGACGAGAGTACCATCAAAGATCGTCCGCATGTCGTAATACCCGCCGCCTTTACTTGCCTGTTCGAACTTATAATGAAGCGGCGCATCAAAGACGGATTGTTGATAATTCGTCCGGCTTAAGTAGTTTTGCAACGTGCCGAGATCGTTCTGCCAGTACTCTGCGACTGTAAACAATGGTTTGCCCGTCGTCTGACGAACATTCGCGAGCCAGTCCGCTAAGTAACCGTGTTTGATATGCTTGACGGCATCGAGACGGAACCCATCAAGACCAAGTTCGTTGACGTACCATTTACCCCAGTTCTTCATTTCTTGCTGGACTTCTGGATGATCGAAGTCGAGATCCGCATACATCAAGTAATCGTAGTTGCCATTTTCAGTTGAGACATCCGTATCCCACGCTTTACCGGTACCGCGGAACTTGTAGATGGCACTCTTAGAACGTGATTGATCCCAGTCCGTGCCGTCGAAGTGGTACCATTTCCACTTGAAGTTCGAGTAGAGGTTATTTCGTGCTGCAAAATTGAAACCCGTCCATGCCTGGATTTGATAATCGCCAGAGACTTCTTGATTACGGTTACCCGGGTTGACTTCGACTGCCGTGACGGCTTCCGTGAAATCGGCGCCACCTTTATGGTTCATGACGACATCACCATAGACATCGATTCCAGCGGTATGCAATTGTCCGATCGCCGTTTTTAATTGCGCCTTTGTGCCGTATTTCGTACGGACCGTTCCTTTTTGATTGAACTCACCTAAATCGTATAGATCGTAGGCGCCGTATCCGACATCATTTTGCGAGGTACCTTTGTAAGCAGGGGGAATCCAGACCGATGTGATTCCGAGCTGATCAAGCTTTGTTGCGTCACTCCCGAGACGGTTCCAATGGTTACCGTCATTTGGCACATACCATTCGAAATACTGCATCATCGTTCCGTTGTCTGCCGTTGCGCCGACTGCAATCGGTTGCGCAAGTGGCGCTAAAAAAGCAGCGGATGCGACGGTTGCTAAAATCCATCTTTTTTGTTTCACGTAAAGACCTCCTTATGATTTGTGAAAGCGCTTGCATTATTTATTATAGGGAAGCTTCAGACAGGAGGAATATCGTCCCGGATTCTTATTTGTAAGTCTCTTTTGTTCGTGACTTTTGACCCTAGAATATTTCTTCTGAAGAATTATTTTGATGAGATTGACGTCATGAATGAAAAAAATCAGGACCATCTAACCGTTGCCTTTCGATGAATATTCTGAACGACGACTCACCTTTAAAAAAGCAGGTCTATCGTCCATCTTCCACCAGGAATGGATTCGGTGTGAAAATGAGCGTGTAACACCAGCTCTCATACATACCATTTAAGGGGGAACACACATGAACTGGAAGTCAAAGGTCACAGGTGCGCTTGCCGCAACACTTGCACTCGGGTCAATCGTCTTTACACCGGTCACAGCAAAAACAGTTGATCCAAAACAAGTTTCAGCAGGTCCGCAGATGGTCACGTCACAATCGACGATCGATGCGTACTATCTACCAGCAGCGGGGAAGACAGGGGCAGCGTTGAAGGCATCGCTGCACGATATCATCGACAACCATACACAAGTGTCATACGACACGGTATGGACAGCACTGAAAGAAACGGATCAAGATCCAAATAATGCGAATAACGTCATCGAGTTATACACGGGGAAATCGATTGCGAAAAGTAACAACGGTGGGAATGTCGGTCAATGGAATCGTGAACATGTCTGGGCAAAGTCGCACGGTGACTTTGGTACGACGAACGGTCCTGGAACAGACTTGCATCACTTGCGTCCGGAAGACGTCGTCGTCAACAGTGCACGTGGGAATCTTGACTTCGACAATGGCGGTACGAAATACAGTGGTTGCGATTGCTACCGTGATGGCGATTCATGGGAACCACCGAACCGCGTCAAAGGTGACATCGCACGGATGATCTTCTACATGGCGGTTCGTTATGAAGGTGGCGGAGAAATCGATCTCGAAGCTTCAGAAAACGTCAATAATGGTACGAACCCGTTACACGGCAAATTGTCGACGCTGAAAGCATGGAATAAGCTTGACCCAGTTGATAGCTTCGAGAAACGTCGCAACGATGTCATCTTCGAGAAGTGGCAAAAAAACCGGAATCCGTTCATCGATCATCCGGAATACGTAACATCAATTTGGGGAAATTGATAACGAGTCAGTAAATAGGAAAGGGGCTGACTCAACAGTCAGTCTCTACAAAGATAGGGGTGGCAGAATGATGATCTGCCACCCCTATCTTGTAACAAAAAGAATGACGCGTTTCACGCAACTCCTACAGGGAAAAGCGCATCTTTGCGCTGACAGAGACAAATAAGACCCGCTTTCCTACTTGAATAAAGCAGGAAAACTGGCTTGTGTCTCGCCTGAGGAAAGGGCGTGAAAAGACGCGTCATTCTTTTTTGAGTCAGCCTTTTTTCATTGAGTCCGAACCTGTTATGCTGAAACTTTTTTGGAGAACCATTCGTATTGCCTACCGTAAGCCATTTTTTAGTAGAGAGGTCGTACGGTATGATCAAACGCACGTTTAACAAACGAAACATCAAATGGATGGTCGGTGGGGGACTAGTCGCTTGTGTCGCCTTCTGGTACAGTGTCGGTATTTTCGTCAATAAAGGGGAACGGCCACTCGCTGATGGGACGTCACCGTATGTCATCGTCCTCGGTGCGGGTGTCAAAGGAGAAAAACCGTCGCAAATCCTACATAACCGGATTCAGGCAGCTGCGGCATATGGGAAACAACATTCAGAAGTCCGCTTCATCTTGAGCGGTGGACAAGGTCCGGATGAAGATATTTCAGAAGCAGAGGCGATGCGTCGCGGGATGGTGGCATCTGGGATTGCTGAAGAACGGTTGATCCTTGAAGCCGACTCGACATCAACGACGGAAAATCTACAATTTTCAAAAGCGTTGTTGCCAAAGGACGTTCGTCGCGTCTCGATCGTCACGTCAGACTTTCATCTGTACCGTGCGCGACAAGAGGCGAAACAACTTGGTTTACAGACGGATGCGATTCCGGCTGAAACGCCACTTTCAGGAGTCCTTCGATTTGGAATGCGCGAACGCGTTGCGATCGTTGTTCAATTCCTACGCTAAAAACCCCGACATGCTGAACATGTCGGGGAGAAAGAAGAAGTGCATTGAATGATTAGATGCCTTCACCTTTATGTTTTTCCTCGGAAGATTGAGAATCATTTGCTTGTTTGTCGGAAGCATCATGCTCAGCAGGTGGTTCTTCTTTGCCGAGTGCGACATCCTTCGCTTCGACGACTTTATTGCTGATTGCATTCAAGTCACCTTTCGTCTCATTTACTGTCTCTTTCACCGTCGAGGCATCTGATTTCACCGTTTCAAGCTCTGTGTTCACTTTGTCATAGACATTTTGAACGTCAGATGCGACTTCTTGAATGATGCTTGAAGCACTCTTCACTTGATTGATGACTTGTGATGCTTTACCTGACGGATCTTCCTTAATAGAAGAAGCGAGGGTAGAGACGGAATCTTTCGCCCCCCGTAAACTCTGTTTCGTATTTTGGCGAGACGAAGAACTAAGTAGCGTCAATAGACCGCCGACAAGGGCACCGAGCAACATCCCTGTGACGAGATTGATTTGACGACCTGATGATTCTTCCTGATCGAACTGGCGATTCGGATGTTCTGCGTGTGCTGCGTGTGGATCATGTTGAAGCTTCGGTTCCATGATGAACACTCCCTTGAGATAATATTTAACCATGATATGGATATACCCTTGTGAGTGAATAAAAAACATTTAAAAATAACATGTATTTGAAATGAATATAAAAAAGACCATCGTGATATGATGGTCTAAGAGGTTCATTTGTTGGATGAATCATCATCATTTTCGTGACGAAGTTTTCGGTTGATTTCATCATAATCGATTTCGATATCATCTTTGTTGCCTTTGTAGCCATATCCTTTCGAAATGACGATGATCGAGGCGACCAAGACGAATACGATGATGAGAATGGAGACGACATATAACCACATAGTCCACTCCTCCTTTCGTTCACTTTCTAGTATGACGGAAAACGCAGCTTCCGTCTAAACGAAATTGTAGGTTGTGTGCTAAACTGATGTCAGATAAACATGTTAAACGGAACGAGGTGACGGCGTATGAGTATTTTGGTCGTAGATGATGAGTTAACGAATTTAATGCTCCTAGAGCGATTGTTAGAAAATGAAGGCTATGACGTCGTCAAGGCGATGAGTGGGGAAGAAGCAATCGAATTGATGGAGGATCCGTTATTCATCGAACAGTTGGACGTCGTTCTTCTCGACGTCGAAATGCCAGGAATCAGCGGAATCGAGGCGACACGTTTGATTCGAAAACGGTTTGGTCTTGATGAATTACCGATTCTGATCGTTTCCGGGCGATCAAACGAAGAAGATATCGTTGATGGACTGAATGCAGGAGCATCGGATTATACGACGAAACCGATCCGTAAAACGGAATTGCTCGCGCGAGTTCGTAACGCGATTGGTCTGAAGCAAGCAATCGATGCGCGAAAACGATATGAAAAAGTATTACAGGAAGACTTTGATTTGGCGCAAAAACTGCAACAGAGTGTGCTCAGTGCGAATATCGAAGACGATGAGATCCGCATCATGGCGACGTATATCCCTTCTAAAAAGCTCGCGGGAGATATGTACGCCTGGTACCGCATCTCTCAAAATAAATACGGCATCATCTTGTTTGACGTCATGGGACACGGTGTCTCTTCTGCGCTGATCACGATGGGAATGAGTTCGATTTTGTTCGAACTCGTGCACCGGATTGGTGATCCAGCACAAGTACTTGAAGAATTGAATCAGCAGATGAGTCGTTTGTTCCCGGGAGACGAGACAGAAATCTATTTCACTGCCGTTTACCTCTACATCGACCTAGATGAGATGAAGCTCAGCTATGCGAACGCAGGGCACCCACCTGGTTTGTTACGCATGAATGATCGAATCATTCCGCTTGAGAATACGGGACTTCCTGTCGGTATGTTCGAAGACTCGACGTATTCGAGCAAGACGATCGACATCGTCTCACCAGGATGTGTTTACTTGTACACGGATGGTTTCATGGAACTCTACAGTAAAGGCATTGATGAAGGAATCCATGCCATCCAGAATCTGATCGAACAACAAGGACCGAACATCCATCAGTTGATTCAACCGGATCAGAGCGATGAAGCGGATGACCTATGTCTCGTGACGGTCGAAATCAATTAACCTGTAAATGAAAAGACTCAGCGACGGAAGCACCGTCGCTGAGTCTTTTTTGAGTCATACAAGCTCTGGATCTACTTGAACTAAAAGAACCTTCTCCGCCATAAGATGAAGGCGGCAAGACCAGAGAAGAAGATCATCATACCGAAAACAATCCAGAATCCGATGACTTCTCCTTCCCATGGAACGTGGACGTTCATCCCGAACATCCCGGAAATCATCGTCGGAATCGAGATGACAATCGTAATTGAGGCAAGGAACTTCATAACGAAGTTGACGTTGTTCGAGATGACAGAACCAAACGTATCCATCGTCGAACTGATGATGTCTTTATAAATTTGAGCCATCTCCATCGCTTGTCGGTGTTCGACGAAGACGTCTTCCAGTAAATCTTCATCATCTTCATGTTTCTCAAGACTCGGTGTCTTAATGATTCGGTCGAGCACACCATCGTTCGATTTCAAGGACGTCATGAAATAGACCAATGATTTTTGAAGATTCATCAATTGAAAGATTTCTTGATTTCGCATCGAACGTTGAAGTTCTTCCTCAAGTTCGTCCATACGACGATCGATTTGACGCAAGAAACGTAAATACGAGGAACTGACTTTATAGAGAATCTGGAATACGAAGCGCGATCGGTAATTCGTCCGGAATCCTCGCAACTTACCACTCGAGAATAACGTCAGGACATCGAGCTGTTGCGAACAAACGGTGATGAAATGACGGGATGTCACGATGATACCGAGCGGAATCGTATTATAACGGCGTCCTGATGATTCTTCTTCGATGTAGGGAACGTCGACGATCATCAGTAGACCTTCTTCATCTTTTTCAAAACGTGGTTTTTCTTCCACGTCCAAAGGGTCATATATGAAATCCTCTGGAATATTCGTAGCAGCGATGACTTGGTCGGCTTCGTCCTTTGTCGGATTGACAAGATGGATCCAGGAACCCTTCGTGAACTCCTGTATCTCGTTGACTGCCCCGGTGACATCGCTTCGATAAATCGTCAACATATTGTCTATCCCTCCTGCTCTTCACTGTCTCATTATAGAAATAGATGTGACAGCGTGTAAATGATTCTCCGATTTTTTTTACGAAGATTAGTGATAAGATGAAAACAGAGGAGGGGAAGACATGCCTTTTTTTAATGCTAAGAAGCTCGAAGAACTTCAATCGATTGCGGGTGGGGATCACGCGTTCCTTCAAAAAATCGGAGAAACGTATATCGCGCAGTTCGATCGAAAGTTTCCTGAACTAAAAGATGCCGTCGCCAAGCAAGATGCTGAGCAAACTGAAAAGCTCGCTCACTTGCTAAAAGGTGCTTCCTATTCCGTTGCCGCTGATGATTTAGCTGATGATTTCGAACTGCTTGAAAAAGAAGCAGAATCTGGTTCAATGACCGGAACACAAGAAATCGTCGATCGGATTGAGCAATGCATGGTGGAATTCCGTGTCGTCTGGCTCGATGTGTTTACTGGAAAAAATCTTGACGCGCTGCGTTGAGCAATCGAATAGATCAAAAAAGCCGACATGCTGTCGGCTTTTTTCTTATAAGACGTATGAATCGACCGTTTCGATCAAACGACCGATTTCCGGTTTCGTGATTTGTGCATTGACACCAACCGACTCACCTTTATGGCGTAAATCGTCGGAAATCAAGGAAGAGAAGACGATGATTGGCAATTCCGCATAACGATCATCTTCACGGAGTCGTTTCGTCAAGTGTAGTCCATCCATCTTCGGCATCTCGATATCGGTGATCAGGAGGTCGCAGTTGCTTCCGTTTTCAAACGCATCAAAAGCGTCCTTACCATTGATGAACCATTTCAGACCATGGTAACCGGCTTCCTCGAGTGTTTCGATGATCAATGTCCGAAGCATTTCCGAGTCTTCGGCGATCCAGATGACTTTGTCGGACCGGTCACGGGACTGGACGCGACGCCCTTCTTCGCGGGCGAAGATATCCTTGCGTGAGAGCTCAAGTGCGATTTTTTCGTAGTCGAGCAAGATGATCATCTTGTCGCCCGTTTTGACGACACCGTTCGTTAATCCCTCAATGCCACGAGCGAGTTCGTTTGGTGTATCGATCTGTTCCCATGAGATACGACGGATTTCCGTCACGGAATCGACACGCAGGACGCTCTTTTCCCCATTAAATTCACAGATGATCAATCGATCCTCGGTTGCTTCATCGTGAGGAACACCGATGACGGTCGGCAAATCGATGACCGTCATGACTTCGCCACGGAGTTCAATCAATCCTTTGACAGCATCCGGTGTACCTGGGAGTGGTGTCATCGGGAGCGGAACGATGATTTCCCGGACCTTCATGACGTTGATTCCAAACGTGTATGGTCCGCAATGGAAGATGACGATCTCGAGTTCGTTCGTGCCGGCTTCTAATAAAATATCGTGCTGATTATACATATGGTTGTGCCCCTTTCCATTACCTTCACTTCACTTCTGACTAGTTATCGGCATGCTACGCTGAAAATTCTAGTTCTGAATTGACAAAAAAAGTGTTGTAATCGCTTTCATAATATGTTAAGCAAAAAGTTTGGCATTTGTCAGACCAATTGATTACAATAAGCTATGCAGCCACACACTGAAATGAGAGAGATAAAAATAAATGGAGGTAGAGTGGAATGACTACAGCAACAACCTACACATTTTTACTAGATGGACAATGGCATGAAAGTGAATCAAAAGAGACAATTGAAATCTCTTCACCATATAAAGAGGATCTTGTCGGTCGCGTTCAAGCGATGACGAAACCGGAAGTCGATCGTGCCATCGCTTCAGCGAAAGCGGCACAAGCAGAGTGGGCAAAACAACCAGCGAACAAACGGGCTGAATTGCTTCACGCTTGGGCAACGGAACTCGAAAAACGTGCGGACGAAATCGGTGAAGTCATCATGCGCGAAGTCGGTAAAGGACGTGCAGATGGCGTCAAAGAGGTCAAACGGACAGCTGAAATCATTCGCTACACAGCGGAAGAAGGTCTCCGTTTCGACGGTCAGATGATGCAAGGGGATTCGTTCCCTGGTGGTAGCGCGAAAAAAATCGCGGTCATCAAAAAAGCACCACTCGGCGTCGTGCTTGCAATTTCACCGTTCAACTACCCAGTCAACTTGGCAGCAGCGAAACTCGCACCTGCCCTCATGACAGGAAACGCCGTCGTCTTCAAACCGGCAACACAAGGTTCGATCAGCGGTATCTTGATGGTCGAGGCACTCGTCGCAGCAGGTCTTCCAGCTGGACTCGTCAACATCGTCACAGGTCGTGGATCGGTCATCGGTGATTACTTGACGGCTCACCCAGGCATCAACATGATCACATTTACTGGTGGTACAGGCACAGGACAACATTTGTCGCGTCAATCGGCAATGATTCCACTTGTCCTTGAACTTGGTGGAAAAGACCCAGCGCTCGTTCTTGAAGATGCGAATCTGTCACTTGCGGCAGACCATATCATCAGTGGGGCGTTCTCTTACTCAGGTCAACGTTGTACAGCAATCAAACGCGTCTTCGTTCTTGATCACCAAGCGGATGCACTCATCGAAGAACTCAAGACACGAATCGCGAAATTGACAGTCGGTTCACCTGAACAAGACAGTGTCGTCGTACCGCTCATCGATACGAAATCAGCGGACTTCGTCGAAGGCTTGATCACGGACGCAACAGACAAAGGCGCAACACTCGTCACAGGTGGCGGACGTACGGCGAACTTGATCGAACCAACACTTCTTGACAACGTGACACGCGATATGCGCGTTGCTTGGGAAGAGCCGTTCGGACCAGTTCTTCCAATCATCCGTGTCAACTCGGTCGACGAAATGATTGCATACTCAAACGAATCAGAATACGGTCTTCAAGCAAGTGTCTTCACAGAGAACATCGATGCTGCGTTTGCAGTAGCGGATGCGCTTGAAACAGGTTCTGTTCAAATCAATGGTCGGACGGAACGTGGTCCTGACCACTTCCCATTCATCGGTGTGAAATCATCGGGTCTCGGCGTTCAAGGCGTCGGACGTAGCCTCGCTTCGATGACACGCGACAAATTAACAGTCCTCAACTTAAAATAAGTTTCTGACCGACCTTTCAATCTGCGGAAAGGTCGGTTTTTTGTGCATCCATTTCTCGCGCTTTAACGTAAGCTAGAAAACAAATGTTACCCTTTGACGCACAAAGTTTGGCGCTATAGCTTCATTCTCTCTATAATGAAAGAAAATGGACGAGAGAAAAGAGGCGTGTAGGTATGACTGTATCAGACGAAATCATCCCGATTCCGATTCCGACACCATTTCCGGTTGGAGACGTGAACTGCTATGTACTACGAACGGAAGGGGAAAACATCCTCATTGATTGTGGACCGGATACGCTTGAAGCATGGCAAACGATGCAACGGACGCTTGCGCGACATGAACTTCAGGTCGAGGATTTAGATCGTGTCATCGTGACACATCACCATGCGGATCATGCTGGGATGGCACATCGCTTTTCAGAGAAAGGCATTCCCGTCTATGGACATGCGCGATTACGCCCATACTTGGAACAGGACGAGACCTTCTTAAACAACGGGGACGTATTCTTGCGTCGATTGGCGACATCGTTTGGCGTTCCGCTAGCGATTCAAGAGATGTTACCAAGCTATCAATCTGCCTTGAAATGGCTTGGAAAAGGTCAACTTGATTTCACATTAAAAGAAGGCGACGCGATTACGCCGTCTGGGCGATACCGGGTCATCGAACTACCGGGGCATGCAAGTGACCAAATCGGAATACTAAGTGACGATGGTGTGTTGTTCGCGGCTGATCACCTGCTCGACCGGGTCGAGCCGAATCCATTGCTCGAGCAACCACAACCAGGTGATGATGTGCTCGTAAAACGTCCTGTTCTTGCGTATTTTGACTCTTTAGAAAAATTACAAAGTGAGCAGATTCGAATCGCCTACACTGGACATGGTGCTCCGATTCGAGATGTTGCGGTACTCGTCGAAGAACGATTGATGCAACGCAAAGCACGTGGTGATCAGCTCTTGAAGTATTTTACGGGAGAACATACGTTATTCGAATTAGCACAAGTGACGTATGGAAACCGATTAAAAAAATCATTCCCTCTTGTCATGAGTGAGATGAAAGCACGCCTCGATACACTCGTCGCCCGCGGTGCGATCACGGTCGAGAAACGATCAGGTATCCTCTACTATTCAAAAGCGGAGGAAGTCTAATGCAACTCATCAACCGGACGATCGTCATCACAGGTGCTTCAAGTGGACTCGGGGAAGCACTGGCGCGCACTCTGCATAAAGAAGGCGCAAACTTGATTTTAATTGCACGACGCGAGGATCGATTACAAACGTTAGCATCTGAACTCCAGGCAGACTACCTGGTCTACGATTTGGAAAAGGCGCCTGAAATTCTTGCGAAAACACTCGCAAATCGTTATGGACGGATTGATATTTTGATTAATAACGCAGGTTTCGGGGAATTCAGCTTCCTAGCCGATACCTCGATTGAAACGATTGAATCGATGCACCGGATCAACGTCTTAAGTCCCGTTCGCTTAACGAAGGCATGTCTGCCATTACTCAGAAAGGGTGGCATGATCGTCAACGTGGCCAGTCAGGCCGGAAAACTACCGACACCGAAATCGACGATCTATTGCATGACGAAAGCAGCGATGTTGCAGTTTTCGAACGCGTTACGTCTGGAGTTACGTCCAAAAGGCATCCACGTCATGACGGTCAATCCAGGGCCGATCGCGACAGAATTTTTTGTCCGTGCGGATGTCGACCGGAAGTATGAGCAAAATGTCGCTTCCATCGTCCTATCGAAAGAACGACTAGCTTCGACTGTCGTCCGAGCAATAGAGCGACGTAAACGTGAAGTCAATGCACCATGGTGGATGGAGTTATCGGCAAAAGGGTACGGCGTGATACCACGGTTGATTGAGTGGTTAGGAAAACCGGGCTTCGATAAAAAGTGATGACGGAGGAGAACGACAAATGAAAACAAAGGTAATCAGCTTTCTTGCCCTAGGTACGCTGCTCGCAGGCTGTGGTACTCCGGATGCGACACCGGAGCCGAAGAATGTCTTAGGGACTTCTTATCAGACGATCGAAAAAGAAGCGGAAAAATCAACGGTTCGGATGTATATGTGGGGCGGCGATGACGGCATCAATGCCTACATCGATGAGTATGTAGCACCGCGTCTGAAGAAGGAACACAACATCACGTTAGAACGGGTCCCGATCGAGACGGCGGATATCATTCAAAAACTGCGTGCTGAGAAACAGGCAGGTAAGGAAAAAGGTGTCATCGATGTCGTCTGGATCAATGGCGATAATTTTTTAAATGCTAAAAAAGATGATTTACTCTATGGAGAAATCACAAAAGTCCTCCCGAACATGAAATATGTTGATGCTGCCGCACAGAGTTCAGATAGTGGTACGAAAACAGACGGACTTGAAGCCGCATGGGGGAAAGTTCAATATACGTTGCACTATGACGCAGCTGACGTGAAGTCGCCACCGACCGACTTGAAAGCACTGAAGTCATGGGTCAAGGAAAATCCAGGACGTTTCACTTATCCGGAAGTGACGGACTTTACGGGGAATGCCTTCGTCCGCCACGTCATGTATGGTGTCGAATCGAATGAAACTTTAAAAGACCCGAAAGCAGACTTCAAGAAGACATGGGCTTATTTGAACGAAATCAAACCGTATCTCTGGAAAAAAGGGAAGACCTATCCAAAGACACTTGCCCAACTCGATCAGTTATACGCGAAGGGAGACGTTGATTTCACGATGGGCTTCAACGAACGACGGGCTGAACAAGAAGTGAAGACAGGAACGTTTCCGAAACAAACACGTCCGATCGTCTTGAAGGATGGATCAATCGCGTCGACGCATTTCCTTTCCGTACCGTTCAACGCACCGAATCCGAAGGGCGCACTCGTAGCGATCAATACGTTGTTATCACCAGAAGCACAGTTGAAAAAATATGATGCGACGTATTGGGGAGACGGAACGAGTCTTGATTTGTCGACACTTGATTCATCAGAACAAAAGCAATTCGCTGATGTACCGGCTGCACCGTCGACACCAAAGCCAAGCGTCTTTGAAGGAAAGGTCCGGACGGAACTCGACCCATCCATTTTCGAGATGATCCGTAAGGAATGGCCGTCTCGTGTGGCGCGGTAACGCATATCCTGCTGCACTCTTGATGGCAGGGATGGTCTTATATGGGTTATGGGTCAGTATCTCGATGACGTCACTTTCCGACTACCGCGAGCTACTGACGGATGAGGTCTTTTTAGAGAGTCTAGCCGTCAGCAGTTACGTGGCCATCATCAGTACGGTGCTCGCGCTGATCATTGGTGTGGTGCTCGCAAGGCTCTTGAGCAGAACACGACTAGCTGCGTTACTTGCGATTCCTTTATTCATCCCTCATCTAGGAGCAGCATACCTCGCGATTCTCTATTTGAGTGATGTGCCTGTCATCGGACCGCATGAAGGGAATTATTTTAGTGTCATCCTGACGTATCTGTATAAAGAAATTCCGTTCGTGTTTTTTTATCTCTTACCGGTGGTCCGGCGCCTTGATTCGCGTTATCAAGAACTCGGTATGATGCTCGGTTTATCACCAGTGCGCCGCTTCTGGCATGCGCGGGGCGTTTTCCTACTCGTTCCGATGCTTGAGGCAGCATTTATCTTGCTTGCCTTCATCCTGTTCGCATATGAGATTCCAGCACTGCTCGGCGTGACCTATCCAAAATTACTTGGCGTCTATGCATTCGATTTGTATACACAAGGCGATTTATCGGAGCAACCACTCGCTTTTGCAATGAGTGTCGTCTTGACGGGAGGACTCTTCCTCCTGCTATTGCTTATGACTGGTTTGACACGCCCACTGGCAACGAAGATCAGTAGGGGGCGAAGCGAATGATGAAAAAAATCAGTGTGACCGTATTCGTTGTACTCCTGTTCATCGTTCCTTTAATTGGTTTGATTCCAGGAGAGTGGAATTGGAATCCGCGCCTAGAAGCGACGCTCGGCACGACCGTCGCGATGATTTTTGCCGTCGTATTGTTAAATCATCTCTTCGGATACATGGCAGGAAAAGCGATTGCCTTTCAAACGGGGAAACGGATTCGTATAGCAGAGTTCTTGATTAGTTTGCCGCTGTTCGTTCCCGTGTTATTGCTATCATTCGGTCTCTATTTGACATGGATCCGTCTTGGTTTGGCAGATCGATTTTTTGGTGTCCTGCTCGTGTTGCTTCTGCCGACCTTACCCTATACAGTTCGCTTGTACACGAACGGATTTCAGGCGCTCGGAGAACGGATGCTTGAACAGATGGTCTTGATTGAGGGAAACCGGTTCAAGCGTTGGTTCTATTTGACGGGACCGATGCTTCGGTCGACGTTACAATCCGTGACGCTACTCGTCACGGTGATCACCATCAGTCAGTACGCACTGGTTGCGTTGATTGGTGGCGGAATCGTCCGCATGATTGCACTGGAAGTTTTTCCGGCGTATTCCGGTAATTCTCAGGGAGCGGCTCGTCTAGCGACACTGTGGTTGATCGGGTTGCCCATTCTCTTTTATGCTGGACAAGCCGTTATTTTTTCTAGTTGGATACGAATCGTACGGAGGCGTTTAAATGGAAGTCACGATACAACAAGTCAATAAACGATTTGGAACGAAGCATGTATTGTCTGATATCGATGTAAATATCGCATCTGGACAATGTGTGGCCTTAGTCGGACCGAGTGGTAGTGGGAAAACGACGCTTCTCCGCCTGATTGCAGGTCTTGAGCGCGTGACGAGCGGAATGATTCAGTTCGGCGACCGAGATGTCACTGTTCTTTCGCCGAATCAACGTGGTGTGACGATGATGTTTCAACGGTCGCTATTGTTCCCACATTTGAACGTCGAACAAAACATCCGTCTCGGTGCAAAACAATTAACACCGATCGAGCTCGAATCCTGGTTACATCGCGTCGGACTCGAGGGAAGAGGGAAAAGTGCTGTCCATGAACTGTCAGGGGGCGAACAGCAGCGAGCGAGTTTAGCTCGTGCGCTGGCGAGTCAACCGGACTTCTTGTTGCTCGATGAACCGTTCTCGAGTCTAGATGTACCGAGACGACGGGAACTTCGGGCATTGATTCGGAAGTTGACCGAGGAACAAGGTGTCACGACGCTCCTTGTCACACACGATCGGGAAGAGGCAATGGCGATGGCAGATGTCGTTTATGTCTTAGAGCACGGACGAATCGTCGATCATGGCACTCCAATCACACTTAGTCAGACAAGTCCGTTTTTTGGCGAAGGCATTCAGATTGAAGAAACATGGCATCCGCTGACGGCAGTCAACTTGGTCTCAAGACCGACGAAGGAAACGGATGAACGTGTTACGATTACGAAAGAACTCATTCAATACGGCGTTCGCTTCTACGAAGTCGAACGAGCATCCGGAGAACGGCTCGTGCTTTCTTCAGACGAGACGATTCATGAGAAAGAAGGCTATATCGTTAGAAAGGAGGGGTGACATGTTAGATACGCGTGCGCGTAAAATCGTTCAACCCCTGTTTGATCAAGGGGCGACCTTATTTAAGAAAATTGGATTATCGGCGACACAGGTGACGATCATCTCCGGCATCATCGGTGGTGCGACGGGATTTTTCGTTTATAACGATATGATGGGAACGGCGATTGTCTTATTGTGGATCTCGGGCATGCTTGATGTCATCGATGGAACGATGGCACGAAAAGAAAAGACAACTCCGATTGGTACGATTCTTGACCTTGTGCTCGACCGGATCGTCGAGCTGTCAGTGCTGATTGGTCTTGCACTCCGATTTCCGGAAACGCAGGTCGTTATTCTGTTGCTCGTCGCATCATTCGTCATTGGGATGACGATGTTCCTCGCAATCGGAGCGGTCAGTGAAAATTACGGCTACAAGTCGTTTCAATATCAACCGGGACTCGTCGAGCGGACGGAAGGGTTTTTATTCCTAACAGCGATGATCCTGTTCCCAAGCGCCATCATTTGGATCGCAATTGTCTTTTTGATTGCTGAACTCTATACGGTCGGGGAGCGATTCCATCAAGCTTCGAAGGTGTTACGATGAGTGAACAAGAGATGATCATGACTGTGGATCGAGCGGGCAACCTGCTCGGACCTCGTCCACGATCAGAAGTCCACGCAAACGGCTTGTGGCACGAAACGTTTCATTGTTTCGTTTACGATCCAAAGCGGGACGTCGTGCTGCTCCAGCAACGGTCTGAACAAAAGAAGGACTTTCCAGGAATGCTTGATATCACGGCAGCGGGTCACTTGCTTGCGAATGAGACAGTCGAGGATGGTGTCCGGGAACTCGAGGAAGAGATTGGTTTGACGTGTACGTTTGATCAATTGATACCGCTTGGCATCCAGGAAGAGGAGTTTCGGGATGCGTCACTATGGGACTGTGAGCGATGCCATGTCTTTCTTGCTCGAAGTGATCAAGCGATAGACGCATACGTCCTCCAGGAAACAGAAGTGAAGCGATTGATTGCTTTTTCGATCGAGCAGTTTGAGCGAATCGCTGACATGTCCATCGAGCGTATTCAGGACACGACAGGCGAGTGGTTCGATCGTCGTCAATTCGTTCCGCATCCTTCTTCTTACTGGAGACATGTACGACAAGGAATCGAGCAATTACGTAAATAGAAAGAATGGGAAAGAAATAACGCATGAAGACCTACGATCGAATGTGATTTCGCTCGTAGGTCTTTTTTTAATCGTACATTCGTTCGACGCAAGAGTAGCGAAATTAAGATATATTTGAGATAATTAAGTATATATACAAAAGAAGGAAAGAAGGTGCAGCCAGTGGCATTACGATTTGCACTACTCGGGCTGCTGACCCAAGGGGAAGCGACCGGTTACGATTTAAGCGCGACTTTTAAAAAACAGATGATCCACTTCTGGACCGCACACCATACTCAAATATACCGAGAGTTGTTGAAAATGGAAGAGGCAGAGCTCGTGACGAGTGTTCATATCGTCCAAGAAGACTTGCCGGACAAGAAAGTCTATTCGATTACCGATAAAGGGCGTACGGAGCTCGTTGAATGGTTACGGACACCAAATGAATTCAAACCGAAGATGAAGGATGAGAACTTGATGCGGGTGTCGCTCTTGCATCTGCTCCCACCAGAGGAAGCCGTTGCTTATTTGGAAGAGTCGAAGCGGCACCATCAATTTGCCGTCGAGATGATGCATAGTTGGCGTCACGACCACCTCGAGAACGGTGCAACACTAGGGGAGACCTTGACGAGTGAGTACGGCTTGCGTATGATGTTGAATTACTTGGATTGGTGTGACTGGGCAATCGCGGAAATCAAAAAGAACGAAGCAAACGTCTAACAATATTGGCTCGACTGTCATGTAGATGGCGGATTCGAGCCAGTTTTATTTTGTAATAGGATTTAGTAAGGAGAGAATCGATGTACTTTAATGACTATGAAGACTGGATTGAGGAAGAGGCGGAAGCATTATTTCGCTTACATGAAGAACCGCTGATACGAGAAGCGATCTCGTATTCGCAATTTACGGCGTATGTAGAAGAGGCACTCCTTGAACCATTATTGCTGAAATTACGTTGGCTCGGAGAAGCAGAAGAAGAGGAGATTCTAGAACGAGCGGATTCAATCGTTTGGGAGAATGCCTCAGGTCATTCGGAAGCTTCCCTTCGGCGAGATGTGTTACGACGGGTCGTCAAGCGAGACTTTACTGCGCATATCCTCGCGTACCTCACACCAATTCTTGAAGCGAGACAAGCCACTTATGAGGCGGAATTGAAGCAGCTTCAATTGGCGCATGCTGAACAAATAGATGAGGTCAAACAACACGAGCAACAGATTGAACTCGGACCGCCACCTAAAAAAGTCAAAAAATGGTGGTACCTCAAAGAAAAAGAAGTAGCACGTTCCTATACGGAGGAAGAACGATCTGCATTGCAAGCCCAACAGCAACAACTCGAGGACGAGTTAAAGCGACTCGAACAAAAAAAACGTGAGACTGAAGCTGATCTCGAACGATTGGATTCACTTCACCGATTGTAATTCACGCCAAAAAAATGGAGCAGACGACGTTATGTCGTTTGCTCCATTTTGTATAAAGGTATCGTATTAAGCTTGTGTCGCAAGTTTCGCAAGGACAAGTTTCGCGACCGCTTCACTTGAAGCCGGGTTTTGTCCTGTGACGACGTTGCCGTCGATGACTGCGAATTCCTTACCAGCATCCGATGTCAGGAAAGTAGCGCCTTCACCACGAAGTGTCGTCTCAAGCAAGAATGGTACTTTATCTTCGAGACCTGTCGATTTTTCTTCTTCGTCTGTGAAGCCGTTGATTTGACGACCTGATACGAAAGGTTTGCCATCGATCATGACGTGTGCAAAGGCCGCTGGACCGTGACAGACCGATGCGACGACGCCATCTTTTTTGATGACAGCTTCAATGGCACCTGCCACTTGTGGGTTATTCGGGAAGTCGACGACCGCACCGTGACCACCTGGGAAGTAAACAGCATCAAATGATGCTGGATCGACTTCTGAGAGTGCTTTCGTGTCGTGCAACGCACGGCGTGCATCTTGGAATTTCGGCAAGATTTCTTTGACGATCGATGCTTTATCGATCGGGACGTCGCCACCTTTGATCGAAGTGACCGTCACGTCATGTCCTGCATCCTTAAACAGGTTGTATGGTGCTGCGAACTCTTCGAACCATAATCCTGTTTTGTGACCATTCATGTCATCTGCACTTGTTGATACGATTAAAATACGAGCCATAATAAAACTCCTCCTCTGTATGAACGTTACAAAGAAGGAGTTTCCCGGAGATATGAAGAGTTAAACCTCACCGGTGTTCCGTATAGTGATGAACCGGCAGTGTAGCAAGTGCCTGATCGATTTGAGCTTGCGAGATCGGCTCTTTCATCGCTTGGACGTTTGCCTGAAGCTGTGACGCGCTTGACGCGCCAGGAAGGACGATATCGACCTGTTGATCGATGGCTTGCAACGCAAGCGCCGGAAGCGGGAAATCTTGAAGTTTTTGTAGACTTGCCTCAAGCGTTTCCTTATCGAATTGTTCGAACCGATCAACCGACTGCAGGCGTGAAGCACTCTCATGTGTCAAGAGTCCTTTTGCCAGTGGACCACGGGCAACGACTTGGATGTTTTTCTCTTTTAAGCGTGGCAACAACTCTTCGATGCGGCGATCGAGCAACGAATAAGGCGTCATCAAGTAAGAGAAATTACTATGCTCGAGCCAATATTCGATGACATTCGGGCGCAGTGACGACAGACCATATTCCTTGATCTTCCCCTCTGCTTTTAAATCTTCCATTGCGCGGATCGACGCATCGATGTCATCATCAATCGTACCGCCATGGACGTAATACAGATCGAGATAAGGAGTTTCAAGACGATTCAAACTTTCAAGACAAGCTTGCTTCAGATAGTCATAACTCGGATCCCATGTCCAACCGGTTCCGGTCGCGTTCATCCGATTCCCACCTTTTGAGGCGAGGAACAATCGACTGCGATCCTCTTGTGAGAAGGTTTGACCGATGATGGATTCGACCGCTCCGTTCGCATAGACGTCCGCTGTATCGAAGTGCGTGATTCCAGCATCAAGTGCCGTCCGCAGGATTGCTGTTGCTTCCTCCTGGCCGCGCTTTAAGATCGTCATCGTACCTAATCCTAATGACATGTTCAATTCCCTCTTTTCTTAGATGAACTATAAGTTTGGAACTTCTGCATTCTAGTGTATCATATCTGATGAAAAAGACGATTTCGAAGTCTTGCGGCAATACGTCGGAAACGGCATACTAATCATGACAGAGAACGTAAACTAAGATAGAAGAGGGGAACACATCCGATGGAAGAAAAAACGATTGAACGTGAAGTGATCTATGAAGGAAAAGTCTTTGACGTCGAGAAACATGTCGTCACGTTACCGAACGGCAATACCTCGGTCCGTGAATTGGTCTATCATAATGGTGCCGTCGCGATCATTGCTTTTGATGAACAAGGTGATTTGATCGTCGTGGAACAGTACCGGAAGGCGTTCGAGAGTCTATCGATCGAGATTCCAGCAGGAAAACTCGAGAAAGGCGAAGATCCACTTGATTGTGCCGGACGCGAATTAAAGGAAGAAACAGGATACGTCGCGAAAGAGTTACGACATGTCTTTGATTTTTACGGTGCGCCTGGTTTCTGCAGTGAGCGTGTACATATCTATGAAGCGATTGGTCTGACTGCCGGTGATCGTCAACTCGATGAGGATGAGTTCCTTGAGAATAAGACATTGAAGCTCGAAGAAGCACTCGAACTCGTTGCAAACGGAACGATCGTCGACGCGAAAACGATCATGGCAATCCAGCATTGGCAAATTCGTACTTTAAAATGATTCTCATTTAAATGATTTTCAGTTGATAATCATTTTAATTTGAAAAAAGACTGATTATCAGCTATGATAATAGCATCAGTTCGAACAAAGGGGGCGTTATGATGGAAAGTCGTGTAGAACGCATCAAAAAACAGCTAAGCGGTAAAGGATATAAGCTGACTCCCCAACGTGAAGCGACTGTGCGTGTCCTGCTCGAACACGAGTCGGATCACCTCAGTGCCGAAAATGTCTTTCTCCTTGTAAAAGAAAAGAACTCCGACATCGGACTTGCGACGGTTTACCGGACGCTCGAATTATTGACGGAGCTTGAAGTCGTCGATAAGGTCAACTTCGGAGATGGCGTATCCCGGTTTGATTTACGACAAGAAGGTGCGAGTCATTCGCATCACCATCTCGTCTGTATCGAATGCGGATCCGTCGAAGAGATTTTAGACGATATGCTAGAAGAAGTAGAGAAAGAAATCGTGTCCCGATTCCACTTTAAAATCAAGGATCACCGCCTGACATTCCATGGCGTCTGCCGTGTCTGCCAAGAGCGTCATGCTCGGGAAGCGTTGGAACAATCGCAAACACAAACAGTCTGACCGTCCGACGAAATTTCGGATGGTTTTTCTTTTTCAATTTTATAGGTCAGACCTCTTCACAACGGTTTACACCTTTGATATGATGGGAAAGTAAGCGATTTCGTAAACGAAGAGGATGAGTTCAGTGCGTGAACAACTGGAAGCATTTATCAATTATTTAGTGATTGAACGGCAAATGTCCGCGAATACGGCAGCTGCGTATCGAAATGATTTAAATCAATACTTACAGACGCTTGAAACAGCGGAAGTTTCCTCGTTCGAACAGGTTCACCGACATCATATCGTCGACCATATTGAACGATTGCTTGAAGCACGAAAGTCACGATCGACGGTTCGCCGGGCGACGAGCTCGATCCGTTCGTTCCATCAATATTTGGTCGAAGAGAGACTTGCAACACATGATCCGTCTCGTCATCTTGATTTACCGAAACCGGAGAAAAAGTTGCCCGTCGTCTGGAGTCAAACGGACGTCGAACGCTTGCTTGATTCGGTCGTCGGTGTCGATCCGCTTACACGACGAGATGCAGCAATGCTTGAGCTTCTCTATGGAACAGGCATGCGCGTCAGCGAACTGCTCCAACTGAAGTTGAACGATTTGCAACTCGAACTCGGGTATCTGTCGTGTCTTGGGAAAGGGAACAAATCCCGGATCATCCCGATGAGTACGACATCGATTGAAAGTGTCAGGACATATCTTGACCTCGCGCGCAATAGTCTCGGCGGTCAAAAGACGGACGATGTCTTCTTAAACAGTCGCGGTGATCGTTTGTCACGGCAAGGGTTTTGGAAGATGATCAAGCGACGGGCAAAGGAAGCGGGTATTGAAAAAGAGATCACACCGCACGTCCTGCGCCATTCGTTCGCGACCCATCTACTTGAAAATGGTGCCGATTTACGCGTCGTACAAGAAATGCTAGGACACGCTGATTTGTCGACGACACAAATGTATACACACGTTAACAAAGCACGACTTCACGACGTGTATAAGAAACATCATCCACGGGCATGATGGTTCTATCTTTTAAAGGTCTGACTTCAGACAAATGATGCGTTTTGTCTAGTCCCTTTCCGGGAAAAATCGTAACGGGAATCGCACAACTACAGCTCGTATATAGGAGGAACAGCAAATGGCTCAATCATTTAAACGTGTATTTTTGATCGTCATGGACTCCGTAGGAATCGGAGAAGCACCGGACGCTGAACAGTTCGGAGATCTTGGTTCGCATACGCTCGGTCACATCGCGCGTGAACGCAACGGACTCAACATGCCGAACATGGCAAAACTCGGTCTCTCGCATATCGAACCGATCGAAGGTATCTCAGCTGAAGAAGCACCGCTTGCGGCATACGGAAAAATGCAGGAAGTATCTGCAGGGAAAGATACGATGACAGGGCATTGGGAGATCATGGGACTCCGGATCGATACACCATTCCGTGTCTTCGAAAAATTCCCGGATGATTTGATTCATCGCCTAGAAGAGTTCTCAGGTCGGAAGATCATTGGGAACAAACCGGCTTCTGGTACGGAAATTCTCGACGAACTCGGACAAGAACATGTCGAGACAGGCGCCTTGATCGTCTATACGTCGGCAGACTCTGTCCTTCAAATCGCAGCACACGAAGAAGTCGTGCCATTAGAAGAATTGTACCGGATTTGTGAATACGCACGTGATATCACACGGGATGACCCGTACATGCTCGGTCGTATCATCGCGCGTCCATTCCTTGGTGAAGCAGGAGCGTGGGTCCGGACAGCGAACCGTCACGACTATGCACTTAAACCATTCGACCGGACGGTCATGAACGAACTCGAGACGGCAGGACTCGATGTCATCTCGCTCGGTAAGATTGCTGATATCTACGATGGAGAAGGCGTCACGGATGCAATCCGGACGAAGTCGAACATGGACGGGATGGATCAGCTCGTGAAACAACTTGATCGTGATTTCAACGGACTTTGCTTCTTAAACCTTGTCGATTTCGATGCGCTGTTCGGACACCGTCGTGATCCGCAAGGCTACGGACAAGCACTCGAAGAGTTCGATGCGCGACTTCCGGAAGTGTTTGCTCGCTTAAACGAAGACGATCTCTTGATCATCACGGCTGACCACGGAAACGATCCGGTTCATGCTGGGACTGACCATACACGGGAATACGTACCATTGCTTGCCTACCATAAAAATGGTGTTGCAAAACCGCTCGGTATCCGTGAAACGTTCGCTGATCTTGGAGCGACGGTCGCAGAAAACTTCGCCGTCAAGATGCCGGCACATGGAACAAGCTTTTTAACAGAACTATAATTCGAGGGAGCGATTCAGATGACAGTCAACTGGAATGAAACACGTTCGTTTTTAGAAAGCAAGATGCAGGCAAAACCGGAGATCGGATTGATTCTCGGTTCAGGACTAGGTGTCCTTGCGGATGAGATCGAAAACCCGATCGCGATTCCATATCATGAAATCCCGAACTTCCCGGTATCAACGGTCGAAGGACACGCGGGACAACTCGTCTTCGGTACTCTTGAAGGGAAACAAGTCGTTGCGATGCAAGGGCGATTCCACTTCTACGAAGGATATTCGATGGACATGGTCACGTTCCCAGTCCGTGTCATGAAAGCGATCGGTGTCGAGACATTGATCGTCACGAACGCAGCGGGTGCTTGTAACGAAGCGTTCGAACCAGGTGATTTGATGTTGATCACGGATCACATCAACTTCTTCGGTACGAACCCATTGATCGGGAAGAACGTCGATGAGATGGGACCACGTTTCCCGGATATGTCGAAGCCGTATGATGCGGAATTACTTCGTCTTGCACAGGAAACAGCGGACGAGCTCGGAATTCGTGTCCGTCAAGGTGTCTACTTCGGAAACACTGGTCCAACGTATGAGACGCCAGCAGAAGTCAAGATGGCACGGATGCTTGGTGGCGACGTCGTCGGTATGTCGACGGTCCCTGAAGTCATCGTTGCCCGTCATTCCGATATGCGAGTCCTTGGGATCTCATGTGTCTCGAACATGGCAGCAGGTATTCTCGACCAACCGTTACATCATGATGAAGTCATCGAAACGACAGAACGTGTCCGGGCACACTTCCTATCACTCGTTCGCGGTTCGATCAAAAAAATGTAACGACTGTTTATAAAACTCACAAACCACTCCTGAGGAGGAACTAGATTATGCGTATGGTAGATTTGATTGCAACAAAACGAGACGGTGGCGAACTCGCAACAGCTGATATTCAAGCAATGGTAGAAGGATTCACGAATGGTGAGATTCCAGATTACCAAATGTCAGCGATGTCGATGGCGATTTTCTATCAAGGAATGTCAGATCGTGAAATCGCTGATTTGACGATGGCGATGGTCAACTCGGGCGACGTGATCGACCTTTCACGTATCCACGGGAAAAAAGTCGACAAACACTCGACAGGCGGTGTTGGTGACAAAATCAGTCTGATCGTCGCACCACTCGTTGCGTCAATCGGCATTCCGGTTGCGAAGATGAGCGGTCGTGGACTCGGTCATACAGGTGGAACCATCGACAAACTCGAAGCGTTCCCTGGTTTTGACGTCGAGCTTTCAGAAGAAGCGTTCGTCTCACAAGTCAACGACATTAAGATGGCAATCATCGGTCAAACGGGTAACCTGACGCCTGCAGACAAAAAACTCTACGCCCTTCGTGACGTCACGGCGACGGTCAACTCGATCCCATTGATCGCAAGTTCAATCATGTCGAAGAAGATTGCAGCAGGAGCAGACAGCATCGTACTCGACGTCAAGACGGGTTCTGGTGCCTTCATGAAATCGTTCGAAGATGCAAAAGCACTTGCGACAGAGATGGTTTCGATCGGTAAGAGTGTCAACCGTAAGACGGTTGCTGTCATTACGGACATGGATCAGCCGCTCGGCTTTGAGATCGGAAACGCAAACGAAGTCAAGGAAGCGATTGAAGTCCTTCAAGGGAAAGATGTCCGTGATTTGAAAGTCATCGCCTTGACGATTGCATCACACATGGCAGTCCTCGGTGATTTCTACCCGACGTTTGACGAAGCATATGCGGATCTCGAAACACGTCTCGGTAACGGAGCAGCACTTGACGTCTTTAAGAAGTTCATCGCAGCTCAAGGTGGCGACGCGTCTCTCGTTGACGACATGACAAAAGCACTTGAAACGAAATACGAAAAAACATTCGTCGCTTCAAAAGCAGGTTATGTCTCTGAAATCATCGCTGACGAAGTCGGTGTTGCAGCAATGATCCTCGGTGCAGGACGCGCGACGAAAGCAGATGAGATCGATCACGCAGCAAGCGTTACGTTGCACAAGAAAGTCGGCGACCGTGTAGAAGTCGGCGATGTCATCGCAACACTTCGTTCAAACAAAGAAACACTCGATCAAGCAATCGAAAAAATGGATCACGCGTACCATATCAGTGAAACGAAACCGGCAGAACGCCCGCTCGTTCACGCTGTTATCCAGTAAGCAATCCAATCAGCAATACTTGAGTAGTGGACGTCGTCCGCTACTCTTTTTTTATGGTAAAATTATAAGTGTAAAAATATGGGAGGGGAGTATATGAAACGTTGGATAATCGGAATTTCCAGTCTAGTTGGAATCATCGGAGGTAGTGCCTTATTGATCACTTTCGCTTTTACACAGGACATGAACTCGGATGGAACGAAAGAGACTGAAGTACAGCGGAAAGCAAAAACTTACTTAGAACAGCATCTTCCGGAAGCGAAGGTGACCGGTAGTCTTTACGACAACATGGGCAATTTTCCATTTGAATATGCCGCACGCGCGATAGACGAAAAAACGAATACTGAGTTTTTCGTCTATCAACAAGAGGAGTCGGGGAGGTTCGTTGACTCGTATCATGCGTCACTTTGGGAAGATCGGTTAGAGCGGCGGATCCCGTCGCCGACTCTCGAACAACTGAACAATCAATTGAGCGTAACCGTACTTTATGACAACGATAAAATACAGCAGCTAGGTGACGCGCGTTTTGATTCAAAGGCTTATTTACGGAAGGAAGTCGCTCCGACGCTCTTAGTGGACGTTCCACGCAAGCGACACGAACAGGATAAAGCGCAGATCACAGCGTGGGCAAAGTCGTTGCGCGAACAAAAGATCCTTCAACACATGACAGTCAAGGTTGACTATATCTCGAAAAAAGGGGAATTGCTTGAGAACGGAGATTCGCTCTTCGTGAAGCTGTAAGATGGATTGAAAAACAAGATGTGCGGTTCCCTTTCGATTTGTTATACTGGAAATACTTGTAATGAATAAGGGGGAACTTTCATGAAACCACCACGTTTACAAAAAGGGGATAAGATTGCCATCGTCTCACCGGCGTCTGCTGTCGCAGCATACGTACCGCGTCGTCTCGCCCGCGGTATCGCAACACTTGAAAAAATGGGCTTTGAGGTCGTCTTGATGCCGAACGCAACAGCTGTCCATAGTCATACGGCAGGAACGATCGGGGAACGGCTACAAGATTTACATATGGCGTTCGCTGATCCGTCGATCAAGGCGATCATCTCGACGATCGGTGGGTTTAACTCGCACCAGCTACTCGACGAACTCGATTATGAATTAATCCGGAACAATCCGAAGATCTTCGTAGGTTACAGCGATATCACGGCACTGTTTGCTGGGATCTATCAGCAGACAGGATTGACGACGTTCGTCGGACCCGCACTGCTGACACAGTTCGGTCAATTCGATGGTCTTGATCCGTATACAGAAGAATCGTTCAAACGTACGTTCATGCAGACGGAGCCGATTGGCCGGATCGAAGCGTCTGAGGAGTGGACAGATGAGGTTTTACGCTGGGATGTCGCGGACGACCGAAGACGAGAACATCAAGTGAACGCAGGGTACACGATCGTTAAGACCGGTGTCGCAGAAGGTCCGATTCTGACGGGGAACACTGGAACACTTTTACTGCTTGCCGGAACACCTTACTTGCCATCGTTTGACGGTGTCGTCTTGATGCTTGAGGATGACGAGAGTGAGACACCAGAAACGATCGACCGGTATTTCACGCAATTGCGACACATGGGTGCGTATGACAAGATTGCGGCACTCGTCGTCGGACGCTTCCCGCGAAAAGTCGATTTTGACCCGGACTTCCCGCTCAAGGACATCATTCTGCGCGCGACGCGAGGCTATGATTTCCCGATCATTCTCGATGCGGACTTCGGGCATACGGATCCCGTCACGACACTCGCGAATGGGGTGCAGATTCGTGTCGAAGCAACGGATTCGGTGACACTCGATGTGTTAGAGGCAGCCGTCGAGTAAAAAGGTCTGCACGACGCCTTGAAATTTGGTACACTGTACCATGGAATCACGATCTTGAATCGTGACGAATCTCCTGCTGAAAAGCACGAAAGGTTGGTCAAACATGCAAAAAACTGGTCATATCTTATTAGAAGATGGAAATAAAATTGAATTCGAATTGTTCAACGATGAAGCACCGATCACGACTGAAAACTTCGAAAACCTTGCGAACTCGAACTTCTACGATGGATTGAACTTCCACCGTGTCATCCCAGGCTTCGTCTCACAAGGCGGATGCCCAATCGGAAACGGTACAGGCGGTTCAGGAAAAACGATTCCTTGTGAAACGTCAACATCATACCCACACAAACACAAGGCGGGTTCACTCTCGATGGCACACGCTGGTCGTAACACAGGATCAAGCCAGTTCTTCATCGTACACGAGCCACAACCGCACCTCGACGGCGTACACACGGTCTTCGGACAAGTGACTTCAGGTCTCGAACATGCACAAAAAATGAAGCAAGGCGCTGGCATTAAAGAAATCCGCGTCGAAGCGTAAGTTCTTGCTCCTCTTCGAACGTTCGAAGAGGAGTTTTTCTTTTTTAGAACCGGGTACAATCAGTAAGGGAACTCAACTCGAAAAGGAGTGTTTGTCATGCGTTTAGAAGGAAAACGAATCATCCAAGTCGTCAGCAATGACTTCGAGGATTTAGAATTATGGTATCCAGTCCATCGCTTACGTGAAGAAGGCGCAATCGTCGACATCGTTGGTGAGAAGGCAGATGAGACGTATATCGGGAAGTACGGTGTTCCGATCAAATCGAATAAGACGTTCGATGAGATCAATCCAGCAGAATACGATGCGATTCTTGTTCCGGGTGGTTGGTCACCCGATCTGTTACGCCGCTTTGACTCTGTCCTGAACATGGTGCGTCATTTTGACCAGAACAAACAACCGATCGGTCAAATCTGCCACGCTGGTTGGGTGCTGATCTCTGCCGGCATCTTAAAAGGCGTCAACGTCACGAGTACGCCAGGGATCAAGGATGACATGACGAATGCGGGTGCGATTTGGCATGATGAAGCCGTCGTCGTCGACGGACATATCGTCTCGAGTCGTCGTCCGCCCGATCTACCGGACTACATGCGTGCCTTCATCCAAGTGATGGAAGAACAAGCGTGATTCAGATGCAGGGGACGTCACGAGACGGACTCCTGCATTTTCATGGATTATGAAAAAAATGCAGTAATTCTGTGTGAGAAGGTGTAGAATGAATGAGTCTCAGTCGTTCATACTCCTGAGAGTTGTTGAAATTAGGAAGGTGTAGAATCACATGCTAGTAAAATATAAGAAGTTGAATGAACGGACCGCGATGGGGCTGATCGCCTTTTCGTGCGAAGTGAAGGATCCGAAGTATTTGCTTGAAACGGTTCAAGCCTATGAACAGGAAGAAGACCAACGCTTGTATTTGTACAAACAAGATGAGGATTTCGTCGGTGTCATCGGGTTTCAATTAATGGATGGCCATGCTGAATTGAAACATATCGCATTATCACCGTCTTTCCGTGGAGAACGGATGTCGTATCTCCTACTCGATGAAGCAGCCAAACTTCTTCGAACGGATATTACGGGTGCGACCGAAGAGACGCAACGCCTCGTCGACAAATGGAAAAATCAATAAAAAGACCGGTCCATGGCTCAGATGGACCGGTCTCTTCGGTTTTGTAGCGCTTCTTGTCGTGCCGTGACGACATCCGTACGATCGCGCAAACGGTGTTTATGCGTCACATAGTCGAGATCAGGTGCTGTCGCTTCAAGTGCGACGGTTCGGATGACGTCCGGGAAGACAGGTAACGGGATGTGCCGATAGATCTTATTCGTAAAATGGTCGCGATGATCGAGCAAATATGAGACGTCGATCCCGGACGCAATCAGTGTTGCCCGGTGGCGTTCGATTTTATCGAATGCTTTCGCATATGTCCGCTGTGCCCCAGTCGTATTGCCGCGGCGGTGATGATAGCGGGCGACGGCCAGCTGGATCAGACCGACAAGCGCCTCGTCCTGGCGTTGTCCTTCTTGCCAGACTTCCTCTAAGATTTCATGGCACTCGAAGTAATCGTGCCGGATGTTGAATTCAAATACGAATCGTTCAATCGGATTCATGGAATCACCTCTTCCTTGGAATATAACATAGTCGAACCCACCAGTTGTATGGTATACTAAGGCGCAAAAAACGTTGATGGGCAGGGAGAATCATGGAATCATACAGTGTAAAGATGGATGCGTTTGAAGGCCCGCTGGACTTGCTGTTACACTTGGTTGGTAAATTAGAAATCGATATTTATGATATATCCGTTTCCATGGTGACGGATCAATATGTGTCCTATATCCGTGCGATGCAGCATCTTGAACTAGATGTTGCTAGTGAATATCTTGTCATGGCAGCGACGCTGTTGCAACTGAAAAGCAAACAACTCTTGCCGATCGAACAGACGGAATACGATGAGATTCCTGATTTCGAGGAAGAACCGACACGAGAAGGTCTGATTCAACAGTTGATCGAGTATAAAGCATATAAGGAAGCAGCACTCGTCCTGAAAGAAAAGGAAGAGGCACGCCTTGAACTGTTCTCGAAACAACCAGAGGATTTGATGCGTTATCTCGACACGGATGCACAAGAGTATAACGGTACGTTATCACTGAGTGATTTATTACGTGCTTACGAAAAAATGCGCCAACGGGAAGCCTGGAAGGTACGCCGTTCGAAGACGGTCAAACGGGAAGAACGTTCACTCGAGCAACAGATGGAGTCCGTTGCCCGGTACGTCGCGACCCGTGAGCGTACGACATTCTTCGGTTTTTTTGCGGAGCAACCGACGGTCGAAGAACTAGTCGTCAGCTTCCTCGCTGTTCTTGAGCTCGTGAAGCAACGGGTCATTGATTGTGAACAGATGACCGATGATATCCTATTGCGGAGCATGGTGAAGGAGGAGAGTCAGATTGGCGTATGAACAAATCATTGAGAGCCTGTTATTCGTCGTCGGAGACGATGGAATCGATCCGCGTGGTCTCAGTCAAGCGCTAGAGATCAGTGAAGCGGCAGCGCGTGAACAGTTGCTGGCTCTTCAAACGACATTCGAAGCAGAGCAGCGTGTGTTGCAAATCGTGGAGTCGGGTGGTGTCTTTAAGATGGTGACACGAAAAGAGATGTCGCCATATATTCAGGCATATGCGGGTTCGCTCGCAGAAGATTCCTTGTCTCGAGCAGCGATGGAGACACTCGTCATCATCGCATACAAACAACCTGTCACACGTGCTGACATCGAAGTCGTTCGTGGTGTGAAGACGGAGCGTGTCATCCATACGTTAAGTGCAAAAGGTTTGATTGAAGAGGCGGGACGCGCTAAAGGCGTCGGTCGCGCAAAATTGTATAACGACGGATCATTTCCTGGACCATTTTGGTCTGAACGATAAGGCCGGTCGGTCGCGCAAAATTGTATAAAACGACGGATCATTTCCTGGACCATTTTGGTCTGAACAGTATTGAAGAGTTGCCGCCACTCGAGTTCGAAGAAACGTTCGAATCGGATGGAGATCTCTTCTTCCGGAATGATCCTTCATTAGAGGAGAGAGTGAATTAATGGAACGGTTACAAAAAATCATCGCACAAGCAGGTGTCGCTTCGCGGCGTAAAGCAGAGGAATTGATCACAGCAGGTCGCGTCAAGGTCAACGGAAAAGTCATCACGGAGCTTGGAACGAAAGTCGGAGCACGTGCCGAAGTCGAAGTAGACGGTGTTAAGCTCGAACGGGAAGAACACGTCTACTACATGCTCTATAAACCAACAGGTGTCGTTTCGACGGTTGAAGACGACAAAGGACGTAAGACGGTCGTCGATCTCGTACCACCCGGACACCGTGTCTTCCCAGTCGGTCGACTCGACTACAATACGAGCGGTCTTCTTTTAATGACGAATGACGGTGAATTCTCGAACCTCTTGCTTCACCCGAAATATAAGGTACCGAAGCGTTATATCGTCAAAATCAAAGGTGTACCAGAATACTTCCACGTCAAAGGTCTTGAAAAAGGTGTCGTCTTACCGGATGGTTTCAAGACAGGTAAAGCACGTGTCGAGATGCGCGATATCGATAAGAAGAAAAATACAGCGATTCTTGAAATGGTCATCTACGAGGGACATAACCGTCAAGTCCGTCAAATGGTCGAGACACTCGGTTCGGAAGTCTTGAAGTTGAAACGTGAACAGTTCGGTTTCTTGACACTGGCCGGTCTTACTTCTGGCGAGTGGCGTGAACTTTCAAAAAAAGAAGTCAATCAATTGCGTGAGCTAGCGGATCCAGCCGCTCCACCTACGAAAAGACGTAAGAACACAAAAAAACGTTAATTTGTAAAGCGAGAAGCTCATCCTCCGGGTTGAGTTTTCTTTTTTTGTGACAAAACGATTAACGAATTTCACATTTTGTCAACGGTAAAGCGATTTCAAGTACAATATGGGTGGAGGCGGTAAAATATGAAAAAAACGAAACAAAATCCGGAAGAACGCTTAGCAGCGGCCCAGCAAAAAAAGAAGAAACGCTCCTTCTGGCGTCTGATGATCATGACGATTGTCTTGTTCGCCGGAGCAGTCGTCATCATGCAATTCGTCGATCAAGCGACACGTGATAAAAACGGTCGTGTCATGGCAGGCGATGATGCCCCTGGTTTCGCACTCGTCGATCTATATGGTGAGAAACAGCACTCGATGGACGAATACAAAGGAAAAGGACTTTTACTCAATTTCTGGGGAACATTCTGTGAACCATGTAAGAAAGAGATGCCATTGATCAATGACAACTATCAGATGATGCAAGACCAAGGCGTCAATTTCGTAGCGGTCAATGTCGGTGAAACACCAGTTCGTGTCTCAAGCTTCATCAAGGATATTGGCGGAACGGACTATCCGATTCTCATGGATACGAACAGTTCGGTCGAGAAGGCTTACGGGATCTACAACTTACCTGTGACGTTCATCATCAATAAAAAAGGTGAAGTCGTCGAGAAGTATGAAGGTGAGATTGATCAAGCGAAGCTCGAAGAGATGGTGAAGAAGGCGAACGAGTAACGCATCGAAGGGGGATTTAAGGATGCAGGAGCAAGAAGATTTCAAACAACTGGACATGCGTTACGAAGAAGCGGAGCTTCGATCGAAACGTAAAAATCCATCTTGGATCGACCGGGCATGGACGTTCTTCTCGTCTGTCAAGGTCGGGTTATGGTTGATTGCCTTGATCATCATCGCGAGTGGGGTCGGTACGATCTTCCCGCAAGAGATGTATATTCCACAGGCAACACCACCAGAAGAGTTTTACCAAAAGGAATACGGCACGGCAGGGGACATCTACTATACGTTAGGATTCCATAATCTATTTGAATCGTGGTGGTATATCGGATTAATCACGCTTTTATTACTCTCGATCATCATCGTGTCGATTGACCGATTCTTCCCGCTCTACCGAGCACTGAAGAAACAACCGGTCATCCAGTCGGACCGTTTCATGAACGGTCAGCGATTTGGCGCGGAAGCGACTGGCGATATCAAAAAAATCGATGCGATTGCACCGTTGCTTGAGAAAAAAGGCTATAAAGTCCGTCGTCAAGATGGGGCACTCTTAGCGGAAAAGCAGCGGTTCGGACGATGGGGTCCATACATCAATCATATCGGACTCGTCTTATTCTTCGGTGGTGCGATGCTTCGAGTCGTACCAGGGATGCACGAAGATGAATTGCTTTGGCTCCGTGAAGGAGAGACGTTGCCGATCGAAGCGACGGACAATCAGTACTACTTGAAAAATGAAGCGTTCAACATCGAGTTCTATGATCCTGAAAAGGTCGATGAGAAGTTCAAGAAATCACTTGAAGCAGCAGGCGGAAACGTACCGAAGAACTATGATACGAAGATGACGCTGTACAAGAAAGTCGGTGAAACATCCGATTTCAAACCGAAGCTTGAAGAAATCAAGTCAGGTGAGACGGCAGTCAACCGCCCATTCGAATTCGATGATTATCAAGTCTTCCAGGAACAGTACGCGGCAGATCCGGAATTCAAGACGATGTCGTTTAATATCGTCAACCAGAAAACGGACAAAGTCGTCGATACGATCAAGGTCGACTTGCGTGATCCGAAAGAAACATATGCTTTAAAAGATGGGTATGAGGTCGAACTGAAGGACTTCCTTCCGGACTTCGTCGTCAAAGATGGTCAGCCAACGACGAACTCGGGACGTCCAGTCAATCCTGCCTTCGTCTTTAGTATCAAGTCACCTGAACACCCGAAAGGTGAACGGAGTTTGATTGGGATCAAATTGAACGTCGGTGGAGATGAGAACCAGTACAAGATGGCATTCGCCGGTACGGAACTCTCAAACATCTCGGGTGTCCGGATTAAAAAAGATCTGACGCTACCGTTCCTGTTTGCAGGTGGTATCATCTTCATGGCAGGCCTATTGATCGGAATGTACTGGCCGCACCGTCGTCTCTGGTTACGTGAGAAGAACGGTCGCATCCAGATTGCTGGATTTACGAACAAAAATGCATTGGGGCTTCAAAAAGAAGCTAATCTCGCGTTGACGGAAGTCGGTCTGCCAGAACTTGAGGATCGACAAAAGTTGCGGGAAGAGGGGGAAGCTAAATGAATTTGCTTCAGTTGAGCAGTAACCTGCTCCTTACATCATTCATCGTCTACCTCGTCAGTACAGGATTCTTCGCTGTAGCGACGAGTGGTAAAAAAGGACCGACGCGTTCTGGTAAGATCGCCTTTACGCTCGCGATCATCGGGTTCCTCGCGCAGCTCGGATATTTCTTCACGCGCTGGGCTGGAGCTGGGCATGTTCCAGTCTCGAACTTATATGAATACACGACATTCTTCGGCATGATGATGGTGCTTGGATTCTTGATCGTTTATGCCATCTACAAAAACAACGTCCTTGGCTTGATTGCGATGCCAGTTGCCTTGCTCGTCATCGCCTATGCGTCGATGTTCCCGGATGAAGTCCAACCGTTGATCCCAGCACTACAAAGTGTTTGGCTCAAAATCCACGTCACGACGGCGGCGCTCGGCGAAGGGATTCTTGCCGTCAGCTTTGCGACGGGATTACTGTATCTGATTCACGCGACAGATTTCAGCAAGGAATCGAAAACTCGGACATGGCTTGAAGTCGTCATGTTCTCGCTCGCATGTGTTGTCGGTTACATCTTAGTTGGGCTGTTGTTCAAAGCGACAGGTTCTGCGTCGACGATCGAATACGTGGCGAAAAACGGTGCAACGATGACGCATGACTATGTCATGCCAGTCTTGACAGGTCCTGAAGGCGGAAAAGTCTTATCGGGTTCAGGTGCCGTCATCGAATTACCAAACTTCTTGAACGCGAACAAAGTCAATACGGTCTTATGGTCGATCATTGGCGGTGTCGTCTTATACGTCTTGCTTCGCTTCGTCATTCTTCGCAAGCGTCTTGCTGAAAGCTTAAAGCCGATTGCGCGTAAGATTGATCTTGAGACAGCAGATGAGATCAGCTATCGTTCTGTTGCGATTGGTCTTCCAATCTTCATCCTAGGCGGTCTGATCTTCGCAATGATCTGGGCGCAAATGGCATGGAGCCGTTACTGGGGCTGGGATCCGAAAGAGGTATGGGCACTTATTACGATGCTCTTCTACGTCTTTTATCTCCATATGCGCATCCAGCGTGGTTGGATTGGTAAAAAATCAGCTTGGTTATGTGTCGGAGGATTTGCCGTCATCATGTTCAACCTTGTCTTCGTTAACCTTGTTGTAGCAGGATTACACTCGTACGCATAAGAAAAAGCAAGCAGCGGACCCGGAAACGGTCCGCTGCTTTTTCGTGTGCGTCTGACCGAAGTGTGCCTTTTCGGAGAAATCAGCCGGAGCAAGCCATTCTTTTCGTTTCATAGTATACTAAAAGAGTAGTAGGATAGAGGAGTAGAGTTTAGTTCATAGGAGGAGACAGCATGTCAGAAGAAGCACGTATTTTAGTCGTCGACGATGAAGAACGGATTCGTCGCCTGTTGAAGATGTATCTGGAGCGGGAAAATTTCACGATCGAGGAAGCAGACAATGGAGAGACGGCGCTTGAAATGGCGCTTGAGACAGAATACGATGTCATTCTCCTCGACTTGATGATGCCGAAGATGGACGGGATGCAAGTCTGTGAAGAACTGCGGAAAACAAAAGCGACGCCAATCGTCATGTTGACGGCAAAAGGCGAAGAGACGAACCGCGTCCATGGGTTTGAGATGGGGGCAGATGATTATATCGTCAAACCATTCAGTCCACGTGAAGTCGTCTTGCGTGTCAAAGCTATTCTTCGTCGGGCAAGTGCGACGAAATTCCTCCACACGGATGCGAAAACAAAAGATGTCATCGTCTTCCCACACTTGACGATCGACAATGATGCGCACCGCGTGACGGTCGAGTCGCAAGAAGTCAATTTAACACCAAAAGAATACGAACTCCTGTATTTCTTAGCAAAACAAACGGATAAGGTATTCTCGCGAGAACAATTACTCAAGGAAGTCTGGAACTATGAATTTTTCGGAGATCTGCGGACAGTCGATACACACGTCAAACGTCTGCGTGAAAAGCTGAATCGTTTGTCTCCGAACGCCGCTCAAATGATCACGACGGTCTGGGGTGTCGGATACAAGTTCGAGAATAGTCCGACCTGACGATGAAATGGTTGCAAAGCGTTGTCATCAAACTATGGGGAACGATTCTGTTACTCGTTTCGGTCGTCTTGATCGCCTTGACGATCTTGTTACTTGAATTTTTCAACTCGTTCCATATCGAACAGGAACGGGGGCACTTGGCAAAGCTCGGTCAACAAGTCGAGACCGTCTTTCAGGCGCACTCCGGCATCGAGGAAGGGTCGAGTACTGCTGTTGAAATCACGGATATCTACGGGGCGACACTGATCGCAAAGACGCAGGATGATTCCGTCGAAGCGAATATCTCACAAGCGAAGGCGAACCGAATCATCAAGGAGCTCGAACGTCAGAACTGGAAAGCAATTGACGGTGAAGAAGGCGAGACGGCGATTGGTAACTATGAGACCTTTGATGGAAAAGCAGCACTCGCGTATCGGGCACCGCTCATTACGGATAGTGGCAACGGAACGATCTACTTGATCGAGCAATTGACGAACATCGAACAGGCGAATGAGGGTGCACGTCAAATCATTCAACTCTGTGTCCTGTTAGCGATCATCGGAACGACCGTCTTTGCCTTCTTCCTCTCGACACGAATCACGGCGCCACTGCGGACGATTCGTCAAGCTGTCGTTGAGGCCGGTGAAGGAAAGTTTGATCAGAGCCTGACGCAACGTTCACGGGATGAGATCGGTGACTTAGCGCTTGCGTTCAATGAAATGAGTAGTCAACTCAATCAATACGTCACCGATCTCGACAAGGAGCGGCATTTACTCTCCTCGATTCTGCGCTGTATGGCAGACGGTGTGTTGACGTTCTCGAAATCAGGTGAGCTCCTCGCGACGAATCCACCGGCTGAAGCCTTTTTGGCGGGTTCTCCCGTACCGGATGAACTGATTGAGTTATTCCAGACGGTCATGCGTGAAGAGACGGAGATGACGGTCTCCTTTGAACGAGAGGGACGCTTCTACATCATCATCGTCAGTCCGTTACTCGAACAAGAAGAACAGATCGGAGCGGTCGCCGTCCTGCGTGATATGACGGAAGCGCAGCAACTCGAGAAGATGCGTGCTGATTTCGTCGCGAACGTCAGTCATGAACTGCGGACACCACTCGTCATGTTGCAAGGGTACTCAGAAGCAATCGTCGATGGGATGACCGAGAGTGATGAGGCAACGAAGGAATTCGCTTCGATCATTTACGACGAGTCCCAGCGACTGTCGAGACTCGTTAACGATCTTCTTGATCTTGCGCGAATGGAAGCGGGATATCAGGAGTTACGGATTGAATCCGTCGAAGCAATCCCTTTTGCGAAGCGGGTGATCAAGAAGTTCAAACAGATGGGACGCGATAAACAAGTTACCTTCTCGGTTTCTGGTCCGAACATCGCGTTTGAAGCAGACCCTGATCAGATGGAGCAAGTCTTGACGAACCTGCTTGGGAACGCCCTGCGTTATACGGAGAACGGTGAAATCAAGATTAAGATTGATGAAGATAGGGAAAACATTACATTATCCGTCATTGATTCGGGTGACGGAATCCCAGAAGAAGATCTACCGTTCGTCTTTGACCGTTTTTATAAAGCGGATAAAGCGCGGACACGTGGCAAGACGGGTACAGGAATCGGTCTTGCGATCGTGGCGAATGTCGTCCGAGCTCATGGTGGTGAAGTCGAAGTCGACAGCCGCTTGGGAGAGGGAGCGACTTTCCGGATCCGATTACCGAAAAAACAAGGGAAGCGAACATTATGAGTCGCTTCCTTTCGCTATAGGAGTGAATGAAACATGAAAATTTACACGAAGTCTGGTGACGAAGGAGAAACATCTCTCGTTGGTGGAAGAGTCAAAAAAAATGATCGGTTGATTAGCTTGATGGGAGAACTCGACGAATTGAACAGTTTCGTCGGACTTGCCCGGACGAAAGCATCGTCAATCGAGGTGCGTGAGCAACTGACAGTGATCCAGCACGCCTTATTCGATTGTGGTAGTGACTTGATGTATGTCGAGCCGCGCCCGTCACGTTTGAGTCAAGAAGCGACGGTTGATTTAGAAAGTTGGATCGACACGTTAACGGAGTTATCACCGCCGCTCGATAAGTTCATCTTGCCTGGCGGAACGGAAGCAGCTGCAACGTTACACGTGGCACGGACGGTCTGTCGTCGCGTTGAACGTTCGATGATCGATGTTCCTCAAGCGGCTCATTTGTTACCGTTCATCAACCGACTCAGTGACTTCTTCTTTACAGCAGCCCGTTACGAGAATGCCGTCAAACAAAAAGCAGATATTGAATATGTCCGCAGTGCGCATGTATTCAAACGAAAGGATGGAGAGCAATGAGTCAGTCATTTAGTACATGGAAAAAGGAAGGAACGAGCTACCATCTCGTTCCGACCGACAAATTCAAGACGACGACGATTCTCGTCACATTTTCAGCACCGTTAGAAGCGAAGACGCTGACAAGCCGTGCAATCCTACCGTATATCATGGAAAAATCGACAGCCGCTTATCCGTCGATGAAAGCGTTACGTGAGCCGCTTGAAACACTATATGATGCGGGACTTTATGCGGACGCGTCGAAGTTCGGAGAAGAGCATGTCATCTCATTCCAACTCGATGTCGTCCGGGGAGAACTCGTCCATCATCCGTCGTTGTTAAAAGAAGCACTCGAATTGCTCGAGCAAATGGTGCTGTATCCAGATTTGACGGAAGGTGGCTTCCGTGAACAGTTCGTCAAACAAGAAAAACGATTGCATGCCTTACGGATCAGTTCACTATATGACGATAAAATGCGCTACGCACAGCAACGTCTTCTCGAATTGATGGCACCAGGTGAAGCCGTCGCGTTGCCATCGCTTGGAACACTCGAAGAACTCGAACAGATCACCCCGTCATCCTTGCGTGATACATACCGTTCGATGATCGAAGACGACCGGATTGATGTCTTCGTCGTCGGACATGTAACGAAGGAGGAGATGGAAGACGCTCTATCATTCTTGCCATCGCATTCTGAAAAAATCAGTCATTACATTCCGGCCCAAAAAGCAGTCAATGGTGTAAAACGGTCGAGTGAAACGCAACCGATCAAACAAGGTAAATTGCATCTTGGTTACCGGGTAGCGGTCGATCCGACATCTGCTGACTCGATTCGGATGCAAATCGTCAATGGTCTGTTCGGTGGCTTCCCGCATTCAAAACTGTTCATGAATGTCCGTGAAAAAGAGAGTCTCGCCTATTATGCGGCTTCACGGTATGCGGCATTGAACAGTGCACTCTATGTTTATGCCGGGGTCGACACGAAAGAAGCAGAACGTGCCGAGAAGATCATCTTGGAACAACTCGTTGATTTGAAAGCAGGACAGTTCACGGATGAAGAATTGACACAGACGAAGGCGATGTTGATCAATGCGCGCCGTCAAATCCTTGATCAGCCAGGTCAACTGATTGGTTGGTTGAATGGTTCGAAGATGCGTGGACTGACACTGGAAGATGAGATTCATATCATTGAAACGGCGACACGTGAAGACGTCGTTCGATTAGCAGCGGTAATCGATCTTGATGCCGTATATCTATTGCGAGGTGAAGCATGATGGAACAACTAACCTATCACGATACAGACGAAACGGTATACCACGAGCAGCTCGATAACGGCTTATCCGTCTATTTGTTGCAAAAAAAAGGATACGAAAAGACGTATGCGACGTTTACGACGCGTTATGGTTCGATTGATCAACGATTCAAAAAAGGCGAGGAATGGATCACGGTACCGGACGGCATCGCCCATTTCCTCGAGCATAAGATGTTCGAATCCGAAAAAGGGGACGTCTTCCAAGAGTTCGGTCGTCTCGGTGCCTCTGCGAACGCCTTTACCTCGTTCTCGCGGACAGCGTATTTGTTCTCAGCGACGTCGTTGATCGAACAAAACCTCGAGACGTTGATCGATTTCGTACAAGATCCCTACTTCACGCCGGAAAGCGTTGAAAAAGAGAAAGGGATCATTACGCAAGAAATCCAGATGTATCAAGATAATCCGGGATGGCGCCTGTTCTTCGGTCTGATCGAATCGATGTATGCATCGCATCCAGTTCGGATCGATATCGCGGGAACTCCGGAATCAATCAATCAAATCACAGCCGATGACTTGTACACGTGCTACCGTACGTTCTATCATCCATCGAACATGGTGTTGTTCGTCGTCGGAAACATCGATCCGGAAGAGACACTGGCATTGATCAAGGCGAACCAAGCGAAGAAAGACTATACGGATCGCCCGGCAATCGAACGAGATTACGGTCAAGAGCCGCATGGCGTACATCGTCCACGTTTTGAACTCGAGCTCGACGTTAAGACACCAAAGGTATTGATCGGTTACAAGGACGAATCGCTTCGCGGCGAGGCACAAGTCCGCCGTGAGTTAACGAGTGAACTGCTGTTACACCTCTTGTTCGATCAGACATCATCGACGTATTTGGAACTGTATGAAGACGGTCTGATTGACGATACGTTCAGCTTTGATTACTCGAGTGAGGAAGAGTTCGCCTTTGCGACGTTTGGCATGGAGACAGAGGATCCAGACAAGTTCATCCAAGCGTATGAGACACTCCTGCAAACGCGTCCTGACTTCACGGAAGATGAAGTCACGCGCAAGCGGAACATGATGCAAGGGAAATTCCTCCGTGCCTTGAATTCACCGGAATTCATTGCGAATCAGTTCTCGCGTCACGCACTTGCCGGTACGAATCTGTTCACGCTTCCGACATTGATTGCTTCGATTACGAAAGAAGAGATTGAAGCCCGTTTCGACGAGTTGTTCGCCATTGAAAACCGGGCGATCTCAATCGTCAAACCGTACGCGTGATGCGAATCCTCATCACCGGTGCGAGTGGCGCCATTGGTCTTGCGGCAGCAAAACAACTTGCTGCCGCCGGACATGAATTGGTGCTTCAGACGTATCGACAGCAATCGGTTTTAGAACGGATGATAGAGGAGTGGCAAGGCGAGCACCACATCCTGACTGCGAATTTAGCAGACGAGAAGGACTTGCAGGCATTTTGTGCGGCATTACCTGTCGTCGATGCCTTCGTCCATTGTGCCGGAACGAGTTATAGCGGTCTATTGCTCGATCAATCAGCAACATCAATGCACGAACTCTGGAAAATTCATGTCGAGGCGTTGATGCGCATCAGCCAAACCGTGACACGGACGAAACCGTTTACGTCGAAGCTTGCGATCGTCGTCATCAGTAGTGTGTTAGGAGAACAAGGTGTCGCGGGTGAGGTCGTCTATTCGACATGCAAGGCGGCACAGCTTGGATTCGTCAAGGCATACAGTAAGGAACTTGGACCGATGCATGGACGCATCAATGCGATTACGCCGGGGTGGATCGATACGCCGATGAACGCGATTTTTTCTGAGGATGAAAAGGCAGAAGCGATTGCTGAAATTCCTGCCGGACGATTCGGAAAAGCAGAGGAAGTGGCTACTGCGATCCGTTACTTAGTGCAACCCGAATCGAGTTATGTATCGGGAGCCATCCTTAAAATAGATGGCGCGTGGATGTAAGCATTGGAATTTCAGTTCAGGAATGCTTTTCATTTTTCAAAAAATCATTTAACATGAGGAATGGATAATCGTATCAATAGAGGAGGATGGGCGCGTGAGTGAGTTCGAGCAATGGTATCTCGAATATGAATTAAAGGTCAATCGTCCCGGTATACTCGGGGACATTGCTTCGTTGATGGGAATGTTACATATTTCGATCGTGACGATCAATGGTGTCGATCATCAACGACGCGGTATGTTGCTCCAAACGAAACAACCGGATCAAATTCCACGACTCGCCGCTATTCTCAAGACGATGTCAACCATAGAGGTCATCAAACTACGAAAACCAAAACTACGTGACCGAATCGCGATTCGTCACGGGCGCTATATCGATCAAAGCAGTGATGAACGAAAGACGTTCCGCTTCGTTCGGGAAGACTTAGGGATTCTCGTCGATTTCATGGCAGAGCTATGTAAACAGGATGGGCACTTGTTGATTGGTGTCCGCGGCATGCCACGCGTCGGTAAGACGGAGTCGATCGTCGCAGCGAGCGTCAGTGCAAATAAGAAATGGCTGTTCCTATCGTCGACGTTGATTAAACAGACGGTTCGAACATCGTTGTTCGACGACGAGCGGACGGGTGATTATGTTTACATCATCGATGCGTTAGTGTCACAACGAAATTTCGATGAACGACACTGGCAAATCCTGCGGGAAGTCATGCGTCTACCCGCGACGAAGATCGTCGAACATCCGGATGCGTTCGTCAAATCGAGTGAGTATACGTGGGATGATTTTGATTACATCATTGAATTACGCAACACGACTGAAGAAATCATTGTGACTGAACTGCCTCGTTCCCATGGGGGAAATGATTGGTTCAACTTTGAATAAGTATGAAAAATGGAAGGTGTGTTACCGATGACCGAGCTCGGAACCTACTTAAAGGAACAACGGGAGGCGCTAGGCGTCTCTCTCGAACAAATTCAAACGACGACAAAGATTCAAAAGCGTTACATCGTCGCGATCGAAGAAGGCAATTATGATCAATTGCCGGGAGCCTTTTACGCCCGGGCCTTCATCAAGACATATGCGGAAGCACTCGGTCTTGACGTCGATGAAGTCTTTACGACTTATAAACGTGATCTTCCGGAACCGGAAGCACAACCGGTCGTCGAACTGTCACGGCGCGCGACGTATTCGAAATCCAGTGCTCCGAAAAAGAGCGTTGCGAAGCGTTGGATTCCGAACATCATCATCATCGTACTAATCTTTGCGATCGGTACTGCCTTGTATTATGGTCTGCAGACGTTCCTCGACGGTAACGAAGAGGCGAAGACGTCCGCACCGAAGCAAAATGATGTCACGATCGATCAAGGGGACGCGCCAAGTAAAGAGACGGATGCGCCTGCGAAGACGGAAGAAGAGCCGAAGGAAGAACCGGCGAAACAGGAAGAAACAAAAGAAGAACCTAAAAAAGAGGCACTTGCTGCGAAATCGACATCTGGTCAAGATGTCACGTATGAAGTCGCAACGAAAGATACGATGAGTGTCTCGATTCAAATCAAGAAAGATGCCTCTCCGTCGCCATTCGTCGGTGTGCGTGATACATCACTTGAAGGAAAAGCACTCGCGCCAGACCACATCAACGCATCGGATCCGAATCCGATCGTCGTGAAGGACGCGAAGACGGACTTGATCCGCATCCGGATTGGTTCGATTAAAGGGATTGATAAAATCGTCGTCAATGACCAAGAACTGAAACTGAACCGTTCGCTTCTCGTCCAAAACATCTATCTAAAGAAAGTAGCCACGCCGTAATCCGGCGTGCCTTCTTTTAGATGGTATGTCATTTACATATGAAATGAAGGAGGAGGGCGTTACATGAACTTACCGAATCAATTGACAGTATTACGCGTTTTATTAATTCCCGTGTTCGTCATCGTACTTGCGATTGATCCGAACTGGGGACAGTGGGATGTGTTGGGAGCTGAGCTTCCCGTCTCACACTTCGTTGCAGCTATCATCTTCCTTGTTGCTTCACTGACGGACTGGCTCGATGGATATATCGCTCGTAAACAAAAATTAGTAACGAACTTTGGAAAATTCATGGATCCACTTGCCGACAAGATGTTAGTTGCAGCTGCTCTCGTCTACTTGGTGGAACTTGGATTCGTCGCAGCATGGATCGTTGTCATCATTCTCTGTCGAGAGTTCGCAGTCACGGGTCTTCGTCTCGTCGCATCTGACGAAGGGATCGTCCTTGCTGCCGGAAACTCTGGGAAAGCCAAGACATGGGTCCAGCTGACATCAATTACGGCATACTTGTTGCACGATATCATCTTTGCGATGTGGAACATTCCGTTCGCAGATATTACGATGTGGCTTGCTTTGATCTTGACGATCTACTCAGGCGTCGAATATTTCTCGAAAAACATTAAGTTAATTACGAAATCCATGTAAGATGGATCAATTTAGACTGTTCGTCATACCGAACAGTCTTTTCTTATACTTCAAGAAGGTGAGGAATCAACATGAAAGCAGAAATCATCGCAGTCGGAAGCGAACTCCTCCTTGGGGAAATCGCGAACACGAATGCACAGTACCTTTCCGAATGGTTAGCGAGTGCCGGAATTGACGTTCATTATCATACAGTCGTCGGTGACAATCGCGAACGGATGCAAGAAACATTCCGTCAGGCACAACAGCGGGCAGATCTCCTCGTCATCACAGGAGGTCTTGGACCGACGGAAGACGATTTGACGAAAGAGGTGCTCGCTGATCTCCTCGGACGTGATCTCGTTCTCGATCAAGCGGCGTACGAACGAATCGAAGGGTTTTTAAAGACACGTCAACGAGAGATGACGATCAACGAACGAAAACAAGCATTAATCATCGATGGTGCAACGGTTTTACGTAATGATGCAGGACTTGCTCCCGGTATGTCGGTCCAAACGGAGCATCACCAATATATCGTCTTACCCGGTGTGCCACGCGAGATGAAGCAAATCCTCAAAGATCACTTCAGTCATCTATTCGGTCAAGAAACGATTCGTTCTCGAACGTTACGATTCTTCGGAATCGGTGAATCGGCTTTAAACGACCGTCTAGAAACGTTGATCAAGGAAGCTACCAATCCATCGGTCGCACCGTATGCGGAGCTCGCTGAAGTCCGGTTGCGCCTGACGGCTAAAGCACTCGATCAACAGGAAGCCGATCGTATGCTCGATGAACTCGAACAACACGTCCTTGCTGAAGTCGGCATGTACTTTTATGGATATGGGGAGACGAGTCTGCCGGAAGTCGTCCTAAAACGGTATCAAGAAGCAGGATTGACACTTTCGCTCGCCGAATCACTGACGGGAGGAGCTGTCGCGAGTGGTCTCGTTGATGTCAGCGGTGCGAGTCAAGTATTGCGCGGGAGCGCTGTCGTCTATGATGATGCAGCGAAGCAAGCCGTGTTATCGGTACCAGAGGATTTATTACGAGAGCATACTGCTGTCAGTAAAGAGGTAGCGATTGCGATGGCTGAAGGGGCACGAGAACTGTATCAATCCGATATCGCCGTCGCCTTGACGGGGGAAGCAGGTCCGACGAGCAACAGTGGAAAAGTGGTCGGAACGGTCTATTGTGCTGTTGCGGACGCACATGGAACACGGATCGTCGAATGGCAATATCCATCGTTCGACAGAGGCATGATTCGACTGCGCGCCGTCAAGGATACCTATTTCCTTTTACTGAAACATCTCGAAAAATCATCAGAGTAAGAAAAATGATCGAAGTGCAAGTATGCGAATAAATGTTCGTAAAATGCTTGTCATTCGGTCTCAAAAGAAGTACAATAATCTCAGTAAGATAATTAAAAGGAGGCCTGCTACGTGAGTGATCGTAAAGCAGCACTTGAGATGGCGTTACGCCAGATAGAGAAACAGTTCGGTAAAGGTTCTATCATGAAACTCGGAGAAAATGCGGATCAGAAGGTATCAGTAATCTCTTCTGGATCGATTACATTAGATATTGCCCTAGGTGCAGGTGGATACCCACGTGGACGGGTCATCGAAGTATACGGACCTGAATCGTCAGGTAAAACGACGGTTGCGCTTCATGCAATCGCAGAAGTTCAAAAACAAGGCGGACAAGCCGCATTCATCGATGCGGAGCATGCGCTTGATCCAGCATATGCAAATAAACTCGGTGTCAACATCGATGAGCTCCTCTTGTCACAACCGGACACTGGGGAACAAGCACTTGAAATCGCGGAAGCACTCGTTCGTTCTGGTGCGGTCGATATTCTTGTCGTCGACTCTGTTGCGGCACTCGTACCAAAAGCAGAGATCGAAGGCGAGATGGGTGACTCACACGTCGGTCTTCAAGCACGTTTGATGAGCCAAGCGCTTCGTAAGTTGTCTGGTGCAACGAATAAATCGAAGACGATCGTCATCTTCATCAACCAAATTCGTGAAAAAATCGGTGTCATGTTCGGTAACCCGGAAACAACTCCAGGTGGTCGCGCACTCAAATTCTACTCGTCTGTACGTTTAGAAGTGCGTCGTGCAGAAGCGTTGAAAAACGGTACGGACGTCGTCGGTAACAAAACGAAGATTAAAGTCGTCAAAAACAAGATCGCACCTCCGTTCAAACAAGCGGAAGTCGACATCATGTATGGTCTCGGGATTTCGAAAGTCGGCGAGTTGATCGACATCGGAACAGACCTTGATATCGTTCAAAAGAGTGGTGCATGGTACTCGTACAACTCTGAACGTCTCGGTCAAGGGCGTGAGAACGCGAAACAATACATGGTCGAGCATCCGGAAGTCGCAGCAGAGGTCGAACGTTTGATTCGTGAACACCACGGTCTCGTCGATCGCGAAGAGCCGGTTGATTTCGAAGCAGAACAACCAGAAGATCTATTTGCTGAATAAACCGTTTCAGAGAGGATTCGCGTGCGAATCCTCTCTTTTTTAGTGTAAAAGAGGAAAACAGTGGAATTCTTTCCCGTCCGTTCGTTGACAATGAACGAGTGCTATCCTTACAATATAGATGTACGTTTTTTAGACAGCTTCGATGAAATACCGAAATGAACTAAGAAACACCTTGCAAAGGGGAGGTGAACCCATGAGTACACTGACTTGGATTGTCATACTTCTCCTCACTTTGCTGATCGCATTCATCGTAGGCTACTTCTTGCGGAAATCGATTGCAGAAGCGAAAATTCAAGGCGCAGAAACGGAAGCGAACAAAATCGTCGAACGTGCGCGTGAATCGGCTGAGGCAACGAAAAAAGAAGCAGTACTCGAAGCGAAAGATGAAGCATTCAAACTTCGTAACGAAGTGGAAAAAGAATTGCGTGAACGTCGCCAAGAGCTAGCGAAACAAGAAGCCCGGTTGCTCCAGAAAGAAGAGACACTCGATCGCCGTGTTGACGCTATCGACCGTAAGGAAGATCAGATCAATACACGTGATGCAGAGATCGCGAAACGGAAGCATCAAGCTGAAGAACTAGAGCGCAAAGTAGAGGACCTGTATGAACAGGGACGTCAAGAGCTTGTCCGCGTCGCGAATTTATCGCAAGACGAGGCAAGAACGATCATCATGGATGAGACGAAACAGGCTGCTTTACATGATGCAGCCATTCTTCAAAAAGAAATCGAACAAAAAGCAAAAGAAGAAGCCGACAAGAAAGCACGTAACATCTTGTCACTTGCGATTCAACGGTTCGCCGCTGAACATATCGCAGAGACTACTGTATCGGTCGTCAACTTGCCGAACGATGAGATGAAAGGTCGGATCATCGGACGGGAAGGCCGCAACATCCGTACGCTCGAGACCTTGACTGGGATCGACTTGATCATCGATGATACGCCGGAAGCCGTCATTTTGTCTGGTTTTGACCCAATTCGTCGCGAAGTCGCTAAAATGGCGCTCGAGAAATTGGTTCAGGATGGTCGGATTCACCCGGCCCGTATTGAAGAGATGGTCGACAAATCCCGTCGTGAAGTCGACGAGCGGATTCGAGAAATCGGAGAAGAAGCGACGTATGATGTCGGAATCCACGGCATTCATCCGGACCTTGTCAAAATTCTCGGTCGCTTGAAGTACCGTACGAGTTACGGACAGAACGTCCTGTATCACTCACTTGAGGTTGCCCACCTTGCAGGTATGATGGCAGCTGAACTTGGAGAAGATGTCACGCTTGCGAAGCGTGCAGGTCTTCTGCATGATATCGGGAAAGCGATCGACCACGAAGTCGAAGGCAGTCACGTTGAGATCGGAGTCGAGCTCGGTACGAAGTACAAAGAGCATCCAACCGTCATCAACGCGATCGCATCCCACCACGGGGATACGGAAGCGACATCTGTCATTTCCGTCTTGGTCGCAGCTGCGGATGCATTATCTGCTGCTCGTCCAGGTGCACGTCAAGAGACACTCGAAAGTTATATCCGCCGTCTCGAACGCCTCGAGGAAATCTCGGAATCGTTCGACGGTGTCGAAAAATCATTTGCGATCCAAGCGGGTCGTGAAGTCCGTATCATCGTTCGACCTGACGTCGTCGATGATGTACTGGCTCACAAGATGGCGAGTGACATCCGGAAAAAAATCGAAGAAGAACTCGATTATCCGGGACACATCAAAGTCACGGTCATTCGGGAAACACGGGCAGTCGAATACGCGAAATAAGTGGAGTGGCGGGCGACCGCCACTTTTTTTAATGAACGGGAGGAACAGCAATGAAGATTTTATTCATCGGAGACGTCGTCGGTGCACCCGGTCGACACATCCTGCAACAATTCACAGCACGCCTGAAAGCGAAGTATAACCCGAACGTCATGCTCGTCAACGGCGAAAACGCGGCACACGGACGCGGCATCACGAAGTCGATCTATCATCAATTCCTTGAACTCGGATTCCACGGAATCACGATGGGGAACCACACGTTTGATAACCGCGACATCTTTGACTGGATCGACGACGCGGATCGAATCGTCCGTCCGGCGAACTATCCGGAAGGCACGCCAGGTCGTGGGATGATGATCGTCAAAGCAGGTAATAAAAAGATTGCCGTCATCAACGTCCAAGGAACGGTCTTCTTACCACCACTCGGTGACCCTTTCCGTACCGTCGATGCACTGATTGCGGAAGTCGAAGGAAAAGTTGATGCCATCTTCGTTGATGTCCATGCGGAAGCAACGAGTGAGAAAATTGCGATGGGCTATCACCTCGACGGTCGAGTACAGGCTGTCGTCGGGACACATACGCACGTCCAGACAGCAGATGAGCGTGTCCTTGACGGAGGAACGGCTTACATCACGGATGTCGGGATGACAGGTCCGCTGAACGGCGTGCTCGGAATGCGCCAGGAAGATGTCCTACGAAAATTCAAGACACAGCTCCCAACACGGTTTGAAGTTGCCGAAGGACGGGAACAACTAAATGGAGTCTTGATTCATATCGATGACACAACCAAAAAAGCAACGAAGATTGAACGGATTCATCTGACGGATCAGTCAGTATTCTTCGACTGATTGCCATTTCTGGATGGGGAGGTACACGCATGGACGTCCTGAAAGTATCAGCTAAGTCGAATCCAAACGCGGTAGCAGGTGCGCTCGCGGGTGTCATTCGAGAGAGAGGTTCCGTCGAGATTCAGGCCATTGGTGCGGGAGCGCTCAATCAGTCTGTCAAAGCCGTCGCCATCGCACGCGGATTCGTGGCGCCTTCTGGCATCGACTTGATTTGTATCCCAGCCTTCACAGACATTTTGATTGATGGGGAAGAGAGAACCGCCATCAAACTCATCATCGAACCACGATAACGAATTGGACATAGGTCCTATTTGCAAGTAGACCATTTACTCGACTGGAGTAGATGGTCTTTTTGCTGCGCCTGCGAAATTTTCTCACCTTTCCACCGAGGGAGCATTGTACTACTTCCGGTAAATCGGTATCATGAGGGAGGATAGAGAGAACTATCATTTCAGGGGACAGAGAAGGAGCGAACGTCGATGTATAATCAGTTATCATGGAAAGTTGGCGGTCAGCAGGGAGAAGGGATCGAATCAACAGGCGAAATCTTTGCGATTGCCTTGAATCGACTCGGCTATTACCTGTATGGTTACCGTCACTTTTCGTCACGTATCAAGGGAGGACATACGAACAATAAGATTCGTGTCGCGACACAGGAAGTCCGGACGATTTCCGATGATCTCGATATTTTGGTCGCATTCGATCAAGAGACGATCGATGTTAACTTCCATGAATTGCGTCAAGGTGCCATCATCATCGCGGATGCGAAATTCAATCCGACGAATCCGGACGAAGCACGCGCTTCCTTGTATGCGATTCCATTTACGGAAATTGCAGCTGATCTCGGTACGGCTTTGATGAAGAACATGGTCGCGATTGGTGCATCGAGCGCGATTCTCGGCATTGCACCGGAGCGTTTCCAAGCCGTCGTCGAACAGATTTTCGGTCGAAAAGGTCCAGACATGGTCGAGAAAAACTTAGCGGCAATCCGTGAAGGAGCAGCAGCGTTTGAAGCACTTGCAGGAGAGGGCGAGCGTTTCGTCTTGGAACCGGCTGACGGAAAACAACGGATGTTCATGATCGGAAACGATGCGATCGCCCTTGGTGCAATCGCCGGTGGAGCGCGTCTGATGGCAGCTTACCCGATCACACCATCATCTGAGATCATGGAATACTTAATCAAGAAACTGCCGCAGTTCGGCGGAACGGTCGTCCAGACGGAAGACGAGCTGGCAGCAGTCACAATGGCAATCGGTGCGAACTACGCAGGTGTCCGTGCTTTGACGGCGTCTGCTGGTCCAGGATTGTCATTGATGGCGGAAGCGATCGGATTATCCGGGATGACGGAAACACCGCTCGTCATCGTCGATACACAACGGGGCGGTCCGTCAACCGGTCTACCGACGAAACAGGAACAGTCTGACCTGATGGCGATGATCTACAGCACGCATGGTGAGATTCCAAAGGTCGTTTTGGCACCGTCAACGGTCGAGGAAGCGTTCTACGATGCAGCAGAGGCATTCAACATCGCAGAGGAATACCAGTGTCCTGTCATTCTATTGACGGATTTGATGCTGTCTCTTGGAAAACAATCGGTCGAACCACCGGATATGTCACGCGTTGAGATCCGACGCGGGAAGTTGATCCAGGAAGACTTACCGGAACTTGAAGGAAAAGCGTACTTCAAACGCTACGAAGTGACGGAAGATGGGATCAGTCCACGTGTCATTCCAGGCGTCAAGCACGGAATTCACCACGTAACAGGTGTTGAGCACAATGAGGAAGGACGTCCGTCGGAAGCGACGAAGAACCGAGTCGATCAGATGACGAAGCGACTCCGTAAGCTAAACACGTTCCGCTTACAGGATGCCATTCTCGTAACGGAGCATCATGCAGAACCGGATATCTTATTCGTCGGTTTCAACTCGACACGTGGAACGATCGAAGAGATCATGCCACGACTCGAAGCACAAGGAATCAAAGTTGATCACTTGCATATCCGTCAAGTCCATCCGTTCCCAAGTGAGCTCGTCACGCCGCACTTAGAGCGGGCAAAACGAGTCATCGTCGTCGAGTACAACGCAACGGGACAACTGGCGAAGCTGATCCAGATGAACTGTGGACATGCATCGAAGATCGAGCATATCCTGAAATTCAATGGCGACCCGTTCTACCCAGCAGAGGTCGTCGAGCAGGTCGTAGGAGGGGTATATCATGGCAACCTTTAAGGATTTTAGAAATGATGTCAAACCAAACTGGTGTCCAGGGTGTGGAGACTTCTCGATTCAAGCAGCGATTCAGCGTGCTGTCGCGAACGTCGGTCTCGAACCAGAAGAGTTGGCATTGATTTCCGGGATCGGCTGTTCTGGTCGGATATCCGGTTATATCAATACGTATGGCTTCCACGGCGTTCATGGACGGTCCCTTCCGATTGCCCAAGGTGTCAAGATGGCGAACCGCGAATTGACGGTCATCGCGTCTGGTGGCGACGGGGATGGATTTGCGATCGGCATGGGACATACGATTCATGCATTCAAGCGCAATGTCGACATGACGTACATCGTCATGGACAATCAAATTTACGGCTTGACGAAAGGGCAGACATCACCCACTTCTGCACCTGGATTCAAGACGAAATCGACGCCAAAAGGGTCGATTGAAAAGAGTGTTTCACCCGTTGAACTCGCCTTGACGGCTGGCGCGACGTTCGTTGCCCAAAGCTTCTCGAATGATTTGAAGGGCTTGACGCAATTGATCGAGCAAGCGACGGCACATAAAGGATTTGCCTTCATCAACGTCTTCAGTCCGTGTGTCACGTTCAACAAGGTCAATACGTACGATTGGTTCAAACAGAACTTGACGAAGCTGTCCGATATCGAAGGATACGATCCGTCGAACTTGGATCTTGCGAAACAGACCGTTCATGCTCACGACGGACTCGTCATGGGATTGATCTATCAGGATGAAACACGTCCTGATTACCAGTCACAAATCGATGGCTATCAAGAATCGGGTCTCGCGTATGCGGATCTTGAGCTAAACGAAGAAACATTCGGTAAACTGGCAGTGGAATTCATGTAAGATAGAGGAAAGATGTGTTTGGTTTTTTGGGGATGCTAAACATTTGGAAGTTCGCCACATATAAATAAACGTGAACTTCCGCGAAGGAGTCGGGGAAAGATGACGAAATTAGTAACGACGGTAGAAGAGACGACAACGACGAAAACGATGCGTGCACTCGTCAAAGAAGAACGCGGGTTCGGTGCGGCACTCAAAGAAGTACCGGTACCCGTACCGAGTCGTGGAGAAGTCTTGATTCGAGTCGAGGCAACATCGATCTGTGGGACGGACGTGCATATCTATGAGTGGGACGCGTGGGCAGCCTCGCGTGTCAATCCGCCGTATGTCTTCGGTCACGAGTTCTCGGGCGAAGTCGTCGAGCTCGGAGAAGGCACGAAACGTTTGAAACTCGGTGACCGTGTCTCGGCGGAGACGCATATCGTCTGTCATCAATGTAAACAGTGTCTTCGTGGTCAATATCACATCTGTAAGAACACGAAGATCATCGGTGTCGATACACAAGGCTGTTTTGCAGAATACGTCGTCATGCCGGAAGAAAACCTCTGGGTCAACCCGGAAGATATGCCAGCAGGGATTGCCTCGATCCAAGAGCCGATGGGCAATGCCGTCCATACGGTTCTTGCGAGTGATGTCAGTGCGAAAACGGTCGCAATCGTCGGTTGTGGTCCGATCGGTCTGATGGCGGTCTCCGTCGCTAAAGCAGCTGGTGCGGCGGAAGTCGTCGCGATCGACGTCAATCCGTATCGTCTCGAACTCGCACGGACGATGGGGGCGGATGTCGTCATTGATTCACGTCATGACGATGTGTTAGAGCGAATCGAACGTATGACGGACGGCGACGGGATTGATGTCGTCTGTGAGATGAGTGGTCATCCGGTTGCGATTCGTCAAGCCTTCGAGATGGTGACAGCAGGTGGAGACGTCAACATCCTCAGTCTGCCGGTCAAACCGGTTGAAATCGATTTGACGAACCACGTCGTCTTCAAAGGTGTCCGGGTCCAAGGGATCACCGGTCGGAAGATGTATGAGACATGGAGCCAGGTTTCTGCTTTCTTATCGAGCGGAAAAGTCGATGTCCGACCGTTAATCACACACACGTTGCCGCTCGAGCGGTTCGAAGAAGGATTTGAATTGATGCGTCAAGGGAAATGCGGGAAAGTCGTATTACAACCAAGGGGGACGAATTAATGGGATTTGAACACTTACGGACAGAACTAGAAGAGATGAAACAGGCGGGCACGTTCCGCAACCTCGTAGCACTTGAGAGCGCGCAACATAACCGCGTGACGATCGACGGGAAGGAACTCATTCAACTGTCGTCGAACAACTACCTCGGACTCGCAGCACATCCACGTCTCGCTGAACAAGCTGCAGAAGCAGCGCGTACGTTCGGTGCTGGAACAGGGTCAGTTCGGACGATTGCCGGAACACTCGAGATGCACCAAGCATTCGAACGGGAACTTGCGACATTCAAGCATACGGAAGCAGCACTCGTCTTCCAGTCGGGATTCGCAACGAATCTCGGTGTCTTATCGGCACTGCTCGGTCCGGAAGACGTCGTCATCTCGGATGAGTTGAACCACGCTTCGATCATCGATGGGATTCGTCTGACGAAAGCGAAACGCCGAATCTATAAACACGTCGACTTGGCTGATCTTGAAGCGGCCTTACAAGAAACGCAAGACGCGCGGACGCGCCTTATCGTCACGGACGGTGTCTTCTCGATGGACGGAAACATCGCACCACTTCCGGAAATCGTTGAATTAGCCGAGCGATATGACGCACTCGTCATGGTCGATGATGCCCATGCGTCAGGTGTGCTTGGGAAAGCGGGACGCGGTACGGTCAATCACTTCGGTCTTGACGGACGTGTTGCCCTGCAAGTTGGTACGCTCTCAAAAGCTATCGGTGTCCTCGGTGGATACGTCGCGTGTGAACAGCACGTCAAAGATTATCTGATCCATAAAGGACGTCCGTTCTTGTTCTCGACATCACATCCACCAGCAGTCGTCGAAGCGAACCGGGAAGCGCTCCGTGTCATGGAGGAAGAGACGGAACTCTTCGATCGTCTGTGGGAAAACACGGAATTCTTCAAACAAGGACTCCGGGATCTTGGATTCGACATCGGAACGTCGACGACGCCGATCACACCTGTCATCGTCGGGGATGAAGCACGTTGCCACGAGTTGTCGGACCGCTTACGTCAAGAAGGTATCTTTGCTCAAGGCATCGCCTTCCCGACGGTTGCAAAAGGAAAAGCACGTGTCCGGACGATCGTGACGGCGGAACATACGCGTGAAGATTTAACGACGGCGCTTGCAGCTTTCGAAAAAGTCGGTCGTGAATTAAACTTGATCGGTTGATATCGATCACGGACGAAATGCGTCCGCATACTTTCAGGCAGTGGGTCGATGACCCACTGCCTGAAGTGCGTCATGACGAAAGAATCAACGTCGACCGTTTTTACTTTTGCGAGATAGGGAATAACAGATGAGGAAAGGATGTGACCTAATGAGTACGAAGAAGAAAGGGATTTTGCTCTCATTTTTGATGCTGACGCTGCTCCTTGGGGGTTGTATTCGCATCCAATATGATGCGACGATCCATACCGATCAGAGTGTCACCTTAAAGACGACATATGCCGCAAAGGAACACCCAGTGGCGCGTTTACTGAACCTAAATCCGAATTGGAATAGTTATGTCAAACAGGCAGAAAAGAACGGCTATGCAGCGAAGACGTTCAAGACGAAGGATGACTATGAAGGGATCCGGATGCAGAAGACATTCGCGAACTTCAAGGACATGACATCGATCAAGGACGAATGGAAGACAGGTATCGGTGGGATTCTCATTCCACCTGATACGAAGTTCGACATGAAAAAATCGGATGGTTTTTGGTTTGATACGTATCGACTGGATACGAACATCGATCTCAGTATCGATCGTTTGAATATCAAAGGCTATCAACCGACAGGACAGGTCAAGAAACTCGCCGATCGGTATATCCGTCAAGCCGATATCGAGATCAAGCTCCACGGTCCGAAAGTGATCGGTCTCCAAAATGGAGAAAAGATCGACTGGTCGAATTACCATGATGTGTCATGGAAATTATACGGAACGAAAGCCAACCAGCTACAGTTGATTGCGTATGTACCGAATCCGACAGGTTGGATCATTACCGGTATCGTGTTATTAATCGGTGTCGGATTATTCCTCTACTGGGTCTTTCACCGTGTCCGTCGTTTGCGCCGGCAACAGTTGAAGACGATCAGCATCTCGCTCCTCGTCTGTTTGATCGTCGGGGGAGGAGCGTGGTGGGTGTTCGCGGAAGATACGTCAAGTGCGCCGCCACCAACGCGTCAGATCGTCACGCAAGGAAAGAGTGAAATCGTGCCGACGTTCCTCGTCCACGGGTTATTCGGAACGGAGCGGACGTTCGTGCCGATGATTCAAAACTTCACGAATAAAAAAGTCGCCGATGATGGTGGTCGATGTGACGTGACTCGTTCCGGAAAAGCAACCTGTAGCGTCAAACCCTCGCCGACGGGCTACCCACTTGTCCGAATCGTCTTCGCAGATGATGAGGCAAGTCTTGCCGATCAGCAAAAGTGGTTGAATGCGGCGATTGCCGCTTACGATGCGAAACAAAAAGCGACCTTTGCCGATATTCAGCTCGTTGGGCACAGCATGGGTGGTGTCGATGTCGTCGCCTACACGGTCCAAGAGGAGATGCCGTATCACGTCCGGAAAGTCGTGACGCTCGACTCACCGATCGCCGGTTCGGATTACGCGAAACTCGGATTGACACTTGCGCCACTTGGCACGAATACGAACAGTCCTGCGATACGCGATCTTGCGAAGGGCTCACCAGCGATGAACAATCTGACCCAGCGGCTCGAGACGTGGCCACGCGACGTGCTCGTCTATTCGTTTGGTGCCAAAGGAGGCGACTTCAATCTGATTTCGTTAAATAGTTCGTTTGCACTCGAGAACTACACGGATAACATCCAGACGAAATCCTATAAGTATGATCACTTCACGATTCATCGCCGGGAGCCGGTCTTCCGCGAAATCCGCAATTTCCTGTTTAAAGAAAATCGAGTCACGGAGGAGGAACCATCATGAAACAGGTCGTCATCGTCGGCGGAGGAATTGCCGGTCTAACGGCTGCTGCATTGATTGCACAAGAAGGTCATGCCGTCACGGTACTTGAGGGAAGCCGTGAATGGGGAGGATCAGCCGGGAAGTTCACGCGCCGGGACTTGACGTATCCAGTTGGAGCGACCCTTGGGATGGGATTTGAACCGGGTGGCATTCATGCCCGTGTGCTCGATCATCTCGGAGTGACGCACCAGGTCGAGCCACTCGACGTCGTCATGACGATTCGCATCGAAGGACGGACGATTCATTATTATCAAAATCGCGATGTGTTTCTAACCGAATTGACGTCACATTTTCCGGAGCAAGCATCGTCGATTCGGGCATTCTTTGCTGAAATCGAGCAGATACACGAGGCAATTCGTCCACTGATGGCAGAACTGCCGGCATTGCCACTTCAAGATTTAGCCGACGTCCGGCGGTTAGTTCGTCATACGAAAAGTGTCGTCCTCTTACCATATTTTCCGCTGACGATTGGTCATCTGTTACGCAAACATCGACTAGCGGATACGCTGTTCGCACAAGTGATCGACGGGATCTTACTCGACAGCATGCAGACAGGGCAGGAAGCATCTGCTTTACTAGGAGCCGTCGCCTTATCGATTTATCATGAAGGTGCTTATTATGTCCCAGGTGGATTATACCGACTGGCCGAGCAATTGAAAGAGACAGCAGAGGCGAGCGGGGCAACCTGTCTCCTTGGGCGAAAAGTCACGTCGATTCGAAAGACACCGGATGGTTTCTTGATCGAGGATCGTCGCGGACGCTTGATGCTTGCTGATGCTGTCATCTGCGCAGTTCCGCTTGAAGGCATCAGGGAAGTCGTCAGTACGGATATGAAACGAACGTTACGACGGACGTACCAGCGACAAGAAAAGCTACAGCAATGGGCGACCTTTACGTATTATGCGGCGATACCGGAGTCGGTCATTTTGTCTGATGAAGCATTCCGGCAAGTCCATGATCCGTCCCTACCTTCAGGTCATGCCTTCATCTCCCTCTCCCGTCCAGATGACCGGTTACGTGCACCAGCCGGTCAGCGGACGCTGACGATGTCATGCCATGTTCCGATTGGTACGTTCGATAAGACGAACCGGAAACGCTACGACGAACAAGTCGAGAAGATGTCGGCAATCTTCGAAGCTATTCTTGAACAACAGTTTCCAGGTTTCCGTCAACAGGCAATCGAACGTCATCCGGGTGGACCCGGTGCGTGGGTTCGCTATACGTTCCGTCCGGACGGTGGAGTCGGGGGATATCCGCAACGTCCGAGTACGAGTCTTTTGTTCGCAGCGCCGTTTCGAACAGGCATCAATCACTTCTTTGCGATCGGCGACACGATCTTTCCGGGTGCCGGGACGATCGGGGCGACGACGTCTGCGATTCATGTTGCCCGACAGTTTGATGTCAGATTATGAGAAATCATCGTAAAATGATGAAAGAAGCGACGCATCTGTCGCTTTTTTCACATTTGAGGATTATGATGAGGAAGAGTCGGGAACATGATATCCATGAACAGAAAGAGAAAAGGAGTGAAGAACCATGGAGACATTCGAGCAAAAATGTCAGTCGTTCATTCAGGAACGACGACCTGAAGTCGGTCCGATTCAATTCGAGTCGGCGCGTACGTTTCTCAATGCACGCGGTTTAAGCGTTTACGAACGGATTTATCAAGGGAAAGAGGAAGTCCGATTAGCGTTCGTCGAGCAGACGAATGGTCAACAACTCGTTTCATTTATGGAAAATACATTCGGCAACGGACTGGTCTATTTTGTCTCAACGGCAACCGCGACATGGGATGGCGACCGTTTTGGTGAATATACGTTTTAAGTACATAGGGAGTCCCAGTCGATGACTGGGGCTCTTTCGTGTCGAAACCTAATCCTTGTCCCGTTCGTAAGGTAGATAAGTGACTCAGTTGAAGGAGGAAACGATGTGTCATCACTTGAACAACCTAAAACATCGACACGGCGGCTTGCGACCGTCTCGTTGATTTTCATGGCGGTCGGATTCGTCGTCTCATTGCCATTTAAAGAAAATGCGTGGGTCTTTTGGCTCCAGAGTGGTTTTGAAGCCGGACTCGTCGGTGGGATTGCCGACTGGTTTGCGATCACGGCATTGTTTCGCCATCCGCTCGGCTTAAAGATTCCCCATACGAACCTGTTGCCGAAAAATCGGGAACGGGTCATCGAATCAATCGTTCATATGCTCGAGACGGACTTGCTCAATAAAGAGAGTATCGTCGCGAAGCTCCAGCATATGACGCTCGCAGACCGTGTCATCAAAATCTTACGTTCGATTCTCGTTCTGCCTGCTTTTCGAGCGACCGTTACCGAACTATTGGTCGGTCTGATCCGGAAATTACCGAGAGAGGCGATTCTTGAGTTTGCGAATACACGGTTGACGGAGACGATCAAAGCGTATCCGTCAAAACGGCTGGCGGTACGGGCGATGGAGTTAAATGAGGAACGTCGACTCGACGAGTGGCTGATGGATCAGTTACTCGGTTATGGGCAACGTCTGCTCGAAGACCCCGTCATCCGAGACCAGATTGGGCGCCTTGCCTATACGGCGATGATCGACCAAGAAAAGAATACGTTCTTGCGGGTGACGGCGCGAACCGTCCAAAAAGTCTATTCAGAAGAAAAACTCAGTCTTGTCATTCAAGGTGTCTTGTTGACGGTCATTCAAGATATGCGACACGTCCATCACCCGAATCGTTTAGCGATTCTTGATCATCTGCGTCGTAATCTGGCACAGTTATCGATTGATGAAGAGCGTCTAGCAAAAATCGATGCTTGGAAGGCAAGCGAGGTCGACCGGTTTGACTTCGTTCCGGTCATTGAACGCGCGTATGATGCTGGTTTGATCGAACTCGAACGCTACTTGACGTCAGATGCCTTCTGGACGGAACGGGCGATGCCGATGCTTTCGCGCGCTTTAGACGACTGGGAACAGCATCCGACGTTCAAAGATAGCAGTGATCAATGGATGAAGGAGCAACTCGTTCGTTTCGTCGAACAAAATCACCAAAAAATCGGTGGACTCGTCCGCGAGAACTTAAACCGGTTCGATACGGAGACACTGATTCATATGATCGAGGATAAGGTCGGCAGTGACTTGCAATGGATTCGGGTCAACGGGGCATTGTGTGGATTCATCATCGGTTTGATTCTCGGTGCGATCAAGGTGTTCGTCGGATGAGCCGGTGGACGCATGATGTGACGTTGTCGGAAGCATTTGATTTTAAAGGAATCGTATCTCGTTTGACGGAAGACCCGTTACAAATCGAACAGGATGGGCGACTCGTCGTTCCGATCTTCATCAACGATCAGGCATACATCACGACGATGGAAGCCATCGATGGTTACACGTTACGGATTGACGGTTCAGGACCGCAAACAGCGGTGCTGACGCAACTCAATCGACGGTTTCGACTCAATGAGCCAAATCCTGCGCAGCGTCTCAAGGCGACGTCGTTACACGCGATCGTCGAACGGTTCGGCGATGAACGACTCGTGCTTGATCATTCACCGTTCACGGCCTTGATTCGCTCGATCATTCATCAACAGATCAATCTCTCATTTGCCCATACGTTGACGGAACGTGTCTTTCGAACATTCGGAACGGTCAAGGACGGGATCATCCTTCCGCCGACACCGCGTCAATTAGCAACTGCGCGTCGCGAAGACTTGCTTGCTCTGCAACTATCAGGACGTAAAGTCGATTATCTGCTTGGCGTAGCGACAGCAACGATTGATTATGATGCATTGACGTCAGCTGATGATGCAGAAATCGCTGAGACGTTGATTGCACTGAAAGGCGTCGGACCATGGACGGTCCAAAACGTCCTGATGTTCGGATACGGTCGTCCGGACCTTTTTCCGGCATCGGACATCGGGATATTACGGGCTTTCGAACGGTTGCTCGGTTACCGACCGACGGTGGAAGAAGCGACGCGACTGGCGGAGGAATTTGCCCCTGTCCGTAGTCACGCCGCCTATCTATTATGGCGTTCGATTGAATAAGGAACTATTCTTGTCACTCTATCGCGAGAACGGTATAATGAATGCGACAGAACGAGGAATCGTTCAGAATGCTAAGGGAAGCGACGTGTTCGCTAACGATAGAGGGGACGAATGTGGATGTATACAGATGAACAAATCATCGAAAAAGCCAATGAAATCGCCAAAATGATTTCAGAGACACCGGAAGTAGAACGATTTAAAGCGGCAGAAGCCAACATCAATGGGAATGAAAAAGTCCAAAAGATGATGAAACAAATCAAGTTCCTTCAAAAAGAGGCAGTCAACTGCCAACATTACGGCAAAACAGAAGCACTCGCACGTGTCGAAGCGAAGCTCGATAAATTGTTCGCTGAGCTCGATGAGATGCCTGTCGTCCAACAGTTCCAAGAAACACAAGAAGAAGTCAACGGACTTCTCCAATACATCACGGTGACGATCTCGAACGGGATTACGGATCAAATCATCGAAGCGACGGACGGAGATGTTCTCGCTGGTAAGACAGGTAGCGGCATGGAAGCAGAAAACAAAAGCGGCGGTTGCGGCTACTAATCACGAAATGAACGAAAAGCCGACGGACATCCGTCGGCTTTTTCTACGAATGAGGTGGAAGAATGGAAGCAGTACACAACACTCCGATGATGAAACAATACTTCTCGATCAAGGCGGATTATCCGGATGCCTTTTTGTTTTATCGACTCGGTGATTTTTACGAATTATTCTTTGAGGATGCCAAGAAAGTCGCCCATGAACTGGAGTTGACGCTGACGGCGAAAAACGGCAAGAACGCGGAACATCCGATTCCGATGTGTGGCGTGCCCCATCACGCAGCGAACGGCTACATCGAACAGTTGATCGAGCGTGGTTATAAAGTGGCGCTTTGTGATCAAGTCGAGGATCCGAAGTTGACGAAAGGACTCGTCAAACGCGAAGTCATCCAAGTCATCACACCGGGAACGTTGATGTCCGCCTTGACGGAAAAAGAGAATCGATACCTAGTAGCGGTCGTCGAACAGGACGGTCGTTTTGGGATTGCTCGCGGTGATGTCTCAACAGGTGAGAGTGCCTTGACAAGCGTTGCGACACTCGACGGTGTAGTCAAAGAACTGAGCATCATTTTGCCACGGGAAATCATCGTCACGACAGAGGAACACGAGACGGCGCTCGCGCACTTACGGATTCCACTGACGCGTAGTTCTCGGCGCGAATCGCATCCGCACGGGGATCGTGCGATTGATGCAGCCCAAGCGGAAGCCTTTGCGGTGCTCTATGCCTACATGCACGATACACAAAAAAGAGCGTTGACACATCTACAACCCGCTGTCGTCTATGAAGCGAGTGACTTCATGCAACTCGAGCCAAATACGGTCAAGAATCTCGAACTCGTCCGCTCGGCACGAACAGGAGACAAAAAAGGTTCGTTGCTTGGTCTGCTTGATGTGACAGGTACAGCGATGGGCGGACGGATGTTGAAACGCTGGCTTGAAAAACCGTTGTTATCGGAACGCGTGATCACCGAGCGGCTCGACGCTGTCGAGGAATTGTTGCAACACTACTTCGAACGTCAGCAATTAAAAGATACGTTACGCGAAGTCTATGATCTCGAGAGACTCGTCGCAAAAGTCGGTTACGGTACGGCTTCAGCGCGCGACCTCGTTCAATTGAAGTCGACGTTACGGCTGATTCCCCGCATTCAATCAGCGCTCGAGGAGATGATGAGCGAACGTCTTGGTCAGCTCAGTCTCGGACTCGATCCGCACGACGAATTGAGCGATTTGCTCGATCGTGCTTTCGTTGAAGCACCACCAATCTCAACGAAAGAGGGCGGAATGATTAAGGCTGGTTATTCAGCAGATCTCGACGAGTTACTCGTCGCCTCAAAAGACGGAAAGACATGGCTTGCGACACTTGAAGCCAGTGAACGGGCAGCAACCGGCATCAAGACGTTGAAGATCGGCTACAATCGCGTCTTCGGTTATTACATCGAGGTATCACGAGCCAATGCCAAGCTGTTGCCAGAAGGACGGTATGAACGGAAGCAGACACTCGCCAATGCCGAGCGTTACATCACACCGGAATTAAAAGAAAAAGAAGCGCTGATCCTAGGGGCGGAAGAGAAGAGTGTCACACTCGAGTACGATCTCTTCTGTGGAGTGCGCGATGAAGTCAAAGGACATATCGAAAGCTTGCAACGGGTCAGTCGCCGGATCGCGGAACTCGACGTCCTCGTCGCACTAGCTGAGATTGCTGAAACGCACGACTATGTCCGACCAATCACGACGACCGGACGAACGGTTGATATTCAGCAAGGACGTCACCCGGTCATCGAGACAGTCTTACCGCGCGGTGAATACGTCGCGAACGGGATTACCTTAAACGAAGGACGCGAGATGCTGTTGATCACTGGACCGAACATGTCCGGTAAATCGACCTATATGCGACAATTCGCCTTGATTGCTTTATTGCATCAAATTGGCTCGTTCGTACCAGCTGCTCAAGCGGAACTGCCGATCTTCGATCAAATCTTCACCCGGATTGGGGCGGCAGACGACCTCGTCAGTGGACAGTCGACATTCATGGTCGAGATGGTCGAGACACAAGAAGCCTTGACGCGTGCAACGGACCGGTCTTTGATCCTGCTAGATGAAATTGGTCGCGGGACCTCGACGTACGACGGGATGGCACTCGCACAAGCAATCGTTGAACACATCGCCCGGCACGTTGGAGCGAAGACGCTATTTTCGACCCATTATCATGAACTGACAGTGCTCGAAGAATCGATTGATCGATTAGCGAACGTTCACGTCCGTGCCGTTGAACAAGATGGGCGTGTCGTCTTCTTGCATGAAGTACGCGACGGAAAAGCCGACCAATCATACGGAATCCATGTCGCGCGGTTAGCTGATTTACCAGATAGTCTGATCGAACGGGCGCAAGTCCTCTTGTCCGAGTTCGAGCAGGCTGAGCCTGTTCCGGTCGCAGCACCTGTAAAAGCTCCTGTTCAGGAGGAGCCGATTGATCAACTCAGTCTGTTCTCAGATGCGGATCCTCTGCGAGAGACGATGGCGAGTCTTGATTTGATCAATATGACGCCACTCGAGGCATTGAATACGCTGTATCGTCTACAAGCCGAAGCGAGAAAGTGAGGAGAATGCAGTGGGAATCATTCGTGAATTATCCGATAGTTTAGCGAACCGGATCGCGGCGGGAGAAGTCGTCGAACGACCAGCGTCGGTCGTCAAGGAACTGGTAGAGAACGCACTTGATGCCGGTGCGACCCAAATCGATGTCGAACTCGAAGAAGCCGGAATGAAACGGATGACGATCCGCGACAACGGACACGGGTTTTACCCGGATGACGCTGAACTGGCTTTCGTCCGTCACGCGACGAGTAAGATTAAGGACGAGCATGACTTGTTCCGAATCAAGACACTTGGTTTTCGCGGAGAGGCACTTGCCTCGATCGCGTCCGTCAGTAAAGTGACATTGAAGACGAAACGTGAGGACGCGGAAGGAATTCAAGTGACGCTTGAGTACGGGACGGTCGTTGAACGGACACCAGCAGCAATGAACCGGGGAACGGAATTGACGGTCGAGCATCTCTTCTTCAATACACCGGCACGGCTGAAGTATTTGAAGACGACGCATACGGAGCTTGCGGCGATCACGGACGTGCTGAACCGGATGGCGTTCGCTCATCCAGACGTCAAACTTCGAGCAACGCATGAAGGGAAGACATTGATCCAGACGAACGGATCAGGAGACGTCCGGCAAGCACTGGCGAGTGTCTACGGTCATCAAACGATTCAAGGAACACTAGTCGCCAAAGGTGCGAATGCCGATTATCAATTGACGTGTCATCTCGTCAAACCGGAAGTGACCCGTGCCTCAAAGAATTACATCACGTTGATTCTCAATGGACGTTCGGTCAAAAACTTCGCCCTGACGCAAGCGGTCTTGAACGGTTACCATACGCTCTTACCGATCGGGCGGTATCCGATTGCGGTCATCGAGGTGACGATGGATCCACTCTTGGTCGATGTCAACGTTCACCCGGCGAAACGAGAAGTCCGTCTTTCAAAAGAGATGGAGCTCTGCCAGTTGATCCAGGAGACGATCAAGATGACGCTCAGCCGGGAGACGCTGATTCCGAAAGTGACGCCACCGAAACCAAAAAAAGATCCGAGTAGCCAGGAAAAACTCGATTTTTCTTATGTCGCTGAACCGGTCGAAGAAACGTCATCGCGAGCGGTCTGGAATTATCCGATTCCGAAAAAGCCGCAAGAAGACGATCGACCACCTGTCGAGAAATCATTACCTTTTAGCAACGAGGATGATCTATTCGAGCCCATCGCACCGGTCAAGCAGGAGTTTGCTGAACTGATTGAGGAACCAGCCGCGCGTCCGCGCTTTCCGCATCTCGACGTCATCGGTCAACTTCATTCGTCCTATATCGTCTGTGCCGGGGAAGACGGGATGTATATGATTGATCAACATGCAGCACAGGAACGAATCAAATACGAGACGTATAAGGTCATGTTCGGTCGACCACCGGAACAACGACAGCAATTGCTCTTACCGTATACGTTCGAAATCTCGTCGGATGACATGAAACGGATGGATGAAGTCCTTCCGTTGCTAAAAGACGTCGGCATCGAGTTCGAACCATTCGGTCCACAAAGCTTTATCGTCCGAGAAGTTCCGACGTGGTTCCCGTCCCATCGGCAGGAAGAGACGATTCAGGAATTACTCGATGAAGCCTTGATGAAGCGAAAAATCGATCTCGAGACGTATCGGGAAGATGCCGCCATCATGATGGCATGTAAGAAATCAATCAAGGCGAATCATCCGTTGAACGATGAGATGATGCGCCGGTTGATTGACGATCTAGCGAAAACGGAAATGCCGTTCACATGTCCACACGGACGTCCAGTCATCATCGAATGGACGACGTATGAACTCGAGAAGTTATTCAAACGGATCATGTGATTAAGATGAGGAGACGATCCCATTCAGGTGTCGTCTCAGATTAAAAAGGGAGCTGACTCAAAAGTCAGTTTCTGTAAAGAATGACGTGTCACACGCAACTCCTACAGGAACAGGCGCATTTATGCGCTATCAGAGACAAACGAGACCCGTTTTCCTGCTTGAATGAAGCAGGAAAACTGGCTTGTGTCTCGCCTGAGGAAAGGGCGTGAACAGACGCGTCATTCTTTTTTGGAGTCAGCCCCTTTTTGTTCGTCTCGAATCATTTATTGTACTGATACACGAATGACTGGTTTTTGTTTGTTCTAATACAAAAAAGGTATGGATTTTCATGAGAACGGTTACTTCAGTTGATTAACTAGATTTCATTGATTGTTGAAGGAAAGAGGCGGATAATAAGACTCGAAACTGTTAACAAGGGGACCTTTATCATGCTTTCACGCGTTATGCGTATCATTCAAATCATTGCTCAAATCGTACTTATTTTTGTTTTTCACTCAGTGGGGACTGGGTGAGCGAAACTTTCCAGTTACCATTACCCGGTAACATCATCGGCTTGATTCTGCTATACGTGACATTAAAAAGTCGACTGCTTCCTCTCGTCGCTGTTGAACGGGGCGGAACCTTTCTGCTGTTCGTCATGCCGTTATTCTTTGTCCCAGCACTGTCCGGAATCATGGATTATACGGCATTCCTTCGAACATCTGGTCTTCAAGTCGTGTTGATCGTCGTCGTCAGCAGCCTGCTGACGTTAGTCGGATCAGCGTATATCGTCGATCGCTTGGCACACCGAAAAGAGGCGGTGACCCCACATGAGTGAGACACTGTTCTGGATCATCCTGACCATTCTTTTATTCAGTGGCGCAATGTTCCTTTATCAGCGTCATCCTCGTGTCTGGACGTTACCGATCCTGACGGTGACCGCTGTCCTGATCGTAATTCTCGTCTATAGCGGCGTCTCACATGCAGAATACATGCAGGGTGGACAATATCTGTCGAAGATGCTCGGTCCAGCGATCACGGCATTTGCGATTCCGCTCTACCGCGTCCGACATCACGTTCGCCGTTTTCTACCGGAAATCGGGCTTGGTGTTTTGCTTGGAACATGTATTGCAATGAGTTCAGATCTGTTACTCGGTCTGCTACTCCATCTTGAGCGGACGACGAATCTTGCGTTGTTACCCAAATCGGTCACTTTACCCGTTGCCTTAGCGATCTCACAAAAAGCTGGCGGGACGACGACTCTGACGGCTGCCTTCGTTTTATTGACAGGATTGACAGGATCAATCGTCGGACCAAAATTAATGACGGGCTTGAAGATTCGTCACTTCGTCAGCCGTGGGGTTGGACTAGCGTCGATTGCCCACGTCATGGGCGCGACGAAATCGATGAGTCTTGACCAACGGGAAGGGGCGGTCGGTCTGCTGACGATGGTCTTGACGGCCGTCTGTGCCAGTGTCATCGCACCGTTTTTAATCACATGGTTATATGGGTAAACACTCTGTTTTTTAAACGGAGTGTTTTTTTGTAACCGATTGAAACTTGTCGACCACTTTTGCAGTATAGTACAACAGAAAACAGGGTGGAGGAGAATCAGATGATCATTTGGATTAACGGTACGTTTGGCGTCGGGAAGACGACGGCAGCAAAAGGGCTACAACAACGCTGGAGCGGATCACACATCTTTGATCCAGAGGAGACAGGCTATTTTTTACGAGCGCAACTGCCGGAAAACAAGGATGATTTTCAGGATGAGCCGTTGTGGCGTGCGTTCAATCGACAGCTCCTCGAGCAGCTCGATACGGAAAAGGCGCGGATCATCGTACCGATGACATTGACGAATCCAGCGTACTTTCAGGAAATCATCGGGACGTTACGAGCGAACGGTCATGACGTCCGTCATATCGCCTTGATGGCGAAGGAGACGACTGTCAAACGTCGGTTGATTAGCCGCTTCGAGCATCCGAATTCATGGGGTGGTCAACAGGCAGAACAACGCTTACGTCAACTGACCGATCCATTGTTCAGTCAACAGATCGAGACGGATGATCTGACGAAAGGACAGATCGTCGATGCGATTGCCCTCGTGACCGGGATTGGACTCTCGCCTGCCCGACCATAAAGGATTCAAGAAAGATGTTTCCGGGAATCATTAGATGATAATAGATGAGGAGGAAACAATCTTGAACGAAGGGCAACTTATTGCTAGGAGGATTTATGAATATGAAACACTGGATGACTGAGAAATTGGGCAGACAGTTGATGGCGATTTTTTATAGTGTCTTTGCACTAAGTGTCATCACATCGGTTGCCAGTTATTTATACGTGGATAATGCAGACGGTCGGACGAAGGAACAAGTACTCGACCAGTTACAAAAGACACAATGGTTCTGGTTCTTGAACTTGATGATTTTTTTATTTTGTCTACTGTTCATCGTTCGCCCATTGATTCATCGGGTGACGTCACAACTCCGCGAATTGAACGTCAAGAGTCGTCGCCTTGCAGAAGGCAAATCGATTTCGCTCGAGCATGATGTCGACAGCCATAATGAAGTCGGTCAATTAACGGCATCATTTTACCAGATGGCACGGTCGATCTCATCACAACATGCGGAATTGTCAGCTAAGAATCAAGAAATGGAACACAATCAGGAAGTATTGAAGCAAAAACAGAACGAGCTTGAGCGCGCTCTTGAATTGACGCGGACGAATGAACTCCATTTGCAGGATCGGAATGAACTGATCGAAACGCTTGCTTCAAAGGAGAGTTTATTCGATTATTCATCCGTCATCAGTACGATCGTTCGGTTGACGAAGACGGAATTCGGTGCTCTGTTATTGATCAAGAATAATGAAATCGCTCAAGTCGTTCCAAAAGAAATGACAGAAGAACAACAAGAGAGTCTGAAGACGGAGTCGTTACTACTAAAGCGAGTCATGATTTCAAAGGAAACCGCACATTCCTCAAAAAAGGTCGCGAACGACGATCTCATCAAGTATCCGTATCACGTCTATGAAGGTGTCATTCCGATCATGGATCCGGCAAAAGAAGAATTGATTGCTTGTCTCTATCTAGCACGATTTGACGCACCATTCAACCAACAGGATCTGGCGGAACTGGAATCGTTCTCGAAACAAATCGCGATCTCATTGATGCGAATGTCACTTTACGAACAGATGGAATACGAACGAAAAGAGACGGCACAACTGTTGAATTCCGTTCGGGAAGCGATTCTCTACATCAAACACGAAGAGAAGACGATCTTAGGAAATCAGGCGTTATTCGATATCTTCCAGTCGTTACAAGTCGAAGAAGACAACGATTCGATGACCTTCCTCGAAGTCCGACCGGAAACGATGTTCGAGCAGATGGATCAAAAGGAAGCGTTTGAAGCATACTTCGAAGAAGTCTTATCGGGTGAGATTCCGGAGGGCATGTTCTCCTTGTCGATCGACCAAGGTGAATACTTCATTCAAGTCTATGCCGAAGCCATTGCGCACGGGGGACATTCAAAAGGAACGATTCTCGTCTTCCGTGACGTCACGGCTGAGACAGAAGTCGACCGCGTGAAGTCGGAACTCGTCTCAACGGTCTCTCATGAACTTCGAACACCGCTCTCTTCAATTTATGGCTTTACGGAGCTCATGTTGAAACGGGATTTGGATCCTGAGCGGAACAAGCGATACTTGCAGACGATTCACGATGAATCAAAACGTCTGACCGATCTCGTCAGTGACTTCTTGAACGTCCAGCGGATGGAGTCAGGAAAGCAAGAGTATGACAAACAAATCTTTGACCTGAAAGAAATCGTCAAGGAACAAATTCAGTTTTATCAAGCAGCGACGGAGCAACACAGTCTGCAGCTTGATTTGAATGATGAACAGGACTTCATGGTCGAGGCAGATGCGAACAGCATGAAACAACTACTTGGTAACCTCTTGAATAATGCGGTGAAGTACTCACCGGACGGCGGGGATGTCGTCGTGACGATGACCCACCAGCACAATCAGATCGAACTCAGCGTTCGTGATTTCGGGATCGGGATTCCGAGTCATTCGATGCCGCATCTATTCAGTAAGTTTTATCGGGTCGACAACTCAGACAGCCGAAAGATTGGCGGGACGGGACTTGGATTATCGATCTGTAAGGAAATCGTTCGCGCACATGATGGCAATATCGAAGTCGAATCGATCCTTGGAGAAGGAACGGTCTTCCGGGTCAAATTGCCGAGTGCGACAGACGCGTTACTCGAAGCAGAATGAAGAGACGAAGAAGAGGCGATATCATGCGCCTCTTCTTTTTTGTCGTTTCACGTGTGAGATTCGTCCAAATTCATGCGTTTGGCTAAAACGAGTAAGATGCAGACATTTGAACGATAAATCGGACAGATTGATGACAGAACGGCTGAAACAGTTGAAAAAATCGTAAATTGTGCAGGGATTGCGAACGTTTCTGTACTCTCGCTATAGTGATTACAAAAAAGCGTGAGAGGAAGAAGAATCATGGAGAGCTTAGAAGCGTTACTCACACCACCGCAAGATATCGAACAAGAGAATGCAAACATTGATGGCAAAACACCGCTTGCGAAATTACAGCGGATTGCTGGGGAAGCAGCGCGGCAGATGATGCGACGACATCTCGAAGCAGATGTCTTGCAGGCGCTTGACGACAACATCTTGTATATCCACGACGCCGATTATTACGTGACTGGTTCGACGACTTGTGCTCAGATTCCGCTCTGTCAGCTACTCTCGAACGGATTTCAGACGACACACGGTTCAATCCGACCAGCGCAAGACATCCGTTCTGCCCTCGCCCTTGCGGCAATCATCGTCCAAGCGAATCAAAACATGCAGCATGGCGGACAAGCCTTCGCGACCTTTGACGATGATGTAGCGCCATTCGTCGAAAAGACCTACCAACGCGAATGGACCAAACTAAACGCCCTTGTGCCGCATTGGAAGCGACGCAAGCGGGAGCGGCGCGCATGGCAGGAGACGTATGAAAAGACGTTTCAGGCATGCGAAGCGTTCATCCATAATACGAATTCGATGCATTCACGCGGCGGTGGACAGGTGCCGTTTTTATCCGTCAATTATGGGACGAATACGACGCAGGCAGGGCGGCTCTTTCAGCGCGCCTTGCTGTCAGCGACGGAACGAGGGTTAGGAAGAGGGGAGACGCCGATCTTTCCGATTCAAATCTTTAAAGTCAAACAAGGCATCAACCTGTCACCGACGGATCCGAACTACGATTTGTTTCAACTTGCCACCCGCGTGACAGGAAAACGATTGTTTCCGAACTTTGCGTTTCTTGATGCACCATTTAACCGTCAGGAGCAACCGGGGGGAGCAGAAGTCGCGTATATGGGATGCCGGACCCGTGTGTTTGAAGATCGTGGAGACATCCCGTCCGTCACAGGTCGAGGCAACTTATCGTTTACGAGCATCAATCTCGTCCGTTTGGCACTTCAGAGTCAAACCGTCGATCAAATGTTCGAAGCCGTCCAAGAGACGACAAGACTTGCATGCCGGCAACTCATCGCGCGTTATGAGTTCCAGGCAAGTCGAACGGCTGACGAGTTTCCATTTTTATATCAACATGTCTGGAAAGACGGTGAGATGCTAAAAAGTACGGATCAGGTGGGTCCGGTCCTCAAGCACGGGACGTTAGCGGTCGGCTTCATCGGTCTCGCGGAATGTTTGACCGTTTTGACGGGCAATCATCATGGGTATTCCGAACTGGCGCACCAGATTGGTATTGCCTTGATTCAAGCGATGCGAACGGTCATCGACAACTATGGCGAGATGACGGGATTGAACTTCAGTTTACTGGCAACTCCAGCTGAAGGGTTATCAGGTAAGTTCACACGTCGTGATGTTAGTGACTTCGGTGAAATCAAAGGAGTGACCGATCAGCCGTATTACACGAATTCCTTTCATATCCCTGTCGATGCGCCCGTAACGATCCGTGAAAAGATTCAACTCGAAGCACCGTTTCATGCATTATGTAATGGTGGACATATCACCTATGTCGAGACAGATGGCGCACTTGCCGGAAATCCACAAGCGATTGAAGACATCGTTCGTTTGATGGCGGAAGCTGGAATCGGCTATGGGTCAATTAATCATCCCGTCGATCGTTGTCTTGATTGTCGAACGGAGCAGACGATCGAGGATCAGTGTCCGGTTTGCGGAAGTGGATCGATCGAACGGATTCGACGCATCACAGGATATCTCGTCGGTACACTGGACCGTTGGAATGAGGCAAAACGGGCTGAAGAGCAGAATCGGGTGAAGCACGATGTTACGCGTTCTTTCCCTTCATCCTGATTCTGTCGTTGATGGACCCGGTTTGCGAACGGTCCTGTTTCTTGCCGGTTGTCCACACCACTGTGTCGGCTGTCATAATCCGTCTTCCTGGGATCCGGCAGGTGGAGTGGATTGGACGATTAAAGAAACAGTGGAACGGATTCAGGCGATCGGAAATCGTCGTTTGACATTATCCGGCGGCGAGCCGATGCTTCAAGCGGCAGCACTTGTGCAACTTCTCGAACAACTTGGACCAGATTATGACGTCATTTTATATACTGGCTATGTACTAGAGGAAATCTTACAGCGTCGACGGTGGTATCCACTAATACTGCGACTAGACGGACTCATCGATGGTCCGTTCATCCTGTCGAAACTCGACCGAACGACACGTTTTCGGGGCAGCACGAATCAACGAATTTATGATCGACAGCAGTTGCAAAAAAGAGTGTTACACAAAAACAAAAACTCCCCCGTCTCATCAGACAGGGGAGAATCAGATCATGCATATTTTTGTTCTTGATCGACGGATTCGACGACTGCGAGTGTCGTCGTCCGTCGTTTTTTGATGAAGAACGATAAGATCAATGCCGCGAGTGCAAGTAACGTCGCGATGAAGAACGTATCATTGATCCCTTCGATCATCGCTTGCATCTGTAACCATTCCGGATTAGCAGCTTCTGGTTGTGAAGCGAATTCCGGGACGTGATGCTTCGTCCGCGACGTCATGATCGTCACGAGCAGACCTGAACCGATCGCACCCGATACTTGTGACAACGTATTGTTCAATGCCGTACCATGGGGCGTCAAGTGTTGCGGAATATGGTTCAATCCGTTCGTCATGACCGGCATCATGACCATCGAGATTCCAAGGAAACGTAACGTATACATGATGACGAGGAACGCATATGACGTATCCGCCGCTAATTGACTAAACGAGAACGTCGTCAAGACCGTCAGTGATAAGCCGATGATGGCAAGGATCCGGGCGCCGAAACGGTCGAACAGACGACCCGTGATCGGTGACATGATCGCCATGACGATTGCCCCCGGTAACATCAAGAGACCAGAGTGAAACGGTGAGATACCGCGAATCGTCTGGATATAGATCGGCATCAAGATCATGGCGGAGAACATCGACATGTTCAGGACCATCGAAATTCCTTGCGATAAAGCGAACATCGGATAACGGAAAATCCCGAACTCAAGCATCGGTTCTTCGAGCATGAATTGACGTATAATGAAGGAAGTCAGACTGATTACACCGATGATCAACGATCCGATGACCGTCCAAGACCCCCATCCGGCAGAACCAGCGGAACTAAATCCATACAGCAATCCACCGAAACCAAAGCTTGAGAGAACGAGTGAAAATAAATCGAGTTTGAGTGTGCTACGAACCGTCTCTTTCTTCAACAAGAAGGCACCCGTGAAGAGCACGAGTAATGCGATCGGAGTGACGAGATGGAACAGCATCCGCCACTCATAATGTTCAAGAATCCAGCCGGACAACGTGGGTCCGATGGCTGGGGCAAACGTGATGACAAGTCCGAAGATTCCCATTGCTTGTCCGCGTTTTTCGATCGGGAAACCGGTCAAAAGAACGTTCATTAGCAGTGGCATCATGATCGCAGAACCAGATGCCTGCATCATCCGCGCACCGAGTAGAAGCGGGAAGACGTGTGCTTGTCCAGCGATGATCGTACCGAGTGAGAACAGCGTCATCGCCGTCAAGAACAGTTGACGTGTCGAAAACTTCTGGACAAGGAATGCTGACGTCGGAATCATGATTCCGTTGACGAGCATATAGCCCGTCGTCAACCACTGGGCGGTGCTTGCCTGAATACCGAATGATCCCATGATCGACGGTAAGGCGATATTAAGTAACGTTGAGTTCAGGACCGCAACGAACGCACCTGCCATAAGGACAGTTAAAATTAAATAAAGTCGTGATGATTGCTTGCTTGATTGCATTTCGTTATGCTCCTTTTGTACTATGAGTCTAAAATGTTAGACTTGAATTCTATAACTAACTTGGCTATCTTACCAGTCCAAGTCGAATGAATTCAAATTATTTGCTTCATACACTAAAATAAGTGATTGTTAAACCATTGCGATCATTTGAACAGAAAAGGACAAGACCATGAATCCAAAAAAGAAACAACTACTAGATGCTGCCTATCAGCTATTCGTCGAAAAAGGTTATCAATCGACGTCCATCCAGGACATTCTTGAGCACAGTAACGTTTCCAAGGGAACGTTCTATAACTACTTTTCCTCTAAAAATGAATTATTCATCGATGTATTTAATACCGTCTTTGAAAAGATGCGGACGGCGCGCAAAGAAATTCTCGTCGGACGAGATGTTTCGGATTATGAGACGTTCATCCAACAAGGTAACTGTTACTTGGAACTGATGCAAAAATATAAATTGTATACGTTGTTCGAAGAGGCGATTGCTTCGAATGAAAAAGAACTGAAGACGTTCATGGAGAATAACCGTCTTCTCGAGATCGAATGGACGTTCGAACGATTACGTGATTTATTCGGTCAGACGAAGGAACCGTATCTTCTAGATTTAGCGGTCATTTATACAGGAATGTTGCAATATGCGATGTACTTCTTCCGACAATCCGAACCGAACACACAACCGGAACGTGTTGTCCGTTACGTATTCAATCGATTGACGCATCTCGTCGAAGACGTCAGTCGGACGGAAGAACAGTTGATTCCGCCGCGTTTCCTATCCGTTTGGCTCGACCGTCCACAAGATGAAGTCGTCATTCGGAAGGATTTGTTCGAGAAGACGAGTGCGCATATGAAACGCTTGATTACCCTGTCATCAATTTCCGATGAATCGAAGGAAGCACATGAAGAGGTTCTTGATTTCATCTATGAAGAACTACTCGAACGGAAGAAACCAAAAATTCATCTTCTACGCCGGGCACTCGAGACGATGGACGAAGATCCGGTCTTTGCGGGTCAGGAGATCATGGCAACCTATAAGGCGATGGTCGATGAGATTGCCCGTGTGCGGACCAAAACTTCCTAAAAAGGTTGCTTTTTGAAACTGACCAGATTACACTGAGACCATTCATGTTAGAAAAGGGGTCTCATCATCATATGTTTACTCAATGGAAAAAAGAGTGGTTCCTGCAACCAAAAGCGGATTTGCTGTCCGGAATCGTCGTTGCCTTGGCACTCGTTCCGGAAGCAATCGCGTTTTCGCTGATTGCTGGCGTTAATCCGATGGTCGGTTTATACGCTTCCGTCATCATTGCGATCGTCATCTCGATTGCCGGCGGTCGTCCCGGAATGATTTCAGCTGCGACCGGTGCGATGGCACTCGTCGTCGTCCAGCTCGTCAAGGACCATGGTGTCGATTATTTACTAGCTGCCGGTATCCTTGCCGGAATTCTACAAATCGCGTTCGGATTTTTAGGAATTGCTAAGTTATTACGGTTCATTCCTCGATCCGTCATGGTCGGATTCGTCAATGCTTTAGCGATTTTGATTTTCTCGGCACAACTGCCGCAGTTCGAAGGACAGAACTGGATCATGTACGCAATGGTCGCCGCATCACTCGCCATCATCTTGTTATTCCCACGCGTGACGAAAGCGATCCCGGCACCACTCGTTGCGATCACGATCATGACAGTGTTGACGGTCGTCTTCTCACTTGATACACGAGTCATCGGGGACATGGGGCAAATCGAAGCGGCGTTACCAAGCTTCTTCCTGCCGGATGTTCCGTTCTCGCTTGAGACGCTCCAAATCATCTTCCCGTATGCTTTGTCACTTGCATTCGTTGGGTTGATCGAATCGTTGCTGACAGCACGAATCGTCGATGAGATGACGGATACGACGTCGAACAAAGCGATGGAATCACGCGGACAAGGAATTGCGAACATCATCGCAGGTATGTTCGGTGGCATGCCGGGCTGTGCAATGATCGGTCAATCGGTCATCAATGTCACGTCGGGTGGGCGTGGTCGCTTGTCGACGTTGACAGCAGGTGTGTTTTTAATGCTGTTGATGTTTACGATGAATGATCTATTGATGACGATTCCGATGGGAGCACTCGTCGGCGTCATGTTCTTCGTCTCGTATGCGACGTTTGACTGGGGATCATTCAAGATGCTCAAGACGTCACCGAAGAGTGATTCTGCTGTCATGCTCGCAACCGTTCTCGTCACCGTATTGACGAACGATTTATCAATGGGTGTTCTTGTCGGAATCTTGCTTGCTGCGTTATTATTTGCGTCAAAAATTTCTCGTATTCAAGTCGAGCGCAAGGAGCAAACAGATCGAGTCCGTTATACGATTCGTGGACCGTTGTTCTTCGCATCGACGACAGCATTTGCAGAACAGTTTCAGCTCGAAACTGATCCATCATCCGTCATCACACTTGATTTCTCAGCGTGTCACTTGTTTGATGATTCCGCTATCGAAGCAATCGAAAACATCGTCTTGAAATACGAACGACTTGGAAAAAAAGTCGAACTCGTTGGATTGAATGAAGAGTCGCAGGCTCTTGTCGATCGACTAGCTCAGCGGATTGCGTAACGAATTTTATAAAAGGGGTGGCATTCCTAGGTACATTGGGAATGCCACCTCTTTCTATTGTCTCGACGAGTCATATACGCACTATGTATCCAATAATTGTATGATGTGATAAGGTGTAAGCTATTAAAAAAGAAAGTTATTATGAACTAACGTTAAAAACTTTAATTCAACTCACTTTAATAAGTAAACGAGGTTCACTAAATGAAAAATTACCATTTGAATAGAATACTCAATTTAAGGACAGTCGAAGCATATTTTTTGAGAGATGGTTATTTAACACCACCTATGTATTGCCTAATACTCATTGACTATCAACGTCCTAGCACTATTGACGATTTTCCTTATTTAAAAAATATTGATGGAATCTCGGAAGACGACTTTGGATATGATAATTTTATAAAAGCAATCATTATTTCACCTGAGGAAGTTACTCAAGAAACGTATGATGAATTATGTACCGTGGCAGGTGGTTTTTTAGAGGATAAAGAAGAGTGTCGATGGAATTTGGATATTGAAGTTATTGGTAATTTCAAACATAAAAATAATTTGGATGACATTTTTCCTTTACTCCAAAATGTATTAGAAAAATACAAGTGTCCTATAAATATTCATCATATTCCTATAGAAAAATTTAACTTCTTATCACAGGAATAAATGAGTATGATGTTTTAACATTCAAACCTACTACTCGTCCGATATGATTTATAAGATATCTATATGATCTTCAACTGTTGAAACGAACTAAAAGTCAAAGAATGACTGAATACCATGTATGAATTATGTTTTATCACTAAAAATAATAGCAAAACGATTTGAGGATTGAACATGTGCTGGAGAGGATAAGTGCGACGTGCTTTCAGTTTCGCTATACTAGAAACAAAAGGGGGCATTTAGGATGAAATGGTTTCGATTTGAGCAAGAAGGAAAAGTAGGTATCGGGGTTGAACGGGATGGCTCTACATATGATGTGACGGCACAAGTCTATACGGATTCATTGTTTGAAGTGATTTCACGTGAGTTCGAAGTTGATCTTGATTTAGATATCGCGCCACTACTTAAAGGGGATGTTCGAAAACTGGCACCGTATATTCCGGCACGAAACGTCATCTGTGTCGGCAAGAACTACGCCGATCATATCAAGGAGATGGATACGGCGGGAGCGGGGAAATTCGTCTTGTTCACGAAAGCACCGACATCGATCGTTGGTCCGTTCGAATCGATTGAGCGGCATGCGGATTTGACACAGCAACTGGATTATGAAGGTGAACTCGCCATCATCATCGGCACGACGGGGCGTGATCTGACACCTGAGAATGCACTTGATCACGTGTTTGGCTACAGTATCGTCAATGATGTGACAGCGCGGGACTTACAAAAAGAACACGTCCAGTTCTTCCGTGGCAAATCACTCGATGGGTTCTGTCCGTTCGGACCGGTCATCGTCTCAGCGGACAGCTTTGATCCGCGTGACGTCCTTGTCGAGACGCGTGTGAACGGGGAACTCCGTCAATCGGGATCAACGGCCTTGATGTTGCGTGATGTCGTAACGATTTTAGTTGAAGTGTCACACGGGATGACACTTGAAGCAGGGGACATCATTGCGACAGGCACTCCGGCTGGTGTGGGTCACGGCATGAAACCACCGGTCTACCTTCAGACAGGGGATGTCGTCGAAGTATCGATTGAAGGAATCGGTCGCTTGCAAAATGAAGTCCAGTGAACGAAGATGACTGAAATGACCGATTTTCATTCACCACTTTCCAAGTTGCTTTGGAAAGTGGTTTTTTATTTTGTGAAAATCATCAAAAATTTAAAAAATGATTGATTCTAACCAATAAAACAGTCATAAAATGACCGTTTTTGATGTATAATGAAACTATAAGAACGGTTTCATGTCGAAAAAAGTCGTATTTTGAACGTTTTATAAAGAATTTATATAAATTTTGAACGTTTTTGATTGATTTTTAGATGTAAACGCTTTATATTAAAGATGCGGAGGGAAACCTTATGTTAACCAAAAAACGCCATCAACTCATCCTTGAGCTTTTAGCCCGAGAAGAAGTCGTCAAGATGCAAAAGATCGTCGAACAAACCGGTGCGAGTGAATCCACGATTCGTCGGGATTTATCACAACTCGAGACAGCAGGTCATCTGCGTCGGGTGCACGGGGGCGCGACAGCGAACCATTTGCAAATTGAAGAACCGAGTTATTTCGAGAAGAGTGACCAACACGTCGAAGAGAAGGAACGGATCGCGCGAGCGGCTGCCGATCTGATCGAAGACGGGATGTATGTCTATCTCGATGCCGGAACGACGACGCTTGCCATCGTTCCGTATCTCGAAGAGAAGGCGATTACGGTCGTAACGAACAGTCTTCCTCTAGCGAACACGTTACTCTATCACCGTATCCCGACGTTCGTCGTCGGAGGGCAACTCAAGCATTCAACGCAAGCACTCGTCGGTTACAACGCACGTGAAGGAATGTTGATTTACCATTTTGATGTCGCGTTCCTTGGGATGAACGGTGTTCATCCGGCACAAGGCTTCACGACACCAGATCCGGAAGAGGCACTCGTAAAGAAGACAGCGATCGAATTAGCAAAACAATCGTATGTACTCGTCGATGAGACGAAGCTGGATGCGATCAGTTTCAGTCGTGTGGCGTCCTTGCAAGCGGCGACGATCATCACGACGACATCCAGTGAGCAAGAAGCGAAATACAGTCAATACACAGAGGTGGTGAACGCGAAATGATTTATACACTGACACTCAACCCATCCATCGACTATTATGTCACGTTACCGGTATTTGAGGCAGGACAAGTCAATCGTGTCGAACAGGCGGAAAAAGTGGCCGGAGGGAAAGGGATCAACGTCTCTCTCGTCCTAAAAAACTATGAGGTGGAAACACAAGCACTCGGATTCCTTGGAGGAAGTACCGGACAATTCATTCGGACGGAACTCGAGAAACGAGGCGTGTTGACGGACTTCACACCGATTCAAGATGAGACGCGAATCAACGTAAAGATTCGCGCCGATCAAGAATCTGAGCTGAATGCAGCGGGACCGAAGATTCAACCGGAAGAGCTGGAGCATTTATTATCCCGATTCAAGACGATGGAAGCCGGTGACATCGTCGTCTTCGCAGGTAGTATCCCAAGCAGTCTGCCGCATGATCTCTATCGTCATATCGCGACGATCCTGAATGAACGGAACGTCCGCTTCGCTGTCGATACGACGAAGGAAGCGATGCTTGAAGTCTTACCGCTCGGTCCATTTTTAATCAAGCCGAATCACCATGAACTCGGTGAAATCTTCGACGTCGAGATTACGTCGAAGGAGATGGCCGTTCCATACGCCCAACAGCTCGTCGAGCGAGGTGCCGAGAACGTCGTCATCTCATTTGCAGGAGACGGAGCACTGCTTGTCAATCGTGAAGGTGCCTATACGGCAAACACACCGGCAGGGAAGCTCGTCAATTCCGTCGGTGCTGGAGATTCACTCGTCGCTGGATTCGTCGCCAGCCACGCGCTCGGTAAATCACCAGAAGAAGCGTTCCGCTATGCGGTGACGACTGGTAGCGCGTCTGCTTATTCCTTTGGTCTTTGTACGAAGGAAGATATCGATCGTCTCATCAAAGACGTCAACGTCGTTGAACTCATTCAATCCTAAAAGGAGTGTGACTACTCATGAAAATTACTGATCTCTTGACACGTGATACGATTCAGCTCGATTTACAAGCGTCATCTAAAGCCGCTGTCATCGATGAACTCGTCAACGTCCTCGATCGGGCAGGAAAACTGAACGATCGCTCGGCATATAAAGAAGCGATTCTCGCACGGGAAGCGCAAAGTACGACAGGTTTAGGGGAAGGCATTGCCATTCCACACGCAAAAACAGCAGCAGTCAAAACACCAGCGATCGCTTTCGGTCGTTCGGCAGGTGTTGACTACGAAGCACTCGATGGTCAACCAAGTCGGTTGTTCTTCATGATCGCAGCGGGTGAGAACGCAGATAATGCGCACCTTGAAACACTTTCGAAACTATCGGTTTATCTGATGGATATGAACTTCCGCGATACGATCCTTGCGGCTAAAACGAAAGACGAAGTCATCGCAGCAATCGAAGCGAAGGAACGTGAAGAAGAAGGTCCAGTTGACGTCTCAAGCGACAACGTTGACCAAGACGCACCGTATATCCTCGCTGTCACAGCTTGTCCGACAGGGATTGCACACACGTATATGGCGGCTGATGCCCTTCGCCAAAAAGCAGAAGAGATGGGTGTCCGCATCAAAGTCGAGACGAACGGATCGACAGGCGTCAAGAACGGTTTGACACAACAAGACATCAACGATGCGACAGCGATCATCGTCGCTGCGGATAAAGCGGTTGAGATGGATCGTTTCAACGGGAAACACGTCGTTGAAGTACCGGTCGCACAAGGAATTCGTAAACCACAAGAATTAATTAACCGTGCCGTCAAACAAGACGCACCTGTATACAAAGCGAGCGGTTCAAGCGAAAGTTCAAAACCAGCGCGTGGTGGATTCTACAAACACTTAATGAGTGGGGTATCCGCAATGTTGCCACTCGTCGTCGCTGGTGGTCTCTTGATTGCGATCAGCTTCTTCTGGGGAATCAACTCTGCGAACCCGGATGATCCGTCATACAACGAGTTCGCTGCTCAGTTAATGTCGATCGGGAAAGCTGCATTCGGTCTCTTGATTCCGATCCTCGCCGGATTCATCGCGATGTCGATCGCTGATAAACCAGGTCTTGCTCCTGGTCTGATTGCTGGTTTCCTTGCAAGCAACGGTAATGCTGGTTTCCTCGGTGGATTGATTGCCGGTTTCCTTGCTGGTTACGTCGTGCTCTTGCTCGTTAAAGTCCTCAAAGGTCTCCCAGCAGCACTTGAAGGAATCAAACCAGTCTTACTCTATCCATTGTTTGGTTCATTCATCACAGGGATGATCATGTTGCTCGTCATCAATGAGCCGATCGCGAAGTTCATGACATGGCTCACGGATTCGTTGAACGGGCTCAGCGGTGGGAACGCAATCCTCCTCGGTATGCTCGTCGCAGGTATGATGGCAATCGACATGGGTGGTCCAATCAACAAAACAGCATATGTTTTCGGTACAGCTGCTCTTACAGCAGGTAACACGGAAGTCATGGCAGCCGTCATGGCAGGTGGGATGGTTCCACCACTCATCGTGGCTTTCTCATCAACATTATTCGCACGTAAGAAATTCACACCGCAAGAACGTGAAGCAGGTATCGCTGCTTACGCAATGGGTGCATCGTTCGTCACAGAAGGTGCGATTCCATTTGCAGCAGCCGATCCACTCCGCGTCATTCCTTCAAGCGTCATCGGTTCAGCTATCGCTGGTGCATTGACGATCGTCTTCGGCGTCTTGCTCCCAGCACCACACGGCGGTATCTTCGTCTTCCCGTTACTTGATGGTCCATCAGGTACGGTCATGGCAATCGTCGGTTACGCGGGTGCGATCCTCATCGGTTCACTCGTCGGTGCGGCAATCCTATCCTTCCTCAAAAAACCACTTGTTGACCAATCGGTCGCGAAAGCGGAAATGACAGAAGGAACAGGTACGAAAGCATCATAATTCATCTAAATCCTCTCCGTTTTCAAGCGGAGGGGATTTTTTGTTGAATTTTGACGGCTAACGGTGAAGAATAGAGGGCATACTGAATAAGAAGGAGGGATGGACATGGGTGGACAATCCTTACAAATCGGACCACGGACCATCAAGACAGGTCTTGCGGTCATCTTGGCGCTGTTGATCAGTAATCTGTTCAACCTCAGCCCGATCCTGCCTGCAATCTCGGCAGCGACGACACTCCTGCCTTCGGTCTATCAGACATGGAAACAATTTCTCGAGGAAGCAGAGGCCAACTTGATTGGTGCCTTTTTGACGTTACTCGCACTTTGGATTTTAGGGGATAATCCAGCCAATCCGCTCGCGATCGGAATCGTCATCATGGCAGCAATCTCGATTTTGCTAGCCTTTGGTTTCGGGCGGACGATTCCACACGTCGTTTTGATGATCATCGTCATTCTCGAAAGTGTGGCGACAGCGACCGAGCCACTTTGGCAAGTCGTCCTGATCCGTTACTTGCTCGTCATGCTCGGGATCGGCTGTGCGCTTGGCATCAATGCGCTGATCTTCCCGCCGCGCTATGGCAATGTCTACTATCAAAAAGCGACGAAACTCTTCGAAAAGCTGCTCGTCGTCACGCGAGCGATTGCCTTCGAAGGCAAGGTCGCCCCATATCGGGCGGCAATCGATAAAATGTCAAATTCGCTCCTTGAGACACAAAACTTGTTCAACCTACACAAGGAAGAGATTCGAGGAACGCGTCAGAAGCACGCCTCGCTCTTACGGAACCTCTTGATTCTCAAACATATGCAATCGTGCCTCGAACGTGGTGTCGCGACGGCAGAGCGCTTCAAAGAGCGAGAGAAGGCCCTTGACTCGATTGCGGACGATCTTCGGAGTGAATTGTTTTATCACTTGATGCATATCGCCCAGCGACAAGAGAAGGTCTTGCTGACATATGATCTCTTGTTGACGGAAGAACCACTCGCAATGGAGGATCTCGTCAAAGAGAACATCGCCTTCGTTAAGCACTCTTTCCTTGACCGCGATGAACTCGAGGAAGAAGTCATCATGGAAATCTTACCGATCGTCGTTTCGATGAATGAGTGGATCCAAGAGCTTGAAGCATTCGAAAAACGGCTCAATGGTGCGCTTCGTCGTCATATCACATCACTGACGATCGAACAAAAATCAGTCCGTGATAAAACATTTAATCGATTTAAACGTAAAAAAGCCATTGACGAAAGTAAAAAGTAAGCGTATAGTCCTCCTTAACGATACTTTACTTGCTAAAAGCATAACAGTATAACAGCATAACAGAACGAAAGATTAAGCGATGATGAAACCGAAGTAAAGACCATCTCCCTGTTTCAGAGAGCACGTGGCGCTGCGAACGTGTACACAGATGGTGTTGAATTACAGTTTCTGAGCTTCTTGCGTAAGCGAGCGGAGCACACCGTTATCCCAATCATAAGTGACTCAGTCGATGACTGGGTAATCAGGGTGGTACCGCGGCTTTCGTCGCCCCTGTCGAACAATATGTTCGGCAGGGGCTTTTTTGTTATCTCACATTCATTCAAGGGGGAACTCATATGTCTACACCAATCATTCCAAGTCATTTACGTCCACACGTCGCACCACAGCACTACGAAGACTACACGCCAACGGATCATGCCGTTTGGAGATACGTCATGCGACTGAATTTAAATACGTTACAAGATACAGCACATCCGGCATACCTCGAAGGGCTTGCTGCATCGGGCATCAGCCCGGAACGGATTCCGGACGTGCGTGAAATGACAGCGAACCTAAGCCGTGGAGGCTGGGGAACAGTCGCTGTTGATGGTCTCATTCCTGGCGTCGCCTTCTTCGATTTCCAAGGGCACGGACTCTTGCCGATCGCGACCGACATTCGGAAGGTCGATAACATTCTCTACACACCGGCGCCAGATATTTTGCATGAAGCAGCGGGGCACGCGCCAATCTTGATGAATCCGGTCTACGCGGAATTCGTTCGACGCTTCGGTGAGATCGGGGCACATGCCTTTAATCATAAAGCCGAGCATGACGTGTTCAAGGCACTAAAGAAATTGACGATTGTCAAAGAGAGCCCGTTCTCGACGCCAGCCGACATCGAGCAAGCTGAAGTCGAACTCGCGGAGACACGGACACACGTCAAAGGAATTTCGGAAGCGAACGAAATCTCACGTCTGTTCTGGTGGACGGTTGAATTCGGTCTGATTGGTAATATCGACAACCCACAAATCTACGGGGCAGGTCTTTTATCATCCGTCGGTGAAAGTCGCCACTGCTTAACGGACGCGGTCGTCAAACATCCATTCTCACTTGAAAAAGCACTTGCAACGAAACATGACGTGACGAGCATGCAAAAAGAACTCTTCGTTTGTGAATCGTTCGAACAACTCCGCGATGCACTTGAAGAATTCGCACAGTCGATGTCTTACATCCGCGGTGGCATCCACGGACTAACAAAAGCGGTCGAATCGGGTAACCTGTCAACGCTCGTCTTCGACAGTGGTCTCTCGCTCGTCGGTGTTCCTGAAACGCAAGAGATTCACGATTCGCTTCATCTCGTCAAACTAACAGGTCCGACAGCGCTTGCTGCGAACGGCGAAGTGTTGACAGGTCAAGGACTTGCAGATCATCCGGAAGGCTTTACACTCCTTCACGGCAAGGAATTGAACGAAGTATTGATGCAAGTCAAAGTCGGTGAACGTCTCGACTGGGCGGAAGGAAATGTTCGCGTCACAGGGGACATCACAGCGATTCAAAACGTCAATGGAAATCGGGCGCTCGTCGTCTTAGAAGCAGCGACGCTTGCAAACGACGGGAAAATGATGACGATGGACCGGATGGAATTGATCGTCGGTGACATCACGTCAGCATTCCCGGGAACGGAAGTTGAAGCACTGAAGCCGATTCCGGAAACGGTCGAGTTCGAACGAATCGAACGTCCGTTGACAGCGGCTGATCCGATCTTCGAAGTCGTCCGCGAGATTCGCGAAGGTCGTGCCGGACGAGAACAGTTACCGCAACTGATCGATCAGACACTCGTCCAGTTACCGGACGCTTGGTTACTCCGTCTTGAATTACTCGAGTTAGCGGATGAAGTCGATCAACCACGTCTGATTGCAGATCTCGAGCGCTTAAAAGCGACATCTGAGCAGCGAGATGAATTGATCACGCGTGGGATGGCCTTACTCGACGTCGTTCATCAATGAGTCGAACTCCGGTTCTGAACCTGTTAGAATGGAGACATTCGGTAAAAGGGGATGATCGGTTATGACAAATTATTATCAAGACGTAAAGGAATTCCACCGTGTGTTTTCACACCCTGGCGCAACGACGCCAACACCTATGACGGTCAATCGTGGAATCAAACGCTCGACCTGGACGGCAGAAGAAGCGGTCGTTGAGTTCCTGCATCAATCGGCGACGAGTGAAGCAGAATTTCTCGAAGCGATCGAACGTTTCAAGTCAGGACTTGATACAGCGGTCGAAAAATCGCTTCAGATGAAACAACCCGAAACAGATGTCGAACGGCTCGTCGGACAAGGGGATGCCTTGACGGACGCCCTCTACTTCATCATGGGAAGCTTCGTTGAGATCGGGCTTGATCCGGCTCCATTGTTCGAGATCGTCCAGCGTGCGAACATGGCGAAGCTTGGACCGGACGGAAAACCAATCTTCCGGGAATCGGACCAAAAGGTCATGAAACCGGAAGGCTGGCAACCACCGGAACCACAATTAGAAGCAGAAGTGCGTCGGCAAATCGCTGTAGCTTCGAGTACGTCGAAAGCGTGATTCATGACGATAAAAAGAGAGGGATGACTGGTCTGCGAACCGGTCATCCCTCTCTTGTTGTATTTATTCACTTTTGACTTGATAACGCGATAAATCGAGTTGACGGACGGTCAGGAACTCGACCCCTTCTGCTTCAAGTGCCAGTCGCTGTTCATCGCCTTCAAGCGATAGTTTTCCGCCAGCAGCGAGCACGCGGTGCCACGGTAGACGTTCCGTCTTACTCATACTGTGAAGAATCCGCGCTACTTGTCGGGCGCTACGCGGATGGCCGGCGAGTCGAGCGACTTGCCCGTACGTCATGACCCGACCAGCAGGGATCGAACGAATGATAGTCAGGACATCTTGCGTGAATGGTGTCATGTTTCGTCCGTAGCAACGACATACTGTTGAATCTTATCGTCTTCATCAAAGCCGATTGTCACATCGATGATGCCTTGTTGCAGGCGAATCTGGAGTTCGAGACGGTCCTTGATATCGTCCGCTTGTGCGATCGTCAACGTCGGGTCGACTTCAATCTCGACTTCGACGTGGAAATGATCGCCTTCCTTAATGACTTCTAGTTTACTAATGTCCTTGACGTCAGGGTCCTTCATGATTAGTCCGCCGAGACGTGCTGCCATCGTCTCATCGGCTTCACCCAGTGCACCAGCTGCGTTTTGCAGGAAGACATTCCCGACGACGTAAAACATCATCAGTCCGATGAGGATCGAAGCAATTCCTTCTGCCTGATGGAACGGTGTCACATGCGAGATGATGACGGCGAGCATCGCGACGACGCCACCAGCCGTTGCGACCAAATCTTCTAGGAACACAAGGCGTGTGGCTGGTTTCGCTTGTTTGAGTGAGCGGAAGCTGTCAAGAATCAAGCGTGGTCCTTTCGAGTCTAACTTCGCATCGTGCGCGATCTCTTGCATCGCTTTAACAAATACGCCACTCTCTAAGACGACACCGACGAACAAGACAGACAACGTAATCCAAAAGCCAGTTGATTCTGTCGGTTCGATGATGTGGGCGATCCCTTCATGAATCGTCTCGTACGCCATGATACCGACGAAGAGGATGGCACCGAGCAAGACGAGATTGACGAGACGACCGAAGCCGTTCGGGAAACGTTTCGTCGGTGCCTTTTTACTGAGGGCAGAACCGATGAAGACAAAAAATTGGTTAGCAGCGTCCCCGAGCGTATGCATCATCTCCGCGAACATTGCGACATTTCCCGTCAGGACGTAGGCAATTGCCTTGATGATGGCGATGACGGAGTTAACGATGCCTGCCGTCAGCGCCGACCGGTTTCCCCGGCGTAATAACGTAAAAAATTCTCCCATGATTGTACTCCTTTTAGTTAAGTTACATATTAGTTCATTTTATTATGTTACATCATTTTGAGAAAAACGACTATCTTCACACGAAAAAACCCACGCAAGCTGCGCGGGTTTAACTCGTCAAGACAAGTCGACTGTTTTATTGATTTCGTTCTCATCGTCTTTGCCGACGACTTTCTTCAAGACTTGTTTGACGGACTTCGTCGTGTTTCCCGTTTCCCAGTATTCAGCAGCTTCCGTGTTGACCTTGATCAAGACGACTTTCGGATCTTCGTATGTCGTTCCAAGGTATGCTTCGTAGCGTGGACTCCAGAGCTCTTTTTTTCGTTCGATGTCTTCGACGAGTTCTGCTGTCCCACGAATCGAGACGTATGATTTGTCGACGTACGCGACGTTAACGCTCGGATTCTTAAGTAGTTCTTGGTACTTGTCTGTTTCTTTTGAAGTGAGGAACCAGAGGTCGCCATCAAATTCGATATCCTGTGTCTGCATCGGACGCGATACGAGTCCTTCTGCTGAAATCGTCGTCAGCATCGCTGTTTCGATTTTATCAATCAGTTTCTTGACCGTTTCGACTGCTTCTTGATTCGTAGTATGGGTTGACATGTAACTCCACCTCATTCGTTAGATTTTTATGCTCACTTAGGCATTGTTCCCTGAATTTCAAAATGAAAACGTCCCCATGATAGAAAGAAGCAGTTTCGTTGCACCGTACAACGAGGAGGCGTACAGTGTAGGTACGCATTCGAAAGAAAAAGGAGAGACATACATGAAACTTAGTATTTTAGACCAATCCCCGGTCTCTAAAGGACAATCGCCATCTGATGCCTTACACGAAACGGTCGAGCTCGCGAAAATCGCGGACGAACTCGGCTACCATCGCCTGTGGGTATCCGAACACCACTTCGCTAAAACATTGGCTGGTTCAAGCCCGGAAGTCTTGATCGCTTACATGGCGGCAGTGACGAAACAGATTCGCCTCGGTTCAGGCGGTGTCATGCTGCCGCATTACAGTGCTTATAAAGTCGCGGAGAACTTCCGTGTCCTTGAAGGGCTTGCACCGAACCGGATCGACCTTGGACTCGGTCGGGCACCAGGCGGTATGCCGCTTGCGACACGTGCGTTGCAAGAAGGATCGTCGCCACGTTTTGGTGGAGCCGATTACGGCGAACAACTCGATGATCTCGTCGATTACTTGAAAGACGGAGCACCTGCCGGACACCGGTTCGCGGGACTCGTCGCAACACCAGAAGTCGATACGACACCAGAAGGTTGGTTGCTTGGATCAAGTGGGGGTAGTGCCTTGAACGCTGCGCAACGCGGATTCGGATTTGCCTTTGCCCACTTCATCAATGGACAAGGTGGACAAGAAGTGATGGACTACTACCGTCATAACTTCATGGCGACGTCGTTCAATGAGACACCACAAACGCTCGTCTCGATCTTCGTGACGTGTGCTGAAACGACGGAAGAAGCAGAACGGTTAGCTTCAAGCCTGGATCTGTCACTACTCCTACTTGAAAAAGGGGTCTCGTCGACAGGAACGCCAACTCCAGAAGAGGCAGCGGCGTATCCGTATACGTTCCAAGACCAATTCCGGATCGCTGAAAACCGGAAGCGGATGATCGTTGGTAACCCGGAATCCGTTGCAAAACAATTGCAAGAGCTCGCTGATTCCTACGGCACAGACGAAGTAATGATCGCTTCGATGATCGCTGACAAGGAAGCAAAACAACAATCATTGAAATTAATCATGGATGCCGTCAAAGCGGCGGTCTGACCGATACGCACGTCCTTTCTCACGAAGTGAGGGAGGACGTGTTTTTTGCGTCTGCTACGGGAATGCTCTCGGATAAGATGTCATTACGAAGTCGGAGGAATCCGAATGATGCTGCACCGAATAAGCCGACTGTACCGACTCCAAGTAGCACGATGATAGATACATGATCACTGAGTAAACCAAACAATAGGGTACCGATCGGCATCATCGCCATTGCAATGGATTCCAGCACACCGATGACACGTCCGAGGTAAGCCGGATCGGTCTGTTTTTGAACGATGAGCTGCAGTGGAATGTTCATCCGTAAGACGAGCATGCCGTCGATGAACAATAGAATCATGAAAAAAGGTAATAGTAGAGCAGATGGAACATAGCCGAGTAGGGCAAGTGCAGGAAGCGCATAACAAGAGGCGATTAAAAAGAGCGACTCGAATATCGTGCGTAACGGACGTTTCACCGTAAAGCGAGGTAAGGCAAGAAGCAACGAAGCGACAAGAAGACCGGCACCGAGTGCGGACTCGACCAGTCCAAACCGAAATGGTGTGAATTGCAGTCGATCGAGCAAAATGATTGGTAACAGGATTTCGAAAGCGACAAAAAAGAAGTTCAGGAAAATCGCCATCAGGACGAGTGTCGTCAAGACCGGTTGACGGAACAGATAACGGTAGCCCTCTTTAAACTCCGAGACGAAAGACGGAGTATCGGTAGTAGCCAGAGGAGGGGTATCCACTGCAAGAAAGCGGAGGCGGCTATTCCACCAGGCAGCAGAAGCAAACAAGAGGAACGGTAAGATCAAGAATTGCGTGATGGAGACAGTGGCGATAAGCAATCCCGCAACGAGTGGAGCGGTGATCGTTGAGGTCGATTGAATCGTCGAGAAAAGCGCGTTTCCGCGTTGTAACTCATCTTCTTCTACGAGTCGCGGTAACGAGCTTGATAAGGTGACGGATAGGAACGTCGACAGGCTCGTCAAGAGGACACTAGCAACGATGTAATGAACGGTATGTAGAGGGGCTTGTAGCGAATAGAGCAGAAGTCCGAACAAGACGAGTGCACTTAAGCTTTCGGTCATGACGATGATTCGTTTCCGGTTCCAACGATCAGCGAGGACACCAGCAACCGGTGAGAGCAAAATCCGTGGCACTGATCCTGCAAGCAGGACGAGAGCAAACTGAAAACCAGACGATGTTTCCCGTAAGACGGTCAGTCCAGCGACGAACGTAAAGAGACTTGCCGCAAATAATGAACAAAACTTTCCGAATAAGACACGCTTTAAATTAAATGACATCCTGTTCACTCCTTCAGAGTTAAATTTTATTGAACTTTAGTGTAGAATAAAGGAGTGGAAGAAAAATGTAAAGATAAAGTTCAATAAAATTTAACTTTTATGATAAAAGGAGTGACAAGTGTGTTAGGGGAACGTATCAAACAGATCCGAAAACAGAAAAAAATGACGCAAACGGACGTTGCGACCGGCATCATCACGAAGTCGATGCTCAGTATGGTCGAGAACGGGAAAGCGACACCGTCAGTGCCCGCACTACAGGCGATTGCTAGGCGATTACAAGTTACGGTCGAGGAATTGATGCTCGATCCGCGGGATGTTCGGATGCGGGAACTCCTTGAAACAATCCGTTCACGAGATACCTCATATCATTCGGACGAAAAAGTTCGAGAAATTCTGCATCCGTATTTAGTGCCAGAGACAAACTCTTACTGGCAAGGACAGGTCTTTCAGGAATATGGGGATGCCCTCCGAACGTCTGACCCTGAGCTTGGTTTGACATATTTCGAGAAGGCAGAGCGAGTTTTTCAACAGCTTGGTCGTCAAGATGAACAATTACTTGCCCAAATCGCAAAAGTTTACTTTTTATTCAATCTCAAACGGACGAAGGAAGCGTATGAGCTGATCGAAGCAATGGATATACCACGTGAGATTCCACTTGCACCGAAAACCTATTTAAAGCTTCAAATCCTGCGTGCGCTCCGAGCAAGTTTGTTCGATGATCACTACACAGAAGCGATCGCCTTATTGCGTGAAGGGGTTCAGTATATGCGGGAGCAAGATGTCTATTATCATGTCATTTCGTTTCAACGTTTCCTCGGATTGTTTTTATATCTAGAAGGGGAAATCGAACAATCACGGCAAGAGTTTGATCGACTGGAGCAGTTTTTTGCATTTAGTGAAACGACTGCCGTCGGACGAATCGAAGTCGATTTAACGAAAGGACTCATCGCGATTTTTGAAAACGATACAGACGGCATGCAGATGGCGTGGGAAAAACTCGTCACTGTGGCGATTGACGACGCGAAGCATTACATCGGACAACTCGAAGTCCATCTCCTTTTGAACGGCATCGAATTACCGAATCAGACGCTGCAGCAGAGCGTCGATAAGATATGGGAGATGCAAGATGCGTGGCTTGCCGCGAGTGGATTCGACCAAGCGATGATGCTACAGACGCTCGTACTAGCGATGCAACGAGGGATTGGTCAGGAACGGCTGGAGGATGTCACTCGATTGAAGGATGATCTTCAAAGCGAACGACTCAAAGGCGATCTTGAGCGAGAGATACAAGCATTGGTTAAGGTTCAATGACAAAAAAACAGGCATGAGGCGAGTGTGCTTCATGCCTGTTCGTGTGAGGATGTCGTTCTTCTGAAAATCAATAAGACGCATGCGGCGACGGAAACGATCAAGTGACCGATATAGACGTCTCCCGTCTGGATATAATGCAAGAGCATCGAGCCACCAAAAATCAATAAGGCAAGAAAGAGAAGCCGAACATACAGTGTTTTGTAAGACATGCAGACACATCCTTTCCATATCCAGTATATCCCAAAGTGAAGTGGTAAGACAAAAAACATCCACCCCGAGGGATGGATGAGGAAAGTTTAAAGTGATTTAAAGCCTAATAGTTTTTGCGTCCAGTAACGTTCCGATACACGGCTGATACCTAAAGCAGGTTCATTTGCATGAATGAACTGATCATTGTTCAGCATGATGCCAATATGTGTCGGACCAGCGGCATAGGTGTTTTCGAAGAAGATGATATCGCCACGCTTCGGTTGACGTAATTTTGATAACTTCGCTCCGAGATACCGATCATCGTTCCAGTAACCGTTGACGTTCGTCCGTCCGACAGCATAGCCAGCGGCATTCAACGTGTAATTCACAAAACCAGAGCAATCGAATCCACCATTGACGGGGCTACTTGATCCCCAGACGTATGGTGTACCAAGATATTGTTGCCCAATCGAGATCGCACGTTCCATCAATGTCGAACCAGGTACGGTCGTCACAGGAGGTGGTGGCGTGACCGGAGGCGTCGTTGTGACGGATCCCGTCGTGATGTAACTCTTCGCAACATAGTAGAGACCCGTTCCAATCTTGATCTGGTACCAGCCGCTATCTTTTCCTGTCGTTTCACCTGTGACATTGACCGTTGAGCCGTGTCCGACTTGCGTGAAGACTTTAGAAGACGTCGAAGGCAATGTGCGGACGTTCAGCCCGGTTGGGGCATTGACGCGATACGTCTTCGAAGCATCAACCGGCGTCACAGAGACTCCGGGAGTCGTTGGTGTTGTTGGTGGCGAAGCTTTTGTTGAAGCTTTGACATAAGTTGAAGCAACATACGCTTCTTTTCCGTCGAGCTTGACTTGGTACCACGAATCAACGGCACCTGTGACATCGAGTACTGTCTGATGGGGTAATGTCTTGTAAATTTTTGCGTTCGTTGCTGCAGCAGTCCGTGCGTTCAAGCCTTCCTTCGCATTAACCGTGTAGATCTTCGAGCGATCGACCGCTTTAATGACGTTCTTGACGGGTGTCGTCGTAGCAGGTTTTGACGTAGACGTTACTTTCATTGTCTTTTTATCAACTAATGATGCATGGATAAAAGCTACTTGCTTCTTATACGTGATTTGATACCAATCACCGGATTTTTTCGTAACAGTCAGAACGCTATTTTTTGCCAGTTTTCCGAGTGATTTCGAACTCGTCGTTGCTTGTTGGCGGACGTTGACAGCATCGGTGTTCGTTATGTAGGTCGTCGTTGTCGTAGTCTTTACTGTCGTCGCCTTGACGTATGCTGAAGTGATGAAGGCTGGTTTTGACTGGTAACGGATTTCGTACCAGCTGTTGACCTTCTTGACTGCTGTCAGCTTCGTTCCTTTTTTCAGTGTCGTGATGACCTTCGCGGAAGTCGAGGCAGCCGAGCGAATGTTGACGTTATCCGTCAATGTTAAGGTCGTTGACGCAGCAGAGACCGGTCCGGTTGAACTGATCAAGGCGATCGTCGTAAGAGCGAGAAATGTCTTCTTCACGTGACGTAGCTCCTTCCAAATAGATAGGTAAAAATCGTTGTTACCATTTTGTCATAAAAAGTGCTAATTCCCCTGATTTTAAAATATATTTTTGTTCTAAAAAACTAAGCGGTTGTTTTAATAAAAAATGAATAGCTCGATACAGTATTTTCAAAAAAGTTCGAGTACACTAGAAGTACTCGGAAGGAGGCTACACATGTTACGCCGTTTTTATCAATATTATATCCCGCATAAACGTTTATTTTGGCTTGATTTTATATCTGCCTTATTCGTCGGGGTTTTAGAACTTGCTTTTCCACTCGCTGTCCAGTGGTTCATCGACTCCTTGTTGCCAAACGGTGAGATGAACTGGATCATCCTCGTCAGCGTCGGACTATTAGCACTCTACATCATCAGCACGTTGATGCAGTTCGTCGTCAACTATTTTGGACATAAGCTCGGGATCAATATCGAGACCGATATGCGTCGTCAACTGTTCAGCCATGTGCAGAAACAGTCGTTCCGCTTCTTCGATAATACGAAGACGGGTCATATCATGAGTCGGATCACGAATGATTTGTTTGATATCGGGGAACTTGCCCATCACGGTCCGGAAGATGCCTTCATTGCCGTCATGACATTGCTTGGTGCGTTCTCGATCATGTTAACAATCAACGTACCACTCGCGCTCGTGACGATCATCGCCGTACCATTCCTGATCTGGCTGATCAGTTATGCGAACGTCCGGATGAATAAATCGTGGGACCGGATGTATGGTAATATCGCTGAAGTCAATTCGCGCGTCGAGGACAGTGTCTCTGGTGTCCGTGTCGTCCAGTCATTCACGAACGAAGCTTACGAAATCGAGCGTTTTGAAAAAGACAACGCGACGTTCCGGCAGTCGAAGATCAATGCCTACAAGGTCATGAGTAAGAGTCTATCCGGCATCTACTTGACGACCCGTTTGATGACGCTTGCCGTTTTAGTCGTCGGTGCCTACTTGACGTATCGCGAAGCTTTAACGGCAGGGGAACTCGTCGGATTCATTCTTTATATGAACATCCTGCTGAAGCCAATCGACAAAATCACCGCATTACTTGAGATGTATCCAAAAGGGATGGCTGGCTTCAAACGCTTCCTCTCGATGATTGATGAGGATGCATCGATTCCGGATGCGCCAGACGCACTCGTCGTTGATCGGTTGAACGGTGGCATCACATTCAAGGATGTGGCGTTCGGTTATGAAGCCGATCGTCTCATTCTAGAGAATATCAATCTGACGGTCGAACCGGGTCAGACAGTCGCGTTCGTCGGAACATCAGGGGCAGGGAAGACGACGATCTGTTCGTTGATTCCACGTTTTTACGATGTTCTAGATGGCGCAATCACGATTGACGGAATCGATATCCGGCAGATGACGAAGGAGTCTCTGCGACAACAAATCGGGATCGTCCAGCAGGATGTCTTCTTGTTCTCAGGGACGATCGCTGAAAACATCGCCTACGGTGACCTGAATGCGACGCACGAAGACATCGTGCAAGCGGCGGAACGTGCCCATCTCGGTCCGATGATCGCGGATCTTCCGGATGGGTATGCGACACAAATCGGCGAACGGGGACTCAAGTTATCGGGTGGGCAAAAGCAACGACTTGCCATTGCACGGATGTTCCTTAAGAACCCGCCGATTTTGATTCTCGATGAAGCGACGTCTGCGCTCGACACGGAAACGGAAGCACTGATCCAAGAATCGCTCGCCGAGTTGTCCGAGAACCGGACGACGCTCGTCATTGCCCATCGTTTAGCGACGATCCGGAATGCGGATAAGATTTTCGTCGTTACGAAGGACGGCATCGTCGAAGAAGGCTCGCATGACGAACTGATGAATCAAGGTGGTTATTTCTCCCGGTTGTTAGAGAGACAACGAGTTTGAATCGATTTGAAAGATTGGAAAGCAATGGACATGTTCCGTTGCTTTTTTTGTTCGTTCAAAAATAAGATTGTGTATGCTAATTTTAGGGAAAACGATTTATAGAAAAGAAGGCGAGGTGGAAGGATGTACGGTCAATTCTGTGAGAACTATGATGAGAGTTATCCCGTCTTGCGGGAAGAGACGTCACATGATTTCCATCGTTTTTTTGCACTGTCTTACACGATTCATGATACTGTCTTTGAACAAACTGTATATGAAAGGCTAATGCGGACGATCAAACACAAGACATCGCGTTTTTCAGCGCTTCGGAGCCGTTATACGCCGTTACTTGTCGCCCATGTTCAATTGAATAGCACGGATCCCGATGTTCTCATCGAAGAGATCATCGTTGCGGAAAAGAAGATTAAACATCGCCTGATTCGTGATAAAGGGGTTCGTCCATTTTTTGCTCTCAACGAAGTATTGAATCGGCGTCAAGGAATCGATGCCTTTCCCTATATGGAACGGCTGCACGCGACACGACCTCATCTAAATGTAGCAAAGCAGTACGTCGTGACATCGACCTTGCTTGAACAGCAGCCATTACCAGAAGAATTTCTAGAGCGGGTCAATACATCGGAAGAGTGGCTCGCGCAATTCATGGAACGAACGAGTGAACGTGTCATTACGGCGCAAATCTTAGCGGCGCATCCAGATCCTTCAGCGCAACAGGAACGAATCATTGCGTGGCGGGAACTGTTAGAGCGGAGAGAGATCATCATCTGGGATCGTTTAATGCCAATTCTTGCGTTACTCCCTACAATGGAACGTGTCGACTGGATTTATGTGACCCGGATCGTCGACCGGGAGCGGGCACGGAATCGATTTTCAGACGAGGTCAACTGGTTGATTGCCTTTCATTTGTTGCTCGCTAAAACAGGTGTGACACGAGTTCAAGCCACGTTGTTATTGCTGGCTGCACTAGAGTTGACGAAAAAACCGTAAAACGAAAAACGAACGAGGAGTGGCGCGCGCCATTCCTCGTTCGTTTGGTTTAGTGACTTAATCGAACGTCGTAAACGTCGCATGTCGTTCGACCGGATACAGTTCCGTACCGGCGACAGCGTTCAAGATCAACTGGTTCCGCGAGACGGACATACCAAGATTATCCGCAGCCGGACCGTGTGATAATTCTAAATTAGCGGTTGCGTATAGATGGTGGGCTGTCTCGACCGAACGCACGATTTGGTAGTCGGCATCGACTTTCCAGGCATTCGGTGCTTCGAATACGATATCAAGTCGGTCGATGAAGCTCGGAAGGGATGGCGAAAAACCAGTTGCCGCAATGACGGCATCTGTTACGGACATACGTTCATCCTCAAGTTCTTGATGTTGCATCGCAATCGTGAACCGCTCATCGTACGTAATCTCTTTTACTTCAAGATTCGCGCGGATCGCGACCTGTCGTTGTTCCTCTTCCGTCAAATCATAGAGATGGGCGTAGATCGATTGCAGGGTCTCCGGACTGATACCGTTCTGAGAGCGGGCAAACTTCTTGACCGACTCTTGTCGTACTTCGAGTGGAAGTTGGTTGAAGTACGTGACGTAGCTCGGTGAAAAAATTTCTTCTCCGAGTTTGCCGGTCTCAAGTGTCTCAAACAGTGTCGAACGCGCAATCCACTCGAGTTCAGGACGCTCTGAAGCAGGCGTCGTCAAGAGATCAAGGAAAATCTCGGCGGCACTTTGACCGGAGCCGACGATGCTGATTTTGTTGCGCTGAAGTAAATTTGCCTTGTTCATGACATATTGCGTATTGTGGATGACGCGTTCGTCAAACGTATCCGGGATGGCGGGTTTTGAACCAGTGCCGATGACGACGTTTCGTGCTTCGAACGTTTCGCGTTTACCGGTCGAGACATCTTCGACGAGGACTTCAAAACTATCACCGGTGTCTTGCACGTCGATGACACGTGTCGAAAAGCGGAGATCTTCAAGTTGTGTTGCGACCCAACGTAAGTAATCGTTGTAACCTTGTCTTGAAATCAGAAGTTTTTCATAGAAGTAAAACGTGTGGAGACGGTGAATCGATCGTAAGTAATTGAGATAGGAAAACGAACTTGTCGGATCGGCGAGTGTGACGAGATCGGAGATGAAGCTCGTCTGCATCATCGAGTCCTGGATCATCATGCCGGGATGCCATGAAAATTGTTCGCTTTCGTCAAAAAATAACGTCTTTAAATCTGTCGGATGCGCAAGTGCGCTCAATCCTAAATTCATCGGACCAATGCCAATGCCGATTAAGTCATACATAGAAAAAGCCTCCCAATTCGATATTGTTCTAAAACAATACCCGAAAAGGAAGGCGGACGAAACGTCAGGCTGAAGCTTTACAGCTGGTCGGTCGTCGTTGTTTTGGTTTCGACCGTCATTGTTTTCCCATCACGGATGATCGTCAAGGAGAGCGGTCCATCTGATTTGATCAGTGCCGTTTTGATGTCAACGAATGCTTTGATTTCGGAGTCATTGATTTTCGTGATGACGTCACCTGTTTTCAGTTTAGCCGCAGCAGCTGGACTGTTCGGTTCGACTGACATGACGACGACACCTGTTTTTTGACTGTCTGGTAGTTTGACTTGATCTTTAAGATAACCGGCAGGGAACGCCGCAACGTCTTGTAAGGACACACCGAGCGTCGGATGCTCAACTTTACCGTTTGTTTCAAGCTGTTTGAGGATTGGTAATGCATCATCGATCGGGATACTGAAGCCGACGCCTTCAACACCAGACTCAGCGATTTTCATCGAGTTGATTCCGACGAGTTGTCCTTGTTCATTGATCAAGGCACCCCCTGAGTTACCAGGGTTGATTGCGGCATCCGTTTGAATGACTGTCGTATTGAAGTCGTCTTGTCCATCACTGTTCGTATCGACCGGTACGGTCCGGTCTTTCGAACTGACGATTCCGCGTGTGACGGAGTTTTGGAACTCACCGAGCGGGTTACCGATTGCAAGGACCGTTTGTCCGGCTTTTAAGTCCGCTGATTTCCCGAGTGTGATGACGCCCGGAACATCGCTTGCGTCAACTTCAAGCACAGCTAAGTCATAGGTTTCGTCGCTACCAAGCAACTTGGCTGAGAGCGTCTTGCCGTCATTCAACGTTACATCGAGTTTTGATGCCCCATCGACGACGTGATGGTTCGTAATGATGTATGCTTTGCCATCCTCTTTCTTATAGATGACACCGGACCCTGAACCAGCCGCTGCTTCTTGTTGCGACATCGAGTTGCCCGTTTGATAGTTCGTTACGGTCACGACTGATTTTTGAGCCGTAGCAACTGCGTTCGTCACCGGATCATTCGATGTCGTCGAGACTTGTTTTGGCATACCATTTGATAGTGGGGTATCAGCGACCTGCTGTTCTTGATCGAGTAGGATCGGAAAGGCAACCGTAGCCGTCAAGACCGCGCCGATGATGCCTCCAGTCAATCCAGGTAAAAGTGCTTTCGTTTTTCCAGCCATAAGTCATCATTCCTCTCTGTATGATTTCTGATTTCATCATAGCAAATGAAACAACCTCTTCACTGATTACGGGAGACATTCCGAAATGACTCATCATTCCCCATAATTCGACGACAATTTCTAAAAGTTGAGATAATCAGGTCAGTTCGATACACTGAAGCTGTCTCGAACATATATTTCATTAACAGAAAGAGAGTGTGGAACATAATGCTATTGCGTCTAGTCTATGGAGCAGGATTGTTGTTTGCGGGAGTTGGTCATTTCCGTAATGAAAAAGGATTCGTCAGCATCATGCCGTCGTTCATTCCGTTCAAGCGCTTTTTCGTTCAAGTGACAGGTGTCATCGAAATCGCTTACGGTGTCATGTTGTTGACAGGAAAAGGGGTGCACCTCGTTCGTAAGACTCTTCCTGCCTTCTTATATGCAGTCTTACCCGCAAACGTCAACATGGCAGTCAATCCGAAGCCGATTAATGGAAAACGTCTTCCGTCTTGGTTGCTTTGGACACGGTTGCCGCTCCAATGGGGACTCGTCTCTCTTGCGAAACGCCTGAAATGAATCGGAACAAAAAGCCGCCAAATTGGCGGCTTTTATTGTTAAAAACGTTTGTTGACAGCAAGTAAGGAAGCTTTTGCAATCTCTTCGTAGGTAGAATCGTTCGGGTGGAACTGGTCACTCGATAAATCACGTTTGACGTCACGCACGAGATTGAACGTGTCGATGATCTCGACATCGTACTCGATACCGAGCGTCCGTGATTTTGCGTTCCAATCTTGGACGATGGCATCGAATGCTTCACCGTTTTCCGTCGCGCGGAAAGGATTATAGAGCCCGACGTAGAAGATGACAGCATCCGGATTTTGTTCTCGTAGGATACTGAACGTCTTTTTCAAGTTCGCTTGTGCCGTCGTGACGGTTTCGGCTGTCTTCTTCGCATTGAAGTTTGCGACGCCTTCACCACGATTGAATAAGTCATTTCCGCCAATCGTCACCGAGATGACTTTTGCTTGTTTGATTGAGCGTAAGACTTCTTTTTGTTCTAGTTGTTTCAGTAAATCTTCCGTCCGGGCACCACTGACGGCAAGATTCTGGAAGCGCTCGACAGTGTTATCTTTGACAAGATCGCGTCCGACGATTGCAGCGTAACTATTGCCGTTTGATGCTCCGACACCACGTGTCAAGGAATCACCAAGCGCGACGTACGTCCCGCCTTTTTTGACAGGCTCTTCCTTCGTAGGTGTCAAGACGGCACGTTTTGGTGGGTTGACGACGTCACTATAGGCACTGACGAAGCCGTATCCAAAGATTGCCGTCAAAACGAGTGAGACGGTTAAAAACAGGGGCCAGCGTAATCGCTTCATGAACGTTCCTCCTTCTAGGTTCTAACCTGATTGTAGCAAAAGTTGAAAGAATGTGCGGAAATGAAGTGTTCTGACAAGTCAAATGATTCATTATTCCGCTAGAATAGACAATAAGAGGTGAGAGACGTGAAACCAACAGTGAAATTAGAAGGTGTAACAAAGGTGATCGGAAAAAAGACGATCATTGATAATATCTCGTTTGAGATCCAACCAGGTGAAGTTTTTGGCTTCCTTGGACCGAACGGGGCAGGAAAAACGACGACGATCCGGATGCTCGTCGGCTTGATCAAACCGACGTCCGGTAAAATCACGGTCTGTGACTTCGACGTCCGCAAACAGTTCGTCCAAGCGATGGAGCGGATTGGCTCGATCGTTGAAAATCCAGAGTTGTATAAGTATTTAACGGGTCGCGAAAATCTACAAGTCTTTGCCCGGATGTTACCGAATGTCGATGAGGCTCGGATTCAGGAAGTCATCGATCTCGTCGATTTGACGGCGCGTGTTGATGATCAAGTCCGGACATACTCGCTCGGGATGCGGCAGCGTCTCGGCATCGCACAAGCATTACTCGGACGACCAAGCGTCTTGATTCTCGACGAACCGACGAATGGTCTCGATCCGATGGGGATTCGGGATTTACGTCAATTCATCCGCCGGCTCGTCGAGGAAACGGGACTGTCGGTCCTCGTCTCGAGTCATATCTTGGCTGAGATCGAAATGCTTGCCGATCGAGTTGCAATCATGAGTTATGGCAAAATCGTTCAAGTCGGAACGGTCAAGGAACTGGTCGAGTCGCTCGCACCAGGCGTTGACTGGCGTGTCGATGATGCCTTTAAGGCGAATGAGATTTTATCAGCATCCGATTTAGTCCAAGTGTCCGAAGTCGTCGATGCGAATACGGTTCATACTTTGATGGATGCAAGCAAGACACCAGCGCTCAATAAGCAGCTGCTCGAAGCAGGGGTCGAAGTCTGGACGATTGAACGGAAGGTCCAAACGCTCGAAGATCTATTCATCACGTTAACGGGAGGCGATCACATTGCGTAATCCGAACATGATCGGTCTCGTACGAAATGAAGTGACGAAAATTGCTTCGAAACGTCGTTTTGCCGTCGTTGCGATCATTCTCGTCGTTCTTGTCTCGATGTTTACGTACGCACAGTACCGAGACATCCAAGAACAAATCAAAAAGCAGGGAACGCTCGATTGGCGGGTTGAGTTACAACAAGACATCGTCGACACGCAGAACCGTCTTGCTTCTAGCAGTATTCAAGATGAGTTCCGTCAGTTCCTTGAGTTTGACCTCAAACAAAATCAATACTATCTCGATAACGACATCAACCCGAACTATCCGGGAGCCCCGACGTTCATCCGGATCTTCTTCTCGCAAGGATTGACGCTGATCTTACCGCTGTTCATCATCGTCATCATGGCGGATATCGTCAGTGGGGAGCAAAATGATGGAACGATCAAGACGCTCCTGTCGCGACCAGTCCGGCGCTGGAAAATCCTGATGGCGAAATGGTTGACGGTGTTACTCTATACGTCGATGTTGATGGCATTGACCGTCGCCGTCTGTTACGCGATATCCGGGATCGTCCTCGGCTATGACGGCTGGACAGCACCGATCTTGACCGGTTTCCAAGCCTCACCGAGCGGTACGTTCTCGACCGAGTTCGTGCATACGTTACCGATGTGGGAGTACCTCTTGATGGCAGTCGGTCTAGCGTGGATCGTCACAGCCGTTGTCGGAACGATCGCCTTGATGGTCTCTGTTCTCGTCAAAAACACAGCGACAGGGATCGGGATCATGATGGCAGTCTTGATTTCCGGTACGTTACTGACGACGCTTGGTTCAAGTTGGACGAGCTCGAAATATCTCGTCAACGTCAATTTCGGACTGATCAACTATCTCGATGGACAAGCACCACCAATCGAAGGAATGACGCTTCCGTTCTCACTTGCTGTCCTCGGTTGTTGGACGGTCGCGGCGCTAATCGTTGCGTTTTGGAACTTCACACAAAAAGATATGTATTAAGACGAACGGGTCCACCTATAGAGGGGGACCCGTTTTTCATGGATGAAGCGACAAACGATCGTATGTCTCGATTATTTTTTGATACTGAAGTTGTGTCGATAACGAAGCATCTACTATCAGAATCGGGGAAATCGACTGGTCCATCTGATACTGGTGTTCTGCGAACGTACCGATCATCGATGGATCCGTCGCCGTGTGATACGTCCGGCACCAGTCAAGGAATTCATTGGAGCCTGTAAAATCTGGGTATCGTGCTTTTTCGCGCGCGATGAGACGTTCCATCCGAACCGATTCGTCGAGCGACAGGAAGACAAGCAAGTCCCGATTGATGAAACCATCCGGATGCCAAGCGAAGACAGAGCCGGAGACGATGTAATCGTTGTAAGACATAAGATCTGCTTCATACATGGAAAATCGCTCGGAGACGTCTCGCTTTTCAGTGAACGTCGTATCTGTCCAAAGATAATGGTCGGTATCAATCCAGGGAATCTGTTCAGCTTGTCCGATGAAGGCGCCCAGTGTACTTTTTCCGGTACCTGATCCACCAATGATTTGAATACGCACGACAATCGGCTCCTTTCGAAATAATGTACCGGCACGCAGAACAGGCCCGGGCATGATGCCGGACCTGTCGCTTGGAAGAACGAATTCTCCCTATGTCGCCTCGTGCAAGCACAAGACATGGAATCGAGAGGCAGTGCCTCTAATAGGAAGCCGATGCAGGTCAGCCTCCGCGCTACGTACCAATCGTACTTTTATCATACTGATTCCAAGAATTGGTGTCAAACCTGCTCGAAAGGGTTTACAAACCATTCAAACCGTCAAAAGAGAGAATAACGATGATTAGAGGAGGAACGACCATGGCAGATTGGGGCATCATGCTGACAGGCGTCGTCATTTGTGGGTGGTGCATTTTTAGTGCCATTTATGACGATTTCATCCGTCGCGTATAAGACGAGCAAGTGGAAGCCGTCCAGAATGGGCGGTTTTTTCATTGATTTTTTTAATCCGAGTAAGTGGCTGTGGTACACTCGAATCAGAATGAAAAGATAGAGAATGGGTGAAGAAAAATGAAGAAACAACCAGTCATCGTCATCGTCGGACCGACGGCAGTCGGAAAAACGAAGACGGGCATTGAACTAGCCAAACGATTAAACGGAGAAGTGTTATCGGGAGACTCCGTCCAAGTCTATCAAGGGATGGACATCGGATCAGCCAAAGTGACGACCGAAGAGATGGAAGGGGTGCCGCACCACTTGCTAGATCTCGTCACACCGGACGACGAGATGAGTGTAGCGCGTTTTCAGACGGTTGCCCGAGCGACGATTGATGAGATCGCAAGTCGGGGCAAGTTACCGATCATCGTCGGTGGAACCGGGCTTTATATCCGGTCGATTTTATATGATTACCAGTTCACTGAGCAGGCGGAAGATCCAGCCTTGCGTGCTGAACTCGAAGCGTACGCGGCGACGCACGGTGCGAATGCATTGCATGACCAGTTGAAGGAACTTGATCCGGTGCGCGCCGAAGCGATTCATCCGAATAATATCCAGCGGGTCGTTCGGGCGATCGAGGTCGCACGGACCGGTCAGACACAAACGACCGGTAGTAAGCCGGCACTTTATGAGAGTCTACTGTTCGTCCTACACATGGAAGACCGGGATCGCTTGTATGACCGGATCGATCAACGAGTAGATATGATGGTCGAAAGTGGGCTTCTTGAGGAAGTGGCGCGTCTGGACGCTGCCGGGTACCGTCAGACGAAGGCGCTGCAAGCAATTGGTTATAAAGAGATGTTACCAGTCCTTGACGGAGCACCACTCGATCCTGCCGTTGATATGCTAAAACGGAACACGCGACGCTTCGCGAAACGTCAATTGACGTGGTTCCGTCACCAATTTGATGGCGTTTGGGTGGATATGGGAAAGTTTTCATTTGAAGAAACGTTCAAAATTATCTATGATAGAACTGTAGAGTTTCTGAAAGCGGTTAAATAAGAGTTGCCCGAAGACAGAAACAGATAAAAAGAGGGGGCACGGGGAATCATGAAAGCGACATACAACATTCAGGACGTCTTTTTAAATCAATTACGGAAAGATGCAGTCCCGACAACGGTTTTCTTAATCAGTGGGTATCAATTACGGGGGCTGATCAAGTCATTCGATAACTTCACGGTCATCTTGGAGTCCGAAGGCAAACAGCAATTGATCTACAAACACGCGATCTCGACGTTCGCACCAGCGCGCAACGTGACGTTATATGAGCAAGAAGAGACACAAGAAGTCTCTCGCTAATGAAAAAGACGACCGGGGGGTCGTCTTTTTTTTGTTGACTTCATTATTTATACGCTGGCTGAGCAAGCGTGCGAAGGATGTCGACAGGATATTGTTCTAAGTCGAGGATATCAAATCCGATGAATCCGGTATGATCGGTTTCAGCGAAGTAGAACGTAACTCCTTGGAGGTGAGACGAACTTTTTGGAATCGTGTTTTGCAATCGGAGTGAGAAACGATCTGTATGTTCTGCGTATAAGAATGCTTGTGAATGGACGGCGCGGATCACGTTCGCTTCTTCATTGAAACATTCAATCCCGATGATGCGTCCCTCTTGATCAACGTCTACGCCAAGGAATGCATTTTCTTCTAGCTCGTCCGTTTCTTCAATTACGGGAGTAAATGTCTCTGGGAAGAGATATAGATATCCCATTTTTGATTCTTGATCATAAGTCATTCGAATCGTCATTCATGTCACTTCCAAGTCTAATGAATTTTTTACAACAACGGTGTCAGTTCCTCAACCGCCTCTTCATAACGTCGGAGAGAGACATCCTTATAGAGGCATGTCTTCTGCAGACGTTCTTCCTTCGTCATCTCGTCCTGATATGTTTTCAGGATAAAACTGTTGCGTAACATCGACGGTGTCAAGATCCGCTTGTTATCGGACCGTTCATTCAGCTGACGCATCATCTTCGTAATCATGACGATCGACAATTGCTTCGGTGCATTTTTGCTGTAGACCCAGCGGAATGTCATCCGAGCGAAGTCGAAGGCGACGAAAAAAGGATCGGTGCTGTGATAACGGGGGCGGACCGGCTCCGGAATCGTCTTCAAGTAACGCAGCATGATGTCTTGATCTTCCCGCTCGAGGTGAAGCAGGTAACGGTTGCCGAGTCGGTCATGAACGGTCATCTCTTGCTGGGCGAAATTGAGATCGTGCATCTTCAAACCAATGATGTGATGGACACGTAGACCGTAACGATAAAACAGACGGAGAATCAATTCGTTTCGATCGATCAAATACGGACGTGCCTTCAATTGATGTTCCGTTAAGCCGCGATCGGATTGATTCGTCCGGACCAATTGCTCATATTCCTTGAAGGAGGCGACGTGTTTTGCCGTCAATTCGTGCGTCGGTTGTGCGTATTCGATCAGCTTCGCCTTCGTTTGTCGAATCTGATAATTGACTTGATTGATGACGGTGACGATCCGGGCAACCGTTGCTTGCTGGTAGAGTTTCTCTTCAATCAAGTATTCATTGATGAACGTCTTCCACGTCTCGATCGAAATCGCCTTGAAATCGTCGATCGTCTCGAGTGGTTGGTCGACATCGGTCATGTAGCGGTGGACTTCGATTAAATCATAGCGATAGCGGCGGACGGTCGAAAGTTGCCGTCCACTTGTCGTTAGATAAAATAAATAGCGTTCAATGAACTCTGGAAGCGTATACGACTGTTCGCGTGCCATGGTTTTCCTCCCCTTATCGTAATCTTTCTTCCATCATAAACCGAACGGATGTTTCCTGTCCAAAAAAGTTCAGACGAACCGGTGCCTGTGGTATGATAAAGGGCGCAGTACGTCTTTACTCGTGAAAGGAATGATATTATGTCAGAACGCGTCATCGTCGTTGGTTGCCAGCTCCCCGGTGTCCCGGACCATGTCTATGAAGAATCGGTCGCGGAGCTCGAAGCACTCGTAACGACTGCGCATGGTGTCGTCGTCGGTCGTCTGGATCAAAAACGACAAGCGATTGATCGCCGTACGTTCATCGGAAAAGGAAAGGTTGAAGAACTCGTTGCTTTAGCAGACGAACTTGAACCTGATTTAATCATATTCAATGCCGAGGTCACGCCCGGTCAGATGAAGAATATCCGGATCGCCTTGTCGGACCCGGAAGCCATCAAATTGATTGACCGGACGCAGTTGATCCTCGATATCTTCGCTGGCCGAGCCCAGTCACGCGAAGGGAAATTGCAGGTCGAACTGGCACAGATGAGTTATCTCTTACCACGTCTTGCCGGGCAGGGCACACAACTGTCACGTCTTGGTGGCGGAATCGGGACGCGTGGACCAGGTGAATCGAAACTCGAGACGGACCGCCGTCATATCCGGCGTCGGGTCGATGAGATCTCGAAACAACTCGAGACATCCGTCGCGCACCGTGCCCGTTACCGGGAACGTCGCAAAGAGAACCAGACATTCCAAATCGCGCTCGTCGGTTATACGAATGCTGGCAAATCAACGATCTTCAACCGGTTGACACAAGCCGACACATACGAGAAGGATGAGTTGTTCGCGACGCTCGATCCGTTGACACGTCAAGTCGATTTGCCGGAAGGTGGTCAAATTCTCCTGACGGATACGGTCGGTTTCATTCAAGATCTGCCGACGAAGTTGATCGCGGCGTTCCGTTCGACACTCGAGGAAGTGCTGGAAGCCGACTTGATCCTCCATGTCGTTGATGCGTCGAGTGAGCATTACTTGAATCAGATGCAGACGACGAACGATGTCCTCGATGAACTCGGTGCCGGTGACATTCCGCAACTCGAAGTCTACAACAAGAAGGATCAATTGAACCGCTTGTTCACAGGTGGAAAACTGCTGATTTCTGCGCTTGACCCGCAGGATATCGAGCGCTTGATCGAAGAGATCGAACGTTCGATCAGCGAAATCCTCGAGTATCTCGAGATTCGCATTCCAGTTGACGGATTTGCCCATTACAATCCGGCGAAGGAAGTCATGATGAATTTGAAGGAATTGTTCGAAGAAGATGGTTCCGTCATTCTAAAAGGTTACTTGCGTAAAGATACGCGTCTATACGCGACATTGAAACAATACGAGGTGTAAACATGTTTTCAGAATTAACCCATTACGAAACGCTCCGTCCGCTCATTGACCGGGCGGAGGAACAGATCGCCCCGTACGTCAAGAAAGCGCAAGAGGTCGCGGAATACAATCAATTCCGCGTCCTCGATGCGTTCCGACGTCACAAGGTCAGTGATTTTCACTTCATGCCGTCAACAGGTTACGGCTACAACGATGAAGGACGCGATACGCTCGAACGGATCTATGCTGATGTCTTCGGTGCGGAAGCCGGTCTTTGTCGTCCGCAAATCATCAGCGGAACCCATGCAATCGGTATCGCGTTGTTCGGTTTGTTATTGCCAGGAGACGAATTGCTTTATATCACAGGAAAACCATACGACACGCTTGAAGAGATCGTCGGAATTCGTGGTGACGGACGCGGTTCATTAAAGGAACTGGGCGTCCAGTATGATGTCGTCGAGATGAAAAACGCCGAGACGATCGACGTACCGGCCGTTCTCGAACGGATCACACTACAGACGAAGGTCGTCGGGATTCAGCGTTCAAAAGGCTATGCGACACGACGCAGTCTGCCGGTCAACGAGATCGGAGAAGCGATTGCTGCCATCAAAGCCGTTCATCCGCACGTACTGATCTTCGTCGATAACTGCTACGGTGAGTTCGTCGAGACGATCGAACCGACACACGTCGGGGCGGACTTGATGGCAGGATCGTTGATTAAGAACCCGGGTGGTGGACTTGCGAAGACTGGCGGTTATCTCGTCGGTCGGACTGATTTGATTGAACGAGCGTCATTCCGGATGACGACACCAGGGATTGGCGCCGAAGCCGGTCCATCGTTATCCGCACTTCCGGATATGTACCAAGGCTTCTATATGGCACCACATACGGTGAGCCAAGCGTTGATGGGCGCGATGTTCACGTCGAGCATGCTTGGTCAGTTTGGCTTTGACACGGCACCTCATCATACGGCAGAGCGGACGGATTTGATTCAATCGGTCTCGTTCCATGCGCCAGAGCCGATGATTGCCTTCTGTCAGGCGATTCAAGCCGCTTCACCCGTCAATGCACATGCGTTACCGATTCCGGATTATATGCCGGGCTATGCGGACGATGTCATCATGGCAGCAGGAACATTCGTACAAGGATCATCGATCGAGTTATCAGCGGATGGTCCGATCCGTGCGCCCTATACCGCATACGTCCAAGGTGGTTTGACGTATAGCCACGTCAAGATTGCCATCATCTCAGCCGTCAATCACTTGATGGAAAAACAATTAATTCCAGAAAAAAACGTTTAATACTAGAATATCTCGTGAAAAGACCTCTGAACGACTTCATGTAAAGTGATTAAAAAAGTTGTGTTAACTTTTCTTACATCGCTTGACAAGTTGCCTGACAGAGGTTTATTCTCATGGAGTAAGGAAAAAGGAGGAACCACATGGCAGACTCATCACGCCAGTCCAAGCCACTATTTCCCATCGGAGTCGTTCAAGAGTTGACCGCGTTATCTGCCCGCCAGATCCGATACTACGAAGAACAAGGACTGATCAAACCGGAGCGGACAGAGACGAAGCGTCGCCTCTATTCGTTCAACGATGTCGATCGTCTGTTGTCGATCAAGGAATACCTGGATCAGGGACTGAATATTGCAGGGATCAAATTGATTTTTGAAAACGATCTTGTCAAACGCGAACGCGTTGCGGAGAGCGTCGTCGAGACGCGCCCGGAACTATCTGACGGCGAATTGTATAAACTCCTGAAAAATGAATTGAAGGAAGCAGGACGACATGGAAAGACGTCGCTCATCCAAGGTGAGCTCGGGCGTTTCTTCAAGTAAGGACCTGTAACCATATAAAAACGAATCGGAGAGGGGATTTGTCACATGACACGTCGCAACATTACACGAGAAGACATTTTGAAAATCGCTAAAGCTGAGGATGTACGCTTCATTCGCTTACAGTTCACAGATATCCTCGGAACGATCAAGAACGTTGAGATTCCAGTAAGCCAATTGGAAAAAGCACTTGATAACAAAATGATGTTCGATGGTTCATCGATCGAAGGATTCGTCCGGATCGAAGAATCAGATATGTATCTCTTCCCAGACTTGAACACATGGGTCGTCTTCCCATGGACAGAAGATGGAACAGGGAAAGTTGCACGTTTAATCTGTGACATCCACAATCCGGATGGCACGCCGTTCGCAGGAGACCCACGTGGTCAGCTCAAACGGGTACTTAAAGAGATGGAAGAGCTCGGTTTCTCATCATTCAACGTTGGACCAGAGCCAGAATTCTTCCTCTTCAAGAAAGATGAAAAAGGTCGTCCGACACTTGAATTGAACGACCAAGGTGGATACTTCGACCTCGCACCAGTCGACCTCGGTGAAAACTGCCGTAAAGAGATCGTCATCGAGCTCGAGAACATGGGCTTTGAAATCGAAGCATCACACCACGAAGTTGCTCCAGGTCAACACGAAATCGACTTCAAATATGCGGATGCAATCACGACAGCGGATAACATCCAAACGTTCAAACTCGTCGTCAAGACGATTGCTGCGAAGCACAACTTGCACGCGACATTCATGCCAAAACCACTCTTCGGTGTCAACGGATCAGGCATGCACGCGAACATGTCGCTCTTCAAAGGCAACGAGAACGTCTTCTTCGATGAAGGCAACGAAGACATGCAATTGTCGGATGATGCACGTGCCTTCACGGCAGGTATCCTCAAACACGCTCGTGCGTTCACAGCGGTTTGTAACCCGACAGTCAACTCATACAAACGTCTTGTTCCTGGCTACGAAGCACCTTGCTACGTCGCATGGTCAGCGCGTAACCGTTCACCACTCGTCCGTGTTCCTGCAGCACGTGGACTCTCGACTCGGATCGAAGTTCGTTCAGTCGATCCAGCAGCGAACCCGTACCTTGCGCTTGCGACATTGCTCGCTTCAGGTCTTGATGGAATCAAGAACAACTTGAAAGCACCGGCTCCAATCGACCGCAACATCTACGTCATGGACAAACCGGAACGCGTTGCAAACGGAATTGATGATCTTCCATCAACACTCAGCCACGCACTCGAAGTCTTGAAAGCGGATGACGTCGTCATGCACGCTCTCGGCGATCACATCGCAGAGCACTTCGTTGAATTGAAAGAAATCGAATGGGATATGTTCCGGACGCAAGTCACGGAATGGGAACGCGATCAGTACATGGTCTTGTTCTAATCCAACTCAAGCACTTTCGGACTTCTGTCCGGAAGTGCTTTTTTCATAGCGCCGACAGGGATTGAGTCAAGGATGTGGAAAGATACAAGAGTACAAAGAAAGGGAGACGATACATCATGAAAAAAGGATATGAAGGCAAAGAGATCACGGTCTATTTTGATTCGGAAGTTTGCATTCACTCTGGTCATTGTGTACAAAGTCTACCAACTGTCTTTGATGTCAAGCGGCGTCCGTGGATTGAAGCGGACGGGGCACCAGTGGACGATGTCATGCGGGTCGTCGACGGTTGTCCGAGCGGCGCCTTATCTTACGAACGGAGGGAAGCAAATGGAGCTGAAACGAGCGGAACGTAAAATCGAAGCCCATCAGGAAGAGGAAGTGATTGGGGAAATCACTTACAGCGATACGAACAACGGCATGTGGATCATTGATCACACATACGTCGATCCCGCGCACCGCAATCAACAGATCGGGGAACAACTCGTTGCCGAGATCGTCAACTGGGCACGAGAAGCAAACGTCAAGCTGTTACCGTTATGTCCGTTTGCGAAAAAAGAGTTTGAACATCAATCCGATTATCAGGACGTACAAGCAAATACGTGAACACAAAAATCTCCTCTAGTCTCTCAAGACCAGAGGAGATTTTTTCGAGTCATTGTTTATGATCCCTAACTTTCATTTTGCGAGAAACCATCAGCGTGCCGAAATAGGCGATGACGTACAACACAATCAATCCTTGTTTTAGCAGATAAGGCAGATCCATTTGACTCGCGATTAGAAAAATGACGCACAGCAATATCAAATAGGGTATGAACTGCTTATTTGGCATATCAGGACCTCCTTCACTATCCATTTATTTCTATTATAAGGATAACACAAGAGATGCATCGAAATAGGCTAAAGATGAATGACTTGCTTATAGATACAATCGTAGAAACGCCATCGTGACAACACCAGTCACGACCGTCCAGGATAAACTTTTACTGAAAATCGCGACCGCCATGGTCGGGAGGGCGGCGAAGACATGAAGCGTCGAAACCATCGGAAACGCCTCATCTTGAGCGATGAGAAGATTTTGAAAGAAAAGGGCACCGAGCAGGCAGACCGGAATGAACGAGAGCCATTCTGTTACGAGGCGCGGTAACGTTAGTCCATGAAGGACGAGAAACGGTAAGACGCGTGGAATCCAAGTGACGAGTCCACAAGCTAAAAAAAGAGCGATTAATTCCGGGCGGATTTCCATCGTGTGATCACGACTCCTATACTTGCACCACCGAGCGTCGCGCAAAGAACGGCGACTTCTGGAGAAAAGTAGCGCATGGTTATGTAAAGCAATAGTAAGACAATCAGTAGGAGGCAACTATTCACGGCAATACGGGAACGTTCCCCTTCAAACTGTAAGTATAATAAGCCGATGAACATCGCTGTCAGGGCAAAATCGAGACCGAAGCGCTCGGGATCAGGAAACCAGCTGCCGACAAGGGCGCCGAGAACGGTTGCGACGATCCAGCTGAGATACGCAGTCAGATTCAAGCCATGCATGAAGGACGGGGCGAGCTTCCCTTTTTGGGCAGTGTTCATCGCTACAGCGAACGACTCATCCGTTAGTAGCGTTCCGGTACCGAGGCGGTCGCGGAGGTGACGTGTCTCGACATGCGGAGCGAGCGTCAGACTCATTAACAAGTGCCTGAGATTGACGATGAACGTCGTCAAAATGATGGCAGAAGCAGGACTATTTAATAGTAAGAGACTCGTGATGATGAACTGAGCGGCGCCGGCATAGATGAAGACGGACATGAATCCGACTTCAAGAGGGGATAAGCCGGAGGCACGACCGACGATCCCAGCTGAAAAACCGATGCCGATATATCCGAGGACAGTGGGTAGACAGGCACGAACACCTGCTTGAAAGGCTGATGACATTCGATTCCTCCTCTTTTTTAAGAGCATAGCACTCATGCGGAATATCGTCACCAACTGGTCAATATTTTCATCATTTTTTTCGACATATTCGACTTGATTTGGTGGTAAAGAGTAAGTGGTACGGCAAAATCAGTTAGGTAAAGGAGCGTTTTTCATGCACAAATTAATGAAAGATTCAAACCGGTTCGTTTCAGACATGGTCGACGGACTCGTACTAGCTCATCCTGATTTGTATAAAAAGGTCGAAGGGGTCAATGTCGTCGCGCGAAAAGTACCGCTTGATGGAAAAGTCGGACTCGTTTCTGGTGGAGGAAGTGGTCATGAACCAGCGCACGCTGGATTCGTGGGTGACGGTATGCTTGCTGCGGCTGTTTGCGGGGAAGTCTTCACGTCACCGACACCGGACATGGTGCTCGAAGGCATCAAGGCAGCCCATGGTGGAAAAGGTGTCCTCCTTGTCGTCAAGAACTACTCCGGTGATGTCATGAACTTCGATATGGCGAAGGAACTCGCTGAACTCGAGGACATCGAAGTCGACACGGTTGTTGTCAATGATGACATCGCGATCAAAAAGGAAGAGGATCGTCGTGGTGTCGCGGGAACGGTCTTCGTCCATAAGATTGCCGGAGCTGCAGCTGCAGAAGGGAAATCACTGAGTGAAGTCAAAGCAGTCGCGGAAAAAGTCATCCAGGGCGTTCGTTCGATCGGAATGGCACTCTCACCATGTTACATGCCAGAGAGCGGCAAGCCGGGTTTTGAGTTGCACGATGACGAGATGGAGATCGGAATTGGCATCCATGGTGAAAAAGGACTTGAACGAAAAGCAGTCGCTTCCGTTGATGCGATCGTTAAAGAGTTGCTCGATCGTCTGACAAAAGAAGTACCAGACAAAAAAGTCGCCGTCATGGTGAATGGGATGGGTGGAACACCAGAATCCGAACTGTATATCACATATAAATATGTCGCGGAAGAACTTCAGGCACACGGTTACGAGATTGCCCGTTCGTTCGTTGGAAACTATATGACGTCGCTCGAGATGCACGGATTCTCAATCACGCTCTTACCAGTAGATGATGAACTGCTTGGGTATCTCGATGCAGAAACGAAAGCGATTGGATTCTAATTTAGATAAACGGGGTGTACAAAGATGAAGTTGACGACGGAACAGTTACGAAGCGCGCTCATCAAAGCAGCGGAACAGATTGACCAGCACAAGGATGAATTGACGGACCTTGACCGGGAAATCGGTGACGGGGACCACGGGATCAATATGTCACGTGGCTTCCAAGCAGTCCAAAAGACGTTAGAAGAACACGGCGAGTATGAGGACTTAGGAGCTTTATCGAAAGAGGTCGGGATGACGCTGATCAAGACGGTCGGTGGGGCATCCGGTCCTTTGTACGGCACGGCATTCGTTAAGTTCGCTGGTGCGTTCAAAGGAAAAACAGAAGTCGAAGGTGCAGAACTCGCGGATGCTTTCCATGAAGCGACGGAAGGCATCAAATCGCGTGGGAAATCGGAATTCGGTCAAAAGACGATGGTCGATATTTGGACACCGTTCCAAGAGGCGCTCTCGCAAGACGGGGATTTGAAAGCGGCAATCGATCAAGCGCTTGCTGATACGAAAGCGCGCATCGCAACGAAAGGGCGTGCGTCTTACTTCGGTGAAGCGACAGAAGGCGTCCAGGACCCAGGTAGTCTATCGAGTGCGTTGTTGCTCGGCGAAATCGCGGAGGTGCTTCATGGTTAATCTTGTACTCGTTTCCCATAGTGAAAAGCTCGCGACTGGACTAAAGGAACTGTTAGCAGAGATGGCACCGGATACGCCAGTCTTAATAGCGGCAGCTCTTGAGGATGGTAGCATTGGAACGGACGCGACGCGAATCGAAGAAACATTAAATACACTAGACGACGATGGAGTCGTCTTAACGGATATCGGTTCTGCGACGATGAACACGGAATTGGCACTTGAACTATACAGTGGCGAACGGACGGTTCGGTTTATCGATGCACCCCTCGTCGAAGGCGCGTTTTTAGCGGCAGTCCTAAGCGGTCAGTCTAAATCCGTTGATGAGATTGAAGATGGATTGAAAAAAGAGTTTGGCAAATAAGTAATAAATCCTCCTTTGCGAGCAGGCGAAGGGGGATTTATTTCAATTTCTTTTACTCGTATTAAAACTTAGATGAGTGTTTCATGAATCAAAACGACTGGAGTCATTTTTCTAACCACTCTCTAGGTAAATGAATTGTAGCTAAATCAATGGTCTGTAATTCATTTAGAGTATAACTGTTAGCAAGATACATATCCCATTGTGCATCGATATCGTTTGCTACCTCAGTCGCTTGCTCACTTAACGGATAGCTCTCACGTCCGTCGGTTGCGATTTGGTAATAATCGTTATGGTACACGTCGGTCATGTAGCAATAACACCAATCTGCTAGTTCTTCATGTGTGATGTTGCCATCCAGCGCGGCCTGAATGTGTTCTTTTAGCTGTTGATCAGAATAAGTAGAATTCATGACACACCTCTCGCTATATTTTTTATAAGATATCAAAAACCCGGTCCCTCTGCAAAAGGAACCGGGTCAATTGTTTTATTTTGATGGTTTGAAGACCATTGTCGCTTCAACTGCTTTTTGCCATCCAGCATAGCGTTGCTCACGATCGTCTTCTTTCATCTCTGGTTTGAACTGGTGATCCAGCTTCCATTGTTGTTTGATTTCCGCTTTATCTTTCCAGTAACCAACAGCTAATCCAGCAAGGTAAGCTGCACCGAGTGCTGTCGTTTCGTTAATTTGCGGACGATCGACAGGAACGCCGAGAATGTCCGATTGGAACTGCATCAAGAAGTTGTTGGCTACAGCACCACCGTCGACACGGAGTGTCTTCAGTTCGATCCCAGAATCTTGTTCCATCGCTGTTAACACGTCGCGTGTTTGGTAAGCGAGTGATTCAAGCGTTGCCCGAACGAAATGCTCTTTATCTGTTCCGCGTGTTAACCCGAAGATTGCGCCACGAACATCTGAATCCCAGTACGGCGCACCGAGACCAACGAAGGCAGGAACGACATAAACACCGTCTGTTGAGTCAACTTTCGTTGCGTAACCTTCTGAATCTTTCGCATTTTTCAGCATCCGGAGTCCATCACGGAGCCACTGGATCGCAGAACCGGCGACGAAAATCGAACCTTCCAGCGCATATTCCACTTTTCCATCGACGCCCCAAGCGATCGTCGTCAAGAGTCCATGATCAGAAGAAACAGCTTTCTCACCTGTGTTCATGAGCATGAAGCAACCTGTTCCGTATGTGTTTTTCCCTTCACCTGCTTCGAAGCACGTTTGACCGAAGAGTGCTGCTTGTTGGTCACCCGCAATACCAGCGATTGGCACTTCGTAACCGAAGAAGTGATACGGTACCGTTTTGTCGTAGACTTCACTCGACTGACGAACCTCTGGCAACATCGAAGCAGGAACACCGAGGATATCGAGTAACTCTTCATCCCATTTTTGTTCGTAGATGTTATACATCAATGTTCGTGAAGCGTTCGTGTAGTCCGTGATGTGCGTTTTTCCACCAGACAGTTTCCAAACGAGCCACGTATCGATCGTACCGAAGAGCAATTCACCGTTCTCTGCTTGCTCCCGCGCACCTTCGACATTATCAAGGATCCATTTGACTTTCGTTCCAGAGAAGTAGGCATCAATCAGAAGTCCTGTTTTATCGCGGAACTTCTGGTTCAAACCTTGTTCTTTTAAATCGTCACAGATACCAGACGTTTGACGCGATTGCCAAACGAGTGCGTGATAGACCGGTTTACCTGTTTCTTTGTTCCAGACGACCGTCGTTTCGCGTTGGTTCGTAATGCCGATTCCGGCGATTTGCTCAGGTTTGATATCTGCTGTTCCGAGTGCTTCGGCCATGACGGCAAGAATCGAACCCCAGATTTCGTTTGCATCATGCTCGACCCAGCCTGGTTGTGGGAAGTATTGCTTGAATTCCCGTTGTGCCGAGTTGACGATTTTCCCATCGTGATCGAAGATGATCGCACGTGAGCTTGTCGTACCTTGGTCGAGTGCTAGGATATACTTGTTTTCCATTTCGAAATCCCCCTTGAGCGGTATGTGTTAGTGAGACGTGATCTTAGTAGATCAATTGATAGATGAACACGGCAATCGCTCCACCGATGATTGGACCAACGACAGGAATCCATGAATAGCCCCAGTCAGATGAACCTTTATTCGGAATCGGTAGGATAGCGTGCGCGATACGCGGTCCAAGGTCACGAGCCGGGTTGATGGCATACCCTGTTGTACCACCGAGCGATAGACCGATGACGACGACGAGTAAACCGACGATGAGTGGTTTTAAGCCGTCTCCGAACGTCGTTAAACCAAGTGCCAAGATACCGAAGACGAGAACGAATGTCCCGATGATCTCAGAAATCAAGTTCGACGGCGTATGACGAATCGCTGGACCTGTTGCGAACACACCGAGTTTTGCGGCTTGATCATCAGTCGCTTCAAAATGTTTCATGTAATGAAGCCAAACGAGAATGGCGCCGATGAAAGCTCCGACAAGTTGTCCGGCAATGTAGATCGGAACGTCTGCCCACGGTAGGTCAGAGTTCAAAGCAAGTGCAATCGTCAATGCGGGGTTCAAGTGTGCTCCGCTTTCAGCAGCGACGAATGCTGCTGTCATGACAGCAAGACCCCAAGCGAACGTGATGACGATCCATCCGCTGTTTTCCGATTTCGTCTTTTTCAAGACGACACCGGCGACGACTCCATCCCCGAGCAGGATGAGGATCATCGTACCGATCATTTCTAGTACAAAGTTATTCATGCAAAAACCCTCCCTTTGGATTAAAGCAGATAATGGCCTTTCTACTTTAAATTACTCCGATTTGAGAACGTTTTCAATACATATAATTGAAATATAGGAATGGAAATTTTTTATTTTGATGTTTAAAGATACGAAAAAGTGGATAAGAAAACACCTCTTCCTGCCTGCAAGCAAGCAAAAGAGGTGTTACCGACGACGTTTTTTTCTTTTTTAGGTCGAAACCAACTGCTGGAATAATCTAGTAGGATATGAATCGTACTCGCCACCATGATGCCAACGATGAATGCAGGCAAGGAAGCAAACCACGAATCAATCGTAGCAGAATCAAGAACCTGAAAATATAGACTTATAAATAGTAGGGGAATCAGAATCGCAGCACTATAAAGAAGCCGAATGATGTCTCCGATGATCAGTCCATGCGACCAGATCGATCGGTGAGGCATGATCTTGACATACGGCATCCAAAGAACTCGAAATGGTCCAAAGCGATAATACGGTTCTGACTTTAAATCGAGGTCGGGTGACAACCAAAGGGTACCGACAGCGATACCGATGGCAGTCGGTAACCAATCGGTTTGTTGCGTTGCGACCGAATACGCAACGTAACCCGTCAGTGCGACGGTATTGACGGTATCATGTACATTTCCTGATGGCATGAAAAAAGACCAGTCGTAACTGGTCCCTCCGTCAATGAATCGTCCGATACACGCCGATTACCTTACCAAGAATGGAGACATTATCGAAATACATCGGATCCATCGAGTCATTTTCTGGTTGTAGACGTACCTGTTGATCTTCTAAGAAGAACCGTTTCACCGTCGCTTCGCTATCTTCGGTCATAGCTACGACGATTTCTCCGTTTTCTGCTGTGTTTTGTTGGCGCACGATGACACGATCGCCGTCAAGAATACCTGCGTTAATCATCGATTCACCATCGATCGTCAACATGAAGACCGTCTCGTTCCCTACATAATGTGCAGGGAGTGGGAACTGTTCTTCGATGTTTTCAATCGCTGTAATCGGAAGACCTGCTGTGACTTTCCCGATGACGGGAACATGGACGATGGCTTCCGTGATTTCTTCAGGCTTATCAAGCAATATCTCAATCGCACGTGGTTTCGTCGGGTCACGGCGAATCATTCCCCGTTTCTCGAGTCGATCCAAATGACCGTGTACCGTCGAGCTAGACGCGAGTCCGACTGCTTCTCCGATTTCACGAACTGATGGTGGATACCCCTTCAGTTTCACTTCAGAGACGATGTAGTCGAGAATCTCTTGTTGGCGCTTAGACATTTTCCGCATACGAATTGCCACCTCTTTCTGGATTGAAGTTTGAAATGTAAGAATATATGTTTCTAGATTCACTATAACATAGAACAAATGAGCGTACAAACAATTGTTCGACATTTTGTGTTGACCGAACACGGGTTCTGTGTTTATTATGAGTTATGCGAACAATTGTTCCGCGAACGTTTATTCTAACTCATTCATTTTATATTTGGAGGGATTCATGATGATTCATACGATTCGTACTCATGCTTTTTCAATTCTCTTCTATGCATTAAGTATTGCCTTCGTGATCTTTTTACTCACACCGCGCCCGGATGAAAAAGTGGCGCAACTAATGACTGCTTCCGTTACGGTCGATGAGAACGCTACAGTTGAACAAATCGCTGAAGTCTACAATGACGGTTCGATGTCAGATGAAGAATACGTCAACTGGTTGATTAAAAATAATGATGTCGAGACAAAACACGTCATCTCAAAAAGCAAAATCGTTGTACCAATCGCACAACAATGACAAAATGGAAAAGTTGTGAAAGAACGAACAGGGATGTGAGGTACGATGAAGGTCGTGATTTATTGTCGGGTGTCGACCGAAAAAGAAGCACAAGATAGTTCGATTGAACGCCAACGGATGGAACTTTCGAAGGTCGCGTCTCAAAAGGGTTTTGATGTCGTGGATGTCGTCTCTGAAAAAGAGAGTGGATATGACGTCGATCGGGAAGGGATGCTGACGGTTCTTGATCATGTGACACGTGATGCGGTAGATGCGGTCCTCGTAACGGATGACACACGGATTGGTCGAGGGAATGCGAAAATCGCTATTTTGCACACGTTTAAGAAGCACGGTGTTCGGTTGATGACACTTGATTCCGATGGAGAATACCAACTTGCTGATGCAGAAGCGATGGTCCTTGAGATCGTCTCACTCGTGGAAGAATATCAACGTAAACTGCATAATGCAAAAATCGCGCGCGGCATGCGGCGAGCGGTCGAACAAGGCTTTCGCCCGGAACGAAATCTGAATCGCCAAGGAGAGAACGCCGGGCGTAGCCGAAAGGACGTACCGATCGAAGAAATCGTACGTCTCCGTGAACTCGGACTGACGTTTTCAGATATCGCCGTTACGCTTCGCGGGATGGGACATGATATTTCAAAGGCAACGGTCAATCGTCGATACCTTGAATACCGAGAATTGACGCCTAGCCCGGAATGAGAAGCAAGTAACCCGTCGACTGACGCGGTTAACTTGCTTTTTTTAGTAAGCTCTTTTACAGTAAGAATACAATTGAACTACTCAAGTTTGAGTCGTACAGAAAGAGGGATTCCATGTTATCACAAGAACAATTAGATCGAATCAACGCATTAGCGAATAAATCAAAAGTCGAGCCGTTATCAGAAGCAGAAGCGGCAGAGCAAAAAGAGTTACGTGCAGCGTATCTCGCAGCATTCCGTGGATCGTTCAAAAACCAACTCATGGGCATGAAGATTGTTGATGAAGAAGGTACGGACGTAACACCAGAGAAATTAAAACAAGCACAAGAAGAAGAACGGAATAAACAATAATCGTTTGTTTCTTCTATAGAAGAAAGAGGTTCGCGTTAAGCGGACCTCTTTTTTGTTTAGCGCTGTTAGATGAGGAAACATTGCACGATAGCAATACATCTTAATAACGATCTTTCATCAATTCATGCATCCTGTATGAGTCGATAGAACGGCTATAGATAGCGCATTCATTTTAATGTGACATACTATTTAGAAAAGTTGTATCACATTTAAGAGTGTGCTAAAATGAGTAGGAATTTGTGAAAAAGAGAGAGGATGATTGTTTTGACGAACATGACGACAGTAGAACAATTAGCAATTAATACGATTCGTACCTTATCGATTGATGCCGTACAAAAGGCGAACTCGGGTCACCCAGGTATGCCAATGGGAGCAGCGCCGATGGCATTCTCGCTTTGGGCGGATCATATGAACCACAACCCTAAAAATCCAGAATGGTTCAACCGCGACCGTTTTGTACTTTCAGCCGGACACGGTTCGATGCTTCTCTACTCACTCCTCCACCTATCGGGATATGATCTATCAATGGATGATCTTAAATCATTCCGTCAATGGGGATCAAAAACACCAGGTCACCCGGAATACCGTCACACGGCTGGTGTAGATGCGACGACAGGTCCACTTGGTCAAGGGATTGCAATGGCAGTTGGTATGGCGATGGCAGAACGTCATCTTGAAGCAAAATACAACCGTGACGATCTCAACGTCGTCGATCACTTCACATACGGAATTTGTGGAGATGGAGACTTAATGGAAGGTGTCTCAGCTGAAGCGGCTTCACTCGCAGGTCACCTTGGTCTTGGTAAATTGGTCGTATTGTATGATTCAAACGATATCTCACTTGATGGCGATCTCGATAAATCATTCTCTGAAAACGTCCAGAAGCGCTTCGAAGCGTACAACTGGCAAGTCATTCGCGTAGAAGACGGAACGGATATCGATTCGATTTCGAAAGCAATCGCGGCGGCGCAAGCAGAGACGACAAAACCAACATTGATCGAAGTCAAGACAGTCATCGGCTTCGGTTCACCGAACAAATCAGGGAAATCGGCTTCTCACGGTGCACCACTCGGTGAAGCGGAAATCAAATTGACGAAAGCTAGCTATGTATGGGATCACGAAGAGTTCTACGTCCCTGAAGAAGTCAAATCATTGTTCGACGAGCGGATCGTCCAACGTGGTGCTTCTGCGGAAGACGCATGGAACGAAACGATGAAACAATACGAAGCAGCTCACCCGGAATTGCATGCGGAACTCGTTCGCGCGATCGCAAACGAATTGCCAAGCAACTGGGAAGCAGATCTTCCAACGTACGACTTGTCATCGAAAAAAGCGACACGCCAAACGAGTGGTGAAGTCTTGAACGGTCTTGCGAAGAACGTTCCGACATTGTTCGGTGGTTCAGCTGACCTTGCAGGATCGAACAACACGATGCTCAAAGGCGAAGCAGACTTCGATATCGACCCAAGTGGTCGTAACATCTGGTTCGGTGTACGTGAATTCGCAATGGCTGCGGCTGTCAACGGTATGGCACTTCACGGCGGCGTCATTCCTTACGGCGCGACATTCTTCGTCTTCTCGGATTATCTCCGTCCAGCAGTTCGTTTAGCAGCATTAATGGGACTTCCATCAATTTTCGTCTTGACGCACGACTCGATCGCTGTCGGTGAAGATGGTCCAACACACGAGCCAGTCGAGCACTTGATGAGCTTCCGTGCAATGCCGAACGTCACGATCTACCGCCCAGCAGACGGAAAAGAGACGATCGCAGCATGGAAAACAGCAGTTCAAGCGAAAGACAAACCGACACTTCTTGTCTTAACACGTCAAGGTCTTCCTGAACTTGAAGGCACAACGACGGAAGGCGCAGAAAAAGGCGGTTATGTCATCGCTGGTGACGTCACGAAAGCCGACACGCTCTTGCTCGGTACGGGTTCAGAAGTTCACCTTCTTGTCGAAGCACAAAAAGAACTTGGTGAATCAGCAGCTGTCGTTTCGCTTCCATCATGGGAAGTATTTGAAGCGCAGTCAGCAGAGTATAAAGAATCAGTTCTTCCAAAACACATCACGAAACGTGTTGCGATCGAAGCAGGCGCTTCGCTCGGTTGGTACAAATATGTAGGAACAGAAGGACAAGTCATCGGAATCGATCGTTTCGGCGCATCTGCGCCTGGAGACTTCCTCTTGAAAGAATACGGCATGTCTGTTGAGAACGTTTTAGCGACAGTCAAACAACTCGGATAATCTTTTCCGGAAAAACGGGTCCGATCTTACGTCGGGCTCGTTTTTCATCTATTATCATCTATGCAAACAATTGGAATTATAGTATAGTAAAAAGCGACGTTTTAAGTTAGAGGAGGAAGCAACTTGGCTACATGGATTTGGATTTTAATTGCCCTTCTTTGCTTGGTAGCAGGTGTCGCCCTTGGTTTCTATATCGCTCGTCGATACATGATGAACTACTTGGAGCAAAACCCACCAATCAACGAAGATATGATTAAGACATTGATGATGCAAATGGGTCAAAAGCCATCACAAAAGAAAGTCAACCAAGTGATGCGTTCAATGAGTGGTTCAATGAAATCACCTAAAAAATAAGCTGTACGAAAGGGGACTAAATGGTCTCCTTTTTATTTGCTATTTTTTAGAAAGAGAACTAATCTAAAATGTGAGACTATTTTAAATAATCATAGGATTTAAAAAAGGGGGGAGACTTGAATGGGAGTCTTCAGGAAACTCGGTTGGTTTTTCCGGCGAGAATGGAAAGCGTATAGTCTTGGGGTCGTCAGTTTGATTTTTGTAGCGGCGTTAGAGTTGATTCCGCCAAAAATCATCGGGACGACGGTCAACGGTCTGAGTGAGGGAAGCTTGACGAAAGATGATTTGATTCGTCTCGCAGGTACGTTGTTGCTCATCGGGGTCGCGACATATATCATTCGTTATTTTTGGCGCTTTTATATCTTTGGAGCATCGATTCGTCTCGGTCGATTATTGCGCAGCCAACTGTATGGACATTTTTCAGATTTGGATCAATCGTTCTATAAGAAATATCGGAGCGGGGACTTGATGGCGCATGCGACGAACGACGTACAGGCGGTATCGATGACAGCAGGTGCCGGTATTCTCACGCTCGTCGACTCGGTGACGATGGGGAGCTTTGTCATCATCACGATGGTCACGACGATCAGTTGGAAATTGACGCTCGTATCACTTCTACCGATGCCGCTGATGGTCTACTTGACGTCACGCTACGGGAAAATGTTACATTCGCGTTTTCACGACGCGCAGGAAGCATTCTCCGATTTGAATGACAAGGTCGCGGAAAGTATTAGTGGTGTCCGCGTCTTAAAAGCAACAGGGGAAGTGGAATCTGACGTGCAGACGTTTACGGATCTATCGGATGACGTCGTCCAAAAGAACCGTCGTGTCGCAAAAATCGATGCATTATTTGATCCGACGATTTTTGGATTAGTCGGTCTATCGTACATCATCGCTGTCGGATATGGTGCATATCTGTTACAACAAGGTGAAATCCGAATTGGTGACATCGTCTCATTCACTACATATCTTGGTTTATTGACATGGCCAATGCTTGCCTTCGGTTGGTTGTTCAACATTGTCGAACGTGGTCGTGCTTCCTACGATCGGATCGAGCGAATGCTTGCGATCGAACCGGAAATTAAAGATGCGAAAGAAGCAGCAACAAGTGTTTCCTCACCTGAACTCCACGTTGGGATTGAGCGTTTCATCTATGATACGCAACCGGTCTTACAAGACATCGATGTGACGTTGAAGCCCGGTAAATCGCTCGGAATCGTCGGGAAGACAGGTGCTGGGAAATCGACGTTCGTTCGCTTATTGTCTCGCGAATACGACGTCAAACAAGGCGCCATCACAATTGGTGGACGAGACATCAAACAATTGACGCGTGACACCGTCCGTCGTCAAGTGGCGATCGTTCCACAGGATCATTTCTTATTCTCCGCGTCGATTGCTGATAATATTGCCTTTGCAAAACCGGATGCATCAATGGAAGACATCATGGAAGCAGCTCGGATCGCAGCGGTTCATGATGATATTCTTGGATTTAAGGAAGGGTATGCGACGATGGTCGGGGAGCGTGGGGTGACGTTATCCGGCGGTCAAAAACAACGGATCTCGATTGCCCGGGCATTACTAGCAGACTGTCCGATTTTAGTGCTCGATGATGCCTTATCTGCGGTTGATGCCAAAACTGAGGAAGCGATCATCCACCACTTCCGCACGGCGGATCACGATCAGGCACAAATCATCGTTGCTCATCGCCTGTCGGCTGTGTCACATACCGATGAGATCATCGTCCTTGAAGACGGTCGGATCATCGAGCGAGGCACACATGAGCAGTTACTCGCTCATGACGGTTGGTATAAAGAGACGTACGATCGTCAGCAACTAGAATCACTCGTCGAACAAGGAGGGCGTTCTAATGAATCATGATATCAATGAAAAAGCCGTCCTGAAACGATTACTTGATTTCGTCAAACCGTTCAAAAAACAGGTCAGTATCGCCTTCATCCTGCTGTTCATTACGACAGCGGCAAAACTCGGGGGACCGTATCTCGTCAAGATTTTCATTGATGAATACGTCGCACCGGGTTCATATCCCGTACAGGAAGTCGCACTTTTGTTTACAGCGTACTTGTTACTGCATACGACAGGGATCATCGTCGATTACTTACAGGCGTTCGAATTCCAAAAGATTGCCTTGCAAGTCATTCAACGCTTACGGATTGATGTGTTCCGGCACGTCATGCACTTACGGCTTGCCTATTTTGACCGGACGCCTGCTGGAGTGCTCGTGTCCCGGATCACGAACGATACGGAAGCGATCAAGGAGCTCTACATCGGTGTCCTGTCGACATTCGTGCAAAGCGGCGTTCAGTTGATTGGAACATATATCTTCCTCTATCTGCTAGAGCCGCGACTCGCGACGATTGCGTTACTATTGTTACCGCTGTTTTATTTCATCATTTGGATTTACCGGAAGTATTCGACGAAGTATTACGCGGAAGTCCGCGATTTACTATCGAAAATCAATGCCCAACTGAACGAATCCATCAACGGGATGGCAATCATCCAACAATTCCGCCAAGAAAAACGCTTAATGGCAGAGTTCGAGGAGACGAACGTCGCCCACCAAAATGGACGTTATAAGAACTTGAAGCTCGATAGTTGGTTACTGCGACCAATCATTGAATTGTTACTGGCGGTTTCGATCGCAACACTCGTAACATATTTCGGTGTCCTATCGTTCTCGCAAACGGTCCAAGTCGGTGTCGTCTATGCCTTCATCAGCTACATGGAGCGGATTTTCCAACCGGTTCAGCAAATCATGCAACGGTTGTCCGAGTTCCAACAAGCTGTCGTCTCAGCAGACCGTGTGTTCAAGGTCCTCGATACGGATGAGCCGGAACCAACGAAACAACTCGAAGGGGATGCACGAGTATCGGAAGGACATATCGTCTTTGAAGACGTGCGCTTTAGTTATGACGGAGAGAAAGATGTCTTGAAAGGGATTTCGTTCGAGGCGAAAAAAGGACAGACGATTGCGCTCGTTGGTCATACGGGAAGTGGAAAAAGTTCAATCATCAATATCTTGATGCGCTTTTACGCGTACCAATCGGGTCGGATTTTGATCGATGGTCAACCGCTTGAGCAGTTATCGGAAGAAGAACTACGACAGCATGTCGGACTCGTTTTGCAGGATTCATTCTTGTTCACGGGAACGGTCGCTGACAACATTCGATTATTCGATAGTTCGATTTCCTTTGACCGTGTCGAAGCGGCTGCTAAATTCGTACAAGCTGACGGATTCATCAATCAACTGGATCAGCAATATGACAGTCCCGTTGCGGAACGGGGGGCGACGTTCTCAGCTGGGGAACGTCAGTTGATCTCCTTCGCACGCACGATGGCGCGGGATCCGAAAATCCTGATCCTCGATGAAGCGACGAGTTCGATCGATACGGAGACAGAGGAGAAAGTGCAAGTCGCACTTGAACGGATGCGTCAAGGGCGGACGACGATTGCTATTGCCCACCGTCTATCGACAATTCAAGATGCAGATTTGATTCTTGTATTGCATCAAGGGGAAGTGATCGAGCAAGGAAATCACCAAGAATTGATCGCACAAGATGGTCTGTATAAGAAGATGTATCAGTTGCAATCCGGTCATGTCACGGTTTCTTAAAAAATAGACAAAAAAAGCCTGCCAGGCGATCTCGCCCGGCAGGTTGTTTGTTTTGATTAGTAGACTGTAACTGTAACGTTTTGGCGTCCCCAGTTGAGTGCTTCTTGTTGTGAACCAACGAGAAGGTCAAGTTTGTTACCTTGGATTGCGCCACCACGGTCGAGTACGATTGCTTCACCAATGCCTTCGATGTGCATACGTGTACCGATTGGGTATTGTGAAGAAGCTGCTACGATACGCATACCATTGTACGTGATCGTATTTGTAACGTCATAACCGCTTGCTGTCAACGCACGACCGTTGTAGAGTTGGCTACCGTTGTTAGATGGGTCGTTCGTGTAAGCACTGACGTTCATCGTCACTTTCGTACCTGATTTTGCAGGTGTTGATTGTTTTGTTGCAGTAGCTGGTTTAGCTGCTGCTTTTGGTGCTGGCTTCGCAGCAGGTTGTGCTTTTGCTGCTGGTGCTTTCGATACGCCAGCGAGTGAAGTATAGTCGCTGTGTACGTAGCGCGTTTTACCATCGATTGTTGTTTTGATCCATGCACCAACTTTACCTTCTACGTTGACTTTTTCGCCTTTGTAGAGGTTACCGACATCTTTCGAGCTTGTCGTTGGTTGTGTGCGGACGTTTAGTACTGCCGTAGTAACTGTCGCTTTTTTAAAGTCGAATGAGCCTGCTGCAGACGTATACGCACCATGGACATAACGTTTTTGACCGTTAACTGTTGTTTTGATCCATGCGCCAGAACGTCCTTCGACATTTAATGTTTGACCTTTATATACATTGCCTACGTCTGCTGATGCAGTTGTAGGTGCTGTGCGTACGTTGAGTACTGGTGTATTTACTGTTACCGTTTCTGAGGCAGCCTCTGTCTCTTGGGCAAATCCTACTGATAGAGCTGTTGCTGCAAGACCGGCAGCGAAAACTGCTTTTTTCATTATTGATGTCCTCCTGACATATGCTGTGTTTACTGTTCCTACTTTACACGGCAAATCTGACCTGTGCGTTTACAGGTCAATGTCATTCGAGTTACAAACCGAGCTTTTGTGACAACAAGATTGCAAAAGGACGGTTTTTGTCATCGATAGGACATACTGATTATGAAAAACGGACGTTTATAGGTATTTTGGCTTACTGAATATAAAAAATTCGCACAATTCAACAGAAAAAAGCCTTAAAGATAGAAAGTGTTGAATCCTTCTATCGTCTGATGATGAAAAAGTGAAACGGATGATACGTAGATCAATACTTGACGATCGTCGTCACGCCGACCGCTGTCAGGTAAGAACGATGATACAATTCCTGCATCCAATCGTTAGCGGAAAGTTGAAACGTGCCGTGAATCGTTTGGTACGTTCGCTGGCGAATATTGATTTCGATTGGCTCTAGTAGCGGAGTGGACGGTAGATGGTCATGCATGCTGTCATTTTGATTTTCGATATAGAGCAGCTCGAGGACATCTCCTTCTTCCGTATGACGTTGTAGATAAATTATGAACTCCCACTGATCGGCACCATCGATCGTAGACAAGTAAGGTATCGTGAATTGTCCTCGCTTCAATGAGACGTATTTCAACCGCTTCGACTTCATGTACGTATAATTGAGGGAGATCGTCAGGTATATAAAGGGTACGAGAGCTAGAAATGAATGTAAGAGCGGACGTCAAGCACCCCATCAGAAATAAGAAGCCATAAAAAAGTCAGCATTCGCACTCGAATGCTGACCAGACCGTACATTTAAGATAATAGCGGTTCATTCGAACCGTGAATGGTATAGTTTTGAACAGTCCGTGAATATTCTAAAAGCAGGACATCAAGTTCATGGCTAAGTTGTAGAACACGCGGGGAGGTGAAGCTGGACTGGTCAGCTTGATGATATAGTTCGCTACGTTTGGCTTCGATGGCTAACGTCAATAGTTGTTGTGTCGTCATAGCAGTCTCCCTTACATTGGTGTCGTATCCATATTCTAGCAAGTCCATTTACGAGGTGCAATGAGATTTCAGTAAAATCGATGAAATGTAATTTTTTTGTAATTTTGGCGGACACGAATCTTTTGCAACTTTCTGTGAGATAATAGGTGCTAAATGCAGAGGAGTTTGGCAAAATAGAGGAGGAACTTCTTCTATAGTAGTAAAGAAAGGGGATGCTCATATGGAGCTCTCATTATGGTTAGCGTTTGGAGCAGGATTATTATCTTTCGTCTCTCCATGTACGCTACCACTGTATCCTGTGTTTCTCTCATACATCACAGGCGTGTCGGTAACGGATTTAAAAGAACGGGGCGTACGAGAAAAGCGATCCTTGTTTCATACGTTAGCGTTCCTCGTTGGTTTTGCGATGGTATTCGTTGTACTCGGTTTATCGACATCGTTGTTCGCAGATGTCTTTATCACATATCGAGATACGTTACGGATGGTTGGGGCACTCGTCATCTTCGTATTTGGGATTGTTCTCGTCGGATTATGGCAACCAACATTCTTGATGCGTGAAAAGAAACTGAATCTCGGGGAACGAAAAGGAGGATACGTCGGGACGGTACTCGTCGGAATCGGTTTTGCAGCCGGTTGGACACCGTGTACAGGTCCGATTCTCGCAGGAGTCATCGGATTAGCTGCGACCAATCCGAGTCAAGGCATGTTCTATATGCTCGCGTATGTCCTTGGCTTCTCGATTCCGTTCTTATTGATGGCGTTCTTCGTCGGTCGTTCGCGCTTGTTCGTGCAGTATAGTCTGAAATTAACGAAATTCGGGGGAGCCTTGATGATGGTGTTCGGAGTCATGCTGTATTTTGATGGCTTGAGTAAATTCGCAGCATGGATGAGTGACATCGTCGGATTCACTGGATTTTAATCAAGGAAGTGATCGGATGATTTGGATATCAACTGGGGTAGCGCTCGTCATGGGATTGCTGATCAGCTTCATTCGTGTGAAGGCATCAGCAAAACCGACGAATGCTAAAAAAATCTTGATCCCGCCCTTTGCGATGTCGACGGGGATGCTACAGTTTTTATACCCAGCATCCCGTCTGACATGGACGGAGGTAGCAGAAGCATTGCTCGTTGGAGCCATCTTCAGTATCTTTTTGATCAAGACATCCAATTTTTATGAAGCGGAAGGGCAAATTTATTTGCAACGTTCGAAAGCATTTTTCATCGTCTTATTCGGCATCTTACTCGTTCGGACGGTTGCGAAATTTTTCATCGGCGGACAGATCGATATCTTCGAAACGGGTGGGATTTTTTATCTCGTTGCCTTCGGAATGATTGCACCGTGGCGCTTCGCGATGTATATGAAATACAAACGAGTCAAGTCGGGCACCGTGCCGGTTGCGCACTTACCTCACTAAAAAAACCGCTGAAGGCGACTTCGGCGGTTTTTCGTGCATCCTTCAATTTTGGAAGTATAATGCGTAGTCTCGCCAGTCGATGGCGTGCTCCGTTAGTGCTTTTTTCAAGAATTTATGATCGCGTTTCGGTGTCGCAGAAATATATCCTTTGACGACCAGTTCGGATGTCATCTCTGTCGCCCGTTCTTCAAGTGCGAACTGTCCGATCCGCCCGGCAATCTTGCGGCGTGCGACATCACGAAATGCCGATGGAACCGGCATGACGAGAGCGTTCAACAATTCCATCGTCTCATCCGTCCAAAGATGTCGTGTTTGGTCGATGTACTCATCTTCCCAGTCCATCATCGATTTACCGTCTTCTTTCGGTAACTTCTTGAGGAACTTCCGGAACATGAAAAACCCGCCAATTGCCATGAGTGTGATCATGATAAAGCCCCAGAGCAGAATCCCGTTCATGAACCATTCCATGCGCGACTCATCCCCCTTTCACATCAAATATAGATTAGCATAAATCAGGTGGACGTGCTATGATGAATGACGGAGAAAGTGAGGCGAAAGAATGCTGCAACCATACGTACAATTGGACGAGACCGGACAGCCCCGTAAAGGTGTTTTACCTGAAACAGCGGACGGTCGGATCGTTGAATTCTATTATGATACGAAGGGTGAAGAGATCACGGTGATCTTCGTCACCGTTCCGGCAGAAGATGCGAGCCGGAAGCGTGCGTTTACGGTCGGGAAAACGTTCAAGACGGTTTCGACACTCGAAGACTTCACGTTACTTCACTATGAATGGGCAAATGACCAGATTTTTGCGACACTTGAGATGTTCGCGGATGGGTCGAAACGTCAAATCGACGCTTCGAGATTGCTCGACTATTAAAAAAGAAGGAGATGCGGATTGCCGCGTCTCCTTCTTTTGATATTCAAGAAATATGAAGTCGGATGACCTCGTCATGCAGTTCCACCTGACCACCAATCGGGAACGTGAACAAAGGACTCGTATGTCCGAAGTCGACATTCGCAAGAACCGGTACGTGCTCTAGGAATGGATAGAGTGAGATCAGATATCGCAGATGCTCTTCCGTCATCTTCGTTGTGAGTTGGAAGCGTCCAAAGACGATCCCACGAATCGTTTCCGCACCTGGTTGTGCCATCAAAGAGGCGAAATCACGGGCGAACGTCGCTGGATGGACTTCGTAATCATCTTCAAGGAATAAAATCGTATCCCGTAAATCAGGGAAGTGCGGTGTGCCTTGCAGGAGATTTAACGTACAAAGATTCCCACCGAGCAGTCGACCGCTTGCTTGCCCATTGGATAAAAGAATCGGTCCTTTGTTTGGTAACGTAATGATATGTCCACGATCGGTATCACGCCAATGGACTGAAGGCTGGATCGTAACGGGTTCTGTTCCGAACAACACTTGCTTGAAGTAATCGATCGTATAAGAATCGCGATCACGGAAAGCCCGTAACATCGGTCCGGAGTAAGTGATTAATCCAGTGTTCGTTAGAATGGCGTGACTGAGTGCTGTGATATCGGAGAAGCCACACAGGATTTTCGGATGTGTCCGAATCAATTCGTAGTCGAGTAAGTCGACAAGTTCATTCGTGCTGAACCCACCGCGAACGCACAGGATCGCATCAACGTTCGGATCAGCGAACGCGGCATGGAGGTCTGCGACGCGTAACTCAGGATCACTGGAACCGAACGGATTGACGGCACGCGCATGTTGACTGATCGAGACACGTAATCCAAGCGATTCGAGCGTTTGGATCGCACCATCGATGATCTTCATCTCGACCGTTGAGAGGCTAGAAGCGGGTGCGATTAAGCGGACATGAGAACCATCCGTCAACTTCTTCGGCGTTAACGTCGGCAGGTGGGCAGCGATGATCTCTAAACGGTTACCGAATGGATCGATTGTGAAGAAACGACGACGTGGCGCAAGGCGTGTGTCATGCTCAACCGGATAACCGGCAGCTTGAAGAGAATCGCTCAACGCTTCGAACGCAGCGACGGTTAATCCAGGATGCGCTTTTTTAGCAGGGGAGAAGGGATCCTCGATGCCGAGATGAAGTGCTGCACCATGTTCTTCGAACCAGACACCACCACTGGCTTGAACACCAGTCGGTTTTTCGACTTCCTTCATATGTAAAAGCCCGGCATAAAATGCACGGGCGCGATCTTCTTCGTTTTTCGGCATAGCGAGCTGGACATGATCTAACATGAAGACACTTCCTTTACGAATTAGATTCAGGCAACGAACTGAGTGATCCGTTTCAGTTCACGTTCGACGAGGTTCAAGTAGAAGACACCTTCGATCCGGCGATCGAGAGATTGTGCGATCTCATAGAGATTCGTCCGAAGCGCTGCGAGATACGACGCTTCCTCACCAAGAGATTGACGATGGGCGAACGCATAGTGAGCGAGTAAGAACTGAAGATACCCACGATCAGTCAAGAATGGAATCAATTGTTTTTTCTCTTCCATCGACCAGGTATAGTTCGTATCGTAATACATCTTCGCATATAGGTGGTACGGCTCGTCGCCACCTGTAAAGAGGGTTTCACCCCGTTTGACTTCTTCGATCAAGCGTTCACTCCAATCGAAGCGTTCTTTTTTGCGACTAAGGAACAACGGTAGGATGTATGGATGTGCCTGATCCGGCATCCGTGAACAACCCCGTTCATGCCGAAGTGCTGCATAAAGTAACAAGGCACGATCTTCGAAGCCACGTTCGATCGCATACGTCATCCGGCTAAATGCTTCGCAGGATGGGCAATCACTAAGTTCGTCACTTGGCGCGTCAACCCATTCCGATAGATAATGATCGGCTTGTTCCTCGTCACCGAGTTTGCTATAGACCATGAAGCTGATATAGTCGCGCGTCCGAATAAAGCCATGCGCGTCACAGAAATCGATGAAGCGATCGAGATCTTCTTCGAGAAGCGAGACCGTCACGTCTTCTTGTTCTGCCATATAGATCAAGTAGGACTTGTAGTTCCAGTACAAATCAAGTTCTTGTTTTGGAGTCAGTGTCATCTCATCTTTTCGGATCCATTCCATCAAGAGCGTGAAGGACACAAGAAACGATCGGAAGTGTCCTAAATCAAATTGATTTTGTGAAAATGTCCATAAGGAGAGGAAGCGGAGTGAATCATCAGCTGTTTCCTCAAAGATGGCCCATAAGGCCTCACCGCGTGCAACGGAGGGTTCTTCTTCCTTTAAACGAAGATATAAGAGATGGAGTTCTTCTTGAGGGTTCATCTGTACCCCTCCTTTCTTATATAAGTATACCACGAGCGTTTTGAGAAATCGCAATTGAGCGAGGACGGAATAAAAAAAGATTCCGAACCCGCTCAATCGCGGTTCGGAATCATTTCAAGTATTTGTGGATGAGTTTCAGCTGTCGGATGTAGCAAATCATGTACTGTGTAACCATTGAGTACTTGATGGAACGCCGCAATGGCATCATCGAAAGCATCACGTGCTGGATTGAGCGAAGGAATCTCGTGAATGCCTTCTTGCGGATCGAGAAAATGAACGGTTGGTTCAAACAGTTGTACGACGTCACCGATATGAATTGCATCCGGAGGGCTCGCTAATCGAAAACCACCTCCACGACCACGGACAGATTCAATCAGACCACTCTGTCCTAAACGATAGACTACTTTCATCAAATGATTCTTAGAAATGTCGTAACAATCCGCTACTTCCTGGATTCGGACTAAACGATCGGGATGAGCTGCTGCGAACAGCAGGGACCGAATCGCGTAATCCGTATAACGTGTCATGCGCATTTTCATCACCTACTTAACACACATACTAGGGGGGGACGCAAGCATTTACAACTTTCAATGTGCAAAAAATAAGATGCATTTTAGAGATTGTTTTTGAGGGTGGATTCACGCATAATGGACGGTGAAAGGTAGGTTAAATTATGCATTTCGATCAGGCATTACACCTTTTGCAACAGCTCGGTCCATCGATGGAGCAAAAGGGATTGCGGATCGCGACGCGCTTCTATGACTCGCTCGAGGCGACGTACGAAGAAGAATTGCGCGCGCTTCGAGAAGCAGGAGCTCAGGACGGAACTCGCGCATTACGGATTTTACGCCTGAGTCAATTACTGAACCAGATTACCAACCAGCACGAATCGAGTGAACTGTTTAAATTGATTTTGCTGAATGAAATCGATCAGACGAAATCGTTTCTGCTGACGTACCCGGACATCATCAGTCGTGAAATTCTTCAAGCTATTCAAATCGAATATGACCTTAAAGAAGATGCACCTTTACTTCAAGCATGGGCAATTGTTCACCATCAACTCGTCGATACGTGCCGCCATTTTTGTAAATACCGTCATGCTGAAAATTGGCGTCAACAAGATATTTTGTTGATCGCAGAAGAACATCATCTCGGAGCCGTCATCGATGAAGCCAGGCACGCGCTCTTGAGTGGTCGAAAAACGACATTGTTACATGTCTCAGCTGAGGAACTGGCAGAACGAATGTTAGCGAATGTCGTATCCTTGACGACGAAAGGGATGGTCGTTCATCACATTCGTCAAGAAGGATGGGAACAACAGATGCACGAATTCTTGACGATGATCACGGCGAATGATCCGATTGTCTTCGTCAGTGGATCGACGAATTTCATTGAAGAAATCCAGCAACGACTTGATCCGCTACCGGTCCTGTTCGGTCCGTTCGTAGCGGCAAATCAATTACCCTCTTAACGAGAAAAGCGATGTGTAACGCTCTGACAAAAGTCGGAGCATGACACATCGCTTTTTTAAGCTGATTTCGTTAAGCGTTTCGCACGTTGAATCGACCGGTCGAGTGCGAGATAGACCCCACCAGAGACACAACATAGCAGTCCGACGAATCCGAGCGCAAAGTCACCTTTTCCGGTATCAAGGAATAACGATCCGAGAAGCGGTGCGGTGACGCCGCCAATCAACCACTGGAGACTCGCAGCACCGTTGTACGTTCCGCGGAGATGTTCTGGTGCGATCAAAGCGATGAACGTCATCTGCACAGGAGACATGATCATCTCACCGAGCGTATAGAACGCATAAATCGCAAGCAATACCGTCACGAGCACGACATAACTCGTTCCGAGTGAGAACAGGTAAGACGGCACGAATGCGAGAAAAATCATGCCGATCCCGAAAATCGAGGCGCCGAGCAACATGACTTTTCCGAATGCCTTGCCGGACAAGCGAGCAGCGATCGGGAACTGGAACAAGACGACCATGATTCCGTTCAGTGCCATCAAGTAAGGAAACGGATTTTGTTTCGTCGGTAGTCCCGGCAGTGCTTCCTTCAAGAAGACCGGTAACATACTCTCGACGAGGGCAAATCCCATCGAGATGAAGACACCCGCCCCGATGAAGATTAAAAAGACATGATCCTTCCGCAATACAGTGAGCGGTGATACTTTGACTTCGTCCGTCTTTTCGATATACTCCGGTTTCGTCTCTTCGATGAAGAAGTAGAGAACGAGTCCGTACAGGAAAAAGACGAAAGCGGCAGAGTAGAAGATGAGTGAACGGTCGACGAATAGGACCGCACTTCCGAGAAGTGGACCGAATGCGGCCCCGACGTTATGTCCCATCCGCAGCAGGCCGAACGATTCGTTCAGGCGTTCTGGTGGTGTGACGTCAGCGACCATCGCGCTTGCCGCCGGATGGAACAGTGAACTCGATAAACCGAGCAGCGCGTTCAAAGCGAGAAGTGGTCCGAATGAATCAGCGAACGAAAAACCGATTAGTGCGATGACGTCACCGATGATCGAGAGGACCATCAGTGGTTTTCGACCGAATTTATCGGCGAAGTGACCACCGAGGACGGCACCGACGAGCGACATGATCGGTCCGGTCGCCATGATGACACCGACCAAGAAGTAGGAATCGAGTCGATCCGCATAATAAAGAACTAAAAATGGTGCAATCATGAACATCATGATCCCCGTGATCGTTTCCCCGACGAACCGGATCCAGATGTTGCGATCAAGCTGTTTGAGTGCGTTAAACATAGTGAAAACCCCTTATATTCCGTTTTTAGACAATAGAAAAGACGGATACGCACAAATATGGGCATACCCGTCCTAATATAAGAGGGCAGCATGTACGTATACGCATACGCACACCCTGCTTAATTAAAAATTAAACGATTGGGTGACGTACAGTTGTAGCCGATACAAAGACAGTGTGGACAGATGTCCGGGCTTGATGGAATACCATTGTACGTCTCCTCCTTCTGTAATAGTAAACTTCCTAGTCATCGTAAAGAAGATCGTGATGAATTGTCAACTTTAAATCTGAAAATTGAGTCAATGAAGTGAAATGGACGAGACCTTGAAAATTCGGTATGATAGACTAGTTGCGAAAAAGATTGATCGGACTTTTGAATATATCGGTGAAAGGAACTACCATACATGACAAACATTCTACAAACGGAAGTCGAAAAGCGTCGGATTTTCGGCATCATCTCCCACCCGGATGCGGGTAAGACGACATTAACTGAAAAATTCCTCCTGCACGGAGGGGCAATCCGTGAGGCAGGTTCTGTCAAGGCACGGAAAAACTCGAAATTTGCGAAATCCGACTGGATGGAAATCGAAAAACAACGCGGAATCTCTGTTACGTCTTCGGTCATGCAATTCGAATACGATAAAAAGATCGTCTCAATCATGGATACACCAGGTCACTCGGACTTCGGTGAAGATACGTATCGGATCCTGACAGCGGTTGACTCAGCAATCATGGTCATCGATGCAGCGAAAGGGATCGAGTCGCAAACGAAGAAACTGTTCCAAGTTTGTCGGATGCGCGGGATTCCAATCTTTACGTTCATCAATAAGATGGACCGTCAAGCGCGTGACCCACTCGAATTGATGGAAGAACTCGAAGAAGTCCTCGGTATTCCGTCTGTTGCTGTGACGTGGCCAGCTGGTTCAGGTCAACAGTTCGAAGGGGTCTATGACCGTGTCAAAGGACAATTCCATTGTTTCAAGAACGATCGTAAGTCGATCGAACTCGGTGAGGAAGGTCTCGCGAACGAAGAACTCGCGACGACGATCAACTCGGAAATGTATGAGACGTTGATGGATGAAGTCGACTTACTCGACGGCGCAGGTAACGAATATGATGAAGAATTGATCGCAAAAGGTGAACTGACTCCAGTCTTCTTCGGATCAGCACTCGTCGATTTTGGTGTCACACCACTTCTTGAACATTACTTGAACTTGTCTCCTTCACCGACACCACGCGAGTCGAACAAAGGGAAAGTCGAGCCGGCACAAGACTTCTTCAGCGGTTTCGTCTTCAAGATTCAAGCGAACATGAACCCGAACCACCGTGACCGGATTGCGTTCGTCCGTATTTGTACGGGTAAATTTGATCGTGGAATGGACGTCGTCCTGACACGGACAGGCAAGAAGATGAAGTTATCTCAATCGACACAATTCATGGCGGATGAGCGGGAAACGGTCAATGAAGCGTTCGCAGGAGACGTCATCGGGTTGTACGATTCAGGCAACTATCAAATCGGTGATACAATCACGAACGGTGATCCATCATTGCAATATGAAGCACTACCAACGTTCGCACCAGAACTCTTCTTGAAGGTCTACACGAAAAACGCCTTGAAGTCGAAACAGTTCCAAAAAGGTGTCGAACAGCTCGCGCAAGAAGGTGCGATCCAGGTCTACAAGACGGAATACAACGAAATCATCCTCGGAGCAATCGGACAACTCCAATTCGAAGTCTTCGAGCACCGGCTCAAAGGCGAGTATGGCGTTGACATCTTGAAGGATGCTGCGAACTTCCAAGTCGCGAAATGGATCAAGCCAGCTGAAGTCGCTGCCGTCAAACAATTGACGGATTCACGGACGGTTCTCGTCTACGACCGTTGGGAAAATGCTGTTCTATTATTTGCGAATGATTTCGTCTACGAGCGATTCGTTCAGAAGAACGAAGGAACGATCACATTGGTCGATTCACCGCAACAACTCTAAGTTTTTGACGGACTACTTTTCGAAGTGGTCCGTTTTTTCGTTCCTGAAATCTCGTTTGATGGCAAGCGAACAAGGGTAAAAACAGAGCGAGTTTGAATTCATATGAAAAAGGAAGGTGTCATGTGATGGCGAAACGGTTTGTTGGAATCTATCAGGATCAATCGAGTCTGGAACGAAAAATCGAGGAATTGAAACAACAGGGGCATCATGATTCGGATTTTTCTGTCGTCGGTCGAGATGACGCGGCAGACGAAGCATCGGGTGCAAGTTGGATTGATCAGGTCAAATCAAAATTTTCTAAAGAACCACCGCTCCGCGAGACATTAAAACGTGTCGGACATTCGGACGATGAGGCAGAACGGCATTACGCAGAAGTCGAGCGTGGCGGTCTTGCATTGTTCGTCAAAGATCGAGATCACGATCATGACCACGACCATGAGCACCATCATCACCATGACCACGATCATGATCATGACCATCGGCACGATGATAACAAGGTCGAAAATCCAGGGAACAACGCCTATGAATCCAATCACCGCGGGGACGGTGAGAAGAGCGACCGGGCGAAGTGGAAAGCAGACGATCTCGACTAATACCTAGAAGTGAAGGCGCCGATATCGGTGATCTTCACTTTTTTTCTCGCGTCCGGAGTCGCAAAGCGAGATGTGAGAGGAATCGAGGTGCTATACTGAGAGCATCGAAGAGGTGATATGACATGAAAAAAATAGTGACAGCTTTAGCAGGAATTGGTCTTGCCAGTGCTTGGTTCATTAACCGGTACCCAGTTTTCGGGAAACGACCAAGCCGTGCAGAGCGGCTGAGTTTCGAACGATCAGATCGTTTTGTCGACGGGAAGTTCAAAAATGAGATGGATTTCCAGTTGAAGATGGAATGGGACTCGATGAAAAGTATCTTAAAGGATTACGGAAGAAACATTCCGAATCTGCGTCCTGTCAAAGCGTTACCGACGCTTCCGTATCAGCGACGTCAAGACGATAGTGAAACACCACGTGTCACATGGTTCGGACATTCGGCATTTTTACTCGAACTCGATGGGCAAACGATTTTCTTTGACCCGATGCTCGGGCGCGCACCATCACCGTTCCCGAAACTGGGGGGAGGACGTTTTCAAACGACGCAGACGGTTGATCTCGAACGTCTACCGTTGATTGATGTCGTTGTCTATTCGCATGATCATTATGATCATCTGGATTATCCATCCGTCCTCGCCTTGAAAAATCGAGTCGGTCGCTTCATCGTGCCGCTCGGTGTCGGGAGTCGTCTCCGTGGATGGGGCGTCTCGGCTGAGCGAATCACGGAACTCGACTGGCATGAATCGACACAAGTCGGTGGCATCAAACTGACAGCGGCTCCGTCGCGCCATTATTCAGGGCGAAATGGTCTTGATCAATTTTCAACGCTATGGGCGTCATGGGTCATCGAAGGCTCGCAAAAGGTCTTCTTTAGTGGCGATAGTGGATATGGTCCACACTTCAAAGCAATCGGCGAACAATATGGTCCGTTTGACCTGACGATGATGGAATGTGGACAGTACGATGTCCGGTGGTCCAATTCGCATATGTTACCGGAACAAACAGTTCAAGCTCATCGAGATGTAAAAGGTCGTGTCCTGATGCCGATTCACTGGTCTGCCTTCATCCTCGCGTTCCATGCGTGGTTCGAGCCGGTCGAACGGTTGCTCAAGGAAGCGAAACGCGATGAGATTCCGGTTCTGACACCAATGATCGGGGAGAGTGTGACACCCGAGAGCACGACACGAAAATGGTGGCGGGAAGTGCGTTGAGTAAAATAACTTTTTGATTTTAATTGAATGAAATGAGAAAAAAGTAGCCTTTTCGAATCACATCGAAAAGGCTACTTTTTTAGGTGAATAAACAGACGAAATGTTCATCCTCGACTCTTATAGAAAAGCGAGGATGATGCCATCGTCCGGTCGTACAATACCATTTAGCTCGCCAATTGATCCGCTTGCTTTACGCGACGAGAACGCACTTTTTCGATGATTTCGAAACCGAGCACAAGCATCGTTCCGACGAGTAATCCGTTACTGAGGAACGGACGAAGCGTCAAAGGCAGGACTTCCGCGATGACGGTCGATTGCAACAAGATACTGATGCCGATGACGGCACTGATCGCAAACGCATGGCGGCGGCGACTGTTCTCCATGTTACTTTCCGCAGACTGCCAGGCAATCAGGAACATGTGCGGCAATGTCGCAAGCAACGCGGCACTCGCAACGCTACGCGGTAATGTCGCGATGATCCCGATCAAGCTTGGGAAGAAACCGATCAGTGCGATGACGAGCGAGGCAATCAAGAACGGGCGACGTTTCCGGCTTCCCGTTTGCGCGATGAATCCGCTCGTGATGGGCAATGGCACCGGGACAAGCGTCGAGAATGTAGCAGCGAGTAAATGAATGACACCTTCGATGGATAATCCTTGGTGCAGACGTCCTTGTTTTTGAAGCGTCGCTTCGACGGCGCTTAAAGCGGCAATTAAATTGACGACGAGCAAGATCGCGAACGGAATCGCGACAAGGAATGCACTGCCGTCAAACTGTGGCCATCCGAACGGTAGCGCTTGCGGTGGTGCGAACAAACTAGATGATGCAGGAAGCGACGGACGGCTGACGAGCCAACCGACGATGATTCCGATCATCAAGGCAAACGGACGTAAGCGACTCGGTCCAAATTGGCTGAGTCCGAGCACGAGCAAGAACGTGACGATTCCGGCGAGGCGTGTTGCCTCGACGGCGAGAACGGCACCGAGCATAACACCTGTCAATTGAATACATAATAAGAGCAAAAACGTTCCGCTGACGAGCGGTGTAAAGACGGGTAATAAGTATTTCGTCCATCCTGTCAAACCGAGAATGATGAGGACGACGCCGGCAATGACGACGGCTGCCATCGCGATTGTAAAGGCCGTTTTTGAATCGACCGGTAGTGCAGCGATGACGACGAAGATGCTGACCCATGATCCGGCAGGTCCCGATACGATCGGAAGCCGGTGGCCGAAGGCTCCGTGTAGGAAACAGGCAATCCCGCCTACAAAGAACGACCGTTGGACAAGGGCAGCAGTCTCAACTGATGAGAGGTCGAACAGACTGGCGACGACGATTGGTAAAGCAATCGTGTTCGCGAGTAAAAAGACGATCCACTGGAAGGTAGAAGTCGTTTGTTTCATGAAAAAGCTCCTTTCTTAAACTTCAGATATTCCTGCATCATAGCATATGATTGATGTTATGATTTATATATCTTTATACATGAAAACATATGAAAGAGATGATGAATATGGATTTACGTCAGTACCGCTATTTTTGTGCGGTCGTCGAGGAACAATCCGTCACGCGAGCAGCGGAGCGCTTACGGATGGCACAACCTGCCTTGACGCAGCAAATTCGGCGAATGGAAGAAGAGCTAGGTGTTCGTCTGATTGAGCGGGCAGGGCGCGGGATCCGGATTACCTCGAGCGGCAACCGCTTATATGAACGAGCAGTCTCTTTGCTACAGTTCGAGCAGGAGACACGGATGGAAGTGAGCGACATCGAAGCCGGACGAACGGGAATCTTGCGCATTGGTGTGAACACTTTATCAGCCAGTCGGCTCGTCGAATGGATTGAACAGATGAAACGACGACATCCTGGCATTATCTTACAAGTCCACCAAGGAGAATCGAGTGCGCTCATCGAACGGTTGAAAGAGCGGTCGCTTGACGCAGCGTTCGTCCGTCTGCCGATTGATGCGCAAGGGATTTCGATTGAATGGATGGAAGAAGAACCGTTTCATCAAGTCTGGCACCCCGATCACCCGACCGCGGATCTCATCATTCCGAGTCAAGAAGGACTCGGTGTCTTTCAGACGTTAAGTCAACGGCTCAGCGTAGTATCGCAAGAGACGTGTTCCGATGTTTTGACGCTGATCGGACTTGTCCGCAGTGGACAGGCGGTGACTGTATTGCCGGAGAGTACGTTGCGGGAACTGGATATGACAGGACTGCACCAGACATACCTATCCGGTGCAGCAAGTACGACAGCCTTCGTCTGGTTGACGGAGACGGGACCGACGACACTGACGAAACAATTCATTGAAATCATGAAAGAAACAGCAGATTGATCAACTGACAGGAAAGAAAGGATAGATCGTATGAAAACGATTCAAGGCACGTATGGAGAAGCAAAGATTTTCACGGATAACGTCGACGACCTGACGATTAAGCAAGTCACCGCTATGTTAGAGGAACAATTTGCGACAGACAGTCGCGTCCGGATCATGCCAGATTGCCATGCTGGAAAAGGATCTGTCATCGGAACGACGATGCATGTGACGGACGAGGTCGTACCGAATCTCGTTGGTGTCGATATCGGTTGCGGCATGTTATGTACACGACTTGCTGAACAAGAACCAATCGATTATGCGAAACTTGACGCGACGATTCAGCGTCTCGTTCCAAGTGGCATGTCGGTACGTCAGCAAGCTCATCCATTGTCCGAACAGGTACCGTTTGATCAAGTACTTGCACCGTTTAACGAGACACGGGCACGATTATCGATTGGTACGCTTGGTGGAGGGAATCATTTCATCGAACTGAACCAGGATGCAGCAGGACAGCGCTATCTCGTCATTCATTCTGGTAGTCGCAATCTTGGGAAGACGATTGCCGAACATTATCAAGCAGAGGCAGAAACTGCACGCTTCCAATTTGACGCTGACCAAGTCATCGCCGAATTAAAACAACAAGGGCGCGAGTCGGATATACAGACGACCTTACAGCAATTGAAGGAAAAACGGTCTACGTTTAACAAAGATTTAGCATCTGTTTCCGGCGAAGCGATGGAGCGTTACCTCCATGATCTTAAGATTGCTCAACGATACGCAGCATTGAACCGTCAGGCGATGACCGAGGTCATTTTCGAGGCGATGGGATGGACGGTAGCGGATCAATTCGATACGATCCACAACTACATCGATCTTGACGCGATGATTCTACGAAAAGGTGCCATCTCTGCAAAAGCCGGCGAGCGGGCAATCATTCCGATGAACATGCGTGATGGTTCCTTGATCGTCGTAGGAAAAGGAAATCCCGATTGGAACTATTCCGCGCCACACGGAGCAGGACGAATCATGTCGCGGTCAAAAGCATTCAAAACAGTTGAACTGGATGCGTTCGAAAAGACGATGACCGATGTCTGGTCAAGTTCAGTCGTCGCATCGACGCGTGACGAGTCGCCGTTCGTCTACAAGCCGATGGACGAAATCATCCGTAATACGAAAGAAACGGTTGATGTCGTCGAAATCATTAAACCGCTGTACAACTTTAAGGCGAAATGATGGAAGGTTATTATCAATTGGGGAGGATATTCTATGAATTATAAGGGGACTATGTTGATTCTGTTTTCAAGTGTGTTTTTGATCGCTGGATGCACGGATGAGGCGGTCACGACGGAACAGAAAAAAGTAGAAGTCAAAACTACTACGCATACGAATCAGACGAAACACCCCATCTTAAATCCAGTTCAGTATGAAAAGCTGTTCAAGCATATGAATGAACACTTGAAGATGGACCAGTTTCAGTTGAAGGATAGTACGATCGGTGCAGACTTCACGGCTGTCGACCAATCCTTGAGTTTTGAGAAGAGAAGATGGTTAACGGTTGACGGAACGATTGATACGCCATCGACCCAGGAGACACTTTATTTTGAAAACCAAAAACAAGATACGCAGTTAGCGATTCATTTTGCGTATACGAATCGATACATAGGCAATGATCTGGTTCAGTATCAATCAAACGGTAGTTACGGCGAGCTCCTCATCATTAGCTACAAAAACATCCTCATATCCGTACAACAAAATTCATTAAACAAAGTAGATCCTGACACGACACAGGAAGCAGCAAAACAGGTGATCCAGGAATTAAAAAACGTCCCCGTTTAAAACGAGAACGTAAAGGTGACAACTCTGATTTGATTAGACCGTACCATCCGGTAATGTCTCACCAGTCCGACGAATCGTCGCGCCAAGTTCAGCGGCGATCGCATTGACGGCTTCTGAATCTTCGTTGACCTCACTGATCAAGATGACACCGTAATGGTCAGGATTGATCTGATTCAGCGTCCGATTGAACAAATCAAATGATTCCCGCTCGTTCTTCTCATCCCGGTTCGCACCAATCAAGTAACCAGCAACGGAGCCGACGAGCATACCGAACGGACCACCAACGACACCGATTGCCATGCCGATCAATGAGCCTTTGAAGGATTGGTCCTGTTGTGTGAAGTCGATGGCATCGATGAAAGAGAAGCCCTCTGCTTCGTCACGTTTTGCGAGAACCATCTGATCCATCTCGATTTCTTTGATTGCCTCGAGATCCTTAATCATCGCAAAGCCTGTTTTTGCTTTTTCTAAATCACTAAAAATGATTGTCGTAATAACGTGCGTTGCATCGCTTTTGTATTTCGCCATAATAAACGCCTCCACAAGAATCGGATATCGTACTACACTTTTTAAGTACCCTGAACATTCTAAATGGAAACGCGAGACTGGAAATATGAGAAAAACAGGACAACAGAATAATTTTCTAATATCGGCAATAAGTAAAACTTATCGAAAGTCTTTTGTTCTTTCAAATTGTAACGGAATCCATATTATACTATGATAGAACTGTACAAGTAAGCGGTATCAGGGGCTTGATGTCGTGAACACTTAAAGGGGGAATCACCATGAAGCAAACAGATGTGTCGCAAGATGTCTTTGGCGCACGCCGTTCGTTTGAAGCAAACGGTAAGAATTATCAGTACTATAGTCTTGAAAAATTGGAAGAACTCGGATTGACGGAAGTCAAACGTCTTCCATACTCGATTCGTGTCCTACTCGAGTCAGTACTTCGTCAACAAGATGGTCGTTCGATCACACGTGAACACGTCGAGAACTTGGCGAAATGGGGAACAGCTCAAGTTTCGAACGATGTCGATGTTCCGTTCAAACCGTCACGCGTCATCCTTCAGGATTTCACAGGTGTTCCAACGGTCGTTGACCTCGCGTCACTTCGTAAAGCCATGCAAGATCTCGGTGGAGACCCATCGGTCATCAACCCAGAAGTACCAGTCGACCTCGTCGTTGACCACTCGGTTCAAGTCGATGCTTACGGTTTTGCTGGAGCACTTGCAGAAAACATGGATCTCGAATTCGAACGTAACGAAGAGCGTTACAAATTACTTCGCTGGGCGACATCGGCATTCGATAACTACCGTGCCGTACCACCAGCAACAGGGATCGTCCACCAAGTTAACCTCGAGTACTTGGCATCTGTCGTCCTTGAAAAGGAAACAGCAGACGGTACAGTTGATGTGTACCCGGATACACTCGTCGGAACGGACTCACACACGACGATGATCAACGGTCTTGGCGTCCTCGGTTGGGGAGTCGGTGGGATCGAAGCGGAAGCGGGCATGCTCGGACAGCCATCGTTCTTCCCAGTACCAGAAGTCATCGGTGTACGCATTACAGGTGAGATGCACCCAGGAACGACAGCAACAGACGTTGCCCTTCGTGTAACGGAAATGCTCCGTCAAGAGAACGTCGTTGGTAAATTCGTCGAGTTCTTCGGTCCATCACTCCACTTGATGTCACTTTCTGACCGGGCAACAATCGCGAACATGGCGCCAGAATATGGTGCAACATGTGGATTCTTCCCAGTCGACACAGAAACATTGACGTACCTTCGTCTGACAGGTCGCGATGAAGAATTGATCGAAAAAGTCGAGAACTACTCGAAAGCAAACGGTTTGTTCTACACGCCACAAAACGAAGATCCAACATTCACGAAAACAGTCGAACTCGATCTTTCGACAATCGTTCCTGCCCTTGCTGGACCAAAACGTCCACAAGACCGGATCGATTTGACGGATGTTCATACATCATTCAAAAAAGCGTTGACGGCTCCACAAGGAAACGCTGGATTCGGCTTAGCGGAAGAAGAAGCGAACAAAGTCGCTGTCGTTCAGTTCGAAGACGAAGCAGTTGAAATGCGTACGGGTGACGTGGCAATCGCTGCGATCACGAGCTGTACGAACACATCAAACCCATACGTCATGATCGGTGCTGGACTCGTCGCGAAAAAAGCGATCGAACTCGGTCTTTCGGTTCCAAAATACGTCAAGACATCACTTGCGCCAGGATCGAAGGTCGTTACGGATTACCTCGAGAAATCAGGACTCCAAACGTACCTTGACGAACTCGGCTTCAACACGGTCGGTTACGGCTGTACGACATGTATCGGGAACTCTGGTCCACTCGACCGCGCAGTCGAAGACGCAATCCTCGGTTCAGACTTACTCGTATCGTCTGTCCTCTCCGGTAACCGTAACTTCGAAGGTCGTGTCCACCCGCTCGTCAAAGCGAACTACTTGGCTTCACCGCCACTCGTCGTCGCGTATGCACTTGCAGGAACAGTCGACGTCGATATCATGAACGCGTCACTCGGAACAGGCAAAGACGGACAAGAAGTCTTCTTCGCTGACATCTGGCCGTCACGTGATGAGATCCAAACGATCATCAACACGGTCGTCACACCAGAAAGCTTCCGTGCAGAATACGATTCAGTCTTCACAGGAAACGAACGTTGGAACAACCTTGATGTGCCAACAGGGGATCAGTACGACTTCGACGGTGAGTCGACGTACATCCAAAACCCACCGTTCTTTGAGAACTTGGCGAAGGAAGCTGGTCAAGTCGAAGCCCTCAACGGACTCCGTGTCTTCGGTAAGTTTGCTGATTCGGTTACGACGGACCACATCTCACCAGCGGGTTCATTCTCGAAAACGACACCAGCCGGTCAATACCTCGTCAACAAAGGGGTTGCACCAAAAGACTTCAACTCATACGGTTCACGTCGTGGTAACCACGAAATCATGATGCGCGGAACGTTCGCGAACATCCGCATCCGTAACCAAGTCGCACCAGGTACAGAAGGTGGCTTCACGACGTACTGGCCAACAGGCGAAACGATGGCGATGTACGATGCTGCGATGAAGTATAAAGAAGATGGCACAGGTCTCGTCATCCTCGCTGGTAAAGATTACGGTATGGGTTCTTCACGTGACTGGGCAGCAAAAGGAACGAACTTGCTCGGCGTCAAAGCCGTCATCGCGGAAAGCTTCGAGCGGATTCACCGTTCAAACCTCGTCATGATGGGTGTTCTTCCACTGCAATACGTGGCAGGCACGACAGCTGAAACACTTGGTTTAACAGGTGAAGAAGCGATCAGCATCGCAATCGATGAGTCTGTTCGTCCACGTGACATCGTTAAAGTCACAGCGACAGCGGCAGACGGAAAAGTCACTGAATTCGAAGCGATCGCTCGTTTCGACTCAGAAGTCGACATCGATTACTACCGTCACGGCGGGATCCTTCCAATGGTCCTTCGTGAGCGTCTCCAACAAGCATAAGTTGTCTAATCAAAGGTGGGGGAAACCCCACCTTTTTTTGACGAGAGGAGGAAAAAGGTGAACCGATTCAAGAAGTGGTTTCAACCGAAGGAAGACCAGCCGTTGCCGATGCGTGACGTGACGCTTGATGAAGTCAAACAAGCGACGCATGCTTTTGAATCCGAACTACCGAAAGGGACGAATCGGACAGTGCTTTTAGACAACGAACAACGCATCGACTTAAAGCAGTTGGAGCCGTATTTGAAAGCACGTTCGACACAAGTGTTTTACATGTCGCGTGAGACATTCACCATCATGGAGGCAAAAGACCGAGAACTTGTCTATGAGATGGATCATGTCCAGGTTGCCGTCGATCGCTATTTTGACCGGGTGAAGAAACTCCCGTTGAAACCGTATAGCAAAACGTTCCAAGTCGACTGCGCGATGTTGTTTCAAGATGGCTATTTGCGTGAAATGCCGCATCATAGCTATTACTTGGTCGATGAGTCGATGATCGTCTCGCTGACGCCGAAAGAAGCATAAACGTAATCAAGGGTGGACCGAATTCATTCGGTTCGCCTTTTTTTGTCGTCCTGACCATTTTCTGATTTGTTCAAAAGTCTGACGAATTTAGTCAGAAATCGTGAAATCTCGGACAAACCCTTTGTATTCTCCTTATAAAACCGATACGATGATAAGGAATAGAGACTTGAGCTAGGAAGGTGTACATGGCATGACGAAACGAACGAGCACGTGGATTGCAGTAGCAATCGTGGCAATGGCGATCCTCCTTGCCTACAATTTTTATCTCTTGAACAAGACGCAGACCGCAAGCGATGAAAAAGCCGCGACGGTCAAACCGTTTTATACGATGACACGCATCCAATATGTTGAGAAGAAGCTCGCGACGAAAAAAGATGAACTTGAATCACGCACGTATGAAGTCGTCTTTAATGACAAAGGTCATTTCCGGACAGAAGTCGTAGACGGTCCGTCAAAAGGATCGCTTGCGATCTGGAACGGGACGATGTTCCGTGAGTATGATGCGACAGGGAAGTTAGTCAATGAGACGAAAGCCGGCAAAAGTGTCAGTGCGCCGCGCCCATTCCTCTCACGTGGCTTCAACGAACAGATCCTCGCCTTCATCAACAAAGGTGACTTCGGACAAGTCGAGGGAGAAGCGGACATCGCTGGAATGGCAGCAGACGTGTATGTGAAAAAAGAACCATCAAGCACGGTACCAGAAGACTGGATCAAACAATACCCATCGATCTTCGATAAAGAAAACAACCAAGAACAAGCAACGTATTATGTCGCTTCCGACCGTTCGAAAGTACTCGGTGCGGAGTCACGTAATAACGGTAAACTGTTCTACTCTGTCAAGATGAAGAGTTTTGAAACGATCGATACGTTCGATCCGGATTGGTTAAAAGCAAAATAAACAAGAAACGACCGGCGATGACGCTACGAAACGGTAGCGGACAAAGTCGGTTTTTTCGAGACGCAGGAGGTTCAACATGGAAGCATTCTCGAAAGAGGAGATGTTCAATCAAATCAAAGCGTGGGAAGAGGGCGCGAAGGTCGAGGAGGTGCTCGCCTTACGGTATGCTCAAAGTAGCCGGTTGCTTGGAGAGACGGAAGCACTCGTCCGCATCTTGGCGTTACTCGTCGAACATCGCTATATCATGACGGGACGACTGGATGCCTTAGCTGAGAGTTGGATGCAAGAAATCCGTCAGCATGGTCGTTTGCCAGCTCGTCTTGAGCAGTTGTTGACGGAACAACAATTACAAAGTACGTATCAGCGCCTTGTTGCGCATACGTTTCCGACGATTCGCGAGACGGACAATGCGAACGCCAAACGATCAGCGACGAAAGAACTGATTCTCCAAGCAAGCCAAATCGTCGAGGAGACGGAACAAATCGTCGAACTGACGGAACGGTTGCGTCGATTGGATGCTGGTCGCTGGACGGAACTGTTCGAAGCTGGAACGGCATTACTGCGTTCGAGTGCCACGCTTGAACAGACAGCGCAGACATTCGTCGATAGCTTGCAAGAGCGTTTCTATTCCCGAGAAGCGTTTCGCGAGATGACGGAACTGAAAGCGACGACAATCCAGGATCTCAAACGTGTCGTCGCTTTGCTCCCCGTCGAAAGCAAACAAGTCGAACGCTCAGCACTCGAAGAACTCGACGCGATGATTGGTCTCGAAGACATCAAACAACGGGTCCATCATATGTATCGCTTCTTGAAGTATCAACAAAAACGATCGGAAGATGGCTACCGTTCAAGCGATCAACCATCGCTACACATGATCTTCATGGGTAACCCCGGAACCGGAAAGACGACGCTTGCCCGTCTGATGGCAAAAATCTATCACGAGCTCGGACTTCTCGAACGACCGGAAGTCGTCGAGACGGATCGTTCATCGCTTGTCGGTGCGTTCGTCGGTCAGACGGAAGAACAGGTCATGAGTAAAGTCCGCGAAGCCGTCGGAGGGGTGCTCTTCATCGATGAAGCCTATGCCTTAAAACGTGCCGGACAAAGTGGGAACGATTATGGTCAGGCCGCGATTGATACGCTCGTCGCAGCGATGACGAGTGGGGAATATGCAGGGCGATTTGCGGTCGTGCTTGCTGGATACCCAGAAGAGATGCGTGATTTCCTGAAGGCGAATCCTGGACTCCGGAGTCGTTTCCCGGAATCAAATCATTATCTACTCGCTGACTATACGGATCAGGAGCTGCTCGCCATCGGACGTTCGATCGCGACCGCGAACGATTACGTCTTGACGGAACAAGCAGAGCGGGCGTTGCTCGGACGGCTTGAGCGAGAACGAGTTGACGCCAGTTTCGGAAATGGACGCGCCGTCCGTAATATCGTGCTTGATGCGATCTTCAAGAAGGGATCAAGCCTTGGAGAGAGTGCCAGTCACGAAGACTTTGCCTTACTCGAACAAGAAGACTTCGAGATGGTGCAAGAACCGGACGCAACCGTTGAGGAGCGGATCGCTTCGCTCGTCGGATTGTCTGATCTTAAAGATGAACTCAAACAGATTGAAGCTCTGTTGTCAATGCAAAAACGTCGCCGGGAAGCTGGTTATAAAGTCTTACCGGTCGAATTGCATGCGGTCTTTAGCGGCAATAGCGGGACCGGAAAGACGACTGTCGCGCAGCTTTATGCTGATGTGTTACGACAATGCGGTTATTTGAAACGCGGACATCTGAAAGTCGTCAGCCGGGCGGATCTCGTCTCCGGTTACGTCGGACAAACGGCGCAAAAGACGCGCGACGCAATTCGCGACGCGCTGGGTGGTGTCTTATTCATTGATGAAGCGTATGCGTTAAACGGTGGAGCGAACGACTTCGGGAAGGAAGCGATTGATACGCTCGTGGATGAGATGACGAAACATCAAGACAATCTCGTCGTCGTCCTTGCGGGTTACGAGCAACAGATGAACGCTTTGCTTGCGAGTAACCCAGGACTGAAATCACGCTTTAAGCGATCGTTCCACTTCCCGAATTATTCGCCAGACGAGTTGATTCAAATCATTGAAGGATACGCAGCACGGTTCGGATACGAGCTGACGGAGGACGCACGGTTGACGCTTACCGAGAAGATTGATGTCGTTCCGAACGGAAACGCACGGGCGGCGATCACGATCGTCGAACAGGCGATCGCGAAGCAGTCGATGCGATTAATTGACAAAGTTAGCTTGTCCGGTTCAGAATGGTCCTATCTTGAAAAAGAGGATTTTTAAGGGGGAAGCTACATGCACACGATTGAAATACCTGTCCGCTACGCCGAGACGGACATGATGGGCATCGTCTATCATTCGAATTATCTCGTCTATTTGGAACTCGCACGGACAGAATTAATCCAGTCCTTGGGTCTTGATTACAAGGAGATGGAAGATGCGGGTTATGTCTCCCCGGTCACGAATGTCAATCTCGATTACAAACGCTCGTTGACGTACGGTGATACAGCGGTCGTCACGGTCTGGATTGATCATTACGATGGATTGCGGACGATTTATGGCTATACGGTCAAACATCCGGACGGGAAGCTTGCGGTCTCTGCGAAGACGACACACGTCGTCGTCAAGAAAGAAAACTTCCGACCGATTCGCTTGCCGAAGGTGTTCCCGAACTGGCACGAAATTTATGAGAAGATGAGCGAGACGGACGCAGCACTCTTAACGGAAGCGTGAAGAGATACATCAAAAGCGGAATCGATTTTTGAATCGGTTCTGCTTTTTTCTTTTTCAGTCTGAACAGTAAAATTTAGCACTTGGTACTAACGACCGATGACAAAATCAGAATCATTTGCGAAAATAAAGAAGCTGAAGTAAGGTAGGGACTTACTCTATCTGTCGGAAGTAGACTCGACGGATGGAACGATTAGCGGTAACATAGAGAAGCATAAAAAGAAGAGGGGTCTTACTCATGAAAAAAATCGTAACCGTCAGTACGTTAGCGCTTCTCCTTGCAGGATGTAATCCTGGGGATCAACAAGCGGATGATACAACGAAAACGGAACAGAAATCAGATGAGACAAAACAATCAAACGACGAAACGAAAAAAGAAGACACAGCAAAAGACACGAACAAAGACGAAACAAATAAAACAGACGAAACAGCAAAAGACGATACGTCAGAAGAAGCAAAACAAGAAGACAATTCGTCTGACGCGGCAACGCAAGAAGATCAAGGTTCTTCGGATGAGACGAAAAAAGAAGAAGAACAAAAAGACGATACACCAGCTTCAGAGAACAAAACAGAAGACAACAAAGACGAATCGACGGATAAACCGGATAGTTCATCTCAGGATCCAGAACAAGAGAAACCGTCGAAACCAGAAGATGAAACACCGGACGTCGATAAATCAGCAAATGCCAAAGCAAATCTATCACTGGGTAATTTCGTCGTCGTCAATAAGAAATACGGCTTGCCGATCGACTACAAGCCATCGGATCTTGTCGTCCCGAACGTCAGCTTCTCATACTCGGGCGTGCTCGAGCAAAGCTACATGCGGGCGCCGGCTGCGAAACAGATGGAAAAGATGTTCGCCGCTGCTAAAAAAGAAGGCGTGACATTGAACGCTGTCAGCGGATTCCGTTCAGGCGCACGTCAAAAAGTATTGTATAATAATTATGTCGCACGTGATGGCAAGGCAGCTGCTGATCAATATTCAGCTCGTCCTGGTAACAGTGAGCACCAAACAGGTCTTGCTTTTGATATTTCGGCACCAAGCGTTGGTAACGGGTTAACAGCTGCCCTTGGTGATACGAAAGAAGGAAAATGGATTGCGAATAACGCAGCCAAATATGGTTTCATCGTGCGCTACGATCGTGGTTTCCAATCACGGACAGGCTATACGTATGAGCCATGGCACATTCGTTATGTCGGTGTCGATGTCGCGACACAAATTAAAAATAACGGACAGACTCTTGAGGAATATATGAAAGTCGGTCACTAAGAGGTTGGAGGTTGACTATGATTGAAATCATAGGGATTTTAGTTCTTGGCTATCTGCTTGGTTCGATACCGTTCGCACTTCTTGTCGGGAAGTGGGGACACGGGATGGATATTCGCCAACATGGTAGCGGGAATCTCGGAACGACGAATACGTTCCGTGTCTTGGGAAAAAAGGCGGGAATCATCGTATTGATCGGTGATTTCGGAAAAGGAGCCGTCGCAAGCCTTGTTCCAATCTTAATGGGAGCAGATATACATCCGTTGTTTGCTGGATTAGCAGCTGTCATCGGTCATATCTATCCGATCTTCGCGAAGTTCAAAGGCGGAAAGGCAGTTGCGACGTCCGGAGGGATGTTGCTCGTGACGAGCCCTGTTCTGTTCATCTTCCTGCTCGTCTCCTTTTTGACGACACTTCGTCTGAGCCGGATGGTGTCGCTCAGTTCAATCGTGGCGGCAAGTGTCGGAATCGTTGTTTCCATCACCATCGGCTTCTTGACGAACGATTGGATCGTTCCGACGTTCTTTACGGTTCTTGCTTTGTTCGTCATCTTCAAGCACCGCGAGAACATCCAACGGATTCGCCAAGGAACAGAATCTAAGATTCCACTCTTTGCAAAGAAACCGTCTGAATGAGTCATTAAGACGCATCTACATCTCGTTCATTGAGATGCGGATGCGTCTTTTGTTTGTGAAAAAAGTCGGATAACGGACGAATTCAACGACATTTCATAGGAACTACACGTTTATTTACATCTGATTTACAAGACCTTTACAGACGTTCGATACACTAGAACTAGAACTTGTCTGTGAAGGGGGAAGCGCACGTGTCGTTGTTAGGAGAAGAGCGGAAATCACGCATCATGGAATGGCTGGAAGAGGAAGGGAAAGTCATGACGAAGGATTTGATCGAACGTCTCGATGTCTCGGGAGAAACGGTACGACGCTACTTAGAGGAACTCGAACGGGAACGGCAATTGAAGCGCGTCTATGGTGGCGCCATCTATCAAGGAGGAAAACGAGAGACACCGATCTCACGTCGGACGGATCAGTTATCTCGCCGTTTAGCGCGTTATGCGAAAGGATGGCTCAGCGATTATTCCTGTATCTTTCTTGGTCGAGGTGAGCCGGTCGAGCATCTGTTGCCGTATTTAACGGGAAACGCGACAATCGTTACGAACTCACTGATGGTCGCTAGTCACTTGGAGCAGTGCCGTAAGACGGGACCGTTCAAAGGTGAAATTCGATTACTCGGTGGGACAGTCGATGCTTACGGGCAGACGGTCGGAGTCGAAGTCTTGCAGGCGCTCGATGCTTACGCTTTTGATGCTTGTTTTCTATCGTTTGACGGTGCTGAAATCGAGCGTGGCTTCGTCAGCGATGATATTGAATCCTCACTGATTCAAAAAGCCGTCATCAGTTGTACGAAGGACGTCTATGCCTTTTTGGCAAATGATGAATTCCAAGGCAATCGTAAATATAAGGTGGCAGAGTTCCGGCGTGCAAAGATCGTCCTCAGTCCAGCCTCCTATCCACCATCGTGGGAGATGAAACTGTTCAACGAACGCGTGAACTGGATGGTCGTCTCATGATACACTGATGCGGGAGGGATGCATCATGTTAGAAATCATCGCATCGACCGTAGAAGAAGCGGTCGCAGCAGAACAAGCCGGAGCGGACCGGATCGAGCTCGTTTCCGCATTATCCGAAGGTGGGTTGACGCCGAGCTATGGACTGATTCGTCAAGTCGTCTCGACGGTCGAGATTCCGGTTCACGTCCTCGTTCGACCACATAGTAAGTCGTTCGTCTATTCGAAATCAGATGAGGAGACGATCATCACGGATATCGACTTGATCCGTGAACTCGGTGCTGCCGGGATCGTCGTTGGCTCATTGACCGCAGACGGTCGCATCGACGAAGGCTTCCTTGGTCGAATTATCAAACATAAAGGGGAACTGTCACTGACGTTCCACCGGGCGATCGACAGTAGTCGTGATATTTTCGAAGCGACAGAAGTGCTCGCTGATTTTCCGGAAGTCGACCGGATCTTGACGTCAGGTGGTCAAGCGACGGCACTAGAAGGAAAAGAGACGATTGCGCGCTTGATCGAGGAACATCCAGACTTGATCATCTTACCAGGGTCCGGGATTACGCTTGAGAATGCGGAAACGCTTCTTAAAGCGACGAAGGCATCGGAACTACATGTGGGATCCGCTGTCTTACAAGACGGTATCATTCAAAAAGAACGTGTTGAAGCATTGAAACGACTTCTCGGCTAATCCTATACCGCACGAATCCATTTTTCAAATCTGATGAGATGAGAGAAATGGATTTTTTTGTATGTGTTCGTGACGGATTTTCGACGATTCGGTGATGCGTTTGAAAAGCAGAGTGGGATAACTAGGTTTTTTAACGGGACTACGCTAGAATCAAAGATGGAAATAGTGGAAATGAAGGAGTACGACATGAATCCTAAACAATTAAAACAAGACGCCCTTGGTACACTAAAAGGACGCTGGCTGGTCGGGCTAAGCATCTCGATCATCTACTTCCTGATCTTTGCGCTTGCAGCAAGCCGGATGTCTTTTGATCGAGATGACATTGACAGCATGGTCCGTTTCGCCGGACTGAACATGGTCGTAACGATCGTCCTTGCTCCGGTGACGGTCGGACGAACGATTGCTTACTTACGCTTCACACGCGGGGAATCTGCTGGCATCGGAACGTTATTCGAAGGATTTTCTTCGTTTCGACGTGCTTTCCGGACGATTGCCGCTTACGCGATCGTGACGGTATTGGTCTATGTCGGATCATTTTTGATTTTACCGGCATTGTACTTTTATCTAGCGTATCGCCTCGTTCCGTACATTTTGGTCGACCGACCGGAATTGTCGTTTTGGCAAGTACTCGGTGAGAGTCGTCGGATGATGAAAGGGCATAAGCGTGAACTGATCATGCTTTACCTGAGTTTCATCGGCTGGGGTATCCTCGCACTACTTAGTACTGTGGGGGTCATCTTCTTGACGCCATACTTCGATACGACGATGGCACACTTCTATGAACGCTTGAAACCAACACGTCAATCATCCGTCGAGGGATGAACGAAAAAAGCCTGTACATTACGTCAGTAGACGTAGCGTACAGGCTTTTGCTCATTCTACCGAAGCGCGTGAACGTTCAGCGAGCAACAGATAAAGTGCTTGTGTACCGGAATCAGCATAACCCAGCTCAGCAAGTTGTTCATATAAATCCTTCGTCAGTGCAAGACCAGGTGTCGCGATGCCCATCTCAGCGCCGCGTTCGAGGGCAAGCCGCATATCCTTGATGAAGTGCTTGACGAAGAAACCAGGTGAGTAGTTTTCAGCGATGACGCGCGGAATCAAGTTCTCTAGACTCCAGCTACCGGCAGAACCAGATTTGATCGTCTCGATGAATTGCGTCGGGTCAATCCCGGACCGCGTGACGAACAACAGCATCTCCGCTGTTCCAATCATCGAGCCGGCGATTGCGATTTGGTTCGCGAGTTTCGCCGATTGTCCTTTACCAGGACCACCGAAGAGTGAAATCGATTTTCCCATCGCTTCGAATAATGGCTTCGCTTGTGCGAAAGTCGCTTCTTCACCACCGACGAGAATGGCGAGTGTTCCGTTCTTCGCACCGAGGTCACCACCTGTGACAGGTGCGTCAAGTGCCTGAAGACCGCGTGCTGCCGCTTCCTGCGCGATGCGTTCTGCAAGAGCCGGACTGGATGTCGTCATGTCAATCAGAATCGTTCCTGGTGCCGCATGATCGAGGATTCCGTCTTCGAAGTAGATCTGCTCGACGTCTTGCGGATAACCGACGATCGAGATGACGACGTCGACATCCGTGACGACGTCTTGAATCGTATCGACGATCTCGACACCATCTGCTTCAAGGACAAGTCCTTTTTCTTTCGTACGATTGTATCCTTTGACTGTAAAACCTGCCTTGCGCAGATTGCGGACCATGCCTTGTCCCATGACACCTAATCCGATGAAACCGACTGTCTTCATACGTGATTCCCCCTTGCACGTTCCGTGCCGATGAATTGTTGCGTTACGAGCTTATTATACAATGGATTGTCGACGACAAGACGATCATGTGTCCCGATGCCGGAAATCCGACCATCTTCAAGGACGATGATTTGATCGGCATGACGGACTGTCGCGAGACGATGGGCGATGACGAACGTCGTCCGTCCGACCATCAATCGTTCAAGTGCTTCCTGAACGACCCGCTCGGACTCAGAGTCGAGGCTTGACGTGGCTTCATCCAGCAATAGAATTTCCGGATCTCGGAGGAGTGCACGTGCGATCGCAATCCGTTGGCGTTGACCACCAGACAACTTGACACCTCGTTCCCCGATTTCAGTTGCATACCCCTCCGGAAAACGTTCAATGAACGTATCGGCATTCGCCATCCGTGCAGCCTCCCGGATTTTGTCTTCACTGACGTCTTCCGCAAGACCGTAAACGAGATTGTCACGGATCGTTCCCGATAAAACAGGGGAGTCTTGGGCAACATAACCAATCGCTTGGCGCCAAGACGATAACGTTAAATCAGCGATGGATTGATCTCCGAGTCGGATTTGCCCGGACGTCGGTTGATAGAATCGCTCCAGTATCGCGAATAATGTCGTCTTCCCGGATCCACTCGGACCGACGATCGCTGTCGTCTTGCCGCGTGGTAACGTAAAGCTGACATCCTGGAGGATGGGCGTCTCATTGTATCCGAATGATAGGTGATCGACCGTGACGTCCGTAAACGGACGCGGCGCAACAAGCGCTCCAGGTGCTTCCGGTGTCTCATCGAGAAGCTCGATGATTCGCTCTGTCGCCCCGCGAGCCTTCTGTAACTTCGTGATGAATTCAGTCATCGTCACGAGTGGCGTCATGATTTGGAACAAATAGAGTGAGAAGGCGACGAGTTCACCTGCTGTGATCTGGTTCGTCGCGACGCGGTAGGCACCAAAGCCGATGATCAAGATCAACATCGTCGTCAAGGTGACGTTAAAGATTGGCAACAAAAGGGCTTGGATTCGTCCTTCCTTGACGCCATAGCCATAAAGATTCTCGATGCGAGTTTTCCCACGGTCGAGCTCATAGGATTCAGTCGCTTGCGATTTGACGAGTCGGACTTCACCGAGCATCTCGGCAAAAAAACCGGATAATCCCGCGAGTTCCTTCTGAGTCTCACGAGATATCTTATGCAACTTCCGCACGAGCGGGATGATGATTAGTAGCGTCACGGGTACAGCGATGACCATGACGAGTGTCATTTGCCAGTCGAGGAAGAACAGGATCGTGATCGCTCCGATGATCGAGACGAGTGATGTCAGCAGGCGGACGAGTTGCTCCGACAGCAATTGCTGGAGTGTCGTAGCGTCACTATTGAGCCGAGAGACAAGCTCACCTGATTTCGTCTCATCATAGAACGGAATCGATAAGGTCAACAGGTGTTTCCATAAGAGCGTCCGCAAATTGGCGACGATCCGTTGACCAACGATCTGTAACCAATAGATGGACAAGGCGTTCGCGACGACTTGGACGACGAAGACGATCACGAACAAACTGATCAGCTGCGGAGTCAGTCGATCGACTGTAAAACCGTCAATCAACGTCTTTAAGAACCAAGGGATGGCGAGTGCTGCCAGCGCTTGGATGACGGAGACGGAAACGGCAGCGGATAATAATCCGACCGGGGGTTTCGTTTTTTTCAATAACAGGTAAAAAGATTGGAACGTCGCAGCGTTCATTTCAACACATCCTCTCTTTTCCATTGTCCGAAAGAACGAAGAAACGGTCAAATGGGAAACGCGACTTGACAAGAAATCTTTTGGTTTGTGACACTGATAGTGGAAACAACAAGGGAGGATTCAGATGTCTATTTTCGTAGATGCAGACGGATGTCCCGTTGTCGATCTCGTCGTTCGACACCGACAGGGACGTGACGTCTTTTTAGTTTGTGATACAGCACACCAGATGATGCGGGAGGGGGCGACGACGATCACGGTCGGACAAGGACCAGATGCCGTCGATTACGCGATCGTCAATCGGATGAAACGTGGCGATCTCGTCGTGACCCAAGACTACGGTTTAGCAGCACTCGTCTTAGCGCGAGGAGGCTTCGCGATGGACCAAAATGGTCGTCAGTTTACGAACGAGAATATCGATCTATTGCTTCATACACGCCATGTCGGACAACAAATCCGACGAGCGGGTGGACGGACGAAAGGACCGAAAAAACGGACGCGCGATGCGGACCGGGCCTTTGAAGAGGCATTTCGCGCATTAGTGCAAAGCAGCATATAAGGAAGACAGTACTCGAACTGTCGATCAAATAGGGACCATGCTATAATTTGTAACAGGAATGAATTTTGAAAGGAGGATACACGTTGAAACGAATCTTACGCGACCACTCGAAGGACCGTCCTTACCGATTGCGCCAAGGAACGGTTCCAGCATCAGCTGAGGCACGACTCACATCACTCGATCAACGTGAAATCAATCGATTACAACAGAATTTACGAGAAGTCGAACTGAAATTGAAGCAACGCAATGAAATCATGGAAGCGTTAGCGACGCAAAATGTCGAAGCGGCCTGTGAGACCGTCCTGACGATCCTGTTGCAACTGCTCGATGTAAAAGAAGGTGCCATCCTCTTGTACCGTCGTGAACAGTTGAATCATTTCGTCGCGCAAGGCATCGACGAGATGGAGCTGATCGAAAAAGATCTCGATCAATATTCTGTCTTACGTCGGGCGTTCGTCATGCGTAAATCGGTTCAATTACCGATTGGCGATCAGTTCGAATCGGCGATCCCCGTCCAATCTCCAAGTAATGGACAAGTCGTCGGGTTACTTTATATTCGTCATGCTTTTCCTCAGTTCAATCTAGAGCAAGTCGGGGACTTACTTGATCTATCACGAAAACTCGGAATGACGCTTGAACGCCATCTCCTGTTCCATCAGATGGAGCATGAAAAAATCAAGACGTATCAGCTCCTCGACTCGATTCGGGAAGCTGTCCTATACATCGAGAGTAGTGGGGAACAGATCTATGCGAACCAAGCTTTGTTGAACATGTTTCCACCGAAGCTCGTCAATCAAGCGCAAGGATTCCGCCACGCCTACGAACGGGCGACGTCGCTGTTTGAACATGTCGATCAGCCAGACGCACTCCATGACTACATCGGTCAACTGATGAATGGAGATATTCCGGGAGAAACGATCGAACTATCAGCGTTTCGGGGGAACTTGCTACTCAGTGCTTACGCCGAGCGGATTGCGATCGCAAACGTCGAGTGGGGCATGATGCTCGTCTTACGGGACGTGACGAAAGATAAGGAACTTGATCTTAAGCAGGCAGAATTCGTCTCAATCGTGTCGCACGAGTTGCGGACACCGCTCTCTTCCATCATGGGCTTCACGGAATTATTGATGAAACGAGAAGTGGATCCGAAGCGCCAAAAGCGATATTTGCAGACGATTCATTCAGAAACCGTTCGTTTGGCGGAATTGATCAATGACATCTTGGAAATTCAAAAAGGAGAAGATTCGACGCATGGGACGCAAAAAGAACCGCTTGATGTGAAACAATTGATGTTCGAGATGAAACCGATGTTTGATCTCGCGAGTCGCGCGCATCGCATCAGTGTCCAGTTCGATCCAGGCACCTATACGATTTCAGCAAGCAGTGAAAAGATGAAACAGCTGTTCACGAACTTGATCATGAACGCGATTAAATATTCACCTGAAGGTGGCGCAATCCGGATCAAAGGGTCAAACCAGTCGGATCAATTACGGATTGAGATTTCGGACGAAGGGCTCGGTATACCAGAGAAAGCCCTACCTTATATCTTTGATAAGTTTTACCGAGCAGATAACTCGGATACACGTAAAATCGGTGGAACCGGCTTAGGACTCGCGATTTGTCGCATGATCGTGCTTGATCATGGTGGAGCTATTTCCGTCCAATCAACGGAAGGAAAGGGCAGTACATTCATCATTCAACTCCCGCTCGACGCATGACCGACAATCGACTGAGAAAGGAGGAAGACACGGTGAATAATTCACACATTCGTTATGAAGCATTGCATCCGCTCGTCGAAGAGATTCTTGAAAAACTGAGTGAACGGATCGGCGTCAACACGTTGTTTTTTGCATTAAATGATTCATATAGCAACTTTGTCGTCAAGGCGATCAATCAAGAGCGACAATTGATTGAAGAAGGCTCGACCCATGTCTTCCAACACGTTCTCTGTAAGCTGGTCGTCGATGAAACGGATGGAAAGGTTTCAATCAGTGAATTGCTCAACGATCCATTGACGGTCAATCATCCGGTCACGAAAGCACTGGGGAACGGAAGTTTCATGGGAGTGGCAATCAAGAATGCTGAGAATGAGAAGATCGGGACGTTGTGCGCCTTCGACGATCAACCATTCGACTTCAAGGAGCAGGATATTGCACTTGTGGAACATTACGCTGACATCATTAGTAAATCAATCAACGTTGAAACGTATGTCATCAAAGACGCTTTGACAGATGTCTATAACGAACGCTATATGAATCGTTTAATTTCGAGTGTGACGATTCATCCAGCTTTCTTGATGGTCTTGAACCTCGACCGTTTTCATGCGATCAATGCTACGCACGGTTACCGGATAGGGAATGAAGTATTGCGTGAAATTGCAAGTCGTCTAAAATATGTACCGTTACCGAATCATGTCGTCGGACGGATGGATGGTAATGAGTTCGTCGTATTGGCAGAACTTGAGCAAGAGCAAGAATTCGAACAGCATGCAATAGACTATGCCCGCATCGTCACGGAAGCAATCGAGCAACCAATCGTTGGTGTCGCGGACGAACCGATTCACGTGACGGCATCGTCTGGGGTCAGTCTCTTGACGGGTGACATGGCGAGTCGTCAGACGCAGATTTATGCAGCGGAAGCCTTGATGCAACAAGTGAAACACGACGGGAAACGACGGACCTCGTTCGTCAATCCGAACCGACATGCGGAGCAACACCCGTTTGCATCGGTCCTTGAATCAGAGCTGTCACATGCACTGGAACGAGGGCAGTTCGAACTTTATTACCAATGGATCGTCGATGCCAAACAAGAACATTATGTCGCGGTAGAAGCACTTTTACGCTGGAACCATCCAGTGCTTGGCTTTGTCAGTCCGACGGATTTCATTCCGATTGCTGAGAAGATGGAGATTTTTCCGGACATCGGTCGATTTACGATCTGTCAGGCCATCTTGGACCAACGACGGCTAGAAGAAACGTTTGGTCGTAAGATTTCCGTCGCTGTCAATCTATCGGCAAATCAGTTCGAGTCGGATCAACTCTTTTCCGAGTTAATTCGACTAACAGAAGAGTCTTACTTCCCGAATGAGCGTCTCATTCTAGAAATTCGTGAGGAAGTACTGCAAACACGTCGTCGTTTTGCGATCAAACGCTTGGAACAGTTACGCCAAGCAGGCTATCGTCTGACCGTCGATCACTTCGGTAGTCATTATGCGTCACTCAATTCGTTGTTACGCCTGCCTGTTCAAGCGGTCAAACTCGATCCAATCTTTACGCGTCGACTCGTTCAAAATCAGCTGGAACGCTCGATGATTCGCTCTGTTCATTCCTTGACGTCGACGTTGAACATCGCGCTCGTGATTCAGGAAGTCGAAACGCCGTCTCAGCTGCAGCACATTCAAACGTTAGATGAGTTGTTGTATGTACAAGGATACGAGGTTCATCATCCTCAACCGATCGATCAACTGCTCGTCGAGGACATCATACGAGGGCGTGCTGAGGTTTAACCGTTCTTCAGTCGGGAATACCTTAAAAGGTGGAACAAGTACATTTTAAGGGGGATGCCAAATGGCTGATCAACACGATAAAGAAACGGATCCGATTACTTCAGGTAACCGAATGACGAAGGATGAGATTGCGGGGCGTGATCCGCAGAACCATGCGGAGGTTCCGGAAAAATCGAAGGATGAAAAAGAATCGAAGCATCAAGAGCAAGAACAAGATGCTGAGAAAACAGAACGACCAGACAACGATGCTTCGAGTGAAGAGGCACCCGATTTGTCCCATGCTTCAGATGAAGATGGGGATGTCCAGCCGTCTGATGATGACAACCAACAAGATAAGGAATAACTAAAATTAAAGGCAATCGATGTCCGGCAGAAATGCCGGATACCGATTGCCTTTTTTTGATGGAGTAAAAGATTACTCGCCACCCCCGCCGCCGTCACCACCACCATCAAATCCTCCGTCGATCCCGCCGTCTGTCGCATGGGACGTATCGGTCAAATCAACAGGGAAGAGTAAGAACGGAATCGCGTCGGCGCCGTCCGGTGGGAGAATCGAAGATGGGAAGAGTTGTTGCAGGATTGTTTGTTGACTTAAATACAATCGGATTGCTGTCAAATAGACTAAGTCTTTCCGGTACTTAAAATGTAAATCGGAGCGTAACGCCTCTGCCATCCGTTCGAGTGACGAAGCGTGAACATTTGGATCACCGAGTAACGCAAGCATACCGTGAAACGACAGCGGAACATGGTGTTTACGATGTATCTTACGGGATGCCTCCACTTGTGCGATATAGCGATCCCAATCGTCTTCAGGCAATAAAGCGAATATCAAGGCGACGACATACGTCTGTTGAGCGCGTCCGAATCGCCGTTTGAGTCGTTGATAGACCGTTTCGATACGCGAGGCGAGCTCGTCTAACTCACCGCGTGTCGTAGCGTGAAAATAGACGAAAGAGATCAATAGCGGTGACACGATGAACCGATGTTGTTTTTTGAGGCGTGTGTATAATTGTACCGTTCGTTCAAGTACCACGTCCTGCGGAGTAAGACGGCTGATGAACAGGGCAGTAGAATAGGCATTCAAGGGATGCGACAATCGATGCGATTTAAAATAGCCATGAATCGACATCATCTCAGCAATCCGACTCGGTGTGTGGGCGTCAAAGGCATGAATCTTCGAAGCAAGTAATAATGCCTGGGTGGTTTGTGTATGCAAGCGTATTTTCAAGTCATCTGCTGTCTCAAGCAACACACTTGCGGAAACCTGCTCCGTTCCGATCGTTCGGTCGAATGCCAGTTCGATGAGAATACCATCCTGATAGGTTCTGAATTCTGGTCCGATGTGATCCAGCTGTCGCAAGAAAGTCGTCGCGATCTCCATGACTGTTCCTCCTCTGCCTTTTCTTCTAGTGTATCACGCAGTGAAAGCGTTATCTTATTTTTTCAGTTGGGTGTCAATCAATTGTTCTGCTGCGCGCCGGTACAAGTTACTCATATGAGCCATCGCTAAGATCTGTTCCAGTGGGTCGGTCGTCGAGGCGGTTAGAGCGTCTTGTTCTGTTACGAAGCGGGCTGTATTTCGTTCCGTCAGTTCGAGGTAATTGCGATAAAACCCTTCAAGATCAAGTTGATCCTGTTCGATCCCTTCGTTCAAGGGCGCGAGAATCGTCTTGATGTCATTGATCGAAAACGAACTTTTCAATTGATAAATCAAGCTGATCAGAATCAAGTGCTCCTTCGTATATTTTTTATTCGTGACCGGAAAGAATAATTTCTTTTTGGCATAATTGTTGATCATCGTCTTCGTCAAAATCGTCTCATCTGTACTTCGCGTCGTTGCCTCGAATGTCCGCTCGAACAGTTGGATGACTTGATCCATATAGAGATCGATATTCGGAATATCTTCGAGCCGTAATTGGCGATCGTGTCTCGTGTCATCAGAATGTGTCATAAAAAAACCTCCAAAATCGCTAAAATAGGACTTTCTACTTCTCCATCATATGATAGAATACGTATATAACGCCATGTAGTATTCGAAACTACATATCAGAGGAGGAACGAAAGTGAAAGCTTATATGAGAGAACCGATTAATGGATTAACGCATCTTGGAGGGGCTGTCTTTGCTTTTGTCGGGTTACTGGCACTTGTCATCAAGGCATCGTTAGAACGGGGGGCATCACTTGCGATTGTTGCAGCGATTATTTTTGGTGTCAGTATGATGGCGCTCTATGCCGTCTCAGCAACCTACCATATGGTGCTTGCGAGCGACCGGGCGATCGCAATCTGGCGTCGGTTGGATCATTCGATGATTTATCTGTTGATTGCCGGGTCTTACGCACCATTTTGTCTCGTCAGTTTGAACGGTCCGACTGGTTGGGTCTTGTTCAGCATCGTCATGTTGATTGCAGTCTCTGGAATCACCTTTAAATTGGTTTGGTTCAACAGTCCACGTTGGTTATCAACGACGCTCTACATCGGAATGGGCTGGATCATGGTATTTGCGATCACACCACTCGCGCAAGTCTTATCACCGCTCGGCATCGGATTGTTGTTCCTTGGTGGTATCTTCTATACGATCGGTGGCATCATCTATGGGCTGAAGCCACGGATCTTATCGTTCAAACATCTTGGATTTCATGAAATCTTCCATATCTTCGTATTACTTGGTAGCTTAGCACATTTCCTATGTGTCTACTTCTTCGTCTTATGAGGATGTCCTCCTTCAGTCAATGGCTGAAGGAGTTTTTTTGTGTCTGATGGAAATTACAGGAGAAGTCGAGTGTTCTCACGAATGAAAGAACGAATAGATCACGCATAGGGGGAAAAGCATGAAACACACACGATGGCAGTTAGAGACACTCTACACGATAGATGACGTCAAATCAGGAATTACTAAGATACAAGCAGCGTTGACGAAACGTCCGACAAATGTGGCAGAACAGGTCGAGCGTTATCAGCAAGTCGCGCGCGACGTCGAGGAATGGAGCGACTTCATTTATTGTCTGTACGCTGAAGATGTCACGCGCTCAGAAGTCCATCCATTGCTCGAAGAGATTGAAATCGTGCAAGCGATGGTGCGCAGTGAGGCAGCAGCACTCGATACGAAGATCGCTGCACTGTCACAAGAAGAGTGGGAGGAGCTCGTCACGGGCTCACCATACGCCTTTTTCTTGAACGAACGCCGTGACATCCAGTCGCGTCGTGCACCACTAGTGCAGGAACAATTGTTGCAGGATCTCGGTGTGGACGGGTTCCAAGGCTGGGGACAGCTCTACAAACAGCGTTTCATGGCATTACGCGTCGACTTGGATAATAAGCAGGTCACGATCGGTCAAGGGCTACACGAAGCGATGTTCGCACCTGACCGTTCGGCTCGTCTAGCGGCAGCGACAGCAGTTGACACTGCTTGTGCACAAGAAGCTGACCTGTTTGCGACAATCTTGAACCGGATTGCCGGCTTCAGATTGCAATCCTACAAGATGCGGAACTGGGAGCAACCATTGACTGAGTTGCTTGAGCAGAACCGGATCTCGGAAGCGAGCCTAACAGCGATGATGGAAGCACTCAATCAACACCGCGACCTCTTTCACGCCTATTACGCTCGCAAGATTGCCCAGGCGGAGCGGGTGACTGGAGAATGGCATGATTTTGAGACGAACACCTATCGCTCCGCGCGTCACGTTCCGTTTGAGATGGCAGAGACCATCGTCACGACACAATTCAAACGATTGAATCCGCAGCTTGGCGCCTTCGCGGAAAACGTGTTTAGTGAGGGATGGGTCGATGCAGAGAATCGTCCTGGAAAAGCAGAGGGCGGATTCTGCGCTGCCTTTCCGATTGCCAAGGAGAGCCGAATCTTCATGACGTACCGCGACAGTTATCCGGACGTCGCGACGCTCGCTCATGAATTTGGTCATGCCTATCATAATTATTTACTGCAAGACGAACCGTATTTAAATCAAGTCAAAGGAACGAGCATTGCGGAGACGGCTTCGACGTTCATGGAGAATCTCGTCCTCGATGCTGCCATCAAAGAGACGACGGAACGGGAGGAAGTGCTTGCTCTGCTTGAAGTCAAGATCCGAGAAGGGCTGAAATATGCCAGCATCGTTCCCGGGATGTTCCGGTTCGAGCAACGGTTTTATGCGGAACGTCAGCAAGGGACGGTCAGTGCCGAACGGTTAAGTGAACTCCTGCAAGAGGAAGAACGGTTAGCCTATGGTCCGGTATTGCCTGAACCAGCGCGCTATAAATGGATGTACATCAGTCATCTGTTCAATCCGAATCTTGCGTTCTACAACATTCCCTACACGATCGGTTATCTGCTCAGCAATAGTCTGTATCAGACGGTTCAAGCGGATCCGAGTCAATTTTCGACAGTCTTTGAAGCCGTCATGCATGATTCCGGTCAAGCGACGATCGATGAGATCGTTAAACGTCATCTCGACGCTGATCCGACATCTGTCGCGTTTTGGATGGAAGCTCAACAACCGCTCGTCCAGGCAATTGAGCAGTACCTGAAGTTAACGGAATCCTCTCTCTCCGTCGATTGAAGACGAATCGAAACGGGAACAGAAATGTAGGGAGGGATGCGGATGTATGAACAGGAGAAACAATTAGTCGCTGAGGCAGCACTAACTTACGTGAAAAATGGGATGATAATTGGTCTTGGGACGGGTTCGACGACGGAACGATTCATCGAGGCGCTTGGTCCACTTGTGCAGGCCGGACTACAGATTCAAGGTGTGGCGACGTCACTTGCGACGGTCCGACTCGCGGAACAGTTACACATTCCGTTGATCGACTTGGAAGAGGGAATGGAAATCGATGTGACGATCGATGGGATTGATCAAATTGACGGACACTTCCAAACAATCAAAGGTGGTGGCGGTGCACTATTTCGCGAGAAAATCGTCGCACTGATGAGTCGAGAATTGCTCTATCTGACCGATTCCTCGAAGTTCGTCCATCATTTAAGCGGACCGTTACCGGTCGAACTGGATCCGTTTGCCTTACCGTATGTGCGGCAACGGTTGCGTGATAAGCATGTATCCGCAACGCTACGCGTGAAAGACAATCGTCCCTTCGTTACAGATGGAGGTCACGTGATTCTTGACGTAGACTTATCAGCCATCTCGGACGTCCGAGTATTCGCAAAAGAAGTGAAGAGTTGGTCGGGTGTACTCGAGACCGGTTACTTCGAGCGACAGCCCGATCATGTCCTGACGGTCGAAGAGGGCAAGGTCAAACGTATCGCGCATCCACGACTGCGTGACGGTGGTGGATTGGTTTAAGGAAAGAAAGAAGGAAACCGTATGGGCTTGAAAAAACGGTATTTATTCGGAGCAGGTGTCATTGCCGGTGCGAGTCTATTGTTGTTCAGGAAGCGGGAACAGGGCACACAGACCGATGCGCTACGTGATTATTTAGAGCATCTCGATCAGGATCCGAGTCCCGATGCTGCGAAAGACCCGGATGAGGTCGGATTGACGAAACTGGATTCGATCTATCGAGCTGAGTGGCAAGCGAATGGGTTCCCGCGTTCGCGGACGGAGTTAGAGGAGCTTGAAAAATAAAAGAACATGAAAACAGCCTTGAATCAAATGATTCAAGGCTGTTTGATTTATAAGTAATCGAAAAGTGTAGAAGATTACCATGAAAAATGGAATATTATGAGAAATTTCTCCGCTTCTAAATTAATCGAAACACATTTTTTTCAAACAAATAGCGGGTATCTATTTTGGTTTCATTTTATGGAACAGAGTTTGTTTTATTAATTTTTGTACCCAACAATCAATCGTGATTCCGGTTGGTTTAAAGCACGTTCTCCTACAAACTCTGACATCCAGTACCGGACATTTGTATAGGGTTTCTTCGCCGACCCTCAACGAATACGTAACCTGCAGGCGATTTTTAGGCGACTCGCGAGTATATCCCAGTCATCCGGTCACTCGTGAGGGACCTGCCAATGTATGATTGTGAGGACTGTCCTTAGCGATATGCTTCTATAATCATCATTTCTTTCTGACATTGCTTCGTGTTATTCCATAAGTAAACAGGTATTGAATAAGCGTTTATCACTGATGAACGAGTCTACGGCGGGAGATATGAATCAATTCATCATTCTTGTGCTTCCGTTTTGCGATCACTTGATTCTCTCCGACGACGGTTCGGGTACGATAATAGAGTTGCAAAATTCCTCGTGTCTCTTTACTCTCTTGTTCGATTACAATTCGCCAGTGTAAGCTGATACGTCATACCGTCAAACGTGCGTACGGAATCTGCGAGTGGAAGCTCTGTTAGATCAAAACGTTCTTGCTTCAGGTACGACCAGTTCCGTTTCTTCTCCATCATTAAGTCGAACGCATCCTAAGGAATGGATCCAAGTGTCTGTTCACAGGCTATTGCAAGGATTTGGATATCGAGGATAGAAGGAAGTGAACGATTGTGCTCATAGGCGCTGATTACTACCTGTGAGATCTCTCCATACGTCCTTTCGACCAACTCTACCACTCTCCGAATCGGTACATATCCATGCTTATTTCCTTCAAGAACCACAATATGACAATGTTTTTCTTGTGATAGTTAGAACGTAACAATTTATCCTGTCAATCAAATCGTTATTTTGATGTGTCAAAGATATTAAGGATGTTGCAATTTGTCGACATACGCTGTATCAACTAAAATATAACTTGCTTATATTTCGTATTAAATTAAAATTGTAAAATTATACATTAAAATATTTATTAATCTTATTATCTATTTAGTTGTAGTGCGAATATCCTCCATTTATTAAAAATAAAATGTAAGTTAGTTTTTATTGTCCTGTTTTTAATTTTTAAAGTTAATCAACCCTTTATTTGTTAGGTTTGCGTTGAATATCAAAGGTGGGCATTAATTTGAAAAAAGTCACAACTACAATTGTTAGCGTCATCTCTTGTTTTATGTAGTATTTTTACCTTCGACGATTCATGCTACAACGAACGATGCAAATGCATAAATACAGGAAATTAATGAATCTATTACTGATATAGATTCAACAATTCATGATTATAAGCCTTTTGTAAAAATGAATGAAGGAGGATACATTACTTTTACTTTCCAAGAAAATATTCCTCAAAGAATACGGGAACAATATGCTGTAGATGAACTGCAACTGCACTTTGATACTCTAAATCAATCAGTTAAAAATGGTGAAATCAGAATCAATTAAGACTTAAGTATCGATGAGACGATGATAGCAAGAGTAGCTGTATATAGTAAACGTACGTACCACTGGTGGGGATACGATCGCAAATTCAATAATTCACAAATAAAATCCTATATTAATTATTGTCAAACGATTGCAGATGAAGCAGATATAGTCACAGAAACGGGAGTATACTTCCCACCAGTTGCATTAATCGACAGGATACTGGTCATTGTTTGCTATACGTCTCGATGCAAATAATAAGTGGCAGGCGTTTATGTTGTTGTGACGTGGGCAATAGTATTCGTTATTGAACCTTTATAATTTTTGATATCAGCAAGAGAGAGGAAGCTTTAAACGGAGAGAAGGGTCTCTGGAACGACAAACATGGAAAGGTTCTGGAAGGTGGACGCCCGAAGACAGACGTGTCGATGGAGAGACGTTGGCGAAGATAGAGGAACGGATCAAATACCTGACGGCAGAGAACGTGCTCTTAACAAAGTTAGAGAAGTTAGAAGGACAGGTAAAACATTCGAACTAACACTAGCAGAGAAATATCAGACCATCAACACCGTTATCCGCATCGCGTCGTGCCGAACCGATTGAACCGCGAGTTTCGGAAGAGCGACCCCGGGAAGGTATTCGTGACCGATATCACCTATCTCCCCATCGCCTCCGGCGAGAACGTCTATTTGTCTTGTGTGAAGGACGTCGCCACACGCGAAATCGTGGCATACAAACTATCCACGGATCTTCGCATGGACCTCGTCTTTCAGACGATAAAAAAGCTCGAAGAGCATCTCCAGGGGAATCGACATCCCCAGACGACGATTCATTCGGACCAAGGCTTCTACTATACCCATCCAGGCTACCAGCGACTCGTTGACAACCCCTGACTGATCCAGTCCATGTCACGTCGGGGCAACTGTCTCGACAACGCACTGATCGAATCGTTCTTCGGTCATTTGAAGAATTATATCATCAACCGTTCGTGCGGATCAATCGAGGAGGTCCGAGAGAGGGGCGGGAGTTACATAAGCTATTACAACTGCGAGCGTGGTCGATGGAACCTAAAAAAGATGACCCCGAAACAATGTCGGGACCATCTAATCGCAGCATAGAAAACTTGATCTTTTTATTAAAATTTCTATTTTACAGGGTAGTTTACTGTATAGCAATCATTAACTTTTCTGTTAACTTCTTCATATGCTTCTTTTACATATGCCATAAAACTATCTATATGATAGGGGTTATTTACTTTTTTTGCATATTCTAATCCGTATAATGGTTCATTCCCAAACTCACCAGGATAATACAAATCATCCATATCTTCGCTACTTGTTAATGGATTTTCAATTCTGTGTTTTTGAGTTATTTCAAAAACTTCATCCTTATTTAGGGATTTCGAGAGATTTATAAACTTTTCTCTGTCTGGTCCAAGGTTAAACTGTATTCCAGTAAAATCAATACATATATTTTCACCTTTTGTCCAGCCATGAATAAATTCTCGGAATTTGAATGTACGATGAATAAATTTTTTATTAAAATGAACTGTTAAATAAGAAGAAATTAGATTCGCTGAAGTATGACAGTCGAATGGATAACCACGCTTCGCTTTATACATATAATAGATATAATCTTTTTCGATCATCCTGCAAAATTCTTCTTCCGACATCATGATTATCACGTCTTTCTCTCGCTATCGAGAATTGATGTTTTGAAATTGAAAATTGTATCTTAATATAAAGGGTGCTATATTTCAACAGGAGAAAAACTATTTCTTTGAGTAAACACTTGGTTCCTACTATTCAATTATACCAAAATGCTCATTCTCTTTAATAGAGTTTAATTACTTAACCTCTTGTCTAATCCATATTTTATTGCATCGTGATCTTTATAATAACTTAATCAATAATGCACCAATCTCAACTTATTGAAACCTATACGCGTTATGAATCATTTTAATTTCTAATTAGCCTGCATCAAAATCATATCAAGTTAGGCAATGACTTTTTTAATGTTACATCTTCTTTTTAAATTTTCGACTTGTTTTAAAAAAATCTTGATACACTGGCAATGTTAACGATTCATTTGGGTCAATATAGCTAAGACTAAGTTTCTTCGTGGCAGGATTAATCCGATCTTCGCTCGACAAAAAAACCCTGAATATATTGACTATAATACATTTCAAAGATATAAAATAATTAGAGGTTAACCATTGAACAATAGAACGAAGAACAATCTAATTTTGAGCTGTGTTGAAATCCTTCTATGATCATTAGGAGAATTACTTTTAGAAATTGTTGCGAGCAGGTTCTTCAATTATCGACATGACAACAAATGTGAAAATTGAAAGCTTTCGTGTATCAATGAAGTAAACCAACAGTTGAACGAGTTAAACGTCTTAGTCAATCTGGCTTCGTTCTTGATTTGATTGAAATAACTTGAAATACCTCATTACGATCACAGTGTCAAAGAAATCGAAATTGTTTAGGGATTATGTCAAGAAGAGGAAACGAAGTGCAGTATCAAAATGTAACTATGTGAATTATGTACTTTAAGGAAGGTGCTGTGGGAAAATTAATGTGCCTGCACTACACTTTAATAAAGAATACATATATTATACCTTCGAATTATCAAATGGAAGTTCAATCTAAACAGCCCTAGATCCTAATAATCCAGGGCTGTTTTCGTGCCTTTTAATATGTAAGCGATCCTGCAATGATCAAACCGATTGAAATCGATAAGAAAAGGAGCAGCAAGCCGACTGCTTCGTTATTCGCATCAATCTCTTTCGTCATGCTCAAACGTGGAATCAATAAATCTGCAAGATAGAACAAGACGATTTGTAAGACGATCGCGAGTGCACCCCATAACACCATATCGAGAATGCTGACAGAGTTCGAGATACTCGAATAGAGGACGATGGCAAGACCGAGAATACGTCCACCGAAGGCGTAGACGGCCGCTTTCTTCCCGTTACGGATGAGTTCGAGTTCCTTCGATTTCGTCGTCACCTCGAACAAGACGACACCGATTGCAAGTAGTACGGTCGCGACACCGATATACGAGAGCGTTGAAAGAAATAGATCACTGAATGTCATGCTGGTACCTCCATCATGATTTTTTATTTTTTTTGCGTTGTTCGTATGCAACATACAATTCAAGCAGTGCTCCGACGAGAATACCTGCTGATACATACAAATAGAAGTTGTCACCAATGAATCCGAACAAGAGACCTAAAATGAGGCCGATCAGGATATAGGGACCTTTTGCTAACTTCATGCCAATCACCTACCTCTTCTTTAAAGGTAGCGGATTTCAGAGGTGGCGTCCATCGTTATTCTTGAAAGCTGACGGCAGATTCTGCATTAGGAGAAAACAGGACGACTTGATTCCGTCCTTGTTGCTTTGCCTGATAGAGAGCAGCATCCGCATCCAGTAGAAGATCGTCGATTTGCAGTGTCGTCTCATCGTATGCGGCTAAACCAAACGATGCTGTGAGCTGTAGCTCTGTCGTCGCTAGTCGGAACGGACTAGAAGCGATCCGTTCGCGTAATTGCTCTGCTAAAGGCAAGACTTCAGCAAGCGAAACACCCTCAAACAGGACCGAAAATTCCTCGCCGCCGTTACGGGATAAATACCCGCTTTCTGACACTCCATCGCGCAGTCGATTGGCGAACTGCCGTAGCACCTCATCGCCCGCCTCATGTCCATACGTATCGTTGACCTGTTTAAAATGATCAATGTCGATCGTCAACAACACGACCGACTGTTTGGTTAGAATCAATCGCTGTTTGACATCCGTGAAGTATTCATTGAAGGCGCGTGAATTGTTCAATCCTGTCAAAAAGTCGAGTTGCGCTTTTTGCCGAAGCATCCGTAATGATTGTTTGGTCAACCGAATATCGCGGATGATCAGTAGGGCGAGCCAGCTACTGACGAACGATGCAGGAATGACGACTGCTATCACTTCAAGTAGAAGAATCTGTTTCGGTAAGACAATCCATAAGACAAGAGCGTGTAAAGCCGTCGCGTAGAGCGTCACGAGTGTGAATGTTCGTTTTGCATAAGGTGGCATTTCGCGAACGATTAAGCTCGTTCCTAAACCAATGGCGACAATGAAGCCGAATGCGGTGAAGGCTGCTAGATTCGTTCCTAAACTGAAACGATAGATGATGATTGCAATCGTCACAATCGTTGTCGGGATGGCGCCACCAAAATAGGCAGCGACGACGACCGGAATATGACGCAAATCAACCATGACGCCAGGTGCTGCTTCAATCGTCATCTGCATGAGTAGTAACGAGATGACAGTTAGAGCAAGACCGTACAACACGCGTGTCAGCCGTGGGGATTCACGGGTGATCGGGAGCGGTGATAATTTTCCGAGCAGATAGAAACCAGCCATTAATAGTGTCACGTTATGCAAGACGTCAAAAAGGATGCTTTTCATGAAATGTCCATCCTTTCAAATAAAGTACGTTACTTAAAAGACATACGCCATAAAAGGACTAACTCCTGTTCCTTGAAAAAATAATCTATTTGATGCAATTGTGTCTATAATGTGAACTTATGATTTCTATAAGCTGTACTTATAGTTTAACGGAATTTAATTGACCTCTTCGACACTGCGTTGTTAAATGATGAAGAAGCGATATGAAAGCGCTTACTAAAATCGAAGGAGATCTACTTATGGAACTTGTCATCATTCTTCTTGCCTTATCCTTATTGATGTTCGTTGCCTATCGTGGTTTTTCTGTCATCCTATTTGCGCCAATCTGTGCCTTGTTCGCCGTCTTACTGACGAACCCGGATTGGGTGTTACCTTTCTTCTCGAATATCTTCATGGAAAAGATGGTCGGCTTCATCAAGGCGTACTTCCCGGTCTTCCTCCTCGGGGCGATTTTCGGAAAAGTCGTTGAGATGTCCGGTATCGCGGAGTCGATTGCAAAGACGATCATCCGTATGATCGGTGCGAAGCGTGCCATTCTTGCTATCGTCTTACTTGGCGCCATTCTTACATATAGCGGCGTCAGCTTATTCGTTGTCGTCTTCGCTGTGTATCCGTTCGCAGCAAACTTGTTCCGCGAAGCGAACATCCCGAAACGCCTCATCCCGGGAACGATCGCCCTTGGTGCATTCACGTTCACGATGGATGCCTTACCAGGAACACCTCAGATTCAAAACGTCATCCCAACGACGTTCTTCAAAACAGATATCTATGCAGCACCAATCATGGGAACAGTCGGTGGATTGTTCATCCTAGTCGTCGGCATGTGGTATCTCGAGTCACGTAAGAAAAAAGCCCATCAAGCAGGGGAAGGCTACGCTGGATTTGAAGCGACGGCGGCAAGTGCCGCACCGCAGATGGAGTTGAAGAACGAACCGGAAATGACACTTGAGACGGATCGTCAACCGGTCTATCGGCAAGTCCTTGCCTTCGTCCCACTCGTCCTCGTTGCCGTCATGAACAAAGTCTTCACACTCTCGATTCCGAAATGGTATCCAGAAGGGTTCGATTTTTCAGCGATTGGTTTAGAAGCATTCGGAAAGATCGAGACGCCGGCCGTTCTTGCAATCTGGTCCGTCCAAATGGCGTTATTGATCGGAATTCTCGCAGCGATGCTGTATGACTTCCCGAAGATCAAGACGAATTTCCAAGCTGGTTTGAATGTCAGTATCGGTGGCGCGCTTCTAGCGGTCATGAATACAGGTGCTGAGTATGGTTTCGGAGGCGTCATCGCCGCACTTCCTGGATTCAAGTCCGTCTCAAGCGGAATCTCAGAGACCTTTACGAATCCGCTCGTCAACGGAGCCGTCACGACGACGACACTTGCCGGCGTTACTGGTTCCGCATCAGGCGGGATGGGAATCGCGTTAAGTGCGATGTCGGATAAATATACGCAAGCCATCACATCAGGCGGCGTGCCACCGGAAGTCATGCATCGCGTCATCTCGATGGCGTCCGGCGGAATGGATACGTTACCGCATAACGGTGCCGTCATCACGTTACTTGCCGTTACGGGGCTGACGCATCGTCAGTCGTATAAGGACATCTTCATGATTACGATTCTCAAGACAGTGACGGTCTTCTTGATGATCGGATTGTATAGCTTGACTGGTTTGTACTAAGGATTTTTAAAGGGGGCATCATCAGATGAAACAGGGGAAAGTATACGCATCATTCGCGGAAGCGACAGCAGACATCTTTGACGGGGCGACGCTAGTCGTAGGGGGCTTCGGACTCTGCGGAATCCCGGAAAAATCAATTACCGCGTTGCAAGAGAAGGGCGTCAAGGATTTGACGATCGTCAGTAACAACTGTGGCGTCGATGACTTCGGACTCGGTCTCCTCTTGCAGACGCGACAAATCAAGAAGATGATTTCATCGTATGTCGGGGAAAACAAGACGTTTGAGCAACAATACCTCAGTGGCGAGATCGAAGTCGATCTCGTCCCACAAGGTACGCTTGCCGAACGTATCCGTGCCGGTGGAGCTGGCATTCCCGGTTTCTATACACCAACAGGCGTCGGGACACCGATTGCTGAAGGAAAGGAACAAAAGGAGTTCGACGGGAAGACGTATCTCCTTGAAGAAGGAATCGTCGGTGATTTTGCGATCGTCAAGGCATGGAAAGCAGATCGACTCGGGAATCTCGTCTTCCGAAAGACGTCACGCAACTTTAACCCGATCGTCGCGACAGCCGGAAAAGTAACGATCGTCGAAGTCGAAGAACTGGTCGAAGTCGGTGAACTCGATCCGAATGAGATCCATACACCTGCTGTCTACGTTCAGCGCATCGTCGTCGGAACGGATTATGAAAAACGCATCGAACGCCGGACTGTCCGGGAAGCTTGAGGAGGAGACGGATATGAAAACGACACGAGAGATCATCATTGAACGCGCACTTCAGGAAGTTGAAGATGGGATGTACGTCAATCTCGGGATCGGGATTCCGACATTGATCGCCAATGCGATTCCGGACGATATGCATGTCATGCTGCAATCCGAAAATGGACTGCTTGGCATCGGACCGTATCCGCTTGATCATGAAGTCGATGCCGACGAAATCAACGCCGGTAAAGAAACGGTCACGGCACAATCTGGAGCATCTTACTTCGACAGTGCCGAATCGTTCGCGATGATTCGCGGCGGACACATCGACCTCGCGATCCTCGGAGGGATGGAAGTCGATCAGAACGGTGACCTCGCGAACTGGATGATTCCGGGCAAGATGGTCAAAGGCATGGGCGGGGCGATGGACCTCGTCAACGGAGCGAAACGAGTCGTCATCATCATGGAACATGTCAACAAACACGGCGAATCGAAAGTCAAACAGGCGTGTACCTTGCCGTTGACAGGACGCGCCGTCGTCAACCGTTTGATTACGGACCGGGCCGTCTTTGATTTCACACCGGACGGAATGGTCTTGATCGAGACGCTGAATGGTCATACGGTCGAAGACGTCAAACAAGTCACGGAAGCACGATTCACGGTCAGTCCGGAACTCGAGCGCGTGACGGTAGGGGAGTGAAGCAGATGGTTCAAGGAGATATCGTACTCGTCACAGGTGCAGGAAGCGGCATCGGTCTTGAAATCTCAAAGGCGTTTGCTGTGGCAGGAGCGAAGGTCGTCGTAACGGACGTTCGCGCAGAAGCAGCAGAAGAGGCGGCGGCAGCGATTCGCGCAGCTGGTCATGAAGCGGTCGGCATGACGCTCAACGTCACTGATGAAGCACAGGTCGAAGTCGTCTTGAAGCAGACGGTCGAACAGTTTGGTCGACTCGACGTCTTGATCAATAACGCGGGTCTTCAACACGTCTCACCAATTGAAGAGTTTCCGACTGAGAAATTCGAATTGATGATCAAGATCATGTTGACGGCGCCGTTCATCGCTATCAAACATGCCTTTCCGATCATGAAGGAACAAGGCTACGGACGGATTCTTAACATGGCATCGATCAATGGTTTAATCGGTTTTGCTGGGAAAGCGGCGTATAACTCGGCGAAGCATGGATTGCTCGGTCTGACGAAGGTCGCAGCCCTTGAAGGAGCAGAACACGGGATCACCGTTAACGCGATTTGCCCGGGGTATGTCGATACACCGCTCGTCCGAAATCAAATGGAAGACTTGGCGAAGACGCGTCACGTCGAACTTGAGAAGGTACTTGAGGAAGTCATCTATCCGCTCGTTCCACAAAAACGGTTGCTCGCCGTCGAGGAAATCGCGGATTATGCATTGTTCCTTGCGAGCCGCAAAGCAAAAGGCATCACAGGACAAGCGAACGTACTCGATGGAGGATATACGATTCAATAAGGAGATGGAGCAGATGAGTGAAGCAGTCGTCATCGTAAGTGCGACGCGCACGGCGATCGGAAATTTCAATGGGAGTTTGAAGGACGTCAAAGCAACGGAACTCGGAGCGACAGTCATCCGTGCAGCACTTGAAAAAGCAGGTGTCGCTGGGAATCACGTCGATGAAGTCTTTTTCGGTAACGTCCTCTCAGCAGGACTTGGTCAAAATCCAGCACGGCAAGCGGCACTCGCTGCCGGATTACCGGAGACATGTCCAGCGATGACCGTTAACAAGGTCTGCGGATCCGGTCTCTCAGCCGTCCATCTCGCGTATCAGGCGATCAAGTCGGGTGAAGCCGATGTCATCGTTGCCGGTGGGATGGAGAACATGAGCCAAGCGCCGTATGTCCTATCGGGCGCGCGGTCTGGGCTGAAGATGGGTGACCAACCGCTCGTCGATACGATCATCCAGGATGGACTTGAGTGTGCGTTTAATGACTATCACATGGGAATCACGGCGGAGAATTTAGCCGACATCTACGAACTCTCCCGCGAAGCCCAGGACCAGTTCGCGGCGACGAGTCAGCAAAAAGCGCAGACGGCATTAGCAGAAGAACGGTTCGTTTCGGAAATCACGCCAGTGTTGATTCCACAACGAAAAGGCGACCCGATCCGTTTTGATCAAGATGAGTTTCCGCGTGCCGGAACATCTGTCGAAACACTCAGTCGTTTGCGCCCGGCATTCAAGAAGGACGGAACGGTCACGGCAGGCAATGCATCTGGCATCAATGACGGAGCTGCGGCGCTCGTCATCATGTCCGTGACAAAGGCACAAGAACTCGGCGTGACACCACTCGTTGAGATCGTCGCGAACGGAACGTCCGGTGTCGACCCGAGCATCATGGGAATCGGTCCCGTCCAAGCGGTCCAAAAGGCACTCGATAAAGCGGGACTGACGCTTGAGGAGATTGATGTCATCGAAGCGAACGAAGCGTTCGCGGCACAATCTCTCGCGGTCGATGCGGAGCTACAGTTCCCGCATGAGAAGCTCAACCGAAATGGCGGTGCAATCGCGCTCGGTCATCCGATCGGTGCGAGTGGGGCGCGGATTCTCGTTACGTTGATCCATGAACTCGAGCGGACGGGTGAGACACATGGTCTTGCGACGTTATGCGTCGGGGGCGGTCAAGGGGTAGCGACGATCGTCAAAAAATACGAAGGTTAACTAATAAAGCACGAGACGAAGGAGATGTTTGCTCCCGTTGTCTCGTGCTTTATTGATTTTAGCGAATCGTTAACATGTCTTTGTAACTGCTTTTTTCGAGAATTTGCACGGAGGACATCCGTGACCATTCCGTCAAGGAAATCTCGGGATGTTGCTTCACGAAGTCGGAGACGATCATGTAACCGAGTCTGTATTTTACGAACGATGGAATTTGTTTTTCGTAATTTCCTAAGAACAGATCATCCGTCGTCAATCGTTCCGCATTCAGCTCCGAAATCACATGCTCTAAAGTATGGTCAAGTAGAGGGGCGATCGCTTCCGATGATTCCACAGGATAAAGCTTGTGGGCAAAGAATTCCGCTTTTCCTTCGAGGATGATGTAATCGAGCATCGTCGCACGATTCGGTTCATCGAGGGCTACGGTATGATGGTACTCATGCGCCGTTGTGTTGCGTAATGATGTTTCCGAAAAATCCTTCAAGAAGAACAGACTCATTGAATTGTTTCCTTGCGCGACACCGCTGACACCACCATAACGTTTGGCATCATCATGCTCGATTGGTGTCGTCGGGGAGACGAAGACGACGAGCTTCTCATCCCGTGGAAGTTGTTTCATCGAAGTCAGGAGACTGGACTTGATCTGTTTCATGATGCGCTGATGGTGTTTTTTCAAATATGTATTCATCTGCTTTAAGTCCTTGATGTTTTCCGATGGCTGTTCGTAAAGGCTAGGAACGGGCATCGCTTGGAGCTGTTCTTTTTTGATGACGCTATTTTTAGCGTCCAATACATATTTTTTAAATAGTGCCTCATTGTCCTCTGGATGTTTCGAAGCCGCTTGAATGTAATCGTCATACGCCTTGTACAAAGGAACGATTTGAATCTCTTGTTTCTCATGCGTAAATGAGATGTCATACGTCTTCGGTTTTTCGGCAGCGGGGGAACAACTGGCAAGTAAAAGGGTGGCGCTAAGAAGATAGATCGATTTCATAGAAAAACCTCCTGTTTGATTATCCATATATTTACTTTCTTCATGAAGCCTTTTAATCCTACTACGTCATATGAACTTATGAATCCGGTTTCATGCTTCGACGCACAGACGTAACAAATTCTATAGACCATAGCTCCACCAAACTTTCTGCGCAATTTTCAGAATATTCTCCAGATAAACTCCTAGCACGAGCTCTTAAACGTATGGTATCCTTTCGAACGAAGTACTTCATCTGCTTAGGGAGCGAGATGAAGTCGATCATCATCAGTGGGGGTTTATTATGTCTAAAACTGTTCCAACATCATTTATCATCGTCATCGGCATGATGCTCTTCGCCTTATTCTTCGGGGCAGGAAATCTCATCTTTCCGCCGATGCTCGGACAGCTCGCAGGGGAGCATGTCTGGGTCGCCAATGCCGGATTCCTCGTCACCGGTGTCGGTCTACCATTGCTTGCGATTCTCGCATTTGCGTTTTCAGGGGAACGCGATCTACAAGCGATGGCGTCACGCGTTCATCCTGCGTTTGGAATCGGCTTCTCGGTCATTCTGTATCTTGCGATCGGTCCCTTCTTCGCGATTCCTCGTGCCGGAACGGTCTCGTATGAGATTGGAATCAAGCCGTTCTTCAGTGAATCGACGAGCCACTGGCCGCTACTCATCTTTACGGTCTTGTTCTACACGGTTGCGTGTCTCTTATCATTGAATCCGACGAAAATCGTCGATGTCGTCGGGAAAGTACTGACACCGATTAAAATCACGTTCATCGGTCTGTTGATCGTCGTCGCTGTCCTGCATCCAATCGGAAGTTTTCAGAATCCTTTGAAGACATATCAGTCGAATGCCTTCTTTAACGGTTTCCAGGAAGGATATATGACACTCGATGCACTCGGTGCCTTCGTCTTCGGGATTATCATCATCGCAGCGATCAAGGAAAAAGGTGTCACATCGAAGCGACAGTTGCTGTTGATTTGTACGAAAGCGTCATTGATCGCAGCGGCCTTGCTAGCAATCACGTATTCGGCACTTGCCTTCATGGGTGCTTCAAGTGTCTCGGAAATCGGACAACTGGCGAACGGCGCAGAGATTTTGTCAGCTGTGTCGGATTATTACTTCGGTGAATACGGTGCGATTTTACTCGGTCTGATGATCACGGTCGCCTGTATGACGACAAGCGTCGGCTTGATCACGGCCTGTGCGTCGTTCTTCTCGGCACTCGTGCCAAAAATCTCGTACGTCAAATGGACGATTGGTCTATCGGTCTTCAGCGCACTCGTCGCGAACATCGGTCTGAATCAATTGCTCGCCGTCTCAAAACCAGTCTTGATGACACTTTATCCACTGGCAATCTGTCTCATCTTCCTGACATTCTTGCATCCACTCTTTAAAGGTAAACCAGCCGTCTATCAAGGGGCGCTTTGGATGACATTCGTCGTCAGTTTGTTTGATGGATTGAAGACAGCAGGGATTAACGTCTCAGCTGTCACGAACGTGTTCGACGCGGTATTACCGTTTGCTTCCGTCAGTCTCGGATGGGTCGTACCAGCCATCATTGGTGGAGTGATCGGAGCAGTCGTCGGTAAGAAAACAGCGGAGACACAATCGTCGTCGCGTGTGGCTTAAATTAAATCCCTTCACTCAGATTACACTGGGTGAAGGGATTTTTTTGTAACGATGAAACGTATTCTAACAACAGTTGTTGACAAAAACCGGAGGAATAATGCTATAGTGTTAATGCAAATGATATTCATTATCAATTAGAAGGAGTGATAGGTGATGTTCATCCAATTAAAAACATTTAAAGTCAAAAAAGGAAGTGCTGTTGAAATGATCGAGCGTTTTTCAGGAAAGGGAATCATCGAGCAACAACCAGGGTTCCTCGATTTAAGTGTCTTACATAAGAAGCGTACAAAAGAGGAAGAAGAAGTTCTTGTCCTGATCCGCTGGGAATCGGAACAAGACTGGAAAGCGTGGGAAACGAGTGAGGTACACCTTGCCGGTCACCGAGAAAGAAGGGGGCAACCAGGTCCCTCCTTCATTCTTGACGGTCAGCAACATTACTATGATGTGATTGGATTTAAGACAGCAGATACATGATCGACACAACAATAAACAATCACGTAGGCAAGTGAAAGAAAAGCATCTCGAAGATTCCCTTACATATTGATCAAGATTGAACGGATACGGAAAAGCGTCAGATGGTATATGTTTTTTAGGAGTGAGTTGAAAATGACAGAAGCACTGCATGCATTTCGAGTGAGGAAACACGCTTTACAGACAGGAGGACAATTAGCGATACGTCCGGGTTTGATTGTCGTCATACAAGGCGTTGGCATTACCTACACGGAAAGGAAACGTCTAGAATCGGGCGAAGCCTGTTTCATCATGAAATCAGGTGAACGATTCATCGTCCAGGAGGGACATTGTCTCTTGTATCAGTTAGAGGTTGAACTGACGCCATTTCTAGTCTACCGTCAACCAACGAATGAACTAGTGGAGTGTTTAGAACGAATGCGCGGATGTCCAAACACAATGACCGGTTCTCTTAGACAACATCGCTATCTGTATCAACTACTGGAGCAATTAAGTGAACGTCGTCATGAGCAGACGTTTGAGGAAGTGACGTCCCAGTGGTTAAAAGAACTCGGAAAATCAAGAACAGTCAGTGACTTGGCAAGTGAGTTAAACATGTCACTGCCGACGTTTTCCCGCCAATTCAAAAAGCACTACGATCAATCACCAAAGGAACTGATTCATCAATTGCGGATGCAACGGGCGAAGGAGTGGATGATTGCACATCCAGATTGGACGATTGCTGAGATCGCAGAACGTGTATCAATCAATGATGAATTTTATTTCAGCCGTCTCTTTAAAAAACGTGAGGGACTATCACCAAGTCAGTACCGGAAACGGTTGTTTCCACGGGTCGGAATCTGGAGTCAAGCGTTGTTGCAAGATCACTTATTGGCACTTGGCATTCAACCTGTCATCGCACCGTCTTTTCCGACACAATATCGTTCGAACGGTGTGCCAGACTATTTAAGTGAACTCGAAGGTACGCAACTATACGACGCGTCAGCAACGATTTTACCGGAATGGTTTGAGACATCAAATCTCGATCTCGTTTTACGGACACCGATACGAGGTGAATCACCACCTATGTTGACGTCTTGTCCGGTCATCGATATTTCGAAACAAACTTGTTGGAAGGATTACTTGTATGCTGTTGCTAGGGCAACCGATACGCTTGAGCGAACGACTGACATCATCAACGAAGTCGAAACGCTTGAAACAATTGTGAAGCAACAGTTCGAATTCAATCGGAATGTGACATGGGCAGTTATTTGGATCAGAGACTCAGAAGTCCGACTGTACGGACGAACAGGGCATACGATGTTAGATTTTCTGTTCAGTGAAATCGGTTTACAGCCCGTGGAAGGACTCCCGCACACCGTCTACATGACAATCAGCCTAGAAACATTACAGCAGTTGGATCCGGATGGTCTGTTCATACTGTGGAGTCAACCTGCAGATGTGGAACGAATTCGAGGAACGAGGGTGTGGCAAACGCTTCGTGCCGTTAGGTCGGAGCGTATATTTTACCCAGACAGTGTCGATTGGGATCCGTGGGGACCACTTGGGAGAATGCATATGTTACGTCAATTGCATACATATATCAGCGATAGTAACTGTTTTGTTTGTCCATGAAGAATGAAAAGAAAATCCATGTCACTCATCATTGATAATGATTATCATTACAGACGGAGTTCACGATGAGGCAGAGAAGACTGACAAATGAACCTAAAAAGTCGTCGCCTTGTCGTACGAAAATTAGGGAGGATCGTTTGTTTGATTGGTGTTAAATCTCACGACGATATGTGACTTCTGCATTTAATCGATTGTGAAAACGGATTGAAGGAACTTGAAAACGTTTTACTTAAAATAAGTGTGTATACGCACCATCAAAAACGGGGAAACCCGTTTTTCTATTGATGTGGAATGAGAATGATTTTCAATAAGGGGAGGAACAGAGCGTGCGAACATGCGAAGAACAAATCGAGCGATTAGCGACCGAGGTGACGCTTCAATCGTTCATGAACAGCTACATCAGAGAAGTGAACCCGGGCGAATGGGTCAACGAGAGACCGTTTGATGCATCCGAGACATCCTCTTTTTATTGGATGAAGCCGTATCTCATCGAAATCAAACGTCGTTCCATCATCGGACGCCACGAGATTGGAATGATTCGTGAAGAGACAAAGAACGGATGGCGGGAAGTTTCAGCCATGTCTTGTATCATCACCTGTTGCATCAAGCTTCAACAAAAAGACCCGAATCAAACGGACTTACTCTTTCGTGTTCTTGACAGTCACCGGACAGTGCAATTGATTTTAGAGGAACAGCTGAACGCACGAGAGCAAGAGACGTTCATCGATTATGAACAACGCTTGTGGTGTGGTCATTGGTTCCATCCGACCCCGAAAAGTAGAGTCGGTATGACCGACTGGCAACAAAAGGCGTATGCGCCTGAATTCCGTCAACCGTTTCAACTTCACTATTTCACAGTACATGAGACATTGCTCGAAGAACGTTCAAGTAGCAACGAGACGATTAGTCAGCTTATGAAAAATCAACTGGGTGATTTGATTCAAGTGACAGCGCAAGAGCGAGTCATTCCAATTCATCCGCTTCAAGCCGAGTATTTGTTACGTCAGCCGACAATCAAGCAATGGATCGAGCAAAGTATTCTCCGTTATCATGGCGCAACTGGACCACTCTATAACGCGACTTCGTCGATCCGGACCGTCGAAGCACTCGACCGAAGTCATATGTTGAAGTTATCCATACCTGTCCAAGTGACGAACTCAAGACGCGTCAACAAGCGGCACGAATTAGAGGCCGGTTATTTGATGCATCGATTGTTTTATCATCTGTCTCTTCCTGATACGTTTGACCTCATTCACGATCCTGCGTATTTAGCGATCCGGACTAAAGAAGAGACCGGATTCGAAGTCATCCTGCGAGACCCTGCACCCCACGCGGTAAATGTTGCAGCACTCGTCCAACCGACATTACCGAATTCGGAATCTCTCCTGCTGCGGCTCATCCGGCAGTCGGGATCAATCGCATCGAAACATGTCACTCGGTGGTGGAAACAGTACCTGGAGTTGACGTTAGGAGCAATCGTTACACTGTATGAGGAACAAGGAATCGGACTCGAGGCGCATCAGCAAAATAGTCTCATCACATTCGAAGACGGATGGCCGGTTCGATATCACGTCCGGGATAATCAAGGCTATTACTTAGCAGACACGAATCGAGATTCCTTTACCCTGCTGGAACCGGAACTGAAGCATACGACGTTGTTCTACCCAGAAGAAGTCATTGCTGAGCGTTTGACGTACTACATGATTTGGAACCATCTAGCGAGTATCATCGACCGATTGGCAGCAGACACATTATTAAAGGAAGAAGTTGCTATCGCGTTACTGCACGAATGGTGTCAAGTACGAGTTAAAAGTCTAGAAGGGCGAGGCAGAGCTTGGCTTTTGATGTTGTTAGAATCGCCGACACTTCCATACAAGGCGAATTTACTAACACGCCTACAAGGACTCGATGAACTTGAAGTCGAGGGGGAACGGGTTTGTTTCATCGACTTGGATAATCCGTTACGGGAGGGCAACTATGCTTTACGACAGCAAAACACGCATCTGCAAACAACTTCTTGAGAGTTTGTTATTCGAGCGGATTCTTCCTTTTACTGAAATGATTGTCGGAATGAAGAATCGTTTTACATTCCACATAAAAGATAGTGAAGTGACAGTCGAAGGAAAACGCGGTCCTTTCGACCGAATCCGGCTCGACATCACGACGTTACGCTCATCGAAGTCATCTGGCGTCAACGACTGGTTTGAGCATCTCTTGACGCAGTTGCCGATCCCAGACGACTTTCAGGAAGAGTTGCGACGTACACATGATTTCGATGACTTGTCGCAGCGGCATCGTCTACCAATCCACCGAGCAGGCTTGGATTATGAAAAGTTGGAGCAGACCATCATCGAAGGGCATCCCTATCATCCTTGTTATAAATCAAGGATTGGCTTTTCGCGAGCTGATCATGAAGCATACGGACCTGAAGCGGGCAATCGCTTCCAGTTACATTGGATTGCCTTACCTTCTACGCTCGTTCAAGGAAATGGAATCCTACCTATTCCACTGATTCTTGGAGAACCGCTTCTACATATGTTTTTAGTCAAACTGGAAGATTTCAACCAAATCGATTATCAGATTCTTCCTGTCCACCCATGGCAATGGTTACGTATCAAGCAGGAGGTGGCACAAGTCGGAGGTGTCGACTTAGGCGAAGGCGGGGTATTCGTGCAAGCGACGCAGTCGATTCGAACCGTTTTTTGCCCAGGTCAGCCCGAACTACCGCATATCAAATTGCCGCTCGACTTGAAGCAAACGTCAGCCGTTCGGACTTTTTCCGTGCCGAATGTCGTGGCAGCTCCTGCAGTATCGGATTGGTTGAAAAAACAGGCGAGTGAATTGCCGATGACGTTGTTATCTGAATTTGCTTCATGCGTCGGCTCGAGCGGTCCACTTGCGGGTCGGGTCGGCTGTGTCTTTCGTGAAAACGTCTTGACGTATGTTCACAAGGGGGAACAGGTCATTCCCTTGACAGCACTTGCTCAAATCGAGGTGGATGGACGACATTTTTTAGGACCGTGGTTGGAACGATATGGTCATGAACGGTGGCTTCGTCGATTCTTCGTCGTCTATCTCGAACCAGTCATCCGACTCGTGACCGAGAAAGGCATCGGTGTGGAAGCTCACGCCCAAAATACGTTACTTGTCTTACGGGACGGATGGCCGGAACGGATCATTCTCCGCGATTTTCATGATAGCGTCGAGTTCGTCACCGAGTTACTCGACGATCCATCGGATGTACCCGATTTTAAGAGGCTACATCCTGATTTTGATGCACCGCTCAATACCTATTATGAAATGTCACACCCGCTTGCCTTACGCGAGCTGCTGTACGATACATTATTCGTCTATCATTTGACGGAACTAGCGTATCAACTTGAACTGACGGAGAACTTGAATGAAGCGACGTTCTTTGATTGGATGCATCAGACGATCGAGGGGTTGCCGATTGATCGTGACCGACTAGAACGAATCGGATGGTACGAACAAAGAGTAACGGCAGAAGCCTTACTGGCACCACGGTTTGGTTTGACGAATCAAATCGATGTAAAAAATTCACTAGTTCAACGAGGAGAGGAAGACGATCATGCTATGGATTGAGAAAGAATGGGTGACAGCAGAAGAATTGACGACACACGAACTGGTGAAGCAATCGTTCATAACGGAAGGGAAGACCGTAGCCATCTGTACGTCAGATACAAAAGCATGGTTAGCCCTCTGTCTTACGATGCGACGTATGAATGGAACAATCCTTCCCATTCATCCGGAGACGCCTGTTTCTGGTGCTGAGCGTCTAGCGATACAAGCCGGATGTGGCTATTTGATTTATCAAGAGACCATCATTCCGCTTCCGGAAGCGGAAAAACGTGCGGGTGGATTGATTCAATTCAGTTCCGGTACGACGGGGCAACCAAAAATCATTCACCGGACATGGGAGTCGATCGAGACGGAACTGAATGCTTATACGAACAGTTTTCCGCTGACGACGAAAGCGACGATCGTTGCTTGTCCGACGACACACTCATTCGGATTACTGTGTGGAGTGTTCGCGACTTTAAGACGCGGAGCAACACCAGTCATCCTACAAGACTTCTCACCACGTCATGTGCTAGCAATCCATCGTTTGCATCCGGACGCGATCATCTATATGGCACCGGGACTAGCGTATGCGATGAGTTTGTTCCCGGAATCCGTTCACGCAGTGATGATTTCCGGGATGACATTACCAGAAAAGTGGTTCCGTTCGATCGAACGGAAGACACGTCATTTGCTTCAACAGTATGGCTGTTCAGAAATCGGTTGTATCGCACTTCATCCGAATCCGCCGAGTCCGCAAGCGATCGGCTTTCCACTAGAGCATCTTGAGATTGAAACTGGAACGAAGGGAAAACCAGCAGAATTAGTCGTTTCGCAACAAGGCGTACGGATTGGTACGAAGGATTTAATGTACGTTGAAGACGGGCTGCATTTTCTTAGCCGACTCGATGAGATGATCAATGTGTCTGGCTTATCCGTCTATCCCGGAGAAGTCGAAGATGTCTTGTATCAGCTGCCGACCGTCGAGGCTGTCGTCGTCTTTAAACGAATGGATGCGTTCCAAGGAGAGCGCGTCTGCGCTCAACTCGTGACGACGGCATCGGAGGAAGAACTAAACCAACATTGCAAGAAGCATCTCGCACCTCATCAACGACCGACGGAGTGGCAACTCGTTGAGCAAATTGAGCTGTCTGCGAATGGGAAAGTGAGTAGAAAACGATTGGGGGAACAAACATGTCCCGTTTAACGATTGCGCAATTCGAAGATATACTGACCGAACAGCTCGAATGGTCATCATCTGTCGCTATTTCGACAACAGACTCTCTACGAGATGATCTAGGACTGGATTCGATGCGCTTGATTCATCTGTTGCTTCACCTTGAATTGGAACACGGATTAGTGATTCCAGATGAGCACATGTCAGCCCTTCCCAAAATGCGAGTAGAAGAGTTGATGTCTGTTTTACAGGAGGTCATACATGATTAAAGTACACTGTCTCGTCAGTTGCGTCTGCGAGACGATCAAACGATCGGCCGCTGACCATCGTCCCTATTACTTTGGCGTATGGGATTCTTCGTTTTCCTTGTCAGCCGATTATGTCCTCTCACATCATGATGAGAAGATCAACCATCAGGAGATGCTTGATTGGTATGAACGTCTTTACGGAATCCCAGTCGAAGAATGGTACGACCACGAACAGTCAAAAGACGAAAACATCGCTCAGCTGATTCAACGAATCGAACAGAAAAACGAGGACGAGTCAGTGATCGTCATGTTGGATTTAGCTAGTCTACCTGAGCGCGAAAATAAATTTCACCATGATGTGTTTCCCCACTACGTCATGTTAGAGGCGACAGAAAATCCGGAAATATGGCACATGCTTGATCCTGATTTCCGGTATGAAGGTGAACTAGAAAGAGAACGTATTCTTGCAGCAGTACGCCATCGTGCTGTCGCTGGTGGGTTTGCGTTTCGAAATACGGATGTTCGAATACCAGATGCGACGACGGTAAGTGCCTATTTCATGAGTTGTCTAAACGTACATCATCCATTGACTGAGGCAGTCAAGCGTGTTGTGCATCACTATCGTGAACAACCTGAGGGATTATCGAAAGCCTTAAAGCAGTTACCTGTCATTGCCATTCGAAAATATGCCTATGAGCATGCATTTGCTTATTTATATGAAGCGATTGGACGCGACTTGGAGACATCTGATTTTGAAGAATGGACGGATGAGGTTGAAACACTTGTCAATCAATACTCTGTCATCCAACATCGGGCTGTCAAATATGCTATAACGCGTCAACCGGAAGTGTATTTAGAAATCGAACGATTGATCGAAGAACAATGGGCACGGGAGAGTGCCATCAAACGGCAACTCGTCGACACGTTCCATGTGTATCAACGACAGGAGGGGATTGAACATGAAACTCGCACTCTGTACGATCAGCTATCGGCATCATCTGCGTTCATTTAATGATTTGATTGATTTTGCTTCAGAAGAACACTTTGACGCCATTGATATTTGGGGGGTTCATGCTGAACATTTAAGAACGGAAGAAGTCGAACGGCTGAAATCGTCCCATCTGAATGTCAGTATGCTAAGTCATTATTTAAATTTAGACGCACCGATGTCAGAACTGCTTGCGGAGACGAAACGACTCTCGCGATTAGCGACACGAATCGGAACGGAGCGTATCCGCATCTTTGCGGGGAATGAGGCGAGCCATACCTTATCCGATGCCAAATGGGATCAACTCGTTTATCGGTTGAAGGGGATTTGCCGTGTCCTTGATTCTGCAGGACAGCGATTATTACTTGAATTTCATCCGAATACTGCAACAGATACGGTAGAGACAACGATACGTTTACTACAAGCGATCAACCACCCGGCATGTCGGATCAACTTTGACGTCTTACACGTCATCGAATCAAAGGCAGATCCCGTCGAAGCATACTTCAGACTCGCATCGTATGTGGATCACCTACATTTAAAAACAGTGGCGAATGTTGATCAATTCTCAGTCTTTGAACCAACAAATGTCTATGCGGCAAGCGGATCGCGGGAAGGGATGGTTCCATTGTTCGAAGGTATCGTCGATTATCACCAGTTCTTTGAAGACGTTTCAGGTCATCTCGATCACTTGACAGCAAGTCTCGAATGGTTCGGTCCTGATCCAGACAAGCGTTTAAAAAGTGATCGACTTCTTATTGTACAAGCACTTGAAAGAGTACCCGTTTTGTCAAAATGATTCGAATCGATGGGGTTTAAACGTCAGCAGAAAAGGCAATTCCTCTATTGTATGTCATTGACCATCGTGTCCCTTACAGAAAGGATGTTGAAACATGTCAGAACGTGTCTTCATTAGTCCCTCAAAGTATGTCCAAGGAAAGGATGTCATTGACCGGCTCGGTACATATGTGAGCCCATTCGGTGAAAAAGCGCTCGTCATCGCGGATGATGTCGTCTGGAAAATCGTCAAGGAACGTGTCGAACACTCGTTGTCCGGCGAAAATGTCGGCATCGAGAAAGCGGATTTCAGTGGCGAAGCCTCACGGCATGAAGTGAAACGAATCGCTGAGCAAGCACAAGCGGCAGATGTCCGGTTCGTCATGGGTGTGGGAGGCGGAAAGACGCTTGATACGGCAAAAGCCGTCTCGGATGAGTTGAACGTGTCAGTCGTCATTGTCCCGACGCTTGCTTCGACCGACGCACCGACGAGTGCCTTGTCCGTCATCTATTCCGACGAAGGGATTTTCGAAAGTTATCGTTTCTATAAGAAGAATCCCGATCTCGTTCTCGTCGATACGAAATTGATTGCCCAAGCACCAGCCCGCTTCTTTGCGTCCGGAATCGCCGATGCCCTCGCGACGTGGGTTGAGGTCCGGAGTGTCGTCGCTTTTGGTGGACAAACGATGGCAGGGGGACGACCGACGATTGCGGCACAAGCGATCGCCAAACGGTGTGAGGAAGTCTTGTTCGAGCATGGTCGCTTGGCGTATGAATCCGTTCAGGCGCAAGTCGTAACACCGGCACTCGAAGCCGTCGTCGAGGCGAATACGCTCTTAAGTGGACTCGGTTTCGAGAGTGGTGGGCTAGCTGCAGCGCATGCGATCCATAACGGGTTCACAGCGCTTGACGGTGAGATTCACCACTTAACACATGGTGAGAAAGTTGCCTTTGGTACACTCGTTCAACTGGCGCTCGAAGAACATCCACAAGAAGAAATCGAGCGGTACATCGCGCTCTACACGGATCTTGGCTTACCGGTGACGCTCGAAGACGTCAAGCTAAAAGATGCGTCGCGTGAAGATATCGTCAAGGTCGGCGAGGCAGCGACTGCTGAAGGCGAGACGATCCACAGCGGTTTCAACGTCACGGCGGACGAAGTCGCGGATGCGATCATCGCAGCTGACCGCTATTCGAAAGCGTATCTAGCGAAACATGCTTCTTCCTGATTGATGCGTTTAAATCCGCTTCCTCTACCGAGAGGAAGCGGATTTTTTATGGGCTTTCGTCGAATGACGCTTGAATTCTTCTTAAAAACACGCTATCGTTATAAAACGTAATGATTACGATTTAATTCAGGTGAAGGAGTTTTTGTGATGACGGATCGATATGAATGGGTGATTGTTGGCGGAGGAATTCATGGAATGACGGTATTCAATGCCTTACGTGAAAAAGGAATCGATCGGGAGATGATACGGATCATCGATCGTCACCAGCAACCATTGATGAACTGGCGTAAACAAACCGAACGGATTGGCATGCCTTACCTACGTTCAACTCGGGTGCACCACACTTCGACGAATCCGACGAGTCTCAGGCATCATGCGGAAGAACAGGATTATACACATCAAGCCTTCAAGGATACATACGGACGGCCATCCTTGGAATTATTCAACGACCATGCTCTTCAATTGGCGAAGCAAAATGAAGTGGAGGCGAGCTGGGTCCAAGGGGAAGTCGCACGGCTAAGACGAGAAAGCGGAACGTGGATTGTCTCGACAGACGAAGGCGAGTTACGAACAAACCATGTCGTTCTCGCTCTCGGACAATCGGAACATCACGTCATGCCAGAATGGGCGAAATCGGCGCGTCACGTTTTCTTATCGAAGCACGATACACCACCGGTCGTCATCATCGGAGGTGGGATTAGTGCTCTGCATCATACGATTCAATGTGCCGAGCGCTATCCCGGGCAGGTGACCCTTCTTTCACGACGTCCGCTCGAAAAAAGTGCATTCGATGCCGATCGAAAATTCATGGGACCAAAAGGATTGACACCATTCAAGTCCTTGTCGGCTAGCGAGAAACGAGCGCTGATCGTACAGGAGCGTCGCCCGGGAACGGCAACACAGGATTTGATTCAACGTGTCCGTCATCTGATTCGAGAAGGAATCATCAGTCATGTGATTGGTGAAGTCGAGCAGGAAGTCGAAAGCGGAGTAAAGCTGATGGATGGTCGTATTCTCACCGCTGAATCGATTATTTGCGCAACGGGTATCCGTCCGATGGTCGTTGAAGGATCTTGGCTTGAAGCCGTCCAGCAAGAGTTGAAGCTGCCATTATCTCCTTGCCGGACACCATTACTAGATGAAGAAACCTTTGAATGGGGAGAGAATCTATTTGCGACAGGTAGCCTCGCTGACTTAACGGTTGGTCCGTTCGCTCGCTCGATTTACGGAGGACAAGCCGCAGCGCGTGCGATCGCCTCGACGATTGAAGCGAAACAGACAGAAATGCTCGTCTAACACTATATCGCTATCCCCGTAAACATTACGAGAAGTCATGTTTACGGGGATTTTAATGAAAGAAAGACAATCTTATCAATTCAACGAATTAGTCTAGTAAGATTTAACGCTAGTCGCTTGCTATCATCATGAAAGTAAGTTGACTCATTTGGGTGTAATTGGATAAAATGTAAAATTAGATGGAATTCAAAAAAGGTACCCCGGACGGAGTACCTTAAACGTATTTATAGGAAAGCGAGTGGGTTGACACTGCTTGCTGCAGACGAACCGCTGTAGGTGTAGTTTCCACGGTGGATCTCGAAGTGCAGGTGAGATCCGAATGAGTTACCAGTGCTACCGACAGCTCCGATGTTCGCGCCTTTCGGGATTGATTGACCGACAAAGACAGAACGTTTGCTAAGGTGAGCATACACTGTTGTGTACGAAATACCGTTCACTTTATGTTCGACCATGACATGGTTACCATAAGCTCCCTGATATGATGATTTGATGACTTTTCCGGCAGCAGCTGCTTTAACGGGTGCTCCAGTCGGTGCTCCGAAATCGATGCCGTTATGGAACGTGTAGCCGTACTTACCGCTAGCATTCCCGTAGCCTTGCGTGATTGGTCCGCTTGTCGGACGCATGAATCCAGTCGATGAAGAGAACGATGCTTTTTTCGCTGATTTATTAGAAGTATTGTACTTCTTGACGTAACCAGAATAGACGTAGCGTTTTTCACCTTTATGCATGATTTTCGTCCAGTTTCCTGTCTGACCGAGGTATTTGAATGTTTGACCCGCATTGACGCCGTCGACGATACGGTGTTTTAACGATGGACCAGTCCGGACGCGAAGTCCATCTGCTTTAATCTTTACTTTATACGATGAGCCAGAAGAGGCTTCAACTTTACCTGTACCCGTAGCTGCAAAACCTGAAACAACGAGGGCGCTCATTGCTAACGTCGTGATTGTTCGTTTCATGAATGTTCCTCCTAAGTTGAATATCTAGTGTTGTCGTCGGAATGACATATATAGAAGTGGATGCGTTTAGTGTGTGTTGAAGTGAGTGATGCGGTCATTTGACTAACGAGAGTATAGCATTCAAACATCAGACCTTTGTGTTTCAATTCGATTGCTAAAATATATTCTAATAACATTTGTTGTAATATTGAGTACTCGTTCAATTCGAAAATCCTTTAAAATCAAGATGAATTCGTGTTACAACGAGATGAATTTGATGACAAAACGCAATCGTGGGAAATGATGAGAAAGTATGGGAATCTAATAAGAAGAGAGTAGGTAATGGGATGGATTTGACGTTTACAGTAAATCAAAAAAAGCTTAACATTCGCGCAGTGGCGCTGTTGATTCAAGATGGACATCTTTTGATTCATCGTCAAGGAGAAGATGATTTTTGGTCATTACCGGGAGGGCGTGTCCAGTTCGGTGAAAGTGGTGCCAAAGCGATCGAACGTGAGATATTAGAAGAACTCGGTCAGTCGATTGAGCCACCGGTCTTCCGTTTCCTCCATGAAAATTTCTTTGATTATGCTGCGCACCAATTTCACGAACTGGGACTATTTTATGAAGTGACGTGCCGTGAACCATTACCGCTCTCAACGGATGACTTCTATGGACCAGAAGGTGAAGGATTGACATATCGGTTCGTACCGTTCGAAAAGTTAGATCAATATACGTTGTATCCAAGTGAACTCACGCATATGCTCCGAACGAGTATATTCCCGCCCCTGTTGACGAATGACATCTGACTTTTTTAGAAAAGCGTTTACATATACTTCGCAAGGGAATCGTTGAACATATGATTCATTATGTCATCGATGAGGGAGTGGAACGTTCATGAGGGAAGAGCAGTTCGAAGCGTTACATCAGGAAGCACGAGGGCAGACGCAGGAGCGACAGCCGGGCATCGAATATATCATGAAACCGGAGCCGATCTACGATGATCCAGATTATGTCGGTTCAGGTAAGTTAAAAGGGAAAGTCGCGTTGATTACCGGAGGGGATAGTGGAATCGGGCGTGCTGTTGCCGTCGCTTTCGCTAAAGAAGGGGCGAACGTCGCGATCGTTTACTTAAATGAGGGGAAAGACGCTGAAAAAACGGTGGCAACCATCGAATCATACGGCGTCAAAGCATTAAAGATCGCGAAAGATATTAGTCGACCGGAACACGCACAACCAATCATCGATACCGTCATCGCAGAGTTTGGACAATTGAACATTCTCGTTAATAATGCCGGGAAACAATTCCCGCAAGATGACTTTCTAGCCATCACACCGGATCAACTCCGAGAAACGTTCGAGACGAATGTATTCTCGATTGTCTACCTGACGCAAGCCGCATTGCCGCATCTAAAAAAAGAAGACACGATCATCAATACCTCGTCCGTGACAGCATACGCCGGTGCACCAACGTTGATCGATTATTCGGCGACGAAGGGAGCAATCGCGACACTGACGCGTTCACTTGCATCAAGCTTGATCAAACAAGGGATTCGGGTCAATGCCGTCGCACCAGGTCCGATTTGGACACCGCTCATTCCAGCGACGTTCACGAAGGAAAAAGTGGAGGCACACGGGGAAAATACGTTAATGAAACGCCGGGGACAACCGTCCGAAAATGCAGCGGCCTATGTCTATCTCGCCTCTCGCGATTCGAGTTACGTCACGGGTCAGACGATTCATATCAACGGCGGCGATTACATCACGTCTTAAGGGGGAGATCAAGATGAAGAAGAATCCGAATGAAGTGCCTGAACGCGAACCGGATCATCAACCGGACGAGATCCCGCAGACACCACCGAGTGAGGTACCAGATACGCCACAGGAAGACCCGGTCCGTCAGCCGGAACCGGATACGTTCCCAGAACCAACCGAGATTCCGGATACACCGCAGGAAGATCCGAATCCCTATTAACGAGTGAAGTGACCATCATCCAAAATTGGATGGTGGTTTTTTCGTGATAAAGAAGACAAACTATCTTGACAATCAAACTGTATGGTGAGTATGATACAGAAGAGAAGTGTATTATTGTTTTAATACATTAAACAGGAAAGGGAGGTCTACCGATGCAGTTCGACCAAAGAAGCCCGGTGTACCTGCAGGTCGTCCGTTGGTTTAAACAACGAATCGCGACCGAGGAATTGCAAAGCGGGCAAGAGATCCCGTCCCGCCGCGAAATCGCCGCACAGCTCGGAATTAATCCGAATACCGCACAAAAAGCATATAAAGAGATGGAGGAGCAGCAATTGATTACAACAGAACGGAATGTCCCGAGTAAGATTACACGTGATCCACAAGTAGTTCAAAAAGTACGTGCCGAGATGCTGGAAGAAGCCGTCTCTGAATTCATCGATGCCGTCAAAGCGATTCAAATCCCACTTGATGAGGTCGTCTCGAAGGTCGAGACGGTGTATCAGGAAACGGAACGGAGGAAGATCGATGCTTGAAGTCCATGGCTTACAAAAGAAATACGGAAAAAAACCGGTTCTCCAAGGAGTCTCGTTCTCGGTTCCGATGGATCAACTGACGTGCCTGATCGGTTTGAACGGTGAAGGGAAATCGACGATCCTGAAGGCAATCGCAGGTCTCGTCCCAGTCAACGCGGGAACAGTTCTCGTCGATGGCGAGGTCAATCGAAACAAGATCGCCTTCGTTCCGGATATCCAGACGATGCCCGGCTACATGACGGTCGGTGATGCGCTGACGTATATGGCGGATTATTACTCCGACTGGAACCAGGCGACAGCGGATGAACTGATGCGGATCTTCCAGTTGTTATCGACAGATAAGATTACGGACTTATCAAAAGGGAACCAGGCGAAGGTCAGTTTGATTCTTGGTTTTGCGCTCGATCGTCCGTACTTACTACTCGACGAACCATTCGCTGGGATCGATCTGTTTACGAAAGAACAGATCGCAGGACTATTCTCGAGTCACTTCATGGAAGGACGCGGTATCCTGATGACGACACACGAAATTCAGGAAATCGAGCACTTGATCGACCGGGTCGTCTTCTTACAGGACGGTCGAATCATCGATGAACATGAGACGGAAGAGATGCGGGAACTGTACGGGAAATCGGTCCAGGACCGGATGCGGGAGGTCTATCAGCGATGAAACAATACATACAATTGACGAACGAAGAGATTAAGCGGAGTTTTAAGCTTTATGTGATTGTCGTACTTGCTATGGTAGCAATTGAGCTGGTGTCGGTCGTTGCGCAAGTCATGTATCACGCACGGAAAGTCGAGAATTTCATGGAACTTAATCGAGTTTCCGTCGCAGAAGCACTTAAACAAATTGATACACTTGGATACTCTGAGGCGTCCTCTTTCTTTAGTTATGTGACTCTGATCGGAATGGCGATTGTTGTCATCTATGCGATTCAAATTTGGTATCGAGATTGGTTAGGAGAAACAAAGTATATTTATCGTTTATTGATGCTTCCAGGAAATCGGGCAAGTATTTTCTTCTCAAAATTGACGACAGTCTTTTTAATCATCGTAAGTTTTATTGGCATTCAGTGGTGTGTATTGCAATCAGGTTTTTATCTGTTTGATTGGTTGATTCAGCCGGAATATCAAAATCAAAGTAACTTAAGTCCAGTCCGAAACGTGATGAACGATTTTTATACGATGAATCTGATCGACTTAGGGATCATTCTCGCCATTTCACTATTCATTGTCAGTTTTATTTTCTTGTTGGTTTTAATCGAACGTTCATTCCGTAAAGGAAAAGCCATTATCAGAATTGGACTTGAAATTTTTGTTCCTGTTGCTTTAACGATTGGTATATTAGCGCTTTTAGATGAGACGCGTTACTTACTGGAGACAGAGGCGATGTTTCTTCTGATTGGGTTAAGTCTCTGTTACTTCGTGTACATGATCTGGAAAAGTCTTCGATTACTGCAACGAAAAATTACGGTGTAAGGAGTATACTATGCGAACCTATAAATATATATTGTGTTTGGGAGTCATTTGTATTTTGACACTTGGAGTCTACGCCGTGTACTCTTCTTCAACAGATGAGCCCACATTTACGGTCCAAACGTTACAGGGAACTTCAGATGATCCGTTGGTGAAACAACTTCAATTCGAATTCAATGATCCTGAAAGTTATAAAACAGATTACGAAGTTACGTTAAAAGGAGAAGTTGAAAAAAAGCGAACGAATTATTTGTCTGAGTTCGCTAGAGATTACTCCGATGTGACGGATGCCCCGCGTAGTTTCCGGCATTTCATGAACCAAATCGAATTATCACGATATGAGCAAGACAAAGAGGTATTTGGATTACACGTCAATGAAGATGGATCATGGGATCTACAATCATGGAAACGTGGCACGGAAAAGGTGCAGATTGTTTCTTTACCAAAACCGGCAAAGACTAAAGGGATCTACTATCAACCATTTCAACGAACGAAACAGAAGTTATATGTCAAACGAATTGGCGATGTTATACAAAAACCAGGTACAAATCATATCTACGTGATTGATTTAAAGAAAAAAACAGTCCAACTTATGGATTTACCATTTCAATTAACAGAAGACGATGAGGTACTCGCCATCTATCAGAATCGTGTCTTATATCGACAGATGCCTGACGATTCCAAGACAAGAGTTTATCTGAGAGACAATTCAAAAACGACACGATTAAAGTTGTTTGAAGTTGAAGACATGTGGGATACACGTGTGATAGACGAAGGTACCGTCGTAGGGATGACAGAGAACATGACCGAAACAAAAATCAAATGGTCGACGTTTGACTTACGAACAAAGCAATTCACGCAGCATCGTTATGATTTACCTAAACGAGATGCCAATGAAGTGCAACGACACACATCGGCAATCCTTGAGAACGATTTAGTGTATTCCTTCATCGAAACAAAGAAAAATGGCACATCTATCCTTGTTTTAGATGCACAGACTGAAGAAGTTCGATACGAGGGGACAATCAAATATGACATGCCTAAGAGTGACCTTCAACTCAACGGGATGACAATCAACTGAACTACGAAAAAATAGTAAAATATTTGAAACCTCCCGTTTTCTTTCGACGTATAAAGACTATACAAAGGGGGAACTCACATGCAATTCTTGATTTTTGTTGTCTTCGCAGGTGCTATGTATTGGTTCTACTACAATTTCTTACTCGGGTATCGTAAGAAAAACATCACGATGACGTTCGACGATCGGTTTTATTCACTCGACGAACATGTCGCAGCAATCGAACAAAAACTCGCAACGGATGGGCATTCGGCACGTTATCTCGGTGACCGTCGCTTTGAAGTTGATGGTAAACCATACCTATTCCTCGAGCGTACGGTCTCAGTCGGCGGGACCCCGACACAACAGACGATTCTTGAGCAACAAAAAAAATAACTCTCCCCGTGCGGGAGAGTTTTTTTGTTAGACTGGAATCCGGTCAAGGGGATGCGGTTGCTGCGACGAGCGATACCAGCGGATGATCCAGTAATCGATACCGATTTGATACGCAAAGCGTCCTGCAGCCAGTAAGGCGATTGATGCTGCTAAGAATACTGGATTCAACGCAATCGTCCCAGCGAGTAAGTAATTGAGATTCATGATGCTTCCGACGACCATTGCAGGAACCGTCAACAGACTAAGAATCAACAGGATCCCGACGACGAGTTCCGCGAACGGAATCAAGGCGTTGATCAGCCCGACGTTCGGTAAGGCGAGTTGCTCAATCCACGTCGCGTACCAGGAACTGACGAGTGCGTCTTCGCCCGTTGACTTCGCGAGCGCTCCTTCGAGAAACGGTTTTGCATCAAAGCCATTAATGTACTTACCGATTCCAGCGATGAACCACTGGATTCCGAGCCAGAGTCGGATGATTGTCAACAGACCGAGACCGATGATGTGTAATGTTTTCACTTTCAGACACTCCTCTACTACAACATAGTCCCCATCATACTGAAAAATCATCAGCGAGATGGGGACTATCATCATAACGTCATCGAACCGTCATCGACCTGTTACAAAAAAGGACAAGGTAACGGTTTCATGAGCGTTGATCGAGGCGATGACTGATTGCAGTTAATAAAGCAGCAACGAGCGCGACCAGTCCACCGACGAGTGCCGTGTTCATCATCGGACCGTTCGCATAGACGATGCCACCGAGTGCCGAACCAAAAGCAATCCCGACGTTACTCGCAACCGGCATCAATGAAGCGGCGAGTCCTTTTGCTTCCGGGTTGAACTTTTCAGCGAGGTCAATCAAATAGATTTGTGTCGAAGTCGTCAGTAGAATCGACATCAACGACATCAAGGCGATGTTGAACAGACCAAGCGGAAGGGATGCTGTCGTGAAGTATAATGCAGCAAGAACGACTGCTTGCACGACGAAGACGAACCGTAAGCGGCCCATCGGATTTTTGCTAGCAATCTTGCCGGCAAGGATGTTACTAAAGATTGAGACGACGCCGTAAGCGAGCAAGATCGGACTGATCCACGTTTTCGCAATCCCGAGTTCTGTTTGCAGAATCGGCACGAGATATGTGTAGACGACGTAAGTTGCCCCGAATCCAAACGACGGAATAAAGAAGGCGATCAGGATCCGTGGGTTGGCGAGCAATCCAAGCTGTTCCTTAATAGAACCAGAACCCGTCGATTGCTGGACCGGAACGATCTTCCATACTGCGAGGAACGCAATCATTCCCATGACTGTCGTTAGCCAGAACGTAGCTTCAAAGCCAGCATGTTGCCCGATGAACGTTCCAATGGGGACACCGAGAACGTTCGCGAGTGTAAAACCACCGAAAATGAACGAGACGGCGACACCGCGTTTGGCGACAGGCACACCGTCACTTGCGACGACCATCGCGAGTGAGATCAAGACACCAGTCAAGATGGCTGTCAGAATGCGGGTTGCGAGCAACACTTCGTAACTTGGAGCAAAACTACTGGCAAGGTTCAGTAAGACCCAGGCGAGTAAGAGACGTAGGATCAGGCGACGCCGTTCCAGATGACCGGTCAGCGACATGACGATCGGTGTACCGATTGCAAAGGAGATGGCAAAGGCTGAGACGAGCGTACCGGCTGTTGCGATCGTGATATCAAGGGCTGAGGAGATTTCAGCGAGGATCCCGACGATGACGAATTCGCTTGTTCCGAGTACGAACGTCAGGAGCGACAACGTGGCGATCAAGAGCCAATCGCGTCGACTTAAACGAGTAGTAGGTGACATGGATAATTCCTCAATTCTAGCGCTTGCGCGCGAAACTATGAGTAACAGGATAGCATGAAACGATTTCGTCGGGTATCGCAAAGCGAGATTTCGGGAAAAGAACCATTATTCGAAATAGCGTGTGAATTTCCAGGCGTACTGTTTTTTGCGTATACTACAGAAGAAGACTACTTATAAAGGAGTGGAAACGATGCAAGCGACAGTGACATGGAACAAACAGATGGGGTTTAGTGGACAGACGGAATCAGGGCATCACCTGGCGATGGATGCAGCACCCGAAAACGGGGGTGAAAATCAAGCGCCGCGACCGACTGAGCTACTGCTACATGCCGTTGCCGGCTGTACCGGAATTGATATCGTTTCGATCTTAGAGAAGATGCGCTTGACGATCACCCATTTCGAAATGGATATCGAAGGAGAACGGGCAGAGGACCATCCGCGGCGTTTTACGTCGATCTCGATTCATTACCGGCTCGAAGGAGATCTCCCGGAAGATAAGGTCCGTCGCGCCATCTCGTTATCAAAGGATAAATATTGTTCGGTCTCGCAATCCCTGAACGCTGAGATTTCCGTCTATTATTCGATCAATGGTGTCCGGAGCGAGGATCCTTTGTGAAGAAAGTCGTACTGATCGGTTGCCTGTTGCTTGCAGGGTGTGCGCAGGAGACGACGGAACCAACGAAATCATCACAACCGGAATCGAAACAACCGACAGAAGAAAAGAAACCGAAGCCTGAGCCGACGAAAGAAGAACGACAACAAGCAAAACTAAAGCAACAATTAAAAGCGATGTCGACGTCAGAAAAAATCGATCAACTGCTCTATATCGGAGTCGCCGGCACGGAACTTTCAGCAGCTGACCGGAAATTGTTACAGACGCATGCGATTGGCGGGGTCTTATTGCTCGGCGGAAACATCACGTCAGAAGAACAACTCTTGACGTTCACACGTGCGATTCAAGAGACGAATCAAAAACCGTATGCGTTTGTTGGGATCGATGAAGAAGGCGGACGGGTCAGCCGGGTACCGGATCAACGATTACGTCTACCGACGAGTCAACGGATGGCGCAAGGAGCAGATGATGCGAAAATGGAAGATATCGGACGTACGCTCGGACATTTGTCACGATTTTATGGCTTCAACATGGACTTCGCACCGGTCCTAGACGTCAACAGTAATCCGAACAATCCGATCATCGGCGACCGTGCGTTCAGTGCTGATCCGAAGACCGTCGCGACGCTTGGTACGGCCCTGATGCACGGGATGCAGGAGACGGGAACGATTCCGGTCGTCAAACATTTTCCCGGTCACGGCAATACGAGTGTCGATTCCCATGTCGGGCTACCGAAAGTGACGGCATCAAAGGAAGAACTGAAGCAGACGGAACTGTTACCGTTTAAAGAAGCGATTCAAGAGGGCGCCGAGATGGTGATGGTTGCCCATATTCTCTATCCCGCGTATGACGATACGAATCCATCCTCGCTCTCAAAGCCGATCTTGACTGACCTCTTGCGTCAGCAACTCGGATTCAACGGTGTCATCATCACGGATGATCTCGTCATGGGAGCGATCACGAAACGATATGGTCTCGCAGAAGCGGCACGTCAGTCGCTCGTCAATGGAGCTGATATGGCGATGTTTTCAGAGGCAGGTGCTTACGCAAAAGTTCATGCTGAAGTGATGCAAGCCGTCAAAGACCAAACGCTGACGCCGGAGATGCTCGATGCTAAAGTAATGCGCATCCTGAAGCTAAAGCAGACGTATGCCGACAGCCAAGAGCAACAGCGACCGACGAAATCGGAGCTGATTCAGCAAGTGGAAGCGCTCAACTAGGACTAGCGAAGCAAAGCGACTCATGCTAGACTAATGGGGCAAGCCAATTAAACACGAAAAGACACTAGGGGAGTCTCCCAGCAGACTGAGACGGAAGTATCCGGACCCTTTGAACCTGATCTAGTTCGTACTAGCGGAGGGAAGTGGCTCGAAACCCTAGATATCCTTAGCGCTTCAGCGCATTTTCGGACCACTCCCTTCAACATCGGGAGTGGTCCTTTTTCGTATGGAAAGGAAGAACATGATGCGTTTACATCTGATTTCGACGGGATCCATTCATCCGCTTGACGAAATAAAGACCTTTCAATCACTTCAACCCTATACGGATCAGCTGCATCTACGTGAACCGAACTTATCGGCGGCAGAATTACTTGATCTGATTGAAGCACTCCTTGGGCATGGTTATTCGCCTGAACAGTTAACGGTTCATGACCGGGTCGACGTCGCCCATGTCGCCGGCATCGGTGTGCAGCTGACGCGCCGTTCCTTGCGTGTCCGCGATGTGCGACGTCATTTTCCGAATCTCGTCATCGGGAAATCGGTCCATTCACTAGCAGAGGCACTGGCAGCAGAAGCGGAAGGAGCCGACCGACTGCTGTACGGTCATATTTATCCGACAGCGTCGAAGCCGGACCTACCACCCCGAGGGATCGACGCATTAAAGCAAGTCGTCACCTTCACGACGAAACCAGTCATTGCGATCGGTGGGATTACACCAGAATGCATGCCTGAAATCGCAGCGACCGGGGCAACCGGAATCGCCGTCTTATCGGGTATTCTCGGTCAATCGGATCCACTCGCCGCCGTCAAGCGTTATCAGGGGGTTCGCGTATGACGAATCACATCATCATCGGCGGTGGAGTCATCGGGTTGACGCTTGCTTATGGTCTCGCCTGTCAGAATGAATCCGTCGTCGTCTTAGAACGTGGAACATGCGGACGAGGAACGAGCCGCGCAGCTGCCGGGATGCTCGCGACGGACATCGAGCTGAGGGCGGAATTGCATGCACTTGCCGCACGTAGTCGTCGTCTGTATCCGTTGCTTGCACGTCGACTCGAGCGAGAGACAGGCATCGATTGTGGGTACCGGGAACAACCGTTTTTGTTAAAACGTAAAGGACGCGAGCATCTGTTTCCAGCTGTCGGTCAAATCGATCCACGACGACTGACGACTGCATTGATGTATGCCTTACACGCACGTGGCATATCGATTGAAGAACAGGTAGATGTCACACGCATCGAAGAGAACGATGACTTCATCAGGATCGAATCGAACGCAGGAACGTGGACCGGACGAACAGTGACGGTCGCTGCCGGACGCGGGTCGCAAGCCTTGCTCGATACAGTCGGAAATTCGATCGCGACATATGGGGTCAAAGGGGAGTGTCTCGCCGTCCGTCTCGCGGGTCAGCCGTTACGCTCGATTCTGTTTGATGAAGCCGTCTACCTCGTGCCAAAAGCTGACGGACGGATTTTGATCGGTGCGACCGAACTGCCGCACGACGAGACGGTCGGCGTCAGTGTCGCTGGGATCATGTCACTGCTTCAAGCAGCAGAACGACTGTATCCACCGATTCGTGACGCGGTCATCGAAGAAGTCTGGTCCGGTGTACGACCGCAAACGGTGTCCGGCTTGCCATATATCGGAGTCACCGATTCATCCCGTCGGATCTTCCTAGCGACAGGGCATCATCGGCATGGCATATTACTCGCACCAGCGACAGCGGAAGTCTTGGTAAATACATTACGGTTGATTCAGAAGGAGGAAGTCCGATGAACATTACGATTAACGGCAATGACCACACGATCGAACAGATTAAAACGATCGAGGACATGCTCACGCAACTCGGCTTAGGGGAAAAGCTCGTCATCGTCGAACAGAATCGACAAATTATCGATCGCATGGCGTACGGTCAGACAGTCGTTCGGGACAATGACACATTTGAAATCGTTCATTTCGTAGGAGGAGGATAAACATGCTGAAAATTGGAGAAAAGACATTTGAATCACGGTTATTGCTCGGAACAGGGAAATATACGGATGCTACGGTACAGCAGAAAGCAATCGATGCGTCTGCTTCACAAATTTTGACATTTGCCGTCCGTCGGCTCGATATCTTCGACAAACAACAAGCGAATTTCTTGGAGTCGCTTGATTTAGCGAAGTACGATCTACTTCCAAACACGGCTGGTGCGAAGACGGCGGAGGAAGCTGTTCGGTTAGCGAAGCTTGCGCGGGCATCCGGTATGTGTGACATGGTCAAGGTCGAAGTGATTGGTTGCGATAAGACGTTACTACCTGATCCGATCGAGACGTTACGGGCTTCTGAAGAATTACTCAAAGAAGGCTTCATCGTCTTACCGTATACGTCAGACGATGTCGTCCTTGCACGGCGACTCGAGGAACTCGGTTGTCACGCCATCATGCCGGCTGCATCACCAATCGGTTCCGGGCAAGGCATTCTCAACCCACTTCATCTACGATTCATCATCGAGCAGACGACGGTCCCGGTCATCGTCGACGCCGGGATCGGCTCGCCGACCGACGTCGCCTATGCGATGGAACTCGGTGCGGACGGTGTCTTATTAAACTCCGCTGTCGCCCATGCGAAAGATCCGGTCAAGATGGCGCACGCCATGCGACTAGCTGTCGAAGCAGGGCGCTTCGGATACGAAGCGGGACGAATCGAGAAAAAACAGTATGCGGTCGCGAGTAGTCCAACGAGTGGATTGATTCGATGAACCGTTACTCACGGCAAACTCGATTTCAACCGATCGGGGAAGCGGGACAAGCACGCTTAGCAGCAGCAAAGGTACTGATCATCGGCATGGGAGCGCTCGGAACGGCATCGGCAGAACAACTCGTTCGCGCCGGTGTCGGCGTCGTCCGAATCGTCGACCGTGATTATGTCGAGTGGAGTAATCTACAACGACAACAGCTTTATACCGAGGAGGATGCGCGTCATATCGTACCAAAAGCGATTGCCGCAAAAGCACGGCTTGAAGCGATTAATTCGACGGTGACGATCGAAGCGCATGTAGTAGACGTCGACCGGGCAGCGCTGACGTGGCTTCTCGATGATATTGATCTGATCATCGACGCGACGGACAATTTCGATATTCGCTTGCTGATGAACGACATGGCGTCGATGCGTTCGATTCCGTGGATTTATGGTGGATGCGTCGGCAGTTATGGGATCACGTTTACCGTCCGTCCCGGGGAGACGCCGTGTCTGCATTGTCTGCTCGATCAATTACCGCGAGATCAGGAGACGTGTGATACAGCGGGAATCATCGGACCAGCTGTACAGATGGTCGCTTCCTTGCAGGTGACGGAAGCGTTGAAGTGGTTGAGCGGAAAAACGGACGCCATGCGGACGCGCTTGCTTGCGTTTGATGTCTGGTCGAATACGTTTCAACAAATTAACGTCCAGTCACTGAAGCAAACGGAGTGCCCGTCGTGCGGCATCGATCCGTCCTACCCTTACTTATCGGATCAAACGGTTCGTTTCACGGCACTGTGCGGTCGGGATGCCATTCAAATCCGAGGAGACGGACAGCGGGATCTGGAACAGTTGAAACAACGTCTCCAGCCGGTCGCTGCGATTTCCGCCCATAATCCATATTTGCTGGCGTTTACGACGGACGAACATCGGATGGTCGCTTTCCGAGATGGACGCGTTCTGATTCATGGCGAGGCGGATCTCGTTAAAGCGAAGCGGCTCTATCATGCCTATTTCGGCTAACGTTCACAAAACAGTAAAACTAATTTTAAATATATATGTTTTAAATGTTTGAAAAACAGGTAAATAAGACTTCAGACGTAAATCGGTCTACAGGTTTTGAACGTGAAGAGGAGTGATTCAGATGAAACAAGAATTCGATCCAATCAAGGATCAAGCACAGACGGAAGACGCCCAAGCAGTTGTTCAGCAAGCCAACTGGAATCCGGATCGGTACCGGACAAACTTGAACCCATTCTATCTGTCACCTTGTAGTGTCGAACGTAGAGAAGACGTGCATCAGGATGCATCGAAAATTCTCGAAGTCGAGACGTCGTCGCCCCTCCAACAACTTTTTGAACACAATCAAGCAACGCATAAATCAGAACAATCGGGCAAAAAATTTAAAACAGGCATCGTCGTCGGCGTCGGTGCGATCATCGGCGGATCGGTTTCTGTGATTCGTTCCGTCCAACGTTTTAGAAAACAACGGACGAAATAACACATTAGTCACGAGAGTGAAAAAAGCAGGAGGCATTCGCCTTCTGCTTTTTTGTATATCCCCTCAATCTACAAGTAAAATGAGGGTGATATGTGTTCATTTTTTTATGAAATCAAAAATCATGAACCGGTTACGTTATCGAATACAGCAGATTTACCGTTTAAATAGACGTCGATGATTTCATGCTTAGAATCTAATGTTAATTTAAAGACATGTTGTTTCATTTTCTTACTAGTATCGTTAGATTCGTCCAATTTTATTTTCACTGTATCTTCTTTTGATTCGAGATCAGTAGTAATTGTTTTCTTTGTGTTATAGACAATATAGGCGATATCATCTTTCGTGTTAATCAATTGCAAAGTAGAGTCAGGATTAATTTTCATTTGTACATCGTTAGGTATTGTCTGTAACTCACTCAAACTGAGTTTAGACTCGTTGATGCTACAGGCAGATAATAAAGTACATAACAGAGCTAACAGTATAAGTTTTTTCACGTTTTACCTCCTCATATTTCAATGGATGATCCATAACGATTAAAGTTTACGAGAGTCCTGACATGATTCAATTATTACTTGAGGTATAACGACACTAGCTTAACACAAAATACATTTATTGGATATTGGAAGTGACCGGAAGTAAGGTTTTTCAAAACATCAAAATTTCGTCAGATTTGTTTGAGCATCGTATAAATCACCTAAGAAATTCAGGTGAAAGATAACGCATAGTGCTTCTCTTCAATAACAAAAAGTATACTTTTTATTTCTTCAAATTCATTGTTGAGTCGCTAAGAAATATGATGACTCCTTCTTTTTGTGTTCCAAACGGATGTTCGTCGCAGAACGACCGCTTGCATGCTACACTTAAGCTACTATATTTAAAAAGTGAGTGTGATGAAGATGAAATGGATACATACTGCCGATTGGCATCTCGGCAAAATCGTTCATGGCGAATCGATGCTCGAGAACCAGCGGGCGGTCTTAGCGGATTTTTTGACACTCGTCGACCGCGAACAACCGGATGCGATCGTCATTGCGGGTGACTTATACGACCGCGCCGTACCACCAACGGAAGCCGTCGAACTGCTTGACGAGACACTGGCTGCCTTGATCCTTGACCGGGATATCCCGGTCGTTGCGATCAGTGGAAATCACGATTCAGCCGAACGGTTAAGTTTCGGAACGACGTTACTCCAACGGGCCGGTCTGCATCTCGTCGGAAAACTAACGCCGGTCATTACTCCGGTTACGATCAAAGGAGTATCGTTTTATCCGGTGCCATTTGCCGATCCTGCGACCGTTCGGTACGTGCACAAGGACGAAACGATCAAGACACATGATGATGCGATGCGGACGATTCTTGCTGCATGTATTCCGGATGGACCGAGTGTCCTCGTCGGTCATGCCTTTGTGATCGGTGGACTCGAGACGGATTCGGAGCGGCAATTGTCCGTCGGAACGGCAGGGCAAGTTAGCGCAAGCCAGTTTGCACCGTTTACGTATACGGCACTCGGTCATTTGCATAATCCACTTGCGATTCAATCCGAGACGGTTCGCTACAGCGGATCGCTCTTGAAATATTCATTCTCGGAAGCCCATCATGTCAAAGGGGTCGATGTGTTGACGTTGAACGATAAGGGTACATTCGATCGCCGGTTCGAACCACTTGAACCAAAACGTGACTTGCGGGAACTGACTGGAAGTCTCAGTGAACTGACAGACCCGGCGTTCGTCGCGACACAAGACACGGACGATTACTTAAAGATCAATCTAACGGACGGCGAAGCCTTGATGGATCCGATGGGCAAGTTGAAAAAAATCTACCCGAATATCCTTCACCTCGAGCGAATTGGATTCGTCCGCGAGAGTACGCGGGCAGTCAAGGCGTCGCGAGAGCAAGTCAAGGATGCATCCGTTGCAGATCTATTCAGTGAGTTTTATGAAGCAGTCCGTGAGAAGAAACCAACGGAAGCGATGCAAGCCGTCCTGAAGGAGGAAGCGACATGCGCCCAGAACGATTGATATTACGCGCCTTTGGACCGTTTGCTGGTGAAGAGACGATTGATTTCACGGCACTTGCCGGACGGACGATGTTCGTCATCTCCGGGAATACCGGAGCAGGAAAAACGACGATCTTTGACGCATTGACGTTCGCTCTGTATGGCGAAACGTCAGGCGGCGAACGGGAAATGAGCGAACTGCGAAGTCATTTTGCCGTGCCCGAGCAAAAGACGGAAGTTGAACTGGAGTTTACGCTGAAAGGGGAACGGTACCGGGTCATCCGTCAACCGAGTCAACCGCATCCGGTCAATAAAACCGGCTACTCGCATGAAGCCGAGCTCGCTCGGTTCGACGGAACGACATGGAAACCGCTCGCGGTCAAAATTCCAGAAATCAAGCAACGGGTTCAAGAGCTGATTCAGCTCGACCATAAACAGTTTTCGCAAATTCTCCTGTTGCCGCAAAATAAGTTCCGCGAACTGTTGATGGCAGAGTCAAAAGACAAACTCCAGATTCTCAAACAGCTGTTTAAGACGGAACACTATGGTGAGTTCCAGCAACGTTTGCACCGACAAGCGCTCGATCTTGCGGCACGCATCAAGGAAACGAAGACGAAGCAATGGGCCAAGCTTGAGGAACTACCTGTGCAAGCGAACTGGAGTGAACTGACGGAAGGCGACATCCGGTTACGGATGGAAGCGTTGACGACCGAACGGGACGAGTGGTTAACGGCTGCACGTCAAGCTGAAGTAGAGACCCGTGCGATTGTCGAGAAGAAAACGACGCAATTGCAACAAGGCGAGCAACTCGAAGCGGTTTTCCAAGAGCAGGAGCGACTTCAACAGACGGAACAGTTACTACTGGATCGCCTACCGGAAATCAAACAGATGCAAGAAGAAGCAATGGCGGCTGAACGCGCTCAAATCGTCGCACCGATCTATGACCAGTGGCAACAGGATCAAGAACAATTGACGCAACTCACGCATCGAAAACAGGAAACTGAACAGCACATCGCTCGCTTGAAAGAGCAACAAGAGGTCGTGCAAGCAAAAGTGGATCGATTGCTAGCGGAGGAACCACAGATTGAGCAACTCAGTCGTCGTCTCGAAAAGATTCAAGAAGAGCGCGAACGCTTGGAAGCAGAAACGGCTTTACGACAACAACAGCAACAACTAGTAGAACGTTTGAAGCTTCTTGATCCAGAGTCATTACGGAAGCAACTCGAACAAGCACGGACGGATCGAAAGAACGTTCAAGAACAACTGCATCCATTGCAAAACGTCGGAGCAGAGCGCTTACAGGTGCAAGAACGGCGCTTCATCCTGCAACAACTGGCGACGAAGATAGCGGAACACGACAAATTGGAAGCAGAACGACAACAGCTGATCGTCCGCGGCACGAGCGTCCGGGATCAAAAAGAGGCAGCAGCGCGCCAGTATGAAGAAGCGCGTAGATACGAACGGGAACAACTGGCTGCTGAACTTGCCAAAGGATTGACGGACGGGACGGCTTGCCCGGTTTGCGGGAGTACATCGCATCCGCAGCATGCTGTCGCCGTCGCAAAGGAACTATCCGTCGATGTAGCACAACAGCGGTTCCTTGAAGCCCAACAAGCGCATCAAGAATTGCAAGCCTCTTACCGGACAGTTGCGGAACGTCTCGGACAACTGACGACCGAAATGAAAAAGACGAGTGAAAACGAGTCATCTCATGCGGATGTTTCAGCACAGCTTCAGGAAGTTGAACAGACGGAAGCCCGATTAGCGGCAGCGCAGACGGAAAAAGCGCGTCTTGAGACTCGTCTGCAACAACTCGAGCAATCCATGGATCAGTTGCAACTGAAGATCGATGCAATGATCAAAGACCGGACTGTCATCGAATCGGAACTGGCGCATCTGACAGGACGTCTGAGTCAATCAGGAGAGTCCACGAAATCGCTACCAACACTCCGTGAGGAACAACAACAGGCAGAAACACGTATCGAGCAGTTCAAGCAAGTCAAACAGCAACAGCTACGCGAGAAGGAACAGCTCGATCGTGACTTCGCGGAACACCAAGGTCGATTCCGTCAATTAACTGAGGCATCTGCTGAACAAAGCGACCGATTAACGAAACGCGAAAACGAATTACACGCAGTCCTGGCAGAAGAAGCGTTTCCGACGATCGAAGCCTTCCGCGATGCGAGACGTTCTCGTGACGAACTCCGTCACCTCCAAGAACGTTTGGAACAAGACCGCCTAGCGCGGCAGGAATTGAAGCTGAAGCAGGAACAAGCCCGTTTGAAGACAGAAGGTCAAGTGCGTCCGGATCTCGAACAGTTGCGGATGGATGTGAAGACGTCGTCGCTCGAACTGACGGAGCGGACCGACCGACGTGTCGGGCTTGAGAAGGAACGCGCACACATCGATCAATTGATCGCGGCTTGGGAAAGCCTGCAACGCCAGATTGAGGACGAGGATGCGAGATACGGCATCATCGGTGAACTCGCTCGCGTTGGTGTCGGGGAGAATGCGCAACGGATGACGTTCGAGACGTACGTCCAGACGGCATACTTCGATGAGATCTTGTTCGCCGCAAACCGGCATCTGCACGAGATGACCTCTGGTCGTTTCCAGCTTGAACGGAAAACAGAGGCGGGAAAAGGACTCAAGAAATATGGGCTTGATTTAAATGTCTTTGACGCGTACACGTCGCAAACACGTCACGTCAAGACGTTATCTGGTGGAGAAAGCTTTAAAGCATCACTTGCGCTTGCGCTCGGATTGTCGGAAGTCGTTCAAGAAGCAAGTGGTGGCGTGTCACTTGAAACGATGTTTATCGATGAAGGATTTGGAACACTTGATCCGGAATCACTCGAACAAGCGATCGAGACGTTGCTCTCGATTCAAGCGAGCGGTCGCATGGTCGGAATCATCAGTCACGTCCAGGAACTGAAGTCACGAGTTGACGCAAAAATCGAGGTCAAACAAGGAAAAACGGGGTCGACGATTGCACTAGTCGTCGAGTAAGGAGCTAAGATCGATGGAAACACGAAACATGGTCACGAAAACACAAATCAAAGAGGCGTTACACGAATTAGGTGTGACGCCCGGTATGAAGCTGTTCGTCCATTCGTCTCTCAAACAAATCGGCTGGATTCCCGGCGGCGTACAAGCGTTAATCGAGGCCTTACAGGAAGTCGTCACGACGGAAGGGTTGATCATGATGCCGGCGCAGAGTACGGATAATTCGGATCCGAAAAACTGGAGCCAACCGGCTGTTCCCGAGGAATGGTGGGAAACGATCCGCCGGGAGATGCCGGCATATGACCCGGCAAAAACGGTCACACGCGGTATCGGGCGCGTCCCGGAAGTCTTCCGGACGTATCCCGGCGTCGTTCGAAGCGATCATCCGATGTGGTCCGTGACCGCCTGGGGGAAAGATGCGGCGACATTCGTTGCCGATCATACATTAGAAAATGGCTTCGGTCCCGGTTCACCGATTGAACGCTTCATCGAGGCGGACGGTCAAATTCTGCATATCGGTTCCCCTTGGGATACGACAACCGTCTGGCATTACGCGGAATACGGATTGAATCGTCCGGACGTCGAGGATGGCTGTAAAATCAAAGAGGGAACGACGGAACGATTCATTCATTACCGACATCGCCAAATCGATAGTGACGCGTTCGGTCCGATCGGTGAAGGGTTAGAAAGTGCCGATTTCGTCACGTCTGGTTTGATCGGACAAGCGAAATCGTACCGCATCGATGCGAAAGCCTCGATCCCAGTCGTCATGTTGCAATTAAAAGCGCTTGATCAATGGTTATTTTGAAACTTTTTCGGGAAACCTTCGTAGTAGAAAACAGAATCATAAAAAGGAGTGAAAGCAATGGCTTCACGTTTTAAAGTAAACCCGGCATTGCGTCGCGGATTCGATACGGCTCGTATCGGAGAACGACCAATGACAAAAAGCGGGACGATGAGCAAGATTTTCTTGATGCTCGCTCTCGTCACGGCAGCAGCAGGGGGAAGTTGGTTCTTCCTCGCAGAAAACCAAGGATTGTTGTTCCCAGCCTTAATCGGTGGATTCGTCATCGGTCTGATCCTTGCCTTGATCATCACATTCAAACCAGCAACAGCACCGGTCCTTTCACCGATCTATGCGTTGGCAGAAGGTGTCGCCGTCGGAGCATTGTCGCTCGTCTTTGAAAGCATGTACCCAGGTATCGTCGGGAAAGCGGTTCTTGCGACTTTCGTCGTCGCGTTTGCGATGTGGTTCGTCTACTCGACGGGGATGATTAAAGTGACGCAACGTTTCCGTTCTGCGGTCACAGCAGCGATTCTTTCGATCTTCGTCTTGTACGCAGTCAACTTGATTCTCTCGTTATTCGGTGTCGATCTCCCATTCATGACAGGTAGCTCACCGCTTGCGATTGGTATTCAATTCGTCATCGTCATCGTGGCATCCCTGTCACTCGTGATGGACTTCGATTTTATCTCGCAACAAGTTCGTGCGGGTGCTCCAAAATCGATGGAGTGGGTTGCAGCATTCGGATTGATTGTGACGATCATCTGGCTCTATATCGAATTACTCGATCTCTTATATCGCCTCGCGGCGCGGGATTAACAGCAACAGACGACGGAAAGTCCGTCGTCTCAGATTGTAGACAAACCCTCATTTCAAAGACGAAATGAGGGTTTGTTGTATGTCATACATAGGAATGGTATAAATCTACAGATGTATGCAAAACTGAAAAGATAACTTCTTGCAATATCAGGTAATTACGAGTAAAAGTTTTAAAATCCAGTGATATCAAAATTTGATAAATCTAATTTCAAGCCTTTCAGCTGCTTTATTAAAATATCAAATTTTAAAATATCTTTATTTCTTTTATTCTCAGGAATAGTATCTGGATTAAAAATTTGCATTCCTTCTTCTATCCATTTTTTCGATACAACTGAAATGCAACTTCTAAAAATACTTCAGGTATTGTTATAAAACCATGGATGACATCATGATCTTCGCTAAACCCGTATTCAAATCCACAACAAGGACATATTTCATATGTTTTTGAGTATGTCCCATCTATAAAGATTGGTTCTTCTAATCCTTCAAATCCACATACTAAGCATTCATGTAATGTATTCATTTTATAAATCGCACTCCTTTGCGAAAACTTATATCAATATTAATTTTTAAAATAGTTGGTACTTGTCAATTTATTCGGATGTATAAGTTTAAAACAAACGTAACAATCGTATCTGTATCATCGTCTCCTTAAGAATGATATCTTTCCTTGATTGTTCGCAGTAACACGCGCGCACTGGGCGATAAAGTCGCCTCTTTTTTCCAAATCAAATGGACGTCCGAGACGACGGGAGGATCGAGGGGAAGAAAGATTAGATCGGAAGCGGTCGTATCGATGATGCCATCGATTGCTAGAGCGTGACCCACCCCTTGACGTACAAGTAAGGACGCATTGAACAACAAATTATATGTTCCGATGATCTGACAATCCTCAAGCGTTAAACCACTCTGTTCATGGAAATACGTGTCGAGCTGTGTCTGCTCGGATAGGAGCAAGGAAAGGGAGAGGAGCTGCTCCCGCGAAATCGTTTTAGACTGTGCGATCGAGGCATCACGACGTGTTAAGACCCCCCAACGATCCTGACCGGGCAACCGTAAGGAATGAAACGCGGATAGATCGAACGGAGCAATGACAAGTCCGAAATCGAGCAATCCCTTTTCGAGCCGGTCGAGTACATCATTCCCATTGCCGCTGTACATACGAATCGTTACATCAGGATGAATGGTGTGTAACTCTCTAAACGCTTGCAACACCGTCGTCAATTGTTGAGTTTCGCCACCACCGATATGAATTTCACCCGTCAATACTTCTTTTGTGTTCAAATCGACTAATACCTTATCTGCTAGAGTAACCATCTCGCGTGCGCGCTCTTCAAAGAATCGTCCCTTTTCAGTCAAACGAAGCCCTTGCTTCGAGCGTTCGAACAATTCGACCCCAATCGTCTCTTCTAGTTGTTGCAGCTGACGCGATAATGCCGGTTGCGACAATCGAAGAATCCGTGCCGCTTTCGTAATGTTTTTTTCTTCAACTAAAGCTAAAAAATAACGTAGTTGTTGTAATTCCATCATTTCACCTCTTTCCATGCGAAAAACGTATGATTTATTACTTAAGATTAGCATTAGACATGAATGGTTGTCAGCCGTAAGATGAGACCAAGCAATCAAAAGAAAGGAGAATATACGATGACTGAACTACAAACTTATGTGAAAGAACATACGATTCTTCCAACGGATTCGGTCCTTGAGCACATTCATGCCATTCAAGATGAAATCGAACCGGAATTGCAGCGATTGAATCAAGCGATCTCACAAGAAGAGCGAAGACAGGTGCTTGCTGTGATCACAGGGCAAGACATCGATTCGTCTGTTAGAGTCTTAACGCCTCTATTTACGGATTTCGGACGGCATCTATCCATCGGCAAGCACGTTTTCCTCAATCGAGGTGTCATGTTCACGGATCTTGGTTCGATTCGTTTGGACGATCATGTCTTAATTGGTCCGTTCGCACGGTTGCTGACTGTCAACCATCCGGAATCACCGACGAAAAGAGGTGGCGTTGAGACAGCACCGATTCATGTCGGGCGTAATGCTTGGATTGGCGCTGGGGCGACGATTTTGCCTGGCGTGACAATTGGTGAGGATGCGATCATCGCAGCGAACGCCACGGTTACACGTAATGTTCCGCCCCGTACGATCGTCGCAGGTACTCCGGCGAGAATCATTCGAATGGTTGAGATGTCGGATGAGTAGGTGGTACGGTTGTCTACTTGCATTTTTTCTATTGAGTGGATGCACCGACATGAAAGAATCGTCACGACCGAGTGAATTAGAACAAAGGGAGTTGAAAAGCGTCTTGCTCCAAATCGATGGAACAACTGTGCCGATTCGTTTTGCAGACAATGAGACGGCGAGGGCTTTGCAAAAAAGACTGCCACTGACAATGCAGATGAAAGAGTTGAATGGAAATGAGAAGTATCATTACTTTCCGTTCTCGTTACCGACGAATCCAAAGAATGTCGGAACGGTGCAAGCGGGAGATCTCATGCTGTATGGATCAGATTGTCTCGTCCTGTTTTATGAGTCGTTTCAAACGTATATAAAATACACGCGAATTGGTTGGGTCGAACCGAATCGATTACCAGAACTATTATCGGCTGATACAGTACGTGTTCAAATGAGCACGAAACAATAAGAAAACAAGAGAGGAAGTCATCATCATGGCCATTCAAGGAAAAGTCATTATCATCACAGGAGCAAGCTCGGGTATTGGAGAAGCAACAGCACGCTTACTGGCAAGACAGGGAGCAAAGCTAGTGTTAGGATCACGTCGCAATGATCGACTGGCAAAACTCACGGAATTGATCCAAGCAGAAGGCGGGGAAGCAATATACCAAGAGACAGACGTCGTGAAACTGGAGGATAATCAACGTCTCATCGAAGCAGCATTGACGGCGTATGGTCGAATTGATGCGATATTCCTTAACGCGGGGCTGATGCCGAGTTCTCCACTATCTGCTTTACAAGTAGACGAGTGGAATCAAATGATTGACGTCAATCTCAAAGGTGTCTTGAACGGGATTGCGGCTGTCATGCCGACATTCACTTCCCAACGTGCGGGGCATATTCTGACGACCTCATCCGTAGCAGGTCTTAAGGCATATCCGGGTGGAGCCGTATATGGCGCAACGAAATGGGCAGTACGTAACTTAATGGAAGTCTTACGGATGGAGTCAGCGCAAGAAGGAACGAACATCCGCACAGCGACGATTTATCCGGCAGCGATTCATACCGAATTGCTCGAGACGATTTCACACGGAGAGTCCCTGGAAGGAATGACGGCACTATATGACCAATACGGTATCTCACCAGAGAGTATCGCGCGGATTGTCGCCTTTGCGATTGATCAACCAGAGGATACGAATGTGAGCGAATTTACGGTCGGTCCAACGACTCAACCGTGGTAAAAAGGAGGAGTATGGATGTTTCCACGAGGCGAAAAGAACGAAGCGTATCAAGAGGTATTCACAGGTATCAGTTATTTAGCACCACTTGTCGACGAATCATTACCCGTTTCCGTATCACATGTGACATTCGAGCCGAAGACGCGGAACCATTGGCACATCCATGATGGAGGATATCAAATTCTCCTCGTCACGGAAGGGGAAGGATGGTATCAAGAAGAAGGGCAACCCGCTCGACATTTGCAAGCAGGAGATGTCGTCGTCACGCATGATGGTGTGAAGCATTGGCACGGGGCAACACGGTCTTCCTGGTTTTCGCACATTGCGATCACTGCTGGTACACCAATCTGGCTCGAGGCAGTTTCAGACGAACAATATGAAGTAATGAAATGAATAGAAAGACCATCTGAACTTCGCTGTCAGATGGTCTTTTTGATCATATTCCGTGCTCGCTTTTTAGTTGATCGACGTATTGTTTTGCTTCGAGTAAGGACGATCCGAGCGTCTCTCGAACGCGTTTGACAGCTTCAACCGTCTTTCCTTCATGAAGCAACTGAACCAGTTCGACTTGTAACGCTGCTTCTTCTAGTGACACCTCATTCAGACCGAGGTGCTCTTCGATCCGTTGTAGCTTCTTCAGAATCGTTTGTTGGCGGCGTTTCGCTTCGTCTGCTTTTTGAGATAAGGACATCCAGATGAAGAATAAGACGATTAGTGGTGCGAACGTGACGACAGAATCCATGGAGAACACCTTCCTTTGTTTCACCGTACCATAGGATAGTCACCATAACAAATAGTGGAAAATGATGCAGAAATTGATTATGCTGATATAGTGGAAAATAAAGGGTTAATATGGAAAGGAGATAAATCTAGTGGATAATGTGTTAGTGACATTTTTACCGCTCTTGATTCAAATCGGACTGATCATGGTACTGTTCTTCTTCGGAACGTTTGGTCTGTTTTTCTTCGTAAAACGCAGTTCGTATCACAGTAGTCGTTATTATCGTTTAACGCGCGAACCGTTTTTACGGATCGTTCGTGATAAAGGGAAATGGGGCGAATACTTGACGACACGTCAACTCGATCAAGTTTCCGGATACGGCACTTATGTCTTTAATACATACTTACCACGTGCGCGTGGAGAAGGAACGACGGAGATCGATGTGACGTTCATTCATGAAAGTGGCATCTATGTACTCGAATCGAAAAACTACAGCGGGTGGATTTTCGGACGCGAGCAGGACCGTCAGTGGACGCAGCAGTTCCAGAATCGCTTCAAGCAACGGTTCTATAATCCGATCAAACAAAATGAAGGGCATCTCAAAAGCATGCAACGCTTCTTAGAAGGAACGGATCCCGCGCTCTTTCACTCCTTGATCGTTTTCAGCGAACGCTGTGAACTGAAAAAGATCACCGTCGATTCAGCGCATGTCCGTGTCTTGAAACGAAATGTCCTTCGCAAGACGATCGAGCAACTCGCGACAGGAAAACCATTGACACCGAGTCAAGTTGATACGATTGCAGGGGAACTCGGGGTTCATTCACAAGTCGATCGTGCCACGCAACAAGCGCATATCGAAGGGATTCGCCAACGCCAGGCAAAATGAGACCGTTGACGGACTTGTTCTTCTTCAGGTATAGTGGATAAATAATAAGTAGTGCAACTATATGGAGATGATGGGATGAAAGAATCGGAATGGTCGCTGGGCATGCAATTATCCCGTAGTTATTATGCGTTCAAACGTGCTGCTGCTAAACGGATGGAAGCGTTCGGTCTGACACCAGAGCAGTTTTCTGTCCTGAGCGAACTCGCTAAACAAGATGGTGTTTCGCAAAAGCAGCTGGCACTCGTGACAGAACGTGATCAAACGACGATTGGTAAGATTCTCGATAAGCTCGGTAAAAAAGAACTGATTGTTCGGACGCCGGACCCCCGGGACCGACGAGCGGTTCTGCTCTTGATGACACGAGAAGGACGCGACATCGTCGATCGCCTCGGACCAGAGCTCGATCAGCTACAACTCGAAGCGTTCCGTGGACTATCGCGACAGCAAATCGAGCAATTAAAGGAAACACTTGAGACCATTCACCGGAATGTGACGTGAATGGTTTTCCTTCGGGCATATAGTTGCACATGATATTATAAGTAATGCATATAAAAGGAGATTGTAATATGAAAGCATGGAAAGATGTCTGGTCAATGACACAAACGAAAGTGGGGCTCGTCTTCGCGATCGTCGTCCCGCTCTTGTTCCTCGTCGTCTGGATGACTGGTTACGAAGGAACAACGGAACGACTCGATCAATTGAACGTCGGTGTCGTTGGCGAAGTGAACGACCCGTTCGTCACATCACTAAAAGAAGCACCGTTCACGGTCCAAGCAGTTCCGACCGAAGCGAAAGGGTTGGAAGCACTCGATGCCAATGAAGTCGATCTCGTCCTACAAAAGGATGATACAATACGTCAACTAACGGCGCACGTCAGCCAGACGAATGCCGAATTCGCGAATGCGATTCTCGAGCGGGCAACGGAAACGATCGGCAAACAGTTGAATGGTGAGCCGACGTTTACGACATCGGTCGTCACGGAGCATGCCGTCTCAGATTTTGCCTTGTCGATGCTGCCACTCGTCCTCGGGTTCGTCATCTATATCGCGACGATGACGATGGGGATTCAATTCAATCTTGTCAGTACGATCTTAAGTAAGCGTCATTCGATCTGGTCGCTATTTTGGAGTCGCCAACTGTTGCACGGGATTGTTCTTTTGGTCGTTCCATTACTGCTCGTTTCCATGGCACATGTATTAACGGACATCACGACACCATTCATCAAACTGTGGGCGTTCGAGCTCCTTGTCGTCGCGACCTGTATCGCCGTCACGCAGATGAACTTTGCGATATTTGGACCGATTGCGCCACTCGTCAACGTCGCATTGATTCCGTTCCAGTTGATGACTGCTGGAAACATCGTGCCGGCGAAGATGCTGGCACCGTTTTATCAATCGCTTGGAACATTCCTACCTGTTCCGAATGCAGTCTCCGGTTTCAGTCGATTGCTGTTCATGAATGGTTCAGTAGGGACACAGGTGCTTCATTTATCACTGATTGGTCTCGGTAGTTTTATCGTGACATGTTTAGTGGTGAGTTGGAGGGAACAACGACAAGCACGACGTGTTGTTGCATGAAGAATATAAGAAGAATCGTCATCGAATGAGATGGCGATTTTTTTATTTGAGATAGATTTATGAAAAAATCATTGCATAACAAAAAGGTTATATAATAATATGGTTATGTGAAAAGCGAAAAAGATAAATTCGCTCCTGTATCAGGCATGGATTATACGTTTAAGAGAAAGGAGGACTCTCCAGTGATCGAGACAGCAAAACGGGTAGAAGAGATGAGTCAGTTCTTAAAGCTACTGAGCGATGGAACACGTCTTGAAATTTTGCGAAGACTACACGTTCGGGAACATTGTGTCTGTGATTTCGTCGAAATGTTTGATATTTCGCAACCTGCAGTCAGTCGTCATCTAAAATTATTGCGTCAGTCCCATCTCATCTTGGAACGACGTGAACGACAATGGATTTATTTTCGAATCAATCCAGATCACCCGCAACACAAGTTGTTATTGACGATTTTAGAAGAAATGGACACTCCGGACATCCCGGACAGAAGTTGCTAAGGACACACACCGTGGATGAAATGGATTAGCACGAGCAAGGCATTGGAATCGAGACGATATTCCATTCTTGATGACACGTTCAAGGTTGGCGAATCGTTAACAGAACCACTCGAAATTTAATACAGAAATGAAGTGAACGCATTGACCGGTACACATTTACTAGCGATCGGAATTTTTCTGATCACCTTATTCTTAATCATTAAACAACCGAAAGGACTCGGCATCGGTTATTCCGCAATGGGGATGGCACTCGTTGCGCTATTGACGGGAGTCGTCAATCTCGATGATGTTTCGACTGTCTGGGGCATCATCTGGAATGCCACCTTTACGTTCATCGCCCTGATCATCATCTCATTGATTCTTGATGAGATCGGATTCTTCGAATGGGCGGCACTCCACATGGCACGCATCGCGCGAGGTGGTGGTGTCAAACTATTCGTGTACATGACATTACTTGGTGCTGTCGTTGCGGCTTTATTTGCGAACGATGGGGCAGCATTGATCCTGACACCAATCGTCCTCGCGATGGTTCGTCACTTGAAACTTCCGGATTATGTCGTGTTAGCCTACGTATTCGCTTCCGGATTCATTGCCGATACAGCCAGTTTACCGTTCGTCGTCTCGAACCTCGTCAACATCGTCTCAGCAGACTTCTTTAACATCGGGTTTACGGAGTATGCGTCACGGATGGTATTCGTCAATCTCTTTTCTGTCGTAGGCAGTCTGATTGTCTTGTATCTCTATTTCCGAAAGAGTATCCCAAAGAATTACGATGTAGCGCAACTCGTCGCACCCGCGACAGCGATCAAGGATCAACGGATGTTCAAGTTATCTTGGTTCGTCCTCATCTTGCTTGTCGTCGGATACTTTACGAGTGACATCGTCGGCATTCCAGTCAGTCTTGTCGCTGGAATCATCGCCTTGTTCTTCTTATTGATGGCACGTCGTTCACCGAGCGTACCGACGAAAAAGGTCATCGGTGGTGCACCGTGGGCGATCGTCTTCTTCTCACTTGGAATGTACATCGTCGTCTACGGACTTCAAAATGCCGGATTGACACAAGTTCTCGCTGACATCATTGATGGCTTTGCGACGAATTTAGCAGCCGCGACATTTGGTATGGGCTTCTTGGCTGCTATCTTGTCGTCCATCATGAATAACATGCCGACCGTCATGATCGATGCCCTTGCGATCGATTTGAGCCAGGCGACTGGAACGATGCGAGAAGCGCTCATCTATGCGAACGTCATCGGATCCGATCTTGGACCGAAGATCACGCCGATTGGTAGTCTAGCGACATTACTTTGGTTACACGTGCTTCGGACGAAAGGCGTGAAGATTGGTTGGGGTCAATACTTTAAGATCGGAACGATTCTGACGATCCCGACACTTGCCATCACATTGCTTGGCTTGTATATCAGCTTGATACTTTATTGATTTTTGAGGAGGAACGAAAGATGAAATTGATGATTATTGGTTCAGTTGCTGCGGGAACATCAGTAGGAGCAAAAGCACGTCGTAACAGTGAAGAGTTAGAAATCACGATTTATGATCGGGATCAGGACATCTCGTATTCAGGTTGTGGGATTCCCTACTTCGTCGGTGGGGAGATCGCTGACATCGACGAATTGACACCGCGCGATGCCGCTTTCTTTAAAAAACGATATAACATCGATATTCATACACAACACGAAGTCGAGTCGATTGATCATGCGACAAAAACGGCGACGATCGTCAATCTCCTGACAGGGGATCGTTTCACGGACACGTATGATACGTTAGTGCTGGCAACCGGTGCTTCTAGTATCGTTCCACCGCTTCCAGGCGTTGAGCATGAGAATGTCTTTACGGTTCGAAATGTCCGCAATGCCGACGCGATCCGGTCCTACATTGATGCCCATGATCCGAAAACGGCAACAATCGTCGGTGGAGGATTCATCGGACTCGAGATGGCAGAGCAATTGACGTATCGCGGTATTCAAGTCACGCTCGTCGAACGCTTGCCGCAAGTCATGCCGCCACTTGATCGCGATATGGCAGAACGCGTAGCGGATCACTTGAAAGATAAAGGGGTATCCCTCTTGCTTGGCGAATCCGTGACAGCGTTCAACGGAGAAGAACGTATTTCTGAGGTCGCGCTTGAGAGTGGAAAAACGATCGAGGCGGATCTCGTCATTTTATCTGTTGGCGTCAAGCCGAACACGGGTCTTGCGAAGCAGATTGGCGTAGCGCTTGGTAAAACAGGAGCGATTGCAGTCAACCGTCACATGCAGACGAATGTAGCCGATGTCTACGCAGTCGGTGACGTCGCGGAGAGTTTCTCCGTCATCACGGGTGAAGCACTTTATCGTCCGCTTGGTTCAACAGCGAACAAGATGGGACGGATTGCCGGCATGGTCATTACCGGAGAAGAAGCGGAGCACCGTGGTATTTTAGGGACAGGAATCTTTAAGGCGTTCGATTTGACTGTCGCTCAAACGGGGTTGACGGAAAAAGAAGCGCGTGAGTCAGGCTATGACATCGAAGTCTTGCATAACATCAAACCAGATCGTCCGGAATACATGGGCGGGAAAGAGATGACGATCAAAGCGATTGCCGATCGGGCAACAGGGCGAGTTCTCGGAGCCCAGATCGTAGGTCCGCAAGGTGTCGACAAACGGATTGATGTCCTGGCGACGGCGATCACCTTTAAAGCGAAGGCAGAGGATTTATTCCATCTCGACTTAGCTTACGCTCCACCGTTCGCGACGACGAAGGATCCCGTTCTCTATACGGGAATGGCACTCGATAATGCCATCAAAAAAACAGCGCGTTTGATGACGCCGAATGAATTGATCGACCAAGTCGCGGGTGGGAAGTCGTTCCAAATCATCGATACACGCTCAAAAGCACAATTCGAAAAAAATCATGTTGATGGAGCGATTCATATCCCGCTTGGTGAACTGCGAACACGCGCGAAGGAACTGGATCCGACGTTACCGACGATCGTCTACTGCAACAAAGGCGTGACGGGGAATGCTGCGCAAAACGTCTTGAAAAACCTTGGATTTACGGATGTATGCAACTTATCTGGTGGTAACAAGAACTATCAACATATTAAAAAATGCTTGTCATAAAATCGAACAATATAGCGTGATGATCCTATTCATTTAGGGATCGTCACGTTTTTTTGTTGCCAAATCGTTAGAAATAGGATATATTTAGTATATCGGGAGACGATATAACGGAAGACGTAGTAAGGAAGTGGGAAAATGGCAAAAACAGTCCAGGAGACAGCATTAACAGAAGCTGTCTATTATATTTTACTGTCACTTCAACAACCCCGTCATGGTTATGGCATCATGCAATTCGTCCAGGAGTTGAGCAACGATCGTGTCAAATTAGCTGCTGGTACGTTGTACGGCGCACTCAGCAGTCTGGTCGATAAAGGATGGATTGAAGCGATCGAGCAAGAAACAGGGCGAAAGAAAGAGTACATCATAACGAATCAGGGGCGGGAGAGATTACAGGTAGAGCTGGATCGACTAAAAGAACTCGTGCGACATGGACAAGAAACGATGGGAGTGGATCAAGGTGAGCAGTAAAACGGTCTATCGCTTTTACGCTGATTATGCAAAAGAAGAAGTGTGGTTAAACGAGATGGCAAACAACGGCTGGTACTTACAGCAGTTTCGACTCGGACGTTATGTATTCATCAAAGGTGAACCTGGTATGTACACGTATCGAATCGAGTTATTAGAAAACATGCCAAAGCATCCGAAATCGCAGGACTACTTTGCGTTTTTGGAAGAGATGGACATCGAAGTCGTTGATACATCGTTCCGCTGGGTCTTCTTAAGAAAACGGACCTCGGACGAACCATTTCATTTGTACTCGGACTTTGATTCACAGATCCATCACGAACATCGGATTTTGCAACTCTATAAAGTCGTTTTTTTCGTGAACATCATTGCAGTACTCATTAATTTGTTTAATCCGATTACCGACACGATGATCTGGTTCAATCTCGCGATCGTGACGGGTCTCTCATTCGTGATGCAACGCCACGAACGTAAAATTCAAACGTTACGTGGATTGCGTGCCATTGCGGAGCAGGATTAAACGCATATAACCTGATTTCGCACTTCCTCATGTCTCTAAATGAAACGTGGGGAATTTTTTTTGTGGTTAGAGTTTAGGAGAATGTTGTAAAGTTGGTCAATTCGTCTAACAGTGTTGTAAGAAAGACGTATTACGTCATCTAACAGTGTATAACTAGATAGAAATAACTGTTTAAATAAACAAGTCAAGGAGTCATGAATCGAATGGATAAGTCTATCCGTAAAAAGCGGATTTTTTATAGTCTAGTGTTTTTAGTCAGTGGAAGTATCCTTTTAGCGACCTGGATGAAAGTGCAACAGGATCGTGCAAACGCAACTGTCCTAACACGTTCTTCAATTACAGCCATCGATTTTAGTCCTCAACAAGACACCGTGATGTTGGTCTATCCAGGACAGGGAAAAGGGAAAACGAATGATCCTGAACTTGCTTACAGTTCGATTGTCACGATCAACATGAAAGGACAGGTATTAAACGAACGTCAGATCCATGATCCTGCAATCACGAACATGACGCTTGTGCAAAAACCGAGTACGCCGAATGTGTTGTATGCCTCTGGCGCAGGATATCCGAACCACTTTCATACGTTCGATTTTACGAAACGACGGTTTGTTCAACATAGTGTGACGTATTTCAAACACGATCCCATGATGGAATCGATCAAACACTTTGGTCCGAATACATGGTTCAAGACGTTGAATTCATATAAAACCGGTATGCAGCGCTCGTCTCAAGGAACAGGATTTTCGCACACTTTTTCTAATTTTGATACAAAAGAAAACTATGAGACGCCTGCACGATTCGAACCAGGAAACTCGATGATGATTGAATTAAAGCAGCATTTAGCGTATGCCAGTATAGGTAGCGAAGATGAACAAGAAGAAAAAGCAGCGATGATTTTTTTGGATAAACGAACTGAAAAACCAGTCGTATATCGTAAAAGAGATGAACCATATGCATACTCAGCACTCTATGGAAAGGATGATGCGGCATACTTCGCTAGTACGGACGGCTGGATGATTCGGATCAATGAGTCAGGGGAACAAACCGAGCGATACTATCCATTTCTTCAGAATACGAATTTTGATAGTACCGATCCGATTCGAATGATTGATGCAACACAAGGGATTCAAGTCGTTCAGCAATTTTCTCATGATAATCAAAATCGGGATCGCCATATCCTAGTCAAATGGTCATTCGGTCAATCGTTCTCGGTCCAGAAAATCAAACCGAAATTTTGGAAAGCAGACAAATGGTACAAGTACTTATATATTCATCCCAAGACGAAAAAATCATACTTCATCGAATTTGACCCTGAACACCCGGATAAAGGGAAACTGCTCATTACGAATAAAAAGTATGAGTTGCTTCACGAGATGCCGGTTGAAGGACCGATTGGAATCGACTTTGTGATTGAGTGAGGCAGGGGGAAAGATGTTTTGAATCGTATCGAGCGATTTGAATTTGAATTTGAAGAAAAAGCGGGAGACCGACTTCCGTTGTTCACGTATCTAGAGCAACAGCAATCAGATTGGTCTTCTTTACAAGATGATGAAGCGCGTGAGGGAAACTTTCACGTAAGCATGTGGATCAGTGGAGAGAAGATTTCCTGGTCATATGACGTGCGAGAACGGGACGAAGTAACACAAACATATCGGTTTAGCATTTTCATGCAACGCTGGAAAAACATCTGGGAATGGGATCAGCAGCGTCACTTGCTTAGTGGAAACGGATTTGGAATTCATCAAACACTAGCCGACTCCGTCAGGACATCTGCCAAGTCTGAAGCATATTTGGAAAGGGCATCGAACGAGCTTGCTGGCTACGATGCGGAAGGACTACTCTTTTATTTTGGTCCCGGACCGTGGGACGACTTTCAGAACGCGGATGATGAGCTGGATATGTTTCTCGAGTTCGATGAGATCAACACAAAAGAGAAGATGCGTACGGAAGGGCTGTATTTTGATTACGATACCCAGCGCTGGATCGATATTCCGGCGTCGTTACCCGTCATTGGTGAGACGATGCTCGTGATGTATCGCCAATTATACGAATGATTCATTTGATCAAAAAAAGCTCACGTCTCGGAAATCGAGACGTGAGCTTTTGTATTAGAATAATTCGTCGATCGGTGTGTCACCTTCAAGCAGTGTGACGACTTGCTTCGACGCCTTGTCGTGACCGATTGCAGCTAGAATGACGCGTGCGACATCCTCACGCGGAATTTTTTTAGTTGCTTGCTCGGACGGATCCGTCGTGACGTTTCCTGTGCCGACTTCATCGGATAGTCCGCCTGGGCGAAGAATCGTGTAGTTAAGTGACGATTCCTTCAGGACACGATCCGCGTAGCGTTTTGCAATGTAATACGGCTTCATGCTGTCAGACCATGTTTCCGGCGAATCGGCATTCAAGGCACTGACCATGATGAACTGTTTTGCATTGATTGCTTCCGCTGCTTCAATCGCTTTGACAGCACCGTCGAAATCGATCAGCATCGTCTTGTCCGCTCCTGTGTGACCGCCGGATCCTGCCGTAAAGATGACGACATCTGATCCTTGTAATGCATCCGTGATCGTCGCGACGTCCGCTTCCAGATCGAGATGGACCGGGGTATGACCTAATTTCTCAAAATCACTGAACTGGTCCTTGGAACGTAATCCTACTTTGACATCGTGTTCCGAATCCTGCAGTAAGCGAGCAGCGTGACGACCTACTTTACCATTTGCACCAATGATGAAAATCTGACTCATGTTCCATTCCTCCATTTCACGATTTGATGATTCTGTTTCAGTATGGAAAAGACGAAGGGATTCTGTAAAGAGAGACGACTTGTAGAACTGTAACCGTCATCAAAATATCTTTTTAACGCTTTTATGCATAAAATCATCAAATTATCTTGAAATCACGTGTAAGTGTGGTAGGATAATGACTATTACCCACACCGAAAATCATTTGGGTTAAATTGTAGCAATATTCGGTGAATGGGCAACGACGAAACAGAAAGGAGAGATACGATGAGAAAGAAACCATGGCTACTGGCAGGACTTGTTTTGACAGGCGTTGCCGCTTGGACGATTTGGAATCAACAGACGGATGCCAAAGCACATGACATCTTCGAAGACCAAAAGCTGGTCGTCGGGACGACGGGGGATTATAAGCCCTTTACATACTGGAACGAGGAACGGAATCGTTATCAAGGCTTTGATATCGATGTCATCCAAGCGTTCGCCAAAGCAGCAAATCTTGATGTGACGTTCGTCAAGACGACATGGCCGACATTATCGGAGGATACGAAATCAGGAAAGTTTGATATCGCTGTCGGTGGCATCACGAAGAAAGTCGAGCGCGAGGTCGTCGGAGACTTTACATCGTCGTATTTCTCCTTTCAAAAAGCACCGCTCGTAAAGAAGAAAGATGTCGAACGCTTGAATTCGCTCGCTGCAATCAATGATCCAGCAGTCAAAATCGGTGTCAATCCGGGTGGCACGAACGAAGCGTTCGTGAAGAAGCATTTTTCGAAGGCAGATGTGACCGTCTTTGAGAACAACTTGGACATCCCGAAAGCCGTAAAAAGTGGACAAGTCGATGTCATGGTGACGGACGACATCGAGGCGTTGCATTACGCGACAGAACTCGATCTTGCGGTGCCGAAACTGACAGAGGCGTGGGAACCAGCCGAGATGGCGTATTTGATGAAACCGGATCAAAAACAGCTTGGAGACGTTTTCCGAGTCTGGATTGAAAGTGCAGAAGGGCAAAAACAGGTTGAACAACTAAAGAAAAAATGGAACATCGTCTCGACGCGTGAGACGGTCGGAGCGAAAGGAGCGGGAGCACATGAGTAAATGGGGATGGATCGTCGTCGGAGGTGGCGTCCTGTTTGCGAGCTTATTGACGCTATGGCAAGCGGAGCAACCACGACGTGTACAAGCGAAGAATGTCTTTGCGACGAAAAAAATCGTCGTCGGAACGACTGGGGATTACAAACCATTCACGTACCTGAACCGGAAGACGAACGAGTACGAAGGATTCGATATCGAAGTGATCCGTTCTTTCGCGAAGACGACCGGTATCGATGTCGAATTCGTCCCGACGACATGGCCCACGCTATCTGCTGATCTTGCTAGCGGGAAATTCGATATGGTCGTCGGGGGCGTAACGAAGAACATCGAGCGCGAGATCATCGGTGACTTCACGTCGAGTTATCTGTCGTTCCAAAAGACACCGCTCGTCCGTAAAGAAGATGCTAAACGCCTTGCTTCGATCGAACAAATCAATCGTCCGGACGTGACGATTGGTCTAAATCCAGGCGGAACGAATGAACAGTTCGTCCGTAAGACGTTCACGAAGGCGAATATCGTCATGTATGAACAAAACCTCGACATCCCGCATGCGGTTGCCTCAGGTGAAGTCGATGTCATGATCACCGATACGGTCGAGGCGATTCATTATGAAGCGCTCGACAAACGACTCGCGGCACCAAGAATTCAAGAAAAATGGATTCCAGCAGAGAAGAGCTATCTCGTTCGAGAGTCGGAAGGAGACGTTGTTGATGTCTTCAATCTCTGGATGCAATCGCACGAAGGTCAAGAAGAGATGGAGCAATTAAAAGAAAAATGGCAAGTGGCGTCTTAAGTGGATCGTGTCTCCTGACAGCAGGAGGCACGATTTTTTCGTAACAGGAATCTAGTGGGAAAGGACGAACAAGTATGTAGAAGCAAATTAGGAGGAATCAATATGTTAAAAAACGTGTCAACGAGACAATGGCTCATCATGACCGTTCTTTTTGCTGGTATCACTTACACATGGATTGTCATCGGAGAGTCATGGATTAATCCTACGTTGTTATTCGGAGGGGCGATTGTACTTGCGAGTGGTGCAGTGCTCTCATTTAGTCTCGCGTTAGCCCGAACTGTTCGATTAACAGGAATCGGATTAACGATGATGCTGGTGTCAATCGGTACGACGCTTGTAGCGTCTGCTGGTGTCGTGTATGGCATTTTTATTTGGTCATAAAGGATCTAAACAAAGTAAGAACTCTTTTCTGAAAAGCAAGAGTTCTTACTTTTATTCTTTTTATCGAAACGTTTCGAAAGAAAGGTTGAAGATTTTTATGAAAGCGCTTATAATTTTGATTAACAAGTGAAACGTTTCGATAAAATTTAGGGGATAAGAGGTGCTGATAGATGAACATTAAATCATTATTACAGCAAATGACGCTACAGGAAAAAATCGGACAGCTCGTTCAAATTCTCCCTTCTGTCTATGATCCACAGACATCCGATACTGTGACTGGACCAGTGGCTCAACTAATGGAGGAAAGTGGTCTGACAGAGGACAACCGTTATGAATTGGGATCTGTCATAGGAATTCATCAAGCAGAACAGGCATTTCGCATTCAGCAAAATTATTTAAAACATAATCGATTAGGAATTCCATTATTGTTCATGGCGGATATCGTTCATGGTCATCGAACGATTTATCCAGTTCCGTTGGCGCTTGCTTCTATGTGGGATAGTGACGAAGTGGAAATGATGGCGCGTCAATCTGCTATCGAAGCAACAGCTTCGGGACTGCATGTTACTTTTTCGCCAATGGTGGATCTTGTACGTGATGCGCGTTGGGGGCGTGTCATGGAATCGACAGGTGAGGATGTTTGGCTCAATGGAGAATATGCGGCAGCCTTCGTACGTGGTTATCAATCAGAGGATTTAAAACAAGCTGATTCTTTAGCAGCTTGCGTCAAGCATTTTGCGGCTTACGGTGCCGCTGAAGGTGGTCGTGATTACAATACGGTTGATATGTCGGATCGTGAATTACGAGAGTTTTATTTACCGGCTTATCTACGGGCAATCGAAGCGGGTGCCCGACTCATCATGACAAGCTTCAACGTCGTTGATGGTGTTCCCGCAACAGCTAGTACGTATCTGTTACGCCAAATTCTTCGAAAAGAGTGGGAGTTTGACGGGGTCACGATTTCGGATTGGTCTTCTATTAAGGAATTAATCCAGCATGGTGTCGCGGGTTCGCTTGCTGAAGCTGGAGAAAAAGGAATCAAAGCAGGCGTCGATATCGATATGATGTCAGGTGCTTACTTAAATCATTTGGAACAACAGATCGATGATCAAGTCGTTTCGATGGACTTATTAGACGAAGCAGTACGCAGAATACTTATGTTAAAGCAAGATCTTGGGTTGTTTGAAGATCCTTATCGTGGCATTGATCCCGAACTTGAGAAAAGAGTCCACTTATCTGAAAGTCATCGGAATACGGCACGGCGTTTAGCTGAAAAAAGTTGTGTCTTACTGAAAAATGATCAAATCCTGCCATTAGCAGAAGATCAGCGGATTGCGTTGATTGGACCTTTTGCTGCTTCAACGGATGTACTTGGTCCATGGGCAGGCAACGGAAAACGTGAAGAAGCGGTTTCCATTCGAGAGGCGTTTGATGAAGCGAATGTTGATTATGTTTTTGCGGAAGGATCAACGATTGATACGGAAATTGACTGGGATCAGGCGATGGAAGTAGCGGCGCAAGCAGAAGTGATTCTTTTAGCTTTAGGGGAAGCGTCTTGGATGAGTGGAGAAGCCGGAAGTCGAACGGACATCCGTTTGCCGAAAACACAACGCGATGGCTTGGCAAGACTTGCGACACTTGGAAAACCGATCGTGACCGTGCTATTCAACGGGCGACCACTCGATCTTCGAGATGTCGTTGAACATTCCGATGCAGTGCTTGAAGCATGGTATCCGGGCACAGAGTCAGGAAGAGCGATTCATCGTTTACTGTATGGTCAAGCGATTCCTTCTGGAAAACTGACGATTTCATTTCCGTATCATGTCGGTCAGTTGCCATTACGTTACGATGCTTTACCGACGGGTCGACCGATGACGATCGAAGGCGCTGATCCACGCTATACAAGTAAATACCTGGACGCTCCAAATGAAGCGTTATTTCCATTTGGTTTTGGATTAAGTTATAGCCATTTTAGCTATACACAGTTAAGACTACATGAGCAGCCGCAGGGAACTACATGGGAAGCATCCGTTGTTGTTACGAACGATGGCTCATTAGATGCGGAAGAAATCGTTCAATGGTATGTGCAAGATCCAGTTGCTGACGTGTCACGTCCCTTACGTCAATTAAAAGGATATGAACGCGTTCTTGTGAAAGCCGGTTCCAGTCGAGAAGTGACATTTCGTATCGATGCTTCGATGCTGATGTATCAACATCCGGACGATTCGGTTAAAGCGGATGCTGGTGAATTCATTCTCTATGTTGGTACGGATAGTACATGTGTATTACATGAAAAATTTTGGTTGAAACAGACCGTTGAAAAGGGGCAATTTGATGAACACATTAACGACCGTTCCACATCTACGACACGATGAATTTAGTGTGACACTAACTGAAGGCGGCGACATTCGCCAAATTCGTTACCAAGATATCATGATTAATCAATTGATTCATCATCCGTTTGATGAGTCCTTGATGAATGTATATGTTCGTCATGGTTCCAGTGTGGCCTTACCGTTACTTGGTATTCATTCGCCTAGTAAATTAGCAATATCTGAGCATACGATCAGCTGGAAAGGTGACTATGAGACATTCGGATACGAGGTCGTCGCAAGTCTTCACACGACTGGCATGCACTTTAAAGTCTCACTCATTGGGGAAGGAGAATTTGACGTAACCTATGCCCAGGATTTAGGACTGGCTGACGAAGCCGGTGTACGTACGAATGAGGCGTATATGGCACAGTACATTGACTACGTCGCGACCGAACATGGGATATTAGCTCGACAAAACCAGCGACAGTCGACGGGCTTTCCGAGCGTTGCGATTCTCTCGCATGATCGAATCGAAGAGTTTGCGACGGATGGTTTTGATGTGTATGGTGCGTCATATCGGCAATCGAATGTAGCAGAGGGATTAAATGCATATTTACCCTCTCGAATAAATCAGTATGAGTTCGCATTACCGACGATTCGAACAGCTGTCAAAGAATCAGCTGGAGAGCTATCTTTCCAATTTGAGCTGCGGTTCATTCCTTCTATGGAAGAAGCACTCGATGAACAATCGATTGATCAATTTATACCTTTATATGAGCGTGAGGAGCAACGGAAGGAACATCACCGTACGGCTTTCTTACAAACACCAAAGACGATTGTCGGGAATACAGCGACGATACAACAACTCGACGATTTGTATCCGGAACGGTTGCTTGAAGAGTGGGCAGGAACACAGTTGTTGTCCTTCTTTACACCTAGTGGTCATCATGTCGTTCTAAAAGAAAAGGAACTTCTTGTTGAACGTAGTCATGCAACCATCTTATTAAATGCGGGGAGTTTAGCGCCAACAGAAAAGAAATTGGCGACAACAGTCCATATGAATGGTGTCTTCAATTCGCACATCGTATATGGGAATACGAATTACAACAAGTGGATGGCGAACGTCAGAAATCCTTTGAACATCCCTAAAACGTCTGGGCAACGCATATACATCGAGCAAAAGGAAGCCTATCAATTATTAGCGTTACCGTCGATTTTTGAAATGGGATGGAACGAAGTGATCTGGTATTACTTCTTAGATGACGAGACGATTGAAGTCCGAACATCAATTGGTGCTGAGCGACCTGTGCTTGAGACGACGGTTAAGACGCGACATCCGCGTGCGATGAAAATCAGTCAGCAAGTGACGATGCATACACAAGAATATGATGTGCCGTTTCAAATGGAACAGATCGGAACACGCCTTCATTTTACGGCAACAAAAGAATCATTGAGTAAACGGATTCTACCTGATTTGACATACACGCTTGAAATGGATCAGCCTTTTTCAACGGGCTCCACATCTGAATGGTTAACTCAGCCAATCGTAGACGATTTGGTGTGGTTATCTGTCGGAGCGACCGATCATCTTGTCATGAGAATGGGGGCAGGAATGCAGTGTGAATTCAATGCTGACGAAGAACGGAAGTCCTTCAATCAATGGAAGGCTGCTTATCGAAAAAACCTCAAATTTGAAGACGTCTGGCAGGACGCGAATGCTCTACAGTTTCAAGTAGACTGGTACATCCAAAATATGCGGATCCATTACCAATCACCGCACGGTTTAGAGCAATACGGTGGTGCTGCATGGGGAACACGCGACGTATCGCAAGGTCCGATGGAATTTTTACTGGCGTTCGGTCATTTTGAAGAAGCTCGCGCATTACTGCTTCAGATTTTTTCACATCAATTCGAGGCAGGACATTGGCCACAATGGTTCATGTTTGATGAATATGCTGGTATCCAGCAGGAGGATAGCCATGGTGATGTGATCGTCTGGCCACTGAAAGCATGCGCAGATTATCTTCAGCGAACACACGATTGGGCGTGTCTCGATGAACTACTTCCATATCGAACAGAGACCGGTCAGGAAACACTAAAACAATCGCTCATGCATCATGTAGAACGAGCGTGTGCACGGATTGAAAAGGATTTCGTACCGAACAGTGTCTTTTCCGCATACGGCGGAGGCGATTGGGACGATACGTTACAACCAGCAGATGATGCGTTAAAGAAAAAGTTAATCAGTACTTGGACGGTAGCGTTGACATTCCAAACATTCCGTACGTTAGCAAACGAGTTACCACAATCGTCATTAAGCATACGATTAGCGGAACTAGCTACTACCATCGAACAGTCCTTCCAGTCAGACATGATTCTAGACGGGGTCATCCCTGGATTTTTACGAGTCGGAGAAGATGGATATCATCCGATGATTCATCCCTCAGATGATGGACTACCAATGAAATATCGATTGTTACCGTTGACCCGTAGTATCATCGGAGAACTCGTTACACCAGAACAAGCTATGCAAAACTTAAAGATCATTGAAGAACATTTAAAGTTCCCGGATGGTGTGCGTTTGATGGATCGCCCAGCACAATATCGTGGTGGTGTGAGTCGTCATTTCATGCGGGCAGAACAAGCAGCTAATGTCGGTCGTGAAATTGGACTGCAATACGTGCATGCCCATATTCGTTACATTGAAGCACTGGCGAAAATCGGAGCTGATGAAAAGAGCATAACGGAAGCATTTGACGTCATTAATCCTGTGAATCTAAAAGTGCCAAAAGCAGTCCGCCGTCAGAGAAATGCGTATTTCAGTAGCTCGGATGCTGCGTTTACGACGCGTTACGAAGCGCAAGAACGTTGGAACGAATTAAAAGAAGGTAAGATTCCGGTTAAAGGCGGATGGCGAATTTACTCGAGTGGACCAGGTATCTGGCTGAATCAATTAATGACGAACGTCTTGGGGATTCGAGAGCATTCAGACGGACTACTTCTTGATCCAGTCATAACCGGAACTATCCAGATGGACCTATTCGATATCCCTTGTCGTATTCGAATCACACGGGGGGAACAACGACGCATTTTATGGAATGGACAACTGCTTAATCTTTCAAATCAATCCAATCGTTATCGTCAAGGTGGCAATCTATTGCCACGTGAGGCGTTAAAACCGATACTTCCAAGTGGAAATGAATTGCAAATCGAGCTTCCGCTCTAAAGTAGGACAGGATGACTTCGAGGAAGTCGTCCTGTCCTTTAGCATATGAGAAATGGAGTGAACGACATGATAAAAAGTCATCGGCATCAAGTAGTCTATCATCTGTATCCGAAAAGTTTTCAAGATACGAATGGAGACGGAGTCGGAGATCTGAATGGTATTCGGAAGCGATTGGGTTATCTGCAGAGGTTAGGAGTGGACATGATTTGGTTATGCCCAGTGTACACGTCACCTGGTTATGATCACGGGTACGACGTAGCGGATTATACTTCAATTGATCCCCTATACGGGTCTATGGACGAAATGGAAGCCTTGATTGACGAAGCGAGTCAGCATGATATTACGATCATGATGGATATAGTCGCGAATCATACCTCATACTGTCATGAATGGTTCATCGCATCTGAACATGATCCGGACGGTCCATACGGAGACACGTATATTTGGCGTGACGAACCGACAGAAGTGGAATCTTTTTTTGGGGGTTCTGCTTGGACGTATTCGAGTATACGTCAGCAGTACTATTTCCACTCTTTCGCGAAGGAACAACCGGATCTTAACTGGAATCAGCCGATAGTGGCAAAAGAATTTGCACGTATTCTATCGTTTTGGATTGAAAAAGGAGTTCGTGGATTCCGTTTTGATGTCATCGATTTAATCGGAAAACAAATTCATCCGCACCGCTGGCTAAATTTCGAACGTGTACAGGAGGGATTACGAGAGATGTTGGCACCCGTTGATCGTTCAAATCTTCTTTTAGTCGGCGAAGCAGGAGGTCTATCTCCATCCGAAATTCGTCAACTTCAAGAAGAGGGATTACTTGATGTGGTGTTTAACTTTGAGACGTGCGCTCTTGACGAGGTGGCGGGTAAAAACAAATGGCACCTCCAATCGTTTGATCCAGCGGAATTAAAAAAGACGATTAAAAAATGGCAAGATGAGATGGAAGAAGACGGCTGGAACAGCTTATTTTGGAACAATCATGATCAGCCACGCGCTCTCTCTAGATGGTACGACGATGATATAAGAGCAGCAAAAATGCTAGCATTGCTCCAGTTGACATTACGAGGAACCCCTTTTATTTATCAAGGAGATGAGATCGGAATGACGAACGGAAACATTCAGCAATCTGATTATCAGGATATCGAAACCCTCCGTTATTTACAGCAAGGTGGGGCGATACAGTCCGTTCAGCTGAAGGGTCGTGATCATGCACGTCTTCCGATGATGTGGACGAAAGAAGGTGGATTCTCGACAGGAACAGCTTGGTTACGGGGAATGACCGATGTTGATCGTAACGTCCACGATCAACAACTGGATGATGATAGTCTCCTGCAGGTGTATCGACGTTTACTTTCGATACGCAAGGCAGAACCCGCCTTATTGGATGGAGAAATGAAATGGCAGGAGACACCATCAACGATGATCGCATTTGATCGAATTCATGGCGAACAGTCCCTTCGTATTTTAGTTAATTTGTCGAATCACTCAATCCAACATCGAATAAAGACAGGCAAGACATTAATAGGTGTAGGGGACTACTGTGAAGAGGAACTCGGTCCTTACGCGGCGGTCCTATGTTATACTTTTTGAAGAAGGAAGTGAAGTGAAATGACAGGAATTAAGGATATTGCAAAGGCAGCAGGCGTCTCGATTTCGACCGTTTCCTACGCGTTGAATGGGAGTACGAAAGTGACGGAAAAAACACGTCAACGTATCATGAAAATCGCGGAAGAGTTGAATTACATCCCGAATGCTGCTGCTAGAACGCTGAAGACTCGCAAGACGCATATCATCGGCGCCTTTCTAGGAGATTATTCAGGATCGTTTTACGGCGAATTATTAAAAGGAATTAATCATGAGTTGTCAGAAACGGGATATGAGCTGATCGTCTGTAATGGACCGGAATCCCATCGCCTCATGACAGAACGCATCGTCGATGGTGGAATAATTTTAGGTCATCGTTTCACCCAAGAACAAATTCTTGGATTTGCTGACCGGGGACATCCGCTGACGATTCTTGATCGAAACATTGATCATCCGAATATTAGTTGTGTGCTACTTGATAATGAGATGGGTATGCAACAAGCGATGCGAACGATAATCGCTACAAATCCACACTGTATTCATCTCGTCGATGGACCGGAAGAAAACCATGATGCTTTCGAACGTCGTGCTGTTGTCTTAGAACAGGCAGACTTAGCAGGTGTTGCGGTTCGTATATGGGAAGGTGGATTTACGAAACGTTCTGGTATCCGTGCTGCAAGTGAAATCCTTGAAGAGTTGAAAGATGGGGATGCCATCGTTTGTTTGAATGATGATATGGCTCTTGGCGTATACGATGTCTTACAAAATACATCATTTCGGATTGGTCTCGATATATCACTGACGGGATTTGATAAGCTTGAGGTTACGAATTATACACAACCGAAAATCGCAAGCGTCAGTTATTCGAAGTTAGATTGGGGAAAGTCCGCTGCTCGCGCCTTACTTCAATTGATTGATAAACAAGAGCGAACGAATGCGAAGATTGACTCAAAGTTCATCGTCGCAGGATCGGTCCTCCAAAAGAAATAAAAAAAATAGGTTGTAAGCGCATACACGTATGCTTATAATGTTTATAGAAACGTTTAACCTGTTGCTTTAAGGAAAAACCTTTGTATAAACATTATTTTTTTAGAAAACAATCGAAACGTTTCGATTAAACGAGATGGAGGAATGGAACCATGAAAAAACTCGGACTAGCACTTGCGGTCGGCGCATTGTCGGTATCAACATTAGCAGCTTGTTCATCAGGATCTGGAGAAGATGACAAGACATTAACGGTATGGGCAATGGGTGAAGAAGGAAAGGCATTACCGAAGCTCGTAAAAGAATATGAAAAAGCAAACAAAGGTGTCAAAGTGAAGGTTCAGGCGATACCATGGGATACGGCACATGATAAATTGTTAACGGCAGTCGCTTCGAAGAACGGACCAGATGTCGTTCAAATGGGTACATCTTGGATGCCAGAATTCGTTGAAGCTGGTGCTCTTTCAGACATGAAAAAATATGTGGAGAAGTACCCATCTCTTGCAAAAGATAATTTTTATGAGGGATCTTATGAAACAGTCGAATTAAAAGATGGCGTTTATGGTGCGCCTTGGTATACCGATACTCGAGTTCTCTACTATCGCAAAGATGCGTTATCTGATGTCGGGTATAAAAAAGCGCCAGAGACATGGGAAGAACTCGAGGATGCTTCAGCTAAGCTTGCGAAACGTCCAGGCGAAAATATGTACGGGATTACTTTGGATACGAACGATCAAATGTTGAACTTCATGTTTGCACGCCAAAATGGATCGGACTTATTGACGCAAGATAACAAACCGTTATTTAATCAGCCGGAATTCATTGAAAGTGCTGAATATTTAACGAGTTATTTCAAACAAAAGTATGCTCCGATTGATTTAGGAATGGATATCGTACAAGCATTTGGTGCAAAGGATCCGAATGTTCCAATGTTCATTAGTGGACCATGGATGATCAATCTGATTAATGAACAGATGCCGGGTATTGAATCGAAGTGGGGGACTGCAGTCCTCCCCAAAAAAGAAAATAATATTTCATTCCTAGGTGGAGCGAACCTGAGTATCTTTGAAAGTAGTTCTAAAAAAGATCAAGCAGCGAAATTCATCGCGTATATGAGTGAACCAGAAACACAAACAGCATGGATGGAGATGACGAAGTCGCTCCCTTCAACAAAAGAAGCATGGAAAAACGATACACTTCAAAATGACGAGAAACTGAAGACGTTTGGTGAACAAATGAAAGCTGCTCAACCAATGCCTCTCATCTCATCGTGGGAGAAAGTATCACAAACCTACTTACAGAGTTTCGAGAAAATGTACCGGGGCGATGCAGCGGTCGACAAAGAAGTGGAAGTGTTCCAAAAGAAAGCAGAAACCATCTTAAAATAATCGAAGCGGAAGCTTAAAGGAAGGAGTCCTCTGAATGAGACGGTTGCTCAACCATCAGGCGCCTTATCTGTTCATTGCACCGACCATCATTTTACTGTTTCTGTTTTCGATTACGCCGCTTTTCGTCGCCGTAGTGATGAGTTTTACGAACATGGATTTAGCGGGAATCGCGAACTATGCAAACATCGAATGGATCGGTACTTCAAACTATCTTGAAATTTTTAAAGATGAGGTTTTCTTAAAGGCATTAACGAACACGGTTTTTTATGTCATTTTGGGTGTACCACTTGTCATTACACTTTCGCTCTCCATTGCCATTGCGATTAACTTTGGTCGTGGAAAAGTATTTGAATGGTTTCGTGTCGTCTTTTATATGCCGTCGATTACGAACGTTGTTGCTGTTGCCGTCGTTTGGGGATTCTTATTCAATCCCCAATACGGGCTCTTTAATTTTATCCTGAATGCAATTCATCTACCGGATGTTCCATGGTTGCAAGATCCACTTGTTGCAAAATTATCATTGATCCTATTAGCCTTATGGCGGGCTGTCGGAATCAACATGATTATCTTCCTTGCGGCATTACAGGGGATTCCAAGAACGTATTATGAAGCAGCTGCACTCGACGGAGCCAGTACGTTTCAACAAATGTTTAAGATCACGATTCCTCTCTTACGATATGCCATTTTCTTCGTTACGGTGACGACATTGATTGGATGGATTCAATTTTTTGAGGAACCGTTCATTATGACGGAAGGTGGACCGTTGAATTCAACGACGTCATTGGCGCTGTTCATTTATCAAAACGGTTTCCAACTGAGTAACTTCGGATATGCTGCTGCTGGATCCGTTGTCCTATTCGTTTTAATCATTACCGTCACATTGATCCAGTTCCGTGTTCAAAAAAATGATAATCCATACTAAGGAAGGGGGGACGATTCGATGATTCCGAAAGAAAAACCTGTGATTGTAACAGGCAAGGAAGCTCGATTTTCACCAATCGCGAGTCCGGAGAAAAGACGAAAAAAGTCTACTTTTCAATGGGGTCTTGCAACGGTATTGACGTTACTAGGTCTTTGTTTTCTCTTACCGTTTTTTTGGATGGTTCTTTCTTCAGTAAAAACGGATGCAGAAATTTTAGCACTTCCGCTAACGATTTGGCCAAAAGAGCTAACTTTTGAGCATTACGTTAATTTATTCGTGAACCTAAACTTTTTGACCTATTTGAAAAATACACTTTTGATCGTATTAGCATCATTTTTTGGTCTACTCTTAACAGCGATGGCTGGTTATGGATTTGCCAAATTTCGTTTTAAAGGGAGTAAGTTGCTATTCATCGGAGTACTCGCCACGATGATGATTCCGGGGCAAGTAACGATGATCCCAGTCTATTTAATGCTTAATCAAATGGGATTAACGAATACGATGACAGGAATCGTTTTACCTGGATTAGTTGGTGCGTTCGGCGTATTCCTATTTCGCCAATTCATGACGACGATTCCAGATGAGCTGCTAGAAGCATCTCGACTAGATGGAGCAAGCGAATGGCGAATTTTCTTCTCAATCGTTCTTCCGATGTCAAAACCTATTCTAGCGGTACAGGGAATTTTAACATTCATTGGAGCATGGAATAGTTTCTTATGGCCACTCATCATCGCGAATGACGAATCACTGTATACTCTATCTGTTGGCTTAGCGTTACTGCAGGGGCAACATGGTGGGAATTACGGACTGCAAATGGCTGGAGCTACATTCATGGTCATCCCAATTATCATCATCTTCATGATTTTCCAAAAGTATATCATCGAAGGGTACAATATTTCAGGTATGAAATAAGTATATGTTTTAATCTCGCGTTCTCTTTTGAGATCGCGTTTTTTTGTAAAAAATCGCTGAATAGTTCGTATGAAAAGATTGCGCGTTACGTCCTCTATATAAAAGTTTTATTGATTCGAGAACAGAAAAAACGGGAAAATCTTGGACATGACTTTGAATTCAAGGAAAGAAGGAATGAAGATGATTCATGTCGAGAACTTGACGAAGACGTACAATGGGAAGGATGTTGTCAAAGGTATCTCGTTCGACGTTCAGGCAGGGGAGATTTTTGCCTTTCTTGGACCGAACGGGGCCGGGAAATCGACGACTGTTCAGATGCTGACGACATTGATTCCGATTTCCGGAGGTCGGGCGACGATTCAGGAATTTGATGTCGTCAAACAAGAAAAACAGGTTCGCTTGCAAATTGGAGTCGCCCTTCAAGATACCGGCATCGACGAAGATTTAACCGGTCTTGAGTTACTCGTTCTACAGGGAAAATTATTTGGATTAAGTCAGACGGAAGCTAAGAAACGGGCAGAAGAATTGCTACGACTCGTCGGACTCGATCGAGACGGCAAGCGTCGATCTGGCACTTACTCCGGTGGGATGAAACGTCGGCTTGACCTGGCTTTGACGCTCGTCCATCAACCGACTGTTTTGTTCCTTGACGAACCAACGACAGGACTCGACCCCGCGAGCCGTGTACAAATCTGGAACGAGGTCCGACGATTAAACGAAGAGTTCGGCACGACGATCTTTTTGACGACACAGTACTTGGAAGAAGCCGATCAGCTAGCCGACCGAATCGCGATCATCAATGAGGGACAATTGATTGCGGAAGGAACGGCAGCTGAGCTGAAAGCAGCAAATGGAGAAGAGCGGATCGAATTGACGCTAGCTGAAAAAGAGAACGAACGGGTCGTCTTAGAGATGTTTGCCGGTCGTCAGGAAAAAGATCGCCTCGTCATTCCTTCGCGGGGAACGGAGACACTGCGCGCTGTCGTCCGTTTTCTCGACGAACGGAAAATGGTTGCGACGTCACTGGTCGTCAAACAACCGTCACTTGATGATGTCTTCATTCGTTTAACGGGACAAGCTTATAAGGAGGAATCGTGACATGATACGGGAAACTTGGTTTTTGATGCGTCGGAGTCTTCTCGTCACGTTACGTAATCCATTTTCCTTCATTCCGAATTTGATCATCAGTGTCTTTTTCCTGCTCGTCTACACGAGTGGTTTGTCCGGAATCTCAAATTTACCGCAGTTCGACGGCGTCGATTATTTGAACTTCATTTTGCCTGTTTCGATCGTCTCAGGTGCTGTTGGTGGAGCAGGGGGAGCGGGTCAAGCGCTCGTCAAGGATATCGAGAGTGGTTATTTCGCACGACTCTTATTGACACCCGTCTCGCGAACAGCGATCGTCCTCGGACCGATGCTTGCCGGGATGCTGCAATTATTCGTTCAAACGTTACTGATCTTCGGGATGGCCTTTTTGCTTGGTCTATCGATTCCAGTCGGTGTCAGCGGCTTTTTCTTGACGATCTTACTCGCGCTTGGCTTTGGTCTCGCCTTTGCCGGTTACTCGGTCGGTGTCGCTTTGAAGACACGGAACGCACAAGCTGCTCAAGCTGGAACGCTTCTGTTCTTCCCGTTGATTTTCCTGTCGACGACGTTTGTACCGAAAGACTTGATTGAAGCCGAATGGCTCAAGATTGCTGCGACGATCAATCCGACGACCTATATCATGGAAGGGATGCGCAGTGTATTGACCCGTCCGGAAATCGATTGGTCGGTTTATTGGCAAGGTTTGATCGTCGCTGCTGTTCTTAGCATTGCGATGGTGATCTTTGCTGCGTTGAACGCACGTGGGGCATTGAAAAAATAGGATATTCTTATCCAATTTAAGGGTATATATTTGAGGATTCGACGATTAAAGAGGAGGGGTTCAATGAGGCGATATGCGTTGTCACTTTTATTATTAGTAGGTCTCTTGGCTACTGTTCTTGTCTTGTATCAGATGACGTTTGACATCACAACGTCGATCCTTCATTTCTTATTGGTTCCCGTATTGATCATTATGACGCTCTTGAATGGAAGAAAAAATTTCTTGATATTGATCAGCTATGTTCTTATCATGGGTTTTCTCTATCTCATTTTATCGTGGTATAACGAAGCATCAAACGAGCAACAGTTGTCCTACATCGGACAACATCTCTTATCCTCAGTCGGTGTCTTTTTATACTGGTTGTTCTTGCGGCAGTTACGGAGTGTATTCGAAGAGAATGCATCGCTTCAAAAGCGGGTTGCTTTGCTTGAGGGTTTCTCCGCTTCACCTCAATTGCTCTCTTACAGTGAATTTTTAGACCGAACGGATTTCTTGATTGCGGGTGCGAATCGTCGTCAAGAACAGAATATGTTGCTGCATATTCACATTCCATACGCTAGTTTAAACAAGAAAACAATCATGCAACAATTGACGGATGCTGGACTAAAGGTATTTCGCGCACATTATGACGTCATGTCGCAACGAAACCGTCAGGAATTCATCATCTTTCTGCAAAATACCGATCATGGTGGTGCGGAGATTGCGTGGCAACGTTATGAGGATGAACTTCGACAACGCTTTACGGTACTTGCGTTTCCGTTTCAGGTCGAAATTCTTCCTGTACGATCATCTGTGGAAGAGACGTTGAAGCAACGGAAGGTGGTAGATCAATGAACCTCGTCTTGAACGTCATCATGGCGATTTTTTGGTTACTTTTACTGTATTATTCTTATCTGACGATTGCCGGTATTCTCGATCGATATGGAAAAAAACAGCAGATCACTTTAACGGAGTATCCATCTGTCGCTATCTTGATCCCCGCACATAATGAAGGCATCGTCATGCGTCAAACACTCGAGGCGATGATGGGGATCGAATATCCAGGGAAACTCGACGTATTTTTACTCGATGATCAGTCGCAAGATGAGACGCAAGAGATTGCTATGGAATTTACGACGATGTTCAGTCGAGTCCATTACATCCATGTCCCAAAAGGTGAACCAATCGGAAAATCACGTGTCCTGAACTATGGTCTATCGATCACGGATTCCGAATATTTCTTAATTTTTGACGCGGACAATCAACCGAAATCTGACACTGTGACACGACTCGTCGAACAAGCAATGACTCAAAAGAATGCTTGTGGAGCGGTTGGAATCGTCAAGACGATCAATGCAACGACGAACCTGCTAACGCGGATGATTGCGATCGAATTTCAAGTGTTTCAGCTGATCATGCAAAGCGGTCGTTGGAAAGCATTCAAGACGGGGTCATTAGCAGGGACGAACATGTTGTTGAAACGAGATGTCATCGAAGAATTAGGTGGATATGATCCGTATGCACTGGCAGAGGATGCGGAATTGACGATGCGGATCACGGCACTCGGTTACACACTTCCTGTCGTCTACGAGGCGGAGACATGGGAACAAGAGCCGGAAACGATGAAAGTATACATGAAGCAACGAACGCGTTGGATGCTTGGAAACATCTATTTATTAGAAAAATCACTACGTACACGAGATTTTTGGAAAGGAAGCACGCTCGTCCATTCCTTGCAGCATATCATGACGTACCTCCTCTTCATCTTCTTGTTGTTAATCTCTGATATCGTCTTGATTCTCGGATTGTTCGGTTATGCATTTGATGAGGCGACGACGCCACTCATCATGTTTTGGTTCATGACTTATCTTGTCTATACGATCCAAATCTTAGCGGCGCAAGAACTCGAAGGAACTGCTAGCCCGAAGAATGTCCTCGTCGGGTTGATTATGTACTTTACCTACGCCCAATTATTCGTCATTCTTTTATTCCGCGGAATGTATGCATATCTTAAAAGTAAGGTACGCAATGAGGTCATCGTCTGGGATAAGACGAAGCGCGTCAAGATTGAGTCATGAAAAAAGGACTAGGGATTGGTCTACTCATCATTTTGTTAGCAGGGGGAATTTGGTATTTCGTGCAAAAACAAGAGGATGATATTATTCAACAAGTAGAAGCGGACTATATGCAAGACGGTATCATTCGTGCTTATGATCGTTCGGATGCCCAACGTCTGTCTGAGAGTCTTGGTCAGTATATGCAATATGTATTATTGATTGATGATGAAGTGCGATTCAAAGAACAGGTACAGATACTAAAAGATCATTTTTTAGTTGAGCGCGGACCAGATGTATACATCAAATGGGAGTTGGGTGAGAATACGGCAACGAATGCATGGATTGACGACATTCGTATATCGGAAACGTTAATCCAAGCTAGCAAACAATTCAATGAACCGACCTATTCAAAGCTTGCGAGTCGAATCGAGACAACCTTACTCAAGCGGCAACGAATAAACGGTAAAATCGTTGACTTTTACGATTGGGATTTAAATCAGGCAACGGATGTACTCCACTTGAACTATTTAGAACCGCCGGCACTTAAGCGATTGAAGTTACTCGATTTTGCAAAAGAAAGAGTGGTTCAAGCGAAAAGAGAAGGTCCATTCACGGCAGAACTCTATTTTGCAAATCAAGACGAATCAAAGTGGGCAGATGACAAAGTCGTGAACATGATTGATCAAGTCTTGATTGAACGATTACGGGTAGGAGTGACGGATGAATCAGACGCGTCTTTTCGATCGTTCATCTCTAAAGAACTGAAGAACGGGAAAATATATGCGCGGTACGACCGTTCATCAGCGACACCGACGATGAAAGACGAATCAAGCTCCGTCTATGCTTTACTCGTACCTCTTTTGACTGGTAAAGAACGTTCTTTTGTACTCAATCGTCTGCAAGAGATTGAGACAACGAATGCTAAAGAGACGCACGTGTTTGACGTTCTGAATAAAGCAGTCATTTTAAAAGAATTTGAATAAGAAAAAGCTGGAACGGATTTTCCCGTTTCCAGCTTTTAGTTTGCTTGTGATTACTTGATTTCGCGTTTTTCTTGCTCTTCTTTCGACGATTTGCTTTTTGCGTCGAACTCTGAACGTGTCATGACATCTTCGACATGCATGTTGATTTCGACGACATCGAGTCCTGTCATATCATGGACTGATTTTTTGATTTTCGTTACAGCGTCTTGGAAGATGGACGGGATGTTTTTGCCGTACTCGACGATGACTTTTAAGTCGAGTGCGACTTGTCGTTCGCCGACTTCTGCGTCGATGCCTTTTGTGATATCTTCCGTGCTCCGGAAACGATCTGTCAATCCACTCATGAAGCCACCACTCATTGAGAGGATGCCTTTGACATCATTTGATGCGATACCGGCGATTTTTTTAATGACTTGATCTTCGAATGTGAGTTTGTTTTCGCGCACTACTTCGTTTTCGTTTTGTTTAGTGTTGATTTCGTTAGCCATGAGAAATCTCTCCTTTTAGTGCAAGTTGAATGATTTTTTATTCTCTGTATGCTCAATCCCGTTGAAAGAATTGAATCCATCCCTCGACATCTAGCGCATTATCCCGCCACTGACCAATCAAGTAACCGATTGTTGCGAATACGATGATCAACAACGTCGGTCCAAAACCGATCGTCAAGAACAAGGTGGCGAGGATCAGTCCGACTAGCCCGCCGAGTAGACGGTAGCGATACGGACGAAGTGCTTCGCTCGTTTTCATGATCTTCCTCCTCTCGTATCTTAGACGACGCGTTCAGACGTTTTCGTCTTCGTGTCACTAATCCGGACGCGTGTTTTTGTGACAGGTAGTTCGAGCAATGATTCGACCGCATTCTTGGCGCGTTCTTGAATGTCTTTTCCGATTGTCGGCAAGCCTTCTTGACCGAAGACGGAACAATCAACTTCAAGCGCGACGGTTTCTTTTTTCGAGTGAATGTCTGCGTTGACGCGTGGCGAACGTACGCCGTTGATACCGCGAATCGACTCGAGTGCCGTTCTTTCGATCGTTTGCTTAGAGATCGTGATATTCCCGTCACCCGTTTGAATCAGGAGACGTTGTCCTTTTGAACGACTGAGTAGTCCAGTGAATAATAGAATGACAAATACGAATGCTAGGAAGCCACCAAGTGATAAAATCGTGTAGCTATACCATTGTTGATCTTGCCACTGTTCAATCAAAGGACTGAGTCGTGGAACATCATAGACGCCAAGTACAAGAAGACCGACGCTGACTAAACCGAGAATGCCGATCAGAACGAGTAGGAAACGATTGAATCCGTTCATATTACATCTCTCCTTTCTGCCGTTAAATTGTTTTAACGTGATTGTTCTACACATGAAATATTATGTGTATGGTGAAATTATTCCCGCTCAAACGAACTCGAAACATGAAAATGCACTTAGAATTAAAAGACTATTTATTCTGAAAATTTATCTATTTATTAGAAAAATAGTAGATGAAATACGGCTTTACGCATTGAAATCAAGAATGTTACGACGTCTTAAGGGTTTAAGCGTTCGCGAAAAATATCTATCATGAATATTATTCAATGTCAATATAGAAAATCATCTCCATCAAAAAACTCCTCTCATGCGGTCATGAGAGGAGAGACAGACGTTTATTTTTCGATTTTCGGTACTTTTACGATGTAATAGACCGTACTTAAGATCAAGAAAGCGACTCCAATTAAGATCGAGACGCGTGTCTCATCGTTGAACAACATCCCGACGAGCACTGTCACCAGCGCAACGATCGACAGATAGTTCGTCACCGGCGCACCGGGCATTTTGAACGGATGTGAGGCTGTCCGTTCACTTTCAAGTTTACGATACCGAATATGACTGATTAAAATCGCAAACCACGGCACCATCCCTGGTAGTACCGAAGCACTGTAGACATAAACGAAGATGTTCGTATCCTTCCCGAGAACGAGTGGCAAGGTGATATCGAGAATGACGCCGAAGAAAATCCCGATTGAAATCGCGAAGACCGTGTAGAATGGAATGCCGCGTTTGTTGACCTTTAAGAAGAAGGACGGCACTTGTCCTTTTTCAGCCAATGCATAGATCATCCGGCTTGCGCTGAAGATCCCGGAGTTACAACCGGATAAAGCGGCTGTGATGACGACGAAGTTGATGATACCGGCAGCAATCGTGACACCAACCTTGGCGAATGTCGCAACGAACGGACTGCCGAGATCCGATAACTCATTCCACGGATACACCGTGACGATGATGAAGATCGATCCGACGTAGAAAATCAAAATGCGCCAGACGACACCATTGATTGCCTTCGTGATATTCTTCTCTGGATCTTTTGTTTCTCCAGCTGTCACGCCGATCAACTCGACACCGATGTAAGAGGCGAAGACGATCGAGAGCGCAAAGAAGAAGCCGGTGAAACCATTCGTGAAGAAGCCACCGTTCGCCCAAAGATTCGAGAAGCCGACCGGGTTTCCGTCATTCCCTAGACCAAAGAAGATGATGCCGAATCCGGCGACGATCATCAGAAGAATCGTTATTACCTTGATTGAGGCGAACCAAAATTCGAGCTCACCGAACATCTTGACGGAAGCAAGGTTCGCGAGCGTCAAGAGAATGATGACGACGACGCCTGGAATCCAAGTCGGTAGCTCCGGCCACCAAAAGCGCAAGTATGTCCCGACAGCGATGACTTCACTCATCCCGACGACGACCCAGTTGAAGATATTACTGCTTGCTGTCAAGAAACCAGCTGCTGGATGGATATAGTCGTTTGCGAACTTTGCGTACGAACCACTGTGAGGATGGGTGTAGACCATCTCACCAAGTGCCCGCATGATGAAAAAGATAAAGACTCCTGCTAGCATGTACGCGAGTAAGACGGATGGTCCCGTCCAAGCAATCGTACTCGATGCTCCAAGGAAAAGACCGACCCCGATCGTTCCTCCGAGTGCAATCATTTGTACCTGTCGTGCTGTTAAATCTCGTTTCAAATTCGAACTCATCATTTCCCCCAAAAAAATTCTGTGACGTCATAATGTTCAGACAATTTGTCCAAATAACTATAACGCTGAGTATACTATCCTCAGATAGAACTCGCTAGTCTTTTTGAAAATTTGGGTTAAAGGTTTTCAAAAGTAAAAAGATTATGAAACAACTGTGTAATGGCTTTCATTTGCCTGCTAAGAGAGAGACAAGTCGCTGACCGAGTCTCCCGAAATATAGGTGTTCCGAGGTCGCTAGTACGATCAAGTCATTACGCATTGTAAGGTCACCTGACAGGGTATTTCCCTGTTCTGTCATGAATCGAATCGAACGAACACTTTCAAAGAGCGTACCTTTCCGTTCGAGTAAATGTGCTTCATCAGAATTTGCGGCAAGCAGAAAATCGTCGTACCGAGCGAACTGAGAAAAGGCGATCGTAGGTGCCTCACAGACGAGATCTTCCTCTTGATCGATACGAATGAAACGGTAATCAGAGTAGTAGAAGAACCAGATTTCTTTTGATGAACAGACGTTTAAGGCGTAACAATCATCAATCGGGTATTGACGGTTTTTATATTTTACTTCGCCCGTATCGTCAAAAGCGACGAGACCAAAGGCACCATTTGAACTGGTTACGGCGTCAGCATAGACACCTTCGTCAAAATAACTGACCCAAATCCACCCTCGTTCATCGATTTGCATGTTTTGAATCCCATCATCTAAACAAAATTGATTGACTAGATTTCCCTGAACATCATAAATAAAGGCATTCGGCAACCACGTTCCGTCTACGTCATCATCGCAACGGGAAGCGACGAGTAACAAACGTCCATCCGGAAATCGATCGACGAGCGAAAAATCAATTTCGCTTTTTTTAACGATCGTCGTCTTACGCCAATCATCCTTCAATTGATGAATGGAAAGGACGTGTTCATTGCGTGCTTCGTCGAGGGTTTCTTCGACGATTAAAATATGTCCGTCGACGGTGATCCCGGTCGCGACAGGATGACCCGCCCGATAGGATGCAGTCAAACGACGTAACGGAAAATGAGCAAGTGGGGATGTGAGCATGGCAGGACCTCCTGTTTGTTTAAAAAAACAGTCCGTCGTCAGACAGACTGCTAGTTGTTCAAACCGTTCGTTGACGGCGTTTGTAGATGACATAGAAGATGATCAAGACGACGGCAGCGATTAGGACACCGTTCGTGTACGGTGCAGCCACTTCCTTGATCGAGCGCCAGTTCGTTCCGAGCGTTTCACCAAGATACAGGAACAAGATCGACCACGGAATGATCGCAAGCACCGTATAAAGAGAAAACTTCGTTTGATCCATCTTGGCAAGACCTGCCGGAATCGAGATGGCATGACGGACGACCGGGATGAAACGGGCTCCAAAGATGACGCCTTGTCCGTACTTTAAGAACCAACGCTCGGCTAGATCGAGATGATGTTCTGAAATCAAAACATACTTCCCGTATTTCAGGATAAGGGGACGACCGCCGTAGCGAGCGAACCAATATAAGAATAATTGCGAGAATAATCCACCGATGACGGCAGCGACGATAGCAAGCGGCCAGCCGATCGTTCCTTGGGAAATCATGAATCCTCCGTAAGAGAGGACGATTTCACTCGGTATGATTTCAATCATCAACCCGAGGGCGATGCCGAAATATCCGAGATCGGCAAGCGAAAGCAAAATCTGGTTGACGACTTGAGATAACACGTTAGACAACTCCTTTGTATCAGTTCATTCCTTTATTTTAGAGAACCGAGGACGAAATGAAAAGGAAAAAAACGGAGACAATTCAAAAGACGGATTCGCGATGACAGCGAATCCGTCTTGTTTTTATAATACGACCGCAGCGATCGTACCGAAGATGAGTAATGGAATATTGTAGTGCAGGAACGTCGGAATGACCGTTTCTCGCATGTGATCATGCTGACCATCAGCATTCAAACCACTCGTTGGTCCGAGTGTCGAGTCAGATGCTGGGCTACCCGCGTCACCGAGAGCACCGGATGTACCGATGATGGCAATCGTCGCTTCTAAGCTGAATCCGTACTGGATACAAAGTGGAACGAAGATGGCAGCGATGATCGGAACGGTCGAGAAACTGGAGCCGATACCCATCGTGACGAGAAGACCAATCAAGAGCATGACGAAGGCGGCAACGAGTTGCGAATCGCCCATCAACGCTTTCGAGTTCTCGACGAGAGGCTCGATATCGCCCGTCTTACGCAAGACGTTTGAGAATCCGTTCGCTGAAATCATGACGAAACCGATGAATGACATCATGCGCATACCGCGTGTAATGACGTCATCTGCTTCACTGAAGCGAACAAGACGAAGCAACAAGAAGAGGATCAACCCCGTCGTCGCAGCGAGAATCATTGATCCGGTCTGTAGTTGTACGATCAAGGTCGCGATGACGACAACACCACTTAAGACAAGCTTTGTTTTCGTGATGACCGGAATTTCATAATCGTCTGGAGCGATGTCGCGAATCTCATACGTCCGCTCTTTCCGGTAGGTGTACAAACCGATCAAGAGACCAACGACCATTCCGAGTGCTGGAATCGCCATCGCTTCGATGACGGAAGCTCCAGCAGTATCGAGACCATTTGCCTTCAGGTTCTTCAGCAAAATCTGATTGAGGTAAATGTCTCCGAATCCAACCGGTAAGAACATGTACGGTGTCACAAGACCGAACGTCATGATGATCGCTATCCGGCGTCGATCGATCTTAAGCTGAGAAAAGAGACCAAGCAACGGCGGAATGATGATTGGAATGAATGCGATGTGGATCGGCAACACGTTTTGTGAACTGATCGCAAGCAAGAGAATCGCGAACAAGATGAATCCTTTTAATTTTTTGACGGAAGCGGCACTTGCGTTACCACGCGAACGCGCAATCAAAGAGTGCGCAAGTGCATCCGGTAAACCTGTTTTCGAGAGGGCGACGGCAAATGCACCGAGCATCGCGTAGCTAAGGGCAATTTCTGCTCCGTCACCAAGACCACCGGAGAATGCTTTTGTCGTCGCAGTCAGGTCAAGACCACCGACGAGACCACCAGCAAACGAACTGATGACCATCGCGAGCACGATGTGGACGCGGAAGATCGCTAAAATAAATAGTAAAAAGACGGCAAACAATACGGCGTTTATCATTCAGTAAAACCACACTTTCTTTTGTTATCACTGTACTATACTAAAGTATCTTACAGCCATGTTGGAATGCTGTCAAGAGTAAAAGTCTGACCTCGTAATCGAAAGATGAATGATACGCTTTTTAGCTCTCCACAAGAAGTTACATTCTGTTATACCCCGAAGCATGAAGTGAGAAGCGTTTTGATCACTGAAAATGACTCATACGAAAAACGTGCCATCCTTCTCCGTTACGAGAAAATATGGCACGTTATTTTTAAATTAAGACGGAGTAGAATATCCGAATCTATTTGCGTTTCTTCTATAGAGAGTGATCAGCAATCGACGACGTCGAGCTTACCGGTACCCGGATCGATGACGAGTCCGTGAACGTTCGTCCCAGGTGGTAGTAATGGATGGTTCTTCACGAGGCTGACCGAGTGAGCGACGCTCTCTTGAACTGACGTGAAACCACGCAACCATTGATTCAAATCAACGCCAGATACTTCGAGCGTGTGAAGAATCTGTTGGTCGATGCCCCGATCCTTCATCTCGTTGATCATGTGGTTAGGATCAATCGTGCTCATGCCGCAGTCGTGGTGACCGATGACGACGACTTCTTCAGCACCAAGAGCATACAACGCGACGAGAATCGAGCGCATGACGGAACCGAATGGGTGCGATAGGATAGCACCGGCATTTTTGATGATCTTCGCATCCCCGTTCTTAAGACCAAGTGCGTGTGGGAGGAGTTCCGTCAAGCGGGCATCCATACACGTCAGGATGACGACCTTTTTGTCTGGGAACTTATCCGAGACGAACTGTTCATACTGTTTTTCGGCGACGAATCGCTCGTTGAAGGCTAGCATTTCCTGTACAACTGACATTCAAGTGTCCTCCTTTAGTGGTAGCTCTTAATATGTACCCCATATCAGAATACAAGATGATGAAACGGCTATCAAGTCAGGAAAATGCGAGGTGTGACAAATCGCACACATCCATGTACATGAAGCAAAACGATGAAAAAGAGGAATTTACAACAGTTGTAAACGTTATCAAAGATGTGATGGAATTCACAGGATGGTCATGCACAAAACAGGAAAAAGGGGTTATGATTGATTTGTGAAGGAAAGCACAAACTATTGAAAAACAGCTTGGCATTCCTGACATAATGGTTAGCAAATCAAACTCAGATTCGTTCCACGACAGGGAGGAAACCACTCATGGCTGTGAAAGAAAAAACAAAATCGACGGCAACGCCGGTCGAACAAGCAGTTGGACAAATCGTTGAAAAAGGGCAACGCGCATTACAAGAATTACTGACATTCGATCAAGAAAAAATCGATACGATCGTTCGGGATATGGCACTTGCCGGACTTGAACGGCACGTCGAACTCGCTCGTCTCGCGGCAGAAGAGACGGGACGCGGTGTCTTTGAAGATAAGATGATTAAAAACATGTTTGCGACAGAATACATCTACAACAGTCTACGTCATGAAAAAACGGTCGGGATTTTAGAAGAAGATGTCCAAAACGGCATCACATATATCGCTGAACCCGTCGGTGTCGTCTGTGGTGTCACACCGGTCACGAACCCGACATCAACGACGATGTTCAAAGCATTGATTGCGATCAAGACGCGCAACCCGATCGTCTTCGCGTTCCACCCATCGGCACAACGTTGTTCCGTTGAAGCAGCGAAAACACTCCGCGACGCAGCCATCAAAGCAGGGGCACCGAAAGACTGTATTCAATGGGTCGAAGAACCATCACTTGAAGCAACGAAAGTCTTGATGAACCATGAAAAAATCGCCATGGTCCTTGCGACAGGTGGAGCAGGAATGGTCAAATCGGCGTATTCAACAGGTAAACCTGCACTTGGTGTTGGACCAGGGAACGTTCCGTGTTACATCGAACAGTCTGCGAAAGTCAAACGGGCAGTCAGCGATCTTGTTCTTTCAAAAACGTTTGATAACGGGATGATTTGTGCGTCTGAGCAAGCCGTCATCGTCGACCAAGAGATTTATGCGACGGTTCGTGCGGAAATGGAAGCACTCGGTTGTTACTTCTGTACACCGGAAGAAAAACAACGCCTCGAATCACTCGTCATCAAAACCGATACGTGTGCCGTCAACGCGGACATCGTCGGAAAACCTGCGACATGGATCGCAGAAAAAGCCGGCATCGATGTTCCGGAAACGACGGTCATGCTCGTCGCAGAACTCGAGAACGTCGGAGCGGCAGAACCATTGTCTCATGAAAAACTCAGTCCCGTCCTCGGTGCGTACCGCGTCGCTTCGACCGAAGAAGCGTTCACGATTGCAGAACAGATGCTTGAAATCGGCGGTCTCGGTCATACAGCCGTCATTCATACGACGAACGATGACTTGATGACAGCGTTCGGACTCCGCATGAAAGCCTGCCGGATCCTTGTCAACAGCCCATCTGCTCATGGCGGAATCGGTGATCTGTACAACGAGTTGACACCATCACTGACACTCGGTTGCGGATCATACGGGAAAAACTCTGTTTCTGAAAACGTGACAGCGAAACACTTACTCAACGTCAAAAAGGTGGCGAGACGACGCGTGAACATGCAATGGTTCAAGGTCCCTGAAAAAATCTACTTCGAAAAGAACTCCGTTCAGTACTTGCGGTCGATGACTGACGTCTCACGTGTCATGATTGTCACTGATCCAACGATGGTACAGTTCGGGTATGCCGATAAAGTAATTCAAAACTTACCACAGTCCGTCAGTTACCGGATCTTCGACCAAGTCGAACCAGATCCATCGGTGACGACTGTTCAGACAGGTGCTCAAGCGATGCGTGATTTCAAGCCTGACTTGATTATCGCCCTCGGTGGTGGTTCGGCGATGGATGCTGCAAAAGGAATGTGGCTCTTCTACGAACAACCGAACGAAACGTTCTCGAACTTGCGTCAAAAATTCCTCGATATTCGCAAACGGGCGTATCAATTCCCGACACTCGGTCGTCAAGCGAAGTTCGTCGCGATTCCAACGACTTCGGGTACGGGTTCAGAAGTAACACCGTTCACCGTCATCACGGATAAAGAGAAAAATGTCAAATACCCGATTGCTGACTATGCATTGACACCAGACGTCGCAATCGTTGATCCAGAATTCGTCATGACCGTCCCGGCTTCAATCACTGCTGATACCGGAATGGATGTCTTGACGCATGCGACAGAAGCATACGTCTCGGTGCTTGCGAACGACTACACGGATGGACTAGCACTCAAAGCAATCAAGATGATCTTCGACTACTTGCCACGAGCATATGCTAACGGATCAGACGCCGAAGCACGCGAAAAAGTGCACAATGCGTCAACGATGGCAGGGATGGCATTCGCGAACGCCTTCCTCGGCATCAACCACTCGATTGCACACAAAATCGGTGGCGAATTCACACACACACACGGACGGACGAACGCGATCCTGATGCCACACGTCATTCGCTATAACGCGTCACGTCCAACGAAACTAGCAGCATTCCCGAAATACGAATCATTCGTCGCGGATGAGCGGTATGCCGACATCGCACGCTACCTCGGTCTTCCGGCAGCAACGACGGAACAAGGGGTCGAATCCCTTATCCAAGCCGTTGCTGATCTTGGACAACGTCTCAACATCAAAATGTCATTCAAGGCGCAAGGCATTCAAAAAGCAGACTTCGAGGCAAAACTCGATAAGATGGCAGTCGATGCCTTCGAGGATCAATGTACGACGGCGAATCCGAAGATGCCGCTTGTCGCTGAGTTACGGACGATCATGGAACAAGCATACGAAGGCATCTAATAGAGAAAAAATACCATGGCACCTGATCGTTCAACCGGCTTCTCACTGTGAGAAGCCGGTTTTTATTTTGGAAATCAGTGGAGACAGTCAGAGAAAAGGTGGGATATAATGGCTGTTGAATGAATTTGATGTTTTTGGTTTCGCTGTAGCAGGAATATTCAAACATCAGACATAAAAAGGAGGAAATGGGATGGAGTCAAGGCAAGAAAGGAAACAACGACGGTTTTCCGTCTGGGATGTCCTGTTTGGCGTCCTTATCGGTCTCATCTTTTTCGGTGTCATCTATGGCGTGATGGCATTTTTGACTTCACAAATCACTTCATCCTCAGACTATCAGGATCTCGTGACGCAGATGCAACAGGCGGATGTCTCCTGGAAAGATGCAGACATCACGGTATCATTGATGCTACTGTTCGTCGGTGGGCTGTCGATCACGATGCCGAGTGCGGTCCGGGAAGGGATCATCAATCAGGTACTCGACGCGAGTTCTGCTGGTGATGTCTTATCGTTGTTTGGGATCGACTTAAAACAGGTCCTCGCACCACTTACGTTCGATGTCTCTTACGGCACGTTACTTTATTCTGTCTTTGGCATCGGTTTAATCGTCCTGTTATTTTTAGTATTACGGATTAAGGCAAGTCGTCTTGGGTGGACGATTCGATCGGTTAGTTTCTTCTTAACCGTCGGGATCATCTGGTTCGTCCTTGCCGGACGCGGAAACGACGTGCCATTCCTCTCGTTACAAGACGGCTATGCGATGAGTGGCATCTTACCGCTTCTCGTCGTCAGTTTGCTTGGTTGGATGGCGTTCTTCCCGCAAAAGTTATCCGGTCTGACAGCTGCTGGACGTGCCAGCTTACTGATTTTGATGCTCGCAAGTACGCTTCAACTCGTCTTTACGGTACAGGACGAAGCGGAATATGACGGCGATTCTTCACTACGGACGGCATTGACCGTCGCGAGTCTGAACGCCGGAAGTGGCGGGATGTACGACTGGATCCACGGCGGTCAAGTCGTGTATCAAGCAGACGTCCTTGGAGCTAATGCGGAAATCCCCGTCTCGATGTTGAACGGGGAGACCTCAACGGATCAGCTCAATGACTCGATCCAAAAAGTCGTCGATGGGATCGACACGGACCGGGTGACAGAACAATTGTTGACGTTACTCGGTGGAGAACGTCCGGATTTGTCAGCAACACAATTGAAGCTCGATCCTGTTGATTACGGCGTCGCGCGGCAGACGATCCAAGTGATTGATGCGGAATCGGCAGGAGCGACGCCACCGAATGTCTCCAGTGAGAGTGCGTATTGGGTGTTGTTGCTCGTAACGTTTGCGATCTACTTCGTCTGTAGTATCCGAAGCTTCAAATCGATCATCGATCCGTTCGTCTTTGCGATCGCGATCGGTGTCATCAGCTTCATCGTCAGTCAAGCTTCGTATGTTCAGTTCGCAATGAAATGGCGCAGTGACGTCTTATTCGAGTTCGCTCAACAGACGGCAGGCTGGACGGTACTATACGCTGCAGGTCTTGCGTTACTTGGTGGAATTCTTGGTTATGTCGTCCGACGGAAACCAGATAAAACGGTGTAAGGGACGTGGAGTGATGAAGCTCCTCCACTAGGAGAGATACCCTGAATGGGGACGACGAACGTTACTGTCATCCTCGCTTTCCACAGACGAGAGGTAAGTCGCGTATCCTAAACTACGACCGGGTCTTACCAGACCCTGACTTAAGCGAAAACCATGCTTTTTTTTCCTGTAGGAGTCGAGAAGGAACAGTTACGTTCTACATCAAGCATAAACGATACGTTTTCAGGTTCATGACCTGAAATGTATCGTTTTTTTACGTGGTTTATCTCATTTGCATCATCTCCTTTTTTTACCATGTAAACTTGGTTTGTAAAGGGAAAATCAACAATGTTAAGCCAGTATTTGGAATTAGTTAAGTAGGTTAAATAAGACGGATGTCCGACCTATTTGAAAGGACTATTAGCTATAATCGAACCATGCTAAATTAATGAAGCAGTCAAAACATCCTGGGGGGAAAATCCATATGAAAAAAGCAACGAAACTCGTCATCGCGTCGACATTGATCGCACCGATGCTCGTACCAGTCGTTCAAGTCAAGACACTTGCTGCCGACAACAGTGTCGTCAAGTTACGCTTCTTAGAAACAACGGATTTACATACGAACTCAATGAACTACGATTACTTCAAGGATGCGCAGGACGAAACGATTGGTCTCGTCAAAGCGGCTACAGTCATCAAAAAGCAACAAGCTGAAGTGGGCGTTACGAATAGCTTCTTGTTCGATAACGGAGATACACTTCAAGGAACGCCATTCGGTGATTACGTCAAGAACCAGTACGACAAAGGAAACAAAGGCAAACATCCGATGTACGAATTGATGGAATACCTTGGTTATGATGCGGTCACGCTCGGAAACCATGAATTCAACTTCGGTCTTGATTTCCTTAAGTCAGCGATGAGTGCTTCGAGCGGTTCAATCAAGTTCGTCAACTCGAACGTATTGGATGCCGTCACGAAAAAGCCAATCGTCGCGGACTACAACAAAGATGGAAAAGACTATCAAATCATCGAACGTCAAGTCAAGGACCAGAATGGTGACATGAAAACAGTTAAGGTTGGTGTGTTCGGAGTCGTCACGCCACAAATCATGGTTTGGGATTCATCGAAACTTACTGGAAAAGTAACGGCTGAAGATATCATCCCGACTGCTAAAGTAACAGCGAAGAAATTAAAAGACGCAGGCGCAGATGTCGTCGTTGCACTCGCACATACAGGGATCGGGGATACGACGGATCAAAAAGATGGTGATGAGAACGTCGGCTACGCGTTAACGAAAGTTGCAGACATCGATGTCTTGATGACAGGTCATCAGCACGGGAAGTTCCCAGCAGCCGATTCAGCGTTCAACAAACTACCGAATGTTGATAAAGAAAAAGGCTTAATCAATGGGAAACCAGTCGTCATGGCAAACACGCAGGGGAAAAACGTCGGTGTCATTGATCTTCAGTTGAAGGAAGTCGACGGGAAATGGGTCGTTGATACGTCTGGCGCTAAACTAGCGGACGTGACGAAAGATACGACAGCAGATGCAGATGCAGTCAAGTTGATCGAAAAGGCGCATGAAGGAACACTTGCTTACATTCGTCAAGAAGTCGGTACGATCAACGATGATATCCAAAGTTTCTTCGCCCTCGCACAAGACGATGATTCAGTTCAGTTCGTAACGAACGCTCAGAAATGGTATGTCGAGAAGCAACTAAAAGAAAATGCCGATCTCGCGAAATACAAAGATCTTCCTTTACTATCGGCAGCAGCACCTTTTAAAACGGGTGGACGAAATCAAGTAAATGCAAATGATTATACATTAATTAAAAAGGGACCGATCGCATTAAAAAATGTTGCCGATCTCTATGTTTATCCAAACACACTACAAGTAGTGAAAATTACTGGAGCAGACGTGAAAAACTGGCTTGAAATGTCTGCCGGTCAATTCAATCAAGTTGGTGCTGAGCAGACGAACTTGTTGAACAAAGACTTCCGCAGCTACAACTTCGATATTCTCGACGGCTTGACATATGAAATCGATATCACGCAACCGGCGAAATTCGACTATAACGGCGCTGAAATAAATAAAGATGCTAACCGTGTCCAAAACATCAAGTATCAAGGAAAAGCGATCGCAGACGATCAAGAATTTCTCGTTGCTACAAATGATTATCGTGCAGGAAGTGCGACATTCCCGGGTGTCGGCGCTGGTAAGAACATCGTCTACAAATCGGCTTACGAAACACGGAACGTCATTTCGGACTTCATCAAAGCGAAACAACCGGTTGATTATAAAGCCGATGACAACTGGTCACTCGTCGCAAGCAAACCGACGACGGTCAGCTTTGATTCAGCGGCTGCAGCTGCACCGTACGTCAAGCGGTATGAAGGCATCACGAACACAGGTGAAACACGTCCAGGTGAGACAGGTACGTTCCTTAAATTCAATATGAACGTTCCGATGAAAGACTTCACGGTCTCGGCGAAAGCAGTTAAACCAGGTGCAAAAGTCGTTACTGGTCAAGCCGTTTCAGGTGCGAAAGTCACAGTCAAACTCGGGGAAAAAGTCCTTGGAACAGCAACAGCAAACGAAGCGGTCAATACGAAGTCGTGACACGTCCGCTCAAATTGCGTGACAAGTTGACGATCGTCTCTGAACTCAGCTTCATGAAGACAGAAACGAACGTCACAGTCGGAACAGGTGTCGTTGCGACACCAGCGATCGATAAAAAGTCAGCAGTCTACGGTTCAACGGTCCTCCGCGGTAAAGCAACGGAAGGTCTTGACGTGACGCTCTATAAAGGATCAACGAAGATCGCGAAAGCGAAAACGACGGCAAGCGGCTTCAAGATTGCGGTCAAGAACGGTCTAACGACAGGTACGTACACGGTCAAGTCGACAGACATCTCGAACAAGATCACGAAAAAGACGTCGTTCACGATCAAGAACACGTATCCGGTCAAAAAATGGTCAGGCAAAAAGACGTTGACAGGTAAAGTCGAAAAAAGACAAATCGTCCGCCTCTACCAAAAAACAGAAGCTGGTTATCAATTGATCGCTCAAGACGTGGCGGATCAGCACGGGAACTATGTCTTGAAGATGCGTAAGGCATTGACGAACGGCTCGTACAAACTCAACATCTATACAGCGAAAGATCATCTCGATCAGTCACGCTACTTCATCACGAAGTAATATCTCACACGGATGTCTGCATATGCAGGCATCCGTTTCTATTTGGCTAGATATGTGCGTTGTGAGAGTAGAAATCGTTTAATGCGTTCGTAGATGGTTGCTTGCTCGACTGTTAATTGATTCGTCGCGTGCGACATGTAGAGTCGTGACGTAATGGTAAACACATCGTCTGTGATGAAGGGAAGTCCCATCTCGCGACAGACGGAGACGGGAACGAAGCTGAAATACCGTTGCTGGCGTAAGGCGAGTTGCAGTGAGACGTCATCAATATAGTGCGAGGTATCGGCATAGATGTTTAGTTCCGCCATCTTCAATTGGATGAAGCGGTTGTAGTCCTTATTGTGGGAGGGAAACAAAAAGGCAGTTTCCGTTGCATCCGCATAGAGAGCCGTAATCGCTTCTTTCTCTGAATGGGAAGCAGGATAGGTGATGACGATATCTTCCTCCACGATCGGTTCGCTCGTAATGAGCGGGTGCTTGAGTTCCATAAAGCTAATCGAGAAATGGAATTCTTGATGAAGCAGACCGCTTAAAATGTCGCGGTTCGAGAGGATGTCCGAATTGAACAAGGGCGCCGTCTGCGGTAGGAGAAATTCTCGTAGAATCAATTGGATGAAGCGACCATGCGAACTGGCAAGACTAAGTGGCGTTTCGGTAGAGGCATCATTTCGCGCCATGCGTTCCTGGACCCGTGTTAGCTCGTGTTCGATTTTTTCGACGGACTGCAGTAGAAGTCGTCCATTGTCGGTCAAGCTGATCGTTCTGCCTTTTCGATGAAATAACGTCGTGTTCAATTCACGCTCCAGTTTTTTGATCGTCGTACTAAGGGCAGGCTGACTGATGAATAATCGTTCGGCAGCACGCGTCACGTTCAATTCCTCCGCGACGTGACGAAAATAATTCAAATGTAAGAGTTCCATGATATCCTCCCAACATAACCTATAGGTTATTAAAATATATAAATATATATATTTCTGTTTATGATAAAACCAGTATATCGTAAATACCAGAGGTGATAGATATGAAAATCGGAATTTACGGAGCAGGATCACTAGGAACCATCATGGGAGCTTATTTAAGTCAACAGTATGAGGATGTCGATTTGATTGATACGAATCGCGCACATATCGAAGCGCTGAACACAACAGGCGCGCATGTCATTGGACCAGATTTGACGCAAGCCGTCCAGGCGATGCATCCGGATGACATTACGGAGATGTACGATATCGTATTGTTGCTGACGAAACAGGTCTACAATGAAACGGTCCTGGCGAAAGTCCGGACGATCTTGAAGGAAGACGGTATTCTCGTCTCCTTGCAAAACGGTGTACCGGAAGAATTCATTCAACAACAGATTCCACGCGAACGCATCATCGCGGGATCCGTCGAGTTCGGAGCGACATACGTCGGACCAGGCAAATCACGTCTGACATCGGATTACGAGCACTTCAAGACGTATGCGATGCAAATCGGTGAACTGGATGGCAAGAAGACGGACCGAATCGTCCATCTGAAGGGCATCCTTGATCACATCGGTGGGACGGAGATCTCTGATAATCTACCGGGAACGAAATGGTCAAAACTCGTCATCAATAGTACGTTCAGTGGATTATCCGCTGCGTGTAACGGTACGTATGGCGACGTTCTCGATCATCCGGTCTTGTTACGGGCAGCGATTCATACGATGCAGGAAGTCGTTGAAGTCGGTCACGCCCACGGCATCACATTCGCACCGATGAGTACGTTTGAGCCGGCAGCTTACGCAACACTAGACGATATCGATGAAAAACTGAGCACCGTGCCACGATTGATGCACGGGTCGCGTGACTTAGAAGCGAGTATGTTGCAGGACTTACAAAAAGGGCAACCGACCGAAATTCGTTTCATTAATGGGATCGTCACGATGTATGGCAACACATACGATATCAAAACACCATTCAACTCACTCATTCAAGAAATCGTCGAAGAAGCGCAAGCAGCGAAGACGGTTCCAGATTTTGAAACAAGTGTCGCACGCTTTGCCGCATTGTTAAACGCATGAAGGAGGGATTCAGATGAGACAGGAAGATGTAAAAAATATCGTCGCGACGCCGATTAATGCACCGGTCTTTCCGGCGGTCGATATCTTCTTTCGAAATCGGGAATACTTGAACATCATCTATGAGACGGACATCGAAGCGTTACAAGCAGTCGTTCCGGAACCGCTCGAGGTGCTGAGTAATCAGATCAAGTTTGAGATTATTAATATGCCGGATAGCACAGGTCTTGGGAGTTATCTCGAGTGCGGGCAAGTCATTCCGGTTCGGTATCAAGAAGAGGTCGGTGAGTTTTATCTCTCGATGTATGTCAACAATCAGCCGGCGATCGCTTCTGGTCGTGAAGTGGCTGCGTTTCCGAAGAAGTATGGTTCACCCCGGCTTTATCTCGACAATGATGTACTCGTTGGAACGCTTGACTATCATTCGCTCCGCGTTGCCCAAGCGACGATGGGATACAAGTATGTTCCGATGGCGGTCGAAGAGGCACAATCGATTGTCGGTGCGCCGCAGTTCATGCTCAAACAGCATCGCGGTTATCAAGGCGAGTTGATCATCTCCGAACTGACGCGGAGTCAAATCACGGATCTTGAGATTAAAGAAGCATACCGTGGACCGGCGCGACTTCAGTTATTCGAACATGTCATGGCACCACTCGCTGACTTCCCTGTTCGGAAGATCGTCGATGCCCAGCATATCATCGCTGATCTTCGACTTGGTGGACCTGCGAAACTGTATGATTATTTAACGGATTAACGACTCTCTAACATTAACGACCTCCAAAATGGATGGTCGTTTTGTTTTACCCCAAAAACTGGCATACTGAATTGAGAGGGGGAAACGACCATGCGACAAGTCATTGTGTTACCGTATCAATCAGAATGGGCGAGTGAATACTCACGAGAAGCGGATCAGTTACGAGAGGTTTTCGGAGCACGTCTTAAGCAGATCCATCATATGGGAAGTACATCAGTTCCGGGACTCGCTGCAAAACCGATCATCGATATCTTACCCGTCGTCGATACACTCGAGGGAATTGAGCAGTTCGACGGACGGATGGAAGCGCTCGGTTACGAAGCGAAGGGTGAATTCGGGATGCCGGGGCGTCGGTACTATCGAAAAGGTGGAGACGAACGGACGCATCACATCCATCTCTATGCGGCAGGAAATCCAGAAATCATGCGTCATCTCGTCTTTCGGGATTACTTACGTACCCATCCAGAAGAAGCCGCTGCTTACGGAGCATTAAAGGAACAATTAGCAACGACATATCCGCTTGATATCGAAGCCTATATCGCCGGCAAGGATGCGTTCGTCAAGGAACTCGAACACCGCGCAATCGCTTGGAAGAATGCGCATGACTGACTGGGAACATGCCCTCATTCGCCATGTCGGTGTTGGTGTAAAGACGTCGAAAGCATTATTTGAGAAAATCGAGGTGCAGGATTGGGACGCGCGACCAATCCCCGGGAAACGGACCGTCGGTGAAGTCGCTGTCCATCTCGCTGTGTTACTTGAAGCCGATTTGATGCTAGCAGAAGGGGCGACGGCTGAAGCAATGCAGGCGTTTTATACGGAACCGGTACCGCGCGATCAGTTAAATGAACGAATCAATCGTGCGTTTTCTATCTATCAGAAGAAAGTCACGACCGGATTTACGACGCGTCCGACGTACTGGGGCGTTACCGACTCGATGAACGGCTGGGCAATCGAAGCAGCCGTGCATCTCTATCATCATCGATCCCAGTTATTTGATTACTTGAACATCCTTGGGTACGAGCTAGAGATCTCGTTATTTGAATGAATGGAAGTAGGGGTAGTGTATGGAATATATCGTTGAAACATCAGCCGGTCGCTTTGATACCCGGCTGACAGGAAGTGGGGACGTCACATTCGTCCTCGACCACGGGATGATGTCGAACCGACACCAGTGGGGCTGGTTACGAACTGAATTATTGAAACGGGGGCGGGTCTTTGAATATTCGCGTCTCGGGTATGGTCGGTCGAGTCGTGGCAAAAACAAACGACTCTTTACGCATCAAGCGGATGAGCTCGCGGACGTCTTACGGATGCTTCGTGTCGAAGGACCGTATGTCTTCATCGGGCACTCGCTCGGAGCCTATATCTCGCTCGCGAGTGGACGATTGTTTGCAGACGAGACACGCGGCATTGTCTTGCTCGATCCCTCGCATCCCGATGTCGACGAGGCATTACCGAACTGGTACGAACGAACACAAGAGGAGTGGAATCGATTCCTCTATTTCCTTAGTCACGTCCGACCGATCGCCTGGATGATTCCTGATCGTCTCGGCAAAAAGATGTTCAGTGTCTTACCGGAAGCCGATCAATTACCGATGTGGCGGCATTTTGCGGCACCTGGACATTGGCGGGGGACGCTCGACGAATGGCAAACGGTCGAGGAGAACAATCAGCTGATTCTTTCGTTGCTTGAAGACGTGACACAGCCGGTCCTCGTCCTGTCCGCTTCGAATTGGGCGGGTGGTATGCCAGAAAGTTGGTTAAATCCAGCATTGACCGAACAAATCAATGCGGCTCACGCTGCGTTCGCCGATAGTTTACCGAACGGGGTGTATCATGTGATTGCGGATACAAATCATTACACGATTGCCGGGTTTTCGCACGAGGCAGCGGAGCGGATCACGGATTTGATTGGTACAACATGGGATTTACCGATTCAAAGTCAGTAGTAAGGTTACGCTTTTTCGTTTCTCTCGAATCGTTTTCCTGGGACAAGCATCGCACCGCTTCACTTCGTTGCAGGGTCGCTTCTGCTTGTATTTCCCTAGAAAGCGATTCCGAGCTAAAAAACGTTTTTTTCTTGTGCTTCGGAATATCTGACGGAGCTGACTCTAAAGCCAGTATCTACAAAAAATGACGCGTCACACGCCACTCCTACAGGAAAAAGCGCATTATGCGCTGTCAGAGACAAACAAGACCCGCTTTCCTGCTTGAAGGAAGCAGGAAAACTGGCTTGTGTCTCGCCTGAGGAAAGGGCGTGAGAAGATGCGTCATTTTTTTTGGAGTCAGACCGGTCTACTCCTTGAGTCGATGCTTATCGGCTTTTTTTTAGGGAACAAAATAAATCGAAATCATTACGATTGACGTCAGGTAAAAAGTCGGTTACTCTATAAAACGTAATGATTACGTTTTAGGAGATGAATGATGATGCAACCGATATCGATCACCGTTTTATCTGGATATCTTGGATCCGGTAAAACGACACTATTGAACCATTTACTACATAATCGCGAAGGGCGCCGCCTTGCGATCATCGTCAACGACATGAGTGAGGTCAACATTGACGCGGCATTGATTGAGCAAGGCGGGTTCTCGCGGACGGAAGAGTCGTTCGTCACACTTTCGAACGGGTGCATTTGCTGCACGTTACGTGACGATTTATTACTTGAAGTCAAACGCCTCGTCGACCAAGGCGATATTGACGGTATCGTCATCGAGTCGAGTGGTATCTCGGAACCGATTCCGGTCGCACAGACTTTTACGTACGAAGATACGGACAGTGCCATCGACTTATCACAAGTCACGAAAATCAACGCGATGGTCACGGTCATCGATGGATATCGTTTTCTGAAGGACTTCGAGTCTGGTGAATCGTTGATTGAGCGGAAACAGGCAGTCGATGAAACAGACGTGCGCGAAGTCGTCGATCTACTCGTCGATCAAGTCGAGTTCGCGGACATCATCGTCTTGAATAAAGTCGATCGCCTGACACCGGAAGAGCGCCATACCGTCATCGGTTATCTAAAGGCATTAAATCCAGTTGCCCGTTTGATCGAGGCGACGTATGGTCAAGTCGATCCGGCAGACATCTTAGATGTTGATCTATTTGATTTTGAACAAGCGGCAGCGAGTGCTGGTTGGATCCGTGAGTTGAATGCGGAAGAACATATTCCGGAAACGGAAGAGTATGGGATCAGCTCGTTCGTCTACAAGCGCGACGTGCCGTTCCACCCGGAGCGTTTGCTTGCCTTGATCGAAGACTGGCCGCAAGAAGTCGTCCGGGCGAAGGGATTCTTATTCCTTGCGACACGTCCCGAGATGGCATTGCTGTTCCATCAGGCAGGATATGCGTCGAACATGGAATACGCTGGTCGTTTTGCATCAGATGAGGATCGACGGACCGAACTCGTCTTGATCGGCATCGGACTAGAACAAGAGAAGCTCGAAGCGCTATTCGATGCGTGTCTCGTCCAAGCAGACGAAACGGACTGGGCGTCATTGAATGATCCAATTCCTGGTCGCGAGATGTACGAAGAAACATTTTTATAAGAGGTCAATCTTTCGAGAAACCGTATCTGCGGTTTCTCTTTTTTGTTATATTTTCATAGTGAATGGGGAAAGAATACTAGTGAAGGTATGTTAATTGAAGGAGGAAAATCTGTGCGCAACCGGATTTTACAATTCGCACTCGTATTTTTAGTCGCCGGTGGCATCATTTGGGGACTATATCAACTCGGCTATTTATTTTATGTCTTAACGATTTCAGCGACGGTCGTGCCGCTCGCCGTCATCATGATCATTTTCATCGAAAACCGGACAGCAGAATCAACGATCGCTTGGTTCCTCGTTCTGATTTTCTTACCAATTCTCGGAGTCATCATCTGGTTGATGTTCGGTCGGAATCCACGGCGCCGCCGTCGGAATCGTCGTTCGCATGACGAACGGAAATTGCTCAAGCAAGCGATTCGTCCAGTTCGGTCGCTTGCTGTCAGTGAGTTGCCACCGAATCACTTGAAGCTTGCGAACACGATTCGTAACTTCGGTGGCGGCGGGGTGGACGTTCATACAGCAAGTGAAATCCTGACGAACGGGGAAGAGACGTTCCCAGCGATTTTGGACGCGATTCGTCAAGCGCAGCATCATGTCCACATCCAGTACTACATTTATCGGAACGATGAGACAGGCAAGGCAATCCGTGAAGCGTTGATGGAACGACTCGAAGCCGGAGTAACGGTGCGGTTCATGTATGACGGACTCGGAAGCTATATGCTCGGTGAGAACTTCCTGCGCCCGCTACGCGACGCTGGAGCGCATATCGCAGCCTATGATCCAATCTCGAGTCCCTTGTTCATCTTCACGGCAAACTTCCGCAATCACCGAAAAATCGTCGTCGTTGATGGAAAAGTTGGCTTCACCGGCGGATTGAACGTAGGGGATGAGTACGACGGCAAGAGTAAGAAGTTCGGGTTTTGGCGTGATACGCATTTGCGGCTCGAAGGACGTGCCGTCAAAGAATTACAAGCGACGTTCCTCGACGACTGGATCTATGCCCAAATCGAATCGGATGACACATGGGAGACGTTTGCGGGGGATGAGTCAATCCACCAGTACTTCCCGAAACATGATGTGGCGTCAGACGGGGCGATTCAAATCGTCACGAGCGGACCGACCTCAAAGGACCCCGCGATTCGTAATGCCTTGATTGCCGCGATCATCGCAGCGCAACGTTCGATCTGGATTGCGACACCGTACTTGATTCCGGACAATGAGACGATGACGCTACTCCGACTCGCGGCACGTGCCGGACTCGACGTCCGCATCCTGACACCGGGTAAAGGCGATAGTTTTACGTCTTATTACGGGACCCGGTCCTACTTCGGACCACTTCTGAAGGACGGCGTCAAGATTTACACGTACAACCGTCACTTCATCCATGCGAAACTGTTTCTCGTCGACGGGAAGATCGGTGCCGTCGGAACAGCAAACATGGACATTCGCAGTTTTGTTCTCAATTATGAACTAATGGCGTTCCTGTATGACACAGAAAGTACGGAACAGCTCGAGCGTGACTTCATCGCTGATTTCGATGTCTCGATTCAGTTATCATCGAATGATTACGTCAAACGTCCGCTCCGCTTCCGCATTTTTGAGTCGCTCTCGCGCTTGATTTCACCCTTATTATGACGCAACGTCCCGCATCGATTTTCAGGTGCGGGACGTTTTTTGGGTTCATTCTTCCTTGAAGTGGGAACATGAACTCTTATACACTAGATGTGTAATCGGTTGCACACTACTTAGCCTGGAAGGAAGTGAAAGGGGCGTAAGTCCCGAACCCGTATGCGAACAATTGATGAATCCCATTTCTACACGCGCGACATGAAACCACAAGCACGACCAGACGCCATCATCCAAGGAGATGTCTACCGTTTCACGGTCTTGACGAGTCGCATGATTCGACTCGAGTACGCGGCGGATGGACAGTTCGAGGATCGACCGACCCAAACGGTCTTCAATCGTGATTTCCCGGTACCTGCTTACCGCATCGTCGAAAACGAGGAAGAATTGCAAATCATCACCGAGCACGTCCATCTGCATTATACGAAGGGACCGTTCGCTGCGAACACACTTTATATCGATGTCTTAGGGAACTTCAGTACCTACTACAGCCGCTATACGTTCGGCGGACCGCTCCGGACGTTAAAAGGAACGGCACGGACGCTTGATCATGCGGACGGCGTCATCCCACTTGAAGAAGGGATTCTTTCACGACAAGGTTACGCGGCGATCGACGACTCGAACGCCTTCGTCCTGACGGAAGACCACTTCGTCGAACCGCGACGCTCCGGTACGCATGACATCTATTACTTCGGATACGGTCACGACTACAAACAGGCACTGCGTGACTTCTACCACCTGACAGGACCGACGCCGATGTTACCACGTCAGGTACTCGGCAACTGGTGGAGTCGCTACTGGCGTTATAGTGAGAAGGAATACAAGGATTTGATGACGCGCTTCAAGACGGAAGACATTCCGTTCTCGGTCAGTGTCATCGATATGGACTGGCACGTCACCGATATCCCGGAACGGTACGGGAGCGGCTGGACGGGCTATACGTGGAACCGTGATCTATTCCCGGATCCACGCGGATTCTTACAATGGTTGAAGGATGACGACCGGATGGTAACGCTCAACTTGCACCCGGCGGACGGTGTGCGTGGGTTTGAAGAAGCCTACGAGGCGATGGCGGTCGCGATGGGCGTCAATCCCGAATCGGATGTCCGGATCCCATTTGATTTCTCGGACCGGACGTTCATCGAGAACTACTTCACGAAGCTTCATCACCCGCACGAGGCAGATGGCGTCGACTTCTGGTGGATCGACTGGCAGCAGGGCGCGAACTCGAAGATGAAAGGGCTTGATCCGCTCTGGATGCTCAATCATTATCACGCGCTCGATATCGCCCGCGATGGCAATCGACCGTTGATCTTCTCACGTTACGCGGGACCCGGAAGTCACCGCTATCCGGTTGGTTTCTCAGGCGATACGATCATCTCGTGGGCATCACTCCAATTCCAGCCGTACTTCACGGCGACAGCGTCGAACATCGGTTATGGATGGTGGAGCCATGATATCGGGGGACACCAACGGGGAGAGAAAGATGACGAGTTATCGACACGTTGGCTCCAATACGGTGTCTTCAGTCCGATCACGCGCCTGCACAGTACGATGAGCATCTTCAACGGGAAAGAACCGTGGCGTTATTCGACCGATGCGGCGAACGTCATGAAGAAATATTTACGACTTCGGCACCAGCTCGTGCCGTACATCTACACGATGAATGCCCGTAATCACTTTGACGGCTTGCCACTCGTCTCACCGATGTACTATGAGCATCCGGAAGACGATCAAGCATACAACGTTCCGAATCAGTTCTACTTCGGAACGGAATTGATCGTCGCGCCGATGGTCACACCAATGCACCGGAAGCTGCACATGACGGCGACGACAGCGTGGTTGCCGGAAGGGGAATGGTTCGATTTCTTCAATGGGCACCGATACCGCGGCGGCAAGCAGATCCGTCTGTTCCGTTATCTCGAAGACCAAGGTGTACTCGCAAAAGCCGGTGCGATCGTTCCACTCGGTCGTCATCTCGAACAGTCGAATGCCCTGCATAATCCGGACGATCTCGAAGTCGTCGTCTTCCCGGGAGCATCGAACCGCTTTACCTTGTTCGAAGACGATAGCACAGGTGTCGCGCACCGCGACGGTGTCAACGTTGAGACGACGTTTGCGCTCGACTGGGAAGCACGTGAGTTGACGATCGCGGCACCAACCGGACACCGTGACTTGCTACCCGAAAACCGCTCGATTACGTTGATCTTACGTGGAGTCCGTGAAGGATACGTTCAGCGCGACGGAGAGAGTGTCACCGGCGTCTATGATCATGCGACGCAGTCCCTTCGCGTTGAACTGGGTGAAGTGACCGATACGATCACGTTGTCGCTCCAAGTCGAGATCTCGACGAACGAGAATAAGATGGACCGGTTGTATGCGTTCCTCGACCAAGCGGAAATCAGCTATGATTTAAAGGATCGTCTCTACCGTCTATTGTCACAAAAGCTCGACCCGGTCAACATGATGCACCAGTTGCAAGCACTTGAACTCGAGAAGGATCTCGTCGACTGTCTGCTTGAGTTGATGTTGTCTTAAACGATTGGATAGATATGCGAAAAAGCCAGTATTCGTCATCCGAATGGACGAGGAATACTGGCTTTATGGTTTAGGTCAAAACTCTTCCTCATCGTCGATCCGAGACAATATATCTTCTGCATCGAGATCATCCTCTTTACTGAGGATCAAGGCCGTGACGTCGGCTCGTTTCTGTTCTAACAACTCCGGGTTGTTCGTCAAGACTTCCATGAGGTAATACGCATAGGAGTCGAGGAAATCAGGATGGTCGTTTCGTTCAATCAGTGTCATGAACGCTTCAACGAGTTCTTCCTGTTCTTCATCGAGAATCATCCAGTGGGAGTAGGCGAGGAGCTTTTCATTTTCGTCATCTCCACGAAGGATATCCTTGATTTCGGGTAGCGTCAGCAGTACGAATTCTGACATGACAACTTCCGGAACATCAGTACTTAGCTTCGTTAACCACTCGTCATAGGTCGCTGCGACGAAATGTGTCGTCTCATCTGAAATATCGAGGCACCAGACAGTCGGCTCGGCGGCTTCCGTAAAATGGAAGTACCAAAAATAGCTACCTTCTCCTTCCGCGAACATCATGACGTTTCCCTCGACGTCCCATTCCCAGAGGACCGACAATTCGTCCAGATACCGTTCGAATGTCAATGACGTCATGGAGCGGAGTGGGAGGTGTAATCCGGTTTCTTCGTCCGACCATGTATTTTCGAACTCGACCATCACGGCCATGGCTTCCGGAACACCACCGTTTTGTTCCTGGATTTGTTCGAGGTAACGGACGGGGAGTCGACCGTTGACGGCTTGCTCGATTCGTTTAATGTCTGTTTCTTTGACTGAAATCATCGGTTCTTCCTGTAATTCTTCATCCCAAAATGGCATCGTATGACCTTCCTTGCTATGTAATATGTAGACTTTGATTATACGCGAAGTTGATGGAAAATGTTTCAAAAAAGACCCTTGCCGTTATGGAAGGGTCCATTGCGTCATTTACGACGCAATTTTTTCGCTTTTTGTTTCATGTCGTTGTACGTGATCATCGGGCTATCGTCCATCGTCAAGCGCAGATGGTTCGGTTCGCCTTTGTTCGTAATGCCGGAGCAGTACAAGATGTCGGCATATTCATTGAATAGATCCTCGTAAGCCGGTAAATGGTGCATCAGTCGACCAGGCGATCCCCAGCCACAGAGGACGACGCCATTTTTCGCTTTGACTTCAGCAAGTGTCTTTGCGACGAACTCATAGTTCGTCTCATCGAAGCTCGCTTGCGCGAACGGCAGATCCTCGCTGACGAGCAGGTCCGGCATCAAACTGATGATGTCATATTGCTTAACAGGATCACTGACATATTTCTTCATCAAATTGTACGCACGTTGTGTCGTCGTTCCAGAGAGAAAGGCGTCCGTCGTCCGTGGTGTGTAGATTAAAGCGGCGACGTGCGTACCTTCTGCGATGTCGTCAAAGATGTAGCTGCGTAAATAGCGTTTCGTCTTGTCTCGATCAAACGTCGTCTGGACGCGGATCGACGATTCCTCAATCAAGAGTTCGGAAGAATCGGCTGGTGTCATGGGTGGTGCCTCCTTTTAATTGGTCAAACGTGAGCTGATGCGAAGGAAGAACGCGAGTGTCTTCTTCTTGAGATCGAGGTCGTTCGCATCGATCGCCTCGACGTGTTGCTGGTAACGATCATATTGGGCGAGCACGTCAGAAACATATTGTTCACTGCGATTGTATTCAAACAGTGCTGTCGCGAGCGTGTCTCGGTCCGAGGTCTTCGTAACATCGTGTTGTTTCAGGTATTTCGCTGCCGTGTGGGCGCTGTCGACGAGACTCGTTGGGTCAGCTTTGCCGTCGCCGTCCGCGTCGACTCCGAGACCACCATATTTTTTGATGGCTTCCGGATCCGTGACGTCGATGCCGTCATGCTCGATGTCACCGAGCGACGTGCCGCCTTTGTATCCCCAACCGACCCATGTTTTCGGCATGAATTGGAACGGGCCGATGGCGCCAACGGACGATTGCATCGCTGACGAGTTTGAGAAGATCGTCTCGACGCGATGAATGGAGGCGAGGAGCTTCCAGTCGATGCCGTAACGTGCCGCGGCTTGTTCGTAGATGTCGATGTTCTCGGCAGGTACGCCATGCTGTCCATAATACGTACGATACATTTCATTTTGAACACGTTCCCGATTTTGCCAGTAGATGAAACTACTGACGATGAGGGCGAACAGTACGAACAAGATGCTGATTCGAAAAACTTTTCGCATGTTGTTCTCTCCTCTGTATAGGATTCCACTGAATGGTATCATATTTTAGTAGGGTCTAATAGCACTTTCTGTGACGGGAGTGTGGAATCAAAAAAGGAGTCGAAGTCATGTATCTCTTCCTAAATGGATTTTTACTCGGATTGCTCGTCGTCCTTTCAATCATCGCAGCGGTCCGACCAGTCGATTTGACGATCGTTCCTCGCAAGGAATTCTACCCCTCGATGGTCCAGTCGAGCGGCATCTTATGTCTGTTGCTCGTCGGTGGCACGCTGATTAGCGGCACACGGTTGCCGGAAATCGGTTTGACGTTTTTTGTCCCAAGTGGTCCGGTTTGGTACGCGACAATCGGACTGCTTGTCTTGCTTTGTATCGTCTTGCTTTTGACAGCGACCGTTCCAGCGTTTCGCAAACGTTTGTTGCCGCTTTATCAAAGTGAAGCGGAACGACTGATTTTACCGCGAACGAAAGAGGAGCGAACGGGGTTCCAAATGGTCGCGCTGATGGCAGGAGTGACGGAAGAGTTGATCTATCGCGGGTTTCTCTTTCATACGCTCGGATTATTTTTACCGTTTTCAGACGTTAGCTTTGTCTGGATCGGGGCCATCTTGTTCGGGGTCGCCCATCGTTATCAAGGGTGGTTCGCGATTCTCGTGACGGGGCTGATCGGGGCGGGGTTCGGCTACTTGTATCTAGCGCTCGAGACACTCTGGCCGCTGATCATCATCCATGTCTTGATTGATCTCGTTGCCGTCTACGTCTACAAGGACGATGTTAATTCCTGACATCGTCAAAAAGCGTTGAGTTTGATAGACTGAATGTCAAGCGAAGTTATCGTTTAAATTGGTCAAGTTGACGGTTGCAGAATAGGTCAAATGACAGGTAGAATGAGAAGGTAAACGCTTACACATCAAAAGGAGATGGATGAAACCATGCGAACGATCACTTCCACTGGCGAGCGAAAGAAGACGAGTTGGACATTGAATATCGGCAATCAGCCACATTTGATGATGGATGGTGTGACAGAACAAACGCTTGATGCCGAACAACGTGTCATCTACGACGAATTTTTGATTCCGACGACGGACACTTTGATTCATCGGTTTAAAGCCCGCTTCCCGAACCATCTCTGCGAGAACGGGTATGATGTGTATGGTGCTGCCGCTTTTGACGAACAGGTCGTCGAACTGATCTCGAATTGGTTCATAGAGCTGGTCACCGTCTTAACAGCGATGCAGCGGACGAAGGGCATTCAGCATGTCCAGATTGAAGGCGGTGTCGCAAAACGGACCGACTTCTTACCGACCGTGCGTCGGACATGCCGGGCACTGGAGTCAACGATTGATATTTATTGAAACACCAGTCACGTGTTCAGAGGGGGCGTCCATTAGGGCGTCCTCTCTTTTTTTTGTTCATCTCGAATCGTTTTCCTGGGAAGTGATTTCGAGTGAACAAATCGCTCTCCTTTCTTCCGGTCATAAAAAGTAGAAACAAAATCAAAGTACTCGCGGAGTCGGACATTTTTGTCCGGCTCCTTTTCATTTTCTGGATGATAGCAGGAAAAAACAGGTTGACGCTAGACTGTATGGCATGTACCATACAGTTAACAGATGTACTATTGTCTTAATACAATGGTCGTAATCAAGGAGGGAAGTCTAGTGCTTGAAGTGAAAGGGCTACAAAAGCGATACGGACGAAAAAAGCACGTCTTATGTGACGTGACGTTCTCTGTCGGTCTAAACGAAGTGACATGTCTGATCGGCTTGAACGGGGAAGGGAAGTCAACGATCCTAAAAGCAATTCTCGGTTTGATTCCGGTGGATGCCGGGACGGTGACGGTCGACGGTAAAACGTCGCGTGATAAAATCGCATTCGTGCCTGATCTTCAGACGATGCCGAGCTATATGACGATTGGACAAGCGCTCACGTATATGACGGATCATTATCCGGATTGGAATCAAGAGACAGCGGAACGGTTACTAGAGACGTTCCAGCTGTTTACGACGGATAAAATGGCGAACTTATCAAAAGGGAACAAGGCGAAGTTCAATCTCGTCTTAGGATTCGCGCTTGATCGACCGTACATATTACTCGACGAACCGCTCGCGGGAATCGATCTCTTCATGAAGGAACAGATTGCCTGGATTTTCTCAAGTGAGTTCATGGAAGGACGAAGCATCCTGATGACGACACACGAAATCGCTGAGGTCGAGCAGGTGATTGACCGAGTATTATTCTTACGGGACGGAAAGATCGTTGAAGTCAAAGAGACGGATGAGCTGCGCGGCCGTCATCATCAATCGGTCCAGGACCGGATGCGGGAGGTTTATCAAGGATGAAACGTTGGTTGTTATTAACGAATGAAGAACTGAAACGAAGTACGAAATTACTGGTTTTGTTGATTTCAGGATTGATTGTCGCAGAAATTGCGTCACTGCTCTATCAGATTTACGATTATCAGCACTCGGTTGAGGCAACGATGCGGATCGAACAGATATCAGAACTCGACGCCATCGAGCAGGGTGGTGGTCCGCTGTTATTTGCGCAAGCAACGAATTTTTACGATTCGATCATTGTATTAGCGATGGGGATGATTGTCCTGTTCGCGTTCTGGATTTGGTACCGCGACTGGATGGGCGAGACGAAGTACATCTACCGGCTACTATTGCTTCCTGGATCACGCCGGGCGATTGTTGCATCGAAGATGACGACACTCTTACTTGTCGTCGCTAGTCTGATCGGCATCCAGTGGGTCTTGTTGTTGCTTAGTCGCACTCTCTACTTATGGTTATTACCAGATGCTCAACAAGTCACAGCTAGCATCAACGAATACTCCTTCTACATGAAGTTGTTCTACACAATGTATCCGAGTGATATTTTATTCATCTTACTGATGACATTCATCGTCATCTCGTTCGTTTTCATGACAGTTTTACTTGAGCGATCGTTCCGAAAGAGCAAAGCGTTCTTCCTCGTCGGATTAACCGGGATTGCGCTGATTGCCGGGTGGATCGTGATAGGTGTGACGTTGTCAGCTATTTCGAACGATTTGAGTCAACTGCACATGCAATTTTATCTCGGGTACGTCGTGCTCTTGACGTTATATGTGTCGTATAAAAATCTGCGGTTAGTCCAGACGCGCCTATCCGTCTAAAGGAGAACTCTCATGAAACGATATCGTCAACTTTTGATCTATGGATTGATCATTCTCATGACAATCGGAAGCTACATCGGTTATACACTATCGATCCAAGGGGCGGACTTGTCGCTTGAGACCGTCAGTGGAAAGTCTTCGCAAATCGAAAATTTTAATTTACGTCTTCAGACGAAAGGGATGCGCTCGACGATTTATGATGTCAACGCAAAGGGTGACATCGAAAAACAGTCAAACTCTTACGTCGGACAACTATTCCGTGAAGATAAAATGACGGATTTACCAGACAAATATTATGCATTCACGACAAAAATGGAAACAAATGTAAGTGGAGATGAACAATCGGAGTATGCGATTCAGATTAAACACAATAAATTACGATTTAAGATGTTTACGTTCAAGACGGAGGAGATGTTCGAGAAAACATTTCAGTATGATACAAAACTTGAGACAGGGATTGACTTACAAGCCAGTGTCATCGATAAGCAGGCGATGAAAGTTTACATCCAACTTGATCGGATCGATCAGCCCACGAAAACGAAACTTCTTGTGCTCGATTTAACAGGCGACCGAGTCGAAGAAATCGTTCTTCAAAAACCAGTAGCGCCTAAAAACGCGCGTCAATTTTTAGCAATTCATCAAAATGAGATCGTCTACACGGAACAACCATTTGATGGCGACGAAGAGAACACGAAACATTCTTATTTCCTTGATGATGGGAAAAGCGTTCGGTCCATCGAGGAGTTAGATCAGCAACAAATCGGTTATACGCCTTATGCAAATGGTCGTTACCTGATTGGACTCCGTCTGCCAGAAGGAGAGACGAAACGCATCGAATGGTCGACGTTCGACTTGGAAACAAAACGATTATCCGAGCATAGTGTAAGTAGTCCGCTTGTTTTGAAAAAGATTGATTGGTTGGATTCGACGGACGAGATGCAACTTTATCTCTCATCCGAGACGAACGCTGGCTTCCAAGTGTCCGTGATTGATTTGAAGCATGAGCAATTGATATATCAGGGAAAAATCAAGGATGCGAATCGCAAAAAAGGAACGAATATCTACGATTTTTCAGTTCAATGATCAACGAATACAAAAACGCTTCACACCGGAAAAGTTGTCCGGTGCGAAGCGTTATTTTTTCGTTTTGACTAGGAATCGATACGTGTTAAGGCGAAAGCATTAAGACGTGAAGTTTTTCTCTGCCGCTTTACAGGCACGCAATAAGGCATCCTTGAAGAAGCGATCTTCTTGCGAAGCAAGTTGTTGTGTCGCTTCTTCGTCACCACGCAGGGAGCGGGCGAGCATCTGGATGACCTTGACCCAGCGCCGGACGTGATCGAGCTGCGGGCGACCCATCGCGACGTAAACCGTGAACCAATCGTTCTGATCGCGACGGATCATCCGTTGGAACAGTGATTTTGCAAGGTCGACTTCTTCGGTCGTCGGGAGCTCGTTCGTCTCGAAATAGCGACGTAAAGCGGCGACGGCAGTCGCATACGCTGCCTTGACGTCTTCTGACGGCTGGTGTTTGCCGTAATCGGATGTCGACAAATGAAGTAAGGCAGGTTTCTTTTCGACACCCGTGATCCAGGCGGAAATCGTCTTGTTGCCTTTATAGGCTTGACGGTTCGCGACCGGGAGTTTCGCCGTGACGTTACCGACTTTTCCGATTAAGGTCACTTTGTTGTTGCGATCCTGAATTTCGGTCACTTTCATCTCGACTGTATCCCCCATTTCATGAGGAATGGCTTTTGGCTGGAGCTTTTCTCCTGCCGAGAGCGGTGAACGCTTGCGGATCATCCGCAGTGCTTCTTGTTCAATCCGGTCGTCAAGCGACCACAGATGTTCCGGTGGGACGTTGCGGAACCGGCGACGTCGGACCTTGATGTACTGGTCAAGCGCGTCAGCAGCTTGCTCCCGCGTCGATTCACCACGTGCGACGGGGCCGATGATGTCTCGGAGCGTAATGGATTCGAGACGTTCCATGATGCCTTCGAACGGGATGAGTTCCATTACGTAGAGACTACAGACGACGAGTTCGCATTCGCGAGGAGTGAGTGGGCGTTTGGCCATAAATTGACTTCCTTTCAGCTGGTTGATGTTTCTAGTATACCAAAAAAAAGCCATCGTCACGTAATCCCGTGACGATGGACTGAAAAAGCTTACAAGACGAATGCCGATTCCGAACTGTTTTGCAATTCGGCGGACGAGAGACGTGTGACACCGTTCATGAACGGGTCATGGGCGACGAACAAGTCACCGATTGCTTTGATCTCAGCCACGGTCGCATTCTCCTTTGCGCCAGCGATGCGTAAGCGATACGGCTTTTTCGTCACCGTATCGAACGTCAGGACGATCGTATGTTCCATCAATGGTCACTCCTTTCATGAAATGTAGAGGATGGGTTATGCCTTCAGTAAAGCGTAGTCACGGCTGATTTCCGTCAGCGCGTAGCGTCCGTCGAGTAAGCTGCCGATCGATTGCCCAATCGAAGCGACGACGTCTGCTGGAAGATTCGAACGTAAGCCGTTGTAGCGGCGGCGAGCGACGACGGCATCACCGTTTGCTGTCACCTTGTCCTTACGCTCGAAGACGATGACGAGACTCGTCTTGATCTCTTCTGCTTGTGTCATGTGTATCACCTCCTTCGCCCTTATTGACAGGGGAAGAGACCGGATTGTTCGAAAGGAATGAAAAAAACATGGTCTGGTTACGTTTTTTACGAAAAGTCTCGTTTCTACGGATGCGGACGCTCGGATATGCATCGTTGATCTTCGTCTTCGGTGTCGCAGGTATCATGTATGCGCTTGAGCCGGAAACATTCGGGTCCTACTTCCGCGCTGTCTACTGGACGATGACGACCGTCGTCACGGTCGGATACGGTGACTTCTTCCCGAACTCGGATACCGGTCGGATTCTGACGATTTTCGTGTTCATCTTCGGGATCGGGATCGTCGGTGGATTGATCTCAAAACTGGTCGACGGTGTCCAGTTGATTCGTAATCAAAAGGAAAGAGGGTTGTTACAAGTGAAGGAAACAGGACATACGGTCGTCTTCGGTTATAGTCGACGTTCGAAGCACGTCATCGAGTCATTGCTCGAACATACGGATGTCGTCCTCGTCGACGACCTAGAGCGGGAGCCATTCAGTCACCCTCGGTTCCATTACGTCTGTGGTGATCCGGCGCTGACGTCGACGCTCGAGCGAGCTCACATCGAAAAGGCGGTCCGTGCGATCGTCCTCGCGGATCATTCGATTCCCCCGGTCCATGCTGACGGACGGACACTGTTGATCGCTTCAAGCATCGAACGGGCGAACCCGAACATCTACACGATCGTCGAGATGATGCTCGAAGAACACCTCGACAGCTTCGAACAGGTCAAGGTCGATGAGGTGTTGCTTGGTGACGAGACGATTGCCCGGATGGCGATCCTCGCGTCCCATCATCCTGGCGTGACGAAGGTCGTGACGAATCTGTTGACGAAAGACGGTGAAGGGATGTTCTCGATTCCGACGCGACCGGAATGGGCGACATACCGCGATGCGTTTCATGCCTTGCTAGAAGAAGGGGTGACGATTCTGTCCGACGGGAAACGGCTTGATTTGAATCGGCGACTTGATGAAACGATTCCGAAAAACGGGACATTGATCGTCCTTTGCTCAGAAGAGACGGCGAATCGAATTGGAGCGATTTAGGGAAGAAAGGATTTAACTAATCTTTTTTCGGGTATAGTAAACAAATTTACTAGACGGAGGAAAAGGATTATGACACAACCACAACCAGAATGGATTCAAGAATTATTCGAGACGGTCGATCAAGGCGAAATTAAAAACGCACCAAAATTACTCTATATGGCATTAACGCTTGAACCAAATTATTTTACAAAAGCAGTTAGCCGTTTTAATCAGCGATTGGAAGTCGAACCATTAACGGACGTTTCGGAATTGCTGACGGTCTATCGTCAATTCTTCCTTTCAGCTAATCCATCGGAAGAATACTGGTCGCTTGCCTGGAACGAACTCATCCAGACCCTACAACATATGATTGATCGACCAGAAGCACAGCAATTACTTAAAGAACATGTCGATTTACTCGACTGGTGGTCAAGTGAATCGTTGCTGTCGCTCCCGAGTTGGTTAACGATTCTCGACGTTGCAGAACGCATCGACGCGCTTGATCAATTTAGCAGTTATCTTCCAGATATCTTCGAGAGCTACGCGCTCGAGACAGCAAAAGATGAGCCGTTCGCTCGACTTGCCTGGTACGCGCTCGCGAGCAATCAACAAGCGTTGCTTGCCCCGTACAGAGATCGGATTGAAGCCGGTTCGTCGAAGGAAATTCAGTCTCTTCGTCAAGCGGATCTCCTCGATCAAATTGAAACGACACGGGTCGTTATGTTAAAGTCGAAAGATAACGAGCCGATTGAATTAACATTTGATCGAAAATGGACATTATAAATTATCGAAGAAAAAATGACACCTAGAAGCCGCACGAATCCAATCCAAGGGGTGTAGGGATGATTCACGTCAATTTACCGAGTGGTGACTATGTCGTGTTAGTAGAAATAAATCGTGAAGTGCTGCTGTGTCATTCGATTGAAGAAGCGGAACAAGCACAACGCGACCGGTATGAACTGGTCGGACGGATGAGCGAACGCTTGCCGGCAGAAGTGATTGGACCCTCGATTGCGGACTTCGTCCGCTTTTCGACTGGGTTCATCGGCGAAGAAGTAACGTGGCATGAAGAAGAGGAAGCGTTCTTTTGCCAACAGTTCGAGACGTTCGACGGGTCCCCGTTAGGTGAAGATCTGACAGGCATCGATGCAACGCGTTGGCGTGCGGTCCTTGCACGCTATTATGCTTACGTGACGATCGGAAAAATCATTCCTTTTGAAGTCAGCGAAGAACCGGACGGTACGGTTCCGCTTTAGTCCAGACGATTCTTCGGTCGGCGCGTAAACAGAGAAGGGCAGGGTTCCCATGAAAAAGCAACTTGCACTACTCACGCTAGCGACAATCGTCGCCATGCCAACGTCTGCCTTTGCGCAGTCTCAATACGTACAATACGACCCAACTTTTACAGAACAACAAAAACAAAACTGGTTGGCGAATCAGGGGCTAAGCGAGATTCGTGCCTTGAAACAAAAAGGATTCTCTCTCGTCGAGCCACTTGCACATCTCGAAGAAGAGGATATCGATGCCGACTTGATTCCGATCACGGACGTCAAGAAAGCGACGGATTCTGCCCAGTTCCAGCAAACGTATCTCGATCAGTCACGGATCCCTACTTACTGGAAGTACAGCCGTGGTAAATCGGATATTCGCGTTGCAATCATTGATGACGCGATCGATACGAAACACCGCGAGTTCAAGGACGTCATTTATAAAACGACGACGATCTCGGGCATCCGTAAACCGGACGATCACGGAACGCACGTCGCTGGGATCGTCGGGGCACGGGAAGACGGGAAAGGGATCGTTGGTGTCGCATCCGGTGTTAAATTGATCGGAGCCGACGTATTCGATGGTGACTTTGCTGCGTCGATTGATATCGGTGACGGTATTTTGTATGCGATCGAGCAGGGAGCAGACGTCATCAACCTGTCGCTCGGACAATATGAATTCGATCCCTACATGGAAGAAGCAATCAAAAAAGCAGAAGCGAAGAACATCCTTGTCGTTGGAGCAGCGGGGAATGATGGGCGCAATAAAGTGCTCTTCCCAGGTTCGATGAGTCAAGTCGTCGCCGTTGGGGCTGTTGGCACACTCGGTCGAGCGTCGACGTTCTCGAATTACGGCAAAGGACTTAACATCATGGCACCGGGTGAAGGGATTTATTCAACGATCGTTGGGAATAAGTATGGTTACTTAGACGGGACATCGATGGCAACACCGGTCGTCAGCGGGGTATTGGCGCTTGCGAAATCAAAGAATCCATTCGTCACGAATGAAGCGATGCGCAGTAAACTGTATGCTGCTGCGACCAAAAAAACAGGAGATACAAGTTCACATTACGGAGTCGGTCGCTTGAATGCCGGAATGTTAGCGGCGCTTCCAGCGCCAATTTCTAAAGTGTCGCTCCCTTCAACAGTCAAACCGAATCAACTATTCGCGTTTTACTTTGACGAATATTCGAATGCGAAAACGACGACCCGTCTTTATAAAGATGGGAAAGTTATTAAAACGTTCACCCAGTCGAAATTAAAAAATGGGACGCACAAGTTCACGTATCAATTGAAACAAAAAGGGTCCTATAAACTCGTATTCAAGACGAGTGGTGGACGCCATACGCGAACGGTCGAACGACTCCTGACCGTGAAATAAAAAAAGCGCCTCCCACCGAGTGGGAAGCACTGTACGAGACCTGAAGGTTACTTCGGGTCTTTTCCTTTTTTATAGACGGGCGTCGGAGGTGTTAATGCCTCTCCAGTCCACGTGATCATCGCTTCCATCTTGTATCCTGTGTCATCCTCATGGACGAACGACAAGCGACTGGAATCGATCAATTGGTATAAACCATAAGCGACCTGGTCGGCCCAAGAGCGTAACGTCATTGCTTCATCATACAACGGGATTTGCTCAGGGAAACGTTCATTCATAAGCAAGATATCGTGTTGATCGAAATGATAGCTACGTTTTGAGAGTGCATCGGGCGCCTTGACGTTGAACGGCTCGAACGCGTGGATGAGCTCTCCTTGACGATAGAAGGCGAAGATGCCGTTTCGCAGATGAAGTGCCTTGATCTCATCGATCTCGATCAGGAACGTCAACTTGCGAACCGTTCGCCGGTTCGTACCAGAGCGTCGTTTTTTCATACTGCATGCCCCCTTCTGAACTCTTGTACTATACCGTGAAATGAGGCAGGGACGCAACTTTTTCGTTTATAAAACGAGAATTGCCTCTTGCAGGAAAGCGGCATCTACGCTACACTCATAAGCAGTGACTATGTTGGTTCGGACAATCGCGGGGCATTTCGGTGCTTTGAGGAAAGTCCATGCTCGCACAGCCTGCGATGGCTGTAGTGATCGTGCTACACAAAAAGATAAGTGTAGGCAGCGTCAAGCTGACGGCAGAAGGAACGCCTAAGTCTTCGGATAGGGCCGAAACTTCTTGAAGGTGCCACAGTGACGGAGCTTCATGGGAAACCATGAAGGTGGAACGAGGTAAACCCCACGAGCGAGAAACCCAAATTTGGTAGGGGAATTTCCTGAGCGGAACTGAACGCGAAGGAGAGCGTATGCAAATACGGAGATAGATGATTGTCGCCTGCGTGTGAGGGTCAAACCGTTTGAAACACTAAGGAACAGAACATGGCTTACAGGACCACATAGGCTGTTATTTTTAAGTTGAACGAGAGTCCAGGTCCACCCTGGGCTCTTTTTTTATTGCAATGAAACGATCCAGTGGAAGAAAAGATAAAGGAGTGAACGCGATATGGCAAAACGCTTAGTCATCGCGACAGCGGCGATGGGAATCGAAGCGCTCGTCGCAAAAGAAGTCCGTGCGTTAGGATACGAATGTACGGTCGAGGACGGAAAAGTCTACATCGATTGTGAGATGGAGGACATTCCCCGTTTGAACATGTGGCTTCGGACAGCGGACCGGATCAAACTCGTCGTTGCTGAGTTCCGCGCGACGACATTCGAAAAATTGTTCGATCAAGTCAAGGCACTGCCGTGGCACGAATTGATGCCGTGGGATGCGAACTTCATCGTCAACGGTCGTTCGGTCAAGTCGAAGCTGTTCTCGATCCGTGACTGTCAGAAGATCACCGAGAAAGCAATCGTCTCGCACATGCAAGAACAGTACAACAAAGGAACGGAATGGTTGCCAAAAACCGGCGCAAGTTATCCGATTGAAGTTGCTTTGTTAAAAGATATCGCGACATTAACGATCGATACGTCAGGCGACGCATTACACAAACGCGGCTACCGTGAATTCCACTCAGCAGCCCCACTCAAAGAAACGATGGCAGCAGCGATGCTGATGCTGACGAACTGGAAGCCGGATATGCCGCTCTACGACGTCTTCACCGGTTCAGGTACACTGGCGATCGAAGCAGCGATGATCGGGCGTAATATCGCACCAGGCATCAACCGCGAGTTCGTCTCACAGGAATGGAAATGCATTCCGAAGAAGGCATGGTTCGATGCGATCAACGAAGCGAACGAAAAAGCAGAGTGGGACAAACCGTTGAAGATCTACGCAAGCGATGTCGATCCAGAGATGGTCAAGCTCGCGAAAACGAACGCAGAACTCGCAGACGTCCGCGATGCGATCAACGTCATGCAACGTGACGCAGCAGACTTCAAACCGAAGGAAGACTTCGGTGTCATCATCGGGAACCCGCCTTACGGGGAGCGTTTGGAGGACGCACGTGAAGTCCATCAGCTCTACCGTAAGATTGGAACGGCGTACAAAGAATTCCCATACTACAGTGTCTATATGATCACGTCGTATGTTGAGTTCGAAAAAGCGTACGGTCGTCCAGCGACGAAGCGCCGGAAGCTCTATAACGGGAACATCGAAGTTCAGTTCTACCAATACTATGGTTTGCGTCGAAAACGTCCGCAGGCTTAAGCCATTTCTAGCACCTATAAAAATCTCATTGCACAGTTGATGTGAAAATCGGGATTTTTCTCACGAACCGCTCTGTTGAGCGGTTTTTTATTTTGAATTTCTACTTTCTTTTATGACTAAGGTACAAAGTTCCTGAATAAACATTTCATCTGACCTGTTTTCTTAGTTCTTTAAAACTATTTCGATAAATAAGTAGGGAAATTAGACTAGTCTATCGAAAGTTATCCTTAGAAAAAATCTAAGAGGATTAACTTCTTTAATGAAGACTTTGAAGTGGAGGGAACATGTTGGATAATTTTTTAATGATATCGTCAACGATTTCAGCTCCAATCGAGACCGTATGGCGTCTGTGGACAGAACCGCAGCACATGATGCAATGGTATCGATCATCGAATGGCTGGTATACGACACATGTCGAGAACGAATTAATGGAACAGGGACATTTTAAAAGTCGAATGCAACGCGAAGGAAGTCCGACATATGTTGAATATTTGGGTACGTATCAGGAAGTCTCACCCTTAGAGCATTTGCGCTATCAATTAGAAGATGGACGACTTGTCGAAGTCATGTTCATTCCGTTGCGCCATCGAACGAAAGTGATTGAAATTTTTGAAGACGATCAAGTGAATGATCCGGATGCACAACGTGCTTCATGGCAAAGTATTCTGGATCGTTTTACGACTTATGTCGAAGCAGGTAACTATACTCTTGTTGATCAGTTAAATCCATAACACTCTAAAAAAGAGAAATGTATCGTTTTGCATATTAAATCCCTTCTTACATGGACTTTAGTCTAAGAAGGGATTTTTTTGTGAGTAAGGTATAGAAAGTAATGCTGTTTAGTTTGTAAAAAGATAAAAAATAAAAATATAAAATTTTTAATAATTGTTAAATGATGTTATTTAAAGTATAATATAAACATTTTATTTAGAGAGAATGATATGATGGAAGAAAGGAGGTCAAATTATGCTTAGAAAAGTATTGCTCGTGTTTTTAACAATGTGCTCCGCAGTGGCATTATTATTCATCGCATCAAAAAATGCAGTGGGAGATCATGTCATTTCGTTAGAGGAGCCGTTAGCCTTTCGTATTTCGGTGATCATGACTATCGTATTGTTCTTACCACCGCTCATTTTATCGTTCTTTAACCATCCACTAATCAATATCATCAATGTAGTCTATCAATCCTTTATTGTTCTAACATTTATCGGATTGATGCCAATTGGCTTCATGATACAAAATGGAATGACGACAACATTATTTTCGTTCATTGGAACGATTTTAAGTGTTTTCAGCATCTGGAGTATTTATAAATATCGCTCAACACACGCTTGAAAAACGCGTCTTATTAAAGTAAATGAATGATGCCAAAATTTTATGAGTGAAGTAGCATGATGCATACATAGTCTTGAAAAGCGTTCAAAACGAACGGTATTATACAACGATTATCTTTGGGGGAAATGAAAAATGTGGATCATACTGGGTTTACTGGCGATTGGATTTACGGCACTGAATATCATCTTTTATTTGATCGGTAAGGACTATCGTTTCCTGATGGTGCTCGGACTGAGTTTTACGGCACTGACGCTGTGCGCGGAATACCGACTCGTCGCAGAATTCGTGGCGCGGGAGGACTGGGCAGCGTTACAAGACGTCGTACCAGGCATGGAGCGGGCACTGTGGGTATTGACGTTCATCTCGATCGGATTAAATGTATTGCCGCTACTGTTAGACTACCGAAAGAATCGATCTCGTTGAGGAATCCAAGAGGAGCTGAATCCTGATGAGCTATACATTTTCACCGCTGACGCAACGACAGGCGGAACAGATTGCCTACGAGTGGCAATATGACGGGGCGTTTGCATTTTATGATATGCCGAATGACGAAGAAGATTTAGCAGAATTTCTCGATCCAGCAAAGCGGACGGAACATTATTTTGCTGTGTTGGATCGGGAAGAATTGATTGGTTATTATGTATTTGAACCAAACGCAGACGTCGTTGACGTCGGACTTGGCATGCGACCAGACTTGACGGGCCGAGGAAATGGAGTGGCATTTTTAGAAGCCGGTCTTTCGTTCATCATGGACCGATATGCACCTAAACAAATTGAATTAGCTGTCGCGACATTCAACGAGCGGGCGATTCGCTTGTATACGAAAAGTGGCTTCCTTCCCGTCGAACGGTTCCAACAGGCGACGAATGGTGGAAGCTATGAATTTTTGAAGATGCGTTTACAACCCATCCACTCGACGGAACCTTTTCCAAACTCTATAAGTAGATAACAGAAAAGGAGATGATGTCATGGCACGCTGTACGAATTGTCAGTATAAGTTCAGCACAAAAGAAGTGCTCGCTGTCAGTGTTGCGATACATGGGAAAGGCAAGACGTGTCCGAACTGTGGCGTGAAACAATACATGTCCCGGAAGTCGCAATTTTACCTATCACTCGGGAATATCAGTCTCTTGTTCGTCCTGTTCTTGCCATTTCTAATTCGGTTGAGCGACCGGGAAGAATCGATGAGGTAAGATGTCGGTTACTTTTATTTTCATGAAACTTTTTCCTGAATCCACCAGTAGATAAGGAAGAAGGAGATGGTCAGATGGTACGTTGTACGAATTGCCAATATACGTTCAAAACGAAAGAAGTGCTCGCTGTCGGATTTGCGAAACATGGAAAAGCGTGTCCGAACTGCGGCGTGAAGCAATACATTTCAAAAGACTCGCAACATTACTTATCGCTCGGATACGTCAGTCTCTTGTTCGTCTTGATCCTACCGTTCGTCATCAAACTGAGTGACAAAGAAGAGACAATCTGGTAAAGCATTACGCGCATGCCTGAAAACGACAGGATGCGCGTTTTGTCTTATACTCGGGGCAAAGGAGCTGGGAAACATGCAAACCGTATACGATGCAACCGTACAAAACGCAGCGGGCGAGACTGTTTCATTAGGTGACTATGCGGGGCGTGTCCTCGTGATCGTTAACACGGCAAGCAAATGTGGGCTCGTCAAACAACTTGGCGAACTACAGGCATTGTACGATAAATATGACGAGCAAGGAGTCACGGTGCTTGGCTTTCCGTGCGATCAATTCAATCAGCAGGAGTTCGCGAGTCAGGAAGAGACGATGCAGTTCTGTCAGCTGAACTATGGCGTGACGTTTCCGATGTTCCAGAAAATCGACGTCAATGGACCAAATGAACATCCGCTTTATACATTCCTAAAACGCGAACGCTCCGGTCTTCTGTCGTCGAAGATTAAATGGAACTATACGAAGTTTTTAATCGATCGCCAAGGACGTGTCGTACAGCGGTTCAGTCCAGTCGATTCCGTCCAGTCGGTTGAAAATACCTTATCTTTGTATCTATAATCCAAGTAACCGTCCGGCGCGAGCCGTTGGGCGGGACGAACGAATACCCTACCTTTGGCGAGGTAGGGCTTTTTTTATGTCATTCAACGCTAAAAGAATCAAATGAATAGGTGACAATCGCATCGCTGCGCTTATGTCCGAGGTCGGTCAGAACCGGTGGACGGGGGGACAAGACATGAAAATCCTGCTCGAACGCCCGGAGCCAGTAATGAACCCAGTCTTTTGTAGGATCGAGATTCATCATTTCACGTGCGAATGTCAGCAGCTTTGAATCGGTCAGCGTCAGAAGTGGAATCGGGTTGATCTCGACATCTTCTTTTAGTTCATAGAGGTCCGGTGAACGAAGCAGAATCGCATCCGCTTCGAAAGTCAATTGAAAGTAATTACAGCTGTAGTCGCCGACGATGACCATCGTCTCCTCCGTATGTCCACGGAAATGAAAGATCAATCGGTTACCATTTGCGACATCGATCAAGAACTGATCGAGTCCGATGTGATAATCCTCGCGAAATTGTAGTTTCTCAAGCGTGATTTCTTGCATGATTTAGCCTCCAGTCCGAGTTTGTCGTTCTTCTGTCAAAACGGTTTGGCGCGCTGCTAGGCGAGACGAACCGATCAATAAGGCGATTCCGAGTAACAATAACGAGATTCCGAACCAAGCCGTACGACTTAATTCTTCACCAAGGACGAACACACCAAGCAAGGCGGCAGTCAGCGGCTCACCGAGCGAGAGCGTGACGGCAGTCGACGATGGTACGTTCGACAGTCCTTTCGCGAATAACCAGTAAGCGAGTCCGGTCGCGACGACGCCAAGATGGAGGCTGATTCCGGCACCACGTGACGTGAACAACCAGGAGAGGTCGAATAAAAACAGCAGAGGTGACAACAGTAAGGCGCTCGTCGTGAAAATGACGGCAACGACTGACAGCGGTGCGTGTGTCTTGACGAGGTCTCGACTGACGAACGTGTACCCGGCAAACGACAGTCCGGCACCGAGTGCAAGGATGATTCCGATTGGATCAATTGCGACCGTTCCTTGATTGTTCAAAAGCAACAGACAACCGGTGATCGATAGTCCGGTCGATGCCCACCACAGCAGCGCTGGACGTTTCTTGAGGAACAGCCACTCGATACATCCAGAAAAGATCGGCGCGCTACCGATTGCGACGACGGTACCGACGGCGACACCGATCATCAATACAGCGGAGAAGAACAGCGGTTGGTAAGCCGCCATGCTGACGGCAGCAAGTAAAATCGTCCGCACCGGCCAGTCGCGTAACGTCAGCGTTCCTTTGAAGAGAACGAGACAGAGTAAGAACAGTCCACCGACAGCAAGACGAACGGCACCAATTGCAATCGGGTGTGCATCTTCCGGCGCAAAGGCTTGTGAGGTTCCCGTCGTGCCCCAAAAGATCGCAGCGAGTAATATGAGCAACATCGATGATGATTTAGACATGGGTCACCTCTTCGAATGCAATTTTTTAAAATGATATTAGAACGAGAATACCACAGAACGAATAGGACGGAATACACCAAATAATTGAAAAAATGGTTATGTTTATAGGGTGAAGTCGTATCATTCACGAATACGAAAATGAAAAGGATGGGACCCATGAAAGAAATGAACCAAATCGAAGCAATTCTTGACGTCTTATCACAAAAAATCAATCACGGGTCGACCTTCATTCAGCGGCGATACGATACAGGAGTCGCTCAATTCAATTTAAATGATCCGGTGACGGAACAGGCGATTCAGTCATTTGAAAAACAGTTTAAACTAACGTTACCAAGTGAATATAAGACATTCCTCCGTTTACATGACGGAGCGGAGTTGTTCATGATTCAAGGTCTCGGCATCGAGCTCTATCCGCTTGAAAAAGTCATTGAAATGACGATCCAGGCTAAAGAGTACGACCTGATCCATGAAGACTATGATCATTTCTTGATGATTGGCGAAATGAACGAAGGATATGTCTTGATTCAAACGGAAGATGCGAAGACAGATGAGACACCCTATATGCACTGGATGTTTCATGAGTTGTCGACAGAGGAGACTGATCCGATTGGACAGAACTTCGGCACGTTCCTTGAATATGCGATCATTGCGCAAGGGGATATGTTCTGGGAGTTCAAGGACTTCTCGATTGCAACAGATGCTTATTATGTAGAGAATCACAATTCTGAAGAGGAAGTGAACAAACCACGACCGATTCGCTTCGTCGACTCGGTTCGCGTTGAAATCGAGTATCCGATTGCGAAAAGGGATGCGTATTTCTCGGTTAAGATTTTCGAAGGGAAACAAGAAAAAGAACGTCTTGGCAGTAGCTACGACTCGGATTCGCGCTTTGAACAAGTGATGCAATCGGTTCGAGAATATCTAATGGCAGAGCGATTCCAGTATTCGTCGATCATGGTTTTTCAAACGGAACATCGGTTTTGGCAGAACGAGGACGAGACAGGTGATCCGTTGATTCGTAACCATAATCCGCAGCGTCAAGGACTGAGCTTCGATGGATATCGTGCCTTCGTTGAAGAGCAACCACGACCACTTCCAGGGTGGGAATGATACAATCACTGTTTGAATTCGATGATTTTCACCATCGAAACTCAAAATAAAGTTTTATCTTGTATCCCCTCATCTTTCAAAAAAGAATTGACAATGAACTGGATGAATCTGTATGCTAATCAAAATTACATAATCAAGGCAATGACGAGAAGAGTAGGAAGAAATTGACGGTGCCAAGCGAGTCCGAGATGGTGAGAGCGGATGACCGGTTTTCTCTCTGAAAAAAGCCTCCGAGCTTCGTACGGATTCCGATATGGATGATGCTACGATGGGTTCTCCCATTATCGAGAGCATGTATGATTGTACATGTGAAGGTTCGTCTGGTGACAGGCGGACGAACAAAGGTGGTACCACGGGAAGCTGATTCTCGTCCTTTAGGCAACTAACGGGCGAAAATCAGCTTTTTGTCTACTACTGGAGGAATCATCATGCATTGGGCAGAACACACTGCAAGAACCATTATCGAGTGTCAGCCAGATAAAGAGACATACGTCTGTGCTGCCGGGATCAGTCCATCGGGTCCCGTTCATATCGGCAATTTCCGGGAAGTCGTCACGACGTACTTCGTTGCGCGTGCGCTGCAAGACCTCGGCAAAGACGTCCGCTTTTTGTTTTCATGGGACGATTACGATCGTTTTCGAAAAGTACCAGCGGATGTCGATCAAGCATTTACTCGATACATCGGGATGCCTTATAGCGCCGTTCCGGCACCGGATCGATCCGACATGAGTTACGCGACGTACTTTGAACAGCAATTCGAAACGATGCTGACAGCATTCGAGATCACACCAGACTACCGTTATCAACACGAAGCCTATACGTCTGGCATTTATGCTGAACAAATCATCCACGCGTTTCGCCATCGTCACGCGATTTATGACATCTTGATCGACCATAAGACAGCAGCAGGATCCGATGATGAGCGAGCAGCGTTTTACCCGGCGACCGTCTATTGTGCTGCTTGTGGAACCGACGCCACTACCATCGATTCGTTCGATGAAGCTGAAGCCACGTACCATTACAGCTGTCGATGTGGTCATATGGCAACGGTCGATATGCGGACGGAACATCGGATGAAATTGAACTGGAAAGTCGACTGGGCGATGCGCTGGGCACATGAAGGCGTCGATTTCGAGCCGGGTGGAAAGGATCATTCAGCAGCAAACGGAAGTTACACGGTTTCGTCCCGGATTGCGCAAGAAATTTTCCAACAGCCGGCACCGCTCTATCTCCCGTATGAATTCATTCGTCTAAAAGGGGAGTCGAAAAAAATGTCGAGTTCATGCGGTGGTGTCTTGACTCCGCAAGATCTACTCGCCGTCTATCCACCGAGCATTCTTCTGTTCTTATTTGCGAAACATCGTCCGAATCACGCCTTTCATATCGGGCTAGATGAAGATGTGTTACGCAATTACAGTGAGTTCGAGCGTTTTGTCGCACACTCATCGCGTCAATCCGAAGACATTCAGCAAAGTCTGCGTTGGAGTCATCGTGGAACTGCTCATCTCGTTTCGTTTACGCAGTTGACGATGATTGGTCCGATGGTTGGTTTTGAACCTGATTTGATTGAAAATGTGTTTTGCGCGAGCGTTCCGCCTGAACAGATTGACCGTGCTCGTACTTTCGTTACGCAATGGTGTCCGGAGCGGGAACTTCATATCAGTTCTGTTCCGAATTATGAACTACATGCGCAACTGACGGGAACGGAACAGGACTGGATCCAACAATTCGTCGTTGCTCTTCGAACGGATGAAGACATCCTCTCTGCCTTCTACCGTTTGACACGGCAAGCTGAAAAAAAGGAGACGCTTCGCCTGCAGAAACACTATGCGACGCTACTCTATCAACTGACGATCAATCAATCCTACGGACCACGCATCCCATTACTCGTCGCGACGATTGGACGGGAGCGAATGTCTGCGTTATTGGACTTTGCGAATAAGGAAATTACGACAAGCAGGAAATCAAGAGACCGAGCCTGAAAAAGAAGGACAAAACCTTATTTTTATATATCGAAATTTAATTTCAAAATTAAATAAATAATATTGAATTAAAATTTCTTAATTGTATAATAAAGGGAGGGAAGAGAAAGGGTGAAGCAGATGTTAGATCAATTAGCAACGGAACGTCGAAATGAACGGACGATGCAACTCGATGAGATGACAGTCGAAGATGTCTTACGGGTGATGAACGCTGAGGATCAAACGGTCGCGACGGTCATTCGGGAACAAATCCCCGTCATCGCGGAAGTCGTCAAACACGTCATTGCATCATTCAAAAACGGAGGACGCTTGATTTACATCGGTGCCGGTACGAGCGGACGGCTTGGGATTCTCGACGCGGCAGAATGTGTGCCGACGTTCGGGGTCTCACCAGACATGGTCGTCGGTTTGATTGCTGGCGGCGAACGCGCGTTGATCAAAGCGGTCGAGGGAGCAGAGGATAGTCGGACGCTTGCCGTCGACGATTTGAAAGGGCTCCAGCTAGAAGCTCGTGATACGGTCATCGGGATTGCAGCAAGCGGTCGGACGCCGTATGTCATCGGCGGGCTTGATTACGCGAAGGAAGTCGGAGCGGTGACGGCAGCGATTTCTTGCAACACGGATGCGGTCATCAGTGGGCACGCGCGTTATGCGATCGAAGTCGAAACAGGTCCGGAAGTCTTGACGGGGTCAACAAGACTAAAGGCTGGAACGGCACAAAAGCTCGTCTTGAACATGGTTTCGACAGCGGCGATGATCGGTGTCGGCAAGGTCTATCAAAACCTGATGGTCGACGTCCAGTCAACGAACGAAAAACTGGAGATTCGGGCGAAGCGGATGATCCGTGAGGCCACAGGAGTCGATGCCGTAACGGCGGAGCGTGTCTTCCATGAAGCACACGGGCACGTCAAGACGGCGATCGTCATGATTCTCGCGAATGTTCCGCATGCGGAAGCCGTCGAACGATTACAGCAAGCGAACGGATTTGTCCGAGACGCACTCTAAGGGGGAAACACGATGAAGAAGGAAGAAGTGCTGGCACACGCGATTCTCGAGCACGTCGGTGGAAAAGATAATCTCCGGCAGCTTGCGCACTGTATGACGCGGGTTCGTTTATCGCTAAAGGATCCGACGCAAGCCAATATCGATGCGTTAAAGCGGATTGATGGGGTCATGGGGGTCATCGATGACGAGACGTTACAAATCGTCGTCGGTCCGGGAACGGTCAATCGGGTAGCAGAACACTTAAGTCGCGAAACAGGACTCGCGATCGGGGAAGAGTCCGTTGATCCGAACTTGACGCCAGAAGAACGAGCTGCCGTCGAACGGCAAAAAGTAAAAGCAAAACAACAGTCACCATTCAAACGCTTCTTGCGCCGAATCGGGAACATCTTCATCCCGCTCATTCCGGGACTCGTCGCTTCGGGGATCATCAACGGCGGTGCGAACTTTGCTAAGAATGCGGGTGTCGATGCAACACAGACATGGATGCAGATTTTACTCTTGATCGGTGGGACGGTCTTTGCATATCTCGCAATCCTTGTCGGATGGAATACGGCGAAGGAGTTCGGCGGCACGCCGGTGCTCGGGGCGATTGCTGGTGGGATTCTATTCAACCCCGTGCTTGCGGACATCACGATTTACGGGGAACCGCTCGTTCCAGGCAGGGGCGGCTTGTTTGGTGTCATCTTCGCTGCGTGGTTGATGACCTATCTTGAGAAACACATCCGTCGCTTCATGTTCGCATCGATCGATATCATCTTTACGCCACTGTTTACGGTGCTGATTGTCGGATTCGCCTCGCTCTATGCGATCATGCCGGTTGCTGGACTCTTGTCAGACGGTATCATGAAAGCAATCAATGCCGTACTTGAGGTCGGTGGACCACTCGCCGGGGCAGTACTGGCCGGCTTCTTCCTACCACTTGTCATGGTCGGTCTCCACCATGGACTGACACCAATCCATCTCGAGTTCTTGAACACGATTGGCAACACGCCACTCTTACCGATTCTTGCAATGGCAGGAGCGGGTCAAGTCGGAGCGGCAATGGCGATTTTCGTCAAGACGCGCAATCCGCGCCTGCGTAACATCATCAAAGGGGCGATTCCGGTCGGATTCCTCGGAATCGGTGAACCGTTGTTATACGGTGTTACGTTGCCGCTCGGTCGTCCGTTCGTAACGGCATGTCTCGGCGCAGCAGTCGGTGGTGCCTTCCAAGCAACGATGAAGACGACGGCACTTGGAGTCGGCGTATCCGGGTTATCATTGACACCGTTGATCGACAACGGAATGTACTTGACGTACATCGGTGGTCTCGTCATCTCGTACGCGGCAGGATTCCTGTTCACGTACTGGTTCGGTTTCAAAGAAGAGATGGCAGACGGTATTTAAGGTGTGGACCAGCAGTTGAATCCTTCCCAAAAGAAGGAATCAGCTGCTTTTTCTCTAAGTAGAGAAGTGAAGGAGTGAGTCGATGAAAGGATTATCAATCTATTTAAGTGAACCGATCACAGACGAGACGAGCGAGTGGCTACAGCGGATGCGTGTTGTTGGCTTTACGTCGCTCTTTACATCGCTGCATATTCCCGAAGACGATTCTTCACTGTACGTCGAACGCTTGCAAGCGCTCGGTCGTTTAGCACGTGAGCTCGGTTTCGAACTCGTGGCGGACATCGCACCAGCGTCGCTCGCGACGCTTGGCAAGACATGGGAGACGGCAGCGACGTTAACGGACTGGGGTGTGACGGGACTCCGTCTTGATTACGGCATCAGTCCGCAGCAAATCGCGACGTTATCGAACCAAATGATGGTTGCGCTGAACGCCAGTACGTTAACAGCAGATGAATTAACCGAGATGAAGGCACAGGGTCTGCGAATCGATCACACGGAAGCGTGGCATAATTTTTATCCGCGACCGGAAACGGGACTCGACCGGACGTGGTTTGACGAAAAGAATGCCTGGTTGCAGGCGCAAGGATTGCGCGTCCAAGCGTTCATACCGGGTGACGGAATACTTCGTGGACCGTTGTTTGAGACGCTACCGACACTTGAAGAACACCGGCATACGTCACCGTTCGCCAGTTATATCGATTTACAATCGACCGTCGATCGAATCCTCGTTGGAGATCCACGATTGACGGAGGCGACAATCCGGCAATTCGAAGCAGAACAAGACGGAATCATTATCCTCCGAGCCGTGGCGAACGGACGACAGATACAACGAGAGACGGAAACGAATCGGTTTGATCCGGCGCGGGATGTCATTCGGTCCGTCGAGTCGCGGATGAAGCCGTCGACGATCGATCTGACACCGCAAGACCCGTCTGTCCGCCCGCTTGGAACGATCACGATCGATAATGAAAAATACGGGCGATACGCGGGCGAGGTTCAAATTACGAAACGTAATCTACCTGCGGATGAGCGAGTCAACGTTCTCGGACGTGTCATTGAGGCCGATCAACCATTGATTGCACAGCTTGGTCCAGGAAGTAAGTTTCGGATCGAATGGGTGATGCCATGAAGCAGCTCGTTGCGGAACGACTCGCCTATTTGTACCGGGGAGAATTGTTCACAGTAATTACGATTTTACCGCTGAGTTGGTTTGGTAATCGTGTCTTTCCTCGACTGCAGTTATTTGAACTCAGTGCCTTTTGGATGTCACTTTTTTTGTTTGAGCTGTTGTTGATTCAAGGAGCTTGGTATTGGTACAGCAAGTCAAGGCGTCTGAAGAAGGAAGGAACGTCGATCACCCCGGAATCCGTCATCCGACGATTACGTCACTGTCGTGTCTTCAATCTGGCTTTGATCGTCCTGACAGCATGTGCATTTGGACTCGATTGGATTCGCTTTCAATCCGATTTTCCAGTGTACGGGTTACGAATCACGTTGTTTTTGTATGTCTTTGCGATTCTTGAATACATTAATTATTTCCACATCCAACTGATGTACGATAACCGGTCGGATGTGCAATACTTAATACAGAATAGACGTTTGAAACGATCGGCTTTATATAAGGATATGCAACGACTTCGTCCAGTCATCTAAGGGTTCATCGAAAATAGGAGGGATTGTATGCTCGATATGCTCATTCGTGGCTATCGAAAGTTACGGAAGTTAAGAGGGCGATAAAAAGGAGGGTGTTATGAATGAAATGGCTCAATCGACCGACACGGATCAAGGAGGAAACACCATTACGTTTCATGACGGATCCAGATACGGATTTTTGGCGCAATACCCATTATCAGTTTAACCGTCTGACAGGTCATGCGTTGTTACAGGATGCTCCGGACGGGGAATTCAGGTGCAGAATCGAAGTAAAATTAAACCCGAATGCGACATATGATCAAGCGGGGATTTTGCTTTATGTGAACGACGATCACTGGGTGAAAGTGTCGGCTGAATTCATTCCGGATGGTCCGTCACATCTCGGTGCCGTCGTGACGAGCTTCGGGTACTCGGATTGGTCGTGTCGGGACGTCGATAATACGCTGTTTGATGCACCGCTGGTCTTTGAACTCCATTACCTCAATCAAGACGTCACGTTGTATCACGTGACAGGAGAGCACAAAGAGCAACTCCGGATCGCACACTTACATGACGTGACGGATTTGAAGATTGGACCGTATGCGTGTAGTCCGGATGTAGAAGCGGCAGGGTGTGAAGTGGAAGTACTAGATTTCTCATTAGAGACAATCGTTAAATAAAACGCCATAGCAAATGGACCGATGTCAGACATCGGTCCATTTTTTGATCGTATCTAGAGACTGATTAAAACTTAGCTGCTTGTTCCGGCATCTGTCCTGTATAGGACGATTGTGGTCTGAAGATCCGGTTATCTTGCGATTGTTCGAGGATGTGTGCCGTCCAGCCGATGATACGGCTAGAGGTGAACGTCGGTGTGAACAGTTCTTTCGGAATGTCGAGTCCTTTTAAGACGGCTGCCGCGAAGAATTCAACATTCGTATACAGTTTTCTACCCGGTTTGTATTCCTCGAGTAAATCGATCGCTGTTTGCTCCATTTGTGTAATCAGGTTGAACCAATCGCTCTCTTGCGCGAGATCTTTTGAGACGACTTTTAAGGCTTCTGAACGCGGATCGCGTGTTTTGTAGACGCGGTGACCAAAGCCCATCAGTTTTTCGCCTTTTTCTAACTTGTTTCGGATCCACGGTTCGATGTTGTCGATCGTTCCGATCTCATCAATCATCTCAATGACTTCTGACGGAGCTCCACCATGAAGCGGTCCTTTCATGGAACCAATCGCGGCACAGACGCCAGAAATCATTTCCGATTCCGTCGAGACGACGACACGGGAAGCGAATGTCGAAGCATTCATACCGTGTTCAATCGTTAGGATCAGATACGCCGTCAGCGCTTTAATCTCAACTTCACTCGGCAATTGTCCTTTAATCATATAGATGTAATTCGCGACGTGATCGAGTTCCGGATTCGGTTCGATGAAGTCAGCGCCTTGATTTTTTTGATATTTATAGGCGATGATCGATGGTAAGAGTGCTGTTACGTGCATCGCTTGATCAATTGTCGGTGGCCAAGCGAAAGCGGGTGTACCGAGTGCCGAGATCGCTGTTCGCATCGTACTCATGACATCCATCTCGTTCGGCAATGTATCGAGAATCGTCTTAATATAAGAAGGAAGTTCACGATAGCTCGTCATCTGTTCCTTGAATGTGACCAGTTCCGCTTCAGTCGGGAATTCACCATTCCAGATGAAATACGCGACTTCTTCAAACGAATAAGATAATGCGAGTTCCTTTGCCCAGTGTCCGCGATAAATAAGGTGACCTAACGTTCCATCGACTAAACCGATTTGTGTTTCAGCGGCAATGACGCCTTCGAGTCCTTTTTTGTATTCCATCTTTAACACTCCTTTTCTATTACCTACAGTCAGTATGACGTACGTTACCACTAAATCACCAGTAATTTGAATGCGTTTACAAAATTATTCTGAGGAGTGGTATAAACTAAGGTATGTGGGAGTCATCAGTTTATGCCGAATGTTCCATCTTTTTTCAATAAATCTAATATTTCTTAAGACACTTGGATTTTCTATAGTTTCTCATACCTTAACGTAACTATATGTGTATATACTATCTTTTATCAAAATGCATATCGCAATCCAAGGTATGTTTTAGATGTACTCATTAAAAAAGACTAGGACATCTACACAGTCCCAGTCTTTTTATATTAAATGTGAAGAGATCATCCTCCTAATTCATTATGCATGATCTCTTCGTTTAAATAGATAGATCAGTTGTAATCCATCGCTTGGAAATCCACTAAATAAACGAAGTGGTAATAGATTGAAAATGACGAATATAGCGGACATACGTACGAAAGCTTGTAGAATGTAATGCATTGTTTCATTATGCAATAGAAAAAGGATCAGACTCCCGATCACAACACAAATGAAGTTAAACAATACACCACCTAGATAATAAAAAGATTTTTGCGTGCGATTTAACGTACTGATAGGGCCGTCCGGAGTATATAACCCTTCCCAAATGTACTTTCTAGAAATAAAGAAATGTCCCAGTTGAAAAAATGGTTTTCCTTTTCCTAATGCAATGGATTTAATCGGAATACCATAACATCGTGCAGCGAACGCATGACCATACTCATGAATAATCAAACAAGGGAAATAGAAGAGAAACATGATGAAGTTGTAGAGTAAAACATCCATATTCAGTCATCCTTTCATAAACTCATGTTACAAAATATGGATGATGGTTTCAAGAGGAGAGTATATACGAAAATGAGCAAACGACACCACTGTGTGACGTTTGCTCATTGATTAAAAAGATATTAGGTACTCGCAATCAGCATCAATAGACGGCAATCGGACCGTATGGACCTTCGATGATCTCAAGTCGTGTCTCGAAAATCTCGGATAATAGCGCTTCATCCATGACTTCGGCGACCGTTCCGAAAGCGGCAATTTGTCCGTCCTTCATCGCACAAATGTGATCGGCATATTTCGCGGCAAAATTGATATCGTGTAAGACGGTGATGATCGTCCGTCCAAACGTATCAGCGACGTGTCGCAGGTACCCCATCATCTGGACCGAGCGGGCGATATCGAGGTTATTGAGGGGTTCGTCGAGTAGAATGTATTCTGTTTCCTGACAGAGTACCATCGCGACATATGCCCGTTGCCGCTGTCCGCCCGATAATTCATCGAGGTAACGGTTCTCAAGCGACGTCAACTCGAGAAAATCGATGTATTTCGAGATGATCGTCTCATCGTCAGCCGTCAAGCGACCTTTCGAGTAGGGGAAACGTCCGAAGCCGACGAGCTGCCGGACGGTCAACCGGGTCACGAAATGATTTTCCTGTCGCAAAATCGTGATGATCTTCGCTAAGTCTTTTGATTTACTACTTGTCACATCTATGCCAGCGACTTCGATCTGTCCGGCATCGAGATCAAGCAAACGACCGATCATCATCAACGTCGTCGACTTACCGGCACCGTTTGGACCGATCAACGCTGTGAATCCGCCTTTAGGGATCGTTAAGTCGATTGGACCGATTCGGACCTCATCCGTATACGATTTTTTAACTTGTTCAAGTGATATCATAGGGACCTCTTTCTAAGCAACACGATAAGGAATATCAGTCCGCCGAACAGTTCAATGATGACGGAGACGACGCTTGGCGTGTTGAAAATGTGATACATGAAGAAATAGGCAGTCGTCAAAACGAAGAAACCGATTGCGAATGCCATCGGGAAGACGTATTTATGATCGTACGTCGCAGCGACCTGATAACTGAGTGTCGCCACTAAAAAGCCGAAGAACGTCAACGGTCCAATCAATGCCGTTGACATCGACATCAGGAGTGAAATCAGAATCAAGAAGTAGATGACACTGCCACGATGATTGACGCCGAACGATGTCGCGACCTCTTTACCGAGTGCGACGACGTTGAGTCGTCTTGACGAGAAGAAGAGCAATAGACCGACGATGAGGACGACCGGAATGACAATCGGGAAGTAAGACGCGTCGGCATTCGTGACCGAACCAAATAATCGTGCTTGTAAGATATCGAATTCGGACGGTGCAAGCATTTTTCGCATGAATGACGACAGCGAGTTCAGACCCGTGCCGAGAATGATTCCGACGAGTAACATCAGCTGCAGGTTCGCGTATTTTCCGGATAACAACCATCCGTATAATAAGAGACTCATCGCGAGCATGATCGCGACCTGTGTCAAAAAGGCGCTCGTGCCGGTAAAGCCGACGAGTGCTCCCGCACCGAAGAAGAAGATCATCGATGTCTGGATCGTCGAGTAGAGAGCATCAAAACCAAGCAGGGATGGTGTGATGATCCGGTTGCTCGTGACCGAATGAAAGGAGACGGTCGCGAGACTTTGACAAATTGCTGCGATCGCCATCGTGATGACGGCGGTAATTCGGCGTTCGACGACCGGCCAAAAGGATGGAGAATCAAACGGGACCGGATTATTGTAGAGCAAGAGACCGATCGTACTGAGCACTCCGCCGCTGAGGAACAGAATGAGGAGAATCCAGTAGCGGCGCTCGAGTCGTTTCGACTGAAACGCAGACGCCCGGCGATTGGTTTCACGTGTAACGCTCGGTTGAATTCGTGTATGTTCCTGTTGTTTAATCGCAGTACTCATCTGACACCTCCAGTCTTCCGTCGACGTAACAGAATGATGATGAAGACGGCTGCCCCGACCGTTCCGAGAATCAACGAGACCGGTAGTTCAAACGGACGGATGATCGTGCGTGAAATCAGATCACTGATTAAAATCGTTGCCATCCCAATCAGACAGACCCACGGCAAATTACTACGGAGATCGTCACCGCGAAACATCGAGACGATGTTCGGAACGATTAAGCCGAGGAAGGGCAGATTGCCGATGACGGTCGCGACGACACCGACGGATAGGGCGATCAGCCCGGTCGCGATCAGCATCAGCCGATTGTAGTTGACGCCAAGACTCGTCGCAATGTCTTCGCCGAGTCCAACGAGCGTCAAGCGACTCGCGAGAAAGAAGATGCAGACCGTGACACCGATGATGATCCAGAGGTATTCGTAGCGACCGATTTGGACGGACGCGAACGAACCGACGAACCAGCCTTCGATCGCTTGGCTGGCACGGAAGAACAACCCGAGGAACGTCGAAATCGCGGAGATGACGGCTCCGAGCATCAGACCGATGATTGGAACGATCAACGATGACCGCAATCGGACCGAACGGAGAAACCAGAAGAAGACCATCGTCCCGATGAACGCAAACACGATGGCTCCGGTCATCCGCATCAACAAGGACGGTGCCGGAACGAGTAAGTAAACGGCTAACAGTCCGAGTCCCGCCCATTCGATCGTTCCCGTCGTCGTCGGTTCAACGAGCCGATTTTGCGTGATCAGTTGCATGACGAGTCCAGCCATTGCCATCGCAGCACCGGTCAGCATCAAGGCAAGTGTCCGTGGAACACGTGTGATCCAGAACATATCGAAATCGTTCGCGGCACTCCGCAGTTCGTAGACGCCTGTGAAGAGGGACGCCGTCGCGAGCGCTAAGACGAGACATAAGGTTAAGACGAACGGCTTCGTCCAAACGACAGAAAAGGAAGGTCGAGCGGGTGGCTCAACTCTTCCATTCATTTGTTGCTGTGCGTGTGCCATTACTTCTCGAGCGCTTTCGCGATGTCAGTGAAGAATTCCGAGTACGTCTGAATCGATTCATTCAAGTACGTATCTTTCGGTGCGTAAACGATGTTGTCGTCTTTGATTGCTTTTGTTTTCTGCAGAGCAGGCGCACGGTCGATGACATCTTGCGCCGGTACGGCACCTTCTGCGTTTCCAAGTGGTGCGTCACGGTCAAGAACGAGTAACCAGTCCGGGTTACTTTGAGCGATTGCTTCGACCGAAACTTCATCCCCTTGGTCGTTACCTGATTTTTGTTTGACTTCGAGGGCTGGTTTCCAGTCGAACAAATCATACATTGGTCCGAAGACACGTCCACTCATCGGAGCCGAGAAACCGATATCGCCACCTGAGACGATGACCGACATGATGCTGTCCTGTCCGTTATATGATTTTTTAACGTCTTTGATCGATTGCTCGAGCGTCGTCACGAGCTGATCCGCTTCTTGTTTTTTATCAAAGATCTGTCCGAGTGTCTCAGTCGTATCTTCAAGTCCTTTGACAAGTAATTCGCCTGGCGTACCAGAGTCTTCCGGTAAAGTGATGTCAAGGTCGATGACAGCGGCGTTCGGAACAAGTTTTTTGATGTCTTCATAATGATCAGCGAAGCGCTGGCCGACGATGACGACGTCCGGATTAACACCAGCGATCGCTTCGAGATTCGGTTCGAAGTGCATGCCGACATCGACGATATCCTTATCTTTCGCATACGGTGACTCAGCCGGGAGCAGTCCGACTGGTGCTGCTGCGAGTTCGACGTCCCATGCGGCAAGCGTCTCGAATGTCCGGTTGTCGAGTGCGACGACCTTCTTCGGATCAACCGGGACGTTGACCGTTCCATGTGCGTCCTTGATTTTGACCGTCTTCGGTGCTTCCGCGTCTTTCTTCGTGTCTGCTTCTCCTGCGTTCCCGCATGCCGCCAGTAAGACAGCAAGCGAACTCACGACGAGTGGTGTTTTCCATTTCCCCATGATGATTCAGCTCCTCTTGTTTAATTTGATAACGCATGAATCACGGATTAAGTAGCAGATGGATTATGTAGTTCTATCTGAGTCATCTGTTCTTAATAAGTGATAATGATTATCATTGTCATGTTCACTGAGAATGATAGCAGACGATTTTAGAAGACGCAATGCTCATTTCCAGTCAAATGGCTGTCCGAATTTTTACCTTCTATAAACTATACGAAAATAAAAAAATGATAATCTTTCTCATTTAGGACTGGAAGTAGGAACATTGGACGCTTTTGACGAAAAGAGGTTTAGGTGACTGAAAAAAGAGAAAGTGGTAATAAATGTAACCTTTTCGTTTTTTAAATCAGAGACGCTACAGAAGATGACTTCGAAATGAGGTGCTGTATGAATCAACCATTCGAAGACTTGAAGATGTATCAAAATTTTGATGAGCTCGCAGATGATGTCCTCGATTTCGCAAAAGAGATTCTACCGGACCAGATGCTGTATTTATCAGCGATCGAAGCAGGGCAACAACGGATGTTGAAAATCGCGAACGATAAAGCGGATATCCCGATGGTGGAAGGCATGCAGCTTGAATTGAACCAATCGTTATGTAAACTGATTGATTTCGAGACGAAACAGCCGGTCGTCCTCGAAGATATTCCGAACGCGGAACAACTCGGCGACTGGCGAAAAGGTCTGGAGGAGGCTCACGTTCGGTCCTATTTAGGTATTCCGATCGTCTTGACGAGCGGTGAGACGTTCGGAACGTTATGTGCGATCAATAATCAGGTCAGCTTGTATGAGCAAAAGAACATTCAGCTATTGCAACGCATCGTCCGGTTGTTTTTGTACTACTTGGAGCTCGAGCGTCATGCTTGGAAAGACGCGTTGACAGGACTGCACAATCGGAGGTACTTAACGAAACAGTTCGAGGAGTATCGCGGGCAGACAGGAGCCGTCTTCTTCCTTGATTTAGATGGCTTTAAGCAGGTCAACGACGTTTATGGACACGAGACGGGGGACATCGTCCTGCAAGAAGTCGCACAACGCTTGCGACAATTCGTACGTGAACAGGATGATGCGATAGCCGTGCGACTAGGAGGCGATGAGTTTATTCTGCATTTTGGACATGCTGATTCGAGGGAAGGCTGGGAACGACTTGCGGAGCAGATCGTCACCGCGTTAAGTGAGTGGAAAACGGACTACCGGGTGTCGACGAGCATCGGGATCGTGATGTATGACGGTGAGTACCGTCCAGAGTTGCAAGCCTTGTTACAACAGGCAGATGCCGCGCTATATGCCGCTAAGTCGTTAGGAAAGAATACGTATCAGTTCTATGAGTTGGCGAAGAAATGAAAGAAATGAAAGAAATGAAAGAAATAAAAAATGACCTGACGCTTCTGAATCTTCTCAGAAACATTCAGGTCTTTTTAGTTGCCATGAAGACGATAGACGATCCGAATGATGTCCTTTTTCGGAAGATCAGGGTACTTGAGACATAACTGTTCGACACATGTCACGGGATCGACATCTTCTAACAAGCGGATGGCTTCTTGGACGATTGGCTCATGTTGTGCGCTGCCTTCAGAAGACGAAGCAGTCGAATCGCTCGATTGATGAATCAGGTAAAACAATACCGTATGTACAGATACCAGCACGACTTTTGTCGCGAGAGAAATCGTGATCGACGCAACGTAGAGGTCCATCCAAAGTAAGACGCTCAAACTGACGGAACCGTTCACGACAGCAAACAGTATGTTCGAGAAACGACGCTTGAACAGTCCGCCAAGCGCACGCATCATCCCGTCGAAGACGACGCTGACGACCAGGCTAGCGAGATAGAAACATACGAGAAACACTAGACAACCAACGAACGAGTCGTAGGACACATCTCCGACGTATAAAATCAGTCCATCGATCATCAGTAAAGGGAGCACTAAGAGCAGACTGAGCAAAACAAGCGAGACGGAGGAAACCAGTCGTGACATCCTATCATCCTTTCCGTGCAATTGATTTCGTTAGACAAGAAATGCAGCATACAAACTAGGATACCGTTTAACACAGTTGATTACAATTATTTACAAACAAGAGACGTACACAGAATGTTACTCAGTTAAGCGTGGAAATCCTGTCAAAAAGCGCCTGTACGTCCAGTTAACATCTAGATTATCCATTGACAATCCTTCCCTTTCCCTCATACAATTGAAAATGATTATCAATACAAGTTGGGAGTTCTGCCTACCATGAACGTTAACCGTAAAAAATTACTGATTTCTACCGTCTCGATCCTGTCTTTGACATCTTTATTGATCGGCTGCTCGAACCCGGGCGAGTCGACAGGAGAGCGAAAAGATAAAGATACATTGACGCTCGCGTGGCCACGCGACGTCGGAACGATGAACCCGCACGTTTATAACCCATCACAACTGTTCGCACAGTCAATGATCTATGAACCACTCGTCCACTACGGAGAAGGTGGAAAGCTCGAGCCATACTTAGCCTCGTCTTGGAAGATTTCTGAAGACGGAAAAACGTATACGTTCACGCTCCGTGACGGCATCAAGTTCTCGGACGGTTCGATGTTTGACGCAGCGATCGTCAAAAAGAATTTTGACGCGATCCTCAAACAAAAAGCCTTACATAGCTGGCTTGGCTTCATCACGAAAATCGAGAAGACGGAAGCCGTCGATGCGAAGACGTTCCGCCTGACATTATCTGAAGCCTATTACCCGACGATTCAAGAGCTCGCGGTCGTCCGCCCGGTCCGTTTCCTCGGAGAAGCGGGATTCCCGGGAAACGGCGATACGTCGAAGGGTGTCAAAAAAGAAGTCGGGACAGGTCCATGGATGCTTGACGAATACAAACCGGATCAGTATGCGACGTTTAAGGTCAATAAGAACTACTGGGGTCCGAAGCCGAACATCGATCACATCAAGGTCGACATCATCCCGGACGCGGAAACGCGTGTCTTAGCACTCGAAAAAGGACAGGTTGATCTGATTTACGGTGAAGGGGCGATCAGCATCGATGCCTTCAATCAGTTGAAGACGGATAAATCCTACAAAACAGAGATGTCCGAACCAGTCGCGACGCGTCTCCTCGTCTTGAATACGAAAAATAAGCGTCTGTCTGACGAACGCGTCCGCCAGGCGCTCCAGCACGGGTTTGATAAAGCCGCTCTCGTCGAAGGGATCACGTCGGGAATAGAAGCACCGGCTGACTACCTGTTGCCACCGAACATGCCGTACACGTCGAACCTGAAAGTGAAGCAACGGGATTATGACGTCAAGGAAGCGAATCGTCTTCTTGATGAAGCAGGTTGGAAACTGCCGAAAGGTGAAAAGGTTCGCGTCAAGGACGGGCAACCGCTGCAAATCGGGATGATGTATGATGCGGCCGAGCAGGTCCAAAAGGCGATGGCCGAAACGTTGCAGTCGGAATGGTCGAAAATCGGCGTCGAGCTGAAGACGGAAGCTGTCGAATTACCGGATCAAGTCCAGCGCTTCAAGGACAACCGATTTGACATCAACTTCTACAGCAACTTCGGTGCACCGTATGATCCGCATACGTTCGTGAACCTGATTGATACGGATGGCTTCGGCTTCAAAGAAGCGATTTCGGCTTATCCGAATAAAGAACAACTGTTGCAAGAGATCAAAGATGTCTTGAAGACGACAGACGAGACGAAGCGTCAGAAGATGTACGCCGACATTCTGCCATCACTCCAAGATCAAGGGGCATTGATTCCGATTTCGTACTTGAAGAAGATGGCGGTCTATCAGTCGGACGTGACGAACTTCCAGTTCCCGGCGAACCGGGATGAGAGTCCATTTGCCCGAATCGGAATTAAGTAAAGGAGGGATGACATGGGGGTCTTCCTCGTCAAACGCATATTATCCGTCATCCCGATCTTGTTACTTGCTGTCTTGATTCTGACAGGGTTGATTCATTTGTCACCAGTTGATCCGGCACAGGCCTATCTATCCGCTGCCCATATCCAACCGACGGATGAACTGCTCGCTGCAAAACGAGCAGAATTCGGACTCGATCAACCGTTCTACAAACAATACTTCGATGCCGTCATCCGCTTGGCGCAGCTCGATTTCGGCACATCGTATCTTTCCGGCAAACCGGTCCTAGAAGATGTCTTGCTTCGCTTACCACCGACGGTCGAGCTAGCAGTGACGAGTCTGCTGCTCGCACTCGTCGTCAGTATCCCGCTCGGGTTCCTTGCTGGGATCAAGAAGAATGGCTTCTTTGACCATCTCAGTCGGGGGATCGCATTCATCGGTGCCTCGATTCCGTCGTTTTGGCTCGGGTATCTGTTCATCTTCTTCTTTGCCGTCCAGCTGGATTGGTTTCCAGTCGGTGGAACGGGAAGTGTGATGCACTTGATCTTACCGGCATTGACACTCGCCTTTCCGTTAATTGCCTTGTATACACGATTGCTCCGTGGCAGTGTGATCGAAGCATTGAACGAACCGTATGTCTTGTTTGCCCGGACACGTGGCTTAAAGGAAGGACGGATTCTTGGGAAACACGTCCTTCGGATGGCGATTCCGCCGATGATCACGGGTCTTGGGATGAACCTTGGGAAGTTGCTGACGGGAACGATCATCGTCGAGACCGTCTTCTCGTGGCCAGGATTCGGTCGTTACTTCATTGAAGCGATCTTTGACCGGGACATGCCGGTCATCCAAGGCTATGTCTTTCTCGCTGCCCTCGTCTTCATCGGGAGCAGTTTGCTCGTCGACATCATTCAAGCCGTGCTCGATCCACGCCTAGCGAAAAAAGGAGGGACGGTATGAACACTCCACTTCCAGCAACGATGATCCGGTCGCGGTATACACCGCTTCTTTATCTTTGTGCATTCGTCTTAATCGGGATGGCAGGCATTGCTTTGTTCGCACCATGGATCGCGCCGCATGATCCGAATCTCGTTGACTTGACGCAAAAACTACACGGTCCGTCGCCGGCTTATCCGCTTGGCACTGACCAGCTCGGTCGGTGTCTGTTGTCACGCTTGATTTACGGCGCGCGGATTTCACTCGGCTGTGCCGTGTTGATTTTCGTCGCCTCACTTGCGATTGGATTGTTCGTCGGAACACTTGCCGGTTACCGTGGTGGTTGGGTTGACCAGCTCTTGATGCGCCTGTGTGACGGTGTAATGGCATTTCCGAGTCTGATTCTCGTCCTCGGTCTCGTCGGTATTTTCGGTCCAGGTCTCAAGCAGGTCATCATCGCCTTGATGCTCGTCCAGTGGGTCTACTACGCGCGGATGTTCCGCGGAATGGTCATGACGCTGAAAACGGAAGCGTTCATCGCTGCTGCTCGCGTCAATGGTTCGTCTTCGTGGAAGATCATTCGGACGCACATCCTGCCGAACATCTTACCGCCGCTGCTCGTCATCGGAACGCTTGAGATGGGCTGGGCGATCATGGATATCTCGGCGATGTCGTTCCTTGGGCTTGGTGTCCAGTCACCGACAGCCGAGTGGGGGGCGATGATTCACGAAGGAAAATCGTACATCCGGACGAATCCGGAATTGATGATTTATCCGGGACTTGCGATCATGCTCGTCATCATCAGTTTTAACCTAGTAGGAGAACAGTTAGCAGAACGATTCGGTGTATCAAAAACGATGAAATGAGAGGAGGTGCCCGTATCGAACCGATCTTAGCTGTCGACGGTCTGAACGTCCGTACGAAACAACAAGTAACATTGATCGAAGGGGTGACGTTCTCAATTCAAGCTGGACAGATTCTTGGTCTTGTCGGAGAGAGTGGCTGTGGGAAAACGGTGACGAGTCTCGCTTTAATGCGTCTACTTAATCCACAGACAACAGACGTCACTGGCGATATTCGACTGAACGGAACATCAATTCAATCCTTATCAGAACGCGCTGTGCGAACGATTCGGGGCGGTGAGATTGCGTTCATCATGCAAAATCCGATGAGTGCCTTCACACCGGTCTACTCGATCGGGCACCAGATGATCGAGACGATTCAGACCCATACGCGTTGTTCAAAACGTGAAGCGAAACAACAAGCGATGACGGCACTCGAAGAAGTCAATCTGACGGATGCCGCCCGGTTGCTCAAAGCTTATCCGTTCGAGCTGAGTGGAGGGATGTTGCAACGGATCATGATCGCCTTAGCTGTTGCCCTGCGCCCAAGCGTCTTGATTGCCGACGAACCGACGACAGCACTCGACGTCTTCAATCAGAAGACAGTTCTTGAGTTACTCGAACGGATGTGCGCGACCTATGGAACGGCGATGTTACTCATCACACACGATCTCGGTGTGATCGCTGAACTTGCAGACGATGTCCTCGTCATGCAGCAAGGACGGATCGTTGAGCAGGCAGATGTCTTTGATTTGTTTGATCGACCGCAACATCCATATACACAGTCCCTTCTTGCCCAACATCTAGGAAGGGAGGCGTTCGGATGAGTTTACTACAAATCGATCAAGTCTCACACGTCTACAAACGCCGGTTTCGACCAGCTCAGACCGTCTTACATGATGTCTCGTTGACGCTTGAAGCGGGGCGGTGTCTCGGACTACTTGGGTCGAGTGGTGCCGGCAAAAGTACGCTCGGACGATTGTTACTCGGACTCGAACGTCCGTCAAGCGGTACGATCTGGTTCAACGGTGTCGACCGGCATGCGACAAAACGACCGTTTCAAGGAGATGTCCAAGTCGTCTTCCAGGACTCCTTCGCTGCTGTCAATCCGAAGCTGACGGCGGCCGATATTATCGCCGAACCGCTTGATAACTTCATTCGTTTAAAGGGTGAAGCACGGCGACAGCGTCTCGTCACGCTAATTGAACAAGTCGGGCTCAAGGCGACGGATCTGACGAAATATCCGGCGCAGTTCAGTGGTGGGCAACTCCAGCGGATCGCGATTGCGCGAGCGATTGCTGCTGAACCACGTCTGATCGTTTTAGACGAAGCAGTCAGTAGCCTCGACATGGTCAACAAACGATTGATTCTTGCATTGTTAGCTGACTTGAAACGGCTACACGGTCTAACATATGTCTTCATCACCCATGACATTAAAGCTGCCGAACAACTGTGTGACAGCTTTGCGATTTTGGAGCAGGGACGTCTCGTCGGGCATTACCCGAGTTTAGCAGCGTTCGATGCTGCGACGGATCCTGCCGTTGAACGGATGCGCCAAGCAAAGCTTGCCGTGCATCCAAGGCAACGAACGATTCGAAAGACACAAGCAAACAAAGGATAACGGACGGCTGAACGGCTCCGTTATCCTTTTTGTGTTGTAGCGGTGGATCAATAAGCTGTTTTTCGGAATCGAAGAGCCGACCAGCCGAGTGTGAGAAGAATCCAAATGAGACAAGAAGCGACACCAATCAGATGAGACGAAGAAAAAAACGACGTGTGCGATGGGAGCGACAGTAGCGCACTAGGCATAAAGAATAGAATGTCTGGCATTAATGAAGGAAGTGCAACAAGTAGTAAGGAAACGACGAGCGACAGGATACCAATCGGAACAGCACGTCGCAAGAAAGTGCTGATCAGAAGTGTCAGACTGACGACGAATAACGTCCAAAGACTAAAATCGAGGGTGATGCGTAGTGCAAGCATCGGCGAAAGGGATCCGAACCAATAGACGGTCAGACAGTAGGATGTGAGGGCGCCGATCAGCATCCCGAATAGACTAATCATCCCGTGACTGAACCATTTCGACAGCAGATAGATATTTCGCGAGACGGGACGCGTCAGAATGAAATCCTGCATGCCAGTTTGTCGGTCTGAAGCAAGCAATCCCATGAAGCTCATGATCAGGACGATCAAGCCGAGCTGATTGAACTGTCCGTGGATCGTTGCGCTGAAGACGTCAAGCGGTTGCGGAGTAGGACGATTCGGATCAACGATGATTCCGTCTGCATTTCCGACGTGTGCGAGCAAGACATCCATGTACATCAACAGCAACGGTTGGGTCACACCGAGAGCAATGAAGAACAGCGGTAACCAAACGATCTTCCATTCTTTCCATGCTTCCAACCACTCGGTCCATGTCAGCGTATAAAAGGTCCTCATACGTCTGCCACCATGTCGAGGAACCGTTCCTCAAGTCCGATTGGTTGATAGGCAATCGAAGCAATCGACCATCCCTGTTGAATCAGAGTAGTCGCTAACTGTGAGAGATCAAGCGGCTGCTGTGCGGAGAACTGATAGCAGCATGGGTTGATTCGATCAATTTCGACTCGTGGAAATCGTGTCGCAGAAAACGACGGGGCAGCTGTAAGCGTCTCGACTTTAATCCTGTATTGATCCACGTTGCGCTGATTATCGAGCGGTCCCAGCAATTTTCCGTGTTTAATGACGAGGAAGCGGTCGCAACACGTCTTTGCGTCTTCTAAGAGGTGCGTCGAGACGATGATCGTCATCCGTTTCTTTAAGCGGAGAATCAATTGATTGATATCATGTCGACCACTCGGATCTAGGGCGGAAGCCGGTTCGTCAAGAATCAAAAATGTCGGTTCATGTAAGATCGCTTGGGCGATTCCGAGACGTTGGCGCATGCCGCCGGACAGGCGTTCGATGACTTCTGTTTGTTGATCGTGGAGTCCAACTTCATTTAGAACGTTCGGAATCCGCTTATTTAACGTTGCGCGATCGAGACCTGACAAGCGACCGAAAAAACGTAATGATTGTTCGCATGTCATCCAAGGCTTAAAGTCGGTCTGTTGTGATAAGTAGCCGATCGATTGCTGGTTTTGACGGATGGAGCGCGAAGACATCGTGATGGAACCACGGTCACTCTCGATCATGCCGCTCAGACATTTCAGGAGTGTCGTCTTTCCGGCACCATTCGGACCAATCAGTCCAAGACATTCATGTTCGTGAATCGTAAAGGAAATATCGTCTAGGATAAGACGTCTTTGAAGTGAAAGCTGGAGATGAGAAATCTGAATCATGCTGTCATCCTCCTTCCGAGGACGAAGTAGAGAATCGAGCCAATCGGTTGGACGAGGAGAATAATCAATAACCAAGTAGTCGGTGTCGCGATCCGGTCCTTCCGTCTAAACCAATCGATACAGGCGCAGCTGAGTAGAATCAGGTTGATGGAGATGTAAATCAATAATAGGGGCAGGAATCGTTCCCAGTCGATTTGTGATAAGGCAGAGAAATCTGTATTCATAAAAACCCTCCTTTTCTATTACCATTATCAATAATGAAAATAGAAAAGTCAATGCCATAGACGAATCATCGTTAGTTCTCAATCAGTTAGAGCTATGATAAACTTCTCTTATCAAAATTTTCCAAATGCGATTTGAATCAAATCGTTTAGATGAAAGGCGAACTATCAAACGAATCATGATGTCGAGGAGGATTATATGCAGATTTATCAATTCAAAAAAGAGGTGGGTAAGAAGATCACGAAATTCGATTCGAACTTCGTGATGTCACGGATCATGCAGACGGAAAAAGTGACGCACATCGGATGCATCCATTTAGAGAAGGATGGCGTAGTCGGTTATCACCAGGCGGTCGTGCCGCAACTCTTGTTAATTGTAGAGGGTGAAGGATGGGTAAGAGGAGAAACGGATGACTACATAAATGTTCAGCGTGGAGAAGCCGTGTTTTGGAATCAAGGAGAATGGCATGAAACGAAGACGGATACGGGGTTAACAGCGATCGTAATTGAAAGTGAAGAACTCGATACATCATCTCTTGTTTCCATATGACGAAACCAAGTGCGATACATAAAAAAAGCTATCTCAAAAGAAGAATGATTCGTTTTCTCACGCCCTTTCCTCACGCGAGGCACAAGCCAGTTTTCCTGCTTCATTCAAGCAGGAAAGCGGGTCTTGTTTGTCTCTGACAGCGCAAAAATGCGCTTTTCCTATAGGAGTGGTGTGTAAAGCATCATTCTTTTTATCTTTGTAGAGACTAAAGTTTACGTCAGCCTCTACTCTGATTCCGTACACCATTTTTCTAATTCTTCGAGGCATAGATGTAACCGAGCAGTGATCATTTCTCGATTTCCCATCTGTTGCGTTGTTTTATGAGTGAGATGAGGCTGATGTAGAATGTCGAAGTGCTCATACGCTTCTTGCAATATCCATAGTGTATACTCATCCAGTAATCGTCGAGTTTGCGTGGTGCGTTCGTCTCCAACCACGTTAAAGCAATATCCGCTTATAAATCCATCAGCTATGTTATTTAGAATATTACTTTTTTCTTGATACGCTTGATTTATGTATCGTGGAGCATTTGAGAAGGCTGGTAACAAAAATTTGTAACAAAAAACAAAGTAAGCTGCATATTTCAAATCAAAATCCAATCTTGGAAACGGATCAATGATTGCAATGTGTTCATCACTTAAAATTAGATTTTCTGGTGTTACATCTTGATTCACGAGCGAGATGTTTTGAACCTGAGTTCGTCTATTCTCAATTAAAGCATGAATATGCTGACTGACTTTTTCTTTATCAAAGCAAAGACTAGAGTGAATGAGCATATTTAAGGCGGTTAAGACGTGTTCATTTTCTTCCTGCCATAATTCATCCCTGTTTTTTGAATCGCTACCTCGTAAAGTTCCCCCTTGCCAATGCAATTCCCCGAAGCCTGTAATAGAGGTTTTCTGGTTGTGTATATGATGATAAATTTGTCCTAATTTCGTACCGTAAGAATGGGCTTTATTCTGATCGAGTAACAATAAATCTGTTCCACGACCCATGAACGTTTCTACTGTAAATACTGTGTCATTTTCAATAAAATAATTATAAAAGTCAGGACAGATATTTTGATCACTTGTATTGGCATGTAAATAATAAGCTTTCGTAGACTCATACTCTGTAGTCAACTCTTGTTCATCAATTGCTTGTAATTCACCGTACGCTTCGTTCTTTTTTATACGAATCACAAGGTCTTGATTATCTAATCTAGTTACTCTATAAACAGAGTGCCAAGCTCCTTCACCAATCTTTAGAATCTGTTCTGCTTTTATGTTTAACGTATCCAGTACAATTGCATCAAGATCTTCTTTGATCCGTTTCATGGGGTCTATTTTCTCTCCCTCACAATGTTGTCTCGTTTCAGTTTGGTGAAAATACGCTTCTAGAAACGGAGCGTGTTTAGGGCAAGATGACGAGTGAGACGGTCCGTTCAGTTGCCTGGTCTTCTGTCTCTAGGTGATGATATTTTTCGAGCAATGTTCGCATGTCCTGTTGGAAATCGTTGAAGGTTTCATCCGTCAGGTGCAATTTCGCGATCGAGAACGTCGAGTGGTCCTGACCTTGCGTTTGAACGGTCTGTTCGAAGTACGTCTGGTACTGCTGCAAGACGTACATGAAGTAGAACGAGACGAAGTTCACTTTTTCATCGTACGTCGCACTGTTCCAGTCTGCTTCGCTGATTTGATAGCCGCTTGTGTTCAAGGCATAGATCTTCTCTTCGACTTTTCCAACACGCTGGACTGCGACGACCTTCAACAACTGATCGTCCATCATCGCATTGACTTGTCGGTATAAGGTCGACTGCGGTACATCCGTTAAGCGTTGATTCAGTTGCATGATTGATAAACCGTCTTCGCGATCAATTAATTCAAGTGCAATCTTAAACCGGGCATGATTTTTGAATAAGTTAAAGTTCACGACGTGTTTCACTCCTTCGTTCAATCGATTCTAAAACTATCTTATCATGCTTTTGGAAACATTCTTAAAAATGATAATGTAAAAAGAGGGAATTTGATGTATTCCTTGAATGATTTAGATTAGAGTATGTTTTAGAAAGGAGTCGTCATATGAAAAATACAAGTTATCGCTATGGTACATATGCACTCATTACAAGCTTTTTCTTATTCTTCATCGTTCAGATGTTTCGTGCGTATGTTGAGTTATCACCAGAGTTTCTAGGAGAAAATCTTGGCGAATACTACTTAACATACTTCCCAATCGGTGCATTGATCCTTGGACTCGTATTACTGATCCACGGCTGGTGGACTGAAGATGAGAAAAAACAGCGTGAAAAGCTAGCTGCAAAAAATCAGCAAGAATCGAATGAATCGGTGTGACATTATACCGTTGATACAGAAGACCGACAACGCATTTTCGTTGCCGGTCTTTATCGTTTCATGTGTTCAATTATTTAAATCGCTTAATCGCGAACGGTCCGATCGGTTCGGTCGTCGATCGTTCCATGATCAATTCACTGAGTACTTTTCCGACTAAGCTGCTGAACTTGAATCCGTGACCGGAGAAGCCGGCGGCGATCGCGATGTGCGGATAGTCCGGATGCAAATCGATGATGAAATCTTCGTCTGGCGTCATCGTATAGAGACACGGTTTGCCGTGAGCTAAAGTATCGATTGAGGGCATGAACGTATTCGTGAACTGTCGTAAATCAGCCAGATCACCCGTCTCTTGACCGAAAGGACGGCGTGGTTGATTCGGATCAACCGGGATGCCGCCGTCGTGGCGTCCGATTTTCAGACCGGCTTGAGCGATACTTGGAAAACCGTAATAATAACCGGCGGGTGTATCAAAGGCGAAGGCAGGGAACACCGCGTCATTGAATACCTCTTCCGCTGCTTCGAACCAGGCGAACGTCTTACGGATAGGGCGCAGCGGTAAGGAGAGTCCAGTCTGTTCGAGCAACGGACCAGACCAGGCACCGGCTGCGACGATTAACGCGTCAGCTGAGTAGGTGTCTGCTCCGACGGTTACGTCCACACCATGAGTGTGGGCGGTAAGCGTCGTCACTTTCGCATTCGTCCGGATGTCGACACCGTTCGCGACAGCAAGATCGCGGTATGCTTCAATACAATCCTCGCACTTCAACACACCGGACGTCGGTTCAAAACAACCGATATACTCGTCGGGCATCGTTAAGCCGGACCAACGCGTTCTCATTTCGTCAGCCGTCAGGATCTCAAGCGGTAAATCATATTGCGCTGCACTCCTGATGATCGTCTGCATCGAACGGGACGAGCGGTGACCAGCGTTTAAGACTCCGGTGTTCAGGAACAGACTCCGACCGCTGATCTGTTCTAACTCATACCACAAGCGTTGCGCGGCTAACGCCAGCGGCACATAAGCTTCACCTTCCCCGTAGGCATGGCGAATGATCCGTGTCTCGCCATGATGGCTCGCTTGATCATGCGGTGGATTATGGGCGTCTAGTAGTAAGATGTTTTGATCGGTTCGTGAGAGATAGTAGCCGGCTGCCATCCCCATGGAACCGGCACCGACGATGATGACATCATAATGGGACATCTGGTTCGACTCCTTCATATGTAAGTTCACACCAGTATAGAGTGAGAACTAGAAAAGAACAAATGAAAGATTAAATCTCGAAGCGACGGGCTTCTTGTTTTAAGTGTTCTGTTCGTGCGTTTAAATCACCGACGAGCGTATGCAGCGTCGTAATCGTCGCAATCATTTGTTCAGACGCAGCGGCAACTTCCTCGTTACTCGCCGTATGTTCTTCCGCGACAGCGGCAATTTCCGTCAAGGCATTGCGAATGAATCGTTCTGCCTGCAAGACGTCTTCCATCTGTTGCGTCATCTGTTTTGTTGCCGTTGAGACGTGCGTGACTTGATCCGTTAATCGTTCGAACGTCGTATCTGTATCGAGAACGATCTGTTCACCGGCTGCTGTTGCCTCGACCGTCGTCTTAAAGCTATGTTGCATCTGCTGCGCACTGGCTTCGATTGACGTGACAATCGTTGCGATCTCACTGACACTGCTAGCGACATGGCTCGAAAGATTCTTGACCTCGGTCGCAACGACAGCGAATCCTTTGCCTTGTTCACCAGCCCGTGCCGCTTCAATCGCGGCATTAAGGGCGAGTAGATTCGTCTGTTCGGAAATTCCGCGGATGATACCGACGAGCGTTTGGATATCTGATGATTGCTGTTTCAGTAGATCAATCTGTTCAGCAGATTGCGTGACGTGCTGATGAATGTGACGCATCTGTTCGACGGAAGCGGACATTTGCTCCCGTCCGACTCGTGTCAGTGTTGCCATCTGCTCCGTCGTTCCTTGAATTTCGACACCAGATTGATTCGTCGTCTCGATCAATGTTGCGAACCGATTCATCTCATCATTCAATGAAAGCGTGACTTGGGTCTGACTTTCGGTTCCGGTCGCGATTTCCGACATCGTATGAGCGATTTGCTCAGAACCGTCGAGTACTTCCGACGTACTTTGGTCGATCGATTGACTCGTCGTCGAGACGAGGGTAGCCGTCTGTTTGATGTCGACAATCATCGTCCGCAGCATCTCGTTCATATCACGAATCGAGATCGCAAGCGCATAGATTTCGTCTTTCGAAGCAATCGTCAAATCGGTCAACGTCTGTTTTGCCTGATCCAGTCGTCCCTCGGCAATCAAGGCAGCGACTTTCTGTAACGTCTCGAGCGGACGTAACTTTCGACCGAGGACGATGTAGAGCAATATGAGTGTGGCCGTTAACAGAAGAAGTAAAAGTCCAATGAAAATCGGAGCATTTTGTTTTAATAATTCTGTTGTGAGGGCATCGATTTCCTTCGCAGCGATGTCGACGCCAAGAATTCCGATGATTTGACCAGACGCATCCTTTAACGGAACGTAGACACTCATATACTGTCCATATACAGGATCATCAATGATGTCCGTCGCGTGTGTTCCACCATTTAATACGTCCTTCATGTCAGTAACTTTTGCGCCACTCGCCGGTTCATTAATCTTTGCGGCATCTTTCTTAGGGAGACCGTCAATCAGCAAACGGACCTTGTTTTGGTCGATGCGTGCTGTGTATGTATACAAGAGTCCGTTTTGTTTACGTAAGGTATCAAGTTGATTCCGTAGGGTTTCATACTGCTCGGACGCGACAGGCGATTGTAGGAATTCGCTATAAGCCACTGTGTCGAATGTTTTGCTGATGCGAAGCGCGTCCTTTTCGGCGGTCGCTTTCAGCGTTGAGACCGCAGTTTGTTTCGTATTGAAGTATAAGGCCAGACTACTAAAAACAAAAAAGGCAATCAAAATCAAACTGATCATTACTAAAAGACGTGTTCGGATGGAATGGTTCTTGGTTGTGTTTTTCACATGCAACCGTCCTTTCAACTCATATTTTCTATCTGTAATTCATTTATCGGTCGTTAAAATACATATTAAACAGGACCTTTTGACGATTTTTTTATAAAAGGTCGTAAGAAAAACCGTTTTTTCTTAAAAAAGGATTTATTAAGAATGATTCAGGGCACATATTAGATAGAAAAAAATACAAGTTGAGGGAAGAGGGATTGAGATGGAAAGTGAAGTTGATCATCGAATCAAGGCAAGACATGTATATGAAAATGAATTACGAAGACACGCGGTCAGCACAAAAAAAGCCACATTTCGATTGATGACATGTCTACGTTGTCAATCGAAGATTCTGTTGAAACAGGGACATCAGGATAGCCATCAATGTGACGCGAATTAAAAAATCCCGCTCTTAGGAGCGAGATTGAACAAAGTGCTAGGTAGGAAAAGCAACGGATAGAATGACAAAAACAATCATGAGCACTTGTTTTTCGGTCGTTCACGTTAGGATTTCATCGGCAACACATAGCGTAATAATAATTGTTGGATACAGGCAAGTAGCGTTCCGATTGTCAACGGAGTAAGAATCAAACCCATTCCGATGATAATCAGACCAGGCGCGTCGTCAATCTGACCAATATAGAAAAAGACGGGAAAGAGACATGCCGTTAAAATAGCAACGATATAAAAAGACAATTTCATCGATTGAATGGAAGCAGTGATGAGTGGAAAAGCCGGAGGAGCCATCGACATATATCGAAGGATTCGGAGCGCATGGAATAAAATCAAAAGAGTCGGGATGAAGATAAGGTATGCGGTCAATAGAACACTGTAGCCAGGTCGCTCGAGTAACAAGTTTTTCGTGATACCATGCCAGACAAGTAGGATACCAAGACCAGCTAAACCGAACAGACTGAAGATGATACCGAAGACGATAAAGCGTAAAAACCGGACTTGCCAGACGAAATGATTCACGATATCAACTCCTTTCGAGGCAACAAACGTTTCTTTTAGTATACTGCATCCCCCGAGAGGCTAGTAGAAAATTCAAGTGAAGAGGCAACCGCACTTTAAAATAGTGTCATTAAGATGAAATAGATTAAGGAAATGGAGGTCACGTGATGAAACGAGAGCAACATGTCACGCCACATCCTAAAGGTGGCTATCAAGTGAAAGCTGCTGGTGCGACTCGAGCAACAAAGCGATTTGCTACACAGAAAGAAGCGATTGCAGAAGGGCGTCGGATTGCGAAAAAACAGAAGACGGAGCTTGTCATTCATAACAAAGAAGGGCAGATTCGCGAAAAAGATTCCTACGGACACGATCCATTTCCACCACGAGGTTGAGCTATCATATACGACACGTTCTGAGCATCAGAACGTGTTTTTTAATGATTTTCGTGTCAAATGTTTTTGACATGAGGATGGAATTTCATTACAGTAGAGATGTAAAAAGAATTTGACACGTCGTGGAGGAATGGACATGAGAAACCACATTAAGGAGCGACGTCTAGCGGCAAAATTATCGCAACAAGAACTGGCTGACCGCTGTCAGGTCAGTCGGCAGACGATCAATGCGATTGAAAACAACAAGTATGATCCGACTTTACAATTAGCGTTTAATATCGCCAAAGTATTGCAGACACAAGTCGATCATCTGTTCATTTCAGAACAGGAGGAATGGGATGTCTAAGAAAAAAACGGGTTTATTTTTAGTAACGCTCGTGATAGTGGCGAGTCTTACCATCATTAGTATGATCATCGAAAACAACGTAACGTTCTTCTCGATTGTTCAATTGGCGATTTTGTTGATCATGTTCTTCTCGTATTTTACGTGGGCACGTTCAGGAGAAGACAGTCGACCGACACCGAATGATGAACTTGGAGAAAAGATTACGACGGAGAGTGGGCTCGTTAGCTACAAAATTCTGATCGTCCTGATTTTTGGATTCATCTGTCTCGATTACTTTTTGCATGAATCAGCGAATCTGTTATTGATCGTCTTGTTCGCGATCGGACTGACACTGTTGCCGATCATTGAATTCCTAAAGGCACGATCCTATCGATGAAAAGGAATGGCAGTCGATCTTCTGCAATGGATGTTAGATACATTACTGGGAGAGACGACTCGTGTAAAAGTGCAAGTGCCAATTAACAGCGATTTTTTATGGAGGAAGGGAATCACCGTGACAGAATTAGAGTACCGATTAAGGAAACATATTGCTGAGATGGATTTCGAGAAAGCAGCGAAACTATTTTTAGAGTTAACAAAAGAAGAGCAATTCAACATGATTCTTAGTGCAGGGTTTGATACGTTTCATCTCACGATATATGCCTTTATGAATTATTTACTCCAACACCACGAATCGAGCGAGATACATGATTTGACATCTTCATTGATGCTACATCCACTTTGCCATCTCGAGGGAGCTTGCGTAATCGCTTTATTCCATGCAAAAAAAGCAGTCGAACTAGATCCTGATAACATCGAATGGTACATCAATTTGTTGATGTTTGAAAAGCATCCCGATGCTTGGTTTGCGCAATCAGAAGTAGAAGAAGTCTACCGACGGATCAAAGAGTTAGAGTCGAAGAACCTAAAGTGAGATCTTTGACAGACCACTCACTCCGCAAAATCGAGTACATATACAAATCATCGAACTGACCACGTGTTTTCTCATATTGACGAAGCAACCCTTCACGCTGAAAACCAAGACGTTCAAGCAATTGGTGTGAAGCAGTATTTGCTGGTAAGACAAGTGCTTCGATACGATTTAAAGAGAGCTCCTCAAACCCATATGTGATGACTGCAAGTGCTGCTTCTTTCGCGATGCCTTGTCCCTGATAAGCTGGACTCAACTCAAAACCAAGTTCTGCCCGCTGATGGCGTGCCGACTGATTCAAGAATCCGCAACTGCCGATGATGACATCGTCTTCTTGTAACGCGATCCCGAACCGGATGCCCGTGCCATCGCGACGAATCGAAGCGTACCAGTCAATCTCTTCAAGCGCGTCTGCTTCTGATTGAAAGGGGTCGAGCCCCATCTGTTTGACGACTTGTTCGTCTGATAAATAGGCGAGGACACTCGTAGCATCTTCGGATAACACTTCGCGTAAGACGAGACGGTTCGTTTTAAGCGTTGGGAAAGTATGTAACATTCAAAAAAACTCCTTTGCAAGAAAATGTATAAAGCTGTTGTGCAGACTTTAAGTCATATGGTAAGATTCTCCACAACAAGAGCATATCATTTCGTTGACGAGAAAGAGTAATGATTGTCCCTCTGCCTTACAGAAAACCGGGATTGCTGAGAGCCGGTAGCCAGATCAATCATGAAGATCCTCTCTGAGAAGTCACGCTGAACCATTCAGTAAGCGTGACCGGGTGTCCACCGTTACATGGAATGCGCATGATAGTGTGCAACTAAGTGCTGTCGAGAATAAGCATTCTCGGCGGAATATGGGTGGTATCGCGGTGAAGTCCGTCCCTGTCAAAGGGGGCGGACTTTTTTGTATTCTCTTAGTTACCGACAAAGGAGCGAACAAGAGATGACGTCACAAAATCAAGCAGAAACCGTACAACAACGCGAGGAGCGTGTCCGCAACAGATGGAAACAAGACCAAGTCTTCGCACGATCGATTGAACAACGCACGGAAGCGGAATTCGTATTCTACGAAGGACCGCCGACCGCGAACGGCTTACCCCACGTCGGTCATGCACTCGGACGAACCGTCAAGGATACCGTCGCCCGCTATAAGACGATGCAAGGATTCCGGGTCGAACGAAAAGCTGGCTGGGATACACATGGACTACCGGTCGAACTCGGAGTCGAGAAACAACTCGGCATCTCCGGCAAACAAGCGATCGAAGACTATGGTGTTGAAGCATTCATCGCACGCTGTAAGGAAAGTGTCTTCTCCTATGAAACACAGTGGCGCTCCTTCACGGAAAAACTCGGCTACTGGGTCGACATGGATGACCCTTACGTGACGATGGAGGACGAGTATATCGAAAGCGTCTGGCACATCCTCGGGACGATCCATGACAAGGGCTGGTTGACGAAGGGACATCGTGTATCACCGTATTGTCCGAGCTGTCAGACGTCACTCAGTTCCCATGAAGTCGCGCAAGGCTATCAGGACGTGACGGACTTATCGGCGACGGTCAAACTCCCGATCGTCGGCATGGAGCAGACGTTTCTACTTGCATGGACGACGACACCGTGGACGTTACCGGCAAACGTCGCGGTGGCGGTTCATCCGGAATTGACGTATGTCACAGTAGCGTTTAAAGGAGAGCGATTCATTGTCGCAAAAGCGTTAGTCGCTGAACTGTTCTCAGAATCCGTCGAGGTCGTATCCGAACAGCTCGGTGCGGAACTCGTCGGCTTGCGTTATGAACCACCGTTTGATTTCGTGACGCCAGAGAACGGCCACACGGTCGTCGAGGCGTCCTTCGTCCAAGCGACGAGCGGAACCGGACTTGTCCATCTTGCTCCAGCGTACGGGGAAGAAGATTACCGGGTCGTCCGGGAAAACGGACTGTCATTCGTTAATGTCGTCGATGCTGCTGGGTGTTACACGGATGCCGTTCCATCACTCATTGGTCGATTCGTCAAGGAGTCAGACGTCGCGATCATCCAGCTGCTCGCTGAACGGGGACGCTTGTTTGCGAAAAAACGCTATACGCACAGCTATCCGCATTGTTGGCGATGTGACTCACCACTGCTCTATTACGCACAAGACAACTGGTTCATCGAGACGACGGCCGTCAAGGAACAACTCCTTGCGAACAATGCTTCTGTGACGTGGTACCCCGATCACGTCAAGGAAGGGCGGTTCGGAAAGTTCCTCGAGCAACTCGTCGACTGGAACATCAGTCGTAATCGCTACTGGGGTACACCACTGAACGTCTGGGAGTGTGAAGCGTGTGACACGACGTTCGTTCCAAAAAACAAGGCTGACTTGTTGCACCGGACGACGACATCGACGGAATCCGTCGAGTTGCATAAACCATACGTTGATGCGTTATCGGTCTCGTGTCCGACGTGTCAGGGAGTGATGCACCGGACACCAGAAGTCATCGATGTCTGGTTTGATAGCGGAGCGATGCCGTTCGCGCAACAGCATTATCCGTCACGGACGCAGACGCTTAACCGCTATCCAGCCGATGTCGTCATCGAAGGCATCGATCAGACGCGGGGCTGGTTCTACAGTTTGCAAGCGATCTCGACACTCTTCACGGGACAGCCTGCCTATAAGCGCGTCCTCGCACTCGGGCACGTCCTCGATGAGAACGGACAGAAGATGTCGAAGAGTCGCGGGAATGCCCTCGATCCGGTGGCGTTAATCGAAGCATATGGTGCTGATAGCCTGCGCTGGGCGCTACTCGTCGACAGCAGTCCGTGGAGTGCGAAACGGTTTGCCGAGCGGATCGTTCAAGAAGCAAAATCAAAGCTAGTCGATACGCTGGATCATGCTGTCCAGTTCTATCTGACGTATGCCGAACTGGACGGATTTGAAAGTTCACGTCCGCAAAAACGGACGCGTCTCGACGAATGGTTGCTCTCGCGTGTCCATCAGACGACGCAAGACGTGACGGATGCAATGGACGATTATCAATTGACTCAAGCAGCACGGAGTCTTGCGCAACTCGTCGATGAGATCAGTAACTGGTACATCCGCCGTTCGCGGGAACGTTTCTGGCAAGCTGACTGGTCGCAAGAGAAACAAGCCGCGTACACGACGCTTCACTTCGCACTTTCGACGACGGCACGACTACTCGCTCCGTTCACGCCGTACCTTGCTGATGATGTTTATCAGCGATTAACAGGAATGAGCGTACATGTAGCGGATTATCCGGTTGCCGATCCAAAGATGCTCCGACCTGATCTGGAATATGAGATGACACAAGTCGTGTCTGTCGTCGAGTTAGGACGACAAGTACGTAATACGCACGCCTTAAAAGTCAAACAACCGCTTGCTAGCCTAAGCGTCCAATCGAGCGAAACCTTTTCGTGGGCGGACTATACGGCAATCATCCAAGAGGAACTGAATGTAAAAGACGTCCAAATCGTCCCGACGACCCAAGCGACGACACAGTTCCGTCTTAAACTGAACTTCCGCGTAGCCGGAGCGAAATTCGCACAGCAAGCGAATGCGATCCATCAATGGCTACAACAATTGTCTGCACAGGAGACTTCAGACTTGCTCGAGACCGGAAAATTGATCTACCGGACCGCTTCAGGCGATGAAGTCGAGGTGCGTCAAGCGGACGTCATCGTCGAACCAATCGTCCAGACGGGTTTTGCTGCTGCGACGAATGGTGGACTCACCGTGACGCTCGATACACGAATCACGGAAACACTGGAGCAAGAACGCTGGATGCGGGAGCTCGTCCGTTATATCCAGTCGGAACGAAAGGCACAAGCGTTATCGCGGGACGCCCGAATCGATCTCGTCTTGTCGGTCGATGCGACGTTCCAACCGATCGTCGAGACGTTTGAGCCTTTGTTATTCAAACACCTTGCCTTGTCCTCCGTGCGAACTGAACCGCTACAAGGAGCAGGGGATGTTCAGCTAGGCGGACACGATGTCGGTGTCTCGTTCACACCAACGAAAGAATATTGTTAAGGAGAAGAACATGATTGTATTAGAAGCATTAAAAGATCGACTCGTCGACGGTTTGTTAGAGGTCCAAAAAGAAGAAGGGGAAGTAGCCCGAGAACGTTTCATCTTTAACCGAGGAGCGACGGACGAACAGCTCGCGCTGTTACCTGCGTGGACGGCAGACGACTATCAGACGTTCTTACGTCAACATAACGGGGCGAAGCTGTTTCAGCAAGAATCGTTATCGTACAACGATGGATTCGAACTCTTTTCGATCGAGGATTGCCTGACGTATAGCGAGATTTGGGAATGTCCCGAAGACTTCTTAGCGATCGGTGCAGGACCAGACGGGGAGTGGATTGTCTACGAGATGAATCGCCCGGCAGGAAATCGGATTTGGAGTGGGGAATTTCTTAATTTCGAGGAATGGGAGGAAGACGCGATGCCGTTCGGCTTCGAGCGATGGCTCGACTACTTGATCGTCGCGCAGGGCACGCAATTTTGGGAATGGTTCCGGTAAGAGAGGAAGAGGTTCAGTGGACATTCAATTACAGACAGCGTCTCTTGCAGACGCTGCGAAGCTTCATACGCTTCAAATCAAGGCGTTTTCAGAAACGCTTGAGCGGTATCAAGATTTTGCAACGAATCCGGCGAACGAATCGATCGATCGTGTCATTCACCGGATCACGCATCCGAGCAGTACGTTTCATCAAATCATCGTCGACGATGTCGTCGTCGGCGGGATTTGTGTCGTTACGAAAGCACCGAGTCGCTACGCGATCAGTCCGATGTTCTTAGATCCAGCCCGTCAAGGTGAAGGAATCGCCCAACGCGCATTACAGCTCGTTGAAGCAGCGTATCCGGCTGCTGCGACTTGGGAACTGCGGACGATTCGCGAAGAGACACGTAACTGTTATTTCTATGAGAAGATGGGCTATCGATTGACCGGTGTCAGTCAACCGCTCAACGAACGAGCGACACTCGTTTCTTATCAAAAATCGGTTTCGGAATGAACGGGTTTTGTCGGAAGGAAGAACCACCACAGATTCGTTAATAGAGCGGCAAGGACGGCAAAGTTAAACAGATAAAGGCAAAAGAAGAAGACGAACTCACCGATGTCCTCAAGGTTAGCTAACGGATTATCGACCAGGTATGATTCGTGACTGATCCCGAAGATGAATAAAGGAAAGAAGACATAGAAGTATCGTTTCCAAAAGAATGACGCACGACCTGTTTGAGACATATGAGCACCTCCTGAAGGAATGGCACGCTTCTTCTGACCGGAAGAAGCGTGTGTTCGTTTACGATAAGGATGGTGTACTGACGACTTCGACGTGGCGCGTGACCGTATCAAACAGACGTGTCCGCGTATCGTTATGAGACAACAGCAACGGCTCACCCGTCTCGTCATAGATGAAGGCAAGCGGAATCGAAAAACCACAGTTGCGGTACGAACCATCGGCATGACTTGTTCCGATCATGAGTGCTTGTTGCGCCTGACTGATGATGCGCGCTTCACCGGACCACTCAACGTACTGTTCCTCGCTGAACATGCCGACGCCAATCGGGTTGAAGATGAGATCAAGTCCGGATTCCTCGCGTAGTCCGTCGTTTCCTAAGAAGATTTCGCGACAGAGGACGTATCCATAGCGGAACGACCCGTCGTTTGCTGTTGAAGGTGTATATAGCGGTCCAGCTTCTGGTGTTTTTGCGCGATTGAGCAGAATCGTCCCGGTCGCATCGATGATGGCAGCACGATCGAGATTCGCTTCATCTTTGTAACCGAGGACGATTGCTGTCTCGAACTGCTTGGCAAGATGTTGCACGCGTTCGAGTTCGGTGACCGTACAATAGCCTTCCGGGTAGACGATCAGGTCGACTTCAGGATAAGCGGCGATTTCACGTTCGAATTGTTCGAGTCCGGTCTCGCGTTTTGGTTGAGCGATTAATAATTTCATCAAAACATCCTCTCAGGCATAAATATATCTGAAAAATCAGACTTTCCATTCGTCATGATTTTACCATTAGTGGTAAAATAAAGCATATCGCTTTTTGATAAATTTTACTGCAAATGAAGGAAGGTCATCAGCTTGAACATTTCAAAAACCATTCTTGTGACACGCAATCTACAGGCGATGAAGGCTTTTTACATAAACCAGATCGGATTCCCGCTCGTCTCGGAAACGAATGATTCGTTTACGATGCAAATCGGTACTGATCAGCTGACATATCGACAGACTGACGATGTTGATACGCAATACCATATGGCGTTCAACATTCCGGAAAACGCCTTCCAACAAGGAAAAGCGTGGCTCGTAGAACGGACACCACTCTTGATCGAAGATGGACAGGACGAGATTTATTTTGACTTTACGGATTCGCATTCCTGTTACTTTTATGACCCGGATGAGAACGTCTTGGAACTGATCGCGCGGCATCAAATTAATCCGTCTAAAGCGGAACTGACGTTTGATGTATCCGACATCCTCGGAATCGGTGAGATGAGTCTGACGGTGAAAGATGTGCTTGAAGTCGGTGAGCAGTTAGCGGAGATCGGCGTTCTCGAGCGACGGGAACGTCCGCTCAATGGCGCGTCACTCAACTTCCTCGGACCGGTCGCGGATGGAACGCATATCTTGCTCGTCCCAGAAGGTCGGACATGGTTGTTCTCACCGAAGACGGCGAAGGTCAGTCCGATCGAGATGGAACTCGACGGCAGACATCGGGTCCGGCTTGATGCAGCGGGCGTATGGCATCAAAGTACCGTTTCTTCATAATTCATTATTCTAAAAAGTGAGGGAAGTAAGATGAACAAAGCGGTGAATGTGAGTATCGCGTTCGGATTATTGTTGTTCGTATGTGGTTTCTTTTTTCTGTTTGGCTATTTGACCCGGTCGATGCCGATTCAGCAAGGCGGTGACCCGGTCATCTTACCGGTCGCAGCACTCCTCGTTCTCCTACCATTCGTGATCCGTGAAGGCATGCGCGTTTTGACGTATGTCTCGCTGACACGTCGACAGGTCGGAGTACTCATCTTACTTGCAATCAGTGGAATCATACTAAGTAGTTGGATTGAGATGCAGCAGAATGTGGCACTGATCGATTTCCGTTCCTTCTTTACGATTCATACGTACGTACTTTTTGTTTCGGGCATCATCTTGTTGTGTCTTCTATTGACGGGACTCAAACGGATGCGCGTCCGAACGAAAGTGATTTAAATGGAAAAGGACTGAATGACATGGGATATATCACAGAATTACGCAAACTCGTCGGCACACGACCGCTCGTCATGGCAGGAGCGTGTGTCATCGTCGTCAACGATAAACAAGAAGTCTTATTACAACTTCGGCAAGATAACGGATGCTGGGGACTCGCTGGTGGAGCGCTTGAGATCGGGGAAACGCTCGTAGAGACGGCAAAACGAGAATTAAGGGAAGAGACCGGTCTTGAAGCAGAGCACCTCGAATTATTGAACGTCTATTCGGGTGATGCGTTTTACTATAAGTATCCGCACGGGGATGAAGTCTATAATGTCATCTCAGCATTTCTGTGTACGGCTTATACGGGTGAAATCGTTCGGGATCCGTCAGAAGTCGCGGAATTACGCTTTTTCGCTATCGATCAGCTACCAGAAAAACTCAATCCACCGGAACGACCGATCTTGATGGAGTTTGTTCAAAAACAACAGACAGCGCATCACGTCTCCATTTGAAGCAAAGGGTAAAACAAAAATCTTGAATGAACTGTTCATTCAAGATTTTTTGTTGCACTGGGATGCGTTTCAGCCTGTAGCATCAAGAGGACACGAAAAGGAGGAAACGCGATGCGATGCTTTGCGATTGATTTAGATGGAACGTTATTGAATAAGGAACACAGAATTTCGGCGGGAAATCAGGTAGCCATCAAGAAACGGCAGGATAAAGGAGATATCGTCACCATCGTCACCGGGCGAGCTGCCTTTGATGCGCGGCGGATTCTAGCGCAACACGAACTGGATTGTGCGCTCATTGGTGCGAACGGGGCAGAGGTCGAGGTGGGACAAGGTAGACGGTATTTTTTGAACCGTTCCAGCAGTCGAACGATTTGGGAGATCGTACGATCTACAAACGTATTCATACATATTTATCTACAAGACAACATCCTGTTACCGCAGTTTTCGCTTGCTGCTCTTCAAGGCGGAGATCGTGCGTTTCAAGAAGCGATTCAGGCTCAATTAACGCAATACGGTGTTGAGGAAGTTGACGAAATCGCAATCGATCAACTGGACGTCATCAAATTCATGTTCGTCTCACCTGACACATGGCAGCTCGAACACCTCGAGCAACAACTCCTTCAGCTGAAGATCTGTTCCGTGACACGTTCAGGTGCCTATAACTTAGAAGTCATGGCAAACGGCGTGACAAAAGGGACTGCCCTTCAAGACATCGCGAGAGCGTACGGGATGACAGCCGAGGACATCATTGCGATCGGTGATAATCAAAACGATCTACCGATGTTCGAAGTGGCGGGAACATCGATTGCCATGGGAAACGCTGAAGCATCTGTCAAAAGCAGAGCGACATACCTCACCAGTGATCATGATGAGGACGGTGTAGCGGAGGCATTAAACGGCTTAGAACGATGGGAACAAACGAAGGAGGAACAGTATGGCGAACATCTCGGATATCGCTAAACAAGCGGGTGTCTCGAAGTCGACGGTATCCCGTGTCTTAAACGGTCATAAGCATGTATCAAAAGAAAAGCGGCGGATCATCTTAGACGTGATGGAGCGACTGGAGTATAGTCCGAACGGAAATGCGATCAACCTCTCACGCGGTAAGACGAATACGATTGGTGTCCTCGTGCCGCGTGTCGGTCATCCGTTTTTTCATCAATTACTCGAGGGGATCGGTCAAGTGTGCATGGAACGAAACCACACACTCCTTGTCATCCAGACGGAACACGATTCAGCAAAAGAAGAAGCGAGTATGCAATACCTTCGCGATAAGCGGATTGACGGATTGATCATTGGCGCCATCAGTCAGCCGCAGTTACTTGAGACGATGCGGACGCTTGGACCAGTCGTTGCCTGCGAAGACCATCAGGATATCGTGCCGTCGATCTCTTTTAATCATGGAAAAGCGATGACGATGTTACTGCAACATGTAGAAGAACGAGGAGCAAAAACAGTCGGTCTCTGTCTTGGAAATCCAGATAGCGGAGTCGGAAGAGTCAGACGGGAGGCGTTCGACCAATATCTCAAGACGTCTACGCTCCGTCATAGCTATCAATGGTACGCGGATCGGTGCTATTCTTTCGAAGACGGACAAGCACTAGCAGGTCAACTTCTAACGATAGACTTGCCAGACGCCATCATCGTGGGCAATGACGAAGTCGCAGCGGGTCTCATCCATCAATTTCGCAAGGATGGCATTCGGGTGCCAGAGGATATCGCGATTACGGGATTTGATGACGTACCACTTGCCAGAGCGCTTGAAATAACAACGATCCGACAACCGGTTGTAATGCTTGGCAGACTGGCAGCAGAACAATTATTGGATGACGCGCTGAATCAGAGTGAAAGCGCTAATTCTTTACTGGAACCTTCTTTGATGATTCGACAAACGACATAAGAGACTGGGGGTTATACAGATGAATAAGGAAAAAACCGGTGCGACCGCTACCGTGATGACGATCTCTGACGAACGAGTCCGTAAGTACTTTCAAGCATCGATTGAAAAACAACGGATCACTCAGGAATTTCGCATGCTCGAAGAACTTGAGCGGACGGCCATCCCGACACCAAACGTATATGCCGTTGAATTAGAAGATTCGCCTTTCATTGAGATGCAGCGGGTCGACGGCAGCGAATTGTTAGAGTTGTTCGAACCGGAGCGAATAACAGATTTTCTTAACGCCTTCGCGACATTACATCAACGGATTCATCAGCAACAATCGCGTGTAGCTCCTGAATGGTACGATGTCACCGAGCACAAAATACGTCATCTATCACTAGAGTTACGCTTGAAGGCGGAACGATTACTCCAAAAACTTTACGTTCCGCAACAGCAAGGATTGCTCCACGGGGACTTCCATTTCCAGAACATCCTCGTGACAGCAGATGAAACGTTCGTCGTCATCGATTGGCATGATGCGACGACAGGTCCACCGATCGCGGATGTCGCGCGGACGTTGCTCTTGCTGTGGACAGCAGGTGAAACAACAGTATCGGACGAGGTGCGACGATACGTCTGTCGCGAATATCTTGACCGTTATCAAGCTGTTTCGTCAATCCAGCTATCGAATCTTTCAGACTGGTTACGACTCATGGCCGTTCTTAGGACGCTTGAGCAAATCCCGAGTGCAGAACAAAGGCAGTTAAAGGAATTGATCAGTCATCCAGACCTAGGCGCTTATTTTTTTAATACTTAAAGTATATACAAGTAGGAGGAACACCATTCATGAGAACCATCCTCTCGATCCAAGGCGGCATGGCATCAGGGAAGACGACATTAGCGCGAGCGCTTGAAGACGCTTACCCGGAGTTGCATGTCTATTATGAAAATCCATATCCGATCGTTCAAAAACGAAAAGAGCTCGGATTAGACATCCATACCGAAGACGGATTCGTTGAGAATCAGCGCTTGTTCATTCAAGCGGAAATCGAACGATTTCGCCATTTTCCCGATGGACACATCATATTAGATCGTGGTCCGGAAGATCTTGAATTCTACACGCTTCATTATCCACAGATACATGGAAACGACTGGGATATGGAACTCCGTTTAAAGACGGAACTTGAGGCATTAAGGACGTGTCGGTCCGACCAGATTCTTTATTTACAGGCATTAGACCATCTCTTACAAGAGCGGCGCGACGCTGATCAAGAAAGATCTCGTCAATCTTTTGAACAGCATCAACCGCTTTGGGCACTCGAAGAAAACTGGTATAAACAGTTTCCGGTCTATTCGATTGATACGACAGCAAAAACGCCGGAGCAAGTCCGACAAACAGCGGTGCAGTTACTTGCGTTTGGAAAATTCATATAAAAAAATTTGTTCACTAGGTAAAATCATCTTGGCGCTGCTCAAGATGGTTTTTTCGCTTTCCTGAAGCCGGTTGTTGTAAAATGAACTAAAGACAGAGTTGATAAAGGGGCGAACCGACATGGGGAAGCGATCCATTCAAGATGCAGCCTTTCTAGGGAAGAAGAAGCAGGTCATGCGCTGTATCGAACGAGGGGATGATCTGAATGAGTGGGATGAAGAAGGATTCGCGGCACTACACTGGGCAATCCAGGAAGGACACATCGCGATCGTCGCATTGTTGCTCGACCACGGAGCAGACATCAATCTACCCAATCAAGATGGAATGACGCCGCTACACATCGCATTGTATGACCGGAAATCTGAGATTGCTTTGTTATTAATGAAGCGCGGCGCCTATTTAGATTTAACAGGTGATGGATTTACAGCACTACATCTAATATCAGGTCGGTCTGGCAATAAAAAAATCCTGCGTCAATTGGCTCAGGATATGGAATTATTACACGAACGAACTGAAGAGGGTGAGGGAATGACGCCTCTACACATTGCCGCTCAGGCAGGGAAAGCAAAAAAAGTCACCTTATTGCTTGAAGCGGGAGCGGAAATCGAGGCAGAGGGTCCAGAGGGCATCACACCACTGTATTTAGCAGTTGAAAATAATCATCCGAAAGCCGTTAAGGCGTTACTCAAAGCAGGAGCAGATCATGAGATGAGTCCATCAGAGGACGGGGAGACGGTATTGACGCTAGCTAGCGCGAAGGGATACGAACGCATCGTCCGAATATTACTTTCTTATGGAGCAAATCCGCTTTACCGCGACGCTGCAGGGAGTTCCGCACGCGATCTAGCTCTTGCGAACGAGCATCATCAAATTGCGGAGATTTTACGCCAAAAAGAGATCGATGCGTTGTCTGAGGAAAAGAATAAGTGAACGATGGACGACAAGACAGGAAACATCTGCGGATGCTTCCTGTCTTTAATTTTTAAAGGATTTTCAATTTGCTTTGTCAAAATAGAGATTAAGAGAACGCATATTCGGGATTGAAAGGAAGGATATATCATGAACACAATCGATTGGATGGTATGGAATTTAAATGAGGTGAGAAGAAGAAGCACTAAAGTCTGGCAGTCAATTCCTGAAGATAAATTGAACTGGAAACCGGATGAGAATGCGATGACGTGTTTTGAGATGATCCGTCATGTGTTAGATAGTGAGTATTATTATTACTTAGCGTTGCAGAATCGAGGCAGTCTACCGTCGTATGAGTCCCCGTTTGAAGGGCGCGACTTCGTATCCGTGCAAGAGGAATTAGACTTTGCGGAAGCCTATCGCGACGAATTCATGGCATATGTTAAGCAACTATCCGAATCTGATTTAGCGACGGTTCAGATTGACCGTTCCGAATCGGGATATGTGCGTTCACTCGGTGATATGCTGTTACGGATTGCCTATCACGAAGCGGTACATACGGGACAGTTACTCGATTATCTGAGAACAGCAGGTGTTGAGCGGGTACGAGTTTGGGACTAAGATGAGTGGATAAGAAAAAAATAGTAGTGGTATGAGCTACTAATACAATCTGTCAGGTAGGGGTGAAATTTTTGAATATACGTTTAGCAACATCCAACGACATGAAGGCAATAGCAAAGATTTACGTTGATACGTGGAGGACGACATACGCCGGTTTAGTGCCCGATGTATATTTAGAACAACTCTCTGTTCAACAAGCTGAACAAAAATGGACACAGTTTTTGAACGATTCCTCACAAGATACATTTTTATATGTGGTATTGAATGAAAAGGGAATGATAATGGGATTCGCAGCAGCTCAAATTCATACTATTGATGGTGTACGGAAAGGAGAGTTGTCTGCCCTCTATATATTACCTGAAGCACACGGTTTAGGGATTGGTAAAAAGTTGATGGCGACTGTCAGCTTGCATTTCCTAAAAGCAGAGGTCTTCTCGATGATGGTTTGGGTAATGAAAAAGAATGAGCCGGGACGAGCATTTTACAAACGGCTTGGAGGTAAATACCTAGGTCACCGTGAGAGTCGTTTTGGGAATGTCATGGTAGAAGACGAAGCATATGAGTGGCTGGATGTCGCTACGCTTGTCCATTATCAGAATTAAAAATAAGGAGGAAGCACGATGCCATTGTACTTCCTCCTTATATGAATCACAGACTCCATTTCATTAATAATCCAGCTTGTGTCAAACCGCCACCGAATCCATATAACAGCAGCATGTCATCCGTTTTGATTTTCCCTTCTTTGACACCTTGATCTAAAGATAAGGGAATGGTCGCTGAAGAAGTGTTGCCATAATTGACTAGGCTGAAAAGCGTTTTATCAAAGGAAACACCACTTTTGTCGCAGATTGATTGAATCATGCGAAGGTTTGCACTATGTGGAATGAACCAATCGATTTGATTTAAAGTCATCGATGCCTGATCCACTACCTGTTTCATCCCACGGGGAACCGTGCTAACCGCCCACTTGTAAACTTCGCGTCCATTTTGGATGATTTTATTAGTATGAATGATAGGATCTTCGAACAAGTGATTTGACAGGTTCGAGCAATATAGATTTGCTCCCTTTTCTCCTTCCGAGTTCAAGTAGAATGAAATAAAATCAGACTGGACTTCATCGCGTTCCACAAGAACTGCTCCGCCACCGTCTCCAAACAAAATACATGTATTTCGATCCGCGTAGTCAGTAATTTTAGAAAGTGTTTCTGCACCGATGACAAGAATCTTTTTATGAAGACCAGATGAAATTAATCCGTTCGCTAGGTGTAATCCGTATGTAAATCCTGCACAGGCAGCGTTCAGGTCAATTGCTCCGGCATGTTCGATACCAAGTTTTGCTTGCACCAATGACGCGGTACTTGGGGTCTTAAAATCAGGTGTCATCGTACAGATGATGATCATATCGACATCTTGGAAATCTTTATTGTAACGCTGTTTTAAATTCATAGCCGCTTGATACGCAAGATCACTTGTCGATTCAGTCTGAGCCGCGATTCTTCGTTCTTTGATACCTGTTCTTTGAACTATCCATTCATCATTTGTCTCTACTAGCTTCTCTAAATCATGGTTCGTCATGATTTTCTTTGGGACATAAGAGCCGATTGCTGTCATTCGAGCATGATATACAGTCATAAGTAGTTCCTCCTCATCGAAAATATTTATACTTGGTTTTAGTACTAGGTACTAATTTAAATGTATTTTCTTTTAAATACAAGTAATATCACTTGCCGTACGCATTATCAGGTCGACTAGTTGAAAAATAGAGCAGTTTCTAGCGAATGCACGAAAGGAGAAGGATGGAATGATTGGTATCAGCATCGCCACCAGATGGGAGTTCGATGCGACGCTTGCGTATTTTCATGTCTCACCTGAAGAAAAAATCACCTATCCGTATGGTGAATATTTCACGCGCGAGATGAATGGGAAAACGCTCTTGTTTTACAGCACAGGCGTTCGAAAAGTAAACGGTATCGGTGCGAATCAATATATGATCCTCCGCTTTCCATTGACGAAGGTCATCGTTGCTGGAACGTGTGCCGGGATCGACCCGAGGTACGACGTACTCGATATCATCGTTCCGAATCGCGCCGTTCAGTATGATTGTACGGTCAAAGAGATTGAAGCACTTATCAAACCATCGTTCGTCGTCAATCTCGATGTGTCGAAGTATGGCAACGATTTTCATACTGGAACGATCGGAACGGCAGACCGCGCTGTCGTCATGTGGCGAGACTATATCGAACTGCGGGATAACGGTCTGACGATTGCCGATACGGAAGCGGGAGCTGTCGCGTACATCTGTCAGAAAAACGCCGTCGAATGTATCATCATCAAAGGCATCTCCGATTTTCCGACCGAAGAGAAGGACGAGGATGCTGTCGAGGCAAACGTCGAACAGATGCGGATCTATATCGAGAACACGCCGAAAGTCATGACGAAAATATTTGATTTGTATCTTAACCGATTTTTATAAATCAACTCTTTCAAAAAAATTCAACGATGTTTGCTTCTATAGTCAAGTTTCTGTCATCTCATTTCATTTACTTCATTCATTAAATTGCTCCTAAACATACTTTTCTATTAAACATATGTTATGTTTCAACAAACTATATTCTACGCAAAAGGATGATTTGAATGTGGAAGGCGTTATTGTTTAATTCTGTTTGGATGGGTATCACAATACCAATTCTTTTGAGTATGGTTTTTACAATTTTGCATCCTCTACTTGTTTCTGATAACAGTGGTGTTCTCATGATTGTCGTTGCGTTAATCATTGGCATAATCGATGTTTACCTATCAATTCGGATTTGGACATGGATCGAAGGAAAGTCCTACAAACGAAAACGGTACATGTGAGTGAAGCCTAACGGATGAACACTTTAAAAAGTCGCTTTACCTTTTTACATTGCTATGAGATGGCTTCGGTATTGAACCGGAGTCATTTTTGTCGTTTTCAGATGTCACGATACCCTCCATTAGGAAAAAATAAAAAATCCCAAAATTGTATTATGAAATATATAATATATGGTAGAAGATATTTATTGGAAATGACATTTTTTAATGTCATGAAATGAGGATATAAAAATATGAATTACATAGAACACTTAGAAGCCCATTGTGGTGAAAGTACTGGTCACCTTGAGATGGAAGAATTACAAGATCATGCGATTCAAATGTTGCAGTTTCAAAATGCACCGTTTGCGAATGCGAATACCGTGACATCACTTGGATTATTGCATCACCCATTGCAATTCGAGAACGGTGCCGTTGTCCATCAAGAAGTGATGCTATCCGTCATGCAACAAGATGCCGAGTCGGATTTAATTGAGTTGATCTATCGCTTGACGCTGGAAGCATTAAAGACTGGACACGCTTATGATTTAGGCGAGTACTTACCGATGCCGGTTGGGTTGTTATCGAAGTACGACTTCGCTGCCCTATACGTGACGACACCGTTCTACTTTGAAGAATCATTTCAAGTCTATAAAGGGAACACGGCATTCGGGGAACCGGAGACGGTGTTACCAGTCTGGTTCGTACCCATCTTTGCTTCGGAAGTCGCTTACATCGAAAAATACGGTACTGAGGAATTTAATGAGATGTTATATGAAACTGAGATGCAGCTGCTTAATTTAAAACGACATCCGCTCGTGGGAGACAATGAAGAAATTGAAGAATCGATTTTTAACAGGGAGGTATTCGTTTGCGAATGCGAAATTACCGACGCCCTTTTTGAAGACGATATCCAACGACCATTAGTACTAAATGGACCGCTAGCGAAAGCGTATCACATGAGTGTTGAATCGGGAGAACAAGGCGATACAGATCAAAATGAAACTTTCCTGTTTGATTTTCTAAATCATCAAAATCGTTTTCCGATCTACGTGACCTTTTTTGCTTTTGAAGAGGAAGACAAAGACAACAGGGCTTTTTTCTCGCAACATCATATGTCGTTCACTTCACATGTCTTGTCTAGACAGAAACAAACGAACGGTTGGTTACGTGGAAAACGAACATCGACAAGTGAGAGTCATTTTTTCACGGTAAAGATTGAAAATGCTAGGATGCTCGAACTCATCCTTGAACACGCTTATAGAGTTGCGTCGATGAACGAACTGTTCATGTTTTCGTATTCCAATCGCTTGTCGATTCAACAAGAGGTCGAAACGACGTACCGAAAAACACGTGTCTTAGAAGATCGGTTCGTTTATCCGGAAGATACGACCGTCGTGATTGTCGGCCATGATGGAACAATGCTTTATCTGCTATCGAACGAAGAACACTTCGCTTATGATCTTCGGACGGACTGGGCGAAACGACTACGACAACAGTTACCGAACGATACGGTGATTCGCCAGCTGAATGGCGAATTGTTCGCAGACCTATAAGAGTGGAGGGAACTTCATGCAACTCATCAAACCAATGAACGGTCAGAATCATTTTTGGCTGTTCGAAAAGGATGGACGGACACTCTACACGTTTCACGGCATCTTGGGAGAGAGAGTGAAAGAACCAATGAGCGAGCAAAAGTTCTCGCGCTTTTTTAATCTAGATGCCTATATCCGAGAACTCGTAGCTGAGAAAGAAAAGGACGGATACTCGGTCGTTCAAGAAGCGGATTACCACGAAGTTGTCGTAGAGATCTTTTGTCAGGATACAGAGTATGACGTCATCTTTGAGCGTCGCTCGAGCATTGAAGAAGACCTCAATGAATTTCTTTTTGAAATCGGCAATGGGTATTTTGTTGAAGATGAATATGGTCCAGAAGCGATCGAATTCGTCCTTCATATCTTGGAGCCGTCTTATATCGTTGAACCCGTCATTGATTATTTTAAGGACCAGTTTAATCTGAAGAAAATCCGAATGGGGCAGGCAAAAGTTCATTACGGCAGACGTTTGACCGGACTTTATCCCACAGGCAAGAACTTTAACCGAAAAAATTAAACACAAAATGTATAACGAGGAGTCATATAGATGGCATATCAAATCGGTTTACCAGGCGTCACAGAAGAGAGATTACAAGAGGTAGAAGCAGAACTCGGCTTCGAGCTTCCAAAAGAACTACGAAGTAGGTACAAGCACGAAAATAAATTTAGCATCGGCGAATGGGAGTTTCATCCGATCAAGGACGAGCAATATATCAAGCGGACATGGGACGACCTTGTTCGTGTTAACACGACGGATGCGGAGGACTACCCATCCGGTTTCTTACGAATTGCCAGTGACGGAACAGGTGACGAACTCGGATATCAGCTTCTGGACACAGAGACGATCGTCTTGTGGGACCACGAAGAACAAGAACTATTTCCGGTAGCACCGACGTTGAATGCGTTCGTTAAAAAGGAACAACAAATGGAACAGAGTGCGGAACAAGCAGAAGATTTCTTACAGACGGTTGTTGAGACGGGTGCTGTCTATGGTCTATCGAAGTTGGAACAGACGGGCTGGGCGTACTGTCCGTCGAATCAAGAGGAAACGGACGTCCTGTTATTCTTTTCGACGGAAGCGGCGGCAAAAGCACTGCAGACGAAGGAATGGGCGGACTATCATCTGATTCGATTGGATTTAGACTTGTTTATTAACGGTTGGTTACCGAACATGATTGACGACGATCTGTATTGTGGCTTGGATTGGGGACCGGAGCTCGTCGGACTTGAGCTGGATCCAGAAGATGTCCTAGCAGATCTGGAGGGTTAACATGATTCGGACGCTTCGTAAACAAGTCGATGGAATGACAGCCGTTTGGCTCATCTATCGCGATGGACGAAAATTGTATACGTATCACGGTGTCATAAACGAAATTCATCAGGACGATATGAAACAAGCGATGGAAGAGCGCTACTTGTTCCGATATCAAGCGAAACGTCGGATGGATACGTGGATTTCGGAAAAACAGGCAGAAGGATACATATTCGAGGACGTATTCGGACTGACACCGAACCGCAAGAAAAGACAGACGTTCAAGCGTCGAATGATCGGACTCGCGTCTCTGCTGATTAGTGTCGGTTTGTTTCTGGTAGTGATGCCTTTTCTCGTCTCTCCAATTATCATCGCAGTGCTTGCGCTACTTCAAATGGGAATGGTCGTTTTCAGTAAAGACTATTTACCGGGCTGGCTACGCACGGTTTGTTTCATCAGTTGCTGTGTCATGAACGTTGAATACCAAGAGGGGTTATACGCTGGTTTCGCGATTGGAACGGGTACACTCCTGTTGTTTTATGTCCAAAACACATACAATCAAACGGATTTTCTAGCGGAACAGCCGAACCATGCTTCTATTTAAAAACTGCTACAGGAGACCAATTCAATTGATAAGGATGATAATTTAATGATTGTCACGCTCAGTAAACAAGTGGATGGCATCATCTATTTCTGGTTCATGTACCGGGATGGTCGAACAATCCAGATGTATCACGGTGTCACCGAACAATGGAAACTCGATCAGGATGTCAGTGATTCAATTGAAGAACGATATACATTTCGGCGTCAAGCTAAACGACGACTGAAGGAATTGATTGCTGAGAAACAGGCTGAAGGATACAGGCAGGATGATTTTTACAGGATGCAACCCGGACGTAAAGAGCGTGAGAAATTTCACCGCCGGACGTCCTGGCTCGCTTATCTTCTTCTGGGTCTCGGTCTGTTCCAGTTCGTGATACCGTTCACTATATTACCGTTTGTTGTATTAGGTATCGGTATCACTCTGATGTTCTTAGCGTTTCTTAGTAAAGATCAGTTTCCGATGTGGCTACGTGTCATCTGTTTCGTCGATTATTTCTTAATGCATGTCAGTTTTCGGCAAGAGCAGTATTTCCCGCATCTATTTCCGGTTCTGTCGATTGGAACGGGTTTACTCCTCTGGTTTCATCTTCGAAAAACGAGACAACAAATGAAAATGGAGCAATGACATTTTAGAAGGAAATGAAAGATGTCGCTTCTAGATAAGTTACTACAAGAACCTGCCGTTTCTGAGGTACCACGTTTACATAGTGCTCTTCTTGCGAAAGAACGAGGCTTGCGCAAAGCGTGGTTGTTACATATGGAGGGGTTCATTGAAGAAGCGGATACATGATACTTCGAACGACAGCGGACGTTTGTGAGTTGGTTATTATCTACCTGTGAAGGAGAGACAGACGCTTCGTTCCTCTTGATTCATCCGCTAAAAGAACGTCTTCTAAAACCGACTTTGAAGAAGTGGATGAAAGAGTTGCCGGATGACGTCCGACCGTATCGCTGGTATGGTCTTTTCTTTGATGAAGATGACCGTTTCATCTACTTACAAGAGGCGATTACACGAGGGGGAAGACGGGAGCAGTTAGCGATCGAGACGATGATTGATCATCACTTGTATGGACTTTGGTATTCTTTCCACCATCTCGATGATGATTTGTATTTAGGAGAAATAGAAGAGGACGCAGCAACCTTATCAGTGGCTTGGTTACTAATCGAGCAACTCGAAGATGCGCTTTTCAAATCGGAATGTATTAACGAATGGCAGAAGATGAATCAAACCTTAACGGATTGGACTCGTTTCCGGCAAGAGCAAACCACCGGATTCATGGAGTGGCGCATGCAACAAGAATCAAGGGTTGAGTTTGATTAATCCAATGGCATTACCAAGTTAGAAATGTCCTCTCCGTTATATTTAAGAAAGAGGTATTTAACATGAAAAAACTAGGCACGTTTACAAGTCACAAAGGGAATCTGATTGTCTCGGATCCGGCTTTCCTTGAGCCGGATGTAGAATACAACGTGACAATTCCAGTTGAACAAGGTTCGATTTGGACGGTCTTCTATGACGAAGATGAGTTCGAATCAATCAATTTGCTTTACCTAACAGTGAACGAAAAAACGGAGATAGCTCCATCCGATTTCGAACCGCTATCCGATCTAGTCGTCGTCGATTCAGCGCAACTCGTCGTCATGAACACAGCGGATTACGGGAGACGGGAAGCCATCGACTGGGAGATTCGAAATACGCTAGAGTTCGACGAAGAAATCGATCCGTTCTATATCGCAATCTCAGATGAAATGATGGAAGATGAAATCTTCCTGTTTCCGTTCGGTGTCGCCGTTCAGTTAATGGGGGACGGACACTATGAAGTCCTTGTCCGACGGGAAAACGGTGACATGACAGGGATTGCGATCGTCCTCGGAGAACATGAGGCTTTTGAAGAACACGATGACGAGAAAGAAATATCGCTGGAAGACGTTGAAGTTCCACGACTGAATCATCAGAACACTGCTTTACCAGACGATGTCTTTCTTACAAATATCCTTCAGGCGATGCGACTATTTTATGTGAACGATCAAAAATCCTTGAAATACAGTATTCCAATCGAAGGTGAGAAGGTGGAGCACAAGCTGTATTTGTATGATTATTCATCCTCCATCCAAAACTATCAAGTGTCCGTGGAGAGTCCTTGTCCAGAAGCCCGCATCCAAGCATTCGAGATCGATCATTTTGCGATTCCGGAGTGGTATAAAGGTATTTTGAAGGTATGTAACGGTGTACGTTTTACCGAAGAGTTGAACTTATACGGTATACCGCTAACGAGCTGGAACGGGTTATCGCATGAGATCCAGGGCAATCTCTCGGACAGTCTCGATGAATACGCGTTAACCGAGTTCGATGCAATCCGTGACAAGTATTTCTTTTTTGGCTCGTCGTTTAGACAGGACGAATACTATGCAGTATTGAAAGAGCGTCCAGACGAAGCCGTCTATCGCTTCGATTATAGAACGTTGAAACTCAAACCGAAGGCAACGACTTTCCAAGATATCATCCGTGATGCATGGCGCGCGTGTAATCTGAAAGCACTACATAAAAGAATGTGAGGATAATATCATGAAAATAATCTATTCTCGTGAAGACTTACTCGCACTCGAAGATCCCTTTGAATATGAGGTGGGTCTGCCGATTCGCATCAGAGAACTGCCGGCTTCCGTCATCGAAGAGGAGCTTCCGGATAGCCGAGAACAATTGAATCATCTTCTGAAAGAGGGCTATACCTTGGTCATTCAAAAACCGCGAATTCCGAATCCTCCTGTATTCGCGGGGTTACACGTGATATCGGAGAACACGGTCATGAAATTATATGTCTACGAGGCGAATCATTGTGAAGATGCGTTATGGGATGTCCTATCCGAAAATGAATACAATCGGCACTGGGCATATTTTTTACTGAAGAAAATCGAAGGTGTCAGATTCGAATGGCCTTATACGAATGAAGCTCAAAGTTCGCTGAAACTGTCTAATCTCAAAACAAATGAACTCGTACATCTACGATTTGAAACCAATCAAAGCGTAACGTGTCAATGGGAATGAAAAAGGAGATACTTCATGAAAACGTATCTTGAAGAGCATAGCGATGCGACACGCATCTTTCCATGGCTTGCGGATGCGAGTTCATCAATTCGCTGTCTATGTGTGGTCGGTGAGATGCTTTTGTTTCCAGAAGATATCGTCCAGTTCAAACAAATCAGTAGTGAGATGTTCCGTGATGAGCTAGCGAAAAAGCATGCGCTAAGCACGTATCGCTTTTATGTAGTAGTGTGTGTCAGAAATGAGTTTCAGTCCAAAAGAATCTTTGATTATTACAAGCTGTGGCGTCTACTCGAACGAGAAGAGATGCTCGAGGGCTTCACCTCTCGAATAGAAGTACTGGTCCAAGTGGGGAAAGAACCGTACTACGTTGGGATTGCTGAATTTGGTATCGAACAGCTCACAACAGCTATCGAGATGATTAGTGATTCTCCAGCTATGTATACCATTATTTGTGCGAATCATGATCGACCGTCACACTGTCAGGAGTTACTTGATCAGGTGCTCGAGATTGGCTTAACAGAAAGTGGAAACTTACCAGTTGTCGAGATGGTCACGACACTAACCGCACAAGGTTATGCCATCTGCACATGGGGAAGTTCGAGTGAAGAACAGGAACTACAGTGTTTTTATACGGCAGCTTTCTTATAACAATGTAGAAAGAAGGAATTCGATGAGTCTGCGTGGCGTATCGTTTGAAATTCCGAATGAACCGGGACGTGTCTTGCTCGACATATTAAGTGCGATTGAAATGAAGGCGTATGATTGGTTTCTTCGTAACTTTGATTTTCCGATCCAAACCATGGGTGGGGAGTTGTATGACAGTTTAGAAGAGTTTTCAATCGATCGGATAGCGACAGGACATGAACTAGCGAAATGGCTAAGGGGACCAAGCAATTACTTGATCTTTGCTGAATTGTTTGCATTTCAAAGTGGTCAGACTGAAGAAGTGGGAACAAGTTATGAGTGGTTTCAGGAAAGCAATTGTCAAATCGCGATTTTGGTATATGACTGCATGTACGTCGATATCTATTGCAAGGAGCAGCACGTATCTGAAGCATTTTATGAGAATGCGATGAAACGTGGGTATACCGGAATCAAGTGGGTGACCGATGACAATGATCCTCGGACTCGTTTGTCGGTATGGGCTGAATAAGACACTGTTCAGACGAACAGATGTAAAAGCTAAACGTTCAAGATAAGAGACATGAACTACGAACTGTTGATGGAGGAGCGAAACTACTCATGATCCAACTGACAAAACAAAACGGCTCGGATACGCTCTACCAAACAATCTATACAGAGGGACGCCTCATCGTTCAACATCAAGGAATCGTTGGAGCGTGGGTGAAAGCAGAAAACGTAAAGCAAATGCGTGTCTCGCGCTTCAAACGATTAGGTGTACAGATTTTGCAGCTGATCGAGAAGTTTGAACGTCAAGGCTATCGCGAGCTGAACGAGACAGATTACCGGGAATTAATCGTCCAGTTTTCTTATGAAAAGGATCAGGAAGAAACAGCGCTCGAGCGACGTTACATGATGGAAGAAGTAATCAATGATGGTTTGCTTCATACGGGGAACGGCTACTGCGAAGGGGGAGATATCGGTAGCGGTACGACGAATATCTTTTACCATGTCCTTGATGTCGAGGCAGCCATTGCACTAATTTTTGAAGAGACGAAAGCACGCGATGTACAAGACGAACCAAAAATTGCAGTACAAGAAGGAGCAGCGTACACCGTTCTATATCCTCAAGGAGCGACGTTCGATTTGATTGGTGAAGGTAAACCATGGAGCTGGATTCCGATGACGCAAGCGGAGGACGAGAAGATATGGCACGTCATTGATCAACAATTTCAATTCGCACCCAGTACGACAGTTTTCCCCTCATACCATGCCCCGAGTCCGTTCATTACATACGAAGTGGATTATGAAAAAAGCGAAGAAATCGAGCAAACGTTAAAGCGTATTCTGATCGAGCTAAGTGTTGAAGGAGAACGCGTCATGGCGCTCGATTGGAATCATCAAGGGTATTGGATCGACCCAAGACATCCGTTTCTTCGCAATGAAGAAGGAGACTGGATGATTCCAGCAGTTCCAGATGGCGATTACTCCTTTTTCATCGCTCGTGATTTTCGCTGGGGATATCTCGGTCACCCGTGGGAGGGTAGCATCACGTTGTTTGGAGAAGACATGATCTCTGCGTTTCAAAGAACGGAGAGTTTTTCGAATGAAATCCGAAGAGGATAAAAGGAGGACCGGAAGTGAGAACACCATACGACGAGTATCACGGAACCGCATTATGGCAGGTCATCTCGGAGACAATCAATGAATTAGTTGACAATGATGATCTTGAAGAACGGACGACGCATGAACATATCGTGGGCTATCTTTGTAGCAAACTAGAAGGTCGGATGAAAGATGAAAAATAAGAATAGGATGCTACTTGACCGAAACGAGTGGATCGATGTGTTCCGGGAACTGCTACCACGCGATGATTGGCAAGACCTCGTCCGTCTTCAAGTAAGTCAGCATTCGTATCCATTTGAAGTAAAGTTACTGGAACGACCACTCAAGCAGAATCCAAACATCGACGATTTTTCAGATTGGACGGTCCGATCTCACATGATTATGACCGACGACTCAAAGCTTGAAAGATTTCTCGAACACCTTGTCATCGAACAGCAGGAAATGGCGACTAAAGCAGAAGTGACGCTCATTATCCAAAAACAAGGACAAGGAATCGTCCGAGTCACGAACGATTGTGTCTCGATGTATGGAGTCGCGTATGAGGAGCTTGATGACGTTGGAACAGAGTATGAGAACTTTTTCGATGCAGTTTTACCGCATGTCACGTTTCCAGTCGAGATTGTCTTTTGTGGTCGGGATGTTCTAGATAATGATGGTTCGATTCACGTGTTGACGTTGCACGACTCCAATTGGCAAGCGGTATTTGAAGAATGTTTATTGCATTTGCTGAATCGAAAAGAATTCACGCCAGGATTTTTTTCGAGAGATGCACGTCCCGCACGGCAAACGCTTGAAGACTTCATGTCTGAATTCTCGTTATTGATGCCCTATAACTTCATCGTGACCCGCGATGCAACGAATCGATTTGGCATGCTCGATCACTTTTGTACGAATGGAAAGATCGCTCATTTTGGAAAGATGGACGATCGAAAGACGTTTTTCAACTAACGATGGAAACATCATACATAAGGAGGAAGCATAATGAGCTTAGCGTCATATATTTGTATGGAGAGACAAATTCCTGAACAGTATCTCAATTTATATGAAGAAGATGAGACCGTTCCTTTATATATCGGTCCCTGTTTTGCGGATGAAGACTGTCTGTATGAAGTAAAAACGAAGCATTTTCACAAATGGTATGTATATGAAATTTCGAGTAACTGGGGCATCGAGATCGTTGAACCTTTTGATTCTGAAATTGCACTGGAGTCGAAAGAAAAGCTACGTTATCTGTTTACGTTCATGAATGACTTCTTAGACGAGGGTGAATCGTTCGAATTGTATACATGTTGGATTGGGGAAGAGTACTATCCAAAAGTAAAAAGTATGACACTATCTTTGGAACTTGATCAGTTAGAAGACATTGAGATTCCTGAAAGAACGCATATTTTGATCACGAAACAGAGTAAAAACTAAAAAGCCGCTGATCCACAGCGGCTTCAGTTTATTTGGTTCACCCTTGTGCATAGACGATATCTGCGATGGCGTGGACTTGCGTAAGTATTGACTCAGGATTATTGTAATGAATTAGGCGAGGTGACAGAAGCAGTCTTATGGCTTCGGTGGGCGATTTTTGAATATGAACGCTGTAATTAGAAGCAAGTAATCATAAATTTTAATGGAGATTTATTTAATGAATTATCTTGATCATTTAGAACAGCATTGCGGAGAATTCACGGAAGCATTTCCAATCGAGGAACTTGAACGAAAGAACGTCCAAATCTTGAAACTCAAAGATGCACCATTTAATGAAACCTATACGATTGCATCCCTTGGATTACTTTTTCATCCACTCCAAATGGAAGACGGTTCACTGATGCATCAAGAAATAATGATGTCAGCGGAACAACCAGACGTTCAGGATGAGATCATTTTTCTACTCTGGCAATTGGCTGAATACGCTATGAGAACAGGACATGCATTTGATGCAGCAGAGTATTATCCACTCCCTGAAGGAATATTTGAAAAGTATCAGTTCTCCTCTGTTTATGTTACAAGTCCTGTGTACTTTGATGAATCCTTCTTCCTATTTGAAACAGATTCTAATGTTGGGAATGAGCCAGATACCGTATTGCCAGTCTGGTTCGTACCGATTTTTGAATCTGAGGAGAAATATATTGAAAAACACGGAGCGGATCAATTTGAAGATCTTTTGTTTGAGACAGATGAGTTAGTAGATTTTAACCGTAAACCTTTAATCTAAAGAAAGTAAAGAAGCAAAAACACCTCTGATGTTAGTACTTTTTTTTAAGTGTACTATTCAAGAGGTGTTTCGTATTTCCTCAAAATTTAAGACTAGATCACTTTAAACGTACGTAAGTTCTAGTCATCTTATTTATAGATATCCCTACGATGTCCGATTTCAAGAATCAAGATTATGACTTTTTCATCTTGGATGTCAGCAATCAGACAATAGTCGCCGATGCGATTCCGCCATTCACCTGAGTGGTGCGATATGAGTCCTTTACCATGACGACACCGATTATCCGTTCCAACAAGGTTCTTCTTGATCCAGGACATGATGATCCGCGCCTTTTGGGGGATTCATCTTCTTGAGAGACCTTTGAGCTCCGCGCTCAAATTCTACTGTATATGCTATCATTTTAAACCGAGTTCCTTCATCATGGCGTCGAAAGAGATCGCTTTTGATTTTTTACGGTGCACTGATATGGAATCATGATAGAGTTGTAAATCGATTTCGCCTTCGATGTAGTCGAGGGCGGCATCGCGAACTAGTGTAGAAATCGTGATGTTCTTTGCCTTCGCATATTCCTTGATGAGTCGTGTATCCTCTTCATCCAGACGTACAGAAATGGTACTCATGATTATCAACTCCTTTGTAATACATTGAAATACAAATTAAGGTTTTAGTATATAGAATTAGTCGATAATCTTGAATAATGACTCCTTGAAGGCTGAAATTTGAATTGTAAATATTTCAGATGGGTACGATTAAATCTAAAAAAAGTGAATGAAATCATATTCAAATTGAAGTAAACATAGTCATTTGTCTTTGTTTTGACCATGTTTAGGGAGGCGATGATCATTATAAGTTCTTTCATTCTCCTCGTTTGCGAAAACAGGATATGCATCAGACGGCGCCGTGTATCTATTACAAGAAAACAAAAAATGTTTAAAATTGAAGAAAGATCAAGATACAGATCTGTTTAAAGCAGCTGTACCTTGATCTTTTTTTTGTCATAGATATTGGTCCATATTAAGATGTTATTGAGCTCGGTAGAGAAATTTCCCTAGGACACGTAAGCTGTTCTTGTTATTTCATCTGTCTGTTTTTTATGGAATATATCAAAAATATACTTTTCTCACTGAAGTAACTTTTGGTATTTGTATCCTTTCAAAAGATCAGCTTCACCTTTAAAGGACCATTCCTCTATTTTAGAATCTGGATGTAATTTAAAATAATGATTGAGGATATCGTGTCCTAAATTGTAGTTACTCCACCGGGGGATGTCTTTTTGAGGACTACCGCCTACGAGGTCCTCGTAAGTAGCTTCACCAGTTTGAATCAACTTTGCGACATGTTTGATTGTCGTATCATCCATGGGTTCATCCCACGGGGCCTTCACATTTTTTAAGACTCGATCAGCAAAAGCATCTGCTTTTCCCTCAACAATGACCGAATCGAGTAATTTATTCATCTGATATTCTGGTCTATCTTGAAGGATTAAATGATGGTATTCATGTGCAACGGTATAGGCGAGAGCATCCTTATCAAAATCTTCCGCCAGATAGAGCACGACCGCATCTTTGTACGTTCCTGCTGCTACTCCACCCATCGGTTCGGTCATCGTCGTATATTCCGAGTTAATCGGTACGATGAAAATCGTACTCTTTTTCTTTGGAAGGACTTTATGCGCAGCAGTGTAGTTTTTTGTGATGATTTTTTTAATCTCGTCTTGTCGTTCTTCCAGAGCATCGATTCGATCAAGCAGTGCTTGCTGATAAGCAGTCGATTGCAGCATGAAGAAACCTTTTAAAGAAGTAGTATCAAAATCTTCTTTTTCACCCGTTTTATCGATATCGTTTAGAACATATTTTATGTAATTTTGTTTACTCACTTCAATATCATTATCTTTTAGTGAAGCTTTTAAGTATTTTTGATAGGGGGAGTAAAGAGGAACGATATTCACTTCACTGTCATTGTTGATTTCAATGGACTCCGATTTAAATTTTTCGCTTTGACTTTCTTCTGAACATGCGGTTAAAACGACTAAAGGAACACATAAAAAAGGTATAAGTATTCTTTTCAACATATAATCATCCCTTCAACACATACATGAATATCCTGGAATATTATTTAAAAAATAAATAATCACTATAATAAAGATAACATTCTGTCTCTTTATAGTCAAAATATGTAATTTTAGAGTCGAAAATACATGTGTTATGTTTCTATATACTAAGTGAAGGGATAAGAACTATTACTACTTGTCTTAGACAGGATGTCTATCTCTTCGACCTTCATGTAAGTAAAAAAGCCACCTAGTACGGTGACTTTTTTACTTACATCTACAGCTTTATGAATGTGGAACACTCAATTCTTCTGCTTTTCGTTAAAAACTCTTCATGGATACCTGTGACACCGTTTTGCGCCCAATTTCCTGGGGGCATTTCTCGAATAAGAATCAATATCTTATCTCCCGGTGCATGGGTGAAAAGCGAGAGAACTTCAGTTAACTTATTCACCCAAGCATCTTTTGTTTCTTGATCGAACGTATCCCACACATCGATCGTCAAGATAGCCATTCCTACGACCGGAGTGGCGTCAGTTGCATAAGACGTTCGTGTCTGCCAATTTGTTATGCGACTATCGGAAGAAAAGGTTGGGTCGGATGCCATGGCACCCGCTTTTCCAAAGTTTTCTGGTTTTTGTTCGTGAATCATGACTCGAATCTTGTCAGGAATCATGTTCAGTGTCTCGACCGTTGTATTCGTCAGTTGATGGATGAGTTGTCGTTTCGTATCACGTGACATCACTGGCCAAGTATTTAGAGAAAGTAATGGCATCAGAGCACCTCCCGTTCGTTTAGATAAGTACGCAATGCATTTACTACGATCTCATGATCTTCTTCAGGAGTTAACCCTGAAACGGTGATCATTCCGACAATCAGTCCACCATCGAGTATGATCGGGAAAGAACCACCGAAAGCAGCAAAGCTTGAGTCTAATCGATGTTCCTCGTTATACGTCATCTCACTACGTGCAGATCGTAATTGCATGAAGTAAGAACTGTGAAGATGGTAGTCGACGACTCGTTTTTTTCGTTCGATCCATTCGCCGTTGATACGGGTCGTACCTGGCATCTTATAATGGAACATCGACGTACCATTGACGGTAATATCAATGGCGATGGATACGTTGTTTTTCTGTGCTTCTTGAATCAAGGTCAATCCTAACGGAAAGATATCATCGTGTGCGAATCGCTTAAAACGTAAAGTATGTTCTTCCTGTTGTGTTTGTTGTATCAAGTCTTCGATCGACATCGATAAGCTCCTTTTCAGAGAAGATAGAGTCTCTGTATTGATTAAAAGTCAAACGTATCTGGATCCGGTCCACTCCGAAGATTCTCATTCAATTGGTTTAATCGTTCCATATCTTCTGGAAGGATTTCGAAATCAGTGATGCGCAGATTTTCTTGCATCCGTGAAGGCGTCATGGACTTAGGAATCGTGATGATGCCCTGCTGAATATCCCATCGTAGAATGATTTGAGCAGCTGATTTTTTGTATTGTGTAGCGAGCTCCTGAATGACCTCATTTTCTAGAAGTTCCGCATTCATAAGCGGTGACCAGGCTTCAATTTGAATCCCATGTTCACTGCAGAATTGACGCAACTCTGACTGAGTTAGCTTCGGATGGAGTTCGATTTGATTGACGACAGGTATGATGGATGCATGTTGCAGTAAGTCTTCGAGATGGTGGATTTGAAAATTACTCACACCAATCGCGCGGACCTTGTCCGTTTGAACCAATTCTTCAAGTGCTTTCCAAGGAGCTTGATACTTGGCTTTCCCTGGCCAATGGATCAAGTAGAGATCGAGGTACTCCAACTGCATTTTTTCTAAGGATTCTGCGTAAGCAACAAGTGTTTCTTCATATGATCCATGTGCATTCCAGACTTTTGATGTCACGAATAGTTCTTCGCGTGTTACGAGTCCTTCTTCGATAGCTTTCGCAATGCCTCTGCCGACACTTTGTTCGTTACCATAGATGGCTGCAGTATCGATACTACGATAGCCTTCGCGAATCGCAGTAACGACCGCTTGCTCGAGATCCGCACCGTCCTCGACACGAAATACGCCATATCCGACTTGTGGCATGTCCACGCCATTGTTTAACCGTACTGTAGAGATTTTCATATTCATCTAGCTCCTTTATCAAAATTACAGCAAAAAAATCATGCTGTCTGTGTGACATCATCATATCGGGAGCAATCAGAAATAAGAAGACGGCACTTTAAAGTTCCATAGTCACCAAAAAGTGACTTTTCCTAAATCACAGGGGCGAGGGAAGTAAAAAAAATCAAACAGCAAACAGCCCTGCATTCGAAAATGCAGGGCTGTTTAGGGAAGTACAGAAAAATTAACAGCTATTCTTCAAGTGTTCATTTTGGAGATGTTGCTCTCCCCAGTCACATAAGACATCCATGGTCGATTTTAATGATCGTCCATAGTCCGTTAACTCATATTCGACCTTAGGTGGAGCTTGGTGATAGATGACACGTCGAATGACACCGTCCTGTTCTAATTCTCTTAATTGCTGGACCAGCATTTTTTGAGAGACATTCGGCATGAGGCGTTTCAACTCACTCGTCCGGTACTTATCTTTAAACAAGTGGCACAAGATGACGACTTTCCATTTCCCGCCGATTACTTTTAAAGCAGCTTCGACAGGAATACTAAATTTACTCAACACGATAACTCCTTTATCCATAAAATTAAAATACAATGACTGATTCCTTCGTTAAAAGAATTACCAAAACGAAATATAGCATAAGTTGTACTTTATTCAAAAGAAGTGAACTCGTATGACTATATCAACTAGTACTGAGCATTACTCGTGTTGTAAAGCATGACGTTAGCAAAATATCCGATGTAAATTTTCTTAGACGTAGCTGTACGTTATTTTATTTTGTTGCCTCTGCTTCATACTTTTCTAAAAATTCATCAACAGAGAACTTCTCATTTACTTCACTCGTTGATTTACTCGAGGAAATGGTGTGGGACGGTCCTTTTAAATCATCTGGACTTGATTGGATTTCAAGCACTAATGTATCACCTAAACCCGTTTCAAGCCCACTTCCGAAGTTAAAAGTTCGTGTTACATAAGCTTCAGCGTAATTTCGTTGATTTTCGGAGTACACTTTTACGTTAGAAATTTTATAACTAAATGAATGTAGCTGTTTTTTATCCACTTTTGTACTAGATAGAAAAATTAATACAGCCTCGTCGCGTGAAGATAATCTCGATTGATTGGTGTGTGCTAACGGTGTATTGTTTAAAAAATCTGCCTTTTGTTGCTCCAGGACTTTCGTGAAAAAAGTGAAGGCTTGCTCCTTTGAAATCGTGCTTTCAGATTTTTCCTGTGAAATATTAGAAGTCGCTATTGCGTTACTGATCAAAAAGCCAGAAGATAGAAGTACACCTAAAGAGAGTGATAATAAAATAGTTTTCTTCAATATCAAAACCTCTTTCTGTTGTATGGATAATGTTACTATATAACAAAAAAAACCAAAAAAGGAAAGGTTGAAAAAGATGGGTAAATCGAATTCTAAGAAAAAGAACAGAAAGAAAATAGTCCTGATATGTTTCGGAACGCTAGCTATCATCGTACTACTCATGCCGATCCTATCACCGGTTCTGTTTACGGATGCTTCGCCGAGAGGTGCTCTAAGACACCAACTTTATAAAGAAGGCTATTTCTATCAAAGTTACTTTGCAATCATTACGGAACAAGATCCACAAGCGGAGCGTTACCATATGTTTTGGTACCATTGGAAAAGTGAAACAGGCGGAACTCCTTTTGTCTGTTATTCGAAGAAGGTGAGTGAAGAAAAGTATGCGGTCTCTTGTGGTACAGGTCCATGACCTGATTTTTTCGGACAAGAATCTTACATAAGAAAAGTGAATACATCAATGCGAAATAGGAGTGCAGACTGGTGCGATGGAAGCGTACATAGTTTTGCACTCCTTTTGTGAAAAATCGAGATATAAAAGAAAAAATCATACGCCAAACATCATAAATATAGACCAGACATAGAAAAATTCCAATGAAACTTAATAAAGGAAAATATCGTAATTAATAGTTGTATAATAACTTCATGAAACAAATATATTCAAAGAATACATATGTCGGAGGAGACGTCGATGGTGGTACCGTTTCTTGGACTTGGTGTCGGGATATTCTTGTTGACGTTAGGCATCTATTTCATCCGCTCAAAGTATGCGAAAAAGACACCGTTAGAAGGACACGGGGATAGTGTCGACACGGTAGATTCATTCGTACTCAGTATCATTTTGTCAATTGGCGTCATCCTATTTTGTTCGTTGACCGTCAGACATTATGGTTACGTCTGTGTCTTAGGTGGACTGTTCATACTATACGCTGTCAGCGCAGCATGGTGAGACCTATAAGAATGTAGAAAGTAAGATAAAGGGAGCACAAATCATGATTCAATTAGTAAAACAAATCGACGATCGTGTGCATCACATCGTCTTTCACCAAGAGGGGCGCACTTTATTCTGCCGGGAAGGTGTTGCCCGAAAAGAGCAGGCAATCGATAGCGGGGATACGATGGAAACGAATGAAGAGTCCGCAACGAAGCGGATTGTTTTCAAAAATCCGTTCCTCGCGTATCGGCAGAAAAAAACGTGGGTCCGTGAAAAGTTAGACGATGGATACATCCGGTCACCTTTTGCTCTGTCTGAAGCGATGGATTTTCGAGCCGACCGACGAATCATAAAGTTGCGTATTTTAAGCGCTCTATTGATCTTATTCAGTGGATTACTGACGCTGACTGATATCTTGCCGATTCCAGGATACATAACACTCGTCGTTCTGATGATTTTCTGGCCGATGCATCTCGAAGGAAAATCTGCACGTACTCGCATGTATCGCTGGTCAGGAGCACTTTTCATGTTCGCCTTAGCGGGCTCATCAAAAAACTATTTATCACCAATCAATCTCTCGATTAACGGATCGGTCTGTCTCATTTCAGGGTTCATTCTCCTGTTATATGCGTCAGGACAATTACAGGAACTTGCGACGAAAGGAATCACATATCATGACGAATCGACAAACGAAGGTGATTGAACTCAAGCGCGACAATGGTCAAGCGACCGACTACTGGGTCAGTTACCGGATGGGGCGCACGCTGTATCAGGTATCCGTGCAAGAGCAAGCGGATGGTCAAACGGATGAAGGGGAGGTCGTCAAAGAACGTTTTCCGTTTTATTTCGGGATGAAGAAACGAATGCTTGAGTTAGCGGAAGCGAAAGAAGCCCTTGGTTTTCGACCATTGACCGAAGCGGAGAAAGCAGCGCCCGTCATCGAGGAAGAGGAAGCGCAGCTCGATCCTGCTTTCTTTAAGCCCGCTATTCGATACGCTTGGTTGATGCTTGGTCTCGGCATTCTTCTCTTCCTCCTTCCTTCGCCGATCCTGAACGGACTCGCGTTCGGACTTGGCTTATACATTTGGTATGAGACGTTCAGACAGCCAGGAATACCGCGCAACTATCAAAGGTATTTTCACGGGATGCTTGCGGGATTGACAATCTTACAGGTGCTATCGGCGATTGAGTTGGAGCGATTTACACACCCATATTATGCGACAATTTGTGTGCTATCTGCGATCGTATTGGTGTTGCTCGTCGTTCAGCACCGTTTGAAAGAAACCGATCAAATCGGTCAGGAGGAAAGTGTTCGGGTTAGGAAAATGAAAGACTATTCTGATTTGGATCTTTAAAAACTTATTTGCTTAACTTTCATAAGGCTAGAAGAGTTTGTATTGCTGTAAAATATAGGTATCAATCGCATTCAATCAGCCTATTGAAAAGGAGAGTAAATCATGGATGTACAATGGAACGATAAGACTATCCTTGAACTCATACTCATCGTCTGGGTGATCGGTGCCATCATCATCATCGTGAGCCAGGCGCGGAGTAAGAAAAGTTTGAAAGCTAGTCTGATTAGTGGAACAATCATCAATCTTCTTTATACGACGGTCATTTCATTACTGTGGTTTTACACGATTGCTGTCGATGGGATTAGTCAGGTGTTAGTCGTCTATTTCTTCGTCGGCATCTTTACAATCCTTGAGTTTCTATTCGTGATCGTTTTGTTGATCGTCAAACGCAAAAAAACAACGATCTCTTGAAAAGTAAAGAAAGGATAATTAACACTTAAAAAAAGATTTAGTTTACATAATGAAGTAGAAGGAGGCATGTCTCTTCTTCTACTTTTTTTGTAATTATGCAATCGATTGCATTCGTATGCTAATTCAACATCCAGTAAAAGGAATTATATTTCTTGCAAAAAACTAGTTTTTATTTCACACGATTTATGCAAGAATAGAACACAACAAACTGCGAGAATTTTTAGAAAAGTGAATGACTAGACTATTCATCCTTTTGAGTAGAAGAGAGAAGTCATCGTTTTTCGAATTCTAAATAACTTATTTTTTGTAAGCCTGGAGGGGAACGTATGAAAGTGTTGAAGATGTGGAACCAAATCAGTTTAGTGAAACAAATCGCGATTGGCTTGATCGTGGGTATTATTTTAGCCGTCACGATTCCTGAAGCGGCGAAATCCTTGACCATTTTTGGGACTTTATTTATTTCTTCCCTGAAGGCAGTCGCGCCGATTTTAGTCTTTTTCTTAGTTATGGCATCAATCGTGCAGCATAAAAAAGGACAGCAGACGAATATGAAATCGATCATTTTCTTGTATCTGCTTGGGACGTTCCTAGCGGGAGCCATTGCGGTCATCGTTAGTTTCCTTTTCCCAGTGAACATTCGATTAACAGAAGGTGCGGAACAATTGGCTGCTCCGGGGAACACGGTTGAAGTTCTTCAGAAACTCGTCTTAAACATGGTTGATAATCCAGTCAATGCGCTCATCCAAGCGAACTACATTGGCATTCTGACTTGGGCGATCGTGTTAGGAATCGCTTTAAAAAATGCGTCCGATACGACGAAGACATTCATCTCGAATTTCTCTGACGCCATTGCGAAAATGGTCGGATGGGTCATCAAATTGGCTCCTCTTGGTATCATGGGAATCGTCATTGGTTCTGTTACGGAAAACGGTCTTTCTTCATTGCTCGATTACGGGAATTTATTATTGGTATTGATTGGCACGATGCTTGTCGTAGCACTCATTGTTAATCCTCTCATCGTGTTCATCAACGTTCGTCAGAATCCATACCCACTCGTCTTCAAATGTATCCGGGAGAGTGGAATTACCGCTTTCTTCACACGAAGCTCAGCTGCAAACATTCCGGTCAACATGGAATTATGTAAGAAACTTGACCTCGATAAAGAGACGTACGGGATCTCGATTCCGCTCGGTGCCACAATCAATATGGCGGGAGCGGCCATCACGATTTCCGTCTTAACGTTAGCAGCGGTTCATACGCTCGGTATCCCAGTCGACCTTCCGACAGCCATCATCTTGAGTGTTCTCGCTGCCGTTTGCGCATGTGGCGCATCCGGTGTCGCTGGCGGTTCGCTCCTCTTGATTCCGCTCGCATGTAGCTTATTCGGGATTCCGAATGACATTGCGATGCAAGTCGTAGCAGCGGGTGTTCTAGTCAGTGTGTTACAAGATTCGTTTGAGACAGCACTCAACTCGTCAACAGATGTCTTATTCACGGCGACAGCAGAATATCGAAAACGACTTAAAGAGGGAGAAACGCTCTCGATCAATCGTCAGTCGATGAATGAAGATGTATCTGAAAAAGTCGTCAACGGCTGATTAGCTTCTCAATTATCAGCATGATCTAAATAAGAAAAGGCATCCTTAGCTGAGGATGCCTTTTCTTATAGACAAATTAACCTTCTCCTAAAGCAACGTACTTTTTTAATTTCCCATTGAAACTCACTAGCAAAATGTCATTTCTTTCTTTAGTAGAGTATAGGACGGTACCCTTATAGAGTTTCGTAGCAGTCCCATTATCAAAAGCGTCTTTATCCGAACTTCTTCTTTTAATTTCTCCAACTTTTTCATTCTGAGTGACTTCGGTTTTTTCTGCCCATGCTACGTCTGATTTGTAGATCGTATCATTGAATTGAAAAATGTCTGCTTTAGCATCTTCGCTCAATACTTCGGATGCCGTCGGTTTTTCACTAGTACTTTGCATTATCTCTTCATTATTATAACCAACTAATATCCATACCGTCATAATCGAGAAAGCGAATGATAAAACGACTTTTTTCATGATATAACCTCTTTCCCGTTTTGTAAGTTATTCCATGCCGATACACGTTAACGTCAACTGCTCTTCACGGTTGCCATCCCATTTGATTCGGACATGGTACGTGTCAGTATCTTTAAAGATTTGTAAGGCGGCACTCGTCTCAAAGGTGGCGCCATCTCTTTCGGTTCCAATGAAGCTTTGGAAATGGCTAGAGTGTTTAGCATATCGACCATCTGACAACTGACTATCGACAAACCAGGTCACAGGTTTCTGTTGGTGCTCCACTCGTTTTAGATCCTGTCCGATATATGTTAGGGCGTAGCCTTCGCTTACCCGGTAAGATAAAGGACGTTCTTTGACTTGCCGTACATGAATCACGGCGTTCCAGGATTCGCCTTTTGCCTGAAAGATGAGGTGTTCGGGTTCAGATATCGCTGAAGCGCGGTGAATACCATAGAGCGTGAAAAACGTGAGGAAAAGTAAGCATGCAATCAGTAATGTTCGCTTAAATAAGCGTTCGGACATGAGGATCACCTCTGAACAGCAGTTTCCTTTAGTCTAGCAAATTCAAATGCTTTTCTTAGTCAGAAATCTTAAAAAAGGGGAATCCATTTTTAGGATATCCAGCGTCCGATCTGCTCACCCATCTTGACGCTACGTTCGATGCCTGGAGCGAGTTCGACCGTGTCCGGTGGCAAGACGAGGATGACAGTTGAACCGAACGAAAAGTAACCGAACTCTGCACCACGCTCCAGCAGGCGTCCTTGATGTGTCTGAACGATCGTATTGACGTTCAGCGCACCGACCATGACGTGCTCGATCGTGCGGTGATCGACTTGCAGACGGGTGACGCGGCGATAATTACGTGTCAGCGGACGTTTGCTGAATCGTAGCCCCAGGTCATTGACGGGTGCCGATTCTCGCCCGAGTGTATAACTCGTCGTGATCTCACCCGTGACTGGCGAGTGGACTCGGTGATAGTCGGTCGGACTCAAATAGAAAATCAAGGCGACACCGTTCGCGTAATCCTCGGCGCGTTCGCTTGAGCCGATCAGCTCAGCAACGGTATAGACCTGTCCTTTGATTGTAAACCGACTATCTTGCGTTAATGCCGGGACGATGGAGAGGACGGCGTCACTCGGACTGACGAAGGCATCCGTCGTGGTTGCGATTGGTCGCATACCGGGACGTAACTCGCGTACGAAACAATCGTGCAGCGAGGTAAACGAATCGACAGACTTCAGCGCTTGATCCGTCTGAATGTGATAGGTGCGAATGAAAGGTCGGATGAGCGGTTTACTAAAGCGACTCATTGCAAACCGTTTTAGTGTGTTCGCGACAACTGGTCGAGCATTTAAGTGGACGATCGTATCAAAGATGGCTTTTTTCATGAGGTAAAAACTCCTTTAAGTTGTAATCTACCTCTTAGGATACGATCGAATTCTGTTGATAGACGGAGTCTCTTTCTTAAGTTTATCTTAAGAAAAACACGTACCGAAGATGCGGCACGTGTCAGAACGTCATGATTTTCGAGTCAACAAATAAAGTAGGGGTCCGAACGCACCAATCGCGAGGGTGATGATTGCCCAAAGCGGAAAGCTTCGTCCGGTACGACGTGTATCATGGCGGAGCCAAACGATGATGAAGAGGGCGCAGAGAATCAGGTCGACGAAAATCTGGAGCGTCGCCGTGTTTTGTGTCGCTTCCGTAAAGATGCCAAGTACACCAAAATCAATTATCGAAAAGGCAGTTAAAACAGCGAAAGCGATCGTAATGACGAGCAATAAAGGTTTCGGGATGCTGTCTACAAATGAAGCTTGAGATTCTTTCATAAAGGATCCTCCTTGAAATGTAGTGGTTACTACAAATTAATGTAGCATGTACTACATTCATGCGTCAATCTACTTAGATGTTGTATGATGAAAAAGGAGAAGGGAGAATCGATCATAATGGATAAGTTTGAACAGAAGCGACAGGATTATACGCATCAGATCGCAAAAGCGACGTTAGCATCAAGCATCAAGGAAATGAGTCTGAAGAAGATGGCGACCGCTGCCGGGACGAGTGACCGGATGCTGATGCATTATTTCAAGGATAAGCAAGATATCGAGACCGCAGTGTTGACTGCGATCAGCCAAGAACTGATTGATTTACTGCAGCAACCGGATTTAAAACTCGAGTTCACGGCATTCGTCCGCTTTCTACGTCAAGCAATCGATGAGCCACGAATCAAGCCATATTTGAATCTTTGGTTCGAGATCACCCATCTCGCAACGAGTCAGGGAGAACCGTATACGTCAATCACGCGGACGATCGGGGAGTCGTTCGACGATTGGATTAAACAGATCTACGTGCCAACAGAGGGGGAAGATGTCGAACAGCAAACTGCGTTGCTCTTTGTCTTCACGGAAGGACTCGTCGTTTTGAATAAGATTGGTTTACAAGACCGGATGGACGCGGCGGTTGAAGCGATGATTGCATTAACAAAGGACAACATGCCTCGTAACTGAGGTGTGCTGTCCTTTTTCGGCATTTCACTGAAAAATCGTTACAGCTGAATAAAGAAGTAAGGTACACATAATGACGCGAAACGCGACGTCGTATCTTTGAAATAACGAACGAAACAACGAGCCACTTCCTGCCCAAAGCAATAAGGCAATCCACCCGAGAATGATGGCATACAACGTGTATTGAACGATTTCTACAGTAGACGTGCTGTGCGGCAGAATGAACGTCGATAAAGCGGTTAAGAAAAAAAGGATACTCTTGACGTTGATGAGTTGGAACAACAGACCGGATAAAAATGTCGCTGGCACGGTATCGATCTGACTTGCTGTCTGCTTCGGGAAACCAATCTTATAGGCAAGGTAACCGAGGTATGCGGCACCAAGCCACTGAAGAATCGGTTCGATCATAGGTAAGGTCGCTTGTAATACTGTCGTCCCTAATGCGCTGATCAACCCGAGTATCATGAACCCTAGTAAGATTCCGGTATTAAATCGCCAAGCACCACGAAAACCGAAGTGGCTCGATTCATGCAGGACTAACAGATTACTTGGTCCAGGTGTGATGGACGTAATGATGACATAAGATAAAAAAGCAACAACATTCATGAGAACACTCCTTTTTCGTTCTATCGAATACTTGAATTCTAGTGTAAGATGACAAGATCGATAAATAAAATTGAAATAAAGAATCATTCCATCATTTTTTTCGATGGACGATGAAAGGAGAGTCTTGAAATGGAAATTCGCCATTTGATCAGCTTCTTGAAGATTATTGAGACGAGGAGTTATACGGCAGCTGCGAGTGACCTCGGCTATACGCAATCGACGATTACGTCCCATATGCAACTGCTCGAACAAGAAGTAGGCGATGCTTTGTTTTTCTATTCCAATCGTACGCTTCAGCTTACACCGCTAGGTCAGGAAATCATCCCGCTTGCTGAAGATTTACTAGCGACACACGAGAAAATCAAGTCGATTCAACAACAGGATCCCTTTGAAGGCGTCTTGAAGGTCGCTGCGCCAGAGTCACTGACGATCTCTCGTCTTGGTTCCGTCTTACAGACGTTCATGACAGCATATCCGAATGTCAACATCATCTTATCGAATGGAACTTGTAAGGGAAATCAAGACGAACTCTTACATGGACGGGTCGATGTCGCCTTGATGCTGTATCCAATGTTTTCCGCTGAACGTTGTACGCATGATGTTTTGACAGAAGAGAAGATCGTCATCATTGGTCATCCGACGATGCCGGATCATTTTGACGCGATTCGATCTTTCGCGGACACATACGTCTATCTGACGAATGAAGACGGGTGTAGTTACCGAACGATGTTTGAGGCGTGCGTCAGAAACCAAGACATCTCGTTTCAGACACAGGAATTGTGGAGTATCGGGGCAATCAAGAAGATGGTGATGAACGGTCTTGGTTTTGCTGTGTTACCGCATGTGACGGTAGCAGATGAAGTGGAAGCAGGTGCGATAAAAATCATTCAACATGATGAGACGTTCGAACCGATGTATGCCCATCTGCTTACGAAACAGTCGAAGTGGGGTTCACCCGTAACACGCGCGTTTCAGGAAATCGTCCTGGACCAATTCACGAAGTCAAAGTGAATCGAGTATCTCGACCCAGACTTGATAATATACTTCTTCATCGAGGTGAACCGTTGCCGACCGTACGCGATAGTCTGGGTTTTCCGCTAAATAAAAAGCAAGAATCGTCGCGACTTTAAAGTCAGGGGTGCAATATCCGGTGATTGGACGACCATGAATCTCATTCGTGATCGAGTCTGCCCAAACTTCGGCTTCACGAAATGTCTCGAACTGAATCATCTCTTCCTTCCAACGAATCGCCATCTTCATATCCTCCTCTACTGTAGTTAATGTTAGTATATGGAAGAAATAGTGTGTTACTCAAGGGGGAACGTTAGACATGAGTCGTTTTGGAATACATCAGGAAGTAATCAATCCGCCGCTCGGTGCCGCCTTCATCGGTTATCACCGAGAAGAAGGTGTCGCGAGCATACACGATTCGCTATATGTCACAGCGAGCATCTTTGAAAGTGAGCAGACGACATCGGTTTTCGTCAGCATCGATAACATCGGTTTGCTCGTCGCAGATACCGATACCATCCGTGAAGGAATCGCCGACCGGCTAGACGTCTCGAAGGAACAGATCATGGTCGTCTATACGCATACACATTCAGGTCCAGCGACAGCGGGAACTGAACCGTTGACCGTCGCCTATAAAACGATCTTGACGCAACAAGCGATCGTATCTGCCGTCAAAGCAAGCGAAGCGATGCAGTCGGTCGAGATGGGTTGGGGTGTGACGCAGGGGAAACTCGGCGTCAACCGTCGGGAGAAAAGGAATGGTCATGCGGTGATGGGAACGGATCCGCTTGGGGTGACGGATGACCGAATCGGGACGCTGTTGGTTCGACGTGCCGATAATGCGTGTCTCGTCGGAGCCTTCGTTTTCTGTACAGCGCATCCGAACGTCTTGAAATCAGACAGTGTTGTTTTATCCGGTGATTATCCGGGTGTCACTCGAACGATCCTCGAACAGGCACTCGGCTGTCCAGTCGTGATCGTCCAAGGGGCGACGGGGAATATCAATGCGAAATATCGCGGGGATCTAGAAAGCCTACAGAAGATGGCGCTTGCTTTAAGTGGACACGTCTTAACGACGATCCCAGACATGTCGTATCAACCGTTAACGCATCACCGGATTCAGTCGGTGATCTATCCGATGCGCTTAACAGAAATACCGACGATAAACCAATTACAAGACATGGCAACTTACGCTGAACAGACTTGGGGCGTCAGCGCAGCACGCTGGTTAACGTACGTTCAAGAGCAATCGGGAACAACACTCACCATCCCGGTCGAAGTTCAATTGTTTGAACTAAATGAGGGTTCGTTCTCAGGCATCCCGATGGAGCCGTTCTGTGAGACAGCGCTACAGATAAAGCGGATGCGTCAAACGGAACTCGCCTTTTTCGGAGGCTATACGAACGGTTACATCGGTTATTTGCCGACAGCGGAAGAACATCCGTATGGTGGGTACGAGGTGGCAATCAATCCCGTCGTCTACGGTCCAGTAACGGGGCTTTGGATGCCACCTGTACCGGAAACGGCAAACGACATCGTGCATCGCATCCGACAACTCTATGAAACGAACAACAACCCGGCTTCTCTCGTCTGAGAGACCGGGTTGTCGTAGTTACGATTTTATTTTTCTGATGAACCGGCGTATCGCAAAAACAAATCCGCATGTCAGCAGGGCGAATAAAAGAAGCGTAACTAGTAGGTAGGCAGATAGATTTAACATCAAAGACCTCCGTAAATAGGTATAGCTGGATTTTCGAACTTTCGAATAATAATAGAGTAACATAGTAATTAACATTATATAGGGAAATGACTTGTGGTTTTATATATTTTTTAAATGATTTACTTTTTATATGAATGAATAGTTGCTTTATTCCATTTTGAAAAAGAGAGGGATATCATGATTATCAAAAGATTTATTTTTAGTGCCATCATTAGTTATTTATTCCTCAGTTTGCTTTTATCCTTCAGCATCGGATATACGATTGATTGGATTCCGGAAGCAACTTTGGCTCAAAAGATAAAAGGGTACGCTTTTGAAGGGTTCACTCGGTTTAATTTTATTAAAGTTTTGATTGCTGTAGGTGTAGGTACTTTGTACAGCCTACTCTACTTAAAACTAAGATCACCGAGTTCTTCAAAGCGTTGATTTCCTTTATTTCGAAACTTTTCTTTGTTTGGTTCGTTTATTAGGATGAGAACGAGTCAACGTATTGGGGGAAATAAACATGGAAAAGACAGTTGGTGCAATCGCCTTAGCGAGCGGCATGCTAATACTCAGTGGTTGCGGAACAGCCGCAACACAAACCGATGTATTTGATCAACAAGGTACATATCTAGGGGATAACAGTAACGTACGAGACATCGTCCAACAGCTACCTCATGGCGATCAGTTAAAGAAAATGGAACTGTCGACGAAGGATAAACCGTATCAACTCACGTTACGTTATGCTGGATATGAAGAAGGGCAGGTCGAACAAAAAAGTAATCGTACGGCAATCTACAATGCAACAGCACTGTTCACATTGATTCCGAATGTCGACCACGTCAACATGACGATCGAGGATGCTTCGTATCACTTTACGAAACAACAACTGCGCGATTGGTATGGAAAAGACTTTACGTCTTACAATAATGAGAAAGCACTTAAGGCGTTCACGAAGCCTTTTATCGAAGATTCGAAGAAAGTAAACGACTTATTGAATTGAACCGACCAAGCACGCTCTTGAAAAGGAGCGTGCTTTTTTGTTGATTCATTCCCATAAGTTGTAAAAAGTACTTTGCATTACAGAGTAATTCGGTTTATCGTTAAGTTACGGATAAAACCAAATATAGGAAGAGGTTGAACGGGATGGAAATTGACAAAGAACTGTTAAAGGGGCACGTCGACACGATCATCTTGTCGTTGCTGAACGAACAAGACCGATACGGGTATGAAATCGCGAAGACGATCCGGAAAACGTCAGACGATCAGTTCGAACTGAAAGAGGCGACACTCTATTTGTCACTCAAACGACTCGAGAAAAAAGGATTCGTCATATCCTATTGGAGTGACGAAGCAGCAGGCGGAGGGCGGCGTAAATATTATACGCTGACGCCTGAAGGAAAAATCCTTCTTGCGAAAAAACGACTTGAATGGCGTTTTCTAAAGCAACTACTCCCGAAGTTTCTTGAAGAGGGAGACGGTGCGCTTGAATAAACTCGATCATTTCGTCCGTGACTTGTATCAAGATGCGGATGTGACGGATCCGGAAATCATTGACGTCATGGAAGAGACGCGTAGCCATCTCGAACAATCGATGCGAGACTTGATGATTCAAGGTTGTTCGGAAGAAGAAGCGACGAAGCTTGCCATGTATCGCTACGGTAGCAAAGAGCATGTCGATCAGCTCTTGACGTGGGTCTATCGAAAAGAGCGGACGTTCGCTTCGTGGTTGCTCCGCATCGGAATCAGTATCGCCACTGCAACGATATTGTGCTTTATCGGCACGATGATATGGAGCCAGCATCAGTCGCTCGCCTATGCGGATGCCTTTTATAGCAATGAACGCTCAATCGAAGCGTATGAACGTCTTCTAGAAGATCATCTGTTGCTGGTATCGATTTCCGGACAAGACGCGGCGTCCTCGCGTGATTTCACCATTCATAAATCGATTTGGTTACCGGAGTTGTTCATTTCACATGGCATCTATCTGATTGACGAGCAGCACCTGACGACGACAGAAAGCTTTGACGTCACGAAATTCGGTGCCGTGCTCGCGTTGATCGGCATGACGATCTATCTTGTGACATCGGTCATTTGGAGCATCATCAAGCTCTATCATGCAGGACGATTGCATCTATTAAGTATCGTCTCAGTCGTATTCTTTAACGTCCTGGGTTATTGGTTTTGGGCATTACGAAAATAGGAGGGGTCATATGTCGCAGCAAATCAAGCTCGTTTGGTCGCAAGCGTTCACGGTGAAACGATGCGTGTTATATCTTCTGATCATTCTTGGGTTACCGGTGCTTCAATTCAGTTTCATTTATGAAGGCTATCAGTTCTTCTTACCGATCGAAGTGTTCGAGGAGACGCTATCAGGAATGATCCCGATGCTGTTTCCGGTACTTGCGGTCTTGATCTTCTTGCCAATCTTCATCGCTGAATACAAGGATAACTATCTGACATATGTCCGAACACGTGCGAGTCTAAAGGATTATCTGCTTGCGGTCGGTTTCGTCAATGCGACACTGACAGGACTCGTATTCTTTTTAATGACAATCGTGACGTTCGTCCTCATTCATTACGTCGAACCAATCATCGGTCTCGTTAATTATTGGTCTCTCAGCGAAAAGACATATGAGACCTCAAATGCATTTTCGTTCTTAGCGGACATTCATCCGTTACTCTATGCCGTCCTCTATGCTGCCTGGATTGGACTCAACGGAGCAGCGTATGCGACGCTTGCTTATCTGTTGATTTTGGTGCTCGAACAAGTCTATCTCGCAATTTCGTTACCGTTCGTCGCTTATCATATCTTTAATTTCGTTGCGGGTATCATGCAAGCACCACAGTTCTCGCCCATCAGTACGGTCTTTCCGTTCAATATCACGGAACAACCGCTTTGGACGGTGTTCGTGCCGTTTACTATTTTGGTCGTCGTTAACATCACGCTCTATCTGACGATGATTCGACCGAAACCGGAGTGGATCTTCCAATCATGAAGAGGACACGAAACATTTCGATTGTACTGAACAGTTTATTCTTCCTCGTGATCAGCTACGTCGCATGGTATAGACGACAAGAAGTTCTGTCCGAAGCACAAGAATTCGGTAAAGACGTCAACTCGTGGGACATCACATTTGCGATTCAAAATGATATGTACCTAATCCTCTTTTTCCTGATGCCGTTACTGCTATTCCTCTCGTTTCGAACGATTGAACAGCAGTATGAACCGACGATTTTGATTCGGGTTGGCTCATTTCGGAACTGGGTGTACTACTCGACAAAACGGTATGTACGCGCTGTTCTGACACTGTTCGGATTCGTCATGTTGCTGAGTCTTCTTAGTGCCGTTGATCAACCGTTTACGTTGCAGTGGAGTCCATACAGTCAACTTGCAACGAGTGATAACATCAGTCATTATCTCATTGCGACTTTCCATTCACCCCTGTCAGTGATTTTATTACAACCGATTCTGTGGTTGCTTACAAGCATTGTCCTACATGGATTGATGTGTCTTATGTTTCTGTTGCACGAAAAGCGTAATGGCTTGTTGCTTCAGGCGGCAGGGGTAGTGATTTGGTGTATCTTTAGTTTTAAATCATCGTTTGGAGTAGGAGAGTTCTTTTCACCCGCAACATATTTCTCTGTCGGGGCTGTATCCAATATAATGCATCCCTGGATCGCACTCGTTATCCTCAGTCTTGCGATCGTGCTGATCTATTTACTGGCGCAATGGATGCGACCGCTTCGTCAGCTACTGACTTCGCGAAATGAGTTCGTACCGTATCTCACCTATGCGATGCTTGCTAGTCTGTACATCTTCCTCAGTAGTAGTCGAGCGTCAACTGAGTTGCAAACGATTGGTGATCTGTTCGTCGTCGTGTTTTACGGTGTCAGTGCGGAGGGCAGTTCGTTTCTCCAACTCGTGTCGCATCTGATCCTTTTCTTCGGACTCGCTTACTTAAGTCAATTGCGTCTGCAGGATCAAATGACGGCAATCGGACCATACACGTGGATGCGTTACCAACGAATCGAAAAATGGGCACTCCATGTCTTCGTAAAAGAAGGGCGTTTTTATCTACTTGCTCTCTCACTTCTGATCCTCGGAACGATGGTAATCGGAATGCTGCAAGGCGTATCGCTATCGCTTTCGACTAGCCTTTTATCGATTTCACCGATGCAATTGCTGCTGCAACTGTTTGGCATCTCGATGCTACAATTAATGCTTTATTCTCTTTTCAGCTTCATCTTGCTGTGGCAATTCCCAGATGGATACGCGATGCTCGGTTTGTTCGGCGTCTTATCGGTTTTCTTACTGCCCAACTTCAATCGGTATGGCATCTTTCCGTCCGGATTGAATGGATTTGCCCAATTGCAGTCGTTTAGTCTGACACACCTCTTAATCGTTTTGTTGATCTACGTTGGGCTTTCACTTGTCTGGTTATATGTTCTGTTTCAAAAAAGCATACGAATATAAGGAGGATGTATCATGGAAATGATCAAGCTCGAGCAGGTCACGAAAGGGTATCAAGGCAATCCGTTATTCGCAGACGTCGATTTGACGATTCTAAAAGGAGACATCGTCGGCATTACGGGACCGAACGGTTCAGGAAAGTCGGTCTTATTCAAGATGATTTGCGGATTCATCCATCCGGACGCGGGAACGATCACCGTCCGGAATGAACAGCTTGGTCCGACGCGACGCTTTCCGGAAAACGTCGGCGTTATCATCGATCGACCGGGTTATATCGCCCATAAATCAGGATTTGAGAACTTAAAGCAACTCGCAGCGATCCGAAAAGTGATCACAGATGCTGACATCGAACAAGCGATGCGGACCGTCGGATTACAGCCTGGCAATCGTCAGAAGGTCAAACAATATTCGCTCGGAATGAAACAAAAGCTCGCAATCGCGCAAGCCATCATGGAACAGCAGGACATCTTGATCTTGGATGAGGCATTCAATGCACTCGATCACGATAGTGTCTTGCGTCTGCGGGAACTTTTGTTGTCGTTCAAAAAAGAAGGGAAGACGATCATCTTGACGAGTCATAATCAACAGGACATCGATGCACTTTGTGACTCCGTCTACCGCATCAATCAAGGTCGACTCGAACAGGTCGGCTAACACAAACAGGGAGTGGATCAACGGATCCACTCCCTGTTGTATTACGATTGATTATTTTCCTGGTTTCGTCTTGTAGAAGCTGTAGAAGACGCTGATCAAGATGACGAGGACGATCGTACCGAGTGACATCCAGATTGGCATTTTGTAAACGTCACTGAAGATCATCTTCGCTCCGATGAAGACGAGCATGAAGCTAAGACCGTGTTTCAAGTAGTAGAAACGATCAATCAAGTTCGCGAGGACGAAGTAGAGACTACGGAGTCCAAGGATCGCCATGATGTTCGCATAGAAGATGATGAACGGGTCACGCGAGTACGCGAAGCTTGCTGCGACCGAGTCGACGGCGAAGACGATATCCGAGATCTCGATGAAGACGAGCGCAATCAAGAGCGGCGTGAAGAACAGTTTCCCATCAATTCGTTTTGCGAACTTACCAGACGAGATGTCTTGCGTGATCGGTAAACGTTTCTCTAACCAACGAATCGTTTTGTTTTCTTCGAGCGACGTCTCTTGACCGATGTTTTTATACATCATCCAACCCGTGTAGACGAGGAACGCTCCGAAGATGTAGTAGACCCAAGCGAAGTTCTCAAGCAACGAAACACCAGCGACGATGAAGATGACGCGGAAGAAGATTGCACCAAGAATACCCCAGAATAAGACTTTGTGCTGGTACTTCAATGGAATCGCGAAGTATGCGAAGACGAGTGAGAAGACGAATACGTTATCAATCGCGAGAGCCTTCTCGATGAAATAAACGCTCGTATATTCGATCGCAGCGGAACTTCCTTGATCGAAGTAGAGCCAGCCACCGAAGGCGACGGCAATCGCGATCCAGACGAACGTCCACGTCCAGGCCTCCCGAAGCGAAACTTCATGTGCCTTACGATGGAAGACTCCAAGGTCAAGGGCGAGCATGATGAAAACGATGGCTAGAAAAGCAATGAGTAGTGTCAACAGCGCTTCCTCCTTTAAGGTAATTGTTATCTTGAATTTATTATAAGGTCATGAGAACTCAAAAGTAAAGCGAAAAATGTTTGGAATGTGCATTTGGTTAAAAAACAATCCCTGAAAGTGGACGAATGTATTCGACGTGATGTGCAATGAAACGACATGAAACCCAGTTCCGAAAAGGGACTGGGTTTCATGCAAATTATAAAGTGATTTTTAAGGCATCATGATAAGGGAGGGAAATGCGGCACGACATACGTTCCGAGTTCATCGATGACGTCTTCTGCTGATCGCTCACCGTCGAATAGGGCGAAGAACAGATGATTGACGCCAAGCTCGCGGTACAATTCCAGCAACTCGATCAATCGATTGCGCCCGATTCGAAAACCGAGTCGAATCGGTGTCGCTTCCTCGTTCGGATCCGCGGATAAATCAAGATGCATCGGCATCGAAAACGGGCGGAACGTTGTGTTACCGGCTGCTTGACTGGCAGCACGCCATTGTTCGATGGCACGTGCTTGTTCGAACGGTCCTTGCGGATAATACATCCAGCCGTCACCGTTTTTTGCGAGCCAGTCCATATCCTGCTGTGCGAAACCCGTGATCATCGTCGGGATTTTTTTCTTTGGTCGTGGCACGAGTGTCGCACCACGGACTTCTCCATACGTCGAATCAATTTGCGGATAATCTTCATATAAAGCTTGTTCCATCACTTGCAGTGATTCCTTGAACTGAGCACCACGACTTGGGTGATCGACACCGAGTCCATGGAAGTCGGCTTGCCGGTCACCAGACGAAACACCGAGAATCAGGCGTTCCGGGAACAGCGCATTAATCGTCGCGACTTCTTTCGCAGAGCGTAACGGATGACGGAGCGGCAAGACGAGTGCTGACGTTCCGAGAGCAATCTGTTTCGTCTGACTAAGGAGATGCGTCCCGTATATCAGCATATCGTGAATCTGTCCGACAGCTGGATCAAGAAAATAAGGATCCTTCAATAAGACGTCACGCAACCAGAGCGTCGTAAAACCATAGTCCTCTGCTTTTTGTGCAAGCTCGACTTGATTGACAAGCGTTGGTGTTCGCATCTTGAAATTTTCAAGCGGGACGTGGAGACCGAGCGTGAGCTCGCCCTCCCGGTACATCCGCTGATAACTTGCATGATCGTTAAACATAGTAGTCCTCCTTATTGATGTTCGAGACGACGCGAGACACCAGTCAAGATGACGGCAAGGATAACCATGATCCCGCCGACCCATGGCGTGTGGACGAGACCGATCGTATCGGTGACGAGACCACCAATCGTTGCTCCGAGTGCGATGCCGATGTTGAAGGCTGCGATATTCAAGGCAGATGCAACATCGACTGCTGCTGGGACATATTTTTCAGCCAACTGAACGATATAGAGCTGGAGTCCAGGGACGTTCATGAACGCAAGGAGTCCCATTAAGATGATACCGATGATACCGGCGACCTTGAACGGAATCATGAACGAGAGGGCGATCATGACGATGGCATGGATAATGAACATATAGAACAACGCTTTAATCGGATTACCGTTCGCGAGTTTTCCGCCGACCGTGTTTCCGATCGCAACCGCGATTCCGTAGACGAGCAGAATGATACTGATTAAGCTCGGACTGATTTTCGTGACGTCCTGCATGATCGGTGTCAAGTACGTAAAGGCGACGAACGTTCCACCGTAACCGAGGGCAGTGATCAAGAAACCGAGCATCAAGCGTCCGTTCGTCAACAATTTGAACATGTCGGAGAACTTGGCAGGTGGTGATTGTTTCAAGTCTTTTGGAATCAAGAAGAAACTTGCGATGATCGCAATGATGCCGAGTGCAGCAACCGCGAAGAACGTCGCGCGCCAGCCGAACGATTGACCGATGAATGTTCCGAGTGGTACACCTGTGACCGTTGCGACTGTCAGACCTGTGAACATCAAGGCGATGGCACTCGCTTTTTTATGCTCTGGTACGAGCTGGACGGCAATCGTCGCACCGATTGAGAAGAAGACACCGTGCGAGAAAGCAGTGATGAAACGAGCAGCGATCAACAATTCAAACGTCGGTGAAATCGCGGAAACGAGGTTACCAACAATGAAGACGACCATCAATGCCATCAGTAACGTTTTCCGATTCATTCGGTTCGTTAGTGCCGTCAGGATGGGTGCACCGACGGCGACACCGATCGCGTAACCAGAAATGATGAGACCAGCGAGTGTGATGCCGATATTTAAGTCACCAGCGATCGCTGCGAGCAGTCCGACGGGAACGAATTCCGTCGTACCGATACCAAAAGCGCTGATTGCTAAGGCAAGTAGGGCAAGTCCGCCGTTTCTTGGGACCTGTTCCTCCTGGATCCGTGAGTTTAATTGATTCATAGGGATTCCTCCTAAAAATAATTTCAGTAGGGATCGTGTTCAGTGGGCCCGACCGAACATGATCCGATTGACATGAACCCAGCATAACCGGGGTGTTTCATTTCGGGAAGTACGCACTTTAAAGTGCGATAGGCACTAAAAAGTACCCTACTCCTTCATTTAGATGCAAGGTCTAAAAGGAGGTTGTACTTTCCGTTGACAATTGCTATCATATAGCCAGCTAATCTGCTTGGGAAGTACGCACTTTCAAGTACGATAGGCACTAAAAAGTACCTATGCCCTTAACGGAATCACGAAAGGATGGAACATATATGCCATACAATATCCCGGTCGAAGCAACACTTGAAGTCATCGGCGGAAAGTGGAAGGTCGTCATCATGTGTCATTTGATCAAAGGCGAGCGTCGGACGAGTGAGCTCCGCAAGCTGATGCCGACGATCACTCAAAAAATGCTAACGCAACAATTGCGCGAGTTAGAAGAAGACGGCGTCATCATCCGGACGGTCTTTGAACAAGTCCCACCAAAAGTCGTCTACTCGTTATCCGAGTACGGCTGGTCGCTGAAGCCGATTCTTGACGCGATGTGCGCATGGGGAGAAGGACATATCGATTTGACGGGTGGAGAAGTCGTCTCGTCATGACGAACAAAAGTGAGTCTCGCTCGAGGCTCACTTTTTTGAATACATATACAAGGTGGGGAAAAAAGATGGAGCAATCAATCGTTCAGTTCGATTCGATTACAGTCAGTTTTGAGGATAAAGCCGGCAGACGCCAGTCAATCGAGGAGTTTGCACAAGGATTCGAGCATGGCATCTTATTTTTCGGTCATCCGCCGGAAACCAATGATATCAAAGTCGTCCTTGATCTGAAGACAAACTTTGGTGAACGGACGTTTCGATTTAACTTTTGCCGGATGGACCGGGCAATCGGCCATTATCTAATCGATGGGTTGGTCTGGAAATGGGTCATCTTGTGGGAATGGTACTACCAGGAGAGTTATCAAACGGGTGAGTCCTACCATATCAATCGTCCAAAGGAAGGAATTCGTGATTTTTATCGACAAATCGATGTACAAAATGAGACCTGTTCGAATGATTATTTAGAGTCAGGCATTCACGAGGAGGACGTATCGTGTACGGATAGTTATACAAATTTTGAGAACCTAGATTGGGTCACCGAAGGAGATCCGATTAATACATTAGAACGGATGCGGAACCAAGGTGTCTTTTTCGAGTATTATTTTAAAACCTGGATTGATTTAGAGCATTCATTGCCCGCGATTCGACGCGTCATGGATGAATTGTATGCACATACACCTGAATAATGCTTAATCAAATAAGCACCGCTCCCTCTGTCATTGACAGAAGGAGCGGTGTTTTGGTTAGAACGCTTTACGTTGACCTTTTAAAATCGTCTGTTGCAGAGGACCAAAGTCCCCTGGAACCGTCCGTTCCATGAACAGGTACGGTTTTCCATCGACGATGAATTTTCGATCTCCAAGATACTCGAAGTGGCGACCGTCATCCTTTAATCTTCGCTTAACAGCTTGAATATGGTCTTCATGGTGGATGAACCGCTCGTTAAACGTCATGACGATATTTCCTTTTTTGAATCCGAGTAAGAAGACATAGTAGAACCAATATCCAACGAGACAAATACCAACGGCCAATAACAAATCAAACATATGTGTCGAGCTCCTTTCGTGTATACAGATTTTTACGAATATTTCTGTAAAAAGATTCAATTAATTTCAATTAAAAGTAAAAAAAGTATTCATCCGAAGATGAATACTCGTTATTTTTGAGCGATATATCTCTTTTGATCGAAATCATATTTAAATTCAACGATCATCCATTCATCACCCGTTGGATTCCGATACGAGTAAAAGAGCGATGTCTGTTTTTCTGGATATTCGACTGTACTGTCATTGTAGGCTTTTCCGATCTTAGAGTAATCTTCTGTGCGGTGAGCCGTCATGACACCTAGCCCTTTACCTGAAAGAATATGATCGAATTCAGCCATCGTCATGCCTGGTTTAAATTTCTTTCCTGGTAAGAGTCGCTTTTTCGAAGGCGTTTTAGGGGTGTATTCCTTTTGCGCAAGATATAACGTGTGACCTTTTTGTTTCGTTTTGAAGATCAGATGCATGCGCTGTAAAGACCAATGATCGTTTTTTTCATCGTACGGATAAAATGAGAAAGCGTATAAAGCATAGTCGTCTTTGATTTCACTCAATACTACATCATGATTGAGTGTCGTGACGTCATGTTCTTTCTTTATGTATTTCTTATATGATTTTCCGTAGAGCGATTTTGCGACGTCTGTCGCGGTCATACCGAGTTTTAGTTTTTTGTACGACGTATATTCCTTTGTCGCCGCGTCGACAGAATGAGGTGCGAAAACAGCACCAATCATCGAGAGCGTGATCAGAAGCGCGAAGAGTACTTTCGACTGAAGAAGGTGTAATTTTTTCGTACGTGCCATCATGATTGTGTCTCCTTTGACAAACGTATTAAAAACCGTGCGATTCTTTTCGTTTGAGATACCAGAGTAGTCCTAGGGTAATGAAAAACCCAATCGCACCTATGATTCCGATGAACAGGAAACCAATGAGATCATTACCGATATTCTTTTGAAAAAAATAGGATGAACCAAAAATCGCAGTGGTAATCATGAAAATATTGCGTAGATGGCGAAGTACTTGGACTATCATGGATAACCCTCTTTCTTAGTTTTTCGTTCGACGGATCTCGGTCGCGACAATCGAGTCCTTTGCAAACGTCACTTGAATCGTATCACCTGTTTGAATGGCAGCCGTATTATCCGTTTTGCCATACACGATCGTGTCCGTTGTGACGCGAATTTCTGTTAATGCATACTGCTCGTCTGGATGTTGTTCACTTGGAGCGACGAATAACGTATCCCCTGTAACTTTCTCGACGATACGTGTATCGTTCTCGTGTGTACAGGCACTAAGCGGCATACTAAGGAATAGAATAAAAGCGAAAAGCCACCGACGTGTCGGCATGAACCAAGCACCTGCTTTCGTCAGTTAATAGGGTTAGATGAAATCTTATTATTATATAAATTTTACCAGTTGTGATACTGATTGATGCGAATTAAAAAAACTTTCTTACTCCAAAACAACAGGAATTCGGATCGAAATCGGCGTATGATTAAGGGAATACCATCATCTCGATATGAGGAGGCATTACGATGAAGGCAGCCATCTGTACCCGCTACGGATCCCCGGACGTCTTGCACATCACAGAGGTACCTCGTCCGGTTCCAAAATCAAACGATCTACTGATTAAAGTACATGCATCTGCCGTCCATTCCGGAGATCGTCGCATGCGTTCGCTCGATGTCCCACTGTTAGGGAAACTTCCAATGCGTCTGGCTGTCGGCTTCAAGCGACCGCGACAACCAATCCTTGGCGTTGTTCTTGCCGGTGAAGTCGTCGAAGTCGGTCAAGACGTCAAGCAGTTCCAAGTCGGAGACCGTGTCCATGCCTTGACGGGATTTGGCTTCGGTGGATACGCCGAATATGCGTGCGTGTCTGAGAAACGTTGCATTGCTAAAATGCCACAGCACGCATCGTACACGGAAGCGGTCTGTCTCCCGTTCGGTGGTACGACGTCGCTTCATTTCTTCCGGAAACTCCAAATCGATCAGATGAAGACAGTCTTGATTTACGGTGCGTCGGGCGCTGTCGGGACGGCTGCCGTTCAAATCGCCAAAGCAAAAGGGCTGCAGGTGACGGCTATCTGTAGTGGACGAAACGCGGAGCGGGTCAAAGCACTCGGTGCCGATCACGTAATCGATTATACAAAGGACGGTTACGATGGATTGTTGCTGAAGTACGATGCCGTCTTCGATGCGTCCGGAAAAATCAATAAGACGCAAGCGAAACGGCACGTCAAACAAAATGGCGCCTTTGCATCCGTCGCGGGACAAGGTGTGGCGAGAGAACGGAAAGAAGATCTACACTATTTAAATGAACTGTTTAAAGCGGGACGATTCAAAGCCGTCATCGACCATATCTATTCACTTGATGAGATCGTCGAAGCGCATCGTTATGTCGATACCGGGCAAAAGTTCGGTAACGTCGTCGTGTTAGTAGCAAACGAATGATTCATCGAACCACCTGATTCAGGTGGTTTTTTTATGGTTATCCAATATATGTTAAAATAAAATAGGCTATTTTAAGGATGGGGGGATATAGCGATGATGAAACAGATTCATGCGTTTGAGACAAAAACGGACTATGAGAAATACGAAGCGGTCACGCATCGCTTTCGAACACGGTTAGACGAGTATCAAACGATCTTACAAGAGAAGTATCAACTGATCGACGTACCGAAAGGAATCGTTTGGACGTCAGCGGAACTCGCGACGACGGTCTTCTCAGACATTCCGATTCCAGCATTTACGAATAAGGACTTGATTTACATATCACCAGACGTTGCAGAATGGCGAACGTTATTTTTGTCTCAACTCGACGGGAAGGACGTACCGCATATTCGAGCGTTCTACGAAACGCTCGCGGAAGATCACGTCTTGACGATTGCTGGTCATGAACTGACCCATCATTTGGATTTGTTCGTTGATGAATTCGACGATGAGAGAGAAGACGGAATCTGGTTCGAAGAGGGAATGTGTGAGTACCTGCCCCGGAAGCACCTGTTGTCGGACGAAGCATTCAAGCGAATTACTTTAATTGAGACAGAGCTGGTCGAGCTCTTTCAGGAAGAGTATGGAGCGCGTTCGATTGATCAATTTGGGAGTGCCTCCTATGCCGGTAGTCTGTCGAGTATCATGTTTGATTATTGGCGGAGCTTTCTCGCGATCCATCATCTCATCGAGGAACGATATGCCGGGGACGTCTTACGCGTTTTCGAAGCATATCGGAACTGGCATGAGCAGGGGCGGATCGTGCCGCTATCGGAATACTTTAATCTTCAGTCGGTAAGACGCTAAGCTGTATTTGTAGTGGAGGAGGGCTTATGAATCGTTACAGTATTCTTTCGTTATCTGCATTCATCTGTTTTTGTTTCTTATTTTTCCTGATGAAGAGCGGAGTCAGTCTGAAAGGGTTTGGAACTGCCTATATCCTGCTTCTGTTTATCATTCCGTTAGTCGGCGTATACACAGGGTACAAAACGAAGCACCGAATACTCAAGTGGAGATTCGTCGGCATCCATCTCATTACGTTCTGCATGATGTCATATTTACTGTTACTGGCTTACGGTATTTCGGAGTCATAAAACAGATTAAATAAAAAAGTCAGCTGATTCCATGTAAAAAGGAATCAACTGACCTTTACTAATATGTAGTGTGAACCAAGTTACCATTGCGAACTCTAGTTTCGCTTCGGCAAACTAGTCGTTGTGCCCACCTCAACGACTCGGTCGTCTTGAAGACGATATAGCAAGTATTCCTCTTTTTGGAGCCCTTGACCACGGACTTTTACGGCAATCTGATAGCGTTTTTCCTTATCGCGGTGTTTGTCGTCATAAGCAGAGTGGAGTGAGACGACACGAGCTGGACCGTATTTTTTCTCGACATAGGTTTCGACTTTTGTGCTGACGTGCTGCTCGAATCGTTCATCGTATCGGACGTCTAAGTAAAACAGCAGTCCACCTAATAGGAGTGAGGCAACCAAAACGTTCATTCCGACTTTTTTCAATTCATCACTTCCGATCGTTCCATAGCATTGAACCTAGAAAAGCTATTACAGATGATCGGAAGACGATACATCATAACAGGGATTGAATCATTGATTTGAAAATCTACATCATTTGAGTGATTGCTTTAGATATCGACTCCAACTAATTTAAGAATGATGACGATTGTGATAGCTGAGAGCGCAAAAGAACCGGCAAAAGCAAGCTGTTTTTTCAAAAGTATCTCCTCCTTATGAAAGGGTTACCATTATTATGCCATTAAGTAAGATGTCTGTAAAATTAATTCCAATTAGAACCCTGGATTTTCATCATAAAATTTTAGGAATAGATGACAACATCCCCACTCCTCGTTTTGTCAAGAGAGCAGGGATTTTTCATGTTTCCTACATTCTACTTTATTAATAGTCGATGAATCGCCCTTGCCTCAGCATATGTCGATTCCTGTCCGAACCAACGATAAGTGAGAGTTGATAATGGCGAAGTTCCAGTGTCATTCAATAAAGCGATAGATAAATTATTCTTCCGATCAACGATTAAAAACTGTCCGCCTGATCCCACTCCCCATAACAGAGGATTTTTAGAATTTGATTCTAACCACCAAAGATATCCATATCCTGAAAAACGATCGACGTCCGAAATCTTAGAGTAAGCCATTGTACTCTCCTCAACCCACTTGATTGGAATAACGGATCGTCCTTTCCACTTACCATCTTGGGCATAAAGCGCACCAAATCGGGCAAGGTTTTCGGCAGACATATAAAATCGATACATCGGAATGGATGTTTCTTCATTCTTTTCATAAGTGACATGAGAAGGGCTGAATGTTTTCATGCCAACAGGCTTGGCGATCCATTGTTCAAAAGCATCTCCGATTTTCATTTTCGTCTCTTTCTCAAGAATAAGACCCAACATGTTAAAATCCCAATTGTTATAGTAATAAAAACTTCCTGGAGTATGACTTTCACGTTTTGGACGTAAATCTTTCATTCGTTGTGATTCACCCAATGCGTTTAAGTAGATACCTGATCGTGCTTGTAATAAGTCCCGAATTGTTGCGGACTTCTCTTGTTTCGTTAAGGGTTGCTTGGAATCATCGACAGAGAGTTGTCCCAATGTCATATCCAAGTCTACTAACCTTTTCTTCTCTGCAATCCCAAATAGTGCACTGATGATGCTTTTACGAATAGAAGCAACATTATACAATTCGTTCGAAGAGCCGATGGATGCCACTTGTTGGGTATCCTGAATTGCATATAATGCGTCCGACTCATTGCGTTTCATCTGCTGTTGAAGACTTATCTTCAACTGTTCAGTATCTGTTTTACTTTGAAGTGAAATATTTTCATTATCTGTTTCGTTTTGTACGAAAGGGCGGGTAAGATAGACGAAAAGACTCCCAATTACTATTAGAGATAAAAATAAAAGAGTACGTTTCCTTCTTGACTTCATAGTTCAGTTCTCCTTCAATCAATGTTGTGATGACACTGATTGATTATCAACCTTCAAGTAACTTTAAGGTCAAGCTTTCTATAAAATATAGTTTAAAAGGAGAGATAACTTGAGTTTATTTAAAATTGGAGAGGCTGCAAAACAAAGTGGGATACCTGCATCGACACTACGATATTATGATCAGATTGGTCTGATCCGTTCGCGTCAAATCGATCCACATAGTAAGTATCGATATTACACACAACACGACATCACACATATGAAAATCGTCCAGCATCTGCGCAGGATGAATTTTTCTCTTGAAGAAGTTCAACTTTTTTTAAACGAAAGAGATATGAATCTTCAACTTGGATTGTTAGATAAGAAGAAACAAGAAATTAAGTTAAAGCGGTTGGCACTTCTTCAGACTGAGAAGGAAGTGCATCGCCGAATCGAATCTATAGAAAAGGAATTAATTTCGTCAACAATCACGAAAAAGGATAGTTGGGAAATAGTAGTGAAACATTTTGATGAACGACCTATTCTATCGAAGCGAAAGATTTTCGACAGAGGCGGAATTGATATCTATCAAGACGCGTTTCTACAGTTACTCAAAGAAAATTCGTTTGAGGATCTACCCGTTACATCGCTCGTGTTACAGCATCATCATATCCAACTAAATGAAGAATTTTCTCACTTCGAAAGACATCTTCCAGAAATCGATTTAGAGGTAGGCGTGCTTCTTCCTTCCATGACATCCCCGTTTCAGAATGCGACTTTGCCTAGTGGTAGTTATGCTTGTATTGTGAGTAGAGGTATGGCAGGGAAGGAACGATTTCGTAAATTATATTCATTTCTACAAGAATGGCTTCAAGAAAACAACTATAAAGTCGAGGGACCATTAATTGATATCGTCTTAACAGACCTCACTCAGTTAACTGCGATTGATTATACGGAAGATATACTTTCTGAGACTCAATTTCGCATTACACCAAATAATTAGTAGTGTGAAAGCAACAATCATTTTGTACTTTAATTTTATATATGTAAAATTAATTCTAAAAAAAGTCGCAATTTCTTATTACAACGTTTCATAAAGAAAATGACAACATCCCTACTCCTCGTTTCGTCAAGGCAGTAGGGATGTTTTTTTCATGTCCACCAAACCGGTGGAGTATATCTCGTTAAAAGATCTTTCTCGACGAGTCGCTGATTCACATAAGATGTGACGCTTGGAAGTAGCGCATCCATGTTGGCAGGGTGCACCATGACTTCAACGGATGAACCGGGTGTGATTGAATCAAGTGTCGCAAACGAAACGCCCTCTCCATAAAACCGCTCATCGAAGCGATTCGTCAGCCAGAGATCCCGGTGCTTCTCGTTCTCCGCAGCACGGAACGTCGTTTGATATTCATTAGCGAGTTCGACGATGACAGAGTCGATCGCCGACCAGCCGTGGATATGATGGTGACTGTCTAGGTGATGCAGCGACAGCCCGGTAGCAAGAAAAGCTTCAATCTGGGCTTTCCATTCCAGGTAGACGTCTTCAGGATCCGGTGGCTCTTCTTTCAAAAAGCGACTCGTGAAACGAAACGTCCCGTCCTCCTTCGTTAACGACTGACTTGTCGAAGCGAGCGGTTTTCCCCAAGAGAGCACGAGATGTACGCCGACATGCAGGTCCGGGTGTTGCTGAGAAAGTCGAACAGCTTCTTCGACCGCATGTCCGTTCATCATCAGCGTCGTCGAATTGACGGGACCGTAAAGATGACTCTCGATGATGCCTTGGTTAATACCCGTCGTCAAACCGAAATCATCAGCATTGACGATTACACGCGTCTTAGGCATGTGCCGTGCCAGTCAGTGAGAGTGCTTGATCAAGCACTTGATCGCCCTTCATCAACCCGTATGCCATGTTGTCAATCACAGCAACCGGCACGTTAACTGCTGTACGGATTTTATTCTCGAGGTAGCGGACTTGCGGACCGATCAAGATGACGTCCATCGTTGTATGTTCCTTTAGTCGCGATTCGGGTACTGCTTCGATCGTTGCGTCAAGCCCTCGTGCTACGGCTTCCGTCCGCATTTTTTCTACTAAGATTGAAGTGGACATGCCTGCTGAGCAGACGAGTAAGATATTCATTTCGTTTCCTCCAGTCGATTGATTTTAGTGATCATGTCAATCATCTCGGTCGCCAGTTCCTTGACCGTCATCGCCGTCATCAGATGATCTTGAGCGTGGACAAGTAGGACACTCATCTCGTTGCTCGTTCCTCGTGCTTCTTCTTGCAAAAGTTCCGTTTGAAGTTTGTGTGCCTCAAGAAACGAAGTCTCTGCTTCCTCGAGTTTCGCTTGGACAAGTGCTTCGTCACTGCGTTTGGCAGCAGCAATCGCCTCAAAAGCACTCGAGCGTGCATTTCCGGCATGTAAGATGATCATGAACGATAATTGTTGGATCGATTCTGTCTTCAACTGATTTTCTCTCCTTCGTGGATGCTGTCTTTGTTTCGATTGATTTCGGCAGTCATGGCGCGTGCTCCTGCTACGACGAACGGGATGTAAATGAGCGTCGCGAGCGTCAAGTTGAACATCTGAAGTAGAACACCGCGGATGCTACCACCGGTGACGAGATACCCGCTGATGATCGGTGGTGTCGTCCATGGTACGATGGCGACCGTCTTTGGAACCATCCCGGTTGATAGTGCGATATACGAGACGACCGTCAAGACGACCGGTGCGAGGATGAACGGAATCAGCATGACCGGATTGAGCACGATCGGCATGCCGAAGATGACCGGTTCGTTGATGTTGAACAGACCAGCTGGTGCTGATAGCTTAGCGACTTGATGATAGGGATGATTGCGTTGTTTCCGGACGACGATGAAGATGGCAAGTAGTAGTGACAACGTCGTACCAGAGCCACCCATGAAGACGAACGCATCGAGGAACGGTTTCGTTACCGTGTACGGGACGTCATAGGCGGAGGCGCCAGCTTGAAATGCAGCTAAGTTCTGTTCGATCAGCGGCAGGTAGATCGGCTCGATGACCGAACCGATGATGTTCGTGCCGTGTAATCCGAAGAACCAGAGGACATGGTTCAACAGAGCGATGATCAGACCGGCAGCGAGCGAATCTCCGAAACCTTGAAGCGGTTGCTGGATTGCCTTGAAGATGACTTCGAAGATGCTGAGCTCGAGTTTTACTTGAATGAACAACTGGATCGCAGCAACGACCGTCAAGATGATCATTGAAGGAATCAATGCTTGGAACGATCGGGTGACACCACCGGGCACACCGTCCGGCATCCGGATCGTCAGCTTCGTATGAATGAGAAGGCGGAACGCTTCCGTCACGAGGAGCGAGACGATGATGGCGACGAATAAGCCTTGTGCGCCGAGCCAAGCGAAGCTAAGTCCCCAGTCCTTCGTGACCGGAACAAGCATGACGTAAGATGCGATCGACAGGATACCAGCGGCAAGACCGTCGATATCGTAGGACCGTGCCAAGTTATAGGCAATCGAGAAAGCGACTAGTAAGCCGAGGATCGCGAAGGAGGCATTCCAGATGTTTCCGCCGAGCCGTTGCCAACTGCCTTCACCAAAAGCGTTATTCATCGAGCCGACGAAGTCGAGCGACCAGCTGCCGAGCTGGATGGCAGGGAAGTTATTGATCAGGATCGCGAGCGAACCGACGATGATGAGCGGCATGACGGAGACGAACCCGTCACGGATGGCGACGAGATGGCGCTGGGAACCGATCCGTCCGGCGATTTCAATGAACTTGTTCATGAGAGAACCTCCTTAAGTTGGAATTGGGGTAAGTACAGGTGATGCGCGCGAAACAGCTCTTCAAGTAAAGCGTCGATCCGTTTTTCGTCTTGGATCAATGGGTTCATCAGGGCAGCGAGATAAGCATCCTCATACTTCCCGGAGATGGCGGCTTGAATCGTCAGTTGCTCGAATGTCTTTAAGTTCGTGATCAGTCCACGCACGTGGAGTGGTAAGCTACCGATCGACAGAGGACGTGGCCCAGCTTTTGTGATGACGGCGTTGACCTCGATGACCGCATCTTCAGGTAAGTCACGGATCGTCCCTTGATTCAGCGTATTGATGGTCTGGATATCACCACGGTCGTTATAGAGCGAGTCCATTAAGTTACACGCTGCATCCGAGTAGTAGGCTCCACCGCGTTGCTCAAGCTCCTTCGGTTTTACATCGAGCGATACGTCTTGGTATTGCTCGAACAGTCGGCGCTCGACTTCTTGGACGACTTCAGCGCGTGTCCCATTCTCTTCGTAAGCCTGTAAATCTTTAGCGAGCACGTCACGCGTTTGGAAATAATACTGATGGTACGGGTTCGGCAACATTTTAATTGAATTCAGGAACGACTCCGACCAGCCGAGTCCGACGATATTCGCTGGTGAGTAGTCATTCCCTTGACGCAATGCAGCAAGAACGTCTGCCGTCCGGTCCACACCATTCACTAAGACTTGTCGACCGAAGATGAAGTGATTCAATCCGATGAATTCGATCGAGACGTGCTCGACGGGGGCGTGCAGGATTTCAGCAACGGAGTTCCGCATGTTGAACGGGATGTTACAGACACCGATCACCTTCTGATGCTTGGAATGTTTCAATAGTGCTTCGGTCACGATTCCTGCAGGATTGGTGAAATTGATTAACCAGGCTTCGGGACAGAGTTCCGCCATCTCGTCAGCGAGCTCAAGTAAGAGGGGAATCGTCCGGAAGGCTTTGAACATACCGCCAGCGCCATTCGTCTCTTGCCCGATGAAGCCATGCTTCAGTGGGATGCGCTCGTCAAGCGCACGTGCCGCAAGACCACCGACCCGAATTTGCGTCGAAACGAAGTCGGCTCCACGTAGCGCTTCTTTTCGATCGAGCGTCCAACGAAGTGCGATCTTCACGTTAGCCTTGTCAATCATGCGTTGAGCGAGTTGACCAACGACTTCAAGCTTCTCTTTTCCGTCTTCGATATCGACGAGCACGACCTCATCGACCGGAAAGGAGCGGTGACGCAGAATGAATCCTTCGATGATTTCCGGTGTATAGCTGGAGCCTCCACCGATGATGACGACCTTGAGTGGCATGTTGTGAATTCCTCCTTATGAAAGCGATTTCTTTTTGTTGTAACAAATGTAACAAATAATACAACTTAGAGCAATATAAAATACAAATAAAACAAATTGTGATTTGTATTTGCATTTGTATGATGTCTGTATCACAATAAAGGCACAAAGGATTAGAGGAAGAGGTGGGGGTATGTCGCAATCGACGTTACAGACGGCAATCAAGGAAGAGTTACTGTCGCGAATCAAGAGAGGCTATTACGAAGAAGGGAAAAAATTCCCGACGGAGTATGTACTTTGTGAAGAGTTCGATGTTAGTCGGACGACCGTTCGGGGGGCATTGAACCAGTTGACGCTTGAAGGGTATCTGATTCGACAGCAAGGGCGTGGGACGTTCGTCGCCGGTAAAAAAGTGCGGCAGACATTGTCGCATACACCGAACAACTACGCCGCTCAGTTAGCGGTGCAAGGTAAGCGGGGCGAGGTGTCGTTGATACAATTATCCGTCGTCTCAGCGACCGACGTCTTGACGGAAGTCTTCCCTGTAAAAGAACAAGCACCCATCCAGAAAATTGAACGGATTCGTCATGCTGACGGTGAACCGACACAATATGAAATCTCATTCATCCCGTGGTCGATTGCTCCAGGAATTACGAAGGAACAAGCAGAACATTCGTTGTTTGATACGCTATCGAAGGTCTTCGATATCCAAGTGGCGAAAACGACGGAGTCACTCGAAATCGTCTTAGCGGATGAAGCCATCAGTAGTCATCTGAAATGTCCGGTCAATGCGCCATGTTTTTATATCGAGACGGTGACAGAGGATCAGGAAGGTCAGATCATTGAGTATTCACGATCCTACTTCCGTGGGGATAAGACGAATTTCGTGATTGAACGATCGTATCGTTAAATGGAATAGCATTGTTGCCGAGAAGCACGAAAAAAGGTTGAATCCCTTCACACATCGAAATGGATTCAACCTTTTTTGACGTCATCATTTTGTTTCAACTCACATTATGCTAAGTAATAGTTGAGGCTGTTCGGAGAGTAAGTAATCGTTTTCGACGTAGCGATGATAGGACAATGACGAATCGTTCACATGAAATAGCGTCAACTGTCGACTCTCGAAGTCGACTTCTTCTATGTAGACAAGTTCTGTAATGCCACCGGAATGATGGGGAGGAAGCAGTTTTAAGGATAATCTTTCCCGTAAAGCGATGAATAACATGACGTCCATTTTATAAGTCATAGTAACGGAAGTATCATTGTGAAGAATAATGGATGAATCGATGGAGAGACAAATAAGCGGATTCATAGTGGGTAACGATACCGGATGAGTCATTTCTTTTTGAAGGTGCTGCATGATGAACCTCCCTATAATAAGAACGTATGTTCATATTATGGGGTATGAATACATTTTTTGCAATATTATTTGAGGTGAATCGTTTATCAAGGCATCAATCATGATTGTTCAAAGAGTTTGAATGGAGTTTTATAGCTGGATTCTGGTACAAACGATAAGATCATGCTTTTCAAAAAAGGATGCTGAATTTTCATAGGTTTTGAGATAATCGGATCATATCCGTGCACCGGATTCCGTTTTCAATGATTTCCTTTTTGTAGTGCCTCAAGAAGTAGTTCGTATCGACACCGATTATTCGAAATCTAGACGTTTGACTATCTTATATGAGGGTTCTGCCACTAGCAAAAAATTCATCGGAGGATTTTCCTGATGAGACAATTGACGAATGTTTACATTCATAACTGTATTCTTCTTACATTTTAAGATGAATTAGAGAACCACTATTTTTATTAAATATAATATCAATTAATAAAAACCAGCATCTGATAAATAATCAGGTGCTGGTTTCATATTCTAAAGAGTCTATATCCAAGACTAATAATTTTTTAACTCGGCATATGTTGAAGTTCGTCATAAAGAACGTAGCTTCCTGATGGAATGTCTTTCGCACGATACATGGCGAGATCCGCGTGCTGTAGCATCTCGAGCATACTCGAGGCATCCGTCGGATAGCAGGAGATACCGATGCTTGGCGGACAAGAAATCATATGATTGGCAATCTCATAAGGTGCTTGTAACGTGCTCAACAACTGATTTGCCATACGATGAAGTTGTTCGTATGATTTAACATTCTTTAAAAGTAATGTAAATTCATCACCGCCTTGCCGTGCCATCATGTCAAAATCCGCATCGAATGATTGTAGTCTTCTAGCGACCGCTTTCAATAATTGGTCACCGACATCGTGTCCCAGAGTATCGTTGACTGCTTTGAATTGATTTAAGTCCATGAAAAATAAAGACACATTTGATGGAGGATGAAAAGAATCACTTTTAATGAGCTTTAACAGGCGTTCTTCGAACGCAAGGCGATTGAATAATCCTGTCAACGCATCATGATAGGCAAGGTATTGAATACGTTGTTCATTTCGCTTTATTTCAGTCACATCCTTACCGATACCGAAGATTCCAACAATTTCGTTTTGGACGATGATTGGAACATTGGTGATGTTCATATACATACTGGAACCGAATGCATTTTCAACAACGGTCTCATAACTTCGGGGCATACCTTTAAATACTTCCTTTAGTTCTTCTGCGACCGTCATCCGATGTGTATCTTTGACATAGCGAAGGCTATTTTGACCCATCAAGTCGGTCTTAGAGACGCCGAGCAGATCGCTACAGGCAGTATTCGCACTATCAAATTGACCTTTAAGGTCAGTTGAGTACACTGGATCTGGATGATATTCGAACAAGGATTTATACCGTTCTTCACTTAATTCAAGCGTTTGTGCTTGATCGTAGTAGCGACGGACTAATTTATGATTCTCGATAATAATTAAGACTTGCCGGGTAATGACGAGTAAAATGGAAAGTCCTGAACCTACTGTCACGATATCGAAACTACGCGAGTGAAATCCCATGAAGACGAACAGAATCAAGACTCCCCCATAAGGCGTGAGCATTTGAAAAATATTTAACTTTTCGTGATGAGTCGTTAACGTTGTACTTATAGTATTTGGCTGATGTTGAAGACCTGAAAAAGCTAAAACGATCATTGCTATGATGAACAGAGGATCAATTAAACTACCTGAGATGTATGTGTCTTGAGCAATCAAATACAAGTAAACAGAGTCAGCGATTGCTTGTATCGTGACGGCTGCGATAATGAGATACATAGATAAACTTTTATCCTTACTCGTAAGGTTAAAGAATAAAAAGGAAGCGGCGACTAACATGCCCAAGTCTCCTAAAGGGTAGATTAGGGAGACAATGAGAGCATTCATGGTTGCCGCACTCGTATCCAAAATAGGCTCGATTAAAAAGTGCCAAGAGAAGGTACTCGCAACGACTAAAATAATCATGACATCGAATAAAAATGAAATGCGTTGCTGTATAGCTGCATCCTTCAAAATTTTGTAAATCAGAGCGTAAAGCAGGAAGATAACTTGTAGAATGTAAAACACGTCTGGCCATCCTGGAAACGCCACGTTTTTGTGAAAAATATTTTCTGTGAAAAACCAAATCAATTCGGCGATTAAATAACAAAAGGTGCCGAAAGTGATAAGTAACCAGAACTTACGATCATTTGAATCAGCCCATTTGATAGCAATCCTCAAGTAGAGAAGGGCGATCAACAATCCTGCAATTGAAAAAATATTTCCCCCTAGTGCTTCAAGAAATTGAGAATCAGAAAAAGTGACAATCCATCCATAATAGCCTAAAGCATAAAGTAGAATGATGAGGATAAAGCTTTTAGGTTGTTTAAACATGCTATTCTTATACTCCTTCTTATCATATTCACTTAGTATACAATGAGCTTATTTTTTGAAAAGAATTTGTTTATAAAACAGGTCTATACTGGTTTATCAGCAGAGCATCTTAAAATTATTCCTTAAGATCAAGATAGAAAAATAAGTCGCCATCATAAAGTGCATGACATAAATGATCAAACGTCATCTACGGCATGCACTTTAAAATTTTTAGAGAGATGTGGTCTTCAAAACATCTTGTGTTTGAAGCAATGTAACAAATGCGTCAAAATCGATTGGACGAGAGAATAAGTAACCTTGACCGATCGTACATCCGTAAGAAGTAAGAACCTCTTTTTGTTCAATCGTTTCGATTCCTTCCGCTACGACGGTTAAATTAAGATTCAAGCCGAGCTCGATGATCGTCTTGACCATAGGCGATTTTTGATTAGAAAGCAGGCGATCGATAAATGACTTATCGATTTTCAATGTATCAATCGGAAGTTGCTCGAGTACATTCAAAGACGAATACCCTGTTCCAAAGTCATCGATGGATGTTTTAATCTGCGAGGTCTTCAAACATTGCAAAATCGAAACGCTCTCTTTGATGTTTTGAACAATGCTCTCTGTAATCTCAAGTTCGAGCCACTGCGAGTCAAGAGATGTCTCCTCGAGAATCTCGATGACACGCCGGCAGAAGTTTGGACTCTGAAATTGAAGAACAGAAACGTTGACCGATAGAAGTAAGGGTTCAAATCCTAAAAGCTGAAGTTGTTTACTTTGGTAAGTCGCAGTGAATAGGACCCACTCTCCGATTTCATTGATCAGACCTGCTTCTTCAGCGATTGGGATGAACTCAGCTGGTGAAATCCACCCTAACTTTGGATGATGCCAACGGAGCAATGCTTCCATACCAACGATTCTCCCAGAACGAAGATTGACTTTAGGTTGATAGTAGACGCTCAATTGATGCTCACGTATCGCATTTCGTAAATAAGATTCAATTTCAAGCTTTCGTACTAAGTTGGATTGAAGTTCAGTTCCATAGGAAACAAATGCGTAATTTCCATTCTGTTTAGCTTGATAAAGAGCTTCAGCTGTATGAGCCTGTATTTCTTCGATCGTCAAACTTTGGTCAGGAAATACACTGACACCACCATGCGCTACAATATTCAATTCTAGCTCCTTCAAACGGATAGGAGCTGCAAGATGAATAAGTATCTTTTCATTCACAACAGTGATATTAGATCTCTCTGTTTTCAGAAGCACAATCATAAACTCATCTTCACTGTACCGATACATTTTAAAATTCTCTTTCAGTACATGTTTTAAGCGGAAAGATACTTCTTTCATGATCTGTTCTCCAACATGATGCCCGAAAATATCTGTGTACATCCGCACTCGTTCTACTTGAAGCAATATGAAGGCAAGCGGTGCGTGTTCATCTTTAAGGCTATTTTTGGTGTCTTGTAAAAATGATGCACGATTACCTAAGCTCGTTAATGGATCGATATATGCGATTTGGTTTAATTCAGCTAATAATTCACTATTTTTCATGACAGTAAAAGCTTGTCTAATGATGATAAGAAAAAAAATCATGATCCATCCTGTACTTAAGGCATTTAAATTCCAGGCATAACTTTGCATCATTAGGATGGAGAGGATCAAGATGCTCGAATAAGGAAAGATAAATTCTTTTTTAGTTGAGACATTAAGAGCAAATGGATCAATCATATTTCCTTGTCTAGGCTCTTTTTCATGATATCGAGCGGTGTAACCGATAAATAGTAATGCGATAGTCCAAATCAAATCGACACTGCCACCTGATATATAGCTATTCTTAATTGTAAATTGTGCAAAAGTGATATCTCCGATGACTTGTAAAAATAAACCGATGATGAGATAAGTCAAATATGCATTTCGTTTGTTGAATAGAATTAAATAATAAAGCGTGATGATAAAAAAAGAATTCCTAAATCGGCAATTTGGAAAAGAAACGTGTGGGCGATGTACCACAAAGACTGCTGATTAATCTGATAAAGCGGATAAAGCAGGTAATGATAACTAATTGAAGTCGCGGCTATCATATAAATCATTGTATTAAAGAAGAATGCCGAGTTTGAAAATTTTCTCGTTTGATTCATAAGTTGATTTAACAGGGCAGCAAAGTAAAAAAAGTAAGAGCAGACCCAAGTTAAAGATGATAAGTCCGGTGTATTTATGACATGATTCGTAACAAGTAAGATGATCCAAACAAGTGTGCCAAGGGCAGAAAAACTTGTTCCAAGACCTAAAAACATCCAAAAACGTCTAGCGGATTCATTCTTGAGATAACTTTTTATGATCCAACTCGTACTTAAAATACCGACGAACAACTGGACCGTGTTTAATAGAACCAATCGCATCCATTCAGATCCTTCAAAAAAATGGTTCCCATACCAAAACAATAAACCAATTCCGATGGACAGAAGGAAGGGATAACTTATAGTTGTACGCAAAGATTTTTCCTCCCTTATGTTTAAATAGCTTTCAAATAAGTATCGGATATATTGGATTTATATTTAACGTAATGTTCTAATGTCGTTCGGATTTTAAAAATAGCTACTATTAAAATATAGAACTTAAAAATAAGCCTAGTTCTCCCAATTGAGTTGATCTAGGCTTACATTTAGTTTGTTATCGTTTTTTATTTTTTGATTTAAACGATTTAAAAGCTTTTTTACTGTCGTGTCTAGTAATTTGAAGCTTTCAAGTTTACAAGATAGTACGTCGTTTTCGTTCCATTCGTGATGCTGTACGCCAGTACACCGTCATGGTAAAGAGGAATGGAAACCAACTCTTCAAAGTTAGTCAGAGGAGCGACGGTCTTCGCTTTTAAGTTCGCATACATCAACTGATGGATGCCTTCGCGGAAGATGACTTGTGTATTTGAGAGGAACTGAATGCCGTCGATCGTCGTCTGGGCACTGGAAGCGGAATAGTTCAGCGTCTGTTCGTCCAATCCGATGGGTTGGAATATGGCGTCGCCTTCTGTTCCAAGAGCGAGATAGGTACCGCTGCGACTGAAATCAATTAATCCGGATATCTCTTTTTTGTAGGCACCATCCAGCGTCTCAAGCACACGGACGTTCTTTCCGTTGTTAAAGTGAGACGTGTATAAGGTCACGCCGTCATCGCTATCGCGGTGCTCGTATGTGAATAGACCGTCTCGTACCTTTCCTGTTTTTAAGATGAAGGACTGGAGTGGTGTGATCTTTCCGGTTTTTAAGGAATACGTTTTTATCGTGGAGACCGTTTTTTGTGCAGTCGCTTCTTGCGTGATCCAGGAAACCCGAGTTGACGTAACATCGATTCTCGGAGGGGACGTATCGAAGCGACTTTCACCGACATCGAGCGTCGTCACCTGATTCGTCGTAATCTTCAATTGACGAATCGACCATTTTACACCTGTTTTCGTCGGTTGTTCCGTTTCGACCCATAGTAAAAATTCACCTGTACCCGTCATCATCGGGATTGCATGCTTCGTCGCATGGACGATTTTGTTGTGCTGTCGTTTCGTATCGTATGTATAAATGGTGCTCTTATTTTCTTGTAGATCCAAGTAAAACATCTGGTTTTGATAAGCATACTGTGGATCGATCGAGACACGGTGTTTGCTTAATAAGGAAGAAAGGTCGTACGTTTTCGTTTGACCTAACGTGACGCGCTCCGATTGCTTTTCTAATTCGATTGCTTGTTGGTTCTTGGTGTCGGTCGTTGCTATCTTGGAGGAAGTGTTCACTTGTTCAGATGACGCGACATTTTTTTTTGCTACACGCGGTGTTGCTTGTTCTTCCATCATAGTACAACCCGCTGTCGTCCAAACGATGGTCGAAAGACAAAAGACAGATGCGAATCGATGTAATTTCATATCGGATAGCTCCTTCGAAGATTTTCGGAAACGTAAGTCAGTGCTGCATTTCATGGGAAGAGGGACTCGGACGACGGGTGTGAAGAAATACGAGATACCACCACTTTAATGTGTAGGCGATTAAGAAGACACACATCCATGCCCACGGTCGCAGTGTCGTCAATCCTTCGTAAAAATGTCTGAACTCTGTAATGTCAAGACGGTACATGGAGTTCCAAATGAATAGTGCATACAGGAAAAGCATCGCTACCACCGCTCGGATCGACGCTTTTCTCAAGGCTGGATGCTTGATCGCGACGAAGATTGCACTGATAAGCGTGATGAAAAAGAATGCGTAGGAAAGTACCCACACCCACATGTCATTGGTTGGTCCCATATGTATTTTCCTCCTCAGTTAATCATGGATGCGTCTAGACGATCGTCTAAACAAAACAGAAAGAATGACATCAATCAGTAAGCCAATCAAGAACCAACTGATCAAGGTCAGGATATAGATCAGGAACAGTGGGACATGGAAGGAATCTAGCCATGTTCCAAGAAAGGATCGTGATTCAAGAAGCCAGAAAACAGGGCTCGTCAGAAACAACAAGATATTTTTGTCGTCGTAGCCAAAGGCATTGAACAGACAGACGGCAAGTGAAAGTAAGGGAAGCCAGAGTCGAAAATCTTTACGCATTGTTATTCATCTCCTGTTTGAGTGGGGGGTTCATCGGACCTGAATCAAAAAGGCGGATAGACCGTCACCATGTTCGTTCCATCCGGCAACGACCTCATAGGTATACGTACCTTGAGAAGAAGGTGCGATAAGAATGTCGTTTTTTAATGAAACCTGTTCACTTTTCGTTTTCGAATCTCAGCGTACGACTTCGAGCGAATCGGGTTTACGATCAAACGAGAGATGAATTTTGTCAGAGGGTGAGACGATGACGGGTTTACTTTTTTCAGTCATGTGTAAAGCATCCACATAGATCATGTCCGCACATTGAGCACTGAACAAACTGGACCAGCAATAAGAACCTTGGACAGTTGGAATCGCTTTACCGTTTACTTCGACGTCGGGGTCGTAGGGTTCGATCCGAAATGGCTCAAAATAGATAAAAAAGCAATCACGGCAAGTAGTGAGCCAATCAAAATGAATTTAAGGATACCAGCTCCTCCTTTATTGAATAAATAATAGTGTTAAATCGGAAATTAAAATCAATCAAGTCATATATCATGCAAAAGAATCTTCATATAGAATCATTTTCCACAATAAACTATCAAATCCCTTCAAATGGATGAAGGGATTATGAATGAGGCACACGTGTCTCTTTGAGACGACTAGGTGCAATGAAAGAATAGAGGTTAAGAAAGTAGTTATTTGAACTCCTATACTTTTTTTAGACGACTTCTTAGCGCTTAAAGAGCGTAATATCGATTTTGCGAGGAACCTAAATGAAGTGAAACTAGCTATGGTTCTTCAGAATGGAACATATGACGAAACAATCAGCGTCTTTTGAGGAAGTCATTTTCCTTTTACGAAGAATAGAGGAATCAATGCTTCTCCCAGTGGGCTTGATAATCGAGAATATATTGACTTAGGGGAATCGGCTCGGTGCCAGTCACTTCGCGGAATTGACTGTTCGTTCGTTTCGTGAGTCCAAGACTAATCGGGAGGTGTAACATGATGACTTCATTGACGTAGCTTTTCGGATATCCTTTTTGGACCATCTTCATTTGGAAGAATGGAATCGAAGGGTTCGTGTAACGAATCGTCTTTCCTAAGAGTAGCGTCATCAGACTTGCGATCTCATGGAAACCGAAAACTTCCTCGCCATGCAACGTATAGACACGATTGAAATGGGGAGCAGGATGTTCGAGGCAATGGATGACGAACGTCGCGATATCCCGGATGTCGATCATGCTTGTCTTCCCAAGACCAGCGGGCGTAACGATCTGCTCGTGAAAACGGATGTCATCACGCATGAAGAGATTCAAATTTTGCATGTAGTATCCGGGACGGATGATCGTAAACGGGATACCGGTCTCTTGAATGATTTTTTCGATCGTATGGTGAGGTGTCAGCGGAAAGACTGGAACATCCTTGAACGAGAGATAAACAATGTGCCGGACTGAGGTGAAGCGCAAATAGCGCAGAAAGAGATGGAACTGTCGTGTTGATACTTGGGACGGATACATCAAAAAGAGTTGATCGACGCCTTTTAACGCTTGTGAAAACGTTGAGATATCGGCGTAGTCCAGGTGACGATAGTGAAAAGCATTGCCGAATTTCTCTGAAGCAGCTGCTGGGTCGATGACAGCCGCATGAAAGGGAATATGTCGCTTCATCATTGCATGACCGACGGCTAGTCCGACGTTTCCTGTGAATCCTGTTACTAAAATCGTCATGTGTAACGTCCTTCCTGTACACTTGACTGAACTGCTGTTTGATGAGAAGTAAATCATGATATGTCTAAGAAAAAGTGAGGTGGTAAATCGTCCGCTAATTGCTTTATCGTAACTTGATTGAGCGTATTAAAGAACGAAATCAGTGCAACATCTAATAGTTGATCTAACGCACGTACCTGATAACGCGTTCCCGGGAAAAGCGGACGTTCGAATAATGCGACGACTTCTCCGACCCGGACAGTATGACTCAATGGAAGGAGTTGAACACCACCTTCTCGTCCAGCATGGGTTCGTAAAAGACCTGCTCTTCCTAAAATTGAAATGATCTTCGTAAGATGCTCGTACGAGATGTTACATTGAAGCGAAATATCTCTCGTCTTTACGTATTCTCCTCTTCGTGTCATCGATTTTGAGGTGTGTGCCAAAAAAAGTAATGTCAGTAAGCCATGTTCCGTAGAACGTTTCAACCGCACGATCGCATCTCCTTTCATTTTTGACTGACGATGATTTCAGACAATCAAGAGACAATATCGCGTCATGGAGGAAAAGGGCGCTTTCGTCATGTAAACATGCGTGTAGGAATCATCGAATGTGATCAAAGCAGAAATGAGGTGTGCGCGAATGTACCGACAGGAGAGGCTTCGCCGTTGAGGCGTAATCAGTTCATCTCTTCGAGAGTCGAAGTCGAGCAACAATTGCAATGGGTACTCTGTGAATATCGTCACCTGACAATGAATGCCGAGCCGGTGATAATAATCGACGATGCATTGACGAACGAACAGTGCTCGTTCATGAGTAATCATATGCTTTGCCCTCCTCTTCATTTACCCAATCGGATAGGTGGTCTTTTATATATTGCCGAAGGGTGATCGGTCGTTCACCAATTAGTTCTAGAAAGTGGTTATCCGTCTCATCCGCTAGACCTAATAAGATTGGCACATGAAGTTTGATGATTTCATTGGTTTCTTCGTAAGACAATCCATGTTGCATCATAAAGGACCGGAAAAAATCAATCGACGGGTTCGTATACATGATCTCTGTTTCAAGTTCTTCTCCGAGAAGTCGGGCGACTTCGTAAAAATTGTAAGCCGCTTCACCGCTGATCGTATAGATTTTATTGAAGTGAGTGGCTGGGTTTTCAAGACACGTCATCACGACGGTCGCTACGTCACGGGCATCAATCATGCACGTCTTACCAATTCCTGCCGGTGCGAAGAGGTGTGCATGATCTCGTAACATATCTCGCATGAACATGTTTAAATGCTGCATGTAGTAGCTAGGACGAATAATCGTGTAGGGAATGTCGGTTTGGCGAATGACGACTTCAATACGATGATGTGGCGTGAATGGGAGGGATAGAGCGTCTTTGCTTGAGAGGTAGACGATGTGTTGCAGGGCAGTCTGTCTGAGATAATGAATAAAATATTCGAATGTCTCCAAGTCCGCGTTTGCAGGAAATTCGAGAAAGATTTGATCGCATCCTGCGAGTGCCTCTACGAACGTCGAAGCATCTTGGACATCGAATCGACGAAAGTCAAAATGCTCTCCATATAATTCGGAAGCGGCTTGTGGATCGGATACCCCGATGCAAAAAGGCTGTTCTTCCGTGCGCATACGTTGGCTGACGAGCTGCCCGATCGGTGAAGAAAAGTCCGTAATGAAAATCATGGGAAAATTCCTTTCCTCTCTTAGATGAACGAGGCATCACTGATGTTGGAAAGTGGTAAATAAAATACTTGTATTAGTTATATAATACCCTAATTATCCTTCAAATACCGGATAGATGATAGTTCCTGCTAAAAACATAATTAAGTATTCCATTTATTCAATATATGAACCTTAATATTCAAAAAAATTAATTATTAATACTTATGTTTACATATCTAGGTTTATTATGAATATTACTCGACGTACTTGTCGTGAAGGCTATCGTAAATTTGCGCGTATGTTTCCTTGAGTGACCTAATCGCATTCACGTCTGTTCCGATGACATCCACTACATCAGTCGACACATACAAAAGGAAATCCGAGTCAAAGAAGACGATGTAAGCTGCCGTGTGCCCTCGATAAACGTTTAAGCAGTAGGAGATGACTTCATCTAGCTTTATATGTTTCACATGTTCATAGACGACACCCGTATAATCTCCTTTATCTTCCACGATATACTCTTTCCAGTTTCGAATCGTAATCGACGAGCCTACTCGTGCTTTTGCTGAATAACGCCGATGACGATGAATGTACGCAGCGACGAATAAAAGATGGATGGATCTGTCTTCTTGAAAAATCATCTGAAGAATTTCTTTCAACTGCGAGGCAGTTAGGTCTTCCATTAAAAAGCGGATACGGCGTTCTGGTATTGACTGAAAATAGGGTGTTGGCTTCCTGATATCAAGCTCGATCTGGAACTGAGATAAATCAAGCATATAGAAGTCTCCTCATTCTATTAGCGATTTGGTGACGAATAGGGAATGTGACGGATGAAGGCATCCAGCTGAATGTCGAAGTACGCTTCAAGATCGAATCGCAGTTGCCTTTCTAAATCAGACAAGCACGTCACTAAGGTGTCGAGCGGAAAAAAAACAGTGTTCATCCGTTCATCGCCCCAAATCGATTGAATGTTTCCTTGATCAGCAGAAGGAACCATCGATACGATTGCCCCTTCTTCATCATGGTCAAACTCCACCGAATAATAATAAAAGGCAGGAGTACATGAAGGTGTCACCAATCTTTTCCACCGATACAACGATTTATAAAACTCGAAGATGGCTAATGATGTTTCAAGATATAGTGCATGATCAATGATGATTTTGACATTCGCTTCAATCGACAGAATGGTGGGGATGTCTCTTGCTGAAGCATTTGAAATAGCGTTCGGTGAATTTAAAAAATCATATGTACATGTGATTCGAGACATATTTATCACTCCGGTTTAAAAATTGAAATTAGCTGAATACTTTATTTCGTTGCCGAGACGGACGGATCCCTAGAGCAATCGTAGCCCCGATGCAACTAAACAAACAACCGATGACTAGAGGAAGGGATAGCGTCGATTCACCGATCAATACTGATGCCATACCGCCAATCAATGGGAATAGCGCGACCATATAACCGCTCTTCGCACCACCGATCCGTTCGACGAGTTTCAAATAAAACAGCCACGCAAGAAACGATGCGATCACAGTTAAATACATTAAGGCAGAAAGATACGTCACGCTTGTCGGGAGCGTAAGCGGTGTTCCCTGTAACCAGACGATTGCGCCCATCAGTAGACTCGCGACAGTGAATCCGATCGCATTGGCATGAACCGGATGGATCCGCTGCTTAGCGTTACGCGCTGAACTGGCGTCACCCACTGCCGTTAATAGCGTGCCGACTAGAGCAATCAAGACACCTTTCAGATTGGTCAGTCCATGGATGCTGCTTAGACTCGGAACGAGCAGAACACCGACACCGATGATGCCAAAACATCCGCCGATCCAGACGCGCGCATGGAGCGTCTCTTTTAAAAACAGACGCAGAGCGATTGGTGTCAGAATGACCTTTAGTGAGAAAATCAACGTCACGATGGCAGCAGAACTTAACATCGTCGCGTAATAGAGACATAAGTAACTCAGAGCGAAGTTACAGACACCGAATACGACGATGAAAGGCAGGTCCGTTACGGTAGGTTTGTTCGTTCGTTTAACGAATAACGCGAAGGCGATGAAGAGAAGGGCTGTCATCGCTAATCGATAGGTCAGGGATACTTCCAAGGCGACGGGAGTTCCTTGGATTTTGACAGCAATGAAATTCAGTCCCCAGACGATTAAACAAAATAGATACATGAAATATGTCATAGTTGATCCTCGTTTATGTATTTTTATTTCCAAATCTTTTCCTGTCTATCATCTTAACAAATATGAACGTCTAGAAAGAAGATTCCGTGAAAATCTTATTCTGGCACAAAAAAATCACTGATCGTCTGCAGGCAGTCAGTGATGGGAAACACTAAATCGAAAAATACAATAAGTTAGAAAATAATCACTTATCGTCAGCTTCGACGATTGATTTTAAAGCTAAGAGTCAATTCCATTTCCGCATAACAATCTCATCAAACGAAATCCCTTGATAGGATACAGCATCAGGAATCGTTTCTACGATGTGAAAGCCAACTTTTTTATACGCAGCGATGGCTCGCTCATTATGTGAAAACACTTCAAGTTCAAGTTGATGAAGTCGAAGTTCCTCGAAACAAAATTGGAAGATGCAGGAGATCGCCTCTGTCCCGTAACCTTGACTGGTCCAGGGGAGGGCACGCATCGAAATACGAAACCCCGCTTGTTTCAAGTCTGCCTCAATGTCTAAAATGGAACACTCACCGATTATTTCACCGGAGTTCAAACAGAGGGCGAAATCAAAGCGTGTTGGATCAGCTTGAATCGAAAGAATATGCTGTTCAATCTGTTCGAGCGAAAATGTCGCCGTCGTACCAGTCAGGTAACGTAGTGTCTCATCCTGGGTTTGTTCGAATAAGACGTGTGCATCGGTCACGTCAAGCGGACGGAGGAAAATTCGTTCTGCGGTCAGGTTCATGAATACCTTCCTTTCTCACGACGAAAGCTTGATCGTTTCGTCTGTTTCCATCGTAAAATAATGCCGTTTCGTTCGATCCTGGACGATCCAAACGATCCATCCACCGATGAGCAGAAAGCTGACTGCAGCAATGGTATATGTTAATCGAATCGAGGTCTCGGCATAGAAACCGATCAACGCCGTCAAGAGAATGACACCAGCTGACTGCACGACGTGGATGCTACTGAGGAATCGTCCCATCGTTTCGACCGGAATGTGCGTTTGAGCGAACGTCATGAAGCCGGTGTTCGCAAACGCAAGGGCGAACGTCAGCAAGAAAAAGCCGATCGCTGCCGTCAGGAATGACGTCGCTGTGGCAAAGATCACATAACCGATCGGTGTCATCAGTGCTCCGAATTGAATCAAGAAGCGGAGCGACAAGCGATGCGTGAAGATCGCATTGACGGCAGAACCACAGATGATGCCGATTCCGGCGATGCTGACGAGAAATCCATACGTGCTCTCATCCAGCTGCAGGACGATCGTCGCAAACGAGGCTTCGAGCGAATCGAGTCCGCTCATCAGGACGATCATCAGCGCATAGAAGGCGTAAACGAGCGTGATATAGCGTCGCGTCCGTGCAAACTGAAGCGTCTCTTTCCAGTCCGCAAGAATCAATTGGAGTGAGAAGGGTGTCGCTGGAGTCATCACCTGGCGGACGTCGGGCAAGACGAATAGTAAGGCAGCAGAACACAACAGCGCTCCTGCATTCAGGACGATTGCCGTCTCCGGAGAACCAATCAAAAATAAGAATCCAGCAATCGACGGTCCGAGAATAAAACCTGCCGACTGAATGAAATTTTTCAACGCATTGAACCGTTGGCGGCTGTTCTCCGTGACGAGCTTCGTCATGTAGATCAACGACGATGTCTCAAACAGCGTGTTGCCGATGTTCAGGATAAAGACAAGCGCATAGAGGACATACAACGAATCGATCAGTGTCAGTGAAAAGACGAGCGCGGCACGCGCGACGTCAAGCATGACGAGCAAGCGGCGCTGATTTATCCGATCAACGACACTACCAGACCAGAGGCTCGTCAACAGTGCGGAGATTGGCAATAGAATATAGAGAACGGAGACGGCGAACGCAGATCCCGTTCGTTCGAGGACTATTAAATTCAAGGCGATGAAGTAGACCCAAGCGCCGACGTTCGAGACACCGACACCAAGTAATAGCAACCCAGGGTATTTCCAATTTGACATATGACACACTCCTTTTTTATTGTGTTTTAAGCCAATAAAAAAATCCCACCTCCAAGACGTTGGTCTTGGGGACGAGACTGTACGTGTCGTGGTGCCACCCCTGTTCGCGAGACCGTCACCGGTATCGCCTTCATCGGTACGACCGTTTTCAAACGGCAAATACCTGAGCTCGATAACGGGAGCACCCGTCACGATATCCCCGATTCGGTTCCACCGTGCTGCTCAGAGGCTTGGTTCGGTCAATGGCTGATGCTCCTTTCCACCAATCGGAGCTCTCTAGGAAAAGCCGAGATGACGTACTGTTCTCTTCGACGCGTTTGAATCATGTAATTTTTACCATCCTATCATGAGTTTCCTGAACCTGTAAATAGGAAATTGAAATGAATCAGTTGACAACGGAAAGAAAGGATTGTAAATTAGGAGCATGAATTTAAATGTTTAAACGTTTAAACGGAGGCGCTATGAGAAAAAATGAACAGGATGTACAAGCTCTAGACGCAGCGGTAGGGTATTTTCAAGATGCGATTCCGATCTTTCAAGTCTTATCGGATGTCAATCGTCAAGCGATCATCATTGAATTGGCACGGTACGATCGTTTGAACGTCAGTCAATTGGATGAAAAAATTTCGTTATCTCGACCAGCGATTTCGCATCACCTGAAAGTATTGCGGGCAGCAGGAATCGTCGCTTCTGAGAAAGTCGGTACGGAGAACTACTATTATCTGACTTTACAAGAAGCGGTCAACGTCTTAAAAACATTGACGGCAGCCATTGAAGAAGATTGTATCCTACGCTGAACGAGGCTCTTTTCTCACACATGAGAAGAGAGTTTGATTTTACACTAAACGTTTAAATGTTTAAACGAAAGAACATAATGAAAGTGAGCGATGAATGATGCAACATCCAACCATGATTTTACAAGATCAAGCCGTAACCGAAGAAGTCTATAGTGGGAAACGTGCGTTCTTTGATGCAGGGAAAACGAAGACGATCGATTTTCGGTTACGTCAGCTCGAACGGCTGGAACAGTTAGTCCGATCAAACGAAGAACGGATTCTCGTAGCATTAGCAAAAGATTTAGGAAAACCGACATTTGAAGCTTACACGTCAGAAATCGGCGTGCTCTATCAAGAGCTACGTGAAGCGAAAAAACAATTGGCGCGCTGGATGGAGCCGAAGCGAGTCGCAACACCACTCGTCCTGCAGCCGTCAAAGAGCTTCATTCGGCACGATCCGCTCGGCGTCGTCTTGATCATCGGACCATGGAATTACCCGTTCCAATTGTTGCTTGCACCCGTCATCGGCGCAATCGCAGCCGGGAACTGCATCGTCTTGAAACCGTCGGATTTGACACCGCATACGTCGGGTTTGATTGCAGAGCTCATCGAAACGACGTTCGATCCAGACTATATCAGTGTCGTTCTCGGTGATGGGGCAGTCGTTGGTGACCAGTTACTCGATCGATTCCGCTTCGACCATGTCTTCTTTACGGGAAGCCCGGGTGTCGGACGACATATCGCCATGAAGACGGCTGCCAAACTGGTACCGGCGACACTTGAGCTTGGCGGGAAGAGTCCCGTCATCGTCGATAAGAGTGCCAATCTGCAGATAACAGCGAAACGGATCGTCTGGTCGAAATTTTTCAATGCTGGTCAAACGTGTGTCTGTCCGGATTATCTGCTCGTTGAAGAGACGGTCAAGGATGCGTTGATCCAGTTGCTAAAAGCAGAAATCAGACGTGCTTTCGGAGCGGATCCACAAATGAGTGAAAGTTATGGACGCATCATCAATGAGCGCCGCGTACACGCTCTGCAACGTCTGATGCAACAAGGCACGATCGTTCACGGAGGACGAATCGATTTAGCGGATCGCTACGTGGAGCCAACATTGCTTGACGCTGTATCGCTTGAGGACGACATCATGAAAGAAGAAATCTTCGGTCCGTTACTTCCGATCGTATCGTTCAGCTCACCGGAACAAGCTGTCTCGATCATTCGTCGCAATCGTTATCCACTCGCCTTATATCTCTATACGGAATCATCGGAGATGGAATCCTACTTCTTGGAGCACGTCGAGTTCGGAGGAGGATGTATCAACAATGGCATGGTGCATCTGATGAACGCTGAACTGCCGTTTGGTGGAGTCGGTGGTAGCGGGATGGGGGCGTATCACGGCAGACACACCTTTGAGACGTTCTCGCATGCGAAGAGCATCGTCAAAACGTCGACGAAACTAGATCCATCATTACGCTACGCACCGTATACGTCGAAAAAAATGACTATCGCAAAACGTTATTTTGCACGCTAAGTCCAACAACAAAGGAGAATCCACAATGAAACAAAAGAAAACGATTGTCATCACAGGAGCATCTAGCGGAATCGGACGGGCAACCGTCGAACGGTTCAGTCAGGAAGGATGGCATGTCGCAGCAACGATGCGAAAGCCGGAGACGTCAAGCGACCTCGCCTCGTTACCGGGCGTTCGCTTGTATGCACTGGATGTCACGGACGAGAGGAGCATTCGTCTAGCCTTTGAAGCCATCACAAACGATTTCGGTACGATCGATATCCTGTTGAACAATGCAGGGTACGGTGCGGTCGGGATCTTCGAGGAGGCGACACCGGAGCAAATCAAGCGTCAGTTCGATACGAACGTCTTCGGCGTCATGAACGTGACGCGTCAGGCATTGCCACTCTTTCGAAAACAGCGAAAGGGGAAGATCGTGACCGTGACATCCGTCGGGGGACAAGTCACGTTTCCAATCTATAGCCTGTACCACAGCTCGAAATGGGCTGTTGAGGGATTCATGGAATCGTTGCATTATGAGCTTGCTCCGCTCGGGATCGCCGTCAAACTGATCGAACCAGGACCGATCAAGACCGACTTCTACGGACGGTCGCAAGATCTCGTGCAAACGGACATCGCGGATTACTCCACCTATATGAAAACGGCACTCAAAAATTCGAACGCAGCAGGAGAAGAAGCCGAAGGACCGGAAGTCGTCGCGGGTGCGATTCACCGTGCCGTGATGGATGACTCGAAAAAGATGCGATATCCTGTCGGCAAGAATGCAGCGAACTTAATTCGATTGAAACGATTCTTGCCGCACGCGGTCTTTTTCCGAATCGTCCGTCGTGTCATCGAAAAAGCATGATTAGTCGAGACTGACGCAAAAAAGAATGAGGTAAGGATGGTAGATCATCATTCTGCCATCCTTATTTTTATAGGGACTAACTTTTGAATCAGCCTCGTTAACCGATTGATCCGTTGACAAGCGATCGGTCGCTTCATATAGTTTAGTTAACTTAACTATAAGGAAAGGGAGTCTGATTCATGGCAGTGCTGAGGAATCAACGCTTTGTCTTCATGTGGTTGTCCGGTATGACATTAACGCTCGGTTTTGCGATCTTCTTCTTGAGTGTGTCGTGGTTGACGATTGATGTCTTGCGACAGCCTGCTTTGCTTGGTCTGATATTAACAGCCGTGTCGTTGCCCCGGGTCATCATGATGGTGTTTGGTGGCGTGTTCGCCGATCGATTCCAGAAGAGCCGTCTTCTTTTTTGGACGAATCTCGGACAGGCGTTCTTGATGCTTGGTGTCGTGCTCTTACATTATGCCGATGCGTACTCGGTAGGGACACTCTTGTTGATTTCTGTCGTGTTTGGCATTTTGGATGGCATGTCTTATCCTGCTTTATCGTCCTTGTTGCCGTCTCTCGTCCCTGCGTCGCAATTACAGCGGGCGAATTCCTTATTTCAAGGATCACTCGAATTGATGTTCGTCATCGGTCCGTTTCTCGCAGGACTTCTGCTGACGCAAGGGGGATTTGGACTGAGCTTCGGGACAGCGATGATCTTAATCTTTATTGCAGCCGTACTGGTCCTGCCGCGGCTAATTCGCGATCCTATTCCTGATACCTCCGTCCTCTCGATACGTCAGGTCTTACGCGACTTGCGTGAAGGGATTCGATATGTCAAAGAGACGCCCGTCTTACGTGCCGGTACGTTGTCGATTGCCATCGTCAATCTATTCGTCATGGGACCGTTGATCATGAGCATCCCGATTCTCGTCGGCGCAGCGAAAGGGTCAGCAGCGGATCTCAGTCTCATCGAAGGTGGTCTTGCTGTCGGGACATTTGTTGCCAGTGTCGTCGTGTTGTTTCTAAGGTCGATTCATCGCGGTCGGTTCGTCTTTCGTACGCTGTTTTTGACGTTAGGTGCTTTCTTGCTGTACACCCAGGTGGCATCGATTCCGTTACTTGCCTTCACGGCGGCGATGAGTGGATTTTTGTTGATGCTCGTTTATCTGCCGACCGTGACGATTTTACAGGAGCGGAGTGATCCGGATAAGATCGGACGCGTCATGAGCATCATGGCGCTTGCCGCTTCCGGTCTAGAACCGATTGCGTTCGCGGTCTTATCGCTGCTAGTCGCGATCGAAATTCCTATCCAGTTCCTACTGATTGCGTTCGCAGTGATTGGTGTCGTCTGTGGTCTGTTACTCTATCGCAGAAGTCGAGATTTTCGGAACATTTCATGACAGGAGGAAAACAATGGAAGGATCAAAAAAACAGGACATCTTGACGATGTATCGGCGTATCGATGAACTAGATCTTCAGCTGGCGAAGTTTTTCGCAGCGTTGAATCCGTTTGCTTTGAGTCAACAACAGGAACAGCTACTGCTATTGTTCAAACGAAAAGACTCCTGGACGTCGACGGAAATCGCACGAACGATGGGAATCTCGAAGAGTGCGGTCAGTCAAGTACTCAAGATTTTGGAAGAACGTACATTCATCAAGCGTCGAAAGAATCCAGCAAACTTAAGGGAAAGTTTCATCCAACTCGATACGAATGGGGTAGCCTACTTGCGAAAGATGGATGAGATTGAAGAGCAATTGGCGGAGGAGATGACGACGATTCTTGACGAAATGGAACTGGACATCATCAATCGTTCCCTTGTGCGCATGATTGATCGATTTCAGGAACTCCATCGATCGTAAGTAAACGGATTTTCATAATCAGAACGAATCAAATGGGAAAATCCTGGAATGATTTGTATGATACGCTAAGTCATAAGTGATTCAGAAACACCTTTTATATTGATTCACTGAAAGGAGAATGACAGTGAAATTCTTTATACTTAGCGTATTGCCACTACTTGTCGTACTCAGCACGCCACTCTTCTCGATGACTGAGCCAATCTCACAAACGCTCTACTTTTTGGTAGTGTTCTTACTGACATGTCTGTCGGCGATGATGCTCGTTGAGCGACAACGTTTTTTCAAGCGTTTGAATACAGTACGACCGCTATACGGGATCGTGATCGGAATTCTTGGGCTTACTAGTTTTATTGGGATACTGATCTGGCTCTCGCCAGTCTTGTTGCAGACTGGTCTTGGAGGTCGCATCCTGACGTTCATATTGATGTATCTTGGAATCTTGATTCTTGGTTTCATCACCGGTTGTTTCTTCGAAGGCATTACGCGCCAACCGAAGGATCAATTGATTCGCCCGGTCTTTCTGTTCATCGGGACAGGGTATATAATCTTGACTGTCTTTGGCATTTTGCAACTTTATCACCAAGCAGGATGAAATAACCCCCTTGACGTCATCGTACGTCAAGGGGGTTATTGTTTCACTGCACTTTCAGTAAGAATCCGAATTGTCCGTCTCCTTGTTTCCAGCGCGAGTTTAGTTCGTACGCATAGAGACCAGGTTCTGTCGGGACGTTGAATTGGTCATCTTTCAATACAACAGGAGATTTCTTTTTCTGTTCGTCCCATTGTGTTAGCTTAACTTCTTCTGGATTGCCTGATAATTTGACGCGAACGGATGCGCCGGCAGAAACATTAACTGCTTTTTGTCCATTTGCCATATCGAGTCCATCGCGGTAAATTTTATCACCGCATCGACTGCGAAGTAAGCTATCCCAGCAGTAAGACCCTTGGACGGTCGGAACATCCTTTCCGTTTGCCTCGACTTCGGGATTCGGTGGCGCACCACGGAACGGTTCGAAAACGATGACGCAAACGACGAGGATCAGTAGGACGGCTAATGTTAAACCACGTTTCATGAGGCACCCCCCAATGGATTTTCTTTATTTTACCAAAATATAGAAAGGGAACATTGCTGCCTTTTCAATTGAGGTCATTCATTTTTTTAAAAACTGTAGGCGATGTCGCTTCCTAGTCAGGTTCTATTCACTCTCAAGTCAAACCGTATTTATCGAGGTGAGATTCCTTTGATGATTACTTCTGAGAAATTCGACATGTAAGGTAAGAGTTGCTCGTAAATCTGGGGATGTGACAGACCTTCCGCAAGTGTTTGGAAATAGAGTAGCAAAAACTCATCGGAATACTTCAAGTCGATCTTCTGTTCCTTACGACCACGGTGAAATAAATCAAGCATCATCGCGTGACTATCACTTGCGAATTTCTCCACTAGTACTGACAAACCATCATCCTGTTTCGTTGTGATTTGTCGCATCATCTCAAGATAAAACGATTCATCGAGATTCTTCAGAAATCGTAATTTATTGAAGCTGATCTCAAGAAGCGTTTTTTCGAAAGACTCATTTTTAGATAAGATGACCTCTACGGATGTACTCATCTCCGTAATGAACCGTTTATAGACTTCTTGGACCAATGCCTCTTTATTACCGAAGTATTTGAAAATCGTCGTTTTAGCGACATTTGCCTGTTTGGCAAGTTCATTGACTGTCATTGTCTTATGACCATCTTGTTGATTCATCAAGCGAAACGCTGTATCGAGAATCTGTTTTTTCTTTTCTTCTGTTCGTTTTTCAAAACCATTCATTTGTCTCACCTCTTAAAAAAAATACTTCTCCTTCTAGTGTAATGGATTAGAAATGGACTATCAAATTATCTTTAGTACATTATTATCTTTACATGCAAAAAAAAAATATAAAATGAACTTAAATAGATTGAATAGTATTTTATTTAAGCTGATTGCATTAGTTTGAAACCACAATTATTGATTTAGTTTGTTTTAAGTCTGAATTTAGAGATGAAGAGAGGAAGGAAGAAACATGAATCCGATTATTGAACTAAAAGGAGTTAAAAAGAAATTCTCGAAATTTCAAGCTTTATCCGACGTCACGTTCTCGGTTCAACGAGGTGAAGTGATTGGCTTTATCGGTCCGAACGGTGCAGGGAAATCAACGACAATTCGGACGTTGCTCGGGATCATCAAACGAGATGCGGGAAAGGCGGAAATCTTCGGGAAGGATGTCTGGCGCGATAGTGTTGAGATCCATAAAAGAATCTCATATGTGCCAGGGGACGTCGCATTATGGGGGAAGCTGACGGGTGGAGAAATCATTGATCTATTCATGAAGTTACACGGTGGTGGAGACCAAGCGAAGCGTGATGCTCTAATCGATCGCTTTGAACTTGATCCAAAAAAGAAGGCGAAAAGTTATTCGAAAGGAAATCGGCAAAAAGTCGGTCTGATTGCCGCGTTAGCAGTCGATTCCGATCTCTACATATTCGATGAACCAACATCCGGTCTTGATCCATTGATGGAATCTGTTTTTCAAGAAGAGGTAGAAAAAATCAAACAAGCTGGAAAATCGATTTTATTGTCATCGCACATTCTCAGCGAAGTCGAACGACTAGCGGATCGTGTCGTCATCATTCGAAAAGGCGAAATCGTTGAGACGGGAACGTTACAAGAACTGAGACATTTGACACGATCGGTCATCACTTTAGAGACGAAACAGGATCTTTCATTGATTAAAAACTTGGACGGTGTTCATGACTTCACGCAGCGCAGTATAAATCAGGCAGTATTTTCAATGGATTCTTCTCGCATGAATGCGGTTCTGACAGAGGCGATAAAACTGGAAGTAGTTCATTTAGAAGCAGTGCCTCCATCACTAGAGGATCTGTTCATGCGCCATTACGAAAAATAACGACGGTATATACTACGTGCTGCAGATGATAAAGAGGAGGAAGACGAATGCGATTTCAATTTACCTGTTGGCAGATCCTGTTGTCTCAGTATCTCCGACGGGATAGCAAAAAAATCATAATATGGACGCTCGGTGTGACCTTATTTACGGTTGGCTTTATTCCTTCATTCGAAGAGATGGCGAAAGGGGATAGTCTGCGTGGATTATATGAAACCTTGAAAAATCCAGCGATGATCTCGATGATCGGTACGACGCCTGTTTCAATAGCGGACTATACGTTAGGCGCCATGTTCTCACATCAAATGCTCATCTTCTGTGCATTATTGTCGATGGTCTTATCGTCACTCCATGTCATTCAACACACACGGAAGGAAGAAGATTTAGGGCTGACGGAGTTGATGCGTTCTTTTCAAATCGGACGACAAGCCAATTCACTCGCTATTCTAATTGAAGTGATTTTAATCAATCTTAGTATTTCGATACTGATTAGCGGTGCGTTGATTGCTTTTCAAGTCGAGACGTTTTCAAATGCGGGTGCAGCTTTATTCGGTCTTTCGGTTGGGGTTGCAGGGATCTTAGGTGCAATGTTTGCCTTACTGATTGCTCAAATCATGCCGTCGTCTTCTAGTGCGACGGCAGGTGTGATGGGCTGGATTGGTATTCTTTATTTAGGACGCGCCGGTACGGATGTATCGAATGACCAACTATCAGTGCTCAATCCGCTGGGATGGACGTACTTGACCTATCCATTCACGGAGAACAATTGGCTGTTTCTCGTAATGGCGATCGGAGTGAGTTTCATTTTGATGACCGTGGCTCTAGTTCTTGAAAATCATCGGGACATGGGCGCTGGGTATCTGCCTGAAAAAGAGGGTCGTGCTACAGCCAACCCATCCTTGTTATCGATCCGTGGTCTGTTGATTCGGATTAGTCGCGGGAGTATCATCGCATGGATGGTCGCTTTTCTAGTCATGGCTCTTGCGTATGGTTCGATTTATGGAGACATGCAGACATTCATTGACAGCAATACAGCCATCCAGCAGATGTTCACGGTTTCAGGTGTTACGGTTGAAGAATCCTTTACCGGCACAATCATGATGATCATGATGGTCCTCGTTGCAATCCTACCGATTACGCTCATGAACCGGTTATACACCGAAGAGGACCGTCGGCGCTTGAGTCCGTTGTTCGCGACGAAAGTCTCACGACAGCAACTGTACTGGAATACAATCGGTTTAGCTGTCGCGTCATCTCTCATCTCGATGTTCATCGTCATCAGTAGTCTAGGTTTTACTGCCATTTCAGTGATGGGACCGGACGCGACCATGACATTCACTGACTTTTTCATTGCCGGAATCAACTATCTGCCATCAGTTCTCCTGTTTCTTGGATTGGCTGCTCTTTTCATCGGGTGGCGACCAACGTGGAGCAAGTTAACCTATGTATATGTGACCTATTCCTTCTTTATTGGGTATTTCGGTGGAATCATCGACTTACCAAAATGGGTGGAGTATACGGCGATCCAAGGATTGATTCCGCAAGTACCGACGGAAGACTTCGATGGAATACTGTTCGGTGTCCTGCTCGTAGTAGCATGTCTACTTGTTGTCATCGGTCAAGTCGGATATGCACGTCGTGATTTTCAGGAAGGATCTTAAACGAAGCAGCCTGTCTCGATTTAGTGGCGAGACAGGCTGCTGACGTATTAAGGCGAGGTATATTTCATCACTTGGAAAACACCTGAAGTCGCTCATTCATTAGTTCCGCGACATAAATCGTTCCATCCGAACCGACCGCGATGTCGTGCGCGATCCGGAGTTGTCCCGCTTCTTTGCCCCATGCACCAAATCGTTTCTCGATCTTTCCTTGTTTGTTCAAGATGACGATTTGGCTTTGCGCGTTCTTTTTTTGTCCATTAAGATAGTTTCCACCATCGGCGACGTAGACTTTACCGTTCGCACCGACTTCGATCCCGTACGGTCGACCGAGTTCTTTTGACGACCACGTATCGATGTGTTTGCCATTTCGATCAAAGACTTGAACCCGGGCGTTGTCCCGGTCCGCCACATAGAGATTCATCTCATCGTCGCTACTGATCCCATGCGGCAGATTGAACTGTCCGTCTTGTTTGCCGAGTTCATTGACTTCCCATTTGACTGCTCCTTTTGGATCAAACATGACGATGCGACTATTCCGGTAGCCGTCAGATACGGCGAACGAGCCGTCCTTGAAAACGGTGACGTCTGTCGGGCGAGCGAACGTCTTTTCATCTAGCTGAAGCGGGATGCTTGGCAAGACGTTTCGGATGCGCAGACCGACTTCCGTGAACGGACCATATGCGTTTCCGAACGTTTGCAAGACTTTACCGGACGCATCGAGCTTGAAGACTTGGTTCAGACTGATGTCGGTAATCCAGATATTGTTTTGGTCATCGACTTCGAGACCGTGCGGTGACTTGAATAGTCCTGCACCTAACCGCTTCTTCACCTGCATCGTCTTTCCGTCGAGCACGATCAATGTCGGTTCTGTGATGTAGGTGTCATCCCCGTATGAATTACTACCTCGGTGTAAATAGTAGACGTCACCGTTCGGAGCAACAGCGACGCCGCTCGCTTCCCCGGCAATCGAACGATCGCGCGTTTCTAGTGGCCAAGCGACCTGTCCGCGATACGTCGTATCTTTTGGGATGGGTGGATAGTTGTCTTTCATGACGGGATCTGCGCCACCTCTCGACCAGGAAATACCCAGTACCGTGATGGTTGCTAACGTCCCCATAAAGATCAATCGTTTTTTCATGCATCGTTCCTCCAGACGTGAATTCGTATCCATATTATATCTAGATATTAAACGAGGACGAATCGTTCTATAGGAGGAGACAGCGGGTTACGGAAGCAGGATATTAAAATCGAGATGAAGGGGTAAAGAATAGAGATATCATATGGAGGGAAGAAAGTGAGGCAAAAACATGAAGGCAGTCACCGTAACGGGGCATGGTGGGCTTGAGCAGCTCGCCTATATCGATCAAGAGACACCACAACCGAAACAAGGCGAGGTACTGATTGAAATCAAAGCTTGTGCCTTGAACAATACAGAAATTTGGATGCGGGAAGGCGCCTATGGTGCGGAGAGTGAATCCGGCTGGAAAGCAGAAGGGGTGCAGTTCCCTCGGATTCCCGGTTCAGACATTAGCGGACGGATTGTCACGGTCGGAGACGGTGTCGCCGAGACGGAAATCGGACGCGACGTCGTCTTGTTCCCGTTCACGGCGAGTGGAGAAATCGCTGACGAACAGAGTGCCGAGGACTTATCATTCATCGGTTCCGAGTACGACGGCGGATACGCAGAGTATGTCTGCTGGCCGCTAGAACTCTGTTACGACATGCCGCTTGCTTCCTATACGGACAGTGCCGTCTTCTCGGTCAGTGGATTGACGGCGTGGCACATGGTCGAACAACTTGACTTACAACAAGGACAGACGTTACTTGTAACAGGTGCCAGTGGTGGTGTCGGCTCACTCAACGTCCAGATTGCGAAACGGGTCTTCGGAGCCCGTGTCGTCGCACTCGTCGGTGACTTGAAGCTGACGGATCAATTGCACGAACTCGGGGCGGACCTGGTCGTTTCCTACCGTGAGCCGGACTGGGATCAGCAGATCATGAAAGAAGTCGGTCCGGTCGATGCGATTCTCGACGTCGTCGGCGATGCGGTGTTTAAACAAGGACTGGATCTGCTGAAGCGCGGCGGAACGTACTGTATTTCCGGATCTTCCGGGGGGCAGGTGACGTCGCTCGATTTTCGGACGCTTTATTTAAAACATATCCGCCTACAAGGATCCGTCCTTGGCAATCGCCATGATTATGAGAAATTACTGGAGGCCGTTCGGACTCAGACGATTCAGCCCGTCATCGACCGGACGTTCCCGCTCGCTGAAGCGCGAGAAGCCCAAGCGTACTTCAAACGAGCTGGCAAATTCGGCAAGGTCGTCTTGCTACCATAAGAGAAACCGAACAAAACGAGCTATCCTCTTCCTGTGATGGAAAGGATAGCTCGTTTTCGTATCGTTAACGATTTGGCAAGATGTAAAAAAGCGTGACGGTCGAGCTGACAGGCTCCTCTTCCGTATAATCGATGAATTCCTCCTGTGATTCATGAATCGTATACCGGTTGCCCGGCAAGAGTTCGGTTACCCAGGTCGGAACGTGTGAAGCGAGAGGGAACGACTGAATCCGCTCAAGTGGGAATGGGGTTCCGTCCGGATTCGTCGAGTGGACATGTAGTGCGTCTTGTGAAGCATCCTCGAGGACAATCGTTATGTAAAGCTGATGTTCAATCTGTTTTTCCGCTAGTTTTTGTTGCATGTCCTGCATAGCGCTCAATGCAATCCGAAGATGTGCTTTACGAATACGCAGACTCGCGTTGCCATGTCCATAAAAGTCAGGATGCTCGTGCCAGTCGTTAAACCAAACGTCTGAATCAATATAGGCTGGAGAAGAAAAACTGTTGAATTCAAGCTCGAGATTTTTAAAGTAACGGCGTTTGCCGCGGAATTTTTTCATGAGCAATGTACCTTTCAGTTAAGGGATTTTTATTTTTCATATGGGAAATAAGGCGAACACACTAAAAACGGGTAAATAAAAACCAATGACTTAAATGTTGTGACTCGTTTTTAAGTGACGAACTGATTGCGCGGACGTTCCCGGTGTCGTAATCGCCACCGCCTTGTTGACAATGGTCTATACGATTGATTACGCCATTATGAATCAGAACATGACCTACGCGCTCGGTGCAGATATCTGTTTCTGATCAACTGTAGTTTTATTTTGATCGCGACGTTGATCGGTGTCAAATAGCTCCTACGGACGGATTAAAGTTTACAGATCCAGTCATCAAAACGAATTGATTATTTCCTGATCTCTGACTTGAATCAACTTGATCCTGACCAACTAGAGAAATTGTTCAATGAACGTGTGCCGTAATGACGGAACTGAGGAGGAGAGAGCATGCTGGCGTTCTTTATTTTGATCCGAAATTTTTTTCATGTCATTCGTATCTTATTCAAGCAAGAAGAACAGAAGGCATTGATGATCATGGTCGGGGCACTTTTTTTGATTGGAACGGTCTTCTATCACAATGTCGAACAGTTCAGTATTCTGGACGCCTTTTATTTCTCCGTCATGACGCTCGCGACGGTCGGATACGGGGATCTCGTCCCACAGACAGCGTTCGGTAAATTGTTTTCGATCGTTTACGTCATGCTTGGCGTAGGTGTTCTCAGTGCCGTCATCGTAAACGTCAATATGGCATTAAAACAATATCACCGGGAGAAGAAAAAGGAGCAGAAATAAAACCGGATCTGATGTACTTCTTGCAATGATCCGCGGAGCAATCGTTGAGTTCTATATAGAGGAACTTCTAACGAAACATTTTGGAAATCCTCTCTCATTATGCGATAAATAAATTTATGACTTACTAAATTATTCGTTATTTGTCTTATGGATTGAATGAATCTATACTTTTTAGAAAGACCAAGCAAAAGGAGAAACCATATGATTGATTTTGAATGGTATCGCAGTTTCATTCATGTTTACCAACAGCGTTCCGTCTCGGCAGCGGCAAGAATTCGTTTTTTGACGCAACCGGCGGTCAGCCAGCATATCGCGGCACTAGAAGCAGAACTGGAGACATCCTTGTTCATCCGTGCGCCACGGCAAATGATTCCGACGGACGCGGGAACAGCTCTCTATACACAAGTCGTCGGATTGATTGATCGGCTCGAGGAATTATCGCTTGAGATGAAGTACGAAGCAGGGGAACAACCTCGTCCGGTCTTGAAATTCGGGGGACCGACGGAATTCGTCACGCATGGGATCGTGCCGAAGCTACCGCTCGATGTCGCACAGTTCACGGCAGTCTTTGATTTGACGGTTCCTCTTTTGCAACGCTTGCTTGCGAATGAGCTCGACTTCATCATCGCAACGAAGCGGATCGATGAGCCGGGCGTCCAGTACGTCCCGATTGCTGACGAACGCTTTCATTTGATCGCCCCGATTGGCTACGATGCTCCGGAAGCGGATCTAAAGGAATGGATGGACCGTCAGCGCTGGATTAGCTACGGACTTGAGCTGCCGATCATTCGTCGGTACTATCAGACGCAGTTCGGAGAACGACCTGGGATCCGTCCGGAAATGATCTTACCGAATGTCGATGCGATACTAAAAGCGATCGAAGCAGGACACGGGATTAGCGTTTTGCCCGATTATCTCGTCGAGGCAGCGGTCAGTGCTCGACGAGTACAGCGGATTGCGCCGGAACGATTCGCGACGAATCAGTTATATGTCGCCTATCGAACGGACTCGCGCCACAATCCGGTTTTGCAACAGGTGATTAAGGCGTTAGGTTGAATCGTATGAAAAAAGTCCAATCCACAAGCAAATGCTGAGAGGATTGGACTTTTTTGTATGAAATATACATTACTTTGATACGTCATCTAAGAACGTCACGTTTCGATCAACGACGAGATTGGCACTGTCTGCTCGATAGGCTTGATAGTGCGATGATGCGACATGCTGATCGAAAGCGTCTTGATCACGCCATTGTTCATAAAAGTAGAAGACGTTCGGATTGTCGATGGCGCGATGTGTCTGATACGTCAGGCACCCTTCTTCTGCACGCGAAGGTACGATCACACCTTCGATGATAGAAGCGAGCTGTTCGCCTTGATTCGGATGCGCTTCGATTCGGGCAATCAGTTGAATCATCGATAGAACCTCCTATGAAAAGAGATCCTTCATCCAAAGGATCCCTTGTTTTGATTAGTTGAGTGTATTGATGACGGCTTTCGCGACCGCAATCGTAGATTGTGGATTTTGACCCGTGACAAGGTTTCCGTCGACTTGGACGTTTTCCGTGAAGTTGTCAGCCGTGATGATATTCGCACCGAGTTCACGAAGACGTGTCTCGAGCAAGAATGGCATGTAGACGTCAAGACCTGTCGCGCGTTCTTCTTCATCCGTGAACGTTGCGATCGTCTTTCCAGCGACGAGTGGTGTTCCGTCTGAGAGTGTCGCACTGACGAGTCCAGCGGGTCCGTGGCAGACCGCAGCGACCGTCTTATTCGCTTCAAACAATGTCCGAAGGGCGTTGTTTAAGGCATCACTTTGTGGCAAGTCGAACATCGTACCGTGTCCACCTGGCATGAAGATTGCATCAAATGTTGAGAAGTCCTGGATTGATTTCAAATCAAGTGTCTCTTTCAAGAGTGGAGCTGTCGCTTGGATCTCAGCTGGAACTTCGTCTTCAAGGCTCCGAGCGTCGATTGGTGATTCGCCGCCGTTCGGACTTGCGACCGTTACCGTATATCCTGCGTTTTTGAATTCGATGTACGCTTCCGCGAACTCAGACAACCAAAGTCCAGTTGCGTGACCTTCCTTCATTTCTTTTGCGTTCGTGACGACCATTAAGATGTGTTTACTCATGATATGTTCCTCCTTTTTCGTTTGCCGATTGGCTACGTGATTAGAATACGCCCGCATGAATCAAAAAACAAATTAATAAAAATGAGCTTATCGATAAATAAATTTATACATAAAATAACCAGATGATTAGCACCATCTGGTTGATCATGTTTCGGACGAGGGACGTAAAAGTGTCGTCCAATAATACATCCCCTGAAAGAGGATTAGAAGTAAGGTCAGGAGCATCACGAGTAGCAACAAGAGGGGAGGAAGAATGAAGAAACTTCCGATGAGTAGGCATGTCAGCAAGAGACGGAGTTGGAGGAAGCGTCTCGTCATTCGAACAGACACGGTATCTTTTTGGCCAGTCAATCCGATACCACCGGTCGTCCAAATGAACAGCAGAGTCGCGCTGAAAAAGAGCAGAACAGCATCCGGATCAGTTGCGACATAACCTGAAAAAGCGCTACGGACGAGCAATAAAGATATCACGATACCAAGGTTCCACATTCCCCACCAATAGACGTGCCAGGCGGTCGGATGATACAGGCGGTAGATGACTTGATCGTAGTAGATCCAAAAACAGCAGACGAGATAGAGGAAGAGTAAGAACGGGAACAATAAATCTTCTCCTGCTGCCAGCAAGTCGATCACGCCAAGGACACCTTCTCCAAGGACAAGCATCGTGAACAAGCCAAACCGCTCAGGCAAGTGATTGCGTGTCAACTCGGGAAGTTGTTCGTGAGCACGTAACGTCCACAGCGTCTGAAATAACTCAATGAGTAAAGCAAGCAGGACGAGCGGTAAAAATGCAACCCAATAACTGAATGTGACGAGGAGCATCGCGGTGCCATGTCCGAGCAATAAAATACGGAAGGTTCTTCTTTGTGCCTCTTCCGTCATTCGGACAGTACCCCACATGAATAAGAGCCAAAGACGTGAGAGGATAAAGCTTAGGACGAACCAGCCGACATGTCCTTCGACGACATGGTGAACAGAGTAAGCGAACAAGCCAATCGGCATCATCAAGGCGATCAAGAGAAGACGATGGCGGCTTGTATTTTCCTCATAGCGATCGGAATAGAACGTCGTACTCCGCCAGACGATCCAAGGTGCGATGAAAAATACCAAGAAGAGTAGAAGCGTCGACATGATGCCTTCGGATAGATGCGCTTCAACGAAATGAATCGCTTCGACGAGAGAAGCGATGAAAACGAGATCAAAGAACAGTTCAATCCACGACGCCTGTCGGTGCCCAGTCGTCGTATGAATCGTTGGTCGTGACCATTCGTGCATGTTCAGACCCCCTTATGCTTCAAGCAATTCGATGACACGCATTGCGACTTCCTGTCCCGATTCTTGCTGTTGCCCGGTGATGAGATGTCCATCGACGACTGAAAACGGTGTCCACGGGGAGGCGGAGACGAACACCGCACCAAGACGCTTCGCTTCCTCCTCGATGCGAAACGGCATGACACGCATGCCTGTTGCTTGATCAGCTAGAGCTTCTTCCGCGTTCGTAAAGCCGGTCATGCGTTTGTCTTTGACGAACGGGCGCGCGCCATCCTTTAGATAAAGTAATAGACTCGTACCGTGACATAGTGCCGCTGATGGTTTTCCTGCATCATAAAAGGCGAGAAAGGCTTCATGGAGTGAAGTGGCTTGTTCAAACGTAAACATCGGGGCTTGACCACCAGCGACGAGAATGGCATCAAATCCGGTGAGGTCCAGATCATCGATGCGCGGTGTCGTTGACAGGCGTGTCAAAAATTCAGGGTTATCCCGATACGACAGTGAGAGCTGATCATGAGCCGAGTAACCGCTTGGATCAGTAGGATCACTGAGTGCATCCCAGTCAACTTTACCGCCATCTGGACTTGCAATCGTTACGTGATACCCGTGTTTTTGAAACGTTTCCAGCGGATGGGTCAACTCTGATAACCAAAACCCGACCGGCCATTGTGTTGTCGATGAGACGGTTGGATTCGAGACGACGAGTAAGATCGTTTTCATGAAAAAATCCTCCTGTTCGTGGTGTGATGGATGACTTAATGTCATCGTATCAAACACGTTCAGAAGGACAAGTACGCACATTAAGGTGAGTGGGGTGCTTTATACTGCATTCCCCATTGTTGCAAGGCACGTAGAATCGGCTCGAGGTCACGTCCCTGATCCGTCAGACCGTATTCGACGTGCGGTGGGTTCTCATGATAGTCGTGACGGAAGATGAATCGTTCCTCTTCAAGCACCTTTAACGTATCCGATAAGACTTTATGGCTGATGCCGGGAACGAGACGTTTCAATTCACCATACCGACGATTTTTTAAGAACAGTTGCCATAAGACTAACACTTTCCACTTGCCCATCAAGACGGTCATGCTGAGCTGGACCGGACAGTCGAATTCACGTGTCTGGTAGAGAAAACGTGCCATGTGAGACCTCACTTTCGGATGGGAACTTGAAGTGTCTGTTCGATGAGAGATGCCGTCGCCTTTGCTAATGCTTCATCGGATAAGGTGCGGACGCCGGACAAAATGTACGGGGGTAAAAACGTCATCCCCGTCAAATTCGCCATCGCTTGAAACGGTGTCGTCAATTGATCAAACGTGAAGCGATTTAAACCCGACGGTTGGTAAGCTTCCGCTGGACCGCCCGTTGAAAAAGCGAGTAACAGTTCCTTCCCATGCAATCGTGTACCAGCTTGACCATAAGCCCAGCCGTAAGCAAGTACCTCGTCTTGCCATAGTTTCAGTAAAGCGGGGCTGCTATACCAAAAGAACGGAAACTGGAGTACGATCCGGTCGTGTGCCATCAATAACTCTTGTTCCCGTTTTACATCAATCTTAAAATCGGGATAGGCGGCGTACAAATCATGAACCATCACGTTTTCTTGCTGTTGAAACGCGTGCATCCACGTTCGATTGATACGAGAGTTTGTTAGATCCGGATGGGCGACGATAACGAGTGTCTTCATTGTTGTTCCTCCTTGTAAATGCGTTCGATAGCTCGATCTTGACGAAGCTCATGTAAGGCTTGCGCGATATGCTGTGGTGCAAAGTAGGTTCCTTCTTTGACGAAACCGGCGATCGTCAACGTTCCGACATGGATCGATTGTTCCTTCAACTCGTCACGCAAGCTATACGCTAGATTTCGGAGTGCCGCTTTACCGAGCGATAAAGAAGCGACTTCGGCAACAGGTGAGAGCGCAAGTCCACCACCTGTCAGCAGGATCGATGCGTCAGGTGATAAGTACGGGAGTGCTGCATTGACGCTGTTGAGTGCACCGATGACATTGACTTCGAAGTCCGCGCGTAAATTTTCTGCGCGTAACACTGTTGGACGACCTGGCGTGTTAGCTAGCGCATTATAAAGCAGGACATCAATCGAGCCATGAATCTGTTTAATGACTTCAAATTGCGCCGCAAGCGAGACGGTAGTTCGTACATCCGCGACATGAGCGGTCGCATCGTATCCTTGATCTGTCAGGCGAGTGACGAGTGATTGAAGACGTTGTTCATCCCGCGCCATCAGTGCGATGCGATAGCCGTCCTGTGCGAAACGAAGTGCCGTATGATATCCGATTCCGGGACCGGCGCCAATGATTACTATGGTCTGTTGTGTAGTCATGAAAACACTCCTCAATAGTTGTATATACAAACGTTAGGGCAAAAAAACTCAAGCACGCTCAAGTTTTTCATTTGCATCCCGAAGTGATTTGCTCAGTTGCTTACTCTCGTCCTTGCCAAGAATCGCCGCATAATCAGCGAATAACTGCTTCAACGATTGACGAAACGAGCCGTAAACTTCTTCCCCCTCTGTCGTCAAGCGGACGTGAGATTGTTTCCCGCGTGACGTACGATGAATCCATCCGAGTGCTTCGAGTTTGTCTAAGAACCGTGTGCTCGTTGAGGGTGCGAGTGATAAGCGCTGACTCAATTCCTTTTGTGTGATGTCTGGATGGAAATGGACGACGAGCATCATGTAGTAATAAGAGGGTGCGAGCTCACCATCGATGGCTTGATCAGCCAATTTTGCGATATTACGGGCAAAGCGGCTCGATGTGAAATAGAGACAGTAGGTCAATAAGTCTTCCTCTTCCTGAATCAATGACATGAATCATGCTCCTTCCATAACGTTTGTATATACAACTTAAAACGATAAAAGCAGGATGTCAAGAGAGACATCCTGCTCAGGTAGTCGATTCACTTTAAGACAGGTTGGAACGTCGTACTCCGCGTAGCGACGATGACACTAGCAAGACTTGCGACCGTTCCAAGGACAGCGACGATGATCGTCGAGGATCCGTTCGGAATCAAGAAGCCGACGGGAATCAGTCCGACGAAACTGAAGACGATCAAGGATTGATAGACGACATTGATGATCTTCAGGACAGGATGTTCGAAAAATGATAGGACGAGCGGTGGTACGAATAAGAAGACAATTAGTCCAATCGCGATGTAAACCGATAATGGCTCTTCAAACGAAATGGTGTTTCCAGTTGAGTGGCGTGCAGCGACAAGGATGGCGACGATCGCGACGCATAAGGTCACACAAACGAACGTTAACCGTTTTAACATATGAACCCCTCCTTTTTACTCTAATTCCATAATAAACCATTTTTCAAATGGGAGACAATCTTTTTCCGGACGTCCAGTAGTGACGAATCGCTTCGATGATGACGTCAGGGCGATCCCAGTGTAATAGATGTCCTGTCTCCGGGACGAAATGGACCGTCGCTTGTGTCATCTCATGTAATCGGTTCGTTGCCTGCTGACGGATCGATGCTTGATCTGTCGGTAACGTTGCGACGTACAACTGAATGTCCGCTGGTGGAACGTCCGGGAGGAAATCAAGAACATCCTCGTGGTGAAGCGCGCGTACGATCGCAGCAGCCGTCTCTCCTCGCGCATGCCAGTGGAATCGTCCTTCCTCCATCCGAAGGAGATCGGCACCAGCTAAATCGAGGGAGTGCGAGCGACGTGCATCCGGAGCATAGACAGCAACGTCTAAAAATTCGTCCCATGTTGAAACGGAATCCTCGAAATCTTGTTCATAAAAGACGACTTCTTCCTCTACGGAAAGACCGTAAAGCCGTTTACTATGATAGCCGCCGTCAATCAGAATCGTGCCGAGCACACGATCCGCATGTTCAATCAAATAATACAGTGACAGAACACTTCCCCATGAGTGCGACAAGGCATAGAACCGCTTGACATCAAGGATGTGTAAGACTTCGTCGATCCAGTCCGTAAAGGGTTTCATGCGATAGTGTAGAGGATCTAAGAAAGCTGGTGTTTTGCCGTGACCGGGTAAATCAATCGCAATCAGACGGAATTCATCAGCGAGCGCTTCGGCGATTTCGATGAAGCTGAGACTCGTACTGCCGAGTCCATGAAAGCAGACAATCGTCGGAAGCTGTTCGGTTCCCCATTCCGTAATGTGGACGGATTGTTGCTGACAGGTGATCGTATAACGTTTCATTTGCCGTCTCCTTTTTTCTTTTACTGTACCATGAGGAGAATGTTGGGAATTGAAAAATAAGGAAACTTTCTTTAAGGAGTAGCGTAGAGTAAGATAACACGTCATTTACATAGAGGAGAATTTACATGGAAACCATCATCACGATGCTCTTAACAGCCGTTACCTTATATGGACTCGGTGTCCTTGTCACGAAAGTAAAACAACGCTTGCGTTAATCAAAAATAAGTCCAAAGGAGTCCGTCATGTTTCCAATCGTAAAACAAGAATTCACGAGCAGCTTCAAAAGCATCAAAGCGATTCTATTGATTCTTTTTCTGACGATCACGTCCGTCTTCACAGCCTCGTATTTGACGAGGCATCCGGAACTGCTTGCTGGCGTTAATCAACCGTCTGCCTATACTTCAAGCATTAAGTTCTTCATCCTGTTCTTCGGTTTTCTGTTCGTGGCTGCGTTATCACACGACATCATCAATCGTGAAATCGAGACACGGACGATTCGTTTACTGGTCACGAAGACGTCGCGTCTGCGAATCGTTTTGGAGAAGTTTCTCGGATCATTGTTATTCTGGTGCGCGACGCTTACGATCAATTTCCTGATTGTCTCGCTCTACGCGCAGCAATGGTTCTGGATGGATTATCTGACGGTTCTGATCGTCATCCTATACATCACCAGTTTCAACATCTTTTTATCTACGATGATTGCGAAGCCTGGTTTGACGATGTTCCTCGGTATTTTTCTCGGGATCGTCGTACCGATCATCGGTCTCTGGTCAGCGTTCTCGGAAAAATGGTACCTGGTACCGTTTCAATACATCTTGCCGTACCACGCTGTCATCATGTCTGGGACGTTATTACTGTTACCTGTTTTGTGGAGTGGATTGTTTTTGACGATCTCCTATCTCACGTTAAAGCGAAAGGATTTGTAATATGAGTGCAATTGAAGTAATAGGATTGAAGAAATCGTTCGGTGCGAAGGAAGTCTTACGAGAGGTGAATTTGACGGTCGAACGAGGAGAAATCTTTGGTTTTTTAGGTCGTAATGGTGCTGGGAAATCGACGTTCATCCAGATTATGACCGGAATCACACAAGCGACAGGCGGAACTGTCGCACTTCTCGGTGAACCCGCTGATCGACTGGATGCCATCAAACAACGGATCGGGGTCATGCCGGATACATCGAATCTGTATCATGATATGACGGCACGTGCGTTTCTTAACTACATGGCAGGATTATCAGGAGTTCGCATCACGAAGCAAGAAATTGGACGATTGCTTGAACAAGTCGGATTAAGCGGAACGGAGCGACAAAAGATCGGGAGCTTTTCGTTCGGGATGAAGAAAAAGATCAGTATCGCACAAGCGCTCACCGGAAATCCGGAATTACTTTTTTTAGATGAACCGACGTCCGGTCTTGATCCAGAATCGGCGATCGAGATCCAGCGATTGTTGCTTGCATTAAAAGCGGACGGAAAAACGATTTTCTTAACCTCGCATAACTTGAATGAGATCGAAAAGATGTGTGACCGTGTCGCCATCATGGCGGAGGGAAGAATCGTCCGCTTCGGAACCGTTGCGTCCTTACAAGAAGCAATGAGGCAGGAGATTCAAATCCGTATTCGGACTGCTCCGCGATTAGAGACATCGCATCTGCCAGCATACGCTCGACTTTTGTCGCAAGCTGGTGATTGTACACGGCTTGATTTATCGATGGAAGAGGATATTCCAGAGTTACTCGTCACGCTTGCGAAACAAGACGTCAAAGTCTACGAGGTGCAGATCGAACGTCAATCGTTAGAAGAGATTTTCTTAGCGGTCTGACCGACTAGCCTCTGATTCCGTCTCCGGAACATCTTCGAGTAAAAGACGACCCCCGTCATTCCACTGACCGTACATCTGATTTAGTTTCGTTTTTTCAATCAACGTTTGCAGACGTTTTTCATAGAGAGCGGGATCCTTGCGTACACTTTGAATCGTATCAATCCGGATCCGTCGATAGAGCTCCGGGAAGTCATTAAACTGTTCATAGACGATCGGGTCTTCTTGTAAACGCTCCTGGATCGTGTCATCGATGACGAATGCATCAGTGCGCATGTCTGGTAGAACCTGTCGTCCGGACGGTTGCATCAAGCCGAGGCGCTCTAAGCGACGGACCCGTTCCTTGTTCAGTTCGGTCCAGTTACTGTTCTTTCGACGTGGGGTGAACCGTTGCGCCAGTTCACCGTCTTCGGTCTTCTTTGCAATTCCATCAATCCAGCCAAAGCAAAGTGCCTCTTCGACGGCATCGAGATAAAGTAAACCGTCCCCGATTTGTTTTCGACTGAGAATCACCCAACAGAAGGTCGCGCGATTCGCGTGTTTCGTCAGCCACTGTCGAAAGCCATCGCGATCGGTAAAGCGTAAGACATTCGTGATTTCCACGTTCGTTCCTCCATTTCAGATAGCAGTGCCCCCTCCACGTCACGCGAGGGGGCACTTTTCGTATTCATCGCAACGGGTCATGATGAAAGACACAATTCCGACCACTCTTCTTCGCTTGATAGAGGGCAGCGTCTGCCTGCTGGATCGTCTGCAGAAAATTATGGGTCTCAGACGGTTGATGCGTTTGGCGAGACACCCCAATCGATAACGTCACTTGCAACGGTTCCGTCGCTGATAACTCATACGTCCGTTTGGCACTGGCTTCACAGATTTGTTCCGCGAGTCGACGCGTCTCCGGCAACGAATGCTCCGGCAACAGCATCATGAACTCTTCACCGCCGAATCGTCCGAGCACACAAGTTGGGGGACAATACGATGCTAGCAAAGAGCTGATTTGCCGTAAAATATGATCGCCGCGGTCATGACCGTAAGTATCATTGACCTGTTTGAAATGATCGACATCGATGATCATGATTGAAAAGTCCGTCTGTTGTGATTTGTAACGTAGGACGGTCTCTTCTAAACGACGTCGATTATCAAGCCCTGTCAACGTATCCGTCAAGGCAAGACGCCGATGCATCCGGACTTGAGTGAAGTGCCAGCGGACTTGATGCAAGATGCTGTGCAAGAGGAGACCGGCGCAACCATTCCCGACGAGAAAGATCGTCATCGCTGTCACGTCATTCGGTTGAACATGTTGAACGTATGGTAAACAGAGAATGAGTGAAATGCCGAAAATGATTGGAAACGAGATGAATCGATCCGGTGCTTCATTTTGTAAGTACAAGACAACGATGCTGACAATCAGATACGTACCGATCAGCCAATAGGCATGAGCGGAATCAAAAACGAACGTTTGAAGGGAAGCGAAGACGAGGGTCGTGATGAAGCCGCTACTAATACCTCCATAAATGAAGGCGATGACAATCAAGGTAATCGATAAGTCGAATTGAAATCCCTCATAGGTGATGGCATTATGGATGACCCAGTAGCCGGCACCTGTCGCAAGAATTAGTACTAACAGATTTTTCTTCAGCCAGCTGTCGAGCGTGTTTCGAAACTGAAATCGTTTAAAAAAGAACAGGGAGATGAGCACGAAGAAAAAGGTCAGAGCGACGTTGAGGATAAGATGGTTCAGCGTATTCCACATATTCGTGTTCCTCTCGAATGAGTTCTGAAAAATAACTACAAAAAAATGTTTCATTCAATGAATATTTATTCTATATAGCCAACGATACCCTAAAGATGTATGAAAATATCTTAATTTCCGTATATTTTAAAAAAGATTAGATTTCTTCAACTAAGTTAATAATACTCTGAGATTTTCTCACGTGAAGACTCGACGAGATAATCAAGTGAGACGAAATTGCGAATGAATGCATACGAGCCAATTTCCTCGATGGATACGCCTAATCTCTCTGCCTGTTGATTGCGGACGTCTTCTGATGATTGCAGAATCTCGAAGCCTGCTGCTTGCATCCGCTCCCCGTCAAATTCGAGCGTAACGACATCTCCATCCTGCCAATCACTCTTCAATTGATGAAAATGCGTTTGATACGCTACGCTTGGAGGATCGACTTCAAAGGCGATCCATCCTGTTGGTGCATCGATTTGAAATGTCGGTGACAATCCACCGCGCGTCACGATTGATTTCATGTGATGCCGATGTGTCATATGACGTAATAGCATGGTCAGACCACTCCTTTTTCCTCTATTATTACGCGACAGCGTCAGAATATCGAGAAAAATTTTCAAAAGAGATGGAAGAATCTTGGATTTTTCTGGTATACTACGTTTTTGGAAAGCGTTTGCACAAAAAGGGGGAGAATACATGCAACCATATGCCGTCAAAGCAACGGGACTGACGAAACACTATCAAATCCTACAACGGGAACCGGGATTACGCGGAGCGATCAAAGCGTTGTTTCACCGGACGTACCGGACGAAAGAGGCGGTCAAAGCGATTGATTTGACGATCGCACCAGGAGAACGGGTCGGCTATATCGGTTTTAACGGTGCCGGGAAATCAACGACGATCAAGATGCTCGCTGGAGTCTTGCGTCCGGACGCGGGGAACGTCCGGGTATTCGGAATTGATCCGCATGCCGACCGCGTCAAGAACGCATCGCAAATTGGAGCCGTCTTTGGTCAGCGGACACAACTGTTCTGGGACATTCCGGTCCAAGAATCGTTTGAGCTGTTGAAGGAAATCTATCAAGTACCGACGTCCGAGTTTGCGGAGACGCTCGCGTGGTTTCGGGAGAAGCTCGATCTCGCACCGCTTTTAGACGTACCAGTCCGACAACTGTCGCTTGGACAAAAGATGCGCTGTGAACTAGCCGCAGCCTTCCTGCATCGACCAAAAGTCGTCTATCTCGACGAACCGACGATCGGGCTTGATATCGAGATCAAGGAGACGATCCGTCACTTCATCCGCGAGATGAGTGATCGCTGGGGAACGACCGTCATCTTGACGACGCACGACATGCAGGACATCGAGGAAGTCTGTGACCGGGTGATCGTCCTCGACGACGGTAAAATCATCTATGACGATACGATCGATCAGTTGAAGGCATCTTTCAGTCACGAGCGGACACTTCGAATCACGCTCGAAGAAGCGGTGCCGTTCGCTTTACCGACGGCGTTGATCAATCGTGTGATCATGTTTGAGACGGATGAACAAACGTACGAGCTCGCTTTCGACGACCGAGAACTGTCGAGCGGTCAAGTCATCAAGGAAATCGTTTCGCTGTACGCCGTTCGGGACGTCTCCGTGTCCGTCCCGAAGATGGAGACGTTAATCCGTAAGCTCTACCAAGCGGGGATCAGCGCATGAGAATCCGTAAATATACCGCATTGATGCGGTCCCAAATCAAGGTTGATCTCGCCTACACGGCCTGGTACTGGGCAAGCATGTTCAGCGTGACGATGCGCTTGTTCATCCTCTATTTCTTCTGGCAAGCCGTGTATGCCAATAAGACCGATGTCTCCGGTATCTCACTGTCGACGATGCTGACGTATGCGGTGCTTGCGACGATGATCGATCAGTTCCGCGGGGGTGCCGGACGCGATCTCGCCCGGATGATCAAACAAGGGGCAATCGCAGTCGAGTTACTCCGTCCGTATCACTTGCTTGATAAACTACTCGCTCAAGATATCGGCTCAAAAGTCTCGGTCTTGTTCCGCTCGATTCTGCCACTCGTCCTCGTCTCGATCTTGTTCATCGGCGTGGATCGACCACAGTCGTGGTTGGCTGGCATCGCCTTCGTTGGTAGTGTCCTTTGTGCCGTGTTGCTCGCGACATTGATTGATCTGCTCGTCGGCATCTTTGCCTTCTATACCGTCAACATTTGGGGACTATCCGTCTTACAGGACGCCGTCATCACGATCATGTCCGGTGCGATCGTTCCGTTGACGCTGTTCCCGGACTGGTTTCAGACGATCAGTCTGTACTTACCATTCGCTTCACTCGTCTACGTCCCGGTTGCGATCTATACGGGAGAGATCGGCGCAAGCGGCATCCTGCAAGCGTTACTGATTCAAATCGGCTGGTTGATTGGATTCTTTGTCATCTTGCGAATCACGTTCGCGCTCGCGATCCGGAAAGTGACGGTGTTCGGTGGATGAAACGATACATAAAACTCTACTGGCTATATGCCAAAAGTCATTTTAAGGTCATGATGGAATACCGAATTGACTTCCTGATCGGTGTCTTGTCGGTCTTCGGTCAACAGTTCGCCTCACTCTTTTTCCTGTCGGTCGTCTTTCAGCATATCGAGACGTTAAACGGCTGGGACTTTTACGAGATTCTATTCATTTACGGGATCGCTTTTTTAGGACGAGCCTTACACCATATCTTCTTTGATAACTTGTGGACGATCGGCTGGCAGTACATTCGGACCGGGAATCTGGATCGGTTGTTGATGCGACCAGTCAATCCGTTGTTTCAAATCATCGCGGAGCGTGTCCAGCAAGACGGGTTCGGTCAACTGTTGATTGGTGGTGGGGTGCTCTATGTTGCTTCCGATCACCTCGACATGATCTGGAGCTTCGGTGATGTCTTGATGCTGATCGTACTTGTTCTTTCGAGCGGAATGCTCTATATCGCGATCAATCTGTTTTTTGCGACGTTCTCGTTTTGGATGGTCGACAGTTTACCGATCGTCTCAGCAGTTTTCAGTTTGAGTGATTTCGCTCGTTACCCGATGACGATCTACTCGAAGGTCTTGATGTTCGTCTTGACTTACATCATCCCGTTCGGCTTCACTGCCTTTTATCCGGCGATGTATTTCTTTGACGGAAGAGGCTATGGCGTAATGGCGATTGCGACACCACTTGTCGCGATCATCGCCTGTTTGATTGCTTATCGGTTCTGGTTGTTTGGACTGAAGGCATTCGCGAGTACGGGATCATGAAAGAAGGAGAACCTTGAAGTGTTGCGACGCTTCAAGGTTCTTTTTGTTTCTAATCAATTTAGATATGGATTTCTTTATGTAAAATATGAAACTTTTGTTATTAAATGACAGTATGAAATATTGAGACATGAATCTGAGGGAGGGGTTATATTGAAAAAAGGATGGCTCGTATTACTCTGTTTGATATTGCTTACCTTATCGGGGTGTACCGTTTGGGAAAGGGCAGAAAACTTCTTTTCACAAAACGACGAAACGATTAAAAATAAGACGATCAAGATTGGTCAAGATGATCAGGTCAAGATCGTTCCGCTCTATACGCAATACAATCAGTACTTAGAAGAAGCGATGCAGACAGGGAACTCAGACGACAACACGAACAGTTACCTAAAACATGTCTTAGGTTACATCGATGAAATTGGTGAGCAACAGAATCTTGATCTAACATATATGAAAAGTTACTTTATGCTACAAGCAACTGAGTATAAAGAACAATTACTAAGTCGGACGAAAGAGCTGATGAAACAAGATACAGAGATCAAAACAATCATTGAAAAAAGTTACACTGCTTCACATCGGGCATTACCAAAGCAAACGAATACGATATTCATCGTGCCTGTTAACACGGAATTCATGGAGCGTATGGATGTCATGGGAGGGGTCGCAGGATTGGCAACTAGAGATTGCTTCATGCTATTCCTTACCGCTGACTACGATCAGAAAATGTTAGATTATGCGGTAGCCCATGAATATCATCATACTGCTTTGTATGATCGGATGAAGCTAGATACATCCTTAGAAGATGAAGCTAGTCCACTGATCCATTCACTCCTTCTTGAAGGAAAAGCGGATCAGTTCGCGAAACACGTGGTTAAAGGTGTGACACCAGCTTGGGTCGAGCCATTAGAAGAAGAGACGAAACAGCGTGTTTTACGTTTAATGAAAAATGGTGAGTTAACGCAAGATGATATCATGGACGGAAATAAGGATAAGGATGTACCTTTGTGGAGTATGTACCGATTAGGTAAAGATATCATGGACGCATATCTTGAAAAACATCCTTCAGAATCGATAGCAGATTGGACGACTAAAGACGCGGAAACGATTATAAAGGATTACAAGTATAAAAATGATCTACTTTGATTCAAAAAATAGACCCGTCAGCATCAAGAAGCTGATTGGTCTATTTTTGTACTTTTGAAATTTTTCGAAATTAAGTCGAACGCTTTTGAACGATGGATGAACAGAAATAAAACGGCGAACGTGTTTTTTAAGAAATATCAGTTCGGGCGAGTGAACGGATTGTTGTTGACATAGCAGGGGAGACAGGATGAATCTGTTCGATGTAATCGAGGATCACTAGTGCAGCCGTTTTATTATGCGAATAGCCTGGCATCATCTCTGAGAATTGGTTGACCATTTCTGGGAAACGTTGCTCAATCCGACGTTCCGGAGCAAACGGATCAACAGATGTCGCTTCCTCTTTTTCAAATGAGGACAGAACGTGTAACAATTGACCAACGGCAAATTGTTGAATCAAACGGAAAGCTGATAAGGTTTCGCCACGTGCTTCGCGACAGAGCCCGACATACAGGTTCGTCAGTGCTTCATGAATGGCGTAATCGACGGATGGATGTTCGCTCGAACTATTACGCGGTAGTGGGACTAAGCGTTCAAACGCGTCGAAGGAAGGGTCGCACCACACGATACGGCCAGCAGAAAATGCAATTTCAGAAAGCTCATCTAGTTCGAAGATCGCAAATTCGGCATAGATACCGTCGTCAAACATGACTTTATGTCCATCCTGCGTATTTTGAAATTGAAAGTGTAGCGAATGTGTGTTTTCTAACCAGTCGAGTTGCTCGATGAATCGAGTCTTTTTACCGGGTTTAGCGATGACGAAAAAGTCTAAGTCCGAATAGTCATCAAGTCGTCCAAGTTCTTGACCGACAGAACCGAGTCCGAGCAGGACAAGCGCATCATCCGTTTGTGCAATCGTTTGCCCGATTGCATCCAATCGGTCCAATAGTACGTCTCTATGTGTCATCTCTGTTGCTCCCTTGTTTTAGTGTCTCTATGTAAAAAACGCGGACGCCTCGATAGAAAAGAGTCCGCGGTTATCGGAAGTACGATCAAAAATGATCGCTTTGCATCTTATGGAGCAATTGGTCGAACGTCTCGTGGTCCTTTGATGTAAAGGCACGGAAATAACGATCATCAATCTCTTCGATCTCGGGAGCTGACGTTTGAATCAGCGCTGCACCATCTTCCGTCAAGAGAATCCGTTTTTCCCGGTTGATTCGTTTTCGGATGACGAGGTGTTCCGCGAGTAACTTCTTCACCGTTTGCGAAATGGCACCGCTTGAGAGTTCGAGCGTGCGTTCAAGTGATTTTTGTGTCGCACTCTCTTGATGATACAAGGTCATTAATAAATCGAATTGGGATTTTGAGAGTCCTTTTGGTTTCAATACATCGTTGACTTCTTTCGAATAACGAGAATGGATCCGCTGAATGGCGTTCCAATGTTGCATTGAAGATTCGAATGTGAAGGTCATGATTTTTCCTCCTCTTCTGTCATGCAGGGTTGAGCTTATCGAAGAAACGGATTAATTCTTCCTGTTGTCGAGCCGTCAAAGCGGCGAATTGTTCCTGTTGAAAACGTTCATAGGCAGGCAACACTTCTTGCAGAATGGCTGTTCCTTTTTCCGTCAAGAGCAAATAGTTCGTCTTCCATTTGCGCTTACGGGTGATAAGTTGCCGATCGAATAAGCGTTTGATTCCGTGTGAAATCGTGCCATCGGTCACTTGGATCCGTTCAGCGATTTCCTTCTGGCTCGTGCATGAGGTCGTCTGTAGGCAACGCAATACTTCAAGATTCGTATGGGAGAGATCCCACTGTTTCAAGAAAGCATTGACGCGCTTGATTTGTTGATTATGATACGTCGAAATCGTATGCCAGCATGTCATGGGGTATGTCTCTGTCATTATTGTCATGAGGAACCTCTTAAATGTAGAATGTACTGCTGATGAATTACTTTTACCATACCATATTAAAAATATGTAGTGCTACTAGTTTGAACGTAAACCCATCACTTCCCATCATTACCTAGGAACTGTACAAAAAAAGACCTGAACGTGTCAGGTCGGTTCAGGAAGGAATCCCATTCGAAAGCGTGAGATAGGAATCCGTTAACTGGAATCCATATTTCGTAAAACATTGATCTGAGACGCGTCCTTGTAAGGTGATTGTCGCATAATCGCCACGAATCGCGTAATGAGTGTACTTTTTTTCGATGTCATGAATCAACGACTCAAGTAACAGACCACGCTCGCCGAGTCCTTCTTCCCGAACGTTGATCTCAAGTAAACAGAATGTACCGTATTCGGTGAGGGATGTGCGCTTCGTTCGTTCATGAAGCACGGTTAAGAACGAACGTTTTGAAATAAGGGATCGACTATGGGGTGGTTCTAGAATCGTGACGTAATAACTGAGAGCTGGTGGACGTAAATTACGCGTGACTTCGACGACTTGCCGCTGATTGTTGTACGCGAGACCAACGAATTGTTCCTGCGGATGATGCGGCACGGTCAGTCCTTCTTGCTCACAAACGGTTTGCCACTCGGCTTCTGGAATCCAGACAGCCTCTTCGGTTTTCGCTAAAGCTTTAAAGAACTTCACGTTAAACGGATGACCTCCTATAGGGTATGTAAAATGACTATTCCTATCATGCCTGATGGCCAGACAAAAAACGAGTTACAATCTGACGACAAATGCTCTTTCTTTGCTATAAGTATACCGTGAAATTTCATTTTAAAACAGACTACACCTGAATGAATTGACTGTCTATACTGAATGTATCCAGTCAGGAGGCGAGCATATGAAACCAGTCGAAGGTCCGTTTTTCCATGGCACGAAAGCCACGTTGCAAATCGGTGACAAATTGAAACCAGGGCATGCATCGAATTTTCGTGAACAACCGCTCCAGCACGTCTATTTCACGGCAACACTTGATGCAGCGAAGTGGGGCGCGGAGCTCGCACAATCTGACGCTCCGGAACGTATCTACCTCGTTGAGCCACTCGGAGCGTATGAGGATGATCCGAACTTGACGAACAAACGGTTCCCAGGCAATCCGACCCGGTCGTATCGTTCGACGGAACCCGTGAAGATCATCGCTGAACTCGGAACGTGGGAACGGCATACAGACCAGGAGATTGAGAAGATGAAAGCATCCCTGCAGCGGTTACGCGCAGAAGGGAAGGATACAATCATCGACTAAACGAACGGGGGAGAAGACTTGCCTGAATATGATTTTAAATCGATCCAACCGACGAACAACGTCATTGATCAATTATTAGTTAATCACTTACATGCCATCCGCCTGAATCAAGACGACGAGCGATGGATCACGATCCTCGAAGATCCATTCGTTCCACCCATTGAAACGATTGTTGGAGTCTATTGTGTCTACCGAAAATCAATTCTTGATCTGTTGCAAGGTAGGATTGCCTCCATCGAATCGTATGACTTTCAGAATGCATCTGCGAACGACAAACTTCTGACAGCAGAAGATGTCGAAGGAGTGCTTGATATGGCGACATTCGTCGTCATCGCATCAGAAGACGATACCTATATGTCTCACTACTTCATCGGCAGTGAGGCAGAGAAACTTAATTCGATCTTAAATGTATGCTTTGGTCATCCGAATTTGATTGACGATCAATCGATGGAACGTTCCATCAAACGCTTCGAGCAGGATGTTTTGATCGTTGAAAAGATGGGATTCATGAAATTGCTTCGAAATGAATAGAGAAACGAATTGAATGTAAGATAAGCACTACCACGTATTTTTTTGTCAGAATGTACTGCAAGGTGAAGATGGAATGGTACAATATGTAAAAAGGGGGCGTTTATATGTCTCGCTTCAAACAAGAAAAGAAACAACCACTCGATCATCTCCGCGATGGTGTCGATCAAGGTCTCGGTAGTGCCGTACCCCGTGGGCAAAACGACGGAATGCGTGGTCTAGAGATGCTCGCGGTGCTTGTCGTCCTCGGTGGAGGATATCTACTGTATCAATGGTTCATGTAATGTAAAACGCATCATCCTGTATAGGACGATGCGTTTCATTATGTATTCATGTATTATTGAAGTTCTTTCTTGATTTTTCGAAGTGAGATACGAGATAAGACCCATTCAACCAACTGCATCGCTAGGAACGCACAACAAAACTTAACAGGGATCTCCATCCATCCCATTAGATCATGTGGCAAACCATCATGAACCGTCGTGATAATCGATAAGAATAAGCTGATCAACAAATGTTCTAACGTGTGTTTTCTCATTTTCTTCTCAAAGGATGTCTCATCATAAATATCTTGATCGTATACTCCAGCGAACGCCATTCGAATGATGCCATACACAAGATATGCTCCTATTATGAAAAAGCTAAACCCCCACTCAGCCAGCGGACGATCTAACACCATCCCGCGTACGATGATATCGAGTATCGCTATGCAGAAGACGAAGATTCCTGCTTCGAAAAACACTTTTGTCCCCTGTTGTTGAACCCGTTCATCCGTTTCTTTTTTAATACCAAAGAATTCTAACCACTTACTCATGCTGTTCCTCCCAAAATAATGTATTTAAATCCGTTTCTAAGGCGTGTGCGATGTCTAAACAAAGTCGAAGACTCGGATTGAACTTATTCGCTTCAATCAAGGCAATCGTTTGTCGTGTGACATGTACTTTCTCTGCTAGTTGACCTTGTGTTAAGCCTTGCTGCATGCGAAGTTGTTTCATCGGACTCAACGATGTAGACATATCTATCCACTCCTTTACAAATATTCCCTTAGCTATTATGTCATATATAGATGACATATGCAATGTATATATTGCAAAAAAACATCGCCCCTCATGAGGACGATGCTTCTTTTTGTTCGATTTCACTGACGATATCATCCAGTGTGACGTGAGCGAGCACCTTTTCAAGAGCAGATTGCGCAAGCTCAAAGATTGGTGTGACCGTCGATTGGATGTTTCGTCCAACCGGGCAATCTGGGTTCGGTGCGGCATGGACGCCGAACAGTTCCTTGTCCGGTACGACAGCGACGGCTTGATAAACGTCAAGTAGCGTGATGCGAGATAACGGGCGTGCGAGTCGCGCACCGGCGACACCCGGGCGGACCTCAATCAGATCGGCTTTTTTGAGCATGCTCATGATTTTACGGATGACGACCGGATTCGTATTGACGCTGCCAGCAATCAAGTCGGATGTCATCTTCTCGTCGGTCGCGATCAACGAGAGAATATGGATGCCGACGGAAAAACGTGTACTGATAGCCAACGGATGATCCTCCTTCTTAAAAACATTGTTCTCTCATTATACGTCGTATTGTTCATTTGGCAAGAAACGGGGAATAGGAACAACACGGTTGACAAACAAAGTGATTGTAACTATATTGGTTACATGTAATCAAAGTAGTTACATATCAAAAGGAGGAATCATCATGAACATCGGAATCATCGGCGCAACAGGAAAAGCAGGACAATTGATTTTACAAGAAGCAATCACACGCGGGCATGACGTCACGGCAATCGTCCGTAACGCAGCAAAAGTGACCGCAGACGTCACGATTCTCGAGCGCGATGTGCTCGCGCTGACGAAAGACGACTTGAACGGGTTTGACGCAATCGTCAATGCGTTTAACGCAGCACCGGGTGAGGAAACGAAACATATCGAAGTCGGTCGTCATTTAATCAACGTGTTAGCAGGAAGCAAGACACGACTATTCGTAGTCGGTGGCGCGGGAAGTCTATTCGTCGATGCTGAGCATAATGTACGTGTCATGGAAACACCGGATTTCCCGGAAGCGTATTATCCGACAGCTTCGAACATGGGGAAAAACTTGATCGAACTGCAAGGGCAGCAAGACGTGACATGGACGTATCTCAGCCCCGCTGGATTCTTTGATCCGAGCGGTCAACGTACAGGAGCGTATACAGTCGGCGGTGAGCAGATGATTTTAAACGCAAAAGGGGAAAGCTACATCAGTTACGCGGATTACGCTATCGCTGTAGTCGATGAGCTTGAAAACGCGCAACATCTCAACGAACGGTTCTCGGTCGTTGGCGAACAAGGGTGATGGTGTAAGACCGACTTACGTAGTCGGTCTTTTTTAATGGGCGGAGCGAGAGATACAGCGGAGGACGGATGGCATAATAGCATGGTTTGTTTAATATGAGGATAGAAACGACTAAAGGAGTATAAATCATGATGCGACGAGTTTTTAGTATCATCAGTCTGTTAGCTGTCTTGATCGTCTGTACGACGTCGACGCAACCGTCCCGGTTCGAACGTTCGAAACCGGTCGCGACGATCGAGGATCATTACGAGGGACAAATCAATTGGCCGAGTGAAAGTGATCCGTTGCTGGAGCTTAACGCCAAACCGTGATCTACATATTGCCGACCAAAGCCCGTCTCCTTGAAGAAGACGGGCTTTTTGGTGACGTTAGATGACAGTCATTGCGTTCAAGAAGACGAAGAAGAACGTGATGCCGCTCGTCAAAATCAAAAAGGGGAGGACGATCAATAATTCAAGATGCGGACGAACGCCATGGTAGAACAGAAAGAACAGTGACAAACAGGCGGTCGTGATCGTCAGCGCAAGTGAGGCAATCAATTCATGAAGGGGTTCAACGAACGGAATGAGGGACGATCCAGTGATCGTGTCGAAGGCGAAACCGAAGGACAAAAAAATGAGTAAGTACAAAAGTGATTTTTGACGAAACATGCGGCATGTCTCCTTTACAGAATGTACGAGCGAGAAAGCCCACTCCTTTAGGGGTGGGATGATAGCGAGTTCGGGGACGGGGTGTCTTCAGACACCGCATGTCCCCGACTGTTCTTCCTGATGAAATGCATTTATAGTAAATCTATAATGGAGTTAATTATTAGGATGAAGGAGGTGTCGAAGATGAGTCAAGTCGTCACGGTAGAAGTTCGAATCTATGCCACGCGTCGTCAGGATGCCATCCTAAAAATGATGGGCAAGACCTATATCCAGACCGCCAACCGAGTCGTGGCGAACATGGTCGCCTCCGAGGACGGGAAGAGGTGGTCGAGCAAGGACATCGACACTCCCCTTCCGAGCGCCGTGAAGAACCAACTCGCAGGAGATGCCGTCGGCATCTACAAGAAGGCGAGGAAAGAGGATTTCAAACGCATCCCTGTCCTCAAAAAGCCGGTCTGCGTCTGGAACAATCAGAACTATTCCTTCGACTTCGAGAGCATCTCCTTCCCCGTTTGGATGGACGGGAAGTCCGTGAAGATGCGATTCCGTGCTGCCATGGTTGACAAGGACAATCGGAATACCCGACTCCTTGCCAACAAACTCGGGACGCTCAGGGTCACGAAGAAGGGAAGGAAGTGGATTGCTCAGATTTCCGTCCATGTCCCGACCGTCCCTCGGACGGGGGTGCGGGTGATGGGGGTTGACCTCGGACTGAAAGTGCCGGCGGTCGCCGTCACCGATGACGACACGACCCGTTTCTTCGGGAACGGTCGTAAGAACAAGTATATGAAACGCAAGTTCCGTGCGGAACGGAAGGCACTCGGCAAAAAGAAGAAGCCGAAGGCTATCAAACGACGCAATCAGAAGGAACAGCGGTGGATGCGGGACAAGGACCACAAGGTCAGCCGAGCCATCGTCGATTTTGCAAGACAGAAGAAAATCTCTGTCATTCGCCTCGAACTCTTGGCGAACATCCGACAGACGGCAAGAACAAGCCGTAAAAACAACCAGAACCTCCACTCATGGTCGTTCTATCGTCTCGCGTCCTTCATCGAATACAAAGCCGCCTTGTCGGGCATCAAGGTTGAGTATGCGAACCCCGCCTACACGAGTCAGACCTGCCCATCCTGTTCCGTCAGGAACAAGGTGAGGGATAGGGTATACACGTGTGCCTGTGGGTTTAAAGGACATCGGGACGCCGTCGGTGCGATGAACATTCGATACGCACCTGTGATGGATGGTAACAGTCCATCAGCCTGAGAACCTATACGGTCTGTCTCAGGAGGGGTGATGGCACACCCCTACCTCAAGGCTCGGACGAAGCAGAAATGGATTGAGTCCGCCAAGCACTTGAGAATCCCACCCTCACCAACGGTGTGGGCTTGCGGCTTTAGCCGTGGGAGTGTCAATGAACGATACATTCAGTATAATGCCTAGCTTGTCATTCTTACCTAACAAAAATGTAAGAATGTGGCTGATTTCAAACAACTGAATCTTTTTTGTATAGTAATGTCAAACGTGTCATCAAAAAATAGAGGAAGGCGGCGCTACTCGCGATCGCCTGAAAATAGAGCGGTTGAAACAGACCATTGAAGACGATTAATAAGATGCCACCCATAAGGAAGGCGATGCCTTGATTCAGGAAGAGATGTGATGTAAAGGAAAGTGGACGCGTTCGGAAGCCGAAGTAACGAATCGCGTCAGTCAGGATGCCGCCGACCGTGATGACAATCATAAACGACAGCAATGTCTCGAAAACACCTGAATAATACCCAGCGTCCGTCTCTGGCATAAGGCGTGGTGACGACGGGAGATGTTGATACAGCATCAAAAATATCCAATTAGTCATCAGTAGTCGAAATGACAGACGGATCATGGTGTTCCTCCTTCCCGGTTTTCATGACGATGAATAGACGGGTGACCATTACGTATAAGAAGGCAGCGACTACGTTTCCGGCGAAACATACTGCAGGAACCGAAGTCAACAAAATGAACGCGCCAGCAAACACGAAGACCGTGCCTTGATGAACGAGGAGATGTGTCGTCCACGGTAGCGAGCGCTTCGTAAAACGAACAGCTAACAGCATGTCAGCCAGCGCGATGCTGCTGAAGAACAGTAGCATGACAGCATCCAACTGTTCATTGACCAACTGCTCCGTGTATGACAAAAACGGAACCATCATCGTCATCGAACCAAACAAGTGGAGAAATAAAAAGAAGCTGAGGACGGTCCGACCAAGCCACCCGAATAGATAGGGGAGGAATGCCGGATACTTCCGCGCTGATTCGGAGACAAGAAGATACACCAATGCTACTCCAGAACAGAACAAGACAAAATAGAACGAAAATGGATTGGGTTGCACAAGTAGATAGAGGACGATACTTGCGAACAACGCGACGACTTGATTGAGGATGATCCGTTGTGCGAATGAGATAGTCGAACGGAATAACAGGCGCGGCAGCCCTTCTGTCAAGAGTGCGCCGATTAGGATGACTGGACCGGCAAACAGTAGACCAATCAGGAAGAAGTCGGTGAAGGACGTGTCGTAGATTGCTGGATCCCCCATCTCATGCCCAGCAATCAGTGCGTACAAGAAAGCGAACAATATCGCGGAAATGAAACTGTTCTTTACGATTGATGCCATAGAAATAAGTCCTTTCCGTTTGTTGCTCAAAATAGTTTGTACCAATACAGCGTCAGATCGATGTGTGGATTGGCGGATTGTTTTAGGCTATCGACACCACCGAGCACGAAGCCTTCTCGCGCGTAAAACCGGCAAGCCATCAGATTATCGTCCTGTGCTTCAAGGGACAGACCGATCAACTCACGTTGCTGTGCCCAATTCGTCGCAGCGGCGAGCAGTTGGTGTCCGACGCCTAGTTTACGAAACGATTGTTTGACGGCGATGTTCTCGATGTAGGCGAAACGGTTCCAGTCACGTACGAGACGAATCTGACCGATACAAGAAGTGCCGGAGAAGGCGAGTAGGACGATACGATCTTGATGATCAATATAAGTAGACCAATCGAGACGGTCGTCCGGGAAATGGGTCTCGGTAGTTGTTTCATAAAGTTCTTCCGTGTAGGACCAGGTGGTACCAGAAAACTGCGGAACGATGCGTCCGATGATTGGAAACGGATCGTTGGCATCATTGACGAGTGGAATACTCTCGATCGAGAGAGGGCGAATTTTCAATTGTTCAGTCTCTTTCATCGTCATCCTCCTTCTATCTTTAAAGATATAGTTCACTCTCTTCATCATCGCCTAAATGCTGAGAACTGTCACGAGGAGAGGTACGAGAACAGGTCAATTTTTAGCTGAAAACGGGTTTTAATTTTTCTAAAAAAGGAATTGCATGAACAGGAACGAATACATAGTCAGAAGACTATGAAACAGTACAGAGAGACAGCAGTAGAGGACGTGACAACATGAACATGGATACGGTCAACCAGTATCTCGATGCCTATGGATATGGCGTTATTTTCATTTTTTTATTTTTTGGCATCGTCGGGATCCCGGCACCGGAAGAATCACTACTCGTCCTGATTGGTATCTTAAGTGGTCAGAACGAAGAACGTTTGATTTATTCGATCTTGACGGCATTCGCCGGAACGTACGTCGGCATGTTGACGGCATATGGCGCGGGGCGCTTCTTTGGACCGACCGTCTTACGATACGGTCGGTTCATCGGATTGACGAGGGAGCGCTGGGAGCGGGTGTCAAACGGCTACATGGGACGCATCAATCGGACGATCATCGCGGGTCTTTATATTCCTGGCGTGCGGCAAATCAATCCGTATTTTGCGGGGATGAAGCAGATTCCGTTCAGTCGTTATTTCTGGGTGTCAGCACTTGGTTCCGCGCTATGGGTCGTTCCTTTCGTCTTACTCGGTCACTTTGCCGGAAAAACGTTTCATATCAAGCCGGAAGTCGTACCGTATTTCGGACTTGCCTTACTCGTGTTGTTCCTGCTCGGTGTACTCGTCAAATGGCTCAAGCGTAAACGGCTTGAAAAACGCGTCGTTTCAGGGAAAAACCAAGCGGGAAAAGAAGACTAAGCGATACTTCTTTTTAAAGGATTTTTGCGGATAGTTTGAAGGAGTGGACATACGATGCAAAAAATAGTGATCTTTCCTTTTTTAAGGATGCGATCCGGCCATCATCTCGTCGCGGAAGCCATCGCTGAACGATTGCAGGGACCAGATGTTGAAGTCAAGGAAGTAGAGTTACTCAGTACGATCAGCCCGTTCGCGGAATGGGTGACATCGAAGTTTTATCTGAACTGGATCCGACATTTCTCAAACGGTTATAGTCGTTTTTATCATCGGCATATTGCCGGGCGTTCGAGTAACGCGCGCTCGACCGGATGGACGTCGCATTATTTCCAACAGCAGATGTTACGAATCATCCGAACGGAACAACCGGATGTCATCATCTGTACGCATGCATTTCCGTCCTATCTCTTGAATCAATTGAAGGAACGAAACCTTTGTGATGTCCCCGTCATCAATGCCTATACGGATCTATTCGTCAGTCGCGTCTGGGGAAAGACGCATATCGAGTATCACTTGTTGCCGAATCGTGAGGCGATGCGGGAATTACACGCGCATCATGCTGTCCCAGAAGAGCGGTTGTTCGTAACGGGAATCCCTGTCCATCCAGCCATTTTTGGTGGTTCGATCATTCGTTCGACGCAGTCCCGCAAACAAATTCTGGTTGCGGGCGGAAACGGTGGGCTCGGTCAACTCGAGACATTGCTTGCGCAAATCGAACAGTGTACGGAAGCCGATTTTCATGTCTTGTGCGGGAACAATCAGACGCTCTATAAACGCTTAGCTTCGCGACGTCATCCACATATTCATCCACTCGCCTATATCGATTCACGAGATGAGATGAATCAACTGTATGAACGGATGGATGCGATCGTCACGAAGCCGGGAGGCGTGACGGTCAGCGAAGCATTCGAAAAACGTGTTCCGCTGTTCATTCAACACGTCCTACCGGGGCAAGAAGAGATCAATCGTACGTATTTGATGGAGAAAGGGCTTGCGTTCTCCTTTAATCAAACGGATTCACTCGCGGATGTCATCCGTCGGACGCTTGAGAACCCGGATGTCATGCATGCTTGGCAACAGGCGGTCACGCAGTATCAAAATGATTGCGTCATGGCCGATCAGCGGTTTTTCGCGGAACGAATTGCGGGTTGCCTGCAAGATCGTCGTCAAAAAGTAAATGGATAATAAGGGAGTTAGTTTACATGCGTTCACGTCTTGTCACAGCGGGAGTTCTCGCGACACTTGCTTATACGGTCGTTCCGTATATGGCGTCACGCGTCTTTGGATGGCGCGTGACGAAATCACTGGACTCACGATCCATCGCCTTGACGTTCGATGACGGTCCAGATCCTGTCTATACGACAGAACTGCTGGATCTCTTACAACAAGAAGGCATTCACGCGACGTTTTTCGTCGTGGGTCATAAAGCAGAAGCACATCCGGACCTCATTCGCCGGATGCACGAAGAAGGGCATCAACTCGGGATCCACAATTATGTCCATCGACCGAACTGGTCGATGCGACCGTCGACAGTCCGGACAGGCATCGAACGGACAGCAGCAATCATTGAACGGATCACGGGCGAACGACCGACGGTCTACCGTCCACCGTGGGGTGCGCTCAATGCTGGAGATGTCCTCTGTCCTCCTTCTTACAAAATGATTCTCTGGTCGAAGATGGCGGAGGACTGGAAGCTAGAGGGCGGGACCGCAAAAATCAAACGATTGTTGTCGCATGTGTCAGAAGGCGACATCATTTTATTGCATGATAACGGGGATACGTTCGGTGCGGATCCACAAGCACCCGTGCAGACGATTGCGGCGCTGAAAGAACTCTTACCGGAGTGGAAAGCACGTGGCTTACAGTTTCGGCGAATCGATCAAGCGTAAAGAAAGAGGACTTACCGGTTTCATGGTAAGTCCTCTTTTGCATGGATTAAGCATTGCGTGACATGTCGTCCTCGTCTGCATGGCGATGATGGATGATCTGTTTTTGCATCACCCAGCGCAGTCTACTCAATAATCGAATGCGTATGATAAAGATTAAGAACGGACCGGTTCACGGTCTTGCGTCGTCATCGCCGCCTCAGCATCGACCTCGTACAGAATGACACGGTTCCGCCCTTGTTCCTTGGCGGCATATAACGCTTCGTCGGCAAGGATATTCATCCTCTGGGCAGCGACGTGTTTCCCATGGGCGATGCCGACGGACGCTGTGATCGAGATGGCGGGAAAGCCGTCGAGCTGAAAGCGCGTGTTCGCGATCCGCTCCCGGATTCGGTTGGCAACCTTCGCGACTTTCGAAGGCGTCAAATCATAGACGAGGACCATGAATTCCTCTCCCCCGATGCGCGCCGTGATATCATGCGGACGCGTTTCTTCCTGTAAGATCCGTGCGAACTGTTGCAAGACGAGATCCCCGTTCGCATGCCCGTATGTATCGTTGACATGCTTGAAGTGGTCGATGTCGAGTGCGAGCACATTGTAGACACGTCCTTCCTCTTCAAGAAAAGCCGTCCGTTCGTCCCAAACACGGCGATTGTACAGTCCCGTCAAATGATCGAGTTCCGCTGATTGTTTGTAGCGCTGCACCTGTTCGTTGAGCAACTGAAAATCAATCGTCAACAGACTCGATAACAGTCCGACCGCCAGTCCGATCGTCCATGTCGAAGCGAGCAAACGAAGAGCGGCGTCACTAAAGCCGAGATTGATCGAGACGGCAATCGTAATCATGAACAACGCCCAGACGTTCATGATGAGATTTTGCAGGAATGGTCGGTGGAGCAACCGTTTATGGATGAAGTACATCCCGGTGCTGATACCAAGGACTGCAAGAAACGCTACGACCGCTTGTGGTGTCCAGCCGAAATAGAACCGGGAGCAGCCGATGATCAGCGTTGCGATGATCAGGGGCGAACGGACGCCATAAAAAGCGAGTAAGACGAGTGGTAAATGACGCAAATCCATCCGTAACGACTCGTTGACGGCAATCCCCTTAAACATCAACAGTACCCCGAGCAGCCCGGTCGCGAGACCGACGATGAGGGTTTTCAAGTTACTTGACGCAAGACGCTGACTATAGATGATTTTAGCGATCAAATAAAAGCCGGTGAAGGCGATGCAAGCATTCAATAACAACTCGGCAATGAACATCGGTTCCACATCCTTGAGTATGATACTTTCACGATAGCAGTTTGATAAAGGATGTCAACGAGAGACTCTCAAAATTTTAAATATTCAGGTAAAGACTTGCTTAAACAAATTCATTTGGTAAAATTAGAGAGCTTTAGGGAAGGAGTGGGATGAGAATGGAACCGAAGCATGTCACGATGGAAGCGCGAAAATTTGATGGACGTCCGCACTATTCATGGGACGGCTATGTCCTTGAACAGACGGAAGCGTATCTGCTCGTCGCGAATACGCCCGGGCGGACTCTTTTGCATCATCGTCGCGAAGCGGTTTATACATATGACAATTATAGTCTCGAATTCTATCCGCTTGATGCTGATTTTACGGTCGGTCTCGATTTAGAGCGGACGGGAGAGGTGACGTACTACTGTAACATTTGCTTAGCGCCAGTTCTTCAAGGAAATACCTTATCGTTCATTGATCTGGATCTCGATCTCGTCCATCGCGAGGAAGTGTGGACGGTCGTCGACGAGGACGAATTTTTAGAGAACCAACAATTGTACGATTATCCGACTGATGTGATTGAACGAGCCCGTGCATCGTTACTGAACCTACAAGAACGAATCGCGCAGCAACAGTTTCCGTTTGACGGCTTTTTGGATTCATTCATCCCGACCGTCCTACAGATGAAGAGAAGGGGGAATGACACATGAAGACGATTCGTTGCCACCGGGCATTTGGTGTCTATGGATTATTGATGAAGGAGGATGCCTTACTCGTCATCGACAAGAATGGTGGACCGTATATCAATCGCTATGACTTACCAGGGGGAAGCCTCGAAGAAGGAGAGACGCTCGCTACGGCGATGCGCCGGGAATTCACGGAAGAGACAGGGCTCGAAGTGGCACTCGAACGACAGATCGGCGTCGCGGACTTCAAGCTTCCGTGGGATTGGCGCGAGTTCGAAGAAGTCCATCACATCGCTGTCTTTTATCTCGTCCGACAGACGGGTGGAACGCTGAGTATCCCCGAACAATTCGTCGGACAAGACTCACTCGGTGCGCGCTGGGTCAAGGCGAGTGACGTCTCGATTGATAACGCGTCACCGCTCGTACTCGAAGCGTTTCGCTGGATCGAGGAACAGCAACTCGATCTCGAGGCACGACACTTCTCGAATTGGGACGTCTTAAAATGAACAGGAGCGCTCTTCGTTGACGGAGAGCGCTTTTTCTTATAACCGATTCGCTAACGCAGCATCAAGCCGTCGTTTTTGGTGGCGATGGTGCGCGAGATGATACGTGACGAGAGCATACCACTCAGCGGCATTCAACCAGCCCATCCCACCGTGGTGCGTCTTTTGGTCAGAGGCTGTCGACTGGGCGACCATGGCAAGTGATGCGTGACGATCGGTCAACTCAAGCCAACGCTTCCGTAATCGGTCGACGCGAGCCGTCTCGTCCGGTGGTGCGTTCATCGCATCCGGTAACCGAATCGGTGTCGCCGGAAACGCACCGGCAGCAAACAGTACCTCGCCAAACGGTGACTTCCCGGACGTGGTCATGGGTGCGAACTGGCACGACTCGACCTCATCCAAATACTCATGACTGACGACAATCAGATGATCGTACATCTGACTGATCGACCATGTGTCATGATCCAGATGATGAATCAAGGAATTCGGTTGATAGTGATCAAGCTCCTGTAGATAATAGGTGAATAGTTCGTTCATCCTGTCACTCCTCTCAAAAAACATCTCCCTATTCTTTTCGAACAATCTGCGACTTCTTCCTGTCATATTTCCTAGAAAGGAGGAATCACCATGCAAGCCCCATATCTCCAGGTTCCCCATATGCTCTTACGGAGCGGGACGGCATTTGCGTCCGTCCATGAAAAGATGATCTATCTGATTCTTGAAAGCTTCAGCGGTCAGGATGGTCAAGCGTTCCCGTCCTATCAAACGATTGCCGACGCTGTCCCGTGCAGTAAATCGACGGTCAAGTCGTGTATCCAGTCCTTGGTTGCAAGCGGTCGGATCGAGAAAGTCGAACGGTTCACGAAACACGGGGGACAGACCTCGAATGCTTACCGTGTCCTGCCCCGTGTCGAGACACCTTCCTCGGCGAGTCAAGTGACGACTGCCCCCGAGGTTTCTGCTGCCTCCGAAGAAGAAGTCTTGAAGAATACGACTTTAAAAAAGGAGCTGGTGCAGCAGTACGAAACGAATCTAGGCAAGGCGACACCACGAATCGAGCAGGAATTGCTACAGCTGGCAACAGACCATCCGATTGAGCGCATCCAGTATGCGATCGAAGAAGCGGCGCGAGCGAACAGTCGTCATTTTGGCTACATCGAGCAAGTCGTCAAGCGTCTTGCGACTGGATTACCGGCTGAACGGCGGAAACGAATAACCAAACGTTCAAGAAGAGACACTTCATTATTTCAATTACCGAATTGGATGGAAAGAGAAAAAGCAGCGCAACGAGTGTATGAAGCACACCAGAAGGAGAACCAGATCATACCTGATGACGCCGAAATTGCTGAACTATTACAAGGACTGACAAGGGAGGGAGCCTGATGCAACTGGAAGAAATACTCCGACGTGCCAATCAAAAACTATCCGTTCCGGGCATGCATCCGTCTGTCGTCCGGATCGCGCGTGACGCGATTCGAGAGCTGTATCCGCATGGAATCAAACTCGGTATAGCGCAAAGTTTTCGGAGCATCGCGGAACAGAACGTATTGTACGCAAAAGGACGGACGACACCAGGACCCATCGTGACGCAAGCCCGCGGTGGACAATCAAACCATAATTTCGGTGTCGCAATCGACGTCTTTCTCTATCAGGATGGAGCATTGTTCCTTTCTCCGCCAGACGCGCGACTCCGACGAATCGTTGCAGCGATGAAACGACGCGGAATGGACTGGGGAGGGGATTGGTCTCGTTTTCCCGACTACCCACACTTTGAACTGTACGATCATGTCAGTCTAGCGCGTCATCACGTTCCAAAACAAGGACGCTATCTCCGGGAAAAAATCCAAGCACCGGAACTCGTCCGAGCCCTTGAAAAACGCTTGGGACTTGTGGTGACGGGAGTCTTTGATGCCCGATTGACGCACGCCGTTCGAACGTTCCAACAGACGTGTCGTCTAGTCGCTGACGGGATCGTTGGTCCTCAAACATGGCGTCGTCTCTTTCCGGTGTCCCCATGATTCGTCTTCAGGCGTGGATTCGCCTCTTGATTCCTCTCTATGTTTTTCTTGAGTTACTCTTACCGACGCTCGGTTTTACAGCATTGCCAGTATCGTCAAGTGACGTCGAACGGTTCGTGACGGGTCTGATCGGACTGGTCGGTCTACTCGTCGCTTGGTGGAAGAACAATGATGTGACAGAACGAGCACTGAGACGAAGGCAGTCACAGGAACAGCTGGAAAACACATCCCTGACCGATTAAGAAGGCTGGAAGCGTTTGGAATGTGCTAGCAACGGGCATTATTTCATACAAACGACTAACAGTTTGATTTCAAGACACCGATAGAAGGGATAGACTTTAGTCAATTAGAAAGAGAAAGAAAGGTCGGTCTTTTTGTGAAATGGTCAACGTTGCAGCGCTATTTGTTTTTGGCACTCTGTGCGCTATTGTTTACAAGCGTCTGGAGTTATCAAGCTTTCCTGAAAATCGAACGAGAAAATGCACGCATCTTAAACGAGGCGATTCCGATCTCGACGGAAGCGGCGGAGTTGTTTCCGGCGTTACTAAATCTTGAACTGGTCGTTCGCAGTTACATCCTCTCACCGAACGAGGCGGATCTAGCGCAGTATGATCGGACGATTGATCGGCTAGATCAAACGGTCGAACGACTCAATCAACTCGATGAGAATCATCCGATCATGCGAAAGCTCGTCCGAACGGAAGCGATTCCCCGGATCGAGACAGCCATCCGATTTTATGATGCCCAACTGGCACTCGTTCGAAACGGGGATCAAGCAGCCGCTGAGGCAAAGCGTTATCAAGGGATGCAGTTCATCGAGACGTTTCGCCCGATTGATGCCCGTCTACGGACGGACGTCAACCGAATCATCGCCGAAGCAACGAATCGTTCCGAGCAAGCATCGAGTGCTGCGAAGTGGGTCATCGTCGTTGTCGCAAGCATTGCCGTTCTTGTCTTGATTGCCTTCATCCAGACGTTTCGGATGGAACGCAGTAAACGAGCCTTGATTCATCGTTCGCTTCACGACGCCTTGACCGGTATCCCGAATCGGCGGGCGTTCGATGAACGATTAGAACATCTTCTCGAAGAAGCCAAACAACAGCAGACACCACTCTCCCTGATTTTGATCGATGTCGATGCCTTTAAATCGTATAATGATACGTATGGTCATTTAAAAGGGGATGAATGTTTAAAGGAAGTCGCCCGCGTCTTGAAGCGTCAAGCACGGCATGGGCAAGTCGCACGGTACGGTGGGGAGGAGTTCACGGTCCTGTTGTCGCGTGGAGCAGAAGAAACCCGGCACATTGCAGAACGAATTCGTCAGGACATTCTCGATTTGAATATCGTACATGAACGGTATGAACCACTTTGCCGGGTCAGTGTCAGTCTTGGCTTGACGTCGCTCGTACCTGGAGCAGAGACGACGGAAAAAGAGGTGATCGACCAAGCCGATCAAGCGTTGTATCGGGCGAAAGAGAATGGTCGGAACCAAATCGGTGACATGGCAGGGTAATGCATAATCAGATGGGAATGAAGAATGGTGATACAGGTAGGATTTGTTTTTGAAAAAACGGAAAACATGGAAAACGCTGCTCGAACGGTCTTGGATGCATTTCATTCAGACATACGAGTTCTCGGATACAGTTACGCGACGGATATTGATGGATCACATTGGGGCGAGGAAAAAGGTCTTCCGAAAGACTGGCGTCCATTGCTGAGTCATCATTACGGGAATGCCTCGCTCGTTTTCTTTGCGTATCATGGTTTAACGACAATACCTGTTCGAATGACGATTGAAAAAGAACCAGACTGTTTCGGTTTTCAATTCGGTTTTCAAGAAGAGAATTTAACTGCGTGGTCACTCGATCAGCAGGAGACGATTTTCATGGAGGATATGCAGAGGATTGCCAATCGATCGAATGCTTTATATGCCTATTGTGATTTTGATGCAGAAATCGAGCATTTGATAACAGAACGGGAACGCATCAATCAAGAATATGCGATTGTCTATTGGTCCAAGGAGCAGACTTTTTTAAAGAACGCATGGAAAATCGATGGTTTTACAGACCGATGAACAGAAAAATACCCCGCGTGAGAGTTTGCTTCTCATACGGGGTATTTTAAAGTTCATTGTAAGATGACGCAATACGATCGATCGGAAATGAGAGGAGCCGATATGATGTAGACCGTTTTGACGGGAACACCCCCGACACGTGCATCGAGTTGTGTGAGCTGAGACCGAATCTTGCGGCTTAAACCATAGCGAATTTCAGTACTAAGTTCATCGACATCTTCTTGTACGTGTAAGAGAAGTTGGAACGGTTCAAGCGAAAAGATTGAAAAATCACAGGAAATCCGCGGATCTACAAATTTCTCATTCAATTCGTTCTTAATGTAATAGGCTTCTTGGGCACTGATCATCTTCTCTCACCTCACTCTCCTAATTGAAAAATTTTTCTCTACTATAGTCTATATTACCCAGTTTTCTGGCAACTAATCGTCTGATTTTGAAAAAAAGTCAATTCAGTCTGTAAAGTCCTCTAAAATCTTTTTTCAAAAGCAATCACATCTGTAAACACAAAAAAACCGCCAAGCTTCAATGCGCAAGGCGACTAGATTCAAGAAATTGATGACTGGACTTGGCAGTTCCGAAGATATCGCTCCATCGCTTGGACGAAGAAGGTCAATTGATGTGTCGAGATGACCGGTATTTTCCCATATCGCACTTCAAAGTAGAGCGGATCAACAGGAGATGGAAACGCAATCCGGTCGAACCATTCTGTTACTGTCTCGTGGGTCCGGCGTTGTAAGGAAAGCGGCAATTGTGCATTAAAGTGAGCGAGTTGATTTCGAATCGAGTCAGCAGGCAGGTCTTTTGTCTCATAAATGAAGATTGGAAATCGTGGCGGAAGCACATACCCTGATGGATCGATACGCGGTCGACGCAACCACTGGAGATAATGCCAGAAAAACCAGCTACAAAACAGGAGAACGAGACATAGTACGAGAAGATAAGGAGGTGTCGTCACCGAAGAATCGAACCCTGTCCGGAACCATGGAGCTGGTGGATCGACTTCGCTCATCGTGACCGTGCTTTCACCATAAGACGTTCCTTCTTCGATCGTATCGAAGATCGATTCCTTTGGACCGCAACGGTCAACGCAATATGTATTCGTTGCTGAATCAATTCGTCCAAGAAGTGACGTATAGAGCGACGGGACGAATTGTTGCACGGTAAGTAGTAGTAGACAGACAAGTGGAATAAGGAGCAGTAGGCGAGTGCGAAGCGTTTTCACGATAGGGACACCTCCTTTGACGAGTACGTTTAACAGACTTTCGCTACACAGTATAGCAAAAGTGGAGAGGGAATATTTTGATTTTTTCAAAAAATAGTCATTGATTTAGAAGGGAATGAAAGAGATGGATTTACGAACGAGTTACCAAGAAACGACGAAACGTTTAGATGGACATGGTAGTCGGACGGTCGGCGTGTTACAAGAAGCGTTGCATGGCGTTGCTGCCGATCAAATGAGCGATATCTATGGTAACGGCGAATTAATCAAGACGTTTGAGCGCAAGATGGTAGACTTACTCGGACACGACGATGCGGTCTTTTTCCCGAGTGGCACGATGGCGCAACAGATTGCGCTACGTATCTGGTCGGATGAACAGAACAATCGTAAGGTCGCTTATCACCCGCTCTGTCACCTTGAGATTCATGAACAGGACGGCTTAAAGAAGTTGCACGGGATCGAACCAATACTAGTCGGAGAAGCCGATCGGTTGATGACGATAGACGACGTCAAAGCTTTGCCGGACGTCAGCTGTCTGTTACTCGAACTACCACAACGCGAACTCGGCGGATTGCTTCCGTCGCGTGAAGAACTCGAAGTGATTTGTGCGTATGCCCGCAAACAGAATATCCGTCTTCACTTGGACGGTGCCCGTTTACTTGAGGTCTTACCGTATTATGAGGCAGAAGCTAAGGACATCGCGCAACTGTTTGACAGTGTCTATATCTCTTTTTATAAGGGACTCGGCGGTGTCGCAGGAGCAATCTTAGCTGGACCAGAACCGTTTTGCCAAGAGGCACGGATCTGGAAACGTCGCTACGGCGGTGACTTGATCAGTCTATATCCGTATATTCTGTCTGCCGATTTTTATTATGAACAACGAAAAGACCGCATGGCGAAGTACCATGCAGCCGCAAAGGAGCTTGCGAGCCGATTGAATGCGATCTCAGGCATCTCGACTCGTCCCCTTGAGCCGGTCTCGAACATGTTTCATCTCTACTTCAAGGCAGAAAAAGCAGTCGTCGAGGAAAAATTGATTGAAATCCAGTCGCACGGAAAAGTTGGTATCGCTGGCTATCTAGTTGAGAAAGATAGCGGCTGCGCGACGGAAGTCAACATCGGCGACAGTTTTCTTGCGTTGCCGCCTGACGAGCGTGAAACGGTCTATCGTCAATTGACGGAGGCGTTCTCAGAGGATTGAACAACATCAGGAGCGGGAATCGTAGGATGGAGGCGACGATAAGTGTCGACTTTTTCTGCAATCATTCGCTCCGTTTCCTGTAATGCTGCTAGTTGTGCTAAGACGTTCGCATGGTGGGCTTCAAGCAATGCGAGCCGTTCTTGCGTCGTATCCTGCTCGCCGTGAGCAAGAAACAGCGTCACGTAAGAACGGATTTGCTCGATCGGCATATGCGTTTCGCGCAAGCGGAGGACGAACCGAAGCCACGTCACATCTTGGTCGTCGTATCGACGTTGACCGTTCTGGCGCTTCGGAAACAGTAGCCCTTCTTTTTCGTAATAGCGGATCGTATGGGCACTCGTATCGGTCAATCGACTGATTTCAGAAATCGTATACATACATCTCACCTTTCTGCTTGACTTAGAGTTCACTCTAAGGATTAGACTCTCACTATACCAAATCAAAAAGGGGATATGCTACATGAAGTACACGGTCATTACAGGAGCAAGTTCAGGAATTGGATATGAGACGGCAAAACTACTCGCAGGAAAAGGAAAATCACTCGTTCTCGTCGCGCGACGGACGTCTGAGCTCGAAAAACTTCGGGATGAAGTCAAACAAATCTCACCAGATAGTGATGTCATCCTCAAGTCGGTCGATCTCGCAGATAACCAAAATGTCCATGATTTATATGAGGGACTAAAGGAACTCGACATCGAAACGTGGATCAACAATGCTGGATTCGGCGATTTTGATCTCGTCCAGGACATTGAGCTCGGGAAAATCGAGAAAATGCTTCGCTTGAACATCGAGGCGCTAACGATTCTATCGAGTCTGTTCGTCCGCGATCATCATGACGTTGACGGAACGACGCTCGTCAATATCTCGTCAGCAGGTGGCTACCGGATCGTGCCGAACGCGGTCACGTATTGCGCGACGAAGTTCTATGTCAGTGCTTACACAGAGGGTCTCGCGCAAGAACTGCAAAAAGGTGGGGCAAAACTCCGGGCGAAAGTACTGGCACCAGCTGCGACTGAGACAGAGTTTGCGGATCGTTCGCGCGGCGAAGCAGGGTTCGACTACAGCAAGAACGTCAAGAAGTACCATACGGCAGCTGAGATGGCAGGCTTCCTGCATCAGTTGATCGAAAGTGACGCGATCGTCGGTATCGTCGACGGTGAGACGTATGAGTTCGAATTGCGTGGTCCGTTGTTCAACTACGCAGGATAAAATGGAACAAGGTCCCTTTTTCGAATGAGAAAGGGACCTTGCTTATGTAAGCATAATTGATACGAATTTCAGGAATGAATCAAAAAAGGACATCCATCACTTATTTTTTAAAGAGTTTTTTTGCTAATTTCCATACGACTTAGACGACCGCGCCAATGATCAGAAGATTCATCAAGGCACCGAAAATCATGAATTGCCCCACGAGTTAACCAACTCTACATACTTTTTTAAAGCGATAAGCATCCTATTTACGTTTTCGCTTTGAAAACCTCAAACTGATAAAAAATAACGCCATCAGCACGATCGCGATGTTCACGGCTAACGTTAATCGCTCATTTTCAATCACTCGACCATTCAAGAGATTCAAGATGATAACAAGCAACATAAATGACAATAAAAAGTATTTTATGGATTTTTTTATCATGAATGACTTCCTTTTTTTGTGGTCTTATATTAGTTTATACATATCTAGTTTTTAAAACAAGGGGAATGGCATCTGGAAATACGATATTTTTCTTATTTCTACTCGGGAGTGATGGAATGAAACGAATTTATGTATGGATTACGATAGTGATGATTCTAGGAGTGGGCATTATCGGTGCTTCAGCCTTTAAGGTGTTTTACTATGATGAAAAACAAGAGGTCACTCAGGAAATCGATCATTATTTGAAGCAACAGAAGTATATGACATATGTGAAGAACAAGGAAATTCGATACGATACGAGCACGGGTGAATTCATTGCACGAGTCGTGTTCCAAGATGAACCGGAAAATGAATATGAGATTTATCGATCGGGATCTCATCGCTTTAAAGTCACGGGATTCAAAGACGGCGAACAAATTACGAACAAACAAGAAGGACGGTATATTTCAGAGTATTGACAGCAAGGAGTCAAGAATGGAAGTGAGATGACAAAATGAAAAACATGATCTTTTTAGGAAGCGTCGTTGCGCTACTCATGGTACTCTTTTCACTTCATTACGGATTTCACGTAATCAGTGATACAACGCTTAAAATATCTTTATTGGCTTCTCTGATCGTTGTATTGATCGCGCGGAAAAAATGGAAGATTACGTTTTCTACGGCGGAATGATCTAGAGAACGTATGAAGGATTGGGAGAGATAACGTATGAGTATCAATGAATTTTTTGACTGGAAAATCAATTTAGAGGATGAACTATATGCCGTCATTGATGAGAAGGCGAGAAAAATGGTAGTGATGGGGGACTTCATCGAACTGACTGCGGTCTTGTGGTTGGATCAAAATGATGTCCTTCAGTTAAAACCGACATGGGATTGTGTCATATCCATCGATGATGCTACAAAACAAATTACGATTCGCTCGGCAGAATCACTGAACATGAAAGAAGAATGTTAAGAGGTACATAAATCGAGTTCATTCGTGCGATTGCTGAATGGGCTCGATTGTTATTTAAAATACGATATCTATTTTAATTCATGTTGAACGGAGCCAATCACTTCAACATGATGCTGGTCGTATACAGTCGTCAGTACATGATCTTCAACGATTTCATAGTTGTATGTATAGTCTGGTTCATTCGTGTATTTGATTTCCGACACGTATCTTCCGGTCTTCGACTCAAAGATCGTTTCTTTTTTTGAAATATCTTGGTCGTATCCTGATTCAACTAACATTCGTTCAATCTTGATTTCAGTCATCGTTTTAGAAACGAAGAGGTAAGTCGGATAGGCAGTTATCAAGATGACGAGAACGATAAGTGTATAGATGAGTGGACGTACTTCTTTTTTCATACAATCATATCCGTTTCGATGAAATGAATAGAGAAGCTAGGTTTTCTATATTGAAGATGAGGAGAGATATGTGATGGGAAAAAACAAAGACGAGATACCGTACTATATGAGGAACGTTCCGTTCTTCTTCCTAACGGCACTCCTCGCACCCGTCGCGGTACTACTTGTACTGCTCAATTGGGATAAGCTCTCTACACAAATGAGAAGTAACCATTTGACGTTCTCGATCTTAATGACCATGTTATACATCTCGAAAATACTGCCTGACGGTCTGTTTAAAATCATATTCGCGGTCTTTACGTGGACGTTGATTCTTTTCGTGACATACATCTACTTCGGTGGCGGAAGAAAAGGAGGGAAATCATGAGTAAGTATCATTTATCGAGCATTCGGTTAGTTCTCATTGTCGTCATTACGTCGTCGATCTTGTATTTTGGATTCGATTGGGAACTCGGGTATGGCATTATCTGGTTGATTGGTTTAGTAGGATTTACGATTTATCGCAACTTTGAGGCTGCTCGGAACGAGAAAATCGAAGCACAAACGAAGAACGATTGATTTCATCTGAAGTCCATCGTTCTTTTTAAATATGACCCCACAGAATTAAATCTTCGAGGTGCTCATTATCTTCTTCACCGACACACTAAAATTAATTCACCTACTTTTACACAAGTAGACCGTTAGATGAGTCCTACGGTCTACGCTCGTTATTTGTCGTACTATAAAATACACTTTATCGTATTAGATCATCTTATATCCCATCCGTTTTGCCTCGATGAAAGCAGAAGCAAGAAAGGCGAAGACCCCCCAAAGGATCCATGCTGCCCCACGTCCAACGAGTAAGGGATCCGTTCCATACAGAGATGTGCCCCACGTTAGAACGATTCCGTCTAAAAATGTAGCCACTAACAGTCCGAGACTGACACCCGGCACCATCTGTTCAGCATTCAAGCATGCAACTTTTTTTATGATGATGACGGAAATCCACGAAACCGGTAAACCAATCAGGAAGGCAATCACGTTTCCAACATTTTCGAACATGCCGATTCCAGATCCGAATCTGACTGACAGGGCACCGACGAACCAAAATGCTGCACCAAGTACGACCAAGACGATAGTTTGTCCTTTCGAGAATAGAGGGGGCTTATCATGTGTCATTTGTATTTCCTCCTTAAAGATGTAGTATTTACTACATAAATAAATGTAGCATCTACTACGCTTTTTGACAATGCCATGGTGTATCGATTGTAACTGTCACAATATTTTTATCGAAGTGATTTCGTTTTCGTGAAAAACAACTTGAATAATCGCCGATTCAGCTATAAAAAAGGTCAATCGATGACGATAGATAGGTACAGATTGTTCTTTTGAAAAACTGTCTTAGTACATGAACGATACATAGAAGGAGTTAATGACACCATGAATGAAACCTTACCGAGACCGCTACGCTCACCAGCGATTTTGTCGAGCCTTGAAGCAAACGTCGCGATGATCTGTTTTGATCGCCAACGACGCGTCGTCGACGTCAATGACTTGTTTGCGAAAACGATGAAATATAAACGAGACGAGATGATTGGCTTACAACACCATACGTTTTGCACACCAGAATTCGCGAACAGCCGTGAGTATCAGGACTTTTGGACACGTCTGTTTTCGGGCTTCAGTACAGCGGATAAAATCAAACGAGTCGATGCCCGGGGCGACATCTTGTGGCTTGAAGCAACCTACATGCCGATTTTTGAAGGAGAAGAGGTCGTCGGTGTCGTCAAGATTGCGAGTAACATTACGGACCGGATCGACCGCGTGCAAGGATATGCGAAAAGCTTCCAGACGCTTGCTGAAGGACTGAATTTGCAATCGGTTCAAGGATCGAAAGAGGGCAACCAGCTTCAAGAGACGATGACTACGATCGCGAGTGAAACGGCAGAAAACCAACAGACGTTCGAAACGCTGTATGACCAAGCCATCGAGATCACGAAGATTGCTGATACGATCAAGGAGATTGCTGCCCGGACGAACCTGTTGTCACTGAACGCAGCAATCGAAGCGGCACGTGCTGGAGAACACGGTAAAGGCTTTACGGTCGTTGCAAGTGAAGTCAAAAACTTATCGGACCTAGTCGGCAGTGCAGTTATCGAAGTGCGCACGAATACGGAAACGATGAATCGTCAAATCATGGCGATGATGAAAAAGATTGAAGCGTCCCATCTCGAAGTCGCGTCGAGCCTTGCGACGGTAAAAGAAACGATGCAACGCTTTACCGCAATCGAAGAGGTCGCACGACAACTCGAGCAGCAAACAGAGGATTTCCGGTCGTTCATTTAAAACAATTACATGCGATATTTCAGCAATGTGAGGGAATCACATTGCTTTTTTGATAGTGTTGAATTATCTAGGAAATGATAATGGAGTCATGAGAGTAGATAGTCAGGAGGATAAAAATGAAGCAATTTTGGAATAGATTCATCGATCAACAATATGCGAAACCACGGGGAATCATTGGAGCGTCAATTGGTGAGATCATGGTCCGGCAACATCATGAAGAAATGAAATGGACGATCGACATACTTAACGTTCAGGCAGGAGAAACTTTTCTAGAACTCGGTACAGGTGCGGGACATGGCATTGCCTATTTGCTTTCGCAAACAGACACGAAGCACGTTACAGGTCTCGATCTGTCAAAGACGATGGTCCGGTCAGCAACTTTTCGTAATCGGCAAGCGATTCAAGCAAACCGAGCGACGATTCAACAAGCCGATATTAATCATTTAAAATTACTCCATGAGACGGTCGACGGGATCTTTAGCATTCATACGGTATATTTTTGGGAATCCGTCGATCAGACATTACAAGAACTGTATTGCGCTTTACGACCAGGCGGGCGATTCGTTTTAACATACTGTGATGGAAAAGCAGGGATTGAGTGGTTAGATCTTCAAAAACAAATCGAACAGGAGTTCATTCCACTTGCTGAACAAGCTGGTTTTATAAATGTCGCATTAATACGCGGTCCAATCATTCGGTCGTTTCATACGGTAGCACTTGTGGGATATAAAGGATGTGCCCGTTGACCAAAGGGAGGAGCCACGTTATAATTCAAATAGACGTTTGAATGAACTGATAAAGGAGGCAACGTCATGGCACATGATCATCATCACCACCATCATACCGACAATAAAAAGGTACTGGGCCTGTCGTTCCTGATCATCACTGCGTTCATGATCGTCGAGGTCATCGGCGGAATTTGGACGAACAGTCTCGCGTTGTTATCGGACGCTGGGCACATGTTAAGTGATTCGATTTCACTTGCGATCGCTTTGTTAGCCTTCCAGTTCTCGAGTCAAGCACCGGATGCGAATAAGACGTTCGGTTCAAAACGCTTTGAAATCTTAGCCGCCATCATAAATGGCGTGACGTTAATCGTCATCGCTCTCTATATTTTCATTGAAGCGATTCAACGCTTCATCGATCCACCCGCTGTCGCAACGACCGGGATGCTGATCATCAGTGTCCTTGGCTTGCTCGTCAACATTCTCGTTGCCTGGATCATGACACGCGGCGGAGGACATGAACATAACCTCAACATGCGCGGTGCCTATCTGCACGTCTTAAGCGACATGCTTGGATCGGTCGGTGCGATTGCAGCTGCTCTTCTGATCATGTTCTTCGGTTGGGGATGGGCGGATCCACTAGCGAGTATCATCGTCGCGATTCTTGTCTTACGGAGCGGCTATTACGTGACGAAGGCATCCGTTCACGTCTTGATGGAAGGAACGCCGAGCGACGTCGACATCGATGAGGTCGTTTCGACGATTCAGACGAACGAAGCCGTCCTCGGGCTGCATGATCTACACATCTGGTCGATCACGAGTGGTTATAACGCGTTATCGTGTCACGTCGTCGTCAAGGAGGACATGACTGTCCGGGAGTCAGAGTCGATTCGCGAACAGATTGATCACGATTTAAAACACGTCGGGATTAACCACGCGACCATCCAGGTCGAGACGGATCAGCATGCTCACGGTAATACGTTGTATTGTGACGGCAAACACGAATCGCATACGCATTAAAAAAACGAGCACGCGTCCAAGTCGGACGGGTGCTCGTTTGCTTATGCTCAAATGATCGGCACCGTTGGTAGAAACAGCGTCGCGAACAGACTGATACTCAAGAACATCGAGTATCCGAAAAAGGTCGTTTTGGCATTTCCAGCCGCTCGGTTACCTAAGTACATGAAAAAGACGATGGATAAGAACGTCAAACCCGTCAATACGGACGAGTGGTGTTGATCCGGCGAAGGAGCAAGCGACTGGACAAGATGCGCGAGACCAAGCGGCAGGACGATCAAAAGAAAGTAGTAGCCTAGACGTGCCTCGGATGGGACGTCGACCTGTTCCTGTTCGGTTTCATAGTCATAACGCGTTTGCGTTTTCATGGATCTTCACCTCCCTATGCGTTTTAGTATAGCGAATGAACATGTCGGCTCTGTTACAGACGGGTAAGAATGCCTTAACAGACGATGACGATGTGATGACGAAAAAAGAATGGGCAGCAATTGAGAAAAATTGTAAGATAGACAAGAAGTCGTTTTAGGAAAGGAATAAAGCATCATGTCACGTGCGTTTCGTTTTATGTATGTCTCGGATTTGTTATCGACCGTCGGGACGAGTTTTGTCTATATCGCAATCTACTGGGTGAGTGCGGAAGAGATTAGTGCTTCTGGCGTCGCCTTGCTTGCGACTGGTGTCTTTTTGATTCGTTTTCTCGTTTCAACGTTCGTCGGACCATGGATCGATCGATTCGTCAGTGCATCCTTGTACCAAACGTCGCTACTCATTCGATTGCTTGCGCTTGGGATCGCGTTAGCGGGAATCGGTCTGACGAACGTCGTCCTACCGTGGTTACTCGGCTTACTCGTCGTGCAGACGATTTTGCAAATCATTGGTGGCAATGCCGTCTTCACGTGGGTCGTTGATTTAGTCGAAGATGACCAATTGCCGCAAGCGAATGCGTACCTTGCTACGATTGAACGGATCGGTACGTTGAGCGGATTTTTACTCGGTGGGATGATGGTCGCCCATTTCTCGATCGCGAGTATCTTATGGCTTGATCTTGGTCTACATCTCGTCGCCTGGTTACTCGTTCGACATATGACAGGGCAAGTCGCAGAAGAGGCGCGTCATGGTTCGTACCGCGAAGCGTTGCTCGCAGGGATCGGACACGTCGTCCGTGACGGTCGCCTGAAATGGATCCTTGGTTGTGCGATCCTCGCAAACTGGATGATCACACCGATGAATACTTTACTTGCGCCATATGCCAAGAGTGTCTTGTCGGGAAATGCCCAGATGTTTTCTGCACTCGAACTGGCGACGGTGATCGGGGGAATCGCGATGTCGCTCCTATACGGGAAGTGGGTCGCCTCCGTACGACAGGATAAGCTGTTTCGTTTTGCCGTCGTCTTGCAAGGTCTCGCAATTGCGATCGTCGCCTATGTCTCATTCGTCCCAGTGGCTGTTGGTGGGTTCATCTTGCTCGGCATGGCGCTGACGTTATTCGGGATTCCATTTGCGACCTTGTTGCAGCGCTCGACGCCTGCGCATTTGCTCGGTCGGGTCCGGACGGCGATGGTCGCAGCATCAACGGCATGTTCCGCGCTCTGTTACGGATTGTCGTCGTACTTGACGTCGTTCTTTAGCATCTCGTTCGTCTTTTTGTTCTTTGCCTTGAGTGGTCTTGTCATGACCAGTGTCTGGTTACTGATTCATCGTACCGTTTCCTTTTCTGAAGTACGACAGGACAAGGTCGGATGAAATATCCGCCTTGAGGTGGAGGTAAGCGGTTTCGCGATTATGTACACTAGAGATAGAAATGAACGATGAGGAGTGGAGTCGATGGAGAGTTTATGGATCACAGCGTTATTGTTTTTGATTCCGATTAGTGGGATGACGGTCTTCTTGAATGTACTGTGGCGCCGAATGGAAACGGAAGGCGTTTCGGAGTAAGGATGAACTAACTAAACAGTGCGTCTGCTTACCAATTTTAGATTGGACAGCAGACGTTTTTTTCATTTGAGGCATAAATGGTCGTAGAAGAATGACCTCAGATTCGTTAAATCAATACTTCCCGTGTAAACTGAAGTAGCAAGCGGTTTTATGATTTTCGATCGAAGATAAGGGGGAAGCATCAACATGAAAGCAATCATTACAGGTATGAACGGTACGGTAGCACCCGTCGTTGCGGATGTCTTAGCAAAGCACGACATCGAGACAGTCGCCTGGGACCGGAAGAAAGTCTCAACGACTGACGAATCGGCGATGCGGACATTTTTAGAAACGGAACGACCAGATTATTTCTTACATATCGGAATGGGGTCTGTCAGTTGGACGGAAGCGCTCGTCCGCTTGTGCCAAGAATATGCGATTCCATTTTTCTTCACGAGTACGGTGTCTGTTTTCTCGGACGACGTGCCGGCACCGATTGACAAGGACGCAGTACCGGATGCGACCGATGAGTATGGTGCTTATAAGATTGCTTGCGAACAAGCGATTCAAGCACTCGATCCACAAGCGAAGATCGTCCGGATCGGCTGGCAGATCGGAACGGAAGCTGGTTCGAACAATATGGTCGATTTCTTCACGAACGAGATGAAACAGCACGGCGTCATTCGGGCGAGTCGGAATTGGTATCCGTCGAGTTCAGTGCTTGAAGATACAGCTGAAGCGCTCGTTACGATTTTACTCGAACAGGAAGCGGGGCTCTATCAGTTGAACGGAAACGAGCGTTATTCAATGTATGATTTAGCGCGTGCCTTGAATACGCTTCATGCAAAAAACTGGACGATTGAACCGGTCGATGAACCACGCCGTGATAACCGAATGGCAACGGACGTCGTCTTGGTCCGTCCATTGTCAGAACGATTGCCACTCTAATCAAACATCCCGCTCTCCTTGACGTGTGTCAAAGAGAACGGGATGTTTTTTATTGCGCAACTGGTGTTTCTACTGCAAAAGCAAGCGTTGGTCCAAAGATTTCGTAATGCAGTTTGTCGGGTGACGCCGTGAAGTGTTCGATCACATATTGAATCATTGCTTCCGGACCACAGACGTATGTCGAATCCGTGATACCTGCGATAACGTCTTTCGGCAGGCGACCCGCTTGATCCATTGCCTGGTGTTCTGCGTAACGAATGACGCGTGCGCCACGTTGCTCAAGCAAGGCAAGTTGCTCGTTAAATGGACGATTGCGTTCGTCTTGGACAGCGTGATGTAACGTGACCTGTCGACCAGCAGCTAACGCTTCGTCAGCCATCGCAAGCATCGGTGTAATCCCGATCCCACCGGCAATCAGCACGACTGGTTCGTCTGACGCATCGAGTGTAAAAGCACCCGCTGGCGCACTAATGAACACCGTGTCACCGACTTGCGCTGCATGTAAATAGTCCGAGACGATGCCTTCTCGTTTGACACCAATCGTATATGTTTCCATGTTCGATGCCGTCGTCAGACTGTATTGACGATTGTGCCATAAGCCATCTTTGTCTTGAATCCGCACCGTAATGTATTGTCCGGCTCGATAAGCGGGGAGTGGACCGTCCGTGCGGAAGGTCAAGGCGCGAATCCCATCCGCTTGCTCCTCGACATCCGAAATCTCGACTGTCTGATATCCGGAAAATCCTTTTGCTTGTTCATCCTGTGCGTAAAGTTCGGCTTCAAGCGTGATGAACAGATTGGCAATCTCCCCATATGCTTCTCCCCACGCGCGCAAGATGTCTGGCGTTGCGGCTTCTCCTAAGACATCTTGCATTGCCCCGAGTAATTCGTGTCCGACGATGGGATACATTTCCGGTTTGATTTGTAGACTACGGTGTTTATGGAGCACAGGTAATAAGACCGGCTTTAACGTCTCGAGTTGATCGATGTGAGCAGCAGCGGCATACACGGCTGTTGCGAGTGCTTGCGATTGGCGGTCGCTTCGTTGATTCGATTGATTGAAGACGTGTTTCAGTTCCGGATGAGCTTGAAACAAGCGCTGATAAAAAACTTTCGTGATCGCGGCACCGTGCGACGCAAGGACGGGAACCGTCGATTGAACGATTTGAATGGTAGAGGTTGATAACATAGGACCACTTCCTTTTCACTAAGTAATGAAGACAGTCTTAGTATTTCGCAGCCTCACTTTTAATGCAACATTTAAAATACTGGATTAAAAAATAGTGTGTGTTTTGTCACAAGCAGGTCAAGATTTCGTCAACGATTCGTCACGATTGGTTGGAGATCCAGAGCTTCGAGAAATCAAAGTAACCGAACGAGTCGATCGTGATGTTTTGCAATTCGATCGGATACGGAATCAGTCGTGTATCGTGATAGAACGGGATGAAATACGATTCGTCGATTAAGTAACGCTCAATCGATTGGTGGATCGGGAGCCAGTCTTCGAACGGTGTCGCGTCATATTGTTCAATCGATTTCAACATCTCTGGCATCTGCTGAAACAAGCGGATTGGTGGTGAGAACGTATTCGTCATGAACTGATAGAAGGCGTACTGGACATTCCGCTCGAACACTTCGGCATGGACGGCGAGATCAATCGTATCGTACGCGTGAAAATCCGTGATGCTCTCTTCAAAGCCGACCTCGACGAACTCATACGGAATTCCGTCCTGATCAAATCGCTGACAGAGCCAGCGTGTCACCTTGTCCGTAAAATCAGTCAGCTTGATTCGGATCGGTTGCGTGAACAAAACGGCAGGACCATCCGGGACAGTATACGGTTGACTATAGGACTCAAGAAAACCACAGTCGTTCGGTTGTGCCCGTTCATGGAAGTCATGAATGTCACCACGGACTTCCGCGACGAGCCGGTGGATATAATGCCGCGCGGCTTTGGATTCAAACGGACCACCGGCGCGCGGATGGAGCAAGACGAGACCAAATCCGGATTGTGTCGCGATCGTATCAATCGGACTAGAATCAGAAGCCGATGTCCGATAGACCGGGTCATATTGCTCCGGCATCTGGATGAATTCGATCCGGTCGAGCAGGGCACGAATGCCGAAGTAGTTCGGGAACGCTGTCAGAACGGTCTTCTTATCGTCATGCTGCGTCAGTTGGAATGGTCCCGTCCCGACACCGTCCTTGATGATGCTCGTGTGAATCGAGGCGAGTTGTGGCAAAATTGAACTCCGGCGCTGATCAAGTGTGAGGTCGACCCGGTACGGACCGTTCGAGACGATCTGTTTCACGTGCCGGTAGGAATAAGCGTAAGCCGGATAGGCAATCAAAGCACGCAGGCTCTTCGTCACTTCCTTACTCGTCAGGAGCGAGCCGTCATGAAAGCGGACGTCCTTCCGTAAGAAGAGACTGAGCGTCGTCCCGTTCCAAATATAATGATGGGCGAGTTCACCCTGGATGTTGCCGTCAACATCGATCGTAAACAGCCGGTTGAAGACGTTCTGGACGAGATGGGCACTATGGATATCCGCTGCTTCTAACGGGTGGGTCGTCAGGAAATTCCGTTTTCGAGGAATCAATAACGCATCAGCCGTCGTCTGTGTATAGCCGAATTTTCGTTCGAGCTGCCGCATGAAGCGTCCTGCTTGCGCCGGCGATCAGTCCCACGTCAATTCCTCCGTCACCGACTCGATCGAGTCGCGATCGATCCGTTCGAGCATCCGTTTCGCATACTCTCGTTCGACGTGGCGTAACCAGACGAGTTCACTTAAGTTGCCCCGTCCGCGACCACTCGTGTAACCAATCCAACCGTCTTCCTGCCATTTATTGAGATATCGTTTCGTTTGTTTAGGACTGAGATGGATGGCGTCGGCAAGCGTCGCAATCGAGTAGTGTCCATTTCGGCAAGTCTTCCATAACATAAAAAGATAAGCATCCATCGTCCTTCTCCTCCTTAAAAGGGGACATCTTTTTTGAATGACGTCCATTTTTCCTGTGTCTTGTCTTGTTTATGATACAGGTAGAGAATGGAAGGTGACAATATGAAATGGAAAGAAATACCGAAACCAATTAAAGTACGTCTTATCACATCGTTTTTCAACCGGGCTGTCTCGTTCTCCATCATGCCGTTCATGGCCCTCTTGTTCGTCCAGGCATTCAACGAAGTCATCGCCGGTGCATTTTTGATCGCGATGGTCTTCGTCAGCTTCATCACGAATCTACTCGGCGGATATCTTGCCGACCGCTTTTCCCGCAAACGTCTGCTCGTCACGACTTCTGCGCTCACAGCGCTGACGTTCATCACGATGACGATCTCATTGACACTCGACTGGATGCTGTTGTTCATGGTCATTTACGCTGTCTTCTCGGTGACAAGTAATCTTGGTCGGCCGGCAATGGGGGCGATTATCATCGATGCAACGACGAAGGAAAACCGCCAAGCGGTTTATGCGCTCGACTACTGGCTGATCAATCTCTCGATCGCCATCGGTACGGCGCTCGGGGGCTGGCTCTACGTCAGTAACCAACTGCTGTTGTTCGGGATATTAAGCTTCACGTCGTCCGTTTTACCGATTGCCTATTATCTGTTTCTTGACGACACACCACGGACGTGGCAGCGTCAAAAACTACGTGGTGTCCTCACGGATATCTTCACGAGCTATCAACTCGCTTGGCGGGATCGTCCGTTCGTCAAGGTCGTTTTCGGTTCGATGTGTATCTTAGCGGCTGAGTTTTCGATGGGCAGTTACGTCGCCGTCCGACTCGCCGATTCGTTCGAACCGCTATCATTTGCCGGGTGGTCGATCAACGGGGTCCGGATGATGAGTATCATCAACATCGAAAATACGTTGCTCGTCGTCACGTTGACGTTCATCGTCCAGCGATTAGCGAAGCGTTTGTCTCCGCGCCGGACGCTCGCTGCGGGTCTCATGCTGTACACGATCGGCTACGTCGTCGTGACGAGTGCCAACAGCATGACGGCACTGATGGTCTTCATCTTCATCGCAACGATCGGCGAGTTGCTCTACTCTCCGGTCTTGAACACACAAAAAGCGAACATGATGCCAGCCGATCAACGTGGGGCGTACTCAGCGTTCGCGGGAACGTCGTTTGCTGGAGCGGATTTACTTTCTCGGTCGACGATTCTCGTCGGGACCTTCTTGATTCCGTCGATGATGAGTGTATACCTCGGATTGATCCTCCTAACGGGCTTTGGATTAGTTTATACGAGTCTGTTCGTGAAGGAATCTGTCGAGCGAGAGCGAAACGTATCTTAATAAGGGGGAATATAGATGAACTTACCAGATACTATTGAAACGCCACGGCACCTGTTACGCCGTTGGCAAGACGACGATGCAGAAGCATTGTATGCTTACGCGAAGGATCCAAATGTTGGACCAAAAGCAGGCTGGGCGCCGCACGCGTCACTTGACGAAAGCCAAGAAGTGATCGGCATTTTCCAAGCGTCACCTGGCGAATATGCAGTGACCGATAAGGAAACTGGTGAAGTGATCGGTAGCTTCGGTTTTCACTTCAATCGTCGTCCGGACGATTCAATCACCCATGACCGTCAAGTTGAGATTGGCTATGTCCTCGCGCCTGATTACTGGGGAGAAGGGCGGATGCCGGAAATCGTCGAAGCAATACTTGATTTCATCTTCCGGGAACTGCCGATCGATGTCGTCTGGTGCGGGCACTTTGATTTTAATGACCAATCACGCCGTGTCGTTGAGAAACTCGGTTTTACCCCTGTTCTTGACCGACCATTCGTCTTAGAACGAATCGACGGTCGGACCGTGACGAGTCATGTCTACAACTGGACGCGTGAGCGGTATGAAGCAATACAAGGGAATTGATCACTATATAAAATAAAAAGGCGTGCACCGGTGCACGCCTTTTTATTTTATATAGTGATGTCTAAATAGACATTAAAAACGAATACATTCTGTTATGGCTTAACTTTCATATCTTCATACCAAAAAAGAGAATAATCCATCATCAATGAGGGTTCATTTTGCTGCCTTAACATGGTAGTAATGTTCCCCAGGTGATACGTACCGTGATTGGCTACATGTAAAAGAATTTCTTCAAAAGTCGTTTCCCGTGGACCAGACCAAGGATTATCCACATGTATCGTCATAGTAAGAGTTGAGTTCTGATTTAAAAATAGTTGATACTTTGATGCTATATTTTTGAATGCTGTTTTGAATTCTTCAATTGTATATGCATCAGTTAATGGTAATTGACTCATCGCATCTTGTAGCGCTTGTTGAAATTCTACTTTTTCTAAAACATGAATCCACATAGTATCAACTGCAAGAATATGACTAAGTGTTTTAGCGATTGTCGGATAAGAGCTTTTCACCTCTTTATTTAATAGATTTTCAGGTAATGCATCCATATGATCTAACATCAACTGTATCGCCCAATTGTGATATTCATACATCGTTTTTCCGGCATTCATCCAAATCGCTCCTTTAATTGTAGTAAGAACTGTCTAACTACGTTCATTATAAAAAAGGATATATGACATCTGAGTGTCATATATCCTCATATAGATTAACTATTTTTTTGGCTTCATTTCTTAATATGTCTTGTAAGTACAAGGGATGAATAACAACTACACCTGATCTGAAGCTTAATAAAATGTTGATTAACCATTCCGCATGTAAAGGTGAAGGTAACAATAAAGTCATCGTAACACTACCATCTTCTTCAAAAACCATCGATTGATGCTTAAAATGGTTTAAGACTACATGAATGGATTCAGGATGAATTCTTAACGTGATACTTTCCCGTGCGGGTTTCACGACAGCTCTGTCTCCAGGAATGGGATGGTTATCCTGAATAGATGTTGAAAGTCTTTGAAGGTTGAGCATATGTGACACTTTGAATTCGCGGTAATCATTTCTTAAATAACAATAAGCATAAAGGTACCATGTACGAAATTTATATCGTAGAAAAATGGGATCTACTTCTCGAATGGTCTGTTCCTTTTGAGCACTGATGTATTGAAACAGAACTCTTTTTGATTCTTTGATACTCTTTTGAAGATCAATTAAGAAAGTAGGCTCAATGGATTGATCAGCTAAATCAATGTGCAAATGGTTATTTTGTTCTTCTGTCGTAAGAATCGATAGCCGTTCTAGCGTATTTTTTAAATCTTGATCATGTAATTGCGCTGATAAACTTTTCATTAAAGATAGAACATCGACCATAGAAGACGCATTTAAAAAGGTCTTATCCCATTTATAATTCTCAATAATACCGAAACCTCCATTAGTTCCATGATAAGAAGTAACGGGAATTCCAGCTGCACTAATGGTTTCAATATCTCGATAAATCGTTCTCTGAGAGACATTTAATTCACTAGCTAATTGAGCGGCCGAGATCGTAGAGCGATGCAGTAACTTAAATATGATAGTCAGTAATCGTTCGAGTTTCAAAAAATTCTCCTTTGTATTAAGCACGACTATAGTTTGAACCGTCATTCCATACAAATAATTACGTTTAGTATAATTGATTTATTCGTTCTATGGAGAGATTAAAAAGTACTTCGTAATGAATTGAATCAAAATCCAAAGAAAAAAGTATGCATCACGCATACTTTTTGTGGTTTTCCTTATCTTATTAGATATGTTTGGGTTGTAAATCTAATTCAATATGTAATTTTGACCTATTTCTTTAAGAATTTATTCGGCGATAAGACAGCTACCACTTTGAAGTCGGGAAGCTAACACCAAAAAAATGAAAATTACTTATGAATCATAAAAATGTAAAATCAAAGGTTACGTATGGAAAAGGAAGTAAGTTAAAATTCGGTTCAATTCAAATAAAGTCCTTATCTAAATAAGAAGGAGAGTGGGAAAAAATGAATCAGGTTGCAGCCATAAGTATGCTAGGAAACGTCTTTATTTTTATAGTCGTTTTATACTTTAATCAGAACCAAATCGTTTCTTCAGTGCTTTGAGACGTTTGACTGATCTTGTTTAGATTCGCGAATAAAAGCGACTGTCATTGTAATGGCAGCAACAACATATCCGACGAGTACAGAGGTCAATTCCGACCAATCAAATACAGAACGGAGAATGATTTGGGGAACAAAATAGACGAACACTGCAATCGGTAAAATCCATGTCTTCGTCTTCCATGCCGTGACGAGAATCCAGGCAATTAGAAGGGCACCAATTAACCAACCAACGCTCGGAGATAACGTGATTTTGGGCGAATCAATGAGTCCGTTGACGATCAACAGTCCGACGATCAGAAGAAGATGAACACTCCCATGAATCCCGTAACGCAGGAGGCGTGGTCGAGCAGTATCGCGTAAGGCGTCTTTGCGGAACAACAATGCAAGTGTCGTCAAATAAACAGCGCTTATCAGTAAGAAGCCACCGACGAGCAGGATACTGTAAGTCATCGTGCCATTCAAGAGATTTTGTAAGTATAGAAAGCTGGAAGCACCAAGATACACTTGCATGATCGTCCAAAAGGCTTGTTTTGAATCAAATGCCATCTCGTGTGAGATCGACTGGATGTAGGCGGCAGGACTGTCACCCGTGATGGAACGAACCGATTTGCCATCCGCTTCCGCTTCAATCAGATGGTCTTCGAGTTCAAGGACGATCTCGTTCGTCGCTTGTTCATTTTTTCCCGAAGCAAGCAGGTAGACCTTCAAGTCTTCCAAAAATCGGGTTGATTCCGTTGATAGGGTCATCTCAATCATCCTCCTTTAAAATACTTTCAACACTTCTCGAAAGGTGTTGCCATCTTTCCTTGAATGCGGTGAGTTCTTCTGCACCGCTCGTCGTGATCGAATAATACTTCCGTTTCGGACCGGACGGAGAGACGCGTGAAGTCGCTTCGATCCAGCCCAGTTTTTGCATCCGGATCAACAATGGATAGATCGTTCCTTCGCTGATGTCAGAGAAACCGTATGCTTTCAGTTTCGTCGCCAGTTCATAACCATAAATCTCTTCTTCCGCGATCAGTGCAAGTAAACAACCGTCGAGAATCCCCTTTAACATTTGCGTCGATGACATCCACATCATCCTTTCGCTACTTGGTATTACAAGGTAATGATATACCAAGCTATTTTGTATTACAAGGTAGCTGGAGGAAAAAGATTCATTTCCCTGAAAAAAAGGTAAACAAATCATAAAGTAGATACGTCGCTTGTTTAGAAAAGGGAGGTATTGATCGTGGATAAGCGGAATACTGTCGTCTCGGCGACCGTCGTCTTCATCATCATGGGTATCGTCATGGCTGTCTCTGCGTTTGGTTTCGGCATTCGTTATGGTGAACCGGAGTTGTTACGTATCGCGATCTTCGGTGAAGTCGTTACAGCGATTTTTCTCGTCTGGTACATTCGTCGACATGCCACGTTTGCTGCCGTCGGGTTTTCGAAACTGCAGTCGCGGGGTCTGATCTGGTACATTCCGTTACTGCTGATCGTTATCGTTCAAGTCGGATTGATCGTCAATGCGATGCTCACGACCTCGATTTCATCATCGGCACTCCAACTTATCGGAATCGTCTTCCTGACGACCTTATTCGTTGGTTTCAATGAGGAAGTCTTGTTTCGAGGCATCATCTTACGTTACCTTCGACCGAACGAACATCCGTATCGTGCCGTCCTCATCAGTGCGCTCCTATTCTCATCTTTCCACTTGCTTAATTTGATCGCCTTGATTCCCCCAGCAGCGATGTTGTTCCAACTTGCGAACACATTCGTCTTTGGTGTTTTCTTAGCGATCATCGCACTGAAGCTGAATAACCTCTGGCCATTAATCATTTTCCATGCGCTGTGGGATTTCGCGAGCATCGCAGCGGATGTCGTGAACGTCAATTTAGGCATCACTCCTCTTTTGACACAAGCTTATCTACTCGTCGCGATCGTCATTCAACTGATCTTGTTGAAACGGCACGATCTCAGTCACCTGAATGGACCGATGAATCCACGTAACGTTTGAATAGCTGACTCTCCGTTGTTTGACGGGGAGTTTTTATTTTTGAATAAAGCTAGTATCAATGATTAATATGTAATATATTACTTGTATGAAACCTACAGATGATTTAGCCATTGCACGACTTCCTCTCAGTGAGGAAGTATATCGACGTTTACAGCATCACATCATCACTTTACGCCTCGCCCCAGGCGAGAAGGTGAACGATCAAGCGCTCGCGGAAATGTTCGGAGTCAGCCGAACACCGGTCCGCGAAGCCTTGAAACGACTCGAGGAGGAAGGATTGATTTTTGCGAAACGGGGCTCGCGGACGATCGTGACAGAGCTTGACGCTGAACAGGCACAGCAAACCTATCCGATTATCGCGACACTGCACGGGCTAGCAGCGCGTCTAGCGGGACCGCAATTGACGGAAGACGACTTGATGGAACTTCAAACGATTCACCAACAGTTCACGACGGCAATCGACCAACAGGAGACAGAGACAGCGCTGACGCTTGACGATGCCTTTCACGATGTTTTTGTGTTGCGCAGTCAGAACGCTCAGCTACGGGAAACGATTCGCCGATTGACGCCGCTGATCCGCCGGCTCGAATACGCCCAGTTCGATCGACTCGGTCGTCAATCGATTGCCGATCATGCGGCGATTTTGATCGCGTGTCAACAACGGGATGTCGAGCAGCTCGTCCAGGCGACGGAACATAACTGGAATGGGCTCGGACGTTTACTCGTCTCGACACTAAAGGAGGAGCGCTGATGCGACCAATCATTTATGGGATCTTGGCGGCGATGTTCTTTGCCGTCACCTTCATCTTGAATCAATCGATGCAAGGAGCAGGGGGGCACTGGATCTACAGTGCGTCGCTTCGCTTCTTCTTGATGTTGCCGTTCTTCGTCGTCATCGTCTTGATGCGTCGGGGAATTGGTCGCGTCTTACAGGCACTGCGAGCAGACTTCGGTTTTTGGTTACTGTACGGTACAATCGGTTTCGGACTGTTTTACGGTAGCATCTGTCTCGCTGCAGATCATGCACCGGGCTGGCTGATTGCCGGAACGTGGCAATTGACGATTTTAGCCGGACCACTGCTTGCGCCCTTGTTCAAACAACGGATTCCGTGGTCGGCTCTCAAGTATTCCGTCTTGATCGTCCTCGGTGTCGTCGTCATGCAGTTATCCGTCGCAGGAAGTCTATCGCTACAATCCTTACTGTTCGGTTCCTTGCCGGTGCTCGTCGCTGCGATTGCCTATCCGCTTGGTAACCGGAAGATGATGGAACGGTATGGGGATGAGCTCGATGTCTTTGAACGGATCCTTGGAATGACGATCGCGAGTCTACCGTTTTGGATCGTGCTTTCCGTAATTGCTTACATACAAGTCGGCTTACCGAGTATCAGTCAAGTGACCCAGTCCGGCTTCGTCGCTTTATTCTCAGGCGTCATCGCGACATCGCTCTTTTTCTACGCGACGTCTCTCGTCCGGACGGAACCGGTCCGGTTAGCCGCGATCGAGGCGACCCAGTCGTTTGAGATCGTCTTTACCGTTCTCGGGGAGATTTTGTTTCTCCATGCGGCACTACCGACGGGACTCGCGATATTCGGGATCATCCTCGTCATGCTCGGGATGACGTTGCATAGCTTGAATCAGGTGGAGCGGACGGTCGTCCGTCCTGCGAAACGAAAAATCAATTGAGAAAGTAGGCTGTCAGATGGTTTTAACAGGTACACTCGTCAATACCGTCCTGATCATCGTCGGGACATTGCTCGGATTGATGTTCCACCGGATTCCGGAACGGATGAAGGAGACGGTCTTGCAAGCGATTGGTCTAGCCGTCGTCGTCCTCGGGATCCAGATGGGAATGAAAAGCACGAACTTTTTGATCGTCATCGGTAGTCTCGTTCTCGGAGGTGCGATCGGGGAATGGTTCCGTCTCGATGAGAAGCTCGACCGGATGGGGGCATGGCTCGAACGTAAGATCAGTCGCGGTCGTCCATCGAATATCGCGGAAGGCTTCGTCACCGCGACGTTGATTTTCGTCATCGGAGCGATGGGTGTCCTCGGTGCGCTCGACGGTGGACTGCGTCAGGATCACGATGTCCTCTATACGAAAGGGTTGATTGACGGCTTCACGGCGCTTGTCCTCAGTTCAACGCTCGGGATCGGCGTCATGTTCTCAGCGATTCCCGTCTTTCTGTATCAAGGAGCGATCGCACTGAGTGCCGTTGCGATCACGAAGTTCATTCCCGACGCCGCCTTGCAAGAATTCATCTTGGAGATGACGGCGACCGGTGGAGTGATGATTGCAGCGATCGGTCTTAATCTCGCCGGAATCACGAAGATCCGCGTCGCGAACTTGTTACCGGGCATCGTCATCGTCGCTGTCATTGTGACGGGATTACATCTATTCTAACGAGACATCCCCGCCTGTCCGAAAGGACGAGCGGGGATGTTGTGTTATGTCTCAATTAATTCATGTGTCTCGTATGCAGTGATTGTATGTCCATCGTAATGGAAGTCATGCAGTAATGGATGCTCGGTCGAAAGTACGACCGGTAAGTAGTGCCGGAGGTTGCTGATGATGCCCATGTTTTCGTCGTCTAGAATCCAGTCGAGTGATTTCCAATCGAGGATTCCTTCAACTGTCATGACCGGTGTTGGAAACGGACGCTCTTCTATATCAGCTAGGTAGAGGTACATGCCAGATGTCTCTTCCCCGTGTAAGCGGACGATGCCTTTTGATGTCACTTTATTGAGCATGATACCCGTCTCTTCGAACGTCTCGCGGATGACGGCAGCTTCCGGTGTCTCGCCCAGTTCGATCTTACCTCCGACGCCGTTCCACATGCCCATCGCTGGACGTTTTTGTCGATTGACGAGTAAAAAGTGATCCGCGTGGCGGATTAAACAAAGCGTATAACGATCCATGGTTTACGACTCCCTTCCTAAAAAGTGTGTGTTGTACAGCATCTCGAATTGGGCGGGACCTGCGACCGGTAACTCGGTCGTCGTCGTTTCTTCAATCCGTAACGTCCGCTCAGTCAACGTCTTTTGTCCGGTTGGCGTCCGCATCGCGACGAGGAGACCTTTATTGAACGGCGAAGCGTCGCTCTGCTGGATGATCTGTTCCATCTTCGATAAGTCATCTGTTGTAATGGATGTCTCGCGGTCGAACCGGTAGCCAGTCACAAACTCTGCTTGTCCCGTTCGCTTCATCTCAAGTGTGTCATTATTGATGATCCGGTAACTGCCGCTAGCGGAATGAACGGTCTCCCCACTCAACGGAACAGGAACGAGCGGTAAATTAACGCCGAAGCCAGTATCAAGCAGGTGTGTTTCATTCCAAATGATCGCGACATGGGTCGGTCCGGTCGCTGACCAGGCGTCCGACTTCGTATCGTAAACAGTCGCTTGAACGAGTCGAACAGGACAGTTCAGTTCTTGCAGGACTCGGTGTAGCAGTCCGTTCAGGTCGTAACAGACACCACCGCGTCGCTCTGTCAGAAATGTCTCGATGAAGCGCTCGTCGCTAAACGGACGGATTCGCTTCTCAAGGACGGTCGTATTCTCGAACGGTAACTGGTAGGCGAAGGCTTCGAGTAAGTCAGGTAATTGATCAAACGTGATTGCATCGAGCGGAAACGCAATTCGCTGTTCTAAGTCTTTCATCCAATCCATCTTTAGTCCCTCCTTTGTTCACTACCTGATTATCCCATATTGCTTCAGAAAATGTGGATTTCAGTCTATATTATCTGAAAATAAGGATTTCCCTTTTGTTCGATGGAAATCTTTGATATGCTGAGACAGGATTAATTAAGAATGATTCTCAATGTCGAATCACGAATCAAAGGAGGTCTCACCATGAGACGGAAAACTTGGATGACAGCGTTGACGCTCCTCGTGTTGAGCAGTTTGATGCTTGCAGCTTGTTCAGGTCAAGCAGAGCAATCGAACGAAAAAACGCGGACGATCACGCACGAAGCAGGAAAAACGAAAGTACCGGAAAAGCCGAAGAAGGTCGTCGCGCTCGAATTCTCGTTCGTTGATGCGTTAGACGAACTCGGCATCACACCGGTCGGGATTGCACAAGAAAACAAGACCGATGTCTCTGGATTACTCGGAAAAGACATCGAGTTCACGGAAGTCGGTACACGCCAACAACCGAATCTTGAAGTGATCAGTTCCTTGCAACCGGATTTGATTATCGGCGACTTCAACCGTCATAAAGGAATTTACAAGCAATTGCAAGAAAACGCACCGACGATCATCTTGAAGAGTCGCAATGCGACGTATGAAGAGAACATCGATTCGTTCAAGACGATTGCGGAAGCGGTCGGCAAAACGAAACAGATGGACGATCGCCTTGCCCTGCATGAAGAGCGCTTGCAGGCAGCGAAGAAGAAGGTTGATCCAAAAGATGACCGGAAAGTCATGGTCGGTGTCTTCCGCGCCGATTCACTGACAGCGCACGGTGAGACGTCGTTTGACGGTGAGTTGCTCGAGAAGATCGGTATCGAGAATGCCGTTACGAAAACAGCGGAACCGACTGTGACGATCACGTTAGAGCAGATGGTCAAGTGGGATCCGGACGTCATCTTTATGGCGGAAGCCGATCCGAAGTTATTGAAGGAGTGGAAAAACAATCCGCTCTGGAATCAGATCACAGCGGTCAAAAACGGAGAAGTCTATGAAGTCAATCGTGACCTCTGGACACGTTACCGTGGTCTGGACGCTGCTGAACAAATCGTTGACGAAGCAATTCAATTGCTCAAACAGAAATAACGAACGACAAAAAGCCGGAGCAATCTGGCTTTTCGTCTTGATGAAAGGGGAAAGATCCGGTGCAGCGGAAACGTCTGATTTTCGTACTTATCTTACTCAGTGGCTTGGCCGTTTATAGTAGCTTGTTCTTTGGTATCACACAGATGAATCCGGTCCACTTAGTGCAGGAGTGGATCAGTGGCACGACCTCTAAAGCGGGACTCGTCCTGACGAATCTGCGCCTGCCGCGTCTCTTACTCGGATTGTTGCTCGGAGCAAACCTTGCCGTCGCTGGAGCGATCATGCAAGCTGTGACACGGAACCCGCTCGCTTCACCACAAGTCTTTGGGGTCAATGCCGGTGCGTCGTTTCTCGTCGTCTTAAGCCTGCTCATCTTTCCGTCACTCGGAACGGCGAACTTGCTTTACTTCGCTTTTGCTGGTGCCTTACTCGGTGGCGTGCTCGTCTTTTCGTTCGCTTCGATTCGCGGGATGACGGCGTTAAAACTCGCCCTCGTCGGGATGGCGATTCATCTCTTGTTGACGTCGCTAACGAAAGGCTTGATTTTGTTCAACGACCGGATCACGAACGTCTTGTACTGGTTGTCCGGTTCGCTCAGTGACGCAAGCTGGCTCGAACTCCGGATCGTTCTCCCATGGTCGCTCGCAGGTTTGATTCTTGCGGCAAGTCTCGCGAAGTCGCTCGCCGTTTTCCAACTCGGGCAAGACGTCGCGGTCGGACTCGGACAAAAAGTGACGCGGATCCGTCTGCTTGCCGGCATCAGTGTCGTGTTACTTGCAGGGGTAACGGTTGCCGTTGCCGGAGCAATTGGCTTCATCGGTCTGATGGTGCCGCATATCACACGTCGACTCGTTGGCGAGGACTACCGAATCGTCTTACCCGTCTCTGCCGTCATCGGTGGTCTGTTGTTGACGTACGCCGATGTCCTGGCGCGCTTCATCGCCTATCCGTATGAATCACCAGTCGGCATCGTGACGTCATTGCTCGGGGCACCCTTCTTCCTTATCTTGGCACGCCGCCAGATGAAAGGGGGATTACGATGAGAGAGATGCGTCGGATTCTACTTGTCGCAGTAATCGCTTTCGTCACAAGCTTCGCCTTACTGTCGGTCGGTTCGATTCAGTTGTCGGTAACGGAACTCTGGCAGTCGTTCTTCGGTGGAAAGGATGCCTTCATCGTCCAAAATTACCGCTTGCCGCGAACGGTCCTTGCCTTTTTAGCAGGTGCGAGTTTCGCTCTTGCTGGAATCATCTTACAAAGTGTCATCCGCAATCCATTGATCTCACCGGACGTGATCGGAGTGACGAACGGAGCGTCTCTGTTCGCCGTTTTGACGATTGCCTTAGTGCCGGATGGTCCGCTCTTGTTGACACCGATTGCCGCCTTCATCGGAGCAGCAATCGTCATGCTGGCATTGATGATGCTTGAGCGGGGTGGAAACGTCTCCCGCAGTTCGTTTGCGTTACTTGGTATCGCCGTTAGTGCGATTTGTGCCTCAGGAACAGAATACCTGTTGATTAAATTTCCACTCCAGACGAACGATTCACTCGTCTGGCTCGCCGGCAGTCTGTTCGGGAAAGGGTGGCAAGAAGTGTTGATCTTAGCGCCGGTGCTCGTCGTGATTGGTGCGATCCTCTTCTATCACCATCGTCAACTCGATGTCTTATCACTTAGTGAGGAAGTCAGCATTGGTCTCGGGTTACCGATTCAGCGGACACGGCACGTCTTCTTAGCGCTCGCTGTCATCCTAGCCGGTGTTGCCGTCGCAACGGTCGGTGCAATCGGCTTCATCGGTCTGATTGCTCCACATATGGCACGGCGTCTCGTCGGACATAAACACCTCGCCGTCTTACCGATGGCGCTATTGCTCGGCGGTGGGTTACTCGTCGTCGCTGATGCGCTCGGTCGCGGGATTCATCCGCCGCTTGAAGTACCAGCCGGATTGATCACAGCAATCATCGGTGTACCGTACTTCCTGTATCTCTTACGAAGAGAGCGGGCGGCATGATATTCGATATACTAAAAATGGAGTCTTTGACGCAAAAAGTTAGGCGAGGCAATCTTAAGTTTTCGACACAATATAAAAGCATCTTCGTATTGTATACTTTTAAAAAATACTAGCTTCAATGGTATTTTTGTCTGTGTAAAAATGAATAACTAAGCGAATTAAAGCAGACACTAATAAATAATAAGATGAGTGGCGAATTAACAACAAAGAAAGAAATCATCTAACCAGTAGCCGTTTCTTATAGGAAACTGTTTGGAAGGTATAGTGATTGAATCTTTATACTCCGATTTGCTCGGATTTGACATTTGATGAGTTTTATTGCATCAGACTCCTTCTTTTAAGAGACTATGATGTATATTAAAGCACCCCAAAATATTTAAATTACTATAGAGAAGAAGAGATAAACCAAAAATTATGCTACCAGTACACCCTATACTTTCGGTGTACTGGTAGCATAATCAAAGTGTTTTATATGTGTCTCATACTGAAAAGTCAGTCTAGTCTAATACGAGGTCTTTTCTGTAGAAGTGTTACGCTTAATTTGGCAAATTGTCCAATTAAAAAGTTATTTTAAGATTATTGTAGTTCATAATATATTTCTCCTAATATTATAAAAATATTATTTACTTTTTTAATTAATTTATAAAAATTTATTTTTTGAAATAAATGCAAAAAACGTAATAAAATTTTAATACAAATATATACATTTGTGATAAAGTGTTTTTTGTACTCAAAAGAAAGGAGTGGAAACTATTTATATTGAGTATATTTTTTGAAATGAATTAAAATTTATTCTAAAGGGAGAGTATAATATAATGAATCAATTATTAAAATCTTCTGTAATAGCATCTATGGTATTTAGTCTCGCTATCGGTATTGCAGCTCCTGTAGGTGCAAATGCAGGTGTAAGAAACGAGTTAGAAAAAAACGTGTCCGAGTCTATTGAGATACTGGATACACTTGAAAAAGAAGGAACTATTGAAACTGCGCTTGGTAGTAATCCTACTGTGGCTACAGGGGAAGGCAATTCAGAGCTTCAAAATGGAACTGTGGGATTAAAAACCGATTCTGGGAATGCTTCGATAATTGCAGGGAAAATTGCAACTATTGCTGACAATCACAGCATTGTGTATGAATCTTTAGAAAGTGGAGATGCACGAGCGGTCATTAAAATTGATTCCCCTGAATCTCCGAAGGAATACTCTTTTGAAATGACAGGAGAGTACGACTCACTAGTCAAACGAGAAGATGGGGGCATCGATGCTCTTGATGATCGTAAGAATATCGTTGCTTCTATTGATTCTCCATGGGCTTATGATGCTAAAGGTGAAGCTGTTCCGACACACTTCACTATCTCGGGTAAAACGATTACTCAAGTCGTTGAGCATAATGAAAGTTTTGAATACGGAATTGTAGCTGACCCAACTTTACGAAAACATATTAAAAAAGTTATTGCTGGTTGCTTAGGTGTCCAAGCAGATACTTTTACTGTATGGGGAGTTTTAGAGTCTACTTTTACAAGTTGGAATAAAGCAATTAAATTTTTAGTTCGGCGGATTGGATTACTAGGTGCAGTAAGTTGCTTGGGTGGTATTGTTTACGAATATCTATAAATGACGGGGGTGCTTAGAGTGTTATCATGGCTAGGTATAAGTAAAGTCGAGAAAAAAGAAGGTCAATTTTTTGGTAATATCAAAAAGAGAGCTATAGCTATAGTGTTACTCTCATCTTTGTTAGTATTATATGGAGTAAAAATTTTGTTTACTTACTTAATTCCTAATGTGTATCTGAATGATTCAATCATTTCTGTTATGCCAGGTACACTAGGGGTGCTGGTTGCATTAGTATACATCTTGGTTTTAGAAAGAATACTTCAAGATAAAATTCGTAAAAGATAAGTCAGATGAATCTAACGTAAAGTCGGTTATGAACTGCTCCCTGTTAAGTAGACAGGACAAATAATAAAAAAAATTTAAACGGCTTGCGCTCTGTATTCTAACGGACCAAGCCGTTTTAAGCGTTGTTGCTATCGTTCTTCATTATTGAAGTGAATATATTGCTGAATCGCGAGTAGAGTTAGTCGAACTCCGCAAACTTATGTAGATAATAACTTTCGCACTTCAACGCTCTCTAAAAGGACTCAATATGGGACTGTTATCAACACATCTTCAAACGCGAGACCTGCTTTGTGTGATGCATGACACGCGTGTCATGTGACGAACCGTTTTCGAAAGATAGCGGAAAATCGAGTCAAAGTAAAGTTCGCATCGACGTTCGATTTCTCAAAGAAAGAATCCACATCTAAATCAAAAACGATTCATGCGAAGGGGACAACATTTGCCATTTCGATCACTGGTACATTTGATACCGCACTTCGTGATGAGGCAGAAAGGCAAGTCTTTAAAACTATTACGTCTATGTCGTCAACCGCTTCATCGAGTAAGGGGACATGGAGACAGCTTGGATATACCGCTACTTTGATGGATGGCGGAAGAACATACGATGTGACAGTCGGTGGAGAATTCATTCAACATGGTATTTCATCCACACACAACATTCCTCTGGAGTTTTATTGTAGTGCAGAAGGTGTGATCAATTAGTTCAAAGTAGCAGGGGAAGAGACATTGATTTGTATCCTATAAGGGAGTAAAAAGACACTTACACATCATGTAAGCTTCTTTTTTACTGCTTTTATACGTAAAGGAGAAGATTCAATCGACACGTGATTTCGACATTTTTTCACAAAAATCATCCGTATGATATACTAATTTATGTAAAATTGTAAAAGAGGTGAATGACATGGATGATAAAACACAAAAGATCTTACGGATGTGGCAGAGTATTCCGAGATGGATGCGTAATTTCGTTCCGGTTCTCCTATCTTTACTTGTTGTGCTCGGTGCCATTTTTAAAGGGATAGAGATGCTGATTCATCCTACTTCACTCTCGATCTCACTCTCGGATCTACTGATTTGTTTCATCCCGTCCCTTGTTTTAGCTGTAGTGATTATTAAAAATACGAAGTAATCGACAGAACACTCATATGTATAAAGGAGATGAGACGATGGATCCGCGTAAGAAAAAAGTATATTTTGTTGGATATATTCTCTTTTTAATCGTGCTATTGATAGATTATTTGTTCGTCCCGAATACAGCATTTTATTCTGTCTTGTGGGTACTGCTTGGTCTTTTTTTGGTATTTAACATTTTTCTGTTCTTCCTTAAACCCAAAACGGATTGAGAACGAGCTGAAGTCATTTTTAGCAATTCGCTGCTCTAAAAAATAGCTATATTCGAATAGATAGGATGTATACAAAGAGGGTGATCCATTTCAATAACGGAATGGATCACCCTCTTTGCTTTGATTAAATAAGGTAAGTGATGTGTTGCTTACTCTACTTCATCTAGAGCAGCAGCTCCGATGACGCCTGCCTGTCCTTTCAATTCGGCAAGACGGATATCGACCTTTGAACGAAGGGAAGGATATACGAGTTCGCGAACACGTTCCTGTAACGCTTCCCAGTATAAATCAGCAGATCCCGTAACACCTCCTCCAACGACGATGACTTCCGGATCAATCGTGTGAATGATGTTTGCAAGTCCAGTTGCTAAATGATTAGTAAAACGATCCCTCTCTTGCGGATGGGCGAGTAATCGCTCGATGGACGAGGCGTGTCGTTCGTTAGCTCGTGACTGTAGTGCTGTACCACTGGCATATCCTTCGAGAGAACCTTTGTTCAACACAGGATGCAGTGGACCCGATGAGTCGATAATCGTATTGCCAATCTCACCAGCGTATCCATTTGCTCCACGGATTAGTTGTTTCATATAGACATAACCTCCACCGATTCCTGTACTGACGGTCACATAGTAGACAGATGATGAGTGACGTCCCGCGCCGTATAACGCTTCACCGAGAGCCGCGGCATTGGCATCGTTCTCGAGAAAGACGGGTAAGTCGAATGCGGAGGAAAGTGGGGTAACCAAGTCGACTTCATCCCATCCTGGTAAATTTGGTGGAGATAACAGAAGTCCAGTCTTCGTATCGAGTGGACCAGGCGCGGCAATTCCGATGTTCGACAGGTGAAATTCCTCTGAAAAAACTTGAATGGCGTACTCGATATTTGAAAGCGTCTGGGATGGACCTGCTTTAGGATTGGTCGGAAACGACAATTGTTTAACGATTTTATGTTGATTGATCACAGCGACACGTGTTTGCGTTCCACCGAGGTCGATACCGATTCGATGAGGCGTTGTCATTTTAAGAGAAGGACCAGTGATCAAGACGAGACCGTTTCCTTTGATGAGAAAGGTGCTATTTGCCGGAAGAATCGCAGTCGCTCCGACAGACAGGAGGACGTGGTCCAATTCAATCGTACCTTCGATGACCGTGATGACGCGAAACAGACGGCTTACCTCTAAGATATGTGTCTGCCTGATCGACCACTCTTCGACAAAGAAGTCGGGTGTTTGTGTCAATCTTTTACGAAAAGGAGTGAGCGTGACGGCAGGTTCCGTGTACTGGAAATGAGGAAAACGAATGATACGACGGGCTTGTTCAAGATGAAGCGGGCGTACCTTTCCCGTCACCGGATCAGACCGGTCGTAATCAAATAGTCGATAGGTCGTATCTGAATTTTGTTGAATTTCAAGGACGACACATCCTTTTGTTAACGCGTGTACTGTGCCAGCAGGTACATAGATAAAATCACCTTTAGCGATTGGCACATGCTGAAGAGACTGCAATAAAGTACCCTGATGAATGGTCTCATCAAAGTTGTTTAAGGAGGTTAACGAATGACCATAGATAAGGACGGCGTCTTCTGGACAATCTAAGATGTACCAGCATTCATTTTTACCAAATGGCTGCTTTTCAAAACGATTGGCATCCTTGTCGTTTGGATGGACTTGAACGGATAAATCCTCCGAGGCATCGATCCATTTTACCAATAGTGGAAAATCAGAGTCGGTCTCCATACCAAAAATTTCAGGGTGATTTGACCATAGTTTTTCTAAGGTGAGTCCCGTCATTGGTCCAGTCTGGACGCGTGACATGCCGTTTGGATGACTTGCTACTGTCCAGACTTCTCCCGTCCGTTGTTCTTTAGGTATCGAAAATCCATACTCTTGAAGCTTCTGTCCGCCCCAAATTCGTTCTTTTGAAAGGGGAGTAAGATAAATCGGTTTTGTCATACAAATTCCTCCTTCATCTTATTTTCAATAACAACTCTACACTTTTATAAAAAAAAATAAACAAATTAATTATCAAGTATAGACATGAATGAATTAATCCGTATAATCAAATGTGTAAGCGATTACAAATGAGGAGGGAATTGTAGATGAGAAAAATCATGTTGGCGTGTAGTTCAGGAATGTCGACGAGCATTTTGGTGTCGAAGATGCAAGAACATGCGAAGGGACTCGGAGAAGAAGCTAAAATTTGGGCAGTCGGACAAGATCAGGCGATGAAGGAGATGTCTGGTGCAGATGTCATCTTGATTGGACCACAAATGCGATTTCTATTATCAAAATTTCAGCAAGCGACAGACAAACCGGTCGAAGTCATCGATATGATGGCGTATGGAATGGCAGACGGAAAAGCAGCTTACGAACAAGCTGTGAAGTTGATGGGGTGATCGATATGCAGACGAATGAACAGACGATGGAGCAAATTGCTTTCACGATGATCTTACACAGTGGAAATGCGAGAAGTACGATTCGTGAAGCGATCGAAGTGTATAAAGATGGCACGTTTGAAGACTTCGACCAATTATTATCAAATGCAAGATCGCAATTACAAGAAGCGCATCAAGTTCACTTTAGTCAGGTCCAAAAGGAAGCAAACGGTGAGCCAACGACGCTCTCCTTATTGTTATTACATGCAGAAGATCACCTGATGTCGACGCAGACGATGCTTGATTTAACGACCGGACTCATCGAACTCATGGAACATAAGTTTTCCCAAAAATGATAAGGAGTGTTTAAGATGACTGAGAATAGTAAGTGGTTTGATTTGCTAAGTCGTTTTTTGATGCCGATGGCGGCATTTTTAAACAATAGTCGATATTTGCAGACATTACGTGATGCATTCATGCTTGCTTTTCCGATTACGATGTTTGGTTCCTTAATTGTCGTCGTCGCGAATTTACCGTTCCTTGATAAGTTCATGTCTCCGGGTGTACTAGATGCCTTTAAGACATCACTTGGAAACGCTCCATCCGCCACAATGGGCATCATGTCATTGTTCGTCGTATTCGGTATCGGTTATTATCTGTCTAAAAGTTATGAGGTCGAAGCTGTTTTCGGTGGCGTCATCGCACTTGTTTCGTTTTTATTACTTACTCCTTTCTTTGTTTCAGTCGAAAATGTCGCCGATCCAGTCGGCAATGTCATTCCACTCGACCGTCTCGGCGCAAAAGGCATGTTCCTAGCCATGATCACGGGATTCATAGCAGGAGAGATCTATCGCTTCATCGTTCAAAAAAACTGGACGATCAAAATGCCTGCCGGTGTGCCGACAGCTGTCGCCAAATCATTCTCAGCACTCGTCCCGGCATTACTTACGCTCACCGTATTCCTTGGCATTAACATTGCCGTCACTTCACTGTTAGATACGAACTTACACGATCTCATTTTCAATCTTGTTCAAAAACCACTTGTTAATCTAGGGAACGGACTCTTCCCGACGTTAATCGCCATCTTCTTCGTGCAACTATTCTGGTTTTTTGGACTGCACGGACAAGTCATCGTCAACTCGGTCATGGACCCGATTTGGAACACACTCTCTCTTGAAAACTTGAATGCGTACACGTCAAATGGAGAAATCCCGAACATCATCAGTAAACAATTCATTGAAATCTATACGGTTGGGATCGGGGGTTCCGGTTCAACACTCGCTGTCGTTGTTGCCATCTTGTTATTCATGCGATCGAAACAAATGAAACAAATCGGAAAGCTGTCAATTGGACCTGGTATTTTCAACGTTAATGAACCCATGATCTTTGGACTTCCTATCGTCATGAACCCATTGATCATGATTCCATGGATCGTCGCACCGCTGATTACGGTGACCGTGACGTACTTCGCGATGTCAACGGGGATCGTCCCACCTCCGACCGGTGTTGCGGTACCGTGGACTGTCCCGATGTTCATCAGTGGAATGATGGCAACCAATTCGTTAGCTGGTGGATTGCTACAATTAGTCAACTTTGCAATCATCATGGCAGTCTGGTTCCCGTTCCTCGTCTTCATTGACCGTTTGAATTTGAAGAAAGAACGGGAAGAAGCGAATACTACTCAAGAGAAAAATCAACAGATCGGATAAAGTATACCGGATGAGTGAAAAATGAGAGATAGGATGTGCTAATGATGAATCAGATAGAGAACAAGACGACTACGATTAAAAAGTATGATTTTCCGACGGATTTCTGGTGGGGGACAGCTGCCTCTGCGACACAAACGGAAGGAGCCGCCTATGAAGGTGGAAAAGGTCCGAACATTTGGGATCACTGGTACGAGGTCGAACCGAACCGCTTCTTTGATGGTGTCAGTGCTTCAGTAGCATCTGACTTTTACTATCAATACAAACAAGACATTGCCTTGATGAAAGAGCTCGGGCACAATTCGTTTCGACTATCGATTTCTTGGTCGCGTCTATTTCCAACGGGAGAAGGAACCATCAATCCGGAAGCGGTCGATTTCTACAATCGTGTCATTGACGCGTTGATTGAAGCTGGGATCGAACCGTTCGTTAATTTATATCATTTTGATATGCCGCCTTGCCTTACAAGAAAAGGGAGGATGGGAGAGCAGGGAAGTCGTGATGCATTATGTTGCGTATGCCAAAACCTGCTTTAAACTGTTCGGTGACCGTGTCGGCAAATGGTTCACCCATAACGAACCAATCGTCCCGGTCGAGGGGGGATACTTGTACGATTTTCATTATCCGAACGTCGTAGATTTTAAACGAGCGGTCCAGGTCGCCTATCATTCGATTCTATCAAGTGCCCTTGCAATCGAAGCATACAGAGATACACGACAAACAGGAAAAATCGGAATTATTCTCAACCTGACTCCCTCTTATCCGAGAAGTCAAAATGAAGCGGATCGACAAGCAGCGTATCTAGCGGACATCTTGTTCAATCGTTCTTTCCTCGATCCGTCCGTTTTAGGTACTTTCCCTGCTGAATTAATCGAACTGTTAAAAGAGCAGGATGCCCTCCCGGCGATGGGTGAAACGGACCGAAAAAAAATCGAGACGTACACCGTTGATATCCTCGGCATCAACTACTATCAGCCGAGACGTATCAAAGTAAAAGAACATCTTCCGAATCCGAAAGCACCGTTCATGCCAGAGCATCTTTTCGATTATTATGAAATGCCGGGACGCAAGATGAATCGACATCGTGGTTGGGAAATTTACGAAAAGGGTGTGTATGACATCCTGACAAACTTACGTGAGAATTATGGAAACATCGAGTGCTTCATTTCAGAAAACGGGATGGGAGTGGAAGGAGAAGAACGCTACCGAGACACGGACGGTAGTATCCAGGATGATTACCGGATTGACTTCATCGCGGAACATTTGAAATGGGTGCATCATGCATTAGAGGAAGGATCGAACGTCAAAGGATATCACCTTTGGACGTTCATGGACAATTGGTCGTGGAGTAATGCCTATAAGAACCGATATGGTTTCGTCGGTGTCGATTTGACGAATCAAACGCGTACAGTAAAAAAGAGTGGTTACTGGTTCAAGCATCTCATCGAAGAAAATGGATTCGAAGGATAAGAAGAAAGGATCGGGGTATATCTAGCCCTGATCCTTATTTTTTGTTATATTATATGTATATGTCTATACATGGGGTGTTGTCATGTCTAATAAAAAGAAACCAAAGTATGAAAAAATTGCAGATGAATTACGAGAACGGATTCTTCATGGCGGATACAATGTGGAAGAAGCGATGCCAGACGAGATTCAACTAGCAGAAGAGTTTGAGGTCAGCCGGATGACCATGAAACGTGCTCTAGAAATCCTCGTACTCGAGGGGATCATCTATCGACAACGAGGACAAGGGACGTTCATTTTACCGTCAAGCTTTTCCCAAGGAAGAATCAATGTATTAAACAAAGAGTCACAAGGGTTGACAAAGCTGCTCGGAGAGCGGGCTGTCAGAAGTGAAGTTCTTCAGTTCGAGGTTCGTTTTCCGGAAGCCGAGGTCGCACGCCATCTGATGATCGAGAAGACCGATCCCGTTTATGAGATACGGCGTGTTCGATATGTTGACGACGAACCATACGTGATCGAACACACGTTTATGCCGTCTTCATTAATTACCGGAGTAACGCGAGAAGTTCTTGATAGTTCGATTTACCGGTATATCCAAGAAGAACTCGGTTATACGATCACGAGCTCGCATAAGATGATTCGGGCAGACAAGCCGAATCAATGGGATCATGAATATCTCGGGAACGAGGAGACCGATCCTGTCATCGAAGTAGAGCAAGTCGTATTCCTTGGTAACGGAAAACCGTTCGAGTATTCGTTTTCACGCCATCGTTATGATAAGTTCGTCTTTACGTCTGTCCATATCGGCAGATGATAAGATTTAATCTGTTTGAGATTAAAGCGATACGTGATCATGTCAATCATTCAAAAGATATGTTACTTTTTCATCAGGAACAAAATGGTTTATATCGATTTGATGATCAGCTAACGTTAATGGATTATAAACTGAAACAAGTGCTCGATCGTGACGGTCATTCACGGGAGATCATGCAATTTGTTCTTGGATCAGCTACGATTATGAAGCATGATCAGTTCGAGTCGGAACGTCATTTGAAGAGTAGTGTAATAATTGAAGATTCGCTTGAAAATTTAAAAATATGGCTCTTCAAGATACGTCGACAAGAGATGAGTCGATTTCAAGTCAAACAAATAAAGGTCAGAAAACAATCAGAAGCGATTAAAGTATATGCATGAAAGAGAGCGGCAGGAATATGCGAAGTATATGGACGATCTGAACTATTTGAAGCGAGTCACGTGTATAAATTTTCGGATGGTGACCCTGATCATACTGAACATGTCGTAGCAATTTGTCCGCACTGTCATGCTCGCATTCATCGCTGAATAGATGGTAGTACGTATAATCAGAAATTAATAAAAAAATTGATGCAAAGGAAAATTCTTTTCGATTCAGACGAATTTATTAAGATAATTTTATACGAAAGGAATAAACTGATGGGCATCTAAATTTCATCAAAAAAGTCTGCATCTGTACAAGATGTAGACTTTTTTGATGAACGTTATATTAGTTTTTCAATACGTAACACGTGTTTAAGTGTATGCCATGTTTCTTCTAACTCAGGTTTTTCAAAAATATAAATAATTAATCCATCTCGATTTCTCGTCAAAATGACACGATAGGCATCATTTGGAATGGAATGCTGTAAGGCTTGCGAAAACTGATGTTGATCGATCTGTAAAAAATCTTGAATCGTACCACTCCATCCAACTGACATGTTTAACACTCCAAACGATGAGAATTTTAGAAAAACAAATGTATACGTAGATAACGTTATAGGTTCTTAAAAATGGTCTATGAACAAACTGAAACTTACTTTTTATGGATAGATGGAAAATAAATCTATATAATTATTTTATAAGCGTTATACGATACAATCATTTCAACAATAAGGTGGTAAATAATTTTGAGAATACGTCTAGCGTTCTTTTTATCAATACTCATTTGTTGTGTATCAGGATGTACATCCCAACCGACGCAGTCGACTGAGAAACCCAAGTCCACTATTCGAGAAGTTGAACTAGCAAAAGACCAGCATGCAAAAATCATTACATTGTACCCAGCCTATATCGACTACTTCACAAAAGTTCAGAAAAAGATGAAGGACACAAACGTCACGGACGAGGACCTACAGCGAATCTTCGATAAAACCGTCCGTCGGGAACTGGATCGCATTCAGAAAGAGCAGGATATCTTTCTTGATTTCAAGGGGTTCAATGACGTGTTTTCCGCCACTTCTTATTTGAACGATTTAAAAAGATTGACGAAACGTTTGATGCATGAAGAGAAAGAAAATATGAAAGCTGTTCATGAGGCACTCCGAAAATCAGCTGACCACCTTCCTGGTAAAGATAAGATTATCCTGATGCTACCCTTATCGGAAGAGCATCGATACGCCGCAAAGGCGACGAGCGGGCTGATTGGTTTTACGATGAGCGATGGTAGTATGGTGATTATGTTAGGTGAAGAGTATACGCATGAGATACTGGAGTACGTTGTTGCGCATGAGTATAATCATTCCGTAGTGAACGAACATCCTGAAATCAGACAACCAAGTTCCATCGACTATCTCATATTCGAAGGTAAAGCGGAGGTGTTTGCGAAGGAACTTTATCCTAAAGCGCCCCCTATAGAAACAGAAAAGATGGCTTTCAACGATAAAAGAAGATACTCGAACAGGTTAAGAACAACTCCTTAAGCTACGAAGAACTTAGCACTGGAAGTGAAGCGAAGGATGTCCCTCGATTAACTGTTTACAGTTTAGGAACGGAGTTAATGTCAGATTTCCGACAAAAAAAATCTGAGCAGACACTGCAAGAGTTTTCATTAACACCAGTTTCAGATGTCATTCATGAAGGAAAGTTTAAATTGATTCTTGAGTAAAGAGGAGAAGGTGCATAAAAAACACTGACGTTTGAAGCGAAAAAGTAAATACTTTCAATCTAGAAGGTCAAAACGCCAAAAGCAACCGAAGATATAATAGAGAATGTGAAGAGCATACTCTCAGATAAAGTTATGCTGAAATGACTGCGTGACGATCTATTGGATATATAAGAATGTTTTCTCTCTTACATATACTCTGAGGGAGCGTTCTTATTGGACTGTCACATCTTTGTAAGAGCTTAGACATTCGTTATCCAATTCGATCGATTCGATTTTATGCGAAAATCCCTAAAAAATTCAAGACAGATAGTACAAATAAAATTAAAAGAACCATCATTAAAATAAAAGCTAACATTTTGCCTATACCTCGATTACTAAAGATAGCAGCTAATAAAGCAAGGACCAGACCACCAATGAGGATGGCGTCGCCCCAAAATCCATTAATCGGGAATGTAAAAAGTACCAAGAAAGTAAGAACCATTAATCCGATAGAAATCCAGCCAAGTTTTGCTCTCAAGAGAAGACCCCCTTTTATTTGTATAAATTTCATTATCAGTATACAAAAAATGGGATGTTGTTCAAGCAATTAGAGGTATACGTCTCTCTTCTAAACGCCTGTCATCCTATCTCACTTACTTAATGATAACTATGAATCATCCTCTTATACGTATCGTAAATTTTGATTAGGTTAGTTTTTTTATTAGGTTAGTTTTTTTATATTGATAAGCATTTTTGGTGAAAATCCTTAAAGTAAACTTACTTTTTAGTACAAATATAAGGTCGTATGGTAGAGTGATGATTGTCAACTATTAGCTATGAATAAAGGAGATTTGAAGACGTTATCTTGGCTCGGTATACATAAAGTAGAGAAACAAAGACATCAATTTTTGGGAATATCGAAAAGCGGACTATAACTTTAGTTTTACTGACGTCCGTGTTGGTTTCATATGGAATCAAGATGTTGTTTACGTATGTAATTCCATTCGCATATTTGAAGGATCCCATCGTTGCTGTTTTGCCGGGAATAATTGGAGTATTGTTTGCTGTAATATACGTATTCGTTCTAGAGAGACGACTTCAAGAGAAACACGATGAAAACATGAAGCAAGGCTGACGAATTAATAACATAAATTGATAGATTCATGCTTGGAGGTACTTATCATGTTTACAGTCGAAAACTATATTGATTCAATTAAGATCCATCTTGAAAAGCAGTCAGGTTTAGTGGAGGACCAACTCCAGAAAATCTTTTCTTATCCGTTCTCTAAGGACATCGAAGTACTAGATTTCACAGCATTCATTGAACCGACTAGATTCGAACTTTCGGTCATCATGTTCTCAATGGATAAAGAAGCAAATGAAGTATTTAACGAAGGAAACGATTCAACTGTTTTTGCTGGGAGCGAAGATGTATTACAAGAAGTCGAATATCATCAAATGAACGACAGTCAACTCGATGTTTTTTTTGAATTTCATGAGCAAAATGAAGAAAAGTTAATTCCACAAGAACAAAGCGTTTTTGCACAATGGTTCAGATTGTGCTGGGAAAAAGCTGGTGGAGCGTCACTAAATCTTCCATCGTACTTTACGATACACGATAGTGATGATTCTCTTGATTTAAAAAACAATTGTTGGATGGATGCTGAAGAAAAATGGTCTTGATGAAATAAGAATGGTAAGCTCCCTAAAAAAGTAGACAGCTTTGATATTTCAACTGTCTACTTTTTGGGGGAGCTTTTACTATAGCTACATCTAGATTTTGATAGGTCAAAAACAATACATCATTTTCGTCACGATGGGTGAGGATGGAACAGACTCGATTAAGTCAATCGCCTCGCTCTTCGAGTTTTCAGTCACGCCCTTGAATAGTTGAAGGACAAAATATCGCATGGGAGTATTCTCTACATTTGATAATCGAACAAAGTGGACACGCTAACCAGAAGAACTAAGGATGAAAGCTTTACATGCGGTTCTGACTCAAAAGGAATCGCTCTCTAGCGCTAAAGTATTTTTGGTAGGAATCATATAGTAGAACGATGTTCAGCTCACTATCTTGGTTGATCACTGCGGTCTTTGCTCTTACTTGATCACTTGAGTGTTATTCCTTACACGCAGATAGAATCAATAAAGGGATACAGATAATGGGTACGATTAAGAGTTTCAACATACGATTGTTCTTTCGGTCATTTACTAAATCAACATATTACTGTGGTAGTGCACTTATGATATTTTATGAAACGCAGACTGCTTATAGAACGTAAATGGATAAATAACATGATATCTATTAAAACAGGAGAAAGGAGCGAACGACTTTGAACGATTCCATCGTGTATGTCGTGATTTTAATCCCCATGCTAGTGTTTGCGATCGTTTTATCAAGAGGAAAGGGTGCCTCATTGCTTGCAGGATATAATACGATGTCAGAAAGTAAAAAGGAAACATATGACGAAGTCGCCCTGTGTAAATTCATGGGGAAGATCATGTATGGGATTAGCTTTAGTCTATTATTGATCGCATTCAGTGAGATATCTGGATATTCGTTTTTATTCATAGTAGGCTTCGTTCTACTCGTGTTTTTTATAATTTTTGCAGGCGTCTATACGAATACGAAGAATCGATTTAAAAAAGAACTGTAAGTTCGTCTAAGTCAGTATGTCCTTAGTCGTTTAAATCATAATGTAATTTAGAGAAAGGGCGACTAATCTTAAAATCGAAGTCAATCAACGTCTGTATATCATTTTTTTGACGATAAAGTTCTCTCATGAATTGTAAGAAGATGTAGCGACATGTGTATAAATCGTCTCCTGTATCTTCTCGCATCGCTGCGTAATTAATCTCCTCACCAAGCGAATCATACACGATCGTCTCAAATTCCAGATTCGTATGCCACATGAAATCTAAAAACCCATGCAGGACTGCTTTTTTATAGGTCTCTAGTGAAAAAGTAGCCAAGAGTTGATTTTGATAATGAAATTCTACTCGTTTTTTTCGATAGAAAAATCGAATCATGAACTGGTTAGAAATTTCTTCGTTTTCATATGGAAGTGACCAATCGAACTTTTCGATGTCATGCAAATCATTCGTGGTCACACTTTTTATTAACGCATGCCAAAATTGGAATAGCTCGCTCACGTGTGCGTTAAAGGGGAGAGGCATGCCCTCTATACAAAAGAAGACTTTTCCAGCAGGATAGCCGCCAGCTCGACCAAAAGCATAGTTAAAGATATCGTTGTCGATCGTATGGGTCATCTCTACGAATCCTGGATAAGTGTGATTCACATCATGTTCTTCTTTTTCAGGCGGAATTTCAAGATAGCTTTTAATTTCGAGATTCATAAAAACGTCCTTTCTGTTATCTCATAAGAGTAAAGCTTTAATAGTTGCTGTTGTCGCTCACTAGAACGTATTAAGCGTCATCAATATTATAAGCGAAAATATACATGGGTGAATTCGTCGTCTCAATCGCCTCAACTAAAGTCCAACCTAATTTTTTATAATATGCTGAAGCGTTTTCTGTTTTTAAATAGATCGTTGTGATCTGTCGTGATTTGGCGTAGATGATTAGTTGATTGATCAGTTGCTGCGCGATCCCTTGATTCCGATAGACTTTTTCAACGAATAAAGAAGCGAGCCAAGGCGTATAGGCTGGTCGTTCCTTCAAGTCATTTTCAAAGAGGGAGACGGTTCCGATACACGTGACATCATCTAAGGCAATCAACGTCACAGGATACGACTCATCTGATTTTTTGTCTAAAAAGGCTTTTATTTGTTCATAGGGTGTCGTTCCTTTTTTCTTTTGAACGAATTCGGTATGAATCATTGTGGCAACTACTTCTAATTGTTCAGGATGATTCGATAATGTATCAATGATCATCTTTTCATTCTCCATTCTAGACTTGTGATATCGATCGTTAAATTAATCTGTCCTCATCAGAATAAAGGAGCTTTGGAATGAACTTCGAACAATACTTGCAACACCATTTTGGGAAGGTAAACTTATTTGATCGTTCCTTTGTCGAGAAGGATTTCGTAATTCATGTAGACTTAGTAAAGGACCTGTATCAGTTAAAGAAAAATTCAGATGAAATCAACGAGGAATACTTCAAACAGGCATACCAAAAATCAAACGAATTGTTTGAGGATCTATTCCGAGAAGAGGAGTCCCTTTACTTCATCGTGCATGTGAGAAGTGAGCGCGGTAAGTATCAAAAGTCAGCGACGAAAGTATTCCGTCACTTAAAAAGAAGAGAAGATCAATACAACATAAAGTTCGTAGAGAAAATGATGGATGAAGAAGAGCAGGTATCCGAATATGCCGTGTTATTACCGAACAAAAACGCATTAGATTATAAGCGTTTAATCAAAGCGATCTGCCATCAGGATTTCCCACCGCTGCAACCAAGATTTCGTTAAACATATACAGACTATCCGGAAGTCTTTTTCGTGAACGTGGATCAAAAGATCGTCATGAATATCTATGATGATCGCGGTTGTTTCCTACTGTTCGGTGATTCAGTAACGTATGACGTGTTCAAGAAGAAATATCGTAATGATATCAGCTAATCGAATGTAATCGCTTTTAGAAATACTCAAGCTAGTGCCAAGAAGCCGATCACTGAAAAAATAAAAAGCACCAATAGAGAAGTGAGCAATGTTAACGCAAGGATTTTCCCCGTATTTCTTAGACTTATGATGGCGCACACTAGCGCAAGCAATAGTCCAGCTAACATATAGTTCGTTCCCCAAAAGCCATTGAACGGTAAGAGCTTAACAGTAAGGAAAGTAAAAACCACAATACCGATTGAGATCCATCCTAAGTGCTTTCGCATAAACTGCCTCCTCTTAAATGAATACGTATAGTCATAATTTGGTTCTTTTTTAGCATATCATTACAAATGTTTACAGCGAAAGAGTTTTGTAATCGTCGCTTAAAGATAACCTGAATGAAATACGTGTCAGACAACTGCTCGTCACGGGACATACCAACAAGCAGAAAACAATTGAACAGTCATCGATCAACAAACAATCCCTCACTCTAATCAGAATGAGGGATTGTTTCGTTTCATCATTAGACCGTCAACTCAATCACATTACCTTCCGGGTCTGCGATCGTACTTTCATAATACCCGTCACCCGTCGTCCGGGGACCGTCAAGGTGTTGTATACCGGCGTCCCGTAACCGAGCCGTCCAGTCGTCGACCGCTTGTTTGCTGCCAAGCGAGAAGGCGAGGTGGGCATACCCGAGCGCATTCATCGTCCGTTCCGTGATATCCGTCCGTTGCATCAACTCAAGGCGCGCACCACTCGAGAACGTCAGGAAATACGATGTGAACCCTTTCGCCGGATTATGATACCGCTCGCCTGCCGTAGCATCAAAATGTGTTTCGTAGAATTGACGCATCCCGTCCAGGTCTGCCACAAAGAGGGCGATATGTTCAATCTTCATCTCCATTCCTCCTTTTTTCAAGACGCTTTTGCCAATCGCTGTCTGAATAACATCCGGTTCAAGCCTTCCGTAGCGACCAGCATCAAGAAGATGAGACTGATCGTAAACCAATGGAACAACGATAAGGAATAGGACGTCGCCAGCCATCCGAACAATGGCGGCATGAAGGTACTACCGGTATAGGCGAATGCCATTTGTACCCCCATCAGCCGTTGCGCCGCAGCCTCCCCGAAGCGAACCGGCGTCTCATGGAGCATTGCCGGATAAATCGGTGCGAGACCAAGCCCGACAAGTACGAAACCAAGCGGCATCCAGGCAGCGGGTGCGAGGATGAAACAGGCGGCTCCGACGAATGCCGTCCATTGACCGACACGAATCAAACGACGATTCGACCAGCGCAGCGACAGAAAACCACTGATGAATCGACCCACGGTGATACTTCCGTAGTAGACGGAAATCCACGTCGCTGCTGATGTTACGGAAAAGGACCGGACTTGGACAAGATAACTACTGCCCCACAGCCCGACGACGGCCTCGACGCCGCAATAAAAGCAAAACGCTGCGAGAGCGGCAATCAATCCACGTGGTTTTCCAGAAGACGTATTCACGGTCTGAACCTGTTCGGACACCTGTTTCGGAGCCCGCTTCCAGAGTGGTAAGCTGACGATCAAGATGATCATCAAAACGAGTTGCAATACGCCGACGACGAGGTAACCAACACGCCAACCGGAATCGAGCAATACGCCAGCCATGATGAGTGGACCAGCTGTCGCACCAATGCCCCAGAAGCAATGGAGCCAGTTCATATGATGCGCTTGATAATGGGTGGCAACAAAATGATTCAACGCCGCGTCGACGACTCCAGCACCCAGTCCAAGCGGAATCGCAAGGACGAAGAGCCAAATCAAGGACGGAGCAACGTAAAAACCAATCAATGTCAGTGCCGTCAAACCGGCAGAAGCTGCCGTGATCGGACCCGTTGAATAACGTTCGATCAGACGACCGCTAAACAGACTCGAAACAATCGTTCCTGCAGCAATCGTCATAAAGAGCCAACCTGCCATGTCGAGCGGTGCTTCGAGATCGAGCCGCATCACGGGCCACGCCGTACCGAGTAACGCATCCGGCAGACCGAGACTGATAAAAGCGAGATAAATCAAAGGTAATAGTAGACGGGTCATCGGGCGAGACCTCCTAACGGAATTTGTTCAATGAATGACTGGATGCTCAGTTGCATCAAACCATCTAAATAATCGGTTTCCCAGTCGCCTTGCCGCAACTGAGGTAATTTGTCGAGCGGAAAGCGCTTGGCGCATCGTTCCGTCAGCCGAGCTAATCCGTCATCCGAGACATCGGACGACGTAAATAAGATGGCATCCGGATTCAAGGTGACGCTAAACGAGAGGATGATCCGACTTAACGCTTCATACCAGTCGTCAGAGTGTGGTGTAGTCGTCGCGAGGACTTGTCCGACATTTCGCTTGTCGTCAAACGGGATGAACGAGATCTCTCCAGCGAAGTGATGCGCTCCGCGGATGACATGACCGGAAACGGCGACGCCGGCTCCCGGTCCGTTCGTTCCGAGATACACATAGACAGTCGTCTCGTTATCAGAAGCTTGGGCACGAACCGCAGCGTTCATATCATTTTCGATGACGACGGGTCGCCCGAACCGTTCCGTCAGTTCTTGTTGCAAGGGGCGACCGTCTAGCGTCGGATAATCCGGGGCGAACAGGATCGTGCCGGTGGTATCAACGGCACCGGCAACACCAATCGCAAGCGTTTGAACATCTGGATGATCGTCGAGTAATGTTGATAGCGTTTTCAATAAATGAGATCCATGATCCGTCGAATCGAAGTTCAGGCGATCCGTTGCGATCAGATGACCACCGACGTCGTGGATGCGATACTGCAGATACGTGCGTTCGAGATAAAGAGCGAGTCCGTGGAAGTGATCCGCGCGATAGCGATACCGTTTTGCCGGACGCCCTCCGCGAACCAATTCAAGTGGTGTCTCTTCAATTTCCCGAGCAGCGATCATCTGATCGATCTGTTTGCTTGCAGTCGGAAAACTGACATCCAAGACTTGACGAATCGCAGGGATCGTATCCAGATGGTCGACTAAAAAAGCGTGACGTGTAAGTGAAATGAGTTCAGTCAAACAAAGACCTCCAATCTAAATCACTTATTAAAAAAGTTTAATAAGTTTTGATTTGAGTATAGCAGGTCGGAAGAAAAAGACAAGTTTAAAAAAGAGGTGTAGGATAAGAATATTTAGAGAAATAACGTTTCATCCTATCGTTGTCTGGATATATAAAAAGAAGATAAAAAAATTTTAGTCATATATCTTTAATTCATACTATTCCGATTTGTAATATCTTGGATAGCCTGTAACAGGAGGTAGATGGCGAGAGGAGCTTGTAATCATGACCACCCAACTTTCAACCGACCTAGGATCCCAAGAAATTTTAGCCTCCATGCGAGATAACGTCGCGATGATTCGATTCGATCGGCAACGTCGTGTCGTCGATGTCAATGGTTTGTTCGCAAAGACGATGAAGTATAAACGAGAAGAGATGATCGGGATGCAGCATCATCTCTTCTGCACGACGGAGTTTGCAATGAGTGACAGTTACCAAGCATTTTGGCAGAAGCTGTTTAGTGGCTTCAGTACGGCAGATAAAATTGAACGCATCGATGCGCATGGTCAATCGATTTGGCTAGAAGCAACCTATATGCCGATTTACGATGGAACGGAAGTGACCGGTGTCTTGAAGATTGCTTCCGATATTACGGATCGTCAGCAGACGATTCAAAAGTTCGCGACTTCGTTTGACACGATTGCTAGTGATTTGAATACTCGGTCGACGCATGGCGAGCAGGAAAGCGAAGCGTTACGGCGAACGATCGAACAGATGGCCGAGACGACCCGTGATAACCATCAGACGATTGAACGGCTGCAACGCCAGGCGCAGGACATCGCTCAAGTGACGGAGACGATCAAAACAATTGCGTCACAGACGAATCTCTTGTCACTCAATGCATCGATCGAGGCAGCGCGAGCCGGAGAACACGGCAAAGGATTCAATGTCGTCGCGACTGAAGTCCGAAATCTCTCAAAGCTCGTCGAACAAGCCGTCGTCGATGTCCGACAGACGACGCAGCGAATGAATGATGAACTGCAGCGGATTGCCCGTGCGATGACGCAAGCAACGTCGGATGCACAAGCAAGCGTCACGGTCGTCGCAGAAACGGTCGATCGCTTCCATGACGTTCAGAGTGCGGCATCGACGTTAACGGAGACAGCGCGAGACTTTACAAAAGCAATTTAAGTGAGAGACGGCATTCCGGTAACGGAGTGCCTTTTTGTATAAAAAAGTACCTCTACACTTTGGAATAATATGTTAATATACTACAAAACGGAAAGGGAGCGAACTACTGATGAATATCCGCACTGCTCGACCTGACGATTTTCAGGCATTGATTCCATTGTTCCAGCAAATTCACGATCAACACGTCGCCTTACGACCCGATCATTACCGTCCGCACGAGATGCCGGTTCCGGAAGACTTATTTCTGTCGCAACTCGAGAATCCGGATTTTGCATTACTCGTTGCGGAACAAGGCGGGCTTGCCGGTGTGATCGTCCTAAAGGAAGACATCGTCGAAGGAAGCGGCTTCGTCTTCGATAAGCATTACTTACGCATCATCAGTCTCGTCGTTGCGGATACGCATCAAAAACAAGGCGTCGGGAGACGATTGATGCAAGCCGCTTACGCACATGCGGAAACGATTGGCTGTGACAAAATCGAACTCGGCGTCGATGACGCCAATCAAGAAGCGATCGCCTTTTACGAGGCACTTGGAATGGCTGTCCGCTCGAGACGAATGGAATGGAACGTGACGTCAAGCAGGGAAACGACGACGTAACGTCAAACAACAGGTACTAGAAAGGAGAGAGGTCATGTTCAGATTACAAGTATCCGATCACGTATCGCTTCAATTGATCGAACGGCACCATGCGGAAGGATTGTTCGCCCTCGTCGATGCCAATCGCCCCCATCTCCGCGAATGGCTCGGTTGGGTCGATGGTGCAACAGAGGCAAGTACATATCAGGAGAGCGTCATTCCAGCATGGCTGCAACAGTTCGCCGATGGTAACGGCTTTACATGCGGCATCTATCTTGAGGACGAGCTCGTTGGAACGATCAGTTTACATGAAATTAATCGGCATCTCGGGCAAACGTCGATCGGCTATTATCTAGGAGAAAAGGGCCTTCGAAAAGGTGTCATGACGGACGTCGTCCGGTTCGTCACGAACTATTGTTTCGAGACGCTCGGCTTAAACCGTGTCGTCATTGAGTGTGCGACTGGAAACGTCCGGAGCAGACGAATCCCGGAACGACTCGGCTTCACGGAAGAAGGTATCTTACGGGACGCTGAGAAATTATACGGGACTTATCACGACATCCAGGTCTATGCGATGTTACGACGGGACTGGACGAAAACGCAGGAGGTGGCAGCATGCGCATCGAGCCAATGAATCAAGCGACCTATGAGTCGTATCTACCGGTAGCAATCGAGGAATATGCGGCAGATAAGTGTCGCGCTGGTACGTGGTCAGAGAACGAGTCGCTTGAGAAGGCGACTGAAGAGTTCGCGGCGCTGTTGCCAGAAGGTCTGAAAACGAAGGATCATTATTTGTTTACGTTTCGTGATGAGACAGATAGCGACATCGGGATGGTTTGGGTCCATGTGGCGGAAGAATCACGCGGACGTTCCGCCTTCATCTTCGACGTCAAGATTACGTCCGACAAGCAGAACCAAGGCTACGGCAAGAAAGCGCTCCGATCACTAGAAGTGATATTAAAACGGATGAACGTCAAGAAAATCTCCTTACATGTCTTCGCGCATAACGAACGGGCGATTCATGTGTATGACTCGCTTGGGTACGAGAAGACGGATTATCATATGTCGAAACGTCTCGATGTCAGCCATTAAAAAGCTTCCTCTTGCGCAAGCAGGAGGAAGCTTTTTCGTTTAACGCCACGTCTGTAATGTATTCGCGAACTGAATGTTTGTCTCCAGTTCACCTGTGATCTCGCTTGCTGTGAAGTCATTGCCAGCGAGCCAGTCGGCAAAGTCGAATGTGACCGGTTCCTGATCACCACCAAGCGCGAACCAGACCTTCAATTCTTCCGGGAAGTAGGCAGACGTATGGATCGTTCCCGCCCACTGTGCATATAAATCAGCGAAGACGCCTTTATCGGTATCGTTGAGTAGTCGAAAAGCGGACTCCGCATCTTGAATCATATGTTGATGCGTCTTTAGCTCCATCATCCGACGTTTCGAGTCATCGAGGTGATAGCGGTTTTCATGCTGTAGCAAATCGAAGTGATTGGTGCACATGTTCGATTCCCGTACTTGGACGTCGCGTGCTGTCGCCTCGATGACGAACGAACGCGCGGATTTATCATGGACGACGTACGTGAACGATCCGCGATGAGGAATCTCCTTGACGAGTGAGATCGCATCGTCGACCGACGTGCACATCTCGAGGATGATCCGCCCGATCATGAAGCTGACGAACCCATCGCCCGGACGGCGACGATTAATGAAGTTATAGCCCATCGCAAGCCCATGTTCATTCATCCCGTCCATCCGACCGGTCACCCGCGATGCGGGACCGATGATTGCTGAGCCACCATCATTCGGTTGAAAGACGGAAAATCGACCATCATATGTCATCGGATGGTAATCATAGTTACGGACGAGGAAATTATCACCGGTCATGATCGAACAACCACTTTTCGGTCCTTCGACCCGGTAATGCCCGAAATGGAGTAACGTATCCGGAAGCGACAGTTCAAGTTCGTCCTGGAGTCCAAGTAACTCGTCCCAAATATGCGGGGCGTACCGGAGAAACATCTCCTTCGTCTCGACCGGATCGACTTGAAAGCGCGGAACACGGATCTTCCAGTTGTCCTCCCGGTTATGGAGCAACTGGTTTCGTTTGACGTAACGCCCTTGTTCGCGACCGAACTCATAATGACTGCCGCGGAATTGTGTGATCTCATTGGCTACACGTTGCATGGAATCCATCCTTTCTTCACCTGCTGTATGCTGATTATATCGAACACGAGAGAGAAAGTCGTACGGCAGGGCTTTGCTTGAGCACATCAAAATATAGGAATATTGAAAAATCAATCAACTATTTTAATCCTGAACCGATAAAAAAACGGGAGGGGATGGAATGAAACACATGTCAGTCAGACGGAAGATTCAAGTATTGATTGCGACAGCAATCATCTCAATGCTCTTAATCGCAGGAGCAGGACTCTATTTCTTGAATCAGATGTCGAATGCTTCACGCACGATGTATCAAGAAAATCTGATACCAATTCAAGAGGTGGCACAGATCCGAATCGATACACGGGCACTCGATTCCTTTTTAGTCGAGATGATTTTAACGAAGGACGAGACTCGAATCGGTGAACTGCAGGCGGATATCGATACGCGACAAGCGCAAATCCGTTCATCGCTCAATAAGGTAGAAGATACAGGACGATTTACCGCACAGTCAAAAAAACAATTAGAAGACTTAAAGGATAACGTCCTAGCCTATGATAACGGGATGAGCCTCGTCCAAGATGCCGCGACGCGAAATGAGAACGAAGAGGCCTATCAAGCCTACTCGGATAGTTTGGAGCAAGTCCGGGACAATGTTGCCAGTTCAGCGAAGTCGTTGATGGCTTCGATGACGAGACAGGCGAAGGATCTAAACGCTCAAAATCAGTCAGAAAAACAGACCGCCTTTTACTTAATGCTCGGGATTATCTTATTAGGTGTCGTCCTATTCGTGGGACTTGCTTTATACATCACGCGTCTGATTACCCGTCCGATTCGTCGATTACAAGGCTGGATGGACCAATCGGGTAACGGTGATTTGACAGTTCGTGGCGATTATGATTCTAAAGACGAACTCGGTCAATTGACGACGTCCTTCAATGAGATGATCGCGTCACAACAACAAGTCGTTTTAGAATTGACGGGAACAGCAGAGCGTGTCGCTGTTGCTTCAGATGAACTCAGCGTCAACGCAGAGTCGACGACGAAAGCAACCGAGATGGTCGCTGTGACGATGGAAGAGATGGCAAGTGGTGCGAGCCAGCAGCTGCACCAAGTGTCCGATGCTTCACGGACGATCGAAGAATTAACAACATCTGTCCGTTATGTCGCTGGAAATGCGCAGCAGATGACGGATCGTACAGCAGATGCGATGGAAAAAGTCGCACTCGGTGGTCAGGTCGTCGGAACACTCGGGACACAGATGGGACGGATTCAAGAAGACGTCTCGCGTCTCAGCCACGTCATCGATGGTCTCGGTAACCGATCGCAGGAAATCGGACAAATTACGGATTCGATCAAGGGTGTCGCAGCGCAGACGAACTTACTCGCGTTAAACGCAGCAATCGAAGCAGCGCGCGCCGGCGAACAAGGACGCGGATTCGCCGTTGTCGCAGCGGAAGTCAAAACGCTCGCTGAGCAGTCGGCAGTCTCGGCAAAACAGATCGAGTCGTTGATTCGTGTCATCCAACAAGAGACGGAAGCATCGGTTGTCTCGATGGAAAAAGTCTCAACCGAGATGACGAGTGGAATCGCTGTCGTCGATCGGGCAGGTGCCTCATTCTCAGAAATTGAGACAGCCATCACCGACGTGACAGGGCACGTCGAGGAGGTATCCGGTGCCGTTCAGGAAATGGCGGCGGCGAGTGAACAAATCGCATCTGTCATGCGGACGATTCAAGCAGTGACAGAAGGAACTGCTGCCGGAACGCAAAACATCTCCGCTTCAACCGAGGAACAGATGGCGTCGATGGAAGAGATTGCATCCGCGTCCCAATCACTCGCAACGATGGCGGATGATTTGAAACACGTTACCGGACGATTTACCGTATAAGATTAAAAACGACCTCGATGGAGACATGATCGAGGTCGTTTTTATGTAGGGATAAATGGGAAAAGAAGGTGATTCATGGAGACGCGTCGTATGTATCTGAATACTATATTTTAGGAGGCATACATATGAACTTTCAATCGTTATCGACAAATAGGCTGGATTTGATTCGCGTTACGGAAAGTCACGTCAATGATTTCTATACGATCTTATCTGATTCACGCGTGACTCAATATTATGGCATTGATCCGCTCACGTTTCTTGAGGAAGCAAGTCAGATCATCCATTCATTTGATCAAACGTTTTCTATGAAACGGGGAATCCGATGGGGCATGATCGACCGTTCGACAGGGCGGTTCATTGGAACGGTCGGACTCAATAACTGGAGTCCATATGCGAAAAAAGCCGAACTTGGATTCGAATTACATCCAGATTTTTGGCGACGAGGCTATGTATCGGAAGCTGTTCAAGAAGTCATCCGGTTTTCGTTCAAAGAATTGGCGCTTCATCGGTTAGGTGCGGTGACATTTCTTGAGAACGAAGCATCCTATCGCTTACTCGAAAAACTCGGATTTACGTTTGAAGGCGTCTTACGCGGCTATCTCTATCAAGGCGAAAGGTCGCATGATGCACGGATGTACGGTCGGTTACGAACGGACGTTATCACGCCTCAGGTAAAGATTGAAGAAACTGTTTGACAGCACGACGGGACGTCAAATGAATGATTTGTTTATCGGACGTCGCTTTAAGCGTTGAGAGGATACTCGGTCGTTTATCGATCGGGAACCGCCAAATCCATTTCAAAAAATCAAACGATAGTTTCTCCGGACAGTCTGCTGCCATATCCGGTCGACCGGTCTTGCGGTAGCGCCACGTCCGTTTCAGTGCCCGGTACAGACAGATCGTCCGCGGTAGATCAAGGAAGATGATTGTATCTGCGGCTTTGATTCGTAAGTCAAGCGTTCCACCGTAGTTGCCGTCGATGATCCACGTGTCGCGCGACGTGAGCATGTGTTGAATCTGGCGTTGCTCCTCACGCGAAACCGCCTCCCAGTTCGGACGCCATAATAAGGTGTCGAGATGATCGACGGGATAACCGAGTTTTTTGCCCATCGCACGAGCAAGCGTCGATTTACCGGATCCACCGGAACCGATCAGGATGATTTTTCGCATCATAAACCTCCTATTTTTTGTCATAGGAATTGATCATACCACGGTTTTCTAGTCGAGGATAGAACGAAAGGAGTGGATAAGATGGTACCGAATTTCATAATCGAAGGGATGACGATTGCTTTTCTATTACTCGTACTGGGATGTGGTGTGATTTGTCTTCCGAAACGGTGGAAGCGCTATGGCTTGATTTTACTTGGTTTGGTGGCGATCGGGTGCAGTTCCTTTTGGTACATCCGACCGACGCTCGTCAATCAACAGATTGCTGAGAATGAGAAATTGCTTAAGATGGAACTAGCACGTCAATTCCCTGATGAAGTCTACACTACAAAAACACAAAAATTTTCGTATGAGTCTTCGGCGAATCCGGCTTCAATCGAAGTCGAATTTGCAAATGAACCTAACGTAACTTATTTTCTAGATATGGATGGGAAAAGGATTAGGCTGTCAAGTTTTGTATTTAAAAACGGAGGATTTCCACAGGATTTACAGCATGAATTCAAATAAAGACCGGATGCTCAAAACATCCGGTCTTTTGATTAAGTGGATTTCAATTTTTGTGTTGCGGACATCGTCTTGACGGCGAAGAAGGCAATCAGACCGAATCCGACCTTGTTGATCAAGTCAGCGAAGTTATAGATCAATTCGCGGACGAGTTGCACCTCGATACCGGGTGCAAACAAGGTGACCGCGTAACCGACCGGATAGATCGCCCATCCGATCAAGATGAACAAGCGCATCTGCAGCAAGGCTTTACGAATCGGGGCAGGCTTATCTTCAGCGGCTTTCGTGACGTTCGTGAACAAGAGATAAATAATATAAAACCATGCGACACAACCAACGACGTATGCCCAAAGACCAAGTTGTGTGAAGCCACCTGCTAGATTGATCGAAGACTCGCCGATATACCCACCGATGATCATGATGATGTCTGCGATGACGAGTTTCGTCAGAAGCGAACGTCCTTTCCCACCTTTTAAACCGAGTAACAGCGGAAACTTGATCAATAAGAGAGGCGTCGTCACGAGCCAGTCGATGTAGCGGATTTCAGTCGGAAAACCATCAATCTCCGACAACAAACCTGATTCCCCAACAACTTGCTTCATGAAATAGTAATGAATCGCAGCGACGAACGTGACGAGAGCAGCGACTGTTGCGGTCGAGCGGTATTCCGGGGCAAGGGAATTTCGTTCGACGAGAAAATAGAGCGTACCGGCGGCCATTCCGACGAATCCGACCCAAAACATGTACTGGGTCGCAAGAACGAGAAGGTTGACATCTTCCATGTGAATCGACTCCTTTTCGTAAGTGGACACGACCTTTCATACTTTTATTTTACTAACGATACAGTCTTCAGATACTAAGTCGAAACGCTCTAAATGTGCTGTATATCAACGAATTGACAACATTTCGACACACTTGAGGAGGAGTGACGAATGCCGATTAAACGAACGGATCATATCAGTCTGAACGTCGTGAATTTAGAAGAAGCGATTCACTTTTTTTCGCTTTGCGGTCTCGAAGTACGCGGACGATGGGAGATGAAAGGAGAGTTACTCGATCGTTTATTGAGTCTAGAGGGAGCGGAGACGGAGTGTGTTGCACTCGGATTACCAGGTGAACCGTTATGGCTTGAACTCGTTCGATTTAAACACCCGCTCGACACGGCTTCCGTGATCCAATCCGTCCACGCAGGTGGATTGCGTCATCTCTGTTTTGAAGTAACGGCACTCACCGCGCTCGTCGAACGTTTAGCGGACAATGGATATCAGTCGATTGGCGACATCGCGAATTACGAAAATGAATATCGCCTATGTTACGTAAGAGGACCAGAAGACGTGATCATTGAGTTGGCAGAAAAAATCGGACCCGTCTAAGACTGGTCCGATGTATATTTTTAAGAACAACAGGAAGTCGATGATTGTGGCAGGGAAACGTTGCACACACCCGTTTCCGGTAATGATAACTTGACCTGCTTCGCACGTGCCTCGTCTCCGACAAGAAAAGCAACGACTGATCGAACTTGTTCATAACCGGTCGCAAGCAGGAAGGTCGGAGCACGACCGTAACTCTTCGCACCGACCAGATAAAGTCCGTGATCTGGATGACGTAACTCTGCTTCCCCATGTGGACGGACAGTTCCACAGCTATGAAGGTTCGGATCAATCAGAGGAGCAAGTATTCGACTACTCTCGGTCGCAGGATCGATATCAAGCCGTACTTCTTCAAGGAACGAGAAGTCGGGTCGACTTCCTGCGTTGACGATCAGCTGATCGATATAATGGAGAGATCGACCATCTTGAGCAGTGATGTCAAACGACTTCCCTTTCGATTCAATGGATCGGGTCTTGAAGCTGGAGTGAACCCTAATCTGATCTCGTTCAACGAGCTGACGGATACGCGAACCGAGTGCCCCGCGACCTTCAAGTGCATCTTTATCTTCTCCTCCATAGGCTAGAACGGGGTCCGATTTGCGAAGAATCCAATGAATCTCCGTTTCAGGGTGTTGCTCTTTAATGGAAACGAGTTCAAGGAGCGAGTTCAAAGCCGAGTGCCCGCTACCGATGACAGCGACGGATTGATTAGCGAAAACAACAGTATCACGTTTCGCATCTACGATCGAATACCGGACAGGTAAGTTCTGCTCGATTTCGACTCGATGACCAGAACTGATTGCAGGGTTTGGTCGCCCGAGGACTCCAGACGCATCGATGACCGCGCGAGCGAGAATATGCTTACGACCATTCGGCGTATCTATGACTAATTCGAACGGCGTTACTTCACGTGAGGCATTTGTCATCTTGTCTAGACCTGCCCGTGAGATTGAGAGAATCTCATGTTGGAAATGTAGAGAGGGAGCAATTTCTGGTAATGCAGCAAGTGGGGCAAGGTATTGTTTGATCAATTCAGTTCCGGTCGGCACAGTATCGTTTGCTGGTGCAATCCAGTCCGTCAGCTCGAGCAAGTGACGTGCTGCGTCACTAATATTGTATTGCCACGTCGAAAACATCCGAACGTGTTCCCATTGTTTGATATGGTGGGCAATCGAAGGACCTTTCTCAAATAGTAAAAACGATTGACCTTCCACTACAAGTTGAGCTGCAGCTGCAAGACCGATCGGACCGGCACCGATGATGACGATGGGGTGGGAAGAAGCGTATGACATGAATAAAACCTCCTTTTTATTTGTAAGTTGCAAGTATTAGAGACATGGTTTACAGCAGACGTCACTCTCGCCCATCTTCGTGTTCAGCAAGTCGATTGCCTGGAGGACATGTGCTTTTTCGAACGAAGTCATTGATGAGAAGATGGAATCAAGATACGTGTTCATCTCTTCGTCAATGGCTTGAACAACACGCAATCCTTTCTCGGACAGGCGAAGTAGGTGAATTCGCCGATCGTTGATCGCGGGACGCTTTACGAGTAGATCCCGCTTAATCAATGTTTGCACTTGTCGGCTGAACGTAGTGATATCAAGAGCGAGTTGGTCCGCAATTTCTTGCATTGCGGAGTCAGGGTGTTTGGCAACCTGATACAGCAGATGGCTTTGAACGAGAGAAATTTCTTCTTCTAGGACGGCGCAACAATTCTTATTCAATAATCCGAAGCGCCGGGTGAACGTTTGAAATAGTTCACGAGTTTCATTCATGTATAGCTCTCCCTTCGTTATTTTGCTTATGAATCAGTTATACGATATAAACTTGCAAATTGCAAATAATAAATATATGATTTTCTCATATTCAGTCGTTAATAAGGAAAGGGGAATTCGATGCTTGTTCGTTCGATGGAAGAGAAAGATCGTAGTACTGTGTTAGCCATCTATCGTCAAGGAGTAGAAGAAGGGAACGCGACGTTCGAAACGATGATTCATGAGCAAGAGTGGTGGAAAACGCTGATGCAATCTGAACGATTCGTTCTAGCGCAAGGTGGAAAAGTGATTGGCTGGGCTAAACTGGGATGTGTTTCTGAACGTCATGTCTACCGTGGCGTACGAGAAGTCAGTATATATCTAGAGCGTTCCGCTCGAGGACTCGGCGGTGGACGATTCTTACTAGAGGCATTGATCACCTATGCGGACGTCAATGGGATTTGGACGCTTCAATCACACATGTTCCCAGAAAACATCGCAAGCAGACGGCTGCATGAGCGACTTGGATTCGAACTAGTCGGTCGACGACGTGCCATCGCACAGCATCATGGTGTCTGGCGAGACACGTTGTTATTGGAGCGACGAAATGACCTCAGGTAATGAAGTGATGTTTACACGCTTGATTGTTCATTTCAAATCTTCTAGCATGACCCACCTTCGCTGAAGCGAGGGTTTTTTAGTTTATCCGTCGATGGAAGAAGGAAAGTACTAAAGACGAATGATGTTACTTAAAATGACGGAGGAGGATGGATGGATGTTGCACGCCTTATTTTTAAACTGCACCTTAAAAGCATCACGTGAACCATCGAATACGGAGGCGCTGATCCGTGACGTGATTGCATATTGGAAACAAGAGGACGTCACTTCAGAAATTGTCCGCATCGTCGATCACCAAGTGGCGTTCGGCGTCACGGAAGACGAAGGCAACGGGGATGAATGGCCCGTGATTTTCGAAAAGGTGAAACGAGCCGACATCGTTGTCATCGGAACACCGCTCTGGCTGGGTGAAAAAAGTAGTGTTGCGACGCAAGTCATTGAACGATTGTACGGAGGGAGCGGCATGACGAACGATCTTGGACAAGCCATCTACTACAACAAGGTCGGTGGCGTCATTGTCACAGGGAATGAAGATGGAGCTAAACATGCGTCTGCCTCCATCTTGTACGGTCTGTCGCATATCGGCTTTACGATTCCGCCGAACGTCGATGCTTACTGGGTCGGTGAAGCGGGACCAGGACCGTCTTACATCGAAGCAGGACGGAACAACGACTTTACGAAACGACACGCACAGTTTTTAGCTGCTAACCTATATCATTTTGCGAAGATGTTAAAGGAACATCCGATTCCAGCAGAAGGGAATGTGATGGAATGAAAAAACAACGTTTAACAGGATACGGTGTCGCAACGTTGTTCGCGATGAGTTTAATGCTTGCGGGTTGCGGAAACGACCAAACGTCGACGGACAAGGTCGAAGAAGGATCAACGAATTCGAACACGACCGACGATACGATGCAAGACAAAGATACGGTAACAAAAAATGCCGACACGGATTATGGCTTCAACAGTCTGTCGATTGAAGCGGACGTTGAAGGGGATAACGATGCCATTGATATTAGTTATGACCGGGATAATGACGGAACGGAAGCGGAATATCGCTATAAAGGGGAGCAAAAGCAAGGAGACGACGCGATGGCGGAACTCGACGCGAAGTTCAAGAACTTAAAGATTGATGCGGATACATCTGAAAATGAGGTCATCAGTGAGGTTGAACGTGTGTTTGCGATCCAGGATGCTTCTCGCTTAGAGGTTGAAATCGAATTCTCAGACGGAACCGAAAAAGAATATAAAAAATAAACAACAGGTCTGCGCCCGTAAGGGGTGTAGACCTGTTGTCTTAGTGTAGCGTCACATGAGCGAGGACACCGTAATGATCGCTCGGTACAAGGTGATGCGGCAGTCGATGATTTCCGATCAGCTGGACGTGCTGTAAGGTCACCTGTGAAAGCGAACGCTGACAGAGTAACCAATCATATCGAACGGGGCTTGTGATGCCGTCATTCTTCCTTGCGTACGGATTCATCACAGAATCAAGCGTCGCGGCGGCAATCTGTCCTGTACGAGCGGCAAAACTACCGGCGAGATCGACCCATTCCTTAAGCGCAGCTTGATGCAGAGCAGAGTTTGGAGCATCATTAAAGTCACCGCCTAAGAACTCGATCGTCGTGTCATCCGTCTGTGAGGCAATCCATTCGTTGACGAATCGAAGTTGATCGAGTCGAATGTCTGAAGCACGCCAATTGAAATGAATGTTCGTCACGGCAAAACGCACACCGTCAATCGAAAACGGGATCCGAATCGCACAGTGGTGGTTGATGTTTGCTGTCGCAGCGGCACTCGAATCCGTTCGTTCAAACGGCAATTTCGTCAGGATAGCAAGTCCTTCATCTGGTGAATCCATGTAAGGATCCATCATCATATACGGATAACCGGTCGCCTCTGCGAGGTGCTCAGCAATCGAGACGAATGGTTCATCCGGATGAAACGTCGACATGACTTCTTGCAGGAGGAGAATGTCCGGTTGGTGTTGCTTGATCTCCGCGCATAACGCCTCGAACCGTTCTTGTCGTTTGTGCGGGTGATGCCAGATGTTATATGTCGCAATCGATAATGAAAGACTCATAGCTGTAAGCCCATCAACACTGTATCGTAAAAGCAACCGTCCGATAATAACCGGTCATGACGCAGTCGTCCTTCTTCTTGAAATCCATGTCGCTGATAGAGGCGAATGGCGCCGAGGTTCGTCTCGACGACTTCGAGCTGAATTTTTTGCAGGGATTGCGCTTTTGCCCAAGCAATCATTCGTTCCAGCAGTTGGGTACCGATTCCTTGCCCCCAGTCGGATTGAAGTACACCGAGTCCAAATGATGCCTTGTGCGCGAAACGTTTTAAATGAAAACCACGACATCGGGCGTAGGCGATGAGGCGTCCATCGCGCTCGACGACGAGGATGCGGTCCGGAACCGAGGAATCGTGTAACTGATCTGCGAAATCCGTCGCGGTCATCACGTCCTCACCAGGCATTCGGTCGAAGTATTCCGTTTCCGCATCGAGTGTTTGGCGGAGTTCAGCGAGGGCTTCAGCGTCACTGAGTCGAGCCGGTCGAATCTGGTACCGTTGTGTATCGAACGAGTGGTGCATCGTCTGCATATGTAATCCTCCGTTCTAGATGGAATATGCTATCATTATGGCAGGAATGGTATCATTTGTAAATTTAAGGAGAGAAGAAATGAAAATTCAAACTGGAACGAAGGAAGATAGGACATTCATCCGCGAGCAATTGATTGCCTACAATCGGCAACATGTTCCTGAAGCCTTATATGAACAATCGGAAGAACTTTGTTTTACAGCATCTAATGAGAAGGGCGAATGCATCGGAGGGATTACCGCTTCTTACGGTTGGCAACACATTCATGTCCAGTTTCTTTGGGTGAGCGATACAGCACGACAGGCAGGTGTCGGAACCCGCCTGCTGCAAGCAATCGAAGAATATGCGAAGGAAGCAACGTGTACGAAAATCCTTTTGGATACGTTTGATTTTCAAGCACCAGACTTTTACCGCAAACATGGTTATGAAGAGTATGGACGACTGACCGATCATCCATCGAATGGACAATCTCAATACTTCTTCGTCAAGCGACTTTAACGCCGGACGTGCACGATCCAAGCCGACATGTACGTAAGTGTTCCGATCGATAAGACAAGAGCAATCGCATAGAACGGAAACGCTGGATACAGTTGAAGTAACGGTTGCTCGAACAAAAAGGCAATCATTAGGACGGGAAGGCTGATCATAAAAGCAACATACGCTGCACGAGTTGCTTTACCGGTGATCAGTGCCTCACGTTCATCGGAGTCGGAAAATTCTGCTGTTGCAAACGAACTTGTACGGCCTTCTCGTAAGAAATAGCTGACGATCGAAAGGACAATCGCAATCACTAGCACTGGAAGGACACTCATTAGATTCAATTCCAGCGACAATCCCGTACCGGATACCGGATCATCTTGAAATAGTTGTAGGTTCGCATGAATGGCACTAATGAGATAAGCAGCTAAAAAGTAGAGACAACAATTAAGTAAAGAGTGAGTGACGACACGTTTCATCAGGATTCCTCCTCTAATTGAAATAGTTCCTCGATCGGGCAATCAAAGACGCGGGCAATCTGCATCGCGAGTAAGAGCGACGGCGTATAGCTTCCTTTTTCAAGTGAGATGACAGTTTGTCGTGTCACACCGATTCGTTCAGCGAACTGCTCTTGTGTCCACTTGTGCTGTTGACGATAGAGGCGGACATGGTTCGTCAGTTTCATCTGACGACCTCCTTTCCAGTTGTTTACATTGTAAAGTCAGGTTTACATTTTGTAAAGTAGACTTTACGTCATATATGTAAAAAATGGAGCTGACTCAAAAGTCAACTCCTCAGACTAAAGACAAAGCGTAATTTTTCTTTTAACGAAAAGGATTGCGCTTTTTTGTTCATCTCGAATCGTTTTCCTGGGACAAGCATCGCGCCGCTTCGCTTCGCTGCAGAGTCGCTCCTGCTTGTTTTTCCCTAGGAAGCGATGTCGAGTGAACAAAACGCTTCTCTGATCCTTCTTCCGGATATAAAAAAATGACGCATTACACGCCACTCCTACAGGAAAAAGCGCGATTTTGCGCTGTCAGAGACAAACAAGACCCGTTTTCCTGCTCGAACGGAGCGGGAAAACGGGCTTGTGTCTCGCCTGAGGAAAGGGCGTGAAAAGACGCGTCATTTTTTTGGATCAGTCATTTGAAGCCTACGTGAACATTAAAATACGTAAGGTGTCAAAATGACAGCCATGAGACAGACGAACGTCGTCAATCCCTGATGATGACGTAAGGATAAGAAAAGCGTGACCAGCCCAGTGATCGTCATATCGGATAAAATCCATCCTAGCCAAAACTCCGTGCTATTCGAAGCAATCGGGATGCTTAATATGTAAGCTGTCGCGTGTGGAAAGAAGCCGATGGCATCTAAAAGGATACCGCCAAAGACACCAATCAGCAGCAAGCCGATCGACAGACGAAATAGTGCTTGACGTTTAATCATTATGCATACTCCTATTCTGTTTGGTTGACGCAAGAAATCCTATTGTTGCGCCTATTCAATATGTTTCTACAAAAAGCGATGAATTCCTTTCTGTTATCTATCCCTGAACTTTATCAAAAATTCTCGCTTCTGCACATCAATCGGAATATTCAGATAGTTATCGGGTATTCTGTTGAAAACGCCATCGCCGATTCAGTGGAAAGGAGAAGAGAAGATGATGCCTGAACTGATACCGGATAACCGGGAGCTCGAACGAAGGATTCGGATCGTCCATCTGTTGCGAAAACTGGGGAAGACGGACGAAGCGATTGCCCGATCCTTGTATGTTCCGATCGAATGGGTTCAATCAATTGGTGAAGAAGACGACTGGCAGCAAATGCAATCATCCTAAGGCAAGGACGTCACGTCCTTGTTTTTTCGCGTGTTCCGGTATACTAAAACAAGCATCTCAAATCGAGAGGATGAAGTGAAATGAACGTTGCCATCATTGGAGCAGGAATCAGTGGTTTATATCTCGCGACGCGTATGCAGGAGCTTGGACACGACGTGACGATCTATGAAGCACGCGACCGAATCGGTGGGAGAATTGAGACGGTCGATTTCGACCTAGCCGGACAAGCATATGCGTTTGATCTTGGACCGACTTGGTTTTGGCCGGACAGTGAACCACTGATGGTTGATTTGATCCATCGATTCGATTTACCGACACTGGAACAATACACGACGGGTGCGCTTCGACTCGAACGGGCTGACGGAATCGAGTCGCATGTGGTTGCGAATCAACCGACGGCGCTTCGCCTTCGTGACGGAATCCGCTCCGTTGCTACGGCACTTGCTGCACGACTCACACCGGGAACGATTCGACTCAAGTCTCCCATCAGCCAGATTGATGTCATGAATCGGATTATCGTCAGTTCAGGAAGGAAGAGTCAACCGTTCGATGAGATCGTTCTCGCACTACCACCGCGTCTAGCGGCAACACTATCATTTGTACCATCTTTACCTGAAGCAGTTCTGGGTGAACTTGAAGCATTACCGACTTGGATGGCGCAGCAAGCGAAATGTCTGATTTTTTACGAGAAACCGTTTTGGCGTGATTCGGGCTGGTCCGGTCAGGCAATCAGCTGGACTGGGATGGTGCAAGAGATTCATGACGCTTCCCCACAAGATGGACCGGGAGCGTTGTTCGGTTTTTTCCGGACACCGGCACGTGAACGACTATTATTGACCGAGGCGGAAATCAAGGAAACGGTACTCGCGCAGCTGGTTCGTCTGTTTGGTGAACAAGCGCGTCAGCCGATTGGTTGGGCATATAAAGACTGGTCGACAGATAGTTGGACAGCAACACGAGCCGATGCAGCCCCACTCGTGGATTTCCCGGCATATCATGCTATCAATCTCGGAGTGGAGCATGCAGCGATTTCATTGATTGGGACAGAGACCTATCCGAGTCATGGTGGACACTTAGAAGGCGCATTACGATCCGTTGAACGTTATTTAGAAAAGAGAGGAAGAGAAAAATGATCGAGACGCTACATTATGATGTGTTCACAACGATGCCAGGAAGCGGTAATCCAGCTGGGGTCGTCTTAGACGCCGATCAATTAACTGAGCCGGAAATGCAACGAATCGCTCAGATGAACGGCTTTACCGAGACGACGTTCGTCTTGTCATCCGAGCAAGCGGACTACCGCATGCGCTACTTTGCACCGGAACGGGAAATGGACTTATGCGGACATGGTACGATTGCCGCATTGACGGCACTTGATTCAAAGATCCGTTTATCTACGGCATGTCAGATCGAGACAAAGTCAGGCATCTTGCCCGTGATGCGTTTAGCGAACGGAATGTTTCGCTTGCAACAGGGACAACCACAATTACATCAGTTTGACGGTGACATAAAGCACGTTCTAGCCGCGATTGGTCTCGAATTGACACATCTCGATGACCGATGGCCAATCGTATACGGCAGTACTGGGAACTGGACACTGCTCCTCCCGATTCGTCGACTTGAGGACTTTCACCGGATGGTGCCGGATAACCAACGCTTTACCACCGTGTTGACCGATCTCCCACAAGCCTCGATTCATCCGATTTGTCTCGATACATATGACCGACAAGCGACGATGCATGGACGTCACTTCTCAGCAACGGGGGCAGGTAGCGTCGAAGATCCGGTTACGGGAACGGCGAGTGGTGTGATGGGTGTCTATTATCGAAAATTCATCCAGCCACTTGAAACGGAAACAGCGATCATCGTCGAACAAGGACACGAGATGGGTCGTCCCGGGCAGGTCGGAATCCGTATTTCTGGCGAAGGTCTTGATCATAGCAAATGGAAAGTCGAGATGGACGGGCAAGCCGTCTTTGTCGGCGTCAAGAGAGTGGGAGAGGAAGAGGCAGATGTTGAAACATTTCATTTGGGATTTTGACGGCACCTTGTTTGATACGTATCCGGTGTTAGTCGACGTGTTCGTGGAATTACTCGAGCGTGAGGGGCGAACGGTCGAACGCGAGCAAGTAGCAGAGCTGATGGCGATTTCAGCAAAAACGACGTATGATACGTTTGATGTGTCTGAAGCGTTCATTGCGAACTACAAACAACAAAAGATGAACATCGAACAAAAACAGTCTGTACCGTTTCCCGGAATCCGTGAACTGTTAGAGGCGTTATCGACGAGAGGTGCGACGCATCATATCGTCACCCATCGCGGAACATCGATTCATGCGTTGCTTGCAAAACATGAGTTGACGCATCATTTTCAAGATGTGTTGACGGCACCGGATGGATTCGCCCGAAAACCGGATCCGGAAGCTGTCACGTATTTAGTCAATCGGCATCAGATGGCACGAGACGAGACGATCATGATTGGAGACCGGGAACTCGATGTCTTAGCCGGACATCGTGCCGGTATCAAGACGTGTTTGATAAGCAACCGACCAAATGAGACCGTTGCGACGTATACCGTAACGTCGCCCGGTCGATTAAAGGAATTGTTACTGACATAACGACAGCCCCGCTTCCAGTGATGGAAACGGGGCTTTTTTTTAAGAAGACAATCGATCTGCTTCGGTTGCTTCAGCGCGTGGTGCACGCCAGAAATACGTCAGTAAAATGCCGACTGCGAGCATGACTGTCGCGAAATAGAACGGATAGTTCAAATTGACGTCAAAGAGTAGTCCACCAACGATCGGTCCGAGAATGTTGCCGATGCTCGTAAACATCGAGTTCATTCCGCCGACGAATCCCTGTTCATTTCCGGCAATCTTCGAAAGATAGGTCGTGACAGCAGGTCGCATCAAGTCGAAACCGACGAAGACGACCATCGTCACGAGAATGATCGAGAGATAGTTCGTCACGAACGTCATCAAGACGACGAGCAGTGTCGAACCGATCAAGCTGTATCGGATCAAGCGAATCTCACCGAACCAGCGCGTCAAACGATCGAACAGTCCAACTTGGATGATGACGCCGACGATCGCACCGAGAGAAATCGCAAGCGCAATGTCCTTCGCCGTGAAGCCGAACTTCCGGTCGACGAACAAGGCGAACAACGACTCAAACGAGGCGAGACCGAACGATGAGATCAATAGGACAAGAAAAGCGATGAAATAGAGCGGACTGAAGATTTTCCGGAAACCGGTCTGTTGTTTGACAGTCGTTGTCTCGTAATGACGTTCCGGTTCCTTAAGCGTAAAGACGGATAACACCATCGCTGTTAAACCGAACGCAGCAGCAAAGAAGAACGGTGTCCGCGAGCCGAGGTCAGCGAGGAACCCACCAATCCCTGGTCCGATGATGAAACCGGTCGAGATGGCAGCAGACATATATCCGAGCGCTTTCGGACGAGTTTCGTTCGTCGTGATATCAGCGATGAATGCCGTGACGGCTGGCATGATGAAAGCAGCGCTGACACCACCGAGAATCCGTGACGCGAACAGGACTTCGACGCTTTGACCGAGACCGAATAAGAGCTCGGACATGCTGAAGATGAATAAACCGATGATGATCATCGGTTTACGTCCGTACTTGTCAACGGCACGTCCCGCGAGTGGTGAAAGAATTAGTTGCGCAAAGGCGAAGGCGGAAACCATGTAACCGACTGTCGCCCCGGAGATGTTCAACTCGTTCATGATTGTTGGTGTGACGGGAATGACGAGTCCGATACCTAAAAAGGCGATGAATAAGTTGAGCAGGAGTGTACTTAAAATCAATGTATTGTTTTGCATAGTTCACCTCAATAGAATTAAATCATTTTTGACATACCGCGCCAGACGATCGGCCAGACAGCTTGCTGTCGAGCGTGAAACGCGTCGACACCGTTGTAGACGAGTTCCGTCAGCGTACCTTCCGCAACCGTCAGATAGGCGAGAGCGGCACTTTTGTAATCCGTCGAATAGAGAATCTGTTCCGTTCGGTCTCGTTCGCGTAGTAATCGCGTTAATAGATCGTGCAGTGAATCGAAAAACGGATTGAAGCGGTCCGTCATTTCTTGTTCGAGCTTCTCCGGTGGAAAATAGGCAGCCCGAAGGATGAATCGCATCAGGATATCGTCTTGCTGTTCCGAAATGAACCAATCGAAGAAGCCGTGCAGCGATTGCTCGAGCGGCTGCTGCCGCGTACTCGTGAAATACGTCGCAAAGCGGCGCTTTTGTTCTTGCAAGGCGTACGTCGTCGCTTGCAGGAACAGGTCGTCCTTCCCTTTATAGTGCGCATAGATCGATGGCTTTTTTATGCCAACCTCTGTCGCGATCTCTTGCAACGATGCCCCTTCATAGCCGTGCGCAGCAAAATGATGGATGCTCGTCTGTAACAATTGTTGGGCTTTCAGATGAATCACCTTCCTAACGGTCGTTAGGTAACACTGTAACAGTAAATTTCAAATGCAGTCAATCAGATTGTCTTACCGCACAAAAAAACTGACTCCGCGAAGGCGGAATCAGTTAAGGAAGAATCATTATTTATTCATGACACGACCGCGTGTTGCGACGCGTGAGCCGACGATTCCTGCGAATGACGTAAAGATAAGAGTCAGAAGCAGTCCGACGAACGCCCAGATTGAAACTTTTGACGCCGTTTGTGTCGCTTGTTCTGTTTGCTCGCGGACATCTTGGACCGTTTTCTTGAGGTCAGCGGATGTTTCATCAAGCGTTTGTTTAGCAGTCTCAATTTGTTGCGTCGTTTCTTTTGTTGCCGTGTTAAGACCATCAACGATATTTTGCGTCGCTTCTTCCGCTTCAGCACCTGTTAAATCGGTGTTTTTCGCGACTGCATCAGCGATTTTGTCTTCATCGACTGATTTCTCGATTTTTTCAGCTCGTGCTGTCAACGAATCACCAAGATCCTGGACGATCGTATCGAAGTTTTCTGGTTTCGTGATCGCTTCCTTACCAGCAGCCGTGACGTCTTCTTGAACAGCGTCAAGTTCGTTCTGCAAGTAACCTGGTTGCAATTCTTTGATGTCCGTATCTTTTAAGATTTCGTCGACGTTCCCTTCAAGTTCTTTCGTATCAACTTGTGACACGTTTTTCGTAATCGAATCAAATCCTTTCGTCGCAGCGTCTTGCGCCGTCGAAGCAACAGATCCGATACCGTTGCCAGCCGCACCACCGACCGTACCGAGTAGTGAGCCGACCGATTGTAACGTATTGACCGTCGTGAACGTCAAGAGAGCGAACAGTAAGATGACGCTCGTCGACCATGTCAAGAAACCGTGGACGAGACCGGCACGTGCCGACGTCACACCGGAGACGAATCCGGCAACGAACAGCGAGATGAGCAATGAAAGGATTGCCCAGATGATTAAGCCCGTTCCAACACCATCGAATGGGTTATTTGACGTGACGTCTGTGACGCCGAGTCCGATCGCTGAACCGATTAAACTAAATAAGATCAATAAAGATAGAAATGATACCACACCTGCAAAAATCGAGCTCCATGAGATGTTACGACCTGCTCCGTCCGCTTCCGCTCGGAAATGCGACGAAAAGCCTTTGTTTGTCTTTTCCATAATAAGCACTACCTCTCCCCAAATTGGTCTTTCAAGTTCGAGATGTTCATGAATGTAAAAGCTTCATCTCAAGTTTCTTACGCGCATAGCTCTTATATAACCGGTAACTAAATAAGAGAAACCTAGTATTACAGGTACATGATTAATGGTCGTCTGAACTTCAACGAAGTGATATTGGTTGCGTTTGGAGAAAAAGCATCGTACACTCTTATCAAGTGTCACGTTATACTGTACAGTTTAATATCAAAAGGAGGTGATCCCCCGCTTTTAGGGGGATACAAGTTGGACATCGTCTTAACACTGAATTTGTTGTTGCTCGTCGTATTGATTGGTTTGACCGCGTTTTTCGTCGGTTCGGAATTTGCTGTCGTCAAAGTCCGGATGTCACGTCTCGACCAGATGGTGCAAGAAGGAAAAAAGGGAGCAGTACTTGCGAAGAAGGTCGCAGGAGATCTCGATTATTACTTGTCGGCCTGTCAGCTTGGTATTACGATCACTGCACTTGGTCTTGGTGCACTCGGAAAACCGACCGTCGAGAAATTGTTGACACCGGTCTTTGATGAACTCGGTGTCGCCGTTGCGCTCTCAACGCTTCTCTCATACAGTATCGCTTTCATCTTCGTCACGTTTCTCCACGTCGTCATCGGAGAACTCGCACCGAAGACGCTCGCGATCCAGTATGCGGAACGGATGACGTTATTACTTGCGCCGTCACTCTATGTATTCGGAAAAGTCATGTATCCATTCATCTGGATCATGAACGGTTCGGCCCGTGTCCTCTTGCGGATGTTCGGTGTGAAACCAGCCGGTCACGAACAAGCCCATTCCGAAGAAGAGTTGAAGATCATCATGGCTCAAAGTTTTCAAAGTGGTGAGATCAATCAATCGGAACTCGCCTTGATGCAAAACGTCTTTGCGTTTGATGAGCGTGTCACGCGCGACATCATGGTGCCACGGATGAACATGATGGTCATTTCGGACGAGATGAGTTGGGAAAATCTATTACAGACGATGTCTGACAATCCGTATACACGTTACCCGGTCAGTGAGGGAACGGATAAGGACCGGATCAGTGGTTATATCAACGTCAAGGAAGTGCTCGCCCATCACGCGGTACAAGACGAACGAGAACTTGCATCGTTCCTTAAACCGTTGCCGGTCGTCTCGGAATTGACACCGCTGCAAGAAACACTCTTGAAGATGAAGCAGACACGGTCACACATCGCTCTCGTCATCGATGAGTATGGTGGGACATCCGGTTTGATCACGATGGAGGACATTTTGGAGGAAATCGTCGGTGATATCCGCGATGAATTCGATGAAGCGGAGCAAGCCGAGATCGAACAGTTACCGGACGGCTCGTACCGCTTAGCGGGTACTGTCCTATTAGTTGAAATTGAAGAACGATTTGGTCTTCGGTTCACTGAAGCAGAGGCGGTCGACACGATCGGTGGATATATCCAATCACGGACGGCTGCTTTTGAAGAGGGAACGATCGTCACAGATGAGGCGTTTACGCTTGAAATCTTGCGTTCTGCCCAATATCAGATTCAGGATGTCAAGTTGACCTTGCCGTCAAGCTAACAGAAAGACCCGTTTTGCTTAGTAGTTCAATCTACTAAACAGGCGGGTCTTCTTTATTGAGCGGAGGGGAGATTGGATTCGGTTGACGGTAACTGTTCCTTCAAATACAGAGAAAAAGCTTCTTCCGATAAAGGACGCGCATAGTAATACCCCTGACCGATGTGACAGCCGACGGATTTAAGATACAAGTGCTGCGCCTCGTTTTCGACACCTTCTGCGATCATCGTCAGACCAATCGTTTGTCCCATTGCGATGATATGTGGGAGTAAAGCAGCTCCACCAGTTGTTTCCGGACAATCGTCGACGAATGATTTATCAATCTTCAGCGCATGAACTGGCAGTTGATGCAGGATGGATAAAGAAGAGAAACCGGTTCCGAAGTCATCGATGGCACAGTGAATTCCCTGATCGCGCAACGAATGTAACATCTTGCTGCTATCTGTGACGTCTTGTAAGACGCTCTCGGTAATTTCGAGTTCCAGATAAGCTGGAGATAAGTTCGTCTCAGACAAGGTCTCTTCAATCATGTTTAGGAAATGTTGATCCTTGAACTGGGGAACGGAGATGTTGACGGCGACGATTAGCGGATAGCCTTGCTCATGCCAGTCAAATGTCCTGCGGCATGCCGTCTTTAGAATCCAGCGTCCGAGAGCGATGATATGACCGCTCTCTTCAGCGATCGAGATGAATTCGACGGGAGAAATCAAACCAAAGACTGGATGATGCCAGCGAACGAGTGCTTCCATACCGATCGGACGGTTCGTCATCAGATCGACTTTTGGCTGATAGACCAGTTGGAATTGATCGTTCTCGATCGCTGCCGGCATATCCATTTCTAGCTGGATCTTCCGATTGAACCATTGGTGGAGTCGTTCATCATACCGGACGCAGTGCATCGGTCCTTGTTGTTTCGCTTGAAGAAGTGCCGTATCAAGACAAGGAAGAATGTCCTGGTGCAAGGAAGTGTCTTCGACGAGACAACTACCAGCATGGATGGTGACTTGAATCGAATATCCGCGAATTCGGAACGGGCGCTCGAATTGGTGTAATAAAGCCTGTTCAAGAGCGGTCAACGAATCATTTGTCGCGTATGGAAGGATGAGCGCGAACTCATCCCCACCGATTCGGTAGATTTCCAGGTCATCGTGACGCAACAGCCGAAGTCGATTCGCGGTCTCGACCAACACACGATCTCCCGTCGCATGCCCCATCGTATCATTGACGATCGTCAAACGATGTAAATCAAGCGAGACGGCCGCAAAAGAACGCGGTAAGTCGTTCGTAAGCCGTTCGATGAAGTGTTGCCGATTCGCGAGCTGTGTCAGCGAATCGTGGTAAGCGATGAATGAGACTTCGTTTAGCAATCGATTGTTGCTACGTAACGTAAAGATTTGCCGACCGAGAACAAGAAAGAATAAGAGCAGCCAACCGCTCGATAGAATATTGAGGTACCAGTCATAAGTCGATAAGACGAACCCTGTTAGTAAACCGATGCTGACATAAGGCAAGATGAAATCGCGTTCCGTTACCGTTCGCTGAGAACGAAAGAGTCGTTCTTGTTGCGGATGCTGTCTTCCTTCTAAATGACCACTCCATCCGATGGACAGAAGCGCGATGACCCAGAAAACATCGACGAGATGTTCAAGAAACGGACTGTTGTTAAACGTAAAGACGGTAAGCATGACATCACCGCACACTTGAAACAAAAAACCAACGACGAGAAAACGGTGATGCGGTTTTCCTTGGTTATAACGAACATGGTAATACAAAATCGCACTGAAAAAGAGGAGTAACACATCAGCAATGAGAAATCCGAAGGTGGAGATCGTTCGCTCGAGCGAGGGATTCAGGATCTCAAAATAGGGTTGCAATAAATAATAGTCGCTCATGACGAAAGCCGTCGTCATGAACACGACTAAATTGAAGATGTAGTTCTTATTCGTGAAGTTCAATCCGATGCTACGCATCTTCGTGATTAGCGCTAAGACATAGCTGAAATAAGACGAACACCAAAGAATGGTCGAGGCAATCGGTGCATCGACCCGTCCGTCTGTCAATTGAAGGAACAGCCATAGACCATTCCCGAGGACGTGTAATAGAAGACCCGCGAACAAGAAACTTAGAAAACGGAGGTGTGGATTGCGCTGTTCAATGCGTGCGCGAATCATCCAATAGGCGGCAATCAGACCCGCCATCATATGAAAGACGTTGATTCCAATCAAGTGTGCCCACTCTTCAGCAGGTCCAAAACGAATCCAACCATAGAAAACCAGGAATACAGGAAAGACGATGAAAGAGAAGTAACGCCACATGAGTTGAACGGACCTCCTTAAGTTAAAAAGCGAGAAGTGTTATATAGATATCGGTCAAATTTTCCATTTTTTGAAGGGTACTTACCTAGAATGCTTGAGGAAATGGGCGAGTGTCGCACATTAAAAGTACCAATCATGACGGGAAATTCCATATGAAAATTTTGGATTTTCGAATGATAGACATTCAAATGTCAATTATAGGTGACGATAAAGAAAATGAAGTCCATCTATGAATGAGGGAGAGAAGCATATGAAATGGTTCGCGAAATCAGCATCACCGTCCTTCGATGCGCGCATCGAAGGCGAACGCGCTCATGTCGTGTTGAACGTTCCGACATCCTTACATGAACAATTACGTTTAATCGGTCTAGAAGCAGTCGATTTACAAATTGTCCGGGTCATCCGCGAAGATGTATCCCGTTGGATGCCGAGCATGGTCGACGCGTTCTACGAGGAGCTGGTTCGTGTTCCGTCTCTCCGGCATTTGATTGAACAGCATTCGACGCTCGAACGATTGAAAGGTACTCTCGCCCGGCACATCCTACAAATGTTCGATGGTCAGGTGACGATGGACTACATCGAAGCTCGGCGCCGAATCGCTGAGCGGCATGTTCAAATCGGTTTGCATAATAAATGGTATATCGCCGCCTTCCAAAAAGTCTGGAACGTCCTCAGTGAGAAGATTGACGGCAGTGATTGGCCAGAAGTCGAACGTGTCCGGATCATGCGGGCAGCGGGGAAACTCTTCAACCTCGAGCAACAAATCGTCATGACGATGTATGAGGATCAAATCGATGAGGAACGCCAAGCGATCGCGACAGCTAAACGTCACGTCGGAGATGGCGTTCAAAAATCGACCGAAGAGCTTGCCGCGATGAGTGAGGAGTCGTCAGCGAACTTCCAGGAGATTGAACGTCACGCCAAACACGTCTCGACGACGACAGACGCGATTTCGATTCAGTTGACGGAAGCGGTCAGTGAAGCAGAAGCGGGTGTCGTCCTCGTCGAAGAGGAGACACGTCGCTTTGAGCATGTCGTCGCGGATTTATCACGGACGACTGAACAAGTCGCTGAACTGTCTCGTCTGTCGCAGGAAATCGAGCGGATCGCCGGGATGGTGACGACGATTTCCGATCAGACGAACCTACTCAGCTTGAACGCCTCGATCGAAGCGGCGCGTGCCGGGGAGATGGGGCGCGGATTTACCGTCGTGGCGCAAGAAATTCGGAAACTCGCTGAAGAGAGTAAACAGTCGGCAGCTGAGACGTCGCGGATCGCTCAAGAGATCACGCAAAAGATGCTCGTTGTCTCAGAACGGATGGGAACGACGGAGACAGCGGTCGTCCGGACGACGACGGAGATGCAACAAGTCGTCCGTGCCTTCTCACGGATTTCGGAACAGACGGATGCGGTCTCGCGGCAAATTCATGAACTATCGACCGATACGAAGGATGTCGCCGGAACGATCGAAGGCATGCGTAAGATTGCAGAAGCGATTGCTGAGACAGCGGATGACTTACAAGAAGTCGCAGCAACTCTATAAGTGATCCCTCCTTTCTACGTGAAAGGAGGATTTTTTGTCGCTTTATGGAAAAATGAAAGTGGAGGTGTGAATGGTTTATGGTTCAGAGTATACTACTGATTGTTTTATGCTTTTTCGCTTTGATTGGACATTATTTGATGACAGGGGAACTCGCTCCACGTGAGTTGTACGGATTACTCGGTTTAACGGGCGTCGCTCTCGTGATCGGTGGAGTCGAATGGTGGCAAATCCGTTGCGATTTACGTTATCGAGGAGTAGAAGAGGGAGTATCCGTTCGCTTAGCGGACCGGGCGAGCCGAAAGATGAATACGGTCTTTCTCGCGCATGAACGATGGCTAACGTTCTCACGACGTTACGCCACATGGTGGCAGGCAATCCTTGCGCGCTTCGAAAAGTTTGAATCATTTTTCCTCGACGTGACGTTCGAAGGAGACGGGGAACAATTACAAATTAAAGAGACGAAGACGGAGTGGCTTCGCAATACGACACATTTTGTGATTCGTAAAGACGGACGCGATGTCGGAACGATTCGCACGGATGCGGCACTTCGTCAGCAACTGCAGCTGAAAGAAGTCTTACTCGTCTCGTATGCCGGTCAGGAGTATCAGATTCGGTCCTCGACAGTCACGAGAAAAATCGGTGTTTATCAAAACGGCGATTGCATCGCAACAGGGTCACGGCACGGGGCGCAACTCGTCTTTGACTGTGACACGAAGGAACGTCTCTTAGCCGTCGCCAGTATGATCGTCTTTCGACTTGTTTATTCGAAGTGAATTTATTTCACTGACCGTATATATGATTTTAATGTTTACAGACCAAAAATCACTAAGACAGGTCATTTGCCTATTAGATTCTATGGCTACATACAAAAAGCGCGTTGATTCTCTTTTATAGAGATCCAGCGCGCTTTTTCGTTAACCGGTCTTTCGGATCGATTCGAATAATCGTCCCTTATAGACGTCGGCAATCGTATTGAGGAACGTCTCGCTCAACTTTTTCGGGAAGAACGGTTTTGCATACACATAATGATACGCCTTTTTCAAATCATCCCATTGTGTACACGGTTCCGTTTGACGGAACCGAGCGACGTCGATGATCCGTGTTCCGTTAGCGGTCAAAAGGATATTGCGTAAATGGATGTCTGATGGGTTCAAACCGACGGATCGTGCTTTTGCTAAAGCCGTATCGACTGTCGTTAAGACGGATTCTGGGATGAACGTCCCGCTGACGAGACATTCAAATAACGTTTGACCTTCAATGTATTCAAGCACGATATAATCGGCACCGTATTCGTAGACTTGCGCATACGTCGGAAAATCAGTCAACTGTGCATAGATGCTCCCTTCGAGATCAGCAAGCGTTCGAAACGACGGGTAAAATTTCTTGATGACGCGATCTGTTCCGCGGATGCGAAAGACGAACGCACTTCGTCCTGTCCCGATTAAGTCAAGTTCACTCGGAAGATGCTCGATCGTACAAACGAAGCCTGTTTCTTTCAATTGGATCAATTGCGCTAACTCAGCGTCAGTTTTCAATGGTGTCACTTCCTTTCCTCCTTCATTTCTTATACCCATTATACGCTCATCTGACAGGAAAAGTTTCAAAAATCACTTGTGTGTGAAAGTTTTGAACATTATGTGATATGCTAAAAATGTTACACTGTTACATACTTCAAGGGGGTTTTTAATCATGTCAACGACACAACAATGGCGCGACCATTTCGATGGTCTTCGCGCATACGAAGAAGCCGTCGCATTACTTTACTGGGACATGCGGACATACATGCCGGATCAAGGCGCAGCAAACCGTTCCGCGTCGATCGGATTCCTCTCGACAGAGAGCTTCCGTCGCCGGACAGGCGAAACATACCAACAATTACTAGCAGCAATGGAGCAAGAGACGCTGACGGGCATCGAAGCGATCTCGTTCGCAAAAGCAAAAGAGGCATTCGATCGCGACTCGAAGATTCCAGAAGCCGAGTACCAAACGTTCATCACGTTGATCTCTGAGGCAGAGAGCGTCTGGGAAAAGGCGAAGGACGCAAACGATTGGTCGATGTTCGAACCATACCTCGAGAAAATCGTCGCGATGGAGCGCCAGTTCGTCGAGTACTGGGGCTATGACGCGCACCCATATGACGCATTGCTCCATGATTATGAGCCGGGGATGACGGTCGCGACACTCGATCCGTTGTTCGCAGAACTTCGTCAAGCAATCATTGGTTTGCTCGGTCAGCTCGAAGGAAAAGACTTCCCGACGCTTGATTGGTCAGCGGACCGCGAGACACAGATCGCCTTGAACCAAGAGTGGCTCCGCGATATCGGCTATGATTTCACGTCTGGTCGCTTGGATGAGACGGTCCATCCGTTCCAGACGACGATCAACCGGAAGGACGCACGCATCACGACGAAATACGATGAGAACGACTACCGGAACTCTGTCTTCGGCACGATGCATGAAGCCGGACACGCGACGTATGAGCAAGGGATCGAACCGGAACTCGATTCACTCGGTCTTGGTGACGGGGCTTCGATGGGGATTCACGAATCACAATCACTTTTCTTTGAGAACTTCATCGGACGCAACCAAGGATTCCTCGACGCACGTTATCATGGCTTACAACAAGCGATTCCGTCACTGGCTGACGTTCCGTTCGAACGCTTCTATGCCGCGGTCAATGAAGTCAAACCGTCACTGATTCGGATCGAAGCCGATGAATTGACGTATGCGCTTCATATCATCATCCGCTATGAGCTGGAAAAACGCTTGATGACGAAAGAGCTCGAAGTCAAGGATCTTCCGCAAGAATGGAACCGCCTCTATAAAGAGTATCTCGGTGTGGATGTGCCGAGTGACGCAAAAGGCGTCTTACAGGACGTCCATTGGTCAGGTGGCTCGTTCGGTTACTTCCCAAGTTACGCGCTCGGTCTCGTTTATGCGGCACAGCTGAACGAAGCGCTTCGTCGTGACGTCGATAACGTCGATGGTCTAATCGCGGCGGGAACACTCGCTCCAATTAAAGGCTGGTTGAAAGAAAACATCCACCGTCACGGGAAATCGAAGACACCGGCTGAACTGATCGAAGCAGCAACGGGGCAATCGATCTCTGTCGCACCACTCGTCAACTACTTGACGAAGAAATACACGCGTGTCGTCGAGGCACTCTGATGTTGTGGTTTGCACACCGCGGCGTCAGTGACCGTTTTCCGGAGAACACGCTCGAAGCCATCGCTGCTGCGATTGAAGACGACGTCGATGGGGTCGAATTCGATGTCCATTTCTCAAAGGACGGTGTCGGTGTCATCATTCACGATGAGACCGTCAACCGGACGACGAATGGGACAGGACGTGTCATCGACATGACGGTTGCCGAACTGCAGGCGCTGGATGCTGGAGCACGATTCAAAGGGGAACCGATCAAGACGAAGATTCCAACGCTTGACGAAGTCCTCGCAATCCTTGCACCAGCAACTCTGCGGCTCAACATCGAGCTGAAGACGGATACGATCCGCTATGACGGGCTTGAAGCGTATGTCCTTGAACGCTGTGCCGCACACGGCATCGCGACCGAACGGCTGTTATTTAGTTCGTTCAACCATTATTCGGTTGCCTTGATCCAAAAGCTCGACCCACGCGTTGAGACAGCGATTCTCTATCCGTATCCGATCTATCATCCGGAAGAACAAGCCCTCCGGATTGGTGCGACCGGAATCCATCCCGATTACCGACGGGTGACGGAGGCGGATGTTGCGTTCGCTCACGCGCAAGATGTCACGGTCCGGGTATACACTCCGAAGACGGTCGACGATGTCCGGGAGATGCAGCGGATCGGCGTCGACGCCGTCATCGTTAATGATCCAAAAGGGATGCGCGATACACTCGAAGGATGAGGAGGAGGAAGGGATGCGCAAGGAATACGTATTCGTCATCAGTTTGTCGCTCGTCGCTTTATTCGTCGGACTTCAGCTTGGCTTTGCCCGCTTGCCAGAACCAAAACCGAAGCAAGTGACGACGACACCGATGCGCCCTGCCGATTATCAGGCAGGACTTGCGTCAGCGAAACGGGAACTGAAGCAGATTCAGCGCTTCACCTTGAAAAGCACCCTTCCTGCGGATGGAACGACGGTGACCTGGATTTATGAGACCCCATCCGATGAACGAATTGCGGTCGATTGGTATTACGTCGAGAGTTATCCGGAAGAACAAGTCCAGATGACACGAAACGAGACATCCCGAATCATCTCGTATGAACGCTATTTAATCGTCATTCGACCGATTTACGGAACGGTCGTCGATAGTGAACTCGAACAGTTCGCTCTTCGCTTTACAGGTTACTTCACGACACAACAACAGGGGGAAAACGATGTCAGGTAAAATCATTCTCTTGATTGGTGGATCGGGCAGCGGAAAGTCCTCCCTGATCAAACGTCTGCGAACGGAATACGCGCACGTCCGGTTCATCCCGTCGGTGACGACCCGACCGAAACGACCGACAGAGATTGATGGAGCAAGCTATCATTTCGTCGACGTCAAGACGTTCCAACAATTGATCCAAGACGACGGCTTCATCGAATACGCCCACGTCCACCGGGCGTGGTACGGGACACCGCGTCAAGCGTATGTCGATGTCCTCGAACAGGATCAAATCGTCATCAAGGACATTGATCCGAAAGGGGCGGCGAACTTCAAGCGTTTGTTTGGCGACCAAGTGATCACGATTTTCGTCTCGGTCCCACCCGACTTGATGAAGGAACGACTGTTGATGCGCGGGGATACACCGGAGTTTGAAGCGCGACTCGTCGATTACGAGGAAGCGTGGAAAGAACGCGATCATTATGATTATATGATTGAAAACATCGATTTTGAGACAGCGTATGCCGATCTGCTTGAGATCATTGCTGGCTACATTCCACAGGCATGACGATGAGGACGCAAGATGCGTCCTCTTTTTAATGTCAGAAAGGAGTCTTCATGTTACCTTTGCATCCCTTACTCACGCACGTTGTAAGCAAAAGACAGTTATCTGGTCGATCGCGCCAAGCCGTCTGGTCCGTCAAGACGGCAACAGCGCACTACATCGTCAAGGTCGTGACGGATCCGTCTAGTCGTCAATTTGAACGAGAAGCAGCTGTCGCGATCCCAAAACAAGAGGGAATCTCTCATGCCTTACCGCTAGCGACCGGACGGACCGCAACGACCGCTTACGGTATCTATCCGTACCTTCCCGGACAAACCGTTCGAAGCGTACTCAAGGAGACACCGGAATTAGCACCCCGACTCGGTCAGGAGACAGGGCAAGCGTTGAGACGCATTCATGACGTCACTGCACCGAGCGAAATGACGTCTTGGAGCGAACGTTGCCAGACGAAACATGACCGCTACCGCGCAGCGATTGACGGGTTGCTTGAGCCAACGTGGATCGAGCGTCTTGATCGATTCATTAGCGAGCGGATTCCGTTACTTCAGACACGTCCGAACCAGTTGCAACATGATGACGTTCATCTCGATAATCTCCTTGTCGAGGATGGGCATCTTTCCGCATTCCTTGATTACGGGAATCATGATTATGGCGATCCGTGGCATGATTTCGTCAAATGTGGTCTGTTTCAGGTCGAGACGAGTCCGGTATTTGCCCGTCACTTGATCGAGGGGTATTTCGAGACCGAAGTACCATCCGACTTTTGGCGAATGTATAGTCTTTACATGGCGATGGTCGTCTTTTCAGCACTCGTCTGGACGAAGCGGTTCGATGCAGACGGAATGCAAGCAATGCAAAAACGCGTTCAGCGAATCATTCAGGATCATGCTGGTTTTCAGCGAGACATCCCGCTTTGGTATGAGACTTGAACAGCAAGGACAATAAAAACATGATGCGTTCGTCTCTCTTGAATGAGAAACGAACGCATCATGTTTGGTCTGAATCATATATTCGAAGCGATACTTACCACTCGAAGCCTTCTTCACTATACTTGCCGTTCGAATTGAAGAATCGTTCTTCTGTTTTACCGTTTACCGTACTCGTATAAATGACGTAGACGTCGAGATGATCATTCTGATCCGCCATCTTTTTAGCAGCTTTCTTAGCATCGGCTTCATTCGTATATGTCTCTGACTTGCTTGCCTTGCCGTGTTTTTCTTGCCCTTGTTCTTCATAACCTTCTACTGTCCATACTTTTTTTGATGACATCCTTAACTTCCTTTCCTGCCAAAAGCGAGTCCGCTTGGCTGTTACATTATGCTGTGCAAAACGAGCACTCGTCAACCGTTGCCGTTCATTCTTTGACGATCTCGTCCAAATGATCGGCATAATAACGGATTGCTCGGTCAAATGTCTGGATCGAGGCGTCCGACGACGTCGTAGCAAGACTCTTCAGCAACCGACCGACTGCCTGATCGGCTTGACCGAGATTGTACTCCGTCATTGCGAGGAAGGCTTGCAGGGCATGGGCGTCCGGAAACTCACGGAGCGCACGATGGAACACGTCTGACGCAACTTCGAACTGACCGATGACACGATATGTACTGCCGAGCCCGATATATGCCTGCAGACGGTCCTCACCTGTAAGACCGAGCGCTAGTGCTTGTTCATAATAGGGAACTGCAGCCTGTTCCTCACCGAGACTATCATGACACCACGCCATCTGATAGAGGACGGTCGGGTCGTTAGGTGCCGTCTCGACATACTGACGGACGACTGCCTTCGCTTTTTCATATTGTCCCGTCTGTCGTAACTGTTGCACCGATTCGAAATCAAACATCGCGTTTCCTCCTCCTGAATTTACTAAAAAACGGATCCGGTCGTCCTGACCGGATCCGTTCGATTGAACAGCTTAGATTGTTTTTTCAAGCTTCGTCAAGAGCGTCCGGAACAGTTCGAGTTCCTGATCCGAGAAGTCCTCGAAGACGTCTGCGAGGTAATCCATCTTCATCGATTCGAGTTTTTCATAGAGCTCGATGCCTTTTGGAGTGGCGCGAAGTTCGACGACACGACGATCGAGTTCGCTTCGTTCACGCGAGATCAACTCTTTTTTCGTCAATTCGTCTGCTAATGCCGTGATCATGCTCGCTGAGAATTGGAACTCCTGCGAGAGGGCAGAGGCGATTTGCGGACTGTTCGCACAAAGGGACTTCAAGATGAAGAATTCATTGCGTGTCAAGTAAGTCGTGAACATGCTACGCACGTCCTTCTTGATCGCGCGGTAGTTCATCCGTAATCCTTTTTCTGTATCAACGATCAACTGATCGCGTTGTGCTACTTCTAGTGTAGTTGCCATGTATCGTTCACTCTTTCTATACCGTAGTTTCTTTCACTCGTGATTTAGTATAGTGAAAAATTTTAGTTTAATCAATATTTTTCTCTTGAATCATCTGTTTCGACGACGCGGGCGACTTGGGCGACGATCTCTTCGACGTTGCGCAGTTCTGGATAGAAGCGGCGGAAGAAGTAGTCGATCCGGTGTGTATCTTCGCCAGCAATCGTCAGCGCCATGCAGATATAGGCGATGCCGATTCCTTGACGAGGCAGGAACGGATTCGGCATGACCTTCGCACAGCGTAAGGCGAGCGGACTGTGCGTCGTCACGGCTTCAATCAACTCTCCGTACGTCCGGATATCGACATAATGGAACATCCGAATCAGTTCGTTGATCAGTTGTTGATCGGAATCGAGCATCATTTGCGATGTAACGAGTCGTTTATCGAGCTCGTTGATGACCGGGGAGTGATCGATGAAGTAGTTCAAGTTATCTGCCGTGATCCGGACTTGATGGGGGTCAGACAAGATTTGTTGAACGGTCTCGTCTTCAAATTGTTTCAACTGTTTCTTGATGTTGACGAACTCCTGATCGGCGATTTCGAGTAATCCTGCCACCCGACTGAAGCTGCGCCGGACTTCTGCTGGGACACTGTTCGGATTTTTATATCCGAGATCATGTTCGATCTCCGCCCACGCGTGTTGCAGGATCGAGCGAATCTGGATCTCAGCCGTGTAATCCTTGAAACGACCATACTCGCTCAGGGCAAGCCGCTGATCGCTCAGTGAAGCGACGAAGTGGACCGAAAGATAACCGAATTCCGTCGTATCGAGCAAGGTCGACTTATCGACCGATTGATCTCGGTCGATCGCGAACTCATTCTCGATGATGCGTGCCGCTTCCCGGACGTCGTCATGGAAATAAGTGACGATCCGAATCCCAGTCAAGTCATGGACGTCCTTGAGTGAACGGTATTTGTTCGGTTGCCGTAAGACTTTTTGATACAGACTCTCGGAGTCCTTCGTCCGGGCGACGATCGAGTGGTATTTGATGCCTGCCGCGTCGAGCAACTCGGACAAGAGCATCTTCAACTTGTCGGCGTAGGCATCGTATTCTTCCTTATCGTTGACATATTCGAGCATCATCGTATTTAAATCTTGTGATTGCACCGTTTCGCACCTTCCTCATCCTGTAGTCATCTAGCCATATTGTAGCACTCTGCTTCGTTAAACGCACAGCAAGACCCTGTTTGAAGCAGTACGATTCGTGGGAAAAAGACAAGTAGTACGTGTCCGGGAGGAGATTAATCATGGAAATAGTGGATGCCCGTGCTTTACCCGCCGATCATATGGATGTCTTGCATGTCACACCATCGTCGATCTATTTTCGACGTCGTCTTGATGACGCCCGTTACCACATCAGCCGATATGATCTTGAAGATCAGGAACAGGTCGATCTAACGCCAGAAGCCTTGACGGATCACGGACCAACCCGACCGTTCGTGCGGCACGGAAGAGTCTATTGTTTGAATGAACATACGCAAGAGCAGGGCGGGGAGACGGAAGTGCTCGTCATCGATCTCTTGTCCGGTAAACGGGAGCAGATTGCGTCGTTTTATGTCGAAGGAGATTTGACGCTCTACTGGGTGCTCAATGAGAACTATCTCGTATTCTTACAAACGACCGATACGACGTCTGCGTTTTTGTATGACGTCAAGGATGAATCGCGGCAGACGATTCGCGATCCACGGCTCTACGGGATGACGGAGAATTACCGGGAACTCTATTTCTTTCTCGTCACGCTCGAAGAGAAGGAGTACATCGTCTGTAATGCTCGGCTCGATGAGTTCTCGTTCTATGATGCCCTTGAAAGTGGTGTCATCTCACCAGAAGATCCGATCGACCACTCGGAAAGTCTGTTGATTGCCCCACTACCGACCTTGATCGAGGAGATCGAACGTGGTGTTGAGCACTTATCGTTCGCAACCTTGTTGAAGTTAGAAGGGGAAGGGGATACCGTTCAGTATCTCGGAGAACAGGAAGGGCATCTGATCTTCAGTGCCTATACCGATCGTTTGAACGAAGAAATCTTTTACCGGATTGATACGGAAGCGAGTGTCGAAGAGGTTGCCCGGATTCAGTGGAGTGACTATGAACCGCTCGACTTCACGTACGATGACGTCGAGTCGACGATCTTCATCGTCAATGACCGGTCCGAGCACCATCATGAAGTGATCAACTTACGCAACGGTGCCCGATTCCTCGATAAGGAGCCGTTCGAACGTGTCTTACGTGGACGCTTTTATCTACACGAAGCGATCGGAGACGACGCGGAACCAATGGTCACGGTCTATGACGCAGAACACAATGAACGCTATCGGTTCGAGGATGCCTATTATGTCACCGTATCCGGGGAACTCGTCATCTTATCGGTCCATCAACTATGAAAAAAGAGCGGTTGTTCTTTTCGTGAGAGCAACCGTTCATCATCAAGAATGCAATTATTTCAACTACCGAATTCATTATAAAAACAAAAAACCAGCCGAGAGTGAACCTCGGACTGGCTAGAAATGCTACACTTATTCTGCGTCAGTCGTACGTGTGTAGACGTCGACTTGGATGTTTCCAGCAGTTGCACGTGAGTAAGGGCAGACCGTATGCGCGACTTTCGCAAGTTCAGCCGCCGCTTCTTCCGAGATCCCACGGACGAGAACATCGAGTTCGACGGAAAGCATGAATCCGTCAGCTGCTTCGTTTAATGTCACGTGTGCTGTGACTTCACTGCCATCGTGTTTGATCCCTTGTTTGCGAGCGACCATGTTCAAGGCAGAGTCGAAGCAAGCAGAATATCCTGCAGCAAAGAGTTGTTCTGGGTTCGTTGCTTGTTTTTTCGATCCTGGTACCGGCATTGCGAGGGCGACGTCAAGAATACCGTCCTCCGATACGACGCGTCCGTCGCGACCTCCGACAGCTGTTGCAGATGATGTGAACATTGGTTTCATGTGTGTAACTCCCTTTCGTTGTTAGATTCAAATAAGTAGCTTACAATTAGATTGTATACAATTTAAATCGAAATGCAACTCGTTTGCTCACGATAGGAGGAATTTTTTATGAACCCGTTAGCTTTAGATGAACAACTCTGTTTTCCGTTTTATGCGATTTCGCGTGAGATCACGCGTCGTTATCGTCCGTTACTTGAACCACTTGGTCTGACGTATCCGCAATATCTCGTCATGCTCGTCGTCTGGGAAGAGGAGGGACAATCACTCAAAGCCATCGGTGAACGGCTCCATCTTGATTCGGGAACGTTGACGCCGTTACTGAAGAAACTCGAAGCGGCAGATTTGTTGCGACGCGTCCGTAAGCCGGAAGACGAACGGCACATCCAGATCTTTTTAACGGATGCTGGTCGTGCGTTACGGAAACAAGCAGAGACTGTTCCGCTTGATCTCGTCCAGACACTCGACGTCGACGAAGAAGACTTACGCGTCGTCAAAGCGGCACTGAATCGTCTCGTCATGAAAATGAGCGACCCGGATTAACCGGATCGCTCATTGTCTTATTTACGGCGGAAACCTTCTTCTTCAAGATAGTTCGCTGCTTCCTTATACGAGTTGAATGCACCGTCTAAAAGATCACCAGCGTAGACGAGCCACGTGTCGATGTCTTCATTGAGCAACGTCAATTCGAACTGGTTATCGTTGACCCATGTTTCTTCGAGTGTTTCGACCGATTGGACCGTCGAGAGTGCTTTGATTGCATCTTCTAATAAGAGAATTAAAGCAGGCTCTGAAAATTCACGGATATTAACGAATCCTTTTTCGTCCGTTTCATAACCTGGTAGACCAGCGGCATAGACGAAGCCGTTCCCGTTCGGATGCAAATGATAGACAAGATTCTTCTTCTCATACTGACTGTCCGGGAATTGGAAATTGACGCGTTTCAGCGAGACATCTTTGCGGACGAGCTGTGGGAAAGTCTCGATAATTCGTAATTTTTCTTCAAAAGTTAACATGGTTCCTCCTTGGTGTTACAGTTCTTCACTTCTATATATGCGATGAAATCATACAAAATGTCAACCGCTGTCTGAAACCAAGCGACGTTTTTAACCGTAAATGGAAACGAAAGGAAGTGTTTTTTTGATGTCTACTGTACAATGGCATACGCTGCCAGAACGATCGATTCGAGCAGAACGGCTCGGATTGTTGCCGTTACACGGCTTGATCGCCGTCATTTTGATCGGAACGACGATTACCCAAGTCATGTGGCTCGACCTGACACCTTGGTGGATGGGCATCGCCGGTCTGCTTTGGCTGATCTATTTCATTCCCCGTATCGTCTACATACCCGTTCTTCGCTTGAAGTATATGCGTTATCGCATCGATGAGGAATTTCTCGTCGTCCGCAACGGCATCTTCTTCCGCCGCGAAGTCACCGTGCCGCTCGTCAAGGTGCAATTGATCGATAGCCAAACGGGACCGATTCTGCGTCGCTATGATTTGATCACACTGGATATTCGAACGGCATCCGGCTTCGTCACGTTGTCACGACTCGATCGTGCGCAAGGAGACGTGCTACGCATACAAGTCGAACGCTTCGCGAAACTCGAGGAGCGGGAGGAGGAATCGTTATGACCCGGCGTGTCCACCCGCTGTTCATCGTGATGTCGAGTATCTCGATCATCCGCTCGCTCCTGATTCCGTTCGCCGCCTTGATTTTAAATGCGATCCGCAAAGGCGAGATCAACACCTATACGTGGATCGGGGTCAGTGTTGGGATTGTGTTCGTCCTCTTATACGGGATCGCCTCCTGGTATTTCTATACGTTCACGATTGATGCCGAGACGATTCGGGTCCGCAAAGGAATTTTTCAAAAAAGTGAACGGACGACGCAACGTAAACGGATCGAGTCGATCGGCATTCAGCAAAACGTCATCGAACGACTGTTGCGTCTTGCGACGTTGACCGTCGAGACGTCGTCTGAGAGCGGAACACCAGAAGTCGAACTAAAAGGGATCCGTCTTGATTTTGCGAAAGAACTAAAGTCTTCGATCAAAAACGAGGGGCAACTCGTCGTCGAAGAACAGCAGGCGGAAGTCGCCTATACGATCCCTGTCCGCGATTTGGCATTAGCTGGTGCCTTGTCGGGACGCGTCGGACTAGCGCTCGTCGGGATCGGGACCGCCTATCAATTCATCGATCAGTTCATTGAACGTTATGTCGATCGACTGTTCTCGGAACTCGCTCATTTATCGTTGTTCGTCTTGACGGGACTTGGCGTCCTCGTCTTACTCGTCATCTATATCGGCTCGATCATCGTCTATATCTTGAAATACGGTTCGTACCGTGCCGTCTTGCAACACAACCGATTATTGATCGGGTACGGAATGTTGAACCGGACCGAGGTCGCGTTTCATGCTGATAAGATTCAAGCCCTCGTCATTCAGGAAAGCTGGATTCAGCGGTTGATTGGACGGGCTAGCCTGTCCTTGCACATCATCTCGGCGACTGGAGAAAAGGAGCGACTGTTGCTCCATCCATTCATCCGGACGAACGAGATTGATCCGTTCCTAGCGACATATCTGCCGCGCTTTCGTCAGTTCAGTCCGCAGCATGAAGTCGCACCGATTGGCTTTCGCTACCGGGTTCGTTGGCCGTTACTCGGTTATGCGCTGTTGTTTACGGCACTAAGCAGTGTCGTCATCATCGTCCTTGATTCCTCATGGCGCTTCTTGATCTTGCTTCTGTTCATCTGGTTACCGTTCTATTACTTCGCTGTGCGCAGCGGTTACCGAAAGACCCGTTTCGGAACCGGTCACGATCTCTTGATGTTACGCAAACAATGGGTCCAAAAAGAGACCGTCTATACGCCACGACTGAAAATTGAGGAATTGACCTGGTCCGTTTCTCGCTGGCTCGAAGCAAAGGAGATTGCCCGGATTGAGATTCAACTACGGGGCAATACTGCTTTTAACGCGCTTTATTTTGAACGAACGGATATCGATACCTTACAGCGCTGGTATAAACAATCGTTCCTTTCGACCCCGTTAGCAGGGGAAGTGAAAACCGACGACGAATAAGGAAAGACTCACTGTCGGAAAGGAAGCGAAGCACATGCGCAAATGGGGAATCGGCATCGTGTTGCTCGTCACGTGTCTGCTACTGTTCATCGTCTATGATGGATACCGGATGCAAAAAACATTGATCGGTCAGTCGGACGCTTCTCCGATTCTGAAGACGACGAGAAACGGACAGGTGACGAAAGACGAGACATGGTTCAAACAAACGAGCGAGACACAGCAATGGTCGAAGGACGGGCTCGTCCGCTTCGGTCGTTATCTACCGGTTGACGGTAGCAAACAGACGGTCCTCCTCGTTCCGGATGAGATGATGTTTTCACAGACCGGTGTTTATGCGCTTGCCCGTTATTACCATGAGGCTAATTTCAATGTCTTACTCATCGAACGGCGTGGGCAGGATCGAAGCGGTGGCGTCCGGAATTACGGTTGGCTCGATCGACTGGATGTCTTGGAATGGACGAAACGCCTGCTTGCTGAAAACGGAGACGATACACGAATCGTCTATCACGGACTCGGTGTCGGCGCAGCGACCGTCTTACTCGCTTCTGGCGAGACCGTACCAACCCAAGTCCGGGCGATCGTCGCTGAAGGAGCTTACGCCCGACTCGACGACTGGCTCAGTCTACTTGCGGACGAACAGATCCGTTACCCGGCACTTCCGTCTCTGACGATCGCGAGCATGTGGAACAAGGGCGAGCAAGATTTCTTTTATGGTGACGTCTCGGTGACCCGTCAAGCAACGAAGAGTCGGGTTCCGACGATGTTCATTCATGGAATGAAGGACGAACTCGTTCCGGTTCGGATGATGTACGAACTGTATCAAGCAAAAACGGGATTAAAACAATTGTATCCAGTTCGCGATGCCGGTCATGACGAGACGTACACGATGGACCCGGATAACTACGAAAAACGATTACGCTTATTCTTGCAACCGTACTTGCGGGAGATGTAAAGAAGGGAAGACTGATGCATGCAGACGACACATCCATCCTACTTCTGGGTCGGATCCGACGAACCATTCGTCGACACGAAGCAGATTGACCAGATTGGTCGAGTGACGCTCGGACGATTCGGAGGCTGCTCAAGAAGCGGTCAATATAAAAACGAAGACGGGGCTGCCATCTTAATCGGCGACGATTGGGAGATGACCGTCGTCTTAGACGCTCATAAGACAGCGGATAGTGCGGCACTTGTCTTACAGCAGTTAGCACAACACGAGTCACGCATTCGGACTGATCTTGAGGCCCCACTTACGGACGCATTCCAACGAATCGAGACGACCGTGCTGGATTTCTTTCAAGATCCGGACTTTTTAGCGGCGTGTGCGACGTTGCAAGGGGAGACAGCGTGTCTGATTACCGTCCGGAAAGGGCGCTTCATCTGGTGGTTCTCGATCGGTGACGTCGTCTTGTATCTGTTTCACCCGGAGTTGATGAAGATGGGACAAGCTGCCTTGAACCAGCGGCAATTCTATGAATGGATTGGACGCGCGAACACGTTTGCGTTACCGGTGCCGAGTTATACAAGAGGCGTCCGCGAATTGCGCCAAGGCGAGAATCAGTTGTTCGTGACGACGGATGGTTTGCTTGAGTGCCCGGGAACCCCATATGCTAACGCGATGCAGATCGAGGAAACTTTACGATCAGGTGGTGTCAAAGAACTTCTCTCGACGATCGAGGCACAGGGTGTTCGTGACAGTACGACGGTCGTTACATGGACCGTCACGATTGACGAACGCGTCACCCAACCTAGTGATACATGAAATAACCCGCGCTCCTGCTTGAGCGCGGGTTATTATTATTCTGTTTCAGGCGTTTGTTCCTGTTGCTGATCGAGTTCGACCGGTTCTTGGTCCACAGGTGGCTTCGCTTCAGCCAACGGGAAGGCGATGCCCGCACTTGTCAGCAAGGTGATCAAGGCGGCGCTCGTCAATGTTTGACGCATGGTCCGACACGTCCTTTCTGTCTGATTCCGACACTATATTTTAATAATTCTGAACATTCTTCATCGTTTCGTCAAGCAATCTTTTACTTCCACTACGTATTTTTCCCAAAAACCCAGTATACTTAAACATGAAAAAGGGGGAAATCGATTGAAATTAACGAAAGCCAACACACGTCTATTAGAAACCGTTTTACCACGCTTGAATCTGAATGTCGCAGAACCGGACCGGACGGAGATTGAAGACCGTCTGCGGGCAGATATCTATGAAGCCCAGCGCAAGCAGCGTCCATTCGAAGAGATTCACGGACTATCGGTCGAAGCACGCCTCGATCAGATGATCGCTGAATTACCACAGCGACACCGGATGGAGACACAAAAGCGTTGGACACGAAACTATGTCTCGTCGATCCTGATGTTCATCTTCATCGAAGGGATCGATGGATTGTTCCAATTCGCTTTGATTGATTACTTATTCTTCTCGATCATCGCTCTGTTCTTGATCGACGCGATGTCACAAGTCATCACGGCACCGAAGCTTAAACAAGTCAAACCGCGGGTGTGGATTCAATTCGTCATCAGCTTCATTTTATTTTCAACCTACAAGGCACTGCTCGTGACGGTCTTCCCGGCACCAGACGTCTTAATTCAAGTCAGCGGAACGCCGTCTTATCTCATCGGCATCGCGGGACTCGTTGGTCTCTACATCTACTGGTCAAAGAATCCGTTACGAAAGCGCGGCGCATAATTCGCGAGAGGAGAGGATTGCGTGGAGTTCACACATTGGAAACGACGGCTGCAAGATCATTTCGAACGAATGGGCTTTTCCCTACTGACGGAACGATTAGCATCGCAGGACATGGTCAAGCTCGAAGCGACACATGGTGCCTTCCTGTTCTTTCCGGTGACGATCCATCTGTATGAGCGGTCCGGCTGGAAGATGGTCGCCTTCGAGGCAAAGACGGAGGAGGAGCCACAACTCGTCGAGCAGCAGATTGCGTCGTTGTTCCAACTCTTGATGGTGACCTTTCAGGAAGAAGAGCGCGAGTTCCTACTCGGATTTCATGCGAATACCGGTCGTTACCTGACGGACCGTAATGCACCCGTCGGACGGCTCGTCCGTCTGATCGAAGAGTGTTGGTATGACGGTGACGTCCTGCGAGTCGACACATTCGATCCGTTTCCGGGACTGTTCGTCGCACCACCTTTTGCCCATCAAAGTTATGCCTTCATGCCGGAAGAACGAACGTGGCGCTTATCCGTCGGGCGCACTGGACGTCCGGCGAACGATTATCGATTCGACGGAACGATTTTATCCCCACACCGCTTACCGGAATCGGAATTATTCACCGTGACACCAAAGACGGTCCCGTTAGAAGACGATAACGCGATCCGGACTTTACTGGAAACAGAACGACAGACGATCGCTAAGTTCCATGATCGCGCCATGGCGACGATTCGGGCGTACGATCCATCATTTGGTTTTGCTTGGCGCGGGACGCAGACATTTTTCCACGGTGTTCCGGTCAATCCATTCGCACAGCGCTTGTGGCTCGAGAACGGCGTGACGCGATACCGGATTCTACAACAAGGATCGACGCGATTGCTTGCTTCCGGTGAGACGTGTGACGCTGTCATCGAAATGCTCGATGATGCCGTCAGCAGTGAAGAACCGGATGGTCAATCCGTCAGTCCGATTGGTCAACTGATCCTCGGGATTTGGCAACAGATCGAGTCGGACGAAGCGACGTATATCACGAACGTCGATTGCCGCGGCATCTCGCGTACACAAGCCGATAACCGGATCCGCCACGCGCTAGCACGACAAGAGACGATCGAGTGGGTGCACCGGGCACCGAACGAAGATGATATTTGTCGCTTTGCCGGTCTGACGTTGACCTTCCCGCATCGTCCACCGGGTGTCATCACGATTGAACGAACGGAAGCAGAATAACACGAACAGGCACGTCCGCGAGTAAGCAGACGTGCCTGTTCGTTTTTTTAGTGCGCGTGCTGTGACAATCGATTAAAGACGACGGACAGACTGTAATAGATCATTGCTGTCAGAGTAGCGATCGTAAAAGAAAGCGGCAGGTCAAATTCGTCCTTCGTCGTCAAGAGAATCAGGAGACTCGCAATCACGATGCCGTACATCCCATAACCAACGACTGTCGGCACATACGCTAGTGTCGTTGAAGAACGATTAATGATCATGCCGATGATAAAGTCGAGTAAAAAGCCGGACAGCAAGATGATTGGCAAGGCGAATAAGACGTATGACAAAAATGTTGAACCGAATGAATCATACATCGTATTCGCTTCCCTCTCTGTAATCGGTGTATAGGATATGTACGTCAGCACAGTGCAAACGAGACCGGTTGTCATAATAACGGCAAGCAATCGCTTCAACATGAATTTTCCTCCTTTATTTTCCTTATTGAGTATACCAATCCACACCAAAAAACACACCCTACTGGAGGATGTGTAAAGAACGACCTATAACCCGAGCGACACGATTAGCCGTCGAACATCCTGATCCGCTTGTTTAGGTGTCAAAATCAACAGTTGATCGTCTACGAGGACACGTGTCTGACCACGCGGCGTCAGAATTTCATCTTCACGAATGATTGCAACGACGAGCACATCCTGGGGCATCTCGATATCCTGTAGCGTTTTTCCGGCAATCACACTGTTTGTCGAGACCCTGACCTCGATGATCTCCGCTTGTGGATGGGTGACGGTCATGAATTTCAGGAACGGTTCGACCGTCGTGTCGTGCTGTGTCTCAAGCCCCATTCGCCGGACGATCCACGGCAAGGCCGTTCCTTGCAAGAGAGCAGACGTCATGACGGTGAAGAAAACGATATTGAAAAGAAGCGGCGCTTCCGCGAGACCGCTTGAAAGCGGATAGGTCGCGAGAATGATTGGAACGGCGCCCCGTAATCCGGCTGCCGTGATGACACTCTGTTCTTTGACCGTGTATCGAAACGGCAGCAACGACAAGACGACGGCAAGTGGACGAGCGAGCAGGATCAACGTCAGGACGATGACGGCCGAGACGAACAAGGTCCGAGGATCGAGTAATTGTTTTGGAAAGACGAGCAGTCCGAGCATGATGAACATGCCGATCTCTGCTAAATGCGACAAGCTGCCACTGAATCGTTTGAGCGTCTCGCGGTAGATCATGTCATGATTGTTGATCCAAATCCCGGTCAAATAGACGGCGAGAAACCCACTGGCGTGCAAAATCGTCGCGAGACCATACGAGAAGAGCGCCCCACTGAACAGAAGCGTCGGATAAAGGGCGGACGATGGCAACTCGATCCGGTTCAGCAGTTGCGTGACGAGATACCCGATCGCTAGACCAACTAGTGTCCCGAGTCCCATCTCGTAGATGAAGGACAGAATACCCGCACCGATCGAGAACGATTCCGGCGCTAACGCAAACGATGTGAACAAGATCGTCAGGAAGACGGCCATCGGATCATTCGTTCCGGACTCCGCTTCAAGCGTATGTTTGACTTTGGCATCGACCGGTCTTCCACTGAGCAGGGAAAAGACAGCGGCCGCATCAGTCGAGCCGACGAGCGCGCCGATCAATAACGCGACCGGCCAAGAAAAATCAAGTAATAGATATGCAACGACGGCAATGATCCCGGTCGTTGCCAGGACACCGACGGTCGCGAGCGACAGGGCAGCGGGGAGAATTTTCCGGAAGTGTGTCCACTTCGTATGCAAGCCACCATCAAACAGAATCAGAACGAGCGCCATCGTCCCAAAGAGACGAGCTTGTTCAAAATCACCAAAGTTGATCCACCCGGTGACATCGGAACCAGCGACGATCCCGACGACAACGAACAGGATCAACGTCGGTACATTTAACCGGACGGCAAACTTCGTCGTGATGATCGCAATCAATAGTAACGTTCCTGCGACGAATAAAATCGTCCCTTCCTCCATCCGACCACCTCTTTCGTGATAACATATTCTCCTTTTAGTATACGTTACTTTTTGAAAATTTCGAAAAATAACGTCAAAACGAGGTGTACAAACGAAAAGAAAAAGGAAAACTAGAAACAGAACTATTGGCGTTCAAAATGGAACACAAGGAGGAAAAAGGATGAACATCTGTATCGTCACAGGTGCCAACTCCGGTATGGGGATGGTCACGATTCAAGAATTATTGGAGCGGGGAGATCGGGTCATCGCGACCGTCCGTTCGCAGAAGAAAGCGACGGCACTCGTGCAACTACTACGGGAGCACGGTGTATCGCATACGCAACTCGAAATCGAGATCGTCCAACTTGATCAACTGGATTCCGTCCGTCGCTTCGCGGATCGTCTATTTGATTTAGTCGGTCGGATCGACCGCTTGATTTTAAACGCCGGTGTCATGGTACCGCCGTATCATATTACAAAGGATGGATTTGAATCACAATTTCAAGTCAACTACTTGAGTCATTTCTACTTGATCGAGCGCTTATTGCCGTTACTTGAGAAAGGAAACGACCCTCGCGTCATCTCGATTTCGTCGCTCGCTGGTGAAGGCGGCTTGATTCGGACCGACGTCGAACTCGAAGCGATCGCCCACGTCAAAAAAGAACACTATAGCCCGATGCGTTCTTACCGCGAATCCAAGCTCCTGCAAATGATTCATATGCGTGAACTGGCTGAAAAACACGGTGACCGGATCACGTTCGTCAGTGTCCACCCGGGGATCGTCAATACAGATCTGTTCTATCGCGGCAAGTACGGGAAAGTGATGAAGACGTTACTCAAACCGGTCGCGCAAGTCGGATACTGGACCGGAAAACTCTATACACCAGAATACGGCGCGAAGACGGCACTCTATCTCGCAACGACCGACGATCCGCTCGACAACGGTGGCTACTATGCGGACTCCGCTCCACGACTCAGTAATCCGATCGTCGAAGACGACGAGTACCGGGCGCAAGCACGGAATTTGTCGCGTCGCTGGGTTGAACTCGCCTGAACGACAAAAAACGACCGGCTCGTGGGAAGCCGGTCGTTTACCGTTGTGACGACTGGGGGTCAGATCACTCCTAAAGGATACGTTACATTGAAATAAAATTGTGGAATATGAAAAAAATCACAAAATAATGGGGAACGATGAAATCTTGAAGCAAAAAGGTTTTCTTCTCGCTGTACATTCGTTAGGATAGAGAAGAATTTTTTTGTAACAGGAGGAATAACATGATACGACAAGCTACATCAAAAGACGTTCGAAACATCGCAACCCTACTTGAGCAAAAAGCGCTCTCCCTCAAAGCCAGTGGCAGTAGCCAGTGGTCTGCTTATCTGGAGCAAGACATCGAACAACTCGTCGCGCGAGATTTAGAAGCCGGCCGCCTGTATGTCTTTGAGGATCAGAACGAGCTGCTTGGTTCCGTTGCCCTGCTTCCTTCGCTCGAATGGGATCAATCCTTGTGGGATGATGTAGAAGGTCTGTATATCCATCGAATCGTCGTCAGCGACCGCGCAAAAGGACGTGGTGTCGGTCGAAAACTACTGGAACACGCGATTGCAGTGACAGAGGATGAAGGAGAAATCCTACGACTCGACTGTGTCGCTTCAAACGAGTTTCTCAACGCGTATTACACGTCTTTCGGATTCGTCCATCAAGGAACACGGGACGGCTTCTCGATTTATGAGTATGAACGCATCGAAGCGACGGCTTGAAGCGGTTCAATCAAGACAACGGTCGTTTCGTTTGGTATGGTAATAGAAAAAGAACGGTTCAAGGAGTGATCGGATGCGATTGAATATCGGCTTCATCGGCTTTGGCAAAAGTACGACCCGTTACCATTTACCGTACGTGATGATCGAGGACAACTATCATGTCACCTGGATTTACAATCGGAAGGAAAAACCGGAGCTGTTCGCCTCCTATCAGGATCGACTGCCGGATGCCCGTTTTACGACGGATCTATCCGAAATGCTCGCTGACCCGGCACTTGATGTCGTCGTCATCAATACACCACCGGCGACACATTTCGAATACGCGTTGCTCGCGTTGCAACATCAAAAGCACGTGCTCGTCGAAAAGCCATTTACGGTGACGGAAGAGGAGACGAAGCGTCTATTTGCAGAAGCACATGCGCAAGGCGTCAAGATTCTCGCCTATCAAAACCGACGTTACGACAGCGACTTCCAAGTCGTTGCGCAAATCATCCGTTCCGGGAAACTTGGTCGTCTCGTCGAGGTCGTCTCGCAATTTGATCTATTCCGCCCGGAAGCGGCTTCAGCTGACGCGCGTCACGAAAACGGTGCGCTTTACGGACTCGGCGTCCATACGCTCGATCAAATCATCGCTTTGTTCGGAAAACCGGACAAGGTCGCCTTTGACGTGCGCAGTGTTCGACTGCCGCATAATCCAGACGACGCGTTTGCGATTGATCTCTATTATCCGGAGCTTAAGGTCAGCGTTCGGACGAGTCATGTCGCACTTGCCCCGGCACCCCGGTGGATGTTACACGGCACGAACGGCACGTTCATCAAACAACACGTCGACCGGCAAGAGCTCGACCTGAAAGCGAACTACTTCCCGGGAGAAGAGGGGTTCGGTGAGGATTCAGAAGACGATTATGGGCGTTTGATTTATCATGATGAACACGGTCATCTGCAAGACGTCCGGATTCCAAGTCCTGTTGGCGATTACGGTAAAATGTATCGCGCCTTTTACCGTAGTATCGTCGAGGACGCGCCGCTACCAGTCAAGGAAGAGGATACCTTGTTCGTCGCTCATCTGCTCGAACAAGCATTTGCGCAATCATCACCATATATTTTAACGATTAAAAATTAAATTTTATTTTGATTTCAGAAAGATGACAACTCGACTGTGCCCGTAGGCATGATCGAGTTTTTTTGATATAACGAACAAGGACGTTCCTCATTTTTCAGATTTTTCTAAAGAAATGTTGATTATTTTTTCAAAAAGTTGGGAAAAGGGGAACGAGTCACCAAATTACACCATAGGGGGTCTATCATGAAACGTTTTTTCTCCGTACTGCTGATTGCAGTCATCTTCGTTGGCGTACTCAGTCCTTCGCTCATTGCTGAAGCAGCAACGAAATTAACCGTGACGACGGATGTTTTGCGCGTTCGCGAAAAACCGTCGACATCGAGTAAGATTCTCGGAAAGATTTACAAAGGAAACGTCTACAGTTCAAAAGGCACGTCTGGCAGCTGGTACAAAATCAGCTTTAAATCCCGCACCGGCTACATACACAAGGATTTCGTCAAATCGTCTTCGTCGAAGTACACATCGACCGGGACGAAGTATACGACGGTCGGCACACTTAACGTCCGGACGGGTGCTGGAACGAAGTATAAGGTCGTAGGGCAGCTGAATAAAGGGGTTGCCGTCGCGACATACGGCACGTCAGGGAGCTGGACACGGATTCTCTACAAGGGAAGCTACCGCTATATCTCGACGCAATACGTCTCGAAGTCGAAACCATCGACGACGACGAAGAAGCTAAACGTCCCGTACTACAACCAATATTCACTCGGGTATCCATCTGGCTGTGAGTTCATCTCGTTGAAGATGGCACTCGAATACAAGAAAAAAGCCGTCTCTGCTGCGTCACTCTATAAGCAAATGCCAAAAAGTATGAAGAACGCGACGTATAAGAACGGAAAGTATTACTGGGCAGATCCAGAAAAAATGTTCACGGGGAATCCAGCCGGTACGCTCGACTACTACAAGAACTGGGGCATCTACCCGAAAGGGATCCTACCACTTGCGAAAAAATACCGCAGTGGTGCCGTTGATATCTCGAAACAAGGCGTCTCGAAAATTGAGAGTGAAATCCGTAGCGGTAACCCAGTCATCGTCTGGGCAACGGTCGATTTCAAGAATCCATATGGCTACTTTTCTTGGATCAAACCGGACGGTAAAACATTCACAGGCTACCGGAACTATCACGTCATGCTCGTGACAGGTGTCTCAAGTGGTTCGTTCTACGTCTCGGACCCATACCGCGGCAAGTACAGTGTCAGTCGCTCGCAGTTCACATCCGTTTTCAATCAAACGGGACAATATGCGTTATCTGTTCGTTAAACCCTCATCCGGTCGCTCCGACGCGACCGGATTTTTGTCATTTTCAGGCATATCGATACGAAATCTACTGTAAAATGAAGGAGTTCACCTGCTAGGTGTGTAAAAGAATGACAATGTATTCATGAAAGGAAGTGAAGAGATGGAAGATCCACGGATCACGCGTCTCGAGCAGGAGGTCGCGGCGTTACGACAACGAGTAGCTGCCCTTGAAGGACAGCACAATTCGCCTGTCGCACCTGAACCGAGCGAACCAGAAGTAAGTACAGTCGCTCGCCCAGCTCCGCGCCCTGCTTATACGAAACGAAAACCGGTTGTTCCTCCACCAACATTTAAGGAAAAACGCTCCCGCGAAGAATGGGAACAGGTCATCGCGACCGTCTGGTTACCCCGGATTGGAGCGATATTCGCTGCGCTCGGGGCTTTATTCCTTTTCTCCTACGCCTCGGTTGCCGGTCTGATCAGTCCACCTGTCCGCATCGGAAGTGGGGTCTTAATTGGTTTACTCGTCATCGCTCTCGGAGAATACCAGTATGAGAAGAAACGACGTGAGCTCGGGGTCGGACTTGTCGCGACCGGTACGATCGTCGCGTTGGCGGCACTGTTCGCCGGGATGGCCTTATATCAATTCTATCCACCGTCTTTAGCTTTCTTACTTGAGCTCGTCGTCGTCTTCATCGCGTACGGTTTGATGCTCTGGATGCGGTCGCAAGCCTTGCTCGTCCTCGTATCCATCACCGGTTTCTTATTACCGTATCTACAATTATCGGACGAGCCGAACTTACCGCTCTTCTTATTGTACGAAGTCGTCTTGTTCGCAGCGATCTTCTTTGCCGTTGACCGACTGAAGGCAAAAAAAGCGTTCGTCTTCGCTTGGGTGATCTTTACGATTGCACTCGCGTTCGGTCTACTCTCGTTAGAGCTCTACTGGCTTGATGAACAGGTACCACGACTTGATGAGTGGTCGGTCTTACTTGCAGCACTCTTTGGTTACGGTGCGACGTCGTTCGTCGGTCGACGCATCCAGTTTCAGCCAAACGTCCCAAGCTGGCTTGCCGGAATTGTCGTCTTACTGACGTTACTGATCCTTGATTGGTCGTTCGGAATGCTAGTAGCGATTCTGTTCGCCGGAATTGCCTACGTGCTTGCGGAACGATTGAAGGATCACGCTCAAAACGGCGTCGGTCACGTTGCCTTACTCGTCGCCGTCCTCTTGATTCCGGCAGATGCCCTCAGCTGGATGTATCAACTACGCTACTTCTTGATTGCCGGATTGATCGCCGCATTTTGGTTCGTTCCGCGGGCGCGCATGCCACATCAACGGTTGTTTAACGTCGGCTTGTATGTCGTCTTTATCTTTTCAGCCGTCATTGATTATGAATCCTATCAAAACATAGGTTTGTCCTACGCTTTGACTGTTCTCGCGATGGTCGTCGCTTCAACGGCATTCGTCTTGCTCCTCGTTCAGACACATCGTGATCCGCTCTGGAAAGGGTCATGGCAACTTGTCCTCGTTTTAGCCGCAATCGGGGTTTTTACGACCTACACGTTGATCATCATGGAGTTACCATTCTACCGCGGTCTTGAAGAGACGGCGCGTAGTACGACGTTGTCCGCTGCCTATATTGTCCTCGCACTCGTCCTTGTCGCGATTGGTCGGATGCGGACGTCGTCGACGTGGCGATTGTCCGGATTGTTGCTACTGACCATCAGTGCCGTCAAGCTCTTACTGTTCGATTTGTCGTTCCTGAGCTTATTCCAAAAAGCGTTCGTCTTCATTGGCTTCGGGATCGTCACGTTCATCATTTCACGGACGTACTTCAAAAAACGCAAAGAACAAGCCTGATAGAGCGCTTGAATCGGTTGAAATAAACCGGTTCAAGCTTTTTTTTATTGCAAAAAATTTTTATTGATAACGATTATCATTGTCGTCTATACTATTTAAGGAACTGACTTAATTAGTAACAGGGGGAACCATACATGAAACAAGCATTATTGATGACAGGGGCGCTCGCCGTCGTTTTAGCAGGTTGCAGTGAAGCGAAACAGGCGGAGACACCAGCACCGAAAAAAGAGAATTTTGACCAGGTCGTTGAGGATTACCGGACGTATGCGATTAACGAAATCGATACGTTCGTCCGCGAGACGGAAAAATTCACCGATGCCGTACAGGCTGGCAAGCTTGAAGAAGCGAAAGCATTGTACGCACCAACACGGATGTATTACGAACGCGCAGAACCAATCGCGGAAGTGTTCGGTGACCTTGATCCGAAGATCGATGCGCGAGCAGGCGACGTGAAAGCGTCGGAATGGGGTGGTTACCACCGGATCGAGCAAGGGTTATTTGAAAAGGGAACGACAAAAGGTTATGAAGCGTACGCGAAACAATTGATGAAGGACGTCCACTTACTTCGGGCAAAGGTCGAGACGGTCGAGGTGACACCAGAATTACTCGTCACGGGGGCGACCGATCTGTTAAACGAGGTCTCGACGTCAAAAGTGACAGGGGAAGAAGACCGTTATTCGCATACTGATTTATATGACTTCGCGGCAAACGTCGAAGGGGCTGAAAAAATTTACGAACTATTGAACCCGGCGCTGAAAAAACAAGATGCGGCGTTATCAAAAGAGATTGCGGCTCGCTTCAAGGATGTCCATGCGTTACTCGACGCGAAGAAAAAGGGCGATGGCTATGTCCTTTATACGAGTCTCTCGAAACAAGATGTCAAACAGATGAGTGTCGCCATCAATGAACTCGCGGAACCGCTCTCGAAGATGGGCATCGTACTGGAGGGATAAGCATGAAACCAATCCAAGAAGGTGTCACGCGGCGTGACGTTCTTAAGGTCGCGGGCTTGACGAGTCTCGGTGCTGCCCTGTATGCCAGTGGTCTTGAAAAGTTTCTTCCGCGGACATTGACTGTTGAAGCCAGTGATCAAGAGCCGTTCTACGGTACGTATCAAGCGGGAATTCTGACTCCACCACAAAATCACGTCCAAGTCGTAGCGTTTGATATCAAGACGGACCGACGCGACGAACTCGTTGATTTACTAAAGCGTTGGACGCGATTATGCGCCAGACTTGCGGCCGGGTTACCATATGGCGACTCTGAGTCCCGTTATGTTCCACCGGAAGATACGGGGGAAGCGGATGGATTATCTGCCGGACACTTGACGTTTACGTTCGGGTGCGGTCCAAGTCTGTTTGACGGTCGCTTCGGCATCCGTCATAAACGACCGGATGCCCTTAAACCGTTGCCGACGTTCGATCTCGATCGTCTGGACGAAAAATGGAGCGGTGGCGACCTCGTCGTCCAAGTGTGTGGTGATGATGCCCAAGTCGTCTTCCATGCGATCCGTAACCTCGTCCGTGTCGGGCGTGGGACGGTCGCGATGCGTTGGTCGCAAGCTGGTTTCCAGCGCAGTAAAGCAGCAGATGCCTCTGGTGGGACGCCGCGTAATCTGTTCGGCTTCAAGGACGGCACGGGGAATCCTGACGTCTCGAAGAAGCAGGTCCGGAAAGACTCTCTCTTTTGTCAGTGGCAAGACGGGACACCATGGTTGACGAACGGCTCGTTCCTTGTCGTCCGTCGCATCCAGATGCATCTTGAAGTCTGGGACCGGACGATTCTAAAAGAGCAAGAACGGACCTTCGGACGCGAACGTGCTTCCGGGGCTCCGCTTGGCTCAACAGACGAGTTCGCTTCCGTCACACCAGCGAAACGACAAGCTCGTGGCGAAGCCGCCTTACCGGTTGACTCGCATACCGCTGTCGCACACGGGGACGGGAAGACAGCGATCTTACGCCGTTCCTACTCGTATCAAGACGGCATCGATGAAAAGACGGGTGCCCTTGATGCCGGACTGCTGTTTTTATCGTATCAGCGTTCACCGAAACAATTCATCGAGATTCAGCGTCGTCTTGCCGCACAGGACCGATTGAATGAATACATCACGCACCGTGGAAGTGCCATCTTCGCTTGCTTCGGTGGAATCTCGAAAGGAGGCTACATCGGTGATGCGTTATTTGCGTAATCTCGTCCTTGTATTTGTACTCCTTATAGCCGGTCAACACGCGGTGCCCGTCCATGCTGCATCGACGGATGATCTCTATGTCGCAATCGGACAAGCCCTGTCTGCCGTCGCAAGTGAAGATCGCGCGGCACTGAATCAAGCGATTGATGAACTGAATCAAGCATCCAAAGACTTACCTGATCAACAAGCGGCAATCACGAAAGCCGTCAAACAGGTCGATGCGAAACGATCGGCAGCGTTTCCGGAAGTCCGCGAGCAACTGACAGCTCTCTCTGCTGCCGTCCGGAAGCAGGAAGAAGCAACGAAACCGAAGACAGACCCAGTTGCGAAGTCAAAAGTAAAACAATTACTTTTGTTGACGAAAGAGATGCGGCAGGTCAAGGCGAGCGACCGTCCGGCAGCGGAGCAACGATTGTTGACCGCATGGGCGACGCACGAGAGTCTTGTTCGCAATGACAGTGTCGGTCACTATGGCAACATCGAGATGGCGCTCGCGTCGATCCGGATCGCGGCTGCGCGTGATTCCGCGGATACGAAGGAATGGCAAGCCGCACTTGATCAGTTCGATACGGCCGTTCAGTCTTTCCTCGACGGAGAGAAAGTCCAGGCGAAGAAAACGGGACTGCAGTCGCTGCTGACGCCACTCGAGGAGGCGCAAACCGCACTAGCTGCAAATGATTTACCGAAAGCGAAACAAGCACTTGAATCGTTTCTGAAGACTTGGCCACGTGCGGAAGGCGAGGTCCGGACACGTAATGAAGGTCTCTATTCCCAGCTTGAATCAGATGTACCACTGTTACTTGCCCGCCTGACGCCGGAAACGCGGGAAAAGACGGCACAAGAACTCCAGTCGTTTGAGAATGCTATCGCACAATTACAAACGAAGACGCATTATACGTTTGTTGATGCAATGCTCGTCATGCTGCGGGAAGGTCTCGAAGCGTTACTGATCGTCAGTGCGCTCGTTGCTTTCGCACGGAAAAGTCGTTCAAAACAAGAAGGGAAGGTCTGGGCAGGCGCTGGGCTTGGTCTGATCGCAAGCGGTCTGTTAGCGCTCATCCTCCAGACGGTCTTTCAGGCCTCGTTCGCGGCGACGGGTCGGGAACAAATCGAAGGCTATACAGGAATCGTCGCGGTCGTTGTCATGTTGTTCGTCGGCTATTGGTTGCACTCGAAAAGCGCCGTTGCGAAACGAAAACACTTTTTATCAACGCTTTCGACGACGTCCTTGTTCTTCGTCAGCTTCTTGACGATCTTCCGAGAAGGCGCTGAGACGTTGTTATTTTATATCGGAATGGCACCAGCGATGACGAAAACTGCCTTATTATCCGGAATCGGTCTCGCGATCATCATCATCGGTCTCGTCTCGTATGCGGTCATCCAGATTGGTGTCCGTTTACCGATCCATCGTCTGTTCCAAGTCGCGTCGTGGTTAATCTATCTAATGGCGTTCAAGATTCTTGGTACGAGTCTGCACGCGTTGCAGCTGACGAACGTCTTACCGATTCATCCGATCAATGGACTCGGAACTGCCGGGTGGATTGGTTTCTACCCAACGCTCGAGACGCTTATCCCACAAGTCGTCCTGATGATTCTGATTGCCTTGTTTACGATCTGGCAAAAGCGGCGTGCGTCTTCAATCCAGACTGCAGCTTGATCCATTTTTCAATTTCAGGTTTCAACTATTATGTTCCGGGTATAACTTCTTATCAGCAGCTTGCTGCATGAAAGAGAGGGATTTTTATGCTTGAAACACGCATCGTACGAAACATGACCGCTGTCGACGCAGAAGTGACGAGCCTCAAATCAAGTGGCTATTCGAATAAACAGATTTACATCTTTGCCAAAGACGAAGAACTCGCGGAACGGATCGCGAATGACACACAGACGTTACCATACCGCGTGACGAAGAAGTCGTTCTTTGAGACGTTATTATCAGCCGTCCGGAGTAACCGAAATGACCGGATTGCTCAGTTGTCCGAGCTTGGCATGACGAAGGATGTCGCTGAGGATCTAGAAGATGAAGTCCGACACGGGCGGATCGTCATCGTCGGTTCGAAGTCCGATTTACTGAATCCAGCGTTCGCGGCGTCTTACGTGACGGATGAAACAACCGATTATGGTGCTGGAGTTCCGAAACTTGAAGACGAGGAAACGACGACGACGTTACCAGCCGATCAAAACGTCAAGTTAAAAGATGAATGATACAAAAGCCTCCTGTTTCTCAGCGTAGAGACAGGAGGCTTTTGTTTAGCCTTCTCATGGAAGGGAATGGGAAAATTGAGAGGAGGAAAGACAATGCAATTCTTATATGTTGGTTATTATGATGCAGATCGAATGGATGTTTTATCGAAGGAAGAGATCGATGCTTTGATGTCGCGTTGTGATGCGTTGATGAACACCTTCAATGAACAAGTCGATGTCCTATCAGACTGGCACCCGGGTCTTACGACACAAGCATTTTACTGGCAAGATGGGGTCGTACAGAAGAAAGTAGAGCCGGATCGAGCGCATGGAGAGCAGATTGGCAGTTTGATTGTCTTTGAAGCACGTGATTTGGATCATGCGATGGAACTGGCTTCCCTTCATCCGACGACTCAAGTCGCAGAAGGGGAATCTTACGGTTGGCGCGCAGAAGTCCGTCCATTATCAGGTACCTCTTGATGTATGGATTATGGACGACATTTACGACTCAAACCGGACAACGCGACCACGTCATCGCCCTGTTACTTGAAGCTGCGGCTTCTTTAGAGACTCATCCGAGTTGTCTGCACTACATCATCAGTATTTCTGACGAACCGGATGTGCTACATGTCCGTGAAATCTGGACGGATGCCGCTGCACACCTCGCGTCTTTAGAGTTACCGGTGACGCGGCGTTTGATTACGCAAGCGCGTCCATTGCTCGAGCATGTTGAACGCGTGCTCGAAGACCACCCGCTCGGTGGCAAAGGACTCATGTAAACCAAAAACCCCTCCTCTAGTCGAGAAGGGGTTACATGCTGTTAGGTTGTCGTCCACTGGATATCGATGACATCCGACGATCGCACCATCCGGCGCATACCTGTCGATGTGACGAGTTCAATCGTTCCGCGGTCATGAAAAATCGCTTGGATCGAACCGGATACCGTATCGAGTTGTTTTAATCGGACGTGGACCGTCTGTCCGGTCCGGACTGCACGTTCCATGATGTGTTGTAAGGAGAGGCGATCACGAACGATCGTCTCTTCGCGTGATTGATACAGATGTTCAAGATGAAGGATATGCTGGCGTGAAGTCAGTTGTTTCCACTTGCGATTCGATCGTTTTTTAGATGCGAACATGGCTGACCACCTCCTGAATTGAGTCGTACGCTAGATAGTCGTGCGCTCTGCTTCAGTTATTTCCCTTCACGAACAGTGCTTAAACACGTGCTCCTGACATTTTTTCACGAAACGCCTCGATTGCGGCAATCGCTTCTTGATCGTGCTCGACCTCACCTGGTGCATTCCCTTCGGCAAGAATCGCTGTCTCAAGCGTTGCGCCAAGGAACGATGCGATATGCTCGAACTGCGTGACGAGTGCTTGTCCTTTGACGCGTGGATTATCTCCTCCGACCGCAATCAAGTGGAATCGTTTCCCTGCCATCCGACGTTTGAATTCAAGTTCTTCATCGCGCAGTGACTCGCTGAATCGGTCAATGAATAATTTCATCTTCGTCGACATCGAGTACCAGTAAATCGGAGTGATGAACAGGATGTCATCGTGTTCAAGCATCTCTTCGACGATCCGGCGATAGTCATCGCCAATCGGCAAAAAGCCTCCGTGATGACGGCGGTCTTCAATCGGCTGAATCGAGACGTTCGCCAAATCGACAGCAACATGAGGGATTCCTTTCAATGCTTGTTCCCCGAGCCATTCACTGTTTCCTTTACGTGAGCTACCAAAAATCGTATACATATCGTGCATCTCCTTTTGAATTCGATTGTTCTATTCTATTCCAAACTGCACTGTCAATACACCGATATGCTCACAATTGGTTTTGAATAAGGGTTTTGCGGAAAAAGACAAGAAGACGAAAAACAAATAGGGGAGGAACAGTCGAATGGAGAGAAGCACGCTCATTGCGCTAGAAAAACACTTATATGCCATCCACCTCGAGATGGATGGACTGGCGCGCCTCATTACGAAACAATTAATTCATTTGAGCCAAGTGGCTGCATCCGTCGAACATTTTCGACGGATGAGCTTTGATATCTATAAAAATCGGACGTCACTCGAGCAGATTCCGTCACAAGTCTTGTATGAGACGGCACTCGACTACGAAGACTGGCTCGAGGAAGAGTTTGATGAGATTCCTGCTAGCTGGCAGCTGGCAACGAAAGAAGAAGAGGCACTCGAGCAGCTTTGGTGGTTCGAATTCTCACGAATTCAAGCGGAGCTTGAAGAATGGCTCAGTCTCTATCTGATTCGCCGGATTCGAGAAGACGTTCGTTACATGCCACCGGTGATCGAGAAAAATGCCTATGCTTTATCAGAGGATGCCCGCCATGTCTTTTGGCGCCTCTTACAACGCTCTGTCGCGAAGCCTTCATCAAAGATTAAGGCGAACCAACTGTCATGTCGGATGGGCATCGCTGAGATTGCCCGCTGTGCCCGACTTAATCAAGACCGGACGCGTCGTGCGATTGGTGAACTGACGCGTCGTGGTCTGATTGCGATCGAGGAAGATGATGAGAAGCTAAAAATGCGGCTCCGCCTTCAAGTCATCTGATTGAAGGCGATGAATCGTTCGATCATCCGTTCATCTCGACGTGCGGATGGACCAATCCAAATCAGGTGACCAGGACTTTTCGATTCAATGAACTGCGCGTGAGGAATGCTCCGTCGTGCGTGTTCCGAATGCTCGAACGGAACAGCGCGGTCTGACTTCGAATGGACGATCAAGACGGGACACGTGACGGCTTCAAGCCGTTCTCGTTCGATGTCTTGTGTGATATCAAACAAGACACCTCGCCCAGGACCATTTTGAAGACCAACTTCATATAATAACGACGCATCCGTCTCACTAATGTGGGTACGGATCGTTTCGCGTGGTAACAGACTCGTCATCTCGACCATCCGAACTGCTGCTTCTTCAGGAAACTTGCGTATCTTATCCTTCACATACGTCCAAAGCCCCCACTGGATGAACTGTAAAGGACGTTGTAAGACCGGTTGGATCAGAAGACGATGGTACGGCAGGGAAATCCGGTGCGTCATCGCACACGCTAAGACAAGGGCATGGACGCCTGGATCCATTCCAGCAAGCGCGATTGCCGTCGGTCCGCCGGCAGAGATGCCATAAACGGTGTACTGTTTAATCTGACGGGAAGCAAGCCACTTAGAATAGAATGTTGCGAGCGCCTCTGGACTATCAGCGAGCTGAAGTGGGGTTTGTCCGTACCCGGGGCGTGACGGTACGATGACGCGATATCCTGCCGCGATTAACTTCTCGACATGGTAGACTTCTCGGTAATCCGATTGTGTACCATGAATTAATAAAATGACGGGACCACTCCCGCTATCCCGGTATTCAAAACGCTGACCGTTCCATTCTGCGATATAATGCATCCCAATTCTCCTATCTCTTAATTTTTACCATTTTATTGTTAATCTCGTGTTTATTTTCATGTATACTGTAAAGTATAACCAAACCATTGTGACTTAGGAAATGAGGATGCGTAGTGTCTAACGAAAAATTAACGAACCGTGACCGCTTACTTGCTGTACGAGAAATCTTCGAACGTCAGTCGGATGAAGACCATACGTTGACGCTTGAGCAATTGAGCACGGAACTCTCGAAACGAGGACTGATCGAGAAGCTATCCCGAAAATCGTTGAAGGATGATATTGCGGCACTTGCCAAATCAGGTTTTGACGTCGTGGCGGAAGAGACGAAGAATGGACTTGCCATTCCGTATCATCTCGTCAGTCGTCCCTTTGAGCATCATCAACTCCGATTGCTGGTCGATGCCATCGCCAGTGCGAAGTTTATCTCGGAAAGTGAGACGACGTCGCTCGTTCAGACGATTCAGTCGTTGACGAGTGATAAGATGGCGGAGTCTCTCCAGCCGGTACTACATACTGTCAAAAAACCAAAAGGAATGACGTCGCGCTCGATCGATACGATCCAGAAAGCTATCAGTGATGAGTTCGTCATCAGTTTCCAGTACCAAGGAAAGTTTAACGAACGGACGCGAAAGTTCGAGTTACGGAAAGATGGCGAGCATTACCTCGTTTCTCCGGCTCACCTGTTGATGGATAACGGAAATTACTATTTGATTGGACGTGATGAGCGGATCAAAGAGATTCGGACGTACCGGGTCGACCGAATCGTCAATTGTAAAGCGTTTGAACCGATGGAAGAACCGGTCCATGTCGAGCCGAGTTACTTAAGTAACATGTTCAACATGTATGGGGGAGAGAACGAGCAATTGACGCTTAAATTTCAGGAAAGTCTAATGCCGACCGTCGTCGACCGGTTCGGAACGGATATCCGCTGCCGTCGTCTCGATGACCTCTGGTTCGAAGTCAAGGTCGATGCGCTCTTTTCCGACGGGTTCATGATGTGGCTGATTCAATTCGGCAATCAGGCGGAAATCATTGCACCTGTCGAACGCCGGGAGACATTCAAGAACAAGGTGGCAGGTCTTGCGACGATGTATCAAGTCGAAACACCTGCTCTTTAAGAGTTGAAGCAAGGTTCACTTGACCGTGGATCTTGCTTTTTTTAATTATCGAGAAAAAAACTTTTTGTCGTTTTTTGTCGGATATTCATATTTGAATATTTTAAGCGAATAGTTCCAGTTACTATTAAGGATATCTGATACTTATGTAGGAGGAACGACATGCAACAGATGGAAAAAAGCCAATCAAACGGGATGCGGAAACTAGCTACTTTCCTCTTCTTCGTTTGTCTATCCTATACATCGTGGTACTTATTCTCACTTTTTGTCTTTCATCTCGTGTTTCCAGAAGATGTCGTGACATCCTTAGATATCGTCGTATTCGGATTCAGTCCGGTCGTCGCTCTTGTCGTCACCATCGGCTCGTTACGCTTGATCGAACGACGCATGAAACCTAAATTCACACCGCTTTTATTGATCGGATACATCCTTTCGACAAGTGTGCTGATTTATTACTCACTTGCTAACGAACTTCTGCCCCGACTGTGACTTGCAACTCCCTAACAATTGGCATATGCTACGCTTATAGCTTGCTAGGTAAGGGGGGATACGATGAACGCACAGTATATCCTCGACTGGATGCCGCTCGTGATTCCTGTCGGTGCCATCGTCTTTATTGTCGTCATTGCGCGTAAGGCTTCAAAAATCGATGCTGAAAAGTAAGGAGACTCCATTCAGGGAGTCTTTTTTTATTGGATCCTGTTGTTACTTTATTCGCACGATTTCCCTATTGTGAAAAAACATAATGTCATCCATTTCTATGGTATAAAGGAACTAGGCGAAAGACCTAATATTAGGAAATCATGGAGGGACAGATGAGACAAAGAACCGTCATGACTTTACTTGCACTCAGTTTACTGCTTACCGTATGTATGATGAAAAAAACAACGTTGACGCCAAAGGCCAGTACCATCGATCTCACCATCGCTGTCGTCGGAAAGGCTCCAGTACTTACGCAATCCCCGGACTTCCACTCGATTGATCTGCAGGATATCAAAAGGGATTTACGACGTTACGATGCCGTCATGATCATGCCGGAGTACTTACATCAGGCATCGGGACGTGACTATGCCACCGTCTACCGGAAAGCACAGATTCCGTTTTTCTTCATCGGCTCTCAAAAATCCGTCGAACCGTTTCTTGATCCGAGTCTCTCCTATGAGGAAAGCATCTCGGTGCCGAATCCGACGTTTGCGGCTGGTATGCTCTATGACGATACACAAGAGACGACCTGGTTGTTCGGTGAGGGGATCGAACGACCGAATCGTTCAGAGCAACTGAAGATCTATCAATCAATCTTTCAAACGATTGAACAGAGTCACCTAATAAAGTAACGCTTACATGAAAACAGACCGAAGCGCTCGGAAGTACATCCATTTCCGAGCGCTTCGGTCTATTATTCGTCAATCGACTTGTTTCGTCGGGGCTAAGACGATTTCTCGAATATTGACGTGTTGTGGTTGCTCGAAGGCGAATAAGACGGTGTCCGCGACGACTTGCGGATCGAGACCACCGTCAATCGACTGTTTCCATTCGTTGTAGCCGTCCTTGATCGCGTCACTTGTCGTATGACCGAGTAATTCCGTCTCGACGACTCCTGGTGCGATCGTCATGACGCGGACACCGTGAGAGGCGACTTCACCCCGGACGTTCTCACTCATCGCGTGGACGGCGAATTTCGTGCCGACGTATGCGGCGTGGTCGGCGAACGTCTTTTTACCGGCAATCGAACTGATATTGATGATCGTACCGGTCTTCCGCTCTACCATCGAGGGAAGGACGGCTTGCATCCCGTGTAAGACACCGAGCGCATTGACGTCAAACATCTCTTCCCATTCTTCCGCTCCTTGCGTCTCGATTTGACCGAGTAACATCCGTCCTGCATTGTTGATGATCGCTTCGACCGGTCCGAACGCTTCCGTCGCGTCTGCTAAAGCAGCATCGAGGGCAACTCGGTCGGTGGCTGCGACTTGGCGAATCAAGACATCGTCTGAAGCAAGGCTCGCCAGACGGTCAATCCGTCGTCCGAGCAATAAGACGCGGTACCCTTTCTGAATGAACGTTCGCGCAATCGCATGCCCGATTCCTGACGTGGCACCTGTGATGGCAATGAATCCTGTTTTCATGATATCGTCTCCTTATTTGATATGATAGATTGAAGATAACAGAGGGAAACCAATCCGAGAAGTACGCACTTTTAGGTCAGTCGGTTACCTTTTGGTAAGGGAGGGGACGGTATGCCGTATCTAAATGAGTTCGATGCGACGATGCGTCAGATTCAAGGCAAGTGGAAAGTGATGATCTTGTACGAGCTGCACGAAGAAGGGACAGTACGTTTTAATACACTGGAGCGTTATATCCAGGACGTCTCACCAAAGACGCTGACGCAACAGTTGAAACAACTCGAACAAGATGGCTTGATTACACGGACCGTTTACCCGGAGATTCCACCCCGCGTCGAATATGCCTTGAGCGAAAAAGGAATCTCTTTGATTCCCTTACTTGATGCGATTTGCGACTGGGGTCTTGCGACGACACCACGCAACCAATTGATGCGCACGTTATGCGACGAGGAAGCCCCCGCTCCATGAGCAGGGGCTTTTTGTTAACGTTCGATTTGTTCCCGTACTTGACGGCGGAACGTCTGGATGTCGTAAGCTGGTTCACTTGGACTGAACTCGATTCCGTCAATCAGACGCGCGTTTGGTGACGCATCCGGGAACTCGATCCGTGTCAGCCATTCAAGCGTCGTCTCTTCATGGCGTCTTGGGAAAGCTTGCTCGAGTTGAGAGGCAATCTTCAGAAGCGGATGATGACTATGCCGCTTTGGCGCATGCGCCCGTACCTGCTTGGAGTGCTTGACGGTTTGTTCTCTTTCGATTGCTATGACTTTTCGCTTCCGGATGACATAAAGCGTAACCGCAACTAAGATCACGGTCAGAAGCGTCGTTGCGATCCAAATCCAATCCGGTGTTCCTGCCTGGACGGCAGCTTGATCCACGTCTTGAACACCTTTGATATTCTTTAGCCCCATTGCCCGGTTCGTCATCGTGTCCGCTTCTCGACCAAGTGGTTCCGTCCAAAGGAATAATGAACCGAATGCTTCAAATAGCGGACGAATCGCACTCGTGACGGATCCGACGAGCGCTTCTTTCGTGAGCCGGAAGACGACAGCGATGATCAGCCCCGCGCTGAGGACTAACGCGATCGTCGGTAAGATACGCCGCCATTCTGTCATGTACGTGACGACGAATGGATACGCAATGACGAAGACCAAAATTAAAAATGCGCCAATCGGTGGTGTCACTCCTGGGAACAATACCATCACGACGCCGATGACCATCGCACTCGTAGCGTATCGCCACGGCGAATCGACCGTATCAAGAAACGCGGTCCAGGCGACGAAGACGAGCGCTAAGACGCTAGCTACGGGAGAGAGGAAATATAAGGACCCCGCTACGAGTAGCTGTAATCCGATGCGAAGCGAACGATGCGGCACGAAGGCAAGTGCCGGAAGAGCGAGCGCGAGATAGAACGGAACCGGTAACAGACTCGCAAGGAATATCCACCAGAGAATCATGCGCTCACTCCTTTCTGCCGGTGACCGAGATGGATCTCCGCCGTCGTCGACGGTACACTACGTTGCAATCGTTTCGTGAAGTACCGGCGTTCGAGCGGTAGATCGTATTCGGAAATCCGAGCAAGGCATTCCATCGTCCGTAGGAATTGATGTTTTCCCATACCAGACGGAACATGGTACCACTGCCCGGATCGGTTGACCATCGAAATCCAGAGGCTGTAGGAAGCCCCTTGTTTCTCGAGTTCACGGATGATCGTCGCGGCACGCGATAATAGTTTCTCGAAGTCCGAGCGGAGAGCGAGTCCGTCTGCGGACAAGCCATCGACGATGACGGCATAATCATGGTTACGTTTCCGGTCATATTGATACGAGTACAGTTCATTCGTCTTCGCATAAGCGGACCAGTAGATCGACTTCGCATCTCCGGAGTAGGGAACGACGGAGTGGAAACTCGAGCGATCGGTGAACGGACTCGAGCGATCAATCGTCTCACCGGGAATCATCCGTTCATTCCACTCGACCGACGCTGGTGCAAAGTCAGGGAAGACGTGACCCAGCTCTTGGATATTAAGCGTCACATAGATTGTGATCAAATGAAACGGATCCGAGATCATGACGTCAAACGACTGAATTCGAATCGTTCCCCGGTGAGCGGCAATGACATCGATTGAAAACGGCACAATCGTCTGTTTGCTGACATATAAGTGTTGACGCCAAAATTGACTACTCGCATCAGGAAGCTTGATCTGATCCCCGAGCAAGCCAGAAATCGTGATGCGACCGAGTGGTAACTTCGTTGGGTTCGATAACTCGAACGGTATCTGGATCGTTTCCTCTCGAAAAGCGCGAACGGTCTCAAGGAGGCGGACGCGAATCCGCTTCGCAACGTATTCGAGATAATACGGCATCACCCAGCCATATAATGTATAGGCGAGTAATAAAGCCGCAATCCAGACAGGACCATAGAGACCGACGATGACGCCGCTTGCACCTGTCATCGTAAGAATGATGAGGTTAAAGCCTTTTGGTATGATCAATTGCATGATTACACCTCAGTTGGAACAGTGAGTGAATCGAGGACTTGCTCGACGAGACGTTCGTTCGATAGCTTCAGCGTCGCTTCGAGCGTCAAGACGAGACGGTGGGCAAGCAATGGCGTCGCCAAGTGCTTGACGTCCTCTGGTGTGACGTACGTCCGCTCCTGCATCCAGGCCCGTGCTTTCGCGGCTTTTAAGAGTGCGAGCGTCGCTCGTGGACTCGGTCCAATCTCAACGTCACGATGGGCGCGGAGTGCGTCACAGACATCGAGTAAGTAGTTTTCGACGCTATCTTCGATCGAGACGGCGATGACTTCCTCTTTCCAGTCATTGAGTTGTTCGAGCGGAATCTGTAGTTCGGCTGCTGTTAAGTGTGCTCCACGTAATAATGCCTTCTCCGCCTGACGTGTCAGCGGAGCGAACGACAACTTGAACAAGAAACGGTCGAGTTGGGCATGCGGCAGTGGGAATGTGCCGTGTCCATCGAATGGATTTTGTGTCGCGATGACAAGAAAGTGTTGCGGTAACGTATAGGAGGTATCCCCGATCGTCACTTGTCCTTCCGCCATTGCCTCGAGCAATGCTGACTGTGTCCGTGGCGTCGTCCGGTTAATCTCATCGACGAGGACGATGTTCGCAAACAGCGGACCAAACCGTTGTTCGAACGATCCTGTCAGCGGGTTGAACAGCTCCATCCCAAGTAGATCGGTCGGTAACGTATCCGCTGTACATTGAATACGTGAGAACTTCGCTTCGAGTGTCTGCGCTAGTGCTTTTGCTAGTGTCGTCTTACCGGTCCCCGGACGGTCTTCGAGCAACACATGACCTTCTGCGAGCAAGCCCATCAATAAATGATCAATCACATCGTCCTGACCAAGGACAGATTGTTTGAGTGATGTACGTAACGTTTGAAACATAGATGATTCCCCCTTTAAGATGCATCGTATTTCTAAAGTGTACGAAAATTCAGAAAAAACTGCTAGTGATTTTCCAGGAATCACGCATAAAGAAATACGTCTATCTTTTATACTACCAGTTTCATCCAAAAGTTTCGTGAAATATCAAAAAAATTGAAACAGGATTATGAAGTTACTTAGCGAATAGAAGGATATAGTCATTAGAATAGGGGGGATGGACAGATGAAACTACATACTACCGAATCGAACTCTACTCTAAACCAGCAACAGGACGTTGCTCACAGTCCTATCGACGAGTATCAACGGATTGTTGCTGGAGGACCTCCGAATCGCCGAGCCTTTGCCGCGATTCGTCGGCTCCCATTCGCATTACGTTTGCTGACGTATACGATCGGTTCCTTATTCACAGCAGGCATCCTCGCTGGACTCGTCATCAGTCTACTCGGTTAAAAAAGACTCCCTCAGCATTCCGAGGGAGTCTCATCATTCTTCAAAGAGATCATCCATCAACTCGGAGATCTCTTTTTTACGTGCGTTCGTCTCATCGCGTAAGATCCGAATCGAACGTCCGGTCCAGTCAAGTCGGTCGCCGATCGTTGCCTGGCGCGGTAAACGACTTTTCGGTAACGTGATTGTCTCGCGTTCGTCGGTTTCGCAAATCGCTAGATCGTCTTCAAAATCTGCTAGGGTCAATCGCATCTGATGCACCTCCACGTCTCGTTATTCCGGTCGTAAATCGGTCTGGTTCGATTCCTTGATGCCGTCACCGGTCGAGATATACTGAATCGTTCCACTTTGATCGGTCCGGTCAATCGTGATCCGTTCTGCTTTCAGTTCCTGTAAAACGGAGGGACGTGGGTGACGATAGGCATTATCCTGCCCTGCTGAGATCAAGGCACGCTTCGGATCAACGGCTTGTAGGAAGGGCAGGGAGGACGATGTGTCTGCTCCGTGATGCCCAAGCTTCAAGACATCGGCGCTAAGATCGACATCTGACTCAAGCAATTGTCGTTCCGTCCGGATCGGTGCGTCGCCCATGAAGAGGAACCGGTCCTGTCCATGTTCGACCCGCAGGACGGCACTCCAACTGTTGAGATCCTGCGTTCCGTCCGTTAGGGGAGCAAGGAACGTAAAGCGTGCAGCTTCACTCGGTATCTCAAGACCTGCCTTAACCGACTTGATCGTCACCCCTTCGCGTTTGACGGCAAAGAGGAAATCGCGGTATGTCTCTGTCGTATGCGTGACACGTGGGGCATAGACGCTATCGACTGGAAAGGCATCGAGGACGGTATCAAGTCCACCGATATGATCGGAGTCCGGATGTGTCGCAATGACTGCTGTTAAGCGTTTGACACCTAATTCTTGCAGGTAGCGGACGACATCCTCACCTTTGCCGTTATTCCCGCCGTCAATCAAGATTGCGTCTTCCTTCGTCCGGATGAACGTGCTATCTCCTTGACCGACGTCAAAACCGTAGACCTCCATTTGTCCCTCTGTTGGGGCAGGGGGCTCTTCGTCCCGTGTCGTATAGAAGATGACGATCAGGCAGAGTGCTAACAGAATCGTTGATCCCCATTTCAACATGTCGGTTCCTCTTTCTCGAACAGATAGAGCATGCCGTTACGCGGATGACCGAACCGTGGCCCCCGGTAACCGCGCCGTTTCAAGGCAGCACGCATCAAAATCATCATACCGCCATGCCCGACGAGTAAGACCCGTTCATCATCCTCGAACATCAGTTGATTCAACAGGACCTCAATCCGTTCATTCGCTTCCTTGATCTCCGCTTGAATCCGTTTGCTGAACGGGGCTGCGAGTCGACCGAGGACCGCCCAGCCAAGAAACGGTAACCGTAGATTCGACTGAATCGTCGGAAACGGTACTTCCCGTAGTAGATCCGTCACGATGATCTCTTTATCGTAGACACTCTTCGCCGTCTGGACGGCGCGTGGCATGCTACTGGCATAACAGACTGTCCAGTCGATCTGACCGAGCTCGACCGGTTGAATATCGATGTCTGACGTATCATACCGTTCAATCCATTTTTCAATATCGCTGGCGCTGATCCAGCCTTTCGTCGGGTATCCTTCCGTCACCCGGTGATGTCTCACTAATCCAATTTGTTTCATACTTCGTGCGACGGTCAAGACCGTCTCCCTCACTTTCATTCATCGTTTAGAGTGCGACGCGAATCGCGAGTCCACATAAAATCGCACCTAAGATACTGAGCAAGCTCCCGATGATGTAATATTCCGCAAAGCGGCGATCTTCAAACTGTTTAAAACGGGCCAGTGCCTTCAAAGCAATGATGAACCCGATGGCTCCGGTTGCGTTCGTGACGACGAGCAAGGTAATGATCGCCCGTTCGACGAGACCGATATAACGCCCGATTCCGTTTAATTCCGTCGTATAACTGCGCGCAGAATCTTCGACTTCATGTGTGACGGTCCGCGAAACGCCGTCTAATTGCTCCTTACGTGTCACTTTTCGCTCGAAATGCGCTTCGATCAAGCGCGGAGCAAATGGTGCGAGCATTAAGGCAATCCCGTGGCCGAGTAACTCCGTTGTCACTAAACTAAAGCATAGAATCCAGAGGACCTGCTCGGGTCGTGAGAACGACAACGACCAATCGATCGGGATGAATATCCATGTCAAAGCGATGATAGCAGCGATATGTAACGCTTGATCGATCCAGTACGCCGCTGCTTGCTTGACGCGACGTTTGAGCGGGGAGGCATCGAGTAGGGCGTGAAACACGAGAATACTTCCTCCAAGCCATCCGGCGATGTCGATGGTTAATCCCCCTCGGATGACGAAGAACGCAAGGACAAGTAGCATCAGAGCCGCATGAACGGCAATATGTTGGAATAAGATCCGTTGGTGTCGGTGTTTTAGTAGCGCCATCCGTCTCGTCTGTAATGGAAAATCAGCAAGTAGGTGGACAAGTATAAGGCTAAGTAAGATGGTCACCGAATCGCCTCCCAGACTTGGAATTGCTCCAGTGCCTGTGTCAAGGCAGCTTCAAGACGCTTCCGTTGCTTACGCTGCGAGCGGGAAACGAGTTTTGCGACATTCGCGCGGGCATCTTGTTCTTTAAAGCCCATCTTCAGACCGATCTCTTCATACGTATCATCTGGATATTGATCCATCAACCGGTGCAGTTCAATCTGACGGTCCGTCTTCCCGAAATACGCCGGATAAAGCATCTCGAGATAGCCATTCAGCAGGGCGGTCGGTAAGTAGGGCGGTCCAGCAAACGCAATCCGTGACGGAAGCGTCTTCGCCTGTTCTTGCGCTTCAAAAGCGTGAATGATCGCACTACCATTGGCTTCTTCAGCTTGGGTAGTCGAAATCGTCTCATACTGACCAAATCCAATCCCGATGTAACCTGGTAATTCTTGATTCAATAAGTGCAGAATGACCGGATAACTAACCGGATAATCCGCAAATACCGCTAGTAAGCTATCACCGGATTTGATTTGGAACGGAACGATACTCGTTGGAAATGCCGTATTCAGATTGTTCGCGAGTTCTCGGAGCGCTTGAAGTAATGCTTCTTTGCTCGGATAATCGCGGGAGCCTTTGACATCAAACGACAAGGCAACAGCTTGCATGACGATTCCTCCTGTTCATTTGTTGCCACAATCATGGAAACATTTGATTTGTTACCGTTAAAAAGGTAACATTCGCGGTGTTACTGTTATTAGAGTAACAAAGAATGAAGAAGAAGACCAACAGGACGATAGACCGATTTTTACACGACAGGGGGGATGGATGAATCTGACTAAAAGATCATTTTTTTATTCAAGTTAACATAACATATATTATCAATAGTTATAAGATTTTGTCTCATAATCAGGGTAAACTTAAGATAGTGAGACAAAACAAAAAAACACGGAATTAACCGTGTTTTCGACAATCATACGGACGTGTCCGTTCCAATCGATGAATCAAACGATCCAGGAATATATGATGGCGGCGTTCAAGTTGCGTGATCCGATCAAGTGGCAACCACGCGAAATCAAAGAAATCACCGCAATCCTGACCGTCACCAGCCACACAATGCGTCCAGCGGTTCTCTTGGCATTCGATGTGCGCATGGTAGAAATACGTGTAATGCACCCGCATTCGCTCCGGATAGCGCATCTCTTCTTCGCCGATGTACTGGACGGATGCTAACGAGAGACCACTTTCCTCAAGCGTCTCACGGACAGCCGCTTCTTTTGCGATTTCAGCATCTTCGATCGTACCTGCGGGGATCTGCCAATCACTCTCAGGAGCCGATTGTGGATGAAAAACAAGTAGTTCCCATCCGTTAGGTTTTTCCCGAGTGATATAGATTGCTACTTTTTCGCGACGTCTGAATTTCATCTTCATCACCTCTCCAAGGTCGGCAGATTGCACAACAAGCAGCTAAAGGGACGGTCCCGTAGCTGCTTGATCAATTGACGCTATAAGCAAAGCTGCGGAGACGCGTGACCCGACGCTTGTTCGTGACGAATCGTGACCTGACTATTTCTTCTATTGTAGCCGTTATTGATCAGTGTTTCAATTTGTAAACGATATTTATAGCGATAAATCTCAAAATTCCGAGCATTCGTCTCAAAATTCCCCCTCTCCTGCCCCGCTAAATCTAAAAAAGCTCCCCCGTTATCCGGAGGAGCCTCGTCTTATCGTGTATACCAGTCGAGTAAGGGACCGAATTTCTCTTCATCGTAGGCAAATGAACCGTTCGATAAGCGGTCGAGGAACGATAACGAACCGATTTGGATCGTTTTTTCCTGCTCTTTTCCGCTGAGGACCAATTCTTTCGCTTGTGTGACGTCGATCAATGCTGCGACTTGGTGTGGTTTCGATTTCAAGTCACGGAGCAACTGTAAGCCACGGAGCGCACGGCTCGAGACTTGGAACTGATCCGCGAGGCGCATCTTCTTCAAGGCACCCCGTTGCGTCAAGAGGACGATCTGTGGTGCTTCCTTGAAGCCAATTGCACCCGCGACGACATCCTGATCCTTCAGGTTGATCGCTTTAACACCAGCAGCCCGGACACCGACGACTGGAACGTCGTCTTCTGTGAACCAGAGACCGAAACCGTTCTGTGTCGCAAGGAACAGCTCCGTTTGACCCGTTGAGACCTGAGCATACAAGACTTCGTCGTCTGCCTTCAAACGGACACCTTGAAGTGGTTTTGACTTCCGCTGGGCGTTGTAGTCACTCAGTTTCGAGCGTTTGACCATCCCTTGACGAGTCACGAACAAGCAATGCTGTGCTTCGTCGAACGAGCGGACGAGATCCGCTGAGAGAACCCGGTCACCCGGTTCAAGTGGGACGAGGTTCGCGACGTGTTGACCGCCATCTTTCCACTTCGTATCCGGCAATTGATGGACCGGAATCAGCAAGTAATTCCCGCGAACGGTCCAGACGATCAAGTGGTCGGTCGTCATCGCTTGCCCTTGGAGCAACGGACGATCCTGTTCTTTCAAGTCCGGTAAGTCGTTCGAGGCACCGAATGAACGAAGCGACGAACGTTTGACGTAACCGTTTTTCGACAGGAAGACCATCGTTTCTTCAACAGCGATCATGACTTCCGTCTTCAGCTTCAGTTCTTCAACTTCCGCTTCGATCGTCGAGCGACGTTTGTCCGCGACTTGTTCCTTCAAGACTGTCAATTCCTTGATGATGAGACGATTCCGTGTCTTTTCATCGTTAAGGATCTTCTCAAGACGAGCGATTTCCTTCTCGAGTTTCGCTGCTTCTTCCTGCAACTCGACGATATCGGTATTCGTTAACCGGTAAAGTTGGAGCATGACGACAGCTTCCGCTTGGCGATCCGTGAAGTTGAAGCGCGCGATCAGCTTGTCTTTCGCGTCCGCTTTGTTCGACGCAGAACGGATCAAGGCAAGCGTCTCATCGAGGACAGAGATTGCTGTCATCAAGGCAGAAACGACTTCCTGACGGCGTTTCGCTTGTTCGAGATCAAACGCTGTCCGGCGGATGACGACTTCCTTGACGTGTGCAAGATACGCATCGAGGAGTGTCAAGACGCCCATTTGCCGCGGTGTCCGTTCATGGATCGCGACCATGTTGTAGTTATAGGCAATTTGTAAGTCAGTCTGTTTGAGGTAGAAGTGTAAGACACCTTCTGCGTCCGCTTCCTTCTTCAACTCGATGACGACCCGTAAGCCGTCGCGGTCGGTCTCATCACGGACTTCAGCGACACCTTCGACCTTTTTATCAAGACGGAGTTCTTCCATCCGTTTAACGAGATTCGCTTTATTGACCTCATACGGGAGCTCCGTGATGACGATTTGCTGACGACCACCCCGCAGTGTCTCAATCGTTGAGCGCGAGCGGATGATGACTTTCCCGCGTCCTGTCTCGAACGCCTTCTTGATGCCGTCAAGCCCTTGAACGACACCACCAGTCGGGAAATCAGGACCTTGCATGTGCGTCAACAAGTCATCGACGTTCTGGACCGTACCGGAAATCCGACCAATCGCAGCATCGAGGACTTCTCCCGCGTGGTGCGGTGGAATCTCAGTTGCGTAACCAGCGGAAATCCCCGTCGAACCGTTCATCAACAAGTTCGGCAGGAGCGACGGTAAGACGAGCGGTTCTTCCGTCGTATCATCGAAGTTCAGCGTGTAATCGACGGTTTGTTTGTTGATCCCGTCGAGAATCAGACTCGAAACTTTCGAAAGACGGGCTTCCGTATACCGCATTGCTGCCGCGCTATCACCGTCGATTGACCCGTTGTTCCCTTGCATATCGATCAGCGGGTAACGGAGTTTCCACTCTTGGCTCAAGCGGACCATTGCTTCATAGACCGATGAATCACCGTGCGGGTGATAGTTACCGATGACGACACCGACCGTCTTCGCCGATTTCCGGTAGGCCCGGTCGAACAGGTTGCCTTCCGTATGCATCGCATACAAGATTCGGCGTTGAACCGGTTTCAGACCATCCCGGGCATCCGGTAAGGCACGATCTTGGATGATATATTTCGAATAACGACCAAACCGGTCGCCGACGACTTGCTCGAGCGACAGGTTCAGGATGTTTTGTAGATTAGACATGTTCGTTCACACTCTCTTTCGTCACGTGCTCATTCTCGATGATCGAGAGGTCTTCCGCGAGACCGAAGGCGACATTGTCCTCGATCCACGTCCGGCGGTGCCCGACGTTATCGCCCATTAAGACCGAGACACGTTTTTCCGCAACAGCAGCATCGTCGATCGTGACCCGAATCAATGTCCGTGTCTCGGGATCCATCGTCGTTTCCCAGAGCTGCGGTGCATTCATCTCCCCGAGTCCTTTGTAACGTTGGATCATATAACCTTTACCGAACTTCTTCGTCGTTTTCTTGAGCGTCTCTTCGTCCCAGACATATTCGAACTTCTCCGATTTGCCTTTTCCTTTGGAGACACGATAGAGCGGTGGTAAGGCAACGAAGACCTTCCCAGCATCGATCAACGGACGCATGTAACGGAAGAAGAACGTCAATAACAAGACTTGGATATGCGCGCCATCGGTATCGGCATCCGTCATGATGATGACTTTGTCGAAATTACAATCCGACAAGTCAAAATCGGCTCCGACACCGCCACCAATCGCGTGAATGATCGTATTGATCTCTTCATTTTTCATGATGTCAGCGAGTTTCGCTTTTTCCGTGTTCAAGACCTTACCACGGAGTGGAAGAATCGCTTGGAACGTCCGGTTTCGTCCTTGTTTCGCAGAACCACCTGCAGAATCACCCTCGACGAGGAACAATTCATTCTTGTCTGCGTTTTTCGAAGCAGCAGGTGTCAGTTTTCCGTTCAAGATGCTCGAACGTTTCTTTTTTTTCCCATTTCGTGCTTCTTCGCGGGCTTTACGTGCTGCTTCACGAGCTTGCGCTGCGCGGATCGCTTTTTTGATCAACAGCGTCGCCGTTTGCGGGTTCTCTTCCAAGTACGTGGAGAGACGACGACTGATGACAGCGTCACAGCTCGTCCGCGCTTCCGGTGAACCGAGTTTCGACTTCGTTTGTCCTTCGAACTGAAGGAATTCTTCCGGAATTCGGATCGAGACGATCATCGTCAACCCTTCGCGGATATCATTTCCGTCAAGGTTCTTATCCTTTTCCTTCAAGAGCGTGTTCTTTCGGGCATATTCATTCATGACCCGTGTCATCGCCGTCTTCGCACCAACTTCGTGTGTTCCACCGTCGCGTGTCCGGACGTTGTTGACGAACGACAGGACGTTTTCCGAGTACGCATCCGTGAACTGGAAGGCGATATCGACTTCGATCTCGTTTTCCGTGCCTTCGAACGCGACCGTCGGATGCAGCGTGTCTTTATCATCGTTCAAGTACTGGACGAATTCGCTGACACCGTCTTGGTACTGGAAGATATCTTGTTTATCAGACCGTTCGTCCGTCAGCGTAATCTTCAGACCTTTCAGCAAGAAAGCGGATTCGCGTAAGCGTTCCGCGAGCGTATCGTAGTTGTATGTCAACGTACTGAAGATCGAGCCATCTGGTTTAAAGTAAACGCTCGTTCCTTTTTGACGCGTCGTACCCGTTTCCAGCAACGTCGTCTTCGGCATCCCACCGTTTTCAAACGTTTGCTCATATTGTTTCCCGTCACGAAAGATCGTCACTTTCAGATCCGTTGACAAGGCGTTAACGACCGACGCCCCGACGCCGTGTAAGCCACCAGACGTCTTATATCCACCTTGACCGAACTTACCGCCAGCGTGAAGGACTGTGAAGATGACTTCAGCAGTCGGTTTTCCAGACGCATGCATCCCCGTTGGCATCCCACGTCCATGGTCACGGACCGTGATTGCATTATCTTTATGGATCGTAACGTCAATTTGTTCCCCGAACCCTGCGAGTGCCTCATCGATCGCGTTATCGACGATCTCGTAGACGAGATGGTGAAGTCCACGGTGATCGGTTGAACCGATATACATACCTGGGCGCTTCCGGACTGCTTCGAGTCCTTCGAGCACCTGTATGGCATCATCATTGTAGTTATTTAAGTCTGTCGCCATTCATTTCACCCCAAAATTCGAAAGTACGACGTCGTTTTTACAAACGTTCGTTCGTTATTTCGAGTAGTCTGTCTCTAATTGTAGGCATCTTCTTGCTTCCTGACAAGCATAACCTGTAAAGCGCATGAAAAAAGACACCTTCACGAACGGGTGAAGATGCCTGAAATCGTGCGATGACTCACAGATATTGATGCTCGATTTTGATGCAACGATTCTCAATATATGGAATACCAGCACCAAGTGCGAGACTTTCTGCTTCGACACTCGAGAGACCGAGCTGATTCCAAATCATCCCGACGTCGCCGTGAGCAACAGCATCTTTGGCGACATCCGCTAAAAACTCAGACCGACGGAAGACATCGACGATATCGATGTGTCCTGGAATACTTGCGACGCTCGGATAGACTTTTTGACCGTTCCACTCGTTTAATGTCGGATTGACTGGAATGACTTCGTATCCGTGTTGGACTAAGTAGTCAGCAATCCAGTTCGCGGTCTTTCCGGAATCACTCGAGACGCCGACGACGGCAATGCGTTTCGCATCCTTCAAATATTGACGTGCTTGTTGATCGGTAATCATCTAGAACTCCCCCTTATGAAAATAACTCTTACCTAACACTCTATACCCGAACCGAGATGAAGTATGCGAAATCGAGCACGTTTTCGACGTTTTTCAGAAATCGTCTTGAAATCAAATGAGTCGACCGATGACCCGTCGAACGACTTCTCGATGCAACTGAGAGCGAATTTGAATATTCATTCTTTTTCAATGACTGAGGTTACATAATACTATTATTGTCATTAAAGAGAATGTCGTAGCTCAAAAACGATAAAAATAGGTTAAATTCTCACGTGCATCGAGTTGATCAACGACCCGCCTGGCGCATTGTCGATGCAACTGAGAGCTCCCTGTCTGACAATTTAACGTTGCGTGAAATAACTATTTCACGCAAACAAGTGTCTGCTGTATCAACGTTTGGTATACTACCACTAGAGGGGTGATTGTCGGATGAGTTTATTTAAAAACCTAGGAAAAACGATACATAAAACGACCGTTTCGGCTACAGTACCAGCGATTCCGGGTTATGAGCGGATGCCACGCTTCATTCAGTCCTATTTGGATCAGTTAGCAGCAAAACATTTCTCGTTAGCGACGATGCGTCGCTACGTTTACGACTACGAAGCGTTCTTTCAATTTGTTGCTACAGCGTCCGGAGAAGAAGTAACAGCACGGGATATTCCACTCGAAGCATTTGTCGAGATCGATGCAGCAGGAATTGAAGCTTACGCTGAATACCTTGCCTTAACGAAACAAAATGCACCAAGCGTCATCAACCGGAAATTATCAGCATTACAGTCGTTATTCCGTTATTTGGTCGATACAGGTCAGCTGTCGGAAAATCCAGTTGCAAAAGTCAATCGACCAAAACAAGCAAAACGGGAACCGATTTACCTGACGAAACGCGAATGGGATGAATTGATTCAGTTGTTACCATCAAACGTTGAGATGAATGCCCGAGAAGCATCACATTATGAACGAGACCGCGTCCGCGACGTGACGTTGTTCCAACTGCTCGGTTATAGCGGGATGCGCCTCAGTGAGATGACCCAACTCGTCTGGAACGATGTTGATTTTCACGAAAACACGCTTCGCGTCATCGGGAAAGGTAACAAAGAACGACTGATTCCACTCGCGAAACCAGCTCGGATTGCATTGCGCAAATACGCGATTCATTATCAGATGCCAACGAGCGGCGCCGTGCCTGTCTTCCAAAAACACGGAAAACCACTCAGTCCACGGGCAGTCCAGCATATTTTGCAGCGGCACACGGAACGATTGAAACCAGTCCTGCCCTTTTTAGAGCGCAAAAAAATTACACCGCATAAATTGCGGCATACGTTTGCGACACGTCTTGCGACCGGTGGGGTCGACGTCCTGACGATCCAGCAGTTACTTGGTCACGAATCCGTCGCGACAACACAAGTCTATGCCCATATCGGTGATTCCGAGAAAAAACGCGCCGTCGATTTATTCGATGGTGAACGATAATAACATTATGTCAACTAAAGGAGGAATAGCATGAATTATGGGCTCAGTGAACGCAAAATCAAACAAATGTCTGATGCCTATGCCTTTCGACGGGGAAAGAAGTATGTCGCCGCCCGCAAGGTCACGTTGCACAATTACCGAATGGGCGACGAGCTGATCGAAGCGAGTGTCGACGGTGAGGAACGATTCACGGTGACGGTTCGCGTCAAGGCGCACGGTGTCGACGCCGGCTGTAATTGTCCGTCGCTTGCGATGGATACGTCATTTTGCGGACATATCGTCGCCGTTTTACTAGCGATGCATCATGTTCAGGCGCATGGTACACCGACACCGCTATCGCCGCAGATCCGTCCGTTCACGGCGATCCAAGTCGATGACGCTGGCGCGCGCCATTATTTACGCAGTCTCACACCGGATCGTCGGGTAGCGATTCATTTCGAACTGACCGGACCCGTCGTGACGCTCAAACGACTGACGGACAAGCAACAGCATCAACTGTCCCTGCCCTACTTCGATCGTCTGCTTAGACAGACAGAGTATTTGCAGCAAGTCGCCGATGTTTCGTTCAGTCCTGATTTGCAAGAACGAATCGTTTCCGGGACACCAATCGTCAAACTCCATCTCGACCGAACGGCTCAAGAAGTCGAAGTCCGCGTGTCGTTTGATTATCAAGGGATTCAGCTGAATCCGCTCGACGAGACGATTTACGCTGGTCGCGATCAAGTAACGGAGCAAAGTGTCTTACGCTTCTTACGTGAATTCCAAGCAACGCCACGTGACACGCGCTACATCATTACGCGTGACGCCGCGCAATATGCCTTTCTGCGGAGCCTGCTTGACGAACGGATTGCGCTCGGTCAACTGGAGTTATTTGCAACACAAGCGATCCGGACGACGTTACCAAAAGGACCGTTTCATCCGCGGATCGAAGTCGACGTGACGGACCGCCTCGACTGGCTCATCTTCAACTTTTCAATGGACGGGATTCCAGAAGATGAGCTGAAACGTGTCCTGAAGTCGCTCGTCTTACAAAAACGGTACCACCGCTTGAAATCTGGACAGTTCGTTTCTTTAGAAACAAGGGCTTTTCAGCAGTTACAACGGGTCCTCGCTCAGATGGAAGCAAGTGAACGCGACTTACGCGATGGACGAATCGTCTTACCTGCCGTCCGGAACATGAAGCATCTGATCGGCGCCTCCGTCCTGCATCTTCACGCTGATTTGCTCGAGAAATGGCTTGAATTAAAATCCGGACAAGGATTCCGGCTCGACTTGCCGAATTCGTTAGAGTCACGACTCTATCCGTATCAACGGACGGGCATCCAGTTTCTGAAGAATTTGGACGCACAAGGATGTCACGGGATCCTAGCCGATGAGATGGGGCTCGGGAAGACGATTCAAGCGATTGGTTATATCGCGACGATTCCTGACCGTCGTGCGCTCATCGTCGCGCCGGCGTCACTGCTCCGCAACTGGGAAGCAGAACTGAAACGCTTTTTACCCAATCGACCGGTTCATGTCGTCACGGGTTCTCAAACTAGCCGACTCCGCGAACTGGAGCACTTACCTGACGATACGGTGACGATCGTCTCCTATACGACGCTTCGGACCGACGTCCGTCGCCACCCTGTATATGACGTCGTCTTCTTTGATGAAGCACAGCACTTGAAGAATCCGCAGTCGCAAACAGTCAGTCAACTACGGCATCTGCAAGCAAAACGCCGTTTCGCCTTAACGGGAACACCGCTCGAGAATCGACCGCGTGATATCTGGTCGATTTTCCATGTCCTGTTTCCAGAGCTACTGCCGGATCTAATGACGTTTGAGAAATGGTCGTTTGACGATATGCAACGGTTCATCCAACCGTTCTTATTACGGCGTGAGAAACAAGATGTCTTACAGGATTTACCGAAGAAACAGATCGAACATCATTATGTCGAGCTCGGTCCGAACCAAAAACGCTTATATGCGTCGTATCTTGCCAAATTGCAATTCGAGACGCTGCAACACTTAGACGAGATGAAACGCGAAGATCGTTTGAAGTTACTGGCTGGGTTAACGCGTTTGCGGCAAATTTGCAACGATCCGGGATTATTCGTCGAGGGATACAGAGGAGAAGCAACAAAACGAACGCGTCTGCTCTCATTGATTGCCGAAAAACGGGCAGCCGGAAAGCGGATCTTGATTTTCTCGCAGTATACACAAATGCTCGAGCGTATTCGCTCGGATCTCGCGCAACGTCACCTCCCCCACTTCCTGTTGACGGGTGAGACACCACTCGAAGACCGGGTGGCGTTATGCGATCGGTTCAATGACGGTGAAGTCGATCTCTTCTTGATTTCCCTGAAAGCCGGCGGAACGGGACTGAATCTCGCGTCTGCTGATACCGTCATCCTCTTTGACAGCTGGTGGAATCCCGCAGTCGAACAGCAAGCTGCCGATCGTGCCCACCGGCTTGGACAACAATCCGACGTGACGGTCATCAAATTGCTGACACGCGGGACGATCGAAGAAAAGATGACGGAATTACAAGATCGAAAAGCCCAGATGGTCGATGCCGTCCTGACGGCTCCAGACAGTGATGCCTTGACCGTCAAAGAACTCGTTCATCTCGTAGAAACAAAGGAGGAACATCGGTGATCCTTGATCTTCTGCTTGGTTACCTTATCGGCAGTATTCTGGGCGGTACGCTCTGGAAGTACGTCAGTCGAACCGATTTGGCTCAGGTCGGTTCCGGAAACATCGGTGCTCGCAACGCCCATCGTGCCGGTGGGCTCCCGGCCTTTTTATTCGTGTATCTGTTTGATGCCGCGAAGACCGTTCTTGCACTACAGATCACAGACGCATTTTATCCCGTTGCTCTTGCCGTGCTCATCGGTCACTTGTTTCCGTTGTTTCATCCGCGACGCGGCGGTAAAGGGTATGCCGTATTTTCCGGAATTGTCTTCGCCATCACGCCGTGGGCATATCTTGCCGGACTAGGCATACTCGGTCTGTCTTATCTCGTAACGAAAGATAGCGTCAAAGCAGGGCTGATTCCGGTTGTTCTGCTCCCGTTACTCCCCGTCTACTTTGACGCAGGATCCATCAATATCTTGTGTACCGTTGCCGTAAGTCTACTTGTCCTGTGGGCTCATGATGCACTTCACAAGCTAGTCATTACATAAGGAGGACATCTCATGATCGACTTTTCCATTGCCACCGCTTCGGACGCGGAAGCAATCCATGAACTGAACTACCTCACCTTCACGGAAGAGATTCCGCAACATCAACCGAACACCGAACGGAAACGGATTGACCGGTTTCATGATCAAAATACTTATCTGATCGGCAAGGAAGACGATCGACTCGTCGCGATGATTGCTATTCGGAAGCATCGCCCTTTTTCACTTGAGGAAAAAGGCGTGACGTTAGATGAGACATTGACGGACCCAGCGGAAATCCGTTTACTCAGCGTTCGTCCCGAATACCGCAATAGTCGTACGTTCATGCAATTGATGCGCTTTTTGATGGTCTACTTGGAACGGGAAACGATTGATCATGTCTATATCAGTGGTACGACACGGGAAGCTAAACTATATGCGCGGTTCGGCTTCACACCAATCGCAGCGACGCTCGGTAGTGGTGACGCCCAGTTCGTACCGATGTTGTTGTCGCGCGCGACATACGAACGATCCGTCATCGCGGACGTTTTACGTCCTCTGCATTTTCTAGCCGGTCCGGTCGAAGTCGCTCCGACGGTCCGTCAAGCGGCGCAACAAGCACCGCGCCCGCATCGGACGGCATCGATGCGTCAGCTCGATCAAAATTTACGGGACCGAATGTGTCAGTTGCTGGATTTGCCACATGTCTCGATGGCTGTCGGCAGTGGTACGCTCGCCAACGATATCGTCGCACAACAACTGAGTGGACATGGGTTGATCCTAAACGGTGGTGAGTTCGGTCAACGCTTGATCGATCACGCAGCACGAGCAGGAAAGTCCTTTGATGTCCACTCGCTTCCATCCGGTCACCCAATCGACTTGGAACAACTCGCGAGTCAACTGCATCAAACGGAATACGACTGGATCTGGTTGACGCATTGTGAGACGTCAACGGGCGTCCTCTACGATCTCGATGCGGTAAAAGCGCTGTTAGAACAACGAACCGCACTCATCGTCGATGCGATCAGCGCCGTCGGAACCGGGCGTTTCTCGTATGCCGGCTGCAGATTCGTCACGACCGTCTCCGGAAAAGCAATTGGGGGTTTACCGGGTCTTGCGTTCATCGGTCACGTAGATCGCGTCCTACCTTCTCCACGTATTCCACGTTATCTAGATCTCGGACTCTATGCGGAAGGCGTCGCCTTTTCCGGTTCCTCGAACTTGTTGCTGGCTTGTCAGGCAGCGCTCGATGCCCTTGATCTCGATCAAGCCGCTATCAAGATGACCTATCTCGAACAGGCCGTTCGCGCGACTGGTTTTAACCTGCTTGCGACGCAAGAAGCACAAGCGCCGGGAATTCTGACGATCGTCCATCCGTCGGCAACCGCTTTAGGAGACGCTCTCCGGATCCAAGGCTATCATGTTCAATATGAAAGCGACTATCTCGTCCATAATCAATGGCTCCAAATCTCAACGATGGGACAGACGACGATGCGGCACATCGAACGTCTCGTCCGCGTGCTGGTTCGTGAAAACCAACGCATCACCATAAAAAATGAAAAAAACGAAAGACCTCTCAACCCTTGATTTCAAGCGGTTTGGAGGTCTTTCGACTTTAAAAAATAAAAATAGAGGTTTAAGGATTTAAAACATAGGGGTATAAACTTACTAGCACCGCATCAAACGGTGACTTACTCACACATGTTTCTCAATATCAGCGTAATGACCTGGGAGAGAAATGCAAAGTCACGAAAGCGTCAGATTCAAAAGAGTCTGAAACCGATTGTCTTAGCATATTTAAATTGTTCAGGACTTGTCCTGCTCCTACATTCATTACCTTTTGAGGGCTATACCAAATTCAAGGGGGAAATGAACATGTCAGTTAAATTAACAGCCGAAAAACGCGAGGTACGTCCACGCTCACTCCGTAAACAATTACGTCATGAAGGAAAAGCTCTTGGTGTCGTGTATGGTTACAAAGTGGAAAGTACACCAATCGCATTCGAAGAAAAAGAATTGCTTAAAATCGTTCGAGAAAACGGTGAGAACGTCTTGATTTCACTGAAACTCGACGGTAAAAATATTAACGTCTTGATCAACCGTCGTGATATGGATGTCTTCACACCAACTGTCGATCACGTTGAATTCATCGCCGTTAAAATGGATGAAGAGACAGAAGTCGAAGCAGACGTCGTACTCGTCGGCGAAGCAGCTGGCGCTAAAGTCGGTGGATTCCTGTCACAGACACTCTTTAAAGTAACAGTCGCAGCTACACCAGATAAATTACCAGAGAACGTCGAAGTCGACGTCACGAACCTCGAAATCGGCGATTCGATCTCTGTAGCTGATCTTCCAGAACAAAAAGATTTCCGTATCGTCACAGAAGGCGACATTCAAGTCGCAGCTGTCGTCGAATCAACGCTTGAACAAGAGCTTGAGGAAATCGAAGAAGCAGAAGCTGAGGCACAAGCGGAAGCTGGTGAAGACAACGAAGCGGAAGCTACGGAAGAGTCTTCAGAAGAAGCAAAAGAAGAGAACGAAGACAACAAATAAGTCGTTTGACGATACGCCCTTCGTGGCGTATCGTTTTTTTGTGTCTTGACAATAGACAGAAGATTGCCTAAAGTGAACAGCGTATCACCTATTACCATATCCACTAGGGGAGCCCATTTGGCTGAGACGATTCACTTCGGACCCTTCGAACCTGATCTAGTTCATACTAGCGTAGGAAAGTGGAGCGATCACATCCAATGACTCCTGCTGCGCGCAGTTTTTCTGAGGACCGCTCTCTTTTTTACGGAGGGCGGTCTTTTTTGGCGTCTCCCCCATTCTAAGGAGGACGTACCTAATGCAACACTGGAAAATGAAAGAAATCATGGTCATGATGATGCTCGCCGTCGCTTGCGGGGTCATCTATCTTGGTTGGTCAACACTCTGGTTACCGATGTCTGCGATCTTCGGACCTGTCGGTGCCAACTGGATGTTTGGGATCTGGATCATCGCGAGCCCGCTCGTCGCAGCAATCATTCAAAAACCAGGTGCCGCCCTCATCGCGGAAATCGTCGCGGCAGCCGTCGAGCTGTTCACGGGTAGTCACTTTGGTTTATCGGCTCTACTGATCGGGGTATGCCAAGGGCTTGGTGCGGAACTCGTCTTTGCGATGACGCGTTATCGCCGTTATGACACCTGGACATTGATGTTATCGGGTGTTGGAGCCGCGATTGGTAGCATTGTCTATAGTCTGATCGCGAACGGATTCGGTTACTACACGACGACGTTGCTTGCGACAACTGGCTTACAATTAATTAGTGGCGCATTACTGGGCGGCTTGCTTGCAGCGATTCTCGTCCGTCGCCTTGTTGCGACCGGTGTCTTGAACGGGTTTGCGGCAGGACGTGCGAAACGGGAAGTCGCATGATTACTGTCGACGATCTCAGCATCCGCTACCCCGGTCAGATGAAGTCGGTGCTCGATCATGTATCGCTGACGATCGAGCAAGGAACGACCCTTCTGCTCGGACGAAGCGGGAGTGGCAAGACGACACTGCTTCATGCCCTAGCCGGACTGACACCAGAGACGATTGAAGTCGAACAGACGGGAACCGTTACCCGGTCCGGTTCGGTCGGAGTGCTATTCCAAAACCCAGAAGAACAGTTCTGCATGGAAACGATCGGACGCGAAATCGCTTTTAGCTTAGAAAACCGGTCGATTCCACGCGAAGAGATGGAGGAACGAATTGAACGCTTACTCGCACTCGTTGGTCTCCCTCTCCCCTTCTCGACACCAATCGCGAGTCTATCCGGGGGGATGAAACAACGCCTCGCGCTCGCTGCGGTCCTGGCACTTGAGCCGACGATCTTATTACTCGATGAACCAACGGCTCAGATTGACCCGATCGGGCAACACGAGCTGATGGCGTTGATCTTTCAGATTCAGAAAGAACATGATTTAACGATCGTCTTGATCGAACACCAACTCGATGTCTGTTTACCTTACATCGACAAAATCGTCTTACTTGAGGACGGATCGGTGACTGCAACGGCGCATCCGCAGGATTTGTTCCCGCAGGCGTATACGGATCTTCAATCGAAAGGGATCGCTGTTCCCTCTTTGTATCCGTACACGTTAGAGACGTTACCCATAGATGGACCACAAGCAGCGCGACTTCATGTGCTTCCTCCAGTCGCTACTGCAGGCATTCCCTTGTTACACGTCGCTGCATTATCGACGAAAGCACCTTACCCGCTGACCGATGCGACATTTTCCCTGAAGACGGGAGAATGGGTGATGCTGCTCGGGGCAAACGGCTCCGGGAAAAGTACGTTGCTTGCAACACTCGGTCGGTTGCTCTCGCATCGTGGAACATATCGGTTCCAGGAACGTCCGGCTCAGCGTTACTCCCGGCGACGCTTTTATGAGCACGTTGGTTATGTCTTTCAACAACCGGATCTGCAGTTTCTCAAACTGACAGTCGAAGCGGAAATCGACTGGAGTCACCGGGCAGCGACGAGTGATGAGCGCACAGCGTTGCTCGAACGACTGGAACTCGCATCTGTCAAACAGCAGTCACCGCTTGCGCTTAGTACGGGGCAACAACGACGGCTCAGCGTCGCGACGATGCTCGGGCAGACGAAGGATTTATTGTTGCTCGATGAACCGACGTTCGGACAGGATGGATTGACGACACGGCGGCTCATGGAACAGTTGTTGACGGAACAACAAAACGGAACGACGCTCGTCATGGCAACACACGATATGGAACTCGTTGCCCGATACGCGGATCGTGTCCTCGTCATGGAGCAAGGCCGGATTGCCTTTGACGGACGTCCGAGCGAATTATTCGCTGACGTTCCGTTACTCGAACGCTGTCAGCTACAACGTCCACTTTCGTACCAATTCCAGGAGGTGAAGCGCAATGCAGACGAACGCGTCACCGTTCGCTAAACTCAATCCTGTCATCAAAGGTAGCGGATTGGTTTTGATCATGTTTGCCTTGATTGCAACGAACGACTGGGTCAAGACGTTGGTGTTCCTGAGTTTTGCTATCGCCTTGCTACTCCTCTCCGGGTGGGGTCCTCGCGATTTCTTGAAACGACTCGCACCTTACAGTCTATTATTCTTATTGACGTTCTGGATGATGGCAGCCTTCGGCAAAGGAACGAATCCTCTATGGTCGTTTGGTTGGTTTCATGTCACATCGGAAAGTGTCATGCACGGCTGGTTACTTGCCTTACGGATGGCAACGTTCGTCTGCTTAAGTTTCGCTTTCGTCACGACGACCGATGCGACCCGGTTCGTGATGAGCTTGATTCACCAAGCAAAGGTATCGCCTCGCTTCGCGTACGGATTTCTTGCCGGGATCCGCTTTCTTCCACATTTGGTCGAAGAAGTCCGCGTCTTACGGCAAGTCCGGATGATTCGGAACGTTCACAGTCGCTTTCCTGGTGATGCGTTCCTATCAATCGGCTTACCGCTCTTCTCGCGATCGATTCAGCGGGCAGAACGGATGGCGATCGCTTTCGAAGCCCGTCATTTTTCAGCAGAACGGACATATTATGAAGTGCCAGTCGTTCAACGCCAGGATGTTATCTATCTCATGGTCATCCTCCTGTTCATCAGTCTTGTCTTTTGGCTATGATTACCGCCACCCGTATCCGGGTACATTCTAGCAAGACAGATTGAAGGAGAACGACATGAAACGAATCCTCTTGATTGGTGCAGGGCACGCTCATCTGCATTGCATTACACACGGACCAACAGAAGACGTCGAGTGGCTGATTTTAAACGCCTCGACGTACCAATATTACTCGGGCATGTACTCCGGACTTGCTGACGGAACATACGGCATTGATGAGATCCGTATCGACGTCGCCGCCTTATGTCGCGCCTATGATAAACAATTCATCGAGGAGACCGTCATCAAAATCGATCCCGTTGAAAAAGTCGTCTTCGGTGCATCCGGCAGACACTATACTTATGACGTCGTCTCGACGAATATCGGCTCGTTCGATTGGTCGGAAGATACGACACGATTATCGATCAAACCGAACTACCGGTTACCGGATACATTAAAGCGTCTGCAACAAGCAAAGCGTCCAGTCTTGATTGGAAGCGGTGCAGCGGCCGTCGAGATGGCGGCGTCCTTGAAAGTGGCGGATGTGCCGATTACACTGATCACGGATCCAAAGTTACTTTCAGGACACCCAGCAGCGGAAGCCATTACACGACGCTTACAAGAACTCGATGTTCATTGGATTCGAGAACGACCACTGAATGAGTCGTCTCCTCTCCGCTTTTCACATCACCCACCAATCGAGCCAGATGCCATCATCCGCTTGACGGGTGCGAAAGCTCCGGCATTGTTTGCGGACAGTAATCTCTATACGGAAGACGGGTTCCTACTCGTCAATGAGCAGTTACAAGCGCTCGATCATCCAAGTCTGTTTGCTGCGGGTGACGCAGCGACACTCGTCGCGTATCCCGATATTCCGAAGAATGGCGTCACAGCTGTCCGACAAGCACCAATCTTACTGGCAAATCTCTTACGGTACGTCCAGGAAGAGGCACTGAAAACCTATCGTCCGCAAACGAACTATTTGACGATTTTATCGATGGGACCACGTCATGCAGTTTCAATGTATGGCAATCAGTATTCGACTCACCCGTTCGGTTGGTACCTGAAGCGCTGGATCGATCAACGGTTCATGCGGAAGTATCGCCCTTAAAAGTGTGCGCCGGCGCACGCTTTTTTCTGTACATAAAAACAAGCCATGGACGGGTGTCCATGGCTTGTTGGATTAGACGGTTTGATTTCCTTTAACGTACGAGAGTAACGTCTCGTTGAACTTCTCTTGTTCATCAAGCAACATACCGTGCCCACTCTCTTCGAAGACTTCAAGTCGTGCATGTGGGATTCCCTTTTGCATTTCTTCCGCGAACTCGAATGGACAGACTTGGTCTTTTTTACCGTGGATGATTAACGTATCGACTTTGATGTTTTCGAGTTTTCCACGCAAGTCCTCATCACGTAATGCGATTGCTGACTGAATCGTACCGTGGGACGAAGCAGCGATGCTAAGACCGTGGAACCATTGTTGGAGTGGTTCTGGATGCTCCTTCGCAAAGAAGATTTCCCCAAATCCTTTGAGCATCGACGGACGATCTTGTTTCGTGTCGGCAATCAACGCATCGACTTCTTCTTTTGTCATTCCGTATGGATAGCCGTCTCGCTGTGTAAAGACAGGTGCTGCAGCTCCTGCGAGAACGAGCTTACTGACTTTTGAATCCCCGTATTGCAAGAGATAGGACAAGGCGATTCCTCCTCCCATCGAGAAGCCAAGCAACGTGACGTTCGATAATTTCAGCTGTTCGATGACTTCATTGATATCGGACGCCATCGTCTTATAATCGTATCCCGTTGCCGGCGCATCTGATTTGCCATAACCGCGATAATCGATTCCGACGTAACGGTATCCTTCTTCGACGAGCAGGTTCTTTTGATACTCGAACATATTGTTGTTTGCTGGCCAGCCGTGTAGAAAGACGACTGGTTGACCCGATCCGACATCCTCGACATAAATCTTCGTGCCATCAACTGCTTGAATGAATGTACCCATCATAAAACCCCCATAGTAATAGATTGACCGTGCATGCATCTATTATTCCCGACTCAAGAGATGTCAAACATCTTGATGTTAAAGTGTTATAGAAAATTCTGTCTATTCTTGAAATTATGGTAAAATATAGTCATTAGGATGAAGGAGGGTTTTCATGAGACGCTATATACATACCGGTATTCTCGCAGGCGCAGTCCTACTTGCCGGATGCGGTAAAGAACAATACTTAGACCTTACATATGATGCCAATTACTGGGGCGGTATTTCGACTACTTTTGATGGGCAAGAGATACCGGATCTCCCCAAAAAACAAACGGCTGCTTTGTTGAAGGTTTGTCAGCAAAAACCAGACATGAAGCACTTACCTGACCGATACGTGCAACACGAAGGGTTTGACTTATACTTCCTGCCTCCGAATGTCCAAGGGCGTGAATTCCAACACGTTCGTTTCCTATCAGACGAAAAAAAGGACTATCTGGCGTGTCAGCCGATACGCCATGCGGATTATGCGGTCCATCAGATTAAACGAAGTGATTATCCATTCGTCGATTGGTCAAAACAACCGGTTAAAGCTAAATCGACGATTGTCCGCTTTAAACCTGTACCCAAAAAAGTAATGGATCAGCAAAAACAGGAAAATGAAGAAAGTAAGCAATCGAAAGAGATGGGACATTACCTCTTCCCGTCCTACCAGCTGTCCTTACCACCGGAAGGTCAATTCGTTCTTTTCATGAAAGACAAAAGTAAGGACGACGAACAAACACTCTTTGAGACGACCGAATCCCTATCCGGTTCCGAATTGAATTTAGCTTTTCGTGTCATTCCGAATAGTGGTTTGCAACATACATCAATCGAACTAATGACCAGTGGTGATCGTATCGGAATTCCATCCGTCATTCAAGATCATGTGATGGGGCAATCGTATCAAATCGAACGAAAACAACTTCCTGATACACTTTCAGTGGGACAGACGTTTCCTTTTGCGACTGTTCGGAAGAAAGAAGAAGGCAAAATCATTCAGGAAACATCGATTTATATGCGTCTCAATCCGACTTACGAAAAACCCGCGAATTACAAATACGTATTCTTTGATACATCGCCAACCAGCTATGTCGGTTTTATCCATCAATCACCGAAACAGCTCGTCGAGAGCGATTATAAGTTTGTCTCGGCAATACCGGATAAATTAGCGAAAAAAATCGCTCAGGAATTAAAAGAGACCGATGTCATGGAGCCACAGGGCACGAAACTAAATCAGAAAAAATTAACATTGATGCGCCAAGGAAAAAGCCAAACGTTCGAGCTATTTGAACGCAAACGCGCCAAAAAGCTTGAAATCTATGTCGTCAAAAAGGGAACAAAGAACGGTGCTAAGCTGTCGGGTACGACAAGTGAAGCACTCAGTGAGGTGCTTAACAAATGAACAAACGTTACTGGATCGGACTCACACTTGCAGCAACGCTCGCGTTAAGCGGTTGTCAAAGTGATGCGCCGAATTTCAAATGGGATTACTTATCGAAATTGTATGATGGAGCGCGGTTTAAAGGCAAAGAACCTCCGAAGATGTTATCGGAAAAGGAAATGAGTGTCATCATGGAGGAGTGTCGATCAAAAGCGGTAAAAGCTCCAAAAAATTATTCTTACGGTGACACGTTCTCCGTCGTGATGACGGCACCATTTGAAGATTACTTAGGACAAATGGCTCGTTATGTCCAGTCCGGAGAACAAACATATCTGTATTGTCAGAATATGGCTGACAGCGAGTATCACCTCTTATCAACCAAACAAGATGTCTTCGCGAAAACGAAGCTGGTTGAACATCCGAACGAGTTAGAAGTCCATCCAGACACCATTAAAAAAGAGGACTGGTTCTCACGTGATGATAACATCATAAACGGTTCTGTTCGAAAATTAGCGCTACCTGGATCAGGTTACCTGGTGATGAAAGCGACTGATGTAACGAAAAAAGACGAACGAAAGACATTCGTCGTCTATGCAGAAGCCCTTACTCCCTTTACTGAAGATACGAAGCTTTATCTGACGTACAATGAGAAATATAATGAGAATGACGATATATCGTATAACTCCTTTGTACGCATACCGCAATTGATCAGTGGACAGCAGATGGAGACGTCGATCCATGCGATGAAACAGCCCGGAAAAGTCCGCTTCATTCCTGGTGACGGCACACCGGAACATTACGGCACGCTTATCGCAACAGAAAAAAACGGACACCAATTCCGCTACGAATTGTCGATTCAGCACACGATGGAACGTCCGTCTGAGCTTGCTCGACAGGACTTATCGGAAGAAGATGTTCTATCCACTATCAATGACATAACACTCTTCCATCAAAAGCAGTTCAAGCATTATCTTTATGATCAAAGCGATTCTTCTAAAGATCGTCTTAAAGTCGAGGATACGATCATGATGACGAGTGATGAGTCCGGGAAATTGCAAAAAGCAATCAAGACAAGTGAACAGGCTGACGTACGAGGAAAACGAGCGAAGTGGAAATACTTGACGTTCCGAAAAGGAGTGAAAGGACAACAATACGAAGTTTATCTCGATAAGCGTGTCAAAAAGACCGATATTTACTTGAGAGATCCGAAACGTGACGTGTCGATTCATCTTTCGGCGACAGGTCGTGACATCATTCTCTCCCTATTTGAGCTATACGAAAAATGACTCACACCATAAAGATGAGATGTTGGAGCAAGTAAATCAAGGAACACCAGAAGATGAAAGCAATCCCCTCGCGTAACCACTCTTTACGCGTCAACGGTTCACGTAAGAAGGACACGCAAGCGAATAGTAAGACGAAGAAGTAGAGATAAATGAAGCCACCGCTCGTCAAGAAACCAAAGAGCAGGATCATACCACCGAGTACGGACAGGCTAGAGACGACAGGTTTACGATAGACCATGCGGTGTCACCTCGTTTCATCTAGTTTGTTAAAGTATACCCAGATTACGGAAAAACAATCTAATCTATCATTACAAACAACACCCCTGAGAGAAATCTTCTCAGGGGTGTTAGTATTTATTCCACGATGGCACTGTGATCAGCGACGATCGCATATTCCGTAACGGTATTCGACGTCACGAGCGGTTTGACTTCGGACGTTCCGTTATCCCGCTTATGGTGCACGCCTTTGTACGCTTGACTCTCTTGCCACGCATGGAATGCTGCTTGATTCGACCACGTCGTCATGATCGTGACGATGTCTTCTTCTTCCTGACTGATATCGACGAGGACTTGCATCCGGTGGAACCCTTCCATCCGTTCAATTCCTTTCGTCGTCTTAAAACGCGCTGCGACTTGATCTGCTGCACCTTTGACGACGTGTAACTGGTTCATGACGATCCACATGTTCTTTTCCCCCTTTTTTCGTCTTCAGTATACTAGAAGTCACGGGTCGTAGAAAACACGAATGCGTTATCGCTTGGTAACGTCAAGCGTTGGATTGTCTCTTTTCCGTCTACGCTCGTCGCGATCATCTCGAAGTAGAGCGAATGCGGGAACGCATCCGGTAACGGTTGAACGGTATGGAAACGTTCCTGATCTGCTACCGACAATGAGCGTTGCATCGGACGAAGCGGCGCTTCGCCATCAGCCGTCGTCTTATACGGCTCGAACCGGATCGATTTCATTTGCTTCGAACCGTTCATGCCGTAGGCGACAAGGTATCGACCTTCGTCCGTCGTCAACAAACGACCTTCAAACCAATCCGTCTCCCTCGTCTGTTTCGAGCGAATGATTCGGTCGATTCGTTGTGCCTCATCGGTTTGTTGCAGGAGCAAAAACAAGCGGTCGTGTTTCGCTTCAAGATACGCGACTGCGTAATGGTCAGACAGTCGTTCGACGAAGTAGACGTCGCGCGCTTCAATCGGCGTGTTCGTCATCTGTGTATATAACTGGGCGACTTGCTTCGCCGTAAAAGAAGCGGTCTCTTGACGTGGCTGAATCCCCGTCAGCGTTCCGAGCACGAGACCGAACAATAATATGAGGAAAAGACGCCGTTTCATCAGTCGACCTGTTTGACGAGCAGATGATAGCTCATCCCTGGTGGATAGTCATCGATTCGTCCGACTTCGACGAATCCTTGTCGCTCATAAAACGGGAGCGCTTGAAACGAGAATGTCTCGACGCGGATTCGCTGAACACCCGCTGCTCGTGCCCATTCCTCCAGTTGACGGAATAATTGAGTACCGAGCCCACTTCCCCGTTCCTCTTCGGCAACGAAGAACCATTCAATATGTAACCAGCCCCAGTACATTTCCCCTGAGATGCCGCCGATCGGTTGATCATCACGCGTCGCAAGTAATGTGACGGCTTGTGTTCCCTCGGAGCGTTTCGTCGCATGAAGCGGTGAACGCTCGACATTGTATTGACGCACTTGTTGCCTAAGCCAGTCCTGTCCGTCCTCATTTTCATTAAGTTGAAATTGCAGCATGTTCAAACTCCTTTCTTGTTATAGTAGTAGTGGAGGTGAATCCGATGGAACCTACGTTCCAGATTGATTGTACGAAGTGTTTTGGTTTATGTTGTACCGCACTCGCTTTTTCGAAATCCAGTGATTTTGGTCATGACAAACCGGAAGCGACACCGTGTCGTAATCTTGACGCGGACTACAGCTGTCGCATCCATGACCGGTTACGCGACAGCGGCTACAAAGGCTGTACCGTCTATGATTGTCTCGGTGCTGGACAGCATCTGTCACAGCGGACATTCGAAGGCGATGATGCACCTAAGCGACGCCAAGCGATCTATGCTGCCTTCCCGAAGATGGTTCATTTGTTTGAGATGATGTGGTACATAACCGACGGGAAACGTGATGTCACGCGTGACATCCACGATCAACTCGATGAGACGCTTGCCGCACTGACTCGGTACGCGGCATTACCAGCCGATCAATTTGAACGACTTGACTTGATACCGGTTCGTCAAACCGTCCGACCACTCCTTGAAATGATTGCATCGCGTGTTCAAGCTCAGTATAGCGGAAGACGCGACCAGACACCACGCGACTGGGTCGGAAAACAGCTACAAGGACGTAATTTCTCAGGTGCCAGTGTTCAGAATCAGTGGTTGCTCGCGACGAACTTGTCGCACAGTAACCTGCGCGGAGTAAACTTTCTCGGGGCTGATTTGCGAGACTGTAACGTCAAGGACGCCGATCTGACGGACGCGCTCTTTTTGACACAGGCACAAATCAATGCGGCAATCGGCAATGCCGCGACACAGTTACCCCGTCGCTTACTCCGTCCGTCCCATTGGCGTTAAACAGAAGCGAACGATAAGGAGGCACGTTTTCGGTCGATTGATCCGAAAGCGTACCTCCTTTTGCTTGTTATCGTTTCCCGAGCGTAAAGCCGTCAAAATAACGCCCGCCGAATAGTGCGAGATAATCATCGACTAATGCGACGACTTCTCGTCGGTCATCCGATTGATAATACAACTCGAATGCCGTTGTGTGTCGACTAGCATAGTCTTCGTCAAACTCCGCAAGAGCACGGATCGCCCACTTCCCTTGCCCGATGTAGCGACGATTGGCGCGAAGGACGAACTCGATGCTCTGTTCATATAAACGTGACGCAATCGCTAGACCTTCCGCGCGGTTCGTCACACTCTCGAAGTCGTCGAGCATATCACTTAAAAAATAACGTGCGCGCTCTTGTTCCGAAGTCGTCCACGCAATCGGTCCGTCCGCCAATTGTTGAACGGCTTCCTGACGGATAGATGCAAGTCGCGGATGATCCTCGATCGTCCAACTGTCAGCAATCATTCGTTGCAGGGACGGGCGACCACGTTCCCGATCACTCTCGAAAAACGACTGAATCGTCTCAAAGGAATGGACGAATGCTTCGATCGGGACACCGTCATGGATGAACGACTCCCGGTACGCCTGACCTCGACTTGCTTCAAAAATGATCACATCGACATCTGATTGTGCGGTCGCTTGCCCACGCGTAAAACTGCCGGCAAGTAAAACAGCACAGTGATTCGGGTACCGTGACGCAACGAGCGGCATGATCCAGTCGCACCACTCCATGCGTGTCTTAGTCTTCAACTTGTTCACCGATTCCGGAGAAGACGGCCAGTTCGTCACCCGGTACGGCAACGATCGTCGCGTCGGCTCGGTGTGGCGCGAGACCGATATCGATCGCCCACGATTCATAATATGTATCCGATCCGTTCAGGACGAGCGTTTGTCCGTTGCTAAACGTTAGGAATAAGTGGGGTGCCGTCTTTCCGATCCGGACACCGGTGATGCGTTCCGCGTGAAGCGAGACGATCAAGTGTAACATCTCTTCCTTCGTCGCATGGCGGACGACCCAGTCCTGTGTCGTCTCGACATCGCCATAAAACAGACGATCCGTCTCGATCCGAAGTCGTAGTTCAGGCGCAGTCGTATCGAACAAATTGATGAATTCGAGCGTGACGTAGCCTGCGACATGGACCGTCGCTAACTGTGTGCCGATGAAATAGGTCGTCAAAAGCTGACGGGCGAGTTGATGATCTTCTTTGTTCATGATGAGCACCTCATTTAAAAAGAATGAATGGTATCGGGATGAGTCCGAGAAACTTACTTCCACTCAATTTACCACAAATTAGTCGATACGAACATGAGAAGAAAGGCTTGTTTTCGGTTTTCTGCGGCACGGAGGTGAGAATACGGTATACTGATGAGGAACTGACGTCGATCGTGATCGACAGAGAGGAGCTCCATTCATGCAATATTTCTACATGAGACCCTATCCGGATGATCCAGACTGTTCTACGCAACAAGAGGAAGCCGACAAGATTGATGTGACGACACGTGTCATCGAGACGCATGATTCAGCGAAACGACGGACGGAATTAGAACAGATGCTCGAGACCCTTCAGACGGGAGACGAAGTCATCGTCACGCATCTCTACATCTTAGCAGACTCGACGAGGCACTTGATCGAGATGCTCGAGCACATGGAGACACGCGGTGCGACGCTGTGGTCACTCCGCGAACAGATTCGGACGAGCGAGCGTGCTTCCTTGTCGTTTCTTGAAACGGCACGCCACCTGGTCCAGCTGCAAAGTGACGTCATCAGCATGTCGACGCGTGCCGGACTCTCAAAAGCAAAAGAACAAGGAAAGCAGACCGGTCGACCGCGGAAGCCGGATGAAAATGTCCGCCGCGCGATCGCGATGTATCAAAGTAAAAACTATTCGCTCGCTGATATCCGCGAACAGACCGGTATTAGTAAAAGTACGTTGTACCGATATCTCGAAAGCGAGACAATCGATACAGATAAAGGCTGACTCCATCATGGAATCAGCCTTTTTTTTAGCTATTTTGCTTTAAGGTGTTGCCGAGCCATTTTTGGAGGGCTTTTCCGCCTTCATAGAACGAGCTGTCTCGTAATTCATACGTATGACCGCCTTGTTCGATCAAGTCGAGGAACGTATTCCCGACGTCCCGGTTTTCCCATTTCCGCTGATCCGTCAAATACTTGAAACCGAAGTTACATTCGACGTTGAAGATGATGTGGAACGGTTCCTTGAACGATTGGACGGCGCGAATCATCTCGATCAAGATCATCCGTTTCGGTGATGACGCTTCGAACGTATCGAACAGCGTTGTCCGGCGTCCGTGAAACTCGATGACGCGGATCGCGCGACCGGTATTCGCTTTAAAATCATAACTCGTCCGGATCGAGACGATGATCTCGCGTTGGTCTGGTTGTACTGGCATGGTGTATCGCTTCCTTTCTCTCGGTCGATTATAGCATGGAGCTGCTTGAATTTAATAGATGTCAACGACTCGGTCTTAAGAAGGATTGTCGTAATCCAAAATTTGTCTTATACTAAAATTACCAAATACATAAAGGAGCGTTTTCGTGAAACATCTATTTTCGATACTCCTCTCGGCGAGTCTTTTGTTCACGGGTTGCTACTGCACCCTCGACGAACGGACGGACGAGCCACACTTCAAATCGCGTGCCCGCTCCATCTCCTCGTACCATACCTTCGACATCGAATATGCGAAAGGGCTACGGAAGGAGCAAGTCTCAAACCGAACAGTCACCGTGACGGATTCGAACGGTGAGCGGATGCACACGGAGATTGAAGTCCTTGACGGCAAAGAGATCCGAATCAAACCGCCGCGCACTGGATACAAAAAAGGACGTCGCTACATCATCCACATTCGGGATTCGATCGACGCCCGCAAACAAGTCCATACGAATACGATTCGGGAACGAACCTTCACTGTCGACCGCTGACAGACAAGGTTCGTTTTTCATTTGGATCGAGCCGGAAAGATCGTATAACTCATTGAGATGACCCCATCGATCACGAGGACGAGTCCCCACAATTGTAACGTCCGTAAGAGACTCTCCGTCTGCTCAGCATCTCCCAGCCACAAAATCATCGCACCGAGTAACGTCCCACCAATCAAAAATGCCAGCACGTGCCGATAGAACCCGTTTCGCTCTTTACGTGCCTTTGAAATGCGCTCCCGTGATACTTGTTCTCTCAGGATGAACCGGCGATACATCCCGTCCGCCCAGGCAATCATCTGTTTCCCGAAGGCGAGTGAGACGCCGATATAGATCGCAGCAAGTCCGTGCGCGATCGTCGCTGTGCTGCCGCGACTTAAGTCAAACACCGTTAAGACCAGTAAGACAATATCAATGACCGGTGACATCGCCATCAATCGAAAACCGAGTCTTTCGCGCCTGAATCCATAACGCACGATCAGTCCGGCGACAATGAATACCCAAAATAGAATCTCACAACAGACGATTGCCCACGCGACGAGTTGCATATCAATCCTCTCCTTTTTAATACGACTGTATCATAAAGATAACACCTCTTTCATCGCTTGACTAGTCTTTTTAATACATTCGTGCTAAAAAAGATGATATACTTGAGACATGCCAAAACATGTCAATCACGAAGAACGCAAACGCCTCATCGCCGAAGCGACGTGGCGCACGATTTCTCAAGTCGGTATTGAACAAGCCAGTGTCCGGACGATCGCCAAGGAAGCGGGACTCTCACTGGGTGCCTTACGGTATTACTTCACGACCCAGGACGAGTTGCTCCGCTTCTCGATGGACCTCGTCCAAGAACGGGTCCAAGCACGCATCACAACCATTTTCGAGAAAGGAGGAACCCCGGAAGAAACGTTATGTGACGTCTTACTTGAGGTCTTGCCTTATGCACCCGAGCATCAGCTCGAGATGCAGGTCTGGTTTCAATTCATGATGTCCGCGTATTCATCGCAAGCGACGGAAAATCCGGACGATATCTACCATATGGTTCAAGTACTGTTGACACAGATTCCGGACGGTACACTCCGCGCGGGCTTAGACATTGAGCTTGAGAGTGAACGGCTCGCAGCACTCGTTGACGGGTTAGCCTTTCATGCTCTGTTTCGACCAGAACGATTACCAAAAGAACGCCTGCGTCATGTGCTCGTCCATCACTTGAACGCCCTCTTCGTCCGTCCTTTAGCGATCGACGACAAATAACCCGCTGTTCCCTTTGCGCGCGAGGGAAACAGCGGGTTTTTCATCGTCTTGCTTCTACGAGAATCAACGATAAGGAGCGAATCAAGAAGAACGTCAAAAACGCTGCCCAGACGCCCTGATTTCCAAAAGTCGGTGTCAGCAGGAGGACGACCGCAAAACCAATTCCTGCTTGAATCATCGAATTCCGAACGGGTGTTGCTTCAACCCGCCCGGCAAAGATGCCTTCATAGATCATCGCCCAACCGGCGAGGAGCGGTAGGATGATGATCCAGAAGTAATAATCGCGCGCTGCGTCTAGGATTGCCTCTTCTGAAGTGAACAACTGAAGGAGCGGTGTCTCAAGGAAGAGGAGCACCAGTGACCAGAAGACGACCGAGTAGAATCCAAACGTCCGTGCCAAACGGACACTCGTCCGGTATCCTGCCTGATCCTGATGCCCTCTCGCCCGACCGACGAGAACCGTTGACGCATGACCGAGTCCACCGAACCAGTACGAAATCAGATACTGGATTTGTAGCAGGATCGCGTTGGCTGCGAGGACATCCGGTCCGAATTGTCCACCAGCACGTGTGAACCAGCCGGTGACGAGTAGAAGGAAAATCGTGCGAATGAACAAGTCACGATTGACTTGAAAGAATTGACGGTACGCTTGCCATGCCGTCAAGGCGCGCCATTCATCACGCGTCATCGATAAATGACCACGAATCAGGTACAGACTACAGACGACGATGCTGATCTCCGCGATGACGGTCGCAACCGCAATTCCAGCAACACCGGCATCCAATCCGTAGACGAATCCGATATCGAGAACGACATTGACTCCTGTACTGAACAATTGGACGAACAAGGCGTCCTTGACCTGACCGGTACCAATCAACCAGCCGAGTAACGCATAACCCATCAACACGAACGGTGCGCCAATCATCCGGTATGAGATATACGTCTTGACCGCACCGAGCAAGTCAGCGGGTGGTGCCAGTAAGTACAGTCCGATTTGCTCGAGCGGCTGTCGGAACAACAGGATGAGCAGACCGATACAAGCTGCTAGAAACAGCGGTCGGTAAAGTGACGTCCGTAAGGCGTGCACGTCATTCGCCCCGCTTGCTTGGGCACTGAATCCTGTCGTACTGACTTTTAAGAAACCGAACAACCAGTAGATCGTATTGAAGAAGACGGCTCCGACGGCGATGCCGCCGATCGCCCGCGGATCACCGGATTGACCGATGACGACGGTATCGGTCACGCCAAGCAAGGGTGTCGCAATACTTGAGAGAATCAGCGGATACGCGAGTAACCAGTACGTTTTGTGGGTCGGTTGTGCGTTCACCATGTTCCGGCCTCGACGAATAGTTGAGTATACGCGCCACCTGATTCCAATCGATCAATCAAATCAACAGCGCGACCGTCACGTAAGACGAGTATTTCCGAACAGAGGCGCCGGATGAAGTCGATATCGTGCGAGATCAATACGAGACTGACACCGAGTTTCTGCTGCAAGCGTTCCAGCAGTTCGATGATCTGCGCCCGAGAGACGACATCAAGTCCCGTCGTCGGTTCATCCATCACAATGATGTCGGGTTCAATCGAAATCGCGCGGGCAATCGCGGCACGCTGAATTTGTCCTCCGCTCAATTGATGGGGCAATCGATCGAATAACTGTTCCTCGACCCCGACCGCAAGTGCGAGGGCAGTCATAAGATCCTCTTCTGACGTAGCTGGGAAATGCCGCAAGATCGGACGATGCTGATGAAACGGTTCAAGAATCGATTCCCGTACCGTCCATTCTGGATTAAAGGAAGCGAGAGGATGTTGAAAGACGGCTTGAATAGCTCGTCGCTCGTTTCGTTGCCCACTCGGAAATCCCTTTCCATGTAAGGAAATCAGACCATGCGTGGGTTTAAGCAGACCGAGGATCAATCGTCCGAGTGTCGTCTTGCCACTCCCACTTTCCCCGATGATGCCAAGTGACGCCTTTTTCGTCACGTGAAAGGAGATATTCGACAAGATGGACTGATCCTTTATCTGATAAGTAAGATTTGTTACGGATAAGACTGGGTACATGAACTCTTCCTTTCTTCCAGTGATGTACGATGCGCTTGCATCAAGCTGTTCGTGAACGGATGACGACTTTGCTCGATCATCTGTGGTGTTCCCGTCTCGACAATTCGTCCATCCTGCATCAAGACAAGTTGCTCGCCATAATGTAAAGCAGGTCCTAATTCGTGGGTGACGAACACAATCGTTGCCCCGTACTGGTGTTGGTACTCGGTCAACCAGTCGAGTAAACGACGTGTCAAGACGGGATCGAGTGCCGTCGTTAATTCATCTGCTAAAATCAACCGTGGTTTCAAGGCGACGGCAAACAGGATCGCAAACCGTTGCAATTGCCCACCGCTCAACTCTGCTGGATACCGATCCAACCAGGTCAGGTCCAACTCAAGCGTTCGTAAGACGTCATCGATATAAGGATGATCGATCTTGCGCCCATGTGCGCGATATGTATCCCGTAACATCTGACGCATCGTCAAAAACGGAAGAAACGCATCAGTATACTGCTGCGGTATGTAACCGATATCGAGACCACGCCGAAGCGGTTCGTCCGAGATGACTTCTCCCTTCGACGACATCCCGTCCGGCAATCGATCCAGTAATCGTTTCAGCAAGAGCGTCTTACCGCTCCCGCTCGCTCCGACGAGACAGATGAATCGATGAGCTGGTAGCGATAGATTCACGTCATGCAGAAGGACGTGTTTCGCCCGAACGTGTAAGCTCCGAATCTGAATCATTTACGTGTCCTCCTTTTTTCTTCATCCATCGCGTCCATCCCATCGTCGCGACGACGGTCAAGACGATGCACGCACCTGGCAAAAGCATGAGCCGGGGTGCCGAACTGAAATAAGGACGTCCTTCGTTCAACATCGCTCCCCATTCTGGCAGTGGTGCTTGGACACCAAGCCCGATATAAGAGAACGCTGATAAGAATAAGATGACTTTGCCAACATCCAAACTCATTAACACGACGACTTGCCGGATGATGGGCGGTAAGATGTGGCGTCGTAAGATCATCCTGTCTGTTAACCCGTTGATGCGTGCCATGCTGATGTATGGCTTTTGCATCGTCTCGGTCACAAGTGTCTCACTTAATCGCGCGTAGGAAATCCATTTGATGAGTAAAATCGCAAAGATCAAACTTTGAGGACTGGCACCAAATAATCCAGCGATGACGAGTGCTAGAACCGTGTCCGGTAAAATCACGAGACCATCTTCTAATCGATGAATCAAGCCCTTGAGTCGTCCATCATAAAAACCGGCTAGACATCCAAGACAGGTACCGATGCAGGCTGTGAGCAACACCGTAATTAGACTGAAACCTAAGGATATCAAACCAGCTAAAAAAAGACGAGCTGCGAAATCTCGTCCTAAACCGTCTGTTCCGAGCCAATGTTCGAATGAAGCAGGCTCAAGTCTTTTCGCTACGCTTGTATCAAATGGATTAACGTATACGGTATATGAAATAAATAGTAGGAGACATCCTCCGAAAATGAGCCATCTTTTTTTCATGTGTGTGTTCCCTTCTGCCAATCTGGTCGTAACGCCCGGTTTAGCGACCGGATACCTTGATGCAAGACAAGAATGATGCCTGTCGTCAGCAAGATGTAGCCTTGAATCAGTGGATAATCGCGTTGCAAAATCGCATCGACCATTAACTTTCCGACACCTGGATACGCGAACAGGACTTCGAGGACGACGACACCCCCGGCAAGACTGCCGAGCGTCAGACCGAACACGGACAGGACCGGTGGCAAACTGCCGCGTAACGCATAACGCCAAAGAATCGTCCGCTCGGATATACCACGCATCCGTGCCAACTCAATGTACGGTTGGTTCAATTCACGGCGTAGATTCAGTCGAATCAATGGAATATAAACGCTCGCAAGTGGAAAGCCGAGCGATAGAGCCGGGAGGACAAGTGACGTCATCCCCTCCCGCCCCATCACAGGTAACCATCCGAGACGGACGGCAAACAGGTCGACGAGCAACAGACCGATCCAAAAACCAGGCACGGTCGCTCCGCTCATGCTGACAAGGTGCGCAAGACGGACGACGCTTCGGCGCGTCATCAAGGCGCTACCGATTCCTAGGGGTAAGGCGATCAATAAGGCAATCAAAATACCGCCAAGTGCCAGCTCCGCTGTCACGAGATAACTCTCTAACAACATCTCGATGACCGGTCGCCCCGTCTGTAACGAGTTTCCGAGACGTAAGGTGAGTATGTCTTGCAGCCAACGGACGTACTGGACGAGCAACGGCTGATCGTATCCTAATTCACGGCGCGCGGCCTCGATTTGTTCGGGCGTTGCTGATAATTCATCGATATTCAATAACGTCAAGACCGGATCACCCGGCAGTAACCGTAACAAGACAAAACAACTGAACGTGATGAGTAGAGTGAATAGACTCAGCGATAGCAGTCGTTTGACGATCGAATGCATCAATCGGTCACCTGCAACGTGTTCGTGATCATGTAGTATTCACTCTTTTCCGTTTTCCATCCTTTGACGCGTTTGCTGTCATAGGCGACGAGTGTTGAAGGATGGAGCAAGAAGCTATTGTAGCGTTTCTCGTCGACATATCGCGCGATCTGCTCCGCAAGCCGTGATCGCTCCTCGATCTGAATCGTTTCATTTAACGTCTCGATCTGTTTCGTCAACTTCGGATCCGCGACACGACTGAAGTTCAGTCCCCCGTTCGGATGATAGGTCGCGTTCAAATAATATCCAGCATCCCCACGCGGAGCTGTCAGATTGCTGTACGTCGCGATATCCCAGTCCCGGTTACTTGCCATGTATTCTTCTGGGACATCGATTTGTTTAATCGTGATCGCGACACCAATCTTTTTCGCGTCATCTTGAATGACTTGAGCGATCAACGGCAGGTCTGGTCGAGCCGCATACGTCAATAACGTCAGCTTTAAAGGACGACCGTCCTTTTGCATCCGTCCGTTTTGTTTTGTATAACCGGCTTGTTTGAGCCATTCCTCAGGCGTCTTATGCACTTGTTGCGGATAGTTCGGAGCAAATGGGAATGACGATAGGAACGGACCACGTGCTGGCACCGCATATCCTTGGAGGACGTGATCGACGAGTTGCTTTCGATTGATTAAAGCATCCATTGCCTGTCGGACTTCAAGCGATTGCATCGGACCGTTCGCGACATTCATTGTCAACTGATGGACACGGAACGTATCCGTCGCTTGGACTGTTAATCCTTCAGACTTCAACTGCTTGACACTCTCGATTTCCGGTCGATAGACGATATCCGCCTGTCCGGCACGCAAAGCGTTCGTCCGTGCGCCAGCATCTTCGTTGAAGACAAAATCAACGGAATCAAGTTTCGCTTGTTCTTGCCAATAGGACTTGAAACGTTTTAACTCGACTTTTGTTCCCGGAGCGAACCGCTCGACTTGGAACGGACCGGTTCCCATCGGTTCCTTCGTTACCCCGCTCGCTTTCGTGTCGATGATTGCTGTGTTCGGATTGACGAGTTCCGAGATGAACTCTGGATATGTCGTCTTCGTTTGAATGAGCAAATCGGGTCCGTCCGTTTTGATCGTCTCGATATTCAAGGCATTCTTGACACCTGGATTTTCGTCGATTGAGCGTTCGAGAGACGATTTGACGGCTGCCGCATCAAGTTGTTTCCCATTATGGAACGTCACGTCTTCCTGTAAGACGATCCGCCATGTTCGCTTTCCTTCGTAGGACCATTTTTTCGCAAGCCACGGCTCGACCGTCAATCGTTCGTCATCAAGACGGACGAGCGTCTCCGTCACCCCTGCGCGAAGCGGAACATAACTGCTGTCGCGATGCGGATCGAGCGATTGTGTCGCGAAGTTATAGACGAACGTCAAATGGTTTTGCTCTTGTGGCTTATCAGAAGCAGCACAACCGGCAAGTGTCAAACCGAGGAAGACACTACCGATAAGGCTAGCAGTTTTATATGTAGACATTGTTCTCCACCTTTAATTCGGAATAATTACGTTTTACATCATATCGTAACGATTCCGATTTAACAAGCGTCTTTTCTATTTCTCTATATTGAATTTGCCATCAAAAAAAATACCGAATCAACTACAAGCGAACAGCTCGTGTGATTCGGTAGCGGTGTATTTCTTATAAGACGTCGACGAATTGTTTTGCCTGACGCTCGAGTTGTTTCGCTGAATCAGCCAATTGATCGAACTCACTGACCGTATGTTCGAGTTGCCCCGTACTGTCCTTGACCTTAGACGAAATCCGCTCGATGCTGTGTGAAACATCTTCAATCCGCTCAACGATCCCTTCAATGTTGTTCTTGATTTCTCCGATTGAGTGCGACACTTTGTTCGACAGGTTTCGGACTTCGGTCGCGACGACATCGAACCCACGTCCATGTTCACCAGCACGTGCCGCCTCGATCGCCGCATTCAAGGCGAGCAGATTCGTCTGCGCTGCAATATCACGGATCGTCTTGACGATGTCGGTGATCGAGTTCGCATCCTTTCGTAAGGCAACAAGGCTCGACAGATTCTCGACGGATTCCGCCTCGACTTGTTGGACGGTCGCCAGCACGTTCAGACCATCCTGACGACCACTCTCCGATTTGACCGTCAAGAACGCGGATGTCTCGTTGAGTTCAGCCGCCATCCGTAAGACGTCCTGTTGGCGAATCGTAATGTCCGATGCAATTTTTGAGACACCGACAACCCGGCGCCCGTCATCCGAATAGATCGGCATATACGTCGCTTCGAGCCATTTTTGTTGCCCATCGGCAGCCCGGCGTTCAATCTTGTCCTGATAGGTGATGCCTTGCATCAATTTGCGCCAAAATAACTCGTAATCTGGACTATTGACGTACGCAGGAAAGCAAAGGTCACGGTGGTATTTACCGATTAGCTCTTCCACTTCATACCCCATCGTCCGGGCAAACAACTCGTTGACATATGCGACTTTCCGTCGATCGTCGAAGCGAATGATTGCCAGATTTTGCTCGATTGCTCGAATGACTTGTGTGTCGGTGACGTGTGCTGCCTGTTCTTGCATCGACATGCCGATTCCTCCCCGGATTCAAACTCAAGGTCATAATGCTCCTTTTGTCATATTATCCCTTATATCGACAGGTTCCTGCCATTTTAAACTGTAATCTAGTAAATAAGATACGATTATTAATACGCACTCCATCCACCATCGGCGACGACGATCGCCCCGTTAACAAAACTTGCCTCGTCAGACACGAGGAACAATGCCAATTTTGCGATCTCATCCGGCTGACCGGCACGTGGATTGAGTCCCATGCCAAGCATTGCGCGGCCCATCCCGAATTCATTCAGGTTCGTCATCGATTGGCCGATGTTCGTCTCGACGGCTCCAGGTGCGATCCCGTTACAGCGGATTCCCTCTCCGGCGTAAAAGAAGGCGGTATTCTTCGTCAGACCAATGACGGCATGTTTGGAAGCGGTATAGGCTGCTCCTGCCCGGGCACCGTTCAGACCACCGATCGAGATGTTATTCAAAATGACACCACCTTTTACTTCCTTGAAATGCTTGACCGCTTCGCGCATCAGACGCATCGTTCCCGTCGTATTGACGGCGAGAACGTGATCCCAGCGTTCATCGGAGATGTCTTCCACTCCCTCCATTCCGTCCATGATACCGGCATTGTTGACGAGAACGTCCAGTTTGCCGTAAGCCTCAAGCGCTTGTTGGACGAGTTCTGTTGCTGCCTTTGGTTTGGCGATATCACTCGCAACAGCGATCGCTTCTCCCCCTGCTTCCTTGATGTCAGAGACGACCCGTTCCACGGTTTCCAACCGAATGTCCGCTGCGACGATCCGTGCGCCTTCTTGTGCAAACAATTTGGCCATGGCTTCACCCATTCCTGAGCCAGCTCCCGTGACGATGATCGTTTTACCTGTTAGTCGCATCATGAATCATCCTTTCGTTTATCGTGATACTAATCTATTCCCGAAAAAGGCTCTAGTTTAGTCAAACGTCGTGTCAATTCCATGAAAAAAAGACCCGACGATTTTCGTCAGGTCCTGCAGTTAATGCGTTGCAATTGTTTCAATGCGACATCAACGTTGAGCCGTTTTCCGGATTTCTCCGATTCTCGGAACTTGCTCGGATCAAATAATTTAAATTGATGATTGATCCAGTTTTGTCGATAGATTTCGTGTGCTTGTTTTATGATTTCTTCGTCTGACAACTGTTTCATGTCTATTTCCACGCAGTCGAAATCATCTACACCGAACTCAAAACCACAGCATGGACAAATTTCGTTACTCCCCGCAAAGTGTTCATAATATGGTGGATCTTCAAGTTTATCGCACCCACACACAGGACAGATATAATACGGATCGTTTGGTTTCAAAGATACGATGCCTCCTTAGCTAATGATCATTCTTATATCTATCGTACCCTATCTAATCGTTACTTTTGAGATGGAGTCATGTTATGACCACATAAAAAAGACCCGACGAGTTCGTCGGATCTTTGGACTTGCTTATTGCAGTTCGCGGCTCTTTTCTTCTTGTTCGTTGTTCGATTTATTTTTTGCTTCAAATTCAGCGCGTGTCATAACGTCCTCGACGTGCATGTTGACTTCGACGACTTCAAGTCCTGTCATGTCGCTGATCGATTTTTTAATTTTAGCGACCGTCTCTTGGAAGATTGACGGAATGTTTTTACCGTATTCGACGATGACTTTCAAATCGAGTGCGACTTGGCGTTCGCCGACTTCCGCACCGATTCCTTTCGTGATGTCTTCCGAACTCCGGAGACGATCCGTCAGTCCACTCATGAATCCACCACTCATTGACAAGATGCCTGTCACTTCATTCGACGCGATCCCTGCGATTTTTTTGATGACTTGATCTTCGAACGTCAATTTATTCTCGCGTACCACTTCGTTTTCAGTTGTTGTGTTTACTTCGTTTGCCATTTGAAATCTCTCCTTTTGAATGTGTAGTTAAATATATATGAATCAGTCCCGTTGAAAGAACTGAATCCACCCTTCGATATCGAGCGCACCATCGCGCCACTTCCCAAGCAAGAATCCGATCGCTGCGAAGGCAACGATGAGAATTGTCGGACCAAAGCCAATCGTCAAGAATAAGATGGCGAGGATTAGACCGACAAGTCCTCCGATCAGTCGGAACCGATACGGGTAAAGTGCTTCCCTTGTCTTCATGTTCCCTCTCCTCTCTTAGACGACACGTTCCGATGTTTTTGTTTTCGTGTCACTGATTGTGACCTTCGTACTCGTTACCGGCAACTCGAGTAAGGATTCGACGGCTTGTTTAGCGCGTTCTTGAATATCCTTCGCGATCGTCGGCAGTCCTTCTTGTCCGAAGACCGAGCAGTCGACTTTTAAAGCAACCGTCTCTTTTTTCGAATGGATATCGGCATGGACACGCGGTGTCCGTACGCCACCAATCCCACGAATCGACTCCAGTGCCGTCCGTTCGATTGTTTCCTTCGAAATCGTAATCGTTCCGTCACCCGTTTGAATCAACAGACGTTGACCTTTCGAGCGGCTGAATAATCCTGTGAATAATAGAATGACGAATACGAATGCTAAAAAACCTCCGATGGATAGAACGGTATAGCTATACCATTGCTGATCCTGCCACTGCTCGATTAACGAACTGAGCCGTGGAACATCATACACACCGAGCACAAGCAGCCCGACACTGACGAGTCCGAGTATGCCTATGATGACGAGTAAGAATCGATTGAACCCATTCATCTGCACCTCTCCTTTACGATTGTTAACTTCTTTCACCTAGGTGATTCAACACATGAATTATTATGTGTATGGTGTGTTTATTCCCGTTCATTCGAACCCGAAACATTTACATACACTTTCGTTAAAATGTTCATATATTCTGATTTTTCAGACTATAATTAGTAAAACAAGTGGATTTTTTACTATATTTAACGAAAAAAGACCTCTTTCAACTAAAAAGAGGTCAACAATCTAATCCGTTTATCATTTCCCGCATACTTCGTCAACACGTTTTTTGAAAATGATCATTCCACTTCGATCGGAATGGCAAAATAACCGTTTCCTTCTTCCCACCCTGCTCTAATCTGATAGACATATTTTCCACGGGTCGTTGGCAAAGTGATATTTTCTACGTCCTGAAACGTTCTAAGCTTTTTTCCATTTGTAACGGACCATAACTCAACGGCAACATTTTTTGGATGCGGACCATCTCGAAAAAGAATCGACATCTGTTCTTCCGGTGCAACGCGTTCACCTTGTTTCTTTTTTACTTGTTCAACTGGTCCGATCTTTGCATCAGCCGTCTCTCCTAAAAAGAGACCCGACCACGTATAGGTTCCTAAGTACACCTTTGCTTCACGATTTTCAATCGTCACGTCGGGTGCTGGTGGTTGATGGCGGAAAGGATCCAGCGAGAAGAGTAACCCTAAACTAATCAGCACTATACCAATAAACGTTTGTTGTTTCACGAGGCAACCTCCTACACAATGTTTTCAAATCAATAAAAGCGGCAATACCTTTCAAGGAGTACGTTATTCAAAAGGAGGAGTTCAGATGATTCAGGATAAAGTCGTCATCATTACAGGAGCATCAAGCGGGATTGGGGAAGCAACCGCTAAAGAACTTGCAAAACAAGGAGCAAAACTCGTTCTTGCTGCACGCCGGGAAGATCGTTTGCAAGAACTCGTCAAAGCCGTTGAAGCAGAAGGTGGTCAAGCCGTCTACCAAGTGACGGACGTCACGGATCGCGAACAAGTCGATGCACTCGCTAAGCTTGCGAAAGACAAGTTTGGCTCAGTTGATGTCATCGTCAATAACGCTGGATTGATGCCACTATCACACCTCCACAAGAATCAACAGGATGAATGGAATACGATGGTCGACGTCAACATTAAAGGTGTTCTCCACGGAATCGGAGCCGTCTTGCCGTACATGCGCGAACAAAAAAGCGGACATGTCATCAACATCTCGTCTGTCGCAGGTCACGAAGTCATGCCGTCGAGCGCCGTCTATAGCGGTACGAAATTCGCCGTTCGCGCGATCACGGAAGGTCTCCGCAAGGAAGAATCGGTCGACAATCACATCCGTGCAACGATCATCTCACCGGGAGCGGTCGATACAGAACTGAAGGACCATATCTCGGATGACGAGATCAAACAAGGGATTGGTGACTTGAAAGCGATCGATGCGAGCGCGATTGCGCGTGCCATCGCTTACGCCGTTAACGAACCAGAAGATGTCGCGATTAACGAGATCCTGATTCGTCCAACGGCTCAACGTTAATTATTTGTAGATTTGTAGACAGGACCCCTCATTAGCCAAACAGCTAACGAGGGGTCCTGTTCTGTTTAGAGTAGTCGTTCCGCAATAAGTTGGTACGACTGCAATCGTTTTTCTTGATCAAAGGCATTGTTGATCAGTAAAAACTGATCCGTTTGATAACGCGTTGCTAACGTCTCAAGTTCTCGTGCAATGACATCCGGTGTTCCGACAATCGCTCGGCGGCGATCTTTCTGAATCCGTTCCGCTTGCACGTCATTCCAGACCTTTGCTTCTGTCGTCGTAAACGACGGTACAATCGAATTCCCGAGTCGGACACCTTGAATCCAGGCATCCTGTGTTCGAGCGAGACGTTCTGCTTCTTCTTGTGTCGGAGCACAGATGACGAAAACACAGACGATGACGTTCTTCCCGCCTGCCTCGCGATATGTCGAGAGCGTCTCTTCCCAACGATCCGGATTGATGAAGTGACCAAACACGAGACCACGGTCTTGTTCTGCTGCAATCCGCGCGCTACGTGGCGACAGACCCAAGATCGAGATCGGCGACGGTTTTCGGTCACGCGGTGTCGTCTTGACGATCCGGTACGGGTGTCGATTCGATAGACTGTCTGTTAAGAAGCCCGCCGTTTCATTGACGAGTCGACTAAACTCCGCCGCCCGGTTTTCTTCTCCATCCGTCAACGCAAGTCGTGTCCGTTCACTCCCGCCCGGAGAATTACCGATCCCGAGTTCGATCCGTCCCGGATAAAATGCATCGAGCGTCGCAAAGCTCTCGGCGACTTTCAGTGGATGATACTGCGGCAACAACACTCCACCTGAACCAAGCTTGATTTTTGACGTCTTCGCACCCATTCGGGCGATGAACAACTCCGGTGCCGCACTGAGCAAACCGTTCGTATTATGATGTTCGGCGAACCAGTACCGTTCATAACCGAGTCGCTCGGCTTCTAAGACGAGTCGTTCCGTCGCTTCCATCGTCGCTTCGACCGTATCGCCCTCATGTAACGGTACTTGATCCAGTATTCCTAGTCGCATCACGCATTCCTCCTCTACCCTTTCAGTGTAAAGGGTGGAGGAACGGAGTTCAAAAACGAGGCTCAGACACGGACGAGACGATCTTCGATGATGACGCCATCTCGCATCTCGATCGTTCGGTTCGCCCGTTCGGCAAGTGCCGGATCGTGGGTGACGAACAGGACGCCGCAGCCTTTTTCTTCGTTTAATGACCGTAAAAGATTGAAAATGATTTCTCCCGTATCCGTATCGAGGTTCCCTGTCGGCTCGTCGGCAAGCAACCATTTCGGTTCATGGACGAGTGCTCGGGCAACGGCGACCCGTTGTTGTTGTCCACCGGAAAGTTGCGACGGCAAGCTGCCTGCTTTATCGGCGAGACCGACTTGCGCGAGTAACTGCTCGGCGCGTTCTTTTTTATCGTATGGTACTTTTCGACCGAACAAAGGCGCCATGACATTCTCAAGCGCCGTCAGCGTCGGAATCAAATGAAACTGCTGGAAGATGAAGCCGATGTTTTCGAAACGAAAATCGGATAGTTCCTTACTGTTCAATTTATTGATCGGCTTTCCGTCATAATGCAACTCCCCACTCGTCGGACGATCTAGTGTCCCGATCAAACTGAGTAACGTCGACTTTCCAGAACCTGATGGACCGATGATCGAGATGAAGTCACCTGCTTCAAGCGTCACTTCGATGTCTTGTAACGCATGTGTCTCGACTCCGTCTCCCGAAAATGATTTTCCCATCTGTTTGCATTGAAATGTTCCTTCCATATGTAACCCTCCAAAATTCGTGATAACGTACTATTCAAGAATTTATTGGGAATTCCTTCTAAATGAAAGGAAATAAAAAACAGCATTCTTGAGGAACAAGAATACTGTCAAGAAACACGTGGTTGAATGGAAACGAAATTTTTACGATAGACGATCTCATACGGTAAAACGAATAATAGACAGGCAAGAGCCGTGAACTGAATCATGCTTCCGGTTGGTGGTAGCGGAGACAGCGATGCATCATGCCACGCTTCATACAAACCAATGAAAAGAAACAGGACGACACTACTCGTCGTCACGTAGATGAGTAAACGAAGGGTCAATGGATAATGACGGACGATCCACAACATTGGTAAACCAAAGATAAAATAAGATAACGTCATCGCAAACGTTCCGAATTGATAGACGATCTCAAAGTCGATCGTCGTCAAGAACGAATATGCTGTGAACGCTAAGAACGAAAGAATCGTCACAACAGCCGCATAACTGATCCAGCGCATACGGTTGGGCTCCTCTCCTAAATGTCGTTCCTGTACGCGCGATCGCAACAGAAACCGGATATGTACAATTAGTGTAGGCAGTCCGATTTCATTTGTCAATTGTCTTCAGATTGACTTATTCAGTCACTAAACGATTGCACTGGAAACGGATTCATTGAATAATGGAAAAAACGAACTAGGAAAGTGAGGTTTTACCGATGGATGAGCAACTCACGATGTTTCGTGATCGCTTTGAGGCTACTCCTGAACGCCACGAGGGTCTTTCGTATGACGTGCTCGAGTCTCGCCTGACGCCTTCGAAACGAACTGCCCTTGCTTGGATGGAACAGACAGGTGGAGAGCCGAATGTCGTAGCTCTTAATGGACGACTCGTCATCGTCGACACTGCCAAAGAGAGTCCAGCTGGTCGTCGAAGCGTCTGTTTGGACGAATCCGCTCGACTTGGTCGAAAGAAAAATGCGTCCGCAGCAAGTGTCGAGTCGATGATTGAGACGCTAGAGGTGCACCTCTTAACACCAGAACAGTATCAAGAACTACAGACGCAGTTTTCGTTTGACGAAAAAACTTCCAGTTGGCTTGCGACACCGGACGTGATTCGTCAAAAAGGCGGTGCCCTATACGGAGATCGTCGTTATGAGACGACGTTCATTTATCACAACGGAGCGGATTCCTATTATGCGAGCCGAGGATTTCGTGTCTGCATTGAGCTAGACTATTCCAAAAACACTCTACGATTAAAGTAGAGTGTTTTTTGTAAATTATAGGTAATAAAACCCAATTATGATATGATGGTCGATGAATAGAGGAGGTGGACGTCATATTTGTATTGGGATTGATTGTGGGTGGTCTTCTCATGTTGATCAGTTTCCGATTATTCCGCCAGCAACAGCCGGATACAATCGCATTGTGTAAAGATATCTTCTACGTGTTCGAAGTCCAGCCGGAATATCGGTTTCGTTATATCAGTCCTTCCCTCGATGACCATATGGGGAAAGGCGTGACAGCAGCCAGCTACATGGATCCAGACGAGTGTTTCGCGCGAATTCATCCGGAAGACATCGAAGTCTTGATGTCGAAGATTTCGGGCGACTGTGACTACGATCAGCCGTTTCGGCAACGCTGGCGGACGAATGACGGAACGTACATCTGGTTCGAAGAATATGCGACACCCATTTGCGAAAATGGACAGATCGTTGCCATCCAAGGGGTGATCCGTAACATTGACGAGCAGTTGAAATCACAACAGGCATTGCTTGATCAATACCGGATCGATGCTTTGACTGGTCTAGGGAATCGCCATGCCTTCAACGAGGCTGTCCGCACACTCGATCAAGATAAGACGACTTATGGGTTGATTCTGCTTGACTTGAATGAACTAAAAGAGCTCAACGATCGGTTCGGTCACGCGGTCGGTGATGCCTTGCTTGAACAAACAGGACTTTGCATCCGCAGCTTGACAGACCATGGCTACCGGATCGGTGGTGATGAATTCGTCTTGATCGACGAGAGTCCGTCGATTGAGCTGTTCGAGGGATTCGTCGAACACGTTCGCTCGACGTTCGCGACACACGAAATCGGACTCGCAATCGGCGCCGTTCATACGACAACAGGACGCCGTGTCGACGACGTCCTGCATGAGGCAGATGAGCAGATGTATCAAGAAAAGATGAATGATCGCTTAAGTCGTCAGCATGGATTGATGCGCTTGAAGCAATAAGGCGTTGAAGCGTTCCGGTTGATCGAGATTCGCCGTATGCCCGGCTCCCTCGACTGGTAAAACGATGACGTTTGGCACATGTTCCGCAACGAACGCGGTTGCGTCGACTTCGTATGTTTCATTCGTTCCGTTTAGGATGACGACCGGTAAGGTGATCGACCGCAGCATCGTTTCCGTCAGTGCCGGGAAACGGAATGTCATCAAATCAAGGACTGCCCGCGCCGTCGTTTTCCAGGCAGGACCATGCAACTGTTCGAACTGGTCGGCAATTTCCGGTGCTTGTTGTTCGAGGTCGAGGAAGAACTCTCGTTGCTTGCGCATCAGCGGCTCCATCGCTTTAGGAATGAATGGTGAAAAACCCGTGATACATACCCCTTCGAGTTCGTCCGGTGGATCGAGTGCCAGTTGCATCGCAAGCGTTGCGCCAAGCGACAACCCGAGAATCCATCCTGGACCTTCCTGTGCCATCCGTTCGCGGATGGCACGTGTTGCTTGTGATAAGTAATCTTCCGTTGCCGGTCCCGTCGTCATTCCGTGACCAGGCAGATCAATCGGAATGAACGTAAAATCATCCGCTAAAGCGGATAGCTGTGGTGCAAAGTGTGTTGCTGCCGTTCCCATTAAACCATGTAGTACATACATACGTGTCATACGGTAAACTCCTTAAATTGATGTAGTGTCAATATCGCGTCTACGATGACGTCCGGACGATCGCGATGCATCAGGTGTGATGTTCCCGGAACGAACGTCACGTTCGCCTGATCGGATAGATTCGCCTGTCGCTGAATCAATTCCTGCCATTTTCCTTCCATCTGCTCCAGTTCGTCTTTTGGAAAACCAGCAGCGCTCATCGTTTCGATCGACTGCGCTTTGTCCCGTCCAAGAACGGTCAACGGAACACTGAGATCGCGCATGCGTGGTTGAAGATCTTTCGCATCAGCTTTCCACTGCGAGATGATCGCATGCATCGACCGGTAATACGCCGGGTTCCAATCCGTGCGGTCATCCCCGTCCGGGAAACGGTCACGTAAATCAGTTGCTTTTGATAGTTCTTCGAACCGATCGATCCAGACGGCGTCATCCCCTTCCCGGTCGAGCATCGGTGTATCCAGCTGATCGAGTTCTGCTAAATCAACGGACGTCGCATCCACGAGAACGAGACCGGCGACACGTTCTGGATGATGTAGAGCAAAAGCTTGCGCAACAAGACCACCGTAGGAATGACCGACGAGTGTGACCGGAGTCGCAATATTCGTCGCGTTAAGAAACTGATTGATTTGCCGTAAGATGCCGGTCGTCCCGTCGATGTAATCCTCCGACCATTCGTGCGGATGAAAGCTGACGACCCGGTAGTCCGGTGTCAGTTTCGTCAGAATGTCCGCCCAGTCCTGATACGTCCCACCGAGCGAGGGGAGGAGTAACAACGGTCGACCTGTCGAACCGTCGTCATAATACGTCACTTGTTTTCCCTGATGTTGCATAATTCGTTCCATTATAATCACTCCTCTAAACTTTGAAAGATGGTGTTTACCTTGATTCGTGCCCTATTGTTTGATTTAGACGAGACGTTACATGACCGGTCCGGTTCTCTTCCCTATTTCCTTCGGGATCAGCATCAACGTTTTCGTGAAGTTGCGCATGTTCCGATCGACGACTACATCACGACGTTCTTGGCGCTTGATCAAGAAGGACGCGTCTGGAAGGACGTCGTCTATACGGAAATGATTCGTCGCTTCCAGTTGTCGCTTTCTGTTGAAGTACTGCTACACGACTACGTGACGCGTTATCCGATCTTCGCACGGAGCTTTCCGGGAGTCGACGCCTTTTTTGCGCAATTACCGCCTGAGCTACCCATCGGCTTACTGTCGAACGGTCGGACGACGTTTCAACGTGCTGTCTGTGACGCAATCGGACTGTCTCCCTCTTTTACGCAGATCGGGATTTCGGAACAAGAAGGCGTCCGTAAACCGGATCCGGCATTTTTCTTGCGCTTAACGGACCGTTTAGGTGTTCGCCCGGACGAAGTCCTTTATGTCGGCGACAATTACGACCACGACATCTTACCGGCGCGCGCCCTCGGCATGCAGGCGATTTGGAAGCGCACAGGCGATGTTCCATTGACCGACACGCAATTTTCGGACTGGTGCCAGTTACCTGCTCCACTCCAAGACCTGATACGAAAGGAGAACCAGCCATGACGGAACAGATTCGCCGTTTCCAGCCTGACGATTTTGAGCAGATTCATCGATTGAACGCATTAGAAGGATGGCAGGATCTCGTCGCTGATCAAGAGCGGACTCGCAACGCGTGGATGAATGCAAATGCCGCTTTCGTCCTTGAGTCTGACGGAGAAATCCTTGCCTATGTCCGCGCTTTAACGGACGGTTCAGTGACGACGTTCGTCTGTGAGCTCCTCGTCAGCCGAAACGCACGCAAGCGTGGGTACGGACAACAGTTACTCGATCACTTGCAACTTACCTATCCGACGCGGATCGATCTCCTGGCAACCCGTCAAGCTGCTTCTTTTTATGAACAACAAGGATTTCGTGCTTTCCATGGTTTCCGTAAATCACGATGAAGCGAGTGATTTCGAATAACTCGTGCTCGTCACGCTGTAGCCCATCGATTGATAAAAGTGATGGGCTGCTTCGCGTTCCGGTCGATTACCACTGTTCAGCAAGACGGCAGTTGCTCCTCTTGCGTGCGCCCAGTCTTCCGCTGCTCGGATCAAGCGGCGTCCGATTCCCTGCCGACGATATTTCGCGTTGACGACGAACGCGACGATTCGGACATAGGTCGTATCGTGCTCAAACGCTTGCGCCTGAAACAGACCGACGCAGCCGAGAAGCATATCGTCGTCTTCTAACACAAGCAATTCATAATCCGGATGACGGGTGACCCGTGTAAACCGTTCGCGTAACACATTCTCGCTTGCCGGATACCCGAGCTGCGTCATCAAACCGACCAATTGCGGTAGATCGTCTGTTGTCCAAGACCGGATGTTCATCTCCCTTTCCCCCTTCTACTGTTCTGGTGACAGAATCATCACCCGTTCTCTTCCCTCTTCCTGACCAACGACCAGCACGTGCTCAGATACCGGATCATCCTTGATTTGATAGACGGTAAACGCATCGAGGTTCGACGCAAAATCAGATGTGTCCTGTTCCAGTTGCGTATCGGTCAAGACATCATCCGTGACGCCGAGTCGCTTCCCTTTCAGCTGTTGCCAGTCTAAATTCGTCATCTCTTTTGATACTTTGTAAAACTGTTCATCATAATACATGCCGACCCTCATCGATTGCGATGATTGTTCGGGAACGGTCTCATGCAAGGAACTAAAGCCGATGATCGTCAGACCTGCAGCAAGGCAAACAGCTTGTACCGAGCGCCGGCGCCGTTTCGCTTTGCGGATACCTTGGATTGTCCGTTGCCTGACAGATGACGGTACATCGATCAAGATTTTTGGCTCGTGATTCATAGACTCATCCCCTTCTGTCGTCGTACTTTCTCGAGTGCGCGGTACAACGTGCTTTTGATCGTACTCAGTGGCACATTGAATGCTTGCGCAATCTCTTGCAATGACAAATCTTCTTCATACCGGAAGTAGACGATTGATCGCTCGGTCGGCTCGAGGACATCCAGTAAATCGTCCAAGTACAAGCGATCGACGAGACGCTCTTCAAACGAAGTCGTTTGACTCGGTTCGATCGCGAGCGGCTGAAACGACGCTCGATGTTGCTGGAAAGCGCAATTCATCGTGATGCGCGTCAACCACGTCTTAAAATACGAAGCATCCCGTAAACTCTTTCGCCCACGCCATGCCCGGTACGCGACCTCTTGGACGTTCTCAAGCGCTGCCGCCTCCTCTTTCAGATAAATGAAGGAAATACGGTACAAATAGTCTTCTTCTGCGAATAAAGCTGCTTCAAAAGCAGCGTCGGATAATGCTGTACCTGACTTTCGAAACACATCGGCATCCTCCTTTTTGGCAATCACTCCCCTATTAGATACGCAACACGTTTAAAAAGTTTCATTTTTTTCAAATTTTTCTTATAATTCCCTTTTCTTGCATGAATGAATTCGATAGGATGGGAAGCAGAGAGGGTGATGAACGTGTACAAGAAACTCATTGCTTTACCGGAGCTTACGCATCTCGAAGGGGCAGTCTCCATCCACCAGCAAGGTGAACAAATCTTTAGCCATGCTAACGGATTCGCACATCGAGGCTACCGCGCATCGAATACAGAAACGACACGATTCGGAATTGCCTCAGGTGCGAAACTCTTCACGGCGGTCGCTATCTTACGGTTAGTCGAGGAAGGAAAGGTTACACTCGACGAACGCGTCGCGCCGATTCTACCGGACATAGGAATCGATCTAGACGGTGTGACCATACATCATCTGTTAACCCATACGTCAGGCATCGGTGATTATTTTGATGAAGCGACGATGACCGACTTCGAGGAGGTCTTTCAAGATTTCCCGATGTACTGTTTGCGTCGTCCCATCGATTTTTTACCGTTGTTTAAAGGTCAAAAAAGACTGTTCACTGCAGGCGAACGTTTTCATTACAACAATGCGGGATACATCCTGCTCGGTCTCGTGATCGAACAATTGACGAAACAACCCTTCGCGGATTACGTGACGAACGAATTATTCGCTCGGGCGCAAATGACACAGTCTGGTTACTTCCGACTCGATTCGCTACCGGCAGATACAGCCATCGGTCACATCGAGAATGAAGACGGAACGTGGCGAACGAATCACTATGCGTTACCAATCATTGGCGGACCTGATGGCGGCGCCTTCCTCACAGCATCAGACATGGAACGTTTCTGGCGAAGCCTTCTGACGCATCAGTTGCTGTCCGAATCGATGACCACGCAACTGTTTCATCCCCACGTCAAAGTCAACGATGTTGCGTCTTATGGTTACGGCGTCTGGCTGAAACGACTCGATGCCTCGCACGAGAAGTGGCACATCATGGGTTACGACCCGGGTGTCAGCTTTCATTCCGCCTATTATCCACAATCGGAAACGATCGTCACCGTCTTATCGAATACGTCTGACGGAGCCTACGCGCTCGTTCAGGCCATCGAACTACTTTTACTTGAGAAAGGAATCCATACATGAACCTTTATATCGCTTCTCGCTTTGATCACACGTTGACCGTCCGCTGGCTCCGCGATGAACTCCGCTTGCGTGGACACGATGTAACATACGACTGGACGATGAATGATCGGGCAGAGGATCCTGAAGCATTACGAAAGATTGGTCTTGCTGAATTCGAAGCCGTACAACAAGCGGACGCCTTCGTCCTCGTGTTACCAGCAGGAAAAAGTAGTCACGTCGAACTCGGGATTGCGCTCGCGACAAATCGCCCGATTTACTTATGTATGCCGGATGCGACCTACTTCACCGGACCATTGGCCAGTACGTTTTATCATATCGGACAGACGACCTCTTGCTTCGGAACGAAAGAAGATTGGCTCGCGCAGATTCTCGCTGATCGCTTACCGGAAGAACAACTGACGTCATGAGGACCGTCCTGTTGACGATCGGACCGACCCATGCCGGGAAAACGACGTTCGCACGACAGCTTGCTCAACGTCTACCGGCAAGTTTTGTCATCGATCAGGATCTTCAAGCACGCTTTTTGCTCGAACATTATCCGGACCTCGTTCCAACAGAAGGACCGAATCAGATCAAACATGACTTGACGGGATGGTTGATCGAACAGGCAATCACGTCTTCCGTCGAGACGATCATCTTATGTAACGCCAACACCACGCGGATTGGTCGGAAACAATTATTAGATCCATTCTCCCGATCGACGTTCCGCTCGATCCTCGTCTGGTTCGATTTACCCGAAGCCACTTTTTTAAATCGACTGACTCACTCCAAACGCGATGGACGAGAGATTCGTGGCGACTCGTCGTACTACGACATCTATCAGCGGCAACGAATCGAGTCGCCAGTTACAGGTGAAGCGGACAAAATCGTTCGTCTTCGTTCGACGGAAGACGTTGACACATTCCTCGATCATGTCACGAATCCGACGCTTGACGCTCTCTTCGATGCGGTGTCGACTGATTGAAGAACATGACAATCGTGCATAAAGCACCCGCTTCTTCATCAACGAATGCAAAAAGACCAACCGATATGTAACCGATTACATAAAGAAAGAAGGAACACTCATGTCTGAAGAACAACGATTGACAGGCGGAAATGTCTCCGCTGTCTATCAAAAAGGTGAGCATGTCTATCGCTCACAAAAAGAGAACAGCAACAACGTCCAACGGTTATTATGCCACTTAGAAGCGAAACGCCTATCCGGTGTTCCGCGTTTCGTCGGCATCGACGAACAAAATCGAGAAATCCTGACCTTCCTCCCTGGTGAAACGGCCGATTATCCGCTAAAAGCATACATGTGGCATGACGACGTATTGGACGATGTCGCACGTCTGATGTGCCAGTATCATGACGCGACAGTCGACTTCGACGTCTCACCGGACTGGGCACCGTTGCTCAATACCCCGACTCCACACGAAGTCATCTGCCACAACGATTTTGCCGTCTACAATACGATTTTTCAGGATCAAAAACTGAGTGGCGTGATTGACTTTGACCTCGCAGCACCCGGTCCACGTGCTTGGGATATCGTCTATGCTCTCTATACGTTCGTTCCGCTTAGCAGCAGACGACAAACACCTGACGGATCCGTTCTTGCTTATTCACCAGAGCAAGATGACACACGTTTCGCCAAGCGAGTGAGTCGGTTCCTTGATGCGTATGGCTATGAAGGACCGCGTTCTGAACTCCTATCCATGTTATTGTTACGCGTCGAAGCCCTCTATCTGTTGATTGATCAAAGAGCTGCGGACGGTGATGCTGCATTCATCAAGATGAAAGAAGAAGGTCACGACACACATTACCGCACGGAATACCGTTTCATCGCGGAACATGGGAAAAAGTGGTTTACCAGTTCAAATAACTTAAGCTAACACATCCTAAAGGAGCGCCACACTTCACGATAACATCGTATAAGTCCGCGCTCCTTTTTATCTGTCATCATTCACGCGTCTCGTGCGCCGTTAACGTAACGGTCACGATTGCGCCTTGCTCCGACTGATTCCTAATCGTCAACTCACCGTCATGTAAATCAATGATTCGTTTAACAATCGATAATCCAAGACCATGTCCTTCATTCGCTCGTGACTGTTCGCCTTGATAAAAGCGATCGAACACGTACGGTAAGTCCGGTTCTGCGATTCCCGGTCCTTCATCGCGGATCGTGACACGAATGTTCTTTCCTTCACTTAAGGTCACTTCTAACACTCCCGACCCTGGCGAAAACCGAATCGCGTTCTCAAGCAGATTGAGCCAGACGTGCTGCATCAGTTCCTCTTCCCACTCGACGAACACTTCTGGTAAATCAAGCTCCAATCGAAGTGATTTCTCCGTCCACTGTCGTTCCAGCAACAACAGGCACGTCCGAAGTTGTTCATCAAGGCGATACCGTTTCCGCTCGATGATCGTCTGATGATCAAGTCGCGACAAGCGGACGAGATTCGACGTCAAGCGTGATAGACGGGTGCTCTCTTGCTCCATGATCGTCAAGTACTGCTGCCGTTTATCCGAGTTTTCTTCTGTCAGTAACAACCTAGAAAATCCTTGAATCGAAGCAATCGGTGTCTTCAGCTCATGCGAGATCGAAGCGACGAGATCCTTTGCGAGATGGTCGTTTCGTCGCAGTGCTTCAGTCATGTGGTTGAAGTTTTCAACGAGGAGCGCGACCTCATCATTTCCACCTTCCTTGATCGAGACATCATAGTTCCCGTTCGTCACTTCAATCGCCGCTTCACTGATGCGACGAATCCGTCGTGTCACGAGCGTGACGGCAAGCCAGGTCAGGATGAAGGCGACGCCGATCGTGATGACGATACCGATCCCGGCTGACGTTCGTAATCCGTCAAGGATGCGTTGTCCGGCAATCGGTGTCGAGACGAGATATCCTGTCTCCATTTGGCGAATGTATTGCGACGGTTCGAGCCACGACCCATCGATCGTGATTTCACCCTTTTGCTGTAACTGGTCACGTTCTGACGACGATAATGATTGTACTTGATTGAGCGACGTGTATTGTGTCGTTTGAATCAAAGACTGATCCATATACTGACTCGCCTCAGCGAACGACAGGTTTTGGTCTTGCATCAATCGTTCAATCTGATCCGTTCGTTGTTGCAATTGATTATTTAGGTCTTGATCGACTTCTTGGAACTGGAACCAGACCGTCATGATGAACGGTAATAGCAGTGGTAGTAACAATAAACCGAAGAGGATGACGAAAAAGCGACCAGAGATCGAGCGGACGAAGCGTTTCACTGGATCACTCCCTTATAACCGAGTCCCCAGACCGTCTCGATCGTAAAATCATCATAGGCGCTGAACTTGTCACGCAACCGCTTGATGTGGACATCGACCGTCCGACTGTCGCTCTCGGCATCATATCCCCAAATCTCGTCCATCAATTGCTGACGTGTAAAAATCTGCTTCGGATGTGCGAGCAAGCGATAGAGCAGTTGAAACTCCTTTTGTGGTAACGGTATCTCACCATGAGGCGTTACGACCGTTGCGTCCGTCATTCGTAGTTGCAGGGCGCCGACGATTAATTCTTGCGCTGCTACGATCTTTGACCGGCGTTACAGCGCTCGGATCCGAAGTAACAGTTCGTCCAAATCAACCGGCTTGACCATATAATCATCAGCACCGGTCGTGAACCCGGCTTCCTTATCCTGAAAGGAATCCAGCACTGTCAACATCAAGACAGGTTGTTCGTATCCTGATTCACGCAGCAGCTCAACCAGTTCGATCCCTGAAACGTGTGGCATCATCACATCCGTTACGACGAGATCGACGTGTTGTTGATCGAGTTGGTCGAGTGCGTCTTTCCCGTCTCTCGATTCAATCACCGTAAAGCCGGCGGACCGGAGTGTCTCGCCTAATAGTAGACGGACATTCCGGTCATCTTCGGCAATCAAAATCGTTACCATCGTCCTCCTCCTTCACTTAAACATTTCGTAAGGCTTCGATCGGATTCAAACGAGATGCCTTTCGCGCTGGCATGTAACCGAACAAGACGCCGACACCGATCGAGAATCCGGCGGCAAGCAGAATCGTGCTCACGGAGAGTGTGAACGGTGTACTAATCATCAGACTGGCGCCAAATGCGAGCATCGCTCCGACAAGAATCCCCATCACTCCACCCATCAAGGACAGTAGAATCGATTCCAAGAGGAACTGAAGGCGGATCGTACGTGGTTTCGCACCGAGTGCTTTTCGTAAGCCAATCTCCGTCGTTCGTTCCGTGACCGAGACGAGCATCATGTTCATGATGCCGATCCCACCGACGATCAAGGAAATCGACGCAATACCTGTCAACAAGAGCGAGAGCATCGTATTGATTTGGTCAATCGAATCGAGGGCTTCATCCAAGCTGACGACGTCATACGTATCGTCGCGTCCGTTATAGAACTGGTACAGCTTTGCCGTGACATCCCGTTTGACGGTCGCGACGTCAGCTGCGTCCGTCTTGAAGATATCCACTTGCTTAACGGCTGTCACTCCAAGCGTCCGCAAGGCCGTCGTATAGGGAATGACGATTTGGTCGCTATCCGCGTCGCTGATACCGACGATCCGGTAATCGAGTCCATCAAGCTTGATCGTCTTACCGATCGCGACCTGACCCGGATAGAGTGTTCGGGCGACGGATGGACTGACGACGGCGACATGCGTCTGTTGTTTTACATCACTGATGACGATGCCGCGTCCTTGCGGGACATCTTCAGATTCCCGGTAATAGATGTGATTTCGCCCTTCGATCGTCACTTGGTCGAGTGAATGATTTTCGACACGGATGTTCCGAACCGTCGAGACGGTCGGTGAGACACCGCGTGTTCCTTTAATCGTGTTTAACTCTTCCAGTTGTGCAGGTGATAATCCTTCTTTCAACGGCGTCTCTGTCGTTTGGACCGTTAATTTATTGGCACCGAACGAGGCGACCTCTTCATTGATTGAGGCCGTTGCGCCGTTGACGATTGAAATCAAGGCGATGATCGATGCGACACCGATGATGACACCAAGCGTCGTCAAAAACGACCGCATCTTATGATGCCAGATATTCGACCATGCCATCCGTAACGTTTCGCGAATCATGTCGTCACCTCCGTCACCTGACCATCTTCGATCCGGATGATCCGGCGGGCTTGCTTAGCAATATTGACATCGTGTGTGATCATGATGATCGTCTTCCCTTCCTCTGAGAGGCTCTCGAACAACTCCATGATTTGTTTCCCTGTCTTTTGATCGAGCGCTCCGGTCGGCTCATCAGCGAGTAAAATCGTCGGTCGCGTCACGAGCGCCCGGGCAATCGCAACCCGTTGTTGTTGACCACCGGACAATTGACTTGGTAAGGCATCGGCTTTATCTGTCAATCCGACACGTTCCAGGAGCTCAAGCGATCGCGCGCGGCGCTCTTTGCGCGAGACGCCGGCATAGATGAGCGGTAATTCGACGTTTTGTAAGACACTCATGCGCGGTAGCAACTGGAATTGTTGAAAGATGAAGCCAATTTCTTCGTTGCGAATCGTCGCTAGCTGATCCTCGGATAGATCGTGGACGAGCTGCTCCTGCAAACGATAGACGCCGTTTGAAGCGACATCGAGGCATCCGATGATATTCATCAGTGTTGATTTTCCTGAACCCGAAGGTCCGAGGATCGTCACATATTCACCAGCCTCGATCGTCAGCGATACTCGATCGAGGACGATGTGACGATTGGTTCCTTCGCCATAAGCTTTTTGGATTTCATGCAAGTCAACGACCGTCATCAGGATGCACCTCCTGGTGGAGTCGGAAGAAGACCGGAACCACCGTCCTCACTCGGCAGGAAGACTTCGTCTCCGGCGGACAATCCGTCCTTGATTTCAATATCCTGTCCGTCCGTCACGCCCGTCTCGATGTAGTGACGAGTCGTTTCCCCGTCTTTTTTCACATATACATACGGACGATCCGACTTCGAATACGAAATGACATCGAGCGATAAGACAGGTACATCTTGTGCGAGTTGATATGGTAAACGTCCCTCGACCGTCATGCCGGGTAACCAGTTTGACGAGCTCGGTACCGATACCTTTGCATTGAAATACGTACTTCCATTTTCCGTCACAGCTTCCGGACTAATCGATTCGACCTTCCCTTTGATGGTTTTATCAGATGCATCCGTCTGTAATTCAATCGTATCTTCAACTTCAATCCGTTCGATATCTTGCTCATCAATTTTCAGACGAGCGATCAACTCTTTGTTGTCTGCAACAACGAAGAGGACAGTATTCGGGGCATAAACTTCGCCTTCCGTGACGTCAAGACGAACGAGTTGTCCAGAGCGAGGTGCCTTGAAATCTTCTCCTCCTTCGACGCTGACGATCGTTTGACCCGACTTAACGGTATCTCCTTCTTCAAAGCGAACGTCGGTGACACGGACATCACGATCACTGATGACCGTCTGTCGATCTTTCGCTTCAAGCGTGCCCGAGAAGTAGAAGAATGTTTTTAATGTCTTTAACTCGACGACCTCCTTCGTTCCTTGTGCCTCTCCTCGTCCTAAAAAGAGCGTGGAACCGATTAACAGGAGTACCAGGATGATCCCTCCACTGATCCATAACCATTTCTTGCGTGTTCGTTTCATGTTAAATGCCTCCCTTGATTGGTGTTAATCCGATCATAGGGAGAAGTTATGAACCAACTATGAACAAATATTAAAAAAGTGGTTGGATCAGAAATAAAAACGCAATAGACAAAATTTTCTAAAAATAATACACTGAACATAACCAAATTATGTAAAAGGAGTGGTCATATGGATATTACCTTTCAAGATATTTCGCATACATTCGAACGAAGCGGTGTCCGGACCGATGTCTTGCATCAACTAAACGGTCAGTTTTCGCAAAGTGAGGTGACGGCACTCGTCGGTCCATCCGGTTCTGGAAAATCAACGTTCCTGAGTCTCCTTGGTTCGCTTGATCGCCCGACGTCCGGTCAAATCCTCTATGACGGGCAGGACATCACGTCTTGGAAGAACAAACGGTTATCGCAATTCCGCTCGCAAGAGATCGGCTTCATCTTCCAGCAGTTTCACTTATTACCGGCACTGACGGTGTCTGAGAACTTAAAGGTCGCCTTATTAAAGCAAAAGACCTCCTTCAATCAAGAGGAGCGGATTCTCGAGCTGCTCGAACGGGTTGGACTCGACGATAAACGGAATGCTTTACCGGCTCAATTATCCGGTGGACAACAACAACGGGTCGCGATCGCCCGTGCCCTGCTTCACCATCCGCAATGGATTCTCGCGGACGAGCCGACCGGTAATCTCGATTCCGTGACGGGTGACGCAATCTTCGAGTTGTTACTAGAGCTGCATCGTGAAGCTAAGTGTGGCGTTTTATTTGTCACACACGACCTAGAACTCGCCGAACGTGCTGACCGGATTCTCTTCATGCAGGATGGACGAATCGTTGAAGACCGCCGGAAGCGTACGGTGCAAAGTGTCTAAGTATTGTTAATGAGGAGGTGTCTCGCGTTGCACACGTTTCGTGCCAAATTAATCACGAGCTTTATCGGCTCACTTGTCGTTTTTCTGTTGCTGTCGGTATCGACGCAGTCCGCGTATGAAGCGTTTCAGAATGCGGACTTCTCGGAACAGGAGACGACGATCGTGCGGGGATGTAATCATAACGACTTATCCAATTTATTCTTCACAAAAAACAGTTGTAATTTCGATGAAAAAATTGATGAGAGAGAAGACGGCATCGATTTTGGTGAGTCCGATGAACAAAGTAAAAATACGGGAGGCACACCACGCGATCGAAAAGTAAAGGATCTTCCTTCATTTTCTATTTTGAATGTTGTAGAAAGTTCGTCTTCTTCCAATAAACTTCTCTTCGTCACCGCTGTACTTGTACTCGTTGCTTTCGTAGCATACCGGATTCGTCGTCGGCGTCGACGTTCATCACAGTCACGAGAAGTTGAAAGTGAAGCAAAACATTGGGTCCAACCATCGTCTGAAAGTTATGTCCAACAAACAAACCTTCAATCGATGCTTACTCCGCCTGAAGAATCATTACGCCTGATGCTATTTGATTTTAACCAACGATTACCACGTGCCCTTCAGCGACGAAGTCACGAATCGTTGACAGACTGGACGGAGCGCATTCATCTGGTGACGCCACTCTCACCTTATTTCGTCACTCGCTACGCTGCACAAGCAGAAGTAGAAGCACTCGATGCACAAGCGATTCACCATTTCGAACAAGATCTTGCGCGTTATTTAAAGACGCAGCTCTCCCAATAACAAGCAAAGGAGACTACATATGTTACGCTTCGTCATCAATCAATGGCGTCGGCAGCGCGGTAAATTCATTCTGACGCTCGTCGGTGCGCTCATCATCAGTGCCGGACTCAGTTTGATGTTCAATCTTACCGACTCCAGTCAAGGAACGGTCGAACAGACGTTACAAAAGAAATGGTCGTCTGCGTACGACATCGTCGTCCGACCGAAAGGCAGTCAGCTTGCAAGTGAGTCGAATGATTTACTGGAACCGAACTATTTAAATGGGATCGACGGAGGAATTTCCTTCAAACAATACGAAACCATCAAAAAAATGAACGACATTGCAATTGCAGCTCCGGTCGCCGTGATGGGCTATGTCAAACTCGGATTACGTGTCACAGGACAATGGGACCTCCCCAATAAACCTGGCTTTTACCGTTTAAGAGAGACGCTGACATCTCCGAACGGTTTTGGGGAAAAAATTCTTAGCGATGAAGCCATTTATAGTTTCAATGGCAATAAAAACGCACGTATTGCTAATTTGCCAGGAGTCTTTCCAACTAAGTCTACGTCGCGAATCATCCATCCTCGAACATTCAGCTTGCTGGTGGCAATTGATCCTGAAGCTGAAGCCGAGTTAGTGGGTCTTGATCGTAGCATCATTCCTTCAAAAGGAAATAGTCGCTATTTTACTGAAAATGATAAAGCTATCGAAAAAGCAGATCCAAATACGATTCCCATTCTATTAAATCCAAATTCATTCAATCAAGGGACTTTTCAGTATTCAATCGAACGACTAGATGTTCCATTCGATACACAAAAACAACAAAATATATTTTATTCAAAGATTCCAAAGGATTTCACACCTGCGTTTGAGATGCTGAGTGAGATTCCAGGTAAAACAATCAAAAAATTTATGATTTCTTCAAAAGATGTCGAACAAAAATTTTTTAGTTCATTAACAAATACTCCAACAAAAAATATTCAATCATCACGATTAGATGATGCAACGATTGCTGATTACTTACAACTCGAAATCACGACTGGACCACTATCATACCAATCTGAAAAAAGTCCTTTTGCCGCGCGTTGGTCAAATGCGTATCAAGTTGAAAGCCAAAAAATTAAAGTCACGAATCCTTATTTGAAGGATATAAACGCTTTACCTAAAATCGGATATCGTTCGACACATTCGTTAGAAAAAAAAATTAAGGATACTATGGGTAGCGGGAATGATGTTTATTATTCTCCCGGCTTTTCGATGAATGTCATCGGACTTTATGACCCTAACAAAATTCGTGTTTCAAAAGATCCACTTAATGAGTTACCGATGGAGACATATCGTCCTTCTTCTGCTGATCTAGTTTTAGATACAAACGGACAACCAATCAATCCAGCTAGATCTATTAATACTTCAGGTGATCCGGTCGGATTACTGACTAACTCACCGAATATGCTGACGACTTTAGACAGCGCACAGCAATATCGAGGCAACAAATCGATCTCGTCAATTCGCCTAAAAATTAAAGGTGGCGAAACACTCAGCGAAGAGTCCGATCAACTCTTACAACAAATCAAAGCAAACATTGAGAAAGATACCAGCCTCATCGCTACAATCACTAAGGGTTCTTCCCCACAACCCGTCGTCACAAAAGTCGTCGAACAAGGCAAGACACTCGGTTGGATCGAACAACCATGGGTTCATATCGGTGCTGCGATGACGATTTTCCGCGAGACGAGCGTCGGGTTCTCCGGTGTCATCTTCGCAATGCTCGCCGTCGCGATCGTCTATGTCCTCGCGACGAGTTATGTCTCGATGCTCGCGCGCAGAAAAGAATTCGCTGTTTTACTCGCACTCGGCTGGCGGACGAAGGATCTTTATAAAATCGTCTTGATTGAGGCAGCGATCCTCGCTGGATTCGTCTCGACGGTTGCCTTAATTGTCGAAGGGATCTTCTCATATGTCCGTAATGAAGCGATGAACGGCTGGAGCCTCCTTTGGATCGCGCTGTTCAGTCTCGTCATTTATCTCGCTGGCGCAACTTGGTCGGCGTGGACGATCCGTCGCATCTCACCATACGAAGCGATCAAGACCGGCGAATACGCGAAAGCAGCTCGTGTCGGACTGAAGCTTCGTTCGACCGCGACACTCGCACTAAAGGAACTGATTGGGAAATGGAAGCGGAACAGTTTGTCGGTCCTCTCGATTGCTCTACCGACGGCGCTCTTGACGTTCTTCCTGTTCGTGACATTCCATTTACAAGGTGTCCTCTATACATCGTGGCTCGGACAATTCGTCGCCCTGCAAGTCGGTCCAATGCATTACGTGACGATGGGTGTCGCGATCACAATCGCTATTTTGACGACAGGAGAGATTATGTGGCAAAACGTCACCGATCGTAGGGCATCGCTCGCCGTCCTAAAAGCACTCGGCTGGACGAACGGCGCAATCCGACAGTTGATCGTCCTTGAAGGCTTCCTCGTCGGTCTCATCTCCGGAGTCATTGGACTGATTGTCGCCTACTCGACGATTTACGTTCTATACGATCTTGTTCCCTGGAATGAGCCGTTGTTGATTGGCGTATCGCTCGCCCTACCGATTCTGTTCGGTGTCATTGCAGCCTTCATCCCAGCACAACTGGCAGCACGTGTTCAACCGTATCAAGAACTGAAAGATGCATCTTAATATTTGGCGGAGGGGCAACAGGCATTGTCCCTCTCTTCACAGGAGGAAGTCTATGTTACCGACATCGATTTATTCGTTATCAGCAGGAGCGGTCGTCTTGAATGACCAAAACGAGATTCTTTTAATCCAAGGACCGGATCGCGGCTGGGAGTTTCCGGGTGGCATCGTCGAGCCTGGGGAAAGTGCAGCTGACGGTATCATTCGCGAAGTCAAAGAAGAGTCTGGAATGGAGATTGAAATCGTGAAATTTTGCGGTATCTATCAAAACCTCGAGGCGAATGTCTGTGCGACTTGTTGGCTTGCAAAAGCGATTGGTGGTCAACCGCAGACGAGCAGCGAAAGTTTAGCAGTCGGTTTTTTCCCGCTCGAAGAAGTGTTACGACGCGTAACGTGGTCGAACTTCAGCGAACGAATCTTACATATCTTAGATGAACAGTCTCATCCATTTTTCGTAGCCTTTACCCCATAAAAGGAGGAATGACGATGTTCCGTTTTGTCTTAAATCAATGGCGCCGGCAGCGCGGGAAATTCATCCTGACGCTTGTCGGTGCCCTCATCATCAGTGCCGGGCTCAGTTTGATGTTCAACTTGACCGACTCCAGTCAAGGAACGGTCGAACAGACGTTACAAAAGAAATGGTCGTCTGCGTATGATATCGTCGTCCGACCGAAAGGCAGTCAGATGACGACGGAATCAAATAATTTACTCGAACCGAATTATCTCAATGGGATCAATGGTGGGATTTCGTTTAAACAATATCAACAAATCAAACAAATGAATGAGGTTGATATTGCAGCCCCGGTCGCTGTCATGGGGTATGTCATGTCTAATGTTTCCTTTGAAAAAGCGATTAAAATTCCTTCCACACCAGGAATCTATCGTTTTACAGAAACCACTTATATTCAAAACGGCTTCAAGAAGGAGCGACAATCAAAAACTGTGCTTCATCTTGCTCAAGGAACAAAAGTTCAAGTTCCTGAGAACGCTTCATTCATTTCTGAACAAATTGATGGTTTTTCAACGGCTGTCGCTAGAAATCCAGTCCTGATCGTCGGTATTGATCCAAAAGAAGAAGCACGGCTGGTCGGTTTGGACAAGAGTGTGCGTACGACGAACAAATCCCGATACTTCAATTCGACCGATCGCCTTGAGTCAGACGCGGCTAATAATCGAAACATCATCCCGATTTTAGTAAATCCGAACTCCTTTAATAAAGGAAGTTACGACTATGATATCGAACGTCTCGATGCTCCTTATCAAACCGAACAAGATCAGCAAAAACTAATTGATAAGGTCATCAAATCACAACCAAAACGGTCTATTATCGATTCTCCTCTTGCCTCTTATCCCGCTAAGAATATTCAACACCTGTCCATCCCAACCGCTAAAGTAGAAGAAACCTATCTGCGAACGATGGTTGAAAAGACAAACAGCTTACAAACGAATTCTGAATATGCAGAAGGAGGACAATTGGTTTATCAATCCGGTCCTCTTCGATTCCAATCAACGGCTAGTCCGTTTTCAAGCCGATGGAGCACAGCTTTTGAAGTATCCGCGACGCCGACACGAATTTCAGGAATCGGCATTGAGAAGGAATTTATTTCTGATAAAGGGTTTCGTTCCCTCACATCGATGGGACAAAAGGTCAAAAAGCCAGAACCCGGATCAGTTGATGTCATCTTTCCATTTTTACAATTTAAAGTCGTTGGTCTGTACGACCCGAATAACATCAAGGTCTCAAAAGACCCGCTGAACGAATTACCGATGGAAACTTATCGTCCCTCGTCTGCCGATCTTGTTTTAGATGCGAAGGGCGAACCCGTCAACCCAGCGAAATCGATTGATACGTCTGGTAATCCCGTCGGACTGTTGACGAGTTCTCCAAACATCCTGACGACGATTGACAGCGCACGAGCAGTCAATGGAGAACAAGCGATTTCTTCGATCCGTCTTAAAATCAAGGGGGCTTCGACCGTCAGTGAAGAGTCGGAGCAACTACTCCAAGACGTGAAAAAGCAAATTGAACAGAAAACCGGATTGATGGTCACTATCACTAAAGGTTCTTCCCCACAACCGGTCGTCACGAAAGTCGTCGATGATGGCAAGACGCTCGGTTGGATCGAACAACCGTGGATCCATATCGGTGCTGCGATGACGATCTTCCGCGAGACGAGCGTCGGTTTTTCCGGTGTTATCTTCGCGATGCTCGCCGTCGCCATCGTCTATGTCCTCGCGACGAGCTACGTCTCGATGCTTGCCCGCCGGAAAGAATTCGCTGTCTTACTCGCAATCGGCTGGCGGACAAAGGATCTTTATAAAATCGTCTTGATCGAGGCGGCGATCCTCGCTGGATTCGTTTCAACGATCGCCTTGATCGTCGAAGGAATCTTCTCAATCGTTCGGAGCGAAGCGATGAACGGCTGGAGTCTCCTCTGGATCGCACTGTTCAGTCTCGTCATTTACCTGGCTGGCGCAATCTGGTCGGCGTGGACGATTCGCCGGATCTCACCGTACGAAGCGATCAAGACCGGTGAATACGTGAAAGCCGCTCGCGTCGGACTGAAACTTCGTTCGACGGTGACACTCGCACTAAAGGAGCTGATCGGGAAATGGAAGCGGAACAGTTTGTCCGTCCTCTCGATTGCTCTACCGACAGCACTACTGACCTTCTTCCTGTTCGTGACGTTCCACTTACAAGGTGTTCTTTATACGTCGTGGCTCGGTCAATTCGTCGCCCTGCAAGTCGGTCCGATGCATTACGTGACGATGGGTGTTGCCATCACGATCGCCATTTTGACGACGGGAGAGATCATGTGGCAAAACGTCACCGATCGCCGCGCCTCACTTGCCGTACTAAAAGCACTCGGCTGGACGAACGGTGCGATCCGTCAATTGATCGTCCTTGAAGGTTTCCTTGTTGGTCTGATTTCTGGAGTGATTGGGCTGATCGTCGCCTACACGACGATTTATGTCTTGTACGATCTTGTTCCATGGAATGAACCGTTGCTGATCGGCGTGTCGCTTGCCTTACCGATTTTGTTCGGTGTCATCGCTGCCTTCGTCCCAGCTCAACTGGCCGCACGTGTTCAACCGTACCAAGAACTGAAAGATGCTTCTTAAACTAAGGAGTTGTACACATGAATTCTATTCAAGCAATATTTCTTGACCGAGACGGGACGATTGGTGGAGATGACACCGTCCATTATCCTGGAACGTTTACGTTATTTCCTCTCGTCGCTTCACTAATCGAACGCTTACGTAACCAAGGGATTTTACTGATTGCGTTTACGAATCAACTTGGTATCTCAAAAGGATTCGCGCGTGAAGAGGATTTTCGGACAGAATTACAGGGCTTCGGCTTTGACGATATGCTGAATTGTCCGCGTGCAGCGGAAGATCGCTGCACCTGTCGCAAACCATCACCTGAATTATTAAGGCAAGCACAAGTAAAACACGATCTCCGACTCGAGCAATGTGTCGTCATCGGGGACCGCTGGAGTGATATGGTGGCAGCTGCGCACGCCGGGTGTATCAAAATCTTAGTCCGAACCGGTGCCGGAGAGAGTTCCATTCGCGATTACGCTGACCGGGTGGAAGCAAACGTCGACTATATTGCCGACGACTTGACGGACGCGATCGTTTGGCTCGATACGCAAAACTGAACAAACGAAAAGGCGCGCTTCCACAATTGGAAGTCGCGCCTTTATTATTTCTTTGAACGTTTCGGTTGAGAAGATGCGTAGACACTAACCGCTAACACAAATAAGGTTGCAAACCATGTCCAAAATGACATGTCATCGTCTCCTTTTGATGATGCGTGGATACTTAAACTGTCTTCTTGATCTTATCAAAAAGTTCCTGCAATCAGTTGTTAGCGATTTTTCTTAATATATAGAGTGCATAGATAATCGATGGGATCGCCATCGCCATGAGAATAAGATGAACACTCTCAAATAAAAGATTCAATGCTAGACTAAAATCTGACACTTTTATTTCCTCCCACTCACCTCACCAGGAATTTAGAATCCTTACAATTATGTAATAATTTTCAATTATCCTTCATTATAAAGGGATTCACGTTACACTGAACGTACGAAACAGAGGTGAATACGTTGCAATTAACATTTGAGTACATGCCTTATTATTACGATGATGATCTTCAGTTGATTCCAAATGATTTTTCAGACCCTGATAATATGCGCTTCGTCATCGAACAAGACTACACATCAGCCTTTAGCATCTTTACGAATCCAGACGATGAATCGTCTTCATTTGAAAGTTCATTTCTTGAGCAGTGGTTTCATCGATTACAAGCTTTCCCACTATTCGTCTGTGTAGAGGTGAATCGTTATGACGAAGAAGAGTTTGAAGCGTTATGTCGATTTTATTCGATTACATATAATGATTTAACACCACTTGCGGACAAACGATTCATCGTCGCTGAACTGAAGCATGCCGAAGACTTTCAACGATTGTATTCTTACATCCATCCCCACGCGAGTTGGAACGATCTTGTCATCTGGTCAACCAAACCAAATGTCTTCCGGATTGAATACCGAACGCACTACTACTCCGAACGACCAGAAAAAACGGTCATCGTCGCCATGCAGGAAAACATGTCTGTCTTTGCGTTCAGCTACGATGCAGATGTCGTGAATGTTGTCTCGAATCAACTGTTTTTCGAGACAACCGATCGCCTATTTAATACCTTACCCGACTTCGTCGTTCCGACCTTAGTTGACGATACAGAAGACGTACAAGAAAAGGAGTGAATCCTTTGGATCCTTTAACGAGACAGCTAACTGAATATATGCTCGAGAAATATCGTTTAACCGATTATGTGCTCCATGAATCGTCCTACACTCAAAACAAAATAAACGACCAAACTGTCTACTCTTTTGAAACGTTTTGGATTCCGCGAGGTGCATATGTTATCGAGGAAGAGGATGGAACGATGCTTCCAGAAGGAACCGTGCAGATTACGATTGACCCTGTTACGAAACGAACGACGACGTTATCCTTACACGGTCCGACCTCGATTCATTCCGTGCCTAACGATTTACGTGATCCAACCACTCGGATGGCTTGGATCGAATCAGAGACCGACATGATCCATGGTACGCATTTTATGGTAGAAGAAGAAAACGAAACTTTTTTCAGTTATGTAAGTTGTCACGAAGGGATTCGGATGTCTCCCGGTTGTTTCATTCATCTGACGTTAACGGAAAACGGTCAACTCGATGAGTTGTTCCTATACGGTCCTCATCCGAGTGATCATCATGTGAAACAGGAACCTTTCGCCTTAACGCTCGAGGACATCGAATCGCTAACTAAACAACAACTAAAATGGTTCTCCTATACAAAACCAGGACATCAATACGCGCATACCGTCGTCGAGACGTTCGTGACGCAAGAAGGGTCTATCCTTGTGCCTAGTAAACTGGATTTTACGTCGTCACTCGATCGAAATGACATCTTAACGTGGACAAATCCGTCCTCTTCAATTCTCAAACGCCATCCTTTCCAATCAGCAGCAAGCGTGACAGCAGAGGATGTGATCATGCAGACCGAACATCCTGATTTTCATCCAATCCAGCAAGAGACGGTGAACGCTTGTCGCATCGTGATTAAAGACATCATTCAAAGCGAGTACCCTGCAGATTCCGGACAATGGACGATTCGTCACATTTACCGGCAACATCCCTACCTTGCTGTCAAATTGTCACGCGCGCATCCGACGTCCTATGTTGATCAGCAACGGCGCGTCACGATTCTCCTTGACGAAAAGACGCTTGACTGGATTAGCTTGACCGACGATCAGGAACTCCATACCGTGTTCGATTCCGTTAGCGCACCGGAGCTCGAGGATGAGCAGCAAGACATCATCTTCAACGCATTACGTCCGTACCTTTTGCTCACGCCGCGTTATGTGTTTGCCGCTTCAAAAGGTCAATACGTTCTTTGTGGCTTGCTTGACTCGAACCATGCTTACTTACCGGCAACAAATGAAGTCGTTTTATTGCGCAATCTATAAAGTGAAGATAGATACGAAGGAGTGAACGAGTTGCATCCATTAACGAAAGATTTAATCTCCCATATTCAAGATAAATATCAACTGAACGATTATGTCTTACATGAATCCTTCTATCACCGCGAAAAAATTCATGGTGCAACGCAGTATTCGTTTGAGACATGTTGGTTCCCCATCAATCACGGTCCATGGTCTGAAGACGAGAGTTATCCAGACGGTACGATAGAGATTCAAGTCGATACAGCTACACGACGAACGACATCAATCAACAAACATGGTGATGTCACAATTTATTCTCTTCCAGAGGACTTGCGTGATTCAGACACACAGACTTCCTGGCTAGAGCAAGAATTAGGAATAACGTTCGACCAGGAGTTCATGTTACTGAAACATCAAGATTTGCTGTATCAGTATGTCAGCTGTCATAACGGAATTCGCCTCTTCCCCGGTCTTGTCATTACGATTGAGTTAACGAACAACGGAGCACTCGATTTTTTCAGTGTGTATGGAACCCCCGCCCTGAGCAACAATTATCCGACTGAATCGTTTTCACTGTCACCTGTTCAAATCACACCGATCATTACAGAACAGATACGGTTCTTTTCAGCTCCTGGTGAGCAACAACGAATACAGGCGCATACAATCGAGGAAATCTTTGTTTCTCAAAACGACTCGCTCACGTATCCCTTTAGTGATCCAGACATTTCGTCCGTTGCCATGAACGAGATCGTGACATGGGACAAACCATCTACGTTCTCCTACACGCGCAAATTGATTAAGCGGAGAGACGCCGTCACGGCACGCGATGCCGAAGCTCAAACGCCACACCCGGATTACCGACCGTTGACCGATGGGACATTGATGACTTGTAAGTCAATTGCTGTAGACCTCATCGCTGCGGAGTATCCTGAGGAGTCAGGAGCGTGGACGATTCAGGAAATCTATCGGAATTTTCCATTCATTAACGTGAAAGTACGCCGGACTCGTGACGACCCAAATCTCGCTCATAAACGTCGTTTGACGATTCTCCTGATTGAAGAAACTTATGAAGTCAGCCTAATCGTTGATAACGAGTCGATTATCGCGCTCTACCATGACTCGTCACAACCGTTGCCTAATAGCGTGCCCAAAGAAGCCATACGTGACGCACTCATGCCTTATCTGACATTAAAGCCATATTATGTCTTCGACCATGCGCTCGATCAGTACGTCCTCTGCGGACTACTCGACTCCGTTCATGCTTACTTACCGGCAACGAACGAAGTCGTTTTATTGCGCGACTTATGAGTTAGTTCAGCCATTGATCTATCCGATTCCTTATTGCTTTTGGAAGAACGAGTCGTCTCAGCTGTTCCAGTCGCTCATGGTCCACTTCCTGTTTCGTGAGATACTGTTCAATCATCGCGACCTTTTGTTCCCGTCCTGGAATCAGTTGATAGATGACGTACCAATCGATGAGTGCCATGAACGGACGTCCAGTTGAATCAATCGATTGTTCATCAAACGGATAGATGAACACGCCCTCACCATGACGAATCTGCAGTCCGCTCATCAAATCGATATCGATTCCTTCGATGATAAATTCCTGGAACACTTCCGTCGCATAAAGTGACGTCTTGTCTTGTTCGACGACAGTCCCCATGTCCGCCAACAGTTGGACTGCTCGTTCGGCGTCCGCTAACGCGACGACGAGATCGATGTCGCGCGGTACAACTGGTAGTCCATGCTGCGCCAACAATAATGAACCACCGATACCAAAATGAATCCGTTCTCGCTGCAAACAAACGACGACTTTTTCTAAGACTTGCTCAAGACTCATCGCCGGAACCCCGCTGCTCGAAACGGTCCTTCCATCGAAATCGTAAAGATGATTCGCGCAATTTCATCCGGTGATGTCTCGTTTAGGTGGCTCAACCAGGATTCGATGACACCGAGATGGGCGGCTGAGAGATAGGCAATGAGATAATTTTCTGGAACAAGGCGTTCTCCTTGTTCCGGTAGTCCCGAGAACAGAATCTGTTGCATGTAATCACGGACCTGCTTCCGAAACATCCCGTCACTCGTCGGACTGAGTAAGATCCGCATCAGCGTCCGGTGTTCATAAAGAAACGTTAGAAACGGGATGATTCGTCGGTATGGTGAGTCCTCCGTTTTGTTGATCAGGACGAATGGAATCTCGCGTTCGAACGTCGCTTCGATCTTTTCAAAAACCTCATTCGTCATCCGCTCGAGCAGTTCGTATTTATCCGCGTAATGATGGTAGAACGTCCCGCGATTGACTTCCGCCCGTTCCGTCAACAACTTAATTGTCACGGCGTCAAATCCAACTTCGTCGATCAGCTGAAGGAACGTCTCGCGTATCCTCCGGTCGGTCCGGATAACGCGTAAATCCTGTTTTTTCATCGAAATCGCCTCTTTCTTCAACATTTTATCGAGATGTGTCGCTTAAGCGACAGATGAACGTTAACTGGTCATTGCTCCCAGTTTCTCTCCCTTTTATAATGAAATTAATCAACACGTTGTTCAATAATTATTTCATAAAAGGAGGGAGAATACGATGGATCTACGATTACAAGGTGTATCAAAATCATTTCATCAACAGAACGTCCTCCAACAGATTGATCTTTTGATTCCGTCCGGTGAAATTTGTGGTTTGCTCGGTCCGTCAGGTTCCGGAAAGACGACATTGATTCGTTTAATGATTGGTGCAATCCAAGCAGACGCAGGTTCGATTCAGATTGGCGACACTTCGATACCAAATTTCAAGATGTTATCGCAGATTGGTTTCATGCCACAAAACGATGCCTTATACGAGGATTTATCTGGCCTTGCGAACCTGCAATTTTTCGGTTCCTTATACAATATGTCCCGTCAGGATTTAGCAAAACGAATCGACGAGGTCTTGACACTCGTCGATTTAACGAATGATCGAAAAAAGCTCGTTCGCCATTATTCCGGCGGGATGAAGAAACGATTGTCCCTCGCCATTTCGATCCTGCATCGCCCTAGCGTCCTATTTCTGGATGAGCCGACCGTCGGGATCGATCCCGTGTTACGTCGCCAGATTTGGAATCAATTCCAAGCGATCCGTACGCAAGGAACGACGATCGTCGTTTCGACCCACGTCATGGATGAAATCAACGAATGCGACCGGGCAGCACTGATCTATAACGGTCGGATCATCGCCTACGATCCGCTCGACCGTTTACTTGCGCAGACTGAAAACGGTCAAATCGAGGAACTGTTCCTGCTCGCTGGAAAGGACGTGACGTAATGTGGCAACTCGCACGACGGGTCATCCGTCAAACGTTGAACGATAAACGAAGCGTCGGACTGATTTTGCTTGCTCCATTACTAATCTTCACCTTGATCTATTTCCTACTTGGAAACGATGATTACACGCCTGTCGTCGCTATCAGTCAAGATGTACCGGCTCCAGTCTCTCAAGCGATCGAAAAACAGGATTTGTCGATCAAAACGTATAATGGCAGCGATGCTGACGCCTATCTCAAGAATCATGAAACGGTCGACGTCGTCTTAGAGATGAGCGACAATCAGCTGTCCTTAAGTCTCCGCGAACCATCGACGAAAAGTTCGAAAGCACTACGAGAAATCCAAACTGGATTGGCATCGCTGCAACCGACGATGCAACTCGAGACGAACTATCTGTACGGAGATGTTGATCAATCGACCTTTGATGCGCTTGGCTTCGTCTTTTTATCGCTGTTCTCATTCTTCTTCGTCTTTATCTTGTCAGCAATGGCTCTCGTCAAGGAACGCAGTGGTGGAACGCTCGAGCGGTTGATGATGACACCGATTCGCCAAACCGACGTCATCTTCGGCTATACGCTCGGTTATAGCGTCTTCGCCTCCATCCAGGCAATTCTTGTCGTCCTGTACGCGACAACCGTTCTTGACTTACCGTCTGAAGGTTCGATCATCTGGGTCTTCCTGACGATGCTTGGACTTGCCGTCGTCGCGGTCTTGTTCGGCGCAACAATTTCGATCTTTGCCCAGTCTGAATTACAAGTCGTCCAATTGATTCCTTTTACGATCATTCCGCAGATTTTCTTCTCGGGTTTGATTCCGCTCGATCTAATCCCGTACGGACTCGGTAACATCGGATATATCACCCCAATTTTCTACGGAGCGAGTGCGATCAAAGAGGTGCTCGTCTACGGCAATGGGTGGTCAAGTATCTGGCCGTACTGGCTCGGACTATTCCTTTATGGAGCAGCACTGTTCCTCTTAAACATGCTCGCCCTTAACAAGTATCGCGGACACCAAAAAAGACACGGCTGATTACACAAGCCGTGTCTGAGTTTGCTCAAGCTGTTCAAGGAAAACAGTCCGTCGAGAGGAATCGAGTGTCTGCTCCGGAATATCAGCATACCGAACGAGCTGATACATCTCTTGCGGAACCGAGACCTCTAAACGTATAAACCACTCCGTCAGCGTCTCATATGTCCGCCGTTGTTGCGCTGGAGTAAGTGACCGATTGAAAGCGCGCACCGCTTCACGAATTTTTGAATCAAGAATGCGTTCTTCTGATGAGGACTGGACTTCAGGCGTAAGCGGAAGCGATAGAGCAGTTCGCTTCGGTCGATGACTTGATGAGAATAACCACTGCATGCGGTTGAATCGTTGTCGACGATTCAGGTAGAAGATGATCACTAAAGCGACCATCCAAGGAGCTATACGTGCAATTTGATTAATCGTATCTGTCAAGAAACCTTTCCCAAGCTCAATCGGTTTTTTCTTTTTAGGTTCTTTCCGATATCCTTCGTGCCCGCTTTTGGAAGAATCCGGTTGTTTGATGATGTGTTCTTCTTTCACATAGATGACTTTTTTAGTCGGTAAAATCTTGCCCGGAATATATACCCAGTTTCCTGTCGATTGATCAATCGGCGGATCGATCAATGCTTGATACGATAATTTTACACCCATGACGCCTAAAAATAGGACTAGGCACGTCAAAAAAGTCATTCCAATGATTCGATATCTCATTTCATCCTACACCTCCAAACCGAATTGAAATCCGTGACACAAGATCTTTTCCCATATGTTACCATGAAAGGAGGCGATTCAGATGAGTTACGAAAAAGTATTTCAAATGCCGATGTTGCAGCTGTATCAGGTATACCGTCAAAAAGTCGAACGTAAGCAACGGACACAAGAGGAACTCGATGACGTGCTGTTCTGGTTGACCGGACACACGCAATCAACTCTTGAACAAGCCATACAAACCCAAAACGTCGCAGCCTTTTTCGAGCACGCACCCGCCCTGAATGAACGTCGTTTTTTAGTCACTGGCGTCATCTGCGGGATTCGTGTGGAACATCTAACGGATCCGCTCATTCGTAACATCCGGATTCTCGACAAACTCGTCGACGAACTGGCGAAAGGAAAAGCGTTATCTAAAATCCTACGATAAGGAGGAATGCTGATGTCTACTTTACTCAGCACACTGGCGATCCTCGTCATGGTGACCAGTGTGACCTATTTCATCGTCTATCAAGTTAAACGAAACAAAGGAACCCATCGTTCCCCCGTCTATCGACTTGTTTTTAGTGGTCTGTTGGTCGGCTTGATGGTCAGTTATTTTTTGCTGACGTGAGTCGTGATTTTTAGTTTTTGATTTTAACAATAAAATCATTAATACAGTATTTGAAATAATGAAGGGGGTATACGCTTGAAACTTCGAAAATGGATTCTTCCACTTTTATTGCTCACCTGTCTCGCATCACCGAATGCTGCGACGTCGTATGTAAAATGGACGGTCGCTCCAACGGGTCACTATCTCGAACGTCTTCAAGCGGCTGACATTCCTTATAAAGTCCGCCAACACACGCTTTACATTCAAGAAAAGGATCTGCGACGCGTCACGTCGTGTTGTACATGACAACGATAGAAAACCCCCTCATTTCAGCGAAATGAGGGGGTTTTCTGATCAATCACGAATTAGCGAATCGTTTTTAATGCCGTTGCCCACGGAATGACTTGATCGAGCATCTGGTTGACCGATGTTTCTTGAACGGCTGCCGCTTTTAAGACCGATCCATTCTCGAAATCAGTGAACAAGGATAACGCTGGATGCACCCGGACATCGGCAATCAATAACTCACCGAGGATGCCACGCAAGTGTTCTGCCGCCCGAGCTCCACCGACAGAACCGTAAGAGACGATCCCTGCTGCTTTATTGTTCCATTCGACCCGTAGATAATCGAGCGCGTTCTTGAGTGACGCTGCGATTGAGTGGTTGTATTCCTGAACGATGAAGACGAATCCGTCTTGTGCTGCGACATCCTTCGACCAAGCAGCAGCACCCGACGCATCCCCATCCTTTTCACCTAGGAGCGGTAATTTGTAGTCCGCGATATCAAGAATCGTATAGTTCGCGTCACCTCGTTGATCAGCCAGTTGTTTGACCCAGTTCCCGACTTGTGGGCTGAGACGTCCTTCACGTGTTGACCCTAAGATGATGCCAATGTTTAATTTCTCCATCTTCATTTCCTCCTCTTATTTAGATGCGATTAGTTACGTTATCGTAGCGTTCTCTTAAAGGTATTCTTTTTCGATTTTCCGAGTGCTCCGGACTGTATCGATCGGACGGACCATTTGTTCGATCTGTTCTCGTTGCGGCTCGAGGAATGGTGGTAACGACAATTTCTCCCCGACCGTTTCGTACGGCTCGTCACCCATGAAACCAGGACCATCCGTTGCCCATTCGAACAAAACACCGCGCGCGACACGGGCATAGAGGGACTCGAAGAAGAAGCGATCGACGTAACCGGACGTGTTGAAGCGTAGTTGTTGCATCCACTCGATCCATTCCTGTAAGGCAGCCGTATCTTCAACGCGGAAAGCGACGTGGTGCACCGTTCCGAATCCTTGACGTCCGCTTGGTAGAACGACGTTGTGCTCAACGATGACTTGTGCGCCGTTTCCTCCTTCGCCCATCTCGAACAAGTGCAGGGAACCAGCTTGATCGACTTCTCGCATCAACATCGCTTGTTCGAGTACCGCTTTTAAATTGTCGAATTCCGCGATCCGGATGTGAATTGGACCGAGTCCCGTGATCGCGAACTCGAGAGGTACCGGACCATTTTGCCACGGTGTGCCGGAAGCGACACCTTGATTATGCTCGTCAGAAATCAACATGTATTGTTGCTCATCGAAATCGACGAACGAGAGCGTCTTCTTGCCGAATTGTTCTTTGATACCACGGTGCTTGACGTCGTATTTGTCAAAGCGTTTGATCCAGTATTCGAGTGCCGCATCCGTTGGGACACGGAACGCCGTCTTGAAGATTTCATTCGTTCCGTGTGATCCCTTTTGGATACCAGGGAAATCAAAGAATGTCATATCCGTGCCTGCAGATCCTTTATCATCGGCGAAGAATAAGTGATACGTCTGGATGTCATCCTGATTGACGGTCTTCTTGACCAATCGCATCCCTAGGACGTTCGTAAAGAAGTCATAGTTTTTCTCGGCACTGCTCGTAATCGCCGTCACGTGGTGGATTCCTTTTAGTTCATTCATGAAAAATCGCTCCTTTAATGGTTATTATCTCGAATTCGAGATATCAGTCTAAAAAATTTTATTGTTTTTTTGCTTGATAGCCGATCGTTTTGGCTGTCTCGATGAATGATTCGAGGTCTGACGGGGCTATTCCTTGAAATACTTGATTAATCGCTTGCTCGTGCTTTGGAAAAATAGCTTCCATCAGTTGGTGTCCTTCAGAGGTCAGTTCCGCAAATGTCACACGCCGATCCTCTGGACATGCTTTTCGGACAACGTAATTCTTCTTTTCGAGCTTATCGATGACATAGGTGATGCTACTGCTCGTGATCAAGACTTTTTTCCCAATCAATTGAATCGGTTGCCTGCCTCTGTGAAACAGCAACTCAAGAACCGAAAAATCCGTCGGGTTCAACCCCCATTGCGCAACATCCTTCTTGATGACTTCATGTAACGCATCAACTGCGCGCACCATGATCGTCAATGCTTTCAAGTTCGGATTCGGTGGAGTCATTTCGTTCACCTCTTTTGTATCTTTAATTCATATATCTTAAATTCGAGATAAATATACCATCCTGATTTTTGTTCGTCAACTGTTTTGAATCATATTTATGTGGACTTGATGCGTAACAAACTAAAAAAACTGAGCCGAAGAAAAATTTCGGCTCAGATGCGATGAATCACATGGTTTTTAAATTAGCTTGAATGTTAGACCCAATCAACGAGATCAGCGATGGCTTGACGCGTTTGCGGATGCGCCGGTGCTTCATTTCGATAACCGAACGCAACCATGACGGCGACATTCAGATTATCCGTCAGGTGCCCTTCATCACGTAACAGCTGTTCGACGGCTTTTTGGTCGAATCCTTCCATCGGGCACGAATCAATCCCGATCTGTGCCGCACTGGTCATCATGTTACCGAGCGCAATATATGTTTGTTTTGCCGCCCAATCCCGCATGGCGCGCTTGGATGACACAAGATCGAAGTCGGCTTCCTGGAACTGCCGATAAAATGAATGACGACCTTTCTGTGCTTCAGGCGTTAATCCGATCACATCTTGCATCATATGATGGATGTAAGGCGCGTCAAAATGCATGTCCTGTTCATTTCGAGCCAAGAGGATGACGAAATGGCTCGCTGTCTCGAGTTGTCCGGCAGCGCCCCACGCAAACGGTGCAAGCCGCGCACGAAACGACTCATCCTGAATGACGAGAAAACGCCACGGTTCGTAGCCAAACGATGATGGAGAAAGACGTCCCGTTTCGAGGATGAAAGCAAAATCATCTTCCGGAATCTGTTTGTCCGCAAATCGTTTTGTCGCGTGACGGAAGGTGAATGCATCGAGAATCTGTTGTTTTCGTAAATCGGTAGTCGTTTTAGTTAACATGTTCTAGCCTCATTTCGTATGATAGTGACATCTGAAGTGTATGCCGCTTCCTAGCAAGCGACAAGTACGCACTTTGAAGTGACATACTATCAATCATGTAACTAAAGGAGACGATCCATATGCCAATCGAAGACAGTTGTGTCTTTCTAAATACCTATTCTTGTGCGACGGCAGCGACGGTCGAAGTAATCGGTGGAAAATGGAAAGCCATCTTACTCTATCAACTACTTGACGGTCCGCTTCGCTTTTCAGAACTGTTGAAGACCTCTGAATCCATCAGTCCGCGTATCTTGACCTTACAATTACGAGAACTCGAGCACGATGGGTTGATCCATCGCGTGACATACGCAGAAGTACCACCTCGTGTCGAGTATTCGCTTACCCCGCTCGGTGAGACACTTCGTCCGCTCGTCCTGATGATGAAACAATGGGCGACCGATCATATGTCAAGCGTGCTCGAACATCGTGCTGCAGGAGAACTCGTTCAATGACGTTCTCACTATATGAAGCGCATCTACCGGTATCTGATTTACATCGATCGATTGAGTTTTACGAATCACTCGGATTAACCTTTGATCATACCGTTGACGATCGAATCGCATTTTTATGGATTGAACCCGGAAAAAGTTGGAATGGACTTTGGATTAGCGAGCATACGAACACACCGTATCATCCTTCCATCCGACACATCGCTTTAACTGTTGATATCGACTTTTTACGAAATGCTCCGAATTGGTTGCGCGAGCGTCAAATCGAACCACGCGCTGCATTTGGATTTGGACCAGATGAGCCCTTCTTCGTGATGACACATACGGATTACGCCCATGCCAAACTGCATTTCAATGATCCGAATGGCAATAGTCTTGAATTCATCTGTCACTTACCGAATCCAAAACGACTATCGAAGAAGATGACACTCCTAGAGTTCGAGACGCTAACGTTCACTTAATGTAACATCCATACAACGCGTGTCCTTCGCCTAATCGATAGTAATCGGTCCCAGAAAGAATATACGCCGTATCGTCAGGTAATCCGATCGCGTGATTCATTTGAGACACGTGTTCCTGAAAACGGGTTGCCCGTTTTTCCTGGTTCAAGTGTGGACAGAGACAACCACTCAGCCAACCTTGCCCCGTATCCAGGTAATAGTCCGTTCCGTCCTCACTCGTACGGATTCCGTATTCCATCGCATAGATCGCTCCAGCGCTGACACCGACGTACCACGTTCCACGCTTGATGGCTTGTTCAAGCAATACATCCATGCCTTTTACAGCAAAAGTCTTGACGAGTAACGGATAATTGCCACCACCGACATAAAGAATGTCGGCATTTTCTATTAGTCGTCGTTGCGTCTCCATGGATTGTTCGTCGTCAAACAGCGTGACGATCGAGACAATCGCTCCAATTGCTTCATATGTATCTCGAAATTGTTGTTGGTATAGCAATTCATCTCGACTTGCCGTCGGCAGGAAGACGATATGTGGTGCGTGTTTCGTCAGTTGAACGACATGCCGATTGATGAATTGATGAGACGGAGCAACCAGTTGACCGCCTCCGATTAGCATGAGGTTCATCTTTTTTCTCCTTTGCAGCGACTTTTTAGAAAAAGGAATACAGTCCGTGTTCGTAATAATCAAATTCTCGTGTAGTTAGTCGCTCAAAGCGATAGCCTTCATAAAAGGCATCGAGTGCTACCGGATCATTGATGATTGGACTGATGGCGAGAGCGATATCATACCGCCGATCGCCCGGTCTCATCGCTCCGACATCTATGAACGAGAGCTTTCCGTCCGTCGCGACCAACAGATTGTCTGTCGTACAGTCGCCATGAATCCAACTGGCAATTATCGGCTCCGGACAGGAGGACTTTAGTTGTTTCAGTAAATCCATCGTGCCGGACGTCCAAACAGATGTGACATAACGTTCCGCTGTCACAAGTCGTTCCGTTAACCATTCCTGTGACGTTCCTCCTGTCGCTCGTTGATGAAAATGAAAAAGATATGTCCCGAATGCTTGCCACAGCTGGATCCGTCGCTCGCTTGTCGCCTGTCTTAAAGCTGTCGTCAACGTTATCCCGTCTCGCCACTGCATCAAGAGATGGCTTTGCTGTTCCGTCTTTAAAAAGCCGACGTACTCAGGTAGGAACCCCGGTTCTCGTTGCATCCATTCTTCTAAGACGACTGCTTCTTCTGCGAGCCATTCCTGGTACCTCGCTTTCGTAGCAGTCTTGAGTAGGTATTTTCCTGTTTTCGTTTCAACCCGGTAGACCGTCGCTGTTCCCCCTTGCTCACCGAGTTGTTCGATGTACTCGATATCCCCCGTCAGTTGTTCGATCCGTACACGTGTCGCTTCCGTCATACCGTATATCCCGTGAACGGCACTGGCGTCGACAGCCGAATCCAGGTCGACGGTTTGCCGTAGACCAATGCATCATCGAGAAAACGTTCCAGTGTTGCAACGGACGCGGTTTGCAACTTGACCATGAAGTTATAACTACCGGTCAGGCGGTGACACTCGACGACTTCTGGATGTCCTTTACAAAATTCAATCAAGCCTGAGCAGCGTGTCTCTTCGAACATGACGATCGCGAGTAACCCTTGCGCGAGTGCTTCTGGATTAATGACAGCACGGAACCCTTCGATGATTCCCGCGTCCTCCATTTTTCGGACCCGTTCGATGACGGCAGGTGCCGATAATCCGATCTGACGTCCGAGTTCCGACCATGGAATCCGGGCATCGTCTTGCAGAATCCGGACAATCTGTTGATCAATTTGGTCCATTTTTCATCTTCCCTTCGAATTAAAACCACTTTCTTCAAATTAACATGGAATCAAAGGGAAATATAGCCTTTTTCTATGTTCTCCTACTGTGCTCATCAAAATGCTTTTCTTATACTAGTAACAGGAGGTGATACTTATGGAACCAACCTGTGTCCGGTGCCAAGAAACGATTGAAACGACGGTCTATCAGTGCTCGCACGCTTGTACATTTTGCGAACCGTGTACGAAAACGCTCGATCATATTTGCCAAAACTGCGGGGAGATGCTCGAACCCGTCACACCAGTCGCGACTTAAAAAGACGGATGCCTCGGCACCCGTCTTTTGTCTATTTAGATCGTCTCTTGTGATTGCCGCTCGGCTAAGCGCCCTTTTGCTTGTTCTTGATGCGGCTTGATCGCCGACTCCCCGAGTGCTTTCGCTAGACCTCGTGTTGGAAGATTGACATACATCGACTCATAATTGCTGACTTCGAACGTCTCATGGAAGATCCCGACCGCTTCTGATGTCCGTGCCTTCTGATTGAATCGTTTCCACGCCGTCAAATGACGGGAACCATGGGCATATGCCATCAATTCTTCCGTCGAACGCCAATACTGAATCAACGTCACGGAACGCCAACCGACAAGTGACTCATGCGAAATCAGACCGACATCGTTTTCATAACACTCTTGTAGCATCGGTCCCATCGCTTGGACCGTCGGTAACCACTGCCGGACAGAACGTAGGCGATTGATCCGTAAACCGATGATGAACACGACGACGTCTTTGTTCGGAGTCGCAATGATCCGTTTCATGTCAATTTCCTCCTTCAAGGGTCTCAAGGGAAGCGTCGCACCAGTCGAGTAACGCCCGTGTCTTCCGAATGCCATAATCAAGCGTCAATAACCAATAGACGGCATCATTCGAGTCAGGATAAGAACGAATCATCGCATCGATCGCTTGATACGTCTCAAGCCGTTCTTCGAGCAATCGAGCGTGCTCCTGAATTTTCTGCAAGGTGACCTCTATTGAAGCATGTCGAGCGAAGTACAGCTTCAACAACAGGTCGTTCCGTTGCACGGGCAATTCGACGGACGGTTCAGCGACCCACCGCTCGAGCTCCGCATGCCCGTTTTTCGTCAGAGCGAATTGTTTCCGTTCCCCATCCGTGACCTCTTCAACGATCAATCCTTCCGCCTCTAACCGTTTCAGCGTCGGATAGACTTGTCCGAAGCTGATTTTCCAAAAGTGATTCAAGCTCGTGTCGATCGTATGTTTCATCTCATAACCAGACGTACATCCACTTGCAAGAAGTCCGAGAATCGCATAACGAGTCATGTTTTCTTTAGGCATCGGTCCCTCCTATATCTAAAAGATACTATCTTTTAGATATAGTTCCCGTTCATTCAAATGCCAAACAAGAAATTCACTAAATGAAGCAGGAATTCTCGTTTTAAATCCGAATTCTTGTTCACATACTTAATTAAAAGGAGTTCTCACATGACATACGCTAAAGCTTCTATCTTCTTTAGTTTGCTCGGTCTACTCATCGCCTCTATGATTTTCCCGCCGCTCAACTGGTCGTTCGGACCGGACTCGATGCTTACGATTCCGATCGGACTTGCCATTTATCTGTTCGGAATCGGACTCGGGATCGTCGCCATCAAACGACGCGAACCGGGAATCCTCAAATACGTCAGTCTCGCTTGTGCCGTTCCGCTTGGCGTGTTACTACTGCTCTTTCTCGGTTTCATCTTCAGCGGGCAGATTTAATCATTTTACAATAGTTGTTCATGAGACGTTTTCCCGCCTGCATCGAATGTCAGCTGATGGATTGCTGGACTCCCCATCGCGCCCAGCCACTCATTTGCCGGTCGTCCAGTGTAGTGTTCGAGCACTAACGCCAACACGAGACCATGCGTCGCGACGACCACTCGGTGGTGCGGGTGGGTTTTACGTAGATGATCGATGACTACTAGAACACGATTGCGTGCTATTTGATTCGACTCTCCACCACTTTGCGCGTAATCGTCATTTTGGAATGAACGCTTCAACAGTTCTTCTAGCCGTTCAGGTGATAAACGTTCGTCTGTTTCCTGAAAACGCCGTTCCTGAAACGCTGCCTCGTAGATTCGCAAATCTCGTTGCTCAGCAAGCGGGCGAACGGAGTCCATCGCTCGTTGCATCGGACTCGAATAGATGGCGTCAATCGGCAGCGCTTGAAAGAACGCTACGAGTTCTTGCGCTTGTTCCTGACCTGCATCTGTTAATCCCCGCCCTCGATCACTGCCTGTTTTGATCGATTCGCAATGGCGAACGAAATAGATCGTCCTCATCGCAACTGGACCCACGTTCCTTCAGAAATTACATCGACGTTCGAACCGATGACACGGATCGCTGTCGCGTCGTCGATTGCGTAAGCTGGATTCGTTAATATCTCAGCCCAAGACTTGGCAGCTTGTAAGTGATTGTCTGGTAACTGCGGATGATCGAGATGCGGGAAGATTGAAAAATCAACGAGACCAAGCGTTGCGTCCGATTGCTCCGGCGTCTTTTTCCATCCAACGAAATCCGTTCCGATTCGTGGCGTAAGCACCATGCTACCAGCGCTCATCCCGACATAAACACCGGTCAGTTGCGATAATAGTCGATCAAAGCCCGATTCGACGAACCAGTGATGTAGAAATAGCGGATCCCCACCATTGACGAGGATGACATCCGCTTGTTCGACCGCTGGTTGCCAAATAGTTGGATCAATTACCGAGACCGCTGATAATTCCAACAGACCGACTGACTTCCATCCTAAATCGACCATCGGTGCCTCATCTTTTCCTTGAATGAAGTTAACAGCAAGGTCCGTTCCTCTGCCTAATGCGTAGGAAGCTGTCGTGATCGCGATGGCATTGCATTCCTCAATCGGTTTTCCGAGCATCTCGCGTAACGCGTTGTGAATCGATGGATTTTGTATCCCACCGGACGTTAATAAATAGTCCATCATCGTACCTCCTGTCCTTTGCTTCAGTTTACAATATTTGTGCGTTTCTGGTATTCTTACTTTTATTAACAACTTACTTCATCAGGAACTTTTCTCCATTTTCTTTCGTATCAAAACATACAGTCTCATTTTTTGACCAATTTTTGTGAACGGGAGGCACATATGTATTCGATTCCTAGCTACTTCATACTCTACTTAAAAATCATGCTGACGGATAAGATTCCGGTCTTTTGGTCGTTGATCTTCCCATTGATTCTCGCCTTTGTCTTCGGGTCACGACTCGACTTCACCGAGAGCAGTTTCCTCTCGTTCCTCGCGCTTTTTTGGGGCTATATCTTACTTTCGATTTACGTGAATGGCATCGGTCTCCAGCTTGCCCGGATGCGGGAGCATGGTTTGATGAAGACGTATATCATGATTTCCGGTAGTAAGATCGGTTGTATTCTCGCACTCGTACTCGTTCAGCTCGTGTTTGCAGCCATTAGTTTAACGGTCTTTACGACGATCCTGATGCTCGTATTCGGCTTCTTCTCAGCTTTGACGTTGTTACTCGCTTATCTCGTCTTGTTGCTCAGCATCCCGCTTGCTTTTGCAAGCATCGCCTTGACGATGCTTCCGGCAAAGATTTCGAGTATGTCGACATTAATCAACATCGTCATGTATCCACTGTTCTTGTTCGCAAGTAACCAACCGGATCGTTGGTACAGTTACTTGAATCCTTTTTATGTCATGAAAACACTCGGTCTCGCCGTCTCCGAGCACGTTACGGGAGCATCGTTACTTATCTTGACCGTCGTACTCGTCGTTTATCTGTTACTTGGTCTATTCTCTGTCAAACGCTTTAATCTCATGTCATTGCTGACCCGATAGGAGGATTCAGATGCACGTCCAACACATACGCTTCAACTATCCGAAATCACCTGACCTGTTACACGATGTCTCCTTTTCGCTCATTCCCGGAAAATTGAACGTCTTGATTGGGATGAACGGTGCCGGCAAAACAACACTTTTTGATTGCATGACCGGTGCTTTACCGATCACGTCCGGTGAGCTTGATTTACCCGATATCTCGGACATTCTTTATTTGACGCAATTCATCTATTACTCGGACGAACTAAAGGGCAAGGATGTCGCTGTCTTCGTCGGCCGGCTCGCCCGTTTGAAAGCATATCGCAAGCAAGAGACGTATACGCTTCATCTGAAACAGCCACGAGAGTTCGATCTATTCGCTCACCTGTGGGAGATGAAAATCGGTAAGATGTCCGCTGGCGAAAAGAAATGGTTGTTCGTGACTCTGTTGACGACAGTACCACGTTCGCTCTACATCTTTGACGAGCCGACGAGCGGGGTCGATCCGGCAACTCGCCTCCATATCATGCGACGCTTCGAGCAGATGACAGCTAACGGTCAAACGTGTCTTTTCTCGACCCATCAACTACACGATCTATTGCATACGGACGCTCATGTCATCTTTCTCCATCAAGGTCGTATTTTGTACGAAGGTGACTTCAAGGATTGGTTGAACCGATTCGAGACGACGGATCCAGACGTCGCGTTCGTTCAAATGCTTGAACTGGCAGGATAACGTTAACCACCTCTTTTTTTGAGGTGGTTTTTTTATAATATTTGAAATACAGGTTTTTAGTAAACATGTACAGGATATACACATTATAAGAAAGGAGGTCGTCCGATGCATTTCATCTCTGGTCAAGTTTTTATTACGAAGATGGATTCACTTTTCAACGAACAGGAATGGAAGCGACACATCTTATACGTCACTGCGAATTCAGCAGCTATCCACTTGCAAAAACGATCTGTTGCTATCCCCTTGCCACCTCTTGAATATCAGATTTCGTTTCTCGTGCATTTACCAACGCTAGAAAAACGACTGATCGTCAAAACGAATCAACAGGAGACGCGTCAATTTTTCTTTGATTCAATGGCTTCCATCGATTGTATGTGCACTAGTTTAATGCCATGGACGAATCCAGGGCGATTTAATGAGGAGGAAAACGTTCATGTCCATCAACACTCTTGAACAACGCATGAATGCCGTCCTCGATTGTTTGGCGGCCGCAAAGGACTACCAACGTATCGCCGGACGGCATGATGTGTCGTATCAACAATTGTATAACTGGGTCCGGCGCTATGAGAGCGGCGGTATTCCTGCCCTGACGGATCGCCGTGGTCGGAAGTTACGAAGCGAACGACTTACTTCGACTCAGCATACGCCTTGAACCGATCAAGGATCGCCTGCCAACCCGCTTGTTGCATCTCAGGCGGGTTAATCGTTTCGGCATCAAATGATTCGACGACTTCGGTTTGTTCCCCGTTCCGAGAAAAGTCGATCGTCACCTGACGACCATCCTCAAGGACATACGCAATGCGCTCATAAGGAACGATCGTCTCATATGTACCCGTGAAATCAAAACCCACGCTTCCGTCTTTTGCTTCCATTCGATTCGTGAATTGACCACCGACCGTCAAATCATTCGTTGACGCCGTCGTATGCCAATCGTCAGACGCTGCGTTCCAGCGTTTGATGTCTTCCGGTGCGTTCCAGATCTCCCACACGGTCTCGACCGGACGATCAATCACGGCTTGAATCGTTAGTTTCGTCATCTTTCTTCCTCCTTACTAATTTGAAGTTCTCTCCTTTTTTCGAGAATACCTAGACAAATTCCTTGTTTTTATCGATTAATTCAGAGGTGATTTTGCGCTCTTTGTTTTCCATACCACAAACAATAGAATCGCCGGAACGAGACAGATGATTGCATCGGTAACGGTCGGTAGGCGTAACGCCGGACTTGTTAAAAAACGAACGCCTTCCACCGTCCAAATTGTTAACATCAAGGCGGTCAATATTCCGAGTCGCCAGCGTCTCGGAATCCGGATCCAGTAAGCGAGTAATCGTTCCGATCGCTTCATTCTCATTCCACCTTTCGAACGGCTTTCAAGAAGCTTTGTTCCGTTTTATAGGAGGCCTCGCGCCACATGAAACGTTTTGTATGCTTGAACGTATTTTTTTCAAACTGGTTCCCCGAACTCGTCTTGAAGTAATGGGCGACACTTAAAGGACCGTCGAATGTGTTTCTGATGATCGTGTTATCATGGACGTCATGCTGGACGAGCAATTGACCACCCTCGAGCCCTTTCGTATCATTCCCGATCAGCTGATTTTGCTCGACCCGGACATGTTTTGTACCGCCCCGCTTCGTGTCATACCCACCGATCGCAATCCCAGTGTAGACGTTTTTCCGTACATCATTCTTGCGGACGATGACATCTTCTGCGTACCGTCCGGCATGTTCACTCGTTACCTCGATCCCGATGTCACTCGCTTCGACGAGATTCTTCTCAATTGTTAGGTTTTTCCCACCATCGACATAGATGCCGGCTGCATTGTATTCCTTCCCGTAAGCAGGATTCCCGTAGCTTGACGTCCGGTAGACACGATTTTCCGACACGACGCCTTCACGGACGTAGTCGTCTTTCTTCGATCGAGCGATTCCTTCATATCCGATCAAATCAATGCCGATGTTGTCGTTATCCCGTAAGACATTCTTCGTCACACGGAAATGTTTGACGTTTCCGTTCAATACGAGGGCTTCACTGAAACCGAGGCGATTCTGCTCGACTCGGTTGCCGGTGATCGTCAGGTGACGAATCGCTCCCGTTCCGTAGACGGCGATTCCGTGTGCATTCCCGTCTTTCGCGAGCGTCTTGATGTGGCGGACCGTATTGTTCTTCAACGTGATGTGTGATCCTGATCCTGTAATCAAAATACCGATCGGTGTCGCGTCCGTTCGTTTCGACTGAACGGCTTCGATCGTCAGACCTTGAATTGTTACGTATTTCCGATCCTTGATCTGGATGATTGGTAAGGTGGCGTCCCGATCTTTGATGTTTTTCCCGCTTAACGTGACCTGCTCGTCTTGATAGTTTCGGAAGGAGATCGGGCGTTCTCTCGTTCCGCTCTGTCTAACGTTCAGTGCCTCGTGATACGTTCCCTTTCGCAAGTAGACCGTCGTACCCGCAGTCGCTTTTTGCGTCGCTTGCCGGATTGTTTTAAACGGGTGCTTCAACGTGCCGGTATTTTTATCACTGCCGTTCGGTGCGACGTATAACGATTTTGCCGTCGATTCGGCCTCTTCACCCGTCGAGGCACAACCGACGAGCAGGACGGTTGCTAATAACCAATTGCCTTTCATGATTTCCTCCTTTATTTAGCGAGAACATTGTTGGTATAATCTAGGTATCATTTCTAATTTTTTGAATATTTTAATTTTATCCCGATTCACTATGACTATGGAAAAGAGGAACACGTCATGAAATATGCGCTCTTATTCACCCTTCCCTTCTTGCTTGCTGGTTGCACAACGGAAGCAACCGTCCTTCCAAAAGAAACCGTCAAGATCAAGAAGTCTTCCTTTTCGATCACACCTTCTACCGCGAAGGACGAGTCGCAGCAACAGCAGACATTTTTCTTAACTGGTACACTCGATCGCCCCCTCCAGCTCAAAGCGATTCAATTTGACGATACAGAACCACCAGAGGTGCTGATCGACAAATCGATTCCTGCCGGTACATATGATCGCACGCCGTTCCAGTTGACGTATGATTTGAACCTACTCAACGATTCGCATGCCTTCACCTATTCGCTTGATGCGAAGAATGGTATTCCTGAGACGAAAACGGCCTATACCTTACCTCAAAACGTCCAGACTGACAGCGGTCAATTCAATGATCAAAAACAGACGAATGCTTCGTTCTATCCCTTACTCCTCAAACGCTATACGACAGGAGAATCGATCATCGGTCGCTCAATCGACACGATATCCTCTCCTCACCTAAAGGTCAGAAAACAAGAAGGCGCGATTTTGATCTATTTGGCGAAATCACGATAAGGAGAACGGCGGACCGAGAAAAAGTCCGCCGTTTTTTTAGTCCGCTATGACATGCGACATGTCAGCTTCTAATCGAATCACGGCTTCCCCATCCCTGTATTCGACGATCGTCAAACTCGTTCCATGAATGAACGGCGGATCCCATAATGTCGCGAACGGCTTTCGTTGAAGATATGTCAGCAAGATGTTAAGGAAGATGCCGTGGGTGACGATTAAGATGTTTTCGCCTTCTTCATGGTCTGCCAGTCGTTCCAAAAACGATAGAATGCGCTCCCGGACCGCGTCAAAGGATTCTCCACTCTCCGGTATGTACGTATGCGGCGTTTGCCAAAATGCAGCATGAGCAAGCGGGTGTGCGACTTCAATTTCCGCCGCCGTCCGCCCTTCCCAGGTCCCCATGTGCATTTCACGCAATCGATCGTCGATGGTGACCGGAATCGCTGGATCGAGATCCATCATTCGAACTGTTTCTCGGACGCGACCAATCGGACTGATATAGAGATGATCCAGATGAACTTCACGTAAGCGGTGACCAAGGTCCCGCGCATTTTGTCTGCCCTTTGCTGTCAAGGGAGAGTCTTCCCAGCCTTGCATTCGTTTTTCTAAGTTCCATTCCGTCTCGCCATGACGCGTAATGTAAAGTGTTGGCATCTGTTCCATCCTTTCGATTTCTAATTTCTTTCAAAAGTGTATCAAACTCTGGCTGCTTTTTCCTGCGACTAGAGAAAACGAATCCAGAAGAGCAATTCACCAATCCGTTCGGTATGATGAAGATAGACCTAAAGGAGGAATTCGATGAATCGCCAAGAGATGATTGACCTTGCCAAACAAATCCGCTCAGATGAGGAACGTCCTCAAGTCACACCTCCGCATCCACCGCAAGCGACCACGACTACGCTACACGTGCCGACTTCAGTCGGAGATGTTCGAGTGTTGCGTCACTCACCGATTGATGCAATAGAACGGTTACCTGGATTCATCAGTTTCCATGGTGGTGGTTTCATCACCGGAACGCCAGAGATGGATGAACCATGGAATCTGTTTCTCGCTGAGACCGCCAACTGTCATGTTCTCAATATTGAGTATCCGTTAGCGCCGGAACATCCATTTCCTGTTCCGGTCCACGTCGCCTATGAAGTCGTTCAGTGGATTTTCCAACATGCTGATACGCTACGCCTCGATGCTTCACGCATCGCAATCGGAGGGCATAGTGCCGGTGGCAATCTCGCGACTGCCGTATCGTTATGGAACGTCGAGCAGACGCATCCGGTTCCGCTCATCGCTCAAATTCTTGATTATCCTCCGCTTGATCTCGCGACGGATCCCGCGGACAAACCGTTCTTCGAAGAAGCGATACCAGATGAACAGGCACGTCAGTTCAATGCGATGTACATCGCTCGTGCGGAAGACGCGTATCATCACCTCGCTTCGCCACTCTATGCGGCTCAACTCGATGCGTTACCACAGACTCTCGTCCTGACAGCGGAGCACGACTCGCTGGCGCAGGAGGCTCGGCAGTATGCGAATCGCCTTCAGGCGGCAGGTGTCGTTGTTGAGCACCAGGAATTCGCTGGTCAAGCTCATGCCTTTACACACCACGGTGACTTAGACGTGGCGTTTCAGGCTTGGCACCGTATCGCGGATTACCTCAAGTCCGTCTATCGTTCGTAAGTATAAGAGGCTGACTCAAAAATCCGTTTCCATAAAGGTAAGGGTGGCAGAATGATGATCTGCCACCCTTACCTCGTAACAAAAAGAATGACGCGTTTCACGCAACTCCTACAGGAAAATACGCCTCTTTGCGCTGTCAGAGACAAATAAGATCTGCTTTCTTGCTTGAATAAGGCAGAAAAGCTCCTTGTGTCTCGCCTGAGGGAAGGGCGTGAACAGACGCGTCGTTCTTTTTTGGAGTCAGCCTCTTTGTCTATTCAGTCTGCTTAATTGTTTACTCAGTGAGAAGCGAGTCAATCGGACTTTCTGGTGATCGCTGAATCAACCGCATGGTTGTCTCTTCCGGTCGATCACTGACGATCCACATCACGTCTGTTCTATTTTGGTAGGCAAGATTGAGCTGTTTCCCTTGCTTTTGAACGTGTACCTTCAATCCGTTGATGGTACGTAGCCGTTTTCCAAATCGTGCCGGAATCTGCTCACTTTTCAGTCGTGTCTCCATTACCGTATAATGACGATTCGTTACAAGTTGCGTCGTCATTTTTTTCTTGTTTCCTTCCCACGCTAGACTCCCTTCGATCGACTCGCCTTTCGTGGATTGATCTCGAATGAGATCCATCGAACTGCGTAACATCCAGTTCGACTTCTTTTCATAAATCATCAGCGAATCGTATCGTCCATCGATTACGCTTGCTAGCAGTAAATTATAGTCACCGAATCGCGCGTCCACTCGGAAATCGTCTTGCTTTAACGTATAGGTGGACTTGTCACTCAAGTCATATTTAAACTGATGTTCGGCCGTCTCTACAGCAGTCGGATAAGAGCCACTGTTGAACAAACTCGTACCATCAACGTGAATCTTTTCTTTCACCTCGACATTCTTTTCCGGTGCGCACCCGCTGAGAAAAAGGAGTCCTAACATGAAAAGAGTGATCTGTTTTTTAGGTTTGATTCGTTTGATCGTTTAATCTCCCTCTTATTTCATGTACATATATGTAGACCTGGGTCGTCTTGCCATCCTTTTTCGATCACACGTCGCTGAAAAATCGAATGACGCGCGGTACCGATTTGAAAAAGTGGCGTCGGTCGAATGATGCGATCAGCGAAATCGTTCGCACCATAAGGAAGATACAATTCGAAGTCTGGTCGTTTCGTCACTCCGATCGACGTGACGGTCTCGGGGAACTGTAAAATCGCATCCTTCGCGGACTTATATGGTGGTAATCCATTGATCAGATGCATGCGCGCTTGATTTTTAACGGACCACGGTATATCCGACAAGCGTCTTAGCTGCCCTTCATGACGCTTTTCCGTTACCTCCGAAAGATCGATAGGATCGAAATAAACGATATCGATATCCGGTCGTTCATATCGATTCTCCTCCCATACGATAGAGCGGACATATCCCGCGCACATCCACCAATCAGGTAATTCTAATGTTGCCACTAGCGTTAACATCTCTTGTAACTCAAGATCGTCTAGTAGTCGTTGATTAATCTCTTCTTCACTCAATCTCGTCTCCTCCGATTCGTAGGACGATTTTTCCTTGATACTGTCGAGATTCCATCAACCGATGCGCTTTTTGCACTTCCTCTAATGGGAACTCATGAATCATTGGCATCTTCAATTTATTTTCTTCAAACAACGTCAAGACATAGGATGCAGCAGTTCGAATACGTTCTGGATCCAGTTGACGTGTCGTGCCAAGACTAAATCCACGAATCGTCCGGCAACTCGCATGAACGTCTGTCGTCGAGAGTTCACCCGCTTCTCCACTACTATTACCGAATTGTACGAGTGTTCCGTAATACGCGAGACAGTCAAGACTTTTTCGTGTCACGTAACCCGCGACAGAGTCAAAGATAACATCCGCTCCCTTATCGACCGTCAATTCCTTCACTTTTTCAGAAAAATCATTATATGTAAAGACATTCTGAATACCAAGTGCACGAACATAAGGTATTTTATCAGCATGTCCAACAGTAGCAATCAATCGTGTCATTCCTTTTAATCGCGCCAATTGAATCAACATCGATCCGACACCTCCAGCGGCACTGTGGATGACGATTGTATCCTTCAGTTTCACTTGTGCGATCTGCGTCAACAATATCTCGCTTAAAATCGAAGTCAACATTCCTGCAGCAGCATCACGTAATGAAATCGTTTCAGGTAAACTGTAAACTAACCGTTCGTCGGCACGGACTACTTCCTTATATGATCCATCTAATACAAATGCCATGACTCGATCCCCTACTTTGATCGCGGAAGATGGATCCGCATCGACGACGATACCTGACACATCCACTCCGAGAACAAATGGAAAGGTTCCAGTCGCCTTGCCACCACGTCGTTGTTTGATATCCGTGAAATTGACTCCGGTCCATACCGCACGAATTAAGACTTCTCCAGATTGTCGAATCGGCATCACGACATCATCCATCTGTAGCACGTTTACATCACCGTATTGTTTTTGAATGACTGCTCTCATAATTCTTCCCCTTTCACTTCACTAAGGTTATTTTACCTTATTTTATCAATCGGGTAACCGTTTCCTTATTTTTACACTATTTTCTCCATTTAGCTTGTTTCCATTCCTTGTAAATAGTATATTTTATATAAATATTCTGACTATTCTATCGAAAAGGAGTGTTTTTATGCCACAAGCTCGTAAAGCGATTCCCCTAGTAATTACTTCTCTTGCCCTGATCGGTGGTGGCGGTTGGTATTGGTCATCCCATCAGGAGAAACCTATCAATGTCTCATCACAAACAAAATTAGCTGGTGTAAACGAGACGCAGGAGAATCGCATCTTAAACATTGACGAGTTGATGAAACAGGGACTCGTCAAGACATATCCGGGTGATCCTAAACTAAAAGCGAAGACATTCCGTGCCGAGGCACTTCTTTCCTCTCCTCCAAAAGAATTAAACCTGAAAGATAAACCAGGTTATCGTTATGTCACGATTCCGCTCGTCATGCATGACACGTCCGATAATTTCGGAGCTTACAGTGTCTATAAACCAAACTTATTCGTTCTCAATGATGGCAAAGGACACGAGTACGACGTCGTCGATTACGTCAATCATAATCCGAAGGCGTGGAAGAACAGTCATCAATATTATTCTCCACATCGCGCTCAAATCGATTTAGTCTATCAAGTACCAGAAGAAGCGAAGACGTTCGTCTTATTCGCTGCTTCCGACGCATTCCCGAAAACGCATACGATTAAAATCGAACTGTGATCCATTGCGCTTGCATGAATGTGCAAGCGTTTTTTACATAAGAATACGATGAGAAAGGATGTATGGTATCATGCTACGTTTCATCTGGAATTCGTGGTGGCGCAACAAGGAACGATTCATTTTATTACTCGTCGGCGTTCTCGTCGTCAGTACCGGTTTGAGTTATTTGATCGGGACGACACAAGCAAATAACGGAACAGTCGTCGACGAACTGCAAAAACGTTGGAAGTCTTCCTACGATATCGTCGTGCGTCCCCCAAATAGCCGAAGCGTGACGGAAGACCTCAAACTACTCGAACCGAACTATATGAGTAGTCTAGATGGTGGAATCACGATGAAGCAATATAAGACGATCCAAGATATCTCGGACGTCGAAGTCGCAGCTCCGATTGCGATGATTGGAAACCACTCTACAAATGCACCTGTTGGTACGCATCGGTTTGATGATTACGGTGTCTATAAACTGACGATCACTGATAAACAGAATACCGGCTTGAACGTCGAAAAGTACTCTACCGTTAATTATCTCGCTGCCGGATGGACACCAGATGAAAATGCAACACGTTCCGGCGTCTCACCTGCTGTTCTGGGTGAAGATCCGTTATTAGAATTCGGAAGTGCGACGATGGTTGCCGGAATTGATCCCGAAGCAGAAGCCCGCTTGATCGGACTAGATAACGCGACGATCAGCGGAAAACATAGTCGCTACTTTGACAAACAAGACAAAGCAAACGTCGTCGATCCTGAACTCGGAACGGTTGAGATGCCTATTTTGATGAGCGAACGGGAATATGTCGATGCGTCACGGACGTATACGTATGAGAAAATAGACCTCCCGCTTATTAATGACTCGATACAAGAGACGATTCAAGATGTTACGAAGCGTGGTGGTGCAAAGTTTCTAAATACGCTACAGACGACTGACGATCCTGCAAAGACGTATTCAGTCACAACGCAGGACGTTCAAAAAACACTGCTAAAACAAATCATGACGGACTCGTTTCCTGAGCTGCCGTCAGGAAATTCCGAATGGCTGATCCTAAAGCCGTCACCGATTAGTTATCAGTCTATCTCTAGCCCCTTTGCGTCGCGCTGGCCGTTCAGTTACCAAGTTGAACCGAAGAAAGTCGATCCGGATTCGTTACTTGCGAAACGGACGATGTACCGGGAAGCACGCATGTTTGGGAAGACGAGTGATGATTGGCCAAGAGTTCGCTTAAACTACATCGGAGTCTTCAATCCGAAGAAATTGAATATATCGAAGGATCCCTTGACGGAACTACCGATGGAAACGTATTTCCCTGCAAAGGCGCAATGGGTCATGGATAAGAATGATCGTCCGGTTAACCCCGTCAAGGATGTCAAACCGACGAATGATCCGTATGACTTCCTGACGAAACCCCCTTCGATGTTGACGACGCTTGATGCCGCCTTCAAGATTCGCGGCGAAAAAGCAATCTCTGTCATTCGCGTCAATGTCAAAGGCGTCGATCAGATGAATGCAGCGAGTGAGCAAAAGCTCCAAGACGTCGCGAACGAAATTGAGGCGAAGACTGGTCTGATCACGGACATCACACTTGGTTCCTCTCCGCAGCTCGCTTTGACGTACTTACCAGGACTTGAAAAACAATCGGCCCTCGGTTGGGTCCAACAACCGTGGATCAAACTCGGTTCTTCAATGACGATTTTCCAAGAGGCGAAGGTCGGTATGTCTGGCGTCATCGCTAGCGTCATCGCGGTTGCGCTCGTCTATGTCTTTAGTTCAAATATCATTCTACTCTATGCACGCAAAAAGGAATTCGCGATTCTATTGTCTCTCGGCTGGCGTCCGCGTCAACTCTCGAAGTTGCTGTTCCTTGAAGCGACGCTACTCGGATCTCTCGTAGCGTTAATCGCTTGGTCGATTCTCGGTACGTTTTGGTTAACGACTGATCATCCGATCGCTTTAGGACGAATTCTGTTAATCGGTCTTGCTGGTCTACTCATTTACTGGGGTGGGACGCTCGTTCCGATGGCATTGATTCGTAGAATCAAACCATATGAGAGCATGCGATCCGGTGAAGTCTCACGTTCGCGACGATTCGTTCGGTCACAATCGATTCTTGGTATGAGCATGAACCAACTCTTTACGTACTGGCAACGAACAATCCTTTCGATTATCGCCATCGCCTTGCCGACGAGTCTGTTCATCTTCTTCCTCTTCGTGACATTCCGCTTAAAAGGGGTGCTCTATGCGACGTGGCTTGGTGAATATGTCGCCTTAGAAGTCGGCACGATGCATTATGTCGCGATGGGTGTTGCCCTATTGATCGCCATCTTGACGACGACGGAAATTCTTTGGCAAAACGTCAATGAACGTCGCAGTCAACTCGCTGTCTTAAAAGCGACAGGGTGGCAAGACGGGTTGATTCGACGCCTCGTCTTATTAGAAGGTTTGCTGACAGGGTTACTAGCTGGAATCGTCGGACTTCTCTTTGCGCTAGTGATGATTTGGCAAGTATACCGCCAATTCCCGACGACGGAACTCGGTTTCTTGTCTGCAACGATTCTAATTCCACTGTTGACAGGGATCATCGGTGCAATTTTACCAGCACAGCGCGCTGTCCGTATCGTTCCGAATGCTGCAATCAGCAGCGTCAATGCTAACTCAAAAGAAACCGAACGACGCTTTAAACTTGCTCTCTCATCTATCGGAGCCGTGTTATTCGTCGGTGTCCTTTCCCTCTTCCTGTTTGCAACGAATGAACAACCTGCCAAACAGACGTCTGTTGCGAAAGCTCCAAAAGTCATCACGACGGGAAGCAAAATTTCCGATGGTCTTACGGGTGCAAAGCGACAGCTCGAGACGACGAAAAAAGAATCATCCGGTGTCATCGAAGAGACGATGGCAAAAGGAACGATTAAGACGTTCCCAGGAGATCCGGCTGTTAAAGATACAAGTTTCTGGATCGGAAAATTGTTGAAGCAACCGCCTGCTTCCCTGAAACTAAAAGAGAAAGAGGGGTATCAGTACATCACGGTTCCGACGTTTTATCAAGATCTCTACTATCGAGATGCTGGGGAAGAAAGTTACTATTTCCCGAATCGTTTCCAAGTGACGGGAGTCAGTGGTGTCTATGAACCGATTGATTATGAAAACAAAAACGAAAAAACATGGAAACAGGGTATGAAGTATGTTGCACCGGGTCGGTCACATGTGAACCTTGTCTATCAAGTACCTGCAGATGAGACAGAATTCGTCATGTTCGTCTCAGGGGATATTTTCGCAAAGACGATTTCCGTTAAAATTGATTTAAAGAAATGACCGAAGACAGCTCGTTCTCAACGTATGCCACCATACGTTCGAACGAGCTGTTTTTAAATGCGTATCAACACAATACCGCTAAGCATGACAAGCAGACTGACGATCTGCACACCTGTGACCGGTTGTTTCTTTGCACCGAACCAGCCGAAACGGTCAATCAATAGGCTGCCGGTCAGAAGACCGATCGTGACGATGACGACAGCGAGTCCTGTACCAACGAGCGGAACGATGAAGGCATTACCGGCAACGAACAACGCACCGATCAATCCCCCGATCCAAATCCAAGCAGGTAAGGGTTGCGAACGATCGATGTGCCATTTCGTTCGGAGGATCAGATTCAGTAATAACAAGGTGATCGTACCGATGACGAATGAAATCAAGGCACCTTTGACGGCTGACCCGAGAACACTACCGAGATGACCATTGATCGCTGTCTGGGCAGCACTCATCATACCGGTTAGAATTCCGAGCAGACGCCAGATAAACAATGAGTTTTCTGATGATGTCATCTGTTGCTTGCGACGTCGTGCGAAATAGTCACCAAGCGCGACCGTTCCAACGACACCGAGTAACACAAGCACTGCGCCGATGACTCGTGTCAGTGAGAGTGAGGTGACCGTTGACTCAAACAATCCGAAATGATCGATCAACAGTCCCATGATGACCTGACCGAAAATGGGCATGATGACCGTTTGTACGCCTCCGAGTCGCGGAAACAGCAGGATGTTCCCAGTCAAATAGATGACGCCAAGCAGTCCCCCACCCCAAATCCAGAACGGTTCATCGGCAGTAGCCATAAGACCTGTGAGATTCCCATCGACGACCAACACCAGAATCAGTAAGAAGAGTGAGCCGATCGAAAAGGAAATCAGCGAAGCGAGGAACGGCGAACCGACAACGCCCCGCAGCCGTGTATTAACACTCGTTTGAACTGGTACGAGCAGACCGATGATAAATCCAATGATGATAGCAAGCATACGAGGACCTCCTTCTTCATGTGCCCCTTCATCATACGGCAGTCGAACACGCTGAAGCGACCGGAATGCTCAAAAAGGAGCCGGTGCATCGACCGGCTCCACGGATTAGATCTTTTTCCACGACTTCGGATACATCCGCAGTTCCTTCTTCGTTGGATGCTCAGCATCGAGACGTTTTCCGTTTCGTTCAAGCAACATATCGGATACGAGCAAAACAATCGCAAGAACGACATAGACAGTAAAACTGAGGAAGAATGGCAAGTCGAATACGATGATCAGCGGGAAGAATAATCCCATTAAGATGACGAACAAAAAATCGGTCACATACTGCCATTGAATGATTTTTTTCATCTGTGGTTCTACCGTTAATGCCATATCACGTTCGACTTCTTGCGAGTGAATCCGCGCAATCCACACTAGTGCTACAAGTAAAAAGAACAATGGCCAGTACACGTCCCGATTGGCGACGACTAATAAGATACTGACGCCGTACAGCAACGAGCTGTATAAACGTGGTTTGACGAGTTGACGCTTTTCTTCTTGAATGAACGCGATGCGCTCGGCTTTCGTTTTCATCTAAATCCCCCAACTGATGTGACGTATCTTTTTAATCTGATCGAACCGTCCGTGATCGACCGATGTACTCGACTTTATTTTGAAGTACACGATACATCCGGTATTCTCCCGTCGGTGCCGACTTCAGCTGAACGGCAATCTGATGACGTCGTGATTTCGATGATTCGGACGCTACGAAGTAAGGTTTGACTGATGCGATATCATCACGTCCGAACTGCTTCGTCACGTGTCTTACGACTTGCACTTCAACAATCTGTTCATAGGTCGCATCCCGTTCATCTGCGATCATCCACCAGCCGACACCGCTAATTACTATGAGTAATAGAATCGCCCCGATCGTTTTTCGCATTTCGATCCCCCCGGTTCTCGTGCCCTTACTTACTGTTTCAATTCGAGAACGAGGTTTTCCTGCTTTCGTCGGGTGACGAACCAAGCAATGCTTAGGACAAGCACTATCAAACCGGCAATGGTTCCGGCAATCGTCGGTACGTTAAAGTAAAATGCCCCCCTATCATCGATCCGTGTCACGAAGAACGTCGCACCAAGACCACTAATCAGCCCAAAGGTGATGCCACTCCCAACGAATAAGAGCATTTGAATGAGTGTCAGCTGCCGGAGCTTGTTCCGTGTCAACGCAATCGTTCGTAGCAAGGCATACTCGCCTCGTTTTCCACTCACGAAACTGAGTAAGGCGTTCGCAAGTCCGAACCAGACGGATCCACTCATGACGACAAGCGCAATCAAGAAGACGAACCAGCGTTCCGTCGTTTGTTGCTCCGCATCGCGAAGCGCGTCAGATAGTCGATTCACTTGCAATGTCGGATAACTTTCTGTGATCTCTAATAATGTTGTGGTCACTTGAGTCTTTTTTAACTCGGATGGAACGTCGATAAAGACATTCAAGATGTGATCGTTCGGTTGCCGCAGTTGCTCGTTCCGCCAATCCACGAGGACGTCTGGTGCTATCTTCTTTTCGATTCCAACGATTCGGAATTGACCGACCGAAACGCTTCGTTCTTGTTCCCCGTCCCATCGCCCGAGCGGCAACGTATCACCTTTTTCGAGACTATGTTTTTTAGCGAAGGTCCGTGAGACGATGATTCCTTCTGTGTCACTCGTCTGCTCTCCCTCTAAGACGTCAAGACGACGATAGTCCGTTACTTCGTATTCGATCGAGACATCTTCTTGAGACGATTGATATTCGAGTGAATTTCGAGACGACAGGAAGGTCGCTTTTGCGCCAGGTAGGTCCGTTTCAATTTGTCGAATCAATTGTAGCGGGTCTCCTTGCGATCCTTCATCTAAACGACTCTTTAAGACGACCTCCGTCGGATATTGGCTGATGATGTACTTCCGTTCGTTTTGTTGCACCGTCTCAAGGAACGTCGAGCCGATGACGACGATGATCATCAAGACTTGAACAATCAGCATCAACCAGGCATTTTTCCGAAGTTGCGGTAACACGCCCCGGAGGGCGACGAAACTTGTCGGTCCCGCTAACCGACGAACGATCGGTTCCGCTCGATGCAGCACTCCCTTCAAGAGGAGTGGCGTCGCAAGATACATCGTCAGTAAAAAGGCGACGGTTGCACCGAGCCAGGCGATTGCCCGTGCCCCCTCCGTACTGGCAATCACTTCAGCGAACAACACCAAACTGACGGTCAATCCACTACTGAACAGGACGAGACGTTTTCGCCGGGTCGGTCGTGACGCCGTTTTCAGATTTTCTCGCAAGACGTGGAGTGGTAACACATCCCGTTTTCGATAAGCCGTACTCGCGAGCAACAGCAAAATCAACAAGGCACTACCGAACGTTACGAGCACCAAGAACGCTCCCTGTTCGATCATGAGGGAGACGATCATTTTACCCTCTGTCGGCCATACGAGTTGACCGAGTAACGGGAAGCAAATACTGCCTAGAATCGTAAGCACCGTGCCCGCTAAGACAATCAATCCAGATTGAACGAAGAACAGCTGAAACAGTTGCCGTGTCGTCGCCCCAAGCGTCCGCATGATGGCAAATTGGACAGCATGTTTACGTAAATACAAGTCGAAATTCGCCATCAAGATGAAGGCGGACACGACAAGGATCAGTACTGACAAGATTCCGATGTAACCGTTCAGCGCCGGTGAGAGCGTTTGCCCTTCCGAAAGTTCAATCCGGAGCTTCGGATTCGCTTTGACGAGTGTATCGGCATAGTGGACGAGATCCGCCTCTTTTTTTAGATTGAGCAAGACGGCTTTCGTTTCGATCGGATGATACTTCTTCAGATCAGCATACGAAAGAAAGACTTGATCGTGCATAGCTTCAGATGTTGTCGCACTTGGTAAAATCTCACGGATTCGATACGTCGCTTCTCCGACGCGAAGCGTTTGCCCGACACTACGATCAAGCGACGTCGCGAGTCGAGCTGACACGATCGCTTCTCCCTGTTTCAAATCGTTCGTGAAATGATACCGACTTTTCGTCAGGGCATCCGAATGAACTCCTATCGTCTCCACGTCGGCCATCGTTTGACCAGCTACGCGCGCTGTCGTCTGTATGATCGACTCTGCGCCCAAGACATCGTGATCCTTTTTAAGTTGCTCAAACACGGACTGATCCGTCCGCTCGTCTTCAGGTGTATATTTGACCGTCAGATCGACTTGACCATATCTTTGTACACGATCTGTCTCGATAGCGGCTTGATTATGTAGTAAAAAAATGACCATCGTTAAGACAAGACCAATCGAAATCATGACGCTTCCGATTGAGGTCACTAAAATCATCGGACTTTTACGGTACAGTCGGTGGGAAAGACGGAAGAGATGTTGTCGTTTCATACAGCCCCCACGAACTGCTCGTATGTCTCTAAGATCGGCGCCACGTCTCCGGTCGACAGCTGATCGGCAACAATCTGTCCGTCATGGAAATACAGCACCCGCTTCGCATGAGCAGCTACGGTCGCATCATGGGTCACGAGCAGGATACTCGTTTGTTGTTCGCGATTGAGTTCTTGAAGCAACTGCATGATTTCAGCAGATGTCTTGAAATCGAGGTTCCCCGTCGGCTCATCCGCTAAGATGATCGGTGGTCGACTGATCAAGGCACGTGCGATGGCGACACGTTGTTGTTGTCCTCCCGACAGCTCTTGCGGTCGATGATTGTTCCACTTCGTCAGTCCGACTCGTTTGAGCCAAGTGTCTACTTCTTGATTGATCGTTTTATCATCCATCCCCTTCAGCATCAACGGTAAAGCGATGTTCTCCTGAACCGTCAAGTCATCGAGCAGGTGAAACGATTGAAAGATGAACCCGATGTGTTGCTGACGGTATAACGTCGCAGCAGGCTCAGTGAAGATGTCGCGTTGCCGTTTTTCCTTTAAGGTCAACGTTCCGCCGGTTGGTGCGTCAAGCGCTCCCAGGATATTCAACAGTGTACTTTTCCCGGAGCCACTCGTTCCCATGATGGCGATGAATCCTCCTTCCTCTAACGTAAAGCTGACTTGTTTTAATGCATGGATTGTCTCCGTTCCACGTATGTAGGTTTTTGATAACCGTTCGACTTCTAATAAAGCTGACACGCATATCCCTCCTTAGTTATTCCGTCTTTATCATAACCATAATAAGGATGATTTAGAAGTAAATGCAAAAAATCCTCATCTAAACGACAAGGAGTTACTGGTTATTGTCGGACATATTTTAATGGTATCAAATCTTCAATCCGGACTTTCGTCAACTGATCGTCGATCGTCAAGAGGACAAATGCGTCCGGTGCATAGTCGGAAATCAATTCGCGACACATGCCGCACGGACTAACGACACGAATCGTTCGGTCCGCCTCATCCGAATAGGGATGTCGGACGGCGACGATCGTCTCAAAATCCGTCAATCCATCCGTGATGGCGGAACCGATCGTGATGGCTTCCGCGCACACCGTCACCCGTCCGATATAGGCTTCGACATGAACACCCGTTTTCGTCGCGCCATCTTTTGTCCGCAACGCAGCTGCGACGTGATGTTTATCGTCAGCGTAACGGCTTTGAATCGTTTCAGTTGCTAGTTCGACCAGTTGCAGGTCAGCTTCTGTAATCGGATAAGTCTGCATAATGTGCTCCTTACATGTCTTTTTTCTTATAGGTCAAACCGATGAATTGTGCTTTTTCATTGAACAGTCGACGGTAGGATAGAAAACCAACGAGGACCGATGCCATCGCCGCCGTCGTCAAGATCAGGAATAGAATCAATAGTTGATAGAGGACGGCTTCCATCGGATCCGCGCCACCGATGATCAACCCACTCATCATCCCTGGCAGTTGGACGAGGCCCATCGTTTTTTGCGCTTCAATCGTTGGAATCATACTTGTCCGGATCGCGCCTTTTAAGCTCGTATCAATCGCTGTCTTCGCATCTCCACCAAGCGAAAGAATCAGTTCGATGACCTCGTCGCTTCGTTCGACCTCGTCCTTGAACTTATTAAGAAACAATAAGGACAAAATCATACAGTTCCCAATGACCATCCCGCTGATCGGAATGACTTGCTGGGCTTCGAACGGAATGATTCGTAACCCGAGCAAAATGCCCATTGTCAATGCTTCGACCGCAATCAGTGTGAACAAGATGATCCACTGGATCCCGGGAATCCCGTCCCCTTTACGGATGACGTTCAGTGTCGCTGCACCGATCATCAACAGAATCATCAGTAACATGAAAATTGGACTGCCGCTTTCAAAGACGAACGTCAAAATATAACCGATGATCAAGAGTTGGACGATCGATCGAACGGTTGCGATGAGGATGTCCTTCTCTAGACCAAGCCGTAACGTCCGCGCTAAGACGAGGGGGATCAAAATGAAGATGAGCGAAGTCGCCAGTTGGAGATAACTCATACCGATTCCCCCTTCAAGAACGCTTGCGTCTCTGCTTGACCACTTGAAACGAGTTCCTTGAATGCACCAGACTCGATCAATCGTCCTTCCTTTAAAAACCAGACTTCGTCGCTGACCCGCTTGGCTTGCTCTAAGTCATGCGTAATCCAAATGATCGTCGTCTGTAACTTCTGCTGTAAATCAAGAATCAGCTTCTCAATCTCCTGTACCATCCGGTAATCGAGACTTGCCGTAATTTCGTCAAGCAACAGGACGTCCGGTCGATTGACAAGTGTCCGCGCGATTCCGAGTCGGCTTCGTTCACCACCCGACAAATCTTTGACCGGTCGCTCAAGTTCGACGGATAGGTCAACTTGTTGTAGCAAGCGTTCCGCCTCTTCGCGCGGTAACGATTCACCGAAGATCGATTTCGGTAAATTGATATTATCGTAGACGGTACCTGGAATCATCGGCGCACTTTGGAACGCCATTCCGATCCTTTTGCGGACATCGAGCAGATTCATCTGCTCAAGTGGTTCGCCTCGAAAACGAATTTCGCCGCGATCGGGAGAAATCAGTCCATTGATGTGTTTCAATGTCGTCGATTTCCCGGCACCACTCGGTCCGACGAGCGTCGTAATGACGCCTTCGCGGAACTCACCTGTTATTTCGTGTAAGATGTGTTGATAGCTGACTTCGTGAAACGTAAGAATCGACATACCGTGTGTTCACCTGACTTTCTACAAGTTTCGGGTAATGCTCCTGTAGTGTTGTACCCGAAAATCCGTCACGTTAGTACGTCAAGCGACACTTCCTTACGAGTGGATGATCTCTCCGGCAAAATCATACGGTACCGTTCGACCAGCAAAGAGCGATTCTTTTGATGCTTCCGGTAAATTGAGGTGTTTGAACGCTTCTTCACGATCCATCCAGACGAGTCCGGAAATTTCTTCTGGAACATTCGTCTTTAATTGACCGGAAGTGATTTCTCCCGCGAAGAAGAAAAAGAGACAATGTTCCCCCGCTTGCGGGAAGAATGCTTCTGCCAGATGGACGATGTCACTTGGTATGATTGTAAATCCTGTCTCTTCCAGAACTTCACGCGTGATTGCCGTATGTAGCGTTTCGTCGCGCTCGACCGTTCCACCGGGCAATGTATAGTAGTCACCATGATCGCCACGATTCTCGACCATCAATAATTGATCACCGGTTTCATTAAATAATGTCGCATAGACGATGTTTTTACGGATATTCATGTTCGTCCTCCTATCGTTTTGTACATCTGCTATTTCTGATCAAAGCGTGTTGTTTTTATTATGTCTTTTCTAGCTCATTTGTCCAAATTTCAATTTGACCCTGTAGGAACGCCATCAACTCTTTCATTTCCGCATCACTTGGTAAGAAGGATACGCCCGCTCTCGCATAGACGGCTTGGATCGAATGGGTTTGACTAAGCGCTAAAGCTGCGATGAAATCTTTCAGCGTTTGGTCAGGGTCTTTCGTGAAACGGTGATAAACCTGGAGAGCGGCGATTTGAGCAATCGCGTACTCGATGTAATAAAAAGGTGTCTCAAAGAGATGGATGACACTCATCCATGCGTGACCTTTCCAATCGGGTGTTTCCGACCAATCAATGACGTCCGTATCGTATGATTCTCGGAGATCGGCATAATAGGCATGTCGTTCTTTTGGATCATGACCCGGGTGAGCATAGAGCCATGATTGAAAACGATCGACGATGATCGTCTCGGGTAAGAACTCGACAATGGAACGAATCTGTTCCAGTTTCGCCCGGGCAACGTCTTTTTTATCCGAAATCACCTGATGCCATTCGTTCATCGTCAACAACTCGAGCGACATGGCAGCGAACTCCCCTACTTCGAGCGGAATCGGTTGTAGTCCGTCGTACGTTTCTTTCATCGCATCATGATGGACGGCATGGCCGATCTCATGCATAAAGATGACGAGATCATCGAAGGTATGGATGCGATTCATGAATAAGAACGATTGTTGTTCGACCGGTAAATACTCACAAAACCCTCCGCCCGCTTTGTTTGACCGGGCATCGATATCGAGATGATTTATCTGTCGCATGTCTTTTAATACTTCAGCAAAATAGGGGTGAACGCTCTTGAGGATGGCTTGAGTCTGATCTAAGAATGAAGTATCGGAATCGGTCACGTGATGATCAATCTGTGTATAGGCCGATTGCCGGACGTCCCACGGATGGAGCGCATGTTTGCCGAGAAACGTTTGTTGTTCGCGCTGAAATTGCCGTTTGACCGGTAGAAAGTCGGATTGAATGATGGTGGCGTAATGATCGACATCTTGACTCGCATAATCAACGCGTCCGAGTTCTGCAAAAGCTAGTTCCTCGAATCCGATCTTACCACATGCAGTGGCACGCGCTTGTCGTAACTCAACGAGTCGTGAAAACAACGGTTGAATGACGGATTCTTTCATGCGGAATGCTTCCTCAATCGATAAGAGCGCTTGTTTTCGAGTGGATTCATCCGCGTTAAATAAAGAAGCATGCAGATCGGAAACCGCCTCTCCCGATTTTGTCAGCATCGTCGCCTCAATTCGGAGATAGTCTTGAATAAGACAAGCTTCCTCTTCTGTCACACTTGTTGCTCTGAGTGATTGTTCAAAACGTGCTCTCGTTCGAAGTGTGATGTCATCACGCGAGACGAGATCCATTTTTACGGAACGTCTCAACGTATCGAGCTTATCCGATAGCTGCTGACGCCCTTGTTCGTATTCAGAAGTGGTACCGGGGTCTGTGACGTCCTGGAGATACGCAATTTTTTGTTTGAGCAATGTCTCTTCCATTTTTAGAATCGAAGCAATCTGGTGCGTAACATTCTCATCATGATAAATAACGTTATTTACACGTGACTGAGATTTCATCGACGGATTTCACATCTCCTTTCAACTTATTCCAGTATACAGTTTATGCCATTCATATGATGGGTTTACGAATAAATGACCACTACATTGTCCTTTTTGACTATTATCGTTGTCAAAAAGACTCTGATAAGTTACATTATATAGGAGGTGAATCCCCATATGAAATCCAGGTTAAAAGAATTACGTGCTCGTCACGGGTGGAATCAGTCTGAACTGGCACGACGTGCAAACATTTCGCGCCAGACGATCAGCTTAATCGAGCGAGAAGAATTCATGCCGTCGCTATTGATCGCTGTCAAAATTTCTCGTGTGTTTGATACACCGTTAGAAGACATCTTTTATTTCGATGAGGAGGAATTAACATGAAAAAGGAAGCAATCAAGGTCATCATCGCAGCTTTACTCGGTTTCATTAGCAGTTATTTCGTCATGTTTGTCCTCAAAAATACCCATTTGTCACAGTTTGAACGATCGCTCTATCTTGATTACATATTCACTGGTCTTTTCGTTATCTTGACGATTTTGACTCTCAGTTACATCGTACGCTATTTACAAATTCGTCAATTGATTCGACGATCCGTTTCTTCCGACGAAGAGGATGCGATTGACGATCAAGCGAATCGCTACTATGCAGATGGCATGATGATGGTTCAGGTTTCTACTCTTCTCAGCATCGGGCTCGCATCATTTAGCCTCATTGAAAACCAGTTCGGACTTCATTTATTACTGAGTGGACTCTTTTTTGTCTTCAGTAGTCTTGCCTCTGTTTTTTATCTTAATCTCATGCATCACATCTATCCAAACCGCGATTTCCCGAAGTATTCGGAAACAAACTATATCAAAAAGCTGTTCGCTGCCTCAGATGACGGAGAACGTCACGTCATGTTAGAGGGACTCATCCGTTCACAGTCTTCTTTGCAACTCCTATTGATGGGGATTATCGTCGTATTGGTCGTGTATTCGTATGAGACCGGTCAATCTCAGATCTTTGCAATCAGCTTATTGATTATCGCCTTGATCTGGAGCAACGCAAAATATTTTCTCCATGTACGCAATCGCTAAAAAGGAGCATTCAGTCAATGGACTGGATGCTCCTTTACATGCCTTCAAAAATCACGATGATTTTGTTGCTGATGGACATCATGCTGGTTCAGTGTATATTCCTGATCGTCGAGCGAGCGATGTTTCGATTGACTCCGCGCTGAAATGAACCAGACGACTCCACCAACGGCGAGAAAGATCGCAATGAAGATCATAGACACCCTCCTTTTGATTCCTTTTTTACTTTATTCTTCCAACACCCTGGTTTTTCCTTTACGATAAGATAGAAGATATTAATTTATAGGGGGCGTTAGGATGTTCGGCAAAGAACCGACATGTATGCATTGCGGCAAAACGATTGAAGGAAACGAAAAAGTCTACATCCAGATGCGCTATCCGAAACATCGCGGGATGACGGAAGTCAAAGCATACCTAAAAAGCGAAGGACGTTTCATTTGTGAGCAATGTTTCGCTGAAAAGACAGAATCAAAGGGGTAAGCACTTATGAACCTGAAAGAGAGTACGATTTTAGTTACAGGAATGACCGGAACGCTTGGCTCTCGTGTTGCGCGACGTTTTCTAAAAGAAGCGCGTGAAGTGCGCGGTTTGTATCGCTCTAAGGAACAAGCGGATCAATACGCTTTCAAAGGTGTCCACGCAGTCATCGGTGAGCTCGGTGATCCGGATTCGCTTCTTACAGCACTTCAAGGCGTCGATCTGTTGATTCACTGTGCTGCCTATCTCGGAGATGATCCCGATTTAGCACAGGAAGCAAATGTTACAGGTGTACAACATCTCGCGGATGCTGCGACAAAAGCTCGTGTCAAGTGCATCGTTCACATCTCGACGACTTCCGTGTACGGCGAAGTCGTGAGTGGACATTTTACGGAAACGTCACCGCTCCTACCGTCCGAGCACGTTTACATCCATACAAAGCAGGAATCCGAACGCCTGTTACAGGAAAACACACCCGATTCCGATTTAATCATCTTACGCCCAGGATCAATTTGTGCCGAGGAGCAGTCCTATTGGGGGGATCGTCAAGTCGAGCGGATGAAGGAGGCGGATGTGATTACCTGGGTGCATCCGGATGATGTCGTCCCGTGGGTCCATACGGATAATCTAGTCGAAATGATCGTCCTTACCGCAACGAATGCGCATAATGGGGATATCTTCAATGCGATCGATGCGAATCTACCTGAGACGGATTTTCGGATGAAGTTGATCACAGCAAGTGACAAGCCGTACCAAATACCGAAGCGTGCAGCGGAATGCGCTACTTTCTCAAACGAACGAATCAAACGACTCGGATATGTTCCGATTCGTACTCCTGAATCAACTATTGAACAGTTGGTCAAATCGTTTTAATAACGAAGAAGCATCGAATCGAGTGATTTGATGCCTCTTTTTATGCTTATCTTACCGACATCCACTTGATCCAGAGATTCCGGTCGTGCGCTCGTAATTCTTTTATTGTTAAAACGACTTGTTCTGTTCCAAGTACTCGTTCCGCTTCAGGGATCCCACTTTTCCCGAGTGAGCGCTCCAGATTAAAATTCAGCCAGTCCAGCTTTCCTTGGACACTGCTATCGATGACGTGCGTCCAGTCGACATCAGGCAAACGTTGGTTTGTCGCGTAACCATCAAGAAATGCGCTAAATCGAACACGGTCAAACGTATCGTTTTCCTGCTTCGACCAATAACAGGCTGTCTCGAACACGTCGACCGCTCGATGAATCAGACCCGCAGACTCCCAATCAATCAGGACTGGACCCGTTGGTGTCCAGAGGATGTTCTTTGGATCGAGATCACGATGACTGACAATCCAGTCTACTGGCAGTTGTTTTTGCGCTCCCTGTGCTAATCTTTCTATTCGTTGCAGCTGTTCCTGCTCTTCCATGAATAGCTGCAGCCACTTTGCTTGCTGCCGTTTTCCTTCTTCTAAATGACCGTCCCAATCGATTGAAGTACTCGAGGTATCCGGCTTTAAAAAACCAGTTGTCGCTACCGTCAGTCCATGCAACCGTCCTAATTGAACTCCGATTTGTCGTGCATGTGCCGATCGAAGCTGGTCGGTTGATAACGTCTTGCCATCGATCCAGTCAAACAAAAGGTAATCCGAGCCGTCAATCGTTTGTACCGCTTGGTCTTTGATGCGACGTGCCGGTAATGCTGCTAAGTGAAATGACGCTTGCACGGCGACATCTTCTGACATCTTAAAATTATTTCGTGCTTCAGGGCGTCGCATGATGTCCGGATTCAATCGTTTTAAGACGTAAGATCCAGTCGTCGTCTGTAATCGCCATGTCTCATGCATGAGTCCGCCAGTCAATCGTACAGGTTCGCTAATCATTTGTCCTATTGTAAAACGTTCACAAATCAAATTCATCGTTTGTTGCATCCTATTCTCCATTTCGTTCGTTCCAACCGATCCATGAAATGCTACACTAGTTTTGCATGATTTCATTGAACACGAAGGAAGGTTTTAGTATGAAACAAATTCATCACATCTGCATTCAGACGACGGACTATGCTGCGTCTAAACATTTTTATGAACAACTTGGATTCTCCCTCGTTCAAGAGTCACCTGGTTTTCACGACCGCGCCTTTAACAGCTGGTTACGTCTCGGTGACTTCTATATCGAATTGCAAACACCCAAATCGGGTCAACCGTTCACTGATTATACGAAACAAGCAGCGGGTCCCGTCCATTTCGCACTTTACGTTGACGACTTGCAAGAAGAAGTAGCACGCCTCGAACGACTCGGGATGCCTTTCCTACCGAAACACGGCGGAAACATCTACTTCGTCGTCGATGGTCATCTCAGCAAATTAAAAGCACCCGAAGGAACAATCATCGAATTACGGGATACGTTTGCGATCTCTTAATTTCGATTCAACCGCCCATAATAAGGCGGTTTTTATATTGTCCAAACCAGTACTTCGTGTTACTATATAGTGGTAGTCATTAATACTAAGTAGCTGATTTATTAAGTATCGAGGTGAATAGTTTGGAAAATATCACAGAATTGCTCAAAGGTATTCTTGAAGGATGTGTACTTGAGATCATTAGCCGCGGTGAAACTTATGGTTATGAAATCACTCAACAGTTACGTCAACTCGGATTCTCAGATGTCGTGGAAGGTACAGTCTATACAATCACGATGCGCTTAGAAAAGCAGCAGCTCGTTCATATCGAAAAAAAAGCATCAACAATGGGACCTCCTCGAAAATTTTATACGCTAAACGAAGCAGGACACGATCGTTTACGTATCTTTTGGGAAAAATGGGCGTTCGTATCTGACAAAATGCAAGAACTGCTGCAGTTAAAACAAGAAGGGAGTACGAGATGATGAGAATATTCGAGCGGATCACCGGTAGTATGGAAGCTAAACGAGAATGGCGGTCGATGGAGAAGCGGGCTAAATCTCTTCCTCCTCGCTACTATGAGGCTTATCAAGCGATTCAACGCTATTTAAATGTCACGGGTGGACTAACGAGCTGGCAAAGTAGTCATCGTGTACTGACCGTCATCCTCGAGTTGATGGAACAAGCCGCCTTCGAGCAAAAACCAGTGACAGATTTCACTGGAGAGGATGTTGCTGCGTTTTGTGATGAGTTAGTGAAGGACGAGCAGTCTTGGCAAACATCGTACCGTCATAAATTGAATCAAACCATTCGTCAGAATTCATGATGACGTATGGAGGAAAGGGATGTGTCAGACACATTCCTTTTTTGTATTCATCAAATCCGTCGATTGACAAATATTAATATGATTGGAAAGAACAGGATTTGCCCTCCTAATGCTAGTAACAGAGCAAAATGAATGTCTTTTATGATCGACAGATTGACGAGAATCAAGATCAAGAAAAGATATCCGATGCTTACGAGATAAGCGATATGTCCACTACGAATTTTAACAATTCCTTGGCGCTCATCATACGGTTCCGTTGGCGAGAATACCGTTCCTGTGATACGTGACGTGACGCCAGCTAAAACGAGGATGATCCCGAGAGTTTTAGCCGCCGGATCTGTCATTGTTAAGTACAGACCTACTCCAATTAAAATGATGTCTAGTAACATATTGACTCGCTTCATTCTATTCCCTCCTCGTTCGTTCGATTCGGTGTAAAGATGTCTTCGATTCGCCGTTCAAACAGATCAGCTAGTGAAAACGCGAGGTCGAGTGACGGATTATACCGTTCTTTTTCGATGGAAATGACCGTCTGACGCGACACGTTCAATCGTTTTGCCAGTTCGCCTTGCGACCAACCTCGTTCTTCGCGCATCTCCTTGACCTTATTTTTCATGATTTCACCTCGTAGTCCCACTATATGTAAATAACACACCACCTGTCAAGTTTCCTTTACACCCTCTTCATACGCTCCCACATGATATATTGATTGTCGCTCCCGACCTGAATCAATCCCGCTTTTTCGAGTACTCGGATTGATGCTTGATTCGTCGACTCGTCTTCGCAAGTACCCCTGTCACTTCCGTTTGTTCAAACGCCCATTCAATCAATGCTAGAACTGCTTCCGTCGCAAACCCTTGATTGAGATACGCTGGTAACAGACCATAACCGATTTCGACCGCTTGTCGTATGTCCAGCTTCCCCTTGAATCCGATATCCCCGATTACTTGACCATCCTTTGTCATGACGAGCCAGCTGCCCCAGTATAGTAGTGAGGGATCTGACGCTATTGACATCAAATGCTGCTGAACTTCCGGTCCGTTATCGTAGTGCTGTTGTTGTAAACGTGTCACGTCATTCGCTGAACATGGATGAATCGTCAAGCGCTCCGTTTGAAGGATTACCATCGCTTTCGCTCCTTTTTGATTACGTTTGCCACCAATGTTGTAGTTGACGTTGAACATACCAACAAACGATAAAAAAACTTGTTGCACCAAGTATACTGTAAAAAACAGGAATCCCTAAGCGAATTAACCCATATAAGACGGCAAGCAATAAGAACGTCGCTGGTAATCCGAGTAACACACTCTTTAAGAATGTACTCAGTTCTGCCCGTTCACTTCCCTGTTTAACGAGCCAGGCAAAGCTGATCAGACTGACGACGGGCAATGCAGACAACACACCACCCAGTGACGGTGAACGCCGGGCGACTTCCGTGACGAGACCGATGACCAGTGCGCTCGACAGCACCTTAACGAGAAAAGCAGTCATCTGCCGCCTCCCGCAACAATCGAAACGCCTGTTCAATCGTCTGTTGTTCTGTTTTTGACATCGTAGCAAGGACTTGATTTAACCGTTCAGGATCGAGCTCGGTATGACGACGAACGATTGTATCTCCTAAGACTGTCAAACCAATCGTCACTTGGCGCTGGTCTTCTGGATTTCGCTTTTTTTCGATATAGCCTAATCTCTCCAACTTTTTGACGTGCTCAGACGTCGTATTATGTGAGAGGCGAAATGCCTCGGCAATCTGCTTGATCGTCGGATTCATCGCAAATTGAATGTATTGCAAAATACGCACACTTTGGTGAGACAGGTTTTCTTCGAACCGTGGATGTAATTGATAATAAATTTTTGCAAAATCAGCTGAAATCATAATGCTCCCCCTTATATCGTATAATCCGAATATATCGTAAATTACGATATATAACCAGAGAAAGAGGTATTTTCATGAAAAAAGTGTTAGCTACTATCGTATTGGTCATTCTTTTTCTCAGTGGATGCTTAGCGGAGACGACGATGACAACAACGGACCTCATCGCGGCGGAAGCCATTGAACAAGATCAAGACGTCATCCGCTTGAACGATCGCGTGTACCGACTAGATCAGGTTGTAACCGTCTCCGATCTCTCCTTGACTCCTGGACTACGTGTCCAAAAAATAGCATCCGAAAAGACGCTCGAGGACGGCATGGCAACTTATCTTAAGAGCGGTACGGTCATCTATCAAGAAAAAGATGATACGATGTTTATATATGTGCAGCGAAACAAGAAGTGGTATCGCTATCAATCCATTCCTGAAGGATGAGGAGGAAGACAGATGCAGTATCCTACGACATTGGGCACGAAAAATGGCTACATCCACAATCCAACTTCCGCTGAAGCGATTCCTGTCCGTTATCGTGCCGTGATTCAGGACGTCGTCGCCTATGTACAAACCTTATCCGCGTTTCATGGCGTGTACTTGTATGGCAGCGTCGCCAAAGGAACGGCGCGTCCCTTTGAATCCGACCTCGATTTTACACTGATTTTGACCGAACCGTTGACGGAAGAAGAACACATGCAGTTAGATGAACGGACGGAAGACTGGTTGAAGGACTATCCATTCGTCACCAAAATCGATTATGACATCGGTCTGCTTGGCGACGTCATACGGGATGACGAAGCACTTCGTTGGGGCGTCTGGTTGAAATCCGTCAACTTGTTTCTGGCAGGCGAAAATCTCCAAAGTCGATTTCCGTCCCTTCGTCCGACACGCGCTCTTGGCTTCGCATTAAACAGTGGGCTATCCGAGCAGTTGAGGTCTGATCTATCACGTCTAGAGAAAGGGCAAGTCACCTTGCTTGATTCGGATTCGATCGTGAAACGGATTGTTCGGAGCGCCTATCACCTCATCTTAGAGGAAGATCAAAGCTTCGTGCATGACCTCGAGACACTCCGCCCGATCCTGCTTCATTATTTCCCTGACGAACCGCGCTTTTTGTCACTGTTCGCCGCATACGATACAGACCAAATCGTTTCGCTAGAAGATGTCCACTACTTTGTGGACTGGTTCGCGTCTCGAATGCCGGACGAATCAATTCTTTAATCGAAACAGACCAGTCCACAGTCCAGCATGACCAAATAATGCCTCTGGATTGTCGACGGGTTTCATTTCCGTTAGTTCGATGACGTCGAATGCATCGAATATGGAGAGTAATCGCTCTTTCGTATAGCCGAGTCCGCCTTGGAGACTATTTTCTTGATAGACTTCCCAGTCTGTCAACGTCGCCCCGCCAAGCGGACCGCCCGCAACAAAACACGTTAATCCGAAATATCCTCCTGGTCGCAACATCTCCTTCATTCGCGTCACGTAGGTCAAACGTCGATGTGGCGCCATATGGTGAAAACAGCCTGAATCGTAAATGAAATCATATGTATTCTGTTCTGTCGTCTCTAGAAAATCTTGCTTTCGAAACGCAACGTGCGCTCCAGTCTGTTGTGCTTGTTCCGTTGCCCATTCTAACGCGGTTGATGAGAGATCCAGTCCTGTCATCGAGAAACCGTGTGCTGCGAGATAGATCGCATTTCGCCCCTGTCCTGTTCCGAGATCTAACGCGTCACCTGGCGAGATCCAGCCCTGTTCGACGTAGCGAACTAAGTTCTCGTCAGGAATGTTTTTAAAAAACGGGATCGGTTTCGTCCGATCTTCATAAAACTTGTCCCAAAACGGTTCTGGTTCACGCAATCGCGCATCAAGCATCTTTAAAATATCCTCCATCGTATCAATCGTCTGTGTTTCTGTCATTGATCAGTTCCCCCTCTTTTCTTCTATAATATTGTATTCGTGTTCAACCTCTTATTTTCCTGTATTTCTCGGATGAAAATGCGCTATTTTTCTTACCTTACGATATTGTTAGTATGTTCTCGCAATCGCCCATGCTACACTAGCCTTTAATTGAAACAACCATTCAAAAGGGAGATATCTTGCATGCGTCAACATCCGACTTCCACTTCCACCTTAGCAACGGATGAGAAGATCATCCGCTTGATTCAAGGTCTTCATCAAATGCACCATTCACCTATGAAAGCTACCCATTATCAAAAGTTAGCAGCTCAACTTCCTTATCCTTCTCTTGAAGAGATCAATGCCCGATTCGGTTCGTGGGCACACCTGTTAGAACGAGCTGGAATCGTCAAGACTTCCCATTTATCGACGAAAGAACGCATGACGTTAAACCGTCCCGCCGCGGTTAAGCGAACGAAACGGTGGTCGATCGAAGAGAGCGTCGCCTTTTATGTCGCACAAAAAGGAACGAACATGACGATTCGCTCCTACACAGAATTACGAGATTTACACCCAGAGATGCTAAGCGCAAATACGATCATTCGTCGTTTCGGCACGTGGAAAAATGCCTTAGCGCACTTCGACCTCACCTCGAACGGCTTCTTCACCGATCAAGACTGCTTAGACGCTCTTCAACAAGCTGCAGCCACACATGGACCACTTCTGACGAGTCAACAATATGCTAAGTGGGCGCGTGCGCATCAAGCACCTTCACTGACGTTGTTGATTGAACGCTTCTCCAGTTGGCGCGAAGCTTTACGTCGTCTCGAAATCGAATAAAAAGGATCGTGCCCGCTGATTGATTCGACGGGACACGATCCTTTTTGATTATTGTGTTGGCAATCGTAAGAGCTCATGATCCGCCCCTTCAGCGCATTGGCGTAACGTATAGACCGACTGTTCCTTCTCGCTTGTCTTGACGAGTCTCTTACAGACTTCGTTTTTACGATCATCGTCTGTTGTACCGAATTGATCACGCGATGAATCAGACGTGTATTGATACGACTTTCCATCATACTTGACGTCATACAATACTGGGTCTCCTTCAGTCGTAAATGCCGTGATGCGGATCTGATCTGATTTGCCTTGCGTTGACTTCTTTAAAAAGGACTCGAATCGGTCGCTGTTCGTAACATCATTCTGGACGATGATGTCGCCATTCTCTTTCGCCTCTTCCAACGTATATTTTCCACAACCGGCTAAACAAAGCAGACATACTATAAGACCGAGCTTCCGCATCCTTCACCGACTCCTTCTCAACGTTTCGTTAATAAGCGATCAAGGCGATACAGTTGCGACGTAAAGCCCTCCTTCATCCCCATACCGAGCACTTCTTGCAAGGCTGCTTCTGTCTCATAGGTCGACTCGAAGACAATCAACGTCGTCTCCCCGAGGTCGAGGAATGTCGTGACATTTTCGCTACCCGGTAAATGTTCAGAGATCGCCCCTGACGCGTCCGAGAAATAATCGGCATGACTATACGTGTTCGGAGAATCGATGTGTCTGAAAATCGCTTTCCCCCACGACTCCATGCCGTAAAAGTCACCTTGCGCCGGATCAACACAGCGCATGCAATAATGCCATACACCACCTGGTTGAAACTCAAACGTCTTGATCATCGTCTCCCAGCCTTCCGGTCCCCACCACGCTTCGAGTTGCTCTTTTTCTGTGAATGCAGCAAAGACATTATCTCGAGGAGCCTCACATGTCCATTCCATTCGTAAAGTCTTCCCCTCAATCGAGGTCTTCAATTCCTTTTTCATTCGTCCCGTCTCCCTTCACGTTCGACTGAATCTGCTTCAAATGTGCGTCTAGACGATGCATGCGGGCTTCCATTTGTGCAAGCGAGTTGCTCCACATGACGAGCTCTCGAAACGTTTCTGGGCGAAGGCTATACAAGCGACGATTCGCCTGCCGTTCGACAGTGATTAGTTCCGCGTCAAGCAACAGCTTTAAATGCTTCGAGGTTTGCGGTTGGCGTAAGTGTAGTTGTTCAGCTAACTCATTGACGGAGCGAGGACCATTTCGTAACGCTTCGATGAGTTGAATCCGTGTCGCGTCTCCGAGAGCTGAGAATCGTATTGGTATCCGATCATTCATATCCGTTCACCTCTTTATTTTATATATTCCCAATTTAGAATATTCCAAACTAAGAATATAAAAAATGCAAAATGATTGTCAGATGCGTTCAAATGGCGTAAGTTCTAAACAACCTGTATGAAAAGAGCGTGAACCAATGAAGACCGAATGGATGGAAGCATTCCTCGTCACCGCGGAGACCGGCAGCCTGACGAAAGCAAGCGAAGTACTGCATATGACGCAACCGGCGTTAAGTAAACAAATCAAAAGTCTTGAGAGTGCACTCGACGTCTCGTTGTTACACCGTTCGGCACATGGTGTCACGTTGACGACTGCTGGCGAAATCGTCTTTGAAGAGAGTCGTGAACTGCTTGACCGGATCGATCAGATGAAACGACGAATCGGTACGATCGACGAACGGACGACACTGACGCTCGGATCATGGCCAAGCGTCGCGATGACGTATCTCCCCCGTCACGTCTCGCGTCAAGCGACGGCCCCGGATCTTAAGTTGAAGACGGCGCATACGACGATCGATTTGATGCAAGGTCTTGAAGAACGCCGATACGATGCTGTCTTACTCGACGATCGTCACCATGTCCATCCGTATCATACGACCCATTTGTATACGGAGAACTTTTTACTTTATGTCCATCAAGACGATGAACGATTCACAGGCTGTACGTCTGTGGCGTTTGAGCAAATTCGTGACGCCTCTTTCTTGTCGCTTCCGATCGATTGCGATTCGACGAACATCCTAAAGGACGCGTTCATCGAGCGAGGTGCCGTCTACCAAGCAGAAAACGAGATGGAATTCGGTTCAAGCGTCCTCGGTTTCATCCGTGCAGGGCTCGGTATTGCCCTGTTGCCGGAGATTTTCCAAGACGGACTATCCCCAGAAATCAAGACGTTACCGGTCGACGGGTTTGATGTCGTCCGTGAATTGTCACTCGTCTCACGGGACGCCTCTCATCATGCGATTCTGCTTGATTTACTTGGTCAGTCGCGCTGAAGGTGCACTTGTAGTTCATGCCTCAGCCCATCGACTTGATCTTGTGAAATCGCCGAATCCGGTGTGTCACCGTACCGGACGAGATGGTAGATCGATGGATCAAGCGTGACATCAATCCGTTGTAACCATTCGCCGACCGTCTCTTCGGAGCGGCGGCGTTTTTGTCGTGTCAGTTGCCGATCGAACGTTTGTAACAGACGGCGAATCTCTGACTCTGATTCTTCACCAACAAGTGTTTGTCGTGTCGAACGATTTGGGGAAAACACCGGCGGCGGCTGCATTAAATCGTCGATTACATTCTCTCGTTTGCGTCGTTTTCGCAAACGCTTCAAGAAATAACGCACACTAAAGATGACAATCAGTAGTATGACAAGACCGATGACGCCGTAAAAGGTAGCAACACCTAAGGCATCCTTATCCGCAAATCCCCCGCTTTGGATGTCCATTTTTTGCTTGGTCGGTTTTCCTTCTTCTTTCCCGCCTCCATCAACCATAAATCGGGCTTGATAGGTTGCCGGATCATAAAAGAAATAACGATAAACTTCTGTACCGACTAGTTGAATAGCAGCAAGGCTCACGAGTGTTATACATAATGTCACAACTAAACCACGCTTCATCTCATCCCTCCTTTTCAATATTTTACCATCCCTACTCTACCTTGGAGTGATTTTTCTTTCTTTTCAGTCAATTTTTCATTAGAGTAAGTGATGACTCTCAATAAAAGGACGTGACATCATGTATCTTCCAAGTTTTTCGTTAACCGATCAGACATTTCTCATCACAGGAGCTGGTCGAGGCATCGGACGCGCGCTCGCCATCGGGATGGCTGAAGCCGGTGCTAACATCATTCTCGTCGCCCGGACGGAACGGGATTTGAAGGAGACGGCACAAGAAATCGAACGACTCGGTCGAACGGCTTACGTCTTCCCGTGCGACATCACTGACCGGAAACAAGTCGTCGAGACGGTAGCTCGTGCCTACGAACAAGTACCGCAGATTGATGGGCTCGTCAACAACGCTGGAATGAACATTCGTTCGAAGGCACTCGATGTAACAGAAGACGAGTGGGAAACGATCCAACAGACGAATCTGAAATCCGCCTTCTTTTTCGCTCAAGAAATTGGGAAACGGATGCAGGAGACAGGTGGAAGCATTCTGAACATCGCCTCGGTTGCTGGTCACGTCGCCTTACGGACCGGCGTCGTGTATGCGACGACGAAAGCGGCAATGATTCAGATGACAAAAGTACTGGCGCTCGAATGGGGACCACAAAACATTCGTGTCAATGCGATTGGACCGTGGTATTTTAAGACGCCGTTAACGGAACCATTGCTGAAAGATCCTACATATCTGCAAGACATCGTTGACGTGACACCGCTCGGTCGGGTCGGTGAATTAGAAGAACTGGTTGGACCAGTTGTCTTCTTATCGTCTGCTGCTGCCCGTTACGTGACCGGGCAAACGCTTTATGTCGATGGTGGGATGACGATTAAAGGTTTTTAAGACAGAAGAAGACGGATGCGCATCTGTCCATCCATCTTATCGTATCTGAAAGGAGCTTCATCATGTCAAAACGGATTGCACTCGTCGCTGGTGGCTCGCGTGGCGCCGGACGTGGCATCGCCTATGCCTTAGGTGACGCCGGAATGATCGTTTACGTCACGGGACGAAGTACGAATGAACAGACGACGGATCATCGAAGCGAAACGATCGAAGAGACGGCTGCTGGTGTCACGGCACGCGGCGGACTCGGCATCCCGATCGTTTGTGACCATACGAGTCTTGACGATATCGATCGTCTGATTCAGCAGATCCAGCACCGCCATGGTCGAATTGACCTCCTCGTCAATTGTGTGTTCGGTGGTTCGGAAAGCCACTTACCGTCTGGAACCGGACGACGGTTTTGGGAGCGACCACCGGAACATTGGGACGCGATGATGTCTGCCGGTCCAAAAGCGTACTTGTGGACGATTCGAGCCGCGATGCCATTACTGCAACAGAGTCCAGCTGCGCTCGTCATCAATCTGACGTCATTCACTCCAGATCAGGTGTCAGGAAACCTCTATTATGATTTAGCGATGCAAACGATTAATCGAATGACACACGTCATGGCGCAGGAGTTAGCTCAGACGACCATCTCCGTTATCGCGCTCTGCCCCGGTTTCATGCGGACGGAACGAGTCGTCGATGCCGGTTTCGCGAGTGCCGCGACTGAATCGACGACCTATATCGGACGAGCCGTTACAGCGCTGATGGCGGATGACGATGTTAGCCCTTATTCTGGACAAGCCGTCTTCGTTGCCGATCTCGCGAAGACCTATCACTTTACGGATCAGGACGGGACGCAACCACTACCGTTTTGACCTATACCGTTAGAGGAGTGTAAACTATGTGTCCTGAAGATAATCAATTGATTTCGCTCGCTTTATCACGATTTGGGATTTCATATGATTCTGCTCTAGATCATTCAATCTCTTTATCGACTTTCGGAATTCATGGTGACAAACATTATCGAATAATCTGTAATAGTAACGCTTATTCTTTACGCCTTCTTGCGGATGATCGATATAGTTCTGAGACAGAACTTGCCTCTGCATCTGATTTGAATCAGCAATTATACGCAACTGATAGGATACGTGCACACGGACTCCCCTTCATGAAACGCGTTCAACCGACAACTGACTCAAATACATTTTCAATGATTCAGGATGATGCTGGTCAAGCATGGCGCTGTATCCTCTTTGATTGGATAGACGGCACACATATTACTGCACAAACTAAATCATCAGCGTCAAAAATGGGTGCGTTGCTCAGGCAACTACATGATATACCGGTCGATTCGCAATTTTCTTTTCCGGTCGTTGACCATACCGTCGCCTACCAAAAATGGCATCATGATCTATCAAAGGTGGATACTGTCATCACCTCAATAGACCAACAAAGGTTAGGTAACTATCTCGATCTCGTCCAGTTCCATATCTATCAGGCACAACGCAGATTGAAGAACGATGTGCTACCTGTTTTATCAACAGACCTCAATGCACTAAATATATTATGGAAGAACAATCATATCGTCGGAATCGTTGATCATGAGCATATCGGTTACTCTGATCGTATACAAGACCTCGCATGGATCCTTAAATGGTACGCACGTAATGAAGGGATTCATTCTTTTAGCGTGTCCCCTGAACTAGCGCAAACGATTTTAGAAAACTATGACATGAATATTTTTGATCACGATGATTTTGTTCGACTTAAATCGTTACTCTGGCTTTCGGGTTGTTTCAATTTTCATTTCGTTCGACAAACATTTAATCTTTTATCTGATTCTATCGTTTCAAACGAGGAATTGAGCAATCACCTAGAACGTTACCGTCAAAGAGGAAAAGCTCTCCTCTCACTACTAGCTAGTTGATCAATCGAAGGACCATGTCACTTCCGTTCCGGTCGTGCTGGATCAAAGACTTCTTTCGCATCAAAGAATGGATCGAGTATGCTCGTATTTCCGGCAACGGCTTGACGTAAACGAATCCCATCAACGTTGATTCGAGCTTGGCGGAAGTAGTCGGGTCCAACTTGCTTCCACGCATGTTGACTCGCATCGACATTGAAGAAATAACGGAAACCGCTATCGATGAGCAAACGATATTTCTCACCCGAATACTCATGCCAATCCCCGACGTCACTGCCATATGGATAAATCAGTTGCGTTGTTTTTCCGATCAATGGTTCTACGTCCTGTTTGTAACGTTTAAGATCCGCGCGGATCGTAGGAACTGACTCTTTTCCGACCCAAATATGTCCATACGTATGACTCGCGAACTGCCAGCCGTCCTTGTTTAACGCGACGGCGGTCTGCTTCGCTTGTTTTCGTGCCGTTTCGACCTTTTCATTATGACCGTATTGATTGTAGGAGGAACGATACCCGAGCACTCCGTTATAGCCTGTGATACCGAGCAACCCTTTTGCTCCTTTATAGGAAAAGTCAGGATGAGACTGGACGAACGCATCGACAATCGGTACGAGATCATAAGCACCATCCGGCTTTCCAATCATCGCGTTGACAATTTTGCCATCCTTCACTTTTAAATTCTTCGCAAATCCGTCGCCTTCCATGTATTCGTAATAATTGACGTCGTCCTGCGACAACACGAGCGGTTGCTTTCCTTTTGGTAAACGGACGGGTGTCTCGACGATCTTCCCGTTCACCTCTTTTGCTAGGTCTGTTGGTCGGACGAGCACGTAATCGTTTTTATACAACGCATCCAAGATCCGTTCGAATTCCTGTTGCGTCACCATGTAATCATCGTACCCTGCTTCCTTCCGGTCGCCATCAAATGCTTGGTTTGGATCAGCAATCAATGAATGGAAGAAGAGATGCGGTACAGGTTTCGTCACAGGCAGGAGCGCCTGCTTTTTCTGTTCGTATTCCTCTTCCCTCTGTTTCGTCTCTTTTGCGCGGACGGGTTTCAACACTTTGATCGCCCGGTCATAATCGTACTGGGCAGCGTAACGATCAGCACGCTGTATCGTCTTTTCTATGTATGCCTGTTGCGAAGCTTGTCTTTTTTGCTGTGTCTCTCGTGTTTTTTCCGACTTTTTCTCGCTGACTTCGCTTTCCCCACATCCACTTAGTAGCAGACTCAGCGCCACACCGCCAATGATCCAGTTCCGTCTCATGTTTTTAGACTCCTTCATCAATTTTGACGTTTTCATTCCCCTCTATTCTAACTGTTCCCGATTGTTCAGTCGATTAACTACTTTTTTGAGTCATTCCGTTTCGTTATGACTGTCCATCCAAAGCGGAACTTCCGCTCACTCGTCTTGAGGTGTTTAATAAAGGACGTAATGAAATTCACGGAGGTGCAACAAGATGATTGAAAAGAACTTAATTAATGGTGAATGGTACGATACGACAGAAACGATTCCGGTCTACGACCCAGCAACGAAAGCATTGCTCGGACATGTTCCAGCAAGTTCAGCGGAAGACGCACAACGTTCCGTTGACGCAGCGAGCGAAGCATTCGTTAAGTGGTCAAATGAAACAGCAGACACACGCGCGAATTTAGTCGACGCCTGGTATCGCTTGATCAACGAAAACCGCGAGGAACTCGCCCGCATCATGACGACGGAACAAGGGAAACCGTACGTCGAAGCACTTGGCGAAGTCGATTACGGCAATCAATACGTCCGTTGGTACGCTGAAGAAGCACGTCGGATTTACGGTGAAACGATTCCGGCTTCTGTTCCAGGGAAACGACTCTTCGTCGAAAAAGAACCGGTCGGTGTCGTCGCAGCGATCACACCATGGAACTTCCCAGCAGCAATGATCACACGCAAACTCGCACCGGCTCTTGCAGCAGGTTGTACAATCGTCCTTAAACCATCAGAAGAGACACCGTTTACGGCACTTCGCCTCGTTGAACTAGCAGAAGAAGCAGGTATCCCTAAAGGGGTCATCAACGTCCTAACAGGTGACGCAGCAACAATCAGTGGCGTCTGGCAAGCGGATTCTCGCGTCCGGAAAATCACGTTCACAGGTTCAACAGCCGTCGGGAAATTGATCATGCGTCAAGCAGCTGATACGATGAAAAAATTGTCACTTGAACTCGGTGGACATGCACCCTTCATCGTCACGGAAAATGCGGATCTCGACAAAGCTGTCGAAGGCGCGATGCGCTCGAAATTCCGAAACGGTGGTCAAGCGTGTGTCGCGACGAACCGCTTCTACGTGCAAGCATCTGTCCTTAATGAGTTTACGGAAAAATTCACAGCTGCCGTCAAACAACTGCAAGTCGGTAACGGGATGGACGCCGACTCGACAGTTGGTCCATTAATCAATGCGAAAGCCGTCGCAAAAGTCAAAGCACACATCGATGACGCTGTCGCAAAAGGGGCAACGATCCTGACTGGTGGTACGATTGACGAATCTGTCGGCTACTTCGTCACTCCAACCGTGCTTGCAAATGTCACAGAAGACATGCTCTGCATGCAGGAAGAAACGTTTGGTCCGCTCGCACCGATCTCTGTCTTTGAGACACTCGATGAAGTCATCGAACGGGCGAACAACACACCATACGGACTTGCAGCTTACGCGTTCTCTGAACGCATCGATGAAGCATTGATGCTCGGAAAACGACTCGAATACGGGATTGTCGGTCTGAACGATGGCGCACCATCTGCTGCACAAGCTCCATTTGGTGGCTATAAAGAGAGTGGTCTTGGCCGTGAAGGTGGCGTCTACGGCATCGAAGATTATCTCGAAGTCAAATACTTGTCGCTCGGTTAATCAATTAAACATTTCGTTTGAAACAAACGATCTTTACCCATAGGTCACCCCTCATTTCTTGAGTGAAATGAGGGGTTTTTGTTTGGCATGCTTACATACTATTTTGTAAGGTATGATTGAATTCAAATGATTATACGAAAAGGAGTGATTTAAGAATGGATGTCATCACCTTCGGGCAACAAGAACAGAACCAACACTACATAACAAGACCTGCTGTTTATGCGGTCATGCGCGACTCTCAAACAGGTAAAATTGCCGTCATTCAAAAAAAGGACGGTAAGTTGTTTCTTCCAGGTGGCGGTATCGAGACCTATGAGACGTATGAAGACTGTCTTAAAAGAGAGGTACTAGAAGAAACGGGGATGGACATCGAAATCGGTGATTTCATCGGACGAGCCAATCAACATTTCTATTCACAAAACGAAACGGCATATTATTTGAACGAAGGGCAGTTCTATCGTTGTGATGCTGGGCAGAAAGTACAAGATCCGATTGAGGATGATCATGCCTTACGATGGATCGACCCGGTTGAAGCAATCGAACATCTATTTCACGACCATCAACGCTACGCAGTCCAAAAGACGCTATACATGATTTAAATCAAGACGCACAAAAGGAGCACGATTCTCTTTTTCAGAGAAAACGTGCTCCTTTTAAATATGTGACAAACGAACAGTCTCGTTGTTATTCGACGTATTCGTAGAGAACGACACTCTCGATGTAGTGAATGAAGCGACGTAATTCCTTCTCCTCTTCGTTCGAGAGATCCCCTTCTTTCGACATATTCGCGATTTCAAGACGCTGAACTTCGATCGCTTTCAAGCAAAGTTCTTCTTTTTGCTGATCGACGTCCTTGCCACCGATTGGTGACGACCAACGCGTATGTTTGAAGCGAAGTCGTTTATAGAATTCCAGCACACTTTGAACGACGTCTGGTGGGTACGATGAGCGGCAATTCTCGAGACGTTCGATCACTGTGCCCATTACCTTTTCATACAGTTCATGCTCGACTTGTGTCATTTGAATCAACGCGTCAGATGACATGTTCGATCGTTTCCGCTTCCACCACAATTTTCGAATCGGTTGGACGATTTGGAAACGCGAATCCTTGCCGATCGCCTTACGACGGTTTTCGATCGAGCGGAAGACATCCTTCTTCAACAGATCCGGCACCTTGTGCTCAGCGACGAAACGTTTTGATTCTTCCTTTTCCCACTGGACGGCTTCCAGTCGCAGTGCTTTCAATTGATCATTGAATTGATCGAGCTCTTCCTGACTTTTTTCCTGTGCCCGAAGCAACCGAAGCATGACATGATACTCATTAAGGAGATCAAACGCAACGACCGCATTGTCTTCGTCCGTCACTTGTTTGATTTCTGAGATTGCACGGCGAATCATCCGTTGTTTTTGGGCATTCAGGTCGAGTGCGATCGGTGTAGCCGCTTCTCCCCGGTTCAAGACCGGTAAGAGAATCGTTGCGAGAACGAGTGTATAGATGATGACTCCCGCTGCAAGGAAGATGATCAATGAGCGTTCCGGGAAGGCTTCGCCGGACTCCGTCAAGAACGGTAATGACAAGACCCCGACCATCGTGATCGTTCCGCGAACCCCGACCAGTGTCGTGATTAAATCTTGTTTGAAGGACGGTCGACGATGATCGCGGTCCTCTTTTTTAAAGAACCGATGATCGAACCAATTGAAGAACATCGTCCAGACGAGACGGATCGCGAGAATGAATGAACCGATTTCGATGACATATAGCATGAGACGCCAGTTGTTGATCGCATCATCTGCAAAAATCTCGCGTGTCGCTTCCGGCAACGTCAAACCGAGCAATAAGAAGATAATCCCGTTTAACGTATACGCAATCATCGTCCAGATGTTATCCGTCAACGTCTGCTCTTGTGCAAAGAACGTTTCCGTCCGTTCTTTGATCAAGGCATGCAAGATACCACCTGTCACGACGGCGATGACGCCTGACGCGTGAAACCCTTCTTCGGCGATGAAGAAGATGATGAATGGCGTTAAAATTTGCAATAAGGCATAAAAGACAACATCTTCAATGCCGGCGCGACGCAAGCGAACCTTGAGAAAGTTCATCGCGAGTGAAATCGTCAATCCGATCAATGCTCCGACGATGAACATGTAGAAGAACTCAGTCGTTGCGCTTTGAAGCGAGAAATACCCTGTGACGACAGCAGCGACCGCATAACTGAACGCAACGAGTCCCGATGCGTCATTGATCAGCGATTCTCCACGGACGAGCGTCAGAATCTGTTCTGGAATCTGGACACGTTTCGCAATCCCGTTGACGGCAATCGGATCGGTCGGCGATAAAATCGCAGCTAAAGCAAAGGCAGCAGCGACTGGAATAACTGGAATCAACCAGTTGATGAAGTATCCTCCGACGATCGTCGTCAACAAGACGAGAATGATCGCGTTCCCGAAGATCGCTGTCCGCATCCGCCATAAATCTTCTCGTGGGAAGTGAGAACTATCGTTGTAAAGTAACGGTGCGATGAATAAGAGGAGGAACCACTCGGATTCGACCTCGATCGTCAAACCACTCATCAGGAGAGCGGCGACGGTTCCGGCAATGATTTGAATCAAAGCCGTTGGGATGAAACGGATGTAATGTCCGATGACTTGCGTCAATAAAATAAGCGCAAGCATCAATAAAATCAATGATAGTGTTTCCATGGAAGACCCCTTCCTCTATTGTTTCTTTCTACCTATATCCTAACATAGTTTTTTAATCAATCCTGTCCGAGCGCCTTATCGGACCGTTGCACAGCAATCATTTCTGCTGCTTGACGAATCAACTGCTCCCGGAGTTCGAGTGGTTCAAGGACTCGCACTTCCGGACCGAGCCGCATCAATTGGCGTCCGAGATACGGCAGTTCGGTTTCCGGAACCAACCATGTTCGTTCCGACTGAATCGGTAAAATCCCCTCTAGCAACCGTTCGCCTAATGGTGATACTTCCAGTTTCACCGTCGTCATCGGTACACGTGTCATGTCTTGTTCCAAATCTGAAAAGGTTAACTCGGTTGCTGGCAACTCATGAAGCGTCACGTCTTTGATCCGATCAACACGGAACTGGCGATACCCTCGATTCGTCTGTCCATAGAAGTACCAGCGATTCTGTTCGAACGATAAACCAATCGGATCTACGACGATCATGCGTTGTCCTTTTGTCGTCTCATACAGAATATTCCCCATCCGTCCGCTCTCTAACAAGTCGAGTAACGCTGGATTTTGCGGCGACGGTGGTGTGTCGACCGTTTGAAAGCGAAAGCGGTCTTTCCATTTTACAATCTGTTGCTCCGTCATTTTCGGTAACTCGTTCGCATAGCGTTCAGCGACTTCCTGTCGAATCGTACCGAATGGAAAATCGGGAATCTGTCCGACCCATTCCAGAAGGATGAATAAGACAATCGTCTCTTCATCCGTCAAGACGAGTGGCGGCATGTTCCGGTGCGGCAGCATCCGGTACCCCCCCGCTACGCCTGGTTCGCTGTAGATCGGATAACCATTTGCTTCAAGTACCGTCATGTCCCGTTGAATCGTCCGGATCGACACCTGACATTCTTCCGCAAGCATCCGTGCAGAGAAGTGTTCCCCCCGGTTTAACAAGCGGACTAAACGCCATTGTCTCGTATTCATACATTTCCTCCTCAAATAACGACATCTTTTGTCGTCATTATACGCTAAGATGAAGTCACACGATGCAAAAGGAGGAATTATGGATGTCACAACCTACGACCGTTCTTTATATCGCTTGTAGTCTTGACGGGAAAATTGCTAGACTCGACGGTTCACTTGATTGGTTATTTGCCGTTGCCGGAGACGGGGATAATGGTTATCAAGCGTTCTATGATCAAGTCGGTGCCGTCATCATGGGACGAAAAACATATGATGAGGTCCTGCAACTCAGCGAGACATACCCTTACGCAGATATTCCGAGTTATATCTATAGTCGGACGCAACGAACGTCTGAGACGGTCACCTATACGGATGAACCGCTTGATCAACTGCTTGACCGGATCACGCCAACGATCGAAGGTAACGTCTGGCTTGTCGGTGGTGGCGAATTGATTCAAGAAGCGTTGCGTTTAAAACGCATCCGCTCGATTGAACTGGCAATCGCCCCTGTCATTCTCGGAACAGGTATCCCACTGTTTCCGGAAGGGACGAATGAAACGAATCTTCGTTTAATAGCGAGTCGCCATTCGGGACAATTCCTGATGGCGACGTATGAAGTCTTGACTTAAACAACAACAACCGGTTCGGGAAAGCGAACCGGTTGTTCGTTTATATCAGTCAGGCATTTTTCTTCGTTTTTTTCTCTTTTGGTTCCGTCCACTTAAAGATTTTATTCATGACGTTGTAAATCCGTTTTGATTCCTTCGTCATCAACGGTCCGAGGATGGCGAGAATCAAGACGTACAAGGCTGAGAATGGTGACAAGATGTCCATCAACCCACCAGCGATTCCGAGATTCGCGACGATGATCGAGAATTCCCCACGCGAGACAATCGTCAAGCCGATGTTCGAGGATGCTTTGTGTGACAAGCCTGCTTTACGCCCCGCAATCATACCGGCCACGTAGTTCCCGATGATCGTGATGACGACGGCACCGAGTGCGAGCCAGACGGCGTCAAGTAACATCGTCGGATCGATGCTCAATCCGAAACTGAAGAAGAAGATCGCACCGAAGAAATCACGGAATGGGACGACGAGATGTTCAATCCGCTCGCCTTGATCGGTTTCCGAGAAGACGAGACCGAGTAACAACGCCCCGATCGCTTCCGCAACATGAATTGTTTCCGAGAATCCGGCGATGAAGAACAAGGCAGCAAAGACGACGATGATGAAGACTTCATCCGAGGCGATCTTTAGCATCTTATTCAAAAGCGGTGTTGCCTTCCGAGCGACGATGAAGAACAGCAACATGTACCCGAGGGCGATCAAGATCGATGTGAGGGATGCGAGTAATGTCGTCCCACCTCCGAGAAGCAGTCCCGATAAGACCGACAAGTAGACGGCGAGGAAGATATCCTCGAACATGATGATTCCAAGAATCAGCTCCGTCTCCGTATTACCGGTCCGGCGGAGGTCAACGAGGACTTTTGCAACGATCGCACTCGAAGAGATCGTAATGATCCCGGCGATGACGAGTACTTCATAGAGTGGGAATCCAGCGATGAACCCGTATAAGATACCACCGGTAAAGTTAATCGATAAATAGATCGTTCCGCTCGTGACAATCGATTTTCCAGACCGAATCAACTTACCGACCGAGAACTCGAGTCCGAGATAGAACAAGAGGAATAGGACGCCAATTCGTCCGAGGAAACTGATGAACTCAGCACTTTCAATGAACTTGAAGTCTAGTATCCCGATTGTCGGAGCGTGCGGTCCAACAATCATCCCGAGAATAATCAGAAACGGGATGATTGAGAAATTGAGTCTGTTCGCGAGCACTGCCGCGATCGCCACTAAGATAAGCGCGGTACCGACTTCAAATATGAGATGATCCATATATTATCCGCCTCCTTCGATTGAGAATAATGCTTTCGTGATGTGACGGACGTTTTGACGTTCTCCTGACAGGACAATCGTATCTCCCGCTTCAAGGCGCGTTTCTGGTCCAGGATTTAACGATTTCGAACGGTCATGTTTAAGCACTGCAATGATCGAGATGTCATATTGGTTACGGACATCGAGTTCCCCAATCGTTCGATTGTTGACCTTTGAATCCTGACCGACTTTGAACCACTCGATGACGAGATCATCAAACGCGAGTTCAATTTTTTCAAGATCCTTTGGCTTATAAGATAATCCTCCGAGAATCCCTGCCATCTGACGAGCTTCTGCATCATTGAACGTCACGCTCGAGATGCTCTCATCAAAATCATCGTCATCATAATGATGCATTTCGCGTCGTCCGTCGTCATGGACGATGACGACCACCTTATCTCCTCGTGTCGTGATGCCTTCGAACTTCCGTCCGATTCCTGGTAAATCTACTTCGCGCATATCCATCTGTTATTTCCTCCTTTTTATTTTTTACAAATGATGATTCGCTTTGTGGATGAGCGTCTTGAACGTCTCATCGCTCAATATATCTTGAAGGTCATGCAGCTGTTTCAAATCCGCTTTCGCCATGATGACAAACCCGTCCTCCTCAATGAATGCCACGCGATCTCCTTCCTCCACTTGCAAGGCCTGCCGAATTTTTTTGGGGATGGTGATCTGTCCTTTTGACGTTAACTTTGATAGCTCCATCACGAACTTCCTTCTTTCTGTGTTTTTCTTGTATTCCTTACTTCCTTACTTTTCTTATTTCCAATATAACATAGTTCTAAACTTATTCCGAGTGTTTTGCTTTGAATTAAAATTTAAAAATCGATTTTCTTTTTGTTCAACCGTATGCATACGATTATTTTCAAGACATCTTACAATAAACATAGAAAAACGCATCCTAATCTAAAGGGATGCGTTCTTCGTCTTATTGTTATTCGGAGGTGATTTTATGTCGCAATTATTTTTAATTGCGTTTGTAATCTATATTTTATCGTTGAACGTGGCAGCAATCTATCTTATCTATAAACGAATCGTACCAGCTGTAGTCGCCGGCTTAACAATTCTCTTCCTGATTCCAACCGTCAGTTGGACCGTCATGGTACTTTTTGTATTCGCTTTATTCGTTACACCAGTCATGGATTGGTTTGAAGGTTTAGAAAGTCTGATTAACCTGATGTGGATTGGTCTGCTGAACGGATGCTGCTACATCTTATTCGGGATCGTCAAATGGGTCATTTCAATGATTCGGAGATGATTCTTTGGTCGGAACAATCTTTAGCCCTTTTTCACCTAAGTGATGGAAGGAACGTTCAATCGCTGTTTCGATATATCCATCCAATTGACACGGCAACAAGATATCATATTCTTGTAGCAGAACGGTTCGTCGATCCTCCTCTACCTCTCTAATGAAATGCGGAAGTGCTTTCCATCTCGACTGCACACTCACTTCATGAAGCGCTCCGTTGATCGCTTGTTCATTCCAGTTCACGAACGGAGCAATGCGTGTATTGTACCGCCTGAAGTCATCATGATACCTTGAACCAATCGAGGCGTCAGCTATGATCGCTTGCCGTAACCACCCCATATAAAAACCGCGTAACCAAATATCATCCGCTATCAGATGGACGTAATAGCCACTTCGAAAAGATGGATTCCAAGACGCCGAGTCTCTCCAAAACGCTTCGTAGTCAATCGCTCGTGTTCCGCTCGCTAATTCACCCGTATAATAGTGGGCTTGCTCCTTCTCGTCGTGGCGTGCATCAGGAGCGATCGTACCTATAAGGAATCGAGCAGGGTCTAGTTCCGGAAGTAACGTAATCAATCGTTGTCCGATGTAGGCATGCATTAGTCGTGAACCCATCGCTTACTTCCCTTCGTAATCGCTACGCGTGATCGCGTAAATTTTTAAGTCCCAGAAACGCTCTTTAACGAATAAAGCACTCCGCGAGATCCCTTCGAACGTCATACCGATCTTTTCCATGACACGAGCAGATCCATCATTCCCAACAAAACAACGGGCTTGCATGCGCTCGAGTCCGAGTGTCTCAAAGCCGTACTGCACGAGACGCGCTGCCGCTTCCGGCATCAAACCTTTCCCCCAGTACTCGCGCGACAGCGCATAACCGAGTTCTGCTTGCTGTTGCTCAAACGAGACTTTGATGAAATCAATCGTTCCGATGACTCGTCCGTTCGTTTTGTCTTCAATCGCCCAAGGTGCCGGATTCCCTTGTTCGTATTGACGAAGGATGTGATCGACGAATTGTTCAGAATCCGTGAGGCTTTTATGCGCATGCCAGCTGACATAACGCGCCGTCTCTTCATCTTTCGTGTAGGCATAGATATCTGCTGCATCTTCTGTGCGAACCGGTCGCAAACGAAGTCGTTCCGTTTCAAGTACAGGCAAAGCTTGATATAAATCGATGGTCGTTAACATGATTGAACCCTTCTTCCTTTGATTTTTTCCAAGTATACCCACTCTTCCATAAAAAGTATAGAGATATACGAAAACGTTATCTGAATTTTCTGGTATACTATTGGAAAATGATGTAAGAAAGGATGCTGTCATGTCTTCTCGGGAACGAATCCTCTTAAGTGCGCTCGGTATTTCACAGTTTGGTGACTTCATTTATCTCGTTGCGATCAACGTATACATCTATCGCTTGACCGGCTCTGCGTCAGCCGTTGCTGCGCTTTGGATCATCAGTCCGGTCGTCTCTCTCGTCATCAAGTCGTTCGCGGGAAGTTGGGTCGACCGATCCGACTTACGTCGACTATTGATTCAGACTGATTTGTTGCGTGCTTTCTTAATCGGTATCATGCCATTTCTACCACTATCGTTGCTTTACATCGACTTGATCGCCTTAGCCATCATCAAAGCGGTCGTTGAACCGGCAACGTTGACCTACATCACGACGCTTGTTCCTCAAAACGATCGGGCGTCGTTCAATGCCTATCGTAGTCTGATCACGTCTGGTGCCTTTTTGATCGGGCCTGCTCTCGCTGGAGGACTGCTCTATGTTGCTTCTGCTGACGTTGCCATTTGGCTCAACGCTGTCTCGTTTTTCGGATCAGCTGTCCTGCTGATGCGCTTGCCGCGTTTTACTGCTGCGGTCGAACGAGGGATGCGGCTGCAAGACATTATATCCGATTGGCGGCTTGTCTATCAGTTCAGCAAAAGTGCACGCTACGTGACCGGATTGTATATCCTCGCGATGCTGATGATGATCGCGACACTTGCGCTTGATACACAAGAAGTCATCTTTTTACAGCGAAGCATCGGGTTATCGGAAACCGACTATGGTTTACTGATGAGTCTGACTGGGATTGGTTCCGTCTCCGGCAGCTGGGTCGTCGCTCGCTACGCTAAAACCCTCTCCGTTCGGATGATGCTGACGATTGGCTATGTATTTGTCGCTGCCGGTTACATGCTGTATGCAAGTGCGAATTCGTTTTCAATCGTCTGTATCGGTTTCTTGTTGCTCGGTTGTTTCCACGCATTTGCGGGGACCGGTTTCCTAACGTTCCAACAAACGAATATTCCACTACACTTAATGGGACGCTTTACGAGTCTTTACGGAGTCGGTGTCAGTCTGCTACAGATTCTAGCGATCGTCGGCATCGGTCTGCTCGGTGATATCTGGTCGATTCGCTTCAGTACGATTCTATTTGCCTGCCTCCTCGTGATCGTGACAATCTGTTTTCTCGGATTGATTCTCCTCCCGCGCAAGCAACGGTACTTTACGACGAACGAAGTTAAAGCAGAGCGACACGCCTAAAAAACAGGGAACCCCGTCAACGCGGTGTTCCCTGTTTAAGTTGCTGTTTCATCACTTCTGCGTGTGCGACGAGCGGAAAAGATCCATCTTGTAGTTGTTTTTGCAGTCGCTTCGCTTCTGCCCAAGCGAGCGCATATTCCGCTTGTGAGACATCCCCTTGATCTCGTGCTGCTTCTAGTTCGTCCGTGTCGATTAACAAAACTTGTCCCGATGGCAAGGAGATCAGATCGAGAAACAAATCCTCCCAGTAGATACGTCCGTCCTCCACTCCGGTACGAAGACAGATATCGATATAGGTTTGTACCAACTGACCTGCGGCGTCAAACATCGAGGTCACGGCATGATGGGCATCGCTTGGGAATTGTTGTACCCAGACGTAACCAGCGTCAGCGATTCGAATCGTTTCGTCACCATAACGGACGTCTAACGGTGAAGCGACTTCAATGAGTTGAAGGAGTGTCACATGTCCTACGAACACTTCGCTGTCTACCTGTTCATGAACATAGTGTCGTTGTGTGATGCGACGCCAGTCACGTCGATCGGCATAGCGTTTCTTGATCATTTACCGGTCCCCCGTTTTTTCCTTAGTGTGCCATACCCCACTTCTTTTTCATTCTAATTCTTTTAAAAAAGGGGCAACGGATTTTTTCCGTTACCCCTTACTTCATCATTTTGCCGTCTCTGAACCGTGTAACGCAGCACCATTTGTCTCGATGACGTGACGATACCAATCGAACGAATCCTTTTTCATCCGTTCCATCGATCCGTGACCTTCGTTATCCCGATCGACGTAGATCATGCCGTAGCGTTTTTTCATCTCCCCTGTCGTAAAGGAGACGATGTCGATGACGCCCCACGGCGTGTAACCAATCAACTCGACACCATCTTCGAGTACAGCTGCTTTGAATGCTTCGATATGCGCACGCAAGTAATCAATTCGCGCCGTGTCATGAATCTGACCATCCTCGATCGTATCGATTGCACCAAAGCCGTTTTCGACGATGAACAATGGAATCTGATAGCGGTCGTATAGACGATTCATCGCATATCGGAGACCAACCGGATCAATTGCCCAACCCCAATCACTCGACTGGATGTATGGGTTCTCAACGCCGTTTGCGAGACCACCGTTGACGATGTTGCCCGTGTTATTGACGACAGCATCATGTTTGACGGTCGTCGACATGTAGTAACTGAATCCAAGATAGTCGACCGTTCCGTTTCGCAAGATTTCTGCGTCACCGTCTAGAATCGGAATATCATACCCTTCCCGTTTGAACTCATTCAACGCATAAGACGGATAGTAGCCGCGGACTTGGACGTCTGGGAAGAAGTAGCGCTGACGCATCGATGTCTCAGCGAGCAGAATATCTTCCGGATGCGATGAGTACGGATAGATCGGTACGTGTGAGACCATTGCTCCGATTTCGAAGTCCGGGTTGATCGCTTTCCCTTTCGCGACGGCAAGTGCACTCGCGAGCAACTCGTGGTGACCCGTTTGATACATGACTTCCATCGCGTTCTCTTCCGGATCAAGGAGGACACCGGAATTCGTCCAGAGGAATAATGGATTGCTGACATCCATCTTGTTGTTGATTTCATTGAATGTCATCCAGTACTTGACCTTGTCTTTGTAACGCGTGAAACAGACTTCCGCGAATTTTTCGAAGAACAGCGCTACTTTCCGGTTGCGGAAACCGCCATATTCACGCGCAAGATGGAGTGGCATCTCAAAATGCGACAACGTGATGATCGGCTCGATGTCGTATTTCAGTAATTCGTCGAAGACGTCATCATAAAACTTCAGTCCTTCTTCGTTCGGTTCCGCTTCGTCTCCGTTTGGGAAAATCCGACTCCAACCGATTGACGTCCGGAGACACTTTAGTCCCATCTCAGCAAACAGGGCGATGTCCTCTTTATAACGGTGATAAAAATCAATCGCCTCGTGATTCGGATAAAATTCATTCTCCTCTACCTGATCCGTGATACGTCGTGCAACGCCGTGTGCTCCTGCCGTCAATACATCAACGACGCTCGGTCCTTTTCCACCAGCATTCCAGCCACCTTCGAATTGATGCGCTGCTAACGCACCGCCCCATAAGAAATCGTTTGGTAATGTCTTCATCTTCATGTCCTCCTTCTTTTTCTCTTACTTGATGATCGTCAAAATCTGTGTATTTGCCGTCGTGACCGTCTCGTCCGTCGGTAGGATTTGTGCATAACTCTGAGTGTTCGTGATAATGATTGGCGTGATCGTCTCGAGTCCATGCGCTTCAATCGCTGTCGCATCAAACGTTACGAGTAGATCGCCTGTCGTCACGGATTCGCCTTCTTTGACGTGAAGCGTAAACGGTTTACCGTCGAGCGTCACGGTCTCAAGACCGACATGGATCAAAACTTCGACACCACTCGTCGAGCGTAATCCGATCGCGTGACCTGACGGAGCGACCATGACGACGGTACTGTCAAACGGAGCCGTGACCCGGTTGTTCGTCGGACGAATCGCTACCCCTTGTCCCATCGCACCGGAAGCAAATACAGGATCCGGTACATCTGATAAAGCAACAATCGTTCCTTCAAGTGGTGCGCGAAGCGTCTCTTCGTTTGTCAGAGTTGCGCTGACTTCCTGTTTTGCAACTGGTGTCGCTGTACTTTCAGGTGCTACGACCGGAGCAGCCTGCTCCCCGAAACCGAACACTTGAATCAAGACGATCGGTAGAATCAAGGCAATCGCCGTTCCGATCAATAAGCCGATGATCGACGATGGATAGTCGGAATCGATGCCGTTGACGAGCGTCAATGGTCCCGGTAATCCGGCGTAGGCAAAGTAATACGGTTTAAAGAAACTTGCCGTGACAGCACCGATTGCTCCCGAGATACAGCCATAGATGAACGGTTTTTTAAAACGGAGCGTCACCCCATAGATGGCTGGTTCCGTGATACCGAAGATGCCTGTCAGTCCGGCTGAGACCCCGACTTTTTTCGTTTCTTTGTTACGTGCTTTCAAGATGACCCCGATGACAGCACCGATTTGGGCGATGACGGCAATCGTTTGGTAGGCTTGGAACGAGTCGCGACCATATTGCTCAAAGTTTGCGAGCACCATCGGCGTGACACCCCAGTGGACACCGAAGATAACGATGACTTGCCAGAAGCCACCGATGATGAGACCAGCTACCGCAGGAGCATTCTCCGCTAAGTAGTTATACCCGTTTGCGATCCCTTCTGCACCAAGTGTCGTGATCGGTCCGATCAAGAGAATCGTAAGCGGCACCATCAACACCATGCTGAAGAATGGAACGAACAACGGACGAATGACTTCATGAATCGTCTTGTTCAGGAATCGCTCAACATAGGACAAAATCCAGACGAGGAATAATGGCGGTAAGACCGATGACGTATACGTCGTACCGGATAAAGCGATTCCTAGGAACGTGATGGATTCACCGGCAGTGATGCGTGCTGCGATATCTGCCCATGTTGGACTGACAAGTGCCGCACTACAGGCGACCGCGATGAAGGCGTTGACCTTAAAATGATTCGCTGCCGTGATAGCAATGAAGATCGGCAAGAACGTAAACGGTGCCCATGAGATGAAGCTAAAGACTTCATAAGTACCCGTCTTCGCAAATGCTGGAAAAGCGAGCGTCGTCAAAATCAAAGTTCCCTGCAGAATCCCCGCTGCAGCTAAGATGTAGACGAACGGTGCAAAGACGGCTGACATCGTCGCAATGATTCGGTTGAGGACCGTCCCTTTCGGCGCCTCTTCCGTTTCCGATTGTTCCAAATCGACGAGCTTCACAAATTCTTGATGGACTTCCCCAACGTGTTGACCAATGACGACTTGAAACTGCCCGCCAGACTCAACGACCGTAATGACGCCAGGTAGTGCACTGACTGTTTCCTTGGCTGACGAATCCGATCGTTTCAAGACAAGACGAAGTCGAGTTGCACATCGGACGGCGCTGATGACGTTGTCTTCGCCACCGACAGCTTCTAATATCGAATGCGCCAATTGTTGATAATCGCGAACCTTGCCCATATCGTGTCCCTCCCCTGAATATGACGCTTGAATACCCTTTCATTTTAATTGTACATGCACAATTAATCAATACATAAATAATTAAATTTAACATGTTATTAATCAGGAGATGGCTTATGCTATACTAAAGAAAGAAAAAGTTCGCAAGAAAAGAAGGTGTCCTATGCTGAAATACCAACAGACGGCTGATGAAATCGAACGGTACATAGAACAACATGAGTTGAAACAAGGAGACAAACTACCGATTCTCGAAGAGTTGATCCGGCAGTTCGCCGTCAGTAAGACGACGATGACAAAATCACTTGAGTTACTCGAACGAAAAGGAATCATTTTTCAAGTCCGCGGAAGCGGAATTTTTGTCCGGAAGACGAATCGCACCGGCTATATTCGCCTGTTCTCGACCCAAGGATTCAAGCAGAATCTCGTCGGTCATACGATTGAGTCGACCGTTCTCGCACTCGAACCAATCGCTGCAACCGATAACATCGCGAAGAATCTCGGGATCGAGGCAGGTGAGACGGTTTATTACGTCAAGCGAATCCGCTACATCGACGGCAAGATCCTCTGTCTCGAAGAGTCTTACTATCGCCAATCAATCGTTCCGTACTTAAATCGTGAAATCGTCGAGCAGTCGATCTTCGAATACTTAGAGACGGCACTCCAATTGAATATTGGGTTCTCGGATATGTACATGCACGTCGGGAAGTTAAGCGCTGAGTCGGCTCATCATCTGGATCTCACCGAGGGCGATCCTGGATTAACGATCGAGACAGTATTTCATTTGACGAACGGTCGTCCGTTCGACTATTCCGTCATCACATACCATTATGAACATTCGCATTTCGTCGTTCAGGCGAATGGACTATATTTATGAAGAACGGAGCTAAATCAAATGAATCGTGAACTCATTCTGTATTACGGAATGCTTATACTCGGAATCATTACACTTTTTGGTGGCATCTTCTTTACGATTGATACATGGAAAGACTCGACAGAAACATTTAAAGACAAACTTCAGTTCATCTTCATCACGTTACTTGGATTTGGACTACTTTACTGGACGGTCCCTAGCCTATCGCAAATCGTCTTCAAGGACTACGCTGTCATCAAAGGTGACTGTTATGTAGAGGAAAACTCAGGAAAGACACAATCCATGTCTATTATTTTCGACTCAACCGAAGATTATGAGGATTTTACCTTTCAAGATTATCCGGAATTAGGAGCGTACGGAGAAGACGTGCCCTATTTCTGTCGCGTCATTTCAACAAAGAACCATCGATTTCCGATTTCCTATAAAATTTACGATTCTAAGACACATAAACAACTCTCCTCTTCCGAAGATGATTAAAACAAAAAGGATTGCATGAGCTGATGCCCATGCAATCCTTTTGAAGTGCTTACAGTAATGAGACAAGCCAATCGTTGTCTCATTTCATTGTGTTATAACCGAATCTTTTCTTTACTCGAATTTTCGAGATACAGTTCCCCATCAAACGTCGTCAAGGCAATCACTTTCCCGTCTTTTTCATACCACGCCGTCGTTCCTTCACGATCGAGTTCTTTCCAACCGGCTTGGCGAATCCGAGTCCCATAGAGTAAACCCGGTCCGTCAGTTTCAGAGACTAGACGGGTTTTGATTTTCCACTCGCCTTGTTTTTCAACTGCCGTAGCAAATCGCGGCATCGGAAAACCGGATACTTTTGATTCTTGAAATCCAGCATACCAACCACCGACGACTACAATGAGCCAAAGACATACAATGGCGATCCATTTCTTCTTCATAAGCATTCTCCTTTACTTTCCACCCTCATTTTAAAAATTACCAAAAAATAGTTTAACTTCCCCCATCCTAAAGGCGGATTACTGATTTTTTAGTTGTGAAAACATATGAAAATTGTTTCGAATTTATGAAAACATCCAAAAAATTTTCAATTTTTTTCATAAAAAATGCACACCCCTGTTCGTCCTTAGAGTAGCAACGGTTTGACAACTTCCGGCACAGAGCCGTTTTCAGTCGTTTTCAATTGATTAAGCGCATTAGCAACTTGACTTCATTTCCTGCTATGGTACGATACGAACTTATCAAAGGGAGTGAACAGAACTTATGAAATTCAGAAAAGAAAAAGTCAATGTCGTTGACATGCAGCAAACCAAAAAGAGTGTCTACGCGACCGGAATTGGGAATGCGATGGAATGGTTCGATTTTGGTCTTTATTCCTATCTCGCAATCATCATCAGTCAAAACTTCTTTAGCGCTGTTGAAAATGATGAACTGAAGCTCGTCTTTACTTTTGCGACGTTTGCGATCGCTTTTTTAATGCGACCAATCGGCGGAATCGTCTTTGGACGCATCGGAGATCGACTCGGGCGGAAGGTCGTCTTAACAACGACGATCGTCATGATGGCTGGTTCCACGCTCATCATTGGATTATTACCGACCTACGATCAAATCGGAATTTGGGCACCGATCCTATTATTGTTAGCCCGGATCTTACAAGGATTCTCGACTGGCGGTGAATATGCCGGCGCAATGGTCTACATCGCTGAGTCATCACCAGATAACAAACGGAGTGCCCTCGGAAGTGGACTTGAAATCGGTACACTCGGTGGATATATTCTCGCCTCATTACTGGCTACAACACTTTTCGTCACCTTATCGGATGATCAAATGGCATCTTGGGGATGGCGGATTCCCTTCATTCTTGGAGCACCACTCGGTTTATTTGGTCTCTATTTACGTCGTCACTTGGATGAATCACCGATCTTCGAAAATGAGATTAATGAAAACACAGAAGAGCCTGCGACATTCCGCGAAATTCTTCGCGACCACAAACGTGATATCATCGTTTGTTTCATCGCTGTTGCCTTCTTCAATATTACGAACTACATGCTCTTGTCCTACATGCCATCGTACCTCGATGAAGTCATCGGCATGTCAAGTTCGACAAGTACGATTCTAATTACTGGTGTCATGGTGATCATGATTCCGCTCGCTTACTTCTTCGGGAAGCTCAGTGATAAAAAAGGGAATCGTAATATCGTCCTTTTCGCGTTAGCCGGACTATCGTTGCTCTCAATCCTGTCGTTCTTCTTGATTGGTCTTAAACCACTCTTGTTCGTCGGAATCGGGATCTTCATCCTTGGCTTCTTCTTGGCGATCTTTGAAGGAACGATGCCAAGTCTTCTACCGAGTATCTTCTATACGGATGTCCGTTACCGGACACTATCCGTGACGTTCAACGTCTCGGTCTCGATCTTCGGTGGAACGACGCCACTCGTTTCGACGTGGCTCGTCCATACGACACAAAATCCGCTCGCTCCTGCTTTCTATCTAACAGCAGTCAGCGTCATCGGCTTCGTTACGTTCTTCTTCTTCTTTAAAAATACAGCCGGAAAAGCACTTAAAGGATCGCATCCGACTGTATCGAGTGAAAAAGAAGTCGCATCAATCGCGAAGAAACCAAACGATGCCCTCTGGTGGGCAGAATAATTGCTAGCTATAAGTAAGAGCCGTCTTCCACAGAAGACGGCTCTTTTTAGTAGACAGCACTCAACTCTTTTACGACTCGGTCCGCGACTGCGAGTTCCTGCTCTTGTGCAAAATCGAACTGACAACCGATCGCAGCGAGCCCGTTCGCATGCGCCGCTTTGAAATCAGATAAGCGGTCACCGACAACGTAGCCTGACGAGATATCGTGCATCTTACAAATCTCCCGTACGAGTGCTGATTTATCACCGGAACGAACGTCTTCAATGCTATAGACATGATCGATATACGCTTCAAGTCCATACGTCGTCACGATTGCTGACAGGTAGGATGGCCACCCATTACTGGCGATATAGACGGAGTGACCCGCTTGTTTCAAACGAGCGAGCAACTCGACCGTTCCTGGATATAAGCGACCGTGCCCCGCTTTGACTGCCTGCTCTAAGCTACGTCGAAACTTGTGATCCGCAGCCTGTTGGTCTGTGGCTGAAAAGTCCGGTAGTAACGTCTGCCAGACTTCCGGTAACGAGACGCCCATGATCTGCTGATAGAGGGCGAGTGGGGTTTCCCCCTCCCAGCGTCCCGTTTGACGCAACTCTTGAAAGACCTCTTCTAGCGCATGCGACAGCACGGCATTCGTTTGAAACAACGTTCCATCCATGTCAAAAATGTAGTGTGTCATTCGCTCTCCCCTTTTTGCTCTTGATTTATCATTTGAATCACGGATTCTATCGATCTATCCTCAGCAATTAGACGATCTGTCGGGCGGTGATCCTGATCAATCCACCAGCGTTTCATATCCGTCACAGAAAACTCCGTGGGCTGGCGCATTTCATGGCGACGAACCGTTTCTTCAAATGAGACGTCAAAATAATACGCCGCGTACCGTGAAGTAAAGCGTCGTTCCAACCGGTCAATCATCTCACCGTACCAGTCCTGTGCAAGAATTCCTTCCAGCAGAATCGTCGCGTGGCGTCCGTCAGCAAGTCCGATCAACTCTTCGATCCAGCGAATCGCCGGATTTCCTGGTCCATCTTTTACGTTCAACATCTCCCTGCGGATGACATCTTGCGAGAATAAGATGCTATCCGGTAAGACCGATCGTAACGCTTTTGCAAGCGTCGTTTTTCCACTACCAGAATTCCCACGGATGACGATCAAGCGCGACTTCATGTCGTGAACCAGTCCCCGTTTAAGGCAGCAATGTACCGCTCTGCAGAGCGCGCTACTGCTTCAGACGCACCGGTTTCGATTTTCCGATGAAAGGCGTCATATAATTTTTCAAAATGAAGCGGACGTAACGTTTCTGCCATTCGCGCGACCGTCTTTGCCGGAAGCGGAATCACATTCGGATAGCTGTACATGAAACTGACCCATGCCCGATCGGCAACGATCCGAATGATGTCTCCTGTCAACAACAGCCCCGCTGATGCGTCTTTTCGTTCACAAATGACTGCTCCTTTGAAGTGACCACCTACGCGATGTAACATCAAATCTTCCGCCAACTCCAAGCGTTCACCACTCCAGAAGACGATGCGCTCACTTGGTCGTGTCACGAACGACGCATCATCTTCATGAATATAGATCGGTACGTCAAAAGTCTCCGCCCATTCGACTTGTGTCGCATAATAATGCGGATGTGATAAAGCAATCGCGTGAATCCCGCCTAACTCGTTAAGTTGCTCTTTCGTTGTTGAATCAAGATATGTAATGCAGTCCCATAACAGGTTGAACGATTTTCCTTTTACAAGATATGCCGTCTGACCGATACCGAACGCCGGTGTCGTCTGAATCGAATAGACGCCTGCTCCGTCGTCGCTAATGACGTTTTGATACGTTCCTGACGTTTGCATGGCAGCGAGCGTCGTCCACGTTTGACCAGTTGGATTGACATACTGTCGTTCCTCTAAGCAAATCGGACACGTTTCGCGCTCTGGATTGATTTGCTCGACGCCACACGTCGTACAAATGATGGTTTCCATATCATCATTCCTTTCCAATTCGTAAATGATTTTCCTGATACATCATACCATATTCCATTTATAGGGATTAGAGGAATTAAGAGGCTGTTATCGAAAGGAACATGTATGAAATCAAAGGAGGAGATTCTGATGTCAATTTCGACCCACCTCATTGCGCCTCGCTTGAACGCTGTCTTTTTGCATGTTCAGGATGTGAAACGTGCCGCCGCTTGGTATCACCAGTTACTGCAGCTGCCGTTTGATGCGTCGCGCGTCTCGTCACCTGTCTACAATCTTCCACTTGAGGGTCCAACGAGTTTGACGCTCGATGATCATACGAATGACGCAACGTACCGACATCACCCTTCTCCCCATGCCTTGTTTAATTTTTATACGACGGACATCGATGCATCCTATCAGTTTGTGCGGTCACTACACGCACCCATCATTCGAGACATCGAACGTTTCGATGACTTTGCTTACTTTACGTTTGCAGATCCCGACGGCAACGTCTTGATGCTCTGTACAGGATAAGACAAAAGCAGGTCGAGCCACATTAGTGGTTCGACCTGCCTTGTTTAACGAGATGCTCGATCGTCATTTATGACGCTTTGAAAACGTTCTGTGAACCGAATGATTGCCTCTTCCGTGTCTAAAATACCTAAAAACCAGATCTTTTTGTCTTCCGAAAATGTAAGATGCAGTGACCCTTCTATTGTGGACTTCACTTCAAGCGTAGCAATCGTATCCGACTTCATTAAAGTCTTTTGTGATAGAGTGACCAGTTCATTCGTCAACGTTTCGCGTGTACCTTCTGATGTCTTTTCACGAAGTAGATGAATCGTTTTGCGGAGCAGTTCGGTCTTTGAAACACTTAAAAGATTCAATTCGCGGATTTCGAAAGTATAGGCGTTCTCGTCTACCCCGGATTGTTGAACGATGAATCGCGGGGATTGCACTAAGCGTTGAATGAAGTGAACGAACATTCCGATGGTCATTTCGGACATTGCAAAAACCTCCCTTTTACATGGATCAATGGACGGATGCCTTTAATCCTTTATCTGAATGGGATTAAAGTCCCTTATTATAATCTAGACAGTGAACAGAATGAAGGTACAATTCCCCTTCAATATAGCTAATATAATAAACAAGTACAAATTGAACATGTTTTAGTTGTAAAAATAAGATTCGAATAGCATCCGAATCTTGTTTATAGTAACATAAGAGATACTAGTTTTTAGTATAAACGGATCATAATTAATTATGAGTGTCTGTTTTCATTATGTACAAGGATAAAGAGCCAGAGAGCAATCCTTTGTCTCTGACTCTTTACTTCAATCATTGATCGGTGGCGCAATTAAGTCTAGTAACGTATAGGCTTGAAGTGCGTCCGTGAAGGACGTGAATGCTTGATCGAACGCTTGTCGTGTGTTCTGTAAACTACCATTTTTATTTGGAACCGTCACATTTTCGAGATAAGACACTTCTTCGAATAAATGGACGATTTCTCCTAATGTAATCGTATCTGGCGATTTCGCTAACTTGAATCCACCATTGCGACCTTGTACGGAGATTATGAGACCGAACTTACTTAAAGAATGGACAATCTTCATTAGATGGTTTTTAGAAATATCGTAATGTGTTGCTACTTCTTGAATTTGTACAAGTCTAGTCGGATGCGACGCTGCATAAATTAGCACACGAATAGCATAGTCCGTAGAGCGAGTCATTTTCATCCATTTCACCTTCTTTTTAATTCCTCTTACAGAAATAGTACAAAAGCTCTCTCGCTTTCACAATTGATAGTGTGGTTTCAAGTGCAGCAACAAATAATCAACAGTGATTTTGCACATAATATATAGCCTATCTTATAGGATAAGAAGTGCGAAAATCTAGTTGTTTTTTCGTAAAAAGGCAAAATGATATTTTAGAAATTTGTAACTCTTGTTTCCTATCACGAATATCTAAACGAATTGAATGGTCGTCCACTCTTAAAAATGAAAAGCGTTTAGATTTTTCTTCTGTTTATGAATCGATGAATAGTGGAACACAATTAATAACATGTATGAAAATGATATGAATAATATAGAACTAGGAAGTGAAAAAAGTGGAAGGTGATTTAAATCAAATCGTCTGCTGTTTGAATCAAGATTTCAGACAACAGCGAACTGTGTTTAGTGCATTGACTTTGAAAGAAACCAATCCCTGTATCGTCTTAATGGAAGATCATCTTCATAGGCAAATGAATGATGCGCTGTATCAATATCCAGAATTTATTGTAGAACTAGAAACGTTGATTTACCGATGTTTGATCGATGTGCGAGGAGCACGTGAATCCGTCTCACCTTCCGAGATTTTTATTTCCAAAGCTCAGTTATACTCGCCTTATCATTATTTAGTCACATTTTTATGAACAAGTGTAATCCGACCGTTCAGATCAGAAGAAAGATCCAATATTAAGCTGAATAGTTGATTTTATATCACTCGGATCTGGCCCAACCAAAAATATAGTATTTATTTTAGTTAAACGACAAAAAACCGCGATTTAGATGAAGGCGGTTTTTTCCTATTTCAATCATGAAATCGAGCACGCGTCTCTGATGAAGGGAGCGCACAATGTTGTTTTACACCGAACCACTGATGTCGATTTTTGGCGACAACATCATACACATAATCTCGGAATGACCGTGGAAAAATACGTAAAATAGTCAACAGTTTCCATCCACCCTGTAAATGACCAGCAATTCGTAACGCTGCGTCCGATTTGATATAGGGTACTCCTCGTTCAATTACGACGACACTGTCGATCGTTGCCGGGAGATGATGACGCTTTACGAATTCTTGTCCGGTCTTTCCTTGTAACGATGCAAAATCATGGTACCCTTGGTCTCGTTTTAAGATGAACTGGACGCTTGCGTCACAGAGATTACACTCTCCATCAAATAAGACGATTGCTTTCATGAGTGATTCATCCTTCCCGTACTGTTTATCGAATTACTGTGTTACTTACACTTTACCTTTACTACACTCTTTTTGATAGGCGTGATGTCATGATGTTAAATATTGATAACGCTTTCTTTCTCAGTCCTCCATACGCTATACTAATTTCTGTAAACATCTGGTTTTTATGAATGTATTTACATAAAGGAGAATACATATGACTCGACCTATTGCCATCGTAACCGGCGCCAGTCAGACACGCGACATCGGAGCTGCCATTTGCCGCCAGCTTGCCTCGTCCGGACATGACCTGGTCTTTACTTATTTTAAAGCAACAGCGGATTGGGCGGCTAGTTTTACGACCGAACTCGAAAATCAAGGTGCCCGCGTCCTTGCGATCGAGCTAGATTTAGGTCAAGCAGATGCTGCTGACGATTTATTCGCACGCATTGAAGACTTTGGAACACCAAGTATCCTGATCAACAACGCTGCCCATTCGACGATGACGGATTGGCGAACACTTGATGCAGCCAGTCTTGATCAACACTATGCCGTCAATCTCCGGGCACCGTTGTTGCTCGCGACACGTTTCACGAAACGATTCGCTGAAGCACATCTAACGTCCGGTCGTATCATTCAACTGACGTCCGGACAAGATCTCGGTCCGATGCCTGACGAGATTGCTTACGCTACGACAAAAGGTGCCTTGTCGACATTTACAAAGACTTACGCGGCAGCCGTAGCACCGCTTGGCATCACCGTTAATGCGGTCAATCCGGGTCCGACAGACTCGACTTGGATGGATGAAGCAACACGGACAGCGCTTAAACCTAGTTTTCCGTTCGGGCGAATCGGTGCGCCAGAAGACGTCGCACGATTGATCCAATTCCTCGTGAGTCCTGACGGTAGCTGGGTGACCGGACAGATCATTCATTCCGAAGGCGGCTTTGAACGCTGAACATGGAGAACATAAAATCCCCCCTGATTTTTACATCAGGGGGGATTTTTGCGTTATCGAAAAACCGGACCCAGTTCCGTCAAAAAATCGTTCCAGGCTGTTTGATGCAAATCGCTATAGAGTTCTGGCATTTGGTCTCTTTCAAAAAAAGCAATATCGAGTGATTCATCGGAATCAATCGTCAATTGCCCCCCATTGATTCGACAAACGAAAAAATGGACGATCGGTTGGGCGACATCCCCGTTTGGATACATCTCTTCGTACTTCGAATAGACACCACTCAAACGTTCAATCGTGACATGAAAACCGGTCTCTTCGAAAATCTCACGCTGTGCGGCTTCGACAATCGACTCTCCCAGTTCCAGTGCGCCGCCGGGAAAGCCCCATGCTTGTTGCTCTCGCCGTTTTTGAAGAAGAATGTGCCCCTCCTCGTCGAAGACGATGCCACCCGCAAAGTTCAACATCACTTTTTCTTGACCGACCTTACTGCGAAGAAAACGTATGTAGTCCATCTGTCGCCCCTTGAAGTTTGACGTGCTTCAGCCATGTGATCAGTTGCTTGATCATTGCATCGGTCACGGTATGATTGACACCTGGAAAAACGTCTAATACGGTCGTTTGCGCCATACCTGCTTGAACAGCTGTCCCGTGATAAAACTGCTGGATCGATAGTGGAATGATGTCATCGGCATCGCCGTGCAGGAGTAATCGCGGACGCTCATCCATCACGCTGATTGGATCGAGCTTCCATGGTACATCCTCCTTTTTGATGGCAGGTCGCCCGTCACGAACGCGGAATTGACGTTCTGCTTCAAGATAGGCACCGCCCCCATTGATCGCAACGAGTGCTTTAATCGGCTGACGCGACATGATCCCGTGGGCAATGAACCCACCCATCGAGACGCCGATCGCTATCACGTCTGAAACATGCCAGCCTGATTGTTCGATGATAGCTGTCGCTTCCGTAATCGATTGTTCGACGACGGACCAAAAATAGGTCGTCGTTATTTCTGGATCAAATGGATGATCAAGCGGTTCACGCTGGTCGTGTCGAAGAAGTTCCGGGATGAAGACATCGTATCCTTCGTCAGATAATTGTCGCGCAAACTCTAGATAAGAAACAGCCGTTCCGCCCCAACCATGATAAAGCAGAATGGCTCCTGTAGGTTGAGAGGCACGGACACAATGAACATGAAAATCAAGCTTCATTATTTAGCTTCTCCTGATTCAAGCGGACGATCGTTCTCGCGAAGTCATCTTCCGGTAATCGGTGTCCGTTCTCAAGAAACGGTTTCCAATACGGTCGAATCTTAAATAGCGAGACCGTATCACGATAGACTGTTCGGCGGACAATTTGTTCTGTCGTCAACGGCAATCCGTTCTCGCTTTCAACCTGGATGCCGCAAATCCGACCACCAATCGTTTTTCCGTTCAACAGTTTTAATTGCGCGACTTCTCCTAGAAAACTGATTGTCGGTTGTGTCACGACGGCGTGAACGACTTCTGACTTCACACGTCGTAACACCGTTTTTTCGATGAAGGCGGAAAGTCCGAAATAAACAGCTTGGTTGATGATGTACGCACCGATTCGTCGTTTAGTCGTTGAATGCATGGGTGGTCCTCCTTATACGTTGAAATAAACGACAGCGCCAAGTCCACTGACGGCAATCAAATAAAAGACGATCGCGAGTCGTTTGTTTGCGGTAGAAATATCCTTTCGGACGAGGATCTTACTATACCGATACGTCAAAAATGCGAACACGAGCAATGCCAAAATCAATAATGGTTCCATTTGATTCCCCCCCTTTTCTTTCTTATTCTACATCATTTCTGGTTTCGAATTGTTATATTTTACAAGTAAAGTGGTATATGCTTGATCCATATGTCATCAATCCAACAATGAAATGAGGTTTACATGTTGAACACTACAACGATTTGCTGTCTTGTGGAGTCGAAGACACCTGGTTATCTTGTTCGGGAACTGCCGCCGCTTGGCATCCATGACGTCCACGTCCGCACCTTAGCCGGTGCCATCAGTATTGGTGCCGAACTTCCCCAATGGCTGGAACAAGATATGACCGAAACCAGCTATGACTATCCGCTCGAGACCGGATATGAAAGCTACGGCGAAGTGCTTGCAGTTGGTGACGCCGTCCAAATCGTCAAGCCCGGTGATCGGGTCGTCAGCTTCTATGGTCATCAAGATCAGGCGATCGTTCCTGTATCGAAGGTCATCCCGGTTCCTGCTCATATCTCACCGCGCGAAGCCCTACTGTTGATTCTGTCCTGTGACGCGGCAAAAGGCGTCCGTAAGCTGACATTGACACCCGACACAAGCGTCTTAGTTTCTGGAATGGGTACGCTCGGTTTGCTGACGGTACATTACTTACGGCATTACGTCAACGTTCGTCAGATTGATATCCTCGAGCCGCTTACGTCCCGAGCGGAGTTAGCGCGTCAATTAGGTGCACGTGTTGTCACACCGGGTTCAAGTATGTATGACGCCGCCATCGAATGTTCCGGACGTCAAGCGGCCTTTGCCGAGCTTCAATCCGCTGTCCGTCCTCATGGTTCAATCTGCGTCTTATCGGACGGCAACCGGGAATCCTTGGCGTTGACGCCCGCTTTTCACGCGAAAGAACTTCAGATCGTTGCATCGAGTGACGGCTGGGACTACCGCAAGCACGCAGACTGGCTCTTTGCAGACGAGCGTCACGCGACATTGCTCGCTTTGTTCGAACACGAGACTTCGTTTTCGGAGCTCGCCAGTTGCTTCGCTAGCTTAATGGAAACACCAGATCTCCCGATTAAAGTATTCGTTGATTATGAGCAGACGAGCTGAACACCGTTCGGATCCGTACCTACTAGCGATACGTCGGAAAAGACTGCTTCTTGCAAGACGGTCTTCTCTCCGCGGACGGTTTGGATTTGTGAAATCGGTTGATCGAACAGTTTCGCTAAATCCGCCTCTAATCCTTCGCGTGGCGTCGCCAGAACGAGACGCTCAAGTGTCGTTCCATCAGTATCCGCAATCGCATCTTCATGGATTTGCAGTTCAATCCGTAATCCGTATGGTGTCTGCAAGAACGTCCGACGCTCGTTCGCTTGGACCGTGAACGATAACGTTTCTGCGCGGTCGAGAATCGTTTGCACGTCACCAGGCTGAATCAAAAATCCGATGTGATCGAAGCGAACCGTTTTTCCGAATCCGATCGTCACGTTGACCGCCCCCCGTTTCATTTCGATGATTCGGAATAAAATTTGATCCGCTCGAAAATCATTCCATGACAGAGGTGGATTAAACGAAGAAAATTCTCCGTCCTTCTTCCCGATGCGCTGGGAAACGTGAAACCCGCGTGCCGTGTACCAGGCTTCTGTTTCTTCCAAATGTGGTGTCCAGATATGGTAGTGAAATAGCATTTACATACACTCCTTTTCGTTGTTCCAATCGTTCCACGTCATCACTTCGACTTGGTTCGATTCATTCAAGTACTGTCGTAATAACGGGAGGTGCGCAGCACCGTACAAACAGACGATTCGCTCGTTCGTCTGAGCGAGTTGCAGTAAACGATTTGTGATCTTTTGATTGCGGACTTGCCAGTAGCGTTCGATCCAAATCAGCCCGCTTTCCAGTCGTTCGATTTGATCATAGATTCTAGCCGACGCTACAATCGTTTCTTCAGCGTGCAATCGGTCGAGCCATTCGGAGAAGGATAACTGCTCCATCGCGTGCTCTAACTGTTCTGTCCGCTTCATCTCAGCCGCGACGATCGTCTCAAAAGCTTCCGGATGATGTGAACGGACGATTCCTAAATCCGGTACGCCAGGTACGACTTCGTTCCAATCGACCCCATGGAGATGTGATACTCCCGCCATCCGGGCTAAGCGAAAACCAATTTGTTGCCGTTCATTATCGGTTAAGTCGCTCTCGGATTGATAGGTTTCATATGTATGTTGCAAATCACTCATGCGTTCGGCTACCGTCTCAAGAGCAACGCCTGTCGGTCGAAATGCGTTCAATCGAGCAACGACTTCTTGGATTTCTCGTTGCCGTCGTTCTGATCTGACATCAAATATCGACGGACGAATCAGATCTCCATTGGCCGGGCGATCGAGATGGAACATGCCTAGCAGTAAAATCTGAGGTTTCATCTATCCCCCTCCTTTTCCTGATTTTACCTTATACTTGGTAAAGGAAGCGACTTTTACCTATCATGAATTTAAGTTACTATTCAACAAATGCTCATATAAGGAGGTTCCGATGAAAAAGATATTTGTCATTGTGTTCATTGGATTTTTATTCGGATGCAGTCAAACCGGTACAGAGGACGAAGCTAGTTATGCCATGATCGTCATTGTGAATAACAAAGAGTATAACGGAACAGAAGCAGAATTGGATGCATCTAAGCAACAAGGGGAAAAAATTAGCACGATACTAAAGAAAACAAAAGCATATGAAATGCCCCAAGCGAACAGTCAATCGAATCTTTTTTCAGTCGGGTCCACCATCTATTCTGTTAAAGGAACAGAAGATTTTATCATCGTAAAAGACAAAGAAAATAAAAAATGGCTTTTAAAAAAGGTAAGAGATATCAAAAACAATTTGAATCAATGAGGCACTTTAACACTTTTAACGTGGTGTCTCTTTAGAAATACCAACAGCAGAGATGTTTTGTACTTTTACACGAGGTATGGTGAAAAGTAATTAAAATGGGCTGACTCAAAAAAGAATGACGCGTCTTTTCACGCCTTTTCCTCAGGCGAGACACAAGCCAGTTTTCCTGCTTCATTCAAGCAGAAAAGCGGGTCTTGTTTGTCTCTGACAGCGCATAAATGCGCTTGTTCCTGTAGGAGTGGCGTGTGACGTGTCATTCTTTTTGTTACGAGATAAGGATGGCAGATCATCATTCTGCCACCCTTATCTTTGTAGAGACTGATTTTTGAGTCAGCCCCTTTTTTTACCCTGTTAAATTTGATTTAACGAGTAAAATTTTCCCGCTTTCCTCTGCATCGATATAAGAAACGGCTTGCACATCGAGATGGATATCACGACCGAACAAACGGTATAGCCGTTCCATCAGAAGTCGTTCGTCTGATTGACTGAACCGCTCTGCGTCCGGAACGTAGTAGATCGATACGCTATCTGTCGTCATTTGAACATATTGAATACGCTCGATACTATTTGGCAAATGTTTGACGAGACTCGCCAGTTGCGCTTCAAAAATCTTTTGCCCATCCGGTTTTTGAATGAATGCCCGCCCCCTGCCATCAATCGATTCGATGATTGGTCCCGGGTGACCACAGGAACAGGTGCGCTGACTGAGCGTCATCCGATCTCCGACCCGGTAGCGAATGAGGGGAGTGCCGTGTGTATCAAAACTCGTCACGAGAATCTCCCCGTCTGTATCGAGTTTGATGATTCCCATCTCATGATGCAGATGTTTTTGACCAAACCGGCATTCCGAAACGATTGGTGCCCCTTCAGACGATGCATATTGATCAAAGACTGTTCCGTGAAACACTTCTTCGATGACTTGGCGCTCTTCCGCATCGATGCGTTCAGCCGTCGGAAAAATCGCAATCGGTTGACACGTCAAGCGGATCCCTTCTCGCTTCGCGAACCGGGCGAGCTCAATCATCGCTGACGGAAGACCATCGATCGTTTCTGGTTGAAAACGTTCGATAGCTTCAAGATACGCTGCCATCGTCCGTGGGGATAATCGTTTCACCGTGAACAAGAGCTGATTCGCCGCTCGATTCATTCGCCAATAGACGTCCACCTGTTGACGCTCGGGTACGAGATCCTGTGCCGTAAAGCTGATTCGTCGCATGCCACGGTAGACACCGTGGGTCGCCTTGAAATAATCCAGATGGGCCATGCGAATTTGCATATCCGGTATCGTATATCGTACTTGCAGTGACGTGCCTGTCGTTCCGCCCGTTTTCCCTATGATTGGCGCAGCGACATCTGTTTGAATGTTCTCCATGTGCGTTCGTAATATTTCTTTTGATAGTACAGGAATATGTTTTAGTTCGGATAAGTCCGTTAACGGTAGGCGAATGCCATGTGAAGTGAAGAGCTGACGGTAATAGGGACTGTGTTCCGTACAGAAGTGAAGAAAGTCATTTAAACGATCAAGTTGTTCCGCTTTGACGTCGATCGTCGTATGTTCTCGTTCGAGGAGCATCCGGAACCGTTCTTGATAGGCCGGTCCATAACGTTCGCGATGCAATTGATACCCATAGAGGGTTGTGAAGAGGTGCTGGAGAAATAGAGGAGAGCGATTGTAGATCTGCTCTTTGATACCCATGTCATCACGTCCTTTCGCAAGGGAAGTAACGGTTTCGATGTCTCTACGATAGCCTATGTACCTGACAAGAATATGACAAAAATAAGGGAACATGCATCCTGACAAATTACTATCGCCTTGGACAGGTCCAACGATCATCGCTCTATTATACTAAAAACAAGGAGGTGACAAGATGTGGCTCGAATCAATTCAACGCGTCATTGACTATATCGAAGATCATTTAGAAGATTCGCTCGATCTCAACGTTTTGACAAGGGTGGCGCAGATGCAAACGTATCCTTTACAACGGACGTTTTCGTTACTTGCGATGATGACGTTACCGGAATACATCCGCGGGCGACGTCTGACGCTCGCTGCCCAACAATTGACACAGACGGACGAAAAAATCATCGATCTCGCCTTACGTTTTGGTTATGAGACGCCGGAAGCTTTCACAAAAGCTTTCAAACGTCAGCATGGTTGTTCGCCAACGTTGATGCGAAGCGAGCGACGTCCGATTCACGCCTATAACCGCCTGAGCATTCAGGTGACCTTGAAGGGACTGGAGCAAATGGATTACCAACTCATCGAACGACCGGCTTTACAAATTTCAGGATGGCGAAAACATTTCCCGACGCAAGATGGTGCCCAACAACAACTGATTCCGTTGTTTTGGAATGATGTGAATCATTCCGGTCAAGATGCTACCTTGTTTAAACAAAATGACGGTCAGATTGAAGGTGTGATTGGTGTCTGCTCCAATTTCACCGAAGCATCGATGGATTATTGGATCGCGACGACGACAACGGAAGTTCTGCCCGGTCAGGAAACGATGACGATTCCGGCGAGTCTTTGGGCGACGTTTCCGGTCGTTGGTCCGATGCCGCATGCCATTCAAGAGATGTGGCAGCGTATCTATCAAGAGTGGATCCCATCGCATGGATATGATCCTCTCCCTCACGCTGAACTCGAAGTTTATTCGGCAGGCGATCCGTCTGCCGCCGATTATCAATCTGCCATCTGGATTCCGGTGCGGCCACGCGACTGACGGTTTCAGGACATATGAAAAAGCGAGATCATCGGTGATCTCGCCTTTTCGTGTGTCATGCATACTGTTGTTTAATCAGTAACGTTTTTCCACTGATTTCTTTCGGAATTTCGGGTACCGCGCGCATGACGACATTCAATTGTCCGTCAAACAGTCGGTCCAGAACGAAAAAGAGTTTCTTCTCATGTTCTTTCTCGAAGCATCGTTCATCCGGAACATATAATAAAACAATCTCATCCCGCGACTCTTGAATGTATTGCACGCGTTCGATACAGTTCGGGAACGCTCGAACGATTCCCGCAAGTTCGCCTTCAAAGACACGGTGCCCGTTTCTGAGTTGAATGAAGCTTCTCCCCCGTCCGTCGATCGAAGCGATGATCGGACCTTGATGACCACAAGGACACGTTTCCTGACTAAGCGTCATGCGATCGCCAACGCGGTAACGGACAAGTGGTGTACCATGCGTATCGAAGCTCGTCACAAGGATTTCGCCGTCCTCATCGCGTTCAATGATTCCCATCTCATAATGTAAATGTTTTTTCCCATACGGACATTCGGCGACGATCGGTGCCCCTTCTGACGACGCATACTGATCATAGATCGGCGCATGGAAGATTTCTTCGACGAGCGTTCGTTCTTCTGCCGTCATCATCTCAGCCGTCGGGAAGATTGCTTTGGGACGAAACGTACAGGTCATCCCATATTTTTTAGCATATCGTGCGACTTCGATCATTCCTGAAGGCAAACCATCAATCGATTCCGGCTGAAACCGATTCAGTTGTTCGATGTATGCAGCGGCGGTTTTCGGATTGATGTTTTTGATCGAGAACAACATCTGATTGATGACTTTATTCGTCCGCCAATAAACCGGTGCCTTTTGTTGCGGGGAAGCAAGCGTTTGACCGGTAAAACTTGCACGGCGCATCCCTTGATCGACTCCATGGGTCCACTTGAAGAAGTCAAGATGTGCCATCCGGATTTGCATGTCTTCCTTTGTATAATGCACTTGAATCGATTTACCGGTCGTACCGCCCGTTTTTCCGAGAATCGGGGCATGGACGTGCGCATGGACGTCCTCATTTTGTTGCCGTAAGATTTCTTTCGTCAAAGGGGGAATCTGTTTTAGCTCATCAATCGATTTTAGCGGGAGCTCTAGTGCGATGGTAGAAAACAATTGCTGATAGTATGGACTACGTGTTTGGCAAAAAGAAAGGAAGTCGTTTAATCGATGCAATTGTTCTGCTCGAACGTCATGCGGTCGTCCTAACTTCTGTTTCAGTTCTTGTAAACGTTGCTGATAGGCGGGACCGTATCGTTCATGGAACAGGCGACGTCCTTGTAAAGTCGTCAACAAGTTTTGGATGAAAATCGGTGAGTGAAAGTAGATCGATTCTTTGAGCTGCATGATGTCACTCCTTCCATAGTTAGACCACCTTTTACTGATACTTTCATCTTATTTCCAGTCGCCGCCCATCTCAATTAGTTCTTCGTGAATAAACTTAGCTTTTATTTTCATGGCGATTTATTTTAATGAACTCTGATTCACGAACATCTTCTTACCGATTCTTGAACTTACAACTTTTCTTCCCTCACAAAAAATCCGATTGATGAAGAGGAGTTTCTTCATCAATCGGATTCATACGAGTGGCATTACGATTTCGCACCTTTTTGTAACATCTGACATCCGTATGCCCGCAATTTAATCGCTTCGAGTACGAGCGACATCTGTTGCTCATCCAATCGTTCAATCAGCTCGATGATTGTGATCGTCGTTCGTCCATTATACAATTGGACGATCAAGTGAATGATCGCTTCTAACGCTGGACTCGGATAGGGTTCAGCTAGAAATTCACGATCAAAAAACTCACCGCTATCCGGAAAGAAGTAATCCGAGAACCGTTCGAGCACTTGTGGCTGTCCTGTCGCAAGGTACAGCATCGAGACCATCGCTGCATCTTCTCGTTGTTTCGGCTTTAATCGTCTCCACAACAGATCGAATCGTCGTTCATGTCCCTCTTGCATGAATTGTATCGTCTGCATGGTTGAAGCCCCCTTTGTTTTCATACTTCCTGTTGGTTCTTTTCCATATGTTACTATTCCCTATTCCATTCAACTGAATCGTCTCAGCATATCCTCTTGCGATTGAACCGACTCGATTGGGGGTACATTACAACAGATATAAGAGAGGAGTTTACATCCATGCCAACGCGCCTAGCTTTAGCCGGAGCCACCGGATACATTGGTCACAATTTACTGAACGAACTAAAGAAAAAATATGACGTCATCGCCCTTTCACGAAATGGTGACGACAAGGATAATGAGGAACACGTCGAATGGCGATCGTGCGACCTCTTTTCTCTAGACGATACGATCGCTGGTATGAAAGGAGCGGACATCGCTGTCTACCTCGTCCATTCGATGATGCCATCTGCTAAATTGACACAAGGATCGTTTGAGAATATGGACTTATTGTTAGCCGATAACTTCGCCCGTGCCGCAAAAGAAAACGGCATCCGGCAAATCATCTACTTAAGTGGTATCATCCCCGAGGAAACAGAAAATCTATCGCGTCACTTAAAGAGTCGACTTGAAGTCGAACGCGTTCTCGGTGCGTACGGAACACCGGTGACGACGATCCGTGCTGCGTTAATCGTTGGTCCTAAAGGTTCATCGTTCCCAATATTATCGAAACTCGTCAAACGCTTACCCGTCATGGCACTCCCACGATGGACACGTAACAAGACACATCCTGTCGCCTTACCCGACGTCATTCATGCTCTTGGTGAAAGTGTCGATCGCGATGATGTCAAAGACCGGGCCATCGATATCGGTGGTCCAGAAGCGATGACCTACAAAGAGATGATCCTTAAAACAGCCGACATCATGGGTAAACGACAACCGACGATCGATATTCCTTTATTGACCGTTAAATTATCCCGCCTTTGGGTGACACTCGTGTCCGGAGAACCAAAAGAAACCGTCTATCCACTCGTTGAAAGCATGGTCCATGAGATGGTTGCGGATCCAGAAAAAATGGTTCCCGGCATCAGTGACGGCAAAATCACATTCGAACAATCAGTCCGAGATGCGTTAAAAGAGGAGGAGGAACAAAAAGGATCTTCTTCCTCGTCGTCTTCGACACCAGACGTCCTTGACGTCCGATCGGTACAACGTGTTCTTTTGCCAAAGGATCGCGATGCCGACTGGGCAGCTGAAGATTATATGAACTGGTTGTCATCATTTGCTCGCCCTTTCCTATCGTCAACCGTGCAAGATCAAGTCGTTCGGATCCACATTCCGTTTTACGAACAACCGCTGCTGGAATTGACGAAGGAACCGGTTCACGATCGACACATGGCGACGTACCGGATTACCGGCGGATTGTTCGCAAAAGTCGAGCAAGACAGCCGTGGTCGGATTGAATTCCGGCAAATTCCCGGTACGCAGGAATGTATCATCGCCATCCATGAATTCGTCCCTACGCTACCGTGGATACTCTACAAGGCAACACAGGCGAACGTTCACCTGCTCGTGATGTATCTCTTCAAATTACACTTGTTGCGCCGGATTCATTCGACGGAACAAGAATCGACACGTGCGGACGAAATCGTTCCGTCCTCTTAATGCCAATCAAAACGATTCGCCTCTTCCTTGGCGAATCGTTTTTTGACGTTTACAGAAGGATGACGAAATGGAAAAAATCGTGATACACTGGACGATGACTGAAAGAAAGGGGTTTCATCGCATGCGCTCATTTGAGGAACGATTATCGAACCAACTCGAGGCGACGGCTTCACTCGCCACATTGATTCAACCTTCAACGGATCAACTCCGTTTAGATAAACTAGATAAATTCGCTAGCAAACTATTAAAACGAGAGTTCACGATTGCGTTTGCCGGTCACTTTTCAGCTGGAAAATCGAGCATGATCAACGCCTTGACGGGTGAATCGGTCTTACCGACGAGTCCGATTCCGACGAGTGCGAACATCGTGACACTTCAGCAAGGTGAGACGGATTCAGCAATCGTTCACTTTCATGAACAGCCCTCTGTTCGTCTGACAGCAGCAGAGCAAGAGGAGCATCTTCAATCGCTTGGGAAAAGTGGTGATGTCCGACAAATCGATTTGACGCATGCCGCGTCCGCGCTGCCTCCTGGTCTCGTCTTGATGGATACGCCAGGCGTCGACTCGGTCGATGATGCCCACCGGGTCTCAACGGAGTCTTCCCTTCACTTGGCTGACATCTTGTTTTACGTCATGGATTACAATCATGTTCAATCCGAATTGAACTTCATGGTGACGGATGAATTACAAGCTGCCGTGCCGGAATTATATTTAATCGTCAATCAAATCGATAAACATCGTGACGATGAACTATCATTCGACGCCTTCCGTCGTTCGGTTCATGCGTCCTTCGCCGAACACGGTGTCGTACCGAAAGGTATTTTCTTTACGAGCCTACGGGACCCAGCCCATCCGCATAACGATTTCACGGAAGTCGAACAACTCGTCAAACAAAGCATTCGCGACGCTCAACCGAAGTTGTTGACTTCTGCCGCTCTGACACTTGAAAGTCTTCACCAGGAGCATACACGTTATCTCACACGTCTCGTCTCAGAAACCTACGAGACGATGGCTGAGCAATTGAATGACACTGAACAACGGGATCCGGCGAAAATCGAAACCGAATTAGCGCGTGTCTCGCAACAGTTAGAAGCACGTCAACCGGACCGCTGGGTACAGACGTTTTCGCTTCATCGGGATCAACTTTTGAAAAATGCGACATTGATGCCGTTTGAATTACGCGAGAAGATGCGCCGCTTCCTCGAGTCACGTCAGCGTGATTTCAAGATTGGATTATTCCGTAGCGCGAAAAAAACGGAAGCGGCTCAAGCAGAGATCGCACAAGACGTGCTCCGTGCCTATCAGACAGTGACCGCTTCTGAAATTTCGCTTCATTTACGTAACTTGATGAAACAATCGTTACGTGACCTTGGTCTCCTACAGGATACGCACATCGTCGCAATCGATCAGCTCTCACTTGACCCACCGCTTTCCGTACTCGAAAGTGCCTTGCCAACCGGTATTACGATCACAGGTGAATCAGTGCTCCAGTTCACGAATCGTGTCGCCGAACAGACACAAGCGTGGTTCGTCAAGGAAACGAACGCGTGGCGTGAGCTTGTTCGTCAAGAGTTGACGGCAACTTTCCCGAAAGAACAAGCTGAACTATTGCAACAACAGACGTCACTACAGCATAAATGGAATAGCGTTCAAGCATGGCAACAGGCTACCGTAGCACTCGAGCGATATGAGCATGGCGTTGCGAGTCCATCCGATCAACAACTCAAACAGGCTCGGACGCAAGTCTCAGTTTGGGAGGAGCAATTGATTCAGCAAGAAGCGGCGATCGTTTCCTTTACCGGGTATGAATCGGTGACAGAAACTACTGCGTTTGAAGTTGCGACGACGATCAGTGAGCAACAAGCCGTCCGTTATGCACCGGAAGACGTCGCTCAAATCCGTCAGCATCTAAATGGTCTTCAAGGTTTTGAAGATGCCGTCGCTTATTTGAATGACAAATTGGACCGACTGACACATCAATCGTTCACGATTGCCTTATTCGGTGCCTTCAGTGCTGGGAAATCGTCGTTTTGCAATGCCTTACTCGGAGACAAGGTCCTCCCGGTCTCTCCGAATCCGACGACCGCATCGATCAACCGGATTCACCCTGTTGACGCTGCACACCCGCACGGCGTGGCAGAAGTCACGTTCAAGTCGGAAGCAGCGATGCTTGAGGACTTAAATGAAGCAATGGTCGGAACGATGACATTCGAGTCAACGAAACAGGCATACGATACGCTCTTACCACGTACCGCGTCACTGACGGACCCGTTCTTGCGTGCTTTCTTGAAAGGATTCCCTGCCGTCCAATCCTTCATCGGTACCATCCAGACGGTCGATCAAGACGCTTTTAAACAGTATGTCGCGCAGGAAGAACGAAGCTGTTTCGTAGATGTCATCGATTTCTATTACGATAGCCCATTAACACGTCTCGGCGTGACGCTCGTCGATACACCGGGAGCAGATTCAATCAATGCCCGTCATACTGATGTCGCTTTTGATTACATCAAGAACGCGGATGCGATCTTATTCGTCACGTACTTCAATCATGCCTTCGCCCGCGCTGACCGTGAATTCTTGATTCAACTCGGTCGTGTCAAAGACGCATTCGAACTCGATAAGATGTTCTTCCTCGTCAACGCGATTGATCTCGCTGCATCAGATAGCGAACGTCAAGATGTCTTGAACTATGTCGCGACGGAATTGCAACGCTTCGGGATTCGATCGCCTCGACTGTATGGAGTCTCGAGCTTACAAGGACTCACGGAAAAGCAACAAGAGCGATCGGATTCAACTTCCGGTCTACCTGAATTCGAGGAGGCATTCCATCACTTCCTAGCGGAGGATCTGACCGGTCTCGCCAAAGTATCGTTGTCTGAGCAGACGGAAAAGACCGTCCAGCGACTCGAACGATTTATCGCTGCGACTGAAGCGAATCTGTTGCGAAAAGAAGAACGGTTGGCTGAGCTGTCTGCTTTAGAACAGCAGGTCACGGATCGTTTCGAAGACAATCGCGCCGCTTTGATCGAACCTGCACTCAAAGCAGAGATCCATGAGCTGTTGCACCATGTCGTACAACGCATTTATTACCGTTTCTCCGACTTTTTCAAGGAAGCCTATAATCCTGTTCGTTTTGCTCAAACTGGCAAAGGAGCGGCATTACAGGATGCATTGACGGAACTGTTGACGTTCCTTCGGTTCGATTTTGAACAAGAGCTCCGTGTCACGCATTTCCGTGTCGATCAATGGCTCGAAGCGTCCTTGATCCGGCGTCAACAAGAGGAGCAACAGTTGCTAGAGCAATGGAACGAATCCTTCCAACTCGCACCTGTCACGGTCTCTCGATTAAACGAAATGACGTTCGATGGTCCATTCGAAGATGCAACGCCTTATGTCGGCGTCAAACGCCACTTCCGGAATGCGAAAGCCTTCTTTGAGAAAAATGAGAAGGAGCAGTTGAAGGAGGAGCTTGCGACATTAACTAAACAAGAAGCACTCGCGTATACTGCCACTCAAGAAGAACGCTTGCTTGCAGTCTCGTCGGCACATCTGGACACTTCTTTGACAGCCGTTTCAGAGCACCTATTACGCCAAACACTCGAGCAACTTGAGAGTGAACGAGCGACGTTACAGGCACAAGAGACGCTGACTCCTTATAAACAAGCAGCAAAGCAGATTCGCAGTCTGACGCAACACGTCACTTCGTAAAATACAATCGTTCAACACAAAAGACCGGAGCGCGATGCGTTCCGGTCTTTTTTCTTCATCGCGCAGGCGTTGGCCAATACGACTGAAAATAGTGAACGATGTATTGGTGGACGTGCCGGACAACAGGACGTAATTCCGTCCCGACGAGTCGGTTCAACGAGACATCCCATAACATCGGTGGGTCGAACGGGATGATTTTAATGTCATCCGCATGATGAAACCGTAGTATCGGTTCCGGTAGGATTGAGATGACGTCAAGTTCTTGGACCATCCCGATCAACAAGTCCCATGCCCCTGACATGAAGAAGATATTCGGCTCTTGCTGCACTTTACGAAACTCCGATAGTATTTGATGATGTAACATGAATCGATCGTTCAAGATGACAAGTGGTTCATTTCCGATATCACGATACGACAACGCTTCTTTGGCTTGAAACGGGTGATTCGGACGCACGGCGACGACGACCTCATCTTCGATCAATCGAAAACGTTCGATACCATAGGATTCGCCCGGTTCAATCAAAATGGCCAAGTCGAGTTCTTCAAGTAACAGTCGACGCTTGAGTTCAAACGCCCCCTCTTCGATGATTTCGAGTTCGATGCCTGGATGTTCCGCCATGAACTTCGGAATCAACTGCGAAAATAAAACAGGGAGGATGACGGGTGGGATGCCGAGACGGACCTTTCCTCGGACGACGTTCGAACGTTCACGCAGATGACCCATCAATGCTTGATGACGTGTCAGAACGATCTTCGCATCCTCATACAATTGACGTCCCGTTTCCGATAACCCTGTCAACCGTCCGTGCTTTCGAATGAACAGTTCCACTTGCTCCAGCTGCTCGAAGTCGCGGATCATCTGACTAAGCGCCGGTTGCGAGATTGACAAGTGCTTCGAAGCACGCGTTAAGTTATAGCCTTGCTCAACGATTGTCGTAAAAAAAAGTAACTGTCGAATATCCACTTACATCTCCCCTTATTCATCAAACCAGCGATTTTTTTTGAAAAACAGAATCATTCCTAAAGCGAGGAGTCCCATTGCCCCTAATGTCACGAAATAACCGTACCGAGTGGTCAGTTCTGGCATATGTTCGAAGTTCATGCCGTATATTCCGGCGATGAACGTCAACGGCATGAAAATCGTCGTGAAGATTGTCAACGTCTTCATGATGCTATTCATCCGGTACGAGTTGAGGGAAATGAAATTATCCCGAAACTCAGAGGTCATTAATCGATTGTATTCGATCATTTCCGATAACTTCAGTAAGTGATCGTACAAATCGCGAAAGAATGCTTGTTTCTTTGGATGAATCGATAACCGCTTTGATTCGACGACACGATACAGTAAGTCCCGCATCGGCATGACCGTCCGCGAGATTCGAAGTAACCGCGCGCGTAGTTCGAAAATCTCCTCCATCAACCGACGATCATTGCCACGCGTTCGGTAGCGTTCTTCAAGCGCAAACAATTCATCTTCCGTCGCATGAACGATCGGAAAATACCCGTCGACGATCTTATCCATGATTTTATGTACGAGGTCGACTGTTTCTTGTTTGTCGAGGCGTTGGCTACACTGGTCAAACACGATATCAATTTCTGGCGAAGATTGCTCATGGTAGCTGACGAGATGCCGGTCGCTTGCGAACAAATTGATTTCGCGACTTGTCAACGTTCCTTCATCGAGCGCATGAAGGACAAAAAAGCTATGTTCTGTATAATATTCAAGCTTCGGGCGTTGTAAGTAATGGAAACAATCTTCAATCGCTAGCGGATGAAAGTCAAAGACCTCAATCAGTTTTTGCTTTTCTGCATCTGTCGGTTGATCGAAATCAACGAAATAACGTGTGATGCCCGATTCCTGTATCCGACTTACATCATCAGTCAAAATGATTGTGTCATTCGCATCAATCAGTATACAACGAATCAACTTTTTCTCCCCCTTTTCCTATGTAAGCGTACTATATTTTTTCAAATGCAACAAAAAAAGGATTTCTCCGAAGAGAAATCCTTTCAGATTGTTGACTTGTAGACAAATGGACTGACTCAAAAAATGACGCACCTTTTCACGCCCTTTCCTCAGGCGAGACACAAGCCAGAGCGACCCTGCAGCGAAGCGAAGCTTGTCCCAGGAAAACGATGCGAGTCGAACAAAAAAAGCGCAATCCTTCTCGTTAGAGAACAATTGCACTTGTCTTCAGTCTCAAAAGATTTCCCCAAAGAGAAATCCGTTTCAAATAGCAATCAACCATGTTCAATATAAAATCCGCTCCAATAAACCTGACGATACGTAAACTCTTTTCCACTCTTCGTCGTCACAAGCATTTCATCTTCTGCCATGACGGCAATTTTAATGGGTACTTCACCGTGATCCGTCAAATAATTGAGGATCTCAAGATGCCGATTCAACCAAAGACGACGGCGGAACCAACGAAAACGACTGAATGCCGCACTGAAGTGGAGTAAGGCAAGCGCAAGGATAATTAAAGCAAACGGAAGTGGAATATCGAACAACGCAATCAAATATACATCTGCGATCAGCAAGGATAACGAGAGACCCATTTCCGTCATCTCCATGAAAGATGCTTTATAGGTCGCAAAGTAGGTCATCACACGAAATAGGAAGATGACCGTGAGGTACGGTACGAAGTACATTTGAAACACATGGTCCGTGCCGCTGTTGACGAACATGAGCAGTGGCAGGAAGAATAGCAATTTCCAGATTAGGATGGCGGAATAAAATAAAGTATGATCCGTGTAGCGTCTGCGTACGATGGCTTGACTCATATTCATTGCCTTCCCCTCCTTCATGATGGACCGTTTCAAAGTCGATGATGACAGGACATGATGCCTATAAGGGTATGTTTCCGAATTCAGCTGTTTCTAATCGTCTAATTCACAGTTTTTAGAAACTGTATATTTAGTATACGTCATGACGCGCTAAATGGTTCACTTTCCCCATCATTTCCCATCATTCGATGTGCTACAGATTGGAAACCCGCTCTTGCTAGTCGTCCGGATCTTCTACTGCTACAATAAAAGATATTCCAATTGAACAGAATCGAGTTGAATCTTTCATGTACACCCATATCATCATTGGCGCCGGAATTCTCGGTGCCTCGACTGCCTATCATTTATCGAAGGCTGGTGAACGCGTCTTACTCGTCGATCGGAAGGAACCCGGTCGAGCCTCTCATGCGGCAGCCGGCATCATCTGTCCATGGATGACACAGCGGCGAAATAAGGCATGGTACAAATTAGCGAATAACGGGGCTCATTTTTATAAGACATTGATTCCTGAACTGGAAGCACTCGGTGAGACGAGTACGGGTTATCAGCAAGTTGGCACGATCGCCTTACATGAAACATCAAAAATCGAAAAGATGGAGACGATTGCGCAAAACCGTTTTCCGGAAGCTCCTGCCATCGAACGTATCGAACGACTGGACCAAGATCGTGTCAAAATGCTCTTTCCACTCGTCGAACAGATCGAGGATGCCTTATTCGTTTCCGGTGGTGCCCGCGTTGACGGACGTGCCTTGTGTGCTGCACTGATTCGTGGCGCTGTCGAACATGGAGCGACCGTCCTAGAAGGAGATGCTTCTCTTGTCGTAGACAAGGGAGTCGTCACTGGTATAACCATGGAAAATGAACAGTACTCGGCAGAACAGTTCATTTTAACGGCGGGTGTCTGGTTAAATGACTTACTCCGCCCACTTGAGCTTAAAATCGATTTGCATCCGGAGAAGGGACAGATTCTGCAACTCGATTTGACGGACTCTACATCAACGACATGGCCCGTCGTCATGGGACAACGCGGATTATATCTCGTCTCTATCCACGAAGGGAAACTGATCGTCGGTTCAACACACGAAAAACAGACCGATTATGATTTGAAACCGACCGTCAAAGGGATGCATGCCTTATTGAATCGCGCTTTACCTGTCTTACCGCGTCTCGAAGAAACGACGATTGATGAACTGCGTATCGGCTTACGCCCGTATACGAAAAACTCCCTGCCGGTGATCGGACCGCTTCAAAATCATCCGAACGTGTTCCTAGCGAACGGACTCGGTGCATCCGGTTTGACGATCGGACCGTATCTCGGTAGCCAATTAGCGAAGCTTGCACGTCATCAAACTCCTGATATCGAATGGACGACTTATGAGCCGACCTACGTCTCTCTCGACTCCTGACCCACTCTATACTTCACTTTGAAAGGAAGTACACCATTGTCCATGAAACCAATCGTTCCTCTTGAATTATTCGATGCTTTAGATATACGTGTTGGTACAATCCAGTCGCTTTCGGATCTTACCGATGGCTCAATTCAGCTTGAACTACAATTCGACGGCTTTACGCGTTCTTTTTCACTCGCTTGGGAATCGCTTCGCCCGGATGTCCATGAGTTGCTTGGAAAACAAGCGATTGCCGTGTTGAATGTACCTGGTCGTACGCCTGAAGAGTCGGGGCGGTTGCTTGAGATCGGACGTTCGGAACAATGGATGCCTATCCTCGTCGTACCGGAACATCCGATTCCAGAAGGCGCTCGGATCGAATAAACGCTTTCACCCACAAAAATACTCCCCTTCATCGCTTCTACACAGAAGCTTACAAGCGGGAGTATTTTTAGTTTTTTCGCCGTTACATTTTTTCTAAATAATGCACGCTGAATCGTTCATCGTCATCGATCCAACAATTGACTGAATGAAAACCACTTTGACGGGCAAGTGTCTCAAACTCTTCTTTACTGTATTTATAGGAGTTTTCCGTATGAATCGTTTCCCCTTGTTTGAATGGAACCGTCACATCTCCAACTTGCACGAGTTGATCGAGTTGACTCCGAAGATGCATTTCGATTCGTCCTTTTTCTTCATTATAAAAAGCATGATGTTCGAATCGTGTCACATCAAACGTTCCCTCGAGCATCTGATTCAAATGCGTCAACATGTTCAAATTGAATGCTGCTGTGACACCGGCTGCATCATTATAAGCCCGTTCAAGCACATCAACAGACTTTTTCAGGTCGACGCCGATCAAGAATCCATCACCCGTTTCAAGAATTCGTGAGGAATGACGTAAGAAGCGCATCGCTTCCTCCGGTTCAAAGTTACCAATCGTCGATCCCGGGAAAAAGATGACTCGTTTTTGAGACTCCTCGACCGGTAAAGAAATCGATTGTGAGTAATCCCCACAGACCGCTTTAATATGCAGCGCAGGATACCGTTCCGACAATTGGCGTGCAGATTCCATCAGGAAGTCTTTTGAGATATCAATGGGCATGTACGTGTCGAGATGTGTAAATGTCTCCAGTAACATCTGGATTTTACGACTGCTGCCACTTCCATATTCAATCAGTGTATGCACATCGCCGATACTTCGTGCGATCTCCGCTCGATGCTGCTCCAAGATGGCGAGTTCTGTCCGTGTCGGATAATATTCCGGTTGTTGCGTAATCTGTTCGAACAACTGGGATCCGATATGATCATAAAAATATTTTGCCGGTAAGACCTTTTGTTCTCGCATCAGACCTTCGATGACTTCTAAACGCATGTTTTGTTGCGGCGTATATAAATCGTACCCAATGACTGTCTCTCGCATCACATGTCACCTGCCAATCGGAAGCCGCCAAATAACCAACGTTTATCAGGCGGGAAGAAGTTGCGGTATGTCTCGCGAATATGATCGTCAGGCGTCACGCACGCTCCTCCACGCAGTACCATTTGATTACACATGAACTTCGCATTGTATTCCCCGAGTGCTCCTTCGAGCGGTTTACTGCCTGGATATGAACTATAAGCGCTCGACGTCCACTCCCAGACGTTTCCGAACATGCTCGCAAGCGTCGTCTCTGACTCTTCGACGGCTACCGGATGGAAGGTCCCGCTTCCCATCATATTACGCTTCGTGACAGAATCGACTTGGCGCGAAGCCCATTCCCATTCCGCTTCTGTCGGCAACCGTTTCCCTATATAGCGACTATAAGCGTCCGCCTCATAAAAACTGACATGACAGACCGGTTCATCGAGACGAAGTGGTTCGACACCGTTCATCGTAAAGATCGTCCACTCTCCCGCGTCATCCTTCATCCAATATAACGGGGCTTTCCAGCCTTCTTTTTGAACCGTCGCAAAGCCGTCAGATAACCAATACTCTGATTTTTCATAGCCCCCTGCTTCAATGAACGCCAAATACTCACCGTTCGTGACAGGACGCGTCGCGAGTTCAAATGGATGCAGCCACGTTTTATGACGTGGACTCTCGTTGTCAAACGCAAAACCGTCTCCTGTATGACCGATTTCGACGAGTCCTTCCTCGAATTGGATAAACGATGTTTCCTTGACTGCATTTTCAGGCACATCTGTTGCCAGCGACTTTGACTGATAAGCAGGTAACAGTGGATTCGTGAAAAAGTTATACTTCACGTCCATCAAGATCAATTCCTGATGTTGTTGCTCGTGTTGTAGTCCCATCTCGACTAATGTTTCGATTTTTCGTTGGTCTTCTGGAGTCCGTTCTTCCTTCAAGAACTCGACCATTTGTCCATCGACATATGACCGGTAAGCAATGATGTCCTCGACGGTCGGACGTGATAACATCCCTCGTTGTTGACGAGGCTGGTAAGCACCAATCGAGTTGTAGTACGAATTGAACAGATAATTGTACTTCGGATGGAAGACGCGATAGCCTTCACTATATTCTTGTAGTATCATTCGTTCAAAAAACCAAGTCGTATGGGCGATATGCCATTTCGGCGGACTCACGTCCGAACTCGCTTGAATGATGAAGTCTTCTGCTTCGAGCGGTTCAATCAAGGCAATTGTTTGGTTACGAACAGTGGCAAATTTTTCGATTAAGTACGATGTCGTTTCAAATAGCATGTCAATCACTCCCTATCCAAAATATTCCGAATCTTTTGGTCCATTTGATGTATACCCCTCCTATGGAAGAGTTATGCTAAAGAAACAAAAAAAGTCCGCTCCGTTAAGAGCGAACTGATCACTTTAATATACTTTATCGCCGTTGAAGATCGAGTTCTTGACGACGACGTAGTCGACCGTCCGAATCGCTTGCAATTTGTTCCCGCCAGCGTACGAAATTGCCGATTGCAAATCTTGCTCCATCTCGATCAACGTATCCGCTAGACTTCCTTTATGCTCGACGAACATCTTCTTTCCTTCGACGTTCTTGCGTTCCCCTTTTTGGAACTCAGAAGCAGAACCGAAGTATTCCTTGACGAGCACCCCATCTACTTCATGCGTCTCACCAGGCGATTCCTCGTGCCCTGCGAAGAGTGAACCGATCATGACCATCGAAGCACCGAACCGAACCGACTTCGCGATATCGCCATGCGTCCGAATCCCGCCATCCGCGATGATCGGTTTACTTGCTGCTTTTGCACACCAACGAAGTGCCGCGAGTTGCCAACCACCTGTACCGAATCCTGTCTTAATCTTCGTAATACACACTTTACCTGGTCCGATCCCGACTTTTGTTGCGTCGGCTCCCGCATTCTCAAGTTCGCGCACCGCTTCTGGCGTACCAACGTTACCCGCGATGACGAAACTTGCTGGTAGAAGCGACTTGATGTGACGAATCATCTGAATGACGGCTTCCGAATGACCGTGTGCGATATCAATCGTGATGTATTCAGGAGTTAGGCCCTCTGCCGCAAGCTGTTCGATCAGCTGATATTCTTCTTCCTTGACACCGACGCTGATTGAAGCGAACAGTTGACGTTCTTGCATCATACGTACGAATGCCAAACGACGAGCCGGTTCGAATCGATGCATGATATAAAAATAATCGCCTTCCGCTAAGAACAAAGCAATCGATTCATCAATGATCGTTTGCATGTTTGCCGGTACGACCGGAAGCTTGAAACGTCTACCACCGAACTCGACTGACGTATCACATTCCGAACGACTACCAACGATTGATTTTGCTGGAATTAATTGAATATCTTCATAATCGAATACTACATCCATGAATAACACCTCTAATTACGAATATTTTTTAATATATTGGCGATAATCATTCGCCCCTTGACTACTATAACGAACTGTCATCATAGTGTCAAAGAAATTTTCGCATTTTTAAGGTTTTTCAAGAACTTTATTCCGTTATCAGCAATTTAATGTTCGGTTTTTTACCGATTTTGTTGTTGTAAATCTGTCAACCAGTGCTCTTCCCAGTCAAAATAGCTCGTTGCTTCGGATGCTTCAAACACGTGATCAGGATAAGGCAGTGCTAAAGGAGGACGATCCTGTTTCGGAAAATACGCCAGTTGCTTTGATTCGCCATCGATGGCTTCGAGCGTTCCGCCGACTACCTTACACTCGAATACCGTCGCTACATATTCAACTTCGTTTCCATCTGGGTACGTCAAACGGAACGACTCTCCACCGAAGGTCGCAATCAGACGGACCGGTCGGACGAATAGACCCGTCTCTTCATAGACTTCGCGAATGACTGCCTGTGCCGGTGATTCCCCCAGTTCGATTGCTCCAGCAGGCAAACTCCAAAACGGACCTCCTGGATCCTGAAAGAGGATGTGACCTGCTTCGTTTCGAATGATCGCTGCGACGCATGGTGTAAAAAGACGCTGCGTTCCGACAAGTTGGCGCAGATTGGCATAATAATTAGAGATTGGCATGACGTGACTCCTTTCGGTCTTCTTTTAATAGGGCAAACAAAACAAAGTCTTCCCAGGCATCGTTGATGAAGAGATTTTGTTTCGCGATTCCTTCTTTACGAAATCCGACTTTTTCAAGGACACGGATCGAGCCGATATTCTCTGGCATGACTTCAGCTCGGATCCGGTGAAACTGGTGGATATCAAATAAATGATCCACGAACAATCCGACCGCTTGTGCCATATATCCTCGTCCTGAAAAGGCGGCATCCAACTGGTAGCCAATCATGCACGTCTCCGCTGGTCCACGTTGAACGAACATCGCCGAAACATCCCCAATCAACTGGTCCGTCTCGGATAAAAAAACACCATACGCATAATAAGCATCTTGACGCATCAACTCTAGATGACGATGAATCCGTTCTCGTTGCCCTTCTATCGTGTATTGTTCAGGTGACGGCTTGATAGGCATCCAGTATTCAAAGTGATCACGGTTTCGCAAATTCACATCAAGGATCTCCGCTGCATCCTCCAAGATGTACGGGCGAATGTATATAGGAAGCATATAACGTTCCTCCATTTCCATTATTATCTTTAGTTCAAGAAGTTTGGGTGTTTCATAATTCATATAGCGGGAATCTACATAATAGTTTCATTACATTACAGTGACAGCATACTATAGAGAAAACTGTCGAAGAAGGAGTGACCTATGTATTCAGACATTGATTTGCTCAATCAAATCAAACAACGCGATTCCGTCGCGTTAGAACGATTATACGATCGTTACGAAAAAACACTCTTTCTTCTATTCCGTCGCACACAAGTCGAGGATGCACTCATTCATGCCGCGATGACGCAATTGTTTCGTACCGTTTGGGAACAACCGACACGTTATCCGAATTTCCAAGGATTCATTTTGCATACATTACGACAACTCAGTAGTAAAAGAGAACATATTCCGACTCGTTGAAAGAATCAGTTATACTCTTTCGACACAAGTAGAATGAACCCTTTAATTGCATGCTTTATTCAGAGAAGAACAGCTTCGTTTGTTCTTTTTTTGTTTTGTCCTTTCTTTTTCGATTCAGGCATGCTATATTATTAAGTAATTATTGTTGTTCGGTGGAGATACGAAGTGTTTCACTTTATATTCGATGAAATTGATCACGGTAGTAATAATCAGTGTGCCAGTCACACGCAGGAGGCAATACACATGGAACAAGGTAAAGTAAAATGGTTTAACGCAGAAAAAGGATTCGGCTTCATCGAGCGCGAAAGCGGAGACGACGTATTCGTACACTTCTCAGCAATCCAATCTGAAGGTTTCAAATCACTTGACGAAGGTCAAGAGGTTTCTTTCGAAGTTGAAGAAGGTCAACGTGGACCACAAGCAACTAACGTTGTAAAACTTTAATTTCTTTTAGACCCTGCTCACGCAGGGTCTTTTTTTTGTTTATATATGCTACACTAGCGATTCAGGAAGAAAGGAGATGTAACATGACACTCGAACAAACGATGCAACACCTTCAAGACGCTATGCTAAAAGGAGATTTATCACAAGTCTCGCATCTATTATCTCCCGAATTCACGTTCATCGATGCATTAGGGCGGTCATTCGATGCCGAGACCTACCTCGATCATTACGTGGATCCTGCAAACATCCGCTGGTTATCCCGGACCGATGATTTTTCATACATTGATCATTTCGAAGATACGGCAATCCAGTATAGTTTGACAGAAGACCGATTTGAATACGGGACAACTCAATACGTTGGTCGTTTCCGGATCGTATCCATCTATCGTGCTACGTCAGATGGTTGGAAATGGCACTTTGGTCAATTGACATCTCTTGATCCGTCGTAACGGATTCAAGGGATGTTTTTGTTTTCATTTTCCATTCATCGTCAGTTGGAATTGCTTCTCATTTTTCATTCCGTTACACTTGAGTGGTACATATTTTCTGAAAATTCAAGAAGGAGTGTTCCTCATGACGGTTTATAACTTCTCTGCCGGTCCAGCAGTCCTTCCTGCCCCGGTCCTATTGAAGGCTCAATCCGAGCTACTCGATTATGAAAATTCAGGACAATCCGTTCTTGAAATGAGTCATCGTTCGCCAATCTTCGAATCGATTCGGGAGGTAGCTGAACAATCCTTACGGAGACTGATGTCGATTCCCGATTCGTACTCCGTATTGTTTCTTCAAGGAGGAGCTACACTTCAGTTCGCGATGTTACCGCAAAATCTGGCGACGAAGACCGGACGGATTGATTTCATCGATACCGGCGGCTGGTCGACGAAGGCGATTGCAGATGCCAAACTGTACGCCACGGTCAACGTGCTCGCCTCTTCCGCTGATCACGGGTATCGCTTCATCCCAGAAGGTCCGTTCACGTCAACGGCCGACTATTTGCACATCACTTGGAACAATACCCTCGAAGGGACGACGTATCAGACACCGCCACATGTCGATGTGCCACTCGTCGCTGATGTCTCGTCTTCGATTTTGTCTGAACCATTGCCAATCGAGTCATTCGATGTGTTGTATGCTGGTGCTCAAAAAAACCTTGGTGTCGCTGGTTTAACGGTCGTCATCGTGAAGAACGAGTTGCTTGATCGTGTTCCTGACACGATTGGTGCCTACTTACGGTATGACATCCATGCCAAACAGCGGTCTCTTTATAACACGCCACCGACGTTTAGTCTTTATATGACGAAATTAGTGCTCGATTGGATTGAAGAGACGGGACTCGAGACGATCGCGGCACGAAACGTCTCACAAGCGCGCATGTTATATGAAGCAATTGATCAATCCGATCTATTTCATAACCATGTAGCCGTCAAGGATCGAAGCCGGATGAACATTCCATTCTCGACCGGAAGCGAATCGAAAGACGCTGCTTTCTTGAACTTTGCTGCGCGTCACGATTTAATCAACCTTGCCGGTCACCGCTCGATTGGTGGAATGCGCGCGAGTCTTTACAATGCGATGCCGACCGAAGGAGTTACGGCACTGATTCACATCATGCACCGTTTTGAACAGGGGGAACGTTAAATGTATCAAATTCAACTATGGAATGATCTATCAGACAAAGGATTAAAACGATTTACAGACGACTATCACGTCCAGCGGGAAACGGAGCAACCAGACGCCTTTCTCGTCCGCAGCAAGGATTTACATGACATGCGCTTTCCAGATAGTCTCAAAGCCGTCGCCCGAGCTGGCGTCGGTGTCAATACGATTCCACTCGATCAACTCGCGAACCGCGGGATTCCCGTCTTTTCGACACCAGGTGCCAATGCGAATGCCGTCAAGGAACTTGTCATCGGTAGTTTGTTCCTGACGGCGCGAAAACTCGTCCCGAGTCTGCTTTGGACGAACAACTTGCGCGGACCGGATATTCCGGAGCGGATCGAAGCGAACAAAAAACAATTCGTCGGAACGGAGTTACTCGGGAAACGAATCGGGATCGTTGGACTTGGGGCGATCGGGGCAAACTTAGCCAACACCCTTCACGAGCTCGGCATGACCGTCACAGGCTATGATCCACATATGTCCGTTGAGTCCGCTTGGCGCGTCTCGAATCAGATTCAGCGGGCAACACAGCTCGAGGATCTCCTCGCGACAAGCGACTACATCACGTTGCATCTCCCGCTCGTTGATGCGACGACGGGTTTACTCGATGCGTCACTCTTTTCAAAAATGAAACACGGCGCGACCCTACTCAACTTCTCGCGTGGTGAACTCGTCGATGAACAAGCGCTAGCCGAAGTGCTCAGGTCCGGTCGCCTGGCGAATTATGTGACGGATTTCCCGAACGCCTTCATCTTGTCCCTCCCCCGGGTCATTGCTTTACCACATATCGGGGCATCAACGAGTGAAGCGGAGGAAAACTGTGCCATCATGGCGGTCGATCAACTGCGTCTGTTCCTTGAGACAGGAAACATCCGCAATGCGGTCAATTTCCCAGCCGTCGAGCTACCGTTCACTGGAAAACGACGAATTACGATTGCTCACCACAACATTCCGAACATGGTCGGTCAAATCGCCTCGGTGTTAGCGCAAGAGTCGATCAATATCGCGAATATGATCAATGGTAGTAAAGATGCGATTGCCTATACGATCATCGATATCGATAACCATGCGGACGAGATGATTTCGCTCGACCGACTGAATCAGATTCCTGGCGTCTTGAAAACACGCCTACTCTAAAGGAGTGAACCCCATGCCAACTTTCGAACCTTTTGCGGCGTTACGACCGGACTCAAAATATGCGGCAGAATTTGCCGCCTTACCGTATGATGTTTATTCGCGCGAAGAAGCACGTTCCGAGATCCGACGTCATCCGCTGTCTTTTTTACGGATCGATAAAGCAGAAGCTACTCTTCCGTCATTAATCGCTGAAGATGACCCACGCGTTTATCAGCAAGCAGCGCTTGCCTTCGAAGAGAGTCAAACAAACGGCATCTTACAGCTCGATGCAGACGAGACGTATTACATTTATCAATTGTCAGATGGAACACATACGCAATCCGGTTTCGTCGGATGTGTTGCCGTCAGTGATTATGAGACGAATCAAATTCGTAAACATGAGTTCACACGTCCTGATAAAGAGCGCGACCGTGTCCGACACGTCGAACAGTTACAAGCACATACGGGTCCGATTTTACTTGCGCATCAAACCGATGCACAACTCGAAGCAATCGTCACGACGATTACTGCTGGCGATCCCCTATATGATTTCACCGTCGATGGAGTGACGCATCGAATTTATAAAATCACCGATCGCAATCATCTATTGACGATCGGGAGCCAGTTCGCCCGTCACGATGCTCTCTATATCGCTGATGGTCACCATCGTGCTGCAGCAGCAGCCATCGCTGCCAGTCGGACGGACCAGGAGGAAGCCCAACGTTTTCTTGGCGTCTCCTTCCCGCAGGATCAATTACGGATTCTCGGTTACCATCGTGTCGTTGAAGATTTGTACGGTCAATCCGTCGTTGATTTCCTCGAGCGATTAGCCCATCGCTTTACGATCACAAAAGGACGTGCCGAACAAACGAAGCCTCACCAAATCGAGATGTATCTCAACCGGCAATGGTATATCCTTTCGTACGATTCTGAACGAATCGGGACGAAAGCGAATCTCGACGTCTCGATTTTACAAGAAGAGTTGTTGACACCGTTACTCGGTATCGAAGATCCACGGACGGACGCACGGATTCAGTTCGTCGGTGGTCATAAGGGGTATGCCGGTCTTGAGCAGATCGTGGACTCTGGACATGCCGCTGTCGCCTTCCACTTGCATCCGACTTCGATCGAAGATTTAATGGCTGTGGCTGATGCGGGAGAAGTGATGCCGCCGAAGTCGACTTGGTTCGAACCGAAGCTTCGGAGCGGTTTACTGATCCATCCGTTTGATTCATAATGCACACGCACTAAAAAAGCAAGTCGCGGATTCGATATCCACGACTTGCTTTTTCTTATACGTGTCGCAAAAGAAGAGCCGACACAGCTTCTACTTGAATAGTTCCCGACAACGTCGTTGCATTTAACAGACTTTCATACGTTCCCTCAAGCGAAAGAGATTGTGCCTCTTCACTTACGTTGACCACGAGCAAGTAAATCTGTTCACCCTGACGTCGCTCGACGACAAATGTCTGTTTTGTATCATCGATCCTTTGGAAATGATACGTTCCGGCATTTGCTAAAACCGGATGCTGTTTTCGAAGAGCGATCAACTGTGCAACGTGATCGAACAACTCACGGTTCTGCTTCGTCTCATCCCATTCCATACACGCACGGTTTGCCGGGTCTTGCCCCCCAGTCATTCCAATCTCATCGCCATAGTAGATGACGGGTGAACCCGGAAATGTCAACAGTGTAGTGAAGAGTAACTTCATTCGATCGATATTCCCTTTCGCACGCGTTAGAGCACGCGGCGTATCATGCGAGTCAATCAAATTGAACATGACCTCGTTGACATTTTGAGAATGCCAGTTTAAATTCCGGCTGACTGCATGTGAGAAATCACGAACGCTCGTCTCGCCCGTCGCAAAACAAGTCAAAAAGCTCTCTGTCAAACCGTAATTCATGACGGCATCAAATTGATCGCCGAGGAGCCATGGTTGCGAATCCGTCCAGCATTCGCCGACGATATAACATGTTCCGTTCGCAGCCCGGACTTCCTTTCGAAACTCACGCCAAAACGCATGATCGACTTCACTAGCGACATCCAGACGCCAGCCGTCAATTCCGAATTCCTCGACCCAGTAACGTCCGACGTGAAGCAAATAGTCTTTGACGTCCGGATGGGCAGTATTCAACTTCGGCATGTTTCGTTCAAATGCAAACACTTCATAGTTTGGAATCGATGGATCGACCGGGAAGGAATCAATCGTAAACCAGTTGGCGTATTTTGAGTCTTGTCCCTTTTCTAAGACATCTTGAAATGCTGGGTGCTCTTCACTAATATGATTAAAGACGGCATCGAGTAATACGCGGATACCGTTCTCATGTAGCACATCGATCATCTTGCGGAACGTTTTCTCGTCACCGAACGCAGGATCAAGCTTCAAGTAATCAAGCGTATCGTATTTATGATTGGATGGTGCTTCAAAGACTGGGCAGAAGTAGACACCCGTGACGCCGAGACGTTGTAAATGATCGACGTGATCAATGACCCCTTGAAAATCTCCACCGAAGAAATTCTGAAAAGCCGGTGCTTCACTTCCCCACTCCTTCGTTCCCGCTGGATCATTCGTCGTGTCGCCATTCGCAAATCGTTCCGGGAAAATTTGATACCAGACCGTATCCTTCACCCAATCCGGTGTATCAAAGACATCCGTCGCATGAACATATGGCACAGAAAAATAATAGCCTGGATGATCGAGTGGTGCTTCGTCATACCAGCCGCGCTCGGTTAAAACGGCTATCTTATCGCCATGAACCTCAAACCCATACCGTACCCGCTTCCGTTCTGGACGGATTGCAATGAACCAATAGTCATACGTCGCATCACTTCCATTGTGTTGCATCGGCGTCCGTTTCACTTTCCATGATTTTTCTTTCTCCGGATCAAAATTCCAATCTCGGTCTTCTTCTTTTTCCGCTTCCCATTCATACGGATCACCATATATCAATTCAACTTTTTCAATATCTCCTTTAGCCGTCATAAGTCGGACATGGACGGTTTCTTGATCATAGGCATAAACGAACGGTGATAATGCGCGATGAACTACTCCAGCCTGATTCAAATTCTGCCACTCTCCCTTAAATTGATATTTCTCTATCGGTAAAGTTCCTTTCTTCCGCATCGCTTAAACGTATTTAGTAGAAATTCAACTGTTCCACCGACATTTTAGTTCAGTCTGTCAGGTAGTTTAAGGTATACTGATAACGCATAGGAAATCACGGATTTCTGACATTACGGAAAGAGAGTGGATACGAAATGGGTCGTAAATGGAATAACATCAAGGAAAAAAAAGCATCAAAAGACAAAAATACGAGTCGGATTTACGCAAAGTTCGGTCGTGAGATTTATGTAGCGGCTAAACAAGGTGAACCCGATCCAGAATCAAACCAAGCATTAAAGGTCGTTCTCGAACGAGCGAAGACATACAACGTGCCACGTGCCATCGTCGATCGGGCGATTGAAAAAGCAAAAGGTGGAGCGGAAGAAAACTACGATGTCTTGCGTTATGAAGGGTTCGGTCCAAGCGGTTCAATGGTCATCGTCGAAACGTTGACGAACAACGTTAACCGGACGGCTTCTGACGTTCGTGCTGCGTTCGGAAAAAATGGGGGAAACATGGGCGTGAGCGGATCCGTCGCTTATATGTTCGATGCGACGGCAATCTTTGCCTTTGAAGGTAAAACTGCAGATGACGTTCTCGAATTGATGATGGAAGCGGATATTGATGTGCGCGATATCCTCGAAGAAGACGAATCTGTCATCATCTACGCTGAGCCGGAACAATTCCATGCTGTACAAGAAGCGTTGAAAGCTGCAGGCATTACTGAGTTCTCACTTGCCGAACTCGTCATGCTCGCCCAAAACGAAGTCGCGTTGTCTGAAGACGACGTCGCCCAATTCGAAAAAATGATCGATGCACTGGAAGATCTTGAGGATGTGCAACAGGTCTACCACAACGTAGAACTATAATCAAAAAGACAAGGGGATGGTCACGACCATCCCCTTGTCTTTTTGATTATAGTTTCTGTATCGGTTAACGCCCAGAATCGGTCACGCACCGTCTGTATTCATCATAAAGTATGAAACGCGTTTCATAACAAGAACTAAAAAAGATTCATTTATGATGTTTATTTCTTGAATTTAATGGGAATAGTAATATTCGGAGTCGATTATAACTTATTTTGCTTTGAAGAAATAAAAGGAGGAACGAACGATGACATATTCTTTAATTGAAACATTCAAACACATCGTAAGCGAGGCAACTAGCTTTAAGCGCGTTGATTTCGGAGGATACGATATTTATATGCAGACAACAGATGGACGAACGATTACGGCACACATCCGCTATGATGGTGGTGGAACAGACTTCAATGAAGCTTATTTAATGCTAGAATCGAGTACCGGTCAACGTCGCACAGCGACCTTAACGCTTTATCAATTCGAACATCTTTCTTCTTATACTGCACACAGTGAACGGACACGTGCCCTAGTCACAACAAGTGCTTAATGACTATAAAACACGCCTCTCATTCGAGAGACGTGTTTTTTTAATTTTCTTCTCGCTCGAGGCGTTCGAGTTCTGCGTGCGTTTGTGGGAATCCATTCGCTTGCCAATCTGCCCGATGAATGGAATCAAGTTGTGTCAGTCCGACTTCAGCCGGATCGCGTTTCGCGTCGACACTTGGACGATGGTCAATATCGTCTGAAGTCGTTTTTCGTTGTTGGTATTGTTGATAGGCGATTGTCGCAATCGCCGCTAAACCACCTAAAATGACACCTGTCTTGAATGTTGCTCGCATGAAAGTTCCCCCTCTAAGGTCATTAGTTGTGCTCTAGGTAGATGTACCCGAGTTACTTGAATTTGAATCATTCTTCTCATGGATCAACGTGTTATTTGAAAAAAATCAAAAAAAATTTCAGCCTATTTCTGCCGTGTTCCTACATATTTAATAATCAAGAGAGAAAATGGCTCTATCCCTTATGCTTCAACGCTTCACGTCATGCAAGAAGGAAAAAAGTACGCTATACTTGATTCAGAAACATCTTCGACGAACAAAATGAATCGTGTCTTCTACTGGACAGTTCCGAGCTTCAACAGCTTGCGTTCGCGTCCCTTTTTCATTTTTGGTCGTCGATGTCACAAAGGAGGGAATTTCGTGTCCGTGATGCACGGGGCTATTTTACTGCCCATATTGATCAGTCTTTTCATTCCGCTTCTAGCGAAACGCCTTCCGAACATTCATACCGGTTGGTTTGTACTTGTCGTACCTGTACTGCTCGTTTCGTATTTCAGCCGCTTTCTCGCTGGTACGATGTCAGGTGAGACCTTTACGGCACGCATGCCGTGGATACCATCGCTCGGTATCGATTTCGTCACGTATCTCGACGGACTCGGCTTATTGTTCGCACTATTGATCACAGGAATCGGCTCACTCGTCGTTCTTTATTCGATTTTTTATTTAGATGCGAAAAAAGAATCACTCGGAACATTTTATGTTTATCTGTTGATGTTCATGACCGCCATGCTTGGCGTCGTGCTGTCAGATAACATGATCGTCCTCTATCTGTTCTGGGAATTAACGTCGATTTCGTCGTTCTTATTGATCGCCTATTGGTACGAGCGGGAACGTTCTCGTTACGGCGCTCAAAAATCGATGCTGATCACCGTCTTCGGTGGACTAGCGATGCTTGGGGGAATCGCGATTCTCTCAACACTCAGTGGATCGTTAAGTATTCGTGAGACCTATGCGTCGCTTGAATCGATTCAAGGTGAACCCTTCTTTTCGGTCGCCCTCGTTTTATTCTTGCTAGCTGCCTTCACGAAATCGGCTCAATTTCCGTTCCACATCTGGTTACCGGATGCGATGGAAGCACCGACCCCTGTCAGCGCCTACTTGCACTCGGCAACGATGGTCAAGGCAGGGTTGTATCTTGTCGCTCGTTTCAGTCCGATTTTTGCGGATGAGTCGCTCTGGTTCTATCTCGTCTCATCTGTCGGAATATTCACCTTATTCTGGGGTTCACTCAATGCGGTGAAACAACATGATTTGAAAGGAATCCTTGCTTACTCGACGATTTCTCAGCTTGGATTGATCATGTCCTTGCTCGGACTCGGAGCAGCCGCCTTGCACGTCGACGCGTTAGATGACGGATTATATACGATTGCGACAGTCGCTGCGATCTTCCACCTGATCAACCACGCGACGTTTAAAGGCAGTCTCTTCATGATGGCGGGAATCGTCGATCACGAGACTGGTACTCGCGACATTCGGAAGCTCGGTGGTCTTGCGCAACTCATGCCGATTTCGATGACGATTGCGATGATCGGGACCCTTTCGATGGCGGGGATTCCACCATTCAATGGTTTCTTAAGTAAAGAGATGTTCTTGACAGGTGTACTTGAAGTTTCAGGATCTGACTTGTTCCACTTACCGTCTTACGGTTGGATTATTCCTGTACTCGCCGTCGTCGGAAGTATCTTTACATTCGTCTATAGCATCTTGATCGTCCGCAGAACGTTCTTCGGTAAGCGTCAAGACGACAAGTTACCGAAAACACCACACGAGGCACCGATTGGCATGTTGATTCCACCTCTCGTCCTCGTCTCGCTCGTCGTCATCATCGGACTCTTCCCGAATATATTATCGGATACGTTGATTCGACCGGCAGTCGAAGCGATCTTACCGCAAGTCGTTGATGCGGGTGGCAAGATTGATGTGCATATTTCAATGTGGCATGGATTCAATACTGAATTATTCCTGACACTCGTGATCATCAGTGCTGGCGTAATCTTGTATAAAACACTCCCACGTTGGCAATCGCTTTACAACCGGATGCCACGTGCCGTCTCCTTGAATCATCAATATGACGCCTTGTTACGTCGTGGTGAACAGACATCGACAAAGATCCATGATACGGTCATGACCGGATACATGCGGTCGTATCTCGTCTACATCTTCGGATTCATCGTCATCTTGATCTTGACGGCATTATACGGGTTTGATGCCTTCCGCTTCGCGGTTGATCCAATCAGCTCGATTGACGCGTATGAGATCATCCTTGCACTCGTTCTCGTTTCGAGTGCCCTCTCGATCACCTTTGCGCGTTCACGACTGACATCGATCATCTTGCTCGGTGTGACAGGTTATACGGTCGCTCTGTTCTTCGTCTTGTTCCGAGCGCCAGACCTTGCCTTGACGCAACTCGTCATCGAGACAGTATCGGTCGCTCTGTTCCTGCTCGTTTTCTATCGTTTACCGGAAATCAGCCGGAAAGAAGAGCGCATTCCGTTCAAGCTCGGCAACGCCTTGATTTCGGCACTCGTCGGACTGACGGTGACACTCGTCGCACTTGCTTCTCTCAGCCAACGATCGTTTACTTCAATCGCCAAATATTACATCGATAATGTCGCTGATCTTGCCGCTGGCGGTAATATGGTCAACGTCATTCTCGTCGACTTCCGTGGCTTCGATACGTTGTTTGAGATTGCCGTTCTCGCACTTGCCGGAATCGGAATTTACACGATGATTAAATTCAGACGAACAGGAGGGATGGATAAATGAAAAAGCAGACAAAAAAACATACGAATGACGTCATCTTAGAGTCCGCGACTTCCTTTATCACGTTCATCATCTTCCTGTTTGCTGTCTACTTGTTCTTTGCTGGACACTATACGCCAGGTGGCGGTTTCATTGGTGGTCTTGTGACGGCGTCTGCTCTTGTCTTGATCTTACTTGCTTACGACATCAAGACGTTACGCCGGATTTTGCCATTCGACTACAAATGGATCACGGCTCTTGGCATGTTGATTGCCGTACTGACGGCTTCAGGAGCGCTTGTCTTTAACGTCCCGTTCTTCACACATGCACATGACTATTTCAACCTACCGTTATTCGGTAAGACATCACTTCATACGGCGATGTTGTTTGATCTTGGTGTTTATCTTGTTGTAGTCGGTGTGACGATGACGATTATTCAAACGATTGGGGAGAGTGATTAATATGGAAATCATCATGGCGATCGCCGCAGGCATCCTGACGATGTGTGCCATTTATCTCATTCTTTCGAAAAGTATTCTTCGCATTATCATCGGAACAGGGTTGCTCAGCCACGCTGCCCATCTACTCGTCATGACGATGGGTGGATTAAAACGAGGCGCGGCTCCGGTCTTAAAGGACGGCGTGACTTCCTATACGGATCCACTACCGCAAGCACTCGTCTTGACCGCCATCGTCATCAGCTTTGGTGTCACTGCCTTTTTCTTGGTACTCGCTTATCGTGCCTATCAAGAACTCGGAACCGATAATATCGAAGAGATGAAAGGAACCGATTCGAATGATTAACTTACCGCTACTACCAATCATCATCCCTTTGTTGACGGGTGTCATCTTGATGTTTTTCCCGAGACACCTCAAAGGACAACGAATCGTTTCCCTCTTTTCGACGATTTTGACTGTCTGTGTCTCCATCTATCTTGTGCTGACTGTCCGGTCGAACGGCATCTTAACAGTCACACTCGGTAGCTGGCCAGCACCTTTTGGTATCACACTCGTCTCTGACATGCTATCCGCTTTACTCGTCACGACGACGAGCATTCTTGTTCTTTGTATCATCTGGTATGCCATTGTCTACTTGAGCGTTTCCTATCAACGATACTACTATTTCATCGCCGTTCAATTCCTGCTCGTTGGTGTCAATGGTGCCTTTACGACAGGTGATATCTTTAACATGTTCGTCTTCTTCGAAGTCTTCCTGATTTCGTCTTATGTCTTGATCGTTCTCGGCGGGAAACCGGCACAATTACGAGAATCGCTGAAGTATCTTTTGATCAACGTCATCTCGTCCGCATTATTCGTCATGACGGTGGCCTTCTTGTACGGAATCATCGGATCACTCAGCATGGCGGATATCAGTCAAAAGATTTCAGAGGTCGGACAGCCGGCAATCCTAAACGTCATCGCCTTGTTATTCCTAATCGTCTTCGGATTAAAAGGTGCGATCTTCCCGCTCTACTTCTGGTTACCTGGTTCTTATCAAGTACCGCCGACGCCTGTTCTTGCTCTGTTCGGTGCCTTGCTGACGAAGGTCGGGGTCTACGGGATTTTACGGACGTATAGTTTGTTCTTCTCAAATGAGATTGGAACGATTCATCAAATCTTAAGTATCCTTGCTCTCAGTACGATCATCATCGGGGTGATCGGTGCGCTTGCGACACGGGATGCGAAGCAAATCATCATCTACAACATCATCGTCGCAGTCGGGGTCATCTTGTACGGGGTTTCCCTCATGACACCGCAAGCACTAGAAGGTGCGATTTTCTACCTTCTTCATGATATGTTGATCAAAGCCGCTTTATTCCTTCTCGTAGGGATCATGGTCGGAATTGCCGGCTCGAGTAAACTGAAAAATATGGGAGGGATGATCAAAACCTATCCTGTACTAGGTTGGACGTTCTTCATCGCGGCGTTATCACTTGCCGGGATTCCACCGCTCAGCGGGTTCATTGGGAAATTCCTGATTGTTCGTGGTGGTATTGAAGCTGGTGAGTTGATTGGACCGATCATCGTCTTACTATCAAGTCTGCTCGTCTTGTATTCCGTCGTTCAATTGTTCATGCGTGCCTTTTGGGGAACACCGAAGACCTACTCGGGTGATAAACAAGCGCTTGTTCCCAAGCTGCTAGTTCCTACGATTGTCTTAGTTGCGCTCAGCGTTCTCTATGGAGTAGGTGCTGAGGCGATGCGTCCACTGATTCAACAAGCCGTCGAACCGTTGACGAATCCAACGCTCTATATCGATGCCGTACTAAAAGGAGGTCGTTAATTCATGGCATTTCAAGTCTTGCTCAACTTATTTCTTGCATTCTTGTGGATGTTTCTCTCAAACAATTTCTCGGCCTCCGGTTTCGTCATCGGTTACGCGCTAGGGCTGATTGCGATGTTCGCTTTCCGTCGCGGCTTCAAAGGTCGCTTTTATCTCGGACCTGTCGTCGCACTCGTCCTATTGTTTTTCCGCTTTCTCTACGAGCTTGTCGTCGCGAACATCGATGTCTTGAAAATCATTTTAAAGCCGAAGTTAGATATTCAACCTGGTATTTTCGCCTATGAGACCGAACTCGATCAACCGTGGCAAATCACGTTGCTGTCAATGCTGATCACGCTGACACCGGGAACGCTTGTCGTTGATATCTCGGATGATAATAAGACACTCTACATTCATGCACTCCACATGCCAGAGGTCGATGAAGCGGTCGCTTCGATTCGCGATAGTTTTGAGAAAGCCATTCTGGAGGTGAGTCGGTGATGTTCGATATTTTAATCTATATCGCACTCGGGGGTGTCTTTCTCTCGATGCTTGGTCTGTTTTACCGGGTCATCAAAGGACCAAGTATTGCGGATCGTGTCATCGCGCTTGATTCAATTGGTATCAGCTTGATTTCAATCGTTGGACTTGTCTCGATCATCTTACGGACGAGCGACTACCTCGAAGTCATACTGTTGATTGGTATACTCGCCTTCATCGGTACAGTTGCCTTTTCAAAATATATCGAGAAAGGAGAGATCATCGAACGTGATCGCAACCAATGAATTGATCGTCGCGGTCTTCGCCTTGCTCGGTATGGGATTTAGTCTCGTCACCGCGCTTGGTCTGATCCGCTTACCGGATGTCTATACGCGTGCTCACGCTGCATCTAAAAGCGCGACATTAGGTGTCATGTCGATTTTAATCGGCGTCATCATCTATTTCGTCACTGAAGATGGATTCTTCTCCTCTCGTGTCGTTCTCGGCATCCTGTTCGTGCTCATCACAGCACCGATTGGAGGACATCTGATCGCTCGTGCTGCATATTACAGCAATGTTCCGTTGTGGAAATCGTCTGTTCGTGACGACTTGTCCCAGAATAAAGAACATGTGGAACCAAAGAAACGCCAAGATGACGTATAAGTATCGCTATGACAAAACCCTCGCTTCCATTCACGGAAACGAGGGTTTTTTGATTAGGAACGCTGTAAAGATGAGGCAGCAAACAAGAGTGCCAACTCATCACGATTATCTAGCAATTCTTCTAATGTATGCTGTTCCAGTTCCCGGATAAAAGCTCGAAGCGCTCGTCCGAGCACACCTTTTAGACGGCATCCTGGTTCGATGACACAATGACCGTTGCTTCCAAAACACTCGACGATATCCATCGGTTCCATCTCCCGAACGACTTTCCCGATGTTGATGTCTTTTGGCTCACGAATCAAACGGAGTCCGCCTGACCGACCTCTTGTTGATTCGACATAGCCAAGTTTCGCTAATTGTTGTGTTACCTTCATTAAATGGTTGGATGAGATGCCATAATGCTTGGCAATCTGCGGCATTGGTGTGATAACATCCCGGTGCACCCCGAGATACATCAACACACGTAGTCCATAATCCGTATACTGTGTAATTCTCACGATCCTCACTCCATTCCTTCCCAAAACTGCACTGTTATCGTACCATGAAATACGAAACTGACTACATTGTTTTGTCTCATGATTCGAAATTCTGATAAACCTCTATAGGGTTTACGTATGGAATGAAATATTGGATTTAAAATACGAGTTTTAAAAACAAAAAACTATTCCTCCTTTCCTGTTCGAAAGAAGAAATAGTATTGTTTCGTTTTTACTTTATTTTTTGTACAGCCCTTTCACGACATCATTGAAACGGTCGGCATAGTTCGTAAAGACACCTGTAACACCATAATCAAGCATACGTACCATATCCGCTTTTTCATTGACAGTATACGGGTGAAGTAATAAATCATGCGCGCGAATCGCTGAGACGTTCTCACGTGTCAACGCTTTGAAGGAAGGACCGACACCGACTGCATACTGACGGATTGCAGTCAATCGATCATCCGTCAATGCCTTGACTTCGTTCGCTTCCATCAACTGAATAAGCGGTACATTCGGATCCATGGCTTTGACTTTTTGAAGGCTTGCTTCACTGAACGATTGAATTAAGACTTGACCCGGTTTTACACGATCACTCGATAAACCATAAGCTTTTAAGGTATTCAATAACTTCTCTTCCATACCTGGATAAACCTCTGGCGATTTTGTTTCAATATAATAGTTCGCATGCTTTCCATATGTCGAGAAAATTTCTTCAAGTGTCGGCACTTTTAATCCAGCGTACTCTTTTCGAGCAAGTGAAGGGTTTACTTCATTGAACCAGCTTCCTGCATCAAGCTTCTTGATTTCTTCAAGTGTCTTGTCTTTGACAGCACCCGTCCCATCTGTAGTCCGATCAACCGTTTCATCGTGCATCGCAATCAATTGACCATCTTTTGTCATCTGTAAGTCAATCTCGATGTAATCTGCTTTAAATTTCTTATGTCCCATTTCATAAGCTGGCATCGTATGCTCTGGTGCATACCCTGAAGCTCCGCGGTGAGCGACGTTGATGATTCGATTTGGATCGAGCAATGATTTTCCTTTTGATTGTGCACCGACATCTTCTGTCGGAAAACCTGTACTTAATATCGCGCCTGCAGCCATCGTTAACCCAAATTGTTTCAACATAATTGATTCCCCCTTGAAATATTCTTACAATACCTATCCTAAGTCGTATGTATGAAGCTGATATAGAGAAAATGTAAATGTCATTTCGTGATTTGATGACAAAGTGTTATTACGACATAGAAAAAGACCCGTTCGATCAAACGGGTCTTCTTGAAACTTACGCTTCGAAAATCAATGACTCTGGATCTTCAAGCAAATCTTTGATGTGCTTCAGGAACGTAACGGCTTCTTTTCCATCAACGATTCGGTGGTCGTAGGAGAGTGCGACATACATCATCGGACGGTTTTCCATCCGTTCAGCATCAATCGCGACAGGACGCAAGTTGATTGCATGCATCCCTAGAATCGCGACTTGTGGACCGTTTAAGATCGGTGTCGACATGAGTGAACCGAACGTACCACCATTCGTGATCGTGAACGTACCACCCGTCAAGTCAGATAGACCGAGTTTGTTGTCACGCGCTTTGACAGCGAGTTGAATGATATCTTTTTCAATCTCAGCGAAGTTCTTCTTGTCCGCATCACGTACGACAGGAACGACGAGACCGTCCGGTGCTGAGACCGCAATCCCGATATCGTAGAATTTCTTCAGGACGATTTCATCCCCTTGAATCTCAGCATTCAAGTATGGCATCTTCTTCAGTGCTGCGACTGCTGCTTTTGTAAAGAATGACATGAATCCGAGCTTGACTTCGTTTTCCTTCACAAATTTCTCTTGGCGACGTTTACGTAGTGCCATGACCGCTGACATATCGATCTCATTGAATGTCGTCAACATCGCTGCCGTTTGTTGAACTTCAACGAGTCGGTTCGCAATCGTCTTACGACGGCGTGACATCTTGATTCGCTCTTCCGGTTTCCCAGGAGCGGCTGAAGGTGCTGGTGCCGGTGTAGCGGGTTTCGTAGGAGCCGGTTTTGCTTGCTCACGTGGTGCTACTTCAAACGTCGCGACGTCTTGGACGCGGATGCGACCAAGTGGATCTTGCGTCGCCACTTGTGCTAAATCGATTCCTTTTTCACGAGCCAGTTTACGGGCAGCAGGTGAAGCAATCGGACGATCCGCAACAGATGTACTTTCAGTCGCTGCTGCAGCCACCGGTTGTTCCGCTTTTTCTTCTGCTTTTGGTGTCTCTTTTGGCGTTTCTTGTACTGGTTCTGCCGCAGCCGGTTTTGGAGCCTCGCCACCAGCAGAGATGACAGCAATCGTTTCCCCGACGCGAACTGTATCTCCTTCAGCAGCCATCACTTCCGTCAACGTACCTGCTTCATCTGACGGTACTTCGATGTTGACTTTATCTGTCTCGAGCTCAACGATGGCTTCCCCTTTTTCCACGTGATCACCTGGTTGTTTTAACCAAGACGCCACCGTTCCTTCAGTAATTGATTCGGCAAGTTCTGGTACTTTGATTTCCATCGTATTCTCCCCCTATGACTCGATTCTATCTTAAGTTATGATGTGTGATTTGATACGTGTGATGGTGCTGTTGGAGTAGAAACAGTCGCTGTGAGTGCATCATTGATGATACGTGCCTGCTCTACTTTATGACCTGACGGGTCACCTTCTGCTGTACTAGAACGACGACGACGACCGATGTAACGGACGGTTTGGATGCCGTTCGGTGCGACTGTCTCAAGTCGAGGTTCCATGAAGGACCAAGCCCCCATGTTTTTCGGTTCTTCTTGTACCCAGACCATCTCTTCGACGGCTTCATAGCGCGCGATGACTTCTTGTAAGGCTTTCGCCGGGAACGGATACAACTCCTCGACCCGGACGATTTGTAGCCAATCGAGATTCTCATCTGATTTTGAAACGGCTTCTGCTAGATCGATTGCCATCTTACCAGAACAGAACACAAGACGTTTAACACGATCTGGTGCTTCGCCAAGTCCAGCTTGTTCGATGACACGTTGGAAACTACCTTCCGTCAACTCAGAGACATCGGATGTCGCAAGCGGATGACGCAAGAGACTCTTCGGCGTCATGACGACGAGCGGTCGGACTTCCTCTTTCCCGAGAATCGCTGCTTGTCGGCGCAACAGGTGGAAGTACTGGGCAGCACTTGACACGTTCGCGACCGTCCAGTTTTTCTCACCCGATAACGTCAAGAAACGTTCTAAACGACCACTCGAGTGTTCTGGTCCTTGCCCCTCATAACCATGCGGAAGCAACATGACGAGACCTGACGTTTGTCCCCATTTTGCTCGGCTAGCTGAGATGAACTGGTCGAAGATGACTTGACCTGAGTTCGCAAAGTCCCCATATTGCGCTTCCCATAATACAAGTGTTTCCGGAGCGAAGACGTTATAACCGTATTCAAAACCAAGTACACCTGCTTCAGACAACGGACTGTTGTAGACCGAGAATGATGCAGTTGCCGTTGACAAGGCATGGAGTGGCGAGAAGCCTTCTCCTGTTTTCACATCATGAAGATTAATGTTCCGTTGTGCGAACGTTCCCCGTTCAGAATCTTGACCGCTCAAGCGGATGGGTGTTCCATCTGAGAGAATCGAAGCGAACGCCAATGTTTCGGCATGTCCCCAGTCAATTCCGTTCTTCGTTGAGAACGCATCCGTCCGGCGCTTCAGGACCTTCTCAAGTTTATGGAACACTTGGAAGCCGTCCGGCCACTGTAATAATTCTTCATTGTACGCCGTCAATGTTTCAATCGAGACCCCTGTCTCGATGGTCGGAACGCCTTTAAAGACGACGTCCGGCATGACCCCACCATACTCTTTCTCGACGTTTGGTACTTTTTCACGAGCTGCTTTCATCTGGTCATTGATCGATGTTTCAATCGATTGAATTTCGTCAGCTGTCGCATCCCCGTTCGCGACAAGTGTTTTCCCGTACAAGACACGAATTGGATCATGTTTATGAATCAAATCGTATAAGACCGGGTTCGTATTCATCGGTTCATCCATTTCGTTATGACCAAAACGACGATATCCGATCAAATCAATCATGACATCCTTCTTAAACGTTGCCCGATACTCGCTCGCGAGCAACGCGACAGCGAGACAGCTTTCCGGCTCATCCGCATTGACGTGGAAGACTGGGATCTCATATCCTTTGGCAAGATCACTCGAGTAACGCGTCGAACGGGAGTCCGTCGGCTCCGTCGTGAAGCCGATCGTGTTGTTCGCGATGATATGAATCGTTCCGCCGGTGTTATATCCTTTGAGATTCGCTAAGTTCAATGTTTCAGCCACGATTCCTTGACCTGGGAACGCTGCATCACCGTGGATCAGGATCGCAGCAGCAGCCGCTTGCTCTTGGCGTGGTGCTCCTTTTTGTGAGCGATCATCTTGTGCCGCACGTGTGAAGCCTTCGACGACTGGGTCGACGAACTCAAGGTGCGACGGATTGTTCGCAAGCGTCATCCGCACGTTACGTGTCTCTTGCTCAAGTTTTCGGTTTAAACCGAGGTGATACTTCACGTCGCCCGTCCAACCGTACGTGATCCCAATCGAGCCTTCAGATGGTACGAGGTCGTGGTTTGGTGCATGCTGGAACTCAGCAAAGATCATTTCATACGGCTTCCCGAGTACGTGCGCCAAAACGTTCAACCGTCCACGGTGTGCCATTCCGATATTGATCGTCTCCGACCCGTTCGAGATGAGGTGTCCGACGATTGTGTCGAGCAATGGCACCATCGCGTCAAGTCCTTCAATCGAGAAGCGTTTTTGACCGACGTATGTTTTGTGCAAGTATTTTTCGAAGAGGTCCGTTTCAGCTAAGCGTTTGAACAACTGTTTCTTTTGTTCAGCATCTAGCGTCGCTGTCAAAGCACCTTGCTCGATTTTCTGACGGAGCCATTTCTTTTCATCGAGATCGTCGACATGCTGGAACTCAACTGCGGCTGCTCCCGTGTACTGCGCTTTTAAATGTTCGATGCCTTCAAATGCGTCCTGTACACCAGTTGGTGGTTCAGGACAGACGAGTGAGACTGGCATTTTTCGAAGATCTGCTTCTGTCAATCCGTACTGACTCAATTCGAATAATCCTGTTTCTCGCGGATGGTCCTTCAGCGGATAGATATCCGCCGCAAGATGTCCTTTTGCACGAATTTGTTCCGCTAAACGATTCGCCGCAAGATATTTTTCGAAATCTCCTGTCTCGACTTGCATCGGTACAACTGGTTCCGTCACGGGTGCACCATGCTCTTCGAAATAAGCACGTGTCTCCTCATCAACGGATGTTTTGTCTTCTAAAAAACGCTCGTACAATTCAATGATGTAGCCAAGGTTTGGTCCATAGAATGCTTGTTGATCTTGCTCGTGGCCTGCCATGTACGGTTCCCCCCGTTTCTATATTTCTCCCCACACATCCAGTGGATACTCGATGTGTTTCCAGCCCTCTACCTGTTAGCGCTTTCAAAAGGAATTGCATGAATAAAACGCTGAACGTCATGAGAAGGAATGATCGTGTCATTCTTCCATGAAAGTGCCTTCGTTACTATATTACTACTCTTTTCCTGTGTGTGCATTTCGAATTCCCAAATTCTTGCGCTTAAATGTATAAGTTTTTCTTATGAGCGCTTAGCCAGTTATTTATGATTCGTCAAAAAACCGGCGTATCCGCATTTAGATACGCCGGTTCCATCATAAGACTTTACTAAGGAACGATTGCGTCCGTTCGTGTTGTGGAGAATCAAACAATGCTTGTGGCACGTTCTCTTCGACGATATAGCCACCATCCATGAATAAGACGCGATCTCCAACCTCTCGAGCAAATCCCATCTCATGGGTCACGACGACCATCGTCATGCCTTCAAGGGCAAGCTGTTTCATGACGGCAAGCACGTCACCGACCATTTCCGGGTCAAGCGCTGACGTTGGCTCATCAAACAACATGATTTTCGGATTCATCGCAAGCGCGCGGGCAATAGCGACCCGCTGTTTTTGACCTCCAGATAATTCACCTGGATAATTATCCGCTTTTTCACGTAATCCGACTTTATCGAGTAGTTCAAGTGCCCGCTGTTTCGCCTGTTCTTTATCCGATTTACGCACTTTAATCGGTGCGAGCGTGACGTTTTCTAGCACGGTCTTATGTGGGAAGAGATTAAAATGTTGAAAGACCATCCCGACTTCTTCCCGGACCTTGTTGATATCGACCTTTGGACTCGTAATGTCGAAATCATCGACGATGACCGTGCCACCCGTGATCTCTTCCAATCGATTCAAACAGCGTAAAAACGTACTTTTCCCAGATCCCGACGGACCGATGACACAAACGACTTCTTTTTCTGCAATCGAGACGTTGATGTCTTTTAAGACTTCATTCGAACCGAAGGATTTTTTTAAGTTCTTCACTTCAATGATACTCATCGTAATGTAAACCTCCGTTCCAAGAACTTCGCCACTAAGGACAAGAGATAAATGATGACGAAGTACATCAATCCGACGACAGACCAGACGATAAATGGTTCGAACGTCGTCGATTGCTGAACCTGACCTTGTTGCGTCAAGTCAGCGATTCCGATGATCGACAGCAACGATGTATCTTTTAAGCTGATGATCGATTGGTTCGTAATCGTTGGTAACATCCGTCGGAATGCTTGCGGTAAGATGATCTGTACCATCGTTTGACGCCCTGTCATCCCGAGTGAACGCGCAGCTTCTGTTTGTCCTTTATCAATCGACTGGATACCAGCTCGAATGATCTCCGCAAAATAAGCACCGGCATTGATTGCGACCGTCAGTATCCCTGCATACATCCGGTCCATCGATAACCATTCGAGCGAATTGAGTCCAAAATAGATGAAGAATAACTGAACGATGAATGGCGTTCCGCGAATGACATCAATATAGACAATTGCGATCCCGTTTAAGATTTTTGATGGTGATAACCGCATCAATGCGACGACTAAGCCAATCAGAAAGCCGACGATGACCGCGATGATGAAAATATACAATGTGACTTGAAGCCCTTCCAAGAAAAATGGAAATGCGGTTTTGACCACTTCCATTGGCTATCCCACTCCCTTATCGCCTTGCGACTTATTTCAGATACGTGTCAACGATTTTATCGTATTCACCGTTTTCTTTCAGATTCGCAAGCCCTTTGTTGATTTTCTTCATCAGATCCTCGTTCTCACCTTTTAAGACAGCGATTCCGTAGTTGTCCCCGTTGAGACGGTCTCCGACAAGTTTTAATCCAAGGTTTTGTTGTTTGTTTGCATATGAGATGACAGGATAATCTTCAATCAAAGCAGCAGCGTTACCATTCTTCACTTCTTGGAACATCGCTGGACTGTCATTGAACTGTGTGACTGTAAAGCCCAGTTTATCTGCGTTATCCGTTGCATATTTCGCACCCGTCGTTCCCTTTTTGACGGCTACTTTTTTCCCTTTTAAATCGTTGACAGATTTAATACCATTCTCATCTTCTTTGACGACTAGAATAAGACCAGCTTTGAAGTATGGATCCGAGAATGTGACGACTTTCTTCCGTTCTGGCGTAATACTCATACCGGCAATGGCAACGTCCAATTGATTTGCTTGAAGTGCCGGAATGATGCCGCTAAAGTCCATCGCCTCAAATTGAATCTTGAAGTTCTGATCCTTCGCGATTGCTTTCATGAGATCGATGTCGATTCCTTTGTACGTATCCCCGTCTTTATATTCGAATGGTGGATACGTGACGTCAATGCCGACCTTATAAGTCTTTCCTTCAGACGACTCTTCTTCTTTCGAACCGATGCTACATGCACCAAGTACGAGAACACAGCTCATCAAGAGCGCTAGCAAGATACTCCCTTTTTTCATGTTTGTTTCCCCTCTCCTATGTGTTAAAGATTGTCTACTTCACTTAGTACTTTCCCTGAAGAGTACCCTCTTTAAAACGTATTTTACCAGAAAAATTCTAAAAAGATAAATATTTCTGAATTTTTATTCGTTGTAATCGTTTTCTATTCAGCAATAAAAAAAGGGCAACCCCCTGCTGGGATTGCCTCCTTCAATCATTTATGCCGCCGAGAGGACTTGAACCTCCACGGTGTTGCCACCACTAGATTCTGAGTCTAGCGCGTCTACCAGTTCCGCCACGACGACGTTGATTTATGATATTAATATAGCGGGTAAAGAACGGAGTTGTCAATCATTTCGCAAGATGTTGCGAACGAACTTCTCGACGACATCATCATACAATGCTGGATCCTCAAAATAGGCCATCGCATGAGCGGCATTTGGAATGACGACGAGCTCTTTTTCCGTTGGACAAGCTTCATACAGCTCATACACCATGTCTGTCGGTACGAATGTATCCGCCCCACCATGGATGAACAAAATCGGTACTTGTGCCTTTTTGACCTGTTTCAGCGCAGATGCTTCACGGAACGTATAACCAGCCTTTAGCTTCGTCAATACGCTCGTCATGCCTAAGAACGGAAAGTGTGGTAGACGGTACATCCGCTTCATCTGATACGCAAGGACTGCATTAACGGACGTATAGGCACAATCAGAAATGATTCCTTTGATTTGTGGTGGGAGTTGTTCGCCACTCGTCATCAATACGGTCGCCCCTCCCATCGATACGCCATGCAGGAATAGTTTCGCCTCCTGTCCGATCCGTTCAATCAGATAGTTCGACCAACTGAGACAATCTTCCCGATCATGCCATCCGAATCCGATGTAGTGACCGTCACTCATTCCGTGTCCACGATTATCGGGCATCATGACATGGAAACCGGCCTGATGGTACAGATAGGCGAATCCGGCTAAATCCGTTCCGACGCCTCCGTACCCGTGCACGAGAATGACGATCCGATTTGACGGAACAGGTGACGGAAGAAAATGCCCGCGTAACGTTAAACCGTCTTTCGCTTCAATCTCGATCCGCTCAAGCGGTTGCTCCTTGATCCATGTCTGACCAGGTTGCATCAATCGGACCATCTCGTCACTTAGATCTCGATTATTCGATAAGAATGGCTTTGGATTCGTAGCGATTGCCATCTCGTAAAAATAATAACTCGCTGCTACTAATCCGGATCCGATGACTCCGATTCCAATTTTTGTTCTGCGACGCATCTGCCCCACTCCTTCTTTCCGTTATAACTCGATCTTCAGTTGAGCAGCATGGTCATCCTCTTCATCCTGCAAGACTTGTTGACGTAATCGCTGTTCTTGTTGCTGACGCCGGTAGGCAAATTCTTGGACGAGCTCTGTACCCGTGAATCCATCTTCTACGAGTTCGCTCAATAAATCTGTTTCTGTCTCGACGACCTCCCCCGGACGTCGCATGACGAGAACATCTCCGACTTGTGCAATCAGCAATTCATCTTCTAGACGAAGTGCATCGTAAAATGGTTCCGGTAACGTCATCCGACGTGTCTCCGGATTGATATGGACGCGTTTATAAACGCCTAATGCTTGAAACTTACGACGTGCCATTGCGTGCTCTCCTTTTTAGTTGAACGTCAGATCGATTCGTGAATCTTTTCCTTGAATACGAACCGTACCCGTCGCTCCATTGATTAACGTCACCTGCGGCGGCTGATGACCGATGTCAAGATCGTATAAGACTGGTAAGCCTGTCTCATCCGCTAGATATTGATACACGTTTAGCCATGTCAGGTCTTCTGTAATCCTTGCAGACGTGCGCCCGAATAAAAAGCCAGCCGCATGGTTGAACCAGCCAGCATACGCCATTTGTCGCAGCGTCCGGTGCACCTCTGCCGAATTCGCTTCAGACACCTCAAAGTACCAGAGTATCGGTTCTCCGTTGATCTCTTCACGCTGGAAACGCTGCACATCTCCATACGGTGTCCCAATCAGATGGCGAATCGTCTCTAGGCACCCACCAAGTATACGTCCGGTCACTTCTGTTCGCTCATCAAGTGCTTTCCATTCCGTCGCTTCCGTTAGCTGAAATAACGAACCTGCTGGACGTTCTTCATCAGTCCATTTGGATTGATAACGATCGGAAGCCCACTGTGTAACGGTTCCTCCAGTTGGCGTCGCAAGTACTCGTCGCCAGGCACTTGTCGTCTCGTCCCATTCTTCACTTCGAAGCTCAACGAAATTCGGACCATGTGCTGTTGCAATTCCCGTCTGAAGCGTCAGACTGAGCAATAGCGTACTGATATCGGAATAGCCAAGCAACCATTTTGTTTGGTAAGTAGCTAGCGTCAACTCAGGTAAAAGATCAATGGCGCGTTCCCCGCCAAATGGCGGGATGACGGCATCAATCGTCTCATCCGTCATCATGCGGTTCAATTCTTCGGCCCGTTGTTTAGCCGGTGCACTCTCAGCATGTTGATGCGACCAAATCGTTTCGCCTAAACGGACGTTCATTTGTCGTGCTTGTACCTGTTCAACTGCTCGTTCGACCCATTCCTGTTGCTGTTCACTTAATCCGGAGGAGGGCGCCGTCACTCCGATCGTTTGACCTGTCCAACCTAAAAATGGATATTTCATGGTGACCCCCTATAATGTCATAGTGTGAAACTATCTTCTCGTCAAAATATGAGTTCATTATACCGTTCTTATGCCGCATTACCAACTTTTATCCTGTTCGAACGTCGTGATACGAACAAAAAACACGATTCCGTACGAGCGACCTGAATGAACAAGTCACCTCGACGAAACCGTGTTTGATTCCTTAGCTTGATGCTGATAGTTCAGCGTATTCCTCTTGCGTGAACGCACGGGAGCGTGTCAAAAAACGTTTCCCTTCGACACCTTCAAGAGAGAACATTCCGCCTCGACCATCCACGACATCAATGATGAGTTGCGTATGTTTCCAGTACTCATATTGATCTTCATGAATATAAAACGGACAACCACCGATCTCTCCCAGTTTTTTATCCTGATCTCCCAGGAATAGATCACCCTGCGCAAAACACATCGGGGAACTGCCATCGCAACAACCACCAGATTGATGAAACATCAACGGACCGTGTTTTTCTCTCAACTGGTCGATTAACTCTAGACAAGCTGCTGTCGCCTGAACACGTTCCACCATTTGCATCCACGTCCTTTCCGACTTAGAAGAAACCGAGTTTATTCGGGTTGTAGCTAACGAGTAGGTTTTTCGTCCGTTGGTAATGGTTGAGCATCATCTTATGGTTTTCACGTCCGATCCCTGACATTTTGTAACCACCAAACGCCGCGTGAGCTGGATATTGGTGATAACAGTTCGTCCAGACACGTCCTGCTTCGATTGCACGACCAAACCGGTAAGCACGGTTCATATCGCGTGTCCAGACGCCGGCACCAAGACCATATAACGTATCATTCGCAATTTCGAGTGCTTCTTCTTCCGTTTTGAATGTCGTGACCGATAGAACCGGTCCGAAAATTTCTTCTTGGAAGATTCGCATCTTGTTATGCCCTTTGAAGATCGTTGGTTGGATGTAATATCCTTCGGCAAGATCCCCTTCAAGCATGTTACGCTCTCCACCGATGAGACACTCTGCGCCTTCCGACTTACCGATTTCAAGATATGAAAGGATTTTCTCCATCTGTTCGTTCGAAGCTTGAGCCCCCATCATGACGTCCGAATCAAGAGGATTTCCGATCTTGATGGCTTTGACACGCTCAAGAACACGTTCCATGAACGGCTCGTAAATTGATTCTTGAATCAAGGCACGCGACGGACACGTACAGACTTCTCCTTGGTTCAACGCAAACATCAGTAATCCTTCGATTGCTTTATCGAAGAAAGCATCATCTGCCTGCATGATATCTTCGAAGAAGATGTTCGGTGATTTCCCACCGAGCTCGAGGGTGACCGGAATCAAGTTTTGCGATGCGTACTGCATGATCAAACGTCCTGTCGTTGTCTCACCCGTAAAGGCGATTTTGGCAATCCGTTTGCTCGACGCGAGCGGTTTCCCTGCTTCAAGACCAAAACCGTTGACGATGTTAAGAACACCCGGTGGGAGTAAATCCTCAATGAGCTCAACGAGTACCATGATGCTCGCTGGTGTTTGTTCTGCTGGTTTTAAGACGACACAGTTTCCTGCTGCGAGAGCCGGTGCCAGCTTCCAGACAGCCATCAGGAGAGGGAAGTTCCACGGAATGATTTGACCAACGACGCCAAGTGGCTCATGGAAGTGGTACGCTACCGTGTCTTGATCGAGTTCGCCGACCGAACCTTCTTGGGCACGGATGACGCCGGCGAAATAACGGAAGTGATCGATTGCGAGCGGTAGATCGGCGTTGAGTGTCTCACGGACCGCTTTCCCGTTCTCAAGTGTCTCTGCATAAGCGAGCATCTCAAGGTTTTCTTCCATCCGATTCGCGATTTTATTTAAAATGTTTGAGCGTTCCGTTACAGACGTTTTTCCCCATGCTTCTTTTGCCGCGTGTGCTGCATCAAGAGCCAGTTCGATGTCTTCCTTACCGGAACGAGCGACTTGGCACAATACTTTACCAGTGACAGGTGTGACATTATCAAAATATTCTCCCCCGACAGGTGCCGTCCACTTTCCATTGATGTAATTTTCATACCGTTCCTTGTACTGTACTTTTGACCCTTGCTTGTTCGGAATGTCATAAATCATGCGTTATTTCCTCCCTCAACTAAAATGGTCAAGCAGTGAGACGGATGCTTGTATGCGCTTACATTTTAATATAGGCTAAAACAGCCCCCTCGATACCATCGTACCAAAATTATATGAAAAGTCAAAAAATTCCGGTAAATATCTGTGATTTTTTTCTAGAAAAAACATCTCCATTTTCGGGAGATGTTTTGCCGGTCAAGACCGTGTCGGGTCAATTCCGTCTTCTTGGTCAGACGGTGTATCGGAACTACCGAAATCACTTACTTTCGAGAATCCATCCGTATCACCGTCGATGTCTTTCCCGCGGGCTGTAACAGATGGATCCAGTACATCTTCTTCACTTGGTCGCGAATTCGGATCGTTCTCGTTTTGTTCTGCTTCTTCTTTTGCATGCTCGATACATAATAGCGTTTCCGGAATGATATCAAGACGCTCAATCTCAATCTCTTTTCCACAGACCTTACAAATGCCATACGTTCCGTCCTCGATCGCTTTTAGGGCACGATCCACATCAGAGAGCATATCCTCTTGCATGTCCGTGATCGCTTGATCGCGTTCCCGTAAGAATAATTCATCGCCGGAATCGGCAGGATGATTATCGTAACTCGACAATTCACCTTCATCGTAATCGGTATCGCGTTGTTCGATGTTTGATGTCGTCTTTTCTTTTTCCTTTAATAATCGTTGCTTGAATTCTTCCGTCTGTTGTTTAGATAACATGATTGTTCGACTCCCCTTCGTTAGAACCTCTGTTAAGAATGTAGCCTATTCGAAGAAGAGTTAAACCATCACGAACACTTATAAGAACGAATTGATCCATGAAGATCACAGATAACCGTCATGCATTCATTCCCATCGTTAAAACAAATCTGATGTGATCGTCCGTTCTTGGATGTCGTGATGTCATCGATCCACAGTTGCGAAGCATCTGCCGAAGACAGCATCGCGATTTTGTCACGAATCATGAATAAATCAAACGGTAACAGATTCAAGGATTGAATCGTTAACCCATGTTTACGGAAAAGTGGATCAAGCTGGTATTGCGAGAGACTATATAAAGACTTTTCCGTCCCACCAATCAGTAGTTGAATCGAATGTGACGGTTCATGACTGTCGATTCGTTCCTTATGCAGGATGATTCGTCCTCGAACACCAGACTCATTGAATATTCGTTGCGTATCCTCTTGTGACAGTCGTGGTCCACCTTCCTTGACCTTTAAGACGATGTGGGCGAATTCCGCAAAATCCGGTTTTCCGATTTCAAGCGCTGGGATATGACGGACTTCTTCTCGTTCAATGATTTCAATCAAGTCACGCTCTACTTTGACACTGACCGTATCTGTTGAAAAGACACGAACGTCGATCACAAATTGATCAAGTACTGCATTTACTTCGATCGTGTACGTCAAATCAAGGTTTTTTTCTTGTTCAACCAATAGTCGATTCAAGATGAGTTGATGCAATAAATGGACTGGTGTACGTGAAGAAAATTGACTCGAATAAATCAAATGTTTTGGTCCGGTTCCTTTTGTTGCTTTTGGTCGTGCTCCGTTTAATCTATATACGTTCACTTTATAATTCAACATATTATCACCTTCTCTTACCTGAAAAATCGGAATAGAGATGTTCCGTTCATATAGCGTACAATGTATTTTAATCGCTAAATATTCGTTTTCGAATATTCCAAATTGAATATACAAATTGTAATCAAATTGTGATAGAAGATTTGCAAAAACTGATTATTTCGATGACGATGCGCTACGTGTTATTAGATATACAAAACCACCCTTCACGTAACGTGAAAGGTGGTGCGCACACTTATTCTCAAGCAATCGAATTGACTTGTTGTTGCATCGCTTCATAATGTTCGATGATTCGAGATCCAAGTGGATCCGTTGCTGACAGTTTTAGATATGCGTTTAACGCATCTTCAATTCCATGTTTCGTGATATATGCATTTAATTCAGAAGATTCTGAATCATTTGGATCGAAATAGGTCAGTGCTGCTGCGATTCCGCGCGCTAATCCATCTGCTTCAATCCCGCGCTCCATCAATTCCTTCGCTGGTTTGACGAGTCGGTCAGTTGGACTCAGTTTACGAATCGGTGAACGAGCGACACGAATGATTTCATCATGAATTCGCGGGTTTTCAAAGCGTTTCATATTCTTTTGGATATACGCACTATGGTCGACGGGGTTAAAGCCGTACTTTTCAAGTAACAACCACCCTGTTTCGTAAAGTGCTGTCTGGACACCACGACGGATGCGTGGATCCGTTAGACTTTCAGCGATTGTCTCTTTATGAAAGAGTGCTCCGAGGTACGAAGCGATCGCATGTCCCGTATTAACGGTGAACAGTTTCCGCTCGATGAACGGTTCGATGTTTTCGACATAGGTAACACCTTTAATCCGTGGATAGGCTTCCGGTAGTCCAGTCGTCTCAATCACCCATTCGAAGAATTCTTCCACTTCGACGTACAACGGGTCTTCATGATGCTGAAGCGGCACGATCCGGTCAACCGCTGCATTCGGGAAATACCAGTTCTCCGCTACCGTCTGATGTTTCGCTACCTCCGCTTGCAAGTGTTTTGACCCACCGATCATATTCTCACACGCAATGACGTAGACAGGTGTCTGTTGATCACGTTGACGTAACCCTTCCGCGATCAAAGGAGCTACTTTCGACAACAAGCTCGGACCGACAGCTGTCGTAATCACATCTGCATCGCGAATCGCTGCAATGACCTGATCCGGTTCAGACAAACTGTTGAGCGCCGTCACGCCGTCGACCCGTTCATGTCCTCCTTGTTCAGAGGCATAACCGACCTCATAGGTATGTCGTGCTTTTAATGCATCGACGACCGTCGTATTGACATCTACGAAACAGACTTCGTAACCCGTCTTGACGAGTTGTAAGCCGATGAAACCACGTCCAATGTTACCGGCACCAAAATGAATGGCTTTCATGCTTACACCTCCGCTGTCAATAAGGCAATGATTTCTTCTTTTGATTTCGCTGCCACGATACGCTCGACGTTCTCCTCATCGGAGCAAATGACTGCGATATTCGATAACAACTCGAGGTGTTCGTCCCCAACACCAGCGATACCGATGACGAGTCGTGCTTGTTCCGTTCCGAACGCTACGCCTTGCGGTACTTGTAGAATCGATAGCCCCGTTTTCTTGACTTGTGATTTAGCCGACTCTGTTCCGTGGGGAATTGCGACATGGTTGCCGATATAAACCGTTGATAAAGCGTGACGCTCCTGCATTGAATCGATATAACCCGCTTCGACATATCCATGGTCGACGAGGAGTTGACCGGCAGCCGTAATGGCTGCCGTCTCGTCTGCGAATTGTTGATCCAGTAATACGAGTTCCGGTGAAAGGTTCATTGTCGTTGTCATGTTTATTCCTCCTTGAATATCTCTATCTTTATTTTTAAGAAATCTTATTTCGTGCTGTTTCAATCTCATGAACGAGTTGGTCATAATAACCGGCATTCAAGAAATTATCGACTGATCGGTGTTCTGCCGTTGGAACCTGTTCCTTCGCTCGCTCCGTCAAATCACGATGCGTGATGATCAGTTCGGCGTTTTGCGGCAATTGACTGATTGACGTATTCGTTACCTTGATCGGTAAGCCCGCTTTGTTGATTTTATTGCGAAGGACGGATGCTCCCATCGCACTTGATCCCATACCAGCGTCACAAGCGAAAATGATATGTTCGACTTCCGCAAGTGGTTTAGCATCAGCTGAAACGAGTGTCGAGGCAATCGATTGTTTGCCTTTCATCGCACTGACGTTCGCGCTTGCTTCTTCAAGCGATGTCTCTTTTGCTTTGCTTGTTTTCAATAAGACAGTCGAGACAACGAATGTCACAGACGCTGAAACAAGGACACCGGCGATCAATCCGATGTAAGAGCCGCGGGATGCCATCGCAAGAACCGCAATGATACTACCTGGCGAAGCAGGTGCGACTAAACCGACATCAAATAGGACGAATGTGAGAATTCCACTCATACCACCTGCGATCATCGCAAGCAATAAGACCGGCTTCATCAAGACATACGGGAAGTAAATTTCGTGAATCCCACCGATGAACTGAATGAACGCGGCACCCGGTGCTGTTTTCTTTGCTGCACCAGAACCGAAGAACGAGTACGCGAGTAACAATCCGAGACCCGGACCCGGGTTAGCTTCGAGTAGGAACAGTACCGATTTTCCTGCTTCATTCACTTGATCGAGACCAAGTGGGCTTAAGATACCGTGGTTGATGGCGTTATTTAAGAACAAAATTTTCGCTGGTTCGATGAATAAACTAGCAAGCGGTAATAAGTGCGCACTGACGATTGCACCAACTGCTGCAGCCATGATGTCGTCAAGACCTGTCATGAGTGGTCCGAATAACTTGAACCCACCGAGCATCAACAAACCACCAATGATTCCGACCGAGAAATTGTTGACGAGCATCTCGAGACCCGGTTTGACTTTTCCTTCGATCAACTGATCGAACTTTTTGATGACGTATCCACCAAGTGGTCCCATGATCATGGCACCGAGGAACATCGGAATCTCTGTGCCGACGATGACCCCCATCGTCGCGAGCGTCCCGACGACACCCCCTCTGACGTCATGCATTAATTTCCCGCCTGTGTATCCGATCAGCAACGGTAAGAGATAGGTGATCGTCGGACCGACGAGTTCACCGAGTTCCTTATTTGGTGCCCATCCAGTTGGGATGAACAGTGCCGTGATGATCCCCCAGGCGATGAATGCACCGATGTTCGGCATGACCATACCGCTTAAAAAGCTTCCGAACCGTTGAACTTGTACACGGATGCCCCGTGCTCCATTTTGAGCTGTCGCCATTGTGTTAGCCTCCATTTCGTGTATGAGTTGATAAGATGATTGCTTTGCTATGACCTTATTGTAAGAGTACTGCAAGCGCTTACTCAATCTTTCCTAGTTCAGTCTTTGTCCAAGAAGTTGGACAGACTGGAAAGAAGCCTGCTTGACATAAAAAAATCCCTGTCACTTCAGGAATGGAGTGACAGGGATTTTTTCAAGTGTGACCGAGGAACTGATCAATGACCGTTCGAAACGTTCGATTCAATAGCAGACGAATCGTCTGTTCCTCCCCGAACTCGAATTGATCCATTTGTTCGGGACTCTCGATGATCGCAGCACTGATCGAACTGAGTAATTCAAGCAGTTCGTTCGAGGTCTCTTCCGGTGCGACCAAGACGAGGAGCCGTTCGACGGATTGTAACTGTTGATCCATTCCGAGCAAGTCGATCGGTTCAGGCAATTCAAAGATGAGGAATCCCCCTCGTTGAATCGTCGCATCGCGTCCGTGAAACAGCGCAAGCCGCGTTCCCGGAATACCAAGACCTGACATCTCATGACGACGTAGCAATTGTCCAGAGAGCGAAACAGCTGACTTCGCCAATCCTTGCTCGACCATGCGTGTACTGATCTCAAACAAGAGCGATTCAATCCCATCGCCCACCCGCTCTAACCGTTCCATTCGGAATCCGTCCGATACTTGAATGGACGACGCAACGAGCCGATGCAATTGCTCAAGTTCGAGCCATTCCGTTTTCGTCTTTCGCGGTGCCGGTTGAAAGGATTTAGGCAAGGCGAGAATTAATTTCCGAATCCGTTCGACCTCATCCTGAGGAAGCAATGGGTTGACGAGAAGATGTGGTGGACGAATGTCAGGCAATGGCACAGTCGACAATACAAAGTCGTACGAGTCGATTGGTAACCGTTCGATGCCAAACAGGGACGAGTTATCGATGTGCTCGAGTTCAGCGAATTCTTGCCGTAGCCGATTCATCAACAACTTCGAGGAACCGAGTCCAGCAGAGCAGACGACTAGAACACGATATGGGAGTTTTGGTGTCGGTTTGCTGAGAACGGCACCGAAATGCATGACCCAAAATGCTAAATCTACGTCTTCAAATGTCGCATCGGTGAAGATCGACAGTGCTGTTTGTTTGACCGCATCAAACAAGCGCGGATATTCCCGTTCGATTTGTTTGATGACATAGGACGGATTGACGCTATTTTGACGTGTGTACGATTGAATATGCGAGACGAGTCCGCGTTCTAGCGCGTGATCCTTCGTAAAGTTCGTTCCATATAATAAGGAGACATGCTCAATCAATCGTTTTACACGAAGGCGCGTGACGAGTTCCTCCGTATCTCCTGCGTCCGATTGAAAGAAAGCACGCAATTCTTCTGATAACCATTGGCGTTCGGCAATCGACAACGTGTCAGGTAAACGCTCTTCGACGCGTTCCACCCATTTGAGGATTTCGACCGGATACGCTTTTAACTCGTAACGCATCGGAAACTGATCTTTGCGTAACGCTTGTAAAGCTAAGCTGAGTGTCGCACGCATGATTTGTCGGTCATTGAGACGCCCTTCTTTCGTCAATGGCGCTATGACCGCGTACGCTTGATTGATCATCTCAAGCCAGGATGTTCGATTCATGCGTAACAGATGAGGTAATTGCCCGGCGTCGCCTTGTAACAACCGATAGAAAGCGAGAACATCCCATTGCGTAAAGATCAATGAAATCAGTAAACGGCGTTTGTTGATTTCTTCGCCGATGACTTCGGCACCAATACCTTTTTTGCGCTTGATTTCAAGGTCATATTGTAGAAACCATTCATCAATCCGTTCTAAATCCTGGCTAACGGTGCTCGGAGCCACATACATCGCATGGGCGATTGCCTGTAATTTGACCATCCCTTCTTCTTGTAGTAGCCGATACGCTAACTCGACTTGGCGATCTTCAGCGTTCGGTAATTGTTTATGTGACAATAAGAGTTGGTCCCGTAATGCATGTTTGGCTTCGTCCGTTCCCTCAATTAAGAGACCTCTGCCGCGAACATATGTCAAACGCAAATCATGATCTTCTAAAGACTGGGCAAGACGATCGCGTTCACGTTGAATCGTTCGTTCCGATGTCTCGAGCGTTTCCGCAATCTCTTGTATTTGAACAGGTTCCTCGCGTGATAAGAGGAAAAATAAGATATCATGTTCCCGTGGTGTAAATTCAGTCATGCAGCCTCACTCTTTTCTGCCAAGATTCGAGGATGACGTCATATGCAGTCGGATCAAGAATCCGATCGACTGGATGAACCGAACAATGTGTTTTCCATACGTGTCGATGGACGAGTTGCGTTTCTCCGATGATAAAAGCTGCTTGATCAGGTAGTTCTGCGATCCGACATGTCTTGACGTCTGTCGTAATACCACATTCAAGTAAGCGCTTTCTTAAAATCGTAGCCCCCATGATACTACTCGCCATTCCACTCTCGCATACGAAATAGATGATTTCTGAATTCATCTGTCATACCTCCTCTTCATTTTATAAGAATAGCAGAAATATTTTCGGTGTTTCACCTTGAAACAAAATCAATAGTTATTTTTGAACTGGCAGATTTCTTTGCCAAACACAAAAAAGCCTGGATTTCCGATGATGCCAGAAAATCCAGACGATGTGATTTAGCCTGTTTGTTGCATTGCTTTTAAATATTGTCCAACGGCTTCTGCTACTTCACGACCTTCGCGAATCGCCCAGACGATCAATGATTGACCACGTCTTGCGTCACCTGCGGCAAATACGCCTGGACGGTTCGTCGCGTAACGTGTCGTCTTGATTTTCCCACGTTCCGAGGCGACTGCTAAATGTTCGAGTACGTTCTCTTCGACACCACTGAATCCAATGGCAATCCAGACTTGATCGACTGGGAAGTAACGATCGCTCCCTTCGATCTCCTCAAAGATCACTGTACCCGATTCAGTTTTTGTTTTCGTCGTTTGAATCGTCCAGACACCGGTGACTTGACCCGATTCACTTGTTGTGAATCGCTTGATCGCGATCAAGTATTCACGAGGATCCCGACCGAATTGTTGCAACGCTTCTGCGTACCCATAATCGATGGAGTAGAGTGACGGTGTATCCGGCCACATGTTTCCTGTTGCACGCGTCGTACCCGGTTGTTCATGTTTACCGAATTGGACGACGGAGCGACAGCGTTGACGGAGTGCTGTTGCCACACAGTCCGCTCCGGTATCGCCTCCACCGATGACGAGAATATCTTTATCTTTCGCATCGTGATCAGCAGACAACGGTTCTTGCGAGAGCACGTGACGTGTCACCCCTGTCAAATAATCCATCGCATAACCAACCCCACGCGTTGGCGCATCCGTTAATTTGCGTGGTTCCGTCGCGCCGACACATAAGATAACGGCGTCATACTCCGCTTCAAGTGTCTCGAGAGTGATATCTGCACCGATCGTGACGTTCGTCCGGAAGTGGATCCCTTCTGCTTCAAGCAAATCAACACGGCGCTGTACGACCTCTTTATCAAGTTTCATGGCTGGTATACCGTACGTGAGTAATCCGCCAATCCGATCTTCCCGCTCGTAGACCGTCACTTGGTGACCGGCTTGATTCAGCTGATCGGCAGCCGCAAGACCGGCAGGACCAGATCCAACGATGGCAATCGAACGTGTCGATCGTATTGCTGGAATTCGGGGCACGACCCATCCTTTTTCGAAGCCAATGTCGATGATTGTCCGTTCGATATCTTTGATCGCGACCGCAGGTTCATGAATCGACAACGTACACGATCCTTCACATGGCGCTGGGCAGACACGACCCGTGAATTCCGGGAAATTGTTCGTCTCAAGAAGGCGATCGAGTGCCTCTTGAAAACGTCCTTCTTCTACGAGCAAGTTCCATTCTGGAATCAAGTTATAGACTGGACAACCAATCTTCACTTGATCAAATACTTCCCCTACATGGCAAAACGGGGTGCCACAATCCATACATCGACTTGCTTGTTGACTCGCTTCCGCTTCCGTCAAAGCCGTCTTATATTCCTTAAAATCACCCACCCGTTCGCTTGGATGTCGTTCCGTTCCACCCGAACGAGCAACTGTCATGAATTGATCGCGTCGTTTCATCGTACCCCTCCTGTTCTGCGCCCTAGATGTGTCTCAAATGCGAGCAACATCGCTTCTTCGGTGTTGTGTCCTTGTTTTGCGAAATCAGCCATCAACGTCGTCACTTTCTCATACGTCGAAGGAATGACGCGGATGAACGAATGAATGACATGATCCCAGTTCGCTAGAATCGCATCGCCCTGCTCACTACCGGTCCGTGCGACGTGACGTTCGATGAACGTCTTCAGTCGCGCAATCTCTTCGACATGCGTGACAGGTCCCGTCGAAACGAGTTCGCGGTTGACACGTTGTAAAAATTGTTCAGGATGACGCGGCAAGACATAAGCGACACCACCTGACATACCGGCAGCAAAGTTTTTTCCGACATCGCCAAGGACGACAACGGATCCACCGGTCATATACTCGAGTCCATGGTTACCGATTCCTTCGACGACAGCGACGGCTCCACTGTTTCGAACCGCAAATCGCTCACCTGCCTGACCGTTGACATAGAGTTCTCCACTCGTCGCCCCGTAAAGTGCGACGTTACCAATGATCGACTGATCGGACGAGACGAACGAAATCGAACGTGGAGGATGAACGGCGATGATACCTCCGGACAATCCTTTCCCGACGTAATCATTCGCTTCTCCCGTGACATCAAGCGTTACTCCGCGTGGTAAATACGCACCTAAACTTTGTCCGGCAGATCCATTTAGTTCGAGTTTCAATCGATCCGTTGGCAGACCAAGGGCCCCAAACCGTCTTGTTAGCATGGCACCGGTCTGCGTTCCGATCGCACGGTCTGTATTTTGAATCGTTAAACGTAGTGTCTGAGGCTGACTGAAATCTGCCGCCTCCAAATACGGCGAGATTTCACGCGCGTCAAAGGAACGCTCGACATGATGCTGTTGTTGTTCAGCCGGACCGTGTGTCACGTGAACGAGGAGACGCGAAAAATCAAGACTCTTCGCCTTCCAATGCGTCCGTTGTCGCTCCGATGGTTCGAGTAGGTCCGTCCGCCCTACGAGATCTTGTAGTCGGCTAACTCCGAGCTTCGCTAAATGTTCTCGTACTTCCTCTGCGATGAACGTCATGAAATGGACGACGTCATCGGCAGATCCCGTGAATTTCTTACGGAGCTCTGGATCTTGCGTCGCGACACCAACAGGACACGTATCGAGATGACAAGCACGCATCATGATACATCCGACGGCGATGAGCGGAGCTGTCGCAAACCCATACTCATTCGCTCCGAGCATCGCGGCGAGGATGACGTCGCGACCAGTCAATAGCTTTCCGTCGGTTTCAAGGACGACACGCTCGCGCAACCCGTTTAATGTCAACGTTTGGTGCGTCTCAGCAAGACCAAGCTCCCATGGCAGTCCGGCATGTTGAATACTCGTCTTCGGCGAGGCACCCGTGCCGCCGTCATGACCACTGATGACAATGACGTCCGCAAGCCCCTTCGCAACTCCAGCCGCGATCGTCCCAACGCCACCTTTTGCGACAAGTTTGACGCTAATCCGGGCTTGATCATTGGCACGTTTTAAGTCATGAATTAACTGGGCCAAATCTTCAATCGAATAGATATCATGGTGTGGTGGTGGGGAAATCAATCCAACACCCGGTGTCGATGCACGCACCCGTGCGATCCACGGATAGACTTTTTCACCAGGCAATTGACCACCTTCTCCGGGCTTCGCACCTTGTGCCACCTTGATTTGTAATTCGTCCGCGTGAACGAGGTAATGACTTGTCACCCCAAAACGACCAGAGGCGATCTGCTTGATTCGGCTCATCCGGAAGTCACCATTTTCATCCCGTTCGTATCGTTCCTCCTCTTCACCGCCTTCACCACTATTACTCTTTCCGCCTAAGCGGTTCATCGCGATCGCAAGCGTCTCGTGCGCTTCTTTTGATAACGAGCCGTATGACATCGCACCCGTCTTGAAGTATTTGACGATTTCGCTGACAGGCTCAACTTCTTCAATTGGGATCGCCTTCGTCTCCTTGAACGTCAACAGATGTCGTAGCACCGTTGCCGGCTCCTCCTGAATGCGTTGAGCGTACTTTTGATAAAGCCGGTAATCATTCGTACGGCATGCGTGTTGCAACAAATGAATCGTTGCTGGGTTAAAGGCATGATGTTCTCCTGCTTGACGGTACCGGAAGACACTACCGGACTCTAAATAAATCCGTTCATCTGCAACCTGTTGTGCTCGTCGGACTTCTTCTTCCATCAGTTCAAGCGTCATCCCGCTCAATTGAGAGACCGTACCAGTGAAATGCTGGTCGATGACGGAGCGATCGATTCCGACTGCTTCAAAGATTTGCGCACCACGGTAGCTGAAGACCGTCGAAATGCCCATCTTCGACATGACTTTGACGACGCCTTCCGTGACTGCTTTTTGGTAACGTTTGTCTACATCCGTAAAACGATCCCCTACCGCTTCTTCAAGCGTCGCATATGCCAGGTACGGATAAATCGCATCCGCACCATATCCGAGCAACGTCGCGACATGGTGGACTTCACGAATCTCTCCCCCTTCAACGATCAAGCTGAGATTTGTACGTAATCCCTTGCGGATCAGCGCATGATGAATCGCACTCGTCACTAAGAGGATTGGCATCGGCAATGTGCCGGGGCGTACGAGACGATCCGATAATGTCAATAATTCATACCCGTTTCGTGCAGCGGTCACAGCCTCATCAACGATCATGTCGAGCGCTTCTGCAAGCGAGTCGGTGAACGTCGTCGAAATCGTTTTTTGCTTAAGTCCACTTTGTTTAAGCGCATGGGCTTCGTCTGGTCGCAGAATCGGGGTCTCTAAGCGAACACGACGACAGTTCGCGCGGTTCGGCGTCAGCAGTTCCCCTTGTCGACCAAGCCATGTCAGCGTCGAGGTGACGATCTCTTCGCGTAACGCGTCAATTGGTGGATTCGTGACTTGTGCGAACAGTTGCTTGAAATATCGGAACAAGGATTGAGGGCGTTCACTTAAGACCGCTAGCGGTATATCCGTCCCCATCGCACCTAACGGATCCTTTTGTTCTTCGACGAGCGGGATCAAGTATTGATCGATATCTTCACGCGTATATCCGAAGTGTCGTTGTTTCGTTCCAAGTTCAACGAGTGTTTCCTTGAAGTCGTTACTTGAAAGGGAAACGACTTCTTGCGCGAGCCACTCCGCGTAGGGATGACGTGTCGCTAGCTCCCGTTTAATCTCTTCGTCTGCGATCAACTGACCGGACGCAAAGTCGAGTAAAAGCAGTTCACCCGGTGCTAATCGTTTTTTGTACAGGATGTCTTGTTCACGAAGAGGGAGTACTCCTGCTTCTGACGACAACATGAAGTGACCATCGCGTAACAATACATATCGCGCTGGACGTAAACCGTTTCGGTCAAGCGTCGCACCAATCTGTTTTCCGTTCGTAAAGACAATCGCAGACGGACCATCCCATGGCTCCATCATGCTACTGTGGTACTCATAATATGCGCGCTTAGCCGGTCTGATCTCAGCATGTTCGAATGGTTCCGGTACGAGCATCAGTGCTGTCTCAGCGAGCGAGAGTCCGGACAGATGAAGAAACTCAAACGCATTATCAAGCATCGACGAGTCACTACCTGTCTCATCTAGAATCGGTAACACTTCCTCTGCCCGATTACCATACGTCGTCTCGGCCAGTCGACGTTCTCGACCGCGCATCGCCCGAATATTTCCTTGCAACGTGTTGATTTCACCGTTGTGAATCAAATAACGGTTCGGGTGAGCACGTTTCCAACTTGGGAACGTATTCGTACTAAAACGCGAATGCACGATACCAAATCCTGATTGATAGCGCTCATCTCGTAAGTCATCGAAGTACGCGCGCAATTGATCCGTCGTCACGAGTCCTTTGTAAACGATCGTTTCACTCGAGCTACTCAAGACGTATTGTTCAAGACCGAGTTGTTCTGATTCACGTTCAAATGCGCGACGAATCAAAAAGAGTGTTCGTTCAAATGTCAATCCTTCCATCGCCTTTGCACCAATGAAACATTGACGAATGACTGGCTCCGTGCGGCGGGCACCCGACCCAAGCACTTCTGACTGAACAGGTACAGTACGCCATCCTAAGACGTCTTGTCCTTCTGTCAAGATGATGGATTCTAATGTTCGTTCGAGTCGCATCCGTTCCCGTTCCTCACGTGGTAAGAACATCATGAAAACGCCATAATCCCCTTTTTTAGGGAAGGAAATGTGGCGAACCGTTTCACGAAACAAACGATCTGGTAATTGCGTTAAAATACCCGCCCCGTCTCCCGTCTTCGCATCGCTTCCTTGTCCACCACGATGTTCCATTTGACAAAGCATGGCCAATGCATGTTCAACAATTTCATGACTCGCTCGTCCTGTTTGATGTGCGTAAACCCCGATCCCACACGCATCATGTTCCATACGAGGGTCGTATAATCCCTGCTGTTCAGGGTACTGATGAAATGTCATGGTAGCACTCTCCTTGCCTTCTTAATTTTCTGTATATTCAGTTAAATTATACTTTACACTCTTTTATGTTTATTCGCTACTATGCATAATCACCATTTTATTTAACCTTTGAAGATAGAAATACCATATATCAACATTGATAACGCTTACATAAATATGGATATTCATTCAATATTTTTTTTAGTTGAATTCTACACTTTGTGCGCGTATTACTTTGCCCGAACATAAGATTCCGTGGTATTTTTAACTATGAAAAGAGTTATTGATCATGGAAGTAGAGAGAGGAATAATACGATGAAAAAAACAATGCAATTTACGGGTCTCTTGATCGCAGGAAGCTCGATCTTATTAAGCGCATGTGGTCAGCAAGAGGAGAAGGCAACCGCATATGACAAGATTCAAAAAGATGGCACAATTGTTGTCGCGACGGCTGGTACACTTTTCCCGACATCTTACCATGAAGAGAAAAACAATAAGTTGACTGGATTTGATGTCGAAGTCGTCAAAGAAGTAGCAAAGCGTCTTGATTTGAAAGTGAAATTCAAAGAGATGTCATTCGACGGTATGTTGACAAGCGTCAATACAGGTCAAGTCGATCTTGCTGCTAACGACATTACGATTACCGATGATCGTAAAGAAAAATTCGCGTTCTCAAAACCATATAAATATACGTATGGTACGGCAATCGTCCGTAAAAGTGATTTATCAGGCATCAAGTCTCTTGAAGACTTGAAAGGGAAAAAAGCTGCCGGAGAAGCTACAACGACATATATGCAGATTGCTAAAAAATACGGTGCAAAAGAAGTCACGTACGATAACGCGACGAACGATCAGTATCTACGAGATGTCTCAAATGGTCGAACAGACGTCATCTTGAATGATTACTACTTGCAAACACTCGCTGTCGATTTCTTCAAGGACTTCGATATTACGATTCACCCTGATATCGCTTATAATCCAAGTCAGGTTGGTTTAATCATGGATTTAGATAACAAGGAACTTCAATCCAACATTAACGAACAACTCGATAAAATGAAGGAAGATGGCACATTAAAGGAAATTTCGAAGCAATTCTATGCTGGAAAAGATGTCTCTCAAATGCCTGACGTCAAAACGACGATCGTCGATGTGAATTAACGATGTCTTCGATTGATTGGCGGTCCGTCTTCAATCCGGAATTGGCGGTTGAATCGTTTCCTTATATTTTGAGTGGACTGGGACAGACGCTATGGATTTCCTTGCTCAGCATGGCCATTGGTCTTGGAATTGGTTTGCTCCTTGCCCTTTGTCGTCTGTCTAGGCTTCGACTTTTACGTATCGGAGCGAGCGCCTACATCTCGTTCATGCGAGGTGTTCCGATTCTCGTGTTGCTGTTCATGTTGTATTTCGGACTGCCGGTCATCAATATTCAACTGGACGCGTTAACAGCAGCAATTACCGGTTTTAGTTTGAATAGTGCTGCGTACATGGCAGAGATCATTCGTTCTTCCTTACTATCGATTGATCGTGGTCAGGAAGAAGCGGCAGCTTCGCTTGGTTTATCGCGATATCGAACGTTCGTTGGTATTATTTTGCCACAAGCGATCCGAATCGCCATCCCACCGCTTTCAAACGTCTTGCTTGATCTCGTCAAAGCCTCGTCGCTTGCTGCCATGATTACTGTCCCTGAAATATTTCAAAAGGCAAAAATCGTTGGTGGGCGTGAATTTGATTATATGACCGTTTACTTTGTCGTTGCGTTCATTTACTGGGGAATTTGTTCCTGTATCGCAGTCATCCAAGAGATTCTCGAGCGTCGTTTTGCACGGTATCTCTGATTCATTATTTCGCAAACTGTTATACAAACAGGCGATGGACCATGTCCATCGCCTGTTTGCTTTTTAAATTTTTACTGATTGGTTACCCTTCCCGATACATCGCTAAAAAATGTTCGAGTTGCCGCGGTTGTAGCGGTCGATGGAAGAGGTACCCTTGCAACGTATGACATCCTAACCGCTCGAGCAACGCTGCCTCTTCTTCTAGTTCGATTCCTTCTGCGACGATCGTCATATCTAATCGTTTCCCTAATTGAATGATTGTCTCGATCATCGCTCGTTTTTTTTCAGAATGAATCGCTTCTTGAACGATTTCTTTCGGAATCTTCAATTGATCGAATGGAAGTTCAACGAGAGGCTGCATAGAGGAAAAACCGGTTCCGAAATCATCGAGTGCAATTCGAATTCCGTATAAATGGAGCGCATTCAATGTCTCAATGATTTGTTCCGTTCCCTCGATGAAGATGTGTTCTGTCATCTCGATTTCAAGGAGTGATGGTGGAAAACCTGTTTGTTTTAAGGTCGTCAGTACTCGATCTGTAAAATCAGGTTGTCGCAATTCCCAAGGCGAAACATTCACTGAAATCGTTATAGGTTCCTTCCCTTCTTCCAACCATACTTTTCCTTGTAAGCAAGCTTGTCGCATGACCCAGCTTCCAAGCGTTTCAATGAAACGTGTCCGTTCCGCAAGTGGAATGAACTCATTTGGCGGAACGAGACCATACTCCGGGTGATTCCAACGAATTAATGCTTCCACTCCTGTGATTTGACGCGTTCGTGCATTGACTTGAGGTTGAAATAAAACGAAGAAATCACGATCCAACTCTGCATCGTACAAATCGCGTGTTAATTGAAGCGCTCGCTTTCGTTCATTTTGAGTCGCTAAATCTGTAATCGCATACGTATTTTTTCGATTTGCCTTTGCTGTAAATAATGCAATCTCTGCATCGTTAATGACATGGTCTGTTGTTTCATCGTTCATGTATGAAACACCGATACTTGCAGTTACATTAATCTGCTTAAAATCGATTTGTACACGTTCTGCTACACTCGACAAAATATCATCACAGAGCACGCGTGCATCGTAATGGTGTGGTGCATGCAATAAAAAAGCACTTCCACTTGCTTTCGCAATTGTACAGTCCGGAAAGTGATTCATCAATCGCCGGCCAATGATGTGTAACGAGCGGTCTCCAGTTCGGTATCCGAATGCATCGTTGACTGTTTTGAAATCGTCCAGATCAACGAGACAAATCATATCACCTTCTCGTTTCTTCTTATCTACTTCAATCACAAATGAAGATCGGTTTGATAAACCTGTCACAGGATCCGTGAATGCTTGTTCTTGTAAACGGGCTAGGTAGTCAATATTACGTTCAAGACGGGTGACGTATTGATTATGAATCAATAAACTAATGATCGTCGCAATCAAGATAAGTCCAATGCGCGCGATGTGATCGGATGCAAACATCGTGGCATTTTCAAAAGATGGAGTATGATACCAAATATAGAGAAGAGAAATCGTCGTAATGCTCGTTGCATACAGCAACATTGTCCGATTAATGACGACTAATGACGCTAAAATGAAAAGAAGTGCACATGCCCAAACCGTTTGGACACCACGATCGATGAACGGATAATAAATGTATGGAATCAACAAAAAAACACTCGACATTATATGTGGCTTTAGCCGATCTGACAGTGTACTTTTACCAATGAAGTATTGTGCTATTCCAGCACTCGCAATGACGAGAGCGCGAATCCAATCCTCCCCATTTAAACCAGAACGACTAAACAGGTTAGCAACGATATATAAAATGGCACCACAACTCGTCAATACAAAAATGATCATCCCGAACAACTGATAATTTGCCCGGATTTCTCGATGATATTGCAAACTATTGGAAGAACGTCGCTGTGTGTTCACCGCCATCCCCTCTTTCTAGTTCCTGTCGGTTATTTTCCTTATCAGAACCAAAACAAAACCTGAATTTTCTAAAAATAATAAAATAATGGGAAGTCATGATTTTGATTAGAATGGGAATAGATAGGTATAGAAAGGAGCGATTAACTATGTCTCATCTACTGTTTATTGAAGCCAACGATAGCACACATCAAAAAAAAGGCATTAGTTCTGAATTGAACGATGCTTTCCTAAATGCGTATCGTGAGCATCATCCTGGCGATACAATCACGGTTTTGAATTTATTCGAGGAACGTCTCCCCTTCTTTGATTTAAAGCTTGCGAATGCGGCAGGTCGACTATTTAAAGGAGAGGAATTAACGGGAGATGATGCGATCCACGCACAACGGCTTCAAGAATATTTAAACGGATTCTTAGATGCCGATAAGGTCGTCTTTTCATTTCCGATGTGGAACTTAACAGTTCCTGCACCGCTTCACAACTATATGGATTATCTCGCACAGGCTGGTCAAACGTTTCGTTACACAGCTGAAGGTTCGATCGGACTGGTTGAAAACAAACAAGTGTTGTTGATTCATTCACGCGGTGGCGATTACTCGACAAAAGAGAAAGCACCAAGTGAACACGCTGTTCGCTACATGTTAGACTTATTAGCATTTTTCGGAATTGATGATGTATCGACAGTCATTTTAGAAGGGCATCAACAATACCCCGATCGTGCATCTGAATTGATTGAACAGGCACTTCTTGCATGTAAAAAGACAGGTGAACGATTCTAAATACGAAATAAAACAAATGAACTATTTTTTTCAAGTAAGATTTTTTCATGAACAGGTAGATTAAAGGTACGGAATAATGAGTACGCCATTGTAAAGTCTTTTTGGATGTCAGAGGGGTTACGATTCAAAATTTTTTTGAAGTAACCTCTTTGATAATATAGTTGACCTAAAAGTTGACCATCTTCAATTTGCAAGCTCTCTTGAATGCCTTGTTCAGTAATCTCTAATCCAAGTTGATTTCGATTTTGTTCAGATAGTTGTTTTGCATAGTTATAAAGAATCTTAATACGAACTTTTTTCAGTTCAGTTGTGTCATAGTTAAACCGAAGCAATTCTTGAAAGCTATTTTCTGCTGAATCAAAATCCTCATGCTCAATAAAAGAAATCGCGATTGCCATATGAATTCTTAAATAAAGCGTTGGAGATTTGAATTGTAATGACGTATGCATCAATAATTGTTTAAATTCACCAATGGTTTCAAGATAAGTTCTAAAATTTCGTTTTTCATGAATGATAATTTCATAATACATTGCTAAAAATTTTATCTCATCGTAGTCTATTTTGTTTTTTATATCATCAATAATCATGCGGGCTTCTTCAAATTGATGACTTTGTAACAACCTCAATAATTGTTGATCATAAGATGTAAACATATCACTCCGAAGATGATCTTCAAACAACATGGAGAGCGGTACCTTAAGACGTTTTGCAACTTGTTGTAACCAATCAATTGTTGGTGAATTTTTACCATTTTCTACTTTACTAATTTCGGCTTGACTACATATTCCCTTACATAATTCAGCTTGAGTCATATTTTTCTCTTTTCGAATCCGTTTAATTTCATATCCTATTGATGAAGATAAATGACTCATACGATCTCCTCCTTCATCTATTTTAAAGTTCAAAGTATAAAAAATCACGTTTACCATTTAATACTAGTTCAGCGTGATTTCTATTGTCTAACGCGTGAAATATGGTATACGCGTGAGTAAATGCTTCTTGAATGTCCTTACGTGGATAATCTAACTTTTCATAAAAACAACCTCGTTGATAAAAAAAATGACCTAACAATGACGTATCTTTTCTTTCTAGAGATGATTGAATGCCTTTTTCCGTTATCTTCAGTCCCATTTCAAAATCTGATTGAAAGTACAGTTGCTGCGCATAGTTATACATAATTTTAGATTTTAGTTTTATCAAATCATATGTCATATAATCATACTCTAATAATTCTTCATATATTTTTCGCGCATATTGATATTGGTGATTTAAATAATAATAGTTTGCGACAGACATTTTAATTCTTAAGAAAATAGATGGGTATTCGATTTCCATTTGTTCTTGATCTGATAAGTAAAGTAATTGAGAAATACAAGTACGGTAGTCAATATCTTTTTTACCCTCACGAGCTACCCACTCAAAATAACGAATTAATAATTGAACAGAAGAAGGTAAATCATTTGGTGTTTGTTTAATGAAATCAAGCATGTCATCATAACGATGTCGTCTAGAAAAGTCAGACAATTGTCTATCAAATTGATGAAATAGACTGGTCTCATTCGCATCAATGAAGAGATGAGCCGTTGAAGTATGGAGCTTTTGGGATAACCGTTGAACAATATCTATCGTCGGCATGATTTTTCCATTTTCGATTTTACTCAATTCCGCTTGGCTACATACATCTCTTGCTAATTCTGTTTGCGTTAAATTTCTTTCGACACGTAGTTGTTTAATATGTTGACCAAATGCTTCGATTTCCAAAATTTCTGCTCCTTTCTTGTAGTTTCATTTTCACTTAACAGCGTGTTTATTATTTGATTAAGTATACGGAGAAATCAGTTTATGATTCCGAAAAGTTTTTCTTAACAGATAAAGAAGATAGCGAATTTTATGCACTCTAAAAAACAAGATATAGTATAAGATTTCGCATTGGGACAAGCGCCTATATAGGATTACTTTTAAGTCTACTCAAAAGTAAATAATAAGTGTTCCTCTTTTAGATCAACAACTTTTTGTTTAGTCGATTTAAGCTCTAATGCATGCAACAATGTATACGCAACTGTATATGTTTTTTGAAATGAATCTATTCCTACCGCTTCTTGATAGTTACCTAATTGAAAATACAAATGCCCTAAAAGAAAAGTTTGCTGATGAAGTAAACATAATTCAATTCCTTTTTGAATATATATTTTTGATTCTTCAAACAGATCTTGATACAAAAGGATTTGGGCATGATTAAAATAAATTTTGATTAAAGAGGTGACATATAATGAGCTATTAAGACTCTCTAACAAAATTTCGATATCCAAATAAGAATTCGTCGTTAAATGGAATAGCTTATGTTCAGCATATAAATTGGCAATCGCGGTTTTGATTCGAATGAACAAAGTGATTGATTCGTTTTGAACATCCCGTTCAATTAGAAGGTTATTTAATAGGAAAGTCGCGGTCCTAAAATCATACTGATCCTGTTTCAAGTCGACGATGATTCGAAAATATGCATTTAATATGACTAACTCAATATTTTCATTATTATTGTGCTTAGAAATGTATCTCTTGATTTGCTCATACTTTTCATCTCGAAGTAGCGCTGAAACAGTCTGATCAAAGCGTTCCATTTCTTCGTTTTCTTGAAGTTCTTCGAATAAAAGTGCAATTGGAACTTTTAATCGAGTGGCAATTTGCTTCATTAAATCTACAGTGGGTGAATTCAAACCATTTTCAATTTTACTAATCTCAGCTTGGCTACAAATACCATTACACAGTTCGTTTTGTGTCATCTGCTTTTCAATACGCAACTGTTTTATTTTTGTACCAATCGATGAAGTTAGTGAATTCATCTTCATCATTTTTCACTCACTTTCATCTATTGGGAATAGCAATAGTTCTGCTAAATGCACTTCAAGAATTTTTTGGTAAGCATGATTATTTGTTGCAATAAAAAAGGAATAGGCAATGGTATATGCCTCTCTAATATCATTATTTGCAGCATGTAATGATTCTAAAAAGAAACCTTTTTGATAATAAAAGTGACCAAGATATGTTAAATCTTGTAGTCTTTTTGTCTCTTCAATTACTTGTTCAACTTCTTGCAATCCTTCTTCAAATCGCTTTAGTCTATACAAATTTCTTAAATAATTGTACATGATTTTCATTTTAATTTTTTTATATTCACAGGTCTGATATGGCATTTTTAATAAATCTTCATAAATTTGGTGAGAATGCGCATATTCCTTATTATTCGTATAGAGAACAGCAATTGCCATTTGAATTCGAATATAAAGAAGAGACGACTGTTCCATGATTTTCTTTTGCGCAACTAATTGAAGTAAGGATGTAATGCATGAACGAAAATCAATATTTCCTCTTTCATATTCAAGCAGGACTTGATAATAATGAATAAAAATTCTAATTTCAAATATGGTTGTAGAGTTAGAATATTGAACTAACTCTGCTGACATTTCCCCATACGTTTTTTCTCTAAAATGCCGTAACATTTTTTGGTCAATTTCGTTCAACTTTTGCGAGACCTGTTCATCCGCAAAAAATAAAGAAATGGGTATTCGTAGTTTTCTAGAAATTTGTTGTAATAAATCAATTGTTGGAATGTTTCTTCCATTCTCGATTTTACTAATCTCAGCTTGACTACAAATATCCTCACACAGTTCCTTTTGAGTCATCCGTTTTTCTAATCGTAACATCTTAATTTTTTTACCAATCGATGAAGTTGGTAAATCTATCATTTTTTGTTCACTCACTTTCATTAATCGGAAATAAGAGGTGATCAGAAAAATAGGTTTCAAGGATTTTTAGATAAGAGTGATTCTGAGTAGCAATGAAAAAAGAATAAGCGGTCGTATACGCTTCTTTTGTTTCTGATTCAGATGCTTTTAACGCCTCTAATAAGATTCCTTTTTGAAAATAAAACTGTCCGAGATACGTTAAATCCTGCAATTGTTTTGTCTCTTCGATGACCTTCTCAACTTCCTGCAACCCTTCTTCGAATCGTTCAAACTCTACTAAATTACGTATGAAATTATACATGATCTTCATTCGAATTTTTTTATATTCTCTTGTTTGATAAGGTAAGTCTAATAGTTCTTTATAGATTTGATGGGCACGACTATATTCTTCGTGGTTCGTATACAGAACAGCAATTACCATCTGAATTCGTGTATAAAGAAGAAATGATTTGTCTTTGATCTGTTCCTGTCTGACAACTTGTAATAAAGAGGCGATACATGTCCGAAAATCAATATTTCCTCTTTCATAGTCTAGTAATTCTTGATGGTAGCGAATTAAAATTTGAGTTTCAACCGCATTATTGACGTTCTCATATTTTGCTAAGTCTTTTGCCATATCTGAGTACGTTTTTTCACGCAAATGCCGAATCATTCGTTGGTCTATTTCATTTAATTTTTGTGAGACGATTTCATCTTCAAAAAACAATGAAATCGGGATGCGTAGTCTTCGACAAATCTGCTGTAACAAATCAATCGTTGGGGAATTTCGACCATTTTCGATTTTACTGATTTCAGCCTGACTACAAATTCCTTCACAAAGTGCTTTTTGTGTCATTCCTTGTTTTTTTCGTTCTTGTTTGATTTTATCACCAACAGAATGAATGACTGGATGCATAGAGGTCACTCCTCAAATCAAAAATATCGAACTCATGAAAAAAGTCTTCCGTTTCAAGTATATATCACTTGAGACGGAAGACGTGTCTATGCTTCCGGCGAGAATCGAACTCGCACTGCAGCATTACCATTGCTGAGGTCTGCCATTAACCTACGGAAGCTTGTAAAACCTAATTCTAGTATAACTTATAGAAAAAGACAAAACAAGAAGTCGATGCTTTTCAGCTCAACTTCTTGTCACTCATTTACAGTGTAGTTTTCGTTAGCGAGTTATCATAGACGACTAAAACTGAATAATGTTCATCCGCTTTAGACGCAACGAATGTTGAAAATTTTAATGTAATGATGGCGTTTGATCCGACCCCATTATTTTCAAAAAATTCATTAAGTCTTTCCTCTAATTCCTCAGGCGATCGCCCGACGACTACTTTAGAATGCAACATGATCATCACTCCGTTTCATTATGGTAGGTTCGAGTTTAGTAATTGCCTGATCGTATAAATGTTAAACCTTTATTTTTTCGACTTGCCCCACTCTCTCTCTATCCGCTATGGTGAAATGGAGTCATTCAACTATTGAAGAACAGGAGTGAAGTCTGATGGAACAAATCAATTTTGATGAAACGATCGAGAAACGAAATACAGGATCCGTCAAGTGGGACGGGCTCCCTTCGCTATATGGATCAGATGAGCTGATTCCAATGTGGGTCGCCGACATGGACGTCCGTCCACCCCACAATTTGACAGAACGATTGACTAGACGTGCTGCTACAGGTCATTTCGGTTACTCGATGTTTGAAGACGAAGCCAAACGAGCAATTCAACAATGGTTTCAAAAGCGATATGACGTCACAATCACTACTGATTCCATTCTCTACTCAAGTGGTGTTGTTCCAGGACTTGCACATACTGTCCTCGCACTGACGGAACCGAGTGATGAAATCATCATCCAGACACCGGTCTATCCTCCATTTCATCAAATCATTCAGTCTAATCAACGACAACTCATTGAAAATCCGCTTCTTTTAGACGGTGAGACGTACCAGACTGACTTTTCACTTCTCGAACGGCAAATGCGAACAGCACGTATGATGATTCTTTGTAGCCCGCATAATCCAAGCGGTAAAGTCTATCCGAGAGAAGAATTACAACAAATCGTCGAACTCGCGAAGCAACATGATGTTTATCTTGTATCCGATGAGATTCATGCGGACCTCGTCTATACAGGTTCCGTGCACACGCCCATTCTCGGTTTGGATTATGAAAAACTCATTTTAGTGAGTGCCCCATCCAAAACGTTCAATATTCCGGGTCTCTATGCGTCTTATCTAATCGTACCTGACATCTCGATTCGTCAACAAATCGAACGTGTCCAACAACGTCATTTCGTTCACCCGAATGCATTGGCTTCGACTGCGATTTCAGCAGCGTATGGTGATGCTATGAGTGAACAATGGCTGTCACAATTACTTGTGTATTTAGAAGGAAATCGTGACCATGCCATCCGTCGGATTCGCCAAGAGATGCCAAAATTAGACGTTGTCATTCCAGAAGCAACTTTCTTGTTGTGGATCGACTTCAAAGCACTCAAACTGGATAGTAAAACACGAGCAGATTGGCTCGTCAAGGAGGCAAAAATCGCTCTAACACATGGTTCTTCGTTCGGATCTGGCGGAGAAACATTTGAACGGTTAAATATCGGGTGTCCTCGTGCACAATTAGATCAGGCATTAGACCGTTTAAGCTCCGCATACCAACAGTTTTGGACCCATTAACATGACACGAATGATCCTAATTTATTAGGGTCATTTATCTTTCATTTAATTATTCTGAACATTCGAACTAGTAGAACTTCAACAGGGACTAAAACCGTCCCAATCCCTTAAGGCACTAGGCGTAGCGGTACTTTTCATGAATTTGACGTGACTTGCAAAGTCGTTTTATCCCCTGTAAGGTGGGGAACATATCATTTGGCGAATGAGTCAATACATGCTTGATCGCTGAAAAAAACTATTGCATTTGGAGGATTTAACTTTATGACGCAAGAATGGATTTCAATCATCCTGTATCTTGTTCTCATGTTGGCAATCGGTTATTTTGCCTACAAGCGAACGACGAATACAGAAGATTACATGTTAGGCGGACGCGATCTCGGTCCAGGTGTCACAGCACTCTCTGCTGGTGCATCGGATATGAGTGGATGGATGCTCATGGGACTTCCCGGCGCCATGTACGCGACAGGTGTTTCAGCACTCTGGCTCGCACTCGGATTATTGATTGGATGTTACGTAAACTATTTAGTACTCGCACCACGTTTTCGACTTTATACGGAAATGGCGAACGACTCGATTACGATCCCTGATTTCTTAGAGAATCGTTTTGAAGACAAATCACGTGTGCTTCGTACTGTATCAGCACTCGTCATCATCATCTTCTTCACGTTCTACACATCAGCTGGAATCGTCTCAGGTGGAAAATTATTTGTCAGCTCATTCGGATTTGATTACCACTATGGTATGCTCTTGACGATTGCGGTCGTAATCGCCTACACGTTATTTGGCGGTTTTCTCGCAGTTAGTTGGACCGACTTCGTCCAGGGCTGTATCATGTTCATCGCACTCGTTCTTGTTCCTGTCGTCGCATTGACAGACGTCGGCGGAGTCGATGGTGCATACAACTACGCTGAAAAATTAGACCCTTCGTTGTTTGATCCACTTAAAGGAACAACAGTTCTTGGAATCATCGGATTCCTTGCCTGGGGACTTGGTTACTTCGGTCAACCACACATCATCGTCCGTTTCATGGCGATTCGCTCAGTCAAGGATTTAAAAAGCGCCCGTCGTATCGGGATCGGATGGATGTTCATCTCGATTCTTGGTGCGATGATGACAGGACTCGTCGGAATCGCCTATTTCGAAGGTCAAGGGAACGGACTTGGCGACCCGGAAACGGTCTTTATCCGCTTCTCTGACGTACTGTTCCACCCTTATATCACTGGGTTCTTGATGGCTGCGATTCTTGCAGCAATCATGTCGACGATTTCATCACAGTTGCTCGTTACTTCGAGTGCGTTGACAGAAGATTTTTATAAAACGTTCTTGAAAAAGGATGCAACGGATAAACAACTCGTCTTTACTGGTCGAATCTCTGTGCTTCTCGTAGCAATCGTTGCAAGTGTACTCGCTTGGAATCCGTCAGCGACGATTCTTGCACTTGTCGGTTATGCATGGGCTGGATTCGGTTCTGCCTTTGGTCCGATCATCTTGCTTTCTCTCTACTGGAAACGGATGACGAAACAAGGTGCACTGGCTGGTATCATCTCAGGTGCCTTGACTGTCATCATCTGGGTTCAACTCGGACTTAGTACGACGCTTTACGAAATGGTACCTGGATTCTTCATAAGCTTGATCTTTACGGTCGTTGTCAGCTTGATGACGAAACAACCAGTCAATGCCGTTCAGGAAACGTTTGAAGAGATGGAAGACGAATTAAAAGACGCTGTTCAATAATCAGCGAATAACGAGTAAGACCTCTGCCGTATGATTGGCAGAGGTCTTTTTTTGATCTACAGTTCAATCACGCCATAATGCAACTTCGACGTTTTACGCTTTGTTCGTTCGAACCCAAACCGTTCAAACAAGGGGCTCTCATAATGTGCTTTTAAAACGATACGCTGACGTGCCACACGCTTCGCCTCCACCATCGCTTCCACAGATAAAGCTTCATAGTTCGCAAGCGTTCGTAAAGCGTCGAGATGCGTCGATTCTTCGACGGTCTGTTCGAACATAGGATCAAAGTAGATGACATCAAAGGAGTTATCCGGACATTCTTTCAAAAAGGCTAAATGGTGTTTGACTTTCACTTCTATTCGTCGCATCGCTTGATTGATCGGTTCGTAAGATTCTTCCCACCGTTTTAATCCATTCTTGACGACAAATGCTGTCTCAACCCGGCTTTCTAACCCGATGATCCGCCCCCGCTCTCCGATGGAATGACTCATGACAATGGCATCTGCTCCAAGACCAAGTGTGCAGTCAAGCACACGCATCCCTTCCGATAAGCGTCCGATTGTAACGAGAGGATCGCCTCCTCCTGCATCAATTTGTTTGATGCGAAACACCGCACTTGAAGGATGGAAAAAGAACGATGTGGTCTCACCTAGTGGATATAAATCAAGCCGTTGTTTATCGACGACAAGCACCGGTAATCCTGTCTCCTGTTGCAAGTGTTCTATGCTTTTTTTCTGACGCACGACATAGATAAAATGTATCGTCTCATCCGCTAATAACTGCTTCACACGATGATGCACGTCGTCAGTCGGACGAAGACATGTCGTCAGTCCAATGGTTGGTTTCATAATGCGTTCCTCCATAAAAAAATAAGCTAGCCGGAGCTAGCTTATTTCTTTTTCTTCAATAATCCTTCGATATCTTCAATCAATGCTTTTTTCGAAATTAGGTCTTCTTGCTTTTCCTGTTCGACTTTTGCATCGACCGTCGTCCGCTTCATGAGTGCCTGAAGCGTTTCATCGATGCTTGACTTCAGATGATCGCGGTCTTCTTTATTAAGGGAAAGATCATGGTGAACTTCATCCCCTTGTTCATCTAATTGGCGTAAGCGTTCCGTCAATTGTTTCGCTTCACGATTCAAGTCCGAATACAATCGTTCGATTTGCTCTAGACGCAATTTGATTCCGTCACGTTCTGTGAACACGTTTTCCAGCCCCTTCCAGTATGCAGTTGTCTACATCATTACTTTACCATATTCCACGGGAATTAAAACAATCACAAGATGATTACAGAATGACTTTTTTTATATTTGTCACTACGCATCGGCTTTAGTTAATTTTTGCAATTGCACGGAGGGTATCGCTATAATGTAAACGAAGCATCAATTGGGATGAGGGAGGATTTTGTGATGGAATTGAGACGTCGAACATTACGTCATGTCGATCAAGCTGAGTACGATCATTTCTTGAAGTATGGCGAGCAAGCATATGGACTGACTCCGCAAGAAATCAAAGGGTATGACCATGAGCTTGGAGAAGAGCGGGCTTTTGATTCCGTCGAGCACAGCTATCCTGAAGATTATTACTTTGATATCGTTGAAGCGGATACGATCATGGGGCGGGTTCTGCTCTTAAAAATGGGTCACTACTTCCAACTCGACTTCATGGTGTTTGATCCCTATACGCGTCGGGGTCTAGCTACTCAAGCAGTTGCTGAAGCATTGACGTATTCTGGGGTACTAGATCGTCACGAAGTACGCGCGCGTGTCCTTGAACAATCACCACACGCTTCGTTTGCAAAACGCATTTTGGAAGCGAATGATTTTACGTCGACAGAGAACTATTACGTCAAAGGAAGACGTCGTCGGTACTCTCTGCAACGAATGGGCTAAAGACCATCCGAAAGACCATGAAACTCATGGTCTTTTTTTAATGCCCCTCATCGCTTCGTCACCTTTGACAGTTGATGAATTTCAGCGTACAATTTTCATCTGTATGAACAGAAAGGAGTACATCTCATGAACGAATGGTTATGGATCCCTTCCATTTTTTTAACGATGGGATTATTGATTTTCAGTTATTATTTATTTGGTAAGACAGGATTGTTGATGTGGATTGCCATCGCAACAATCATTGCAAACATCCAAGTCACACAAACCGTCGATATTTTTGGTTTCGTCTTCACGTTAGGGAACGTCGTGTATGGCAGTTGTTATCTAGCGACAGATATCCTCAATGAAAAATACGGAAAACAGGTCGCTCGTAAAGGCGTCTATATGGGGTTCTTCTCCCTGATCACGACGACCGTCCTCATGCAGTTCAGTCTCTTGTATACACCACTTGCTGATAAGGCTGCACTCGAAACATCCGATTCCTTGCATTTATTGTTTGGACTCTTACCATGGATTGCTGTTGGTAGTCTTGCCGCTTATCTCGTCTCGCAACTATTCGATGTCTTTATCTATTCAAAGATCCGTCAGAAGACAGGCGAACGTAAGCTTTGGTTACGGACGACAGGGTCAACCGTATTAAGTCAATTGCTTGATACGTTGACGTTTTGTGCGATTGCCTTTCACGATATGCCCTTCTCCATCTGGTGGCAAATCTTCATTACGACGTATCTTGCGAAATTCGTCGTCGCTTGGTTCGCGACACCATTCATGTATTTAGCAAAACGTATCCACCCAACGAAACAATCGACAGACGCTGCTGCATGACCTAAAAAAACTAGAAGACTTGACGAAATTGTCGGATAATGGGAGTGGAGGTGCCTACATGAAAATTAAACGGAATGAACCCTTTCGATATACGCTGAAAAAACCAATAACAGGTGAATTTCATTTATTGAAAAATGACCAGCGTACTCCTAAAGGGCTGATGAAAATTCATAATATCTCACCGAACGGACTAGCAATCAGCACAGAACTAAAACTTCCACTCCTCAAATCAATGAAAATCGTGGTTGAGTTCTCATTGATCGAGGGTCAAGAACCTTTGTGCATCGAAGGTCAGTTATTGCACGAGAAGCCAGTGGGTCCCGAAAGACTGTATGGCATCCGCCTCAATCCATCAACGACTGATCGTGATACAATCATCGCTCAGGTTAAACAAGTCGCTCAATTGGAGCGATAATTTATAAAGAAAGGGTGGCAGAATGATGATCTGCCACCCTTTTCTCGTAAAAAATGACGCGTCACACGCAACTTCTATAGGAAACAGCGCATTTATGCGCTTCAGAGACAAACAAGACCCGCTTTCCTGCTTGAATGAAGTAGGAAAGCGGGCTTAGTGTCTCGCCTGAGAAAGGGGCGTGAAAAGACGCGTCATTCTTTTTTTGAGTCAGCCCTCTGTTTTATGGCTAGATGAATCAACCTTCAAACGTACGGAAGACGACTGCCTCATAAGGTCGAAGTGTGAGTTCGTCGGTAATGACGGACTCTTCATAGTTTCCGATGACCCGATCTGACGTATCATGCGTAGACGGAATATTCACATCATGATCCGCAAACGAACAGTAGACATACCATGTCTCCCCTTCAAGCGTTCGTGAGTAGGCGTAAACTTCTGGATGATCTTCGAGTAAGAGTTGATAGCGACCATAGACGACGAGCTCATGGTCATGTCGTAGACGAATCAACTGTTGATAGTAATAAAAGATGGATTGCTCATCTGCAAGCGCCTGTTCGACGTTGATTTCCGGATAGTTTGGATTGACCTTCAACCACGGTGTTCCCGTTGAGAAACCAGCGTTCTCCGACGCATCCCACTGCATCGGTGTCCGCGCATTGTCTCGTCCTTTGATATGGATGGAACGTAGTAGTTCAGCCGGTGATGCTCCTTGTTCCGTACGTTCTTTCCACATGTTTCGAATTTCGATATCTTCATAGTCCGCGATGTCTTCAAAAGCGACGTTCGTCATGCCGATTTCCTCGCCTTGATAGATATATGGCGTCCCTTTTAACAAATGCAACAATGTAGCAAGCATTTTAGCTGACTCGACGCGGTACGTCGTGTCATTACCGAATCGACTGACGACACGGGGTTGATCGTGGTTGTTCCAATAGAGCGAGTTCCAACCCGTCTCATGTAACGCCGTCTGCCACTTGGTGAAATTTTGCTTGAGTTTAAGTAAATCAAACGGAATGACGTCCCATTTCCCATTCGGACCTGAATCGAGATCCATATGTTCGAACGTAAAGACCATGTTGACCTCTTTACGTGCCGGATCCGTGTAAAGAATGGCATCATCCGTCGTCGCTCCTGGCATCTCACCGACTGTCAGGACATCGTATTTACCGAAGGAGGCTTCGTTCATCTCGTGTAAAAACTCATGGACACGCGGTCCGTTGATATAATGTTCTCCACCATCTCCATACAGTGCTCCTGGATGGACCGTCGCATCTGGTAAGCCAGGTGTCTTTGAAATCAAGTTGATGACATCCATTCGGAAACCGTCAATCCCTCGATCCAACCACCGACGAATCATCCCGTACACATCATGACGCATCTGCTCATTTTCCCAGTTCAAGTCAGGCTGCTTCTTCGAGAATAAGTGTAAGTAATACTCATTCGTTGTTTCATCATATTCCCAGGCAGGTCCAGAGAAAATCGATCCCCAGTTGTTTGGTAGCGAACCGTCTGGATTTGCCGGGCGCCACATATAATAATCCCGATATGGATTGTCCTTGCTTTGACGCGACTCCGCGAACCACTGATGTTCATCTGACGAATGATTGATGACGAGGTCCATGACGATTTTGATATCTCGTGCATGTGCCTCATCTAGAAGACGATCAAAATCATCCATCGTCCCGAATTCCTTCATGATGGCTTCATAATCACGAATATCATAGCCATTATCGTCATTCGGTGAATCATAGACAGGACTTAGCCAAATGACGTCGATACCAAGTGTCTTCAAATAATCCAACTTTTCGATGATTCCGTTCAAGTCACCGATTCCATCCCCATTCGAATCATTATAACTACGTGGGTAAATTTGATAAACGACACTATCATGCCACCATTTACGTTCCATCCTCAACACTCTCCTCTTTTATGTACGTAACGTGCTACATATTGAGCAAACGATTGCATCAATTTGTAAAAGCGCTTTCAATTCTCACAACGTCATCTTAACATGTCCATGAGAGGTGCTCAAGCACGAACCTTAACATATTTGATATCATGAAATATGAAATACAAGTGTTTACTACATCCAAGATGATGGGAAAGAAAGGTATGAGAAAGGAGTGTGGACAAATGTATCGTCGATATTTGCTCTTCCTTGTCTGGGCGATTGCTATTGTCTTCATCTTATTATTTGGAAATAATCGTGTCTTTCCAGAAGGTTTCTTGATGTCGTTTTTACGTTTCGACCAAAGTCAATTTGATACATCCGCGTTAAGTTTATTTGCCTTACTCGGCATTTATCCGTTCGCTTTCTTTTTACTATTTCTAGATGAGAAACGATTCATGCGCCCTGGACCGCTCGTCGCAAGTATTGGATCGTTCTTCTTAGGTGCCTTCGTGTTGATGCCTTATGTCGCCCTCGCTATTCCAAGGAAAACGTTTCTTCCTTTTCGTCGTCGCGGGTGGATTCCTACCGTCGTCGCCTTACTTAGCGTCGTGACGACATTATTGCTTTGGATTGCTCTTGCTCGGTCTGATTGGAGTATATTCCGCATCTACTTTGAGACCAATCAATTCGTTCGAACGATGACCGTCGATTTGTTATTATTCTACATTCTGCAAGTCTATCTGCTCCGGCGCATTCGTGTTCGGAATGCACAATCACTAGAGTGGCAAGACGTGATTCCGCTCTTTGGCTTATTCCGTTATCTATTCGCAAGACATTTACCGACATCCTCAAAATCTTAATTTATGGTACAATGAAATTTGGATTTTTCGAAAAGGAGATGTCATCCGATGGAACAATATCATGCACTTTGCGAACACATTTTGGAACACGGAACAAAAAAGGAAGACCGGACGGGAACGGGAACACTCAGCGTGTTTGGTCACCAAATGCGCTTCTCCCTTCAAGATGGTTTTCCTCTCATTACGACGAAAAAGTTACATATGAAGTCGATCATCCATGAGTTGATTTGGTTCATCTCGGGTGATACGAATATTCGTTATCTACAGGAAAATGGTGTGCGGATTTGGAACGAATGGGCCGATGAGAACGGAGATCTAGGTCCTGTTTACGGGGCACAATGGCGCTCTTTTCCACGTCCAGATGGCACGACGGTCGATCAGCTAGCACAAGTCATTGAACAGATTAAGACGAATCCGGATTCTCGTCGTTTGATCGTCAGTGCTTGGAATCCTGGACAAGTCGATGAGATGGCTTTACCACCTTGTCATCTCTTGTTCCAATTTTATGTCGCTGACGGAAAACTATCATGCCAATTGTATCAACGTTCAGCTGATGTTTTCCTAGGCGTACCATTTAATATTGCATCTTATGCGTTACTGACACATATGATTGCTCATGTGTGTGGACTTGAGGTTGGTGACTTCGTTCATACGCTCGGTGACGCTCATATCTATTCAAATCATATTGAACAAGTTAATCTTCAGTTGACGCGTACCCCGAAAAAATTACCGACGCTGCGCTTCGCTCGAACAGTCGATCGTATTGAAGACTTCCGCTTCGAAGACATCATCATTGAAGGCTATGATCCTGATCCGCACATTAAAGGTGTGGTAGCCGTATGATCACACATATCGTAGCGTTTACAAAAAATCATGTCATCGGTCGTGACAATGCGATGCCTTGGCACCTTCCAGCTGATTTAGCTCACTTCAAGCGTACGACGATTGGCAAACCTATCATCATGGGACGAAAGACGTTCGAATCCATCGGACGACCGTTGCCCGGTCGAGAGAACATCGTCATTACGCGCGATCAGACGTTTGCAGCCGAAGGTGTAACGGTATGGCATGATCTATCTGCTTTGCAACCATACGTCGATTCAGAAGAAGAAGTCTTTTTGATTGGTGGTGGAGAGTTGTTTGCTCAAACGCTTCCTCTTGCTCGCCGCCTGTATGTCACTGAAATTGATACGGTTCTTTCTGGAGATGTACATTATCCCGAAATCCCATCTTCATTTCAGATTACTTCCGAAACACATTATGATGCGGTCGAGGGAAACGATTATCCGTTTATCATTCGTCGATATGATCAGTAACTAAAAAACAGCCACATTGCTCCGTATGATGGACGAATGTGGCTGTTTTTTTAAGGAATTTGCATGATCCATTCAGCAATCCATTCCTCCATATCAGAATCGATCTGTGAGGTCATGATATAGTCTGTCGCACCGCATGATAGCGCATTGGCTAAACGATCGTCTTCTTGATCCGTCACGACCAAAGCATCAATGATCGATTCCCGTTGTTGTCTCCACTCCTCTAATCGTACAAAGTTCTCGCTTGCTAACTGATCGAGTGAAAGAATCGCCAATTGTATTGGCGACGTCCGTTGATCATCTAGCGGAATCACCTCAATATGGTATTTCGGATGACCCGGCATATCAAGCGTATGTACCTGTTTAAGGAATCCTTCCTCGACACGGATATAGACTGGTATTTTTTCGATCGATATCGCTGTCGAATAGGACACCACTTGATTACGACCATTACGTTTCGCTTGATACAGAGCTTCATCTGCCTCTGCTGTTGCTTGCGCCAGGGATGTGAGGAGATCAAAAGCAAAGGAGAGACCAATCGAAACCGTTACTTTTAATCCGTTCGCAAAAATATGGCGCTCGACACGCTCGCGAATTTTATTCATACTCGCAACGGCTTGCGGTACTGTTTCTGCTGAAAACAATAAGATGAATTCCTCACCACCGAAACGAATGAATTCATCATCGAGACGAGCGGCTTGTTGAACGATGGTAGCTAGTTCGGAGAGGACCAAATCCCCCGTTGGATGTCCATGTAAATCATTGATCCTCTTAAAATGATCGATATCAAAAATAGCTAACCCAAATGTCCGCTGTTCACGTTCGAGACGTGCTACGCGACGATCAAAGGCATTTTGGAGGTATTTCCGGTTATAAGCTCCCGTCAGTTCATCGACCAAGATCGTCGAAGATACGACCCTTAATTTTCGTAATAGTCTCGCTAGACGAACATGTCGTTCTTCATTCGTCACTGTCTCATCCCAGTAGTCATCGGCTCCCATCTCATAGCTGACTTGACGAATATCAGACCGGTTTGGACCTACGATGATGACGGGAACGAATGCTGACTCCATTTGTTTGATCAGTTTTTGGAACAACTCCAATGATTCCACGATAGATGAATGGTCGATAATGACGGCATCCATAGCAATATCATGTGATATCGACAACGTGTCTTCCACCGAACTGAAGAATCGTGACATATAGCGCTCCTGTTCGAGCGATTTTTTCCATTTGATATTCTCAAGAAAACGTCTTGTCACAGTGACGACCAATTCTTTTCGAATCCGGTTGGCGCGTGAACGGTCCGACAACTGATCGACGATTGGCTGCAGTAATTCTTTAACGATTGGCTGCGTGATGACCGCATTCATTTGTTCCCACGTCGCTTTTTCCCGACTCACTTGATCGGCAAGTCCTCTGAACAGTTCCTCTCTCCCGAGTCCTTCAAGCCAGCTTGCCAATGCGAGTAGTTCTGTTCGTGGCACGGCCGGCATCCGAAGTAACGTCTCGACCATGATGATCGTCTGTTGCAGTTGTTTTTCTATTCGTTTTCGACTTCGTTCCATCCAATCCCCTCTCTTTCTATACATCCGAAGAACAATCCTCGGATAAAGAGAAAGCGAGGGAAATCCCCCGCTTTTTCAACTCACGCTTTTAAGTTCGGACGGACCATATCTGCTGGTACGATCCATTGATCATATTGTTCTTCTGTTAGTAGACCAGTCGCAAGTGCTGCTTCTTTTAAGGTTGACCCGGATTGATGCGCTGCCTTTGCAATTTTCGCCGCATTCTCATATCCAATGTGCGGGTTGAGTGCAGTGACGAGCATCAACGAACGTTCGACGTTCTCAGCGATGACGGACTGTTCTGGTTCGATTCCGATCGCACAGTGGTCATTGAACGAATGCAAGGCATCTGTCAGTAAACGAACCGATTGTATGAAGTTATACATGATGACCGGCTTGAAGACGTTTAGTTCGAAGTTTCCTTGACTTGCAGCAAAACCAATCGTCGCATCGTTTCCAAGGACTTGCGCTGCGACCATCGTCAACGCTTCACTTTGAGTCGGATTGACTTTCCCCGGCATGATTGAGCTTCCCGGCTCATTTTCTGGAATCGTAATTTCGCCGATTCCTGCTCGTGGACCTGACGCGAGCCAGCGAACGTCGTTTGCGATCTTCATCGCGTCCATCGCTAACGCTTTGACCGCACCATGCGTAAAGACGAGTTGATCGTGGCTGGTTAGGGCGTGGAATTTGTTTTCCGCGCTCGTGAATTCATATCCCGTCTCCTCGCTCATCTTTTGCGCAGCCAAATCACCGAAGTCCGGATGTGCGTTGATGCCCGTTCCAACAGCCGTACCTCCGATTGCTAATTCTGTTAACGGATCAAGCGTCCGTTCGATCATCTGCTTCGAAAGTGCAAGCATCCGGACCCAACCGCTGATTTCTTGACCGAGTGTGATCGGTGTAGCATCTTGCAAGTGTGTCCGTCCAATCTTGACGATATCCGCAAACGCGTTCGCTTTTTCGTCAAGTGTCGCATGCAACGCATCGATTGCTGGGAATAGTGATTCCAGCAAGACTGTCTTCGCTGCTAAGTGCATCGCTGTCGGATATGTATCATTTGAACTTTGTGATTTGTTGACGTCATCATTCGGATGAATCGTCGTCTCACTGCCTTGTTCTTTCAACTTACGTGTCGCGACCCGAGCGATCACTTCATTGACGTTCATATTCGACTGTGTACCTGAACCCGTTTGCCAAACGACAAGCGGAAACTCATCATCGAATTTCCCCGCGATGATCTCGTCACATACTTCAGCGATGACACCCGCTTTTTCTGCCTCAAGCACGCCTAAGTCGCGGTTCGCAAGCGCCGCTCCTTTTTTCAGGACTGCAAAGGCACGAATAACTTCAATCGGCATTTTTTCCGTTCCGATCTTAAAGTTTTCTAGACTACGTTGTGTTTGTGCGCCCCATTCCTGCGCTTCTGGTACACGAATTTCCCCCATCGTGTCACGTTCTACACGGTATTCCATAAACAAATTCCCCCTTTTGATTATTTCTCTTTTAGTTTAACGCAAAAGTAGACAGAATGGGAATGAGAGAGACAGTTTTCGGGAATAGTTTATTATCGAAAAAGGGAGTGAAGATTTCATGTGGTTGATTAACTTAACGATTGTACTGCTTTTGATTCTAGCAAACGGTATTTTTGCGATGACTGAACTCGCTTTGCTTTCCTCAAAACGGTCCAAATTAGAGAAAGCAGCGAATGATGGCAAAAAGTCAGCCCATGTTGCGTTAGAGTTACTCGATCGACCAACCGATCTGTTATCGACTGTTCAAGTCGGCATCACGTTAATCGGCATCGTCAATGGTGCCTTTGGTGGTGCCGCTCTCTCAGGACCGGTCATCAAGTGGCTTGCTCAATTCGCGTGGCTCGCCTCTTATGCCAGTACGATCGGCTATATTCTCGTCGTAACGATCATCACCTATATTTCACTCGTCATCGGTGAACTCGTTCCTAAGCGTGTCGCCCTTGTCAGTCCAGAACGGGTCACGATGTGGCTTGCTCCACCGATGCGTTTTTTCTCGATTGTGCTTCGACCATTCATTTGGGTTCTAAGTAAGTCGACGAGTTCCATCTTCCGTTTGATTGGTCTGGATCGCCTGCAAACAGAAGACGAGACGGAAGACGAAGTCCGGCAATTACTGATTCGTGGTACGCAAGAGGGCACCTTCAATCGATCAGAAGCGGAGCAAGTCTCTCGTGTGTTTGATTTTCATGATTTGTACGCGTACGAACTGATGGAGCCGCGTACCGTTACCGAATGGATTGACTTAGCGGATGACTCCGACACGATCTTACAAGAGCTCCGGCAAGCACGACATCGAAACTTACCGGTTGGTCATGGTGACTTGGATCACTTTGTCGGTTTCATCGATGCGAAAGAGGTGCTATCAACGGAACGACCTGTTCAAGAACTTGAACGACTGATTCAATCACCACTGATCGTTCCCCGTCAATTAAAAGCAACCGTCTTGCTTGAACGGATGCGCAAAGAGACGGTATCCATCGCCTTTGTTCTTGATGAATACGGTGGTTTCCTCGGCATGATCACCTTATTCGACATCCTCGAAGCATTCGTTGGCGAAATTTCAAGCGTCGAGGAAGAACCGGAACTCGTCATGCGAAAGGATGGCTCCTTCCTCGCGGATGGTCTATTGCACATCGATGATTTAAAGCGGACGCTCGGTTATACAGAAGACTTACCCGGTGAACAGTTGAACGCCTATCATACGGTTGCTGGTTTGATTCTATATACGTTAGGTGATGTACCCTCCCGTGGAAGTACTGTCGAAATTGGACCGTACCGGTTTGAAGTCGTTGATTTAGACGGACGACGCGTCGACCAAATTCTGATCGAGCGCATCGAACATGAACAAACACCCCTACCGTGAGGATAGGGGTGTTTGTCGTCAATCATGCTTCGTATAATCGTAACGCTTCTCGTGCGACACGATCTGCTTTGTTCTCCGACCGTGGAATCCACTTCACGAAAGCGAGTGGTAAGAGTTGATAACGCGCAAAGGCAGGATCAAAAATCGTCTGCGTTCGTTTGTTCTTGACGAATTCGCGTTCGACTGCGAGTGCAACGGCTTCTGAATCCGTCCGAAACGAAATGACGCTCTCGCCTTGTGCAATCAGTTCGTGCGCCCACTCGACGGCTTTCGCAAAAGCAATAAATTCTGCTTCATGATTATTGATCGCTTGAATTTGATACATTTTTTCCGTGACTTCGCCCTCGGAATTTTTACTGAAAAGCCCAACCGCCGCTTCATCATTTGAAGGACGGACCGTACCGTCAAAATAAAGTTCAACCATGTTCAATTGCCGCCTCGATTCCTTTTCGTATCGCTTGTTCATCTAGCCCTTTCCCAATGAAGACGAGCGTCGTCTTTGGTTGTTCGCTAAATGGTTCTCTGATTGCTGTGCCATAAATCATGCCAGTACCTTGTAAAATGACCTTTCGATCCGTATCTGCAAAATGAATGATTCCTTTATAGCGATAGAGATCTTCCGCATACGCTTCTAACACCTCACGTAGGACCATTCCAAATCGATTTCGGTTCAAGGGTCGTTCCTCGACAATCGTCAATGCCGTGAAATCCTCAACCGATTGATGAATCTGATCCGTTTGTTGACTGAGTCGTACTTGCTCTTCTTTTGGAAAATGGAACGTTTCAAACAGTCGGTCCGATTCAAGTTGAGCCTGTTCCGTTTCAATGATAGCTGCAGAAGGATTTCGTTCGCGAAGTAAAGCGGACAACGTTTCGCGCTTTGACTCGTCAATCAAATCCATTTTATTCAAGATCAGGACGTCAGCAAAGCCGATTTGTTTCACATTTTCTTGGAACGTCAGTTGACGTTCCAAGTGATACGCATCGATGACCGTAACGACACTGGAAATCTGATAGGACTGTTCAACAGCCGGCTCAAAGTAGAATGTCTGTAGAATCGGTCCTGGATCCGCAACACCTGTCGTCTCAATCAATAATCGATCAAACGATAACTCCCCATCTCGACGACGTTTTGCGATCCGTAGCAACGCATCCCGTAAATCACCGCGAATCGAACAACAAATGCAGCCATTCGTCAATTCGATCATCTCTTCGTCACTTCGTTCAATCAATGCTTCATCAATATGAACAGAACCTACTTCATTGACGAGCAAGGCAAACTTTTCTGTCGGTTGAGAAACGAGATGATTGAGTAGCGTAGTTTTACCGGCACCTAAAAAACCAGTAATGACGGTCGTACGTATTTTGTCTTGCATGATTTCACTCCTTAGCGTCCTTGTTGCTGACGCCATTTTTCTTTTCGTGCATCGAGTAGATCAATCGCATGAAGATACCAAGCATCTGTCGTTTGCGGCGTAACACTTGATCCCCACTCGCGTTTACCATGGTGTGATAATACCATATGCATGAGACGGTGATAAACAGCACGCGGTAATCGGATATCTTCTTCTCGAAGTGTTTGTTCGAGAACAAAACAACCATATGGCATATGACCCATCAATACACCGTCCGGATCAAGCGCAATACCCGCCAGTTCTTCCTCTTCCTCTGTTACGTGCAACAGTCTTGAAAAACGATCTGTCGATGCACCCGCATGCGTATACTCCCATAGCTTTCCGATGTCGTGCAATAAAATACCGAGCAACAACTCATTCGGATTCGGTCGTTGATCTAACAGAGCAACCGCTTTTGCCGCTTGATAGAGGGCATCAAAACTGTCATCCCAAGAAAATTGACGTATCTCTCGTTCAGCTGCTTGGAAGAGTTCATTTTTATGATCGGCTTCTGCTTCTTGAATACATTTGAGTAGCGTCAAGTATGGTTGTTCACTATCACAAATTCCTCGACCAATCGTCATCATACAAGCAGTATGTTTCAGCAAACCACCGATATAGGCATGGTGATGAAACAGCGCAGCCGGTCGTGTTGAAAAATCCGCCCAGTACTGTCGCAGAATCGAGAGCGCGATTTCTTGGTAAGGAGAATCAAGTTGACCGACTAGTCCAAGCAACTGATCACGATACGTTTCAAGCGATTCATCTGCTGGTAATTGTGGTAGGAACTGCGTCGGTGAGGCGTCATGAATCGGAGTGACGCGCTGAACGGTCAATGACTTGTTTCCGGATTGCGGCGGGTACTCCTCTACCTTTGCCTCGACCCGAACGATTCTTGTTTCGAGATATGGACGAAGTGCTTCTTCTGCCGTTCCTTGATTGATCCACTGTTTTCCCTTACAAGATCCAGCGGGCGAATTGAACGTGAACTGTAACCATTCTCTCCCGGTTTGACCAGTACGGATTTCACCAGAGGCAACGAGTAACACTTCTTCGATTCGTTCACCCGAAACAAGCGTCTCTATCGAAAGTCCAATCGGTTGATTCGATTGATGGATGGAAAAAGTATCATTTCCATAAGAAGGCATCGTCACTTCCGGAAGTGCTTTGAATAATTGAATCACGTCATCTCACTCCTTTTTCTTCACTCATATCATAGCAGACACGATTTCATCACGACTACTAATAAACAGATATTGTAAGCGTTTTCTAAATGAATTATGATGAAACTGGAAGTCCATTTATGCTTAAGGAGGAGAAACGATGATTCGACCACTTACTCAACTATACAGTGAAGCTGTTGGCACACTCGATCAATGGACGGTATCCGAAATCGTGACACGCGATCAAATTCGGCAAGCTGTCCAGGTGTACGATCCATATCAAATGCATACGTCGTATGCTTTGGAACATTTGTTGATTCATGAATTGCGTGAGGCTTGTCATCATGTCCAAGAACAAGGGCTAACGTTGGCTGATGCGCAAACAGAGCTTCTCATCCTCTCTGCTTTCCAAAGTGATGCTGGCTACCAAGCAGAGGAAATTCAAGATATGTCTCCCACTGCAATCAAACGGCACTTGTCCTCGCTAGACGCTGCCTTCAACCGACTACTACATCAACTGTTTTTACATCAATCGCAACCAGACATCCTCTGTCAGCGATTCATGACGATCCTCTCAGGTGCGGTCGCCACAAAATGCGCAATCCGTGCTAAACGTCTCAAGGAAGCGACACTTGTTCATCCATAAAAAAATCCTGACTCATGTGAGTCAGGATTTTTCATTCAACGACCTGGCATTCCAGCTCCTTGATTGGTTTTGTATGAAAATGCGGCGTTCCGCTTCGTCATATTCTATAGTCATCATGCCAAACTATTCAAGTCCTGTCAATTCTTTTCTAAAAAAAAGTGGACCGATTTTCGATTGAAAATCAGTCCGAATGGAAGAGTGAATAATTACCATGGCAATGCTTGATTTCATCATACAATGCTATGGAAGCGTTTACAACCCTTTTTCGTTAAATTTTTTCAAGAAAATATTCGTTTGCGAGTGGCAAGTGGATGACTTCGATTCCACTTTGTCGCATCAGGTTCAGTCCGTCCCCATACTCATACCCTGTCGAATAAACGACACGATCGATTTTAGAAGCGATGAGCGCTAAACTACACGCATGACACGGACTATGTGTGACATAAGCTGTTGCATGACGCGCACTCGTCGAATCGGCTGCCAGCTTACCGAGCGCGTTGATTTCAGCATGAATCTCGTGTTGCTTCGACCATTCATGGTGTTCTTCCTGATTTTCGCACCGATAAAAGAGAGTTCCGTTTCGTTCAACCGATTCTTCAACAATCGGGTGGTCAGGACGTGATGTATAGAGAATACCATCTTGCTTTAAGTAAATTTCGTTGCAATTCACATGCTGACTAGGTGTTCCGTTTATTCCGATTGAAATCGGCTTTTCATCTTTGACGATGACACAGGCAACGGATTTTGAGGCACATTTTGAATGACGGTCTGCCATCATCCGTGCGAATAATAACCATGTCGTATCCCATTTCAACTGCTTCTCTTCATTATTCATTCAAACTCTCCTTTCATGAAGGAAAGGAACACGAAATGTCGTGTTCCTTAGTATGGTCGATTCGGTAATTCTCTGCTTTTTGAGGCGACTTCGATGACTTTTTGTTTCAATTCATTCTCCATTCGCTCTAGTTCATGCTCTGCGTCGCGGCGTTTTTGTTTTCCTTCTTGTTGGATGCGTAATGTCTCATCCAGTGTTTCGATCAAGTTTTGGTGCGCTACTTTTAACGATTCGACGGATACGATGCCTTTTTCGTTTTCTTCCGCAATTTCAATCGACGATTCCTTCAGCAACTTCGAATTTTGCTCAAGTAACTGGTTCGTCGTATTGGTGACATCCTTCTGCATTTCAAGTGCTGCTTTTTGACGCGACAGACTCAAAGATAGGACAACTTGGTTCTTCCAAAGTGGAATCGTATTGACGACTGCTGATTCAATTTTTTCCGCTAGAATTTGGTTATTTTGTTGAATGACACGAATTTGCGGTGCCATCTGCAAGCTAATTGTTCGGGATAATTTTAAATCATGGATTTTCTTTTCAAAACGATCCGTCAATTGAATCAAGTCATTCAATTCCTGTAACTTCGTTTGATCCCGCGATACCTCGACTTCCGTTCGTAACGGTTCGATTTCATGTTGACGAACGTGAGCGATTTTCGTCTCGCCAGCTGCAATATAGACGTTTAATTCCTCAAAATAACGCTTGTTCTTTTGATACATTTGATCGAGTAACGTGATGTCTTTCATCAATCCAAATTTTGATCGATCAAGATTGTGTACGACTTCTTCGAGATAAGCGCTCATTTTCTCGTATTGCAAGAAATACGTTTCCGCTTTTTTCTTCGCCCGACCGATGACCGGCACGTTCGACCAGAAGCTCTTTTTTTCTTGAAGCGTATCTGGATCCATTTGGCGGACACGCTGCATTAAGTCACTCAGTAATTTCCCTGCTTCCCCGCCGTCCTTCATCTTCACTTCACTTAAGACTTGATCAGAGAATTGGGATAGTTCACGCTGAACGGGCGCCCCGAATTGCATGACGGCATCCGTTTTTTGTAGATCGATCACCTGCAGTAGACGTTCAATCTTTTGTCGTTGTTCTGCCGGAACATCCGAAGGAATCATTTCTTCGACAGGGCGAGCCGGCATTTTGGGCGGTGTCTCCGCTACGTTTAAGTCGACCGACGGATTAGAAATCGTCGGTTGATCTTGCTCATCAGGCCATTGTTGCCATGTATCTTTATCAGAATGGGTCATGTCGGTAACTCTCCTCCTGTTTTCGTTGTTCAGTCTCTTGCGTCAATACCTTTTCAATCGTTAAGAGTTCCCGTTCTAAATCAACGGTATCCCCTTCAAGCAACAAGGTTTGTTGTTGCTTTAATTTTTGTCCGATCATTTTCAAGTTCGAAATCAATTGATTTTTCGTATCTAATTGAACTTGAGCGCCACGGCGTTCCAAATCGGCATATTTTTCTGAAATCGACAGTAAGGAATCCAGATAGAACGTAAAGAAGTCCCGAACTTTTTTGACGTCGCGTGGACTTTCATATAACTCCTCGAACAAGACATGTGCTTCCCGTGAGACGATGCGCATCTCACTTCTGATTTCACTATCTCGAATAGAGGGAACGATTTGATCGTACGTCTGGATTTTTGTGAATCCTTCTTCGATCGTCCGTTGCAATACTTGAAGTTCTAAATCATCCGTCTCTTCAAATCGGCGTGTCGCCCGTTCCGGTTTTAAAATGACACTTCCGACGAACTCATCTTCGTCATCAAGTAGTAATTTCTTTTTCACATTTTTCCGCTTGATTTCGGTCGATTTCCGTTCTGTCCGATATCGTCGACCTGGTTTTGTTCGATAACCGCTCCAAATGAACCACAAACCAAGAGCGATGAAGATTCCCGAGAAGTTGAACGTATCGGCCAATTGTAGAAATACGAACATCATACCGATGGAACCAAATATCCACCATGAAGACTTCATGTCATCCCCTCTTCCTTCGTACTGATTCTTCTATCAGGTTTACGTGTCTTTATTTTAACATTACGTAACGTCTAACAAAAAGTTTCCCGTTTTTCCGAAATGTTACGCCTCGTGTATTTATATTTCAACATACTTTTAAAAATATCGCATCAGACCGAAGAATGAACTATTCGTTCTTTCTTTCGCATGATTCTTTTGACAACAAATAAGGTAGTCGACAAAATTGTCGACTACCCAAAAAAAGTGATCTATTATCCGAACATTGGCCATACAAGGATGATCAAAATTGCGATCGGACTCAAGTAACAAACACTCACACGCCACACAGGCACGATTTTTTTCATGAATGGACTCGTCACGAGTTCCTGTTCGACAAGAGCTCGATCGAGCTTGTACCCAGCAAAAATCGAAATCAGTAAAGCACCAATCGGCATTAAAATATTCGAGACAAGGAAATCAACGCTGTCAAAGAACGTTTTCCCCATGAATTGAGCATCACTCAACATACCGAACGAGAGTGCGGACGGAATTCCGACGATCGCAATCGCAAGTGTCGCAAGCCATGTCGTCCGCTTTTTATCACGCGATGTCGCATTCTCCTTACGATCCGTTAATGAAGCAACAACGACCTCAAGCATAGCAATCGATGAAGTGATCGATGCGAAAGCAAACAGAAGGAAGAAAAGTGTTAAGAACAACGAGCCAAACTGGATCTGACTGAAAACAGTCGGCAATACGATGAAAAGCAATGCCGGTCCTTCTGCAGGGTCAAGACCCGAAGCAAAAACAGCTGGGAAAATCGCGAATCCAGCTAATAATGAGACCGCGACATTCATCGCGACGATCCATGCGGCGGAACGATTAATCTCGCCACGTTCCTTCATGTAGGAAGCATACGTCAGCATCGCTGATACACCGAGCGATAAGGAGAAGAACGCTTGGCCAAGCGCACTCAGGACAGAAGTTCGGTTGAGGACCGAAAAATCAGGCTGTATGAAGAATTTAACACCTTCCATTGCACCATCAAGTGTCAATGATCGAACGACAAGGATGATGAAGCACACGAATAATAATGGCATCATGATTTTACTCATTTTTTCAATACCGGATTGAACACCACGTAAGACGATCCAACATGTCAAAGCGAGGAAAATCAATTGCCCTGAAATGACATATAACGGTGAGGCGGAAATCGTTCCGAACAATTCACCAAGCGCACCACTGTCCATCGTCGTCAGGCGACCTGTGAAACCAAGAATGGTATAAATCAAAACCCATCCTCCGATGACGCTGTAGAAAGAGAGCAACAAGAAACAGGCGATGACACCCAGTACACCAATGAATGTGAACTTCTTATGACCAAGTGCCGAGAACGCTTGAAGTGCTGTTTTTCCACTCGTACGACCGATTAAAAACTCGGCAATTAAAACGGGCAGTCCAAGTAATAAGGTAAACACGAGGAACAAGAGTAAAAACGCGCCTCCTCCGTTCGTTCCAGTCGTGTACGGGAATTTCCAGATGGCCCCCAGACCAATGGCGGATCCCGCTGCTGCTAAAATAAATCCAACTTTTGAAGCCCATGCGTTTCCTTTCATGGTGCTCCACCTCCTTTTCAAAATACTTTTTCATTGTACAGAAAGAATCATTGAAAGTCATCCTTTATCAAATATTTTCTTTAAAGCGTCAAAGCATAACCGCATATATGTACTGAAAGATAAAAAAGAAGACCGTTTTTTATGACGACCTTCTTTTCATTCATTACTTTATATTATTGTGTGCCTCCATACATGCGCAGATACTCCGGCAATACTTTAACTGTAACCGGTGTATGGATGGCTTTTTCACCATCTGTATCGATCACTTTTGCGTCTTTTGTTTTCAACTGAAACCCACTCGTCAAGATATGTGTAAAGGAAGGATCATTGGCAAGACCAATTTTTTGAAGGATCACATCTCGAATGGTTGTTAAATTTACTTCATCGACGATCACTAAATCAAGTTTCCCGTCATTATAGGCTCCATCTGATAAGTTCGTCTCGATTCCACCGAGCGATTCTCCGTTTGCCGCAAGAATGAGAACCGCTTCGCCGGTCATGTAACGACCTTCATCTAAAATCAGTTCATATTCGAAGGGTTGTGCTTCTAGACTTGAGCGAATCGTCGATAGATAATATCCCATCTTCCCGAGGCGTGCTTTTTCTTCTGTATCGATGCCAATCGATGCCTCTGCGACAAGACCGACACCAAGGAAATTCAAGAAATAGCTATTTTCGACTTGTCCGAGATCGACCTGAACAACGTGTTGCATCGCGATCGCTTCTGCAGCAAGCCGAGGAGCCATCGGTAAGCCAAGAGTTCGAGCGAAGTCGTTACAGGTCCCTCCAGGAATGATACCGAGTATCGGGCGATCATCCAGTTTTGCGACCCCGTTGATTGTCTCAAACACCGTTCCATCTCCACCGATGACGACGACCGCATCAAATGCGGATGAATCTTCCGCAAATTGCATCGCATCTCCAGCTTGCTTCGTATTCTTGATGACGATTTCATCGAATAATGTACTTAATGGTTCGATGACTTCTCCAAGTAATCCGGTGCCGTTCGTCCCAGCTGTCGGGTTACTGATCAGTAAAAGTTTCATTGAATGACGCCTTCCTTCTTCAGGTAATCACGAGCGACCTCATTCGCCGTCTTTCCGCCGTATGCGACAGCTTCATTCATTTTTGACATCTCTTCATCTGAAATTTTACCTGATAATTGCTCAAGTGCTTGTTTTACTTCTGGATACTCCTCGATCGTCTCTTGTCGCAGAAGAGGAGCTCCTTCATATGGAGGAAATAGTTGCTGATCGTCTTTTAAGACGACCATGTCGTATTTCGCAATCTCCGGATCTGTCGAGTAAGCATCAATGACATCGATCTCACCTGACTCGATTGCTTTATAGCGCAATTTTGGTTCCATCGTGACGACTTTCTGGAAATTAACATCATATTTATCTTGAATCCCTTTATACCCATCCTGTCGATCCTTAAATTCTAACGTGAATCCAGCCGTCAACTGATTCGCGACCTGTTTTAAATCAGAGATCGTCTTCAAATCGTAACGGTCTGCTAATTTCTTTGGAACAGCTACAGCATAGGTATTGTTATAGTTCATCGGTGGTAGCAAGGCTAAATCTTGTTTTTCAAGACCGGCTTTTGCCTGTTCATACACTTCTTTTGCATCATTCGACTTCGGTTTTTCATTCGTCAAACTAGCGAGCACCGTTCCTGTAAACTCTGGATACGCATCGATATCACCTGATTCGAGCGCCTTATAGACGAAGGTCGTCTTCCCGAAGTTCGGTTTGACTTGTACCGTCAAATCCGTTTCATCTTCAATGACAATCTTATACATGTTCATTAAAATTTCCGGTTCTACACCTAGTTTTCCAGCGACGACGAGATCTGGTCGTTCACTGCGACCGACAGCAAAAGGTGCGACGACGATCGCAACCATCAAGACGACTGCCGTTACGAGACGTGCTGTTTGTCGTTTACGAGTCGCTACTTCCGTTTGACGTAATAAGCCGTCAAATAAAAGCGCGAGCAGTGCTGCTGGAATCGCACCGAGCAATAATAGATAGTTATCATTACGGTCAATCCCGAGAAGAATGATCGAGCCTAATCCTCCAGCACCGATCAGGGCGGCAATCGTCGCCGTACCAATGATCAGTACCATCGCGGTCCGAATCCCGGCCATCATAACAGGTAAAGCTAGTGGGAGCTCGACTTTCCAAAGGCTCTGCATCGGAGTCATCCCACATGCGCGTGCCGCTTCCTTAATCGAAGGATCAACTTCGGCAAGCCCTGTATAAGTGTTTCGAACGATCGGTAATAAAGAATACAAGACAAGTGCAATAATCGACGGGACTGTACCGATTCCGACAAGTGGTATCATCAGACCGAGTAACGCGAGTGATGGAATCGTCTGGATGACAGAGGTTACACCAATCGACCACTCACTCAGACGTTTATTGCGTGATAAGTAAATCCCCAGTGGAATAGCGATCACACATGCGATCAGCAAGGAAATGACCGATAATTGAATATGCTCGATTAGCGCTTGAAGCAATTCAGTCTTCCGGTCTTGATACGTTTCGATCAATCCATTCATTCGACACTCCCCCTGACTTGACGCATGAATTCTTGAACGAACGGATCGTTACTGGCTAGTACCTCGTCCTTCGTACCGATGAAAGCAATCTCTCCAGCGTTCATCAGACAGATGCGACTCCCTAGTTTCAACGCTTCATTCATGTCATGCGTGACGAACAAAATTGTTTTACCAAGCTCTTCGTTTAGATGCAACAAATCATTTTGTAATTGTTCCCGTGAAATGGGATCAAGAGCAGAAAATGGTTCGTCCATCAAGATGACGTCTTGTTCTGCTGCGAGTGCCCGCATAACCCCAACACGTTGTTGCTGTCCACCAGAGAGTTCACTTGGATATTTTTTCTTAAGTGAGGTGTTTAACCCAGTCAACCGAAATAATTCATCGACCCGTTGTACTACTTTCTCCTTATTCCACTTCAATAACTCAGGTACGACGCTGACGTTCTCCTCAATCGTCATATGTGGAAAGAGGGCAATCTGTTGTAAGACGTAGCCAATTCGCCGACGGAGTTCATGTTCATTGATCGACATGATCGGTTCACCATCGATCCAAATTTGTCCTTCCGTATGATCAATCAATCGATTAACCATTTTCATCGTCGTTGTTTTACCGCATCCTGAAGGACCGATCAAACAAAAAATCTCGCCTTGTTCAACCGTAAAATTCACGTGTTGCACTGCATTTGTTCCGTCTGCATACGTTTTGCCGACATCCTTGAATTCAATCACGAACCATCCCTCGTTTCCCGGTTTATTATCTTTGTAAAATTCCCCTTTCTTGGACATTCTAAAACCTATTCCGTCCACTCTTTCCCCTGTTTTCTAAATCCAACATCGAACAGATCGTTTTTTTATCCTTCCTCAAAACAAAAAAGACGATGGAAACTATCCATCGCCTAACCGTATACTGCTCTTATTCGAACGTCACCGTGACTTGACGGCGACCCCATTCTAAAGCTTCTTGTTTTGAACCGACAAGAAGATCCATGATTTTCCCGCGAATCGCACCACCTGTATCGAGCGCAATTGCGTCGCCGAAACCTTCTACATGTACCTTAGTTCCAAGCGGTACGACCGATGGATCGACAGCAACGATGCGACGTCCTTCGTATGTAATCGTATTCGTGACGTCATAACCCGATGCTGTTAAGGCACGACCATTATACAAACGGCTTCCATTGTTTTCTGGATTCGTCGTATATGCTGTCGTCTCAAACGTTTCCGTACGCTTTGTGGAACGGTTAGCGTTTGCTTGTGTTCGACTTTGTTTCTTTACCTGTCGTGTTTCCTTTTTGGCTTCTTGTGCTGCTTTTGCTTTTTGCTCTGCGTCTGCTTTTTGCTTAGCCAAGGCTTTTAGACGCGCTTGTTTTTTCGCCTCTGCTTGTTCACGCTTCTCTTGAGCAGCTTGACGCTTCATCTCTAATGGATTTTGTACAATCGTTTTCTCCGTACCGATCCCGATTTGTGCTGCCGACGCTTCATGATGCGGCAAAAGAATAAATATGAATCCCGCTAAACAAAGGGATAAAAGGAATGATGTTCGTTTCATGTTGATGCCAACCTTTCTCGCCGTTTTACGACCCGCACAACGTATCACGGTGACAAATAGTTTGAAAAGCGAACACCATGAATTGAAATATATCTGTTAAAAAGTAACGAAATGGTTACACGCTTACAAAAAACGCTCTCAATCGTTGTATATCAACGTTTTTATATTTTGTAACCGTTCTGTTACGAATTAATCTTTGTTACTCTTTTGTAATAAATGTATCTTTTCGATGTTTTCAGTCATTTTGTCCAATTCTTTAAAAATCAAAAGAATGTAGGATTTCATTATTATTCAGTTCGCTGGATGAACATAAAAAAACACACCAACATGTGGTGTGCTTTCATGTGTTACTTTGTTTTACGTTCTAACAATTCAATCTCTGACTTTAATAAGACTTGTTTTTCAAACTCTAATCCGAGTGCCTCAAAGTTTTTCGTGTGGGATACATCACCAACGACCGTATTTGTCAATACTGCCGTTACTTCCGCTACCCAGCCTTCTTTCGTTTTTACCATATCGCCAACGATATAATCGAATAACTCTTCTGTTTCTTCCATTTGACTCATCTCCTGACACGTTCAATTACAGTTAATCATATAAAATAACGACCGAAAAAGCTAGTCACGCGTCAATTGAGCTAAGAACTGGCGCAAGATTTTAGCGGTTAATCCCCAAATCAGATAATCCCCGTGCTCATAAAAGTGCTCCGTGACTGTATACGTACGATCCAGATAGGCTTCTCGATTCGCCATGCGTTCGGTTGGCACTTCCTTACCGGGGCGGATCCGCCACTCCATATCTCCTTTAATCGGCTTCGAAGTCATCAATTCCGTTAATGACACGAGAAACACATGATCGACTTCGGCCGGCGAAGGATTAAAGTCCGTCGCATGAAGAATACCAAGATACGGGTAAATGATCGACCGGTTCGGTGTCACGAGTGGTTCAAGCGTTCCAATCACTTCAATCTCAGAAGCACTGACATTTAATTCTTCGACCGTTTCACGGACAGCTGCTGCTTTCGGTAATTCACCACCATCGATCCGACCACCTGGAAAAGCGATTTCACCTGGTTGCGAACGTAGTGTCTTAGCTCTCACTTGAAATAACAAATAGACTTCGCCATCTTGCTCGACTAATGGAACGAGTACAGCTGCCGCATGACGAGGTAAACGTTCTTCAGAATCTACGTAATGCTTTCGGATATCGGCTAAGTTCACCTGTTTCATCGCCCTTCTTGTGCAACGTGTTGGTACGCCTCTTCCAGATGGCGCATACGGACGATGAGATCCGCATTCTTAGCAATCCGGTCCGATAAAATCGATCCTGCTACCGTCTTGTAATAGGCGTTTAACGCATGTCGTTTCGTCAGATGTGCCTCATTCTGACGGATATATTCTTTAAAATTCGCAATCAATCGTTCTGTCGTAAAAAGTTGTTCGTTCACAAGTTTCATCCTTTCACACGTCTCAAGCGTGTCATCAATAGTTTAATGGTAACGAGTTTTGGCTAAGATGTAAATTAAGGGGGGTTATCCGTGAATAAAAAATTAGATGTCCTCATTATCGGTGCCGGACCAACCGGTTTAACACTCGCACTCGCACTCTCACGCTATGGATTATCCTTTCGCATCGTCGAACGTGCAAGCGGACCATCTGTCGTCTCAAAAGCGATCGGGATTCAAGCGCGTTCTCTGGAGTTGTTCGCAAGGCTTGGTGTTGCAGAAGACTTGATGGAGAATGCAATCAAAATCAATCAAGGAAACCTCTATGTCAATGGTGCATGGCAGGCAAAACTTGATTTTACGGATTTGAATACACCTTTTCCGTTCGTCACGCTGTTGCCTCAAAGTGAGACGGAACGGATTCTCGAAGCGCAACTCGCCAAATATGGACACGTAGTCGAGCGCGAAACAGAATTAACAGGGTTTGCTCAATTTCCAACATTCGTTACAGCATCCTTACAACATAAAGGAGAAACAGAGACGGTCGACGCTTCCTTCATCATCGGAGCAGATGGTGCAAACAGTTTCGTCCGTCGTGAGCTCGGGCTTCCGTTCAGCGGGAAGTCGTTTAAAGAATCGTGGGCACTGGCTGACATCGAGGTCGACTGGCCGCTCTCTTCTGAGGAGGTTCATATCTTTTTCTCTGATCATGGCGTTATCGAGTCGTTCCCTCTCCAGTCGAACTTGTTCCGGATTACCGGCAATCTAACGAGCGGACCTGTTCCGACCGACCATAAAGCGATTGACGATTTTTTACAAAATCGAGCCAAAGTACCGTTTGAGCTCAAAAAAGTCCATTGGTATTCGATGTTTCGCGTCCATAACCGGATTATCGAGAAATTCGGACACCACCGGATTTATTTGATCGGGGATGCAGCACACATCAATTCACCCGTCGGTGGTCAAGGAATGAATACCGGAATTGCTGATGCGATGAACCTCGCTTGGAAACTATGGTGTGTCCATCAGTTCAAGGCGAGTTTTCCGTTACTTGATTCTTACAGCGTCGAACGCCGAGAAGCAGCACAAGGTATTTTACGATCAACAAACCTTGCGACGGAACTCTTGCAAATCAATATCCCTTTTTTATTGCCCTTGCAGGAAAAAGTCATTCGAAATAGTCTCAAGATCGCACCCTTACATCATTTCGTGACGAACCGGATTGCTCAGCTCAACAGCCACTACCCAGCGAGTTCGACCTTCGTCACACAAGGACACTTTAGTCCGTTGACACCAAAACCAGGTGAACCGATGCCTTACAGTGAAGTCGTCCATCCGCGGACAAAAAAGAACGAACTATTATTACGTCGTGCCGATCGGAATTTCTTATTACTGCTGTTCTTACCAAAAAACGCAACCGATGATCTTCTTGAGCCATTCAAGGAACTCGCCTATACCTATCCCGATCTATTTGAGACGGTACCGATCCATCAATCCCTTAAAGAGGATGGTGTCGTCGATCAAGGTGGTGAACTGGCACGACGCTTTGGCATCAAGCAATCCGGATTATATTTGATTCGCCCTGACGGTTATATCGCGTATCGCCAACAAGGTTTGAAAAGTAAATCGTTCGCCCGCTATGTTGAACGTTTACTTTATGCGCGTTAACTCGGTATGATAGTAGGTGAGGTGAAGGCAAAGATGGATATACAGCTAGTTCGAACGGTTTTAATCATTCTTTTAGTCATTGCATTTCTCGTCATCGTCAGCAGACGAACGAAGGAAAACCTTCGATGGTCACTGATCGGGGAAGCATTTGGTGAAAAAGGAGAAGATTTATTAAAGGACGCTGCGCGACTCGAAGCAGCTGACTTAGAGATTCGAGTCGAACGCGGCGTCAAGACTTCGTTTTTATTCCGACGTTTCAGTAAAGACTTGGATGATCGCGTAGCGGTGTATGTCTTGAAAGAAGACTTGGATCAAGCTGAAGACATTCTTGCGTCTCGACCAAGACGATGAATTCAAACGAAAAGGCAGTGAAGCGAGCGCTTCACTGCCTTTGTTCATTCCTGTTGCTGCGCGAGATAAAACGCAACTTGTTTTCGTTCTTGCTCTTGAACAGGGGAGGATTTCTTTGAGACGATGAACGCCCGCACATCTTTAAAGCTGTTCCCCGTCGGGAATTTAATTCGTTCCGTCCGCATCTGTGGTGCATTCGGAAAAAGTGTAATGCCATGAATCGGAATGATGATCCCTTGTTCTTTTAGCGTTTTTCGAACCGCTTGAACGATTTGTTTCGACTGATGGATGGGATGAGGTGCAAACACTTTTCTTCCATGCTCATCATCCATGACATGGCAAGATTCCTCCGTCATCCATTCTACGACCGCATCGTTTTGTAACACGAGGAATAATCCTTTTGGTCCGATCAGCGCAAAAGGAATGACTATCGTGTCAGAAAGACGAATCCGATCAAACAACATCCAATCAAAACGACAAACATGACGGATTTCATTACAGAGTGCATCCGTTTCACTCGTCGTCGTACTCACTTGTTTACTTGCAAAAAAACGACGGCGCGGTGGTTGAGGAACAGAAGCAGTCATGACTTGTAACATGGTTCATCATCCTTTGTAGTATGTATTATTAGTTATCTTAACACCGTTTTCACTCAGATGACGATTCTTTCAAAAAAGAAGGAAATAAAAAAAGACACTTCTGATCTGACAGAAATGTCTTTTTTGATGCGTCAATCTTGGTGCGGACGTCCGAAAACGGCCTTCTCTAAATTTGAAATACGACGTAACATGTCATAGTTCGATGAACTTGATACTTGTGGCTCCGCTTGCTCGACGCGGCGCTCTTCACGTTTTACCGGTTGTGCTGGTGCTTGTTTTAACGCCTCGTTCTCTTTCTTCAGACGTTCGATCTCACGTTCGAATCCTTCATAATCTTTAATGATTTGATCCAAATATCCATCGACATCTTCGATGACATAGCCACGGAGGCCGGTTTTGAATTCCTTTTTGTAAATATCGTCCGCTGTCAACAATGGCTTATACATCCTCTTCACTCCCACTGATCATTGTATTGTAATTCTTGTTCGAGCCAAGATAAATCATCTTGTGTAATTAAAAACAACTGATAATCGGATTGTTCCATTTCTATTCTAGCACGCTCTACTAAAAATTTCGCTGATCCTCCATGTTCTTCATCAAAAACCGACAATAATCCTTGGCTTTTTTGAATCATGAACTCGGTTTTATTACGTAACTGCGATGGATCCGTATACGGTTTCTGGCTGATTGCTTCGACGAAGTCAGCTTGTTCAAGAATGGAAAGGTACTGCGCTTGAACTGGCTCTTTCCAGCGTGCTTCCTGTTCCAAGAACGGCAACAGAATACCGAGACGAATATGGGGATACTCTTCCTTTAATTCAAGTACGACCTCGCATGCCCAGATTTCGCAACCCGGTGAGGCATTCGTGATAAACCACTCTGTGCCTCGATCCTCAATTAAGCGAATCATCCGCTCTCGATATGCTGCCTTTAAGACCCGGATCCCAGGGTGTTTTTGATCAAAGATACCTAGTTCATTGGGTTTATATCCTGTGATGGCGACAACTTTCACACGTCACACTTCCTTTTCAACCGACGTCCTCGATGATCCAGCTCTGCTAAGATTCGTTCTTTTTTCGTAATCAACCAATGATGGCGCTCGACGTGTTGTCGTGCTCGTTCCGTATAATCATAAGCAAGCACCGGATCTTTTGCAATGTGCTCTGCCCACTTCGCAAGCTCGACATACCCTAAATAACTGTCGCTCTTCAAGAAACACTCTCGAGCTTGTTCATGGTTCTTCATTTTTTTATGCAAATATCCTTGGCGCAACCATCCTTCTGCTGATAGTTCTTTGACTTGCTGAAAATGAGCGTGTGATCCTTCATGAATTCCGAGATCTGCCAGCCAAATCGCGATGTTTTCTTGAATTGGGGAAGGCGCCTCCGCTCGATGTGTGACGAGTCGGTTGCACGCATCATAGAGTCCGACAAGCGTCAGACAATCATCCAGATGATGTTGCAAGACCCCTGTCATGATATCCGGATGCTGGTGTTCGACGTACTGAAAGTAATGCATCGGCGCCAAAAATCCAGGTAAATCCCCTTCCCGTTCAAATCCGATTCGCTCTTCCATCGCTGTCAATCGATAGGAATCATACATTCCTTTAAAGATTCGTCGCGCGACATGAAGTAAATCGAGATGACCGACTTTCGGCAAACGCGGAACACGTTCCCGAACGAAGACATGACGTGTCTTGATTTGCGGCCAATCAAAACTTTTCCCGTTATAGGTCACAAAGCGGACATCATCTCCGATATCGTGCAGGAAGTGATGGTAAAAGGCAGCTTCAAAGTGCGGATGCGGTAAGAAATATTGTCGCATCAGAAATCCGCCCTGCTCAAAGCGCGCAAACCCGAGTAAAAAGATCGTCGTTCCAGTTCCTCGTAATCCTGTCGTCTCCGTATCAAAGAAAATGACTTGCTCAAGTGGAACATCTAGTGCAAGCGGTGGATGAGGAAGTTGTAAGGACTCATACACTTCAGCAAAGCTTCGGTCTCCATGCCGATCTGTTAATGCATATCGCTTGTCGATCCTGACAATCCACTCTTCTTCGAACGTCAAGATATCGGCCCCACGATCAATCCAGGCTTGCTGTTCGTCAGTCCACCCGATTGGTGTTTTCAGCGTCTCCACTTCAGGAGCGGAAGACACTTGATCCTCCGGTGCGGCGTCTGATGTAGATTTCAGCATACGTCTAAGACGATTTTTCATGATAGTTCCTTCTCCATTTCTGCCAACAACTGAATCGTTCGTTCTTTCTCGTCTGCTACGCCAACCATACCGATACAGGCAGGACAACCGTCCTGACACGGGCATGTGACGATCGAATCACGGGCGGCACGCAACATGACACCACGTTGCTTATATATCGACTCCGCGAGACCGACACCTCCAGGGTAACGATCATATAGATAAACAGTTGGCTGTTGCGTGTGTGTCGCCTTGACTTGTGGCACGACGAAGACATCACTGGCATCACACATCAAATAAAGCGGTGCGACACGTCTGAGACTATTCGCGACTCCTTCTAGCACTTGTTCGAGCTCTGTCGAAGAGCGTGCGTGATCGGGTAACGTGAACCAGACACCTGTCGTATGAATTTCTCGTTCCGGTAAGTGAATCGGACCAGAGCCGATGTTCTCATGCGTACCGAACTTAATCTTCTTGAACATCGTCGCCATCCCCCGAACACTGACATCTCCACGCGCAACACTGTATTCTCCCTCTGCATACTGTTCATCTTCTTCGAGAACGGAAAGGTCGACTGAAAAATTAGCATCCGTATAATAATCAACGTCTACTGCACGGACGAATGCTTTTTTCTCTTCGAAATCCAAATGCTCAACTTGGTATTGATCAGCTCCGTGAAGATAAATGGCCTCGTCATGTAACAATGTCATCGCACTAAACGTATCCATTTCACCGATGACTCGATTCGGTACCTCGGTCTGATCGACGATGATGACGTTCTCTTGATCACTCGACCGAAGTGATATTCCATGAGCCGGAAACGCATCGTTCATCCAATAAAATCGATCGCCCCGTTCGTGCAGGACACGCTCTTCGACTAAGTATTCGAGGATATCTTCCGTCTCGAGCGTTCCAAATGATTCGCCTTTCGTAAAAGGCAGTTCAAACGCTGCACATTTGACGTGATCGACGGCAATGATCAGATTATCTGGATCGAGTCGGGCTGCTTCCGGGGATTGATTCAAGAATAACTCTGGTCGTTCTGCGACATATTGATCGAGCATACCGGAAGAAGCGACAAGAATGATTAACGCATCATCTTGACGGCGCCCCGCTCGTCCTGCTTGTTGCCAAAGCGAAGCAATTGTTCCCGGATAACCATTCATGATACAGACTTGCAGTTGACCGATGTCGACACCAAGTTCGAGAGCGTTCGTCGAGACGATACCGGTGATCTCTCCTTGACGTAACCGTCGTTCGATATCGCGACGCTCACTCGGCAAATAACCGCCCCGGTACCCTTCGATCGATCGCGGACCGAGCTCATGCGGATAGATGCTTCTTAGATACGTCAGTAAGACTTCAACGCGAACGCGTGACCGTGCAAAGACGATCGTTTGGAACTTTTTCTTGATGAAACGCATCGCCAGTTGTTTCGTCTCAAGCGTCGCAGAACGTCGAATGCCGAGTTGTGCGTTGACGATCGGTGGTTGATAGACGAGAAAATGTTTTCTACCAGTCGGCGCACCGTTGTCATCAATCAAACCGACTGTTTTTTCCGTCAGACGTTCTGCCAGTTCCTTGGGATTGGCAATCGTCGCACTCGTCATGATGAAGACGGGATCACTACCATAATACCGACAAATCCGTCGTAAGCGACGAATGACATTAGCGACATGACTACCAAACACGCCACGATAGGTGTGAAGCTCATCGATGACGATATACTTCAAGTTCTCGAACAGTTCGATCCATTTCGTATGGTGTGGTAGGATGCCGGAATGTAGCATATCCGGATTCGTGATGACGATATTACCAGCTTTTCGTACTTTTGTTCGAATCGTCGGTGACGTATCTCCGTCATAGGTAAAACATCGGATCGGCGCTTCTAATTGATCGATCAATTCAAGTAATTCACTATTTTGATCCTGTGCGAGGGCCTTTGTCGGATAGAGATATAATGCCCGCGCGTTCGGATGCTCAAGCAGGTGTGATAAGACCGGTAAGTTAAAACAATAGGTCTTTCCGGAAGCAGTCGGTGTGACGATGACCGTCGATTCTCCCGCTTGTACACGTTCAAACGCTAGCCCTTGGTGACGGTACAATTGCGTGATCCCACGTGTGCGAAGGGCTTGTCGTAAACGCTCCGGTAGCCGTTCTGGAAAATCGACATAACGCCCAGCTGTCGCTTCCATCGTTTTCATATACGTAATCCGCTCCATGAACGAGCGATCCTGTTTCAATTCTTCGAGAAATGCAACGAGCGTTTGTTTCGCTTGCATGCCTTCACTTCCTTCCACTTCTCATTATACAAAAAAGAGGCAAGACCAAAGAACGAACTACTCGTCTTTGGTCTTGTCTACTTTACAAGTGACGCTCCTTTATTAATCTTCAGAGTCATCTCCACTGTTATTCTGATTGTTCGGATTGTTGTTTCGTTCCGCTGGTACATTTGAGTTACTTTGAGCATTCGCCCCATCATTCGATGACGGTTCATCCGTCGTCGGCTCGTCCGTTGATGGTTCATCCGTCGTCGGCTCGTCCGTTGATGGTTCATCCGTCGTCGGCTCGTCCGTTGATGGTTCATCTGTCGTCGGCTCATCCGTTGATGGTTCATCCGTCGTCGGTTCATCCTCGTCGGTTCATCCGTCGTCGGTTTGTCCGTCGTCGGTTCGTCCGTTGTCGGTTCGTCCGTTGTCGGTTCTTCTGCTTCAGGATCCGTGACCGTTACTGTCGTCGAAACCGGACCTGATTTTTCTCCAGAAGCCTTCGCGACGACTTGGAATGTCGAGCGACCTGGCTTCAATCCACTGATCGCAATTCGATTCGTCGAGCTCGTTCCGACTGTCGATGATTGACCATCAGCATCCGTCATTGTCACTTCAAACGAGACATCGTCATACCCATTGGCACGAAGCGCAGCATCATTATAGTTCCAAGTCAGTTCACCGCTCTTTGTGTCTTCATCGTAAGATGCTTGTAATCCAGTCGGAGCGGGTACCGTCTTTTTTTCAACGACAGGTTCCTTCGTCCCTTTCACGTACAATTCGTTTCCGATACTGAGGACAGAACTTGGTTGTTCAAATGGTGCCGGCGTACGATCACGTGTCTTCGTGATGAAATCTTTCCAGATTTGTTGCGCCATCGTACTGTTATACGGACCACTGAGCCCTGCACCATTGTTATTGCCGGACTTCGTAGTTCCTGTCCATACACTGATTGAAACGTCTGATGTGTATCCAGCAAACCAGACATCTTTGTAAGCATTCGTCGTCCCAGTTTTTCCAGCTGCGTCAAACGATAATCCAGCGCTTGGGAACGTACCGCCTGGTTTCAAGACATCACGCAACATGTCCGTCAACATATACGCCGTGTAGTCTTCCATTGCTTTTTTCGATTTGACTGGTGATTTGATTTTTGATCCATCACTGTATTCAATCGATTTGATCAGGTGCGGTTTGATATAATCGCCACCGTTTCCGAGTGTCGCATAAGCCCCAGCCATTTGAGTCGTATTGAAACCATGCTTCATCCCACCAATCGCATAAGCTGGTGAAATCGACTCATCGTCTTCTAATTTCAAACCTGATTTTTCAGCAAATGCTTGAACTGGGTCACCACCGATTTCTTGATACGTTTGGATGGCTGGTGTGTTCGCTGAAATTTTTAACCAGTGGCGTATCGTATTCGTGCCACGGTATCCATCATAATAGTTACCAATCTCTTTTCCATTGACTTCTGTTGGTTTATCCGTCAATTGCTTCGCAGTCGACCATTTATCGTTCTCGATCGCTGGACCATACGCGAAGAATGGTTTTGCGGACGATCCCGGTTGGTGCGGTTCATTTGCGTAGTTTCGTCTCGCTGTTCCCTTACCCGGATTTTTTCCGTCTACGACAGCTAAAATCTCACCCGTTTGTGTATTCACTGCCGAAGCAGCTGTCTCTGCATATTCAGGCATTTTAACGATTTGGTCTTTTTTGATGGCTTCGTTCATATAATCGTGCATCGGTTTATCGATCGATGTATAGATTTTTAAACCTTGACCATAGATGTCTTTTCCTTCCAAGCCAAAATCATCTTCTAACTCTTTTGATACCATATCGAAGATGACACTATCGTAAGATTCATCCTTTGTTGACTTCGGTGCCGGATTGATCAATTTTGAGATTGGCTGCTTCACTGCTTTATCCCGTTGTGCTTCTGTAATGACGCCTGTCGTCTGCATCGCATTGAGTACTTGCGTCTGACGCCATTTCGTTAACTTCGGATCTCCTTTAATTGGATCGTATGCCGTCGGACGCTGTGGGAGTCCTGCGAGCATCGCGGCTTCCGCATAATTCAATTTATTTACAGGCTTATTGAAGTATGCTTTTGAAGCGGTTTGGATGCCAAATGAATTTTGACCATAGTAGTTTTTGTTCAAGTACATCTCTAAAATTTGATCTTTTGTATAGTCCTGTTCTAAACGAATCGCGAGCCATTGCTCTTGGACTTTCCGTGTAATCGTCTTATCAAAAGTCAGGAACGACTGTTTGACGACCTGTTGCGTGATTGTCGAAGCCCCTTCAGAACCAAATCCGTCCGTCACGTTCGCGATGATGGCTCCGCCAAGACGACGGAAATCGATTCCATTGTGCTGATAGAAACGACGGTCCTCAATCGAAATGAATGCGTCCTTGACGACTTCAGGGACTTCATCAATCGAGACGTATTCCCGACTCGTTCCACCTTTCGTAATTTCCTTCTTATTACTTGCGTAAATTTTTAGCGGCAAAGCATCACGTAATTCTGCTTCATCCAGCTCAGGAGCAGTAGCTACGGCATATGCTGCAAAACCGCCACCAATCAGCATCATTAAGATGAATAGACCGGTAGCAATCAGTAATAACTTTTTCCAAAGTGGACCTTTCCCACCGGAACCTCCACCTGACTTTTTCTTTTGGGGACGTTTCGTCCGTTTCATCTTTTTCTCAGATGACTTCGTCTCTTCACGACGTGCGACACGACTTCTTTCCATATGCTATCCTTCTCCTTCAATCAAAAAGTGTCTGAATTGAAATATAGTTCGTCCACTGCCTTTAAATAATCGATGGCAGGGTACGCACCAGTCTCGACTTTGATACCGTCTCGTTCAATGACCGTCAGCGGAATAGATTTTCGTCCGCTTTCTAGCTGATCCCACCAGGGGAACACGTGCTCGACTGAAAGCACATATTGCACATTATACAGACTGAAACGAATGATGACAAAACAAATTCCTCCATGTTCGACACATTGGCGCATGTGTGCGATTTGATGGGGGTGAAAATTTTTTATCGGGAAGGATGTTTTATTCGTCGTCTCCTTCGCTTCGAAATCAATATATTTTCCGCGATAAACACCGTTATAGTCCGTCGTCGACGGTTGCTTGAAATAGGCTTCCTTGACGACCGCTGCCGACCGTTTTGGATAATCGACTTGGACGATTTGTAACGGAGTGGGTTTCTTGTGAATGATTGCCCGATTATGGGTCAGGTAAAACGTATTACTTTCATTCAATAATTTTTCGAGCGTCATCCCTCGATTCGAAAAGGTCGAATCGGTTGATCGCGCCTTCTTGATTCGGGTTCCATGCGACTCGAGTGGCTTTTGAAATTTTTTCCCGTTCGGGTAATTCAAAACGATTCCCCTCCTATCGCGTTTATTGTACCATGATATGTGATTGTACCGTATCGGCCGAGAGGAGTAGTTAAAAACCAATGACAATTGAACCGTTATTACAAGAGATTGAACGTATTTATCAAGAAGGACGTGCCGGAACCGAATATGACTTCAATCGTGACGTCGTACCATTCGTTGAACGAGCGGATCAACTGATTGCACAGTGGCAAACGAATGCCCAGGATAGTCCTTACTTACGACCTAGCATGGTCGAAAGCGCCGTGGATCAACTAAAGCAAATTTCCGTTCAAGCATTTCAGCCAAAAACGAGTCTGAAACGCTTCAATGAAACGATTAAATCCGTTCGTTATATCGATCGCTTGATGAATGGTGAAGAATAACGATTAAAAAACAGGAATTATCTTCCTTAAGTCGAACACCTAATCATACGAGAGAATGTTTCTACGGTTTCACTTATCAGGCTATAGCTTTTCAGCCGCCTAGCGTGTAAAGTGGCATCAAGAGCATTTCTTTCGAAAAGACTGTGTAATTATTGTGCAATTGGAGGAGATTCATTTGAACAAACGGGTACAATCGAACGTCAAAGGCGTTGACGTCAAAGGATTTCCTAAGAATTCAACCCCTGCCCCGAAGAAATACATCATGTTCGTCGATGAAACTGGGACACCGAAAGGGAATACACAATTCAACTTAACGGGTGTCTTGATGGAATATAAATATGCCATCGATTCGGATGAGACCGGTGAACCAAGTCCGCTTCGTCAACGTTTGATGGATTTTAAGGCAAAAGTTTTTGAAGATCCGCATATTCCGCTTCATTTGAAGGAGATTTTAAAAGCGGAGCATCCGTACGGTAAAGAAGATGGCATCACGATCGATATGTTACGACATTTCTGGATCGCCTTGCCGGAATTTTTAGTTGATATTGATTGTACGATCGTCAGCGTCGAAGTCGATAAACAGAAGCTACAAGACTTCTTCTCGACACCGAAGGATCCGTATGTCGTTGCCTTCGCTCATTTGATGAAGTCGTTTTATTCCTTCCTCGATGAGACAGAAGCAACGAGTGCGCGTGTTGTTCTTGAAAGCCGTGATGATTATCAAAACTTGCTCATTCAAAAGGCGTTCTTCGATATCTTCAATTCGGGAACGGTCCATCTCGACGTCGAAAAAAGTCGTCAAAAAATCAAAGGCTTCATCTTTGCTGAAAAAGACAGCGACCTCTACCAATCTGGTCTTGAGATTGCCGACTTGGTCTGCTTACCTTTATCTCGCGTTCGTCGTGGTGTCATCGAGGTAAAACCCCGGTTTGTCCATTATGGGGACGAAAACCGGATTTTTAAAGCCATCAAAGATAAGATTTACATTCGCCGTGATAGTCCGGACCAAGATTTCCGAAACTGGGGATTCAAAAAAGTACCGATCACGAAAAAGCGTCGTGAATGGTCCGATACTCCTTGGAATGGATGATATGCAAAAAAAGTGGATCCCCATTGGATCCACTTTTTTATGGTGTAGCTAGTCCTTTTGTCCGCTTTTTCCCCTCTCGACACATGTCGAGTAACGGGCACGCTTCACAGTTCGGACGTTGTGCCTTGCAGTGATAACGTCCAAAGAAGATGAATTGGTGATGAAGCTTTGACCAACGCTCCCGTTTGAAGCGACGCATCAGTGTCGCTTCAACCTGCGTGACATTATCCTTCCAGCGACAGATCCCGAGGCGCTTCGAAACACGTTCGACATGCGTATCAACCGCAAATGCCGGTACATCGAAAGCGACAGACAAGACGACGTTCGCCGTCTTGCGTCCAACGCCAGGTAAGGCTTCGAGCCCGGCGCGTTCCGTCGGGACTTCTCCGTCGTGTTGCGCAAGGAGTTGTGCCGCAAGCGCTTTGATGTTTTTGGCTTTATTTCGGTACAATCCCAGTCGTTTGATTTTATCCTCGATTTCCTCAACGGGTGCCGCAGCAAGCGAAGCAGGATCCGGATACGCTGCGAACAACCCAGGCGTCACCTGATTGACAAGTACGTCGGTCGCTTGTGCACTGAGTGCAACCGCTACGACCAGCTCAAACGGGTTGCGATGAATCAACTCACAAAATGCATCCGGAAACATCTCTTCTAACGTTGCTTCAATCCGATCGATTTCTGCCTTTCGTAACATCTCCTTAACCTCCCCGCCCTGCGAGATCCTCAAGCGTCTTGATTCCTTCACGTTCCCATGTCCGCAGAATTTGATTGATATAGGTCATTTTGCGGACATTATGATAGACTGCTTCTCGAAGTGCGGCAAGCACTAGCTCTTCCGAAATGTTCTCGATCGTCAACCACTGAATGATCTGCTCCATCTGAAACGGTGACATCATCCCGAGTTCCCGTTCGAATTGTTGGAAGACGGACGGGTTGATCGTATCAAAGTTCGGTGCTTCCTGTTCCGGTGGTGCCATCAGCTTTTCGTAAAGCGGAACAAGCGAATAACGTTCAGACCCATTGACGTTCTCCATTGCCAATAATCCTTTTTGTAATAAACCGAGTGTCGTCTCGATTGTTTCCGTCTCGGATAGTCCAAGTCGATTACTTAACTCTTCCGGTGACGGCATCTCCATACCTTCTGCCCGGCAAGCAAACAGTTGACCAATCAATGTGAACTCGACAAAACTGATGCCTAACCGTTTTGCCTCGGTGAACAATCGTTTCGGCAAGACGACCGTCCCTTCCTCGAATAATTGCACTAAATTATGATTCATCGTATTTCCTCGATTCTCTAGTCTAAACAAGAAATCGACCCGTCGAGACGATGGGTCGATGTTTTTCCTTACTGCTTATGGATAGAGGCGGTTTAGCAAACGTGGGAACGGAATCGTTTCCCGAACATGCTCGACACCTGTGATCCAAGCGACTGTCCGCTCTAAACCAAGACCGAAGCCACTGTGTGGAACAGAACCGTATTGACGTGTTTCGAGATACCATTTATAAGCACCTGTCTCGTCAAGACCATGTTTCTTCATCTCTGCGAGGAGTTTTTCATGATCTTCTTCACGTTGTGAACCACCGACGATTTCCCCGTATCCTTCAGGGGCAATCAAATCATCACACAAGACGAAGTCTGGGTTTTCCGGATCTTCTTTCATGTAGAACGGTTTGATTGCTTTTGGCCAATGCGTGATGAAGACAGGACGTGCGAAGCTGTTTGCGATTGCTGTCTCGTGTGGTGCACCAAAGTCATCGCCGAATTCGATATCATCGAATCCTTGCTCCTTGAGCATATCGATTGCTTCCGTGTACTTGACGCGCGGGAACGGTGCTTTAATGTTTTCAAGGACCGTCAAGTCACGTCCAAGCAACTCAAGTTCTGCACGACAGTTTTTCAGTGCTGATTGCACAAGGTGCGAAACATAGTTTTCTTGGACTTCGAGGTTCATCTCGTGATCGTGGAATGCCATCTCAGGCTCCATCATCCAGAATTCGATCAAGTGACGACGTGTTTTTGATTTTTCAGCACGGAACGTTGGACCGAACGAGAAGACCTTTCCAAGTGCCATTGCTGCCGCTTCCATGTAAAGCTGACCCGATTGTGAAAGATACGCATCTTCATCGAAATATTTCGTATGGAACAATTCTGTTGTTCCTTCTGGTGCGCTACCTGTCAAGATTGGCGGATCCACTTTGATGAATCCTTCTTGGTTAAAGAATTCGTACGTCGCACGAATCAATTCGTTTCGAACGACCATGACCGCATGCTGGCGCTTTGAACGCAACCAGAGGTGACGGTTATCCATTAAGAAGTCCGTTCCGTGTGCTTTTGGTGTGATCGGATAATCGATTGCTTCATGGATGACTTCGATTTTTGAAATTTCCATTTCATGACCAATCGCTGTCCGACCGCCATCTGATTTGATGACACCTGTCACCCATAGTGATGATTCCTGCGTTAAGCCTTTTGCTTGTTTGAATAAGTCTTCGCCGACTGTTTCTTTGACGACGACACCCTGCATGAATCCAGAGCCATCCCGAAGTTGGAGGAAGGCGATCTTACCGCTTGAGCGTTTGTTTGCTAACCAACACCCGATCGTCACTTCTTCTCCTACATATTTGTTTACATCCCGAATCATTGCTTTCAACAGTCAACATCCTCTCTCTATTAAACGGCTGTATGTGCCGTGATGAATCCTTCAATCCGGTCGAGTGCCTCTAGGACACGTGCCGGATCCGTCGCGTAAGATAGGCGGACATAGTCTGGTGCACCAAATCCTGAACCTGGAATCAAGGCGACCTTCGCTTCAGATAAAACAGCTGTACACCAGTCATCGACATTATCGAATCCACACATCTCGGCAGCTTGCTTTGCATGTGGGAACAAGTAGAATGCCCCTTCCGGCTTCAGACACGTTAATCCTTCGATCTCGATGAGTCGTGCATAGATTTTTTCAAGTCGTTCTTCAAAGATGACACGCATCGCTTCGACCGGTGCATCGCCTTCTGCATACGCAGCAACCGATGCTGCTTGCGCAATCGATGTCGGGTTCGACGTCGAATGGCTCGCTAAGTTCGTCATCGCTGAGATGATCTCTTTCGGTCCGATTGCATACCCGATCCGCCAGCCTGTCATCGCATGGGACTTCGAGACACCATTGATGATGACCGTCCGTTCGCGCATTTCTGGCAAGGACGCGATCGAAATATGTGTCGCACCGTTATAGAGCAACTTTTCATAAATCTCGTCACTGATGACGAGTAGATCGTGCTTGATCGCAACATCTGCTACCATCTCGAGCTCTTCTTTCGAATAGACCATTCCTGTCGGATTCGATGGTGAGTTCAAGACGAGTGCTTTCGTTTTTGGGGTAATGTGTTGCTCGAGCAATTCCCGTGTCACTTTGAAGCGAGACGATTCGTCCGTTTCTAAAATGACCGGTATGCCGTCACTGAGTTTAATTTGCTCTGGATAACTGACCCAGTATGGTGCTGGGACGATGACTTCATCGCCTGGATCGAGAATCGCTTGGAACAACGTTGATAGTGCATGCTTTGCGCCTGAAGCGACCATAACTTCTGAGCGTTCGTATGGCATCCATAAGTCACGGCGTGTCTTTTCGATGATCGCATCCTTTAAGGCAACCGTTCCGCCAGACGGCGTATACTTCGTATCGCCCGCTTCTGCTGCCTCGAATGCTGCTTGGATGATGAATTCCGGTGTATTGAAGTCGGGCTCTCCCGCACCTAAACCGATGATGTCTTGACCTTCTTCACGTAGTGCCTTGGCTTTCGCTGTGATGGCTAGCGTCGTAGATGGTGTCAATTGTCGTACGCGTTTCGATAACATGTCGCCCACTCCCTTTACTTGATTCGTAATCGCTTGATGAAAGAACCTTCTTGATACGTGTAATACGAATAATCATAGCCTGTCGTCGTCTTTGAAACGATCTCGATGACGGCACGATCCTCAAAGCCGTACTTAGCAGACACGATGTCTCCTAGTTCCGGATGATCCGCGATGACCGTTTTGATGGCAATACCATCAGCAACTGGTCGTGTCTCAATCGTTCCTTTTTTCGGAACGAACGCCCGTACCGCCTGTCCATTCTGCTTCATCGTAAAAACGACATATTGACGTTTCCCGTTAAAGACTGATTCGAACCGGACGTCCGTTGGTTTGAGTTCTTTTTTCAGACGCGCCTCTGCTTGTTCGGCGACGCTCTGTTCCCGGTCTTTTGCCTCAGCGATCGTCACCTGATAAACGGCGGTGCCAAGTACAGTCAAAAGGATGAGTGCACTTAGCAGACCAAGCGTGATTTTCCACTTCATGTGCGGTAGATGGTAAAGACCATCTGCTCCTTGTCTTTTTCATCGAGAGCAAGACCGAACATTAAATCTTCCGTTTTCAGTGTCCGATTCAACAAGTCGACGATTTTATACGTATCGTCATGGCGGTTCACCTTGACGGTCGCAAGTGTTTCAATTTTTGAATCCATCTGTATGTCCTCCCTCATTTTTCTCTATCTATTATAATGCGATAGGGTTTATCTGAATAGACTTAATCGCCATCATTCAAGAACAATTCTAGTTCTGCCGTCAGTTCATCAAGCGGTTTTGATAAAACAGGCACTTTCGGCAGACTCGTGACGAACCGTTTTCCATAACGCGTCGTCTCAATCCGGCGATCAAGTACGAAGACGACACCTCGGTCGTTCGTCGTCCGGATCAAGCGACCAAAGCCTTGCTTAAAGCGAATGATCGCTTGCGGTAAGCTGTATTCGAAAAATGATGATTTCCCGAGTTTTTCGATCCGTTCCGAGCGTGCCTGGACGATCGGTTGATCCGGTGGCGCGAACGGTAGTCGGACGATGACGAGACAACTGAGATCATCTCCTGGGATATCGACCCCTTCCCAAAAGCTAGCCGTCCCGAACAAGATACAGGCGTCGAGTTGCTTGAACTGTTTCATCAGTCGTTGCCGTGAACCTTGCGTGACCCCTTGCGAGAGTAACGTAAACCGTTCAGGTAACAGCGGTTTCGTCGCTTCATGCGTCAGTCTTAGCAAGTCATTTGAGGTAAACAAGACGAGCATCCGTCCTTCCGTCACCTCTGCGATTTGTAAGATGGCTTCCGCAATCGTCTCTGCGAATTCCGGCAATGGTACATCCTGTAGGAGCGGGAGATCCGTCGGAATCATCAATCGCACGTTATCGGCATATCCGAACGGCGACGGAACGACGAAACGACGTGTCTCGAACGCATCGAGCCCTAAACGGTTCTCAATGAACTGGAACTTGTTCGAGACAGTCAGCGTCGCAGACGTCAGGATACACGTCCGTTTCGAAAAGACATCGCGTCGCAGTCGCTCTGAAATGTCGATTGGTTGTGTGTAGACCCGTGTCAGTTTCCGGTTCTTAACAGACGTCTCGATCCAAGATACCGTCTCATCGTGCGGAGCAAGCATCGTCTCGAAGATGGCGAGCTCCGCTTCTTCGATTTGTGACGTGATCGCTTTTAAATCCGCGACGAGTGAACGTTCGCGATAACTCATCTGCTCCCGGTGTTCATGGAACAGTTTATGAATCGCCCGGATTGCTTGACGCAAACGCCGCAACACCAATTCAACCCGCTTGGCACTTTCCTGGACGGCACGCATCGAACGGTCGAGTCGCTTGAAGCGAATGCTGACCATTCCTTCCCGTCGTGCTTTGCGGGAAGCCAGTTCGAGCCCGTATGCTTGAATAATCATCAATAGACCGTCTGCCTCTTCGAGCAACGTCGTCAGTGCCTCATCGACCGTCTCACTATGGGCTTCGACCATCTCGGCGATGTCCCATTCTTCCGACAGATCGAGCAAGCGGTGTAATAATTTTTTATCGGACGAATACCCGAGTTGTCGGAACAGACGATCAAACGTATGTCCATCAAAGACGAGACCAAAATGATGGCTCGCGACCTCTTCGATTTGATGTGCCTCGTCAAGAATCAACGGACTTCCTTTCGGTAAGACCCCTGCTTCGAACTGCAGATCACTAAACAACAAGGCATGGTTCGTGACGATGATCGTTGCATCCTTTGCTTGGCGAATCGCATGTTGGAAGAAGTCCCGGCTGTACCACGGGTCAAACCGCCCGAGTTGCGATTGGCTATCAGACTGGATCAACTGTTTGATCCCGATATTGCCTTGCGCTGCACCGCCTGGTAAGCTGACTTCTTCTAAATCTCCCGTTTCCGTCTCCGTCAACCAGACGAGTAGAATTGCTTTTGCGAGCGTGAAGTTATAAGCATCCTCTTGATCATTCAAGAAAAATTCGAATTTCCGTAAATCAATATAGTTACTCCGTCCCTTAAGCAATGCAATCTGGACCGGCGCATCGAACAGTTGACGCAAGAGCGGTAAATCACGCGCGAATAGTTGCTCCTGCAATTGAATCGTGTGCGTACTGACGACAATCGGGACTTCATGTTCAAGTGCGTAATGCGCTGCCGGAACAAGATAACCGAGCGATTTTCCTGTTCCTGTTCCCGCTTCGACGAGTAACGGTGTTTCTTGATCGAGCGATTGATAGACATGACGCATCATCTCGAGCTGCCCACGTCGCTCTTCATATCCTTCGAATAGACGAGGGAACGTAACGGTGTTCAATTCATCAACGAATGGTCCGAACGGTTCAAGAACGGGCGGATGTGCCAACCGCTCTATCGTCTGGCGCTTTTTCAAAGCGATTTTACGGAAACGATCAAACTGTGAATCCTCCTCGATGCCGACTAAACGAATCGCATGGTCGATTTCCTCTTCGATGGCACTGAACAGGCGTGGTGATAAACGTCTTAAGTGCTTCAATGTCTCAAGCGGCAACGTATGTAGTCGTTTGAGTAGTTCAAGCAACAATTCAGCCGTCGCCGAAGCGTCACTCCCTGCCCGGTGCGCCTCTTGATGGGCAAGTTGTAATGACTCTGACAGATGCGACAGCGCGTGGCTTTCTGCTGTCGGAAGTAAGATTCGTGCGAGTTCGACCGTATCGATGACAGGACCTGTGTACGGCAAGTATCCTTCCTCTTCTAACGCATCGTTTAAGAAGTTTAAATCGAACTGCACATTATGTGCGACGAAGACACCACCGTCGAGCAATGATAAGACACGCGGTGCGATGACATCGAATGTCTCGGCCTCTTTGACATCCTCATCCGTGATGCCCGTCAACTGGGAAATGAATGGAGGAATCGGTTGGGTCGGACGCACGAAGGCAGACAATTGTTCTGTCAACTGTCCATCTTCAATGACCGCCATGCCGATCTCAATCATCTCATCGCCAGCCTTTATGGAATGACCTGTCGTTTCCAGGTCGACTACGACGTACTTTTTCTTCAACACTGATCCTCCACCTTTTATCCATCCTCTCCATGACCGGATGGCATTTCATTCTTCATCTTAACAAAAAAAGAGACCCGCTGACATGATCGGGTCTCTAAAATTTCATAAGATCGTGTGGGCGATTTCTTGAGACAACATTTGTTTGATGTCGTTCTGTTCATTTAGAACAGCCACTTTTGGAACATGTGTCGCGATTTCTTCCGTCGATAGTTGCGCGTACGCCATGATGATGACCTCATCCCCGACTTGGAAATGGCGTGCTGCCGCACCGTTCAAACAGATGACACCTGAACCACGAGCACCTTTAATCGCATACGTTTCAATCCGTGCACCGTTCTGATTGTTCGTCACTTGGACTTTTTCATTTTCAAGAATCCCGACAGCATCGAGTAAATCCTCATCGATCGTAATCGAACCAACATAGTGTAAGTTCGCCTCGGTGACCCGGGCCTTGTGTAGTTTAGCGTGCATGAATGTGCGTAACATCGTCATGCTCCTCTCGTATATAGTAAATTATCGATCAAGCGTGCCGATGCAAACTGCACGGCGACTGCTAAGAGAATCGTAGTCGTTTGTTCAGTGACGGGTCTTAGTGACGGGTAGTCGACGGCTTCGACGTAATCGATTGTCGTCCCTTCGAATCGAAGTGCTTCGCGCGTCCGCTCGAGAACCGTTTCAACAGGCACCCCTTGATCGAGTGCTTGTTTCGCTTGTTGCAACGCCTGCTGAATTCCTGGTGCTTGCGCCCGCTCCGTTTCCGAAAGATAGACATTGCGTGACGATTTTGCTAGACCATCCGCTTCGCGAATGATCGGGCAACGGACGATCTCAACCGGAACGAAGTAATCAGCGACATACGCTTCAATCAATGCGAGCTGTTGTGCGTCCTTTAAGCCGAAATAAGCACGGGTTGGACGGACGACGTTCAATAGTTTGCTGACGACCGTCAACACACCATCAAAATGTCCTGGTCGTGATGCGCCGCATAAGACATCATCACCGGAGCGGACCGTAACACGGGCCATATCCAGCGGATACATCGTCTCGTTCGTCGGATAGAACAGATAATCGACCCCTTCTGCCTCTGCGATTTTCTGATCGCGTTCCGCGTCTCGTGGATAACGATCCAAATCTTCGTTTGGTCCGAATTGTGTCGGGTTGACGAAAATACTCAAGACGACGACATCATTCTCTTGTCGTGCTTGTTTGAGCAAGGAGGCATGCCCTTCATGCAAGAATCCCATCGTCGGTACAAAACCGATTGAACCGGCTCCCGCTAAACATTCGCGTAACGTCTGGACGTCCTGAATGATCTTCATTCCTTAGTCCCTCCATAAAGCGCACCAATCAGTTCTTCGTCCATCTGGAACGAGTGTGCTAGTTCAGGGAAAGCACCGGCTTTGACGTCTTTGACGTAAGCAGCGATTGCTTCCGTTCCTGAAGTATTCCAGTCCGTGTACGCTTTGACGAACTTCGGTAAACGACCGACACCATACGTCAAGATGTCATGATAGACAAGTACTTGACCGGCGACGTCTGCACCGGCACCGATGCCGATGACCGGAATCGAGAGGAGCTCTTGAATGCGTTTCGCGAGCGGATGCGGCACACATTCGAGGACGAGCATCTTCGCTCCGGCACGCTCTGCTTCCAAACTGTCTGCAATCAGTTGTTCGGCTGCTTCTAATGATTTCCCTTGGACTTTGAATCCTTCAAGGACACCAACGGATTGTGGTGTTAATCCGAGATGCGCGACGCAAGGCATCCCAGCGTCCGTCAAACGACGAATCGTCTTTAAGATCTCCCCTGCCCCTTCCAGCTTCAAGGCATCTGCCTGCGACTCTTGAAAGATACGCGCCGCTGATTCAAGCGTGCGATCAAATGAACCGTGATAGCTTGCGAACGGCATATCGACGATCATGAACGTCTGTGGTGCGCCGCGGCGTACCGCACGCGCATGATGAACCATGTCGTCGACCGTGACGGCAATCGTTGAGTCATAGCCGAGGATGACGTTTCCGAGGGAATCGCCAACGAGCAACATATCAACTCCTGCTGCTTCCGATAGTTTTGCTGAAGGATAATCATACGCCGTCAACATGACGAGCTTCTCTCCAGCTTGTTGTTTTTTTAGTATTGGACCCATTGTGTGCATCGTGTTCTCTCCTTACGTGTGTAGGGAGGACAAAAGGAAAACGCCTTCTTCTCCAAAATAAATGCATGCGGAAAAGAAGGCGGAATAATTGAATATCGTCCTTCTGTCCCTGTCCGTTAAGATCAAGGCAGTTGAAACAGCTAAAACTGGCACCTGTCAATTCGGTATGGTTCCGGCAAGCGGATACCATCCGTGGCTTTATTATACATGACGGGAAAAGCTCTCTGCAAACCGTCTGATTCAAACCTTTATTCTTTTTCCCAGTAAATCAGCTCTGCCGAATGGAAACGGGTTTCCCCCGTTTCCGTCTCAATCCGAATCGTGCCCGTCTCGTCAATACCGAGCAATGTTCCGGAAGCGGTCATCTGACGTGTCCGTAGCGTCACTCGTTCATGTAAGCGATCTGCGAGTGTTTCCCACTCGGAGACGAAAGATCCGAATCCTAGCTCGAGCCACTGCGTGTATAGTTGTTCAAATCGATTCAAAAACGTCGCGACGACCTCCGCACGTCGGAAAGTTCTTCCTGATTCTCGGACGAGCGAGGTAGCACGGTCTTTGATCCCTTCCGGAAACTGCTCGTGATGCACATTGATGCCGATGCCAATAATGACTGAACTGATCCGATCCGCCTCGGTCTGCATTTCCGTCAAGATGCCTGCCACCTTACGACCGTTGATCAAGATGTCGTTCGGCCATTTAATCGTAACTGGAACATCGAATGTTCGGAGAGACTGGGCAAGTGCAATACCTGCTACGAGCGTTAATTGACCTGCTTGGTGCATCGGTACATCTGGTCGGACGAGTAGACTCATCGCGATGCCCTCATTTTTCGCCTCATGCCACGTTCTCCCTAGCTGTCCGCGTCCATTCGTCTGGTGATCGCATACGACGAGTGTTCCTTCCTGCGCTTGCTGTTGCGCTTGCTCATGTGCAATCCGCTGCGTCGTGTCCAGTTCTTCGAAATGAAGGATGTGGCGACCAAGGCGCGCTGTCGTTAACCATTGTTCAATCGCAATCGGTGTCAGCAAATCGCCTTCATCGACTAATTGATAGCCTTGTTTTTTATTCGAGATGATCTGGTATCCTTCTTCCTTCAAGGTTTGCATATGTTTCCAAATAGCGGTACGTGAAATATTTAGTGTCTCTGCTAATTCCTGTCCGGAGTACCACGTTCGCTGACGAAGTGCGATCAAGATTTGTTCTCGGACTGAGTGCGCCATCGCTCTACCTCCTTCAATAATGTCACGCGGTCGTTTAGGCAAGCGCGCGTGACGACACTGTATTCCAAATGCAAAAGTGCTTCTTTGATCTGTTGTTTTTGAAGACCGAGGCGGATCATGTCTTTTCCGTCGACAGCGAGCTCTTTACGACTGCGAATCGGTAAGTCTGATCGCTCCAGATAATCCGTTCCGGTCATTTCCCGAAGGATCATCAGTTCCTCGTCCGACAATCGATAACGATCCCAGTCTTGTAACGGTCGGTGTAACAGAGGTATTAAACGCGTTGCGAGCTGCACTTGATGTTTCGATCGTTTCCAGCGCGTCAATTGATCTTTCGCGAGACCGGCATCGAGTACGAGTGTCCAGACGGCATCCTTTGAAACACCCTGAAACGACTGCTGCGCGAGTCCTTTGACGATTTCTGAAGTCATGCCGGGAAGGTAGCGTTCGATTCCTGTCCGGAGCATCGCCTGTAACGCCCGCTGTTTTCCAGGACCAAGTAAGAGCTTCTCGAACTCGATCGCGATCCGCTCAATCGCAACGGCCGCTAGATGCGGAGCGAGTTTAACGATTGCTTGTTCAGTTGCTTCGTCAAGCGAGAAATCCAGTTGGCTCATGAAGCGGAACGCCCGCATCATTCGAAGTGCATCTTCATTAAAACGTTCGGCTGGTTCGCCGACCGTCCGGATGATCCGCTCTTCGATGTCACGCGCTCCTCCGAACAGATCGACACGACCTGATGGTCTGAGTGCCATCGCGTTGATCGTAAAGTCACGCCGGGTCAAATCCTCTTCCAAACTAACGCCAAGCGTCACCTCGTCCGGTCGCCGGCGATCGCTGTACGTTGCTTCTGAGCGAAACGTCGTGATCTCGTACGGCACGTGGTTGAGAACGACCGTCACGGTTCCATGCTCGAGTCCTGTCGGAATGACGACAGGGAATAAATCGATGATCTGTTCCGGTAACATCGAGCTCGCTAAATCATAGTCTCCTGGTGTCCGGTCGAGCAACATATCACGAACGGCACCACCGACGATATACGCTTCACCACCGGCCTCCTCGATCGTCTGAATGATATGATGTGCGCCTTCAAGCAAGTTCATGACGCGCACACACCCGTTCATAGACTTGTTCATAACGATGAACGATCTCATTCGAATCAAAACGCCGACGCGTATCGCGAATGCCCTCTTCTGCCATCCGTTCCCGTAACATCGGATCATCCGCGAGTTCACCGATTCGTGCCGCAGCCATTTTGACATCGTAGGTCGGAACGATATATCCGGTGACACCGTCCTGTATGACTTCCGGTAAGCCACCTGCTGTCGAGACGACACTCGGGACGCCAATTGCCATCGCCTCAAGAACGACGAGCCCGAACGCTTCTTTTTCAGACAACAGGACATGAATATCACTAATGGCGAGCAATTGCGCGACGTGTTCCTGTTTACCGGCAAAGATCACTTTGTCATAAATGCCGAGTTCCTTTGCGCGACGTCTCGTTTGTCCCATCTCTGGACCATCCCCGACGAGCAACAGACGCATCTTCCGGTCTTTCGCTGCAATGGCGAACGCCGCAAGCGTATCATCGATTCGTTTGACCGGTCGGAAGTTCGAGATGTGAATGACGACGACTTCGTCCGCTTCGATGCCGTAATGCCGCTTCAAGCGTTCATCCCGCATCGGATAATAGACACTCTCATCAATCGAGTTCGCAATGACATCGATGTCGTAGTGTGCGTTGAGCGTCGCATTCGTCTCAATCGCTAGACTCTCGGAGACGGCCGTGACCGCGTCTGATCGTTCGATGCCGTACCGGATTGCCGGTTGCATCTCTAAATCTTGCCCGATGACGGTGATGTCCGTTCCGTGTAACGTCGTCACGACGGCGACACCTTTTTTCTTTGCCATGTTTCGCCCGAGATCTGCACAGACCGCGTGCGGAACGGCGTAATGGGCATGGATGACATCAAGATCGAATAAATCAATGATTTCTGCCACTTTTGACGCTAACGTAATGTCGTATGGTGGATATTTAAAAACGGAATACTGGTTGACTTCAACCAAGTGGACCGTGATGTTTGGCCGATATTCCGTCAAGCGAAACGGCATGCTCGACGTAATGAAATGGACGTCATGGCCACGGTCCGCAAGTTTCATACCGAGTTCCGTCGCGACGACCCCACTCCCGCCGACGGATGGATAACAAAGAATCCCAATTGCTTTTTTCATGATAAAACCACACTCTCTTTATGACTTCTATTCGTCTCTATTCTAAGCAATATCAATCGGAATGACCATACTGATCACTTTTTGACTGATTTTCATAGGAAAAGCTAGTCTTTTTCCGACCGTGCCGTTACCCTAGAGAAAGAGTCTTGATTTGAAAGGAGCATACGGAAATGGCACCTCCATTCCAATTTCCGATTCGAATCCAGAACATCCTCTGGATTTTAGTCGGATCGTTCATCTTTGCTTTTGGTATTTATCATTTTAACGTTCAAAATGAGTTAGCAGAAGGCGGTTTCACCGGAATCACGCTGATTCTAAAAGGGCTGTTCGGGTTATCACCATCAATCACGAACTTAGTATTGAATGTCCCACTTTTTTTCGTCAGTTATAAAATTCTTGGTCGGACGACCTTTGTCTACACGTTGATCGGTACATTCAGTTTTTCCTTCTGGTATGGATTGATTGCGAAATATTCACCACTCGTCATCGACCTGCGCGACGATATGGTGCTTGCTGCGCTCTTTGCCGGTGTATTCATCGGCGTTGGTCTTGGTATCATCTTCAACAACGGTGGTACGACAGGTGGCGTTGATATCATCGCGCGTTTGACGAAACGTTACTTCGGTTGGTCGATTGGTCGAACATTCTTGATCTTCGATTTCTTCGTCATCGTCGCATCCTTGACGTATCTCGATTACAAGCAAGCGATGTATACGTTACTTGCCGTCTACGTCGGTGCCCGCGTCATCGATTGGATGCAAGAGGGCACGTATGCCGGTAAAGCAGCGATGATCATCAGTGATCACCGGACGGAGATTGCCGACGGCATTCATGCGACGATGAATCGTGGCACGACCCGTCTGATCGCAAAAGGCGGTTACTCTGGACGAGATCTCGAAGTATTGTACGTCGTCGTCGCTCGTAATGAGATCAATCGCTTGAAGACGCTCGTTAAAAGTGTCGACCAGCACGCCTTCATCACGTTGCATGATGTCTATGAAGTAACGGGAGAAGGATTCACGTTCGACGAAAATCGAGTCCCGATCAAAGAAACGTAAAAAAAACACGGATCGCTCAAACGAGCAATCCGTGTTTTTCATTTTAGTCATCACTTGACGGGTTGAAGACGAGCAGTGCGAGACGAAGAAACTCGGCGACAGCAACAAGTGTTGCTGCGACGTACGTCCAAGCCGCTGCGTTTAAAACACGACGTGAACCACGTTCTTCTTCAGCGTCAATGATACCATGCTCCGTCAACTGCGCCATCGCTCGATTCGAGGCATCAAACTCGACCGGTAACGTGACAAGTTGGAAGATGACGGCACCGAGCATCAAGACGACACCAAGCATCGCAAGACCACTGAACCCGGCAAATAGACCAATCAACAACAGCGGGAACGATATATTGGAAGTAACAGATGCAACTTTGCCAACTTTATGCCGAATACGTATCATATTATAGTCCGTCGCATCTTGAATAACGTGACCGATTTCGTGTGCTGCAATCGAAACAGCTGAAACTGTCGAGCCATAGTAAACATTCTCGGATAGTCTAACTACCTTATGATTTAAATCATAATGATCAGACATCGTTCCACCGATTGGCTCGAGACGGACGTTCGTGATCCCGTTCTGCTTCATGATGAAGTCGGCGACCTGCGCTCCCGTCACCCCACTCTGAATCGGAACATCTTGATATTTTTTATAGGTGCTCCGCACCCGCATCTGAGCCCAGATCGGGACGATGATGATGATCGCGAGATAGATCAAATAGTTTGCCACGAGATATCGTTCCTTTCTTTTTTTGATTATAGGTCTATTTTATGTTCAAGTGATCTTATTGTCAATTGAATCGCGCGCGACAAGCAGATATCCCATCAAAAGACACAATCCGGTCAACCAGAAGGAGCCGTAGCCGATCCACTGGATATGCTCCGCAAGCGCTGGGTAACGCGGCCACTGACCGAGCACGTAATCGACGACATCGTTGTGAATGACCCAGATGGCGACGAGGACGAGTTCCTTGACGCGAAACGTCATCAGCGGACTGTATAACAACGCCTGGAACGCCATCGCTCCGTGCGACACCATTAACATCAGTGCCATCGCCGTTAAGGTCGCATTTTCCGTTCCGAGTTGATTCAACATCAACGCGTTCATGACGACTGCCCAGACCCCGTATTTGATGAGTGTGACAAACGCGAGCGCTTCAAACAATCGGGAACGTCGTCCAAAAATCCAGAGAAAGACGATGATCGTAAAGAAGAGGGATGCTGTCGGGCTATCCGGAATGAACGGATAGTAATACCACTTCGATGTCGAAAGTTGTGGTTCATACCAGTAGTAACCGTATAATGTGCCTGCTAAGTTGATCAACCCGACGATCCAGAGTACGGCTTTATGTCGGAGTAATGTCAAAATACCTTGCAATCGTTTCACCTCATCATCGACAAAAGCCGGAGGATTGCTCCCCCGGCTTTTGGCTTATTTATTGTTTTCGCCGCCTTCACCGTATGAAGCGATGAATTTCGCGAGTTCTTTACGATCCGCGTCTGATCCTTTGTACTGACCAGCAGGCATCGAACCGACACCTTTATCTGCGATTTCATAAATCTCTTCTTCTGTCTTCTTCGTACCAACGAGTGCCGGAGCTGCTGCTCCACCCTCGAGGTTCTTACCATGACAGTTGACACATGACTGGTTCGAATAAATTTCGTATCCTTTTGCCGATGTATCAATTTTTGGTCCTTCGTTCATCGTCAACTCACCTTGTTTATGGATTGTATCCCAGTGAGTCGTTTGAACAGATTCCCATGTCAAGAAGACGATCGAGACGACTGCGAGAAGCATCATGCTGACTGCGATCGGACGTTTCGCAGGACGACGTTCAAGACCTTGGTCGAGCCATGGCGCGACGAGAAGTGCTGTGAACGCAAGACCTGGGAGGATGACCGTTCCCATCAAGATGTACGGACCTGCAGCGAATTGGTATTTCAAGAGCTGATAGAGGAATAGGAAGTACCAGTCCGGAAGTGGAATGTACGACGTATTCGTCGGATCGGCAATGTTTTGAAGTGGTGCTGCTTCTACGATTGTCAATGTCATGAAGCCGATCAAGAAGACCGCTCCAACCATCCATTCGCGAAGTAAGAAGTTTGGCCAGAACGCTTCCGTTCGACCTGGATATTCCGAATAATCTTTCGACTTGTTCGGCATCCGGTTGTTGATCGACACCCGTGAATCGGTGACGAATTTCATTCCTTTACCACGATGCATCGTGTTCTCCCCCTTTTTTGTTGTCTAGATGATAGTCGGTTTAAAGTGGTCCAGAGATCCCTTGTTTACGGATCATCATGAAGTGGGCCCCGAGCAAGACGAACAATGCTGCAGGAAGGAAGAAGACGTGAATCGCAAAGAATCGAGCGATTGTACTTGCGCCGACGATTTCTCCACCCGCAAGGAGGGTCTTCGCGATACCACCGATGACCGGAATACTTTCAGCAATCTGAATCGTAACTTTTGTCGCGAACAATGCTTTCATGTCCCAAGGCAATAGGTATCCTGTCAGACCGAGAGCTAAGACGACGAAGAATAAGAGAACTCCGACGACCCAGTTCAATTCACGTGGTTTTTTGTATGAACCAGTGAAGAAGACACGTAATGTATGTAGGAACAACATTACGATAACGACCGACGCACCCCAGTGGTGCATACCACGAACGATTTGTCCGTGTGCGACTTCATTTTGAAGATAGTAGACGGACGCGTGTGCGTTGATGATGTCCGGTACATAATACATCGTCAAGAACATCCCCGAAAGAATCTGGATGACGATCGTAAAGAACGTCAATCCGCCAAAACAATAAACGAAAGCTGAAAAGTTATGTGCCGGGTTGACGTGCTCCGGTACTTCATGGTCGGCGATATCTCGCCAGAGCGGCGTAATGTCAACGCGCTCATCAATCCAATCATAGATTTTTTGCATCATCGCTTACGCACCTCTTTCGACTGGTTTACCAAGGTAGAGGAAACCATCTTTCTGCTGCATTTCATAACCATCGAGTGGTTTCGTCGGAGGCGTTCCTGGAACGTTGACGCCATCTTTCGTGTACCGACCGAAGTGACATGGGCAATAGAATTGCTCCGGGTGCGTCGGATCTGAACCGAAGCTGACTTGGCAACCTAAGTGTTTACAAATTGGTGAGAGGGCTAAAATTTCTCCCTTATCATCTTTGAACACCCAAGCTGACAACGTTTCTTCGAACTCATACCATGCATCTTGCGTTTGTTTCTTGAAGTCGACCCGTTTTGGTTCTGTCGTGATATCCGACAACTTCATTACTTTTACTTTATCGCCTGCTCCTGATTTCTTCAGGACTGGATCAACTGCGAAGTTGACCATCGGCATGACCATCGTCGCCGCCATGAAACCGCCGACGCCTGTCAATGTATACGTCAAGAACTGACGACGTGTTACGTTAGACCCGTTTTGAGCCATCTCGATCCCCCCTTGTGATGTACGCTGTGCCCCAAGACGACAGTACTTCACACAAATTTCTCACATGGTAATAGTATCTTAATAAAATCATTGCGTCAACCGCTTCATAGCGCGGTCCAACGGTTTCCTAACTGTTCGAGAACTTGTCCTACGAAATTCCCGACCATCTGACCTTGTTGGTCACGACTCATCGTCTCAAGTGCTAGACGTGGCACGTAGATAATCTCTTCGGCGGCAGTCTCCTTCCACCTTAAATCAGCCGTGATGAAGGTGATGAAACGGAATTGCCCGGAAGCAGCCGCTTGACGCCATCCTTCCAACTGTTCGATCGACGGTGCATCGATATAGGTCAGAGCAGGAACGAGCAATGCCCGTCCGGATAGCTGGCGTTCGACTTCGGACGCCACCGTCAATGTCATGTCTGCGCATTCCGCGTAAGCATGCATCGCCTCATCGAAACCGACCGGAAGCAAAGGCACGATCAGCGTATCGATGTACGCTTGCTCGCTTCGTGTCCGCTGTACGTCGGATGGTTTGAAACGCAAGTCATTTCCCCCTTTCTTCGTACTTACAATTCGTCACATTTAATGTATCATATCCGCATTTCCTCCTACTCTCTTAATGTGAACGTTTTATGAAATTCCACTCTATTTTTCTTCATATTTTGCACAAATCTTCACATACGAAAGGACCCTACTACCTCTGCTGGGCAATAGAGTCCTTCTGTTAAGGAAGTTGACTTCGAACGAGCCGTAACTGTTCGGAAAGAGAGTGGAATCGATGTTGATCGCGTGCATCCAGCGCTTCATCAATCAAGCGGACTAAACGTTCTTCTTCCTGCCGATTGACCGTGACCGCGATGAAATGTGTCGCTTCATCCGCTAAGCGCGGTTCAACAGCAACTTCTGGGCGAAACGGATTTTCCTCGAGTAAAGACAAATACTCGTCATCCATCATCATACCTTGAAAGTTCAACTCGATATAGATATCTTCCGCGGTCAGGCGAATATCATGATACGCTTTTTCTGGATCTAGCGTCGTGACATCCCCTTTTTTGAAGAGAAATGGTTCCGCGTCGAATCCGTATGTCGTCATGATGATTGCCTTCGGAGCGAAGGTCGCATTTTGGACGAAGTGTACTTGCTCGAGTTTTGCCTCATTACGCAGCCAATAATCGATGATCCATTTCGCTTCCCGTCGCTTTAACGTGTAATAGGTCAAGATGCGGCGTAAGAATCGCTGCTTTCTCTCTATCATCTCAATCCTACTCCCTTCTCCCGTGAAGTCATCCATCCATTCGTTCAACATAGTCGACAAGTTCATTATCTTCTGGTGTCAACATAGCAGCGCGACGGAGAAGACGTTGTCCCTCTTCACGCCGTCCTTCCTCGACGAGTGCGAATCCATACTCTTTCAAGAAGAGCGCATCTTCGGTGAATGCACCTTCGACTATCGCATAATTCTCCATCGCTTGCGTGTATTCCTCTAAGGCATACAAAGCGCGTGCCCGGTACCATGTCAGAATCGGAGCCGTGACGTGTTCTTCGATGGCAGAGATCGTCTCGATCATCGCTTCGTGGTCCTCGTCTTCAGCAAGTAACGACAGCAAGCGTTCCGCTGCGACGATCGATTCCGGATTCAAGGCAAGCGCCTCACGCAGCGCTTGGACGCTTCCAGCGCGATCGCCGAGTTTTAGAAGGAACAAGGCTTCCATCGTCCGCAACTCATCATTGTAATCGTCGCGCTCCATTCCCTGTTTGATGACGTTCAGCGCTTCTTTTGTCAAACCAAGTTCGGCTTGGCTTTCCGCGTATGGTACGTACGCCGACGTATAGTCCGGATCCTGTGCAATCAATTGCTGGAATGTCTCGACCGCTTTTTGGTGTTGACCGACACGGTGAGCCGTCATCGCAAGACCAAACAGTGTATGCAAGTCGGAGCGTTCTGCGACAGCACGTTCGTACAGTGGAATCGCATCTTCAAATTGTCCTGTCATCGCGAGTGATTCCGCGTAAAGGGCATCGAGCGGCAATTCAGCACGTAACTCTGGTCGCTCCGCGATTTCGGCGAATAACGGTACCGCCTGATCAAACGCACCGAGCGTCATGTAGAGCTCAGCCAAACCGTATGCCAGTAACGGTTCGTCCGGTGCAAGGTTACGCGCTTCCTTCAGTTTCGCTAACGCTACTTCGTCAAGACCTTGCGACTGATAGAGGTCAGCGAGTAATACGAGAGAACGTGGACCATATTCCATGTCCGTTGTGTCGACCTGCTCGAGGACGGAGATCGCTTCTTCTTCGCGATCCAAATCGATATAACACTCTGCTAGTAACAAGGCGACTCCCGCATTACCCGCATATTCGACGTAAAGTGGCGCCAAGAGATCGACCGCCCGGTCAGACAATCCGAGTTCGATATAGAGATCGGCTACGGCGAGGCGGTCCTCATCCGTTCCTGTCTTTTCGAGTTTTTCTAATGCTGCTAACGCTTCTGAGGTGTGACCGTGTTCCAATTCTTCGATGATGCCATTCAATAGTTGTTCATTCAAGGCAAACGCCCCACTTTCTGTCATCCGCTTCTTGCTTACTCAGATTGGTCGGATTGAAGTTTCTTTAAATCATCATAGAACGTTGGGTAGCTGACTTCAACTACTTCGCGTCCATGAACCATAATTTCTGGATTGATCGTCGCCGCAATCGTCAACATCATCGCAAGCCGGTGATCACCTGCACTGTCGACTTCCGCTGCTTGCAGAGGTGTCGGTCCTTCGATGATCATGCCGTCATCCGTTGCCTCGATATTCGCTCCAAGACGCTGTAATGCCGTCACGACGGTCTCGATCCGATCCGTTTCCTTGACACGAAGCTCTTGTGCATCGCGAATGATTGTTCGTCCTTCCGCTTGCGTCGCAAGCAAAGCGAGTAACGGAATCTCATCAATCAAGGATGGAATCTGATCACCTTCGACCGTGATTGCTTGTAACGATGTCGTCTCGACGGTCACATCTACCGTCTCCTCTCCACCGTCTTCTGAGCGATGATTGATTTCGACACTTGCACCCATCTGGCGTAACGTCTGTAAAAAACCAATCCGTGTCGGATTCATCAAGACGTGGGTCGTCGTGATGCGACTATCCTGCCCGATCGCTGCCGCCGTCCACCAAAACGCTGCTGACGATGGATCCCCTGGAATGTCGAGTGACGTTGCTTGTAAGCGTACAGGACCTTGAACACGAATGTGCCGACCATCCTCATGTTCAACGATTGCTACGTCAACGCCGAACTGCGGCAACATCCGTTCCGTATGGTCGCGTGACAGGATCGGCTCGATGACCGTCGTCTCACCCGTCGCATGCAGACCTGCAAGCAACACGGCGCTTTTCACTTGTGCACTTGCGACTGGTAACGTATACGTCGTTCCGACAAGCGGCGTTCCTGTAATGTGAAGCGGCGCCGTCTCACCTGTGATGTTCGCTCCGAACAACGCAAGCGGTTCCGTGATCCGTTTCATCGGACGTCTACGTAAGGAAGCGTCGCCATCGAGCGCGTATGTCGCTTGACCGCCTGCTAGGATACCGCTCAAGAGACGAATCGTTGTCCCCGAGTTTCCGCAATCAATTGTCGCTTCTTGGAACGTATCCGTTCCGGTAATCCGAATTTCCTCTGGTGTTCGATCGATTTGTGCACCAAGCGCCTGCATCGCTTCTAGTGAAGCAAGACAATCGGCCCCTTCAAGTGCGTTTCTGACACGTGTCGTTCCCTCGGCGATTCCGCCGAACAGGAAAGCGCGGTGCGTCATTGATTTATCGCCTGGTACTTGTACTGTTCCTCTTAAGCCCATTCTAGACACCTCACTGTTTGATTGAATGCTTGGCGCAATCGTTCTTCGCTAATCGCTTCTAAAATGAAGCGCCCTTCTTTTTCAAGGACGAATCGAATCATTGCTTGGTGGTTCTTCTTGTCGCGACGCATCAGTTCAAGATAGGTCTTAAACGATTGTCGATTCGGTAATTCCGTTCCAAGACGGTGGAGCAATTGCCCGAGCTGCTTCGCCTGTCCGTCATTTCCTTCCAAGAACTTGACGAAGACAAGTCCGATCCCTACTGCCTCGCCATGCGCAAGACCAGGACTCGCATATTCAACGGCATGACCGAATGTATGTCCATAATTCAAGAACGCACGCATCCCTTGCTCCGTCTCATCTTGTTCGACGATATCCCGTTTCACATTGATCCCCCGTGCGAGCCAGTCTTCTAAGTCGAGTCCTTTGACAGCATCCAGCGAAATATCGAGTAACGAATCCGCAAATGATGGTCGCGCAAGGAACCCATGCTTGACTAACTCAAAGAAGCCACTTCGCCATTCCCGGTCTGGTAATGTCTGAAGGAGCGTTAAATCATATACGACACCACTTGGCTGATAAAATGCACCGACTAAGTTTTTACCGAGGGAGAGGTTGAGACCAACCTTTCCACCAACACTTGAATCATGCGCTAACAGTGTCGTCGGAATTTGAAGGAACGGGATGCCGCGCAAAAAGGTTGCCGCGACGAATCCCGCTAAATCACCAATCATTCCACCACCGAACGCAAGGATCAGGCTATGACGTGTCATCCCGTACCGAACCCCTTCTTCGAGTAGAGCGCCATAGACGGCAAGCGACTTACTGTTCTCCCCTGGCGCAACAGTGCTGATATGAACATCGATCGACGGCGATACATCCGCTAATGCAGCCTGCAATCGATCCATCTGCAAGTGATGTACTGTTTCATCCGTGATGACCCAAATGCGGTCCGCCTCGTTCAGCGCGGAAAGATGCGATAACCGGGCTAATGCCCCATTTCCGATAAGTACTGGATATGACGTGTTCAACCGGATATCAAATTCGATCAAAACGTCCGGACCTCCTCTTTGTAAGCAGCGACGGCAGCCTGAAGGCGATCGAGTGTCGATGTCCCGAACATTTCAAGGATAGCGACCGCAATCTCAAACGCGACGACGGCTTCTAGAACAACCGATGCGGCCGGAACGGCACAGGCATCACTTCGTTCGATTTGTGCAGTGAATGCTTCCTTCGTCTCGATATCGACTGATTGTAGTGGACGATAGAGCGTCGGAATCGGCTTCATCGCAATTTGGACGCGAATCGGCATGCCTGTCGACATTCCACCTTCGATTCCGCCTAGATGGTTCGTCCGCCGATGATAGCCGGATGCATCATGAACGATTTCATCTTGGACGGTACTCCCCTTGCGACGACCGAGTTCATATCCGTCACCAAAACCGACTGATTTCATCGCATTGACGCTGATGACAGCTTGCGCAATTCGACTGTCGAGCTTTAAATCGTTTTGAGTGAAGGATCCGACTCCTGGCATCATGCCCGTCACGACGACTTCGATTTCACCGCCGAGTGTATCCCCTTCTTTTTTGGCCGCATCAATTTCCTCCATCATCCGTTGCCCTGCTTGTTCGTCAGCACAGCGAACGGGTGAAGCGTCAATCGTTTCCTGATGTTCGACGGGATCTTTCCACGGTGCATCGATGCCACCAATCGACCGTACGTGCGAGAACACTTCAATCCCGAGTTCATTCAGTAATTGTTTAGCGAAGGCGCCGACGGCAACACGTGCTGCCGTCTCACGAGCGGAAGAACGTTCTAGTACATCGCGTAAATCGCGATGACCGTACTTCAATCCACCAACGAGATCCGCATGTCCGGGGCGTGGACGCGTCAACGTCCGCGGGCGCTCCAACTGTTCTTCGAGCGGTTCCGCTTGCATGACTTGTGTCCAGTGCGTATGATCCTTATTCTCGATGAACAAACTGATCGGTGATCCTGTCGTGTATCCATGACGGATCCCGCCACGCGCATCGATTTGATCCTGTTCGATTTGCATGCGTCGTCCGCGTCCGTATCCGCCTTGGCGACGTGTCATTTCACGCTGGATGGCTTCGAAATCAATCGTGAGTCCTGCTGGCATCCCATCGATGATGACGGTCAACCCTTTTCCATGTGATTCTCCTGCTGTCATGTAACGCATTCGCTTCATCCCTTCCTGATCAACTGATTTTTTCGTAAAAGAAGCTCTGTTTCATCTTTAACCCAAACCGTTCGGGTTGGAAAATTTGTTCCGTTCCACCAACGAATAAGATTCCGCCTGGCTTTAAGGCCTCGACGAACGAACGATAGACGTGCGCTTTCGCTTCTTCTGTAAAATAAATCAGCACGTTGCGGCAGATGATTAAATCAAACCCCGTATCGTACCGGTCTCCTAACAGATTATGTTTACTGAAACGAACGAGTCGTTTGATTTCCGGAACGACTTCGAACGTTTGCTCTTGCTCAATGAAGTATTTCTTTTTACGCGCTTCGACGACTTCATTCAATGCAGAAGCTCCGTATCGACCAAGCTTGGCTTTTTCTAGGACGAGTTCATCCAAATCTGTTGCTTGAATCGTAAAGGCGGATGGATCGAGCCGTTCACTTAAAATCATCGCAAGGGAGTATGGTTCTTCTCCGGTCGAACAAGCTGCGCTCCACGTCCGGATTCGTCCATGTGCTCGCGACTCTAGGATCGGTAAGATATCTTGTTCCAATTGTTGCCAACGAATCGGATTACGGAAAAATTCACTGACATTGATCGTCATTCGATCTAAAAACTCGTCGTATAACGATGTGTCCTTATCCATTGCCTGCATATAAGAAGCAAATGTACTATATCCTTTTTTGTCACGTAACGCCGTCAATCGCCGTTTCATCTGTGCTTCTTTATACTGACCGAGATCAATCCCTGATTTGGTCTTGAATCGTTGAATAAAAAGTTCATAATCTTCCAATTGGCACACCTCGCTCACTATCGATATCGAATGGTCATCTCCATGACCGGTTCAACTTATTTTCTATAGTAGCATAAAGCTATAGGCATTCCAAAAAGCAATTCGACAATTGGGTCATTCCGTTTTACAAGAACACGACAAAAGGGATTCGATCAAATCGAATCCCTTCCCCGTTGTCTTTCTATTCATGAATTACGCGTTGACTGGCTGTCCTTGAAACCAGAGGGCAAGCTCACGCTCCGCGCTCTCGACACTATCTGAACCATGGATGACGTTCTCACTCATCGTGTTCGCGAAATCACCACGGATCGTTCCAGGTGCTGCTTCAAGTGGTTTTGTTTTCCCGATCATCAAACGCGAGACGGCAACGACGTCTGCACCCTCGACACGAAGTGCAACGACAGGACCTGATGTGAGGAAAGTGACCAACTCTCCAAAGAACGGTTTCTCCGCATGCTCTTCGTAATGTGCTTTTGCTAACTCTTCTGTGACGTTCATCATTTTCATTTCACGAATGATGAATCCTTTGCGTTCGATCCGTCCAATGATTTCCCCAATCAATCCACGTTCTACGCCATCCGGTTTGACCATCAAAAATGTCTGTTCCATCTCTAGTTCCCCCTATGAAATGCTTTTAGAAAAGCGCTTACATAGTCAGTTTACTGGCTTTTAAGAAGAACAGCAAGAAATTTTTGACAATCTTCAACCTTTTCGTTTTCCAACGTAGCGCGCGACTTCTTCAAGCGATCGCTTCGCAGAGGATTTAGGTAATGGTTCGAGACGTTTGATGGCACGATGGATGTAATGATCGACTGTTTGTTGCGTTCGTTCGAGAGCACCCGAAGTTTGAAGAAACGACAATAAAGGTGCGACTTCTTCATGCGTTGGCATACTCTCGATTTTTGAAAGACGTTCATAAAAGACAGCATCTTCTGCACCATAAAAGACAGGTAATGTTTTGTGTCCATGACGCAAATCCTCTGCTACGGGCTTACCAAGTTCTGTGCGATTCGCTGTGAAATCAAGCAAATCGTCAGCAATTTGAAACGCAAGTCCGATATCTCGTCCAAACAACCGTAACGCTTTCGTATCGGCTGCAGAACAGTTCGCAACAATGGCACCTAGGTGACAACTCGCTTCGATGAGAATGGCTGTTTTTCGTTCGATCCGTTTGATGTAGCGTTTAATCGACTGTTCCCAATCATATTGGTCATAGATTTGTTCAATCTCACCTTCGCAAATTTCACGCATCGTATGGACCATCACTTGGACAAGTTCCGGCTTTCCGACTTCACCAATCAATCGAATCGCCTCTCCAAACAGATAGTTCCCGGAATACAGTGCGACTTCTTCATCAAAGTATTGCATGACAGTCGGTTTCCCTCGTCGTAGTTCCGCGTCATCAATGACATCGTCATGAACGAGTGATGCCATATGGACGAGCTCAAGACTGGCCGCCACACGAATCAGCTCATCCCGATCTGCTTCACCGAATTTAGACGCTAACAATACGAATGCCGGTCGAATCCGTTTTCCACCAGCCTTCAACAGTTGCTTTCCTGCCGCATCGATCGTTGGTTCCTCAGAAGCGATATGACTGATCAGAAAACGATCGACTAAATTAACTTCCTTCGTGACATCACGGTATATGGAATGCAGTGACATCTCACCACTTCTTCCCAAGGTGCATCGCAGCAGCCCCACCCGCGAATGCCTTGACTTCCACTTGCATGAAGCCTGCCTGTTCGAAGAGTTGTTTCAGTTCGACGCGGTCGAGGAACACTTCCGTCGATTCTTGTAGCCAGTTGTATTGATCGTATGATTTCGCAAGCAATCGCCCGACTTGTGGCATGATTTTTCCGAAATACAATGAATATGCCTCGCGGAAAATCGGTGCCGTCGGTTGACTCGTCTCGAGACAGACGACCGTTCCACCTGGTTTTAAGACACGATGCATCTCTTTGATGACCTGTAGATAATCCGGTACGTTTCGTAGACCAAACCCGATCGTCACATAATCGAACGAGTTATCACCGAACGGTAGATCCATCGCATTTCCGTGAATCAATTCGATGTTTTTCATATCGAGCGCTTCTACCTTCTCCACGCCGACTCTTAGCATGTTCTCTGAAAAATCAAGTCCTTTGATGACACCTGTCGGACCGGCTGCTTTCGCTAGTTGAATCGTCCAGTCCGCTGTTCCACAACAAAGATCGAGACATTTAGCACCCGGGAAGACTTGCATCCGGCGCATCGTCTCGCGTCTCCATAGTTTATGCAGTCGGAAGCTGATGACTGAATTCATTTGATCATAGTTCGTTGATATCGATTGAAACACTTCATATACTTTTTTTTCTTTATCTTTTGCCTGCACACCGCTCACCCTTTCCAAGATCTCATGCTACCGCCATCTGCTCGAGATGCGATAACAGTAATTTCTGTGCGACCAGATCCAATTGTTCTGCCTGTTGTTGAATGATCTGCCGCCCCTGTCGTGTCAGCCATTCTCGTTTCGTGATTGCTGCGAGTCCTTGCATTAATCCGAACTCTGCTGTTAACCATAAGAGAACTCGTTCTTCCGTCGATGCATAATTCATTTCGTGAAGGGCACACTTTGCCTCGTTGACCCGTTGAATCGTCCGTCCGAGTGAAACGAGAATCTCTTTTGGTAACCCAGCTAGCTGTTCGAAAAAGTAGCTCGAGAATAAATCTCCTGCTAATACAAGCAACTGTCGCTCCTTCGAACCGCGTAGCGTTTCATTGACACGCTCATGCAGACGTAGCGCTACTTGTGCGAAATGAATCGCTTTGACGAGTGCTTCCGTATCCAGCGTGTCATGTTGAGCGACATCAATCAACCAACTGATCTGTTCACGATCGATGGAAGGGAAATCCACATGTCGAGCCAATCGTGTCGTTTGTTTAGTGGTGAGTGCAGTGATGATTTCATCCACGCGCAGCTCATGTTGTTCCATGCTTTTACCCCCCGATCTCCAGTGCCATCTCGTTGATGGACGTTCTTCTTTTTTAATATACCATAATCGGCGGGCTTTCACGCTTCTGAATGTCCACAAAAAAGCCGCCCGAGAAAATCTCGGGCGACTATGTAGCCGGATTACTTCACAGCATCTTTCAATGCTTTACCTGGTTTGAAGGCAGGTACTTTACTTGCTGGAATCTCGATATCTTCTTTCGTACGTGGGTTGCGACCTTTACGGGCTGCACGCTCACGGACTTCGAAGTTACCAAATCCAATCAATTGGACTTTTTCTCCAGACTGAAGTGTCTCAGTGATCGATTCGAATGTTGATTCAACAACTTTCGTCACGTCTTTTTTTGTAAGACCTGATTTTTCGACGACTGCTTGAATGAGTTCAGTTTTGTTCATTACTTTCACCCCCTCCCAATCACTTCTTCGAGGGTAATCATACCCCATAAACGTTGCTATTACAACATTTTCGTGTAAATAACGTTCAATTTTCAGATTCTTCGCTCGATTTCTCTGAAAACACAGGTTCGCCTTTTTCGTTTATCGTGTAGCTTTGAGAATAGGCAGGAACAAAAGGTTGATCTTCATAGAGCAAATACCGAATATCTTGACCGACTTTCGGCTTTTTCTTCGCAGTTTGAACAGCTTTCTTCAACTCTGGTAAATAGTTGATGAAGAGGCGTCCTTGACCATCGACATAGATTGACAACTTTTCATCTGAATACGGACTTGGGACAGTCGGTTCTTTTTTGATGAATAGTTTTTTATAGTCAAGCGTAAACTGGTTTTTTCCGAACGATCCTTTAAACGGATACTTTTCGTTCTTCTTCCGATACGCATCAATCCGAACTTGGAGCTTCTGTAACTCTTCTGCAACAAGTAAATCCATCAACTTAACAGTTGGTTTCGTGTCGACATCAACTAACAGATAGATGAATGTTCCGCCACCTTCAAAACTGTTTGATGGTGGGTCACTCATATAACGCGGAATGAGCCGCCCTAATTCGATTTGATAACGCTCCATGAGCGGAGTGTCCGCTTCCATCGTCTTAATGGGCAAAACACCCGTGTCTTTTTGATACGCATCGACAGCATCCTGTACGGTACGTAACTGTTGCGGATACGGTACGCGGTTCGACGGTTTCTGACTGTCTGGAAATAGACAACCTGATAACAACGTCACCGGAATGAGCATGAGGATCACGAACCACTTCTTCATGCGCTTGGTCCCGCCATGACGATGAACACCATGATGATCGATGCGACGATGAAACAGACGAATGCCAAAGTCGATACGAGAATCTGCCATATCCCTTTCAATTTCGTCCGACTGACCGTGACCAGCAAGACACTGATCGCAAAGAGTCCGATGCCAGCGAACGAGATCCACATTTTTATTAATCCTGGACTCAAGGTTTCCACCCCACTCCGTTAATCTTTCGTCGTGAAGAGATGCTCGATTTCATTTTTTTGTGGTCGTTGCATCAACTTTTTGACTTCTTCTTCCGGCGTATGACCATCGAAAAGAACGTGGTATAACGCAGAAGTGATTGGCAGTTCGCACTGCTTCGTCTCCGCTAAATCATAGGCGGCTTGTGTCGCACGAACACCTTCGACGACCATTCCCATGTTTTCTAGCACCGTTTCTAACTTTTCACCGCGACCGATGGCATTCCCCGCACGCCAATTGCGACTATGGACCGATGTACAAGTAACGATCAAGTCACCCATTCCCGTCAATCCAGTAAACGTCATCGGTTTAGCTCCAAGCATCGTACCGAGACGCGCCATTTCGACCATTCCACGCGTTATCAAAGCAGCTTTCGCGTTGTCACCATAACCAAGACCATCCGTCATCCCGGCGGCAAGCGCGATGATGTTCTTCAAAGCACCACCGAGTTCTGCGCCAATGATATCCGCATTCAGATAGACACGGAAGTTTTCATTCGTGAACAGCTCTTGAACACGACCTGCTTCTTCTAAATCTTCTGAAGCAATCGTTACCGTCGTCGGTTTACGTAATGCGACCTCTTCAGCATGGGATGGACCCGTCAAGACACAAATCGCTTTACGCTTCGCTGGATCGACCTCTGCTTCGATTAATTCTGACAACCGAAGATGTGTCTTTGGCTCGATTCCTTTCGATGCATGGATCAAAACGACAGGTTCCGTCAGCAACTCATTTAGTTGACGAGAAACCGCTCGAATCGCAGAGGATGGTGTGACGATCAAGATATGCGTCGCCCCTTCGACCGCTTCTTTAAGATCCGTCGTTGCCTTTAATGCTTTTGGTAACGCAACACCTGGCAAGAACTGCGTATTTTCATGATGCTCATTGATGCGGTCGACATTCATTTGTTCACGACCGTAAAGAATGACTTCTTGATCATTATCAGCTAAGACGAGCGAGAGGGCTGTTCCCCAGCTCCCTGCTCCGATGACTGCGATTTTGGTCATACTGACTCACCTCATTATTGTTTTTGACGGGCTAAAATCCGGATTGGTGTACCTGTGAAGTCAAATGCCTCCCGGATCCGGTTCTCAAGATATCGTTTATAAGAGAAGTGCAGCAATTCTGGATCATTGACGAACAAGACGAACGTTGGCGGACGTGACGCGACTTGAGTCGCATAGTTGATCCGAAGACGAACCCCTTTATCCGTCGGCGCCGGGTTCATCGCGACAGCGTCAACGATGACATCGTTCAAGACACTTGTCTGAATCCGTTGTGCATGACTGTGTGCTGCTTGTTGAATGACCGGTAACAACGTCTGCAAACGACGTTTTGTTTTTGCTGAGACGAAGACGATCGGTGCATAGTCAAGGAAACGGAATTCTTCCCGGATCTCTTCTTGCATCTTTTTCATCGTCTTATCATCTTTTTCGACAGCATCCCATTTATTGACGACAATGATGACCGCACGACCTGCTTCGTGCGCATATCCCGCCACTTTTTTATCTTGCTCGATGATGCCTTCTTCGCCATCAAGAACGACACAGACGACATCTGCCCGTTCGATTGCTTTTTGAGCACGCATGACGCTAAAACGTTCTGTTGATTCATAGACTTTCCCGCGTTTTCGCATCCCGGCCGTATCGATGATGACGTATTCTTGATCATCCCGTGTAAACGGTGTATCGATCGCATCGCGTGTCGTACCAGCGATGTTCGAGACGATGACACGTTCTTCACCGAGAATCGAGTTCGTCATACTTGATTTCCCGACGTTCGGACGACCAATCAAGGCAAACTTGATCGTACTTTCGTCATATTCTAATTCTTCTTTATCTGGTGCGAGTTCAAGGACACGATCAAGTAAATCACCGAGACCAAGACCATGTGTACCAGAAATCGGGAACAAGTCTCCGAATCCAAGGGAGTAAAATTCATACATTAAATCACGCATTTCAAAGTTATCGACTTTGTTGACAGCGACGACGACCGGTTTGTTCGAACGGAATAACATGTTCGCGACTTCCTCATCCGCTGCTGTAATTCCTTCGCGTCCGTTCACCATGAAAATGATGACATCCGCTTCATCAATGGCGAGCTCCGCCTGATGACGCATCATTTGAAGTAGGGGCTCATCCCCGACTTCGATTCCACCTGTATCAATCAAATGAAAATGACGATTCAGCCATTCTCCAGTTCCGTAAATACGGTCGCGGGTAACGCCTGGCTTGTCTTCTACGATTGAAACCCGATCTCCAATCACCCGGTTAAAAATCGTCGACTTTCCGATATTTGGGCGACCTACGATCGCCACGACTGGAATTGCCATCCCAACACCTTCTTTCTCTTCTCTCGCTTCATAGCCGTTCTATTGTATCAAATCAAACTGTCATATACCATAACAAACCGCATATAAAAAGCGGACACGCTTGTGTCCGCTTTGTGTCATTACTTATTCTTTCTGATCAGAATCGTCTTCAGTCAAGTCAGCGACTGAGAATCCTTCTGATTGATTCGTATAATCCGAATAATCGTCAGCGGATGATTCTTCCTCTTCAAGGACACGTGTTGATAGCGAAATCTTATGCTCATCAAGACGCACTTCGAGTACTTTCGCCTCAATTTCCTGTCCTTCTTCGAGTACTTCCGAAGGTGAACCGATGTGACGGTTCGCGATTTGCGAAATGTGTAAAAGTCCTTCTACTTGTGGCGCAAGTTCGATGAAGGCCCCGAACTGGACGAGACGACGCACACGTCCTTTGACGATATCGCCAGCTTCGATCTTCCCTTCCATCTGTTGCCATGGACCAGGTTGTGTTTCCTTGATCGATAACTTCACCTTTTCCGTATCACGGTCGACACCAAGTACTTTGACTTCGACTTTTTGACCTTCCGTGACGATATCCGAAGGACGTTCGACACGGTGGTGTGCCATCTCCGAGATATGAACGAGACCGTCGACGCCACCGATATCAACGAAAGCACCAAAGTCCGTTAAACGTTGGACTGTACCTTCGAGGATTTGACCTACTTCTAAATTTTCGAGTGTCTCTTTTTTCTTCGCGTTCAATTCGCCTTCAACGACGGCTTTATGCGAGAGAATGACACGGTTCTTCTCTTGATCGAGTTCAACGACCTTGACTTCGATCGAACGACCGATGTAATCCGAGAAATCCTCGACATAATGCCGTTCGACGAGTGACGCCGGAATGAATCCGCGGACACCGATATCAACGACGAGTCCACCTTTGACGATGTCCTTGACGACAACTTCAAAGATCTCACCTGATTTATACTTCTCTTCTACTTGCTCCCACGCTTTGAGCGCGTCGATTTCTCGTTTCGAGACGACGACCTCTTCATCCGTGATTTTCTTGACCTTCACTTGTAGTTCATCTCCGACGTTCAGCACGCCGCGAATATCATCGAGATGAAGACTCGATACTTCGCTGATCGGTAAGATGGCTTCTGTTTTATATCCGATATCAATGAGTGCTTGCTTGTCTTCAATTTTCACGACCATTCCGGTAACTACCTGGTCCCGATGAATTTCAAAATCAGGCATATCTTTCATTTCTTCGACCATTCCAAAACAACCTCCTCACGATGAGTACAAGAAACGCCTGACATGTGTCAATGCGTTTATCCTGCTTCTAACTTCTTACAATTCTGACTATTTGTCAAGGTATTAAGCGTGATTGAAGTAGACGGATTTGATTTCGTCCATGATTCGGTCAGAAATCGATTTCGCCGCGCCCCGTTGGTCACGTAAATCCGAGATATCAACTGGTTTTCCGATCGCAACATGCATCCGTTTGAACGGGCGGTATGATCCGATGATTGCAATCGGTAAAATCTGAGCATTCGATCGTAACGCAAAGAAGCCGACACCTGGTTGTGCTGATGTGAATTCACCTGGCGCAGATCGCGTTCCTTCTGGGAAAATACCGACCGTCTCATCCGTATTCAAGAGCTCAATCGTCCGTTTCAAAGCTTGACGATCGCCTTGACCGCGACCGACAGGATATGTTCCTGCCGCAATCATTAATTGTTTTAAGGCAGGAACTTTGAACAGTTCTTCTTTTGCCATGTAACGAACCGCGCGTTTTGGCGGAATCGCGCTGACGAGGAAGACTGGGTCCCAGTTCGAGCTGTGGTTGGCACAGACAAGTAAGGAACCGTCTTTCGGAATGTTCTCTTGCCCAGTCACTTTCAATCGGAAGACTGTTTTCGCAATGATCCAGACGACAAACCGCGCAATCCGGTAAATGGTATCTTGACGTTTCATTTTAGGACACCCTCTGCTAGCTCCATCAATCGGACGACGACTTCATCAATCGTCATCTCTGTCGTATCGAGATATAGTGCATCGTCAGCTTGGCGTAATGGCGAGACTTCACGCTCACTGTCGCGCTTATCACGCAGTGCGATCTCTTCTTGAAGAATCGTGATGTCACTGTCCATTCCACGCGCGATATTTTCACGATGTCTTCGAGCTGCACGCTCTTCCACAGTTGCCGTTAAAAAGACTTTTAATTCTGCATCCGGCAATACGACTGTGCCGATATCACGTCCATCCATGACGATTCCGCCGCGTTCAGCTAATTTTCGCTGTGCCGTGACGAGTGCAGCCCGGACTTCTTTTTGACGAGCGACGAACGAGACATTATTCGTGATTTCGATGGAACGAATCGCATCCGTCACTTCGCGATCACCAATAAAGACACGTTGCCCGTTTTCGCCTGGTGTTAAACGAATATCAAGCGATTTCATTAATTCTCCGAGCGCTTCCCCATTATTGAGATCAAGCGATTGTTCAAGTGCTGCCAACGTCACGGCCCGGTACATAGCTCCTGTATCGATGTATACATAGTCAAGGCGTGCTGCCAATTGTTTTGCGATCGTACTTTTCCCAGCACCCGCTGGTCCATCTAAAGCGATTTGAATCTTTTTCATCATCCATCCAATCCTTCCATCTTCCCTATGATTGATAGGGATTCATTCTTCCGAACGTTATCATAGCAAAAAAATGCGGTCAGGTGAATGGATTCATGCCCCTTCTTGAACTTTTCATTTGCATTTGATAACAGTGACGCAATACAAGTTCACGACTTCTGTCGGGAATCATCGTAAATTGGAAGGCTAGTTCATACCTTTCTTCCCGTCGATCGATTCGAACAAGTTCAGCCACGACGTCCAGTGTACTTGATACTCCATCACCCGTAGGTAAGATGAATGTCATCTCCACTTCTTCATCTTTTGCAATCGGTAATTGATCTGACAAGATCATCATTCCACCAGCCGATAGATCGAGCGTCACCGTCGTAAACGGCTCGAAATGCGCTTTATGAGGATGTACAGCGACATCGAGTATTTGCGGCACTCGAACGAACTGACGTCGTTGGATGCGTTCGATTTGATCATCCTTTGGTCGTTTCAAAGCATAACGTTGACCACGAAGTGGATCATTTTGTCGTTCAACGACGACCGTATCAAATCCAAATAATTTGCCTTTCTCCTTGAAAAAATAAAATGAAACTTCTTCTTGCTCTGACAAGATGAATGTTTTAAGTGTCGCGACCTCACTCGGCGCTTCAATCCAAATCAAACGGTTCGTCACGGCCGTCACTTTTGAGCGACCTTGTCGATCCTCACTATTCGAAAGCATTACCAAATCCCCGATTTCCATCATGTTACTCCGCTCCTACTCTCTATTCGATACCATCTGAATGTTGTTTTTTCCGTTTAAATCGTCGATTCAAACGATTGGCACCTCGTACTTGAAATAATCCAATCGTCCATAAGATGACCATAAAGACGATTGGCAAAAAGGATATACCACCATTTTCCAATATTAACAAATTAAATAAGATATGCGCAAATACCGGAAGCGCAATCGAGAGGGATAGCCAACGATAAGGATGAGGCGAGAATTTCGCCATCCCCATGAAGAATCCCATGATGACCGCAAACAATGCATGCCCAGATACGGGTAAGAGTGCCCGGAAGAGCATATGTTCGACGGTTCCATTCACCATCAGATATAAAATATTCTCAAGCGTTGCGAACCCAAGTGAACAGGCTACCGCGTAGATGATCCCGTCGTAATAATCATTAAACCGTTGATGAATATAGACCGTATAAAAGACGACAAACCATTTGGCGAATTCTTCCGTAACGGCTGTTCGAATCAACTGCACCTCTTCACGCCCACCAAATTCGGTCTGGACGATATAGTCGATGAACATCAAGGGAAAGACGAGTAATATGCCGAAAATGAAACTTCGAAGGATATAGCCGACTGGCTCCGACTCATGTTCGTGACGGAGATAAAAATAAGTTAGGAGTGCGATGCCTGGGGCAACTCCGGAGAAAACGATTTGAACCACGCTTCCTCTCCCCCTTTCTTCCTCATTTATAAGAATAAAGGTTTCTTGGAAAAAAGAAAACGTCCTCGTTGTTTCAAGAGGGAAAAAGGTTACAATATGGGAGAACGAATCGAATCCGTCATAGAAAGTAGGTGAAGGTCTTCTGTCTGTAGACAAGGACCCTTTAGCATGAAATCATTATTACTCATTCATACGGGTGGAACGATCGCCATGGCACAGGATCATGCTGGTCATGTCCTACCAAACGATATCAATCCACTCGACGCCTCACTCCCGCGAGCAACAGATATTGCCAACATCACGACGCGTCACTTCGCAAACTTACCTTCTCCGCACATGACACCTGACATCATGTTGCGTCTAGCCCATTTCATCGAGAGTGAGTTCAAGAAGGAACATTACGACGGCGTCGTCATCACTCACGGCACGGACACACTGGAAGAGACGGCTTATTTCTTACATTTGACGCTTGGTGCACCCGTTCCGATCGTTTTGACAGGAGCTATGCGTTCTTCCAATGAGGTCGGATCCGATGGTGAATTTAATCTGATTACGGCACTTCGTGTCGCTGTCAGTGAAGCTGCGCGCGGAAAAGGTGTTCTAGTCGTCTTCAACGGGGAAATTCATTCGGCATTCAACGTCACAAAAACACATACGTCATCCGTCGATACATTCAAATCCGTTCATTTCGGAAACCTTGGAATGGTAACGAAGGATCATGTCTACTTATTCAATACACCACTCTTAAAACAAACACACATGGTGACTTCGCTCTCAAAACGCGTCGCCGTTCTCAAAGTCTATGCCGGTATGGAACCCGACCTGTTACTTGCTGTGAAACAACTCGGCTATGATGGACTCGTCCTTGAAGTCCTTGGTCAAGGAAATGTACCACCAAGTATCGTAGATGCGATCGCTGAATTGATTACCGTCATGCCGATCGTCATCGTCAGCCGTTGTTTCAACGGAATCGTTCAAGACGTCTATGGATATACGGGTGGCGGACAACAATTAAAAGAACTCGGCGTCATTTTCTCAAATGGACTGAATTCACAAAAAGCACGGCTTAAACTGATGGTCGAACTTGAAATCGATGCTTCACAACTAGAACTCGAAGAATCATTTCGTGTTGAATAAATGAACAAAACCTCTTGATTCGGAAATTTTCCTTCCAAATCAAGAGGTTTTGTTTAGGCTTGTATCGATGCACCACGTAACCGTTCAACAAGATGATTGGCAATACTTGCACCGTGAAAACGACCATTTTCAATGAATATCTTATTGGCGTCATATCCTGCTGCCACGACACCTGCGATATAGATGCCCGGGACATTCGACTCCATCGTCTCTTCGTCATGACTTGGAATACCTGTTTTACGATCAATCGTAATGCCTGTGTCAGCGAACAATCCGACATCGGGTGTGTAACCTGTCATCGCAAACACAAAATCAGCACGGACGGTCTGTTTATCTCCATCTATTTGATAAACCACCTCTTGCTCCGTAATTTCTTCGATTGACGCTCCAAAAATCATCTTGACCTTTTCCGAACGAACGAGAGATTCGAAGTTCGGCAACACCCATGGTTTGATGGATGGACTATACTCCGGTCCACGGTAAAGGACTGTCACACGTGCTCCCGCTTTTTCAAGTTCAATCGCTGCATCGACGCTCGAGTTTTTTCCACCGATAACGACGACATCTTGATCAAAATACGGATGTCCTTCCGTAAAGTAGTGCGAGACATGAGGTAATTCCTCTCCAGGAACATCCATTCGGTTCGGTAAACCATAATAACCTGTCGCAAGCACGACGAAGCGAGCTTCTCGGCTTCTTTTTTCCCCGGAACGCTCCGAATGGATAATAAAATGATCCGCTTGACGTTCAATCCGCTCAACCGTCTCAAACGGACGAATCGTCAACTGTTTTCGTTTGACGACTTCTCGATAATAGACGAGCGCGTCGAGACGTCGCGGTTTTAATTCTTTATTGATAAACGGTATACCACCAATTTCTAACTTCTCACTACTTGAAAAGAACGTTTGATGCGTCGGATAACGATAGATCGCTTCGACGATATTTCCCTTTTCGAGCACTTCGACGTCTAGTCCCCGATCTTGCATTTCGATCGCTGCCGATAACCCACACGGTCCTGCACCGATTACGATACAATCTAACATTCGAATATCTCCTCTTCCGGTTGCTTTTTTTATATCTTAGCAAATCTCTACCATAGACGAAAGAAATTGCAATGCAAAACGCCCGCTCTTCGTAAAGAAGAAGCGGACGTTCATCTTAATATTAGACCCAGCCACGGAAACGAGATGCTTCCGCCATCTTCCGGACACCTACCATATAAGCGGCAAGTCGCATGTCGACATTTCGCGTCTGCGCTGTCTGATAGACTTGGTTGAACGAGTTCACGAGTACTTTTTCAAGTTTCTCGTGTACTTCCTCTTCCGTCCAGTAATATCCTTGGTTGTTCTGTACCCATTCGAAGTAAGAAACCGTTACGCCACCACTCGAAGCAAGAACATCCGGAACGATCAAAATGTCACGTTCAGCGAGAATTTTCGTCGCTTCGTTCGTCGTCGGACCGTTAGCCGCTTCAACGACGATCGCTGCTTTGATATCGTGCGCATTGTCTTCTGTGATTTGATTCTCGATTGCTGCCGGAACAAGAATATCACATTCAAGTTCAAGCAATTCTTTATTCGAGATCGTATTTTTGAACAATGTCGTCACGGTACCGAACGAGTCACGACGGTCGAGTAGGTATGGAATATCGAGACCGTTTGGATCATGGAGTGCCCCGTACGCATCGCTGATCGCGATGACTTTTGCACCTAAATCATACATGAATTTCGATAAGAAACTTCCGGCGTTGCCGAATCCTTGAACGACGACACGTGCGCCTTCGAGCGAGATACCCTTTTTAGCAGCCGCTTCCCGAATCATGATTGCGACACCTTTCGCCGTCGCTGTCTCACGACCGTGTGAGCCACCGAGGACGAGCGGTTTCCCTGTAATGAAACCAGGTGAGTTGAATTCATCGATTCGACTGTATTCGTCCATCATCCATGCCATGATTTGCGAGTTCGTGAAGACGTCAGGTGCTGGAATATCCTTCGTCGGTCCAACGATTTGACTGATAGCACGGACATACCCACGGCTGAGACGTTCGATTTCACGGAAGCTCATCTCACGTGGATCACAGATGATTCCGCCTTTCCCGCCGCCGTATGGTAAGTCAACGATACCTGCCTTCAGACTCATCCAGACGGATAATGCTTTGACTTCGACTTCCGTCACGTTCGGGTGGAAACGAATTCCACCTTTCGTTGGTCCAACGGCATCGTTATGTTGCGCACGATATCCTGTGAAGATTTTCGTCGAACCATCATCCATCCGTACCGGAATCCGGACTGTCAACATCCGGAGTGGTTCTTTAAGTAATTCGTACATCTCGTCTGGATAACCAAGTTTCCCTAGTGCCTCCTTGACGATTTCTTGTGTCGCTTCCAGTACGTTCTTGCGATGATTCGCATGTTGTTGGTCAGTGATCATTCCAACGTTCCTCCCCATAAGTGGCATCCCCTATGCCGTTTCCTTGTTCGGATAAAGTATACTCTTTTCTCGAACGTAATGAAAGGGGTTACGCCTATATTTGTAAGCGCTTTCTCACTTCTTTTCCTAGGATATCATTGATTTGGTTGTTTTGTTTGACGATGTCGTTCGATCGCAAGTTCCATGAAATATTCGACCAATTCCGGATATTCAATTCCCACTGCTCGTGCACCGTCCGGGAATAGACTAGTCGAAGTCATACCAGGAAGTGTATTCGTCTCCAAGATGACTGGATTTCCGGATTCCGGCACAAGGAAATCAGATCGCGAGTATCCTGCACAGCCAAGGACTTGATGCGCTTTAACAGCCCATTCTTGAAGTTTTTCTGTCGTTGCTTCATCCAGTTCAGCAGGACAAATATGCTCCGAACCACCGATGGCATATTTGGATTCATAGTCATAAAAGGCGTTCTTCGGAATGATCTCGATGACAGGTAGTGCTTTTTCTGCCCCTTTATGACCGACGACCGGGACTGTCACTTCACGCCCTTTAATGAATTGTTCAACAAGCACTGCATCGTCCGCTTCGAACGCCTTCGCGATTCCTTCACGTAACATCTTCTCGTCTTGAGCAATCGTCAATCCGTTTGATGAGCCTTCTTGTGCTGGTTTGACGACACAAGGAAATTGACCATCCCACTCTGCGATTTTCGCTTCGATATCAGCTCCACGCTCTAACAGCACATCACGGGCGATCGTAATGCCTGCTTTATCAAAGTGAACTTTCGAACGTGCCTTATCCATCGCAAGCGCTGACGCTAACACACCTGAACCTGTATATGGAATGTCTGCCAGTTCAAGCAATGCTTGTACGCGTCCATCTTCACCAATTTTCCCGTGAAGAGCGATGACAGCCACATCTACATCCAGCTGGAAGAGTTCATGCGCTTGATCAGGATGGAAATCAACAGCCGTGACCTCATGCCCTTTACTGTTTAATGCTTCCATGATCGACTTTCCACTGTTTAATGAAACCTCCCGTTCTCCTGAAGTCCCACCGTATAATACTGCCACTTTCATCCTACTTCACTCCTTCTTCTTACGTTCAATGATTATCATACCATCCTTCTGACGATGAAAAAATACAAAATGGTGCCACTTCCAGCAGAAGACAAAAAGGTGCGGCATCCCCCTGTGATGGAATGTCGCACCTGATGTTTTACATATTAAACTGTTCGGCTATCGTTGCGACGGCATGTTCCGCCTGAATCGTTTTCCCATACTCCGCCATGACGAGTGGACTTTTCGGGCTCGGCTCACCGTATTCAGACAAAATCGTCGTCACCGTCTGCTCGAGCGCCTCGTTCATTCGTTCTTGGAAATAGAGATAATAGCTTCCCTCGAAGAAGTAGAGGCTACCACCTGTCTCTGTCCGAGGCATATGTCGCAATAATCCATGACTCGCTTGAATGACGTCTTCTAGCGAGTGTAGAGCATATAAGACGTGATGGACGATATCGACTGTCATGCGGATTTCGACTTGATCGAACTCCTCGTTCATCTCTTCTGGCAAATCGCCTTCACGACGTACATCAACGAGCATCCCGTCATTCGGAAAGAATGTAACGAAAAATTCGAGTGTTCCCGCTGCTTGAAAACCAAAATTCGATTCGGCTTCTTCTAATAGATTGCGCAATAAAGCTTGTCCCTTCCCGATAGCCAACGTTTCTGGTCGGACGTCGTGAAGCGATAACTCTTGCTTTGTGATGAAGACACGAAGGTGTCCTTGTTTCATTTGTTCAAACCTCATAATAGACTCCTCCAGTCAAAACCGGAAACACAGATGTCTCCGTTCGTTATGAACCATACTATACACCAGTTGTCGGAGTGAGTCGACTTAACCAACTTTTCCAAGATTGATCGTCTGCACCAAGTAAATGTGGACCATATCGTTCCGGGAGCTGATCGACCGCATAACCACCAAGACCAATCTCAAGATCCGGAAAATCAGACATTAGACGTGCTAACGCTTCATCAAGTAACGGTAAATGATCGGATAACGTGCAGGAAAGAATAACGGCTTTCGGTTGCAACTGATGCGTGACCGTCACCAAGTCCTGAACCGGTATACCGGAACCGAGGAAAATGACATCAAATCCAGATTGACGTAAGTAAAGCGTGAAGAACAGTAGCCCGAGTTCGTGTTCTTCTTCAGGAGCGCAGACACAGACGATTCGCGGTAAAAATGGATTGATCGGCATCTGTAACGACAGTGTCGAGAGGCGAGCTCTTAGAAATGCCGTCGCAAAATGCTCATGCGCAATCGTAATCTCTCCCGACTCCCACTTCACTCCAATCTCATGTAAGAGCGGACCGACGATGTCCTGAATGACTTTATCGAAGCTAAACATCGAGAATGCTTTATTCATAATATCGTGCGCATGTCGTTCTTCAAAGTTCGTCAATGCCTGGAACAACTGATCTCGCAGTTCGACTCCATAATCGTGCGGTACCTCAGCCCGATTAACAGGCATCTCATACAACTGGATTGCTTTAGAGACAGACAATCCCTCTTTTTGTTTATCGACGATCCAGCGTAATTTCGCGACGTCGTTATCACTATAAATGCGATGTCCGGATTCACTTCGATCCGGATCGAGCACCTGATATCTCCGCTCCCAAGCACGAATGGTCGTCGGGTTGAGTCCCACTAACGCAGCGACTGCTTTGATATTATATTTCCCACGATCCATGCATCGTGCCTCCTTCCCCTTCCTTTCTAGTATACGCTGAAAGGAAAAAAATCTCCGTTCACAATGTGCCCTTACATCATGAAACCGATGGAGACGAAGGCGATGATGATCGTGATCATGAGTACCGTCAGCGTGATTGCTAGCGGATTTTTTCGAAACGGTTGTTTCAATCGCTCGTTACGAACGTGTTCGATACGCGAAGAACGCGGTGGCAATGACTGATCCTCTTCGTTCTGATGCAACCGTCGTTGATCTTGTTTACTCAATGTTTATCACCTTTTCTTGAAAAATATAACGATATTGTCTAGTTTACACCGAATCTAGTGATGAAAAAAAGACTTGTTCTAAACGCATTTTCCAATCTACCGGTTGATGGGTCTTTCTCTTCACCGGATTTTCCCATTCAATCGTTCCGCACACATCACAACACCGTGGTTGTACGATTGCCTGCTCATCAAAATGATGCAACAACATCGTACGGCGACATTCGTTCCGATGAATGTAGTCCATCATCAGGTTGACCTCTTGTCTTTTTAATTGTTTACGTTCCGTTTGCCACTGGATGATGCGTTCCTTCGACCACCCGTTCTCGAGTTGCGATTTGAGTAATCGATATGCCGGATCTTCCGGATTAAGACGAAGACGACTTTCCATCTTGGCATAGGATTCGCCTTGATTCATCCCTTGTTGCAATTGATCGATCCATAAGACGGGTGCATATTGCGTGTCGATCAAGTACGTCTGTAATTGTTCATCTTGAGCAGCGTAGAGTAAAATCGCCGTTGCCTCTTTACCATCACGACCAGCACGTCCGACTTCCTGCATATAGGCTTCAATCGTCGCAGGAATCGTATAGTGAATGACCGTTCGGACGTTACCTTTATCGACACCCATTCCGAACGCACTCGTACACACGAGACAGTCCATCTCATCATGAAGAAACTGTTGTTGAACAAGTTGGCGATCTTCTATCGTCAACCCAGCATGATAATAGGTCGCACCGTCAATGATTCCAGCAATTCGTTCCGCTTCTTTACGGGTCGTCGTATAGATGACGCATGGGCGAACGATGCGTTCCATCCACCGAGCAACTGCCGCATCTTTTTCTTCTCGATCAACGCGATCGACAACATATTGGATTTCTGGTCGGTTGACAGAACGACGGATGATTTGTGGCTCATGCATACGCAGTTGTGTTCGAATATCTTGCTCGACAGCACGAGTTGCTGTTGCCGTTAAGGCGAGACATGGTGGAAGGCCGAGTTCTTGTCGAATGTGACCAAGTCTTGCATACTCCGGTCGAAATTCGTGACCCCATTGGGAGATACAATGCGCCTCATCTACGACGAAGAGCGCAATCTTTACCTGTTTTAGCCGAGCCCGAATCTGCGGCAGCGCGAGTTGCTCCGGTGATAAGTAAAGATATCGTAGATGTTCGAGTACAGATAAAATCTGTTCTTTCTCTTCTCGCGTCTCGACAGATGTTAATTTAGCGACAGATCGCTCTCCTCGGCGCTTGATTTGCATGACCTGGTCTTCAATCAACGAGAGTAAAGGAGACAAAATCAACGTCAGCCCTTCATTTTGTACATAAGAAGGAAATTGATAACAGACAGACTTTCCTCCACCTGTCGGCAAAATTGCTAGTGTATCTGTTCCGTTTAGGATGGCATCGATGATTTGGCGTTGCCCTGGTCGAAATGCTTCGTAACCAAAATGACGATGCAATAACGCTTCCATTACATTCCCTCCCATTTACTACGTGCTAACACCAATCGAATTTGAAAATAAGATATATCGGATTGCATCTCACTCTTGATTCGCTTTAGCGCGTAGGTTCCGAGTCGCTGTGCAATCTGTCGTACCTCTTCTTGCTGAGATGGCGTGACAAAATGATCCAGCGGAAACGAAGGAGCATACATCGCAATCTCAACGAGATGATCTTCCATCGTACTATTTTTTAATCGTCTTCGGATCGCAACCGCTTCAACGGTTAACCCCTGTTGCAATAACTCCCATGTTTTTTTCGCAGACTGCGTCATTTTTGTCGTGTGTAGATCAGCGCCTATTTGCTTTAAAAGTGGTGTTTTTTCCAAGTCATCGATGCACTTTCGCCAAGCGATCGTAAATTCGTATTGGACAGTCTCCACATCTGTTTTCATCATTTGAGCTAATTGTGGATAAGACCATCCTGCTTGCACGCCAGACAAGCGGTAACTAATTAATGTCGCATCTCGTTCTGATAAGCGCTCAAGGAGAAATATCAACTCTTGCTGCATATCATGTAACCATTCTGCTCGATTTGAGATGATCGGAAGAACACTTTTTACCCATTCACGGACGATGGTTTCCTGTTGCACAGGAATGAACGGCTGTTTTGCTTCCAAGCAAATCATGGTTTGAACCAAAAGGCTGAGTCGTTTCCACATCATCTCAGCATAACCACGAAGTTCTCCACCTAGTTGATCAATGATCGCACGATCCGTTTGATTTATTAGTCGTGCGCCTTCGTGCGTCAGTCGCAAGGTCTCTTGCCGCTCAATCCAATTCTTCTGCGCGAGTTCAGCCAAGATTGTTTCGAATCGTTGTTTACTGACTAATACAGTACCGAACACCGATTCCAAATCATAAAAATGGGCATCTTGCAGAGAAGTCGCTGATTTCTTTCCTTGAAAAACATGATAAAGACTCCGGTCTGATCGTTCATTTCGAAGGCGCTGAATCGATTCCAGAAAAATACGCTCGAGTAAAGAAACTTCCATATGTCACGCTCCCTTCTAATGTAAATTGTTTATCAATTTGAAGATGATTTCCCATCCTTTTTCTTTTCGTTACGTTTTAGACATACTATTTGCGGGCATGTGATGATATATACATTTTCTGTTGTCACTTACGCTTCGTCATTGAAATGCAACGATGAGTCCGATACAATGACATATAGATGAGAACAGCGTGTTTCAATAATGTTTTCGTATAGAGAGGAGACCGTTCAATGGCTAAATTTACGATTGTCGACAAAGATACTTGCATCGCTTGTGGTGCTTGTGGAGCAGCGGCACCAGATATCTATGATTATGATGATGAGGGTTTGGCGTATGTCATTCTTGATGATAACAATGGTACTGCCGAAATTCCAGAAGCATTATTCGACGATATGATTGATGCATTCGAAGGTTGCCCGACGGATTCAATCAAAGTAGCAGATGAATCGTTCGAAGGCGATGCGTTAAAATTCGAATAAGTGAATAAAAAAAGATGTTTCCTCGCGAAGCATCTTTTTTTATTGGACTTTTTCTCATTCAATCTATCGATTATCTAAAAAAACCGGACATCGCCAATTGGCAACATCCGGTCTATGATTAGTAAAAATTTAGCGTTTTCCTTTGATATACGGTACACCGACAGCTTTTGGTGCATCCGCACGACCAACGACACCAGCAAGTGCTAAGATCGTCAATAAATACGGCGCAATCAACAGATACACTTGTGGAATTTGATCGAGTAACGGCAATTGCTGACCGATGATCGAAATCGCTTGAGCGAACCCGAAGAAAAGGGCTGCCCCCATGGCACCGAGTGGGTTCCATTTTCCGAAGATCATCGCTGCAATCGCGAGGAAGCCTTGACCGAGAATCGTCGTCACACTGAAGTTCAATGAAATCGACGTCGCGTAGACAGCACCAGCAAGACCACCGAAACCACCAGAGATCATAACACCGATGAAACGCATCTTCGTGACGTTGATTCCCATCGTGTCCGCTGCCATCGGGTGTTCTCCGACAGAACGTAAGCGAAGACCGAATGGTGTCTTGAAGATGATGTACCAGGCGACGAACGCGAGAACGATTGCGATATACGATGTGTAGTAGACGTTTGCGAAGAACATCTTCAAGACTGGAATATCAGACAAGAATGGTACATTCTCTTTCGAAATCCGGTTTGGAATCGAATCTGTCTGTCCTTTACTGTAAAGTGCCCGAACAAGGAAGATTGCAAGACCGACCGCAAGCAAGTTGATCGCTACTCCAAGAACCGTTTGGTCTGCTCGGAATAGGATTGCTGGAATCGCAAGGAACAGTGAGAAAACTGCTCCAACGACGATCGCGATGAGCATCGCAAGCCAAGGACTCGCAGCACCCAAGCCCATTTTCGATAAAGTCAATGCTGTGACGACACCTGTGAAGGCACCCATGACCATTAATCCTTCTAACGCGATATTGACGACGCCAGAACGCTCACTGAAAATGCCGCCAAGTGCTGCAATGATTAACGGAGCCGAATAGGCGAGTGCGATTGGCACGATGATATAAAGTACTTCAAGAAAGCCCATTATTGACCGGCTCCTTTCGCTTTTTTAGATTCTTTCTTAACCGTGAACTTCTCGATGACGAGACGAATCGCGTAACCCGAAGCCACGAAGATGATGATGAATGCGATGATGATTTTGATCAGTTCCGGTGGAATACCAATCTGTTGCATCGACAGACCACCGATGTTGAGTCCTGCAAACAGTAACGCCGCGAGAACGACACCGATCGGGTTATTCGCACCTAACAAGGCAACCGCGATTCCGTCGAATCCAACACCTGTGAAGGACGCGTTCAATGTCATGTTTTGGAACGTCCCAAGACCTTCCATCGCTCCAGCGAGACCTGCGAACACACCTGAGATGACGAACGATAAGATGATGTTTCGGTTAACGCCCATCCCTGCATATTCTGCAGCATTTTTATTGAATCCAACTGCTCGGAGTTCATAACCAAGCGTTGTTTTCCACAAAATGAACCAGAAGACGAGGGCAGCGATGACTGCGATGAAAATCCCGTTATGCAATCGTGAAAAATCCGTCATCTCTTGTAAGAACGGTGAAGCAAGGGATGCTGATTCCTTGACTGACTCCGTCCGCTCGTTCGTAATACCGATGACATGACGTAAAATATCATTCGTCACATACAATGCGATATAGTTCATCATGATTGACGTGATGACTTCATGCACATGAAACTTCGCTTTTAAGATACCAGGAATCGATGCCCAAAGTGCACCTGCTAAACCTGCTCCAATTAGAGCAAGCGGTAAATGAATCGCCATCGGTAGATCAAACTCAATCCCGATCCAAACTGCGACCATCCACCCGACGAGAACCTGACCTTCAACCCCGATGTTAAAGAGTCCAGTTCGGAAAGCAAATGCGACAGCAAGACCGGCAAAGATCAACGGAGCTGCTGCTCGCAATGTTTCACCGATGCTGTATGGTTCGCCAAAAATACCATAGAATAACTGATCAAAACCGGCAATCGGATCATACCCGCCGATGACCATGACGATCGCCCCGACGACCATTCCAAGGATGATGGAAAGAATCGGAATGAGGATGCCGTAAAAACGCTCTAACTTCATGAATGACCTACCTCCTCTTTCTTACCGCCGGCCATCAAGAAGCCAAGCTCGATCTCATTCGTTTCTTTTGGATCCAAGAAGGCAACTGTTTTTCCTTCATAAAGAACGGCAATCCGATCTGATACTTGAAGAATTTCTTCGAGTTCGAATGAAATCAACAAGACAGCGCGACCTTTTTCGCGTTCAAGAACCAACTGTTCATGAATGAACTCGATTGCTCCGACATCAAGACCACGTGTCGGCTGTGCTGCAATCAATAGGTCTGGTGAACGATCGACTTCACGCGCAATGATCGCTTTTTGCTGGTTACCACCTGACAAGGCACGAGCAAACGTCTCTGGACTTGGAGTTCGGACGTCGAACTTCTCGATGAGCGTTTTTGCTTTTTCCATGACTTGTTTATAGTTCATGATGCCTGCTTTTGAATACGGTTGTTTGTAATACGTTTGTAAGACCATGTTATGTCCGATTGAATAATCGAGGACAAGTCCATGTTTATGACGGTCTTGCGGAATGTGACCGACACCTGATTCCGTCACTTTACGTGGCTTCAAGTTTTTGATCGATTTATTGTTGAGGAAGATTTCTCCACTATCCGCTTTACGGAGACCAGTGATGGCTTCAATCAATTCCGTTTGCCCGTTTCCGTCGATTCCGGCAATTCCGACGATCTCTCCGGCACGAATGTCGAGATTTAATCCATCGACGGCTTTGATGCCGCGACTGTCCTTGACGACTAGATCCTTGATGTCGAGAACGAGTTCTTGTGGAGTTGCCTTGGAATACTCCGCATTAAAGTTGACTTCACGACCTACCATCATTTCAGCAAGACGCGACTGTGTCATCGTCTCATCGATATCGACCGTTCCGATATACTTACCACGGCGAATCGTCGTACAGCGATCAGCTACTTCCATGATTTCCTTCAGTTTGTGCGTGATGAGGATGATCGACTTTCCTTCTGCGATCAAGCGATTCATGATCTGAATCAATTCTTTGATCTCTTGTGGTGTCAAGACAGCAGATGGTTCATCGAAGATCAAGATGTCTGCACCACGGTACAACGTCTTTAAAATTTCAACACGCTGTTGCATTCCGACTGAGATATCCTCGATTTTTGCATCAGGATCAACAGCAAGACCATACTGTTCAGAAATCTGGCGTACCTTCTCACGTGCAGTTGCACGGTCGATCTTAATTCCGGCACGTGGCTCTGCACCTAAAATGATGTTTTCAGTAACAGTGAAATTTTGAACGAGCATGAAGTGTTGGTGCACCATACCGATTCCAAGATCGTTCGCGACGTTCGGACTCGTAATATTGGCTTTTTCACCACGTACACGAATTTCTCCAGCCTCAGGCTGATACAAACCAAATAAGACGTTCATCAGCGTCGATTTTCCGGCACCGTTTTCACCAAGTAAAGCGTGAATCTCACCTTTCCGAAGCTGGAGCGTGATGTTATCATTTGCGACGAAACTGCCAAACTCTTTTCTGATGTTTAGCATCTCAATGACGTATTCCAAGAAAATCCACTCCCATGTTTAGTTTAAAAGGGGGAGCCGCAATGCTAGCGACCCCCGCTTTCATTATTATTTCAGTGACGCTTCGTATTCTTTGTACTCGTCGTCTGTCGCTGGGACTTTAACGTCGCCATCGATGATTTGTTTTTTGTACTCTTCGACTTTGTCGAGCGCTTCTTTCGAAACGTTGTCTTTTGAAGGTGCGATATCAACACCGCCGTCTTTCAGACCAAACTCAACGACTTTACCTGCAGGGAAGTTGCCGTCTTTCGTATCTTTAGCGACTTGTTCAACTGCTGTATCAACACGTTTAACCATTGACGTCAATGTGACGTTCTCAGGCATACCTTCTTCGACTTGGTCACGGTCTACACCGATAACCCAAACATCTTCACCGTTTTTCTTACGGTTTTTCGCTTCTGTGAATACCCCTTGTCCTGTACCACCAGCTGCATGATAGATGACGTCGACTTTTTTACCGTACATACCTGAAGCGATTGCTTGTCCTTTTTCAGCAGCATTAAAGTCTTCTGCATATTGAACTTCGATGTCAGCATCAGGGTTGACTGCTTTAACACCTGCTTTGAATCCACTTTCGAACTTCTTGATCAAGTCAGAGTTAACGCCGCCGACGAATCCGACTTTATCTGATTTCGTTGTCAAACCAGCAACGACACCAACGAGGAACGATCCTTCATTTTCTTTGAAGACGATTGACGCTACGTTTGGCTTGTCAACGACCATATCGACGAGTGCGAAGTTGCTCTTTTTGAATTGATCCGCTACTTTACCGATATCTTCCCCCATCAAGAACCCGATACCGAGGATCAAGTCATATTTAGCACGAGCTAATTGCTGAAGGTTTGGTTGGTAATCCGATTGTTTTGCAGATTGAAGATATTTGTAACCAGTACCTTCTTTTAAGTCGTTGTCTTTTCCGAACTTTTGGATACCTTCCCAAGCAGATTGGTTGAATGATTTATCATCAACACCGCCTGTATCTGTAACCATACCTACTTTAAAGCCGTCTGATTTGCTGCCGCTACCTGAATCTTTTGAATCGTCGTTGCCACCACATGCTGCAAGGACCGAACTCATTGCTAAACCTGTTGCTGCTAATGCGAGAAGTGACTTCTTTTTCATCTGGAAAATCCCCTTTCGAATATGGTCATACAAAGTTCAAGACTACGTCTAGCACCCGAGGCTGGCGATGAGGAGCGTTACGTAGGTTATGACGGAAAGCGCTTTCAGTATTCATCCTAAAACAATGGCTCACACACGTTTACGGATGACGTGGAAATCAAACTTATCTGCTCGGAAATAGTTCGCTGAAAAAAGAACGGAACGGTCGAGCTCATCATAATGCGTTTGACGCAACGCGAGCAAAGGTTGGTCCGTATGTAATTGTTCAGCGATTTTCGGATCAATACGTGGCTCGATGTGCGTCACGGCATGCGTGACACGTCGTCCAAGTTCTTTTTCTAAAGCATCAAATAATGATGTCGAAGAGGTGAACTGCTCTTCATTTTTAATATAATGGCTTGGAATCTTATCGATACAATAGACGACAGGAACATCCCCTGCGAGTCGGATTCGTTCGATTCGATAAACCAATTCATCCGGACCAAGTTGAAAACGCTCTCGGTCGCGCTCAGTCGGTTGGACCATCTCGGATGATAACACTTCTGATGTCGGAACCATACCTGCTCGCGCAATCATTTCTGTTACGCTGTACAATTCTTCGATTCCAGAAGTAAACGGTGGTCTTGCATTGATAAACGTACCGACACCGTGTTTACGGATGACGATGTTCTCATCTTCAAGAATTCGTAAAGCCTCTCGAAGAGTAGCTCGACTGACGCCAAGTTGCTTTGAAAGTTCAAACTCTGAAGGGAGCTTCTCGCCTTCCTTGTAAACGCCGTCATCGATGTCAGACTTGATCTTTTCAATCACACGTAAATAAAGCAAACGATGATCTAATTTAATCGACATGACGCATCTCCATCCTCTATCTAGTTGTAACCAGTGCTCAGACTTCTGACGTATGAGAACTCCAGCCAAGATAAGTATATGACGCCCAACACAATCCTGCAATCATTTTGTAACAGGTTAGAAGTCTGACTTCTGGCGCTTTTGTAACCCTTTTCATAACGCAATCAATAATGGAAGAAAATAGGGCATTCTACCTAAGAATGCCCCTTCTTTTTTCAACGCTTATTGCTCAGGTACTTCGATTTTTCCAGAAACGACATCTGTTTTTGCTTTCTCAAGCGCAGTCAACGTCTTCTTCGAAATCTTTTCAGATGGTACGATATCAACGCCATCTTCTTTCAGACCATAACGAATCGTTTTGCCGCCCTCGAGTTTACCGTCCTTCGCTGCGTTTGCTGTATCTTCGACTGCACGGTCGACACGTTTGATGACAGAAGTTAATGTAACATCTTCCGGCATACCCTCTTCTTTTTGGTCTCGGTCGACACCGATGACTGAGACGTTTTCACCGTTTTTCTTACGGTTCTTCGCCTCTGTGAAGACACCGTTTCCTGTACCACCTGCTGCTGGGAAGATGATATCTGCGCCTTTACCATACATTCCAGCTGCGATCGCTTGACCTTTTTCTGGAGCTGCGAAGTCTTCCGCATATTGGACATCGATTTTAATCTTCGGATTGACGGACTTAGCACCTGCTTCGAAACCGGCACGGAAACGCTCGATGACGTCCATCTTCATCCCACCAACGAAACCGATATGATTTTTTTTCGTCTCCATTGCAGCAACGATCCCTGCAAGATACGCTCCTTCATTTTCCTTGAATGTGATCGACGTGACGTTTTTTCCTTCAACGACGTTATCGATGATTGCGAATTGTGTGTCTTTGAATTGATCAGCAACTGTTTTGATATCCTCATTGAACGTGTTCCCGATTCCGAAAACTAAATCTTCTCCCCCACGAGCAAGACGTGATAGATTCGGCTGATAATCTTGTTGCGATTTAGATTGTAGATAAGAGAACCCTTCATTCTTTTGAAGTTTGTTGTCTTTACCGTACGCTTGCAGACCTTCCCAAGCGGATTGGTTGAACGATTTATCATCGATCCCACCCTTATCGGCTACCATCGCAACAGAGAATTGATCTTTTTGATCGGCTTTCTCACCTGAACCACCACAAGCAGCAAGACCAACTGTCGCTACTGACATCATCGATACGATTACCTGTTTCTTCTTCATTTCATCCATCTCCTCTGCAATTATGAGAGCGCTTTCATTATCTATTTGTGAAAAAGCCGCTCCCAGCCCTCGTGTTGAAGGTCGGTCACTCATATGACTGAGTATGCCAAAAACACTACTGAAAATCAACAGACGTCTGACAACTATTTTCATGAAAGCGATTTTATTTTTGATGCCTTCATTAATTTTTCCAGTCATTTCTATTTTTACAAAATCATCATGTCTTTTTTTCATGTGCCTTTTCTTTTTTCGAGATACCGAGTCTTCTCTATACATTTTTCTAGAAAAGAAAAGGAAGCCTTGGAATATTCCACGACTTCCTTTCTACTCGATTAACGTCCCATGACGCGGCGTGGTTTAGATCCTTCAGATGGACCAATCAGACCGTTTTCTTCTAACGCATCAATAAGACGGGCAGCTCGGTTGTAACCGATGCGGTACTTTCGTTGAATCATCGACGTTGATGCCGTCTCTTGTGTCAGAATGAACTGAACGACCTCATCGTATAGTGGATCGTCGACCTCTGTTTCGCCCTCTGGTACATCTTTTGGAATCATCGCTTCAACATACTGTGCCTTTTGCTGACTGATGACATGATTGACGACCTTCTCGACTTCTTCGTCCGATAAAAAGGCTCCTTGTACGCGGACCGGTTTGTTCATGCCGTTACCAAGTAACAACATATCTCCTCGTCCGAGCAATTTATCAGCGCCTCCCGTATCAAGAATCGTCCGCGAGTCAGTCGCACTCGATACACTGAATGCGATCCGCGACGGGATATTCGCCTTGATGACACCGGTGATGATGTCAACACTCGGACGCTGCGTCGCAATGACCATATGAATTCCTGCTGCTCGCGCCATTTGTGCAAGTCGCATGATCGCATCTTCGACTTCGTTTGACGCGACCATCATCAAGTCAGCTAACTCATCGACGATGACAACGATGTACGGTAATCGTTGATGCACTTTCTCCTCTGCGTTCATCTTATCAATGAGTGCATTGTAGCCTTCGATGTTGCGCGCTCCGTTTTGACTGAAGATCTCATAACGGCGTTCCATTTCCGAGACAACCTGTTTTAATGCCTGTGCCGCTTTTTTAGGATCGGTGACGACGGGCGCTAAGAGGTGCGGAATGCCGTTGTAGACGTTCAATTCGACCATTTTCGGGTCAATCATCATCAAGCGGACTTCATCCGGTCGTGCCCGCATCAATATCGAGACAATCATCCCATTGATACAGACCGATTTACCGGAACCCGTCGAACCGGCAACTAAGACGTGTGGCATCTTATTCAACTTCGCTGTCACCGTCTCACCAGAAATGCTTCGTCCGAGTGCGACGAGCAAACGATCGCTGTCCGATTGGACGCTCTCCGCTCCTAGTACTTCTCGAAGTGATACCATGGCCACTTCACGGTTCGGCACCTCGATTCCAACAGCCGCTTTACCCGGAATCGGTGCTTCGATCCGGATATCTTTTGCGGCTAACGCTAGCGCTAAGTCATCGGCGAGTCCCGTGATTCGACTAAGCTTGATTCCTTGTTTTGGTTCAATCTCGTACTTCGTGACACTAGGTCCGAGATGAATCTTTAAAACTTTTGCTCCGATCCCGAACGACTTTAAGGTCGCGATTAATTTCGTCGCATTGTCCTTCAATCGTTTGTTCTCACCGGACAAGTCTTTTGATGTTGGTTCTGCTAACAAATCAAGCGACGGCAATTGATAACCGTCGGGTGTCTCTGTCATCGTCAACGGTCCTTGTGTCTCCGCTGCTTGCGGTTCAACATGATCCGTGAAACCGATGATCGGAACGTCTTGAATGTTGACTGAAGGATCTTCTGCTTCTTGTTCCGTTTCGATGGGTTCCTCGATAGTTGCTGGTCGCAATGTCTTCGTTTTTTTCTCACGAACCGGTTTCGCTTTCAACTCTTTTTCGACACGAGGACGTGGTGTCCGTTCACGATTGCGAAACTCTTCTGCACGTTCTCGGAGCCCAAGCCACAGCTCTCCATAAAACGATGGGTTTAGTATATGAACGGCCGTTCCGATGAAGAACAGACCAATCAAGAAGGCACCCACGCTCGAAATATAATAAGCTGCGTTTTGATAGAGCCATCCATTGAGAATACCACGTGGTGCTCCGAGCAATAGATCAATCCAGACGACTGAACCCATCAGTAACATCGACCATGCCCATTTTTGAGCACGCGACGCATTCGAGAGGAGTAAAAGTAGCACAGCACCGATTCCACCATATAATAAGGAACCGAACTGACCAATTAACCGCTCTCCTCCATCGGCTAGCGTCAGTCCGACTTTCCCGAACTCCCCGAAAGCGAGAACGAAAGCTAATAATGAGACGATTGCGATGATGGTCGCATATGTACGATACGCAATCGGCTGACGTTGTTTCTTCGCTGCCGGTCGTTTCCGTGGCGGCGTTTTTTTTCGTACAGGTTTTCGTTTCGTCGTCGCCATACGTCATCCCTCCTGATAAAAAAACGGCTCAGTGGACCAGGTATTGGTCAATCTGAGCCGCTCGTTTGTTAAATCTCCATGATGATTGGAAGAATCATCGGGCGGCGTTTCGTCTGTTCATAGAGATAAGCACTCAGTTTATCTCGAATCAACGACTTCATCTCCGTCCAATCCAATTCTCCGTTTAATTTACCTTGTAGTTGTTTCGCAACGATTCGGTTTGCTTCGTTGATCATATCCTCTGATTCACGCATGTAGACGAATCCGCGAGAGATGATTTCTGGTCCCGATACGATCGTTTTGTTTTTCCGGCTGATCGTAATGACACAAAGGACGACACCGTCTTGCGATAACAAGCGACGATCACGAAGGACGATGTTTCCGACATCACCCACACCGATTCCGTCGATCAAGACGTTTCCAGCGTTCACTTTGCGTGACATCCGTGCTTTGCGCTTCTCGAACTCAACGACATCCCCATTCTCGATGATGAAGATGTTGTTCGCATTGACGCCAACCGTCTGTGCGAGACGACTGTGTGCCTTTTGCATCCGGAATTCTCCGTGAATCGGTAGGAAAAATTTCGGTTTGATCAAGTTGAGCATCAACTTCAGATCTTCCGCATGACCGTGACCGGATACGTGTACTTTCCGTTGGTTGTAAATGACATTCGCACCAGCACGGAACAAAAGATCGATCGTTTTCGAAACCGACTTTTCGTTACCCGGAATCGGCGAAGCCGCAACGACGACCGTATCGTTCAAGCGAATATTGACTTGCTTATGTGCGTTACGCGCCATTCGTGTCAAGGCTGCCATCGGCTCACCTTGCGATCCTGTCGTCAAGATGACGACTTGGTTGTCGTCGAGGCGGTTGATGTCAGATAGATCAATCAATGTTTTCTGTTTGAAGCGTAAGTAATTCAAACGCTGTGCCACTTCGACGTTATTGACCATGCTACGACCAACGACCGCTACTTTTCGATTGTTCGCTTCTGCTGCCGCAAACACTTGTTGTAGACGATGAATGTTCGAAGCAAATGAAGCGACGATGACACGTCCTGGTGCCTCATAGATGACGTCGTTCAGTTCAGAACCGACGATCGATTCTGATCCAGACATCCCTGGTCGCTCTGCATTCGTTGAGTCAGACAGTAAGCAAAGTACTCCCCGTTGACCAATTGCTGCAATCTTTCCGAAATCCGCCTGTTTTCCATCGACTGGTGTGTAATCGAACTTGAAATCCCCTGTATGGACGATTGCACCTTGAGATGTTTGAATACAAACCCCGACTGCATCCGGAATCGAGTGGTTGACCCGGAAGAACGTAATAAAATGACCTGCAACGGTTAATTTCGTCTTGGCATCAATTGGACGAAGATCTGCCTTTTTCAATAAACCGGCTTCTTTTAATTTGTGTTCAATCAAACCGAGCGTCAAACGCGTTCCGTAAACCGGTACTTTTAAGTCACGCAAGACGTAACTGAGTGCCCCGATATGATCCTCGTGACCATGGGTAATGAAAATCCCTTGAATCCGCTCTTTGTTTTCTTTTAAATAACTGATGTCTGGAATGACTTTATCGATTCCAAGCATCTCGTCTCCTGGGAACATTAATCCGGCATCGATGACGAAGATGTCCTCGTCGAGTTCGACGACGTACATGTTCTTCCCGATCTCACCGGCGCCACCAAGAGCAAAGACGCTTACTTTTTCCGTCTTCTTCTTTGACACAACATGACCTCCTATAATTCATATTCACTTTTCGTGAGCCGTCCACTTATCACTATCACTATTCTAGCCGAATTTTCACAATCTGCCAACAATCGGACTAGGAAATCTAAAAAAAACGTCATTCCTGCCACATTACTCCAGGAATGACGTTGATCACGTATTCAACAAATCTTCGACTTCTTCCGTTCGTTTCGCTTTTTCCGAACGGCTTGGACGTTCACCAGCCTTCAGTTCGTCGAGCGAATACCCGAACGTCATCTCAAAATGAGGATAGTCGACGAATCGTTTCCAATCGCCTCCCCATTCGAAACCGAGCGCTTTTCCGATATCCGCGACTTCACGCCAATCACTTTTCCCTGACCGATTCCCATCATACTCAAGATCATATGAAATCTCTCCATTCACGAGCTGAACGAAATCGACAGCGAGTCCATAATTGTGCATTGATTCACCACCACGTGCATTCGTGACGACTTCCCCTGCCTTAGAACGTCCTTGTTCATAAAGCGCGTTCTGTTGCTGAATCGAGCGGTATCCTTGCGTAATCTTGATATCGATATTGTAGCACGAATGCGCAACACGGATCAGATCCTTTGCCCCTGTCTCGACAGCAGGGTGGAGACGCTTCAGGTTCGTCTCGCTTGCATTAATTAAGCGATCTTCCCCCGCTACATCTCGTGGACAACTATCAATCCCGAGCTCCGGTTGATCCATTAAAATCGTCGGCATCCGATTCATGGATGCCGCAAGAAACAATCCAATCGCAAACATCGTCAATAAAAATACGATCCAACCGAAGATTGTTCCCCGTTTCATCAGCGGCGAAGCTTCTTCCGAAGTTTTTGTAGAATCGGCAACCCAGTCTCAAGCAACAGATAGAGCGGACGATTGAGTACATAATCGAACTCACCGATTTTTTCAATCATCCGGCTACCCCAACCAGATTTAAAGGCATAGAGTCCCGCGTAATGATCATCCGGGTCTGTCGAACCACTGACTCCACCGAAGTCATAGGAGAGCGCACCATGTTCTTTCGCATATTGCATCATCGTCCACTGCATCAAGTGGTTCGGCATGAATTCCCGGTACTCGTTCGATGAAGCGCCGTATAAGTAATACGAGCGACGACCAGCAAGCGTCAAAAGACCACCAGACAGGATGACACCGTTTGGATGTTTGGCAGCAATCGTCATCAGTTCCGTCTTCGACTTCTCGGCTTTTTCGATTTGTGCTGTCGTCTGCTCCAAGCGATTGTTTAAGCTCTTTAACTTTTTCTCAGCCGTCTCTTTCTCAAGCTGACGATGAATCTTCGAGAGTTCCTTATCGGCTTGAAGTAATAAAGCTTCTGTATTCTCAAGCGCACGTACGACATCGAGTTTCGTCAAAAACAAGACCGCATCACCTTTTGGATGGAGATGATCGTACAGATTCTCGAAATAATCCAGACCGCGGATCGAGAAACCATCCCGTTCGCCCGTCTCGACCATCAGTTTCGCAAATGTCTTTAGCCCTTCACGATCCGCTTGTTCGCATACGATACCTTTGCGTTCAGCAAGGCGGACGTTGTAGCGGAACTTCGAATGGAAACCGTCGAAGATCTCTTTTTCTGTCCCTACAAGACTCGTCTCCATCGTAAAGCGTGGCTGCGCGTAGTCAAAACCGCCACCGAAGCCATTATGTTTAAAGCCAAGTCCTTGCATCTCCTGCAACAGACCAGGATATTCTTCCCGCTCGACGTTTGGATCAAATTTAATCGCAATTGCCTTCTGTTGTTTTGCGACACGAATCGCTTCGTCACGAAGGGCGCGAAGTGCGTCCGTATCCGTATAATCGACGACGAAACCGCGCGGTGCATAACAAAGCGTGAACGGTAGCTTCGGTACTTTCTTGAACAAAAGAAGACCAACTCCGGCAATCTCACCGGAAGCCGTTCCGACCGCGATCCGTTCATGTGTCCATCCTGTCGCGCTTTTGACTTCTCCCCATGCTGGAAGCTGGAGTAAGTCGCCTTTGGGATGTGTTTTTACGAATGTTTCAAATTGATCTATGGTTACAACGATTGGTTGATAAGTCACTTCTGTTCCTCCATTTGCCGTATCATCTCTTTGACGATGATTTCCTCATCGAGCGGGAATTTCTCATCCCCAATGATTTGATATTTTTCATGGCCCTTACCGGCTAAGATGACGATATTATCTGGTCGTGCGAGTCGTGCTGCGTAACGCACAGCCTCTTCCCGATCACCGATTTCAACGAACTGATCGTGGGTCATCCCTTTGGCGATGCCGGATGTAATCGACTCATATGCTTCATATCGTGGATCATCCGTTGTGATGACAACGGTTCCTGCGTACGTCGAAGCGAGTTCGCCCATCTTTGGTCGTTTCGTCACATCGCGATTTCCACCTGTCCCGATCAGGAAGACGATCTTTTCCTTCGGTACGTCAACGAGTGCTTTCAGACACTGTTCGATGCCGTCAGGCGTATGCGCATAGTCGACATACACGTTATATCCTTCAATCGGCAAGCGTTGCATCCGACCTTTTGCCGGACGGATTGCTGAAATCGCGCCTGCAATCGTCGCTAGCTCATATCCGCAAGATAAGAGGATCCCTGTCGCAAGCAACAGATTGTAGACGTTGAAGCGACCGATGAAATTCGCCGTGACATCGACTTGTTCTTCCTTGTACAGCATCGTGAACGTCGTTTGTTGAAGCGACTGTTCAATCGCTGTTGCTCGAAGATCAGCTGCGTTGTCGATGCCGTATGTCATGACACGAGCACCTGTCATCATCTCATACAGCTCACTCGTCGGATCATCCGCATTCAAGACCGCGACTTTCTCTGTCGACAGCCGTTGACCGAGTTGTGCAAACAACAATCCTTTGGCACGCGCATAGTTTTCAAACGTTTTGTGGAAATCAAGGTGATCATGCGTCAGATTCGTAAATCCCGCAACGTCGTAATCGACACCCGTTACCCGACCAAGCTCTAATCCATGTGAAGAGACTTCCATGATGACATCTTGGACATCTTCTTCGTGCATCTGATACAGAAAGGCTTGTAACTCGGAGCTTTGTGGTGTCGTATTGCGACTTGGCACGACGCGGTCACCAATCTTGACTTCAACCGTACCGATGATGCCCGTCTTCCGACCAAGGTGCGCTAATATATCACGGACGATCGTCGTCGTCGTCGTTTTCCCATTCGTTCCCGTAATACCAATCATCCGCATCTTTTCAGAAGGATAATCATAGAATTTGCCAGCCAACTCGGCAATGGCACGTGATGTACTACGAACAAGAATGACAGGAATCGACACGTCGACCGGTTGTTCCGCAACGATCGCGACCGCTCCTTGTGCTTCCGCCTGTTTAGCATAGTCGTGTCCATCAACAGTATATCCTTTGATGGCGACGAACAATGTTCCCGGTTTAACATCCCGTGAATCGGTCGTAATGGACGTAACGTCCACTTCTACCATTCGTTCGATTTTTTGCGTCTGTATGACTTGAATCAATTCAGCTAAATTCAACGGTATTCCTTCTTTCTCGACATCGTCATTTCATATGTTTCATCTATTCCGTTCTGCTATCATGCTTCCTCTTCTTCGTCTGCCGGAAGAATATAGGCCTTTGCCGGTTCCTCCGAAAAGATGTGCTCAATCAGCCCTTCGATATCCGATGGACGAATCCGTTCGACATCCGCTAACACTTCTTCAAGTGATGGATGGCGATGTAGATGCAACTCATTTCGGGCGTTTCGATTCATGTGACTCGATGTGCCTTCGTTGCCTAGAATCAGAGAACCTTTCAGCTGTTCAATCCCATCTTCGAGTTCCTTCGTCGATAATCCATCCCGCTTCAAGCGATCGATTTCAGCAGCGAGGACCTGTTCGACCTCTTCGACCGATTCCGGAGACGTGCCGACATAGATCGTGAACGTTCCATGATCGTCAAACGTCGTGTAATAGGAAAAGACTGAATAGGCAAGACCGCGTTCCTCTCGGATGGATTGGAACAAGCGACTCGACATCGTCGCACCGAATGCATTATTGAGTAAGGCGAGGGCAGGCAAACGTGGGTCAGCAGAAGGAATCGCACGGAAATTATAACAAATATGAGCCTGCTCCGTATCCTTTTCCTTACGAATCACACCATTTTGTAACCTTGGCTCTGTCGTCTCGCGTGTCTTCGATCGTGATTCGAGAATCGACATCCGCTCTTGAATCTGCGCAATCAACTCGTCTGAGACGTTTCCGGCAACGGAAATGACGATTTGATCCGGAGCATACGCTTCTTCGAGATATCGTCCGATCATCGCACGATCAATCCGAAGCACACTCTCTTCCGTTCCAAGAATCGGTCGAGCCATGACATCTTCTCCGTAAGCCGCAACAGCTAATAACTCATGGACGAGATCATCCGGTGTGTCATCGTACATCTTGATCTCTTCAATGACGACCTTTTTCTCTTTTTCCAGTTCATCCGCGTCAAACGTCGATTCAAGGAACATGTCCGCCAATACGTGAAAGGCTTCGCCTGCATGTTCATCTAGTGTCTTGACGTAATAACACGTTTGATCCTTACTCGTGAACGCATTAATATTTCCACCAAGTCGGTCAAAGTAAACCGCAATCTCTTTTGCCGTATGGCGTTTTGTTCCTTTAAACATCATATGCTCGATGAGATGACTGATACCATGCTCCTCGATCTGTTCCGTCCGACTTCCTGCTTGAATGAAGATTCCGGTCGCGACGCTGCGTGCTTCCGGCATCCGTTCAACGATCAGTCGAACTCCGTTTTCTAATTGTATCCGTTCGATCATAGTAATTCCTCCAAATATAGGAAACAAGGTGGCTCTCGTTGCATTCTCTGCACCGTCGAGCCACCTTGGATTCATTAGTTACGACGTGGTGGACGTTGTCCGTCACGTGGTGGGCGTGAACCCTGATCCCGACGTGGCGGGCGGTTCTCACGCTCTGTCTTTTTCTTTTCTTCGTATGCAGCACGATCTTCTTCACTTAAGCCTTCGACGAGCAGGACTTTGTGTGAAGCGTTGACGCGTCCTTTGTCATCGATTTCCGTGACACGGACTTTTAGCTTATCTCCAAGTTTGACGACATCTTCCGTTTGACCGACACGGTTAAGTGCGAGTTCCGAAATGTGGACGAGTGCGTCTTTTCCTTTGAACAATTCGACGAATGCACCGAATTTCTCAACACGACGAACTGTTCCATCGAACTCTTCACCGACGACGACTTCACGGACGATATCTTCGACCAATTGACGGGCACGATCGATGCCGGCTTGATCCGTCGAAGCGATAAAGACGGTTCCGTCTTGATCGATGTCGATCTTGACGCCTGTCTCATCGATGATACCGTTGATGACTTTACCACCAGGTCCGATGACATCACGGATTTTATCTGGATTGATTTTGAGTGTGACGATTTTTGGTGCGTATTGTGACAATTCGACACGTGGTTCAGCGATGACCGTTTGCATATGCTCAAGAATGTGCAGACGACCAAGACGTGCTTGCTCGAGTGCTTCTTCGAGGATTTGACGCGTGATTCCGCCGATTTTCATATCCATTTGCAGAGCTGTGACACCTTCGTGAGTTCCAGCGACTTTGAAGTCCATATCTCCGAGATGATCTTCCATCCCTTGGATATCTGTCAAGATCGAGTAATTGTCGCCTTCCATGATCAAGCCCATCGCGATACCAGCGACAGGTGCTTTAAGTGGAACACCAGCATCCATCATGGCAAGGATCGAACCACAGATTGAAGCCTGTGATGAAGAACCGTTCGACTCAAGGACTTCTGACACGAGACGAATCGTGTACGGGAAATCGACTTCATTCGGAAGAACTGGTAAGAGTGCGCGTTCTCCAAGTGCCCCGTGACCAATTTCACGACGACCTGGTGCACGCATCGGACGTGCTTCCCCGACTGAGAATGGCGGGAAGTTATAGTGGTGCATGAAACGCTTCTCTTCCTTCAGACCCAGTCCATCGATGATTTGAGCGTCACCCGCAACACCGAGTGTCGCAACAGACAAGACTTGCGTCTGACCGCGTGTGAACAAACCTGAACCGTGTGCACGTGGTAAGAGACCGACTTCTGAATCAAGTGGACGGATCTCAGCAAGACCACGACCATCTGGACGGATTTTATCTTCTGTGATCAGACGGCGGACTTCGTCTTTGACGAACTTGTTGAGAACGCCTGATACTTCTGCTAGTTGTTCTGCTGTGACTGACTCGTCAGCTGCATACAACTCGATGTATTTTGCGATGACTTCGTTGATGGCAACGTCACGTGCTTGTTTTTCTTCGACTTGAACTGCTTGTGTGACTTCTGCCAATGCTTCTGCTTTCAGGCGATTGACGATTGTCTCATCGAAGCTTGATACCGTATATTCGAACTTCTCTTTACCGACTTGTGCGACGATCCCCTCTTGGAAAGCGATCATTTCCTTGATGACATCGTGTCCAAGCAAGATCGCTTCAAGCATTGCTTGTTCCGATACTTCCTTCGCACCTGCTTCGACCATGTTGACGGCATGTTTTGTTCCGGCAACTTGAAGGTCGATATCGCTGACTTCCATTTGCGCTGAAGTCGGGTTCACGACGAACTCTCCGTCGACGCGACCGATCGTCACGCCTGCGATTGGACCATCGAATGGAATATCCGAGATCGAAAGGGCAATCGAAGCCCCGATCATCGCAGCGACTTCTGGTGAATTATCAGCATCTGACGAAAGGACCGTCGTCGCGACTTGTACGTCGTGACGGAAACCGTCCGGGAATAATGGACGGATCGGACGGTCGATCAGACGCGAAGTCAAGATCGCGCTCTCTCCAGGGCGTCCTTCACGTTTAAGGAATCCACCTGGGATTTTCCCTGCCGCATATAATTTTTCTTCATAGTTCACTGTTAATGGGAAGAAATCTAAGTCCTTCGGTTGTTTTGATGCAACGACCGTAGCAAGAACGGCTGTATCGCCGTAGCGAATCAATGCTGCTCCGTTCGCTTGTTTTGCTAATTGACCGATTTCAATCGTTAATGGACGTCCACCGAGTTCGGTCGAAAACGTCTGTTTTGTTTGTGACATGCACAAATCTCCTCTCACTGCTATCCGTTTTTTCATTCAAATCTAATTATGTAGGTTCTTGCGCAAAAAGTCCATGAATCGGCAAAAAAAAGAAACAGGAGACGATGCTCCTGCTTCCCTACCTCGTTCTCGTCGGGATTAGCGACGGAGACCAAGACGCTCGATCAACGAACGGTAACGTGCAACATCCTTGTTACGAAGGTATGTGAGCAAGTTACGGCGACGACCGACCATTTTCAAGAGACCACGACGTGAGTGGTGATCCTTTTTGTGTGTACGTAAGTGATCGTTCAAAGTTGTGATCTGTTCAGTTAAAACAGCAACTTGTACTTCCGGCGAACCAGTATCGCCTTGTTTCGTAGCATATGCTTCGATGATTTCGTTTTTACGTTCTTTTGTGAGTGCCATTGTCACTCCACCTCCATCTTATGAATGACCGTATTCCCGAGCATCGGATGGTGAGACCAGATGCCAAGTGAATCGGCTGTACGTAATCGTACTGACCTATCATAACGAACCCTGTCCGTACTGTCAAACGCTTAATCGTGTATTTGCCTCTTCGCGGTCTCGTGTCAACTGTTCTTTCAATTGATCGATACCATTGAAGGCTTTTTCATCGCGTAAATAAGCAATCCATTCAAGCGTCAATTCTTGACCATAAAGATCCTCATCAAAGTCAAGAAGATGTGTCTCAATACTGACGTCTCCCGTCTCATAAAACGTCGGGCGTCTGCCGACGTTCGTCATCGCTTTGAATCGACGACCGTCCGCTAAGCGAACGAATGTCGCATACACACCAAGTTTCGGTATGACGTAGGCGAATTCTGGGCGCATGTTGGCTGTCGGGAAGCCAATTTGTCGACCGCGTGCGTCACCGTGAATGATCGTGCCTTTGATTTGGTAGGGTTCTCCAAGCAAACGTGCAGCCGGTTCGACTTCTCCTGCAGCAAGTAAACGACGAATCCGGGTTGAGCTGATTTTTTCTGCTTCTTCTTGGAACTCTGCTACAACGGTGTGCGTGAACGTGCCACGACTATGAAAATCAAGCGTCGTCATTTTGCCAGCTCCGAAGCGACCATAGGAATAATCAAATCCAGCGACGACATGCTCTGCACCGGACGCAATCAGATATTCATCGACGAAAGCTTGCGGTGACAATTCCGAGAAAGGAATCGTGAACTCAATGACGTAAACACGATCGACACCAAGGCGTTCGATTTTCTCTAATTTACGTTCAAGCGGCGTGATGTAGCGGACCGGTTCATCCCCTTTACCAAGTACTTGTTTCGGATGTGGATCAAAGGTCATGACAGCCAAAGGCAGGCGACGAGCCTCCGCTTCTTTCCGTGCTGCTGCGATGACTTGCTGATGTCCGAGATGTACACCGTCAAAAAAGCCAAGTGCGATGACAGCAGGGGCTTTTTGAGGCTGTTCCGGATATGTCAAATGTATGATGTCCATGATGCTCTCTCCGATCTTAATCGATTTGTAGCATGACCTCGACGCGTGCTACCTGTTCTTCTGGAAGACGTCGATATAGCGCTAAAGGTACGTCCTCTTCATTATAGACAGTAAACAGCTCGAATTCGACTGGAATGCTTGTCAGCTTTGCTCCGTTCAAGACACGTTGCGCTGTTGCTGCATCAACCGTCAATCGTGGCCATTTTTGGATGACGTGTTCGATCGGAAGGACGTGTTGCATCCGCTCTTCGACTGTCTCATACGATTCGAGTGTCTCGAGTGTGACGGTGTCCGTCTCAGCAATCGCACCAGAACCTGTCCGGCGTAAGTCGCTCATGTGTGCCGCATAACCGAGTCGTTCTCCGATTTCGACTGCTAGTGTCCGGATATAGGTCCCTTTTCCACATGCGATATCAAGGCGGAAGCGACAAAGACCATCTTCGAACACAAGGTCCGATGTCCGTTCCAATCGATCGATACGGACGATCCGTGTCGGTCGCTCGACTTCAATCCCTTTTCGTGCATATTCGTATAGTTTCTTCCCGTTCACTTTGACTGCTGAATAATACGGTGGCGTCTGTTCGATCTCTCCTGTCAAGGCGCTCAGAATATCAGCGATCGCCTCTTCAGTAATACTTTCGGGTTCGACCGGTGTTTCACGAACGATCTCTCCGTGTGCATCTTCTGTCGTCGTTGCAAAACCGATCGTCACTTCCGCCGCGTAACGTTTTCCTTCATCCGTGATGAAACGGGCAAGTTTCGTCGCTCGACCGAGACAAATCGGTAAGACACCTGTTACTTCTGGGTCAAGCGTCCCTGTATGTCCGACTTTTTTCGTCTGAAACAAGCGACGTAGACGAAAGACACAATCATGACTCGTCATGCCGGCTGGTTTATCTAGTGGTAATACTCCGATGGGTTCCACGTGATGTCCTCCTTGAAAAAAGGCAACCACACGCGTGGTTGCCTTAGGTGTTAATCTTTGTTCAAATTCCGAAGCAACTCATCAATGCGTGATCCGTATTCGACAGAAGAATCGACCTCGAACAATAGTTCAGGTGTTTTCCGCAGACGAATCCGCGATCCGATTTCCTTACGCATGAAGCCTTTTGATTTTTCAAGACCGATGCGCGCATCCTCACGTGCTTTTTCGTCACCGAGGACTGAATAGAAGATCGTCGCTTGTTGCAAGTCTCCTGTCACTTCGACACCTGTGACGGTAATCGGCTTGACGCGTGGATCCTTGACATCCTTGATGAGCAGTTGCGTAATTTCCTTACGCACCTGTTCGGCGACACGATTCGAGCGTAAACTCATGTTTGTTCCCTCCAGTTCGGAAGAATGGATTCCGTTCTGTTACTTCCGTTTGACTTCTTCCATGATGAACGCTTCGATGACATCATCGACTTTTACGTCATCATAACGTTCGATCTTAATACCACACTCGTAACCAGCAGCGACTTCCTTGACATCATCTTTAAAGCGGCGAAGTGTATCGAGTTTTCCTTCGTAAATGACGATGCTGTCACGAACGACACGGACACCTGCATCACGCGTTAACTTACCTTCCGTGACATATCCACCTGCGATCGTACCGACTTTCGATACTTTGATGACATCGCGGACTTCAGCTTGACCGATGATTTTCTCGACGAATTCAGGATCAAGGAGACCTTTCATCGCTTGCTCGATTTCTTCAATCGCGTTATAGATGATCCGGTGAAGACGAATTTCAACCTTCTCCTGATCTGCCATTGATTTCGCGTTACCATCCGGACGAACGTTGAATCCGATGATGATTGCATTTGCTGCTGAGGCGAGGATGACGTCACCTTCCGTGATCGCACCAACACCTGAGTGTACGATGTTAATTTTAACACCTTCGACATCAATTTTCTTCAATGAACCGGCTAAGGCTTCAACTGAACCTTGGACATCACCTTTGATGATGATGTTGAGGTCCTTGACTTCGCCTTCTTTGATGCGGTCGAAGAGATCTTCTAAGCTAACTTTCGCTGAATCGCGACGTTGTGCTTCGATTTCACGTTGGTAACGTGCTTCACCGATTTGGCGTGCTTTTTTCTCATCTTCGAATGCGAAGAATTGATCGCCCGCTTTCGGAACATCATTTAAACCTGTGATTTCGATTGGCGTCGATGGTCCAACTTCTTTGACACGACGACCGATATCGTTGACCATTGCCCGGATACGACCGAACGTGTGACCGACGACGATCGGGTCACCGACACGAAGTGTTCCGTGTTGAACGAGAAGGGTAGCGACTGGACCGCGTCCTTTATCGAGTTTCGCCTCGATGACTGTTCCGCGACCGTTCATGTCTGGTGTTGATTTGTATTCTTGAACTTCTGAAACGAGAAGGATCATCTCGAGCAATTCGTCGATACCGTCTCCTTTAAGAGCTGAAACCGGTACGAAGATCGTATCGCCGCCCCAGTCTTCTGCAACGAGTTCGAACTCTGTCAATTCTTGTTTGACACGGTCAGGGTTTGCGCCTTCTTTATCCATCTTGTTGACCGCGACGATGATCGGAACGCCAGCTGCTTTCGCGTGGCTGATCGCTTCTTCCGTCTGCGGCATGACACCGTCATCGGCTGCAACGACGATGATCGCGATATCCGTGACATCTGCTCCACGTGCACGCATCGTTGTGAACGCCGCGTGACCTGGTGTATCGAGGAACGTGATCTTCTTGCCGTCGATCTCAACTTGGTAAGCACCGATGTGCTGCGTGATCCCGCCGGCTTCGCCTGCAGTGACCTTCGTGTTACGGATCGAGTCGAGCAATGTCGTTTTACCGTGGTCGACGTGTCCCATGATCGTAACGACCGGTGGACGCTCAGACAATTCGTACTGGTCAAGGTTCAATTCGTATTGATCAAAGTCCGTCTCATCGACTTGGACTGTCTTTTCGACTTCAAAACCAAACTCTGTCGCGAGCAGTTCGACTGTCTCGTCATCAAGATCTTGGTTGATCGTCGCCATGACACCGAGACCCATCAATTTCATGATCAGTTCATTCGGTTTTTTCGCCATTTTTTCAGCGAGTTCACCGACTGTCAAGTTGTCAGAGTATTGAACGACATTTGCCATCGCCTCTTCTTGCGCCCGGCGAGCTGCTTTCCGTTGACTCGACTTCGAGTTCGGATCCGCAACTTCAAGTTTGCGTGGTTCTGCTTTCTTTTGGTTCGGACGACGTTTGCCGCCACGGTTGTTACGGTTGCCGAATTCTGGGCGTCCGCCTTTGCTGTTACGTGATTGGTTACCTGCTGGTTTGTTTGTACTTCCTGGTCGGTTCGGTTTATTATCTGATTTCACTTGTTTTGGAGCCTCCGTCTTTTGAGCCCGATATTTTTCGGGATTAAATACTTGATCGAGTTGCTGTACTGTCTGTTCATCTAATACTGCCATATGATTCTTGACTGGTTTCTCCAGCTTTTCGAGCTGGGTGATGACCTGCTTACTTGTTACGTTTTGTTCCTTGGCGAATTCGTATACACGTTTACCCAAAGGATCCACCTCCAATTAGTCGTTCGAGAGGAGTTCAGTTAGCTTTTTCGCAAATCCGGCTTCATTGACTGACACGACAACACGCGCATCCTTTCCTAATGCTTGACCGAGAATCGTCCGGTCGGCGACTTCTAGGTAAGGAACTTGATAACTCGTACATTTATCTGTGACTTTCTTACGCGTGGCAGCCCCCGCATCTGCTGCTAAAAGAACAAGCTTCGCTTGTCCTCCTCGTACTTCTTTCAGTACGAGTTCTTCTCCCGTCGTCACTTTTCTAGCTCGATTCGCGAGACCGAGAAGGGATTCCCATTTACTCATTTGTACCTCCCGCGATTTCAAGCAATTCATCGTATAAGGCATCTGTCGTCTTGACCTTCAAATGATGATCAAGCGTCCGTTTTTTCTTCGCCGTCGCAATGACTGCCGCATCTTTCGATAAATAGGCACCTCGCCCATTCATCTTACCATTTAAATCGATGACGACCTCTTGTTCAGGTGTCCGGACGACACGAATTAATTCTTTTTTCGGTTTCATTTCTTGTGTGATGACACACTTACGTAATGGTACCTTTTTTTGCACGAATTATTCCTCGCCTTCGACTTGGACCGCTTCTACTGCCGGCTCTTCCGTCGCGAAGACATCTTCGAGATCCATTGCTTCCGCTTCAGACTCGCTCTTGATGTCGATTTTCCATCCTGTCAATTTCGCTGCGAGACGCGCGTTTTGACCACGTTTCCCGATTGCAAGCGACAATTGGAAATCTGGAACGACGACGATTGTCGCTTTCGCTGGTTCGTTCACATAGACCGCAACGACTTGAGCTGGGCTGAGTGCGTTCGCGACATATTCTTTCGGATCATCCGAGTAACGGACGATATCGATTTTTTCCCCGTTTAAATCATTGACGATGCGTTGAACACGCGCCCCTTTTTGTCCGACACATGCACCGACTGGATCGATGTCATCCGCCGCGACTGCGATTTTCGAACGGTCGCCCGCTTCACGCGCCACAGACTTGACTTCGACTTCGCCACTTGAAATCTCTGGTACTTCGATTTCAAAGAGACGTTTTAAGAGACCTGGATGTGTCCGTGATACAAGAATCGATGCCCCTGATCCTTTGACCATTGGATCAACTTTCGTGACGTACACCTTGATGCGATCACGAATCCCGAAACGCTCGTTCGGCATTTGCTCGTGTGTCGTCAAGACAGCTTCGATACCTTCTAGGTTGACGTACAAGTTGCGTGCATCTTGACGCTCGACGATACCTGTCATGATCTCATCTTCACGATCCGCGAAGTGATTGTAGATGCGTTCGCGTTCTGCTTCACGCATTTTTTGTGTGACGATCTGTTTCGCTGTTTGTGCTGCAACACGACCGAAGTCGCCTGGCGTCACTTCGACTTTATGGAAATCGCCGAGTTCATATGTCGGATCGATCTCGTGCGCTTCTTCAAGCGAAAGTTGCTCTTCTGGTTGTGTCAATCGTTCGACGACTTCCTTAAGCGCGAAGACACGGATGTCTCCTGTCTGCTGGTCGAATTCGACCTTTACAGCCTCCGATTCTTTTCCGAAGTTGCGTCGGTACGCTGAAATCAATGCCTGTTCGAGCGCATCGATGATGATGTTCTTGTCAATTTCCTTCTCTTTCGCGATTTGATTGATCGCCTCGAGTAACTGTGGTCCCATCGTTCTCTTCCTTTCCGTCAGAACATTACCGCAAGTCGCGCAAGTGAAATCTTGTCGACCGGTATCTCAATTTTCAATTTTCTTGTTTTGACACGCACTTCGATTTCAAGCATCTCAGGTGTGTACGCGAGCAACGTTCCTTCGAATTCAACCGCATTCTTTACTGGATCGTGCGTTTTGATGTACACATGTTTCCCAATCGCCTTTTCGAAGTCCTCGTCTTTCTTCAGTGGACGTTCCGCTCCTGGACTAGCGACGTCGAGGTAATACGGCTCGTCGATCGGATCATTGTCATTCAATGCTTCCGATAACTGTTCATTGATTTTGACGCAGTCTTCAAGATCCACGCCACCCTCTTTGTCGATGGAGACACGTAGGAACCAATCCGCCCCTTCTTTGACGAATTCAACGTCGACTAGCTCCATCCCCTCTCGTTCGACGATTGGTTTTGCGAGCGCTTCGACCTTTTCCGTTACGTTCGTCATCTTCATCCTCCTTCAAAAAACAAACAAGAAAGGAGCAGGTCCCCCTACTCCTTCCAAGTCGTAGTATAAAAAACATTTCCTCACTCAATATAGCATAGGAAAGCGCTCAAAGCAAGTGTTCCTAAGGGTTTACAAGTCGAACAAGGAGAGCTGATTCTCGTCCGGTAACCCTTCGAGACAGCCTAGGTTATCGAGCGTCTCAATGATCGATTTCGATAACTTAGCGCGTTTTTGGAGGTCTTCCTTCGAGAGGAATTCGCCGCCTTTACGTGCTTCGACGATCTGCTTCGCTGCATTCGTCCCGAGACCTGTCACGGCATTAAACGGTGGTAACAACGTATCTCCGTCAATGAGGAATTCCGTTGCACTTGAGCGGTAGAGATCGACCTTTTGGAACGTAAAGCCACGTTCGATCATCTCAAGCGCGATTTCAAGAACCGTATACAGCCCTTTATCCTTCGCCGTCGCTTCAAATCCTTTATCCTTGATATCTTGCAAGACTTTCCGAACGGCAGCAGAGCCTTTATTCATCGCACCGATATCAAAGTCACCCGCACGAACCGTAAAGTACGAAGCGTAGTAATACATCGGATGGTGGACCTTATAGTAAGCAATCCGGACAGCCATCAAGACGTAGGCGGCAGCATGGGCTTTCGGGAACATGTACTTGATTTTCTTACAAGAATCGATATACCAGAGAGGTACATCGTTCTCGATCATCGCCTCTTCCATGTCAATCGAGAGTCCTTTCCCTTTTCGGACCGACTCCATGATTTTAAAGGCAAGCGACGGTTCAAGACCGGCGTAGATCAAGTAGACCATGATGTCATCTCGACAACCGATGACGTCTTTTAGTTCACACGTTCCGTTGTAGATCAATTCGCTGGCGTTTCCGAGCCAGACATCCGTTCCGTGCGAGAGTCCTGAAATCTGAACGAGCTCTGAGAACGTCGTCGGTTTCGTCTCTTCTAACATTTGGCGGACGAACTTTGTTCCAAACTCCGGAATGCCGAGCGTTCCTGTTTTTGAATCAATCTGTTCCGGCGTTACACCGATCGATTCCGTCGAACTGAAGATTTTCATGACTTCTGGGTCATCGACCGGAATCGTCTTCGGATCACGTCCTGACAGATCTTGTAGCATCCGGATCATTGTCGGGTCATCGTGACCGAGGATATCGAGTTTGAGTAAGTTATCGTGAATCGAGTGGAAGTCAAAGTGTGTCGTCTTCCATTCAGAACCCATATCGTCTGCCGGATACTGAATCGGACTAATATCGTAAATATCCATATAGTCCGGTACAACGATGATCCCACCCGGGTGTTGTCCGGTCGTCCGTTTGACACCGGTGACACCACTGACGAGACGATCGACTTCCGCATTCCGATACGTCAACTCATTCTCCGACTGATACCCTTTGACGTAGCCATACGCTGTCTTCTCAGCGATCGTACCGATCGTTCCGGCACGGTAGACGTAATCGTCACCGAACAGGACTTTCGTATAGGCGTGTGCTTGTGGCTGGTATTCTCCACTGAAGTTCAAATCGATATCCGGTACTTTATCCCCTTTAAATCCGAGGAACGTCTCGAACGGAATATCATGACCATCCTTAAATAATGGGACATCACATTTCGAACAAGACTTATCCGGTAAATCGAATCCCGAACCGACGGAACCGTCATCGAAGAACTCCGATTCCTTACAATTCGGACAGACGTAATGCGGTGGCAATGGATTGACTTCCGTGATCTCGGTCATCGTCGCAACGAGACTTGATCCGACCGATCCTCGTGAACCGACCAAATAGCCGTCGTCGAGTGATTTTTTAACGAGTTTATGGGAAATCAGATAGATAACGGCGAATCCGTGACCGATGATCGACTTCAACTCTTTTTCGAGGCGGGCTTCGACGATCTCCGGTAACGTGTCGCCGTAAATCCGGTGCGCCATATCGTACGACAAGTTCCGTACTTCTTCATCTGCCCCTTCGATCTTCGGTGTATAGAGATCCTTTGGAATGATGTCGATGTTCTCGAACTGTTCCGCGACGGCTTGACTGTTCGTGATGACGAGACGTTCCGACACATCCGGTCCGAGGAACTTGAAGTCATCCATCATTTCCTTCGTCGTCCGGAAGTGTGCCGGTGGCAGTTGTTTTCGCATGTTCAGCATGTTCGCTCCACCTTGCGTCCGGATCAAGATCTCCCGGTACGTCGCGTCATGTTGATCGAGGTAATGCACATTCCCTGTCGCGACTGGTAAGATATCATGTTCTTCCGCGACGCGGATGATCTTTTTGATCAGTTCGCGCAGTTCGAGTTCATTCTGAACGATTTCCCGTTCAATCAAATGACCATACATCGCGGGTGGCTGAATCTCGATGAAATCATAGAACTGCATCACTTTTGCTAAATCTTCGTCCGACTTGTTCAAGGCAGCATCAAACACCTCGCCATTATCGCAAGCTGATCCAATGATCAATCCATCCCGATGCGCGACGAGTTGCGAGCGTGGTGTGCGGACGACACGGTGCACGTGTTTCGTGTGAGCAATCGAAATCAATTGGTACAGATTCTTCAAGCCCGTCCGGTTCTTCGCATAGACCGTCGCGTGGTATGGCCGTGCCCGCGAGATATCTTTCCCCATCTCCCGGTTGAGCGAAGCGTGTGTCTTCATGTCGAACATCTCATCTGCCATTTGCAGCAATTTGACCATCAAATAGCCTGTCGCTTCCGCGTCATAGATGGCGCGGTGATGCTGCGTCAATTCGATGTCAAATCGTTTCGCGAGTGTGTTCAATCGATGGTTTTTTAGCGTCGGCATCAAAACACGGGCTAGCTCAAGCGTATCAATGACTGGCAAGACCGATTCATCGTGTCCACCGGAACGGAGTGTCGCATTCAAGAATCCGATATCGAATGAGGCATTATGGGCAACGAGAATCGAATCGCCGACCCAGTCCATAAATTCCTTGACGACTTGTTCCGGGTCTGGTTTTCCGCGGACCATATCATCGGTGATTCCTGTCAAATCAATCGTCGTCGCCGACAATAGATGCTTCGGATCCGCGAACGCTTCGAACTTATCTATGATATCACCGTCGTGGATCTTGACGGCTGCAAGTTCGATGATCTTGTTGTACATCGCCGATAGACCCGTCGTCTCGACGTCAAAGACAACGAATGTCGCGTCATCTAAGTTACGGTCCACGGGATGATAGGCGACTTGCACCCCGTCATCGACGACATTCGCTTCGATTCCATACAATACCTTGATATCGTTTTTCTTTCCGGCATAGTAGGCATCCGGGAAACTTTGGGCACCCGCGTGATCCGTGATCGCAACAGCAGGATGACCCCATTTCGCCGCGCGTTCAACGTATTTCGTCACGTTCATGACGGCGTCCATTTGACTCATTTGCGAGTGCGCATGTAACTCGACACGCTTCTCGCCTGCCCAAGGGTCAGCAGGGGCTTCCATCTTCACCTCTGACAGTTGGGCAATCATCATACAAAGATCGCGCAGGAACGTATCGAACTCAACGCGACCTGCCGCTTGAATCCACATCCCTTTTTTGATCGCAGAGAGTATCTTGACGTCTGTTTCGTCACGCGCAAACATCTTGACGACGAGGGAGTCCGTATAATCCGTCATTTTGAACGTAAAGATTGTCTTTCCACTTCGTAGTTCACGACTCTCTGCCGAGAAGACGAGACCACGAATCGCAATCCGTCGTTCCTCATCTTGGATCGTCTTAATCGGGACAATCTCATCTTGAATTGGTTTCCCGATCCGAATCTCAACCGGTCCTTCATCGTCATCCCGCGATTGTTCTCGTTTGAACTGCAACTCGAGCATCCGTTTTGCTTCTTCCATGTCTTCCTGTTTTACCTGATTGCGCAACGCTTCTTGTTTCGATTCGTTGATTTGAACAATCGGTTCACAGTTGAATTTCGGAAATCCGTAAGCACTATAAAGTAACTGCAATTCCCCACATAAGCTACTTTTTAAGAATCCTGCTTCCGGTTCACTTCGGACTGGAATGAATAATTTCTGTTCTTTGAACTCCGGTAAGACACGTCCGAGTTGTGTCCGCAGCGCCGATGAAACGTCGGCGAGATCTTGCACGACATATGGCCAGTAATCATGATATAGGCGTTCGTCTGGTCGACTATCCGCGTATAGGATAACTTTGACTTCGGCGAATTGCTGATACCGACTTATCAAACGACTCGTAAAGAGTTGATAGACGTTTTGGGGCAAAACGTGTGGCAAGCGGATTTCAAATGTCCAGGTTGCTTTTGCTTTATTGACGCGAAGCTTCTCAAGAACTGCTTCGTTAAAGTATTCTTCAATGATACCGTTCGGTAATTCCAAGTCACTCAGCAACAGTGACATGCGTTGTTGTGTATCCACTCGCAATTGTGCTGTCTGATCGCTTCACACCGTGACAGCAACTCCTCCTCCTCTTGCGGATTGCCCAAGGGGCGAATGGGTGTGAGACAAGAAAACAGTCACTTTATGAAAAGTGACCGTCTCCATTCTTTATTCTAAACCTTCATAGAGTGAACGAACAGCCTCAACGACTTGTTCTTGTCCAATTTCTTCTGCATCGCCACCGCGACGAGCTTTTAATTCGACGATTCCTTCTGCCGCTTTTTTGCCGACGTTCAAGCGAACCGGTAGACCAATCAAATCCGCATCGGCGAATTTGACGCCTGCTCGTTCTTTCCGGTCGTCAAGCAGGACGCTGAATCCTGCAGCTGTCAATTCACGGTATAGTGTTTCTCCGAGTTCAAGCTGTTCTGCATTTTTACCATTGACGACAATCAAATGGACATCGTATGGTGCGATCGCTTTTGGCCAAATGATTCCGCGCTCATCATAATGTTGTTCGACGACTGCCGACAATGTCCGCGAGACACCGATGCCGTAACATCCCATGATGAGTGGTTGTGCTTTACCGCCTTCATCAAGGAACGTCGCTCCCATTCCTTCAGAGTAACGTGTTCCGAGTTTGAAGACTTGACCGACTTCGATGCCACGTGCGAATTTAACGTTTCCGTTGCCGTCTGGTGACGCGTCACCTTCTTCGACGAAGCGCAAGTCCGTATAGTCTGCTTCGAAATCACGGCTTGGATCGACATGGATATAATGTGTTTCCGCTTTGTTTGCACCACAGACAGCGTTCGTCAAGGCACGTACCGCGTAATCGGCGACGATCTTCATGTCTGCCCCGATCGGTCCGAGTGTTCCAGGCGTTGAGTGAAGCGCTGCTTCAATCTCTTCGTCGCTCGCCATCGTGATGTCGAGTGCGCCCAGATAGTTTTTCAATTTGATATCGTTGACTTCGTGATCGCCCCGGACGAGTGCCATGACAAGTCCTTGTTCCGTTTTGAAAATGACGGTCTTGATCGATTCATTTGCTGGTAAGTTCAGATGTGCACTGACCGCTTCAATCGTCTTCGCATCTGCCGTATGCACTTCTTCAAGTGCTTCTGGTGCTTTGTCTTGCTTCGGATAGGCATCGATCGACTCTGCCATCTCTAAGTTCGCTGCATAATCCGATTGGTCCGAGTAGACGATCGTGTCTTCACCGATTGCTGCTAACGCATGGAACTCATGTGTTCCACTACCACCGATTGCACCCGAGTCAGCGACGACTGGACGGAACTCAAGACCCACACGTGAGAAAATCCGCGAATACGTATCAAACATGTTTTGATACTCTTCGTCTAAGCTCTCTTGTGACGAATGGAACGAGTATGCATCTTTCATGATGAACTCACGACCACGTAATAAACCGAAACGTGGGCGACGTTCGTCACGGTATTTCATTTGAATCTGGAAGAGATTGACCGGTAACTTTTTGTACGAGTTCAATTCATCACGAACGATTGAAGTGATCAGTTCCTCGTGCGTCGCTCCGAGCGCGAACCGGCGATCATGACGATCCGTCAAGCGCATTAATTCAGGTCCATAGATATCCCAGCGTCCTGTTTCTTCCCATAGTTCAGCTGGTTGAATCGCTGGCATCAGTAATTCTTGCGCACCCGCTGCCTCTAATTCCTCGCGAATGATTGTCTCGATGTTTGCGAGAACCCGTTTTGCGAGTGGGAGATACGAATAGATTCCAGCGGCATTTTGACGCATGAATCCTGCACGAAGCAAGAGTTGGTGACTGATGGCTTCTGCATCAGATGGTACTTCACGCAACGTTGGCATGAATAGTTTTGATTGTTTCATAATGAGTCACGAACTCCTTTGACTGAGTGATTAATTAAAAGAATTTTTGAATGTCGTTCCAAGTAACGACGAGCATGAGTAACATCAAAAGCGCAAAACCGACGAAGTGAACCAATCCTTCTTTTTGAGGATCGACCGGTTTACCGCGTAAGGCTTCAAGGAAGAGGAACAGCAAGCGTCCTCCGTCAAGTGCTGGAAGTGGCAACAAGTTGAAGACTGCTAAGTTAACGGACAACAGTGCCGTCCATGTCAAGAGCATCGAGAACCCACTATCTGCGACCTGATCGGTCATCTTGACGATCCCGACTGGCCCTGATAATTGATCGACGCCAACGACACCGGTCACGAGATCTCCAACAGCTCCGACGATGAGCGTCGACATCCGCCATGTTTCTGAAACGCCCGTTTGTAGTGCTGTTCCGAATGATTTTTCTGTCTCATTCGTAACACCAATGATGCCGACCTTCTGTTCTCCTTGCTGCTGCACTTTTGGCGTGATCTCAGTTGTCGTCTCTTTCCCATCACGCTCATATTTTACTTCTGTCGCTTTCCCAGCACGATCTTGGAATCCAGCACGTAAATCCGTCCATTTGGCTGTATCCTGTCCGTTGACTGAGATGATCCGGTCACCTTCAACAAGTCCTGCTTGATCGGCAGGTGAACCTTTTTGTACTGTACCGATGACGCTTTCCCCTGTCGGAGAGCCATTATATAAGGCAAGACCGAATAAAATGACGAACGCGAGGACAAAATTCATGAACGGTCCTGCAGCAATCGCAAGGACGCGTTTCCAAACGGATTTCGAACCAAATGTGCGATCATACGGCGCAATTTGTGTCCGTGTCTGACCTTCGACAAGAAATGCTGTCGGGGAGACAGGGTATCGGACCGAGGTCTCATCCTGTAACCCAACGAGTTCGAGTTGACGCAACAAGTCAATCCGCTCGACAGTAACGACTTGGTCGACTTGTGGCTGATCTGAATCGAAATAAATCGTCTCGATGACACCGTCTTTTAACTGTAATCCGACGGTTTGACCTGATTTGATCTCAACGAGTTCAGGTTCTTCACCCGCCATCTTGACGTAACCGCCAATCGGCAACAGGCGTACCGTATACAACGTCTCATTCTTAAACACTGAAAAGATCTTCGGTCCAAATCCAATCGCGAATTCCCGACAGAGAATACCTGCCCGCTTCGCCATTACGAGATGACCCCATTCATGGACGGCGACGAGTACACCGAACATCAGTACGATTGAAATAAAGGTCGTCATTACTTATCCCATCCTTAGTTAGCGAATGTAAGAGACGATACGAACTCACGCGCCCATCGATCGGCTTCAAGGATTTGATCCAAGGAAGGCTCGTCGATAAGGGTATGAGCTTGAAGCGCCGCCTCAACGCTCGCTTCGATTTCTAAAAAGCGAATGTCCCCTTTTAAAAAACGGTCCACTGCTTGTTCGTTCGCAGCATTGAGTACTGATGGCATCGAACCACCGGCTTGACCCGCTTCAAAAGCAAGTCGTAACAACGGATAACGTTCGAATGAAGCATCAGCAAAGTGTAAGCGTCCGATTTCCTTTAAGTTTAACCGTTCTCCCCCTTGGATTTCAAGGCGGGACGGATATGTAAGAGCGTACTGAATCGGCTCCCGCATGTCGGGCATACCAAGCTGCGCCATGACGGCACCATCGTTGAACTCAACCATCGAGTGGATGATCGATTCACGATGAATGACGACATCGATATCCGCATAGTCGACATCAAATAACCAGTGCGCTTCAATGACTTCGAACCCTTTGTTCATCATCGTCGCCGAATCAATCGTGATTTTTGCTCCCATCGACCAGTTCGGATGCGCCAGTGCTTGTTCGACCGTCACGTCTGCCAGATCTTCCCGTGATTGATCACGGAAGCTTCCGCCTGACGCCGTTAAGATGATTTGACGCATATCCTCTCGCCGCTCCCCGTTCAAGCATTGGAAGATTGCCGCATGTTCACTATCAACAGGTAAAATCGTCACGTTTTTTTCGCGCGCGAGCTTCATGACAAGGTGCCCTGCCGTGACGAGTGTTTCTTTGTTCGCAAGACCAATCGTCTTACCCGCCTCGATCGCGGCAAGCGTCGGACGTAAGCCGACAGCTCCTACGACCGCTGTAATGACTGTATCGACTTCAGGATGCGTCACGATATCAAGCAATCCTTCTTCACCGATGACGATCGTCGGCTGATAACTCAACTGCTGCTCGAGTTCTTGACGTGTTGTCTCATCTTGAACTCCGACAAGCATCGGTTGCAAACGATTCAACCACGGTACGGCGACCGTCGTGTTGCGACCAAATGCAAAACTCGTCAATTCAAAAAGGTCTGGATTAGCCGCAATGACATCAAGTGTCTGCGTACCAATCGATCCCGTTCCACCGATGATACTGATTTTCTTCATAATGAAGTGCCTCCTCAAGCAAAGATATCGAGTACGACGAGGACCGTAAAGACGATCATCATGCTGTCGAACCGATCTAGAATACCACCATGGCCCGGTAGTAACGTTCCAGAATCCTTCACACCATAATGGCGTTTGTAAGCGGACTGGACCAAGTCACCAAGTTGCCCAACGACGGCAACGATGATGGCAAGGACAATGACTTTCCCAAAACCGACTGTCGGTTCGATACTTTCAAACACGACACCGAGTAAGATGGCAAGTAGCACGCCACCGACTGCCCCTTCAATCGTTTTGTTCGGGCTGATTGACGGCCACAGTTTATTCTTACCAAATCGTTTCCCGACGAAGTACGCCCCTGAATCCGTAAACCAGATCAAGAGAATGATCAAGAGCGACCACGTTAATCCATGTTCGAGTAAGCGGATGTAGGCGAACGATGCAAAACCGACACCAACATAAACCGCAGTCAGAAGTAAAAAGGCGACATCATCGAACGTAAAGACATTTTTCGAAAACACGTTCCAAAAGAGACCGATCAATAAAATGATCATTGCCCAAGCGATTGGTGAAAGTCCGATTGGGAGTGTCCGATCGACTGCCTCTTCATAGATACCGACGAATGGTAATAACGTACCGATCCCGAATAAAATCCGTGGAATGCGCGAGCCGCTCCATTGTCGCATCCGGACGAGCTCGGTATAACCGAGAATCGTTAGTACTGCCATAAACGCTAAAAAGGGAAGTCCACCGATGTACAAAAGCGCCAAAAAGATGGCGCCTGCCCATATCCCTGTGATAATCCGAGTTTTCATAAGCTAGTTCCTCATTTAATCAGACGCCGCCAAATCGGCGTGTCCGTTGATTGTAATCTTCAATTGCTGCCAAGAAAGCATCCCGACGAAACTCTGGCCACAAGACATCTGTAAAATAAAACTCTGCGTACGCCGCTTGCCAAAGTAAGAAGTTCGATAACCGTTGTTCGCCACTCGTTCGAATCACGAAATCGACATCGGTTACGGATCCTGTCATTAGCTCGCGCTCGATCGTCTCCGGTGTAATCGCATCCGGTGACAATGTTCCTGCCTGAACCTGTGCGCCCAGTTTTTGCATGACTTGCACGAGTTCATCGCGTCCTCCATAATTCAGAGCGAAAATCAGACGAAGTCCTGTATTGTGTTGCGTATCCAGTTTCGCTTGTTCGACCGCCTCACGCGTGAAATGAGGGAGGCGAGATACTTCACCTGCTACCTCGACCTTAACATTTTGGGCATCGAGTTCTTTCAAATCTGATTCTAAAAACTGAGCTGGGAGCTTCATCAAAAAATTAACTTCTTCTTCTGGACGCGTCCAGTTTTCAGTTGAAAAGGCATATAGTGTCAAGCTTCTGATACCAAGCTCATTTGCAACTCGAACGACTTCTCGAATCGATTTCATCCCTTCACGATGTCCCATAATTCGCGGAAGCCCACGTTTTTTTGCCCATCGTCCATTTCCATCCATGATGATCGCAACATGTTCTGGCACCCGTTCATAGGTTTCGGTTTCTTTCGTCTGATTCAACCATTGAAACATTCGCACTTCCTCCTCTCTCAATTATGAAGAAAGGGACTCTTCGTGTGACAAAGAGTCCCCCACATGACGATCCGTCGCGTCATACTTCCATGATTTCTTGTTCTTTTTCCGTTGCCGTTTGATCAAGTTGTTTGACGAACTTGTCTGTCAACGTCTGAACATCTTCTGTATAACCACGTAGATCATCTTCTGTCAATGCACCATCTTTTTCTTGTTTCTTCAACTGTTCGTTCGTGTCACGACGAATGTTACGGAGGGCAACCTTGCCTTCTTCCGTATACTTCTTGACGAGTTTAACCAGTTCCTTCCGACGCTCTTCCGTTAATGGTGGAATCGCAAGACGGATGACCGTACCATCAGATGATGGTGCAAGACCAAGATCAGCACGTTGAATCGCTTTTTCAATCTCACTCACCATTGACTTATCCCAAGGAGTGATCAAGATTAGGCGTGCCTCTGGTGTGTTGACATTCGCTACTTGATTCAGCGGTGTTGGTGAACCATAGTATTCGACTTGAACGGGATCCAAAATCGCAACGTTCGCACGACCTGCACGGAGTGTCGCAAGTTCCTTCTTAAGTGAAAGATGTGCTTTTTCCATCCGTTCTTCGGCTTGTTTTAAGATTTCTTTTGACATATTAGTTCCCCCTTACGATTGTCCCGATTTCGTCACCGATGACGACACGTTTGATGTTACCTTCTTCCATCAACGAGAAGACGATGAGCGGGATGTCATTGTCCATACAAAGTGATGTAGCTGTAGAATCCATGACTTGGAGTCCATCTTTTAAGACATCCAAGTAAGAGAGCGTCTCGAATTTTTTCGCTTCTGGATCAACGTTCGGATCCGCTGAGTACACACCATCGACATTGTTTTTCGCCATCAAGATGACTTCTGCTTCGATTTCTGCTGCACGAAGAGCAGCCGTTGTGTCAGTTGAGAAATAAGGATTTCCGGTACCTGCTGCAAAAATAACAACTCGTCCTTTTTCAAGATGACGCATTGCACGGCGACGAATATATGGTTCTGCTACTTGGCGCATCTCGATCGATGTTTGAACACGTGTTTCAACACCTACATCTTCTAAACTGTCTTGAAGCGCAAGCGAGTTCATGACTGTCGCTAGCATCCCCATATAATCGGCATTGGCCCGGTCCATCCCAAGTTCTGCACCTGTTTTACCACGCCAAATATTTCCAGCTCCGACAACGACCGCTACTTCAACATTTAATTCAATCAATTCGCGAATCTGTTCCGAGATGGATTTGACGATGACAGGATTAATCCCAAACCCTTGATCTCCTGCGAGCGCTTCTCCGCTCAATTTTAACACAATCCGGTTATATTTCGGTTGCATGACTATGTCCCCCTTGCTAAATTCCGTAAAAAAGGAACACGAACCACTTCCACACGAAAGTGGATTGAAGCATACGTGTTCCTTCTCTTGTCATCAGGATGATCCCGATTCTTATTTTTTAAGTTGGTTCATAACTTCTTCAGCGAAGTTCTCTTCGCGTTTTTCCATACCTTCTCCAACTTCGAAGCGTACGAATGACACGACTTTACCGCCTTTAGATTCTACATATTTACCAACTTTGAAGTCTGGATCCTTAACGAACGTTTGATCGACGAGGCAGATTTCCTCGAAGAACTTGTTCATACGACCAACGATCATTTTTTCAACGATGTTAGCTGGTTTTCCTTCGTTCAATGCTTGCTCAGTGAGGACTTTTTCTTCACGTGCTTTTTCTTCTTCTGTGACAGAAGTACGGTCAACGTAAAGTGGACGTGCTGCTGCGATGTGCATTGCAACGTCTTTTGCAACTGTTTCGTCTGTCGTACCTTCGATAACGACGACTGAACCGATGCGACCACCCATGTGGAGGTAAGAACCGAAGACTGCATCATCTGCTTTTGTGAAGAGCGCTACGCGACGGAGTGAGATTTTCTCTCCGATTGTTGAAGCTTCTTCTGAGATGTATGTGTCGATTGTTTTGCCTGCTTCGTATTCAGAAGCAAGAGCAGCTTCTGCTGTCTCAGAACCGTTACGGAGAACAGCGTCTGCGATGTTTTGAACGAGTGTTTGGAAACGTTCGTTTTTCGCAACGAAGTCTGTTTCTGAGTTGATTTCAACGAGTGCCGCTTTGTTGCCGTCAACTGCAACTGCAGTCAACCCTTCAGCTGCGATACGATCGCCTTTTGCTGCTGCTTTAGCAATCCCTTTTTCACGCAAGAAATCTACTGCTGCGTTCATGTCACCGTCAGTTTCAACGAGTGCTTTTTTGCAGTCGAGCATACCTGCACCTGTTTTTTCACGAAGTTCTTTAACCATTGCTGCTGTAATAGCCATTCGATATTCCTCCTTATAACATCCTTAGTTTCAAAAAAAAGGTGATAAAAGGTCGATTCCCTTTATCACCTGGCATCACGAATTACTCAGCGTCTGCTACTACTTCTTCAGTAGTTTCAGGTGCTACGTTATCTTCGCCTTGTTTAACTTCGAGGATTGCGTCAGCCATTTTACCAGTGAGCAATTTGACTGCACGGATCGCATCGTCGTTCGCTGGGATGACGTAGTCGATTTCGTCTGGATCACAGTTCGTATCAACAATCGCAACGATTGGGATGTTGAGTTTGTGTGCTTCTGCAATCGCGATACGCTCTTTGCGTGGGTCAACGATGAAGAGTGCATCCGGAACGCCTGGCATATCTTTGATACCGCCGAGGAATTTCTCAAGACGAGTCATTTCTTTTTTAAGAATGATGACTTCTTTTTTAGGAAGAACTTCGAATGTACCGTTCTCTTCCATTTTTTCGAGTTGTTTCAAACGGTTGATACGTTTTTTGATTGTAGAGAAGTTCGTGAGAGTTCCACCCAACCAACGTTCGTTGATGAAGTATTGACCTGCACGGATCGCTTCTTCTTTCACAGTGTCTTGAGCTTGTTTTTTCGTACCAACGAAAAGAACGTTTCCGCCTTCAGACGCTACTTCACGGATGAAGTTGTATGCTTCGTCTACTTTTTTGACCGTTTTTTGAAGGTCGATGATGTAGATTCCGTTCCGTTCTGTGAAGATGTATTTCGCCATTTTTGGGTTCCAACGGCGTGTTTGGTGACCGAAGTGTACACCAGCTTCTAACAATTGTTTCATCGAGATTACTGCCATGATGAATTCCTCCTTTTGGGTTTTGGATGTCCTCCGCGATGATCGTCTGTCCAGCTAACCTATTAAAGGCACCGCAGCTGGCGATACATGCGTGCGTAATTAACACCGTAAACTAATATAGCATAAAGATTAACGAGGAGCAACCTTCGTTTGACGAGAAAGTTTAGCAATTAAAGCGACCTCACCCGTTCCCCGGTTCAAAGAACGAGCGAGTGTCTCAAGATCTGTTCCTTCGCGTAAAGCCTGCTCCACATCTGTTAAGACCTGTTCTTCGTTCTGTACTTCAGAAGGAACTGGTGTTTCAATATATGATTCAGCTCGTTCATTTTGTACACCATTTTCCTCAGGTAAAACTGATTCTATTGATGGATTCTGATATGTTTCATTTATAGGATTAGATGATACCTCAGATTTTACGTTCTGCTCGGTCATTTCATTTACTTGCTCCATAAAGCTTAATAAAACTTGCTCTGTTTCGCTTTTTTCAAGCTCTAAACGGGATATACGATCTTTTAAATCCGCTTGCTGACGAAACAGCACAAGTAGTGCGTAGCATATAAGAGCTGCTAAGAGTATATACACGACTGTCATGATTGATTTCCTTTCACATTGCGACACGATCTGCTAAGTAGGCACTTCCCAATGCATTTTTTAATTTACGGAGAGCCTTAGAGTGGATTTGAGAAATTCGAGATGTTGACAATTCAAGGATTTCGCCAATCTCAGTCAATGTTAATTCTTCATAGTAGAACAAGGAAACGACGAGTTGTTCTTTTTCTGACAGCTCTTTCACTTCCTCTGCTAATTTAGCAATCAACTCACGCATTAATAACATGTCTTCCGGAGTCGCAGTATCAGGGTCTAGATAGGAAACGGTCATTGCTTTCCCTTCATCTTGTAAAGTGACGGCTTCGTCAATCGATAATATATTTGCAAAATAACTTTCAGCTAACGCACTCTTCACTTCATCTGTAGACATTTCTACAATCGAAGATACTTCTTCAATCGTCGGAGTTCTTTGAAGAGATTGCTCTAGTATTTCAACAGCTGCTTCGACCCGCTTTGCTTTTTCTCGTAAAGAACGTGGTAACCAATCGATTTTTCGCAATCCGTCTAAAATTGCTCCTCGAATCCGAAAGGCGGCATACGTGTCGAATTTATTATTATGATTTTGATCGAATTTTTGAAGAGCATCGTACAATCCCATCATCCCTAAACTTTTCAATTCATCCCGATCGACACTTTTAGGTAATGTTGCACTTAGTCGTTGAACATGATACTGAACGAGAGGCTCGTAATTCAAAAGTAATTCATCTGCTACCGTGATATCACGTGTCGATAGCCATCGATCCCAAAGTTGTTGTAATTCCTCACGCATGACCATTCCTCCTCTATATTTCCAACGTCCCGACATTTACTGTCCGGATAACGAGACGTCCTGACTTTGAGTGGAACTCGATCGTCCGCCCATTCGTGCCACCTACATCTTCTGCAACGAGTGGGATTCCTGTCTTTTGTAACATATCTTTGACGGACGCAATGTTTCGTTCTCCAATTCGCATCGATTCATGTTCGTATTTGAATTGGAACATCTGTGCACCACCAGCAATCTTAGCACGTAAGCGTAATGCACCATTTGCTCGTAAGCGTTTTACGATTTCTAAAATAGCAGTATCTGCAAACTTACCGATTTCTGCCTCGCGATTACGACTAATGGCCGAATCTGGCAACATCACATGTGCCATGCTTGATAACCCTCGCTCTTGATCATAGATGACGACCCCAACGCAAGAACCAAGACCAGCAGTGCGAAGAATGACAGGCTGTTTGCTGATTGCGTATTCTGCAATTCCAATACGTATGAGTTCATCCATCAATGTCCACACCCAATCGCTGAAAAACTGTCTGAAACGCATTTGCTTCTGGAAGGAGAAGCAAGTGTCCAGTCAATTCATTCCCGGCACTAGAAAGATGAGTGTCGATATACAAAGCCATATTTCCCGGTGTTGAAGATTCAAGCAATGCCACCTCGAGAAGTGCGCCAACCATATCAAATGCAGAAGCAGGAACACTGACTTGGAGGGACAAATCCAACCAATCTGAAATCGATCGTGCATATGCCCCAATTAGTATATTCCCGATTTCCTCCCAGGCAGAAACCCCCATTTCATGAGAATCAGAGAAAAATTGGAATTCAGATTTCATTAGCTGTCCAATTAACTTTTCTGCATCATGGAGTGGCATCAAAAAAAGCAAGGTCGCTCGAATATCACCTGAAAACCGTAACAATGCGCCAGCCGTGTAAGCTTCTGCACCGCCCACACGATCTATGATCGTTGTAAACGATTCTAATTCGGCAGAAGGCACTTCGATTTCAATTGGTTTCCCTAAAAGTGTAGACAATGCTGTAGCAGCATGACCTGCTCCGATATTTCCAATTTCTCTGAAAATATCTTTTTGATCTGAATTAAGCATGAACGATATCCTCAAATAATCGATTTGGTTCGATTAAAGAAAACAGTTGGTCTTCTCCTTTTGCGACTGCCGTTAGGTAAGATGCATCTTCCTGTTTTTGTTCGCCCAAAGGCTCGATTCTAACTTCAGAAGATTCTACGACTTCATTCGCTCGATCAACGATGAATCCAGCGTCTCCGTGCTCAAGTGTTGCAATGATGATCCGTGTTTCTTCTGTTTCTTCGATCACGTCAAAACCTAAACGTGAACGTAAATCAATCACAGGTGTTACGACTCCACGCAAATTAATTACACCTTTAACGTAAGAAGCAGCATTTGGAATTCGTGTGATGGGAATGAGACGTTCAATTGAACGAACAGATTGTACGTCAATCCCATATGAATTCTCTTCTAGTTGAAAAACAACCCACTTTTGTTCCATCTTCAATTCCCTCACTTTCGTAATAGAGCGTTACTGTCAATGATTAATGCCACTTGCCCATCGCCAAGTATAGTTGCTCCGGAAATAGCCCGAATACCTTCGAGATAACTACCTAGCGGCTTCATGACAATTTCTTGTTGTCCAATCAGTTCAGAAACGATTAAACCTGCCAGCTTTTCACCACTACGAACAACAACAACGGAGTAAGCCTCCGCCTCATGTTGCGGCAATCCATAGACTTCATTTAATGAGATCAATGGAACCAATTGTCCACGGAAATCGAATACTTTCTCGCGATGCGCCTGTAAGATCGAAGAGCTTCTTAACGATGTTGTCTCAATGATTGCCGTCAACGGAATAGCATACGTTTCTTTACCAAGTTCAACCAACATTGCTGAAATGATAGATAACGTAAGTGGTAGACTAATTCGGAAAATAGTACCTTCACCACGACGTGTTTCTACAAATACTTCCCCACCAAGAGATTCAATCTTGGATTTCACAACATCGAGTCCTACACCTCGCCCGGACAAATCTGTCACCGTTTCTGCTGTCGAAAAACCTGGAGCGAATAATAACATCGATGCTTCTTCAATTGTTAATAGTGCCGCCTCTTCTTCCGTAATTAGCCCCTTTTCAATCGCGATTCGTGTGACGCGCTCGTGGTTAATTCCAGCACCATCATCTTCGATTTCAATGAAGACTCGATTTCCCGAATGATAGGCGCGTAATGATAAATTCCCTTCAACAGGTTTTCCAGCAAGAATTCGGTCCGCTTTGTTTTCGATTCCATGATCGATTGCATTACGAATCAAGTGAACTAATGGATCTCCGATCTCATCGATGACTGTTCGATCCAACTCTGTCTCAGCACCAGTGATATGAAGTTTTATGTGTTTTCCGACATCTTTCGATACAGAACGTACCATTCGTGGGAAACGATTAAATACTTGTTCAATTGGCATCATACGTAAAGTCAATACGAGAGACTGTAATTCGTTCGTCCCACGCTTAATTCGCTCAACAGTATCCGTCAATTCAGGAGAACCTACTTCTGCCGCAATTCGTTCTAAGCGACCTCGATCGATGATGAACTCCTCAAATAAGTTCATGAGGCGGTCAATCCGTTCAAGATTGACACGGATCGTTTTTGAAGCGACTGGTGCAGTGACATCCATTGGTTCACTCGTCGTAGAAGTCGCCTCTTTTTGAATCTCTTCAGTAACAGGTTCTTGTTGCAACGTAGAAGTGGCAACTTCTGCTTCTGACGTCGTCTCAAAAGGGACGATGGAAACATTCGCCACTTCTGATACGGCTTCAACTGCTTCTCGAATCGTCTCTTTTTCACTTTGTGTTACGAATAAAATCTCAAATGATGTATCAAAATGTTCTTGCTCTAAGTCATCTGAAGTCGGATTTGATAAAATGACGTCCCCCAGTGATTGAAGACGATCAAACACCATATAAACGCGAGCAGCTTTTAAGATGACATCAGCTGATAGTTCGACTGATAACACGTATGCTTGATAGCCTGCTGCAATCGATTGTTGGACAACCGCTTTTGAATAGACATCACATTCAAAATTCTGTTGCGTAGTAGGTAGAACATTCGTTTCAACTTGTACATCATTCGGTTGAATGAATCGCTTCAATCGATTAACCGTCTCCGTTACATCTAACTTTCCTTTTCCGCCTCGACTAATATCTTCAACCATCGTTTCAAGTTGTTCTGCCGCGACGAATAATACATCAATCAGTTCGGAAGTAGCTGGTTGTTTTTTAGAGCGAACTAAATCGAGAGCACTCTCCATTTCATGCGTTAAGTCAGCGATAGCATCATACCCCATCGTTCCTGCCATTCCTTTGAGTGTGTGAGCTGACCGGAAAATTTGATCAATGACAGCTTCGTCATCCATACGTTGTTCGAAATCCAATAAGCTTGTATTGATTGCTTGAAGGTGCTCCATTGATTCATCAAGGAACAATCCTACATATTCATTTAAGTCCATGAATGATTTCCTCCTTTATTTCCAACTTAATGGACATGATCTTTCCCATGCTTTAGCCGACTTAATAATCGATCTAAAAACTTTCGTTCTTTTACGCGAACACCCGTCAATGAAGTAGTAATGTGATCCATTCGCCAACTGACATGACTTTTTCGATCCATGATATAAAATGGCATTTGGGCTTTGACCGCTTTCACTACTGTTTGATCTTCAGGTAGAAAACCAATGAAACGTAGTGATTTTCTTAAAAATTGAGAGCTGACTAATTCGAGCCGATCAAATGTTTCAAGAGCTTCTTCACCATTCGTAGCTCGATTAACAATCACGGAAACAGGCAATTCATTCGCATGATGATGGGCTAATTTTACAAACGCGTACCCATCCATGATGGAAGTAGGTTCTGGTGTAACAACTAGCCATGCTTCATCTGCACTACCAATGAAATCAAACGTTTGATGATTAGCACCGGCACCTAGATCAAGTAATACATAATCATATTCATAGAAGAATCGAAATTCACGTAATAAAAAGGTAATGTCATCACTCGTGAAATTCGTCAATTCAGCAAATCCACTTCCCCCATGAATGAACTGAAGGGTTGGTGAATATTCTACAATTGACTGTTGTAGTGATTCTCTTTTCTTCACACATTCCATCAGTGATAACTTAGAAGATTTACCGAGTAAAATACCAATGTTGGCCATACCGATATCTAAATCGATAATAAGTACCTTCTTGTTTTGAAGAGATAGAGCAACACCTAAGTTGACAGCGACGTTCGTTTTCCCAACGCCACCTTTACCACTAACAATAGCAATCGTTTTAGTTTCATTTACGGATAACTTAGAGCGTAGGACTCGAGCTTGATCTTCTTGCATCATCCCATTCCTCTCTCGACGATCATCTGGGATATCTCTTCTACAGAACTAAACAAGATATCTTCAGGTACTTCTTGACCAGTGGTTATACAATAGATGGGTACATCACTTTCTTCCGCGAGACCAACGATTGACCATAATTCACTTGTCTCGTCCGCTTTTGAGAAAATAATTCCAGATACAGGTACGGATTGAAAGCGATCATACATACGAAGTAGATCTTGATATTTCGCAGTCAGACTGAGTACGAGAAATACATCCGTCTCTTCAAAAGTATGCCGACTTTTTAATTGTTCAACATACCCGACATCAAGGAAATTCCTACCCGCTGTGTCAATCAGAACGATATCGCATGATTGTAATGCTTCTTTCGCTTGTTCAAAGTCATTCAGATCGTATGCAACATGAATCGGGATACCTAGTATATCTGCATATGTGTTTAATTGTTCAATGGCAGATATCCGATATGTATCCGTCGTAATAAGACCGACTCGTTTTTTTTCTGTTAACGTAAAATGTGCTGCTAGTTTTGCAATCGTAGTCGTCTTTCCGACACCTGTAGGACCTGTTAACATAATGAATTTCGAATGCGTCGTTTTCGTCCGAATCTTCGCTTGAACCTCTTCGAGTAATACCGTGTTCAATTCAGCTTGCTGCGTTTGATAATAAGTTGACACAAGTTTCTCGTGTAGGTGTTCTGCCAACTGATTCAACGCTGGCTCCACAAGTAACTTAGCGTACTGTCTTAGTTCTCTTGGTAATGGTCTTTCCCCTGTCGTAATAATTGTAGGGCGTTCTACGATTGATCGCTGTTCTATTTGGTTTACATGAAGGTTCACTCTATTCGGCTGTTCTACTTTAACAGTCCTTTTATCCTCTACATGTTCATCCACCGAACCGACCAATTCTACTTTTCGTTTTGCAAAAACCCCGAAAATACCACCGACTTTTATATGCCGTGTATTCAAGATGATAGCTTCTTCGCCTAACTCCTGTTTAACTCGCTCCATTGCTTCAGCCACCGTATCTGCTACGATTTTTTTCACTATCATTGCTTATATCACCCCAATACTCTTCACTTCGATCGTCGGCATCAATTCGTTATACGATAAGACCGGAATATCCGGGAAGTATCGTTCCGTCAACTGACGAACGAACATTCGAATACTTGGAGAAGTCAGAATGATTGGATGTGCGCCATAGCGTTCAAACTCCATCGTCCGTTCTTGCAGCGTTTCGATGAAGCGACTCGCTTTTTCGGGATCAAGCGCTAAATAATTACCAAACTCTGTCTTCTGGATCGCCGACTGGATATCGAGTTCCATCTCACTTGAGACTGTTACGACGTGTAACACCTCTCCTTGCATGACTTGTTCAGTGATTTGACGTGATAAGGATTGGCGAACATACTCTGCTAGTAATTCACTATCCTTGGTTACTGCGGCATAATCAGCAAGCGTTTCAAAAATTAAAGGTAAATTTCGAATCGATATTTTCTCTTTTAGTAATTGAACGAACACTTTTTGCAAATCCCCAATCGAAAGTAGTTGCGGCGTAACTTCTTCCACTAAAATCGGATGAGATTCTTTTAAATGATCGACCAATTGTTTCGTTTCTTCTCGACCAAGTAATTCAGCAGCATGTTTCTTTAAGAGTTCTGTTAAGTGCGTAGCAACGACAGATGGTGGATCAACGACCGTATAGCCTGACATTTCTGCTCGGCTCCGTGTCTGTTCATCAATCCAGAGTGCCGGCATACCAAATGCCGGTTCAACTGTCTCGATCCCTCGAATCTCTGGATCGTCGACACCCGGACTCATCGCTAAGTAATGATCAAGTAACAGTTCGCCGGTTGCCATCTCACTTCCGCGAATCTTAATCCGGTACTGATTCGGTGATAACTGTAAGTGATCCCGAATCCGAACGGTCGGAAGAACGAATCCGAGTTCAAGAGCTAGTTGCCTACGAATCATGACGACACGATCGAGTAAATCGCCACCTTGCGCTTCATCAGCAAGCGGAATCAAACCATAACCGAATTCGAATTCAATCGTATCAACATTCAGTAAGGAAATAACTGATTCGCTTGATCGTAAATTTTCGCTTGGTGCTTCTTCGACAGCAACTTCTTCTTGCATCGTCTTCGTCGCCTGCTTCATTCGCCAAGCAAAGAATCCAAACAGTGCAGCGATCGGCATCGTGACGTAATCCGGAATCGCCGTGAACAGTCCAAGTAAGAAGATCGCTCCTGCTGCAATTCCAACGAGGAGTGGTGTCCGTGTCAATTGACCGATGACATCCTCTCCAAGATTTCCATCAGACGTTGAACGTGTGACGATAATACCGGTCGCAACCGATATCAAAAGGGCTGGAATCTGACTGACAAGACCGTCACCAACTGTTAGCAACGTATACAAATTGACGGATTCCATCATCGGTAAACCCTGCTGGACAACACCGATGATCATCCCGAAAATCAAGTTGATGATGACGATGATGATGCCTGCGATTGCATCTCCTTTAACGAACTTCGACGCCCCATCCATCGCACCATAAAAATCCGCTTCCGACTGAATTTTTTGGCGACGAGTCCGGGCTTGCAATTCGTCAATCATGCCGGAGTTCAAATCAGCATCGATCGCCATTTGTTTCCCTGGCATCGCATCGAGCGTAAAACGTGCCGAGACTTCCGAGACTCGTTCTGAACCCTTTGTGATGACAAGAAACTGGATTAAGACGAGAATCAAGAAGACGACGAAGCCGACAAGCGCGTTACCTCCGACAACAAAACTACCGAAAGCCTCGATGACTTCGCCACCGTTTCCGTTTGATAAAATCGCCCGTGTCGTTGAGACATTGAGCGCAAGACGAAACAGCGTAACGATCAGTAACAATGTCGGAAATACAGAAAACTCAAGTGCCTCTTTGGCATTCATCGCAACGAGTAGTACCATCAAGGCAATTAAAATATTGATGATGATTAAAAAATCGAGCATGATAGCGGGCAGTGGAATGACGAGCATGAAGACGATCATGATGACGCCTAGCAGAACCGTTAAATCTCGTGTTGATATACTCATGATGCTTCATCCTTTCATTTTGCTTGTTTCAGTTGATAGACAAAGGCGAGCGTTTCAGCGAGCGCCTGATAGAACGTTTCATCCACTGCCATACCAATTTCTGATTGAGCGAATAACGCCCGCGCCAGCGGACGATTTTCAACAATCGGGACATCAGCTGCTGTCGCCTTCTCCCGAATCCGGAACGCGACAGCATCTACGCCTTTAGCAACGACAATCGGTGCCATATGTTTTCCGTCATCGTATTGAATCGCTACCGCATAATGGGTTGGGTTCGTGATGACGACGTCGGCATTTGGTATTTCTTGCATCATCCGCCGCATCGCCATCTCCCGTTGTTGTTGTTTGATTTTCCCTTTGATTTGAGGGTCACCCTCTGTGTTTTTATGCTCATCTTTTAAATCCTGTTTACTCATTCGGATCGACTTCTCGAAATCAAATTTTTGATAAGCGAAGTCCAAAATGGCTAATGCAATCAAAGCGATACTAACAGATAAACCGAGTAAAAATGTTAAATGACCAATGATAGCTAATGCATCACCGATTGGTTCCGAAGTCAACCGTGAAATTTCGACCTTGTTATTCCATAAGACCGTGCCGCTCGTCACACCGATGACAAGCAGTTTAAAGACCGATTTTAAAAATTCGACGAGCGCTTTGACACTAACAATTCGTTTGACGCCTTGTAGTGGATTAATCCGATCCAGTTTCGGTTGGATCGCCTCGCCACTCAAAAGTACACCAATTTGAACAAAATTCCCGAGAACACCGATGACGACCGCTGTTAAAAAGAACGGTGCGACGAGAATTCCCATTTGAATCAGCATCTCGACTAAAATCTGTTCAATTCGTCCCTCCTCAACAGCCTGCAACACTTGACTTGCACTTAGACCATCTTGTAGAACGAGGACGAATCGTCGTCCTAGAAATGGACCAAAAAAATAGAGGACGAGGAACATCGCGAATAACATAAAACTACTTGTCAGATCCGCTGATTTTGCGACTTGCCCCTTCTTGCGGGAATCATCCCGCTTTCGAGGTGTCGCCTTCTCCGTCTTCTCACCAGCGAAGTACTGAAGGTCAAGGCGTAATCGATATGAATGCATGTCCTCAACCTCCTAGTAATCGAATGGCATCTGCAAGTACATCTTGTAGTAATGGAACGAATCGACCGATTCCTGTGATTGTCGCTCCTGCTAATAAAAACAGAATCGCGTATCCCATCAATAGTTTGACGGAAAAACCAATCGCAAAAATGTTGAATTGGGGAGCCGTTTTCGCTAGGAAACCGAGCGCGAGATCCACTAAAAAGAGTGAAACGACTAGTGGCATCGCCATTTGTAAGGCAGTCAACATCGCAAGCCCAACGACACGGATGACAAGGCTCATTCCTGCGTCGCCCGATACCGCAATCAGGCTACCTGGCGGAAAGATTTGAAAACTCGTATAGATGCCGTCAAGTAAAATCAGGTGCATATCAGAAGCGAGCAAGACGAGTAACGTCAGCATGTAATAAAAACGACCAACGATGGGTGACTGCCCACCAAACATCGGGTCATAAGCGGAAGCCATTGCAAGCCCCATTTGCAAATCAATGATGGAACCGGCAATTTGTGGCGCATACAATAAAAAACTGGCAAGTAACCCAAGTGCTAGACCGACTAAAACTTCCGTTCCCATTCGAAAGAAAAAATCGAAATCTTCTACGCGGACATCTGTTTTGACGGCATAACTTGCAAAGTAAGCTAGGCCTGCCGCCAATGCTAATTTATGTTGTGCTGGTAGTTGCTTTGAAGAAAACAACGGAGCTGCAACGAGAAAGCCGACGATCCGACCAAAGATGAGTAAAAAAACACTCAAGAAAGAAAGTAACGTCATTTGCGGGAAACCTCAGCGATTTGTTTGAATAGATCAATCGTAAAGGTCTGTAGCTCCTGCATGATCCAAGGACCAAAAAAGACGAGTGCTAAAAATACGGCAACGATCTTTGGAACGAACGATAACGTCTGTTCCTGAATTTGCGTCGTCGCCTGCAAAATACTAACGAGCAGACCTACGACGAGCGAGACGAGTAGCAAGGGAGCCGATACCTTGAGTAATGTCCAGACGGCAGAACTTGCAAGCTGTATGATCATTTCTTGAGTCATTCGGATCCCTCCCTAACGCATACTGACGAGCAACGATTCAACGATCAGGTGCCAGCCGTCAACTAAAATAAATAACAATAATTTAAACGGTAACGCAATCATGACCGGTGGCAACATCATCATTCCCATCGACATCAGGACACTTGAGACGACCATATCGATGACAAGAAAAGGTATGAAGATCATGAACCCGATTTGAAAGGCCGTTTTTAATTCACTGATCGCATAAGCTGGAACAAGTGCGACAAGTGGAATATCTTCAATTTTTTCTGGTTTTTCATAATTACCGTACTTTAAAAACAACTCTAAATCGTTTGTTCGCGTGTGTTTCGACATGAACCGTTTCATCGTATCTCCCGCTTTATCAAACGCTTCATCTTGACTGATTTTATCTGCCATATATGGTTTTAAGGCCGTCGTGTTTAATTCAGATAAGACAGGCGACATAACGAATAATGTAATGAACAAAGCGAGTCCAACGAGGAGCTGGTTTGGTGGCGTCTGTTGTGTTCCAAGAGCAGAACGGACAAAAGACAACACAACGACAACACGCGTAAAGCAGGTCATCAAAATGAGCAGTGACGGCGCAAGTGATAACAACGTCAGTAACACAAGTAGCTTAATCGATGTCGCTGTTCCTGACGGAGTATCAAGTGATATCAGATTCTCAATCGTATTCATGAGCGACCTCGATTCTTTTGCAGTTGTTCGAGTTGTTGTTTAAACGTCTCAAGAAACGGCGAAGGTGAGGATTTCGGGGAAGACTCTTCAAAATCCGTTGGTTCATATCCTTCCAGATCATCCAATGTATCTAATAATTGTACGTTTTCACCGACACCGACGACGTAAATCTTATCTTGTATCTTGACTAACTGAACCGATCGATCTTTCCCGAGTGGTACTCCACCTAAATGGGTCAATCGTCCGGAATGTCTGACACCTCGCGTTCGTTCGTGAATGAATCGTGTCACAAGGATGAATCCGCCGATCAAGACGATAAGAACGACGACTCCTTTAAAAATAGTCAACGCCATGGAAGGACTCTCATCGACTTGCTGAGTCGCCGGTGCATCGTTCTGAGTTGGATTTAATTTTTCTTCGACTGTTTCTGCACTTACGGGAACCGAAAGCAAAAACAGCAGACAAATCAGCAAAGTCACTTTTTTCATGACGAGACAGTTTTCGAAACCGCTTCTAGTACACGATCTGCTTGGAACGGTTTAACGATGAAATCTTTAGCACCTGCTTGAATAGCATCGATAACCATTGACTGTTGTCCCATTGCTGAACACATGATGACTTTAGCAGCCGGATTAATTGCTTTAATTTCCTTTAAAGCAGAGATTCCGTCCATTTCTGGCATCGTGATATCGAGTGTGACGAGATCTGGTGTTAATTCCTTATACTTTGAAACAGCCTCTAATCCATTCTCCGCTTCGCCAACGACATCGTAGCCATTCTTCGATAAAATTTCCTTGATCATCATTCGCATGAAAGCAGCGTCATCTACGATTAATACTTTTGCACTCATTTTATAGTTCCTCCTTAGAACATCCGAAGACGTTCTTTTGTATTTACGATTTCTGTAATGCGTACTCCGAAGTTTTCTTCAATGACTACAACTTCTCCGGTTGCAATCAACGTGTTGTTTACAAATACATCTACTGGTTCACCTGCTAATTTATCAAGTTCAATGATGGAACCTTGCGTCAGTTCTAGGATATCTCTAACCGATCGTCGTGTACGTCCTAGTTCAACCGTGACGTTCAACGGTACGTCATACAACATACCAATATTAGCCGGCGTACCGTCTACTTGTGCATCACTTAATTGACCGAATTGGACAGGACTGACAGCAACACTTTCTTTCACTACTTGTTCCTGAACTGGAGCAGGTTTTGCTGGCGGTGGAGAAGCTTCAACGGCTGGTGACGGTTTAGGTTGCGTTTGTGCTGCAGGTTGAGCCGGTGAAGGCTCATTTGATACTTCAGTACTCGCTAAGAACAACTTTTGAATGAGTTGTTTAGAAAACTCGAGCGGTGCCAACTGTACGATTTTCGAATCAATCAATGTCCCGATTTTCAAATCGAACTCAATGATGACCATACTGTCCCAAAGAGAGAAACTATCTACGATACTTTTCTCTTGCGAAAAATCAAAAATTTCAACAGCTGGAGGTGAGATATCAATTCTCATGGAGAATACCGTGGACATCGATGTAGCGGCAGCTCCCATCATTTGGTTCATTGCTTCTTGTACAGCTGAAAGCGCAATCGGCTCCATCTCAGCAGTTTCATCAATGACACCATCTCCGCCCATCATTAAGTTCGCAATAATGGAGGCATCCCGTTGTGTTAAGATGAGGACATTTTCACCTTTAAAACCTTCTGTATATCCAACGCGTAAGGCAACATGCGGAATGGGATAACGACTTCTTAATTCATCCATCGTAATCATTCGAACATGTGGCGTCGTAATTTCTACTTTTTGATTCAACAATGCGGATAAAGCGGTAGCTGAATTTCCTAATGAAATATTCCCTACTTCTCCAAGCGCATCGATTTCCATCTCATCTAAAACTTCTTCATCCGATTGGGTATCGCTTGCATCATCAGAATCAGATGGTGTTCCTCTTAATAAAGCATCGATCTCATCTTGCGAAAGCATATCGCTCATGTTATTCCTCCTCAATTCGTTGTATGACTTGTAAAGCGAGATGCTTCCCATTTAGACCTGGTCGCGCCTTGAACATTTTACGATCATCGACGAACAGTTCAACCGGATCAGATGTACGTGTCTTCAGGGATAGACAGTCGCCAACTTCGAGGTGTAACAACTCACCAAACGACAGATCCGTCTGGCCAAGCACTGCTTTCAAATCGACGACAGAACTCATTAATTGAGTCTGCATATGTTCAGACGCTTGATCATTGATTGACTTACGCTTATCTTGTTGCATCCAAAAATGACTGGATAGTTTAGGTAAAATCGGTTCTAATGTAACGAAAGGTAAACATACATTTAATGTGCCACTCACTTCACCGACTGTTACATAAATGGACACAAGAATAACCGTTTCGTTTGGAGAGACGAGCTGGAGAAATTGTGGATTGATCTCAAGATCATCGTATTCAGCTTCTAATTCTGTAATCGATTCCCAAGCCGCTCCATATTGCACAAATGCTCGTTTAAACAGTTGCGTCAATATACGTGTTTCAATTTCAGTTAAGTTCTCAATTTTGTTCATTCCTTCGCCCGGTCCACCAAGCAGACGATCTAACATTGCATAGGCAATATTTGGGTTCACTTCAAAAATGACTTTCCCGTCTAATGGTTGAAGGTTGACCAAATTGATTAATGTCATATTTGGAATAGAATGAATGAATTCGTCATAAGGCAATTGTTCCACTGTATTCACTGTGAACTGGACATATGTTCTTAACTGAGCTGAAAAGTGAGTCGTTAGCACTCGAGCAAATTGCTCATGAATGCGCGTTAAGTTTCGTAATTGGTCTTTAGAGAAACGAAGGGCACGTTTGAAATCATATACCTTAACGCGCCGCTCTTCTTCTTGACTCCTGATTTCCTCAACTTCCATATCTCCACTTGAAATAGCTGATAGCAAGGCGTCAATTTCATGTTGTGATAATACTTCGCTCATGCTGCCACCTCACTGGATGATTTTTTTCGTAGTGTAGACACGTTGGACATCACCCTCTTGGATGAGTTTTTTGAACTGGACACGTAATTTTTCTTCCAGTTTCTCCATGTCGGCTTTCGAATCCAAATCCGATTTTTTCATGGTAGATAAATCCCCAAGAATGATATTGTTAATTTGGAATTTACGTAATTCTAAATCATCCCGTGTTTTTTGGTCATCGGTTACGATTGTAAATTGTACATTCAAGAAACGTTCGTCTGAGATGTTCGTCGTCAAATCATCAGTCTGAAGACTACGTGCATCAAGCTCTTCTCCAGTCGGCTGTTCTACTTTTGCTTTCGTTTCATCTGGAGCAATCAAATATTTCATTACCATGTACCCAGCTCCAACCATCATGAGAGCAACGATGACCATGATCAATGGTAATTTAAGCTTACTTTTCTTTTTCTCTTCTTCCGCCATCATCGATCCTCCTTACACTCGTCAAACCGGTCAATCCGATTTGACGATAAAATTGAATTGCTGCCTCCGTCACTTCCTCCATCGATTCTTGTACGACATACGTTTGTCCACCAATGAGGTGAATCGTCGTATCAGGAGTCGAACGAATGGATTCAATCAAGCTGGCATTAATGACTAATGGTGTTTTCCGTAACGTCGTTAACTGAATCATCGTTTCAGATTGACGAGTTCTTCTAACACTTGGTCACTCGTTGTAATGATTCGTGTGTTTGCCTGGAAACCGCGCTGTGCAATGATCATTTCCGTAAATTCTTCTGACAAATCGACGTTTGACATCTCGAGTGTTCCAGATGTCAATTGACCGAGACCTTTAGTGCTCGGTGTTCCTGTTGCTACCGGACCCGAGTTTTGTGAAGCTGAGAATAAGTTCACACCTGATTTTTCAAGACCACCCGGGTTAGGGAAGTTTGCTAAGGTAATGTACCCTACCGTAGTTAGCGCACCCGTATTATTTACATAAGTGACTAATCCATCCTTCCCAATCGATAAGTTTCGTGCATCGGTAGGGATTTTTAATTTTTGATAACCAGCAGTCGGCGTTGCAGGTGCATCCGGTAAGCCGTTAGGAACAGGACCTGTTGGAACAGCAGCTGTTCCAGTACCAACAACGTAGTTTCCATCACCAGTAACGATGTTTCCGTCTAAATCCGTATAGAAGTTTCCAGATCTCGTATAGCGAATACCTTCCGCTGTCATGACTTGATAGAATCCTTCACCAGAAATCCCGACGTCAAGCGTCCGACCGGTATTTTGAAGTGCTCCTTGGTTGTAGACGTTATCGACTGTTGACATCGATGCCCCAAGACCGACTTGTTTCGGGTTTGTTCCCCCGACATTACCACCCGCACCAGAAGCAGATCCGACAGATTGGTTAACTAAATCCTTGAACGTAACACGCCCTTTTTTGTAACCGAATGTATTAACGTTTGCGATGTTGTTACCGACGACATCCAATTTCGTTTGGAAGTTTTTCAATCCACTGATTCCTGAATACATTGAACGTAACATTATTTTTCCTCCTTAGATTTGATTTGCGTCAGGTCATACACACTGACCCGTTTACCGTTCGATAATTCAGCGATGACATCCACACCATCTCGTTTGACACTTAGTACAGTTGCTGTCTCTTCCGTTGAAGACGTTTCACCCTCAGCGTTAGCAGACGGTGTATAACTGACATCTTTCCCAATCAGGTTACTGTACGTCATCAACGCACCCGCATGCTGATTTAGGATCATCGTTTCCATTCCTTTTCCAATCGATTGCATCTGTTCTAACGAAGAAAACTAAGCCATTTGGGCAATGAACTCTTTATCTTCCATCGGAGCTGTTGGATCTTGGTTCGACAACTGGGCGATTAAAATCTTCATGAACATATCTTTATCCATCGAATTGTTGGATACGGTTTGCTTTTTTTCAGGTAACTGAAACGAAGAACCGTCATTTTTAATCCCTTCCGTCATCTTCTTCCTCCTCTCGCTCTTTTTCTTGCTGATGTGAAGAAGATTCCTGTTTTTCCTGTTCACGTCGTTCTGAAGAGAATCCTTGTTCAAATTCTCTTGCAGCAGTCGCAATGATACCTGTTTCGATTTTCACAACCGGACTCTGTTGATGTAGTGTCGTATGTAGTTTTCCGAGTTGTTGTTCGATCAATTGCTTCGTTTGCTCATTCGCCATGAAAAGCTTAATCGTAAGTTCATTTCCTTTTCGATCTACTTGAACGACTAGTTCACCTAACTGTTCAGGATATAAACGAATAGAGATTTTTGAAGAACCATCTTTACCGTTTATAAAAGGTGCTTGCTTTAACGCCGCTTCGATTCGATTCATAATTTGCTCATCGACCGGTAAAAATGGAACTGTGCGATTCACGCTATTGAAAAGGAGCGCATGATTCATTCGATTTACACTTACTGCCGGTGCTGCTGTATTCGCTTTAATATCTTGTTCCAGTGCTGAGGAGGGCTCTTGACTTTGTTTCTGAATAACATTCACTATTTTATTCTGACCCGTTTCCATGAACTTTTCTTTTGACGGCGTCAGTTCATTTTTGACGGGTAAAATCAACTTCTCCATGTTTTCTTCTACTGGAGCCGTTCCAATACTTTGCACGGAATTTACTTCTGGCTTCAATTGCTGATTCTGTTTCTGTAATACATTTCCGATCAACGTATTAATTTGAGCGGGAGTGATAGATGATTGATCGAGTAGCTGAACAGCAGATTCGATATTTCCTTCTTGAATCGCCTTTAAAATCTGAACAATCTCTCGATGCTTCACCGAATGAATTGGAAGGCTACTGACCTCAGGTTGCTCCAGCACTTCTAAAATCATTTCTGGATGATCCATAAGCGACTGGATATTTTGAAGCAATACAGCCTTTTCAGATTTTCCATCTACATCTACACGTTCCGAATCTTTTAGTGATACATCCGGTATTCCTTGATTTACAGTCAACTCATTGTTCGTTAGAAATTGTAAAAGTGTCGCAAACTTACCTGTTGCATCTGTTGCGTTCCCCATCTCATCGGTACCTATCGCTGTTCCTTGTACCGGATTCATTTGAAGATCTGAAATATTCATGATCTCACCTCTATTCCGAAGCTAATAATTGAGTTAATGCTGCTGCTTTTTTGGCATCCATTTTGGCAATGATTGCAGCTTGCTGTTCTGCATCGATGTTTTCAATGATCGAAACCACTTCAGTTGGGCTGAGCTCATTAAAGATTAATGCTGCTTCTTTAGGTGACATTTCTGCATATACATCAGATACTGGTGTTTTCTTAGTTTTCTTCTCACTCGAAGAAGTAGTTGAAGCAGCAGGAGCTGATGCTTTTTTTAACTGATCCCGTTCTGAGATTAGTTTCGTGATTTCTTGTTCTTTCACTTGCAACGTTTGCTTTTGTTCTTCTTTTTCATTGCGTAATTTCTTAATTTCGTTGTTTGCTACTTTTAAACGTTTGACCAACTCTTGGTCATTAGAGGTAGCAGTAGATTTTGCTGTTTTTTCTGTATCGAACGGTAAAGATAATAATGGTCTTCCGTTCGCATAATTCAACACGAAGTATGCTGTCAGCAAGATGATGATAAACGGGATGATCACTAATGGTAATATCCACTGCTTTGACGTCTTTTGTTCACTCATATCGTTTGACCTCTTTTAAAATGTAGAAGAGATAGCTCATCTAGTTGATTTTGTTCTACTATTGCAAGTTCTCGTCGTACTTCAATAAAATGATTTTCTTGTAGTTTGGTGAATTTTTTCTCTTCGATCATGGCTTCTTTTAATGCCAATTGCGCTTTTTCATAAACGTTCTTAGCTTGCGTGACGAACAACTGTTGTCTCTCGATTTGTTGCTTCACTACATCCCTGGCTCTTTCACGATATTGTGAATCAACCAACTCAATCCGTCCGATTTGATCCTGTTCTTTCAAAAACGTTTCGTACCGGACCAACAGTTGATACAGCTTCTGCATTTCCTCTTCATAACGCATCTTTTTTTCAGCTGTTTCTTTTGAGACTCGATCCTTTTCCGCTTCAGCGAGCGGAATGATTCGTTCATATATCGTTCGCATGTCCGCTCCCCTTATGGAATAATCTGAAATAGTCTTTCAATTGCGGCATCTAAGTCACTCACTTCATGGACAGACTGTTTTAGAAATTCGATAAGTTGTGGATAGATTTGAATGGCCCGATCGATTTCTGGATTTGTTCCGCTTTTATACGCTCCAATGTTAATCAAATCTTCCGCATCTAAATAAGTAGAGAGAAGCTGACGAAAAACGATGGCCTTTTGTTTATGCTCTTCTGAAGTGATTTGATTCATGACACGACTGATGGAGCGTAATACATGAATCGCAGGATATTGTCCTTTGTTCGCTAAATTCCGATCCAGTACAAAGTGACCATCCAAAATTCCGCGTACAGCATCTGCAATCGGTTCATTCATATCATCCCCATCAACCAAGACGGTATAGAATGCTGTGATCGAGCCTTTTTCAGTCTTACCGCTTCGCTCCAAAAGTTGTGGGAGTAGCGCAAAGACACTTGGTGTATAGCCTTTTGAAGCGGGAGGTTCACCTGTCGCTAGTCCGATTTCACGTTGTGCCATTGCAAATCGTGTAACGGAGTCCATCATCAGGACGACATTTTTCCCTTGATCCCGAAAGTACTCAGCAATCGCTGTTGCAGTGTAAGCACCTTTAAGTCGTACAAGGGGCGATTGATCACTCGTTGCTACAACGATGATCGACCGACTCATTCCTTCCTCACCTAACTCCGCTTCGATAAACTCTTTGACTTCACGTCCACGCTCTCCAATTAAAGCAATCACGTTGATATCCGCTGTTGACCGTTTCGCAATCATTCCTAAAAGTGTGGACTTTCCGACGCCTGATCCTGCAAATAACCCAACACGCTGTCCTTCACCTACTGTTAATAACGTATCAATTGCTCGTATCCCAGTTGAGAGTACTTCGCTAATACGTGGGCGACTAAGCGGACTTGGTGGCTTTCTAACAATGGATGTTGTTTTTAAATGCTCTAGGTTTTCACCGTCTAATGGTCTGCCTAGTCCATCTAACACTTGACCTATCAACTCTTCGCCTACAGGAACGTGTAACGGTTTACCTGAAGCAACAACGATGGACCCTGGAGCGATTGCTGTCGTTTCACCATAAGGCATAAGTAGAACATGCCCCTCTTTAAAGCCAACGACCTCTGCTTCAATTTCATGGTGTGCGTTCAATTGAATAAAACAGCGCTCTCCAATTGATACAGCAGTAGGTCCTCTCGATTCGATCATCAAACCAATAACTTGGACTACTTTACCTGAATGTCGAAGCAGATCATCAAATTTAATGTCTTGAATCGCTTCTTGCAAATGTTGAACTTTATACATCCGTCAACACCTCAAAAATCTTTTTCTCAAGATGTTTAAAACTGGAGTGTAACCCACCCGTAATCGCTCCATTTTCAGAATCGATTCTAAAATCACGTGGTGACAATTCTGGATCTAACCGGAGTTGGACACTGACTGTCGCTCCGAGAATAGATTGAATCTTATCTTCCATCATGACTAAGCGTTCAAAATCTTGAGGCGATGCATAGACAAATAATTTCTCGCGATCTCTAAACTGGATCAATAGTTTATGAATCATCTTATACAATGTCTCTTCATCGGAATCTAATAGATTTTCTAGAAATAAATGCGTCGTTTGAAGAGCAGCTACACATAGATCATGTTCCATCATCATAAGTTTCTCTTGAAAACGTTGCTCTAATTTCTCACTTAACGCATTTAAGTCAGACATTGCCTTATCATATGTTGCGAAGCCGCTTGATTGTCCTTCAACAAACCCTGCTTCATACCCTTGCAGCGTTGCCGCCTCGAGCGTTCTTAACTTTTCTTCTTCCAATTGCGCTAGTCTTGATTCGTGTTCTTCCATCAAACGCTTTTCTAAAAGTGTCAATTGATTCTGACGTTCTAACCATTCTTCTTCATAGGAAACCGTAACGAGATTACTGTCATGATCAACGTTTTCAGACGATGCTACTGGCTGATGAATCAAACGCTGCGATTTAGACAAGACACTCTGCCGTTTAATGACGTTAGACAACGATATCATCTCCTCCACCGCGTGCGACGACGATTTCACCCATATCTTCTAAACGACGAATGATACCGACAATTCGACTTTGTGCTTCTTCGACATCGCGTAATCGAACAGGACCCATGAACTCCATATCTTCTTTGAACGACTCGACCATCCGCTGAGACATATTTCGATACACCATGTCTTTGACGTCATCAGATGATACTTTCAATGCTAAAAGAAGATCCTCATTTGAAACTTCACGAATGATACGTTGAATTGCACGTGCATCCAATGTGACAATATCCTCAAATACGAACATCCGCTTTTTAATTTCCTCAGCGAGTTCAGGATCTTGAATTTCAAGCGTATCCAAAATCGTTCGTTCTGTCGTTCGGTCAACTCCATTCAACACTTGAACCACTGCTTCAATCCCGCCTGACTGAGCATAGTCTTGCATTCCTGCTTGAGACAGGTTACGTTCTAAAATCAACTCAACTTCACTAATGATTTCCGGATTCATTCGATCCATCGTAGCAATTCGTCTCGCTACATCCGACTGTGCCTCTGCCGGAAGCTCAGAAAGGATTTGTCCTGACTTCGCTGGATCCAAATGAGCAAGGACTAGAGCAATCGTTTGCGGATGTTCATTTTGAATAAAATTCAATAATTGTTTTGAATCTGCTTTTCGTGCAAACTCGAAAGGACGTACTTGAAGTGTTGATGTGAGGCGATGAATCAATTCCATCGCCTTTTCTTCACCAACAGCTTTTTCTAATACGGATTTCGCAAAACCGATACCACCTTGCGTGATATAGTTCTGTGCCATTGCTAAATCATGAAATTCATCCAGAACACCTGCTTTATCTTCAGGGTCAATTCGTTTCATGCTTGAGATTTGTAACGTCAACCATTCCATCTCTTCTTCACTTAGATGCTTATATACGTTCGCCGCGACTTCTGGACCTAATGAAATCATTAGGACGGCAGCCTTTTCACGACTATTCATCTCTAATTTCTTCATAGGATCAATCCTCCGCTAACCAAGTTCTAAGCAGTTTTGCAAATTCGTCTGGATTTGACGCTGCTAATTTTTCTAGTTGTTTTCGTTTTTGTGCTTCATTGCTATTATCTTCAGTCGATAACTCAGGGATTTCTGTTTCGATCGGTGTCCATTCCTCTAAGCTTTCCTCTTCTTCTTTTTTACGTTTACGAACCATGAAGAAAATCATGCCTATGATGACTAAAGCTGCTGCACCTAATGCAAACCAAACCCACATCGGAATTGTTTCTGAAGTAGCGGTCTGTTTAGTTGTCGTGTTAGCAAATGGTCGAGACATGACAACTACTTTATTTGTCAGTTCCGCATCTGTTAACGTCGTTTTAGCATCTTGTTTTGTAATGGACGTACGAATGATAGAATACATCATCGTCTGTAAGTCCGTTTGTAACTGCGGATCAATTTGTGTCTGACCCTTTGGTGGTTCTACAATGATTTGAATACCTAAGTCACGAATTTCATATGGTGCCCCAGAAATCTGTTTCGTGATTCGATTTACTTCATAGTTAATAATATCGTGTGTTTTTTCACTCGTATCTCCAGCTTCACCATTTCCTGTCGGGAAATTGATTGTTTCATTTTCGCCAGTCCCAGCAGTTCCTTGATTCGCTGCACCAGTGTATGCTTCAGCTACTTTTTCAGCAGATGTGACGATTCCTTCGATTTTATCTGGATCTACTGGCTCTACTAATTTTTGTTCTTCCTGACGTTTCGTAACATCTACGTCCGCTGTGACCGATACGAGTGCTTTTTGCGGTCCAAGAACAACAGAAAGCATTTGTTGGATTTGTTTCCGTAAATCGTTCTCTGTTGCTTTTTTAAGTGCCATCGGATCTGTTCCACCTGCTGTCTGCGTCGCATTGCCCGGTTCATAGTACGTGAAGTACTGATCCATGATCGTAATGTTTTCTTCTTTAAGATTTGGAATACTTTTAGCGATCAAATGATACAGACCTTGAACCGTTTGATTATTCAAGTTACTACCTGCGCTAGAGGTCAATACGACCGATACTGTTGAAGATTCTTTCTCATCCGATAAAAAGACACTCTTTTCTGGGAGCGTAATCATGACTTTAGCTGACTCGATTCCATTGACTTGTGTAATCAAGTTTTCGAGTTCCGTCTGCATCGTGTCGCGTTCCAAGATGTTCATTTCTTTATCCGTCGTTCCGAAACCTGCGTTTTCACTAAAGAAGGAATAATCAATTTGACCAGACTTTGGAATACCAGCTGTTGCTAATTCGACTTTCAAATTCTCAACATTCGCCTCTGGAACAAGAATGGTCACGCCATTAGCTTCACTAACAACTTCAGACTGAATACCGTCCTCGTTTAGTTTTTCCGTCACTTGTCCGGCTTCTTGTGGTGATAATTTTGAATAAAGGGGTGTCATCGTAGGTTTAGATAACCAGAGAATAGCGACGATCAACGCTGCTAAAACGACGATAACACTTCCAAGAATCATCGCCTTTTTAGCGAGTGACCATGATTTCCACGTTGTATTAATGGTGTTCCATCTTGCTTTTAATCCTTCGTTCATTCAACATCTCCCACGCTTTCCTTAACATTCACAGTTGCATACGCATCATTTCTTGGTATGCTTCGATGCCCTTATTACGGACCTCAATGGCGAGTTGCATAGAGAGAGATGCTTCTTCTGTTTTAATCATAATATTATGTAGATCTGTTGACTTTCCCGTCGCCAAATCTACTCGTGCTTGAGATGAAGCGCTTTGTGTCGCATTTAATCCATTCATTGCTTGACTTAACACTTCGCTAAAGTCACTTGGTGTTGTTTTAGGAGTCATTTGATTTTGAAGAATGGGTTGTAATCCCTGAATTGCTTGAATTGCCATGGTCATTCATCATCCCTTCATTCTTACTTACCGATCTCCATCGCTTTAACAAGCATTGCTTTCGTCGCGTTAAGAGCTGTCACGTTTGCTTCATAAGATCGTGTTGCGCCCATCATATCGACCATTTCTTTTAAAATGTCGACATTCGGCATTTTGACGTATCCAAGCTCGTCTGCATCCGGATGACTTGGGTTGTATTCTAATTTAAAAGGCTCTTCATCTTTTCGAAGTTCGCTAACCGTTACACCGTTAGCCGTTTCCTTAAGCACTGCTAATTTACGAGCGTAGGGTTGCCATTGACCATCTACAAGTTCTCCCCGTGTCGTTTGAGCATTTGCAATATTTGCTGAAACCGTATCAAGCCGGAGACGTTGTGCAGTTAACCCTGATGCAGAAGTATGAAATCCACCGAACATACTCACTTTTATCTGCCTCCTCTAATTACTGATTGGATTCCTGAAAATTTCCGATTCAGCTGTTCTACTAATGCCTCATACTCGATTTGATTGCGTGATAATTCAGACATCTCAAAATCAATATCGACACCATTTCCATCGTTACGCATAGAAGTCGATTGCTCAACGATCGAACCTTGCGCATCAATTTGAGCATGACGCTTTAGACTCATTTTCATTTGAGAGTCTAGTACATCCGAAAACACTAAACGTTGCGCTTTGTATCCAGGTGTATCAACATTCGCGATATTTTTAGATATTACTTTTTGAGAATCTACAGTACGATTGACTGCTTTAGTGAGTAAAGAATAATCGGAACCTAACCAATCCATTTATCCGCCCTCCATATATGAATAGTTTGGAATTGAAGAATATTAAAACTAGTAAGTCATTAGTAACATATCTGAAATAATTGAAACAAATAGGTCAATGTTTGAAAAGGATAAATTTTAAAAAAAGGGTAATGAGATGTTCATTTTTCACCTTTAATTACCATTTTGTTCAAAAATGATAAATATTACCTATGCATCTACGAATAGAAAAAAGTTTAATTAATAAAAATGGACTAATTTATGATTTACAGAAAATGTCTAAACTAAGATTTAAAATATTTCATTCATGAGCAACAGAATTGATTATACATCTAATACAGAATGAAAAAAACACCAAATTGTAATTTCTTTGAATAAATATAAAAATAGTTCCTTCTCTTTTAACTTTTTTATCCACCCCTTTTCTTGGTATTTTTCATTGATGTTCTACGATAACCATTTAAAGAATAGTGGATCTGCATTGCTTCTTCTGTGATCTGATGGATGTTTGTAAGAAATCGTCTTTAACAAAAAAAGCGATTCTTCTCACATTGAAGAAGAATCGCTTATCTAATACAGACGTTAAAAACGATTAACGAAAAATACGCTGTATCTCATTATTTTTTTAGTTCGATTTAATACGCTCTAACTCATAAAGGAAATTATCGTTCAAAATTTTAATGTAAGTTCCTTTCATTCCAAGTGAACGCGACTCGATGACGCCTGCACTTTCGAGTTTACGCAGTGCGTTGACAATGACGGAACGCGTGATACCGACGCGATCGGCAATCTTTGAAGCGACGAGTAGTCCTTCATTTCCTTCCAGCTCTTCGAAGATATGCTCAATCGCTTCAAGTTCTGAATAAGACAATGAATTGATCGCCATCTGAACGACCGCTTTCTTACGTGCCTTATCTTCCGCCTCATGTGCCTTCTCACGAAGGATCTCCATCCCGACGACTGTCGCACCATACTCCGCAAGCACGAGGTCTTCTTCATTGAAGTCTTCCACCATACGACCGAGAACAAGTGTCCCAAGGCGTTCTCCACCACCGATGATCGGTACGATCGTCGTTTTCGACGTTTCGAACGTATCACGGTTGTCGACTGGGAATGCCGTATGTTCACTATCGATGGCAATGTTTGCTGTCGTTTCCGTGACGTTAAATAATTTTTTCGTGTAATCTTCCGGGAATTGACGTTCTTCTAAGAAACCACGGACCCGGTCATTTTCGATTTGTTGCTTGATTGCGATACCTAGTAACTTACCGCGCCGACTTACGATGAATGTGTTCGATTCCATGACTTCGCTGAGTCGATCAGCCATGACCTTGAAATCAACATGTGTGCTCGCTTCTTGTTGTAACATCGTATTCAGCTTCCGCGTTTTCGCCAATAAATTCATTTTTTCTTCCTCCACTTTATAAGATGAACTGACTTAAGTCTCGATCATCTGCTACTTTTCCAACTCGTTCCGTCACGTATTGTGGCGTGATCGTCACATCCGTCTCCGGCATGTCTGCTGCTTCGAAGGATAATTCTTCAAGGACGCGCTCCATGATCGTATACAAGCGTCGTGCTCCAATATTATCCGTCTCATCGTTTACCTGTGCAGCAATCCGTGCGATTTCACGAATGGCTTCTTCTGTAAAGGTGACATGAACGTGCTCTGCCCCTAATAATGCTTTATATTGTTTGAGTAATGCTTGATTCGGTTCAGTTAAAATCTTAACAAAGTCATCTTCTGTCAAACTATCGAGTTCGACACGGATCGGAAAACGACCTTGGAGTTCAGGAATCAGATCAGATGGTTTCGCCATATGGAATGCACCCGCAGCGATGAACAAGATGTGATCCGTCTTGACTGGACCATATTTCGTAACGATCGTCGATCCTTCAACGATTGGTAAGATGTCTCGTTGAACACCCTCTCGTGAAACACCAGCTGAATCATGTCCTTTTGTCGCGATCTTATCGATCTCATCGACGAAGATGATACCCATCTGTTCTGCGCGACGAACCGCTTCGTCATGGACTTCGTTCAAGTCGAGCAACCGTTCCGCTTCTTCCGCTGTCAAAATCGGACGCGCTTCCTTGACTGTGAGCTGACGCTTCTTCGTTTTCTTCGGCATGACTTGTCCGAGCATATCCTGAAGATTCGCGAGCCCCTCCATGCCTTGTTGCCCAGAGAATAAATCCACTTGGCGTTCTTCAACATCGACCTCAATCATGCGATCCTCAAGTTGCCCTGTCAGTAATTGCTGACGAAGTAACGAACGGTCGGCTGTCGCTTCCGATGTATCCGGCTCTTGTTGCTTCTGGTTCCCTCCAAACAACATCTCAAACGGATTCGTTCCACCACCGAGACCAGATGACGCTTTTTTACCAGATAACGCATCGACGATTCGTTCGTTCGCCACTGCTTCCGCTCGATCTTTGAGCGCTTCTTTTTTCTCATCTTTGACAAGACGTAGAGACGCTTCCACGAGATCCCGCACCATTGACTCCACATCACGACCGACGTACCCTACTTCCGTGAACTTCGTCGCTTCGATTTTGACGAACGGCGCACGGACGAGTTTCGCGAGGCGTCGCGCAATTTCAGTCTTTCCGACTCCGGTCGGTCCGATCATCAGGATATTCTTCGGTGTGACTTCATCCCGCATCGATGCATCGAGTAATTGTCGACGGTACCGATTACGTAAAGCAATCGCCACCGCACGTTTAGCATCCGCTTGTCCGATGACATGTTCATTTAACTTCTCGACGATTTGTCTTGGCGTCAATTCATGCATGGTCATTGCCTCCGATCGTTTCTAGGATGATTTGATCGTTCGTAAAGACACAGAGTTCACCAGCCGTCTCAAGCGCTGCGCGGGCGATCTCCTCTGCTGTGAGATGACTTGCATGTCGAGCTAACGCGCGCCCTGCTGCAAGCGCATAATTACCACCTGAACCGATTGCGAGAATGCCGTCATCCGGTTCGATGACTTCCCCGTTTCCGGATACAAGTAAGAGATGTGTTCCATCCATGACAAGTAAGAGTGCTTCAAGTTGACGCAACATCTTATCGCCTCGCCATTCCTTCGCCAGCTCAACTGCTGCCCGTTGTAAGTTCCCGTTATACATTTCAAGCTTCGCTTCGAATTTTTCAAAGAGTGTGAACGCGTCCGCGACACTTCCAGCAAATCCGGCAATGACTTTGCCACCATAGAGGCGCCGTACTTTTTTCGCACTTTTCTTCATGATGACTTGGTTTCCGAAAGTCACCTGTCCGTCTCCGCTCATCGCGGATTGTCCGTTATGTTGAATCGCAAAAATCGTCGTTGCATGAAACATCAATGTTTCCTCCCTTAGGCACGAGGATGTGCTTGTTGATAAACATGTCGTAATCGTTCCGTCGTTACGTGTGTATACTGACCGGTCGTCGACAGCGATGCGTGTCCAAGTAACTCCTGGACCGCTCGCAAATCGGCGCCTCTTTCCAGTAAATCTGTCGCGAAACTATGACGAAGCGCATGTGGGGTCACATGTTTCCCAACGAGTTGTTCCCCTTTTTTCATGATTTTCCGAATCGCATCCGTCGTCAATCGACGCCCTGAATGAGACAAGAACAACGCTTGCTCATGACCTGCGACTGGATCTCGTGATGGTAAGTACAGTTCTAATGCATCTTTAGCAAAGGTTCCGATTGGTGCGATGCGTTCCTTCCCACCTTTTCCATACACATGGACGTAGGAGTGATCAGTCGCGAGATCACGAAGATCCAGTTGAACGACCTCGCTGACCCGCATACCCGTCGCATATAAAAGTTCTACTAACGCCACATTCCGGTTGCCAAGCGTATCACTCGATCGAAAGGCATCGAGGAAACGTTCATATTCCGTTGGGACGAGGAATGTCGGAAGTCCTTGTTGTCGTTTTGGTGCTTTTAATCCATCGAAGGGATTAGGCTCATCGGTGTCACGTGTCAAAAAACGACCAAATTGTTTGAGGCAGGAAACTTTTTGTGCAATCGTCGCCCGCGCCAGCTCCTGATCGTAAAGAGCATACAAATAACGCCGTGCACTTGCCAATTCAATCGATCGTAACTGATGATCGCGGCAAAAAGCGGCGTATTGTCGAAGTGTTTGATCATAAGAGCGACCTGTATTCGGAGATAATTGACGTTCAATATGAACATACCGCATGAAATCTTCTAGCAGTCGCTCAAAAGCAGTGTCTATCCCCATGAATGCGCCCCCTTCTGACCATTTCATTCTCGAATCGCCCTTAGCATAGCACAGACCAAGTAGTCTGACAATAGACCAAAAACCGAAAAATTAACGAAATTATCACGCTTTTATGACAAATTAAGAAATGGGGAGAAAGAGCGCTAAATCACGCCTTTCTCCCCATCAAAAATCACATATCCGTGAAATCTTTGATTGCTTCAAGTGCTCGCTCTGCGTAGAGCGCATACTTCTCAGGTTTTTTCATCCGAACCGGATGACCGACGAGTGCTGGTACCAATCCGAAGTTGGCATTCATTGGCTGGAAGTTCTTCCCTTCCGTCGTCGTGATATAGTGCGACATCGCACCCATCATCGTTTCCTGCGGGAACGTAACCGGTTCCGCCTCATTGACGAGACGTGCCGCATTGATTCCTGCCGTCAAACCGGACGCTGCTGACTCGACGTACCCTTCGACACCTGTCATTTGACCAGCAAAGAACAAGTCGTCACGTGTACGTGTCTGATACGTTGGTTTCAATAAATTCGGTGAGTTGACGAACGTGTTACGGTGCATGACACCATAACGGACGATTTCTGCATTCTCAAGACCAGGAATCAAGCGAATGATCCGCTTTTGTTCGCCCCATTTCAAATGTGTCTGGAAGCCGACAAGGTTGAACAATGTTCCAGCTGAGTTATCCTGACGCAATTGAACGACAGCATATGGTCGTTTGCCTGTCTTCGGATCTTCAAGTCCAACTGGCTTCATCGGTCCAAACAAGAGTGTTTTCGGTCCGCGTGAAGCGAGAACTTCAAATGGCATACAGCCCTCGAAGTAAATCTCTTTTTCAAATTCCTTCAATGGAACGACTTCCGCATTGATCAGCTCATCATAGAAGAGCTGGAATTCTTCTTCCGTCATTGGACAATTCAAGTAGGCAGCTTCGCCTTTATCATATCGTGATTTCAGGTAAACCTTCTCACGATCGATCGTGTCTCCATCGAGAATCGGTGCCGCTGCATCGAAGAAGTATAGGTAATCTTCACCTGTGAATTGTTTAAGTGATTCCGATAATGCCGCACTCGTCAACGGACCCGTCGCGACGATCGTCGGACCATCTGGAATCGCTTCGATTTCTTCATGATGGACGGTAACGTTCGGGTGGTTTTTCAACGTTTCCGTCACATATCCTGCGAAGTCGTGCCGATCGACAGCAAGTGCTCCACCTGCTGGAACGCTCGCTAAGTCTGCTGCTTTCATGATCAAGGAATCGAGCTGACGCATCTCTTCCTTTAAGACACCAACTGCGTTCGTTAACTGGTTCGCTCGAAGTGAGTTCGAACAGACGAGTTCAGCGAATTGGTCTGTATGGTGCGCGGGTGTCTGTTTGACAGGCCGCATTTCATATAAATCTACTTGTACGCCGCGTTTTGCAAGTTGCCATGCTGCTTCAGAACCTGCAAGTCCCGCGCCGATTACCGTTACACGTTTCAACGGTCATTCCTCCTCTTGCTCCTGATCGATGCGTGTTTCATGATGTCCACAAGATGTACATTCTACTTTCACACCGTTCTTGATTTTCTTTTGTACCATCATACTACTACATACCGGACATGGTTCTTCGACCGGTTTATCCCATGAGACGAACTCACACTCCGGATAGTTCGAACAACCGTAGAACAAACGTCCTTTTTTACTACGACGTTCGACGATGTCGCCCGTTCCACATGTCGGACACTTCACACCGATCTCGACTTGGATCGGTTTCGTATTACGACACTCTGGGAAGTTCGAGCACGCCATGAACTTGCCATAACGCCCCATCTTGATGACCATCGGATGACCACAGACTTCACAATCTTCTCCAGCCGGTTCATCTTTGATTTCAATCTTCTCGATTTCTGCTTCTGCTCGTGTCAGACGCTTTGCAAAGGACTTATAGATTGGATCGACGACTTCCGTCCACTGCATGTCACCTTTTTCGATCGCATCGAGTAAAGCTTCCATGTCTGCCGTGAACTGGACAGTGATGAACTCTTGGAAATAGTCGCTGATCATATCGATGACGAGTTCACCGAGTTCCGTTGGTAAGAATTTCTTCTCTTCAAGCGTCACGTAACCGCGTTTTTGAATCGTATCGAGCGTCGGCGCATACGTCGACGGACGACCGATACCGAGCTCTTCCATCGCCCGGACAAGACGTGCTTCCGTATAACGTGGTGGTGGTTGTGTGAAGTGTTGTTTCGGTTCGATTGCTGATTGTTTCAACTCTTCCCCTTCATCGAGTGGAGGAAGTAGTCCTTCCTTGACGTCTGAAACCGCCTCATCGTCCGTATCTTCGATGTAGACCTTCATGAAGCCCGGGAATTTAACGGTCGACCCGTTCGCACGGAACGTGACGTCGTTCGAGACGAGATCGATTTTGACAGTATCGAGAATCGCTGGCGCCATCTGGCTTGCGACGAACCGTTCCCAAATTAGTTTATATAAGCGGAACTGATCACGCGATAAATACGATTTGACGAGTTGTGGCTCGCGCATCGTCGAAGTCGGACGAACCGCTTCGTGTGCATCTTGTGAGTTCGCTGATTTCTTTTCTTTACGTTTCTCGCTTGCGATGTATTCTTTTCCGTACGCCTGCTCAATGAACCCGTGTGCTTCGAGGTTCGCCGAATCTGACGTCCGTGTCGAATCGGTACGCATATACGTAATCAAACCGACTGTACCTTCTTTTCCAATTTCGATTCCTTCGTATAGCTGTTGTGCGATCATCATCGTCTTCTTCGCTCGGAAGTTCAGCTTACGTGCTGCTTCCTGTTGCAAAGAACTCGTCGTAAACGGTAACGCCGGATTCCGTTTACGCTCTTTTTTCGTGACGGAATCAACTGTAAAGTCTTCTGAGAGTTGATTCAAGATTTGATCGACTTCTTCTTGCGAATGAAGTTCACGCTTCTTGCCATCGACTCCGTAGAAGTTCGCTTCGAGCTTTTCACCGTTTGCATCGAGTTCGAGTTTGATCGTCCAGTATTCTTCAGGCATGAACGCATTGATTTCTTGTTCACGATCGATGATCATCTTGACGGCAACGGATTGAACGCGTCCCGCAGATAACCCTTTTTTAATCTTCTTCCATAATAACGGACTCATGCTGTAACCAACAAGGCGGTCCAAGATACGACGGGCTTGCTGCGCATCGACAAGATCATAGTTGAGCTTGCGTGGTCGCTTGAACGAATCCTTGATGGCATCTTTCGTGATTTCATTGAAGACGACGCGGCACTCCGTTGATTCATCAACGCCTAATGCTTTAGCTAAATGCCATGCGATCGCTTCCCCTTCACGGTCGGGGTCGGCTGCGAGATAGATTTTTTGTGCTTTTTTCGCAGCTGTCTTGAGTTCTTTTAAGACCGGACCTTTACCACGGATCGTGATATATTTCGGTTCATAGTCATGTTCGACGTCGACTCCCATTTGGCTTTTCGGCAAGTCAATGACGTGCCCCATCGACGCTTTCACGGTATAGTTGGATCCGAGATAACGTTTAATGGTTTTTGCCTTAGCGGGTGACTCGACGATTACTAGATATTTTGCCATTGCAATCGCTCCCTATTAGAGGCGTACTCGTATTTTAATCTCACTTATCATAGTAGTCTCGATTCCCATTTGTCAACGTTCAGCCGAATACTTTTTGAAACTTCTTCCGGATCAAGGAGTGGAATCGCTCCTTCTGCGATCAATTGATTCGTTCCGGAAAAGAACGATTCCGTGGGACAACCCGGCAAACAATAGACATCTTTTCCTTGGTCAAGCGCGTGACTGGCAGTATTCATCGTACCGCTTCGTTTCGCCGCTTCGACGATGATCAATGATGAAGATAATCCAGCAATGATTCGATTCCGTTCTAGAAATTGAAATTTTTGAATAGGAGTTCCGGGTGGATATTCGGAGAGAAGAAGACCGTGTGAGAAGATACGTTCAAAAAGAGTAGCATGGGAAGTAGGATATAGGCGATCAAGTCCGCCAGCAAGAACTGCGATCGTTATCTGCTGATGTTTTAAGGATAGACGATGGACGAGGGCATCGATACCATAGGCACCTCCGGAAACGGTGGCGAGATCTGGATGAAAGAAGGGTTGCAAGAAACGCATACGGGAAAGATGGTGCGGTGAGGGGGTTCGACTACCGATGATACTGACGCGTGGAAGTGTTAAGCGGGACGGATCACCGCGGTAAAAGAGGGCATAGACCGGTTGAGGGATCGTCAGTAACACAGTCGGAAACAGTGGATCTCCTTTGACTAGAATCGACTCTTCGATCCAATCAAGCTGTAATGCTTGTTCATACCGTTTTCGAAGACGCGTCGAAACGGGTAATTCATGACTGGGAACGATTCCGAATTGCTCAATCAATCGGACGATCGTGTACGGTACCTGACACATGGCGAAGCGGACATACAGTTCACGTTTCATGAGATCAGCGCTCCTTATTTAAGCTTCTTATTTATATAGAAGAAAGCCGTCCTGATTTGATCAGGACAGCTTCTTTTTTGATTTATTTGACTGTGCTGTTCGTCACGCACTCGTCATAGATCCCTGCTTCTTTGATGACACGGATTAACGTCTCACCAATGATAGCTGGTGTTTCTGCCACTTCAATTCCGTTTGCACGGAGTGTCTTGATTTTTTCAGCAGCTGTTCCTTTACCGCCAGAGATGATCGCACCTGCGTGACCCATCCGTTTGCCGGCAGGAGCTGTTTGACCACCGATGAAACCAATGACTGGTTTCGTCATGTTCGCTTTGACCCACTCAGCCGCTTCTTCTTCAGCTGTTCCACCGATTTCCCCTAACATGATGACGGCTTTTGTTTCTGGATCTTCATTGAATGCTTTGAGCGTATCGATGAAGTCCGTTCCATTGACCGGGTCTCCCCCGATACCAACAGCTGTCGATTGACCGATACCAGCAGTCGTCAATTGATGGACAGCTTCATACGTCAAAGTCCCAGAACGTGAGACGATACCGACATGACCTGGTGTATGGATGTATCCTGGCATGATACCAAGTTTCGCGACACCTGGAGTGATAACGCCCGGGCAGTTCGGTCCGATGAGACGAACTGGTTTGCCTTCGAGGTAACGTTTTACTTTGACCATATCAAGAACTGGAATACCTTCCGTGATACAGATGATCAACGCGATGTTCGCATCTGCTGCTTCCATGATTGCATCCGCTGCGAATGCTGGTGGTACGTAGATGATCGATGCGTTCGCACCCGTTTTTTCGACCGCTTGTGCGACCGTATCAAAGACAGGAACACCACCGAGTACTTCCGTACCGCCTTTTCCTGGTGTGACACCGCCTACGAGGTTTGTGCCGTAGTCGATCATCTGTTCACCATGGAACATCCCTTGGTTACCAGTAATCCCTTGAATAATGACTTTCGTCGATTCGTTCACCCAAATACTCATCTTTAGCTCCCCCTTACTTCACGAGCGCAGCGATTTTTTCTGCGCCGTCTGCCATTGATGTAGCTGCTGTAATCGCTAGACCTGAATCTTTGAGAATTTGTTTCCCTGCATCAACGTTCGTACCTTCAAGACGAACGACGAGTGGCAATTCGAGACCGACTTCTTTTGTCGCCGCAACGATACCTTCTGCGATGACATCACATTTCATGATTCCACCGAAGATGTTGACGAAAATCCCTTTGACGTTCTCATCCGATAAGATCAGTTTGAAGGCTTCTGTTACTTTTTCCTTCGTCGCACCACCACCGACATCGAGGAAGTTCGCAGGATCACCACTGAAGTGTTTGATGATATCCATCGTTGCCATGGCAAGACCAGCACCATTGACGAGACAACCGATGTTTCCATCGAGCGCGATGTAGTTCAAATCACTCTTTGATGCTTCGACTTCGCGTGGATCTTCTTCAGTTTCATCACGTAACGCCACGATGTCCGCATGACGATACAATGCATTTGAGTCGAAGTTCAACTTCGCATCCAGTGCGAGGACTTCGCCATCCTTCGTCGTGACGAGTGGGTTGATTTCTGCGATCGAACAATCCTTGTCGACGAAGAAGTTGTAGAGTTTTGTGACCATGCCGACGAACTTGTTGACGAGCTTCACAGGAACACCCATTGCGAACGCAAGTTTACGCGCTTGGAACCCTTGAAGACCAACTGCAGGATCGACGACTTCTTTGATGATTTTTTCTGGTGTCGCTTCCGCCACCTCTTCGATGTCCATACCACCTTCGCTTGATCCCATGATGACGACACGTCCTGTCACACGATCAAGTACGATTCCAAGATAGTATTCTTTGTCAATCGCACACCCTTCTTCGACGAGAAGACGTTGAACGACTTTTCCTTCTGGACCTGTTTGGTGCGTGACGAGCGTTTTGCCGAGTAACTCCGTCGCATATTCTTTCACTTCTTCTTGCGATTTCGCAAGCTTGACGCCACCTGCTTTACCGCGTCCCCCCGCGTGAATTTGAGCTTTGACGACTTTAATCGGGCCTGACAATTGTTCTGATGCATCGACCGCCTCTTCGACGGTGAAGGCTGCGATTCCGTTTGGTACGGGTACACCGTACGAACGAAGTAATTCTTTTGCCTGATACTCATGTACATTCATGAAAAAATCCCCCTTAACCCCTTTAGTTTCGGCTCTTTCATTGTAGTTAAAATTGGAAGCGCTGTCTATCGTTATCGACCGAAAGCTTTATTTTTTCAGAATTTCATCTTGATCGAGACGATATAAAAAGGCAAATAACTCGGCAATGACACCGTATAATTCTTCCGGAATCTGTTCTGATACTTGAACAGCATCTAGTAACGTCATCAACGTTTCGTCCTGCCGGATCGGAATATCATGTTTTAATGCCTCTTCTAAAATCCGTTCTGCGATGTGTTCCGATCCCTTAGCAACGACCTTTGGGGCATGCATCTGTTCTTCGTATGATAGAGCTATTGCTTTTTTCATATATGAAGATCCACCCTTCCGTTACGCGTTGAGATATCATGTGGTACGCGCTCTTTCGTCTGTTCGACCCAATCGAATCGCGTCAATGCATAGCCTTGTTCCTCAAGACGAGTCTGAATTTGCGGTGTGTAGGCTTGCATGAACGTATTGACGTGCGCATTTGGATGAAAGACGGAAATCGAAACATTCCGGTCTGCGATCAAGACGTCGACAGCGACCTCACCGAGCGTCGGTAATTGAAGATATAAGACGACACGGGCATGATTTGGATCAAACGTCCGTTCGAACGGTGCTTCCATCATGAGATCAACATCTTCGAACGGTCCAAATTGAGGTAATTGAAATAAATAGACTCCTTTCCCTGCTTCGTTCGTTGCTTGGACGAGTTGTTGCGCTAAAATCTGATCACTCGTCTTTCGATCAAGCGTTCGACCTGTCTCGTCACCCTTTGCCAGTTGAACGAGTTCGGTAAGGGCGTGTTTTAACTGCTTCGCTTCTCCTTCCGTCACCGGTTGACCGATTTGCCTTAGGAGTTCCCGTGTTTCCGCAGTCGGTACCGTCTGGCGTTGTAAAAAGGAGTCGAGTAACTGGGGGAGAGTCGACTTTTGCGGAACAGACTCGGTCGAGATGATTTTTAAAACTGGTTGTCCCTCTGCTGAAACGACTTGAAAGCGATACATGTTCCCTTCTTTTAGTTCAGCTGTCGTCCCTGCCGTCAAGACGCGTTGACCGACTTGGAGTTCCATTAATCCGTCGGGTAACAGCTTTAAAACTTTACCGACGATGTTTGCGCCTTCCCGTAACGGTAGGTTCGCATGATCGATGATTTTAAATGGTAATAAGGCACGATGTTCGATTTGCATGATCGTTTCCTCCTAGAGGCGTTCTTTGACAGGGCGGAATGTTTTTCGATGAATCGGTGTGACGCCCAGTGTATCGAGCGCTTGTAAATGTATGGGTGTTCCGTAACCTGCGTGTGTTTCAAATCCATATCCCGGATACTCGATCGCATATTGTTCCATCATCGCATCTCGTGTCTCTTTCGCAACGACACTTGCAGCAGCAATGGAGACACTCCGCGCATCTCCTTTGATAAGAGAGAGTTGTGGTGTATCGTCGTCGAGTGTCATCGCATCGACAAGTAAGGCATCTGGTTTGAGTTGACGAACTGCGTCTTGCATTGCCCGTTTCGATGCTTGATAGATATTAATTTCGTCGATTTCAGCCGGTTCGATGATGCCGATCGCAATCTCAGCAACTTCTTGCAAATGCTTCAGTGCCGCTTGCCGCTGTACTTTACTCATCTGTTTGGAATCCGTTAGTCCTGGATGATAGAAACCGTCAGGTAAGATGACTGCTGCTGCGACGACAGGACCAGCTAATGGACCTCGTCCGACTTCGTCCACTCCCGCAATTCGAACGTACCCTTGCTGACGATACTCGTCTTCAAACGCGAGTCGTTTCTTGAAATCGATCCGTTGCTGCTCTTCGAGTGCAAATCGTCGTTCTGTCTGACGAAACAGCGTATGCACCCCTTTTCGCGTATCTGAAGCCAGTTCCTGCTTCAATTGAATAAATTCTTCTAGTGTCGCTTTTTGCAATCGTTCTTTTACTTCTGCTATCTTCATACATCCTGCTCCTTTGAAAAAAACTTGGACATCAAAGGATGTCCAAGTCCGTTATGCATGCGTTTCCCATTCTTCGACTGTTTCAAGCGTCACCCGACCGAGCTTTTCCGTTCGTAGCTCATGCAGGAGCATTTCGCTCGTCCGCTCGAAATCGACATAGCCACCTGAGACGAAACCACGTTTTTTACCGATTGCTTCAAGTACATCAACCGCTTCTCCCGATACTTCGTCGAGTCGATAGCGCTCACGTAACTGCTCCGGATACCGTGTCTTTAGCTCACGAAGGGCAAATAGCGCGATATCGTCGATGTTTAAGATGTCATCCTTGATCGCTCCCGTCGCTGCTAACCGATATCCGACGACTTGATCGTCGAACTTCGGCCAGAGGATACCTGGTGTATCAAGTAATTCCATCTCACCTGTCTTCATCTTGATCCACTGCTGGCGTTTCGTCACACCTGGACGGTCACCCGTGATAGCGATATTTCGGCCAGCAAGTCGATTGATGAGCGTCGATTTCCCGACGTTCGGAATGCCGATGATCAAGGCACGGATTGCACTCGGATTCCGCCCTTTCTCCCGCATCCGTGCGTGTTTTTCTTTCATTAGTCGTAAAGCACCCTCATGGATTTGATTCAATCCTTTATTGTGCTTCGCGTCAACCGCAACGACATCAACACCATCTGCTCGTAATGCCTGCATCCATTGCTCCGTCACTCGTTTATCCGCCATATCCGCCTTGTTGAGGACAATCAGTCGCGGCTTACCTGCCGTGATCTGTTCGACCATCGGGTTACGGCTCGACATCGGAAGACGGGCATCGACGAGTTCGATCACCACATCGATCAACTTTAGTTTTTCTGTGACTTCCCGACGTGCTTTGGCCATGTGACCGGGGAACCATTGAATCGTCATATCCTTCACCTCGTTCATATATTCCTGGACTTCTTGCTGATCATACGATACATGAAAAAACATCCACTCCCTAGTATACGCAACTTCAGACAAGAAAAGAAGATGAGCTGCTTACTTTTAACGGCAAGCGTCTCATCTTCGTTCGTTTTAATCGACAGAGCGTACATCATTGAATGGATAGAAGACGAAGTTCGTCGTTCCGACGATTTGATCTTCATCCACAAAACCGATATCACGACTATCTTTTGAATTTTGACGATTGTCTCCCATGACGAATACTTTTCCTTTTGGAACAGTCGTCTCTCCTGTTCGCTCTTCAAGCGTGAAGTCTTCCGTCAATGGCACACCACTCATCTGAGCTTTATATTCTTTCAAATACGGTTCGGCGACTTTCTTGTCGTTGACATACAATGTATCGTCTTTGTAATACATCGTATCTCCCGGAACAGCGATGACCCGTTTGATATAGTCTCGTGTTTCCGTTGCATGGAAGACGACGATATCGCCTCTTTCTGGTTCATTAAAATAGTACGGGATCTTATTGACAATCATTCGATCCGCATTGTGTAAGGTTGGCATCATCGATTCCCCATCAACGATGACGGGTACGAACAGAAACGTTCGAATGATGAACGCGATGACGAGCGCTACGACGAGCGCCTTTACCCAACTGAATAACTCCTTCACGAATTCCACTCCCTTGATTAACGCAATTTCTTCCTAAGGACTAGTATACGCATAAACTGCAAAAAAAAGAAGCTTGTCCGGAGACAAGCCACTTTTTCACATGATTAACGACGAATTTCTTTAATACGCGCCGCTTTACCACGAAGGTTACGGAGGTAGTAAAGTTTCGCACGACGGACTTTACCGTAGCGAACGACTTCGATTTGTGCAACACGTGGTGAGTGGAGCGGGAAAGCACGCTCAACGCCAACTCCGTAAGAAATTTTACGGACTGTGAATGTTTCACTGATGCCGCCACCGTGACGTTTGATGACTACGCCTTCGAAGAGCTGAATACGCTCACGCGTACCCTCGACGACTTTAACGTGTACACGGACTGTATCCCCAGGACGGAACGCAGGGACGTCTGACTTGATTTGTTCTTGTGTAAGTTCACGGAACAATTGTTGTGTGTTCATGAATGATTTCTCCTTTTTTCACCAATGTTCTTATCTTCATTTGCTTCAAGCATCCGACAGCGGAACATCGTTAATGGGTGGCTTTTGCCACATGTTTTAACTTATCATAGATTCAGTCGTTTGACAATCCTGAAATCGAGTCTAAATAACGTTGATCTTCATCCGTCAACGATGCATCCACGAGAAGATCAGGGCGCCGCTCATATGTCCGCTTCAGCGACTGTTCCCGTCGCCATTTTTCAATCCGGGCATGGTTGCCTGATAACAAAACATCGGGTACTCGGTACCCTTTATATTCTGCCGGACGTGTATAGTGCGGGTATTCGAGAAGTCCTGTTGAGAAGGAATCATCTTCGTGACTCGCAGACGCACCGAGGACGTCCGGTAAGAGGCGGACGACTGCGTCAATCATCGTCATCGCAGCGAGTTCTCCTCCCGTCAAGACGAAGTCTCCGAGCGAGACCTCATCCGTTACCAACTGATCATGGATTCGCTGATCAAACCCCTCATAGTGACCACATAAGAAGACAAGTTCTTCTTCGTTTGCCCATTCTTCCGCCATTCGTTGCGAAAACCGTTTACCGGTCGGTGTCATGACGATGATTCGTCGTTGTCGTTCCGGTAGACTTGCCATCGCATCGAAGACGGGTTGCGGTGTCAACAACATGCCCGCTCCTCCACCATACGGATAATCATCGACCTTACCATGTCGATTCGTTGAAAAATCTCGAAAATTGATTGTTTCAAGTATGACGTGTTGATCGTCTTGCGCTCGCTTGACGATCGAATGGTCAAGCGCTGAAAACATTTCTGGAAACAACGTCAATACACGGATGTTCATTCCTCGATCAGTCCCGGAAGCGGCGTGATCTGAATGCGTTTCTGTTCGACGTCGACGGAAGCGACGACTTGCTCGATATACGGAATCAGGACATCTTTTTTTCCGTCGCGTTTGATCGTCCAGACGTCATTTGCGCCCGTTTCGAGAATGTCGGATACGACTCCTATTTTCGTCTCACCGTCATAAACCGTACAACCGATGATCTCATGATAGTAAAATTCATGCTCGTCTAAGTCCTGTAAGTCTTCTGCATGGACATAGAGTTTCAATCCTTTGTACTTCTCGACGTCATTGATATGATGCATGCCTTTGAACGTCACCATGATGAATTGTTTATGCTTCCGGTAGCCACTGATCGTTACCGGTGTATACGTGCCTTCAGAGCCGAGAAAGACTTCTTTTCCGACCTTAAAGCGTTCTTCCGGGAAATCCGTGCTTGCAAGTAACTTCAATTCCCCTTTTAGACCGTGCGTGTTGGCGATTTTCGCAATTTCCAACCATTCCATTCGTTTCACTTCCTTTCTTGAATTAAAAAAAGGAGGTAAGCTTTCGCTCACCTCCTAACGTCTTACTTCGCGAGTTTCGCGTTGTGGAATTTCTCCATGATACCAGCTTGTGAGAAGAGATTACGAACTGTGTCCGAAGGTTTAGCACCTTCAGAGAGCCATTTAAGAGCTAGCTCTTCGTTGATTTTAACTTCTGCTTCTGGTTTAGCAACTGGATTGTAGTATCCGATTTGCTCGATGAAACGACCATCACGTGGTGCACGTGAGTCTGCTACTACCACACGGTAGAAAGGTGATTTTTTTGCGCCCATGCGCTTAAGACGAATTTTAACTGCCATTCGTAAGTCCCTCCAAATAATAAATGATTTTTTCGTTTAGTCAAATTGACAACTTCATTAGTATACAACGTTACAGCAAAAGAGAAAAGACTTTTAAAAGAATGGAAGGCCAAAGCCTTTCTTTTTCCCTTTGCCCATCTGTCCGGAAAATTGTTTCATCATTTTCCGCATGTCTTCGAACTGTTTGATGAGGCGGTTGACTTCTTGGATACTGCGTCCGCTACCACGGGCAATCCGCTTCCGACGACTCGCATTCAAGATTTCAGGTTCAGTCCGCTCTCGTTTCGTCATCGATTGGATGATCGCTTCGACATACACGAGTTGCTTCTCATCGATTTGGGCGTTTTTCAACCCCTTCATCTTCCCTTTACCTGCCCCAGGGATCATTCCCAACAGTTCGTCGAGTGGACCCATCTGTTTCACTTGCTGCAACTGCTCGATGAAATCATCGAATGTAAACGATGCATCGCGCATTTTGTTTTCTAACTCTTTGGCACGCGTAGCGTCCATTTGTGACTCTGCTTTTTCAATCAGTGTCAGCATGTCTCCCATGCCTAGAATCCGAGACGCCATCCGCTCGGGATAGAATGGTTCGATGGCATCGAGCTTCTCTCCAAGACCGACGAACTTAATCGGTGCTCCGGTGACTGCCTTGATGGAGAGTGCTGCACCACCTCGCGTATCTCCGTCGAGCTTCGTCAGAACGACTCCCGTTACGCCAAGCTTCTCGTTGAAGCTCTCTGCGACGTTGACGGCATCCTGACCCGTCATCGAATCGACGACAAGGAAGATTTCATGCGGTTTGGCGATCTCCTTAACATCAACGAGTTCCTGCATCAGTTCCTCATCGACGTGTAAGCGACCTGCCGTATCGATCAACACGATATCGTGATGATGCTCTTTTGCATAATCGAGTGCACCGGTAACGATTTCTTGTGGACTAACCTGATCTCCCATCGAGAAGACAGGTAACTCCAATTGTTTTCCGAGTGTCTCTAATTGTTTGATTGCTGCCGGACGATAAATATCCGCCGCAACAAGCAAAGGACTACGATTATGTTTTTTACGTAAATGATTGGCAAGTTTACCCGTTGTCGTTGTTTTACCTGCCCCTTGCAGACCGGTCATCATGATGACGGTCGGAGGACGGTTCGCAAGCGTCAACGGTGACACTTCTGCACCCATCAGATTCGTCAATTCATCGTGGACGATTTTGACGACTTGTTGTCCTGGCGTCAAAGACGTCATGACATCCTGTCCGACGGCGCGTTCCTTTACATCATTTACGAATTGTTTGACGACCTTGAAGTTGACGTCGGCTTCGAGTAGCGCTAAGCGAACTTCGCGCATCATCTCTTTGACGTCTGCTTCAGAAATCTTACCTTTACCTCGCATTTTAGCGAGACTGGCTTGAAGCCGTTCCGATAATCCTTCGAATGCCATTAAGAATGCCTCCTACTCTAATTGCTCCAATGTCTCAATGATCACTAGGGCTTCACCCGGAAGGTCGCATTGCTTCAGCTGATCGAGTAACTGCTTTCGCCGTTCGTGTTTCTTGAACAGCGATAGTCGTTCTTCATACTGCTCGAGCATGGCTTCCGTGCGTTTTATGTTGTCGTAGACTGCTTGTCGGCTGACTTCAAACTCATCGGCGATCTCACCTAAGGAAAAGTCATCTAAGTAATAGAGTGACATGTAATTCCGTTGTTTTGGCGTCAAAAGCTCCTGATAAAAGTCAATCAGATAATTCATCCGGTTCGTTTTATCAAGTGTCATTCGAGCACCTCCGCAATGTTAAGTGAAATTCCTTTACAGATAGTATAGTACAGCCCTCACAGTGTGTTGTCAAGTTTTTTTCTTTACATGAAACGTCGCTTATTCCGCGCTTTCTTCCGTGTCGACGTTTTCTTTTTCTTCAAAGACATCGCCGAACAGTCCATACACGAATTGTTCTGCGTCAAACGGTTGTAAATCATCGATCTTTTCACCGAGACCCACGAACTTAACCGGCAGATTCAGCTCGTTCTTGATTGCAAGAACAATCCCGCCTTTTGCTGTGCCATCAAGCTTCGTCAAGACGATTCCGCTGACGTTCGTCGCTTGTTTGAAGGCTTTTGCCTGCACCATCGCGTTTTGCCCTGTTGTCGCGTCAAGCGCCAACAATACTTCATGGGGTGCACCAGGAATTTCACGTTCGATGACGCGCTTGACCTTTTCGAGCTCGTTCATCAAATTGACCTTGTTTTGTAGGCGTCCTGCCGTATCACAAATCAGGACGTCGACCTTACGTGCTTTCGCTGCTTGGACGGCGTCATAAACGACAGCAGCCGGATCGGAGCCTTCGCCTTGACGAATGACCGGTACACCGGAGCGTTCGCCCCAGACTTGCAGTTGATCGATCGCACCAGCCCGGAACGTATCCCCCGCTGCTAACATGACGCTCTTGCCTTCTTGTTTTAAGCGGTTCGCAAGTTTTCCGATCGTCGTCGTCTTACCGACCCCGTTGACACCAACGAAGAGGATGACATTCAGCTCATGATCAAGATCAAGGGCTGTCTCTTCTTCTTCGACTAACATGTTCGCGACGACTTCAACGAGGACATCCCGGACTTGTTTTGGATCCTTGACGTTACGTCGTTTGACTTCTGTCTTTAGTTCCTCGACCAAATCCATCGTCGTCGTCACACCGACGTCGGCTTGGATCAACACTTCTTCTAACTCTTCGAAAAAGTCTTCATCGACTTCACGGAAGCGGTAGACGAGATCATTTACGGCACTCGCTAATCCGTCGCGTGTCTTCGTCAAGCCTTCCGTAAATTTAGTCGTGACTTCTTGTGTCGAAGTCGTCAAGCGGTCTTTCAGTTTTTTAAAGAAACTCATCGTTTAATCTCCTTTGGTTCTTCACTTAATGTACGTCGTGCCTCTTCTAGTTTAACGGATAACACTTCAGATATCCCGTTTTGCTGCATCGTGACGCCGTAAAGGACATCTGCCGCCTCCATCGTTCCTTTCCGATGGGTGATGATGACGAACTGTGTCTCGCGTGCTAGCTGATGTACGAACTCGCCGAATCGCGCGACGTTCGCTTCGTCAAGCGCCGCCTCGACCTCATCGAGGACACAGAACGGGACAGGACGTGTCTTTAGAATCGCAAATAATAAGGCGATTGCTGTCAAGGCACGCTCTCCACCGGACAAGAGCGACAAATTCTGCAGCTTCTTACCAGGCGGTTTCGCAACGATATCAATTCCACTCGTCAACAGATCACTCGGGTCAACGAGGACTAGATCGGCTTCACCGCCCCCGAATAACTCGCGGAATGTTTCCCGGAAGTGTTCTCGGACAGCATCATACGTTTGACGGAACAATCGAATGACTTCTCGGTCCATCTCTTCGATGACGCCATAGAGATCGGTTTTAGCAGCGACGAGATCATCCCGTTGCGCGGATAGGAACGTAAACCGTTCATCTACCTCTGCGAATTCCTCAATCGCACCGATGTTGACGATGCCGATTTCTTCGAGTTGGCGTTTGAGCAGATGAATTTCCTCTTTTGCCTCTTCATACGATAGATCAAGTGGTGCAATCAGTTCGAGCAGTAATCCCATCTCTTCCAGCATTTCTTGTCTTGTCTCAAGACGCGTGCTCGTTTTCCCTTGCGAGAGTCGTAGTTGCTCGAGTGCCTGTTTCGTCGTTTGTTGATCGTCCTTCGTTTTCGCTTCGCGGATCCGGATCAAGCGCAGGGATTCTGCTTGTACTTGAATCCGTTGTCCGATCGCGGCGAGTTCGGTCTCGACCCGTTGTTGTTCCTGTTCCTGTTCACGCTGTTCCGCGTGCAAGGCATCAATCTTCGCTTCGTCGAATCCTTCAAGGACATGACGCAAGTCACGGCGTTTATGACCACGTTCAAGCTTCGCGTGACTGACCTGTTCCGTCAGGCGTTCGATCTCTTGCGAAAGCTGCGCTTGTTTCATTTGGATCGTCCGCTCTTCGAGAACTGCTTCCGCTTGTTCCTTCTTCAGTTCGTCCATCGTGACGGCACCACGGGCTTGCGCATCCTTAAGACGATCTAAGGCTTGTCTGAGCTCTGTTTGACGCTCCGTCCATTTTGCGATCTCGACTTCCGACGTCTCGATGATCCGACGTGCTTCCTGTTCTTGTTCGAGTACACGTGCCATCTGTCGATCTTCAACCGACAATTCAGACGTCATGACAGCGAGATGACGGTTCGCATCTGCTAACGTATCGCGCGATTGTTCGAGTTGCCCTTGTAATGCTTGAATCGTTTCTGTCCGTGTCCGAGCCGTAGCATCAAGAGTCTGGATCGCCGCTCTCAGATCTTCTAAGCGGCGCATCTGCTCCCGAATGACCGCTTGCCCGCGCGTCAGTCCCTCTTTTAACTCGTCAAGTTCGCGCGATTGACTGAACAATGGTGTACCTTTTTTCCGGCTTCCACCGGTCATCGTACCGCCGACGTTGACGACATCTCCTTCGAGCGTGACGAGACGATAGCGATGTCCTGTCGAACGGGCGATTTGGTTCGCCTGTTCAAGTGACTCGACGACGAGTGTCGTACCGAGCAAGTTCATCTTTAATTTCGCCAACGTCTCGTCTGTCGTCACGAGATCACTTGCGATCCCGACGAACCCAGACATTCCACCGACTTGTTCTCGTACTGAACGATTGACTTCGCGTGCTTGGAGTGAGGCGAGCGGCATGAACGTCGCTCGACCGGCATTTAATCGTCGAAGCTCCTGGATCAGACGACGTCCTGTTGCATCGGTATCAACGACGATGTTTTGCATCGCACCACCAAGCGCTGTCTCGATTGCCGCTTCAAAGCGCGCCGGAACCGAAATCAACTCCGCGACCGCTCCGTGAATACCTGGGTGCTGATCTCGTTGTTTTAAAATCGTCTTCACAGCACCGAAATAACCGCTATAGTCGGCTTTGACGGATTCAAGGAATTCAATCCGGTCTTCCGTCTTATGCCGACGTCGCTCTAAATCCGCAACGGACTGTTCGACTTGTCGCAACGCATGTTGTTGTTCATTTCGTGCCGCAAGTGCCGTTGTCTCTTCTTCCGTTGCTTGGTCCAACTTCGTCCGGATCGAAGCGACATCCGCCTCTAGTCGAGCGACGTCTTCCTCGAGTTGACGACGCGTCGATTGTTTCGTACCGCTGTCCGCCGTAAATGAACGTTGTTGTTCTTCTGCCTGCATGAGATCTTGCTTCGCCCGATTATAGGCATTATTCGTCGCAGCTAATCGACTCGCCACTTCAAAGGCTTCCGAACGTAATACTTCGGCTTCCTTATCAAAATCACGATCGGTTTGTGTCAGCGCTTGATCGGCTCGTTCCCGTTCAGCCGTGATCCGTTTTGCTTCCTGATCGACTTCTGCTTGGCGTTCCTGTAAAGCGGTCAGTTCGAGTTCCAGTTCCTTGACGCGTTCTTCGACGACGGCAACCTCTTGTTCGAGTCGCTCTTTCGTCTCGGTCCCGTGTTTTTCACGCTCTTTCGCTAGGTTAAGGGCACCTTGGATTTCAACCAGTCGCGTCGAGACATGTCGAAGTTGCTCCTGCAACGCGTTTTCTTGTTGTCGTTCTTCTTCGAGCGTCGATTCTTGATTCTCTCGGGACAAGACGGTCTCTTCGTAAGTCGTCTTTTGAGACGCAAGGCGTTCTTCACATTGTGCGATGTCACGCGCTAGTGTTTCGAGCTCCGTCTGATACGTCGTGATTTCATGCGCCAAGATACCACGCTCGAGGACATCATGCCGTTCTCGAGCGACGAGATACTCCTTCGCGAGCGCCGCTTGTTCACGTAACGGCTCGATTCGTCCGCCAAGTTCATATAAAATATCATCGACACGCGATAGATTCGCTTCCGTATCACTTAATTTCCGCTCGGCTTGCTTCTTGCGATGACGATACTTCAAGACGCCTGCTGCTTCCTCGATAACAGCACGACGTTCTTCCGGTTTACCGGAGATGACTTGTTCAACTCGCCCTTGTCCGATGATCGCAAACGCATCACGCGACAAGCCTGTGTCCATGAACAGATCAAGAACATCCTTCAGGCGACATGGTTTTTTATTTAAAAAATAATCGCTGTCTCCGTTGCGGCTGACACGCCGCGTGACGCTGATCTCCTGATACGGTAACGCGACCGTTCCCGACTCGTTGTCTAAGACGAGCGTCACCTCGGCAAACTGTTTCCGGTGTTCAGACAGACTGCCGGCAAAAATGACGTCTTCCATCTTCGCCCCACGCAGTGACTTCGCAGATTGTTCTCCGAGCACCCAACGGACAGCGTCCGATATATTTGATTTCCCACTTCCGTTCGGTCCGACGACTGCCGTGACACCCGGAAGGAATTCTAGTTCAGTTCGACTGGCAAATGATTTGAAGCCATTGATTTCAATTCGTTTTAAGTACATCTTGATCACCCGTATGTTTAAATTTCTTTTGAATTTCTTTCAGTTTACCATAGCCGAAACGCGAGCAACATGATAGGTTTTAAGGTAGTATCACGCGAAACAAGAAGAAGAGGAGCGAATAACACGATGACGATTGAACAAATGATTGAAGCGATCTTAGATAAATTGAACATCATCAACAAAGGGGTCATTAAAGCAGAACAATTCGACGGTTCAAAAAATGAGGACTTAAAAGAGATTTATGAGTTCGTCATGATGCGCGACTCGTTATCACTGGCAGAGGTCGACGCGATCGTCGACGAACTGAAATCCCTTAAGACTGTCTAATCAAGCGAACTTCACACGATAAAGGCCGATCATCTCTCACGCATTCGAGAGATGGTCGGCCTTTTGTTGCTTAAAACTGTTTCTTTAATTCAAGTAAGGCTTGTTTTGCTGCCTGTTGCTCTGCCTCTTTTTTCGATCGGCCTGTCCCGATCCCTTCCAGCTCATCCGCGACTTGGACACGCGAGATGAATTCCCGACTATGCGCCGGACCGCGCTCCTCGATGATTTCATACTCGATGACACCTAAGCCGACACGTTGAATGGCTTCCTGTAATTGACTCTTAAAATCTGTCTGTTCTTCAAAAAAGCCTGTCGCCACTTTCGGAAAAACCGCTTCGGCGAGGAATCGTTCGGCTGCTTCGATGCCTTGGTCAAGATACAAGGCGCCAATGAAGGATTCGAAGACATCCGCAAGTAAGGCTGGACGATTCCGACCACCGGTCAGTTCTTCCCCCTTACCTAACAGAATCATATCGGAAAACTGATAGTGATTCGCAAATTGGACGAGTGACGGTTCACAGACGATTGCCGCTCGCAATTTCGTTAATTCCCCCTCGGAACGTTCCGGGTAGTGTTCGAATAGATAGCGTGACACCGTCAACTCTAAGACAGCGTCCCCTAAAAATTCTAGACGTTCGTTATCCCCTTCCGACTCGCGTTGTTCATTGACGAACGAAGAGTGCGTGAAGGCCTGTTTTAATAGCTCGACATTAGAAAACGTGATATTCAGGCGCTCTTGTAACGCTTCGAATTTCTGCTCAATTTGAGCGAGCGTCCGAGCATCCTTGCGTCGTTTTACATAAGGTCCTTTTCGGACACGACGTCCTTTTTGATTCGTCATAGTTCCTCCTAAACAGCTAAAGCCCACCGCAAATTGCGGTGGGTCAGCTTCAATGATCAGACTTGTGTTTCGATGTAGTTGACGACATCGCCGACAGTCTTCAAGTTTTCTGCTTGCTCATCTTCGATCGTGATTTCGAACTTGTCTTCTAAGTCCATGACGAGTTCCATGACTTCGAGAGAGTCAGCACCGAGGTCGTCTTTGAACGATTTATCAAGTGTGATTTCACTTTGTTCTTTTCCTAATTTTTCTGCGATTGCTTCTTGTACGTCTACTAAGATTTGTTCTTTTGTCATTTTAAAATCCCTCCATGAGTTGAGTATATAAGATGATTGCCGATTTGGCAAAGTACTACCGTTAGTTGTGTTACATCGTCATGCCGCCATCGACGGCAAGAGTTTGTCCTGTGATGTATCGCGCTTCATCTGAAGCGATGAAACTGACGAGTGAAGCGATATCGTCCGTTTGACCGAAGCGTTTCAACGGAATTTGCCCGAGTGACAGGTTCCGCTGTTCTTCCGTCAATTCATCCGTCATGTCCGTCTCGATGAAGCCTGGACAGATGGCATTGACTGTGACACCTTTACTCGCGAGTTCACGTGCGACGGATTTCGTCAGCCCGATCAGACCCGCTTTCGCTGCGACATAGTTCGCTTGCCCTGGATTTCCGGAAATACCGACGACTGATGCGATGTTGATGATACGACCGCTTGTTTTTAACAATGGACGTGTCGCAGCTTGCGTGACGAGAAACGCACCTTTCAGATTCGTATCGATGACAGCATCGAAATCCGCTTCCTTCATGCGCATCAGCAAACCATCACGCGTGATGCCGGCATTATTGACGATACAATCCAGTTGACCGAACGTGTCGATCGTCTGTTTGATCATCTGTTTGACAGCATCTGCTTCAGCGACATTCGCTTGAATCGCGAGTGCCTCTCCGCCTGCTTCCTTGATTTCACGGACGACTGCTTCCGCCTTGTCCGTGCTTCCTGCATAGTTGACGACGACACGGAAACCATCTGTTGCCAATCGCTTCGCGATGGCAGCTCCGATGCCGCGTGACGCGCCAGTGACGAGTGCTACTTTACTCAACGAATTCCCTCCGCTTCCAATTGCTCAAGTGTCGTGATGCTGATGATCTTCGCATCTTTTTTGATTCGTTTCACGAGACCGCTCAACGGAGATGATGGACCAAACTCGATGAATGTATCCGCACCTTCTTCGATCAGACGCTCAACGCATGATTCGAATCGAACCGGTGAGTAGAGCTGCTGAACGAGCAAACGAATCAATTCGTCTGGTTGATCATGGAACGCACTGTCGACGTTCGAGATGAATTTCGTCTTCGCCGCTTCAAACGGTGACGAGACGAGAATGTCTTCGAATCGTGGTGCGAATGGTGTCATGAGTGACGAATGGAATGCACCTGAAACATCAAGCGGTAAGACACGTTTTGCTCCGAGCTCTTTTAACTTCGCTGTAGCGGATTCGACCGCTGCGATTTGTCCGGAGATGACGAATTGCCCAGGACAGTTGTAGTTGGCGATTTGAACGATTTCTCCCGTCGCCGCAATCGATTCGACCGCGTGATGGGCTGCCTCGACATCATTCATGCCGATGACCGCCGCCATCGTTCCACCCGTGACTTGATTCATGAGTTTTCCGCGTTCGCGGACGAGATAGACGGCTTCAGACGGTGTGATGACAGAAGCTGCGACGAGCGCGCTATATTCTCCAACACTGTGTCCGAGTACGAAATCAGGTGTATGTCCTTGTGCTGCGTACTGCTGTGCGAGTAATGCACTGTGTGCGACGATGGCTGGTTGAGCGATATCTGTTGCTTTCAATTCATCCTTCGTCCCTGTCGTCATCAGCGTCGTCAGATCCAGACCAATTCGCGTTCCGAGGTCAGCGAGTGCTTGGCGTGTCTCGTCTTGCGTGATGAGCGTCTGTCCCATTCCAGGCGTCTGTGACCCTTGTCCCGGAAACATCCAAACTGTTTTCCCCATCTCGTCTCACTCCTTCTTAACGTGCTTCTGTTGCCTTCGCTTGAACGATTTTAGCAACGACTTCTTGTTCGACCATCTTCTCAGCTTGAACGAGCGCTCGGCTGAAGGCGTAGGCATTACTTGAACCATGCGCCTTAATGACCGGAGCCGCTATGCCGAATAGTCCGGCACCGCCATATTCTTCATAAGCGAGCAACTGCTTCATTTTTTTTAACTTCGGTTTTAGTACGAGAGCGGCGAGCTTTGATGTCCAAGAGCTCATGAATTGTTCTTTCATGACACCCATGATCATACTGGCAGCCCCTTCTGTACTCTTAAGTAACGTATTGCCGGCAAAACCTTCCGTGACGATGACATCGACGTCACCGCTCATCGCTTCTCTCGCCTCGACGTTCCCAACGAAATGAATCGGTGCTGTCTCAAGTAGCGGATACGTTTCCTTCGTCAGTGCATTCCCTTTACCGGCTTCTGATCCGATATTCAGGAGTCCGACTTTTGGACGTGTGATGCCGCGAACTTGTTCTGCGTAGACAGACCCCATGATGGCATAATCGAGCAGATGCTCTGCCTTCGCATCTGGGTTGGCGCCAACATCTAAGATGACGACACCTTTCCCATTACGTGTCGGGAAAGTCGGGGCCAGTGCAGGACGGTCAACTCCTTCGATTCGACCGATGACGAACAATCCGGCAGTCATGAGCGCTCCCGTGTTGCCTGCTGAAATCAAGGCATCTGCCTCTCCTGATTTCACCAGGTTTGCAGCCACAACGAGTGAGCTATCTTTCTTGCGGCGAATCGCACGTACCGGTTCATCTTCTCCAGTGATGACGGATGCCGCGTGGACGATCGTCACGCGCGGATCCTCGATTGTGTATGAGCGTAATTTCAACTCATCTCCGACTAGTCGGATATCGATGTTTTCGTTTGGACGTTCTGCCAAATAGGCAACGACCCCTTCTACGATGGCACGGGGTGCGTGGTCGCCCCCCATAGCGTCAACTGCTAAAATCATTTCGATTCCTCCTTACTACTTCGATACACCGTGAACTCACCGATGAAGACACATTCTTCACCGACATAACTCTCCACCGTGATGTCAGAACGACCATCTTGACGATGGGAACTGACGAATGCCTTCGCAACGACGCGTTCTCCGACGTGAACGGAGCGTGTGAACTGAACGTTCGCACGTGTCGTCAACGCGAGTTCATCATCAATGAGCGCAATCGCAAGCGAGTTTGCCTGCGCGAACAAAATATGTCCGCGGGCGATCGCATTCCGACTAAACGCATGTTCCGGCAAAATCTCAAGGATCGAGATCGCAGATGTATCGAGTTTCAGGTCAATCATATCACCAATGACTTCATTTTCAGTCAACGTACGCACATCATCCAGCCGTTCGGTCGCGACGTGTTTAATTCGCTCCCGTAATTCCGGAATCTTTAATTCCATCCGGTCGAGACGAATCGTCTGGATACTGACACGGAATCGTGTCGCCAGCGCTTCATCCGTGATGAACGGATTTTGCTCGATCGTCTGTAATAATTCTTGTTGTCTCTCTTTTTTAGGTACCCGCATGTATGTTCCTCCCACAAGAAGGATGACCACTATTATTACCTGGTACTAACAGTAGTATATATCCCTTGTTGTTCACTTTCAAGTATTATTCGATTCTTTCTCCTTCAAGTAGCCCTTGTCGTTCGATATAGTCACGCAAGACATCGTATTCCGGCGCTTGCCAAAAGGCGTCCGATCGCAGTAAGCGGACTGCATCTTGTCGCGCAGTTTCCATGACTTGTATATCGAGCGCAGGATCAGTCAAGACGAAGCGCGGTAATCCACTTTGTTCGGTACCGAAGAAATTTCCGGCTCCGCGCAGTTTTAAATCCTTTTCCGCTAGCTTGAAGCCATCGTTCGTCTCCGTCATTGTCTTGATCCGTTCTTTTCCCGTATCGGAAGAGGGATCGGCGATTAGAATACAGTAAGACTGGGCATCGCCTCGACCGACGCGCCCTCTTAATTGGTGTAACTGCGCAAGACCGAAGCGTTCTGCATCATGAATGATGATGATCGACGCGTTCGGAACGTTTACACCGACCTCGACGACCGTCGTTGAAACAAGAATTTGAACAGTATTCTCCTTAAACGCCTGCATGACCTCGTCTTTTTCTGAAGAAGTCAAGCCCATGCATCAAACCGACATGATAGGGCTTGAACCGCTCGGTCAATGTCGCATGTAATTCGATCGCATTTTGAACTTCGAGTGATTCGGATTCCTCGATCAATGGCGTGATGACGTAGGCTTGTCGACCTTGCGACAATTCTTTCTCGACGAATCCGAAAACGCGTTCCATCTGTTGCGGTTTCGCCCAGTAGGTCTCGATTTCCTTTCGTCCCGCCGGCATCTCATCGATGATCGAAACATCCATATCTCCAAAGACCGATATCGCAAGCGTACGCGGAATCGGTGTCGCTGTCATATATAATACATCTGCCTGTTCGGCTTTCGCGCGCAATCGTTTCCGTTGTTCGACACCGAAGCGATGTTGTTCATCGGTGATGACGAGATGTAATGCCTTGAACTGGACGGTGTCTTGAATCAGCGCATGTGTTCCGACCAAGACGTCGATCTCTCCTGTTGCGAGGGCTTCGAGCAAGTGTGCGCGCGCTTTCCCTTTAACGGAACTCGTCAGTAGACCGACTCGGATCCCAAGTGGTTCAAGCAATGGGGCCAGCGACGCTGCATGCTGTTCCGCTAAAATTTCGGTCGGCACCATCAAGGCGCCTTGTCTTCCGGCACGAACCGTCGCGAATAAGGCGATGGCTGCGATGACGGTCTTTCCGCTTCCGACATCCCCTTGCAGCAACCGATTCATTCGTTCGCCGCGACCGATGTCGTCTAGGATCTCTTTTGTCACACGTTGCTGGGCACCTGTCAGCGGAAACGGCAGGCTCTTGATGAAATTGGCAATATCCGTTTCATGTAAAGGCAAGGCAACCCCTTGACCTTTCCGTCGCCCAAGACGTAACGCCTGTAATTTCAGTTGGAAATAGAGGCACTCCTCGTAGACATAACTCCGACGAGCAGCCGTTAACTCTTGTCGATTCGTTGGGAAATGGAGCGACTTCAACATCGTCATCCGGTCTTGCAACCGATACGTCTTCCGGATGCTATCCGGGATTCGTTCAGCTAATCCCTCAGTCTCCTTGAACGCCAAGTCGACGACGCGTCGGAATGTCTTCATCCGCATGTCACCCCGGAGCGAGTACACGGGTGTCAATTCGCCTTCGATTGCCCCGAATTGCAATTCCGTCGCAGAGATCGTCATCCGGTGTAAATCCCACTTGCCACTGACCGTCACTTCTGCCCCGAGTTGCAATTGGTCTTTGTAGAATGCCCGGTTGAACATCGTTACGGTCACACTATACCGTTCTTCAACGAGCAGACGGAACGTTAAACGATTCTTTCCTTTGCCGTAATAGCGCACAAGTGGTTCAGACTGGACTTGACCCGTGAACTTGACTTTATCCTCATGGATTGCTTCCGTTAGACTTCCCGTCACGAAGTCGTCATAACGAAACGGGACGTGCTCGAGCACGTCCGCAACGGTGAGAATATTCATCTCTTCTAGTTTTTTCGCTAAATCCCGTCCGACACCTTTTAATGTCTTGACGTCACGTGATGGATTCATTCGATAACTCTCCGAAGATTTTTGCTTCGAGCCAGCGACCCGTCGGCGTATTCGCGAGTCCACCTTTTGCTGTCTCGCGAAGCGCAGACGGCATCATCTGACCAATCTCATGCATGGCTGAGATGACTTCATCACACGGAATCCGTGACGTGATTCCAGCGAGTGCCATGTCGGCAGCGACAACAGCATTCGCCCCACCCATCGCATTGCGTTTCACGCATGGCACTTCGACGAGTCCTGCAACAGGATCACAGACGAGTCCGAGCATGTTCTTCAGCGCGATCGCAAAAGCATGCGCTGACTGATCCGGTGTTCCGCCCGCCATCTCAACGATGGCAGCAGCTGCCATCGCTGTTGCTGAACCAACTTCTGCCTGACAGCCACCAGCCGCTCCGGAAATCGACGCATTGTTCGCGACGACGAAGCCGAACGCACCGGATGTGAACAAGAAGCGTAACATCTGCTCACGCGTTGGGTTTAACCGATCTTTGACCGCAAATAACGTACCTGGCACGACGCCGGCACTCCCTGCTGTTGGTGTCGCACAAATTTTCCCCATCGCGGCATTGACTTCATTCGTTCCGATTGCTTTACTAACGGCGTCCAGTAATAAATCACCGGATAAACCTTTACCTGAAGCACGGTACCGTTGAAGCAAGACAGCATCTCCACCGGTTAGTCCTGTCACCGACTGGACACCGTCACCATCAAGCGAACGAGCGACTGCTTCTTCCATCACTTGCAGGTTTCGTTCCATCATCGCATAGACTTCATCTCGCTCTAAATGACGAACCGTCATCTCTTGCTCGATCATGACTTCCGAAATCGGAATATTTCGTTCCGTCGCGATGGCGACGAGTTCTTTTACGGATTTAAACATGTCTTCACTCTCCCATCATGACGGCACGCTCGACTTGAGGTAACCGATCGATTTCTTCCAATACTTCTGCCGTTATCCGGTCATCAATCTCAATTGCCATGAGTGCTTGTTTTCCTTTTTCATGCCGTGACACTTCCATATGCCCGATGTTGATTTCGTAATCAGCCAAAATGCTCGTCACGGCTGCAATCGCACCAAAGCGGTCATGGTGCAAGACGACGAGTGCCGGTCCCCCACCGGACAAACGAAGCGGTACACCATTTAATTCTGTGATTTCAATCGTTCCCCCACCAATTGAAATACCAACCAATTCAAACTCTTCTACCCCATTCGTCAAATGGACACGAGCCGTATTCGGATGATCCGTCAACGCTTCACTCGTCTCGAAATGAATCTCAATCCCTTTCGACTTCGCGATATCGATCGATTGTGGAATCCGGTCGTCAAACGTATCGTATCCGAGAACACCGCCGATGATGGCGACATCCGTTCCATGTCCACGATACGTATCCGCGAATGAACCGTAAAACGTGATGTGGATGACAGTAGGCGTTTCCCCGAATAATTTACCCGCCATCAATCCAATCCGTGCAGCTCCCGCTGTATGCGAGCTCGATGGACCAACCATGACTGGTCCGATGATGTCAAAGACGCTACGATATTTCATTTCTTTTCCCCTCTCTATGAAACAAACGAAATCCCACCTCTATTATCGCAGATGGTGGGATTCGTGAAAAGGCTAGTCGCCCTTTTTCAGTATGATGGTTTTATTCGACGCTTAAAATGTACGAATAAAGTGGTTGTTTGCCGTCGTGGACTTCCACTTCAGCATCCGGATTAACCGATTCGATGTACGCAACGAGGTCGTCGACTTCTTCTGTCGAAACGCCTTCACCATAAAGAACCGTGATGATTTCGTCGTCCTCCGTGACGAGTGTATCGACGAGTTTCTTGACGGCACCAAGACTTGAAGCGTCCGTAGCGACGATTTGTTTTTCAGCAATCGCCATATGGTCGTCTTTCTTGATTTCTACACCATCGATGTTCGTATCACGAACGGCATATGTGACTTGGCCCGACTTAACAGCTGCAATCGCATCTGCCATATGCGCTTCGTTCTCTTCGACAGTCGCTTCTGGATTATAAACGATTGTTGCTGCTAAACCTTGTGGGACTGTTTTTGATTTCACGACCGTCACACCACAATTCGCAACAGATGCTGCTTGTTCAGCGGCCATGATGATGTTTGAGTTGTTTGGATAGACATAAACGTGTTCAGCGTGTGCATCCTCGATCGCCTTAACGATATCTTCCGTCGACGGGTTCATCGTTTGTCCGCCTTCGATAACGACACTGACACCGAGTGATTTAAAGAGTTCGCTGATTCCTTCACCCATTGCGACTGTCACGAGGGCTGCTTTCGCTTTTGCCTTCGGTGCAGCGACTGGAGTGACTTGGTTCGCTCCTTCTTCTTCAAGGATCGTCGAGTGTTGTTGACGCATGTTTTCAATCTTAACAGCGACGAGTTCACCGAAACGTTGTCCTTTTGTGATGACTTCTCCTGGTGTTTCAACGTGGACGTGAACTTTAAGGAGTTCTTCATCCGCGACGACGAGCAACGAATCACCGAATTCCGCTAATTCGTTCCGGAAGTCTTCTTCGCTGAACGGTGCATTCGCAAGCTTGTCATCTTGGAAACGAACCATGATTTCCGTGCAGTAACCGTAATGGATTTCTTCTGTCGACATGAAGCTTTGAGCCGTTTTATGATGCTCTGCTTCGACGAGTGCTTCCATGACAGGCGCATGCGGCTTGTCGAGTTCTTTTCCTTCGAGTGTTGCGAGGAATCCTTCATAGATACAGACGAGACCTTGACCACCAGAGTCAACGACGCCTACTTCTTTTAATACCGGAAGAAGTTCTGGTGTACCGTCGAGCGATACTTTCGAAGCTTCGACGAGTTGACGCATCAACTCTAAGAAATCCGTCGTCGTCTCAGATTGTGCGATAGCAGCGACAGCTGTTTCACGGGCAACCGTCAAGATTGTTCCTTCAACCGGTTTCATGACTGCTTTGTATGCAGTATCGACACCTTTTTGCAACGCATCTGCGAATTCCTTCGTATCAATCGTTGTTTTGCCTTCGATTGATTTCGAGAATCCACGGAACAATTGGCTTAAGATGACGCCAGAGTTTCCGCGCGCCCCCATCAATAATCCACGTGCGAAGACGTTCGCGACTTCCGATACAGAATCCGAAGTTGATTTACCTGCTTCTTTTGCACCTGAAGTCATCGTCAAATTCATGTTCGTTCCCGTATCACCATCTGGCACAGGGAAGACGTTCAATGAATCGACGAAATCTGCATTTTGATAGAGATTCGCCGCGCCATTTTGAATCATCTTGACTAACTGCGCTCCTGTTAAACGATCTACACTCACTAAAGTTTCCTCCTCTATTCCCGCCTTAGACATTCGTCAAGCGGACTCCTTGGACAAAGATGTTCACAGATGTCACGTCAAGACCTAGTGCCTGACTGAGCGTGTATTTCACGCGACTCTGTACGTTATTCGCCACCTCTGAGATTTTCGTTCCATAACTTACGATGATATGCATATCGATATGGACCTGCTCTGAAGCCTGTCGAACGATGACACCGCGTGCAAAGTTCTCACGTTTTAAGAGTTCAGCAAGACCATCCTTGATTTGAGACTGGGATGCCATACCAACGACACCAAAACATTCCATTGCCGCGCCGCCCGCAAGTTGCGCGACGACATCATTATCTACATCAATCTTTCCATAGGTCGTTTTCATCTCGATCGCCACCTGAGTAGCCCCCTTTGAATATTGTATTCTTCTCATAATTCTACTATAAGGACCTACTATTGAAAAGTCGCCGTACTGACTATACAATGAATAAGTGAAAAATAGTAGCGGTCAAATGAACTTTTACCATCATCCTCATCCATTATTTTAAATTTCGAGGTTGTCTGTCAAGTTTTTTTCTTGTCAGCTACTTTTTTTATGTTGCAACCGCCCTGACACCATGCTAAGATAGCAAAGTGTCTATTAGGACGAACGCAAAACAACATAAAAGGAGGCGGAACGCATGGCACGTAAATGCTACGTTACTGGGAAATCGCCAAAGTCGGGTAACAACCGTTCACACGCATTGAACAAAACAAAACGTACTTGGGGAGTCAACGTACAAAAAGTACGTATCCTCGTCGACGGTAAGCCGAAAAAGGTTTGGGTTTCAGCTCGAGCTCTTAAATCAGGTAAAGTCGAACGCGTATAAGGCGCAACCACCGGATGGGAATCTTCCCTTCCGGTTTTTTTATACCCTCATTTATTTTTCTCATAAACTAATTGTCGCTTTTATTGAAAACGCTTACAATAGGAACGTACTTTATTTTGTCAGAATTGGGGGAAGTCATCATGCAACTCAAACGAGAGATGACGAGTCGACACCTGTTCATGATCTCACTCGGTGGAATCATCGGGACAGGCTTATTTTTAGGGTCAGGGTTAACGATTTCACAAGCAGGACCTCTCGGGGCGGTCCTCAGTTACATCGTGGGTGGGACCATCATGTATCTGACGATGTTATGTCTAGGGGAATTAGCGGTCTATATGCCGGTCTCGGGGTCATTTCAGACCTATACGACCCGCTTCATCGGACCAGGAATCGGCTTTGCCGTCGGTTGGATTTATTGGCTCGGCTGGGCCGTGACGGTCGCGCTCGAAATCACGGCTGCTGGCAGTTTGATGGACCGCTGGTTTCCGAACGTGCCGGTCGTCGTCTGGTGTACCATCTTTACGGTCTTGCTATTCGGTCTGAATGCCGTCTCCGCCAAAGCATTCGGTGAAGCCGAATTCTGGTTCTCGAGTTTGAAGGTCCTCGCGATCCTTTTCTTCATCATTCTAGGTGGCGCTGCCTGGTTCGGCTGGTTACCGATGGAAGCAGATCGCCCAACATCGTTATTTGCGAACTTTACGGCAAGCGGTTGGTTTCCAAACGGGATTCTCGGTGTCTTGACGACGATGATCGCCGTCAACTTCGCCTTCCAAGGAACGGAATTGATCGGTGTCGCGGCTGGGGAGTCCGACACGCCTGAAAAATCGATTCCAAAAGCGATCCGCAATACAGTCTGGCGGACGTTCATCTTCTTCGTCTTATCGATTACGATCGTTGGTGCATTAATTCCGTATGAGACGGCTGGCGGAGTCAGCAGTCCGTTCATCATGGTCTTTGATGCGATCGGCATTCCGTACGCTGCTGATTTGATGAATATCGTCGTCTTGACGGCACTATTATCCGTCGGAAACTCCGGATTATATGCGGCGACCCGGATGTTATGGGCGATGGCGCAAGAAGGGATGATTTCAAAGAAATTATCTTACGTCAATGCACGTGGTGTGCCGATGCGTGCTTTACTCTTTACGATGATGTTCGCGATGTTATCGCTCCTGACCGCGTTTTTCGCAGAGGATACCGTCTTCATTTGGCTCTTGTCCTTAGCCGGACTTGGCGCTCAAGTCGGCTGGATTTCCATCTCTGCTTCTCAGCTCGCGTTTCGTCGTCAGTTCGTCCGAAACGGACACGATGTATCCGAACTGAAATTCAAGACACCACTCTATCCGGTGTTACCACTGATTTCGCTGACGTTAAACGTCGTCGTCCTCGTCAGTCTTGCGTTTCAAGCGGATCAACGAATCGCTCTATACATCGGTGTTCCTTTCTTCCTCGTCATGTGGGGAAGTTATCATCTCTTCGTCAAAGGAAAACATCTATCCGCCCAAAGCGACATCCGTGTCGCCCCTTCTCAACTCGAAGAATAATTTCATACAAAAAGAGGTCGCGGAGTCATCCACGGCCTCTTTCCTATGATTGTGCTATTCCTTAAGCGTCCGCATCATCAATAGTTCTCCTTGATGGAGCTCTACCTTCGCTTCTGACGCACACCATTCATTACTGACGGTCAAGGAACCTCCGACCGGTACTGGATGTGCATCAAGTGGATATTTGACTCCGGATAAGCTTAAAGTCGATGGTACGAGTGGAATGAACGAAAGATAATAATAGCTCCCTGCTTCGACTGCATACGTTCCCTCAGCCAAGTATCGTACCTCTTCTCGTTTCGTCACGAGTCGTGCCTCTGGGTATCGCTTCAATAAATATACATTTTGGACGGTCATGTCGAGCCGCCCACCTGTCGCCCCGATAATGAAGGTATCCTCAAACTGTTTCTTCTCTGAGACTGTACGAAGTGCCAGTTCGAGATCCGTTTCATCTTTCTCGGCCGGATGAACGATTGCCCCTTCTGGTACATAACCAAGCGAATCAAAATCACCAATCGTCAGGTCGCATGTCAGCCCAAACGATTCAATCGTCTGAACACCACCGTCAACACCGACGATAAAATCACCTGGCTGACAAAACGTCCGTAAATCCGGCGCTTCTTCTCGCGGACCGGCACAGACGAGAATCGCCCGCATCTCAGACGCCTCGTGCCGAATAACGGAGTAAGCGTGGCGCAGTCGTGAATAAAAGACCCGCAACGACACCACAAAGAACGTAAGACGGTACCATGTATGTCGCGTTATAAATCAATGAATACGGTACGACTGGACCTTCGGCATACTCGGCAAAAAAGACGATTCCACTGATGACATGACAGATATAACGGAGTCCTGCGCCTAATAACGTCGCCAGGAGAACGAACGCCATCAAGCTTTTCTTTTGTCCATTGCGCGCGGCTAGTCTGACTTGACGCGCGAACAGACCACTTAATCCGACGACACCATACGCAATCGTATAGTCAAGCATCGGTTGAACGATCGTCAAGACTTGTGGAGCGAACATCAATTGAATCGTACCGACAAGCGCTCCCGTAACGACCCCTCCAACGACACCATGGCGAAATGCCATGACGAAGATCGGTAACATCGCTAAGCTGATTGAGCCTCCTTGTGGCATTTTGAATGGAATCAGTAAATCAAAGACGACTCCGAGACTGGCAAAGATGGCAATTTCCATCATCATTTGTAACCGTTTCATGTTATTTTTCCTCCTTCATTGTACGAGAGGACGCAAAAAGGCAGTACGACGAACGCCGTACTGCCTGCGTGCGCCACATCCCTACGTCCGTTTGAACGGAACAGGTTCGAAGGGTTAAAGTCTAAAAGACTCCTCTCAGCCGCTTTTCAAGCGACACCCCTTGCGGTCATCATATTTCGTTTTCTCGTTCTTATTATACGGCAGCCCCTTGACGAATGCTAGTGATCGCTTCCGCATAATCTGGTGCATTGTAGATTGCTGATCCTGCGACGAGAACGTTCGCACCGTTATCGATGCAAAGCTTTGCCGTTTCCGGATTGACGCCACCGTCAATCTCGATTTCAAATGTCAGACCACGATCTGCTTTCATTTGCGCAAGTGCTGCGAGTTTCGGCATGACACGCTCGATGAAGGCTTGTCCACCGAAGCCCGGATTGACAGTCATCAATAAAACCATATCGACATCCTCAAGGACGTGTTCAATCGTTGATAATGGCGTATGGGGATTCAAGACGACTCCTGCCTTTGCGCCCGCTGCTTTGATTTGTTGCAAGACACGATGGACATGATTCGTCGCTTCGACGTGGAACGTCACGATGTCAGCTCCTGCCTTGACGAAATCTTCAACGAAACGTTCTGGCTGGTCAATCATCAAATGGACATCGAGAATCATATCCGTCTTTTGACGTAAGCTGCTAAGCACAGGTAATCCAAATGAGATGTTCGGTACGAACTGACCGTCCATGACATCAAAATGGATATAGTCCGCGCCTGCTGCTTCGACTGCTTTGACATCACGCTCAAGATTCGCAAAATCTGCTGATAAGATCGATGGTGCAATTTTAATCATCTTCAATACCTCCGGGCTCGATTCTTGATTTCGTCTATAAACATACCATAGTTCTCATAACGAGAGGACATGATTTCTTGGGCTTCGACGGCTTCCTTTACGGCACAACCGGGTTCATTCAAATGCAAGCAACCTCGGTATTTACAATCATCTTGTACAGCGACGAATTCAGGAAAACTCCACCGTACATCCTCGATTTCCATATCATACGGAAAATCGAGGTTCGAGAAACCTGGCGTATCGGCAATCAATCCTTCGGCAAGCGGCATTAATGTGACGTGGCGCGTCGTATGACGTCCGCGTCCGAGTGATTTCGAGATCGCACTTGTTTCTAAATCAAGAGAGGGCTCCAGTGCATTGAGCAATGAACTTTTCCCGACACCGGATTGTCCGGCGAGAACGCTCGTTTTTCCAGCAAGTAACGGACGGACTTGCTCAACACCCGTCAACGTCTCACTTGATGTCTCGATGACCGTATACCCAATCTTCCGGTAAGCGGCAATCGCCTCTCGGACAGCCGGTCCTTTGACTTCGTCAAGTAAATCCATCTTCGTTAACAGGATGACGGGTTGGATTTCCTTCGCTTCGATCAAGACGAGAAATCGGTCGAGCAAGTGCGCTGAAAAATCAGGTTCTGCCGCCGAGACGACGAGCAATGCCTGGTCGATATTCGCGACTGGAGGGCGTACTAAAAAGTTGTCCCGCTCCTTCACTTCGAGAATATATCCCGTCTCACTTTCGATATGAAGAACGACTTCGTCTCCGACGACTGGACTGATGCCGCGTTTTCGGAAATTCCCTCTTGCCCGTGAACGGACCTCTCCTTCTGGTGTCATGACATCATAAAAGCCACCCTGCAGGCGTATGATCGTTCCTTCTCGATTCTCTTCGATGCGTTGTTCCGTCATCCTATGCACTCCTTTTTCATCACATTCATTGTGCGTCTTTTGCTTGATTGTACGTGATGGTTTTTGAACGATACACCGTATCGTCTTTATAGATCGTAATTTTTCCTTCTTCTCCCGGATCGATCGTCACCGGCACGTCAAATGTCTCATCTTGATCAATCGATTCCTCGATGACGGTCCGCTTTCCTTTTGCATCTTCCGTCTCAATCCGGATGACTTGTTTCGGTGGTTCCTCGTCCTCGTTCTCGCTGACCGCATCATAGACGACCTTTTCAGGGAACGTTGCCGTCACCGTTTTTTCTTCCTCACCTTTTGAGATGAACACAGTCACGGAGTCGTTCGGTTCGACTTGTGCACCGGCTTGCGGGAATTGACGGATGACTTGATCGAGCTTCACGTCACTTGAAAATTCTTGTTCAAACGTGCCGTCGAGACCCATTTCATCGAGATACGCTTTTGCTTCATCACTCGATAAGTTCGTCAAATCTTTCAATTCAAAGGACGAAGTTCCTTCTGAGACAGTGATCGTAATCGTCTGTTCTTTTGCAATCACTTCCGTTCCAGCAGAGATCGATTGTCGGATAACATTACCTCGCGCGATTTCATCCGACTTTTCACGTTCGACTTCGACTTTTGCGAATCCAGCCTCTTTTAATGTGGCGATCGCCTCTTTTTCAGCGTCATCTGTCACATCCGGTACTTCGACCGGAGCACTACCTGTAGAGACGACCAAGTTGACTGTCGAACCCTTCTTGACTTGTGCGTTTTCACGCGGTGTCTGACTGATGACATCGCCTTCCTCGACTGTATCGCTATTTCGTTCTGTCGTCTCAACAACGAATCCAAGTTTCTCAAGCTTCGTTTCCGCTTCGTCTCCATCCGACTTGACGACAGATGGTACGGTGACCGTTGGATCTGGCCACATCGCAAACGTCGTAGCTGCACCACCTAGCAATATGAGCAATAAGAGGACGATCCACCAGCGTTTTTTCTTTTTCTTTTCCGGTGTTTTCGGTTGAACGGTCGTGACAGCGGGTGATTCTGGTTCCACTTTTGATTCTTCTGGCACTTGTACAGGCGATAAGACCATCGTCTTTTCCATCTCATCCTCTTCTGCACCACGGATGCCTTCACTTGCTCGTTCGTCAGACAACGCCGTCACCATATCTGTCTTAAAGGCTGCGACGGACTGTTGGCGGTCATGCGGTGCTTTTGCGAGCGCCTGCATGATACAGTTCTCAAGCGCTTGTGGCACTTTCGGATTCAAGACGGATGGGCGCCGCGGTGTATCTTGCAGATGCTTTAAAGCGATCGCAACCGGGGAATCACCTTCGAACGGGACTTGTCCTGTAACAAGTTCGTATAAAACAGCACCAAGCGAATAGATATCCGACTTCTCATCCGCAAATTTACCTTTTGCTTGTTCTGGTGAAAAGTAATGGACGGATCCAAGAACGGACATCGTATGCGTCAGCGTCGCATTCGACATTGCCACAGCGATTCCGAAATCCGTTACTTTGACGGTACCATCTTCTCGAATCAACATGTTTTGCGGTTTGATATCGCGATGGATGATCCGGTGTGCATGGGCGTGATCGATCGCATCACAAATTTGAGCGATGATATCGACGGCCTGCGGCACAGGTAATGCTTGATTTTCACAAAATGTTTTTAATGTCATACCATCGATATACTCCATGACGATGTAATAGATGGCATCTTCTTCGCCTACATCATAGACGGCAACGATGTTTGGATGATTCAAGCTGGTAGCAGCATGCGCTTCACGTTCGAATCGACGAATGAACTGTTCGTCATGCGAAAATTCAGTCCGTAAAATCTTAATGGCAACATGACGCTTTAAAATCTCATCATAGGCTTGATAGACATTCGCCATCCCGCCACTTCCAACTAGCCGTTCTATGCGGTAGCGGTCATTTAATCGATCTCCGTATCGCATATTCAGACCCTCTTTCTTTCTTTGAACCGGATGGCGGCAATCGTAATATTATCCGCGCCTCCTCGAGCATTCGCTTCTTTCACCAATCGTCCGACGATTTCATCAAGCGGCTCATCCTGTAAGATGATCTGTTCGATGACATCATCTGGCACTTCATCGGTCAATCCGTCACTACAGACGAGGACGAGGTCATAGTCTGGAGCATCTCTGACTTGAATGTCGACTTCGACCGTTTCGTTCGAGCCGACCGACCGTGTGATGACATTCTTACGTGGATGATTTTCGACTTCCTCATCCGAAAGTTCCCCCATTTGTCGTAACATGTTGACGTAAGAATGATCATCCGTCAATTGTTTTAACGCCGTACCTTCAAGGGCATAGACCCTACTATCTCCAACATGACCGATGACGAGCAAATCTTCGACCCAGCATACGCAGGCAATGGTCGTTCCGACGATTGCAAGTTGCTCGTCTTTTGAAAACTGAAGAATCCGGGCATTTGCCTCGGCTACACGTTGTTCTATCCATTCAGACAATTCCATCGGGCGATTTGGCATGAGTGAAAAGGATGCTTCAAATACCTCGCGAACGATCGCACTTGCGATATCGCCAGCAGCATGACCTCCCATACCGTCCGCAACGACGGCAAGACCACGTTCGGCGTTCCCGACGAGTAATACCGTATCCTCATTTTTAGTCCTGACTTTTCCAGTAGTCGAAAGGTGAGCTAGCTCCATGACAGTCCTCCGTTCGTGTCAATCTTCTCGTTTTTTAAACGCGGCAATATAGAAGCCGTCCGTTCCGACTGTCGTCGGTAACAACTTGAGTTCTGCTCGATCCCCGATCAGATGTCGTACGGATTCTGGCATGCGTGCCGCGAAGGATGTGTCAAAATCGAACCCTTGATCGAGAATGAACGCTGTCTGCCCCTCGTTCTCGGTCGGATCAATCGTACAAGTCGAATAGACGAAGGTTCCACCCTTTTTAACGAGTGGTAAGACAGATGTCAGAATATCTCGTTGAATTTTCGGGAGTTGCTCGAGTTGTTCCGGACGTTTCGTCCATTTGATATCTGGTTTTCTCCGAATGACACCGAGTCCTGAACAAGGTGCGTCGACAAGAATCCGATCAAAGGATTCTACTTCGAAGCGTTCCCCTGCTTTACGGGCATCTAACGCTTCTGCTTGAACAGTCGTAAGACCTAATCGTGTCGCTTGCTGTTCAATTAATTTAATCTTATGTGGATGAAGATCAAGTGCCTGTAGTGTTCCCGTTGTCAAACCTTCAGCAATATGCATCGCTTTCCCACCAGGTGCGGCACAGCTGTCGAGTACATGGTCAGATGCTTCTGCACCAAGCGCACGGGCGACGAGCATTGAGCTCTCATCCTGCAGAGAAAGATACCCACGGTCAATCAGATCCGTTTTTTGAACGCTTCCTCGTTCGATTTCGAGACCGTCTGGCGCGACCGTAGATGGTTTTGCCGTCACACCTTGGTCGAGTAGAAGCTCGATCGCTTCCTCTCGCGTCGTCTTCGTCCGATTGATGCGAACCGTGACCGGTGCAGGTGTGTTATTCAATTGACAGATTTGAAGTGTTTCTTCTGGACCAAACAGTTCAATCCAGCGTTCGACGAGCCACTGCGGGTGACTCGTTTCGATGCTGATTCGTTTTGCAACAGGCTCGATCTCAGCGAAACTAGGCATTCCCGCCCGTAATACATTCCGGAGCACTCCGTTGACGACTTTCGAGACGTGGACTTTTCCACGTTTTTTAGCAATCTCGACAGCTTCATGGATGACGGCATGATCCGGTACACGATCAAGATAAAACAATTGATACACACTCATCCGTAACAACGGACGCATGAACGGATCAAGTTTTTTCTGTTTCGCTAGATACGGCTCCAAAATATAATCCAGTGTCAATTCACGACTGAGCGTCCCGTAGACGAGTTCCGTGAACAAGCCGACATCTGTTGCTGAGATAGCACGCTTTTCAAGCATCTGGTGGACCGTGATTGTCGAGAAGGCACCACCTTGACCAATTTTCATCAGTGTCGTTACTGCTGCGTCACGTACATTCATGCGTTCTCACCTACTTGTTGTCCGAGTTCAAGCGATTGACCGATCCCGCGCATGAACGTAGCACCGTCCATCCGTTTTTTTCCGGACGGCTGTAAGTCGATCAGCTTCAACGCTGTCTCCGAACCTGTCGCGATGACGGGACCATCCGCTTCTAAAGCGATGATTTCGCCTGGTCGTCCCGTTCCTTTGACTTTCGTCGCGAAAAAGACTTTCAATCGGTCATCACCAAGCATCGTATACGTACTTGGGAAAGGATTCATTCCTCGGATTTGATCATAGAGTGTCTCACCCGGTAACGTAAAATCAATTCTTTCCCGCTCGCGTGAGATGTTCGGCGCAAACGTCGCTGCTTCCTCATCTTGCGCTTCCGGTGTCAATTCACCTGCGAACAGACGCGGTAAGGTCTCAAGCAACAGTCGCGCTCCTGCGTCCGCTAATTTTTCAAACATCGTTCCGACTGTATCGTTCTCTTCGATCGGAACAATGATTTTTGACAACATATCACCGGCATCCAATCGATCGACCATATACATGATCGTCACGCCTGTCTCTTTTTCTCCATCGATGATTGCTTGATGAATCGGTGCACCGCCACGATATTTCGGTAGGAGTGACGCATGGACGTTGATCGCCCCAAAACGTGGTGCTTCCAAAATAGCTGTCGGTACAATCTGACCGTAAGCTGCCGTGATAATGAGATCTGGTTTTAAATCAAGGACGTCCTGATAGTCTTCACGAATCCGTTTCGGTTGCAACACAGGAATATCGTGTTCCATCGCGACGAGTTTCACAGGTGTCGGTTTGACTTCCCGTTTTCGTCCGACCGGCTTATCTGGTTGCGAGACGACACCGACGACGTCATACCCAGCATCGATCACTTCACGCAGTGTTCCTGCCGCAAACTCAGGTGTCCCCATGAAGACGACGCGCGGTTTTTCTTGCTCGACGAGTTTATCCGTGAACAGGACACCGTCTAAATGATCCATCTCGTGCTGGATGGCACGTGCAAAAAAGCCGTTTGCTTTGATTTTGACCGTCCGCCCGAGACGATCTTGCGACTTGACGACGATGCGGTCGAACCGTTCGACCGGTCCGAAAATGCCTGGCATGCTGAGGCATCCTTCGTCATCGATTTGTGAACCATCGGCTTCGATGATTTCCGGATTGATCAGCTCGATCGGTCCTGTCTCATCATCCGTATGGACGACGGCTACACGGATCGGTTGATTGATTTGCGGTGCCGCTAAGCCGACACCATCATATTCGTACATCGTATCGAACATCCGGTCGATCATCTTACCGAGTTTTTTATCGAACTTCGTGACAGGTTCACATACCTGTCGTAATACATCATTTGGTACTTCTACTACTTTATACATACAGACACCTCACATGAATACAAATGGATTCAAGTCGATCGCGACTTGTGTTTTTGATTTTTGACGACGGGCTAAGATATCACGGAGATGTGTCCGGACATCTTCCTGCCCTTTATGTTTAATTAAGACCTGTTGTCGGTACATATTCTTCAGTCGAGCAAGTGGCGCATCGAACGGTCCATTGACGACTAAATCCTCCGATTCGAAAGCCCGCAGCTCGGAAGCAATCTGTTGCGCTTCTGCTTGTGCTTCGAGTGGATGTGTCGCCGAGACCGTGATCAAGCCAAGGAACCAGAATGGAGGGTGTCCCCCGAGTTTGCGCAACTGCATCTCCCGCTTATAGAACGTTTCGTAATCATGCTGTTTCGCCGTCTGAATGACGTAGTGCTCAGGATTATAGGTCTGGATGATTGACTGTCCGGCGAGTTGCCCCCGCCCGGCACGACCCGACACTTGCGTGATCAACTGGAACGTTCGCTCACTTGCCCGAAAATCCGGAATACCGAGCGTCGCATCAGCAGCGAGCACCCCTACGAGCGTGACATTTGGAAAGTCGAGACCTTTTGCAATCATCTGTGTTCCGAGAAGAATGTTCCCTTCCTTACGCTCGAAGGCATCGAGTAACTTCTCGTGTGCGCCTTTACGAGACGTCGTATCTTGATCCATCCGAATAATCCGTGCTTCCGGAATCAAATGCGCCAACTCTTCCTCAATCTTTTGCGTCCCCGTTCCGAACTGACGAATCTTCGTCGATTCACAGGACGGACAAGTTTTCGGCATCGCCGCCTCGAATCCACAATAGTGGCACTTCAAGCGATCTTCATGTTGATGATACGTTAAATTGACGGCACAATGCGGACATTGAAGCGTCTCCCCGCAATCCCGACATAAGACGAATGTCGTGTACCCACGACGGTTCAAAAGTAATACCGTCTGTTCCCCACGCTCGATTCGTTCTTTGATGCCTTCGATGAGCGCGAGGCTGAACGGAGTCCGATTGCCCCGTTCAAGTTCCTTACGCATATCAACGATGTCGACTGGAGGCAGTTCTCCACCGAATCGTTCACGAAGCGGTAAGTAGCGATAGACCCCTTTTTGTGCCCGCGCATATGTCTCGAGTAACGGCGTCGCGCTTCCGAGCACGACAGGACATCGATGATAGGCCGCTCGCCATTTTGCAACATCACGCGTATGATAGCGCGGATTCTCTTCTTGTTTATAGGTTGTTTCATGTTCTTCATCGAGAATGATGATTCCGATATTCGTCAGCGGTGCGAACACGGCGGATCGTGCACCGACGACGACATCAACCTCACCTTGTGCGATTTTGCGCCACTCATCATACTTTTCTCCGAGCGATAGACCGCTATGCAAGACAGCGACCCGTTCTCCGAAACGACGTTTGAACCGTTTGACCATCATCGGTGTCAGACTGATTTCAGGGACGAGCAAGATCGCTTGTCTACCGCGTTCGAGTTGTGCATGAATCGATTCAAGATAGACTTCTGTCTTACCGCTTCCTGTTACGCCATGTAACAAAAACGTTCCGGTCTCCGCTTCAGCTGTTATCGCCGAGACGGCTTCCTGTTGCTTTTCCGTCAAAGAAGACGGCACAAAGATGTCTTGGACGAGATGCTCGTAAGGATTTCGCCGTACATCAATCGTCTCGACTTCAATGATGCCCTTTTTCTCGAGGGCGTTCAATGTTGCGCTCGTTGCGCCTGTCGCCTGCTTGATTTCACTCCAAAGCGCATTCGGAAATTCTTCGATATACGAGTAAAGTGCCGCTTGTTGGCTCGCTTGTTTCGTAAAAGTTGCCTGTTCCTCGAGGAGATGAATCCGTTTATCCGTTTTAGACGTCTTTTTCTCGCGAATGACCGGTTGAAGCGTCACGTCAGCTTGTTTCGCCGCTGTTAAGATGATTTGTTGGACTTCCGTTGGTAATTGACTCATTTTCTTACCATGATATGCCCGAAGTGGGCCCGACTCGACTATGACCAGTTTATCATAACTCACCTTCAAGGCAGCCGGCAGCATCGCAAGCAGTGCCGTCGCCTGAAAACACAATGTCGTTTCTGATAGATAAGCCGACAGCTCGAGTAATTCCTGCGTATAGGTCGGCGTCTCATCTAAGACACGAACGATCGATTTGACGTTCGTCAGATCAGATGTGGCTTTCGTCCCGACGACGATCCCAAGCAACGCACGTGGACCGAACGGAACCTCGACGCGCATCCCGGGAACGATCAGCTCCTGCCAAAGTTCCGGCACGGCATAATCAAATGGACGATCGACAGTGGCCGCTGCGACATCGACGATGACTTCAGCTATCATGCCAATGCCTCCGCAAATTGGCGCATGAGCGCTTTAGCGAGCGTCGATTTCAATTGTTGATCGTATCGCGTGACGGAATCATTCTTCCCGAAGACGACGACCTCATTTTCGTCGCTGACAAATCCGATGTCAGAACGAGAGACATCATTCGCGACAATGAAATCCGCCTTCTTTCGGACGAGTTTCTGTTTCGCGAACGTCTCGACGTCCGTCGTCTCCGCTGCAAATCCAACTAATACCTGATGTTGTTTCTGCTCACCGAGCGTCTTCAGAATATCCGTCGTCTCCTCGAGTTCAATCCGCAATGGTCCGTGAATTTTCTTCTGCTTCTGATCGTACTGGACAGACGGTCGATAGTCAGCTACGGCAGCGGACATGATGACGATGTCTTGCGTCTCATAGTCACGTAACATGGCTTCAAGCATCTCTTCCCCTGATTCAACAGCAATCGTCGCCATCCCGGTCGGTAATCCGATCCGAAGGGGACCATGGACGAGCGTGACATCTGCTCCTGCGTCTCGTGCCGCCTCTGCTAGCGCAATTCCAGTTTTCCCTGAAGAATCATTCGTCAAATAACGAACCGGGTCAATCCGTTCAACGGTCGGACCTGCACTGATCAAAACTTTTCGCCCAGCTAGATATTTTTCTTCAAAGAACGTTGAGAGTGTTGCGACCAAATCTTCTGGTTCCGGTAAACGACCTTTTCCGACCCAACCACATGCGAGATTTCCGACTCCCGGTGCAATCACCTGGACACCATCCTGCTTGAGTTGTTCGATATTGCGGACAGTCGCCGGATGTTCGAGCATGTTGACATTCATCGCCGGTGCGACGATGACGGGACACGTTGCTGCAAGGATCGTCGTCGTAATGAAGTCATCTGCGATCCCGTGCGCGAGTTTTGCAATCAAGTTCGCGGTCGCTGGTGCGACGACGATCAAGTCCGCTTCGTCCGCTAAATCGATATGGGCGATTTTTGACGGATCATGCTCGATGAAGACGTCATCATAGACCGCTTTTCGCGTCAGTGCTTCAAACGTCGTCTTACCGACGAATTGTTGCGCATTACGCGTCATCGCGACTTGAACGTGTGCGCCTGCTTGGACGAGTTTTGAAGCGAGTGCTGCTGATTTATAGGAAGCGATTCCACCGCCGACACACAGTAGAATGTTTCGGTTGGTTAACATGTAGGTGTCCTCCTTATTGAAAAAAACAGCCACGATGACAAGTGGCTGCTTCAAAATTAGTCTTGCGGTTGGTTCGTGACGGATACTTCTTCGAAATAAAGCTCTTCTAAAGCTTTCCCGACCGGTTTATGCGATTTTGGGTTCGTGACTCTCACGCGTTTCCCGTCTTGGATTTGACGCGCACGCTTAGCGGCAACTGTAACGATCGTATATTTCGATGGCACTTTCTTTTGAAGCTTATCAACTGATGGATATAACATATCACTTAACCTCCATGGCTTTTTTATATAGGGACGCGACACGTTCCCGACTGCAATGTTCCGCTGTGACGATCGCTTGAATTCGATCACAGGCTTTATGAATTTCGTCGTTCGTCACGACATAGTCATACGCATCCATCATCTCGATCTCTTCCTTAGCGACGAGAAGACGTTGCTTGATGACTTCCTCCGATTCCGTTCCACGCCCTACGAGGCGGTTCCGCAATTCTTGGAGGCTTGGAGGTGCAAGGAATAAGAAGACAGCTTCCGGAAAATGTTCTTTGACCTGCATGGCCCCTTGAACTTCGATTTCGAGAATGACGTCTTTTCCTTCATCTAGGATCTGGTTTACCCATTCGACAGGCGTTCCATAATAATTCCCTACGAATTCAGCATATTCCAAGAGTTGATTGTTCGCAATCATCTCTTCGAATTCTTCACGCGATTTAAAGAAATAGTGGACACCATCTACTTCTCCTTCACGCGGTTGGCGCGTCGTACAGGATACCGAGTAATGCAGATCGTTATCCTGATCTTCGCGCAAGGCACGACAGACCGTTCCCTTTCCGACACCACTTGGACCAGATAATACGAGTAATAAGCCACGCTCTTTGAAAATCACTTCAAAACCCCTCCATCTCACAAACTTCACATTGTTTCATATTAGCAGTAGAGACGGGAAGTTCGCAAGTCATCTTTTTTAGCTCGACTGCTTTATCATACCATAACGATGCCATTTCTGTTACCTTTAGAAAGTGAGAACGAAATCAAGAAAGAAGGTAATCGTATGGCTTTTGACGGATTGATGACGACACGCGTCGTCGAAGAACTCCAACCGCTCGTCGGAGGACGGATCAATAAGGTATACCAACCGTATACATTGGATTTAGTATTCCAGGTCCGGGCTGAGCGAAAAAACGTATTGTTGCTCGCCTCTGCGAATGCCATGTATGCACGGATGCACATTACGTCGGAAGCGGTCAGCAACCCGAGTGAACCCCCACTCTTCTGTATGATGCTCCGCAAACATGTCGAAGGTGGGTTCATCGAATCAATCGAACAACTCGAACGTGACCGAATCATCGTCTTACGCGTCCGGTCCCGGAACGAACTCGGTGATGAGGAAGCGAAAAAAATCTATGTCGAGTTGATGGGACGTCACTCGAACATCATTTTGACCGATGGACAAGATAAGATCCTCGATGCGATCAAACACTTGCCACTCAGTCAAAATACCTTCCGGACGATCATGCCAGGGATGACATACCAGCTTCCGCCGGCACAGGATAAAGTGGATCCGCTTACGGGAGATATCGAAAAGGCGCTTCACCGGATTGACTGGAACGCTGGGAAGCTCGATCGTCAGTTACTTGGTCTCTTCAGTGGTCTATCTCCGCAAATTGCAAAGGAAGTCGTCACACGGGCAGGTCTCGCCAACCGGACGAATCTTGCATCTGCCTTTCAAGATGTCCTGAAGGAACTCGATGGTCCTTATGTCTTACAACGGATGGAAGGTGGTAAGGAACGCTTCGCGCCGGTCCGGCTAACGGAAGGATCCATCATCGACGAGAAGACGTTCGAGACGAGTGGTCAAGTCCTCGACGCCTTCTTCCATCAAAAAGCAAACCGCGATCGCGTCAAACAACAAGCAGCCGATCTCGAACGGTTCATCAAGAGCGAGTACGATAAGAATATCTTAAAGCGCTCAAAACTCGAAAAAGATTTAGAAGCGACGTTACGGATGGATGAGTGGAAACATAAAGGGGAACTGCTGACGACCTATCTTTATCAGCTCGAACGCGGGATGAAGGAAGCGACCGTCGTCGATTACTATGACCCAGATGGTGCTGAAATCACGATCACGCTTGATCCTCGTTTCTCGCCGAATGAGAACGCGCAACGTTATTACAAACGGTATAACAAATTAAAAACCGCCAAAGTCGAAGTCGCGCGTCAGCTCGAGAAGAACCAAGCTGAGATTGCGTACTTCGAAGGCTTACTTGCGCAACTCGATGTCGCATCCCCGGAAGACATCCGGGAAATGCGCGAGGAACTCGTCGAAGAAGGTTATCTGCGCGAACGACAAAAGAAGAAAAAGAAACCGCAGCTCCCACAACTCGAAGAATACCGTTCTTCGACTGGTCTTCCATTCTTCGTCGGAAAGAACAATAAACAAAATGATTACGCGACGTTCAAGTTCGGACGCAGGTCCGATACGTGGTTACACACGAAGGATATCCCGGGATCACACGTCATCATTCAAAGTGATGCACCGGACGAGACGACGTTGAAGGAAGCAGCGATCGTCGCGGCTTATTTCTCGAAGGCACGTGAGTCGAGCCAAGTCCCGGTCGACTTCACGGAACTACGTTATGTCAAAAAACCGAGTGGTGCAAAGCCCGGATTCGTCATCTACACGGATCAAACGACTCTTTACGTCACACCTGATCCAGATGTCGTCCAATCCTTACGTCAATGACGCTACACAAAAAAGCGCTGTTTTTCCTAATTGTTACTTAGGAGAAACAGCGCTTTTTCATCTTCACTTCATTTTTTCTAACTGTTCCCGGTAATCGAGCAAATGCCCATGAATGATATCCTTCGCCTCGCTTAATTCTTGATCGAATGAGAACATCGCCTGTTTTCGTTCGTGGGAGAAGATGACATCGTAATGATGGCTGAGTAAGAAATCAATTTCCTGACCGAGCGTCTTTTCCTGTTCTTCTGTCATCGGGATATCCCGATGACTGGCAATGCTTTCAAGCAAGACGAGCAACTTGTCTTCAAGATCGACAAGCTCTTTCAGTCGAATGAACGCTTCACTTTGACCGCTCGCCACTAGTGGATATTTTTGATCCTCTTGAAGCATCAACATCATTTCCTCATGTTTGAGGATTTGTTTACGGACGGCAAGCAAGCGTCCATCATCTTGCACAAGACTTCGCCAATCTTCCATCAACTGTTGCGTCGTTTTTTTGACGAGCAAGAGTAAACGATCCTCATAGTGTGGCGGGAAGACGATGTAATTGACGAGGACGGCAGATAACACACCGACGACGGTCAACAACGACCGTGATAAGGCATAGTGGACGTAGTCAGCGGTCGGGCTCTCGAACATCAAGACGATTGCAAAGGCAGCAAACGTCGACATATCCGTTCGTCCAATCATCGAATTGAGAACGAGCGAGACGACGACGGCGAGTCCGATCGTCAGTGGATTGGCGCCAAGCGTCGCAACGATGGCGAGTCCACACATCAGTCCGAGTACCGTTCCGAAAATCCGATTGAAGACGATTTTAAATGAGCGATGAATCGTCGGTTGCATCGCAACGATGGCTGCGACAGCCCCCATTCCTGAATAAATACCGAATACATACCAAGAGATGCTGAGTGCAAGAGCTACCGCGATGCCAGTCTTAATCGTTCGAAGTCCAATCCGAAACTTTAATTTCACTCGAGCGTCACCTGCCCGACTTCACTATTGACTGTCACTTCCGGTTTTTCTTGTTTCGACAGTTCATAAATCGTCTCATCCTTATTCTTTTGTTTCGTATATCGATCAGAGGCTTTAATATCGCCTCCTGTGTCGATCGTAATCGTACCGGCTGATTTATCTGGCTTCAATTTCGTCGCGCCGTCAATCGTCGTGACGTCAAGACTCAACTTCGCCATATAGTCTGCCAGCGAGACACTCTCGCCTGTCACCTGCGCATGTACGGCGTCCATTTCCTTGACGGAAATCGCACGTGTTGCATTCAGTGTAATCTCATCACCTTTTACTTTATCGAGACTCATCGCTTCTCCATCCATTTCGATCGTTTTTGCGTAGATGCCCATCCCTTTCAGTGTACCGGCATCGACATCAACACGGTTCATATAACTTGGTAATCCTACTTGAATCGTATAGTCTGCTGTTTTCTCGCTCGGACGATTGCCAAGTCGAGACAGCCAACCATCTCGTCCTGTCACCGTCACCGTATTCGTCGATGTACTGATTTTCAGTCGCTTCCCACTCGACGCACTATCGACGAGTTTGATTTGGACGTTTCCGTCTGTGCTTCGAACGAATTGTACCGTTGCGTGCGGCGCCTCGATGGCGAGAGATTTATAGCGATTCGTCGTCTTAAATGACTCGCCGCGCGATAACAATTCCGTTGAGACGAGCAATGTGATCGAATAGATGACGACAAGTCCGAGAATGACACCACCGTATAAGTAGATTGGCCGTTTCACTGGTCCTTTTTCTCCAATCCGGTTCAATCGTGCATCCATCTTTTGTTTTTGTTTATTTTTTAAGCGTGTGAACGACGATTGTTTTCGTTTTCGCACACTCCTACTATTATGTTCTTCCATGTCAGCCCCTCCATCTCATGTCTTCCATTATTCCGAATATCCGAATCGGCTGTCAACAGCCCCTTTCTTATCATAGAAGAAGTTCACCGTTTCGCCATCGGGCGGAAGAAGGAAGGAGGTCAGAAAAACGGCAACAAAAAGGAGAGGAACCATGACGTTTCCTCTCCTTTACTTAAGAACGGATTATAATTCGAGTGACTCGCCAATCGCGAGTGGATGGCCCGTTTGACCTTGTGCTTCAATCTTTTCACAGAAGGCGTTCGCATCTTGTTTGATTAAATCAAATGTATCGTAGTGGATCGGTACGACGGCTTTCGCTTGCAACATATCTGCAGCAATCAACGCGTCGTCCGGACCCATCGTGAAGTTATCACCAATCGGTAAGAAAGCTAAATCGATTTCGTGATGGGCACCATAAAGAGCTAAATCCCCGAACAGTGCCGTATCACCTGCATGATAGATTTCCTTTCCTTCGATCGTCAGCAAGAATCCAGCCGGCATCCCCATGTACGTAATCGTCTGTTTTTCCTCATCGATGATACTTGATGAATGGAATGCCTGTGTCATCTTCACTTTACCAAACGGAAACTCAAACTGTCCGCCGAGGTTCATCGGGTGAACGTTGAGCCCTTTGAAACTCAGATACGTCGCCAGTTCATGAGTAGCAATGATTGTAGCTCCCGTCGCTTTCGCGATTCGCTCTGCATCAAGCATATGATCGGCATGCGCATGCGTCAAAAGGATGAAATCCGCTTTGACGTCATCGGGATTCGTCGTCGCTTTTTCGTTACCGCTAAAGAATGGATCGATGACGAGATGATGCCCGTTCGTCTCGATTGTTACTGTCGATTGTCCGTGATAAGTCAATTTCATGAGTGTCACTGCCTCTCGTTTAGGATTCGGATAATTGATTCCCTTCCCCCCACGCGCATAAACCTTTCATGGCCGGTTGCAGTGTAAATGCCGCCTCTGTCAATTTGTATTCGACGTGTAAGACGGCTTCATCATACTCAATCCGCTCGATCATTCCGAGTCGTTCAAGTTCTTTTAACTGATCGGTCAAGACTTTCCGAGAAATCCCGGGAATGGCACGTTGTAACTCTAAAAAACGTTTCGGACCGTTCTCTAACGTGCAATATAATTGTGGACGCCATTTTCCGCCGATGATGGCGAGCGCCCGATTGACCGGAAATTGTTCTGTCGACATGTTGTTCTCTCCTCCAGAGTAGTTACTTCAAAGTGCGTACTATGCAATCGAGTGTAGCGTAAGTTAGAGTATGCGTAAATCATTTTGCAAAAGGAGTGTTAAGCATGACGTATCCACGTAATTTTTCGCACATCGGTCTTTCCGTGCCGAATCTCGACGAAGCCGTCCGTTTTTATCAAGAGGTGATGGGCTGGTATATCATCATGGAACCGTCTGATGTCCTCGAAGATGATTCTGCCATCGGTGTCATGTGTACGGATGTCTTTGGTGCAGGGTGGAACAAGTTCCGGATTGCTCACATGGCGACAGGTGACCGCATCGGAATCGAGTTGTTCGAATTCCCGAACAATGAACAACCCGAAAACAACTTCGAATTCTGGAAAACAGGCATCTTCCATTATGCGATTCAAGATCCAGACGTCGAAGGACTCGTCGAAAAAATCGTTGCCCATGGTGGCAAACAACGGATGCCAATCCGCGAATACTATCCGGGAGACAAGCCGTATCGAATGGTCTACTGTGAGGATCCATTCGGTAACCTCGTCGAAATCTACTCTCACTCGTATGAACTCACGTATTCGGAAGGAGCGTATTAAACATGAAAGCATGGTTAAATCACTCAGGTACAGCCATTGGTCAATGGACATTTGAAGAGGTCGAGACGCCGACGCCAGGAGAAGGTCAAGCTTTGATTCGCGTCAAGACCGTCGCACTGAATCCCGTCGACTATAAGGCGACTAACAATCCAGCTTGGACGTTCCCGCATATTCCAGGCGTCGATCTAGCTGGTGTCGTCGAACAAATCGGACCCGGCGCAGAAGTGAAAATCGGCGATCGCGTAGCGATTCATACGAACCTGCAACGCGATGGTGCTTTTGCTGAATATGCACTCGTCGATACACGTGCCCTCGCCCTGATTCCGGAAGACATCTCATTCGCTGAAGCCGCTGCGATTCTTTGCGCAGGCATGACGGCCTATGAAGCCATCATTCAGAAGATGAACACGACAGGAAAAGAGACGATCCTCATTCATGCTGGTGCAGGTGGTGTTGGTGGCATCGGCATTCAACTCGCAAAACGCCTGGGTCTTTCAGTCGCAACGACTGCTTCGACGGAAAACCACGAGTGGGTCAAGCGACTCGGTGCCGATCTTGCAATCGACTACAAAAAAGAAAATGTCACGGATGTCATCCGCGATTGGACGAATGGTCGCGGCGCTGACTTGATTTTTAATACGGTCGGTCGAGATGAAGCAACAGCGGATCTCGGACGTCTTGCCTTCTCGGGGCAACTTGCCTTCATCGCCGGTGGTCCCGATCAGTCGGTCGTCAAGCCGTTCACGCTCTCCCCTTCGATCCATGAAGTAGCACTCGCGGCTGCTTATGCAAGCGAAGATGACCGTGCCATCCGAAACCTCGGTCATATGGCAAGCGAGTTATTAAAACTCGTCGCAGCAAAAGAACTAGATCCACTCGTCACAGAAGAGATTCCAGCAGCGGACATCGTCAAAGGATTGCAACGTCTATCTGAACGCCATGTCCGTGGTAAAATCATCGCTACATTCAATTGATTTCTCAGTTTGACATGAAACAGCCGATCGTCCTTAGATAACAGGATGATCGGCTGTTGTTGTACATATCAATGTCTAGACATGTCCAAGAAACAAGTGGCTCGATATTCATCGATAGCGCTCTTGTTTCTTGATATGTAAGGATCGCCCGACTAACTCGAAACCGACATGCTGATAGATCTTATTCGCTGTCTGGTTCGACCAATCGGTGTAGAGCGTCACGACCGGATAAGACTTTAGTAGATGTTCAGATAGTTTGGCGACGAGATAAGAGGCATACCCATTTCCACGCAGTTCTTTCGGCGTATAGACGTAAGAAATCGTAATCCCAGTTTGCGTCGGACGCGTTGCTGCCGCCATCGCGACAAGCATATCTCCACGAAACAGTCCGAACAAGCTTCCTTGCTGGATGTGGCGCGTCATCGACTGATGGAGTTGCGTAAGCTGTCGCTCAGAAGGTCGCGTTTCAACTTCATGTAAAAATCCGGACGCAAATGCTAAGGCTTGTTGTCTTTCATCGTCCGAAATCGGTCGGAAGACGACGTTTTCCGGAACAAGCGGCATCTCGACCTCTGTCAGTGCATACATCCCTTGTTCCATATGTACCTCATACATGGAATGTGGGAGTAAAAGCGGCGCTAAGATGGCCTGTTCTCCGACGAATCCTGGACTATCCAGAATTCGCGCGAGCTTTCGGATTCCTTCTTGCGAGAACACATCACCTGCGACGATGGCTTGCTCCGGTATCGTTTGCAATATGACGAGACGATGATCGTCTTCTTGTGCCGTTGCCATCAAGAGCGGTTCATCCCCACGTTCTAATATGCCAAGAATCAACTGATGGGTATCCGGACGTTCAAGCAAAAACGGGAGGACGACCTTTTTGAACTGTTCATAATCACGATAATGCGTCACCATAGTCGACGACCTCCTTTATTTTTCTAGTGTACCAAAACATTCACTAGAAATCGTAGGTCGTCCGACGGAATCTATCGATTTTAGACATTCGCTGTAAAACGTTCGCTCCAAGCGACTGGATCTTTCGACCAATCCGCCAACTGTTTTTGCTCTTCTATAGTAATATCACCTTGTTGTTGTGCGGTTTCGAGTAACGCTTCGAACGTCAGTAATGCATCCGCTTCGATCTTTGCGTCGCGGAGATTGTTTGACAAGCGCTCCATCCCGTACGAGAAGATCGCTTGAATGCGAATGACATTTGCTCCCTTCGCTTGCAGAGCTTGCGCCGCTTCGATTGCAGACATCCCCGTCGATAATAAGTCTTCGATGACGACGACACGTTGTCCAGGTTGAATGACACCTTCGATTTGATTCCCTTTACCGTGTTTCTTGTTGCCACTACGTACGTAGACCATCGGTAATCCTAGTCGTTCCGCGACGAATGCTGCGTGTGGAATACCTGCCGTCGCAGTTCCAGCAATCACATCGACTGCAAGTCCCTTCACTTTCTCAGCGAGTGCATCTGCAATCAAGGAACGAACTTCTGGGTACGAGAGCGTCAAACGATTATCACAATAAATCGGTGAACGAAGTCCACTTGCCCATGTGTATGGATCGTTTGGCGATAAGGTGACGGCTTCAATACGGAGTAACGCACTAGCGATTGGATTTACCATGAGAATTGCCCCTTCCATTGTTCAAGTAACATCAGATAGACCTGTTCTGGATGTTCTGCACGCGTAATCGGACGACCGATCACTAAATCCGTCGCTCCATTTTGACGAGCATCAAGAACGGTCGCGACCCGCTTTTGATCATCCGCTTGACTGTTCGTCGGACGAATGCCGGGTGTGACGAATCGAAAATCTGTCCGACAAGCTGAAACTAGTTCCGGAAGATCGAGTGCTGAACAGACGATACCATCTAGTCCTGCTGCTTCTGCGAGTTGCGCATATTCACGAACGACTGCCGGCATCACTCCTTCAATCTTTAAATCGCGTAACATCGCTTCATCCGTCGATGTCAACTGAGTCACGCCAATCAGTTGTGTCTCAGCGTTCGTCTCACGCAGTCCTTCTCGGGCTGCGATCATCATCTCTTTCCCACCAGCAACATGGACGTTCGTCAGTTCGACGTCTAATTGTCCGATGATACGCATCGTCCGACGTGCCGTTTCTGGAATGTCGTGGACTTTGACATCGAGGAACACCGCATGTCCGCGCTCGACGAGTTTTCGGACGAAGGTTCCGCCTGCTGCATAAAACAATTCCATCCCGACTTTCACAGCTGGTCTTGTCGCTTCGAACCGTTCGAGAAACGAAAAGACTTCTGCTTCGGTCGGAAAATCAAGCGCGATGTAAAGTTGATTCATATGCTTTCCCCCTGATGTCTAAAATATGATCAATACCAAGTTCGTCCATGCGTTCCGGTAACTGCTGAATCAATTCTTGACAGATGTATGGATTGACGAAGTTTGCGGTACCGACGGCAACAGCCGAAGCTCCAGCGTAAATCATTTCGAGGACATCATCGACCTCCATCACGCCACCCATGCCAATGATCGGGATCGAAACGGCTTGCGCGACATCATGAACCATCCGAATCGCAACCGGTTTGATCGATGGACCGGATAATCCACCAATCCGATTGGCAAGGATCGGCTGCCCCGTCCAGACATCGATTCGCATCCCAACGAGTGTATTGATCATCGTCAGACCATCTGCACCAGCTGCTTCGACGGCACGTGCCATCTCAACGATCGAGGTGACATTCGGTGATAGTTTGACGTAGACTGGTTTAGTCGAGACCCGTTTGACACGTCGTGTCAATTCAGCAGCAAGCGACGGATCCGTTCCGAATTGAATTCCACCCGATTTGACGTTCGGACAAGAAATATTTAATTCCAGTGCATGAATGCCAGGATGCTGACTCATTTTCTCTGCGACGAGCTCATATTCTTCCGGTGTCGAACCCGCGACATTGGCGATGATCGCCGTATCGAACGTCTCGAGGAAAGGCATCTTATTCGTTAGGATGCCATCGACACCCGGGTTTTGGAGACCGATTGCATTCAACATCCCCATCCCACTCTCTGCGACACGCGGCGTCGGGTTTCCGTAGCGTTCTTCACCCGTCGCTGCTTTAATCATGATCGCCCCAAGCTCTGATAAATCATACAACTTCGCATATTCCTCACCGAACCCAAAACATCCGGATGCCGGCATGATCGGATTTTTTAAAGAGAGTCCCGGCAACTCGACACGCAATCGTTCCGTCATAGTACGACCTCCTCTGCCCGAAAGACTGGACCATCGGAACACGTCTTGACGTACCCGCCCGTCGGTGTTTGACAGACACAGGCAAAGCATGCTCCGATCCCGCACCCCATTCGGTTTTCGATCGACAGATACTTATGTTCAATCGGTTGTTGCTGTAGTGACTTCAGCATCGGTTCCGGTCCGCAGGCGAGTAGGACATCGTAGCTTTCCGGATGTAAGGCAGCCGTGACGAACCCTTTTGTGCCATGCGTCCCATCGACGGTCGTGACCGTCGTCTTACCGAGCGCTTGGAATTCCGCTTCGTAAAAAACACTTGTTGCCGTATCGAATCCTAGAATCGCTTCACATGTCACACCCCGGGCGACAAGTTGGCGCATCGTCTCATACAGCGGTGGTACACCGATCCCCCCACCAACGAGGACGACGCGTTGAGTTGGATGGATAGCAGCAATCGGAAACCCGTTTCCAAGCGGTCCGAGGGCATCGATCGTATCATCCGGACGCAAAGAAGCCAGTTCTGCTGTTCCTTGTCCGATTTCTTTAAAGAGAAACGTGATCAAATCATGGTCGACCCGGGCAATCGAGATCGGTCGGCGTAAGAGTGGCCCGACGCGAAGATGCATGAATCGCCCTGGCGCGATGACCTGAGGTTGCTCAAGGCGACAGACGAGTTCTGTCGCACCTTGAGCTACCGTTCGTCGAGAGACGACCGTCAAGAGTTGCTTCATTGGATCACCACTTTCTTTTCATGTGTGAAGGCTTGGATCGCACTGGCTTCAAATGAGCGACTTTCGATGACACGTAGAATTGCTTCCGCCGTATCGAGTGATGTCAGACAGACGACTTGATTCTCGGCTGCTGCCCGGCGAATGATGAAGCCATCTTTCGTGACTTGCGAGTCCCGACTCATCGTATTGATGACGTATTCGATTTCCCCTTTTTCAATCACGTCGAGCATCGATTCGGAAGACGAGTCGATTTTGCCGACCGTCTGGACCGGTAATCCTTGCTCCGTCAAGTACGCTGCCGTTCCTTCCGTTGCAAGTAACGTGAATCCAAGTGAGGCAAAGCGTCGTGCGAGATCCGTCATTTCTGCTTTATCTGGATCTGCGACTGTCAAGAGGACACGACCGTGCTCTGGAATCGCCATCCCTGATGCGAGCAACCCTTTATAGAGTGCTTTTTCAAGCGTCCGGTCCGTTCCGATGACTTCTCCGGTCGATTTCATTTCTGGTCCGAGCGTTGGATCGACTTCTTTAAGCTTCGCAAACGAGAAGACCGGTACTTTGACTGAGACGAGTGGTTCTTCTGGTAAGACACCACTTGTTAACCCGTAAGAAGCGAGCGTTTCACCGAGAATGATGTCCGTTGCGAGACGCGCGACCGGAAGACCCGTCACTTTCGAGATGAACGGCACCGTCCGGCTAGCACGCGGGTTGACTTCAAGGACATAGAGAGCGCCGTCCGCGTAGACGAACTGGATGTTGAGCAATCCTTTGATACCGAAGGCTTTGGCGATCCGTGTCGTATAATCGACGATCCGGTCCTTGATGTCTTGTGAGACACGTTGTGGTGGATAAACTCCGATCGAGTCACCCGAGTGAACACCGGCACGTTCGATATGCTCCATGATGCCGGGGATAACGACGTCCGTTCCATCGCAGATCGCATCGACTTCAAGCTCGATTCCTGTCAGATACCGGTCGACGAGGACTGGTCGCTCCGGTGAGGCGATGACCGCATGTTTCATGTAATGTTCGAGTTCTTCTTGCGCATAGACGATTTCCATTGCTCGTCCACCAAGGACATACGATGGACGAACGAGGACCGGGTAACCGAGTGACGCCGCTGCTGTGACTGCTTCTTCAACCGTCACGGCTGTTTTTCCTGGTGGTTGCGGAATCTCAAGTGCCGTTAATGCCGCTTCGAACTGTTTTCGATCCTCTGCCCGGTCGAGATCCTCAAGCGATGTACCAAGAATTTTCACACCTTCTGCCGCTAACGATTCGGCTAAGTTGATCGCTGTCTGTCCACCGAACTGGACGATGACGCCCGGACGCCTGACGTTCATTCGTACAGAGGAACTCTCGCCCGAACTGGACGATGACGCCGAGCGGACGTTCATTTCGGATGACTTCGAGGACATCCTCCGTCGTCAATGGTTCAAAGTAGAGACGGTCGGAAATCGAGAAGTCGGTCGACACGGTTTCCGGATTGTTATTGACGATAATTGCTTCGTAGCCGGCTTGACGAATCGCTTGAATCGAATGGACTGTCGCGTAATCGAACTCGACTCCTTGACCAATCCGGATCGGTCCCGATCCTAGGACGAGAATCGAAGAACGGTTCGTCGCGATTGCTTCATTTTCGCGTTCGTATGTTCCGTAATAGTATGGCGTGTCGGATGCGAACTCTGCCGCACACGTATCGACCATCTTATAGACCGGGTGAATCGCTTGTGCTTCACGCATCCGGCGAATCTCCGTTTCCGTTTGTCCGGTGATCCGAGCGAGCATCGGGTCACTGAATCCATATCGCTTCACATGCAGGAGTAGCTCAGGTGTCAAACCAGTTGCGACTGATTGCTCGAGCTGCCAAATATGGTGCAACTTTTCAAGGAACAGGCGATCAATCGCTGTCCAGTCATGAATCTGTTCGACGCTGTAACCGCGGACGAAGCCCGCGTACAAGGCGAAGAGTCGATCGTCCGTCGCTTGGCGAATCGCTTGTTGTAACGCATCATCTGCCATTTCGATGAAGCGTGGCATATACAGATCCGCTGTACCGATTTCAAGCGAACGGACCGCTTTCAGTAATGCCTCTTCCATCGTCCGTCCCATTGCCATGACCTCACCAGTTGCTTTCATCTGTGTGCCGAGTGTCCGGTCCGCCGTTTCGAATTTATCGAACGGCCAGCGCGGAATCTTGGCGACGACGTAATCGAGTGCCGGTTCGAACGAAGCAAAACTTGTCTCGGTGATCGGGTTCTTTAATTCGGACAAGGCATACCCGACGGCAATTTTCGCAGCCAGTTTTGCGATTGGGTAACCCGTTGCTTTTGACGCGAGTGCAGACGAGCGTGAGACACGTGGGTTGACTTCGATGACATAGTAGTCGAAGCTCGTCGGATCCAGTGCGAACTGGATGTTACATCCGCCCTCGATTCCAAGTGCACGAATGATATCGAGCGAGACGTTTCGCAACAATTGATAATCGCGATCCGATAGCGTTTGCGTCGGAGCGAAGACGATCGAGTCTCCGGTATGAACGCCGACGGGATCGAAGTTTTCCATCGCACAGACGATGATCGCTTGGTTCGTCGCATCGCGCATGACTTCGAACTCGACTTCCTTCATCCCGGCAATTGATTTTTCAAGAAGTACCTGTGTTGCCGGACTTGCCTTGAGTCCCCCTTCGACGATTCGCGTGAACTCTTCTGGTGTGTTGGCGATTCCGCCGCCCGTTCCCCCAAGCGTATACGCCGGACGGATGATGATCGGTAGACCGATCTGTTGCCGGAATTGTTGTGCCTCTTCGAGCGTATGCACGATTTCACTGTCCGGCACACCATGCCCGCGTTTAAACATCAGTTGACGGAACAAATCACGATCTTCTGCCTCTTCGATTGCTGACAATTTCGTACCGAGTAACTCGACACCATACTCAGCAAGGACACCGAGACGATCCAGTTCGACAGCCAAGTTCAGACCCGTTTGACCTCCGAGTGTCGCAAGCAAAGCATCCGGACGTTCCTTGCGGATGATCCGTGAGACGAACTCTGCTTGGAGGGGTTCGATGTAGACACGATCAGCGACCGTTGGATCCGTCATGATCGTTGCTGGGTTCGAGTTGACGAGGATGACTTCATATCCTTCTTCCTTCAAGGCTTGACACGCTTGTGTTCCAGCGTAGTCGAATTCAGCTGCTTGTCCGATCACGATAGGACCGGACCCGATAACGAGAATTTTCTGGATATCTTGACGTTTAGGCATGAGAGACCTCCTGTTGTTTCGTGATTTCTTCTAAAAACTGTTGGAATAGACCGTTCGCATCCATCGGACCAGGTGATGCTTCCGGATGGTACTGGACGGAGAAGACCGCTGCTGTCGTATGACGGATTCCTTCGACCGTTCCGTCGTTGATCGCAAGATGCGTCACTTCAAGCACGGTATCGCGTAATGACTGTTCGTCGACGGCATACCCGTGGTTTTGCGACGTGATATCGACGCGACCAGTCCGGATATCTTGGACTGGATGATTCGCCCCTCGGTGACCGAATGGGAGCTTGAACGTATCCGCCCCGTGCGCTAGTGCGATCAACTGATGACCGAGACAGATGCCGAAGATGACGACTTTTCCCGTCAATTCTTGAATCATCGGAATCGCTGTCGGGACATCCTTTGGATTCCCTGGTCCGTTCGATAGCATTACACCGTCCGGACGATAGCGTAAGACTTCCGTTGCACTGACGTCGTAGGGCACGACGACGACTTCACAGCCGCGTTTGACGAGTTCGCGGACGATTCCGAGCTTCGCACCGAAATCGACGAGAACGATCCGCGGTCCAGCACCCGGAATGATGTACGCTCGTTCCGTTGAAGCCCGCTTGACTTGATCCGTCTCGATAGGTGCATTTTGAAGATGAACCAGTTCTGCTGCTAAATCGAACTCACCGTCAACGAGTCGTCCACGCATGACACCTTTCGAACGGATATGCCGTGTCAGTTGACGCGTATCGATTCCACTTAATCCTGGAATATCAAGATCTTGAAGTGCTGCATCGAGCGACATCTCACTTCGGAAATTCGACGGCGTCTGACAATGTTCACGTACGATCAGTGCTTTAGCGAGCGGACGCGTCGTCTCATAATCTTCTCGGTTAATCCCGTAGTTTCCGATCAACGGGTTCGTCAACACGATCATCTGATCGCAGTAAGATGGATCCGATAACATTTCCTGATATCCTGTCATTCCGGTCTGGAAGACGACCTCTCCTGTTGTTGTCGTATCTGAGCCAAACGCCGTTCCTTCAAACGTCATCCCATCTTCTAGTATCAGTGTCCGTTTACGCATGTGCTGTGTCCTCCTTGAATACGATTTCTCCCTTGACGAGCGTCATGACCGGGAATCCTTTTAACCGTTCTCCTGCGAACGGTGTGTTCTTGCCTTTTGAGCGGAATCGTTCCGGTGATACGGTACGCTCCGTTTCTAGATCAAGCAAAACTAGATCTGCTTCCGCCCCCACTTCGAGTTTCCCATAAGGAAGTTCAAAGATGGCTGCTGCCTTATCCGTCAAATTCCGAATCAGTGTCTCAAGTGTCATCTCTCCTTCAGCGACGAGCTTCGTATAGAGGAGTGGGAAGGCCGTCTCGAACCCTGTGATGCCGAACGGGGCGCGTTCGATACCGAGTGCCTTCTCTTCTGCCGCATGGGGAGCATGATCGGTCGCGATGCAATCAATCGTTCCGTCCGCTAACCCCTCGAGCAATGCTTGGCGATCTGCTTCACTTCGTAAGGGAGGATTCATTTTAAAGTTCGGGTCCTGATTCGGTATGTCTTCATCGATCAATACAAGATGGTGCGGTGTGACTTCTGCCGTCACCCGGATCCCTGCTCGTTTCGCGTCACGGATGACACGGACCGATTCCTTCGTCGAGACATGACAGACGTGATAATGACAGCCGGTCTCTTCTGCAATCAGGACATCACGTGCGATGTGGATGCTCTCAGCAAGCGACGGAATACCTTGTAGTCCTTCTCGTCGACTGTAGTTCCCCTCGTGCACACATCCTGCTTTTAGCGAATCATCTTCGCAGTGGGCAACGATCGTTTTCCCGAGGCGTGCAGCTTGTTGCATCGCTGTCCGCATGACTGCTGCCGTCTGGACTCCGACACCGTCATCCGTGAACGCGACGGCATCTGTTAATTGGTCGAACGCGACGAGTTCTTGTCCGAGTTGATTTTTTGAAATCGCCGCGTAAGGCAAAACCCGGACGGACGCCGTCTCTTCAATCTTCTGGAACAAGGCATCGAGTGTTTGGCGATCGTCTGGTACGGGACGCGTGTTCGGCATCGGACAAATCGTCGTGAATCCACCCGCTGCTGCTGCTGCCGTGCCGGTCGCAATCGTCTCCTTATGTTCGCCGCCCGGTTCACGGAGGTGGACATGGATATCGACGAATCCTGGTGCGACGAATAATCCAGACGCATCAATGACCGTTTCGTTCGCTTGTGGTGTTGCTGCTAAATCCGTGATTTTCCCGGCATCGATTCGAATATCCCCCGTCCGGACTTGTCCCGCCTCGTACCATCTCGCATTCTCAATTCGTGTTGTCATCTGCATCGTCTCCTTTGATTGATTTCGTTGAAAAGCACCATTCCAGAATCGCCATGCGTGCAAAGACACCGTTTTTCATCTGTTCAAAGATCCGCGATCGCGGATGTTCGACCAGTTCGTCGGCAATCTCGACTCCCCGATTGACCGGTGCCGGATGAAGCACGATCGCGGAATTCTTCAGACGGTTCATCCGCTCATGCGTCAATCCATACGTGGCGTGGTACACTGTTGGATCAAATCGCGTCGACCCGTCATGCCGTTCGTGCTGGACACGCAGTAACATCAAGATGTCGCACTGCTCGACTGCTTCATCCATCGGAAGATACGGTATGCCCATCGCAGGGTCGTACCACTCAACAGGTCCTGATCCATAGACGATGGCACCGAGTCGTTTTAAAATGTCAGCGTTCGATCGGGCGACGCGACTATGTTGTAAGTCCCCACAGATGACGACGACTTTTCCTTCGACCGTTCCGTACGTCTCGACCATCGTCATCAAATCGAGTAAGGACTGGGACGGATGTTGACCGCTTCCATCTCCCGCATTGATGATCGGAATATCGAGTGTCTGCATCAATTCTTCGTAATATCCGGTCGCTCCGTGGCGAATGACTAGACCGTCGGCGCCGATTGCTTCGAGTGTCTTACATGTATCGCGTAACGTTTCTCCTTTTTGCACGGAGGAAGTCGCCGTTTCGAACGGCAGTAAATGCATGTTCAGACGATGTTCTGCCATCTCAAAGGAAGAACGTGTCCGGGTCGAGTTTTCAAAGAACAGATTGACGAGTGTCTTATCGGAAAAATCTGGTGCTGGCTCGCCTCGTTTAAAAGCGAGACTGCGTTCAATCAAAGAATTGATTTCTGTCATGGATAAGCTTTCTAAATTGACGAAATGCCGGTTTTTTAGGATCGTCTTCATGTCATTCACTCCTCTTCAGGTCATGAAAAAGGCGCACCTTCTAAGTGAAGGTGCGCCGAAAGAAGGCAGAGTGATTCCCTGCTTCTTTTCATGGCCCTCACTTTATCGTTCTCTCGGAACGTCTTAAAAGTTGTTAGCTACCGATTGAGTTGTAGAGGTTTCCGTTGTTTCTTCGACCTGCTCTGTCGTTTTTGGAAGAACTAGATTCAGGATGATCCCAAGAAGCGTCGCTAGTGCCATTCCTTCGAGAGAGAAGTTGCCGATTTTAAGCGCCGCGCCTCCGATGCCTGTGACGAGAATGACAGCTGTGATCGTCAAGTTCCGTTTATCGGCAAGGTCGATCTTACTTTCCGTCAGCGTCCGAAGACCATTCGACGCGATGACTCCGAATAAGAGAATACTGATTCCACCCATGACCGGTGTCGGAATCGTCTTGATGAATCCTTCGACATATCCGAGGAATCCGAAGCTGATCGCAAGAACCGCCGCACCACCGAGGACGTAGACACTGTAGACACGAGTGATCGACATGACACCGTTGTTCTCACCATACGTCGTAACCGGTGGTCCGCCAAGCATCGAAGCGACTGTCTTCGCGATCCCGTCACCCAGTACGGTCCGGTGCATCCCTGGATCGAGGAGCGTCTCGCGCCCGATAATCCGTGATGTCACTTTTTGTTCGCCAATGTGCTCCGTCAGTGTGACGAGCGTCACGGGAACGATCAGAAGCAACGCGGCTGTATTCCACGATGGTGTGTAATTCAAGAACGGAATCGTGAAGTCCGGCACGTGGAAGAACGTTGCTTGTTGGAGTGGTGTGAAATCAATGATTCCGACCGATGCCGCAACGAGATAACCAACCGTGATCCCGAACAGGATCGGAATCGTACTCCACATTCCTTTTAAGTACGTCATCGCAAGGAGTGTGACGCCGAGTGTGGCCATCGCAACGAGGAAGTACAGTCCGTTGTACTTACCGTCCGCTCCGTTCATCGCCATGTTGACAGCGGTCGGGGCGAGCGATAGACCGATGACCATGATGACCGGTCCGATGACGACCGGTGGGAGTAAGCGAAGCAACCAAGCAGCTCCTGTGTAGCGGATGAGAAGTGAGACAAGTCCGTAGACGAGTCCAGCGACCATTCCGCCGATTAAGGCATCCTCGACACCCCACCGTTCACTGACGGCAATGATCGGGGCAATGTAGGCAAAACTCGAACCAAGATATGTGGGTACTTTGAAGCGGGTAACGGCGAGGAAAATCAGTGTGCCGACTCCGCTTGCGACGAGCGCGACCGATGTGTTGAGTCCCGTTAAGAGCGGGACGAGCACGGTCGCACCAAACATCGCGAAGACGTGTTGTAGGCTGAGCATCAGCCAGTTTAGAGGGTGAGTAGGTACTTCTTGTACATCAAGTACTGCGGCATGTTTTGCCATATGGATGACTCCCTTTCTGGTCTCTCTGGACCACCTTAAAGGTTTTGAATTTTAGCGTTTAATGAATACTTGATCGGCTTCATCGACTTCGGCGAGCGCAACGACGACTTGTTCCTCACGGGATGTCGGGACGTTCTTACCGATGAAATCTGGTCGAATCGGTAACTCCCGATGTCCGCGGTCGACGAGTACAGCGAGTTGAATCATACTCGGTCTTCCGTGATCGACGAGCGCGTCCATCGCGGCGCGAACGGTGCGACCTGTGTAGAGCACGTCGTCAACGAGGACGACGATTTTCCCGGTGATATCTTCCGGTAGATCAGAACCTTTGATTTCTGGTTCTAAACTTCGTTTCGACAAGTCATCCCGGTACATTGAGATGTCGACGACACCGAGTAAGACCGGTTTTCCTTCGATTTGTTCGATGCGCTTCGCAAGTCGACGAGCGAGTGTCTCGCCTCGCGTCTTGATTCCGACAATCATCAAATCATGAATTCCTTTGTTACGTTCGATGATTTCATGGGCGATCCGTGTCAGTGCACGTCCGATCGCGGCTTCATCTAAGATGACGGCTGGTTTCATGGTTTCTCCTTTCATACAAAAGACCTTCTGCGGAAATCCGCAGAAGGTCATCGAAGACAGAATCATGGCATACGTCATGTATGCATGCCTACACACAATCGTGGTAGGTTCTCCCTTTCGCAGCCTCTCCGGACTCGATTAAAGGTGATACTAGTTAGGTAGGATCGTCACTCGGACGACCGAAGTGTCAGTAGAGGATGTCTCGCATCGCTCTCTAGGTGATACTCTACCGTTTTATTAGAAAAACGTCAAGACTCTAATTCAAGTTTTTTCAATTGACCGATTTCAAATGTCATCTCTTCTGGGAGCGGTGCTTCAAACCGCATCCACTCACCTGTGCGTGGGTGTTCGAAACCGAGAACCGCAGCATGCAAGGCTTGACCGTTCATTTTCATCGTCTTGCGTGGACCATATTTCGGGTCACCAGCAAGAGGGAAACCGATATAACGCATATGGACACGGATTTGGTGCGTCCGTCCTGTTTCAAGTTTACATTCAACGACCGTAAAGCCCTCGTACCGATCAAGAACACGGAAATGGGTCACGGCAGACTTTGAATTCTTATCCGTTACCGTCATCCGTTGACGGTCGTTCTTATCGCGTCCGATTGGCGCTTCAATCGTTCCGAGTTCGTGCGGGATTTCACCGTGTACGAGCGCGATATAAAGACGCTCCGTCGTCTTCTCTTTCAATTGATGTGCCAGTGATTCATGCGCTAAGTCGTTCTTAGCGACCATCAACAGACCTGACGTATCCTTATCGATTCGGTGAACGATTCCTGGACGTTTGACGCCATTGATGCCTGAGAGATCTTGACAGTGGTGTAATAAGGCGTTGACGAGCGTTCCTGAGACATGCCCTGCCGCCGGGTGGACGACCATCCCTTTTGGTTTGTTGACGACGATGACGTCCGAATCTTCATAGACGACATCAAGTGGGATGTCTTCCGGCAAGATTTCGAGTTCCACTGCTTCCGGGATATGGACCTCAATCGATTCCGTTCCCGATAATTTATAGTTCGGTTTGACGACACGACCGTCGACTTCGACGCGCCCCGCTTTCAACCATTCCTGTACTTGCGAACGCGACCAATCGTTTTGTTCTGCGAGCCATTTATCAATGCGCCCTGTCGCTCCATCCGCTTGCACGGACCATGTTTCTACTTCATTCATTTATCCATCGTTCCTTTCTTAGTCAACCGTTCTTCGAACATGACGCTAATTAGCATCGTGATGACACCAAACGTCAAACAGACGTCTGCGACATTAAATATTGGAAAATTATAGCCGAACGGGAAGAAGTGGAAGAAATCAACGACTTCTCCTCGTGCCATTCGATCAATGAAATTTCCGATCGCACCACTGAGTAATAACGCGATGCTCCAAGCAAATACCTTATTTTTCGTGCCTTCCTTGTAGAGGAAGTAAATCAATCCAATGACGACGACGACCGTAACGATGAAGAAAAAGCCGAATTTACCTTCGAGCATTCCCCACGCAGCGCCTCGATTCCGATACGAGTTGAGATAAAAGAAATCCGGAATGACCGTGATGGCTTGACCGATCGTCATGTTTTGAACGACAATCCATTTCGTCAACTGGTCGATTCCAACGAGTAAAGCAGCAATCCCTAAGTAAAGCCACATCCTATTGTCCTCCGCATCCAAAAATAATGAGGGGCGTCCTGCGAAGTCGCAGTCGCCCCTCCCTTTGTATCATTATAAAGAATTGACGACTTCAGTACAACGTGGGCAAAGCGTCGGATGAGCCGGATCTTGTCCGAGTTCCGTCGAATATGTCCAACAACGTTCACATTTTTCACCGTCAGCTTTTTGAACCGTGATGCCGGTCGTCTCATACATCTTATCCGCCGTTTCAACGAATTCGAGTTGTGAGACTTGGAGTAACTGCTCAAGATGATCGATTGTTCCGAGCAAGGCTTTCGTCTCTTCCTTCGGTGCAAGCAAGAGTTTCGCTTCGAGTGTCTTACCGACGAGTTTCTCAACGCGCGCTTCCTCGAGTGCTTTTAAGACATCATCGCGGAATGTCAGGAACGCGTTCCATTTCTCGATGAGGGCAAGTCCTTCTTCTGAGACTTCGACCGTTTTCGGAAGGTCTGTCAGGAAGATACTCTTCGTTTCAACAGCTGGTACGAATTCCCATGCTTCGTCTGCTGTGTGTGGCAAGACAGGTGCCATCAATTGCAACAAGGCAACGACTGTATCATACATGACCGTCTGAACCGCACGACGCGATGTCGCGTCTGCTTTTTCGATATACAGGATATCTTTCGTGTAATCGAGGTAGAACGACGACAAATCAAGGACACAGAAGTTATGGAGCAATTGATAGACCGACATGAAGTCGTACGCATCATAAGCCGCTTTTACTTTTCCAACAAGTTGGTCCAGTTTCGTACGCATGAAACGATCTGACTCTGGTAAGTCTTCAAATGCGACGCGGTGCGTCGCAGGATCGAATTGATCCAAGTTTCCGAGGAGGAAACGAACCGTGTTCCGGATTTTACGATATGATTCTGAGACTTGTTTGAAGTTATCCATCGATGCCCGGACATCAGCTTGATAATCGACTGATGCGACCCACAAGCGAAGGATCTCTGCTCCAAATTGTTGCATGACTTGAATCGGTGCAATCGTGTTACCGATCGATTTCGACATCTTGCGACCTTGACCATCCAGAACGAATCCGTGACTGACGACCGCTTTGTATGGTGCTTTTCCTGTCGTTGCGACGGCTGTCGATAGCGACGAGTTGAACCAACCACGATATTGGTCAGATCCTTCAAGATAGAGATCCGCTGGACGTGTCAATTCAGGACGTGTCGCAAGGACACCGGCATGTGATGAACCAGAATCGAACCAGACATCCATGATGTCCGTTTCTTTTTTGAAGATACCGTTCGGGCTTGCTGGATGTCTTTTTGAAGATACCGTTCGGGCTTGCTGGATGTGTGAATCCTTCAGGAAGCAAGTCGACTGCTTCGCGCTCATACCAGACATTTGATCCGTGAGCTGCAAATAGATTCGCGATATGATCAATCGTTTCTGGTGTGACGATTTCCGTTCCATCTTCAGCGTAGAAGATTGGAAGTGGAACGCCCCAAGCACGTTGACGTGAGATGACCCAGTCGCCGCGGTCTTTGAACATGTTGTGGAGACGTGTTTCCCCCCACTCTGGTACCCACTGGACGCCTTTGATCTCATCAAGGATTTCCGCACGGAAGTCTTTGATTGAAGCGAACCACTGTGGTGTTGCCCGGAAAATGACCGGTTTTTTCGTCCGCCAGTCATGTGGATACGAGTGTTTGATGAACGATAGTTTCAAGAGTGCACCGGCTTCTTCGAGGGCAAGACCGATTTCTTTATTCGCATCTTCATAGAACATGCCTTCGAATCCAGGTGCTTCTGCTGTCATGATCCCTTTATCGTCGACTGGGCAAAGGACGTCAAGACCGTACGCTTGACCGATGCGGAAGTCATCTTCCCCGTGACCTGGAGCCGTATGAACGACACCTGTCGCTTCCGCTGTAACGTGATCGCCAAGCATGACGAGTGATTCACGGTCGTACAGTGGATGTTTTGCTTTCATGTATTCGAAATCCGCACCATTAAAGACACGTCCGACTGTTGCATCTTCCCATCCGAGTGCTTCGATGACTTCAGGAACAAGTGTTTCCGCTACGATATAGCCTTTTCCTTGATACTCGATCCGCGCATACGTTAATTCCGCACTGACAGAGATTCCGAGGTTCGCTGGAATCGTCCATGGTGTCGTCGTCCAGATGACGAAATGATCCGTCGGCTCTAAGATGTTTTTTCCGTCCATGACTTGGAACGCGACATAGATGGCAGCTGACCGTTTATCTTGATATTCGATTTCTGCTTCAGCTAATGCCGATTCAGAAGACGGTGACCAATAGACCGGTTTCTTCCCTTTGTAGATATAGCCTTTGTTCGCCATATCCCCGAATAAACGAATTTGAGCTGCTTCAAATTCTGGTTGCAGGGTGATGTATGGGTTGTCATAGTCACCGAGAACGCCGAGGCGTTTGAATTGTTCGCGTTGGTGATCGACTTGTTCGAGCGCATATTTCGCACATAATTCACGGAATTCTGCGACCGTCATCGATTTACGATCAACACCGGCTTTTTGAAGTGCTGTTTCAATCGGTAATCCGTGTGTGTCCCAACCAGGCACGTACGGAGACTGGAAGCCGTTCATCGATTTGTAGCGGACGATGATGTCTTTTAAGACTTTGTTTAATCCGTGACCCATGTGGATGTCACCATTCGCATACGGAGGACCATCGTGGAGGATGAACGTCGGCTTTCCAGCGTTCTTTTCCTGGACCGCAGCGTAGAGATTCATCTCTTCCCATCGTGCTTGCATATCTGGTTCACGTTTTGGCAAGTTGCCTCGCATTAAAAACTCCGTTTTCATCATCAATAAGGTTTCTTTGTAATCCATCTGACCATCTCTCACCTTTCGCTTTAAAAGTACAAAAAAAGCCAAGCTCATCCCTGAGATAGGGACGAGCTTGGCTGAACTCGCGGTACCACCCTACTAATCCCGCTCGCCAGTTTGACGACGCAGGACCGCTTAAGAACTCGATAACGGGAGTGAGCCGGCATGACTTACTGTTCAGCGAACGTTCAGTCATGCACTCCAAGGGGATACCCCATCTTTTTCGTTGCTCGGGCTTCCACCATTCCCCCGATTCGCTGTCAACCGTCCAAGATACGACGTGTCCTTGTCATTGATTTTATTTATACGACATCGTCGTCATTATACGCAACTGCTGGAACATCGTCAAGCGCTCCACGAGAAGAGAAATCAAACGCATCCCAGTCATGGCTCGTCAATAATTCCATCTGCGCATCGATCAATACTTTGAATCGATTACGATAGAGTTCGATTTTTTTGCGCATTTGCTCGACTTCGAAGTCTGTCCGTTGTGCCCGGCGTTGCGCCGCATCTTGCAACTGCTCTGCTTCACGTTCTGCTTGCTTTAGGATCAAGCTCGCTTCTTTTGAAGCATTGGCTTTGACTTCTTCAGCCGCTTCCTGTGCAACGATGATCGATTTATTCAACGTTTCTTCCATCGAACTGAAGTAGTCGACACGCGCTTGCATGTTTTGGATGACTTCTTGTTGTTGACGGTTCTCACGTAACAACAATTCAAAATCCTTGATGACTTGATCTAGGAATTCGTTCACTTCATCTTCGTCATAGCCGCGAAACTTTCGTGTGAACTCCTTATTATGAATATCGAGTGGCGTTAATGGCATGATGAATTCCTCCTCCGCATTTATCTTATCCTTTTAAAATACCGTATTGTAGTTTGATTCGATCACGTTTCGTTGATCCGAGGATTGCAATCAACTTGACGCGTCCTGTTCCACGCAAGGAAAGTAAGTCGCCTTCTTCTAGCATGAAGCTCGAATCATCCACTACTTTATAATTCACTTTACTCTCACCCTGTTTAATGAGCGCCTGTGCTTTTTGACGTGAGAAGCCTAGAATTTCACTCACGACCGTATCGAACCGAAGTGAGCTGACAAACCCAAGTGTCTCTTCCCACTCTTGATCCTTCACTTTCAAGCGATCTTCTGCGTCTACGCGCGAAAGACGAATCTTCGTCTTCCCTGCTCGTTCGACGTTTGCTTCGATATAGGTCGCGACTTCGTCCGCGACGGCAAACTGTACTTGATCCTGAATGATGACGTCGCCGAATTTGGCTCGTTTCAATCCGACGTTCAATAATGTACCGGTGACTTGACGATGAGAAAGTTCAACGAATTTAGTAGGATAATGAATGCGATAGATGGAAATGTCAAAGTCATCCGCGTTGTATTCATAATAATCTGGTGCGAGGATTGCCCGTTTACGTTCAGCGCCTTCGAAACCGCCCTCAAAAAAGAGGGCGCATTTCGAACCGACGAGTTCTTGTGTGATTTGTTGTTCACGTGGATCTAGGAAATCCGTTAATTTGAACGTATAGGTCGCTTCCACATGATCGATCCAGTTCAAGACTGAGTCGACGAATTCCCGCTCGCTTCCACGATAATGATCATATACGCTCATACTAAAAAGATTGCTCGGATACCCGATTGAGCCAAGTTCAAGACGAGGAAGGCTACAATCGGCGAGATATCCAGCATGCCCCCGATAGGCGGGATGATACGACGGAAGGGCGCTAGGAATGGCTCGACCAACATCGCGAGCACTTGTCCGAATTTAGAATCACGGGCATTCGGGAACCACGAAAGCAGGATATAAACGATCATGACGTAACTGTAATACTGTAACAACGTACTCAATGTACGACCAATTGCGTACATCACTTGAGAATCCATACTTACCACCCCTTATGATTAATATCATCTTCTCCAAGAAGATTCGAGATGCTACCAGCTAACTCGACGTTGTTCGGAACACAGAGGAGGGTATTCTGACTGATCGTCGTAATCGTTCCATCGAGAGCGAAGACGACACCAGATAAGAAATTAATCATCTGTCGTGATTGATCTTTTGACATACGCTGCATATTGACGATGACAGCACGGTTCTGACGAAGATGTTCCCCGATTTCCTGGGCTTCGTTGAAGACACGTGGTTCACTCAAGATGACTTGCGATTTCGTTTTTTTCGTCGCATGAAGCGGCACGATATTCGATTGTCTCACGCTGTCCTCCTTTTGAGTAACACTTGGGGTAGATTCCTCGTAATACTCTTCATACTCTTGTTGTGAAGCACCTCTACCTTTATTTATTGTAGCATCATTTTCATATTCAAGTTCATCTAAATCGTCGCTGTTGCCGAGAAATAGATTTTGCATTTTTGATTTAAAACCCATATCCATTCTCCCTTCTTCTCGTTTAGGTGTGAACGAGCGTCGTCCCGATTCGGACGAACGTCGCCCCTTCTTCGATGGCGATTTCAAAATCCGATGACATTCCCATAGATAACTCCGTACATGGAGCATACGACAATTTTTTCGCCTTGACCTCTTCTTGCAATGTTTTTAATGACCGGAATACCTCACGGATACGCGCCGTATCTTCCGTCAACGGTGCCATCGTCATCAGTCCGATGACACGAATCGCGGGATATTGACCGATTTCGTGTAAGAACGATGGTACATCCTCAGGCGCGATGCCTTGCTTCGATTCTTCCCCAGAAACGTTGACTTGGATGAAACAATCAATGATTCGGTCTGTTCGTTTATTGATCTCTTCCGCCAAATGAAGACGGTCAAGGGAATGCAACACGTCAATGGCATCGATGATTTGACGAACTTTACGCGTTTGTAGTGTACCAATGAAGTGCCACGTACAAGCAGTTCGTCCGAGCTCTGCCTGTTTTTCAAGCAATCCGTCCGGACGATTTTCTCCGAGATGGGTCACGCCAGCTGCTAATAATTCAGAAGCAACTTGACTTGAGACTGATTTCGTCACACCAATCAACTGTACCTGCTTTTCAGAAGAACTCTTTTCACTCGCTTGTTCCATTCGTTTTGTAACTTCTTGTACATTATCAAGAATTGACATCCAATGACTCCTTTACGATCAAACTTGCAAAGCGCCCACCGTGGTCACCGTGGCGATAAGAGAAGTAATCTTCCGCCTGACAGTGTGTACATAGACCTGAGTCAAGGACATCACCGACTCCACAACGCTCAGCTAGCGCAGCATTCGTTTTTTGTAGCGATAACATCGCTTTTCCATCTTCCTTGCGTATGTAAGGAGACTCATCGAGTTCAAGCGCATCGATTGCATCGATGACCGGTTGATCGACTTCGTAACAACAATCACGAATCGATGGACCAATGACCATTTGAATCGATGAACGACTCGCACCCGCACGTTCCATTTGCTTGACTGTTTCCTCGACGATATTGCCAACGGTTCCGCGCCAGCCGGCATGCGTATTCGCGATGATTCCTGTCGTCGGATCACAGAAGACAAGCGGCACACAGTCAGCGAAGAGCATCATCAATAAGACATTCGAATCGGTCGTCACCAATCCATCTGTACCCGGAATCGCTGTTTCGTAATCCAAAGCACCGCGCCCGGAGTCAAGTGTCGTCACCTGTTCGACGTGATTTCCGTGAACTTGCTGTGCCCAAATCGAGTTCTCGAGCGAGAGATCAAGCTGACGTGCGATGACTTGTCGATTCTGGATGACACCGTCGCGATCATCGTTGACATGTAACCCTAAATTTCCGTTTTCATGAGGGGCAGCGAACTTCGTCGTAAAGGCGGCACGTACGGTACCTGTCGGTGTATCCCATTTGATCCATTGTCCAAACATGTTCATGCCTCCTTTGATTTTAAAAAAAGAGGCGCCGCTTTCGCGACACCTCATCGTTTAGCAGTCGTGTCACTGGAACATCGATCAACGATTATTCCGGCGAAGGAAAGATGGGATGTCCATCGTTTCTTCGACATCTGGCTCTTTAGCCGGTTCGGGATTCGAGCTGACAGGTGTCTCTTCGACTTGTGGTTTTGACTCCTCTGTTGGTGGTGGAGTCGCTTGTTTTTTCTTCAATAAATTCTTCATCATTTCTTGAGCGGATGGAATTTCGAAATCGAGTGGTTCGTTTTCGAATTCCGTCGCGATGACTGTAACGATGATTTCATCTTCTAGGTTATCGTTGATGACAGAACCAAAGATCAAGTTGACTTCCTCATCAGCTGCACTCTGAACGATTTGTGCGGCTTCCGTCACTTCGTACAAGCTAAGGTTCGCACTACCTGTGATGTTCATCAGAACACCTTTCGCGCCTTCGATCGAGGTCTCAAGCAACGGACTCGAAATCGCTTTTTTCGCTGCTTCCGTCGCGCGGTGTTCGCCTGTCGCGACACCGACACCCATTAAAGCAGAACCTTTTTCCGTCATGATCGTCTTCACATCGGCGAAGTCGAGGTTGATCAGACCAGGTACGGCGATCAAGTCAGTGATACCTTGTACACCTTGACGCAAGACGTTATCTGCTTCTTTGAACGCTTCAAGCATTGGTGTGTTCCGATCAACGATTTCAAGTAACTTATCGTTCGGAATGACGATCAACGTATCGACTTTTTCTTTGAAGTTCTGGACACCTGAGACGGCATGTTGCATCCGTTTACGTCCTTCGAACATAAATGGTTTTGTGACGACGCCGACTGTCAATGCACCGATTTCTTTTGAAATCTCCGCGATGACAGGAGCAGCTCCTGTACCAGTTCCGCCACCCATCCCAGCTGTGACGAAGACCATGTCAGCGCCTGAAAGGATTTCTGTTAATTGCTCACGGCTCTCTTCCGCCGCTTTTTTACCGATTTCCGGATTGGCACCCGCACCGAGACCACGTGTCAATTTAGCACCGAGTTGTAGTTTTACGTCAGCTTGTGACATGTTCAATGCCTGCGCGTCCGTGTTTACTGCGATGAATTCTACGCCTTGGACACCGTGTTCAATCATTCGGTTGACGGCGTTCGAACCGCCACCACCTACACCGATGACCTTGATTTTTGCTACTTGGTCCATCATTTCATCAAAATGCAACATAAAAAGGGCCCCCTAATATTTTTTACTCATTGGATTTTTTGTAGGCATTAACCAAAGAATTTCTCAAAGAAACTACTGAATGACTTTTTCTCTTTCGGAGGCTGTTCACGTGTTGGCCGTTCGTTTCGCGTAGGTGACGTCTGTTCGTTCATGAGCAGTGCATCCTGTTCATGTCCGTGCGCTACGGCTTCCTTCTCTTCCGCCCGGTCGAAACCTGATTTCGATACGGCGCTTCTTGAGAGCACATAACGTAACATACCGGCTGCGACGGCATACTTCGGATGACGAATACCAAGACTAGCAGGTTGATAGACATTGACGCTCTGCTTGAAGATTCGTTTTCCGAGCTGATCGATTCCCGGTAATGAAGAACTTCCCCCACATAAGATTAAGCCACTATTCATGTGAGCGTATCCTGCTTGCGTCATTCGTTTTTGAATCATCTCGAAGATTTCCTCAAGTCGTGCTTCTAAAACGAATCCAATCTCTGATTGTGGTTCGAAACGATGTTCGCCGTTGATCGTGACGTAGGAAACTTTCTCTTCCGGATCCCCGAGTGCTTCAAGCGCAACACCATATTCTTCTTTAGCAAGTTTCGCGTCTTGATATTTACAATTCATCTTGTACGTCAAATCACGTGTCAGATGATCACCACCGTATGGCAACGTCGTCGAGTAGACGAGATCATTCTTTTCGTAGATGGAAAGTGTCGTCGTCTCATGACCGATATCGATGATTCCGACACCGAGTTCGAGTTCATCAATCGATGCTGCGATTCTAGATACCGCTAAACTCTCCAGCACATATCCAGCAAGCTCTAAACCAGCCCGTTCAATGGAACGTTTAATGCTATGTAGGATCGTCTTCGCTCCGATGATGAGCTTCCCTGTTACTTCGAGACGATAACCGATCATTCCTCTCGGATCAGTGATTTCTGTTTGCTGATCGACCGTAAAGGTCTTCGGCAAGACATCGACGACACTGAGTTCGTTCGGAATTCGCATGACCATCGCAGAATGCAGAACGTCTTTCACGTCATCATCCGTGATTTCATTGTCCTCACCTTTGATCGATGTCATCCCTTGGCAATCCTTCACTTGAATGTGTTCACCGGAAATAGCGACATATACTTCACCAATTGGTTCACCAAGTGTACGTTCCACTTCCGTAACCGCTTGTTTAATGGCTTGTACCGTTTGATCGATGTCAACGATGACACCTCGTTTAACACCCGCGGATGGTGCAGAACCTTCAGCAAGAACGTTCAGCGTTCCACCAAGTAGTTCACCGACGATGAGTTTCACCTCCGATGTCCCAATGTCGAGCGCGGCAATCGTACCTTTCGTTTCCATGGGAGTGACACCTCCACTTTCATAATACTAATCCTTTTTATTCCTAATTATATTCTAGGAATGAGTCAGGCTTCTTCTCGTTTAAGTCTACACTATATAAATACTTACGAAAAGAAGTTATTGCCCGTCTTAGCGTTCGAATAGATTACGATTTGATGACGATTCGAACAAAGGTCGACGAATGAAAACACACGTTTGTTTTTTTATTCGTCAGCCCTTTACGAATCTTCTATTTTTTTCCTTTATATGGCTTGAAATAGATACCGCCATCAATTGTAATCGTTCCCGTCTTTCCTTTTGGTAAGGCAGAAATGACCTTTACGTATTCATTCAAGGAATTTGAAAAGGATGATGTACTGAGTAACACCGTATTCCCATCCGTCATGAATAATTTCAGACCACCCTTGTCCGTCTTATCGTTTGCGACGATTTCAGAGATCCGACTACGTACTTTCGGCTCGATCTTAACGAGTTCCTTCGTCAACCGATTTAATGATTGATCCGTAAATCCAGTCAGAATTGGTGCATCGAACAATTCTTCCTTCGACTTTCCGGGAATGATCGTTCCGTCCGCCAGTACGATCCGGTCTCCTGGTTTATCCTTTGCGTAAGCGATCTCTTTCTCTTCCGTCACCGTCACGCGATATTGATGCAAAAACTGTTTTTGCATCGTTGCTTCCTGAATGCCTGGAACCCTCTCGATTCGTTCAAGAATGTCTTCCTCTGATAGATTAAAGGCGTGTGTCTCATTCACCTTAACTCCTGATGCCTTCAAGATATCTGATGTTTTGACATTAAGATTACCATCAATATCAAATCGAGCGACCCGAGAATAACTCGACTGTAGATAAAAAACGACACCGACCAATAGACCAATCAGAATCAGGACATAGATGAGCCTCCGGTTGGCTTTTTTGCGACGTTGTTCACGGATATAAGGTATCTTATCCTCGAGGCTGCGGACGTTCTCGTCCTCTTGTGGTCGTCCAACCGCTCTCCGTTCCCTCACGTCTCATTCCCCCTCTATAACGTAACAATTCATTTCCCTATCGGTCTTTTCCTGCAATAGTTTAGTTTTTTTGTCCTGTCAGTCGTAACAATTCATCAACTAAGTCCCGTGAAGCGTTCGGCATACCGAGCGCAAGCGCCGCTTCAGACATCATTTGTTGTTGTGCTAACGCTTTTTCGCATGCCTCAAACAACCGATCACCCGTTAGCTCTTGTTCACGAATCAATAGACTCGCACCTGTCTCGACGAGTGATGAGGCATTGACCTCTTGGTGATTTTCCGTCACGTAAGGACTCGGGATGAGCACACTCGGTAAGCCGAGTGTCGTCAGTTCTGCCAATGTGCTTGCTCCCGAACGTGAAATGACGAGTTGACTTGCTTTTAAGATGTTCGGTAAATCATATACGAATGGGCGAAGTTGAATGCGTTCTGGTAAGGAACCAACGCGTGACATAATCGTATCGTAATGAATTTGACCAGTAACGAAGAGGAGCGACCAGCCTGCTTGCTCGACCTTTGGCATCATATCGACGACTGCTTCGTTGATTGCAGGTGCGCCACGACTACCGCCATAGATGACGACGAGAGGACGTCCTTCCTCAAAACCGAAACGTTGTCGCTCTTCAAGCGGATTGATGTTGAGCTCTGCCACTTCAGAAGCACGCGGATTTCCGATTAAAACCGTCTTCGCTTCATTCTTACCGAAGTGATGTCCAGACCCTTTAAAAGAGAGTGCAACACGATCCACATACCGAGCTAAAAATTTATTCGTGATACCAGGTAGACTGTTTTGTTCATGAACGAGTGTCTTGAAACCCATTTTTGCAGCCGTATACAATACCGGTCCACAAACGAACCCACCTGTACCGACGACGATATCCGGTTGGAACTGACGCAGTAGTCGACGAACACGCCGGACGCTCTTGACGAACCGGATACCAGTCTTGACGTTTTCGAATGACAAGGAACGACGGATGCCAGAAATCTCAATCGATTCAAATGGAATTCCCGCACGACGGACGATATCCGCCTCGAGACCATTTTCTGTTCCGATATAGAGGACCTCACACGGCATGCGTTGTTCGAGCTCCCGGATCATAGCGAGTGCCGGATAGATGTGACCGCCTGTACCGCCTCCAGAGACGACGATTTTCATACTGTTGTTCCTCCTACTTCATGTACGGCACGAACGAAATGATCGCCGCGCTCTTCATATGTCTTGTATTGATCCCAACTTGCAGATGCTGGTGACAGAAGAATGATGTCGCCGGGTCGTGACACTTCAAACGCTACTTTCACGGCTTCATCCATCGCCTCAACGACGGTCGACGCATAGCCATTTTCTGACGCAAGCGTTCCGAATCGATGACCCGTCTCCCCCAGTCCGATGACATGTTTGACATGCTTCATTGAATCGAGTAACGGTGTCAAATCCGCTCCACGCTCGAGTCCGCCACATAACCAGATGATGGGTGCCGTAAATCCAGACAACGCCGCTTCTGTTGCCACATTATTCGTTGCTTTTGAGTCGTTGTAAACTTTTCGGCCAGCAATTTCACCGACGAACTGTGTCCGGTGCTCTACACCACCAAACGTCCGTAGAACATGTTGAACGTCAGATAATGCTAAGTTAAACGGTTCGACGAGTGTTAAGGCTGCGAGAACGTTCTCGACATTATGCCCACCACCGAGAGCTAGTTCACTAACAGGTAAGATACTCGTCCCATTGATTGTCAACGTCTCGTTCATGATTTCTGCATACGCCGATTGACGACGAGAGAACAAGAGTGGCGTTACTTCAGCTGTCTTTCCGAGTGCATTGACGGACGCATCATCGGCATTCAAGACAAGACGATCCGTTTCTTTCATGTTCTTAAAGATCCGGGCTTTCGCTTCGCCATACGATTCAAAATCACCATGATAATCCAGATGTGCTGGTGATAAATTCAAAAATGCTGCCGTATATGGTCGGAACTGCTCGATCCCCATCAATTGAAAACTTGATAATTCAATGACGATGATATCGTCCTGTTTCGCCTGACATGCGATTTCAATTGCCGGGAATCCAATGTTTCCTGCCAAATGTACACGCCGCGTACCGGTTTTCAACAACTCATGGACCAGCGTCGTCGTCGTCGTTTTCCCGTTCGATCCTGTGATGGCAATCCACGTCGCATCGGTTGCTTGATACGCTAGTTCTACTTCTGTCCAAACCGGAATGTCGCGTCGTAAGGCTTCTTGTAGCAGATCGATGTGATACGGAATTCCTGGATTCTTGACGATCAAATCGATATCATCGAGTAGTGTGAGCGGGTGCTCACCGTAGACCGTCTTAACATCGAGTGATGCAAGCGTCGCTTGATCACTCTCGGACGGCGTTTTCCCGTCATTGACCGTTACTTCTGCACCAACACTCGCTAAATACCGAGCTGCTGCGATTCCACTTTTCGCCGTTCCGAGAACGAGCACTTTTTGATCATTCCATTGTCGTTGTTCCATTGTTGAATCGCTCACTTTCTCTCTTCTTTTTTATTACACGAATAGATAGGCGATGAATGCCATCAAACAGCTGATTCCTGCGAATGTACCGACGATCCGCCATTCGCTCCAACCGACCATTTCGAAGTGGTGGTGAATTGGGCTCATTTTGAAAATTCGTTTTCCTGTCGTCTTAAAGGAGATGACTTGTAGAATGACTGATAATGTCTCGACAACGAAAACGATACCGATTAAGACGAGTAGTAATTCCAGTTTTAAGACAATCGATATACCTGCTAATGCAGCTCCAAGTGCAAGTGACCCTGTATCTCCCATGAAGATCTTCGCTGGGTGCGCATTGAATAATAGGAATCCGATCAAGGCACCGACCGCTGAGAAAGCAAAACAAGCAGCGCCTACTTCATCTGCGATAAACCAACTGTATAATCCGAAGAACAAGAATGTTGGAATCGCTGTAAATGATACGAGACCGTCCAATCCATCCGTCAAGTTGACTGCATTTGAGAAACCAACTAACCAGAACAAGGCAACAAACGGATAGACGATACCGAAATCAAGCTCAAAATCGGTAAATGGAATCGATAGATACGTCGCGTCACTTGTAAATCCACCACTCAACCAGACAAATAACAATCCGACGACGATTTGTCCAAGTAATTTTTGTTTTGAATTCAGACCAAGGTTACGTTTCTTGACGACTTTGATGTAATCATCAATGAAGCCGATAACGCCATACGCAAGTGTTAAAAACAGTAACGATAATTGTGTCGTCGATAGATCGCCCATGACGACTGCACCGAGAACGCTGACGATCATCGCGACAAGAATGACGATTCCACCCATCGTCGGTGTTCCGGATTTGACCTGATGCCATTGCGGTCCTTCTTCCCGAATTTCCTGACCGAACTTCAATTGGTGTAGAAACGGAATCGCTTTTGGCATGACGAGTAATACAACAAGAAATGCAAGAATAAGACTGATGAATAATGTGATCATAGCAGACACCCTTTTTCAAAAATTAGTTTTCGTTCAGATAGGTTAATATCTGTTCAAGCGCCATCCCACGTGACGCTTTCAATAAGACGATTGTTCGTTCTCCGAGCAATGGGCGCAATCGTTTTGCAGCATCCTCGACGGTTGTCGCGAATTGGATTTGAACAGACGGGTCGCTGATTCCTTCAGCAATCCACGCGCCTTTCTCCCCTACTAGGATAGCATGCGAGACAGGTAACGCAATCCGCTTTCCGACCGAGGCATGTAATAAGCGTTCTTGGTCCCCTAATTCATACATATCGCCGAGGACGAGAACGCGTGTCGTATACCCTTCCAGCGCAGTGACCGTCTCAATCGCTGCATTCATTGATGTCGGACTCGCGTTATACGCATCATTGATGACCGCAGTCTCTTCAAAGAGTAATCGTTCCATCCGCATCGGTGTCAATTCAACCGCATCGAACCCTTCTTGAATCCGGGCGTCCGTCACGCCAAGTGCACGTGCTGTCGCAATCGCGTATGCTGCATTTCGGACTTGGTGTTTCCCTAGCACTGGTAGGTGAAAAGCGGTGCCATCGTAAGTAAAGGCCGTTCCAAAGAACGTTGCTTCCTTCGTTTCGATCCGGTACGTATTTCCGATTTGATAGCCGATCTTCTCCGCTTCGACTTCTGCGAGAAGTGGTTCGTCACCATCAACGAATAAATGACCACCGGGTTTGAGTCCGGATTGAATCTCAAGCTTCGCTTTGGCGATGCCACTGCGTCCACCGACTTGCTCCGCATGCGATTCGCCGATGTTCGTGACGAGTGCGATATCTGGCTCAGCTAGATTCGATAGGAATTCAATATCGCCAAACCCGTTCATTCCCATCTCAAGCACAGCGACTTCTGTATCAGCTGGCATCATGAGAATCGTTAACGGCATTCCGATATCCGAATTGAAGTTTCCTTGTGTCTTATGTGTCTTAAACGTCGTCTTGAGTACGCTCTCGACCATGTCCTTCGTCGATGTCTTCCCATTTGATCCAGTGATGGCGACGATTTTTGGCGCAATCTGCAGTAAGTATCGTTTTGCGATGTGTTGCAGGGCAACCAATGGTTCATCGACTTCTAAAAAGACGATATCGATGTCTGGTCGATCAATGCCTTTCTTCCATAAGGTGACGATCGCTCCTTGGTTTTTTGCACCTTCAAGGAATCGATGACCATCAACGCGTGCTCCTTGAATCGGAACATAGAGACCGTCTTCAAGTTGTGCGCGTGAATCCGTTGCAAAATGACGAACGATACGATCATCTTTCACATCGAGATGCAACCATTCAGCGAGTTGCGTAATTGTTAACATGATATATACCTCCATTTGATGACAGCAAAAGAGGACGAATGCAAAAGTCAACGAATGACTCCTGTTCGTCCTCGTCTTCCTGTAGAAATCAGGAAATTTGCCCCACCGTTATTCTTTAGGTTCAGCTAGTTCGACCGTTAACTTTCCATTTTCCCTCACTAGTGTACCAGTTCGAGCTGATTGTTTGGTTACAAAACCTTTACCAATGACATCAAGCTTCAAGTCATACAAGCTGACGAGTTTTTTGACGTCTCGCTGCGACCACCCCGTCAAATCCGGCATTTTGAACGTATTTGCTGTCTTCAGCAAGACACGCTCTCCGCTGACGAATTCTTGACCACGAGACGGAATCTGCGAAACGACTTCAGCACCATCGCCTAGGATGATTGGAACAGCCTCTTGTTCTTTTGCTAAATCCGTCGCTTGTCGGGCACTCTTCTTGATGTAGCTTGGCGTAATTTTCGCTTTGACATCCACCGAGTCCTTTTGCGTTTCCGGTTGAATGCTCCGGTATTGCAATGCTGTGTTCATGACACTCTTGAACACCGGACTCATGATGAGTGGTCCTGAAACAGACGATTCACTTTTCGAAGGACGATCGACTGCGATGTACATGATCAATTCCGGATCATCTTTTGGCGCCATACCGATGAACGAGTGAATGAATTGTCCTTGAATGTATTTCCCATTCTCAGAAATTTGAGCTGTACCGGTCTTCCCGATGACACGGTAGTCTTTCAACTTATACATTTGCCCGGTTCCGATTTTACTATTGACGACACCGTCAAGTGCATCCCGCGTCGCTTTTGCCGCCTCTGCCGAAATCGGCTTACCGACGACCTCTGTTTTCGCCCGGTACGGTGCTTTATCCGTATGATCCGCTTTTTGGATGATATGCGGTTTGACCATCTCGCCGTCACCAGCAATTGCCGTTGCCCCTTGAAGCAGTTGCATTGGTGTGACCGCAGTCGATTGTCCCCATGACGTAATGAGCGCATTCAACGGTTTCGACAAGTCAGATTGACTGTTTACTTCTCCCGAGATGTCTATACCCGTTCGTTGGTCAAAATGAAACTTCTTAAAGTATTCTTTATAACGCTCAATCCCAAGTTTTTCTGCTGTCAACTTCGAGAACATGACGTTCGAGGAGTGATAGACTCCTTCAATCATCGGAATAGTTCCCCAACCGACATCGTTATAATCCTTGATGACCGTTCCTTTGTAGTTATAACTACCCGATTTATACATCTCATTCGGACGGAACACTCCCGCATCAATCGCCGCTGCGAGCGTAAAGATTTTCATCGTCGAACCGGGTTCGAACCGTGACGAGACGGCGAAATTCGTGAAATCTTTCATGTCACGTAAGTTCGGGTTGAACGATGGACGATCCGCCATGGCAAGGATTTCACCGGTTTTCGCATCCATGACGATCCCTGTCGCATTTTTCGGTTTGTACGTGTTGTACATTTTTTGCATTTGTTTCTCTAGCGACTGTTGAATGCGGTGATCGATCGTCAAGTACAGGTTTGACCCGTCCTTCGGTTCATTCGAGACACGCGACGAGCCTTGGATCAACGGATTACCGCTCCGATCTTTCTCGAAGACACGTGCCCCGTAAGATTCGCTTAAGGCATCGTCATACTGTTTTTCGATCCCCATTTGTCCCTGTAACGCGACACGACCATTCTCCTCGGTGATCTTTTGGACGAATCCAAGTGTATCGGACAAGAAGATACCATTCGGGTAATATCGTTTCGGCTCTTCAATCATCCGGATTCCAGGAAGTTTCAACTTATCGATCTTCTCTTTTTGATCGAGCGTCAAATCATTTCCTTTTTTTCCGAATTCGATTTGCGAACGATCTTTGTTCTCAATCAAATAGGTCTCCAGTTCCTTCGTCGTCATCCCAAGAATCGGTGCAAGACCTTCAGCCGTCTTTTTAAAATCGACGATCGTCTCGTCCGGATCTTTGACGCCACCTAGTCGGTAAATACCAATCAAATGATAGGATGGAACATTGATCGCGATCGGTGAACCGAGTCGGTCGAAAATTTCACCGCGTTCTGCCCCGAGCGTCTCCTGAGACTCCCATCGCTTTTTCTCAGCATAGGCGATCATGTCTTCCCCATGGAATTGTTTTGTTGTCGCCAAGTATAAAAATCGACCAATGAACACAAAAAAGAGAGTAGCAAATATCACCATGATAAAGGCTACTCTCCAACGGGATTTTTTCAGTGGATTCATTTAGGAATCACCTTGATGTTCCCTTTACGCATATCAAGACCCTGTTCTTTTGCAATCTTATAAATCCGTTCCGGAGAGCTTAAGTTCGTGACCTCTAGTTGTAAACGTTCGTTTTCTTTTTTGAGTGATTGTGTGACTTGGTTCTCTTTCGCTAAATCACGGCTCACATTATACGCTTCGTTATGCGTACTGATCGTCAAACTCCCAAATAACACAAGACCACCAATCATCGCACTGTATAAGAATTTTTCAAAGGGATACAAGCGATACTTCGGACGGACGGCGACGCGACGCGCGATATCTTCCGTCTTTCGTGGTTCCTGAACAGGTTGTTGACGAACGGATTGAACCGTTTGGACCGATTTACGAAGTGGTTCTGCCATTGGAATGCTCCTCTCAAGTTTCTTTCATTTTTTCAGCAACTCGTAATTTTGCCGATCGGGCGCGACGGTTATCATCGAGCTCTTCAACACCCGCCGTAATCGGCTTGCGTGTGACGAGTCGGAGTTCCGGCTCCATTTCGACTGGAATCATCGGTAACCCCGGTGGAAGCTCGGGTAGTGATGATTTTTCTTTGATTGCTTGTTTACACATGCGATCTTCAAGTGAATGGAACGTAATGACACATAGACGTCCACCGACCCGTAATAAATCAATGGCTTGGTGTACCGCACGATCAAAGACGTTCAGTTCATCATTGACAGCGATCCGGATTGCTTGGAAAGTCCGTTTCGCAGGGTGACCACCTTTACGTCGTGCTGGTGCCGGAATCGCATCCTTGATCAATTCGACGAGTTCAAATGTCGTCTCGATCGGTCGCTCTTCCCGCGCTTTTTCGATTTTACGCGCAATCTGTTTCGAGAATTTCTCTTCCCCGTATGTAAAGAAGATACGTACGAGATCATTGTACGACCACTCATTGACGACTTCGTAGGCAGAAAGTGGAGAAGATTGATCCATGCGCATGTCGAGACGTGCGTCGTGATTGTAACTAAATCCCCGTTCCCCTTCGTCTAATTGTGGTGAAGAGACACCGAGATCGAATAGGATGCCGTCCACTTTCTCGACGCCATGTGCTGCTAACTGCTCTTTCAGATAAGCAAAATTACTCTTTATTAAAGTAAAGCGACCTTCATACGCCGCGAGACGTTCTGCTGCATGAGCGAGGGCGACATCATCTTGATCAAATGCGTACAGATGACCTGTCGTCAGTTGCTTGACGATCTCTTCGCTGTGTCCTGCTCCACCTAATGTACAATCGACGTAAATACCGTCGGGTTTAATCGCGAGTCCTTCAATCGACTCCCATTTCAATACTGTTTCATGCTCAAACATGTCCTGCCTCACCTTTCACTGTCCTTGAAGGACGTTACTCTTTTTCAATGTATCACATTCTCTCGTGAAAACGTTACGAAAATGAGACAGTTTCCTTGATTTATTTAACTTTTGTGTAATTTTCGCTAAAAAACTAAAAAAACCTGCTAGTTTCAGCAGGTTTAAAGGAAAATCTTCAGTTGATCACTCGTATTCGCTTCATAGGCTGTTCTTAAGTCCCGAACAAAATCAAGACCATGGTGATTCAACCACGGGAGGACAGAATGAATCCGCTCTTGTGGCGCTCCATCAGGAAGAAGATGATAAGCCGTCTCTTTATATTGCCGTGTCTGTCGGTCAAACTGACGTCGATCTTCTGCCAGTAGACTAGCAATTGCTTGATCGAGCTGTTTCTTGACCTTCTCACTCTTACTCGATGTCCGCAGTAGATTCTGTTCGAGCGAGAGGAATTCCGAGACGAAACTGTCTTTTAGCATCGCTGCCGTCTGCATACGTCCTGTCATCTTCTCTTCTGAATAGAGCGGAATCGGTACGCCTGATCGGACGATTTCTTCGAGCGACACCTCAAGTTTAGCAAGACGCTTTTCATCGCTACGGCGCACGAGTAACCCACCCATGCGGGGAATCAATAACGGCATCGTCCAATTCAGGTGATGAAAGAGCGGTCGTAAGCGTGTCCAGTATGCTAACTCCCCCGGACCCCCGATATAGGCAAGCGTCGGGAACAGGTAATCCTGCATCAATGGACGTGTGACGACACTGTTGGAGAAACGTTCCGGACTGGCGTACAGCAACGCGATCAATTCAAGCTCCGTATATTGCTTTCCTTGTTTTGTCTCGAATCCGTCTACTGTCGGATACAGCAACTGACGACCGTGATCATCGACGAAAAGATGCGCCGCTTCCTCGTTCAAGAATGTATCCGGTAACTCTTGCGTCTGTGAAATACCATCCGTCAATGCTCGTCTAAATTCCGCATTGTCTTGAATCAACCGTTCAAAGAACGGAATCTCGAGTTCACGGACAGAATGTGTATCCGCATCAAAGAAGACGACATCAAAATCGATCAATTCACCGATCAATTGTGAGAAAAACATCCCATACGATGTACACGCTTCAACGAGTTGCTTCAGGCGCGCAACTAATTGTTTCGTATGAACCGTTTCTGGCATTGCTCGGAATGCCTCTTCGATGATTTCAAGAAGTGCTGCTTGATCAAAAGAGAGCCGACTGACCGAGTGGGCAATCGATTCTGAAGGTGTGACAGCGATTTTACGCGTTTGATAATCCGCTGTCGGAACGTAAACATGGTTAATCTCATCAAAATCGTGATCTTCGGTCGCGAGCCAAAAAATCGGAACGACAGGTCGCCCAAGTGTCGTTTCCGCCTGCTTCGCGACCTTAAGACAGGTCAACAATTTATAGATGGCATATAATGGTCCGCCAAAGATACCCGTTTGTTGCCCTGTAATGACAACTTGAGCTTCACCCGTACGAAGCTTCGCGACACGTTCCCGCAAACGCTCCGTCATGTTCGGATTTTGGCGTTCGAGTTCGTCTGTCAGTGCCGCAAGATGCGGATAGTGACGTTCTTCAAGCAAACGGCTCCTCGACGCTAAACCACTCTCTCCAAGGTGGTCGACATATGTTAAGAATTCTTCTCGTGAAGCACGATGCATCAACGAGTTATCATCGTATAAGGCTTCAAATGGTTGTACCTTCAAACAAAATCCCTTCTTTCTTACCTAACTGGTCAGCTGATGAACAGTTGACGAATACCGAGTACGAACAGTATGAAATGGACGGGTAATGCCAGCAAGATGATGATCCGCCAACTGTGGCGAATCATTTGTCTCAAATCAACATCAAGTTGACGAATTCGTTGCCAGAGTGCATTCAACGCAAACACCAACAACACGACGATGACGATCCACCCTAAGTAATTTGTTCCGGTCAAGGCAATCAATGCAACATGAATCGCATACAGAACGATGAATGTTCCAAAGTCGAGTGCAAATCGAACGGCCTTCCCATGTTTCCGAAATAGAAGTAGAAAGACGAGATACAACGCAATCAGGCTGAATAAAGGAAAAATGATGAAGACTGTCACTGCGGACCCTCCCTCTGTTTGATCTGTTCATAATAAAAAGATAAACGTGGCGTCGCAGTCGTCGCCTGACGTAATACGTATCCAAGTATCGGTTCTACTTCCGTTCGTCGTCCATACTCAAGATCTCGTAACATGGAAGAACGATTTTTGCTCGTATTCTTCATGATCCGCTCGATTTCGGAATAAGTAATGTCATGGTGCGGGAAAATCGTCCGCATTTCGTCAAATAATTGACGGGCTTCTTCTCGATAAGGCATCTCTAATAAGGATCCATTCTCAACACCGTAATAAGCCGTCACTGGATTGATGACGACGTTGATGAACAGCTTCGTCAATAAAACGGCTTCCATATCTGACTCAAGTTCAAAGCACAGCTGCTTTGACGACAAGTTCACTACCTCTTGATTTCCGTAGCGGATGCGTCCTTTTCCAGTATGCTGGACTTCAAACGGTGCAGTGCGCATGGCACCATGTTCGACGACACCAAATAAGACATGCGGCAATTGCTCTTTCCATTTCAAATGATCCATTCCATTTTGCAGGAACATGACGGGACACGTCAGCCGTTTAAGGAATGGAATCACACTTTTTATATCATACGACTTTGTCGCGACAAACACCAAGTCTTCTGACTCGAGCCGATCAATCTTCCGGATCCGTACGAGACGACTCGCTTGTCCATCGCGAATGATTGGTCGTTCCTCATCTTGTTCTTGTCGCACATAAAGCGTGACTGCATGATCTTCCGATAAATAAGAGGCAAGCAATAACCCGATGGCACCCGCGCCAATGATTCCAACATTCATCTATTCCTATCCCCTTTCATGAAAAAAGCGACCTTAAAACCGATTTCTCGATTCGAAGGTCGCTTTTATACCGATCAATCAGCTTATTTGCTGACGATTTCTTTACCTTTGTACGAGCCACATGCTTTACAAACGCGGTGTGAAAGTTTCATTTCACCACAGTTTGGGCACTCGACCATACCTGGTACACGGAGTTTGAAATGAGTACGGCGAAGACGTTTGCGTGTTTTCGACGTTCTGCGGAATGGTACTGCCATCGTTGTCCACCTCCTTGAAAAAATACACTCGCCTTTACTTCAGAAATCAGGAATCCTGATCTTTTTTAAAGAACTGAGCGAGACCCGCGAGTCGCGGATCGATTTTTGGTTCGGTTTCCTCTGGATCTTCTTCAGAAAGAATCGTCCAGCCTTCCCCCTCAACCAACTGATTCTCTTCATCATCCCCATGCACTTGCACTGGCACATGAAGTAAAATCAATTCTTGCACGAGCGGTCGAAGATCGACCGTATTCCCGATCGGCACGTTGATGTCATCTGCTTCGTTCGAAACAGCATCGACCTCGAGCAGGAATGGCTCGATGGATTCAATCTCGAATGGATAAGCGACGTCATTTAGCGTCCGGGCATCCGGAAGCGTCATTTCGCCGGTAATCCGAAGATTGAATATTAATTGATTCGATGTAAACGATGCATTTGCACGAACGTGCACAGGTTGCACCGCCCGGATATCCGGATGGAGGGCGACTAGCTCATTGAGCTCGATCGTCTCGTTAACCTGAAGTTGACCCAGATTGCGCAATTTATTCAATTGCATCAGGGACCATTTCATCCGAATCACCTCAATTGCAACAATATGAATTATAGAGAGGACATCTTGTTTTGTCAATGTTTTTTCTTTACACTGAAATCGCTAGAGAACGAACACTTTTGGACGTCTTTATCCATATTACCGCACTTAATTCGGTTTGCAAAGGAGAAAGTTTTCATGAGGATGACAGCTATCATTTCAGAGTACAATCCGTTTCATAACGGACACTATTATCAAGCGACAACAGCACGACGGGAAACGGATGCCGACGTCATCGTCGCCATCATGAGCGGGACGTTCATGCAGCGTGGTGAGCCCGCCTTTACGGATAAATGGACACGTGCTCAGGCAGCCGTCGCGAGCGGTGCCATCGATCTCGTTCTTGAACTTCCCTTCTATTTTGCTGTCCAGCGTGCTGATCGCTTTGCACTCGGTGGTGTGACGATTGCCGAGACAATCGGCTGTCAGTCGCTTTCGTTTGGAAGCGAGTGTGGAGACATCGAACCTTTTCTGCATGCGGCAGCGGAACAGATCGAAGAGACACCTGCATACAAGCAAGCGTTACACGATGGATTATCAGCGGGCCTCTCTTCTGCTCACGCCGCCAGTCAAGCATTCAGGAGCGTCTCACAGACGCTTGATTTGACACAACCGAACAATACGCTTGGCTATTATTACGCTCGCGCCGCAAATACCCTATCGCTCCACACGACGAAACGGATTGGAAGTGGCTACCACGACTTATCCACCGGGGATATCATGAGCGCCACCGCGATACGCGCCCATCATCAGACACACGGTCAGCTGCTTGCACTTCCTGAACAGACTGAAGACGTCTTAGCAAGTGCCTCTTTCGCCAACTTCTCGCATTATTATCCATGGATTCGACAACGTCTACTAACGACTCCAGTACCCGAGTTGATGCGAATCGCTGGAATCGACGCTTCGTTAGCACCACGACTCATCGAAGGGGCGAAACAAGCAACGACGTTCGACACCTTTCTGAATTACGTCAAAACACGCCGTTATACGCGGACGAGCCTGCAGCGTGCCTTGATCTATCTATTGACCTCAACGACGGCAGAGGAGGTCGCACGGATCGATTACGACCATGTTGATTTCGTTCGTCCCCTCGCCTTTTCAGAACGAGGACGACAGGCACTCAAAACCATCAAAAGGCGGACTGCCGTATTCAGCACCTTCACGAGTCATCCTTGGCTAACGAAAGAAAGCCAAGTGACAGCTGCATATGCACTGCCCTTGGCTCGCTACGACGCGTTGCTTGAACACCGTCGCTTTCCTTATTTCGCTGGAAGTTCTTCTAAATAATCAATCGCATCTTCGACTGTCTTGATCGGAACGAGCTTCATGTTCGTTCCGAGTTTTTTGATGGATGGTTTTGCTTCTTTGTAGTTCTCTCCTGCTGGCACGAACATGATTTCTGCTTCTGCCTCGTCTGCAGCGACCACCTTTTGCCACGCTCCACCGATTGGTCCCACCTTGCCACCTTCTTCAATGGTTCCTGTGCCGGCGATTTTATGCCCTTTCGCCAAATCTCCCGGCGTCAATTGATCATAGATTTCAAGAGTGAACATCATTCCTGCAGAAGGTCCCCCGACGTCGTCGACCTGAAACTCGATCTCAGGATCCGTCTTCACGTTCGAGATCGGGAGCGGTTCGTAAATGCCGAGCCCGACTCGCTTGACCTCTTTAGATAACTGATCCACTCGAATCGTCGTCTTCTTGTCTTCCGATTTACGCGTGAACTGAATCGGAACAGCTGTTTTGGCTTTTTTTGCTTGAATCGTCTTCATGAAACCTTCAAATGACGTAATCGGTTTTCCGTCAACACTTGTAATCCGATCCCCTGCCTTCAGTTTCCCTTCGGCTGGACCACCGGGAATGACGCCGGAGACGTAGACCCCTTCGAAATCGACATCGACCTTTTGATCCGCTAATTCATACGCTTCGATTGTTGCGTTATGTTGTGCTTCTTCCATATACAGCTTCTGACGCGTTTCATACTGCGCGTCCGACTCGCCGTCGTACAGATAATCACTTACACTCGATGTTTCGGAGAACGGTAGAAATAAGCTTTCAATGAGAAAGTAAGGCGTTGCCCGACGTTGTGCGATCGTCAGCATCATCAAATCTCCCGGTTCCTTGTCGCCTCCAGATACTTCAATCAAATCTTCCGTCGACGTCGCGTCACCCGGATAGGAGATGAAATAAGGAAGTGGTAAGAAAAATACGATCAAGGCAGCGATGATCGCTGCTAAGGCAGGTTTCCAAGCTTTCATCACAGTTCTCCTTTCGCATATTTCTGACGTAGCGCCTCTTCGACGGAAGGCGGTACGAGATCGGCAACGGAAGCACCATATTTGGCAGCTTCCTTGACGATCGAAGAACTCAAGAAGGAATACTGATTATTCGTCATCATGAATAGTGTCTCGATTTGATCGTTCATCTTCTTGTTGATAGAAGCGACTTGCATTTCGTATTCAAAATCCGAAACTGCTCGTAAACCGCGTACGATCGCGGTTGCTCCAACTTCCGCCGCATAATCGACCAGTAGACCATTAAAGGAATCCACCTTGATTTGAGGTAGGTGCGATGTCACATCGGCAATTAACTCCATCCGTTCCTGGACAGAAAAGAGTGGTTGCTTCGAAGAATTATTCAGTACGGCAATGATGATCTCATCAAAAATCGGAACGGCACGCTCGATGATGTCTAAATGTCCGTTCGTGATCGGATCAAAGCTACCTGGGCAAATGGCGATTCGTTTCATTCGTGGTCTTCCTCCGCTTCCATGAATTCGTACAATGTAATCGAGATGACAGCGGAATAACGAAGTCGACGCACGACTTCTAGTCGTCCGATCTGGTCCGGTAATTCAACCGCTGAGTCATGTTCACAGACGATGACACCATTGTCCGTCAACATATTGTGTTGCTCTATGTACGTGACATGTTCCGTCAATCGCTCTTTTGCATAGGGAGGGTCTAGATAAATCAACTTAAACGGCTCTTCAGATGCGAGTTCCGTTAAAGCGATCGCTACATCTTTTTTTAAAACACGTGCTTGGTCCGTATAGCGCGTCGTTCGTAAATTATCTTGGATCGTTTGGATCGCTTTATGGTGTTGGTCGACGAACACCGCCTCATCGCATCCTCTTGAAAGAGATTCAATCCCAAGACCACCGCTCCCCGCAAACAGATCCAGTGCTCGTCCTCCGTTGAAATAAGGACCGATGACGTTGAATAAGGATTCTTTTACCTTATCCGTCGTCGGTCGTGTTTGATCCCCTGGCACTGCTTTTAATCGTGTACCTTTCCGTTCCCCTGAAATGACTCGCATTTCCTTCATTCCTTTCAACAAAGAAGCGACGAGGATGTCCTCATCGCTCCATGGATTATGCTTCTTCTGGCATTTTACCTTTTTTGTTCGCGAACGTCTCCGTGATGAACGGTCGTTCTGAACGTTTGATCGATTCGACGAACGGGAGAGTCGAAATGACTTCCATCACCTGTTCATGCTGATCTAAATCGACATACAGATGAACGTATCGTTCACGTTTAGACGTAAAGTAGACGTTCCCGTAACGGCGTAATTGACGGGATGCTTTCATCGCATTGACATAGACGATGAGTCCCACTCGTTCCTTGATCACGCCAGCCTACCCCCTTCACCTTCGTTATCCGCTACAGCTACAGCTGCCACCGGTCGAACAACCTCCAGCGCATCCTTGATCGAAGAAAGGATTTCCCGTCGGTACTTTAATTTGCGGTGATACTTCTCCAGCGAGCTTCAGACTGATTTGTCCGAGTAACGTCTCGAGTTGTTTTTCCGCCTTTTTAAACTGCGCGACTTCCTCTTGTAAATCAAGTCGCCGTTTGACTTCATGGACCCTTTTCGTGATCGTCTGATAGTCAGGATGATACCGTCCGAATCGCTGTACGAGTTCGTAGTCCTCCTTGACTTGATGAAAATCGCGAATGACAGCCTGTGCCTCTGTTGACTCTTGCTGTGCTTGTTTCGCACATCTATATGCTTGCCCCGTTTCACTTTGAGCGAGAGATCGAATGAGGTCTTCCGCTGCGTTGATGAGGTCAATCGTCTTATCGGTATATATCACAACGAATCTCCTCCTTAGCTTTACCATCTTATCATAACATTTCTCTCCCTCCTAGCCTGTTGAATTGTGTATAATTTGTTCAGAAGGAAGGAATGAACTTTATGCAACTGCTCTCTTTTAATATGTTCCGGACGATTGGAATCAAGACGGAACATGCCAAATCAGATTATCACTTTGATTCCTTGAAAAAAATCGAACAGGCGGATGTCGTCCTGTTCCCGGAATACTGGCAAATCCACTCAATCATCTACGGAATGAAAAAACCGATTTTCCCGTCGGCTGCTACGTTCCACTTAGGTCATGACAAGATCGAGATGACGCGGATTTTTCAAACCGTCATTCCGGATAACATCCCTCGAACCGGCATCTATGGAAAAAATGAATTCACCGTCGAACGTGTCTTACGTGAATTTTCGTTTCCGTTCGTTGCGAAGACAGTCCGTAGCTCCATGGGACAAGGTGTCCATCTCATCAAAAATGAAACAGACTGGAAGAAATACACGGATACACACGAGACGTTCTACATTCAGGAGTACATTCCGAATGAGAAGGACTTACGTGTCGTCGTCGTCGGCGATCAAGTCCTTGCTGCGTACTGGCGCGTCGGTGGTGCTCAGTTCTTAAATAACGTCGCTCAAGGCGGTGTCCTTGATTTTGATGATGTGCCACAAGGAGCGATCGACTTCGTGCTCGCTCTCGCGAAACAGCTCGATATCGATCACGCCGGTTTTGATCTCATCATCCGTGACGGACAGTGGTACGTTCTTGAGTTCAATGTCTTCTTCGGTGGAGAAGGACTGAATCATCTTGGTATCCACGCACCGGATACGATTCTTGAATATGTCGAACGAAAATATGGAAGTTCATGAATTCTTCAAAATGACTTCACATCTTTTACGTCATCGTTTCATTCATTATGGTATGATAGTTTGGAAAGACTAGTATCTACTAGCAAACTGGGGTATAGGGGGATTCAAACATGAAGTTTGAACAATATGGCATCGAAGGCAAGGAACTGAAGTTCGGTCTTCTCGAAACAATCATGGAACATCACCGCTTCGTTCGTGAAGGACAGTGGGATTACGAACGCGCGATGTACGACATGAAATATGAAAAACAATCAACAGGTGAAGTATTCTACCTGCGTGTTCCTGTCTACGCGATCCAAGGCGAGATTGAAGACCGCCATGCTGTCGTTCGTATGATGACACCACTTCTCGGTAAACACTACTATCCACACGGTGTCGAGTATGATGAGACGTTCCCTCCGGAAATCGTCAAAGACTGCGAACGTCGTTTAGCAGCATTGCTCGAAACACTCGAAAAATAAGATCCACACGTAGAGGTTCCAATGAGGAGCCTCTATTTTTTTGTTTTTCATGCCAAACAAAAAAGCTAACGACCTCGCATCATCCACGAAATCATTAGCTGTTCTGTCCACCTGATTGTTATTCTTTAATACACGCGAAATCGCTTTTAACGCGCGACGAATTGTACATAAGATACGACATCGTCTCCGAGCTGAATCCCAAGCTGCTCGCGTACATGAAGATAAAGTGCGTGAAGTGACGTTGCCGGTGCATTGACCTTTACGCTAAATGCAATCTCTTCCCGGTCCATCCGTTTGATCCGGGAGTGATGGATTCCATAATCCTCGATCGCACAAGCAAGTAATTCCTCGATGGCTTGAATAGAGACGGTAACATCTCCTTGCATGTACTCTTCATAAGTCATCTACCTTCACTCCTTTGCTAATTGTGTGACCGAAGACATGACCTCTTCTAAGTCGACCGGTTCATCCGGTGTCTTCGCCATAGACGAAATCGCCCGTACTTTATTCTCACGGTCCAAAATGAACATTTGTGTTCCGTGTGTCACCAAGCCGCTCTCAGCCTTCGAGTAATAGAAATTCAACTGACGTGTCAAACGATCGATGACGACTGGATCTCCCGTCAATACTCTCCACCCTTTGGCATCTGCTTCAAAGTTCGAAGCATACTTTTTCAAGACTTTCGGTGTATCCACTTTTGGATCAACCGTCACTGCGACGAGTTCGACGTCACTTCCGTACAATTCTTCGCTCCGAAGCTTCTTCTCAAGCTTACGGTAATCATTTAACGTCAACGGACAAATATCAGGACAGTTCGAGTAGAAGAACGTCAACACTTTGACTTTTCCGTCTTCCGAATTGAATGATTTTCCGTCTACGGCATTCGTTAATTCAAATGGTGTCGGTTCAGCGATGACAGGTAACTTTTCTTTCATGAAGAAATAATAATATCCCCCGGCTGCCGCAACTAAGATAAGGACGACGGCAGCGACCGTCAAGTAACTATTCTTTTTCAAGTTGGCTCCCCCTTAATGACTCCAGATCGCCCGGAATACGTTCGTCGTCTCACCCGGATCGTAGACGACATATAGTAAGCAATACACGATCACACCAGTAATGGCTGTCAAAAACCAAACGATTGAGGCAACCGGTCCGATTTTACGGTGACGTGCAAAGTTCTTCTTATACGCGTGATAGAGTGCCATCAAACCGAGCACCCCACCAGATGTCGCAAGAAGAATGTGGAAGATCAAGAATCCTGTGTAGTAGGCTTTGACGGACTCTGGACCGCCAAAGGCTGTGTTACCGAGCAGAATCGTCCGCAAGGCATACATGATGAAGAATAATAAAGCGAGTGCAGCTGCAATCGTCATCACGGTTTGGTGAGCTTTCATGTTACGACGCGTTTGGGCGATCAAAAACCAGCCAATCGCTACGAAAATCGCACTGATGACAATCAGCGACACACAAATCAACGGCAAATAACTCATGTTCCAACTTCCTCCAATTTAATCCGCTTTTGGTGTGAAGGACATGCCTTCATCCACGGCAGTACTTTTTGAACGGCGCACCCATGTAAAGAAGGTCAGTCCGAAGAATAGACCATACACGAGTTCTTGACCGAGCTTCATGAGGACACCACCAAAGCGTTGGTCCTCTAATAAGTCATCTGTCGTTCCGAGCAATCGTTCCAGGTTCAATCCGCTTAAATCATTGTTCGGCATACAGTAAGCGAGTACTTTCGCGAATGTCGCCGGATCCTGATACGCTTGATACTGAAAACTTTGACTGAAGATCATGAAGGCACAGGCTGGTGTCAACAACACACCATTCGCTACGATGTAGACCATCTTCTTCAGGTCAGAAAGGCTGTCCGCCTCATTGACCGGTGCAATGATCGGATACCACATCGTCATACTCAAGAAAATCAATGTTCCGTGGAACAGACGGTGAACGGTATAGTTCGTCAAGACATAATCAAAAATAAATGGCATGTGATAGAACGTAAACAAGGCATTAAAGACGACAAGTGCAATCAGCGGCTTGATGAAGAAGCGAAGAATCCTACCAAGATACGGTGTATCGAACAAGCGCTTATAAAGCCACTCTGGTATCGCAATCAACAAGAGCGGCGGTGCGACCATATAGACGAATACCATCTGCAGCATGTGTGCTGAGAACGTGATATGTGCTAGCAGGTCTAACGGACTTCCAAAACCGATGTAAAAAACGATCAATGCCGCGAGCATCGAAAACTTTTGCCCAAGCGTTGTTTCCGGCTCATCCGGACGACGCAACTTTTCTGTCACGACAGCATATAGGATATACAATCCAACGAGTATCAACGCATAATACGGACTCCATAAGACAGTCCATTCGAATTGCGAAAGTGCTCCCCTTAAATTGCCTAACATATTTTTTCACCCCGTTCCTTTCTCTTACAAACTAAGATTACCGTTCCCCTATTTCATTGTAAAGGTTTCTCATAAAACGATTCCAAAATAAAAGACCATCCTGCTAAACGTTAGCAGAATGGTCACATTTCTTACCAGATCAACAGACGAAGCGTCGCAACGATCGTCAAGGCGACGAATACACCGAGACCCATCATGACTTTGATCCATGTGTTGCCTTTGTTGTTCATATGCATGAACATGTAAAGCTGCAGGTAAACCTGAACGATTGCCATGATGATCAAGAAACCACCAGCTGCCCAGTGCGGCATGAGATCAGCCATGACAGCACCGAAAGCGATGAGCGTCAAGAAAATCATGAGTGCGAAACTGATGAGTTGCAGTTGTGTCTCACGACCACGTTCTGCTTTCATCTCAAGCTCGATTTGATTGCGCGTAAGTTGCGGTTCGTGTTTTTCCATCTTATTTCACCATCCCCATGAGGTAGACGACTGAGAAGATAAAGACCCAGACGACGTCAATGAAGTGCCAGTAAAGACTTGAAACATAGTACTTCGGCGCATTCACGACCGTGATGCCACGGTTCCAGTTCCGGATGAGCAATGTCGAGATCCAGAGAAGACCGAACAAGACGTGCGCACCGTGGAATCCGACGAGAGTGTAGAAGGCAGAACCAAATGCACTCGACGTGAACGTATGACCGATGTGGTAGTAGTGATTAAACTCATAAATCTCACCACTTAAGAATCCAAGACCGAGAAGCAATGTGATGATGAGCCAAAGCTTCATCTTTTTCACATCATTACGTTTCATTGCCATCATTGCAAGAACGCTTGTTAATGAACTCGTCAAGAGAAGCATCGTCATGATGAAGACGAGACCCATTTCAAAGATGTCATAACTGCGTAATCCTTCTTTTGCACCGGAGTTATGGAGACCGATGTATGTCCCGAAGAGAGAGGCGAACAAAGTCGTCTCTCCTCCAAGGAAGAACCAGAAGGCTACATATTTATTCTTACCCTCAAGTGTCGCTTTTTCAACATGATCCGGAATACCGGTGATCGGGTTATTCGGTACTGAATGATGACCCATCTTACTTCGCCTCCTTTTCTGCTTCAAGGCGTAGATCTTCTTCGACGACTGATTTCGGGATGTAGTATCCTTCATCGTCAATCCAAGAACGGAAGAACATCGCGATCAATGTCATCGCAAGACCAATCAAGGCAACGACGAGACCAACAGTTCCATAGTCTAGGCGAAGAATAAATCCGAGACCTGCAAGGAATAGACCGACTGACATGACGAATGGCAAGATCGTGTTATTCGGCATGTGGATATCGCCGACTTCTTCCGATACAGAAACTGTTTTGTTTCCTGCCATTTTTTCGAGCCAATACGTATCCAAACCTTTGACGAGTGGGATTTGAGCGAAGTTATACTCTGGAGTTGGAACTGGAAGTGTCCACTCAAGTGTACGTCCATCTCCCCAGACGTCGCGTTTTACATATTCTTTTGACATCAATGCTGCTGCAATCGAAATGACGAGAACGATCGTCGACACACCCATGAAGGCTGCACCGATTGATGAAAGTAAGTTCATTGTTTCCCAGCCTTGGTTTGGCAAGTACGTGAAGACACGACGTGGCATACCTGTAAGACCAAGAATATGTTGCGGGAAGAACGTCAAGTGGAAGCCGATGAAGAACAACCAGAATTGAATTTTTCCCCAGAATTCGTTGAGCTGTTTCCCGAACATAAGTGGGAACCAGTAGTAAAGACCTGCGAAGAGACCAAAGACAACCCCACCAACGATAACGTAGTGGAAGTGAGCTACTACGAAGTAACTGTCATGGTACTGGTAATCGGCAGGTGCAACAGAAAGCATGACCCCTGTCATACCACCAACAAGGAATGATGGAATGAACGCGACCGAGTAAAGCATTGCGACTGGGAACGTCAACTTACCGCCCCATAACGTAAAGAGCCAGTTGAAGATCTTGACCCCTGTCGGTACAGCAATCGCCATCGTTGCTACGGCGAAGATCGCGTTTGCGACCGGACCGAGACCAACTGTGAACATGTGGTGGACCCATACCATGAATCCGAGGAAACCGATCAACATCGTCGCAAAGACCATCGTCGTGTAACCGAAGAGACGCTTACGAGCAAATGTAGGAATGATTTCAGAGAAAATACCGAAGGCCGGTAAGATCAAGATATAAACTTCCGGGTGACCGAAGATCCAGAAGAGGTGTTCCCAGATGACGATGTTCCCGCCCGCTGCCGGGTCGAAGAAATGCGCTCCGAAGAGTCGCTCGAACGTCAAGAGGAACAATCCAACCGTAAGTGGTGGGAATGCGAAAACGATCAAGGCAGAAGCAACGAATGCTGTCCATGTGAAGAGCGGCATCCGCATCAGTTTCATACCTGGTGCACGCATGTTCAAAATCGTAACGAGGAAGTTAATCCCCCCCATAAGTGTACCGAAACCAGAAATCTGAAGACCCAACGCGTAGAAGTCTACACCGAGAGACTCAGGTACCGTCGAGAGTGGTGCGTATGCAGTCCACCCTGCGTTCGGTGCAGCGCCGAAGAACCAAGAAAGGTTCAACAAGACTCCACCGAAGAAGAACAACCAGAAACCAAGTGCATTCAAGAATGGGAACGCAACGTCACGTGCCCCGATTTGAAGCGGTACTGCTGCGTTCATGTATCCGATCAACATCGGCATCGCTGCCAAGAAGATCATCGTCGTACCGTGCATCGTGATCAATTGGTTAAAGAGTTCACCGCTGACGAAATCGTTCATCGGTTTAATCAATTGAAAACGAATCATTAGGGCTTCTACGCCACCGACTAGAAGGAAGAACAATCCAGACATGATGTAGAGAATCCCGATTTTCTTATGGTCGACTGTCGTTAGCCAGTCCATGATGCCGCTTTTTTTCTGCGGCATACCCATAGTATGTGTCCCCACTATGATTCCCCCTTAAAAAATTATTGGAGCTTTTTGTCCAATAGATAATCTGCCAATTCGCTCAATTCTTCATCGCTGATCTGATCTTCAGAGAATCCAGGCATTTTTGTACCTTGTTTCTCTTTTTGAGGATCGCGAATCCATTTTTCGAGGTTTTCTTTATCATGGTCGAGGTAACCCGCGATACGTTGACGATCACCGAAGTTCGTCAAGCTAGGTGCGACTTTCCCGCCACCATGACAGCTGAGACAGTTCTGGGCATAGACTTTCTCGCCAGTCGTCCAGTTCTTTTCATTCTTTTTATCAAGCTGCTTCGTCTCTGCTTCTTTCGCAGCTTTCATATCTTTCAACCAGTTGTCGTAGTCCTCTTGTTCAAGTGCAACGACTTTGAAGTCCATCAATGCGTGAGAAGGACCACACAACTCGGCACATTTACCGTAGTAAGTGCCTGCTTCTTTTGCTTGTAACCACATTTCGTTCTCAAGACCTGGGTTCGTATCTGTTTTACCAGAAAGAGCTGGTACCCAGAACGAGTGAATGACGTCTTTAGACGTCAAGTTAACAGCAACACGTTTACCGACTGGGATGACAAGTTCTTGTCCTGTCGAAACACCTTTGTCTGGGTATTCGAACTCCCACCAGTAGAGGTTTGCTGTAACGTTGATTTGTTCGTTTTTCTTCGCTTCTTTTGCATCTGCGAGTTCAACCGTTGTTTTGATCGTCGGAATTGCAAGAACGATCAAAAGAAGAATCGGAATGACTGTCCAGATGATTTCAAGCGTATGGTTCCCTTCGACTTGCTTCGGAACCGTGTTATCACCTGATTTACGACGGAATTTCATAAGTACGTAAATATAAATGACGGCTACGATCGCAAGGACGAACAACATGACCCACAAGCTAAGCTTGATGATCTCAAGTTGCATCTCAGCGCCTTCTCCGCGAGGCTGTAGCGCAGACAATTCCGGAATTCCACAACCTGATAACATGAGTGCCATCAAGCCGATTGGAAGAAGCCGGAAGAGCATTTTTACTGATTTTTTCACAACCATCCCCACTTTCTTTGTCCCCAATTTTGTCTTTCGTAATGGTGTACGTGAATTATGTCAAATCGTTTTAGAGAGAAACGAGTACGACCGTCACGATCCAAGCCGTGAAATAAAACAGTGAGAAGAAGAACATCTTCGACGCCCATTTGATTTCGGCTTGTTCATCTTGGATCTTCAGACCTTTCAGTCCCATATAGAGCCAATATCCACCGAGCAATGCCATGACGATCATGTAGATGATGCCATAGTGTGCTAAGAGGAGTGATGATGGAATGAGTACTGCAATCCACCATACAATTTGTCGTTTCGTGATCGCGAATCCGTTTACGACAGGTAACATCGGGATACCTGCTGCCCGATACTCCTCTGTCCGTCGCATCGCGAGTGCAAGGAAATGTGGTGGTTGCCACACGAACATGATGAGGAATAAAATCCACGCATCAATGTGAAGCGTCGGAGTGACTGCCGCAAATCCAATGATTGGTGGCACAGCTCCTGATATACCACCTACGACTGTATTGATCGTGTGCGTCCGCTTTAACCACATCGTATAAATCACGACGTAAACGAATGATCCGATCAATCCGAACACTGCCGCCACATGGTTGACGATCAACAACAATACCGTACCGGTCGCAAGAATACCGAGTCCTAGTGCGAGTATCCGCTGTCCATCCATCTTCCCAGTAACGCTTGGTCTTCCCATCGTCCGTTCCATCTTGTAATCGATGTCCCGGTCAACGTAGTTATTGAGGTAGCAACTTCCGGCAATGACCAACCCACTCCCGAGAAGCGTCCACAGTAACATCCACTTGGTTTGCCACAAGTACAACAGGACATCATCCGTTATGTACGATGCTGCTACGACATACCCCGCGAAGACCGTAATCAGATTGGCACGAACAATCCCCATTTTTGCTAGGGTAATATAGTCCTTGAATGTAGGCTGATCTGCTTGCTCGATTGCCATATCCAGTGCCTCTCCAGTAACTTTCGCCATGCTGTTCCCTCCTTTTCACCGTCTGCTTCCGTTTAGCACCTAGGCTTCACGTAATTTCTTCACAGAAATAACACAGACATGCCACGAAACGCCCTTTTCTCTATAAAAGATACCACATATCGAGGACCGTGACGTATGAAAATACTTTCGACATAATGAACAAAATGTGAAATCTATGTGATTTTCATCACAGTTCACCATATTTACCTAATACTAGAATAGCGTTGTTCTAAAAGATTGCAACCCTTTCAGTACTTTTTATGCGATACTAGACCTATGGAAATCCATGTATTTCGTATTTTTTTAGAAAGGTGGTGTCCAAATCTTGAATCGAAAACTTTCGATGTTTTCAGCCTTCGTCACGTTTACGATGATGATCGTCTTACTGATGGGTGGGACAGTCACAAAAACGGATTCGGGAGATGGTTGCGGAACGGATTGGCCACTCTGTCACGGGGAACTCATTCCGACGAACCCAAGTGTTGAAACGATGATTGAATATAGTCACCGCGCTGTGACTGGAGTCGTTGGACTCTTAATCATTGCCTTATGTCTCTGGACGCTCGTTGCCTTCAAGGATCGATTAGACACGAAGATCTTTGCGTTTCTTGCTTTCATCTTCATGTTGATTCAATCGATCGTCGGTGCTGGAGCAGTCGTTTGGCAACAATCAGACCTCGTCATGGCGTTACATTTCGGAATCTCTTTGATTTCCTTTGCTTCGCTATTGATTTTGACACTGTTGATCATGGAGCGTCCGGGTCAGGAATTCAGGGAATCTGTCCCAGCATTCTTACGGAAGCTCTTGTACGGTCTACTCATCTATACGCTGATCGTCGTTTATACGGGTGCTTACGTACGCCACGTCGGCGCTACATATGCTTGCGTTGGTTGGCCTGTCTGTTCTCAACCGTCCATGACGTTCGAAGCGTGGGTGCAGATGATTCACCGAATCATGGCAGGATTACTGTTCCTGTTCACCTTATTCGTCCATGTCGTTGCGATTCGCTTAAAGCATCGGACGACAACGATTGGTATGGCGTTCGCGACGTTCTTCATCTCGTGCCAAGTCGCCACTGGGGCTTGGATCGTTCTTGGTGGACATGCAACGTATGTGCCGTTACTCCACGCCTTCTTGATCACATGTTACTTCGGGGTCTTATCTTACTTGACGTACCATGCATTCCGAACGCGTAAGGCAAATAGTCGTCTTCAATAAGGTCATAAAAAAGGATGTTCCTCACTTGAGGGACATCCTTTTTTCATTATTTGAATCGAGCAATCGCACGCTTTCGCGCTTCGTCATGTGCGACGATTGGTTCTGGATAGCCATAATCCTTGCGTTGCTCAGCAGTCGGTTCATGAATATACTGCTTTGATAAATCCTTGATTTCCGTTACATACTTTCGAATGAACGCTCCATCCTTATCGAACTTCTTCGATTGAGTCGTCGGATTGAAGACGCGGAAGTACGGGACGGCATCCGTTCCGACTGATGCTGCCCATTGCCAACCCCCGATGTTTGATGCCGCTTCGTAATCAACGAGTTTCTGCTGGAAATATCGTTCGCCTTTCTGCCAATCGACCAACAAGTCTTTTGTCAGGAAAGAAGCGACGATCATCCGTAGACGATTATGCATCCACCCTGTTTGATTCAATTGCCGCATCGCTGCATCAACGATCGGATAGCCCGTCTTGCCTTCACACCACGCCTTGAAGCCCTCTTCATCTTTCTCCCATTCGATTTCCCGATATTGCGTATTGACGGCTTGTCGTTTTGATTCCGGGAAATGCATTAAAATCATGTAATAGAATTCACGCCAGATGAGTTCGGTGATGAAGGTCTGTTTCCCTTTTGATTCTTTTGCCTCCTGAACAGCCGCATAGACGGTCCGAATGCTGATTTCTCCAGTCCGTAAATAGCGAGAAAGTAAACTCGTACCGTCGACAGCAGGAAAATCACGGTTCTCTTCGTAATCTTCAAGCGATTGTTCGATGAATTTCTTCAAGCGTTGTTTCGCCTGCTTTTCACCTGGATAGAAGACAGCTTCCGACTCTGCCTTTTTAAAATAAGCGTTGATGAAACTATTATCGTGCTGACGCTTTTGATAATGATCCCGCAGCGTTTGCCATTTGACTTCGTATGGTGCAGGAATGTCTTTTTTCATGAATGCATTCTTATATGGCGTGAATACTTTATAGAACTTTCCATCTTGCTTTTTAATGTCATGTGGATGAAGAAGATGCCGGTCTAGTAGTCGCTCCGTCTGACGATCTTTACGCTTTTTAATGATTTTTTCATCTCGCGTCTTAAATGGTTCGACATATTCCGCATTAAATAACAAAACGTCCGCATCACCAGTTGCGTCTAAGAAAGCCTGTTCATCGCCTTCGATGAAACGGATTGGCATCTCTTTCTCTTTGCAGGCATCAGAAAACATCTCGAGCGCTTGGAAGAAATATTGTTGCCGTGCTTCATATTCTCCGATGTAATCCGGATTGAGCCAAAAGACGAACTCGACCGCCGCCTTCGGATTTTCATTTAGTAATTCAACAGCACGTGCCAACATGTGGTTATCTTGTAATCGAAAATCACTTCGTACCCAACAAATAATGTTCAATCGTATCCTCTCCCACTACGTATTGAATGAAAAACAGGCAGCCCGCCGAGCGTGCGCCTGTTTTTCCTTGTGACCTTATACGAATTCAATCAGTAAGTCTTGACTCGCGATGGCTTCGCCTTCCTTGACGTGGACGGCTTTGATTTCACCGTCTTCCGGTGCTTGGATCGTCGTTTCCATCTTCATCGCTTCCGTGACGAGGAGTTGCTCTCCTTTACGGACACGTGTACCCGTCTCGACGAGCACCTTCAGCACGCTCCCCGGCATTGATGCACCGATTTGTTTCGCATTGCTTCGATCTGCTTTTGGACGACTTGATGAACTTTCCTTAATACTGATGTCTTTGACTTCGACTTCACGAGGAACACCGTTCATCTCATAATAGATCGTCCGCATACCATGATCGTCTGGCTGACCGATTTGAATCAACTTAAGGTAGAGTGTCTTGCCTCGTTCGATTTCAACCTCGATCGTCTCCCCTAGACGCATTCCATGGAAGAACGTATTCGTATCAAGAACAGAGATATCGCCATATCGCGCGACATACGAACTGTAGTCCATGAAGACTTTTGGATAGAGCGCGTAAGCGAGTGCATCAAATTCTGTAACGGGACGTTCAAGTTTTTCGAACAATTCATGTTTGATCGCATCAAAATTGAGTGGTTCCATCATCTTACCTGGACGTTCTGTCAGCGGAGCAGCTCCCTTGAGAATAGCCTGTTGAACGTCTTGCGGGAAACCATCTGGTGGTGTTCCGAGCTCCCCTTTCATCAGTTCGACGACTGAATCCGGGAAATCAAGTCCACTTGCACGGTGCAAGACATCCTCTTCTGTCAGATGATGTTGAACCATGAAGAGTGCCATGTCTCCAACGACTTTTGACGATGGTGTGACTTTGACGATATCGCCAAACAGCATATTGACACGCGCATACATCTCTTTGACTTCAGACCAACGATCCGCAAGTCCAACCGCTTTTGCTTGTTGCTGTAAGTTCGAATACTGTCCACCCGGCATCTCATGGTCGTAGACCGTTGGATTCGGTGCGATCATATCGAGTTCGAATGCTTGATACAGATGACGCACGTCCTGCCAATAATCCGAAATCTGTTCAAACTTCTGTGCTGATACGAGCGGTTGACGTGGATGACCACTTAAGGCATGAATCAAGCTACCACCCGCTGGCTGACTCGTCAGTCCCGACATGCTTGATGCGGCGACGTCTACGACGTCGACACCTGCATCGATCGCACGCGCATACGTATAAATCCCGTTCCCACTCGCATCGTGTGTGTGGAGATGGATCGGTAGCGATACCGCATCTTTAAGTGCTGATACGAGCGCATAGGCTGCTTCCGGTTTCAAGAGACCCGCCATATCCTTGATGGCAATGATATGAGCGCCGCTTTCTTCCAGTTGTTTCGCCAGATTGACGTAATACGGCAGGTGATATTTCGGTCGATTCGCATCGAATAGATCCCCTGTGTAACAGACAGCTGCTTCCGCGATTTTACCTGTCGGCAAGACCGCATCGATCGCAAGTTGGATTGACTCCGGGTTGTTCAAGCTATCGAAGATTCGGAAAACGTCGACTCCTGCCTGCGCCGCTTCCTTAACGAACGTGTGAATGACATTGTCCGGATAGTTTTTGTAACCAACGCCGTTCGCACCACGAAGCAACATTTGAATAAGGACATTTGGCATCTTTTCACGTAATTTCATCAGACGAACCCATGGATCCTCCGATAAGAATCGGTAGGCAACATCAAATGTCGCGCCTCCCCATGCTTCGACAGAGAACAATTCAGGTAGAAGTTTCGCTTCCGCTTCGGCGATTGCAACGAGATCCTTCGTCCGCATCCGCGTCGCAAGGAGCGACTGATGGGCGTCACGGAATGTCGTATCTGTCAACAAAACGTTTTCCTGAGCTGCCAACCATTTTGCGACGGCTTCTGGACCTTCTGCATCGAGAATCGCTTTTGCACCTGGTGTATAGTCTGTCGGGAGATTTTTCGGAATCCGGACGTCACGCGCAAGCGGCTTGTCCAATTTTCCGATTCCCGGGAATCCATTGACGGAAACCTCTCCGATGTACGTCAAAAGTTTCGTTCCCCGGTCTTGACGTTTCGGGAAAATGAATAATTCTTGTGTATCATCAATGAATGATGTGTTGTAATCCCCGCTGACGAACGCATGGTGCTTCAAGACGTTGCTCAAGAATGGAATATTTGTCTTGATCCCTCGGATTCGGAATTCACTTAAATTTCGACGCATCTTCGCGACGGCTTGGTCGTATGTCAAACCATGCGTCGAGATTTTAACAAGCAGCGAGTCATAATATGGTGAGATTTCCGCTCCAACATAAGCATTTCCACCATCGAGACGTACACCAAAACCACCTGGTGAACGATAGGCTTTAATTTTCCCTGTATCCGGCAAGAAGCCGTTTTCCGGATCTTCTGACGTGATTCGGCTTTGGATCGCAAAACCAAGCATCTTAATGTCTTCTTGTTGCGGAATACCAACGAGGTCGCTATGTAACGATTCGCCTTCAGCAACACGGATTTGTGTCTGGACGATATCAACGCCTGTGATCATCTCCGTAATCGTGTGCTCGACTTGGACACGTGGGTTGACCTCGATGAAGTAGAACGATTCATCTTGTGTCACGAGAAATTCGACCGTACCCGCATTTTCGTATCCGACATGTTTCATCAAAGTGACGGCTGCGTCACAAATCTTTTGTCGACCTTCGTCTGATAGCGTCACACACGGCGCCACTTCGACGACTTTTTGGTGACGACGCTGTACGGAACAATCACGTTCAAACAAATGAATGATGTTCCCATGGGCGTCACCGATGATTTGAACTTCGATATGTTTTGGTCGTTCAATTAATTTTTCGACGTAAATCTCATCCGAACCAAACGCTTTTAAGGCTTCAGATTTCGCACGTTCGATCATGTCTGGGAGCTCTTCTTCTGTCCGGACGACACGCATACCGCGTCCACCACCGCCAAGCGATGCTTTGACCATGAGTGGATAGCCTGCTTCTTTTGCGAACGCATATGCTTCATCAATGGATGAGATCGGACCATCCGTTCCTGGAATGACAGGAAGACCGGCCTCAATCGCTGTCGTTCGTGCCCGTACTTTATCCCCGAACTTATACAGATGCTCTTCTTGCGGTCCGATGAAGATGATTCCTTCTTCACGACAACGTTTGGCTAGCTCAATATTCTCAGAGAGGAATCCATAACCAGGATGGATTGCATCACATTCGGCTTTTTTCGCTGTTGCAATGATATCTTCAATATCGAGATAGGCTTCGATCGGTTTTTTCCCTTCTCCGATCCGGTACGCTTCATCGGCTTTATAGCGATGAAGAGAACCCATATCCTCTCGCGAATAAATGGCAACGGTACGAATACCGAGTTCTGTCGCTGCACGGAAAACGCGAATCGCGATCTCCCCGCGGTTTGCTACGAGAATCTTCTGGATTTTAGTCAACTGATGCTCCCCCTTTAGTTAATGAGCTTGTGGCACTCATCGAACGTGCAGTCCGCACTTCTTTCTGATAAGCCACTCGATATTTGTTTTGCATGGAAATGTTCGCCATTACACCAAGCATCGTACTCATGACGAGTAACGATGACCCACCGTAACTGATGAATGGCAAGGTGACGCCGGTTCCTGGAAAGAGACCAGACATCGCCGCGATATTGATACATGTCTGAATGAAGATAATACCTGAAATCCCAAGCGCAAGCATACTCGAATAAATAGAAACACACCGGTTAGCGATAATCGCCCCTTGAATCATCAAGTAGAACAGTAGACCAAGCACGACGAGGACACCGACGAATCCAAGTTCCTCCGAGATGATCGACATGATGTAGTCAGTTTCAGGTTCAGGCAAATAACCATACTTCTGAAAGCTATTCCCGAGACCTACTCCGAATAATCCCCCGTGTGCAATCGATATGACGGAGTTGATGAGCTGATATCCCTTACCTTCTGCGTCAAGGAAGGGATTCAAACTTGCCTGAATCCGTTGCATCTGATTATCCGAAAAGTTGTTCCAGGCATACATGAAGATGATTGGTACGGTGACGACACATAACATGATGTAACCACTCGGTAATCCAACTGCGAATAAAATCATCGCCGTGATGAGCAACAGAATGAACAATCCGCCGTCATCCGGTTGCATGCGAATGATGATTGCGTATGGTGCCAGTAACACAACCATCGGAATCAAAATCCAGTCCGAGAAACTAAGTAAAATTCTTCGGCCTGGAGACGTCGCTTTGATTTGACGATGGATGAAGTGGTGGACGATCCCAATCACGCCGTCCATCTTCCCTTTGTGCTTTTGATCAAAATAACTCGCAAGTCCGACGACGAGGACGAATTTACAGAGCTCGATCGGTTGAATCAAGAAGATACCGAAGTTCAGCCATGCACGAGCACCATTGAGTGGAGCCGAAAACAACGTTGCCATCAACATCAACCATGTAATCGCGTACAAGAGTAAGCGAATAACCGGTCCACGGAACACCTCATGATTTACTTGCGAAACGAAAAGGAACAAGGCGATCGCCATCGCATCAAACATCAACTGCTTCTCAAAGAAGGACGTATTCGCATAATCCCCACCGTTCCACACGCTCGCACTATAGACCATGACCGTACTGATCGCCATGAGGATGAGCATCGTAAAGAAGAGACCATAGTCAAAAAATGCTCGTTTTTCTTTAAACTTCGCTAACATATGTACACGTCCTTTTTTCATTTTCTAAAAAAAAATACCCAAACGCCGCATTTCACGTTTGAGTAGAAAATCAGCACGTCTCCGCATCATGTAAATCAGATAATTGCTGTTCAAGTGATTCGAGTAATTGTTTCCCCTCACCCGCATCAATCAGTTCAAGACGTACCGCAAAATCAATCTGACGGGATAATCCGAACATTTGTGTATCCAATACTTCCTCGTAAAGAGGACATTGTGGCATCGTTAAATTCGCAAGCTGGACCTCGATCAACCGGCGGATTTTTTGTGCATCCGCTTCTAGTAGCTCAAGAGCGCGCTGGCGATGAACTGTCTCGATTTCAGTTGACAATCCAATCCCTCCTCATCAAATGACGCGTTCCTGTTATAGCTAAACTTTACCTTACTTTCGCCAACAATTCAACGTTTCGGTATAATGGATTTGTTGGACTTACACATTTAGGGGGTAGAACAAATGATTTTTCCGATTAACGGTAAAGTACGGCATCAGTTGACGATTGATCCGACAGTCTGGATCTTTGATGAACGAAAGGTGGAAATCGAGAAAATCGGTCAACCAGCCGACACAAGTGAACAAGAAGCGTACTACGCGAAAATGGGGGCTGCGTGGGATAAAGGCATCATGGAAGGCAGTCGTACGGATCACAATCGTCCGATGACACGTGCTGAAAAAGAAGCCGCGCTTCAAGGGTCATTCGCCATGGCGCTTGCACCGTTCATCCGGAATGCCGAACTTTTACCAGATGCGATTGCCATTCGTTTTGAAGGCGAAGAAACGGTTGAACTTCCACTTGAGCAACTCGACGAAGTGTATCTGCAGTTCTCACAAGACGGCAAAGTATTAGCAGATGGACCCGTTCATCTGTTACACGGACAACGGATCGTCAAATCCGTTCATACGGTTACCGTCATATAAGGAAAACGTGGTGCGCCTGAATAGACGCACCACGTTTTTTCATAGTAAATCGGCTGCGAGGCGCGCCAAGTTCGAGCGCTCCCCTTTGACGAGTTTGACGTGTCCCGTCATCTTCTCATTTTTAAGTCGTTCTACGGCGTAGGATAAACCATTGGAATACTCATCTAGATACGGATGATCAATCTGTTGTGGATCCCCGACTAACACGATTTTCGAGTTTTCACCGACACGTGTCAAAATCGTCTTGACTTCATGTTTCGTCAAATTCTGCGCTTCATCGATGATGATGAATTGTCCCGGCATACTGCGTCCCCGGATATACGTTAAAGCTTCCAGTTGAATCGTCTTCATTCCGGCGAGAATGTTACCTAGTTCGTCTCCCGATCCCGTATTGAAAAGGTGTTCAAGGTTATCGTAGATGGGTTGCATCCACGGACGAAGCTTCTCTTCCATTTCACCCGGCAAGTAGCCGATATCGTTTCCCATCGGTACGACCGGACGAGCAACGACCAGTTTTTTATATTTATGCTCGTCTTCCACTTGCAGGAGACCAGCAGCGAGTGCAAGTAACGTTTTTCCGGTACCTGCCTTACCAACGAGTGTCACAAGTGGTACATCGTCACGTAATAATAACTCAAATGCCATCCGTTGTTGGACGTTTCGTGGAATGACGCCCCAGACTTGATCGACATCGATCGAAAGTGCCCGAATGATTGGCAGGTTCTGATCAACGACGGCGATGGCTGAAGCTTTCGACATGTTACTTTTTAAGATGACGAACTCATTCGGTTGCACTTTTTCTGGCAAGACATCCACCGAAAGCCGTTTGTCCTGATAGAAGGCATCAATATATTCCTGATCGACGGTCACTTCGATGAATCCTGTATAAAGACCGGTCAAATCAGCGATATGATCTGTCATATAATCTTCAGCGACTAATCCATACGCATACGCATCCGCTTTGACGCGGACTAAGATATCTTTTGAGACGAGAATGACATCTCGTGGGGTCGCTTCGGTTTGTTGTTCCTGATGAATCGACCACGCCAGTTCAATGATCTTATTATCGTTCGATTCATGCGTAAACGGCGAACCTTCATGAATGGAGTCCCCAATATCGACGCGAAGAATACCGCCATTTCCGAGTGGCACTCCCGCATGAAGCTGACCCGTTTCTCGTAATTGGTCTAAAATGCGAGCTGTTTCTCGTGCATTACGTCCAACCTCATCCATGTTGCGTTTTTTTCCATCTAGTTCTTCTAATACGATCGCTGGTATGACGACGTCGTGCTCCTGGAATTGGAAAAGAGAAAGTGGATCGTGAAGCATGACATTAGTATCAAGTACGTATATTTTTTTCATTCCATCGTTCGCCCCTTTAGAGTCGAGTTTGTGATGAATGTTACGCTTTTAGGATGCGATGAACGAGTTGATCCAACCGTTCAGCTGCCTGTTCATCGTATGTTTTTTCGATAGTTGGTCGTTGTGTGACCGCTGCTCCGTAAAACAAGATGTCACGTACCTCCTCAACGCGTCCCTCATAAAAAGCGAGTGGCAACGGAAGGTCTTCTTGCGGCGTAAACGCCTTGACGTCCGTACACGTTAAGCTGTACGTCGATTGATCTGCAAAAAAGATCAATGTGAAGACCGGATGTTCTCGTAATGTTTTAACGAGATGAGAATCTGCTTCGATTGTAAAACGAACCGTTTGCGAATCCGTCGCATGTACCCAACTGATTGCGTGTGTGATGGGCCAATGTTTGGATTGATCATGCGTAATCAAAAAAACAAGTGGTAATTGCGATAGTGCTTCTAGTTGATCTGAGTTGAGCTGTTGTTCAACTTTATTTGCCATGACATCACCCCCTCTACGACTTAGTGATGATATTTCGAGATATACTTCTCGTTTCCCTTTTTTACATCTGAATAATCTTCTAATATGATATACTAAGAAAAAAAGGGAGGACCTGGCATGCGAGTGAAATGTACGATTTGCGATAAGCGTGAAACGATTGATGATTGGTCCTTCACGGCGAAGCGATTACGCAATAAACCTGTTCGTGTCCACATTTGTGATGAATGTCGATCACGCATAGAAGAACGGACACTTGAACGCCACGCTTCTGGGCAATTCCATCTATACCCGACTTGGGAAACGAAACGAAAACACTGGTAAACAAAAGGTCTGCGGGGAAATTCCCTGACAGACCTTTTATTGTTCATCGATTGATACGAACGAGTCGATCATCATCTGCCGATGGATTCCCTCTTCCGTCCGTATTATTTGTAATATAGTAAATCGATGTCTCGTCAATCCAGACATCTCGAATCCGACCTTGATTTTCGACGATTGTCTTGACTTGCTTCGTCTCTAGATCGATGGTTTGTAATCGTTGTCCGACAAGTGTTGCAAAATAAAGTATATTCTCTGCCGTTGCAACTCCACTTGGTGCTACAGATTGTTCTCCTACTTCGTACCACGGCGTCACCAGTCCATCTGCTTGTTCTTTCCCTTCAATCGTCGGCCATCCATAATTCTTTTGCTCGATTCGGTTGATTTCATCATGCCCACTTTGCCCATGTTCACTTGCATACAGTTGATCATCGACGAAAACAAGTCCTTGTGGATTCCGATGACCGAGACTGTAGACATATCCTTTTTGATTCCCCTCGAACGGTTTCCCTTCAGATGTGATGCGTAAAATCTTTCCTGCCAATGAATCAATGTCTTGCGCTAGTTCGGGATTTGCTGCGTCTCCTGCTGTGACGTAGAGTGCGCCCTCAGGTCCCCACTCCAGTCGTCCCCCGTTATGAATCGTCGCTCCGGGAATATCATCGAGTAAGACACGTTCTTCCGTCCACTGATCACCCTCTTCTTTTATCGCAATGACGCGATTCGTCGCTTGTCCTTGTTTGGCGTACGTATGGTAGACGTATGCTGTCTGATTGTCCTTAAAATCAGGATCAAGTACCATCCCAAGCAATCCACCTTCTCCTTCAGCGAGGACATCCTCTTTCAGCTGAAGGCGCATCCGTTCATAATCATCTTTTTCTCCTTTGACAATCGTTCCTTCTCGTTCCGTGATGTAAAATACCTCTCCTTCTCGGACAATATTCCACGGAGCGTTTAGTTCTTTAAATACGACACCTTCTTGTGCTTGAGATGATTGCGTCGCTTCTTGATCACCTGAATCCTGTTGATTGTTTTCTTGTGTCGTCTGATTCGTTTCCTCTGTTGACGATTCTTCTGACGTTTGTGTACAACCCATCAGAATACCCGCTAACAGGAGGGGTGATATGACATACTTGATCTTCAATGTTTTCTCCCCCTTTTAGTATTCTAGTTCCCGCTACGCTTTAAATCATGCATCTGAATTGGCTCAAAAAAAGAACGAACCTCCGAAGAGATTCGTTCTTTTGATTCATGACATGCTTCCGTCAAGAAGCTGTCCGTTCACGTTCACGCTTGACCATCCACATCCGGAAGCGATAAATACCAAGTACGAAGACCATCGCTAAGAGTACTTCAGGAATCGGCCATGTCCAGAAGACAAGCGTCAATGCTGCCGAGAAGACGGCGAGCAAGAGATAGACGATCAGTGATTTCCACCATGCTAGTTCCTTAGCAAATCCTAACTTAAAGACGACAAGTGTCAAGATGACGACAGTGATCATTAAAGGATAAAATCCCGCTTCGATGTTATTCGGATCACTTCCGATACCGAGAAGTTTCGCGATGAACGGAATATCGTATTTCGAGAAATCAGAAGCAACGGCAGCTTGTGCATTCATTGCCAGTCCCCCTATTCGTTCAAGACTTAATCTTTACCTAGACGACGACGTTTTTCTTGCTTTTCACGTTCGTTCTTATTCAAGACTTGTTTACGGAGACGAACCGATTGTGGTGTGATTTCACAGTACTCATCTTCGTTCAAGAATGTCAACGACTCTTCAAGTGAGAAGACACGTGGACGTTTAAGAACGTTCGTTGAATCTTTTGCAGATGCACGCATGTTCGTTAATTGTTTTGCTTTAACGACGTTGACAGCGAGATCGACATCACGGTTACATTCGCCGATGATCATACCTTCGTATACTTCAATACCAGGCTCGATGAAGATCGTTCCGCGGTCTTCAAGAGCTGAGATCGCGTAAGCAGTTGCTTTACCTGTTTCGATCGAGACCATAACTCCACTACGACGTCCACCAATATCCGCTTGGATGAACGGACGGTATTCTTCGAATGTGTGGTTCATGATTCCGTATCCGCGTGTAGCAGAAAGGAATTCGTTACGGTAACCGATCAAACCACGTGAAGGAACGATGAATTCCATTTTTGTTTGACCGTTGTCCATTGTTTGCATGTTCGTCAATTCACCTTTGCGGAGACCGATCGATTCCATGACAGAACCTGTGTACTCTTCTGGTGTATCGATGACGACGCGTTCGAATGGCTCGACTTTGACGCCTTCTTCTTCTTTGATGATTACTTGCGGTTTCGATACTTGAATTTCGTATCCTTCACGGCGCATGTTTTCGATCAAGATCCCGAGGTGAAGTTCCCCACGACCAGAAACGATCCAGCGGTCCGGTGAGTCTGTGTTTTCGATGCGAAGTGAAACGTCTGTTTCGAGTTCTTTTTCAAGACGCTCTTCGATTTTACGTGAAGTAACGAGATCCCCTTCACGACCAGCGAATGGCGAGTTGTTGACGATGAATGTCATTTGAAGCGTTGGCTCATCGATACGTAATAATGGGAGTGGATCAACGTGTGAAGTCGGGCAAACCGTCTCACCGACGTTGATATCTTCCATACCAGCGATCGCAATCAAATCTCCAGCTTTTGCTGTTTCGATTTCGACACGTTTTAGGCCGAAGTAACCGAACAACTTCGTAACACGGAAGTTCTTCGTTGAACCATCAAGTTTTGAAAGCGAAACGCTATCACCAACTTTGATTTCTCCACGGAAGACACGACCGACACCGATCCGTCCGAGGTAGTTATCATAGTCAAGCATCGTCACTTGGAACTGAAGCGGCTCCATTGTGTTATCGACAGGCGCTGGTGTGTGCTCAAGAATTAAATCAAGAACGTTTGTGATTGTATCTTCTTGTTTCTCTAATTCAGGTTCAAATGAACTTGAGCCGTTGACTGCCGATGCATAAACGACTGGGAATTCGAGTTGATCTTCGTCAGCTCCGAGGTCGATCAAGAGATCAACGACTTCGTCGACGACTTCAAGAGGACGGACCATCGGTTTGTCAATTTTGTTGACGACGACGATTGGTTGAAGTCCTTGCTCGAGTGCTTTTTTCAAAACGAAACGTGTTTGTGGCATACAGCCTTCACGTGCATCGACAACGAGGATAACGCCATCAACCATACGCATGATCCGCTCAACTTCTCCACCGAAATCGGCGTGTCCTGGCGTATCAACGATGTTGATGCGTGTGTTCTTGTAATCAATTGCAGTGTTTTTCGCAAGAATCGTGATTCCACGTTCCCGCTCGATGTCATTTGAGTCCATTGCGCGTTCTTCGACTTGTTCGTTCGTACGGAACGTACCAGACTGTTTTAAAAGCTCATCGACTAATGTTGTTTTACCATGGTCAACGTGGGCGATGATCGCAACGTTGCGTAAATCATTTCGTACTAATGTTGTCATAGGTGTGTACCTCTTTCTATTCATTTAAATAAATCTTATCATACTTTCGGTCAACTTTAAGAGTATAGCACAGGTAGAGTCCTAATTGGCAATGACTAAGATTCGACATCAGTCCGAAAGCCTTTTCATTATCCTTCATTCACGCTACACTGTTAACGTACTCACGGGTAGAGGGGGAAAAGAACATGCGCCTGCTATTTTTATTACTCGCCATGCTTGCCGTAGGATCCATGGCAGCCATCGGCATCTTCATCGCGGAACAAAACGTCCCGATGACGATCGCCTCTGTCATCTTGATGATTGTTACGATGGGTGCTGGGTTCGTCTTAAAAGCACGTTTACGAAAACAAGCATGAGCAAAAAGGTTCCTTTCGTTCAAGACGAAAGAAACCTTTTTTCAATCCTCTTGTGTTTGTACGAATGTCAACACATCTTCAACGAACGTCTGGCTCCCTGCTAGCACACTCGTTTGTTCGAGAAATGACATCGATTCACCTGTGATCGTTCCGACACGCCCACCGACCTCTTCAATCAACAACTGACCGGCTGCGTAATCCCAAGGCATATTACGCATTGTGATATACCCGTCAACACGCCCTGCAGCTGTCCATGCGAGTTCGAGTGATGCTGCACCGATTGCTCGTACACCTACCGCGTGTCGTACGAGTGGTGCAAGACGATCCGTATTGATTCGACGATTTGGTGTCACCCAGGTCGCGTTCATACAGATGATTGCTTCTTTAACACTCCGCTCCTCGATTTGTGGTAATCGTATGCCGTTTTGATAAGCACCATGCCCTTTGATGACATGGAACAACTCGTCCGCCATGACATCGTAGACGAATCCATAGCGTAACTCACCATCCACCATAATCGCGATCGAGATGGCAAACATTCGTTTTTGACGGATAAAGTTCATCGTTCCATCAATCGGATCAACGAACCAGATCGTGCCTTCGAGTGTATCAGGTCGAGCGATTCGCCCTTCTTCCCCATAAATATGATGATTCGGATAGCGATCTAAAATACCTTGAATCAATAAATCCTCGACGGCTTGATCAATCTCTGTCACTAAATCGCTTTTTCCGGTTTTTTGTTCGACGTGATACGAACCATCAATTTTTTCGCGAATGTACTTTCCCGCTCGTTTGATCAAATCTATCGCATCCAACTCAATCTGCATTTGAGTTCACTCCTTCATCGTTGTTTCCAGCTTCTTCTATAGTAACAAAAAAAAAACCAGCGAACAGTTCGCTGGTTGAAGAGTTGATATTTTATTATAAGGTAGAGATTGGAACGTTGAAATCAAGCTTCAAGACGTACCATCTCTTGACGATATTTTTCGAGGCGCTCTTTACTTGCGCCAACAGCTTCTGCGTCACTTGCCACCATCGCATCGTGTAATGTAGCAAGCTCATAATCGATTTCGAGACGCAATACAGGAATGCGTTTTTCTGCATCTTTTCTCTTGTATGCTTCTATCACTTGTTTCACAGTAACCACACTCCTTCGCGGGATAAACAGAGGTTTAATTTGTCAGACAATTGCGACTTATTAGTGGATTGAATCTATAATAGTACGATTCAACTTAGATGTAAAGCATCTAATTTTAAAAAATACAGTTTCACATATTTGTAAGGCCAACGTCTTGTATGTAGTATATAGCCGCTTCCTTTCCACTTTAAACAAATGTTGATCATTTCCCGCACATTTCCAGTCGGATTAAAAGATAAGACTCCTACGCGATCGCATAGGAGTCTTATCTTCATGATCCAATTATTTCTTCATACGAACAATCGGTTCTTCCTGACGTTTTGCTTGTTGCATCGTCCGATAACTCGAGCAACCGGTCTCTTCCATATAAAACTGATCCCACTGTTTTTCCTCGGATTTCGAGGTGACGATTTGCTTGAATTCACGATACGCTTCGAGCAACCGTTGTCGTTCAACACCTGTCTCATACGCTTGCTCGACTAAATTAAAGAAGTCGATGACTTTCACGATTTCTTCAGTCGACCAATCGGAATTGAGCGGATAATTCAATGCCATCATTCCCACTTCCTTTCTGCACTTTTCTATTTTACACGGAAAAGAAGCATAAAACAGTTGCAACCGTCCGAAAACTTGTTATAGTTAGCTTGTTTGATTGTATTTTTATTCGGTTTTAAGGGGGGAAATCTGGTGCAAACAAAAAGCTTAACACAGCTCGATACACCTTTATTCGATGCGCTACTCGCGCATGCGAAACGTCAACCAATTCAATTTCATATTCCCGGTCATAAAAATGGTCAGGGAATGGATCCAGCCTTTCGATCGTTCATCGGTCAGAATGCGCTCGATATCGATTTAATCAATATCGCTCCCCTTGATGATCTCCATCATCCAAAGGCAATCATTAAGGAAGCTCATCAATTGGCAGCTCAAGCCTTCCACGCCGACGAAACGTTCTTTTCCGTACAAGGAACTTCAACGGCCATCATGGCGATGATCATGAGTGTCGTCGGACCTGATGATAAAATTCTCGTTCCTCGGAACGTGCATAAATCGGTGATGTCAGCTATCGTTCTTTCTGGTGCGCATCCGATTTTCATTCACCCTGAATTCGATGAGACATTCGGAATCGCGCACGGCATCACACCAAGCGCGGTAGAACGTGCCCTTGCACTTCATCCCGATACAAAAGCAGTACTCGTCATCAACCCGACCTATTTCGGCGTTGCTGGTGACTTAGAAAGCATCGTCAAGCTTTCCCATAGTAAAGGTATTCCGGTACTCGTCGACGAAGCACACGGCGTCCATATCGCCTTCCACGAAGATATGCCGTTGTCTGCGATGCAAGCAGGAGCTGATCTTGCCGCAACCAGCGTGCATAAACTCGGTGGCTCACTTACAGGAAGCTCTGTCCTGAACGTTCGTCGCGGACTTGTCTCTCCAGATAAAGTTCAAGCAGTGCTCTCGATGTTGACGACGACATCGACATCTTACCTGTTGCTCGCTTCTCTTGACTGCGCTCGGCGTCATCTTGCGATCAACGGTGAAGCGATGAATCGTCGGGCACTTGAACTTGCGACACGGATGCGCTTTGGATTAGCGAAGCTTCCTTATCTCGCTGTTTTCGGTGAATCCGATCTTCATTCGAGTGCGACGTTCGCCTTTGATCCAACGAAAGTGCTTGTTTCCGTCAAAGGGCTTGGCATTTCTGGTCACCTCGTCGAAGAGTTCTTACGTGAAGAACACCGGATCGAAGTTGAACTTTCTGATTTGAACAACATTCTCGTCATCATCACGTCTGGCGACTCAGAAGAGACGATTGATGCCTTTTTACATGCGATGTCATTACTTGTCGCACGTTATCAAAATAATGCCGCCGAGACGACTGATCATTCGATTGTTCTTCCAGACATCCCAGCGCTCGCTCTCAGTCCTCGTGATGCATTCTATGAAGAGACAGAGACGATTCCGTTGATCGATGCGGTTGGGCGGATTTCGGCTGAATTCATGATGGTATATCCACCTGGTATTCCTATCTTCATCCCAGGCGAAATGATCACGGCAGACAACCTTGCCTATATTAAAGAAAACATCGAAGCCGGTCTTCCGGTTCAAGGTCTTGAAGATCATTCGCTTGAGACGATCAAAGTCATTCAACAATCGAATGCGATTCGGTGAAGACAAGATAAAGCAGTAATCCTTAGTTAATGAGGATTACTGCTTTTTTTGTCATTTCATTCTGCGTACTCATCGTTTGGTGAACAAGGAATGAATGCTGCGAGTGCTTCACCGATTACTTCGACATCCTCTCGTTCAATCGCAAATGTACGAATTAAGACATCTCCATTCAACACATCCTGTTGATCGAGTAACGCTGACTGACCACCGGTTAAACTGACGACAAGTACTTTCCCGAAGAATTGTCCCGTACAGACGACAGCAAAATCATAGCGGGCGAGTGCAGTCGTCCAGCCGACAAAACGAACCTTATCCATTTCCGATACGTAATACAGCTCCTCTAAGGTAGTCACGGATTCCATGTGCGTCCACCCTCTCCGATTTTTACTTTTTCTTTTCCTTTTTTGTATCAAGACCAAACAAAAAACACCTCATACACGGTCGGCTCCCCGTGTATGAGGTGTTTCGAAATTATTTAATGATGTGGATTGGGCTACCGATTGCAACTTCAGCAGTTTCCATTGCGATTTCACCGAGTGATGGGTGCGCGTGGATTGTGAGTGCGATATCTTCAGCTGTCATACCAGACTCGATTGCGAGTCCCATTTCAGCGATCATATCAGATGCGCCTGTACCAGCGATTTGCGCGCCGATCAAGAGACCATCTGATTTACGAGTGATCATTTTCAAGAAGCCGTCTGGCTCGTTGAGTGCAAGTGCACGACCATTCGCAGCGTAAGGGAATTTAGACGCGATGTAGTCGAGTCCTTCTTCTTTCGCTTGTGCTTCCGTGTAACCGACAGTAGCGAGTTCTGGGTCTGTGAAGACGACCGCTGGAATCGCGCTGTAGTCGAGGTATGCAGGGTGTCCTGCAGCTGCTTCAGCAGCAATTTTAGCTTCGAATGAAGCTTTGTGTGCAAGTGGTGGTCCTGGAACGATATCACCGATTGCGTAGATGTTTTCGTTTGAAGTACGGCACTGATCGTCGATTTCGACAAGACCACGGTCGCTGACTTTGACTTCTGCCATTTCAAGACCAAGATCACCAGTGTTCGGACGGCGACCGACAGTGACGAGGACGTAGTCCGCTTCAACTGTTTGTGCTTCACCGTTGACTTCGAATGTTACTTTAACGCCATCTTCCGACTCTTCCACACTTTGAGCAAGTGCTTCGTTGTGGATTGTGATGTTACCTTTTTGTTTGAGCTTTTTCTTAACGACTTGCGTCATAGCAGGCTCGAAACCAGAAAGGATGTCTTTTGTTCCTTCAAGAATGACGACTTCTGTATCGAAGTTCGCATACGCTGTACCAAGCTCCATCCCGATATATCCACCACCGATGACGATGAGTTTTTTCGGGATTTCAGGAAGGTTCAATGCGCCTGTTGAAGAAAGAACGCGTTTTGACCATTTGAAAGCTGGAAGTTCGATTGGAGTCGAACCTGTCGCGATGATACATTTCTTGAATTTGTAAGGAGTCGAAGAATCTTCGTTGATGATACGGACTGTATCTTCTGATTGGAAGTAAGCTTCCCCAACGACAGTCTCGACTTTGTTCCCTTTAAGAAGACCACTAACGCCGCCAGTCAATTTGTTGACGACAGATTGTTTCCAAGATTGAACTTTCGAGAAATCGACAGTTGCATTCTCAGAAGTGATCCCCATATCGCTTGAACCTTTAGCATGCTGGAAGTTATGACCTGCAGTGATCAAGGCTTTTGATGGGATACATCCAACGTTTAAGCAAACACCACCGACGTTTTCACGTTCAACGATTGTTACTTTCATACCGAGTTGCGCGCCGCGGATTGCAGCAACGTAACCACCAGGGCCAGCCCCGATTACGAGTAAATCTGTTTCTTGTGCGAATTCACCTACTACCATTGCTTATCCCTCCATGATGAGAAGTTGTGGGTCGTTCAATAGGCGTTTAACTAAGTTAAGCGCGTTTTGTGCAGTTGCACCATCGATGAGACGGTGGTCGAAGCTGAATGAAAGTGCAAGAACTGGTGCAGCAACGATTTCGCCGTTTTTAACGACTGCTTTTTCAGCGATACGGCCGATACCGAGGATTGCAACTTCTGGGTGGTTGATGACTGGTGTGAACCACTGACCGCCAGCAGAACCGATGTTAGTGATCGTGATTGATCCGCCTTTCATCTCTTCGCCAGAAAGTTTACCTTCGCGTGCTTTACCAGCAAGGTCGTTGATGTCGTCAGCGAGTGAGAAGATCGATTTACGATCTGCATCTTTAACGACTGGTACGACAAGACCGTTGTCTGTATCTGCAGCGATACCGATGTTGAAGTAGTTTTTGTAGACGATTTCTTCGTTTACATCGTCGATTGATGCGTTGATTGCTGGGTATTTTTTAGCAGCAGCAGTCAATGCTTTTACGACGAACGGAAGGTAAGTCAATTTCGTACCTTGAGCAGCCGCAACTTCTTTGAAGTTTTTACGGAGTGCTACGAGGTTCGTAACATCGACTTCGTCCATGAGTGTTACGTGTGGAGCTGTATGTTTCGAGTTAACCATTGCTTTCGAAATCGCTTTACGGATTCCTTTGATTTTCTCGCGTGTTTCAAGTTCAGGTTGAGCAGCAACGTATGGCTTAACTTCTGTTTTTGGTGCAGAAGCAGCTGCAGCTGGTGCTTTTTCTTCTGTTGCTGGTGCTTCAGAAGTTTGACCACCGTTTGCGAATGCATCGATGTCTTCTTTGACGACACGACCGTTGTCTCCAGAACCTTGGACTTCACGGATGTCGACACCTTTTTCACGTGCATATTTACGGACAGATGGCATCGCGATGACGCGTTCTGATTTATGGATTTGAACCTCGTTTGGTTTGTCTTCCACTTTTTGATCCGTATCTTGAACGTCTTTCGCGTTGTCTTCAGCTTTTGGTTGCTCTGCTTCTTCAGAAGGAGCAGAACCTTCGCCTTCGACTTCGAAAGTGATGAGGACGTCGCCAACGACAGCTACGACACCTTCGTCAACTTTAACTTCTTTAACAGTACCATCAACTGGTGATGGGATTTCAACGACTGCTTTATCGTTTTGTACTTCAAGAAGAACGTCGTCTTCCTTGACAGTGTCGCCCGCTTTTACGAACCACTTTACGATTTCACCTTCATGAATACCCTCACCGATATCCGGCAATTTGAATTCAAATAAACCCATTTGAATATGCCTCCTTTTAGTTCACTCTTCTAGTCGATTGTTATCTGTAAAAACGGAAGCAAGGAGAGAATGGACCCCTCTCCTTATTTTCCGAAATGCTCTTAGAAATTGTAGACAGTTTTGACTTTCTCAACGATATCTTTGTGATCTGGGATCCAGACGTCTTCACCTTGTGCAAATGGGAAGATTGTATCTGGAGCAGCAACACGAAGAATTGGCGCTTCGAGGTCAAGGATTGCACGTTCTTGGATTTCAGTTGCAACCATTGCAGCGATACCCGCTTGTTTTTGTGCTTCTTGAACGACGACGACACGGTTTGTTTTCTTGACAGAAGCAAGAATCGTATCTATATCGATTGGGCTGATTGTCATCAAGTCGATGATTTCGACGCTGATGTTTTCTTTTTCGAGCTCTTCCGCTGCTTTAAGTGAAGCGTGTACCATCGCACCGTAAGTGACGATTGTTACATCTGTACCTTCACGTTTTACATCAGCTTTTCCGAGTTCGATCGTGTAATCGCCCTCTGGCACTTCACCGCGGAATGAACGGTAGAGTTTCATGTGCTCGAGGAATACGACTGGGTCGTTGTCGCGGATTGACGCGATCAAAAGACCTTTTGCATCGTAAGGTGTTGAAGGAATGACAACTTTAAGTCCTGGTGACTGAGCCATGAGTCCTTCGAGGTTATCTGCGTGAAGTTCCGGTGTTTTAACACCGCCACCGAATGGTGAACGGATTGTAACAGGTGCACTGTATGTGCCGCCTGAACGGTAACGGAGACGCGCAAGTTGTGCTGCGACTGAATCGAATACTTCGAATACGAATCCGAAGAATTGGATTTCCATGATTGGACGGAATCCTGTCAGACTGAATCCGACAGCAAGACCACCAATACCTGATTCTGCAAGTGGTGTATCGAAGACGCGGTCTTCGCCGAGCTCATCTTGAAGACCTTCTGTCGCACGGAATACCCCACCGTTTTTACCGACGTCTTCACCGAACAAGAGAACTTGTTCGTCGCGTTTCATCTCGACGCGCATTGCGTCAGTGATCGCTTGGATCATCGTCATTTGTGCCATGGGTTATTTCGACTCCTTTGCTGTATACTCATCAAGCTGCTCTTGCAGGTTTTGTGGAAGCTTCTCAGCCATCACGTTGATGAAATCTGTAACTTTTTGTTTTGGTTCTTTGTCAGCTTGTGCAAGTGCTTCCTTAACGTCAGCTTTAGCTTGCTCGATGACTTCGTTCTCTTTATCTTCGTTCCAAAGACCTTTTGCTTCCATGAAAGCACGGAAACGGACGAGTGGATCTTGTGCTTGATACTCATCATCCATGTCTTTTGTACGGTAACGTGTTGGATCATCACCAGCGAGTGTGTGTGGTCCGTAACGGTAAGTCAATGTTTCGATCAATGTCGGAACACCGTTGAGTGCTTCAACACGCGCTTGTTTCGTAGCTGCGTATACAGCAAGAACGTCCATACCGTCGACTTGGATACCATTGATACCAGCAGCGACAGCTTTTTGAGCGATTGTTTTCGCCATAGATTGTTTTTCGACAGGTGTCGAGATTGCGAAACGGTTGTTTTGAACGACGAAGATTGCAGGTGCTTTGAAAGCTCCAGCGAAGTTCATACCTTCATAGAAGTCACCTTGTGAAGAACCACCATCACCTGTGTAAGTGATTGCGACTTGTTCTTTACCGCTTTTCTTAAGACCGAGAGCAACACCAGCCGCTTGAACGATCTGCGCACCGATGATGATTTGTGGCATTAAGACGTTAACACCTTCAGGAATCTTACCACCTGTGATGTGACCGCGTGAGAACAAGAATGCTTTGTAAAGTGGGAAGCCATGGAAGACCATTTGTGGAATATCACGGTATCCAGGAAGAATCCAGTCATCTTTATCCAAAGCGAATTGCGTACCAATCATTGACGCTTCTTGTCCAGCTACTGGAGCGTAGAAACCAAGGCGTCCTTGACGGTTAAGTGAGATTGCACGTTGGTCCCAGATACGTGTGTATACGAGACGGCGCATTAATTCCGTAAGCTCTTCATCCGAGAGGTCTGGCATAGCGTCTTTATTGACGACTTCACCTTTCTCGTCAAGAATGCGGAACGTTTCAAAGTTTTCTTCCACGTTTTTAAACATGTTTACGTTCATCTTTTCACCTCATCCTTTCACTGCGTTCAGCGAAATATTCCTCTGACTGATTTGCCCACATGACAATAGTGTCCAAAAAACGAAGTCCCGTGTGACTATCCTTTGAACATGTGTCTGTGTACCTATTCAGTTGAGTAAACTGTATTATCATGAATCGACACGTTATAGTGTCTTGTTCATTACGTTACAAGTATAAATCTGTAACACCTTAAAATCAAAGGAAATGTTTTATTTTTTTCGCGTTTCACATTGTGAATTCAATCACAAAACTAGAATATTCCATCTTCTGTATCATTCGATATTTTCCTACTGTGTTAGTTGTCATCATTCCCCACTTTCCTATGCTATACTTTTTGTAGACGAAAGGAGTGTTGTTCATGATCACCATGAATGAAATCGTACGCGAAGACGTTCCTGCTCTTCACGAACGGTCAGTAGAAGTGACCTTCCCTCTCAGCGATGAGGATAAGGAAACGATGCGACTCATGCGCGAGTTCCTCGCCAACAGTCAAGATGATGAAATTGCGAAGAAATACGATTTACGAAGCGGCATTGGACTTGCAGCACCACAAATCGGTGTCAACAAGCGCATGTTCGCGATCCGCTTACCAGATGGTGATGATTTGCTGGAATTTGGTATCTATAATCCAAAAATCATCAGTCATTCCGTCGAGCAGACCTATTTAACGGGCGGCGAAGGATGTCTGTCCGTCGACCGTGAAGTCGAAGGACATGTACCGCGCTATATGCGTATTACCCTAACTGGCATCGATCATAACGGAAATCCTGTAAAATTACGTTTAAAAGGGATGAAAGCAATCGTCTGCCAGCATGAATACGATCATCTAGATGGCGTCATGTTTTATGATCGGATTGATAAAAAAGAACCGTTCAAGGAATACGGTCCTGCCACGTAATACAAAAATCCTCGTTTCCGTTTTCGGAGACGAGGATTTTTTGAATCAGACTTCCATGATGATCGGCATGACCATCGGATGACGTTGTGTTTTTTCTGTTAAATACGGTGTGAGCGTATCATTGATGACTTGTTTGATGTCCGTCCATTTCGTATTACGGTTCGCAAGCGATTGATCAAGTGAACGCTTGAGTAGACGTTCAGCATCTTTAATCAAATTACCCGACTCACGCATGTAGACGAAACCACGCGAGATGATGTCCGGTCCAGAGACGAGACGATTCGTCTTCGAGTCAAGCGTCACGACGACGACGACGAGTCCCTCTTCTGAGAGAATACGGCGATCGCGTAAAACGATGTTTCCGATGTCTCCGATTCCTTTTCCATCGACATAAACGGCATTCGCTTGAATCTTCCCGGTGATAGCGGCTGCATTCGCATCTAATGCCAGTACTTCACCGTTATCCATGACGAAGCAGTTCTCTTCCGGTACGCCAGCATCCATCGCAAGCGACATATGCTTCTTCAGCATCCGGTATTCCCCGTGAATCGGCATGAAGTATTTCGGATTTAATAGACGTAACATGAGTAACTGCTCTTGTTGACTACCGTGACCTGATGTATGGATATCATTTAGTTTACCGTACATGACATCTGCGCCAGCTTTGTACAGCTGATTGATCGTCTTTCCGACAGAAACGACGTTTCCTGGGATTGGGGACGAAGAGAAGATGACGAGATCATCCGGAATGATCGAGATTTGACGATGTGTTCCGTTTGCGATACGGCTAAGTGCAGCCATCGGTTCTCCTTGTGAACCCGTACAAAGGATCGTCAACTCATTTGATTTATAACGTTTCATCTCGTTCGGCTCGATGATCGTACCCTTCGGTGCTTTGATGAAATCAAGTTCTTGACCAATCATCATGACCTTGTCCATGCTACGTCCGAAGACGACGATTTTCCGTCCTGCTTCTACAGAAGCATTGACGACTTGTTGCAGACGATAGATGTTCGACGCAAACGTCGCGAAGATAATCCGCCCTTCCGCTTTACGGAAGATGTCTGAGATCGTTTCCCCAACGACACGTTCACTCATCGTAAACCCTTCCACTTCTGCGTTCGTTGAGTCCGATAGAAGACACAATACGCCTTCTTTACCGAGTTCAGCCATTTTCGCTAGATCAGCTGGCTCTCCGACTGGCGTGAAATCGAACTTGAAGTCCCCTGTATGCACGATGTTCCCTTGTGGTGTTTTGACGACGACACCGAACGAATTCGGAATCGAGTGTGTCGTACGGAAGAACGAGATGCTTGTCTTCCGGAACTTGATGACCGAATCTTCATCAATCTCATGCAGTTCCGCGTTGCGAAGCAAACCATGCTCTTCTAACTTCACCTTGATGAGACCCATCGCAATCTTCCCAGCGTAAATCGGTAAGTTCACTTGTTTAAGCAAGAAAGGCAGACCGCCAATGTGATCTTCATGACCGTGTGTGATGAAGACGCCTTTGACCTTATCCTTGTTCTTGATCAAGTACGTGTAATCTGGAATCACATAGTCGATTCCGAGTAATTCATCTTCTGGGAACATGACACCCGCGTCAATGACGATGATCTCATCTTGGAATTGAACGACATACGTGTTCTTCCCGATTTCCCCGAGTCCACCGAGTGCGAAAACGGCGGCCTGATGGTTTTTGACGAACTTCATTCGAACGTCGCAACCTTGAAATCAGGATGTTGTTGTTCGTATGTCAAAAATTCTCCGCTGACTTCGCGGATGAACTCGATGTTAATATCTTTGAGGTGGTCAATCGTTGATCGCACGTCACGAATGCTTTCCCCTTCTACATACATTGTTTCTGTCCGTTCACGAACAGGTGCTTCCGAACGAAGCGGTTGGTAAAATACTTTAAAAATCATGCCTAGCAACTCCTTATCAGTACATTGTTTTTTGTCCTTAGTACAGTATACACGATACACGGACTATTTTTCATCCTTATTCGGCATGTTCCCTTCCGGCAACACGCTTTTGGTTATGCTATACTTTCACATGAACAGGTCATTTCGACCAATTAAAAAGAGAAGGTGAAACCATGGCAAATCAGAAAGTCGTCTTTTTCGATATCGACGGAACCTTATTGCATGATGGTCATTTTGTTCCGGAATCAACAAAACAGGCAATTCGTAAGCTTCAAGAAAATGGTGTCTATGTAGCCCTTGCAACTGGACGCGGACCTGCGATGTTGTCTGGAATCCGTGAACTACTCAACATCGATACGATTATCGGCTATAACGGGCAAATCGTCGTTCATCAAAATGAAATCATCTACAAACGTCCACAACCTAAGACGGATTTAACGCATTTAACGCAACAAGCGAAAGAAAACGGGCATACACTCGTTTATCTTGGCGAAACAAAAGGCTTCACGACGAAATCAAATGATGTTCATGTCGTCGATTCACTCGGGGAGCTTGATATGCCGTTGCCGATTCACGATGAAGAAGCTTTCTTATCGCATGATGTTTTCCAAACGCTCGTCTACTGTACGGCCGAAGAAGAAGCGGATTATGTTAAACGGTATGACGCATTCGATTTCATTCGTTGGCACCCACATGCAATGGATGTCATCAATGTCGGTTCTTCGAAAGCAGAAGGGATCAAACAGTTCCTGAAATTGACGAATATTCGCCGCGAAGATACCTTTGCATTTGGTGATGCTTTAAACGATCTAGAGATGCTTCGCTACGTCGGAACGGGTATTGCAATGGGCAACGGACTTCCAGAAACGAAAGCTGCCGCTGACTATGTCACGAAACCCATCCTTGAGGACGGTATCGCACACGGATTAAAAGAATTCCAACTCATTTAATTAAGTAAATGTAAAGCTGAGGCGCGCCTCAGCTTTTTTTAGTTCTTCACTTTATGAATCGCACGCTCTAGACGGTCGAGGTCCTCATTTTCACCAATGACGACGAGGTAGTCCCCTTTTTCAATCATTTCGTCAGCTTGTAGAGAAATCAGAACGTTTTCTCCACGTTTAATGGCGACAACGTTCGCTCCGTATTTGCTCCGTAGATCCAGGTCAATCAATGTTTGTTTTGCCATCCGATCACTAACTTTAATTTCAACGATCGAAAATTCTTGAGATAAATCGAGATAGTCAAGAATATTGGAACTCATTAAACCATTTGCAATCCGGACTCCCATATCCCGTTCGGGGTGAACGATGAAATCTGCTCCGATTTTTCGTAATACTTTTTCGTGGTAATCGTTCGTCGCTTTAACGGTGATCGATTGTACCCCGAGCTCTTTTAAGATCAATGTCGTCAAGATAGATGCTTGAATATTTTCCCCGATGGCAACGATGACATGGTCGAAGTTTCGGATTCCTAGACTTTTTAAGACGTTCTCATCCGTCGTGTCCGCGATGACGGAATGCGTCGCAATTCCCATGAATTCATTGACGCGCTCCTCGTCGGAGTCAATCGCTAAGACATCGTACCCATTTTTCGATAATTCACGGACAATCGAGCCACCAAAGCGCCCTAGTCCAATTACTGCAAACTCTCCATTCATTTTCACAACTCTCCTTCACAATCGCTCTTCTTTAGTAGTGTACCTGATTCAATTTAAAAATACTATAAACGCCCCTGCGATTCGCAGAGGCGTGTATTCATCCATTATTTTGAGGATTTCCCACGTACATAATCGTTATCGAACAAGAAGAGTCGTAAAATCAAGTACAACGCCGGAATCAAGAGTAAGAGTCCGAAGATGAAGACAACGACGAGTGCGGAAGCCATTGTTTCGTTAACGACCGCTTTGTTGATATCGATATATGGATACAAGATATATGGTAAGTGCGTATAACCGTAACCAAACCATGCCACTCCATACTGTAGCATGACCGCGACGAAGGCAATTCCGTAATTCTTCTTCATGTAGACGAGTGTCACCGCAACGAGGAAGAAGATGAAACTAGCAGCGAACCACCACCAGTTCCCGTTTAAGATGTTCTCATAGTGCCATGCCGCTTGATTTTTCAATCCAAAGAAGACGAGTGCACAGACTAGAATCGTCGGACCACTCCAGAAGAGCGCCCACTTACGAATCAATGGCGTAGCCCCTTCATCCTTCGCTTTATCTGCATAGAACAAGAGGAACATCGCACTGATATAGAGGACGGATACGATAGCGAGTGCTACGACCGACCAAGAGTAAAAGTTCGTAAATAATTTTGTTCCTAAAAACTCAACCGTTTCATTCGTTTTACGAATGAATCCACCTTGACTGATCGTCAATGTCGTTGACATCGCCGCCGGAATCAATAGACCAGTTGCTCCATATAAGAACGTATAGAACATGCTGTCATTTGATCCATAATTGGCGAATGCATAGAAACTACCACGAATCGCAATCAATACGAGAACGATCGAGGCTGGCACGAGTAGTGCCGTACCGAAATAGTAAGCGGTATCCGGGAAGAACCCGACTAATCCGACGAAGAAGAATACGAAGAAGACATTCGTTACCTCCCACACTGGTGAGAGATAACGAAGAATCAATCGATTCGTTAAATGATCCCGCTTCGTATATTTTGAATAAAAGGCGTAAAATCCAGCACCGAAGTCAATTGAGGCAACGATGAGATATCCGTACAGGAAAGTCCAAAGGACCGTAATTCCTAGTGTTTGAACGTCCAAATCGTTCCCTCCTTACTTGTTATCATCCACGAACATAGCTTCCCCACGTGCGTGGTGGTTTTCAGCAAGTTCTTGAAGTTCTTTTCCAACCGGGTTTTTCTTGAACATCCGTAATAATACGACTGTACAAATCGTACCGAGCATCAAGTACAAGGCACTGAATAGAATCAACATCGGACCGACGGCAGTTGATGTCGTCGCCGCATCTGCTGTCCGCATGATGCCGTAAAGTGTCCAAGGTTGACGACCAATTTCAGCATACATCCAACCTGCTTCAATTGAAATCATCGCCAGAGGTCCACCGATGAAGACACCTCTTAAAATCCATTTGTTATAAGGATTTAATTTTTTCAAACGGAATGCCAAGATGAACAAGGCAGAGATGGCAGCCAAATACATACCAATCGAAACCATGATATCGAAGAAATAGTGAACGATCAGCGGTGCTTGATCTTCTTTTGCGAACTCATTTAGACCAATGACTTCTGTATCTGGAGCTCCACCCGCAAGAATTGAGAGTGCATATGGGATTTTGACGGCACCCTTGATTTCATAACTGCCGTCTTCTTGCTGATCAAGTATCCCACCGAAGATCAACTCGGCTTCACTTGTCGTTTCAAAATGCCATTCAGCAGCTGCGAGTTTCTCTGGCTGGTATTTCGCCAAGTATTTCCCTGAGAAGTCCCCGACAAGTGCCGTCGAGAAGGCAAAAATCAATCCAGCCATGACCGTTAAGCGAAGTGCTTTTTTGTGATACGCTGTTTCCGCTGCTGAGAGTGTTTTTTTGCGGAGTAAGTGGAACGCCGCGATTGCCGCCAAGATGAATGCGACTGTTAAATAAGCCGATACGATGACGTGTGTTGCTTTTGTAGGTGTTGCTGTATTGAACATTGCTTTCAATGGTTCAATTTGCGTTAGCGTTCCGTTGACGATCTTAAATCCTTCTGGTGAGTTCATGAAGGAGTTGACCGTCGTAATGAAGAATGCTGATGCTGTCGCACCAATGACGACCGGAATCCCGATCAACCAGTGTAACCATGGGTTTTTGAACCGATCCCACGTGTACAGATAAATACCGAGGAAAATCGCTTCAAAGAAGAATGCGAATGTTTCCATAAATAGCGGTAGTGCGATCGTTTGACCAGCCACTTGCATGAGTGACGGCCAAAGTAGTGATAATTGCAATCCGATGGCCGTCCCTGTCACGACACCGACTGCGACGGTAACGACGTATCCACGCGTCCACCGTCTTGCTAATAAAATATAATCCGGATCTTTGCGTTTCAGACCGATGAATTCAGCTGCGAGTACCATGAGTGGTACCCCGACGCCAATCGTCGCGAATATAATATGAAACGCTAATGTGAGCCCTGTCAACAATCGACTGAGCAATACGGGATCATTGAACATGTATATAGCCCCCTCTTCCTAAAACATACTTCTCTATATGGTCTATAACCGTATCATAGAGAACATAACCCTTTATGTCTGTTTATAATGTTTGATGTAACAAATTGTTCACATGTGCACGTGATTTTTTTCACAAAATGTTCGAAAACTCCTATTCTTACATATATAAAAAGCTTTCCCATTCTTGATTTCGAAAGGGAAAGCTTAATGTCCTTTATTATTTCATAAAACTTTTTAAACATATTCTCGGAAATAATGATCGAGTAAATCAATCACAAATGGAATAGCGGATTCATCTGGATTCAAGGTTGGTTGATGAAGTCCAGATGTCGGATTGTCGACTCCAAGCCAAAACATCATCCCTGGAATTTCCTTCAACATGAATCCAAAGTCTTCTCCTGTCATTGCTGCATCACATTCAATATAGTTCGCATTCATCTTAACGAATGATGAAAATTTATCAACGATGTGTCGGTCATTGACGACCTCGTAATAACGATTTCCGAATTGCAGATCAATCTTGACGCCAAAGGAAGCTTCGATTCCCCGGATGATGTCACGAACGCGTCGTTCCAGTTTTTCCATGTCTTCCCCGTTGAGTGCGCGCATCGTACCGTCAAGAACAGCTCTACCGGCGATGACGTTTTCTCGAATCCCGGCATCGACCTTTCCGATCGTGATGACGCTACAGTTCATCGGATTGATGGATCGGCTGACGATTGTTTGCAATTGCATGATCAAGGCTGCTTGCGCAACGACCGTATCAATCGTCAAATGAGGAAATGCCGCGTGACCACTTTGACCATAGATCGTGATATGGACTTCTCGAGCACTCGCGAACAAGACGCCGGGACGGCTTGCAATCGTACCGACTGGATACTCCGGTGCGACGTGAAGACCATACATCTCACTTGGACGATATTTTTCAAACAACGGACTTTTAATCATCGGTTCTGCCCCGCCCGGACCTTCTTCCGCTGGTTGGAATAAAAAGACGACATCATCCATGACCGGCAATTCAATGATTCGTTTCATCAATCCCAACGCAATCGACGTGTGCATATCGTGACCACAGGCATGCATGAAGCCTGGATGTTCCGAGCAAAATGGAAGACCTGTCGCTTCTTCGATTGGTAACCCATCAATGTCTGCCCGGTATCCAATCGTCCGATTTCCAGTCAATCCTTTCACTCGAACGAAAACACCCGTTTCAAACGTGTCATACGTGACACGATCTGGTGGATAAGCACGAATTTGTTCCAATATAAAAGCTTGCGTCTTAAATTCCTTGAACCCTGGTTCTGGTATTTTATGAAGCGCGCGCCGCATTTCAATGGCGTATTCCATCTGACTGACTTCCTCCTTCTTCTTTTACGATATCCCAAAATGCTTGAACTTGTTTTAGTTCAAGCATCGATTCCGTAGACAAAATCCATGTATCTCGCTTTAATACCTTTCCAGATGATGTTTTTAACGGAAGCTGCATGACTTCATTTGATTGTTGGATCGTCGATTCGGGTAAAATCGCAAATCCAATTCCATGTAGAGCCATCTGCTTACATGTCTCGATTTGATCGACGACCAGAGTCCGCGATGGCGGACTTGCGAACCGATCTTGCCACCATTCTAAAATTTCTTGATAGTACGTTGAATCACTCTTGAACTGGATGAATGGTCGATCCGTCACGCGTAACTGTTCGATTGACGTCAACTCACTATCGACTAAATAGAGCGGATCCGAGAAAAGACGTTCTTTAACACCTTTCCAGTCCGGGTTTCCACGAATGATCCCGATATGAAAATGTTCCTCTAACATATGACGCATCATCTCACTGGACCATCCCGTGACAAGCTGAACACGGACATGCGGATAACGCTCAACGAATCGTTTCAAGACACGCGGGAGCCAATATTGCCCCATGATGGAAGCGACGGCAATCCGAAGCGTTCCATAAACGGCACCCTCTTCTGCCGTCAATTCACTTTTTAACTCAAGTTCCTTCCGATTCATCTCTTTTGCGAGACCGATTACTTTTTCTCCTTGTGGTGTGATGCTTAACCCACGCGATGAACGAATGAATAACTTTGTTCCCCAGCGTCTTTCAATCGCAACGAGACGTTGACTAAGCGCAGGTTGCGAGACGAATAATCGTTCAGCAGCGCGCCTCATATTCAATTCTTCCGATAAGGTGATCAACATTTCCATTTCCGACACTTGCAATGTGAGATTCGACTCCTCATGATATAAGATGGCATTAGTTTAACACGTTAGAAAGGACGATACATATGACACGCTATCATTTTATGTTCATCATCTCAACGATTGCAACGCTTGGCAGTCTCTATTTCAGTGAAATTCGCGGATTCATCCCTTGCCCTCTCTGTTGGTGGCAACGACTATTCATGTATACGACAGCCTTTTATTTGCTCATCTCGCTATTCCGGTCGAAAACGATCGATCCGCTCTTCGTCCGCCTGTATGTGCTTGCCGGCTTTGGTGTCGCCTTGTACCACGTCATCCTTGAGCGCTTACCCGATGGCGAAGCGTTATGTACGAGTGGCTGTCTCATCAAATGGGTCAACTATTTTGGTTTCTTGACGATCCCGATGATGAGTCTCATTGCCTTTACATTACTCTTGATTCTAGCGTTCTATCCAGCACGTTCGAACAATGAAGCGTAAGATACAAAAAAGAGAAGTCGATTCGACTTCTCTTTTTTGTCGTTTGACATCACGTCCATCGATTGAAGACGCTGACGGCGCTTGAGAACGCAAGCTCTGAGAGTTGTCCCGTACCTTCACACCAGTCCCCGACGAAAGCGACACCTGCATGATCCGGAATGTGAGTCGCAAGCGGCGTTTGTCCCATTTTCCATTTGATTTCTTGTACGACTGCTCGTTTGATCGTTCGTTCTGCGACGATACGTTGTCTCCAATCTGTAAAATGAACGTCAAGCATCTGTTCGATTCCTGTTCGGACATGTCCAATATAATCAGGATCCTCAAGTCGATCGTGTTCAAGATAGGCGATTGCTTGAAGGACTTGACCATCCTTCGGTGCAAGACTTGCATCATAATGTGATAAATCCGTGATGAACGCTCGATGCGAACGGTCGTAGATGTATGAATACGGTGTTTGGATATACGGATGAAGTCCAAGATCATACACGAATACTTCTACCGGTTCATGACTTGCATACGGTGTAACAAATCGTTGAATGGCAGTTGGGGTCGCCATTTTTAAGATTTCACGCGGTGGTACGGCAAAGATGATCCGTTCGACGTTCCATTCTTGTTTCTTTCGATCACGTACTAAGAATCCTGTCGTAGTCGATTCGACTGCTGTTATTTTTGTTTTTTTCAGAATCTCTCCGCGGTTCTCAAGAATGATCCGTTCCAACTCCTGTACTAACCCTTGCCATCCTCCTTCGATGTATGAGACAGGCTTTCGCGTCCGAAAAAGTTTTTGATAATACTCGAAATAGACGTCTGACGGAATTTTTTCGGGTTCTGCCGTAAAAAAGTTCGTTGATGCCAAATCAAGCATCAACTGTGCCACTTGTTCATCGACTCGTTCTGTTTTTAACCATTGCCCGATCGATTGTTGCGGATCCCCTCGTTCGACTCGTAAAATCGTTTTAATGATTTCCCATGTAAAACGTACTTTGTTCGTTCCTTCGATGACTTCTGTTTTCAATAATCCCCAGGCATTCGCAGGAACTGCCGTCAAATGACCTGAAAACTCATATTTCGCACGACTCGCTGAGAAATCCAGCCACGTCACTTCGATACCAAGCTGTTTCGTTAATTTGCGAAGAATCGATTGATCGCGTCCATAAATCGCATGAGCACCGTAATTAAACGTAAATCCTTTTACGGTTTGAGAGGTGGCACGTCCTCCGAGCAATCCAGCATCCCAGAGCGTGACCGGTGTTCCTTGTTTTGCGAACAATGCTGCTGCCGTCAAGCCGGATAACCCTCCACCTATGATACCAATCGTCATACTCCCGCCTCCTCAATCATCGTTTCTCTTCTTTTCCCATAACGATTGAAGAAGAATCGAAGAACATGAAAAAAAGGCGTGATTTCAATCATGAAATCACACCTCGTTATTCTTGATTATGCTTTCCACCATTCGTCGAGTGGTGAGACGGGCATATGATGCTTATGCCCAACACGTTTATACTGCATCTCTAGCTTTTCTTGACTTGCTTCTGAAATCGTCTTACCTTCCAAGTAATCATCAATTTCTTCGTATGTCATTCCGAGTGCCACTTCGTCTGGTAGTGCCGGACGATTTTCTTCAAGATCTGCTGTCGGAATTTTTTCAATCAATACTTCTGGTGCGTTCAAGTAACGTAACAGTTGTTTCCCTTGCCGTTTGTTCAGTCCCGTCAATGGCGTCAAATCACATGCACCATCACCATGTTTCGTGTAGAATCCCGTCACGAATTCAGCTGCATGATCCGTTCCAACGACTAAACAGCCATAATGAGCGGCTAAATCATATTGACTTTTCATTCGCTCTCGCGCTTTCGTATTTCCTTTATTAAAGTCGGAAAGTTCTGCACCTGTCGCTTCTTTGAACGCCTGCATCGATGCTTCGACCGCTGGTTTAATGTTCACACGAAGCGAATGATCTGGTTGAATGAACGTCAAGGCTGTCTGTGCGTCTGCTTCATCTTGTTGTTCCCCGTAAGGCAAGCGGACCGCATAAAATGCGACATCTTTCCCCTCTTCTTTTCGCAACTCTTCAACTGCCAGTTGGCACAGACGACCTGCGAGCGAAGAATCTTGTCCCCCTGAGATGCCCAATACGAATCCCTTTGCTCCTGTATGCTTGAGATACGCTTTCAAGAAGGCTACCCGCTCGTTTACTTCTTGTGCTGGGTCAATGACAGGCTTTACTCCTGTTACTTGGATGATTTCTTTTTGCATGAATCGCTTCACTCCTTCACATTGTGTTGATCGTCATTTTGAATCAATCATTTGTTGATCCGTCGTTTGTTTTGCACTTGCTCCCTTGAATTGACGGATTGTCGATACGCGAACTTCCGTGCTATCACCTAAAGAGGAGATCGGTAATTCAACCGTATACTGTTTCGTTTCACGTTTCGTGAACGTATCCTTTTCAATCGCTTGCGTGAATACTTGCTCTTTCTCAAAATCATACGTTACGTGTTGTTTCGCATCAATCAATTGAGCCTGAAAACGTTGTGAGGAAGGATACGTCACGTTCACACTGTGATCATTTGGATTCGTTAAAGAAATGTCTAATTGCATCATGTCGTCCTGCTTTGTCGTTTTGACTGCGATTTGAATCGGTTCGTTCGTGGTTGTTGCCTGTTGTTTCTTTTCTTGGCAACCTGCTAAACAAACAGTAAGCAGTAGCAGAATGAAAACGAGACGTTTCATCTCATCCCTCCTTTTATCTTTATTAATTTTATCACAAAAAAAAGCGAGAGAGGATTCTCCTCTCTCGCACGTTTATCCGCTTATGCCACAGGTAAAGTCGATGGATTCATCTTGAATGAAAACAATTGCTCTAATCCTGTCGCAAACAGTTCGTCACAAATATCTTCTGCCGCGTTTGCTGGTGCGACTAATGTGATTGTACGACTGTCGATTGTTTCGATCGTTACATATACCCCTGTTTTTGTCCGTTCCTTGTATCCTACTGCTAAATCAGTTTCAGCGAAAAGTAACATATCCCCGATTCTCCCCTTTTCTCATTCATAATGCCCAGCCAAGAGATGACCTACATGTTCCGAATTCGTTATTGTAGGTTAACTGTACCAAAGGGCAGAAAAAAGAAGAAAATTGTCATTCGACATTTCATTTCAAAACAATATTTCAATTTCATCAGGGATATTTTGGAATAATCCGTTTAGTTGTTAGATGCAAGCGTTTTAATAAGCATTTCCAACACATTTCATTTCGATTTCAAAAGATGACAACATGATTTTGATTATTTTACCAGTATTTTTAGGAAACAGGGAATATATACCTAGACAATTAGTGACTCATTTTGTCGAATGATTCTCTCACCCAATTATTTTTTAAGTTCTCATGAACTTTCATCTATCATTCGATTCATTTGCTGCCAAACCGTTCCTAGTGCTTCTTCCCCACTCTCGATCCGCGTTAATGCGAGTTCGGCTTGTAGAGCCACTTCATATTCCCGGTCTCGGATTGCTTCACGCAGTCTTGGAATCGACTGTTCCGTTCCGACATCAAACAGGAAGCGAGCAGCTCGCCAGCGTACTAATTTATTTTTATCCGCTAACGCTTCCATCATCATTGGTTCAGCTTCTGGCATCGCCCAATCTGAAATCGTATCGCCTGCTGTCCGGCGAACGATCCCTGACGGATCATGCAGTGCACTCGTCAAATACTCTAACAGTTCTTCTCGGTGATCTTCGAACATCCCAAGCTTTACAATCGCTTGACGCCGAATTTGCATCTTCTCATCCTGTAACAGGCGAGCATAAGCTGGAACCCACTCCATCTCAACAGGTAGTTCATCGAGCGCCGCGAATCGTTCTTTCCAATCGGATGATTGAATCGCTTGACCGCTAAACGTAATATCTTCTCCTGCTGCGAGCGACTTGAGACGTTCGATACGTTCGACTGGATATGCAATCTCAATCTCATTCGCTACTTCACGCAAACTTTCGTCAAGATCTCCGTATCGAGGTGCTTGTTCCACCCAGCGTCGATCGCTAATGACATTCTGAACGAATGGTTGGACGAATAGCGCTGCTTCTCGGAAACGTTCCGACAGCCCTTCTCGTTTTCTTCTAATCCTTTCACACCTTTGATTTGCATCGGTACGCCTAAAATGAACTGCACGAATAGATGGACAGGCTCATACTCAGCATCTGTCTCGTGCTGTTCAACATCATTCAACGTTTCACCGAACGCACGTCGTATATCGATGACAAGCGAGCGCCAATCATATTTCGGATAACGCTCGATCGATAAAAAGTCACTGACCTGATAAACGAACTTAACGCCAGGTATTTCAAGTAATCGCTGAATGTGTTCCGGTGCGCCAAAGGCATGCTCGAATGTCTGTCCCTTTTCCGAAAAGACCTCATCAACGATGACTTTCATGTTATTTGGACTTGGTGTTGGTTCAATCGCTACGATTTTCATGTGTATCCCCTCCACTTCTATCATTTCAGATATCTCATCTGAAATGCAAAGCAAATGCCCTACAGACATGACCGTAGGGCAAAAACTTACTTGAATGCTTCTTCGATGATTGCAACGAAAGCATCCGGTGTCTCAAGCATCCCCATGTGTCCACTGTCTGTTGACCGATGTATGAGATGATCATTCTTTGGTGCAAATGCGCTTTCCTCTGAAATCAGTTGATCTTTCGTGCCGTGAATGATGACACCCTTCACGTTTGACCTCGTCAAGACCTTCGTCATATCTCGCCGATCTCGCATCGCAGAGAGCGCACGGATAGCTCCTTCGACCGTCATCATGTACCCGATCTCAAGTGCTTCAGCGACAGCGAACTCATCTGCCCCTTCAGCGAATAAGGATGGAACAAGACCATTGACGAATTCTCTAACACCGACTTCTTCAACGCGCGTGATGTTTTGATTTCGTTTTTGTTTCGCTTGTTCATCATCTGCTTTAGCTGTCGAGTACACGAGACCGTATCCACTGATTTGATCCGCATACCCTTCTACGATTGCAGCTGTGATGTATCCACCAAATGAATGCCCGATGATGATCGGCTTTTCGATACCACGTCGATCAAGTTCATGCATGACCCATTCGGCAAAGCCTTCAATCGTATCCGGACCAACATCAAGTCCCTCATGCCCCGGTAAACTTAGTGGTAATACATCAAAGGAATGTCGTAAATTTGCCTCTACCCGATTAAAATAATCTGTTCCTCCTGTAAATCCATGCAGGAGTACGAGTGTTTGTTTTTCCATTGACTACCTCATCCCTTCCATTCAGATGCGAGCATACGGTAAATCGTCAAATCCATGAAACGACCATGACTGTATGCATAATCTTCTAGTAATCCTTCTGCTTTGAATCCTAATTTTTGAACCAATGCGTTAGAAGCGAGGTTTTCAGGTGCGACGAGGGCGCTGATTCGATGGAGAGCAAATTCTTCAAAGCCATATGTCAGAACAGCTCTTGCCGCTTCCGAAGCGACACCACGTTGCCAATAATCTTGACTAACTTCAAAACCAATTTCAGCCCGATGGTATTGAGACAGCCAATTATGAAAACCGATTGTACCGATCAATTGATTCGTTTGTGCATCAGCAATTGCCCAGCGAATCGCTTTACCTTGCGTGAACTGTTCTTTAAAGTAACTGATGACATTTTTAGCTTCATAGACCGTCACGAGCGGATCTGATCCGTAATAATACATGACTTTATCGTCCGATAGGATTTTAAACAATTCGCGTGCGTCACGGTTTTCGAGCTCACGTAATATGAAGCGCTCGGTCCGCAATTCCGGAAAAGGCTTTCGCAAGCCCCACATGCTCCATCACCTCTCTTTATGCTTCTCTATGTAGTATGCCCGTTTTCAGAAGTAAATATCCTTTCAGGCATTTCGAAGTTTTGCTACTATTAAATTATGAAGTAGTTAGTCATGGAAAGGAAGCGAAGTGGTATGTCGAGTGCGTTACTTTACTTATATGAGGACGAGGAAAATCAACGATTGACGATGTCAGGAGTACATTTCTCTGATTTCGCCGCAGCCGTCGATTTGAAACGTCCTTTACTCATTTCAGGAAGTGATTTCAAACAGACGAAACAATCATTTCGAACGATGCTTCATTACATCGAAGCGCATGAGATCGAACAGTTTTCACAATCAACGGATGTCCAGCGTCATCCTTTAACTGCTATTGATATTCGCTCCTCCCATTCGCTCGATGTATTGACGGATGTCGAAATCGCGGAGTTATTATTTTTAATGCATATGAAACGAGGGACACCGCTTCCTTTCCTTGACTCGATCGAGAATGAACTGGTCTATTTTAGCGAACACGATGGTCTTCATGCTTCTGTTTACTTGAAGGATTGGTCACGGGTAGAACAACTTATCTCTGATCTCGTACAACGGAAATTTCGTCAGCACGCACGATCCGTCGCCTCGATCGCTTTAACAGCTGAAATCATGATTCATATCCGTCATCTTCTCAAAGAAGGAGTATTGATTGATTTCGAAAGTGCAAAACGGTCTGTTTTCTCAAGAAATATCACGATTCCCGTCTATGTAGCAGGACGGTACGAAGACATGAACGTATTACATGAAGATTTTGAAGCAGAGAAAGAATCGATCCTTCGACGTGGATCGCTTGTTTGTCGCAAAAAGAAATGGAGTTTTGAGTTAGATTGACCTTTAGCATCTTTTTCTTTTGGAAAAGGATGCTTTTGTTCTATTTGAATTTCATATCACGATTGCCTCTTAACAGGTATTCCTATCCATATGACAATATTGTTAAAAAATTTTTCGAATTTTCACACAAAATAAGACTAGCATCTTGTGAAGACTTCGCTATAATTAGGATAACCTTTTCAAGATAGAAGTTAGACCCTGTTTTTTATAGGGATAGTACTGGAATCAGCAGAAGGAGGAATTCAATATGGATCAGTTAAAAGTGAACGGAATTGGCTCATTCACGAAATTTGCGACAAATGGGAACATCCTGAAATTAAAGGATGCGACACTCGGTGAAGTGAAATTGTCGCTGAATGAAGCGAGTTCAATGACCATCGCCCCTGTCGATGAAGAAAATGGACTTTTCATCATTAGAGGGCAACAGCAGGAATCGCTTGTTGAACTGACGTTACCACGTCAATCCTGTGAGGTCGTTCACGCTTGGCTCCTCCATAAATTGAAACGCCACAAAAAAACGCGCTCGATTGCAACGAGCTGATATGTAATCCGAAACGCCTCTAGTAGAGAACCTCATCTCTACTAGAGGCGTTATTTATTTTCAAAAATTCGGTGATGAATTTTCAGAAAATATTGTTTTATTAAATTCTTCATGTTATCCTTAGAAAAATTCAAACAGGAGGTTTTAAACATGACACACGCAACGCTCATCCAAGAACGACTGATTGTGATTAAGAGTAGGGACTGAAGATTCATTTCTCGTTTGAGAAAATGAAGATCCAGGCCCTTTTCGTCATTTCGACAAGGCGTCTGAGCAAACGACGCCTATCCACAAACTTAGTGGATGAGGCTTTTTTTATGAAATTAGGATGAATGGAGGACAACACATGTTTAAAACAAAAGATACATTTGCTTTAGGATTTATGATTTTTGCTTTATTTTTCGGTGCCGGTAACCTGATCTTCCCACCGGAACTCGGTGCGCTTGCGGGTTCACAGTTCCTTCCTGCCATCCTTGGTTTTATCGTAACGGGTGTCGGTCTTCCTTTGCTCGGCTTACTTGCAGTTGCCTCTATCGGAGGTGGCATCAAAACACTTGCTGCACCACTCCCTCGTTTTGTAGGTGCTGCCTTGACGTTCGCACTCTATGTTGCGATCGGTCCCTTTTTCGGGATTCCGCGCACATCGGTTGTCACGTATGAGCTCGGAGTCGTACCATTTCTTGGTGCTCCCTCACAAATGACGTTGATCATCTCATCGAGTCTCTTTTTCCTTGCCACACTTTATCTTGTACTACGACCAGGAAAATTACTTGAGATCATCGGGCGTTTCATCACACCATTATTACTGATTGCTCTTGCTGCATTAAGCATCAGTAGCATCATTTCGCCACTCTCGAGCGTCACTTCACCGAACGAAGCATATGAGACGACTGGACAGGCATTCATTCAAGGATTCCTTCAAGGATACTTAACGCTTGATGCACTCGGCGCCTTGGTATTTGGTGTCGTCGTACTGCATACATTGAAAAGCCGAGGCGTTCATGAACGAAAAGCACAATTTAAAGTCGTCACTCGTGCCGGAATCATCGCTGCCACTGCTTTGACTCTCGTCTATGTCGGACTTGGAATGATCGGACGTAACACATTTGCCGCCATCGGAAAAGTTGATGGTCCAGCACTTCTTCAGCATTATGCAAATACTGCCTTCGGCTCAATTGGTTTAGCTGTACTTGGTCTTGCAATTCTGCTTGCATGTTTGACGACATCAGTTGGTCTCGTCACCGCATTTGCAGAATATATGATGACGATTTCCAACCGTGTATCTTTAAAAGCGGCAAGTATCTTCACGACTGCTCTTGGTCTTACGGTATCGATCGTCGGATTGCAAACATTGTTATCCATTGCTGTTCCGGTATTGATGTTCCTTTATCCAATCGTCATCGTCTTGATCGCATTGACATTCATGCGTCATCTGTTCCGTCGTAAGTCGGTTGTTTATCAATCAACTCTTGGTGTAACAATTTTCTTCTCATTCTGTAGTGCGTTGAATCAACTTTCGCTTTTCCCGGGAAATCTTAAGACGTTCTATCAATCCTTACCTTTAGTGGATCAAAGTTTAGAATGGTTATTCCCAACACTCATCGCCTTCGGTATCAGTTCATGGTTTGGACACGTTTCCAGTGCTTCTATCACACAAAAACGCGCTAGCTAGTGATTCCGCTTTCATCGCTATGGTATGATGAACAAAATGGTTCTATTAATGGAGGCGTCATATACATGGATAAGATTGCTTGGATTACCGACAGCATGGCTTTTTTTGAGCCAGGAGAGGCTGAAAAAATCGGAGTCCATGTGATACCGACTTTACTCATCTTAAACGGAGAGTCTTACCGGGAGTATGTCGATATCTCGATTGAACAGCTTGATCAAAAAATGCGAGAAGATTCTCACGTTTCACCGACGACTTCTCAACCATCATTCGGTGACTTCGTAACCTTGTATGAACAATTGCTTGAAGATGGCTATGATTATGGGTATGCGATTCATATCACGAGTGGACTGAGCGGCACATATTCGAGTTCCGTCGCTGCAGCTGAAGCTGTCGGTTTCCCCTTATACGCGATTGATTCGTATACAGGTGCTGCGAATCAGCAAGAACTTGTCCGGATCGCACAACGACTCGTTGCTGCTGGTAAAGGTCCAGATGAAGTCATGTCTACGCTTGAGACATTCAAGCACAAATCGCATTTTTATCTGATCATCGGAAATATGGAGACGATGCGACGGAGCGGACGTGTCTCAGGAAGTCAATTTTTACTAGCAAACATGCTCAATATTAAACCAATCGCTCAATTTAATGAGGAAGGACGACTTGTCCCATTTAAAAAAGTCCGTTCCATCAAAAAAGCTTTTAAAGAAATGGTCAGTGAAATTTCATCAAAAGTCAGTGCTCATGGTGTATATGATCGGACGCTTTATGTCAGTCATACGCTCGCTCATGCCGCTGCTGAAGAATTACGGCGCTTGATTTCTACAGAACATCCGGAGCTTCAAGTACGCATTACCCAATTTGGTCCTTCCATCTTGGCACATGCTGGCGCTGAGACGGTCGGTGTGTACTGGTTCGATGAGATTCCTTTACCAACAACTTGATATCTTGCACGAAACGATGAAAACCGGACGGTCTGCTTGAGACCGTCCGGTTTTTTCATGTCGTTTCATACTTACGAAATAGTTCTTCTAATAATACGGCTTCGTCCGTCGTCCGTTGAATCGGCTCATGCGGAAGCGTGATTACACTGGATAACGTCTCAGAAGGATATACATCAATCGAAACTTGTTCCATTTCGATGAGATACTCAAGGATGGAATCAAGTGATGTCTCCTTATTGAACTGACGAAGCCAATTTTCATATCGACGATCCACTTTTCCTTCTTTAAGCAAAATCTTTCCACCGTCAATGATTGCCCACTTCGGTGGCGCATCGATTTGAAAGAGTTCCAACTGCTGGTACTCTTCCATCGTTCGTTTCGTCACCGGAACAACACCGTTAATCGATACTAACCGTTTTAATCTAAGATGCGCTCGCATCGTCATAAAACGAGGTCGCCCAGCGACTCGCTCGACAAGCAACGTCGGCTTGTCGATGGAGCGCATCGTCTCTTCATCAAATAATAAACTATGATCAACATCTAACAGTAACATCAAGCCACTCCTTTTTTTCTACGGGAGACGATGAATGCATAGGAGCTACATAAAAGAATCGCGGCAAAACAATATCCACCGATGACATCTGAGAAATAGTGAACGTTTAAAATGATTCGAGAAGCTCCCATGGCGAGGAATAATCCAATCGTCACGATCGATACAAGTACCTTCCCACCTGTTTTCAAATGACGAAACGCAACAACGAGAAATCCGGTATAGACGGCAAAAGCCATCGCTGAGTGACCACTCGGAAAACTGTATCCTACGCCACCAACCAATTCATTTAATGAGGGGCGCTCTCGGACAAAGGCAAATTTAACGACTTGATTCAATACACCTACTGATATTGCCATGATTACATACCAGATACTTGCAATGCGATCCCGCCACAAAACATAACTCAGTATTCCAAGTAACACCGTCATCGTCATCGCCCCTGGACCTGATCCGAGTTGAGTGAACCAAGAAACGTAATCCCCTGGGACGTGTTGCGACATATATGACGATAATTGAGCATCAAATAAAAAATAGCCTGTCGTCCGAATGGAGACAGCGATGATCACGAATAAGACGACAGCGATGGATGCACCAATCCATGCCCCTCTCGCACCTCGCATCAGTATGTCCCCTTACGTTCTTCTAATTCTTCTGCTGAATAGTCTTCCTTATCTCGCAAACGATGCGCTAGTCGTCCGGATGCATTTGCTGCGATGGCTGCGACGATATCATCCATGAACGTATTGACTTTTCCGTCCCCAAGCTTCGTATCGAGTTCTTTGATGATACCGACCTTTGCTTTATCCAAATAGCCGAACGTGGTAACCGCAATCGAACCATACGTGTTGACGGCACCAATCGCAATCGTCTCATCTACGCCAAATAGCCCTTCATCGCTTTGGATGATGGACAGGAGGGGTTCTGATAATAACCCTTTTTCCGCCAAGATGTCTAGTTCTGCTCCGACGAGAATCGCATGTTGTAATTCACGTTTTTCAAGAACACGTTCTACTGAACTGACACATGTTTCAATTGTCAGATCCACCGTATAGGGGGCCTGCATTTGGTAAACGATCTCAGCGATTGCATGAATCGTCACCCCTCGTTCATGTAACTTATCGATAGCTGCCTGTTTGACCTCTTTTGAATGTGTTTTCTTCATGACTATATCCACCTCTCCAACAAAGTACTTCATTAGTATACACGGATTCTGAACCTCCTCTCAAACTTCTTTGACATCGACGCCAGAATCCGTCATGATTATTTTGTAAAGCGTTATCATTTCAGGGGAAAGTAGGGGATTTTCGATGAACATCGGGGTTGTATTGTTTCCATCGAAACGCGTTCAAGATTTTGCAAATTCATACCGAAAGAGATATGACTCGAAGTATGCACTGATCACACCTCATATCACGCTACGGGAGCGGATGGAAGTTGATGAGACAGAATTAGACCACATCGTGACGGAGTTGAATCGAATCGCGTCCGAAACGAAGCCTGTCAATTTGCACATCCAAGGAGCTCGTTCGTTCCATCCGACGAACAATGTCTTGTTCCTTAAAGTAATGCCGACGGATGAGTTAGAACAATTACATCGCGCTTTGCATACGGGACCACTCGAACATAAGCCGAAATACGATTTCTTGCCACACATCACAATCGGTCAAGAACTGTCGGATGTCGAACTGTTCGATGTACTAGAACGTCTCAAGATGGAAGATATCCGTTTCCAAGAGGACGTCACGAAAATGGCTTTATTGTATGAACTGGAGAACGGTGCTTGGAGTGTCTATGAGACATTCCGCTTCACAGGTCAATGAATGATTAAACTTCCCGGTCGAAGCTTCGACCGGGAAGTTTTAGTTCTGGTAATACACCGTATGCATTTGCCTGTTCTTCTAAAAAGTCGTCCGCTTCGTGTTCGCGGTAAGGGTCAGTTGGGCGTATCGGTTGAACTCGAGCGACTGGTTCAGTCTTTAGCTGTGGATCGACACGTACTTGACGATTGACATATTGTACGACTGTAAAATCGATTGCGTTCATCCTCTGCACTTCCTCTCTCCTTCTAGTGACACTTATATTTGGTAGTTCCCCGATCGAGCACAAAAAAAACCAAGCCTCCCGCATGGGAAAGCCTGGCTTAATCGATCGTTTATTAAAGAATGTGGAATCCGCTATCGACGTGAAGAATTTCTCCTGTCACCCCACTCGACATTTGCGAAAGCAAGAACAATCCACTTTGACCAATTTGTTCCGTCGTCACGTTACGATGAAGTGGCGCTCGTTCTTCGATGCTATCAAGAATGGAATTGAAGTCGCCGACACCTTTTGCGGATACTGTCCGAATTGGACCAGCTGAAATCGCATTGACACGAACGCCTTGCTGACCGTATTCAGCAGCGAGATAACGAACGCTTGCATCTAATGCGGCTTTCGCAACACCCATGACGTTGTAGTTCGGAACCATTTTCTCACCACCGAGGTATGTCAACGTGATGACGGATGCATCTTCCGTGAAGAAATCCTTCGCGGCCTTGACGACTGCTGTTAAGCTGTAGGCTGAGATATCAAGTGCTTGCGCAAACTGTTCACGCGTTACCCCAGAAAACTCACCGCGAAGCGCTTCTTTATCCGCGAATGCGATCGAGTGAGCGATCCCTGAAATCTTACCGTGGTCCGCATGAATCGTTTGGAAGACCTGTTCAATCTCTTCATCGCTCGTGACATCACACGTATAATAAGAAGCCGGTCGTGATAATTCTTGTCCTAATTTTTCAAGTGGTGCCTTGAAACGTTCTCCGACATATGTAAATGCCAGGCTTGCTCCAGCAGCGTCGAGCGCACGTGCGATACCCCACGCAATCGAACGTTGGTTAATGACGCCCATGACGACGTACGTCTTGCCTTCGAGTGAAGGATAAATATTCATGATAAAGTCCCCCTTGAATTAGTACCTGGTAATAAAACCTATCTTCAGGTTACAAAAACGTAACGCTTCTGTCAACCATCGCTCTTGATATTGCGGATTTGATAAATTACGGTAATATAGAAAGAGATAGAAAGTAGGGATGAAATGAATCGATTCAAATCATTTACACAACGTTATGATCATACGTTGCTTTTTTTACTCGCCTGTCTGATGGTCATCAGTATCATCGCCATCTATACAGCACAACCTTCGCTTAAAGGTGCGATCAGTGCCATTAACTTCTCTGCCAAACAAATTCAATGGTATGTCATCGGCTTCATGGCGTTATCCGTCGTCATTTTCATCGATTATGAACAGTTGAAGCGATTCCACTGGTTTTTATATGGAGCAGGTATCGTGTCATTGATCGGTCTTGTCGTTCTTCGAAACACACCAATCGTCACTGAAATCAAAGGGGCATACGGTTGGTATCAATTCCCCGTTATCGGTACGGTTCAACCGGCTGAGTTCATGAAGTTCTTTTTGATCGTTACGCTCGCTGCCGTCATTACCGAGCACAATGCGCGTTATGTTCAACATGAAAGAGATCTCTTGTTACTTATCAAGTTGGTCGCGGTTACAGCCTTACCGCTCGGTCTTATCATCATTCAGCCCGATCTAGGGATCGGTTTGATTCTATGCGTCATCTTAGCATGTGCGATGTTGTTATCCGGACTAAACTGGAAATGGCTTTTGACGATGTTCGGTCTGTTCGCAGGAGCCGTCATCATCTTCTTTTACCTGTTCTTTTTCCAAAACGATTTACTCGCAACCTTTTTCCCAGGTCACGCGATGAACCGGATCATGGCTTGGTTGCAACCGTTCGAATATGCGGATGATCTGTCGTACCAACTCGTCCAAGCAATCAACGCAACAGGTTCAGGGCAAATGTTCGGCGTTGGATACGGGAAACTGCAAGTGTTCGTTCCAGAATTGCATACAGACTTCATCTTTACGACGATTGCCTCACACTACGGTTTCATCGGGGCTGCCATCGTCTTGATCGTCTTGTTCCTGTTCGTCTATCGCTTGATTCAGATTGCTCTCGAGACAGCGGATCCATTTGGTACCTATATCGTGACAGGATATGTCGCGATGTTTACGTTCCAAATCTTCCAAAACATCGGGATGACGATTGGTGTCTTACCAATCACAGGTCTTCCCTTACCGTTCATCAGTTATGGGGGATCAACGATGATCGTAAACCTCGTCGGTCTAGGATTGATCATGGCAATCGCCTCTCAATCTCGGATTTCCATGTTCGATGAAGACTAAACACAAATAAAAGGCAGTGGACCGAGTCCATTGCCTTTTATTTGTGTACTTTATCCTTCCAATCGAAGATCCTCAGGAAGTGGTGCTTCAAAACGAACCCGTTCTCCCGTCGCAGGATGAAGGAACGTTGCTGACGCACTATGGAGCGCCTGACGCGGAAGTAACGGGTTCCCTTGATACATCGTATCGCCAATCAAGGGATGCCCAAGAAAAGCAAGATGGACACGAATTTGGTGTGTCCGACCTGTCTCTAGTCGGATATCGAGTAATGAAATTTCTTGGTCAAAGGCTCGAACTAGACGGCTATTTAAGATATGCGTGATGGCACGTTGACCATCTGGTCGTACCATCCGTTCCATAAAGGAATGATCGGTTTGACCAATCGGTTGATCAATCGTTTGTACCGGTACGTTTCCGGGTGCATACGCTAAATAATGTCGTTCTAATTCATTAGATCGTTGCATGAGACTCATCCGGTGATGGGCAAGCCCGTGTTTCGCGAACAAGACAAGACCACTCGTATCACGATCGAGCCGATTAACGATATGGATTGCATACGGAATTCCTTGTTTTCGGTAATAACCAAGGACATAGTTCGATAATGAGCGTTCCGGATGCAGTCGTGACGGGATCGATGCCATGCCCGGCGGTTTATTGACGACGAGCAACCAATCATCTTCAAACAAAATATCAAGTTCCCCTTCTGTCGCCACCATATCCGGTGCTGGTGTCTCTTCCGGGAAGAAGACATGGACACGATCACCCGCGTGTAAGACGTCGTGGACGTTAACATGCTGACCATTACGCGTGATATCCCCATGATTTTTAATCGATACTAACATTTTCCGCGAAATCCCTAAGCGGGTCGTACAAAAATGACTGACACGCCAGCCATCCTCAATGTCAGTCACCATCTGTTGTAGCTGAAATCCATTCATGTTTCCATTTCCTTTACTTTAACGTCTTTCGTCTGCCAGGAAAGATTCCCGCACCCGTTGCCAGAACGGGAAAGAACGAAAACGAGCAAATTTCACTTTTTTATCAGAGACCCGGCACCGAATCGATGTCACGTTTTGATGAATGATCGAAGCATAGTGGTCATAGGTCATCTGAAAATCAATCGGATTAACGGGACGAATTTCGACATCATGATGTTTGGGTAGCAACATCGGTGAGCCGATCGTCCGGTAGACACGATTGTTGATGGAAGCCATCTCTGTAATTTGAATTGCTTCGAGCGCCGGGTGAACGATCGCTCCGCCGAGTGCCTTATTGTACGCTGTCGAACCAGACGGTGTCGATACACACAGTCCATCACCTCGGAATGTCTCAAAGTAGTCGCCTCGAATCGATAAATCGCAAACGAGCGTCTGATTAAAACTTTTAATCGTACATTCATTCAAGGCAAGCAGTTGGTTGTGTGAACCGTCCGCATAATCAATCGAGAGTTCAAGCAACGGGTATTGAACCGTCGCTAAATCCTGCTTCGCGATATGATCAATCAGTTCATCCATTTCTTCAGGGCGCCAATCCGCATAAAAACCAAGATGCCCCGTATGAATCCCAACAAGCGTGATCGTCTCTACTTGATCGAGATACGAATGGAACGCCTGTAGCATCGTTCCGTCTCCACCGATCGAGACGACGATTTCCGGCTGGCTGACATCAAGAATACATCCCCGATCCGTCAATGCCTGCTCGAGTTGCTGTTTCAGCGCATGAGATCGCTCATCATCACGAGCCGTGATTGCAAAACGCATGGTCATCCCCCTACTCTTTTAATCGTTCAGACGCCTTAGCGTCGCGTTGAAAGACGAGTTGTGCGTCTTGGATTTCTACTTTCAGCTGGCTCATCTCCGCATCAAGCAAAAATGCTGCCTCTGCTGCACGACGCAGACGCTCACGCGTCTCTTCCGGAATATTTCCTTGGTACTTATAATTCAACGAGTGTTCAATCGTTGCCCAGAAGTTCATCGCAAGCGTTCGAATTTGGATCTCGACTAACGTCGGAACTTCACCTTCGATCGTCTGTACCGGATAGGCAATGATGACGTGATACGATCGATAGCCACTATCCTTTTTTTGCGTAATGTAGTTCCGTTCTTCGACGATTTTAAAATCTCCGCGCGAGCGCAACAGCTCAAGGACATGAATGATATCATCGACGAATTGACACATGATACGTAATCCGGCGATATCCTGCATGTCTTGTTCTAATGACTCACGCGCAATTGCTTTTCGTTCCGCTTTTTGAAGAATGCTCTTTACAGGTTTGACCCGTCCTGTGACAAATTCAATCGGTGAATGTTCTCCCCGTTGCTGAAATTGTTTACGAATCGCTTTTAGCTTAACTTTCAACTCATCGACCGCGATCTGATACGGTGCAAGAAATAAATCCCAATTTTCTTTTGTCATCTGATTTGTCACCACTTTTAATCGAATAGTATTGGTTCACTGCCTGTTCCTACCTCATTCATGTTATCATATTTTCAGACATTCAACTAGAAAGGCGTGATTCCGATTAGACAAGAATTGGAAATCGAATTTAAGAACTTATTGTCTGAACAAGAATATCTATCGTTATTTACCCATTATGCGTCAGCTAAACAACCCATTTGGCAAGCAAATGATTATTTTGATACGCCAGATTTTGAACTTCGAAAAAAAGGTGCTGCATTACGGATTCGTGAGAAAAAACAAGGGCTCGTACTGACTTTAAAACAACCCCATGAGGAAGGGTTGCTTGAAACGCATGTCACGTTATCATCAACTGAAGCAGAAGATCTGTTCAAATACGGTCTAATTCATTCCGAAGAGATGAACGAACAGCTAAAGTCATTTGATTTACAGGGATCTTTGGAGCATTTAGGTCGATTAGAGACAGAACGAATCGAAACCGTGCTCCCGGAAGGATTGCTTGTCCTTGATAAAAGTCGCTATCTCGGACACACCGATTATGAGTTAGAGTTTGAGGTCAGTAACTTCGAACAAGGGCAAAAGGATTTCGAGCGACTTCTTTCAGAACATGACATTCCCCAGCGCAAAACAAAAAACAAAATCGTTCGCTTCATGGAGCGTAAAGCGCTTTCTTGATTTTTCGTGTAAGAATGAACAAGCAAAACCTTTGCTCTTTCTTTTTTTTCGTTGCTAAAATAGGGTAACGATAACAACAGGAAGGGGTGAACGGATGGAACACTCACAATGTAACGGATCTTATTGTTCATTGGACGAACCATCGATTCAACAACCGACGAAACCTCTGGAAATCTATCATTTTCTAGATGTGACACAAACGGATGGTTTACGGTTGATACCCGTCCTCAAGAAGCTAGAGCTAGAATATGGTCATCTGTTCCGTCTTCGGACGATTGCAACGATTCCATGTGCTCCATCACGATCTGCATGCGATATGTCACCACTCGTCATTCTAAAAGCAATTGAGCTTCAAGGAAAGACGTTTGGTATGCGATTCATGCGACGCCTTCGAATGCTTCATAACGTCGAAGGAGAAAGTGCTTATAGTCGCCCATCATTGATGCGGCTAGCAGAGGCATTAACGGAGTATGGTTTGGATTTAGAAGAGTTTCATCGTGATGTCTCGTCGGATACGATTCAGCAAATGCTCGAGAAAGAAACCGAACTAGTCACCGATTGGGATGTTCGGATTCTTCCAACACTCGCTTTTGTCGGAGACGAAGAAGCGATCAAAGCAGAAGGACCTTATGAGTATTTGGTGTATGTCTCGATCTTAAGTGAATTGCTAGATCATACGATCGAGAAACAACCGAAGCCACCACTCGAACAATTCTTGAGACGGTATGAAACAGCAACAACGGCTGAAATCGCCTTTATTTATGATGCTCCTGAATCCCAGATTGAACACGAATTAAAAAAACTGGTCTTGCAACAAAAATGTGCTTCTCTATCGTACTGTGATGGAAAAGTATGGCGTCATTTAAAAGATTCGGCACACGCATGATAAAAACAATAAAAGGGACAGTGAAGCATGCTTCACTGTCCCTTTTTAGTATTTACTCATAGAATAAGAAAAAGTCCTTCATGACGAGAAGGACTTTTCTTTTGACCACTGGATGGGGGAAAAAGAGAATCGACTGGGGAATGTGACCCTCTTCACAATATAAGTATATCGTGGACTTCGCCTCTTTTCCACTCTTTGTTCACTTTGTCACAAAGATGTCACTCTGCTAACAAAGCTTCAAATTCATCTAGGACACGTTCAAATTGACGCAATGCTGCTTCAACTGGCGCTTTTGTTGTCATATCGACACCCGCAGCTTTTAATACTTCGATTGGATAATCACTTGATCCCGCTTTTAAGAAATTGTTAATGTATCGCTCTACAGCAGGTTGTCCTTCTTCTAGAATCTGATCCGTCAAAGCAGCGGCAGCAGAAATGCCCGTTGCATACTGATAGACATAATAATTGTAATAGAAGTGTGGAATCCGAGCCCATTCTAGACCGATTTCTTCATCCAATACAATTTCTTCTCCGAAGTATTTTTGATTCAACGCATAATACGTTGACGTTAAGAATTCCGGTGTCAGCGATTGGCCAAGACGAGCCGCATCATGAATTGCATGTTCGAACTCGGCGAACATCGTTTGTCGGAACAATGTTCCACGGAATGTTTCGAGTTGATTGTTTAATAAATAGAGTTTTTCTTTACGATCCGTTACTTTCTTCAATAGATAGTCGTTCAACAATGCTTCATTCGTCGTTGAGGCAACTTCTGCGACGAAGATTGAATAATCACCATATGGATATGGTTGAGACTTCCGCGTGTAATAACTATGGACAGAATGTCCGAATTCATGTGCGAGTGTAAAGAGGTTGTTGATGTTGTCTTGCCAGTTCATCAAAATGAACGGCTGTGTATCATAAGCACCAGAAGAGTAGGCTCCACTCCGTTTACCACGCGTCTCTCGGACATCAACCCAACGTTCAGACAATCCTTCTTCGAGGATGTGCTTATACTCTGTTCCAAGCGGTGCAAGTCCTTCAACCATCAATTGTTTCGCTTCCTCGTAAGAGACTTTCATCTCCACCTCAGAAACGAGCGGTGTGTACATATCATACACGTGTAGTTCATCAAGTCCAAGTACTCGCTTACGTAAAGCGACGTAACGATGGAGTAATGGTAAATGCTCATGTACCGCTTCAACTAATCCATCATAGACGGACTCAGGAATCGCATTACCATGTAAAGCTGCTGCGCGTGCCGATGGGAACTTCCGGACATCCGCATAGAAGTTGTCTTTCTTAACTGACCCAGCAAGTGTCGAAGCGAGCGTATTCGTGTATTTTGCATATGTTCCATACATCGCTTTAAATGCAGCTTCACGGACCGAACGATCAGATGACTCGAGGAATGTGATGAAGCGACCATGTGTCAACTCTGTCTCTTCTCCGTCTTCCCCTTTGATTTTCGGGAATGTCAGATCTGCATTGTTCAACATACCGAACGTCGTACCGGATTGACCGAGTACTTCTCCTGCCTTTGCAAGAATCGCTTCTTCCGCTTCCGTCAGGACGTGTTCACGCTCTTGATTCAATTCATCAAATGCATGACGATACATCGCAAGATCTGGATTCTCATTAAGATACGTCTCAATCGTTGACTCAGGTACAGCTAACAATTCTGGTGTCATGAAAGCAAGTGTTGCTCCGATTTGAGACGCGAGCGTCCGAGCACGGTCATTCATAGCTTGGTAGAAGCTGTCTGCTGTATTTTCGTCATAACGCATGTGCGCGTATGTATAAAGCTTATAAAGGCGTCTTGAGACTTCGTCGCGTAACTGTAACCCTTCATAGAGTGTTTCTGCACTCTGTCCAAGACGACCCTTATACTCGACGAGTAATGGAAGCATCGCTTTCACCGATTCGAATTCTTCTTCCCACGCTTCGTTCGTTGCGTAAATCGACTCTAGATTCCATGTTTCTGTAACGTCAACATCTTGACGTGTTAATACTTCTGCCATTTCCCTCACTCCTTTAATTCAGTTATACCTGTTTTCTTTTCGACAAACAATCGAAGTGCTCCTGCTAAAACAGCTTATTCGCCTCCTCGATCCGTTCCATCCATTCTCTGACGAGAGCATCAATCAAATCTCTTTCAATCGATAGATTCAATTGGTAAAGCAGTTGATTTATGGCATGTTCTAGATGGATTGAAGTATATCTCCCTTTTAGCTTTAAAAAGACTGCGATTTGAAATTCAAAGGGATGGACAGGGAGAAATAATAGACGTGTGATCGGAAGAAACACAAATGAGGGAAGGTTTTGTAGATGGAGACCTGCTTGATACAGTGGGGTCTTGAGAATGCGTGGAGGTAATGAAGGATAAAAAGGACGTCTCCGATAGCGATGAACGATCCCTTGCCATCGAGCGATTGAAAATTTCCGAGGAAATGATGAAAGCTCTGTCGAGAGAAAATCAGATAACGAGAGCGATTGAACCGTGCAATAGACATGGTGTTTTGCAAAAGGAACTGGATGTCGAAATCTCCGGATTTGATTCTCGACGATCAGATCCAAATAATCATTTTGTAAAAATGCTTGTCGCATCCACCCCTGCAAGCGCAACGTGACACCATGTGAAGGATGAAATCCGATCCACCGAACCGTTTGTTCTTGTTTCGCATCAAGTAAGGCTCGTCTAATCCATTCCTCTGCCGACATCGGAGAACGTTGAATCTCAATTCCAAGTTTCTGTTCCGGTATCCACAGGTCAAAACGTCTCTCTCCAGTCACCCATTCAATTTCGACTTGGATACCTGCGTTTATTAAAGAATCGGCAATGCGCTTTTTCCAGGACATATGCACACTACTTTCTCCTGAACAAGCTGAGATATGTGCAAAATGTGGTCGTCGTCCTTGCCTGACGCGCAAGGGCTTCAGGCAATACGGACAACGTAAGGACATCGCTTTTAATTCATGGATGGGAAATCTGTGAATCATGATGCGTTTACCAGAAGCATCAATGGCTTCAAACATCTGAATCGTCCCCTTTTGCTAGAGTAACGGTGAGAATAAACGTGAAATCGATTCAATCAATCGACGGCGTAATGGACGTCGATGGAACATATCAGCATCAACTTGTGTCGAATGGCTAAAATCTTCATAAAAATCACGTGTTAGTTCATGGACAGAGTTCGTTCCATATAAGAAAGCATTCACTTCGAAATTCAAATGAAAACTACGTAAATCCATGTTCGCTGTCCCAATCGTTGCGATGGCGTCATCCACGACGATGACTTTAGAGTGCATGAACCCTTTATTGTACTCGTAAATTTTCACACCAGCTCGTAGCAAGTCATCAAAATATGAACGGCTCGCATAAAATACGATTTTATGGTCTGGAAAGCTCGGTAGCAGAATACGAACATCAATCCCAGCCATAGCAGCTGTCTTCAGTGCTGTCATCAGATCTTCATCCGGTATCAAATACGGGGAAGCAATATAGACTGATTCACGTGCTTCCGTGATGAGCCCGAAGTAAAGTGATTTCATTGCCTCATGTGGCTCATCAGGACCGCTCGCAATGATTTGAACACCCCCTGTTGCTTCTTCAACGTACTCAAGCGGCTCCATGTAAAACGGTGTAAACAGTCGTTCTCCTGTCATGTAATACCAGTCTTGGAGAAAAATCAGTTGGAGTTCAGAGACAGCCTCTCCTCTTACGAGAAGATGCGTATCACGCCAAAAACCAAAATGTTGATCGCGACCGATATACTCGTCGCCAATGTTGATTCCGCCTGTAAAAGCAACCGTTCCATCGATGACGACGATTTTCCGATGATTCCGATAGTTCGATTTACTCGAAATAAACGGTAAGACGACGGGGAAAAACGCGCGAACCTCAACGCCAGCCGCCTGCATCTTCTTGAAATAATGTTTATCCGTCGAAAAACATCCAACGGCATCATAAAGAAAGCGGACCTCGATTCCTTGCTCAGCCTTTTCAATCAATGCTTCCTGTAACTGAAGCGCAAGTTGATCATCGCGTACGATATAGTACTCCAAATGAATATGATGCTGTGCTTGACGAATCTCTTCTAAAAGAATCGGAAATTTTTCCTGACCATTCGTCAAGATTCTTGTATGTGTATTATACGAAATCGGAAGGCGACTGATTGAATCGATAAGTGTCACAACTTTTCCATAACGCCCTTCTTGGAACACTGATTGGTGTACCCCTGCCTTAAACTGGGTACGATACTTAATGTAAGACTCTTCATCAAGCATTGCCTTCAGTCGAAACATTCGTTTTCGGCGGTAGTTCTGACCGAATGTGAAATACACGAATACGCCAACGACAGGCAATGCCATCATGACAAGTGCCCAGACGAGCGTTCGTTCTGGGTTCCGATTTTCGAGTAGAATGATGACAAACACGCTCATGACGACCAAGATGATGACGATGGACAGCCAACCTACCATATAGACACTCCAATAGTAGGATAAAAAGGCAATCAAGCCGATGGTCAAGATGAGGGTCATGAGAAGTTGTACACGTCGTAGCATGAATCCCCCTCCTTTTATGTAAGTAGTACAAATCGTATTTAAACTGATGACAGAAAGGAAGCGTTTAAATGGGTACGTATATCATTACTGGTGCAACAAGTGGAATTGGTGAGGCAACTGCCCTTCAACTCATCCGGGAGGGACATACTGTCCTTGCGATTGGGCGAAATGAAGAAAAAGGATCCTCGCTTGAATCAAATGGAGAAGGACGTTTATATTTCTTCCCTGTCGACTTAACTGATTCCTCTGCAATCGATGCGTTCTTTGAAGAAACACAAGAAGATTTCCCAGAAATCGATGGTATTTTCAACAATGCAGGTACTTTCGGTAAACCCGTCGCACCTGAACGTGTCTCCGATCAACAAAAAGAAGTGTTTCAAGTGAACTATCACGCACCCGAACGAATCATCCAACTTGCGACAAAACGCTTTTCAAAAGGTGCTTCCATCGTCAATAATAGCGCCATCGTAGGTCATGTTAAGTTTCCAGCAATGCTACTGCCTTACGCGTCGTCTAAGAGTGCTTTACTGACGCTAACAAAGACATACGCCGCCCGCTTCCATGGTAAGTACCGATTTAATGCGATTTGCCCGGGACCAGTCGATACAGCGCTCAGTCATGCCTTATATGGCGGGAAAGATAAATTTGACCTCGCAATGAAACATCACCTTCGAGGTGAGCCTGCACAACCTTCTGAAATCGCTGAGGTCGTTTGTTTCTTACTATCGAACAAAGCGAGTTACATCAACGGTCAAGCGCTCATCGTAGATGGAGGCTATACCCTCACTTAATACCAGAACAAAAGGAGGTATCACGATATGTGATCCTCCTTTTCCTCGCACTTTTTCTGACCTTAGTTCGGAAAATGTTTCCGAATGAACGGAAAGACATCTGAAGCAATGATTTGTTTCCCGTATTCAGCTACAGGATATATCGTTTGTTCGCTGAACTGGAGATACTCTGCGATTAAACTCATGACGTTTTCTTGCGCTTCTACGTTCACATCATCTTCGAAATGAACATGCAGTAAATAGAGTCCATCTTTTTGATAAAGCGCTGTTTCAAGTTCTGCGAATACAGGAGCATTCGCATACTGGCTGAGCGCGATGATATGTTCGAAATCGCGAGTTTCAAATAAAACATCTTGGCTTAACTCTGTATCTTTATCTTCTGTCTCAGACATCGCTGATCGTAAAAGTGAATCGAGTTCGTCTTCATCGACTTGCTCACCATCAACTGCATTTTTCGCGATCGTTACAGTGACTTCAAGACCTTTTTCAAATGCTTGCACTTGTATCCATAGTGGACCTTCGAAGGAGATGGACTCTTTTTCATTCGCTTCGTCCATCATCTGCCAGAATAACTGTTCTCCCCGTTCCCGGTTATACCAAATCTCATCTCGGGCAAAACCACGGCGTTCGATGTCGGTGTACGTGATGAAGAACTTGACCGTATTGTCATTGACGCGTTCGATTTTCAAACTGTCCACTCCTTTCTTCTCGTTCCTTATCTAGAATACGAACGAGGACATAACTTGGATTCATAGTTTTGAATCCGAAGGATATATTTCTATTCCTTTGTTATCTTTATTTTAACCTTTTTTATCGGTAACAAAAAGCACACTGCTCACGAAGCAGCGTGCTTTTTGAAATTACTCGTTGACAAGACGCTGTGCTTCCAAAAGTTGGAATGTACGCACCTTGCGCGGTAAGAATCGACGGATTTCATCCTCGTTGTATCCCACTTGAAGGCGTTTTTCATCAATCAAGATTGGGCGACGCAATAATCCCGGATATTCTTGAATCAAATCGTATAGATGCTGCAACGATAAGTTTTCAACGGAAACATCGAGTTTCGAGAAGACTTTTGAACGTGTTGAAATGATCTCGTCCGTTCCATCTTCCGTCATGCGAAGAATCTGTTTGATTTCATCGAGCGATAATGGTTCTGAAAAGATATTACGTTCAACGAACGGGATTTCATGTTCTTCAAGCCACGCGCGTGCTTTCCGACAAGAAGTACAACTTGGTGAAGTATAGAGTGTTACCATTGAAAAACATCCTCCCCCTGATTTAACATCATTCAATACCTATGTGAATAAGCAGATATTGATGATGGTTCTATTACTTGACAGTTTACATCTAATAAAGCAGAAAACCTAGCTTTTTTACAAAGATGAAAGAACTTTTCGTAAAAAAGCTTGTTAAAGCCACCACGTGGCTTTAACAAGCTGGCGTGTGATCAAATGGCTGAGAAATCGTCTCTTTTGCTTTAGGAAGTTTCATTTCTTTCAGTTTTTTCTCTAAAATATCCCGCAAAAGGCGCTTCTTCAGCTTTTTCTTCTTGTCACGTTCTTTCATATTCCGACACCCCATTCGGCCCGAAACAGAACTAACAACCATACGAAAGCGAATAAATCATCTTCTACACTAGTAAGTATACCACGTATCTCAAAAATCTATTCCTACTTTAAGCAATTAAATATGTGAGATTGTCGATTGATAAATGAAAAATAGTTGCAATCTCTTTCAAATTTCTGTAGAGTATATAGAAATATCAACGCTCAGAAAGGAGTTTTTCATTCATGGCATTAACACTTGTTACGATTCTCGATCATCCGATCGCTCAAAAATATTTATCTCGTTCTGGCTTGAATCATGCGATTTCAGTAGCGGAACGCGCACTGACACTCGCTACGAAACGTGGTTTAGATGCTGACACTGCTACGAAGGCAGCACTCTTACATGATATTGGTCATTACGAATGGTATACCGACGGCACTTGGAACTATGATTTATATCGCCAAAATGATATTCATGCCATTAAAGGAGCTGAACGTGCTCATAAACTATTGATTCGCCTTGGTGAAGAACCAGCACGCGCAAAAGAAATTGCTCTCGCTGTTCTTTTGCATACGGATTCCTATCTCCCACCAGGTGCGATCAACCGAACACCTCTTCAACAACTTGTTCATGATGCGGATACGCTGGAAGAACAGCCGGGCGGACTCCATCATTACGAAAAAATTGACTTTGAAGAAGCCATGCGTCGTCTTGATGCGATCGATTCAGTCGTCCACCGATTTGCTCATCTACCGCGTATCGCATCAGAAAATTAAAAAGGCATTTCCACGATCAACGTGGAAATGCCTTTTATTTTAAAAAATTATACGAGTTGCGCTTGATACGCTTCAAGTTCTGCATCCGTCATCGAAACGAAGTGACCTGGCTCGATTTCACGAAGTGGTGGAATGCTCGAATCTTCATCCGATTTACCAACCGGTCCACTCGTCGGACGATCAAAGATAATCCGTTTACGTGTCCGCTCGTGCTCTGGATCCGGAAGCGGAATCGCTGATAGAAGTGACTTCGTATACGCATGAACTGGATTCTCATACAGACGATCTGCATCACACAATTCAACGAGGTGACCCTGATACATAACACCGATCCGGTCTGAGATATACTTGACCATCGATAAATCGTGGGCGATGAACAAGTATGTCAAACTGCGATCCCGTTGTAGTTTTTTCATCAAGTTGACGACTTGGGCTTGAATCGATACATCGAGTGCTGAAATCGGCTCATCCGCAATGATGAAGTCCGGCTCTACAGCAAGTGCGCGTGCGATCCCAATCCGCTGACGCTGACCACCTGAAAACTCATGCGGGTAACGACTCGCGTGTTCTTTCGTTAAACCAACAGTCTCAAGTAAATCATACACACGGTTATTACGCTCCTCTTTCGAGTTCGCTAAGCCATGGATATCGATACCTTCAGCGATGATATCACCGACTGTCATACGTGGATTTAAAGAGGCATATGGATCTTGGAAGATCATTTGCATCGCACGGTTAAACTTCAGTTTCTCTTTACGCGATTTTTTCGCGTGTACGTTTTCACCTTTGAACATGACTTCGCCGTCTGTCGCATCATACAAGCCGATGATCGAACGACCAGTTGTCGATTTACCGCAGCCTGACTCCCCTACAAGACCGAGCACTTCTCCTTCATAGATATCAAACGAGAGACCATCGACTGCTTTAACGACACGACCGCGACCAATATTAAAGTGTTGTTTTAAGTTTTTTACTTCAAGTAGTTTCTTACGGTTTTCCATTACTTCAGACCGCCTTTCAGAAGCGATTTTGAGAACACGCTGTCCGGACGGTATTTTAATGCCAAGTCACGGATTGCTGCAGGTGGTTCAACATAAGGTGCTTGTGGATGGAGCAACCACGTCGCCGCTTCGTGTGTATCTGAGATTTTGAAGAAAGGTGGTTCTTTCTCGAAATCAATCTTCATCGCGTATTTGTTACGCGGTGCAAACGCATCACCGACTGGTGGATGCATCAAGTTCGGTGGAGTTCCTGGAATCGCAGGAAGATCTTGTGAACGGTCATCCGATGGACGTGGCATTGAACCTAGTAGTCCCCAAGTATATGGATGACGCGGCTCATAGAAGATCTCATCTACTGTACCTTTTTCAATCAATTTACCAGCATACATGACGGCTACACGGTCAGCCATGTTCGCTACGACACCTAAGTCGTGCGTAATGAAGATGATTGCTGTACCCGTTTTTTGCTGAATGTCTTTCAATAACTCAAGAATCTGAGCTTGAATCGTAACATCGAGTGCAGTTGTCGGCTCATCCGCAATCAATACTTTCGGGTTACAAGCAAGTGCGATCGCGATGACAATCCGTTGACGCATCCCACCTGATAATTGGTGTGGGTATTGTTTCAGACGCGCTTCTGGGTTTGGAATCCCTACGAGTGTCAAAAGTTCGAGTGTACGTTTCTTCGCTGCGTCACCCGTTAAACCTTGGTGACGTTTTAAGCCTTCAGCGATTTGTTTATAGATTGTCATCGTCGGGTTAAGTGATGTCATTGGATCCTGGAAGATCATTGCGATATCACGACCACGGACTTTTTGCATCTCTTTATCGGAAAGCTTAACTAAGTCACGACCTTCGAATAAAATCTCGCCTTTCGTGATTTCACCCGGTGGGTTTGGAATCAAACGCATGATTGCTTTTGAAGTAACTGACTTACCAGAACCAGACTCACCAACGATTGCGAGTGTCTCGCCTTTTTTCAAATCAAACGATACACCGCGGACGGCTTGAACCGTCCCGGCATACGTATGGAAAGCGACATTCAGGTCGCGAACAGATAAAATAGTTTCCATTGTGAATGAGCTCCTCTCTAGTTTCCGTTAGCGTCGTAAACGTGGGTCGAACGCATCACGTAATCCATCTGCCAACATGTTGAAGCTGATCATGAGGAGTACGATGACCGTCGATGGAACAACGAGCAAGTAAGGGAACGTTTTGAGTTCTTTATACCCTTCGTTGATCAAAGTACCAAGTGACGGTTGTGGTGGTGCAAGTCCTAAACCGATGAAGCTTAAGAATGCTTCAAAGAAAATTGCACTTGGAATCGTGAACATGAGTGAGATGATGATCGTTCCCAAGGTATTTGGAATCAAGTGTTTGAAGATCAACCGTGTGCTAGAAGCACCAAGTGTCCGTGCTGCAAGAACGAACTCTTGGTTCTTTAGTTTCAAAATTTGACCACGAACAAGTCGGCTCATCCCGATCCAGCCGGTAATCGTCATCGCAAGGATGATCGTCGTAATCCCTGGTTCAAGAATTAAGATGAACAAGATAATTAATATCAAGTTCGGTACACCTGTCAAAATTTCAGCAATCCGTTGCATGATGTTATCGACACGTCCACCATAATAAGCAGAGATACCACCGTATGTGACACCTACGAGAACGTCAATGACTGCTGCCATTAAACCGATGAATAAGGAAATCTTTGTGCCTTCCCAGACACGTGACCAAAGATCACGACCAAGGTGATCCGTACCAAACCAGAAGTTCTCTGTCACCTGTTTTTGTTTATAAAAATCAATCGGTGTTTCACCAAGTGTTGCCATACCATCAAAACCAGCCCACTCTAACCCTGAAACTTTAGGCGGAAGTTTAGCCTGTGTGATTGTTTGGGTATAAGGATCATTACCAGAAAGTGAAGAACCCACTAGTGACATGATCGCGATGATGATGATGACCGCTAACGATAGGATCGCCGCTTTGTTCTTACGCAAACGCATCCATGCATCTTGCCAGAAGTTTAAACTTTTACCAGCAAGGCGTTCTCCCGCCTGTTCATTGAACTCAACGTGTTGGAACAGTGACGAATCAAACTGTTCTGATTTTGCATTTGAATTTTGTTCAGCCATTATTTGTTACCCCCCAAACGAATCCGTGGATCAACGACACCGTACAGTAAATCGACGATTAAGATCATGAGAATGAAGACTGCCGAGAAGAATAACGTCGTTCCCATGATAACCGTGTAGTCATTTTGTGTGATCGATGATACGAATAACTCACCCAGTCCTGGTACCGCAAAGATTTTTTCAATAACAAGCGTACCTGTGATTAGCGCAGCTGTCATCGGTCCAAGAATCGTGATTGCCGGAATCAAAGCATTCCGAACCATGTGTTTCCAAGTAATCGCTTGACCATCTAGGCCTTTTGCTTTAGCTAACGTGACGTAATCCTGACCTGTAACTTCCAACATCTCTGTACGGACGAATCGAGCAATCGAGGCCGTGACCCCAAGTGATAACGATATGGTCGGTAAAATAGTATGCGCCGGGCTTTCCCAGAACGCGACTGGCAAAACGCCCCATTTCACGCCGACATAGTACTGAAGGAGTGAGGCGAATACGAAGGAAGGTACTGAGATCCCGATAACCGATACGAACATCGCACCATAATCAATCACTGTGTTGTGACGAAGCGCCGCGATAACACCAAGTACAAGCCCTAGTAGGACGCCAAGAATCAACGCCTGAACTCCAAGTTGAGCCGATGGTCCAATTCGTTCAGAGATCAGATCCGTTACCGGACGGCTATCATACTTAAATGAAATACCAAGATCTCCTTGGAACAAGTTGACCATGTACGCTGCGTAGCGTTGCGGAAGTGGATCATTCAAGTTGTACTTATCCCGAAGGATGTTCAACTGTTCAGGAGAAAGTTTCTCCTGGTTTTGGAACGGTGAACCTGGTAGCAGATCCATCAAGAAGAAAGTGAACGAAGCGATGAGTAAAAACGTCATTACGCCGTAGATCAGGCGTTGAGCTAAATAACGGCCCATAAGATGGCACCCCCTATAAAGATTTTCTGTTTTTTTCGAAACATCAATAAAATCAGTATGACCCACAATTGTCGGAACATTCAAGAATTTTGTCATAAAAATTTAAAAATTCTTTTTTATTGTGCTTTGATTTGATGTTCGTTTGGATGTTTTTCTAATTTCATCCAATAGTCAGAATTTTTCGTTTGATTCCATTATACTTTGCTAACAAAGTAATTAGAACTACTTTTTTACGAAACTTTCACATTTTCGTAAAAAATGAGTTTCCATTCAGAAAAAGTAGTATAAAACAGGAGCGTACCCGAACTGATCAGGGGACGCTCCCATTCTCGATTACTTAATGTCAACGTATTTGTATTGGAAATCTGCTCCGAACAATTGACGGTTGAAATCTTTGACCGTCGGACGGCTTAAATATGCAGAACCAGCTTGATAAATTGGAGCAATCGCTTGATCTTTTTCGATCAATTGTGCTTCCGCTTGTTTAAAGAGATCAAGACGTTTTGTTAAATCTGACTCTTCATTCGCTGCATTCAACAATTTATCATAAGCAGAGGATTTATACTTGACGTCGTTTTGGCTGTTTGTTGATTCAAAGATCGAGAGGTTAGACATTGGATCTTGGTAGTCTGGACCCCAAAGTGAGTAAGAGATTTGATAATCTCCTTTTGCTTCAAGATCGAGTTTATTCTTAAACGGCTGTTGCTTGATGGCAACTGTGACGTTTGGAAGATTCTTCTCGATTTGACCTTTCATATACTCACCGATTTTTTTCGCATCTTCACTATCGAATGAGAGCAATTCAATCGTTGTTTTTTTGTTACCATTTGCTTTTTTCCAAAGATCTGCTGCTTCTTTAGCATCACGATCGAACCAGTTGATGTCGCTTGTATAGTCTTTTCCTGATGCATCTTTGACGAAGTCTTTTGGAATGAAGCTTGTTGTTGGAATCGATCCGTTCGCAAGAAGCGTATCCGTGATTCCTTTTGGATCGATCGCACGAGCGATGGCTTTACGTGCATTCACGTCCTTCATCGTTGCATCTTCGTTGTTGAATTTCAAATAAGCAATCGAAGAGCGAAGAGCTGTTTTGAATTCCGGCTTCGATTTATAAGCTTCAACTTGCTCTGAAGTCAGAGCTGCATAATCAATCTCATTTGAATCATAAAGATTCGCTACTGTTGACGTATCCTTAACGACACTGATCGTAACTTCATCAAGTTTGACGGCATCTTTATCCCAGTAGTTATCGTTCTTTTTCAGAACACGTTTTGAATCCGTTTTCCACGATTCCCAAACGAAAGGACCGTTATAAAGCAATTTATCTGGTTTAAGTGAGAAGTCTTTTTCATTCTTTTTGTAGAAATCTTCGCTAATTGGCGTGTACGTACCGAAAGATGTCAATGAGAGGAAGTAAGGAGCCGGACGCTCAAGTTTTACTTCTAACGTTTTGTCATCGATTGCTTTAACACCGAGTTCGTCGACAGATTTTTTACCTTTTGTCACATCAGAGCCGTTTTTTAACGTGTCAAAGATGTAAGAATAACCAGAACCTGTTTTCGGATCAGCTGCACGCTTCCATGCAAATTCAAAGTCTTGTGCTTTGACCGGCGTACCGTCAGACCATTTCGAATCACGAAGTGTGAACGTATACGTTAAATTGTCACTTGAAATATCTGTTTTTTCTGCAAGTGCTGGAATCGCTTTTCCGTCTTTGTCTAAACGATAAAGACCTTCCATCGTGTTCCCGATCATGTTGAACGCGACAGCATCCGTAGCTTTCGCTGGGTCAACTGTCGTGATATCCGATGTATCCGTCAAACGTAAATTTTTCTTTCCGTCTGTCGAACCTGAATCACTGTCTCCTCCACCTGTCGAACATCCAGCAAGCACAGCGCTTCCTGCAAGCATGACGGATAAAGCAAGACCGACTGTTTTTTTCTTCATCGGTAAGTCATCTCCTTTTCAATTTCCAAGTTGCCATAATGCCTATGACATCAATAACGTCCCGTCGAAACTGCAATGTATTCCCCAAAATCCATTGACCTAGTTTCAAAAACCTAAACGAAGTGATAAATTGATTTTATGTGAGAATAGCATTAACGTCAAGTAAATAGTCACACTATTTGCTATTTTGCATCATTCGTCTGTTACTGATTCGTAACAGGATTAAAAGTTTCGTATACTAAGAGTATCAATGCAATAAAGGGGGATTTTTCATGCGATCGACCTATTTCCGACCGGTCATCACTGCGGTCATTCTGGTGTTACTTTATACGATATGGGCGACTATCATCGATTCGACGCACGGTATTATATACCATCTATCCGGTGGGTTGTTCATTGGAGGCTTTTTGCTGATGGCAATCGGATTCTTTTCCAACATGTCGGCTAACGGCTTCTTCCGTGGCATGACAGCTGGATTTAAAAAACAACGGGAGGCGAAGCTTCGAGAGATTGATGGTGATTACTACGAAGATGATGACGAAGAGGAAGAAGTCCTCCGTAAAAAGCAAAATCGAGCTTCTGCCCGAACGAAACCTTATGTATCTAGCGGTGTCATCTTCATCATCGTATCGCTGATCATCTCTTACTTTTAATCGAAATCACCGTGACGTGCCTTCTATCGTATGGTAAAATTAAATGAATTAAACAAGAAAACACGATGACAAAGAGTAGTAACTTAGGTACATCCCTTTCAGAGAGTCCATGGTGCTGGAAATGGACAGGTGATGCCTACGTGAATGGACTTTCGAGTGGCTGATTCGAATCAAGTAGAGTCAGATGGGTGTGCCCATTACAGCAAATTGAGCGGCTATGTAAATAGCAACTTGGGTGGCAACGCGATGATTCGTCCCTTGATTTTCAAGGGGCGTTTTTTATTTTGATTTTATTATTTGGAGGGATTTCACTATGAAAACGATTTTCTCAGGTATCAAACCAACAGGAACAGTGACACTCGGAAATTACTTAGGTGCCATGAAACACTTTGTTAACTTACAGGACGGGCATGATGCGTATTATTGCGTCGTTGATTTACATTCGATCACGGTCGATATTGATCGTGTCGAACTGATGAACAATACACGCGCCCTTGCTGCACTTTACATCGCTAGTGGTCTGAATCCAGAAAAATCAACGATCTTCGTTCAATCGGAAGTCAAAGCGCATGCGCAACTCGGCTGGATGTTGACGTGTCTCTCCGGAATGGGTGAGCTCGAGCGTATGACACAGTATAAAGATAAATCTCAAGGAAAAGACCGGATTGGTGCAGGTCTGTTTGTTTATCCAACACTCATGGCAGCCGATATCCTACTCTATGATGCGGAACTCGTTCCGGTCGGGGATGATCAAAAACAACACATTGAGTTAACGCGCGACCTAGCTCAGCGTTTCAATAGTCGTTACTATGAGACGTTCACATTACCAGAACCAATCATCGCTGAGTCAGGAGCTCGGATCATGAGCCTGACGACGCCAGACAAAAAGATGTCAAAATCTGATCAGAATCCGAAAGGCTTCATCTCGATGCTTGACGCACCAGACGTCATTCGTAAAAAAGTGAAATCTGCCGTCACGGACTCGGAAGGTATCGTCAAATTCGATCGAGAAAACAAACCAGGTGTGTCGAATTTGCTTGAGATCTACTCCCTACTCGCTGGCATCTCGATTCCAGATCTCGAAACTAAATATGAAGGTTCGAACTACGGAACATTTAAAGCAGATGTCGCGGAAGCGATCATTTCGGAACTCGAACCGATTCAACAGCGCTACTATGAGTTGATTGATTCTGAAGAGCTCGATCAGATTCTTGATGCTGGGCGTGACCGTGCTGAAGCCGTTGCTGCTAAAAAACTCGCGAAAATCGAGAAGGCAATGGGCTTACAGCGGAAGCGTGCCAAAGTAAAAAAATAAGTTTTTTCAAAAAAGATCGGAATGCTCCGGTCTTTTTTGATATTTCCAAACAAAAAAACTACTTCCGGATAAAATCGGAAGTAGTTTTTATTTTGCTTATTTTCCTTCGATCGAAGCCCATTTGTAAGAGAAGTCTGCGCCGAAGTTATGCTCGACGACTCCTTTGACGTATGGTTTAACGAGGAATGCACGTCCACGCTGATAAACAGGTGAGATCGCTGCAGAATCAAGAAGGATTTTCTCAGCTTCTTGCAATTCAGACCAACGTTTTGCTGCATCTGTTTGTGTTTGTGCATCTTTGATGAGTTTATCGTACTCTTCATTTGACCATTTACCACGGTTGTATGGTCCGCCAGTGACGAAGAGATCGAGGAACGTCATTGGATCTTGATAGTCAGGACCCCAGCCCGCTACTGAGAACTCGAAATCGCCTTTGTTCTCAAGATCAAGTTTGTTTTTGAACGGTTGTTGCTTGATCGTAACCTTCATACCTGGAAGGTTTTTCTCAAGCTCGCCTTTCAAGAACTCACCAATTTTCTTCGAATCATCGCTATCATAGTTCAAGAGTTCAAGATCAACCGATTTTTGACCGATTTCTTTTAAGCCCTCTTCCCAGAGTTTTTTCGCTTCGTCTGCATTGTATTCGTTGAATGTTGGATACTTGTCACGGAAGTCTTTTCCGTCAGCGTCTTTCGCGAAATCTTTTGGTACAAGATAGTTCGCTGGAAGTGATCCGTTTGCAAGGATGACATCCGTGATTCCTTTTTTGTTGTAACCCATATCGATGGCGCGACGGATTTTTTCGTTATCAAGTGCTTTTACCTTCGTATTGAGGTAAAGGTAGAAGATTGTTGATTCACCTTTTGTTTTAAACTCTTTATTGTCTTTGTACTGAGCAACAAACTCAGAAGTTAGACCTGTACGATCGATGTCACCTTTTTCGTAAAGGTTAACACCTGTCGCTGTCTCTTTAACGACCTTAACGTTGATCGTTTTAAGTTTGACCGCATCTTTATCCCAGTAGTTATCGTTTTTAACCATTTTCCAGCCTTGCTCACGTGTCCACTCTGTTAATTTGAATGGTCCGTTATAGAGCGACTTATCTGCAGTCGAACCGAAGTCTTTCCCGATTTTCTTCGAAAGTTCTTCTGATTTCGGCATGAATGGTCCGAATCCAGTGAGACCGAGGAAGTAATCTGCAGGTGCTTTTAACTTAACTTCGAGCGTTTTGTCATCGACTGCTTTAACACCGACAGCATCACGATCGCCTTTTTTCGTGTTGTACTCTTCTGCACCTTCGATATTGTAGAAGACATATGCATACTGTGAAGCGTTCTCAGGATTTAGAACTTCTTTCCATGCATATTCGAAATCTTTTGCCGTAAGTGGTGTACCATCAGACCATTTCGCATCACGTAATTTGAACGTGTACGTCAACTTGTCGTCCGATACTTTGTGGCTTTCAGCAATACCTGGTGTTGGTTGCTGCTTGTCATCAAGACGGTACAGACCTTCCATCGTGTTATTCAACACGTTGAATGAGACCGAGTCTGTCGAAGTCGTCGGGTTAAGTGTAGGAATATCAGCTGATTCAATCAAGTTAAGCGTTTGTTCACTTGATTTTTTGCTTGAACCTGTGTCGCCCGATTTGTCGCCTGAATCCGTTGTCGAACAAGCTGCGAGGAACGCACTTGATACGAGAGCTACAGATGTAGCTAGAGCAAAGCTTTTCTTCTTCATGTTACGATGACCCCCCTAAAATTCTAAAAGCATGATACTGTCAGGTTTTTGACCGAAAAAAAAAGAATTACTATATTCGAATCAAACCCTTCGTTACAAATAGTTTACAATGTTCTGATAATTTTGCAAACCTTTTATCCGATTTTTCTAAATATTTTTTCAAAAAAGACTGGGACCACACGCAAAAATAGTCCCAGTTAAATAATTATTTTAGAATTTTCATCGATCGAAGTAGGTATTCTGGTCCATAGATGGGGACTTCAATTCCTTGAATCGTATCAGAAACATATAATTTTTCAGTCGTCTGATACAAAGGAACGATGACAGCATCTTGTTTAATTAAACGTTCTTCCGCTTGATGATACAGTGCTTGTTTTTTCTTTACATCTTGCGCCTGTCGTGCTTTTTCAATCGTCTGATCATACGTATCGGATTGATAGTTTACGGAATTTAACGGATTATCCGAAACGAACTGATTCAAATACGCAAGTGGACCTGGATAATCTGGCATCCAACCTGTAAGTGTCATCGCATATTGTGCTGATTGTTCTTTATTTATTTTCTCTTCAATCGCAACGGGTTTAAGAACGATATCAATATCAGGCAACTGTTTCTCAAGATACGTCTCGAGCTGTTTCCCGATCCGTTTTGCCTGTGGATCATCAAAATTAAGCATCTCGATTCGTTGTTTCTTCTGTTGTTTACCATTTTCTTTTTTTACTTGTACCGGTTCTGTCATTAATACATTCGTATCTGTGACGACGAATCGATTCGTCGGAATGCCTGCATATCCTAAAGGAAGTTGAACGGACTCTTTTTCCATCAAGGCGTAAGCAATTCGTTGTCGGAGTGTTTTTTCGCGGAAGGCTTCATTTTTTTGATTAAATGCGATATAAAAGACACCGCTCCGCTTTTTTTGATAGGTTGGTCGAGAGACTTGATCTTCTTGTGTCTCGACACTCTCTTGTAACGGAAGAATCGCTGCTTTACTGTTCTCATACGTACTCCATTGCGTCTGATGATCAAAGATGATGCGACTTTTCACTTTCTCGACCGTGACAACATTTTGTTGATGATACTGGTTGTTTTTCTTAAGCGTATATCCGTTTTTCGACATCTGTTCTAGTGTAAACGCACCATTACCCGTGAGCTCCTGCCACTTCTTAGATTCCGGTTGGGGATAAAAGACGGACATCGCGAGTAATTCTTTTAGATTCGAAACCGGCTGATTCAGCGTGATGACAAGTTGATCGCGTCCTTTCGCCTTTACACCTAAACGCTCTGGCTTCATTTTTCCGTCGTTGACGGCACGTCCATTTTCAAACACTTCAAATAAAAAACCATAAGGAGAATTCGTTTTATTAGCTGCTACACGTCGGAAACTATCGACAAAGTCTTGTGCCGTGATCGACTGACCCTGCGCATTTTTCGTTTGTTTGAGTTGAATCGTATACGTCAGACGATCCTTTGAGACTGACATATCCTGTGCTAATCCTCTACGGACGGATGTCCCAGAAGTAAAGACATATAATCCTTCATACAGTTGTGCTAACAGTGTCTGAGAACGGCTATCCGTCGCTAACGCAATATCGGATGTTTTCGGGAGTGATGATTCGATTAATTCAACCTTCACTGCTTGGGTCTCCTGATCTGTTTTCGTCTTTTGAGATGATAGACGATATATGAGCGTACCACTGAGACCAATCAATAAAAATAGGATCAGTATCAGGATTGATGTTTTTCTTGTGATGTTAGTCATAAACGACTCCTTTCTGCGTCAAACACGCATTTCTCTATTGAATCAGAAAATCAGCAAAAAAGCGACCCCCTCGTTTTTCCAAGGGAATCGCTTAAGCTTAAGCTTCGTAACGTTTGAAGACGAGTGATGCGTTGTGTCCACCGAACCCGAGCGAGTTGCTCAGGGCGTAATTCAATTCGACGCTCCGTGCACCTTCCGTCACGTAATCAAGGTCACAACCTTCACTCGGCTGTTTGAGATGAATCGTTGGGTGAACGGTTTGTTCTTGTAGCGATTTAATCGTCGCAATCGCCTCGACCCCACCTGCGCCACCAAGCAAGTGACCAATCATCGATTTCGTCGAATTGACGACGAGTTGTTTTGCCTGTTCACCGAAGACACTGTGGATCGCTTTCGTTTCAAGAATGTCGTTCATCGGTGTACTCGTTCCGTGTGCATTGATATATCCGACTGCTCCTGGTGCGATACCTGCATCTTGGATTGCCATTGCCATCGCACGTGCTCCACCGTCTCCATCTGGATCTGGAGCTGTGATGTGGTAGGCGTCAGCTGTTAATCCATACCCACTGACTTCGGCATAGATTTTTGCGCCACGTGCTACCGCATGCTCGTACTCTTCAAGAATCAAGATGCCTGCTCCTTCTCCCATGACGAATCCATCACGTCCTTCGTCAAACGGACGGCTTGCTGTCTCAGGATCGTGATTCGTTGACATCGCTTTGTTGGAACAAAAACCAGCAAACGCTAAGTTCGTGATTGGTGCTTCCGCTCCACCAGCGATCATGACATCTGCATCGCCCCGTTCGATGACACGAAGTGCTTCCCCGATCGCATTCGTTCCTGAAGCACATGCTGTGACAGAACAGTTATTCGGCCCCTTGGCTCCGGTATAGATCGATACCTGACCGCTTGCCATGTTCGGAATCATCATCGGAATGAAGAACGGGCTGACACGACGGTGTCCGCGCTCGAAGTAAATTTTTGCTTGTTTCTCGATTGTCTCCACGCCACCAATCCCTGATCCAATCCAGACACCTGCACGTTCAGCAATCGACTTGATATCAATTCCAGCATCTTTTACAGCTTCCATGCTTGCGACAAGTGAGTAATGAACGAAGCGGTCCATCTTGCGTGCTTCTTTCGCCTCGATGAATTCTGTCACGTCGAAGTTCTGCAATTCTCCAGTGACCTTTGTTGGATATTCATCGATATCGAGACGCTCCATCGGTCGAATCCCGTTCGTTCCTTCTTTTAATGCTTCCCAGAATGTATTAGCATCGTTCCCGATTGGTGTCAGTGCTCCGATTCCTGTGACTACAACGCGTTTTCTCATCATCTTATGTGTTCTCTCCTTTAGTCCAAGTAATGTATGCTGCTCCCCAAGTCAATCCGGCACCGAATCCAGCAAGTACGAGCTTCGTACCAGGTGTCAAGCGCCCTTGTTGACGTGCTTCTTCGAGCGCGAGTGGGATTGAAGCAGCCGATGTATTCGCATGCTCATCGATGGTGACGATGACTTTCTCTTGCGGTATATGCAGTCGTTCGCACGCTGCATCGATAATTCGTAGGTTTGCCTGATGCGGAATCAAGATATCAATGTCTTCGAGTGTGCTATCCGCTTTTTGAATGACTTTTTCAACGATTTCCGGTAATTTGCGAACAGCGAACTTGAAGACTTCACGACCATTCATCTCGATTGGTCCATCGATGTCCTTAAATAACAAATGTGCTCCGCGTCCATCTGTTCCAAGCTCAAAGGCATTAAGACCCTCTTGCTCAGTTGATCCGATGACGACTGCCCCTGCACCGTCTCCAAATAAGATGGCAGTTGACCGGTCTGACCAGTCGACGATACTCGACATTTTTTCAGCACCGATGACGAGCGCATGTTTTCCTTCGACTGTTGCTAACATGCTAGCAGCTGTTTGTAATGCAAAGATGAAACCACTACATGCCGCACTAATATCGAATGCAGTCGCTCCGCGTGCTCCAAGACGCTCTTGAACGATACAGGCAGTAGACGGAAATGCTCGTCCTGTTGCCGTTCCGACGACGATCAACCCGATGTCCTCTACTGTCAATCCAGCATCATCAAGCGCTTTCTGAGCAGCTTCTGTCGCTAAGTCAGTGACATCCACATCATCGGCTGCAATCCGTCGTGCCCCGATTCCTGTCCGTGTCCGAATCCATTCATCGCTCGTATCGAGCGTCGTTGCTAATTCATCGTTCGTCACGCGGCGTGACGGCAAAGACGTTCCTAATCCTACAATCCCGATCTTCATAAGGCATCCCCTTTTGTTATTAGTATCTGGTACTAATATAAAGCGTTAATATGCTTTTGTCAAAGAAAAAAGGAAGAGCATGGTCTCCCGTGCCCTTCCCCCATACCTCATTCTGCTAACGTCCGTACGACTTCCATGACCATTTTAGCGGAATTGATTGACGCAATCTCGAGGAATTCATCAAACGAGAGTGACGCTTCTTCATTGGCGCTATCTGAAATCGACCGCGTTACGACGAACGGAACACCGAACTGATGACAGACTTGTGCTATTGGTGCTGCTTCCATCTCGACGGCTGCGACTTCTGGGAAGTGCGCCTTGATTTGAGCAGAGCGCTCTGAATCGTGGATGAATGAATCGCCTGTCGCAATTAATCCATGAACGACGCGAATCGCATCCATCCGCTCGATGACGGCTTCTGCCGTTGCAACAAGCTTCGGATCTGCTTGATAGGCAGCTGGCATTCCAGGTACCTGTCCATATTCGTATCCAAATGCCGTCACGTCGACGTCGTGGTGACGTACTTCTGTTGAGACAACGACATCCCCGACCGTTAAGCCTTCCTTGAATCCACCTGCTGAGCCCGTATTGATGACAGCACTTGGTTTGTAGTGGTCTAGCAATAATGTCGTCCCGATCGCAGCGTTCACTTTCCCGATTCCTGACTTCAAGATGACGACAGGAACGCTATTTAAAAGCCCTTCATAAAAATGATAGTTTGCGATGACTGTATCTTTACGTTCTGATAACTCATTACGCAATAAGTTGACTTCCTCTTCCATTGCGCCGATGATTGCGATTGGCATAATTCATTCCTCCATCAAACAGAAAGCCGGATTGCTCCGGCTCCTGTGTTCTTTATTTGATCGATGTAATTTTTACTGCGTATTCGCCGCCTGGTGCTGGTACAGAGACTTGATCTCCGACTTGGTGCCCCATTAAACTTTTCGCGATTGGTGATTCGTTCGAGATTTTACCCGTGAACGGATCTGCTTCGGCACTACCGACGATCGTATACGTATCTTCTTCGTTATCTTCGACACTTAAGAAAGTGACCGTCGTTCCGATACCGACGACCGAGATATCCTTCTCTTCTTCTGAGATGATGGCAACATTACGAAGCATCTCTTCAAGTTGAGCGATCCGGCCTTCGACCATCGCTTGCTCTTCTTTTGCTGAATCGTACTCAGCGTTCTCTGAAAGGTCACCGAACGAACGGGCGATCTTGATGTTCTCGACGACTTCTTTCCGGCGGACTGACTTCAATTCATTCAATTCATTTTCAATGTTCGCTTTACCTTCAAGCGTCATGTAGTATTGCTTTTCTGCCATTTTTGTCACGCTCCTTTTTATTCCACTAGTATAGTATATTCACATCTTTTTTGGAATCAATATCCTCTTTGATCGAGTGCTGAACGATAATCAAGAATCGCTCGAATCTTCGTCACGAGTAAATCGATCGCGACATGATTCTCGCCGCCTTCCGGTACGATGATGTCCGCATACCGTTTTGTTGGTTCACAGAACTGCAGATGCATCGGACGAACGACGTTCGTGTACTGCTCAACGACTGAGTCGATCGAACGTCCACGTTCGTTGATATCACGTTGCATCCGACGCAAAATGCGAACGTCCGCATCCGTATCGACGAACACCTTGATATCCATTAGTTCCCGTAACCGTTCGTCTTCAAGCGCTAAAATTCCTTCTACGATGATGACATCGCGTGGTTCGAGACGAATCGTTTCTTGTGCCCGCGTGTGGGCGACATAGTCATATACCGGTTTTTCAACGGCAATGTTTTCACGGAGCGACTGAATGTGCTCAATCAACAGACCATTATCAAAAGCGAACGGGTGATCATAGTTTGTCTGATACCGCTCTTCCATTGATAAATCACTTTGATCTTTGAGAGAGCCAGTCACAGGCATATACAAACGGGGAATCAAAGCGAAGGGTGATCATAGTTTGTCTGATACCGCTCTTCCATTGATAAATCACTTTGATCTTTATAATACGCGTCCTGCTCAATCATGACGATTGATTCACTTGGGAACGCATCGACGAGTGAACGTGCCACCGTCGTCTTCCCTGAACCCGTTCCGCCCGCTACGCCAATTACTACCGGTTTTTGCATGTCATTCGTTCCTCCATCATTTCGACTTTTTCCGACTGACGGATACACCGTCACCGAGCGGAAAAATCGTCGTATCGTATTGTTCTTGTTCCATCATCCAGACCGTGAATTCCTTGACGAGACGCACGAGTCGACGTCTTCTTCGATCGAATGTCTTCGGATCAGACTCGAGAACATCTCCGTGTAAGAAGAGATTATCCGTATAGAGTACGCCGCCCTCAGGAATGAGTCGCCCATATCCTGCAAAGAATTTTTTATACTGTCCTTTAGCTGCATCAATGAAGACCGCATCGAACTGGTCTTCAAGCGTTTCGGCTAATTCTACTGCATCACCAAAAATGATGTCAATCCGGTCCGCCACATCTGACCGGGCGATGAAGGTTTTTGCTTCTTCATACCGCTTTGCATTTCGTTCAATCGTCGTAATGCGCGCATCCGGTAGCGCACGGGCCATCCGAATCGCACTATATCCGATTGCGGTTCCGACTTCTAAAATGCGCTTCGGTTGTTGTAATCGCAGGAGCGATAACAAGACTTCGGAACCTGTCAGTTCGATGATTGGTATATGATGTTCTTCCGCATAACGCTCCATTTCTTCTAACAGAGCATCTCGAGGATGAATCATTGATTCGACATAGGTCGTGAAATCATTCACGCCATTCACTCCCTCTTCCGCATAAACAGGTTGACTTGAAGCGAACTTCCCGCTTCAACCCAACCCGTTGCTCATTGCTCTTTACTCGCTTCGTATTCCACCCATTCCGGCTTATACTTAACGACGTTTCGTTGATGTTCTTCATATGTCTCTTCGTATAGAATCTGTCCTCGTGGATGTTTATCGCTTGGTGGACGGGCGAAGAAATAGACATATTTCGTTTTATTCGGATTTAACACGGCAAGTACCGAATCCTTACTGACCGTTGAAATCGGACCAATCGGAATCCCTTCGTACTTGTACGTATTGTACTTCGAATTGTTCTCGAGATCCTTCAGCGTCGTTAAAGCCGTATTTTCACCTGTGCCATACCAAACCGTTGGATCCGACTGTAACTTCATACCGTCATCCAATCGATTTTTAAAGACACCAGCGATTTCACGACGATCATCTGCTGTCGCCGCTTCACGCTCGACCATGGAACCGAGACTGAGTACTTCATGGAAGGTCATGCCAGACTTTTGAATGGCATCCTCATTCTCATCGTAGACTTTTTCTGTTTCATCGAGCATCGTCTCGACGATTTGATCAATGCTTTTTCCTTTATCAAACTCATACGTTGCTGGGAAGAGGTACCCTTCAAGTGCATACAGGACACCATCTTTTTTCACTTCATCCGTCAACATCGGATATTTTTCAATCATGCTGTCGATGAATGTCGCATCCGTCAATTCTTTACGGACCGTCTCTTCCTTGAAGTTCGTTGCTTTCGCGATCAAAGCGATTTGACGATCCATCGTGATGCCTTCAGGTAACGTGATTTTCACATCCGCTGCCTTCATGACCGTTCCCGTCTTTAATTCATTGATGATTTCATCCGGGGACATGGCTTGTGACAGTGTATACGTACCCGCCTGGAATGACGATTCATTCTTATAACGGACGTAATAACGGAAAATCGTCTCGTTCGCAATCAAGTCTTTTTCCTTTAGTAAGGAAGCAATCGTACTCGTCCCTGCTCCTAAAGGAACTTCGACTTTGACGGATTTCGTCGCTGCTTCATCGACTGGTTCAAGCGCATTTTTCAAAAAGACATAGACGACCGCACTGGCAACTAGAAAAATCGTCAACAATACAGAAAGGATGATTAGCGTAATCCGCCGTGATGTCCGGCGTCGCCTTTTTTCGATTTCGGCATTTTGCTTCCATTCGTTCTCCATCGGTTCCTCCTTCTTCTCTTAAAACAAGGTGACATCGTAAGAGAAAGTCTCTTACGACGTCACCTGTCATGAGTCGGGTTAGTCTAACTGATCTTCGAGCGTGTTAAAGACTTCTTCGATTTCATCCCAAGTCGCTGTATCATCTTCATCGATCGGTACGAGGTTGAAGTCGTTGTCTCCATCACCGTATTCGTCAAGTTCGTAAACGAAGATATCGACTTCTTCTGCTTCGTCATAGTCTGCTCCGATTGGCTCAAGGAAGATGTATGTCTTACTCGAACGTGGGCTTTCGTAACGCAGACGTTCTACGAATTCGAAATCATTTCCTTCGCCGTCCGGAATTACGTAACGTGTTGGTTCATTCTGTTGCATCAGTGATCCGCTCCTTTAACGCAAGCTCGAGTTCATCCCAAGTTTGCTCATCATTTTCATCGATCAGGCTCAATTCGAAATCATCTTCGCCTTCTCCATATTCATCGATCTCACAGATGATCAGATCATCTGCTCCTTCGTCAGGGTTACCGATCATTTCAAGAAACAGATAGGTTTTTCCTGTACGTTCACTCGAGTAACGGTACCATTCTTCGAAAAGATGTTCGCCGCCCTCTTCATCTGGAAAGAGATACTGACGTTTTTCTTCAGCCATCGGTTTCTCCCCCTTCATCGATTCGTCCGATCCAAGTACGATTGCAGGATCATGACGGCAGCCATCTTATCGATGACTTGTTTACGCTTTTTACGGCTGACATCGGCATCGATCAGCATCCGTTCTGCTTGCATCGTCGTCAACCGTTCATCCATGAAGACGACTTCAAGCCCGGTATGCTGTTCGATTTCCTTCGCAAAAGCTTCACTTGCTTCTGCGCGGGGACCGATGGAACCGTTCATGTTTTTCGGAAGACCAATGACTAGGATTTCGACATTGTATGTCTTCATGATGACATCGAGCCGTTTGAAGGCTTCTGGGTAATCCGGTTCCGTCCACTTGACCGTCTCGACGCCTTGCGCCGTCCAGCCCATCAAGTCACTGACCGCTACCCCGATCGTCTTCGAACCGACATCTAGTCCCATTGCACGTTTCATTTTGAATTTCCACTCTCCGCCAAATAAGATTTCACGAGTTCTTCGAGCAATTCGTCGCGTTCAATCTTACGAATTAAGTTACGTGCGTCATTATGACGAGGAATGTAAGCAGGATCTCCTGAAAGGAGATAGCCGACGATTTGGTTGATCGGATGATATCCTTTTTCTTCTAAAGCATGATAGACAGTCAACAACACATCACGTGTCGCTGCTTTGTTATCGTCTTCCGGAAAGTTGAATTTCATCGTTTGATCCATCTGACTCACGTTCATCACCTCTTTCATATACACTACGTTTCTATTATGCCAGTGATTGCACGTATTGTGAAGCGTACGCGAGTGCTTCTTCTAATTTCGACGCATCTTTTCCACCAGCTTGAGCCATGTCAGGGCGACCGCCACCGCCACCACCGCAGCGTGTTGCGACTTCCTTGATCAATTTACCAGCATGATAGCCTTGGTCGATTAAATCTTTTGAGACGCTTGCGACGAGATTGACTTTCTCACCTTGCGCACTTCCGAGAACGATGATTGCTGATCCGAGCGAGCTCTTCAACTCGTCCATCATACCGCGAAGAGCATCCATATCTGAGACGTCGACGCGTTTCGCAAGCACACGCACACCGTTGATTTCCTCAACATCGTCCTTCAATGAAGCAGCTTCGATGTTCGCAAGTTTTGCTTGCAACGATTCATTCGCCCGTTCCGTCTCACGGAGCTGTTGTTGCAGTGCTTCGATGCGAACAGGAACTTCTGTCGTCTTCGTCTTCAAGACAGCTGCTGCTTGTTCGAGTGTTTCCAAGTGCTGATTCATGACACGATACGCGCCTGCACCCGTTACCGCCTCGATTCGGCGTGTACCTGCACCGATCCCGGACTCTGAAACGATCTTGAACAAGCCGATTTCTGCTGTGTTCCCGACGTGGATACCGCCACACAACTCGATCGAGTACGTGCCTGCTGAGACGACACGAACCGTTTCACCGTATTTCTCACCGAACAATGCCATTGCGCCTTTTGCTTTTGCATCAGCGATGTTCATCTCTTCGATATCAACCGGTAGTGATGCCCAGATTGCTTGGTTGACGTCTTGTTCAATCTTCGTCAACTCTTCTTGTGTCACTGCACCGAAGTGTGAGAAGTCGAAACGAAGACGATCTGGAGAAACGAGTGATCCTGCTTGGTTGACGTGTGTTCCGAGCGTATCTTTCAATGCTTTATGAAGCAAGTGTGTTGCCGTATGGTTTTTCGTGACGGCTTTACGCTCTGCTGCTTCGACTGTTGCAACGACGTCTGCAGCTTCCGTTGCGATCCCTGTACGAACGATGACCGTATGCAAGTTTTGACCGTTTGGTGCTTTTTGAACATCTTTGACATCAAGAACGAAGTCTTTGCCTTCGATTGTTCCTGTATCCGCGACTTCACCACCACTTTCAGCGTAGAACGGTGTGATGTCAAGAATGACTTGTGCTTCTTCACCAGCAGCGACTTCTGTGACTCGTTCTCCATCATGCAACAATGCGATGATTTTCGCATCCGCCTTAAGGTCGGTATAGCCGACGAACGTACTTTTATCTTTTAGCGTCGAGAGGACTTCCGATTGCTGTTGCATCGAACCACTCTCTTCACGCGCTGCACGTGCACGCTGACGTTGTGCATCCATCGCTAGTTTGAAGCCTTCTTCATCAACAGACATCTGATGATCTTCCGCATACTCGACTGTCAATTCGAGTGGGAAACCATACGTGTCATACAGACGGAACGCATCTTCGCCACTGATAACATGCTCACCGTTCGCCTTAGACGTCTGAGCGACTGTGTTCAAGATTGCAAGACCGTCATGAAGTGTCTCATGGAAACGTTCTTCTTCGTTTTTGATGACACGTTTGATGAAGTCTGCTTTTTCTGGAACTTGTGGGTAGAAGTCAACCATGACATTCCCGACCGTATCGACGAGTTCATACATGAACGGACGCTCGATTCCAAGCATCTTCGCATAACGCACCGCACGGCGCAGTAAACGACGAAGGACATATCCGCGTCCTTCATTCGAAGGAAGCGCACCATCACCAATTGCGAATGATACGGTACGGATGTGGTCTGCGATGACTTTGAATGCTACATCGAGTTTCGAATCATCACGGTAGATTTTACCGCTGATCTCTTCTGTTTTGTGAATGATCGGCATGAACAGATCCGTATCGAAGTTCGTCGGCACGTCCTGCATGACACATGCCATCCGTTCGAGTCCCATTCCTGTATCGATGTTTTTACGCGGAAGTTCCGTGTAGTTGCCGTGTCCATCGTGGTTATACTGACTGAAAACGATATTCCAGATCTCGAGATAGCGTTCGTTTTCGCCACCTGGGTAGAGTTCTGAATCGTTCGGATCGTCTCCAAAAGCAGGTCCACGGTCGAAGAAGATTTCCGTGTTCGGACCAGATGGACCTTCACCGATTTCCCAGAAGTTATCTTCAAGTGGAATGATCCGCTCAGCCGGTACACCGAGTTCAAGCCAGATTTGACGCGCTGCGTCATCTTCCGGGTGAATCGTGACCGAGAGACGTTCCGGGTCAAGACCGTACCAGTCATCACTCGTCAAGAGTTCCCAGCCCCATTTGATTGCATCTTCACGGAAGTAATCACCGACAGAGAAGTTTCCGAGCATCTCGAAGAACGTATGGTGACGTGCTGTTTTCCCGACGTTTTCGATATCATTCGTCCGGATTGATTTTTGTGCGTTGACGATACGTGGATTATCAGGAATGACACGACCATCGAAATATTTCTTGAGTGTCGCAACCCCTGAGTTGATCCACAAGAGCGATGGATCCTCGACCGGTACGAGTGAAGCACTCGGTTCGATCGCATGCCCTTTGCTTTGGAAGAAATCAAGATACATCTGACGGATTTGTGCACCCGTTAATGGTTTTAGAGCTTTCATGAACAGTTACCCCCATTGGTTTTATTTGGACGCAAAAAAGCGATGCCTTCATCCCTGAAAAGGGACGAAAGCATCGCTTCCGTGGTACCACCCTCGTTCGTAAGCAATCCATTGCCTACCTCGAACATCTGATAACGGGGATGACCCGCAGGTGTTTACACCCGACTCCGGAAGGAGCTTCAAAGGGACTCGAGAAAGTGATTGCAGCAGACTCACTTCTCTCTGGACTCGAGTTTTCCTTTTACTTATCTTCCATCAACGTGTTACGTCCATTCATCTATCGTGATTATTACCTATCACACAGCATCCGTCAAGTCTTTGTCACCCCACCGAGTCGTTCAATCAATCGTGTTCGGCGCCGCGGCTCCTCTTCTTGCGACGCTTTATGAAACGCTCGTGGGTCGCCGAACAATAATAAACTCGACTTCGCACGGGTGACCGCCGTATAAATCAAGTTTCGGGAATGCTTGAATGCCCCCGTGAAATAGACCGGCATCAAGACGATCGGAAACTCGGACCCTTGTGCCTTGTGGATCGTAATCGCGTAGGCATGCGTGAATTGATCCCAGTCACTCCGGTTGTACTCGACTTCCGTCTGGTCGAAGCGGGCGATGATCTTATCCACCTTGTCGACGTTCTCTTTGGCGAAGAAGATATTGACGATTTCGCCGATATCTCCGTTATAGACGTTCTCTTCCGCATTATTGACGAGCTGAAGAATCTTATCCCCGGTCCGGTAAATCCGAGTGCCTTGTTTGACTTCGCGTTTTTTCGGTTCCTCCGGATTGTAGACGCGTTGCAAGGCGACATTCAGTTCGTCGATTCCGACCTGACCACGGTAAGTCGGTGCCAGAACCTGAACATCGAATTTCGAATACCCTTTTGCAAGTGCTTTTTCCGCGAAGGCTGAGATGCCACGTAACGTCTCTTGCGGAGACGCGGTGTAAAAGCGACGATCCGCAAGTGGTGATAACAAATCAGCTGACGTCGTCCGGTTCTTCAAATCGTGCGCGAGTCGTAAAATCGAAGAATCTTCCGCTTGGCGATGGACGACGTTCAAACGAACGACGGGAATCCCTTGCGTATCCATCAAGTCTGCCAGCACTTGCCCAGGACCAACGGATGGTAACTGATCCCGGTCACCGACGAACAAGATTTTCATACCGTTCGGCACAGCACGGAGCAGACTCGATAACAAGTAGATATCAATCATCGACGACTCATCGATGATCAGTACTTTCCCTGTAATCGGCTGATCTTCATTTAATTGGAAATTCGTTCCGTCATACTTCAACAGACGATGAATCGTCATCGCTGGGACGTCCGTCGCTTCCGACAAACGTTTAGCGGCGCGTCCGGTCGGTGCAACAAGGACGTACGGATAAACATCTCCCGTCTTGACACGACTTTTCTCAAGCGGCCAATCATGAATTTCTTGCAGGGCATGTAAAATTCCCTTGATGACGGTCGTCTTACCGGTACCGGGTCCACCGGTCAGAACCATCAGCGGCGCTTTGACCGCTAACTCGATCGCTTCTCGCTGTTGCGCCGCATATTCCATGCCAAACTGTTCTTCGAGGTGCCCGATTGCTTCAAGGATCGTCGCGACATCGACTTCCTGTTCGGCACCGTTCGCCATGACCCGCGCGAGTTCCTTCGCCGCTCGGACTTCAGCATAAAAGATTGTCGGTAAATACAGACAGCCTTCTTCGAGCTTGACCTTATCTTCAGCAAGCAATAGTTCAATCGCTTGTTCTAGCCGTTCCCCCGGGTCCTCACCAAGCAAACGGGGTGCTCGCTGCAATAGTGAGTCGACCGTCGCAAAGGCATGTCCCTCTCCTGCTTCTTGTTCTAATATGTGCATGATCGAAGCAGCGACGCGCTCCGGGTGTAATCCGACGAGTCCAAGATGTGATGCGATATGATCGGCTGTCTTAAAACCAATCCCATTCACTTCATACATCAAGGAATATGGATTCTCTCGTATTCGCGCCATGGCGTCCCCTTCGTAAGCAGCATAAATCTTTGCCGCTAGCTTCGGCGTAACATCAAATGGTGCTAAGAACAGCATCAACTGATCGACACCGTATAACGTGGCGAGTCGACTCAAGATGATGTCAGCTTGTTTTTGTTTTAACCCAGGCACCTGATTCAGTACCCGTTCATCTTTCAAAATGAGATCCACTGCCTCTTCTCCGAGAGCATCGACGATATTTTTCGCTGTCTTCGGACCAATGCCGGTGAACGAACCATTCGTCAAGAAGCGGATCGTCGCATGTTTTGTCATCGGAACCGATCGCCGAATCAGTTCCGCCTTCAGTTGTTTTCCGAATCGGGGATGATCGACGAGACGACCGAATGCTTGATACGTTCCTCCGAGTTCGATCCCAACCCCAGTACCCGTGATGACGAGCTCGGTTTCTTTCAGTTCAAAGTTCTTTTCTTTGACGGCGACCAATACAATGGAGTGTGCTTCTTCTTCAGAAGAAAAGAGCACACGTTTGACGCGCCCGACGACTTGATGGGGGTGCTCCATCACTCCACCTTCTTTCTCTCTTTTTCATTCGCTGCTTTCATCATAGCATTCGTTTACCGGATTTTAAATCAGGGAAAGATACCCTGAAACATTTCGTTAAGAGGAGGAGTTTAAGGATGGCACGTTTACCGATTGCAGGATTGTGTGAATTAGTACTTGAAGTCGAGGATATGGACCGTGCGGTTGGCTTTTGGAATGGGACACTAGGCATTCCAGTCGTCGAGCAATGGGCTCCTGAAGATGCGGAACCAAGTAAAGAACAATCTAAACAAGACGGGGTCTGGGCCACGTGGCTTTACATTGGCGGTAATACTCGACTCGGCCTGTGGCTGAAGCGAGACTTCACGATGGAAGAACGGACCGTCAAACACTTACCAGTATCCGAATGGGACACGTTGTACGATGAAGGTGGTGTCCATGTCCACTGTGCTTTCTACGTTGAGAAGGACGAGTTCCAGCAAGCCTTGAATCAATTGCGGGAAGCATCGATCACCGTGAAGCTCAGAGAATGGGACGAACAGGAGACATCGAATCAAAAAGAGCATTCTGCTTATTTCAAGGATACGGAAAATAACGTCATCGAACTGTACACGAAAAACATGGATGAAGCCTATGAAGACTTTTCCGGTCCACCACTTCGTGTCATCCGTGAAGTTGGGAATTAAATAGCATAAAAAAAGACGACTCCAGGCGGAATCGTCTTTTTTATATCAGTCTGCTTGTTTTAATAACGCATCCATCTTCGCTTTCGCGTCCCGCGCAAGGGCGTGTTCCGGCTGGTAGGCAAGAACGGCTTCGAGTTCTGCATAACAGGCTTCCTGTTGACCAAGGAAAGCAAGGGCAATCGCATAATTGTATCGTGCATCTGTATGCGTTTCGTCAAGCATCAAGACGTGCTCGAACATCTCGACCGCTTCTTCCAACTTCTCGTTTTGCGCTAAGGCAAGTCCGTATTGGAATGCGATCTCGATATCGACACCGTTTAGTTCTGACGCACGCTGTAAACGAGGCAACCCGCGGACTGGATCACCGAGTTTTTGATACGTCATCCCGAGCATGAAATGGAGATCCGCGTCGTCAAGTCCATATAATAACGCTGCCCGCAATGATTCCTCTGCTTCGACGAGTTTGTCGGCAGCAAAGAACAAGGCACCTTTCGCATAATAGGCACTCGCAAACGTATTATCGATCATCAGTGCCCGGTCATAAAAACGAAGCGCACGATCGGCGTCGTTCATCGATTGCAGTAATGTTCCAAGATTGACGTACGCCGTCGGATCTTTTGGATTTTCTTCGATCGCGTCGTTAAACGCTTGCGCTGCTAATTCATAATTTCCAGCTTCTAGATGCCGGAATCCTACTTCATTATAGTTCATCTTCTTTTGCTCCTTACGCTAGATAAGCGAGGCGTTCGCCTGCTTTATAGGCTGCATCGATCGTCGCACCACCGAGACAGATGTCTCCATCATAGAACACGACCGCTTGTCCTGGTGTGATTGCCCGTTGACGCTCGTCAAACGAGACATCGAGTCCCTCTTCGAGGACACGAACCGTGACCGCTGTATCTTGTTGACGGTAACGGAATTTCGCCGTACAACGGAATGTCTCACCGACTGGACGCTCAGATGTCCAGCTGACATCTGAAGCAAGTAATCCTTCCGAATACAGCAATTCGTTGTGGAACCCTTGATCGACATAGAGAATGTTCTCCTCTAAGTTTTTCCCGACGACGAACCAAGGCTCTCCGTCGCCACCGATACCGAGTCCATGACGTTGCCCCATCGTATAGTACATCAATCCATCGTGACGTCCCATGACGTTGCCGTCAAGTGTCCGCATCTCACCGGGTTGCGCCGGCAGATATTGACCGAGGAACTGTTTGAAGTTCCGCTCGCCAATGAAGCAAATGCCTGTCGAGTCTTTTTTCTTCGCCGTTGCGAGGTTCGCTTCTTCTGCGATCCGGCGCACTTCTGATTTTTCCATGTGCCCGATCGGGAACATCGCCTTCGCGATTTGCTCTTGCGACAATTGATTCAAGAAATATGTTTGATCCTTGTTTGCATCAACGCCTCGAAGCAATTTATGTTCTCCATCCTCATAGACGGCACGCGCATAGTGCCCTGTCGCGACGAAATCGGCACCAAGACGCATCGCATGATCAAGGAAGGCTTTGAACTTGATTTCCTTGTTACACATGACGTCCGGATTCGGTGTCCGACCGAGTTTATATTCATCGAGGAAGTACGTGAAGACCTTATCCCAGTACTCTTTCTCGAAATTGACTGCATAGTACGGAATGCCGATTTGATTGGCTACCGCGATGACGTCTTCATAATCTTCCGTCGCCGTACAAAAGCCGTTCTCATCCGTGTCATCCCAGTTTTTCATGAAGATTCCGATGACGTTATAGCCTTGCTCTTTTAATAAATGAGCTGTCACAGAAGAATCGACACCGCCCGACATCCCAACGACGACTGTCGTTTCACTCGGGGCTTTCGCTCGTGTATTCATTTATTTCACCTCTTAGTTAATTCTGAAACGATTTTACGACATCTTGCAAGGCTTGTGCGAGTAGTTCGACTTGCGCGAGCTCATTTCCGTGACCAAAACTGATGCGGACCGATGCTCGTGTCCGTTCATCTTCGCCATACATCGCCGATAAGACATGCGAAGGTTCGACGGATCCTGCCGTACATGCACTCCCGCTCGATACGGCCATTTGACGCATATCAAGCATGATCAGGAACGGTTCGATTTCAATGTGCGGGAAGTAAAGATTGAGGACATTCGGCAATCCTTCAACGCCGTTGACTTCGTAAGTGACGCCACTTTCATCCAATCGTGTTAGCAAAACGCTGCGCAGTTGTTTGATGTGGTCCTGTTGTTGATCGCGCTCTGCGATCATCAGTTCGAGCGCTTTCGCTAAACCGACGATTCCCGGTACGTTCTCCGTACCAGCGCGACGCTTGCGTTCCTGTTCTCCTCCGAACGTTTGAGGCGCTAACTTCACACCAGTCCGTACATACAACAATCCGATTCCTTTTGGACCATTGATTTTATGACCAGACGCGGATAAGAGATCGACCTGTAACGCTTCGACATCGATTGCTTGTTTTCCGAACACTTGCACCGCGTCCGTATGGAACAAAATACCGCGTTCTCGTAAAAATTGACCGAATGCCGCAATCGGCTGAATCGTTCCAACTTCATTGTTGCCGAACATGATCGAGACGAGTGTCGTATCATCCCGTACCGCTTCTTGCAAAGCAGCCATTGAGACGACGCCTGTATCTGGAACATCGAGATACGTGACGTCATAGCCTTGTTTTTCGAGCTCTTCGAACGCATGCAAAACAGCATGGTGCTCAAACCGTGTCGTAATGAGATGACGCCCTTTTTCACGCGCCGCCTCAGCCGCACCGAAGATTGCATAATTATCCGATTCCGTTCCACCGCTCGTGAAAATCAGTTCGGTTGGTTTCGCGTTCAATTCTTGTGCGATCTGCCGGCGTGCTTTGTCAATTGCTGCCCGAGCAGACCGACCAGCCGCGTGGACACTAGATGGGTTGCCATACTGTTCGAGCAAATAAGGCGTCATCGCCTCAAGGACTTCCGGACGCATCGGCGTCGTCGCCGAGTGGTCAAAGTAATTCATTCGTTTTCACCTCTCAAATATAGAACATGTATCCTGTATCTTCTTCTTCCGCTAAGTCTTGTAGCGTCGTTGAATCGAGTACTTGATCGACTGCTTGCTGGATTTTATCCCACAGTTTGCGTTTTGTGACCTCGTCACACGCATCGCCTTCGACGACGACGAGTGGTCCTTCAAGCAGGCGGATGATTTCACCCGCTGTGATGTTTTGCGCTTCACGACCGAGCTTATACCCGCCGTAAGCACCGCGTACACTTTTGACGAGACCTCCATTACGAAGGGGGGCAATCAACTGTTCAAGATAATGCTCAGATAGGTCATACATCTGCGCGATTTTTTTTAGGGATAATGGTTTAGATTCAGCTTCTTTCGCGAGTGCGATCATGATCGTCAGACCATATCGCCCTTTCGTCGAGATTTTCATCATGCGAAGGATCACCCTTTCTAGTATAGTAGTAGCTAAAAGTGGAAGGAGCGTATGTGTATGGCACATTTATTTGAATCCCAGTCACCTGCCGGACCGCTCGCGAATCGAATGCGTCCGCAGAATCTGGATGAAATCGTCGGACAACGCCATCTGATTGGAGAGACGACGCTCCTGCGGCGTGCCATCTTAGCCGATCGTCTCGGAACCGTCATTTTTTACGGTCCACCCGGAACCGGTAAGACGACGCTCGCGCGTGTCATCTCCAGTTATACGAAATCAGCGTTCGAGCAATTGAACGCGGTCACAGCGAAACTGGAACAATTACGGGAAATTCTAAAAGCGGCCGAAGCCCGTCTTCAGTTCGAGGATCAAAAAACGATTCTCTTTCTCGATGAGATCCATCGATTCAATAAGATGCAACAAGACGCCTTACTGCCAGCGCTCGAAGCAGGTACGATCACGTTGATCGGGGCGACGACTGAAAATCCGAGTTTTGAGGTCAACGCCGCTCTGTTATCGCGGGCAACAGTCTTTCGTTTCGAGCCCCCGACAGCAGACGATTTACGAATCGTCCTCGACCGGACCCTAAAAGACGAAGAACGTGGTCTTGGCAAATATCCGATCACGATCACGGATGACGCGATCGATCATTACGTCAAGTTGTCGGATGGCGATTACCGGGCATTATTGAATGCACTTGAACTCGCCGTCTTAACGACACCGGAAATCGATGGTCAGATCACGATCGATCTCGCTGTCGCCGAGGAATCGATTCAACAAAAAGCATTGAAGTACGATAAGGACGGCGATCGGCATTATGATGTCATCTCCGCCTTCATCAAATCGATTCGGGGTTCCGATCCCGACGCTGCGCTCTACTGGCTCGCTGTCATGATTGAAGCTGGCGAAAGTCCGCGCTTCATCGTACGGCGTCTCTACGTCCATGCGGCAGAAGACATCGGTCTGTCTGATCCGCAAGCGTTATTGATGGTCGATGCCTGCGCACGCGCGTGCGAGTACGTCGGTTTCCCTGAAGCAAGGATTCCGCTCGCTGAAACCGTCTTATATCTCGCGACGGCACCGAAATCGAATGCTGTCATCTCAGCAATCGATCAAGCATTGACACTCGTCCGCCGTTCAGACGGCGGTCCGGTACCGCCACATTTGCGCGATGCCCATCATCCGGGGGCAGCGGCACTTGGGAATGGCGTCACCTATCAGTACCCGCACGACTTCGAACATGCCTATGTGCCACAGAATTACTGGCCGGAGAACCTTGCCCGGACAAAACCGGTCTTTTATCGTCCAAGCCCACGCGGTTTTGAGAAACAACTGCAAGCTCGACTTGATTTTTGGAACAAACAAACAGCCACACATCAGAAAAAGCGACCATAAGGTCGCTTTTTTTAACGAACGCGTTCGATCGTCACGCCGGCTTCACGGACGATCTCGTTGATGACGTAGCTCGCTGCGATCAATCCACCAACTGATGGAACGAACGCATTTGAACTTGGCGGCATCTTTGCCTTACGAATTGCAGCCGCATCGTTTCCGACGACTTGACGGACTTCTTCGATGATCTTAACGGGCGGTTCATCGGAGAAGACGACAGGAACACCTTTATGGATGCCGGCTTTCCGAAGTTTCGTCCGAATGACCTTCGCTAGTGGATCATAACTTGTATCTTTGATGTCAACGATCTTGATGCGTGTTGGATCCATCTTGTTCGCCATCCCCATGCTTGAGATGATTGGAATGTTACGTTTCTTACATTCCTGAATCAAGTGAATCTTGAACGAGACCGTGTCCGATGCATCGATGACATAATCCGGTTGCTGTTCGAAGAACGACTCGAATGTCTCTTCATTGTAGAACATCTTCAAGCGAACGATTTCAAGATCCGGATTGATTAACGCAAGACGTTCTGCCATCGCATCGACCTTCGGTTGACCAACCGTCGGAAGCAAAGCATGGATTTGTCGGTTGACGTTCGTGATGTCGATATCGTCCTTATCGACAAGAATCAAACGACCTACACCACTGCGGGCAAGCGCTTCTGCTGAGAACGATCCAACACCACCGATGCCCAAAATAGCGACGGACTTGGATGCCAATGCGTCAAGTCCAGTTTTACCGATTGCTAATTCATTACGCGAAAATTGATGTAACATCTCATAACCTCACAATACTCATACTGTTTTACTCGGAATTATATCATAAAAAAAAACGTCATGCGACGTGTCAAACAACAAAATAATAAGACGATGGGACCCGAAGTGCCGTGTCGATACCTTATTTTTGAACCTGCTGTGCAGGTGGGTGTCTTATCCGATTCCTATTCGTACGTCCTCCTGCTGTGTTACGAGGCATGTACTACTAGTTGGAACGTCAAACTCCCTATCAAAAAAGAGTGGCTCAAAGATAAAAGGCGGCTCTCGTACAATTCAGGAACCCCATCTGATGCATTTAATATAGCATCCTCCCCTCTGAAATGCAACTACTTCCCACTCCAGAAAAAGATGCTTTTTTCAGGTCCAACGTTTCGTGAAGTGTTGATTCGGATCATATCGTTGTTGTTGGAATGCAGGATCAAATCGTGGTGTGCGTGTTGCATTCCCAACACCCGCGATGAACGCCCAGTTCCCATAATTCGAAGCGACATCATAGTCGATCAATTGCTGTTCGAAATATCGCGCTCCGATGCGCCAGTCCTGCTTTAATTCATGAATTAGATAACTGGCAACGATCTGCCTGCCGCGGTTCGACATCCATCCCGTCTCGCGAATCTCGTTCATGAAGGCGTCGACGAATGGCACACCAGTTTTTCCTTCTATCCAGCGTTCGACAGCCAGCTGGTCCGCCTTCCACGTGTATTGACCTTCTTGTAATCCGCTCGCACGGAACAGACGGCTTCCTGTCTCACGCATCGTCAAATGGAAGAAGTCACGCCATAACAATTCGAAATACAACCAGTACGTCGATTCATTCGCTCCCTGTTTTCGCTCGGCTTCTTGTAATTCAGCCATGACGCGGCGCGGTGAGAGTGAACCGTTCGCTAGCCAGGCAGACAACTTCGAAGAATCATTTCGTAAGAACCCATTCCGTGTTTCTTTATAGGTGAATACGGGCTCGGCGAGATATTCCTGAAGGCGTGCCCTTCCCGCTGATTCGCCTCCCCGAAATGGGAACGCGGTCTCTGGGGCCGCTTCAACTGATTCCTCTTTTATTAGCTGAATACCGGTTGGTGGATCGAGTGGATCGTAGAAGGTCCCTTTCGCCTCGACCCGTTTTCGAAATGCCGTAAAGACGCGCTTTAATTCATCACTTCCGATATCTTCCCGACGATGTAACGTCTGTGTTTCAAAAGAGCGGACGGTATATCTGTCTTCGATATACTGCTCACTTGTCGCTTCTTCTGTTCCGGTCATCTTATGGAAATAGACGGTATCATCCGCTTGCAGATAAGAATCGAGTGCCTCACTTGTCTCCCCTTCTACTATATCTAACGTAATCCCGATTTGAGACAGATGGCCCGCTAAGTTATCAAGTGTCTCTTGTTCGAACCGTGCTTGTTGTGTACCTCTTTTAAAATCGCGTTTCTTTTGGTCTTTGACGTATACGGCACGAATGACGTCCTGTTCTTCACACGCACTCCGAAGTGCCTCATGATCATCGACACGTAAATCATGACGATACCAAACGACTGCTCCCATATTGATCGACTCCCTTCTCCTTATACTATGACCCGACCAAGGTAGATAGAAAACCACTTGATGTGCCGATGAGGTTTTAAGACGTTGTTTTCGTGGAATATGATTAGTACAACAAATCAGAGGAGTGAATGAATCAATGGCAGCAAAACGCGGTAAACTCAGAACATTAATGACGCTCGTAACGACGGTTGGTCCAATCGTCTATAAATTCTATAAAAAGCAACAGTCGAAAAAATCAATCAACAACCCTAAATAAAAAATGGACGTCTCCTTATCGGAGCGTCCATTTTTTAACGTTTACTTACCCCTTCACTCGCCTCTACATAAAACCGCCATGGATAGGCTGTCGCTTCTCCTGCATTCGGAATACCGATCCGTGTCGTCTGGACGACCGCGTCGACCGAGTCAGCAACAAGTCGGAAACGGTCTTGATAAAGATCCTGTCCCGAATCAGCTGTCGTTAGACCGAATCCTTGGCACAGTTTCGCCGGTCCATTGACGAGATTGCGTCGTTGCGCCGCTGTCAACTCTGCGTAGGAACAACCAAAACGACGTTCCGCGACGAGATCGTGCCCACTAATGATTTCCGCACCTCGTAGCAATAATCCGTATCCTTCCCCTTCATGTCCACAAACGATATTCATGCAGTGATGCATCCCATATGTGAAATACACATAGAGATGCCCCGGTGGACCGAACATCGGTGCCGTCCGTTTCGTTGGTTTTCCGGAAAACGAATGCGCTGCTTGATCGTGAGGACCGAGATAGGCTTCGACCTCGACGATCCGCATCGTCACCTCATCGACTGTGATCTGTGTTCCTAAGAAGTCTGGACCGACTTCAACCGGAGACCGTTCAAAAAAGTGTCGTTCCATCCGTTCATCCTCCTTCATGAAACAAGCGAATCTCCCATACCGGAAGATTCGCTTGTCGTATCTTAAGATTGTTTGACCGCTGTTCGAATCGAGAGATCGTTTAATTGTGCATCCGAGACTGGGCTTGGTGCTGCCGTCAACAGATCACTTGCTGATGCTGTTTTCGGGAAGGCAATCGTATCACGCAAGTTTGAACGTCCTGCGAGTAACATAATGAGACGGTCTAGACCAAGTGCGATCCCCGCATGTGGTGGTGTTCCGTATTCGAATGCTTCCATCAAGAAACCGAACTGCTCGTTTGCTTCTTCTTCTGTGAAGCCAAGCAACTTAAACATCCGCTCTTGGATATCCCGTTCGTAGATCCGTTGTGATCCACCGCCGAGCTCGTATCCGTTCAAGACGAGGTCGTACGCGACGGCGAGGACTTTTCCAGGATCCGTCTCGAGCAATTCGAGATCTTCACGACGTGGCATCGTGAACGGGTGGTGGTTCGCGTAGAAACGACCTTCTTCTTCTTCATACGTGACGAGTGGGAAGTCCGTCACCCAAAGGAAGTTGAAGACCGACTCATCGATCAAGTCCAGTTCCTTCGCTAATTTCTGACGGAGCGCACCTAAGCTGTCTGCTACGATCGATGCTTTTGCTGCGACGAACAACAATAAGTCGCCTGCTTCCGCACCTGTCGCCGCTGTCAGGCGAGCAGCTGCTTCTTCGTCGAAGAACTTCGCGATCGGACCGTTCAGTCCGTCCCCTGTCACTTTGACCCACGCGAGACCTTTTGCACCGTAAATCGCCGTGAATTCTTGTAACTTATCGATATCTTTCCGCGAGAAGCGCTCTGCTGCACCTTTGACGTTCAAGGCTTTAACTTCGCCACCAGCTTCTAGTGCCATATCGAATACTTTGAATCCTGCCCCTTTGACGGCTTCCGCGACATCAATCAATTCGAGACCGAAGCGTGTATCCGGTTTATCCGAACCATACCGGCTCATCGCTTCCGCGTACGGCATCCGTGGGAACGGTGTCACGATATCTTTACCAAGCGTTTCCTTCATGACACGCGTCATCATCGATTCCATCATCGCATACAAGTCTTCGATGTCCATGAAGCTCGTCTCGATGTCGACTTGCGTGAATTCAGGTTGACGGTCTGCCCGTAAGTCTTCGTCACGGAAACAACGTGCAATTTGGAAGTACCGTTCAAAACCAGACACCATCAGCAATTGTTTGAACAATTGCGGTGATTGTGGCAAGGCATAGAACTCACCTGGGTGAACACGACTCGGAACGAGATAGTCACGTGCGCCTTCTGGTGTTGATTTCGTTAAGATTGGTGTCTCGACTTCCAAGAAGTCTTGCTCATCGAGGAAGTTCCGCATAATGTTCGATGCTTTCGAACGAAGACGGAATGTCTCTTGAAGCGACGGACGACGCAAGTCAAGATAACGATATTTAAGACGTAAATCTTCTGACGTCTGCTCTGCTTCTTCACTGATCGGGAATGGTGTCATCTTCGCTGCATTCAAGATGACGACTTCATCCGCGACGACCTCGACTTGCCCAGTCGGAATATTCGGGTTCGGATTCTCACGTGCGATGACGTGTCCTTTGATATCGAGGACATACTCTGAACGAATTGATTCTGCAAGGCGGTGTGCCTGCTCGTTTTCCGGTTGGAAGACGATTTGGACGATACCACTCCGGTCGCGGAGATCAAGGAAGATCAATCCTCCTAAGTCACGTCGTTTTTGAACCCATCCTTTAAGTTGAACGTGTTGTCCGATGACTTCTTCCGTCACCTGACCGTTCATATGCGTGCGTCCGATCATTGTGCTTCCTCCTTTAATTTCGCGACGATCGTATCAGCGACTGCTGATAACGGAACGTCCGTCTGTTCCCCTGTAGCCATGTTCTTCAGCGCCGCTGCACCACGCTCGACTTCTTCATCCCCGAGGATGACCGTGTAGCGTGCTTTCAAGCGATCGGCTGCTTTGAATTGTCCTTTGAACTTCCGACCGAGATAATCCCGATCGGCGACAAGTCCTTCGAGACGCATCAATTGTAAGAGACGTGTTGCTGTCTTTTCGACTTCGTCACTGCCTTGCGCGACGATGAAGACATCGATTTGATCATCGACTGCCGGTAAGACGTTCTCATTCTCAAGCGCCATCAATAAACGCTCGATGCCGATTCCGAATCCGATTCCCGGTGTTGCCGGTCCACCGATTTGTTCGACGAGACCGTTGTATCGTCCACCACCACATAGTGTCGTGATTGCTCCGAAGCCTTCTGCTTCTGACATGATCTCGAACGCCGTGTGATTGTAATAATCGATTCCGCGAACGAGCGTTGGATCAACGACATACTCGATGCCGAGTGCATCTAAGTGAAGCAATACTTCGTCGAAGTAAGCTTTTGATGCCGGGTTTAAGTAATCGAGAATTGATGGTGCTGTTGCCATGCTCGGGTGATCGCGGTCGACCTTACAGTCAAGGACACGAAGTGGATTCGTTTCGAGACGGTTCTGACAGTCCTGACATAACTCGTGAACGACCGGTTTGAAGTGATCGACAAGTGCTGCCCGGTGTGCGGCGCGACTTTCGTTATCCCCGAGTGTATTGATGACGAGCTTAAGGTGCTTCAATCCAAATGAACGGTAGATGCTCATCGCGAGACTGATGACTTCCGCATCGATCGCTGGTTGTTCACTGCCAAGTGCTTCGACTCCGTATTGGTGGAGCTGACGGAAACGACCTGCTTGCGGACGTTCATAACGGAACATCGGTCCAATGTAGAACAATTTCGTCGGTTGGTTCGGTGAACCGAACAGCTTGTTCGTTACGAATGAACGAACAACAGCAGCCGTTCCTTCTGGACGTAACGTCAACTGGTCTTTTCCGCGTTTCTCAAGCATGAACATCTCTTTTTGAACGATATCCGTCGTCTCACCGACGCCACGTTTAAAGAGTTCTGTCTCCTCAAAAATCGGCGTCCGGATTTCCTTATAGTTGTAACGCTTACTAATGTCACGTAATTGTTGCTCGATGTACTGCCAGCGTTCGACTGTTCCTGGAAGGACATCAAACGTACCGCGTGGTAATTTCATCTCAAATTCCTCCTTTTTTGAATACAAAAAAGTCCTCGTCCGCAAAGGGACGAGAACTTGAAGATCCCGTGGTACCACCCTGGTTGTCAAATCACATTTGACCACTCGGTGCAGTTAACGCCTGCGTACGACCTTCCCTACTATCGGTTCAGGAAGATACCTCGGAAGGGTCTTTCATCGAGTTCGTCTGTTCGCCCTTCCAGCCAAGGGGCGACTCTCTAAGCAGACGAGGTCTTGATTACTCCTCTTCGTCTTCGGTCGTATGAATCATTTGGTTACGTCTAATATTGCCTCGTCTCTCGGTTCCTGTCAAGCGTTTGCTTCTTTTTCAAGAATCAATGTCACCGGTCCATCATTGACGAGCGCGATATCCATCATCGCACCGAACTGACCTGTCTCGACTGTCAGTCCTTGCGCGCGAAGACGTTCATTGAACGCTTTATACAATTCGTTGGCAACATCCGGTTTCGCTGCTTCCGTAAACGCTGGGCGACGTCCTTTTTTGACATCACCATACAACGTGAACTGCGAGACGGATAGAATCTGACCGTCGACATCTTGCAACGAGCGGTTCATCCGTTCCTCTTCATCTTCAAACACGCGGAGTCCTGCGATTTTATCAGCTAACCAGTTCACCTGATCGATCGTGTCTTCGTGCGTGACACCGACAAGCAAGAGAAAACCTTGCTTGATTTGACCGATGACCTCCTGATCGACTGTGACACTTGCTTCTTTGACTCGTTGTAATACGACTCGCATGACTCATCCGCTCCTTACGTCATCATGACGCGATGCACAGCATACACGTCAGAGATTTGTTTGATCCGATCGACGACTTTTTGTAAATGGTTGACGTTGTTGATCGCGATCGTCATCGTGATTTTGGCTTGTTTACTGTCGTCGCCTTTCCCGCTGACGGCAACAATGTTCGTATTCGTCGCAGATACCGACTGCAGGACATCGTTCAATAATCCAGCCCGGTCGAATCCAGAAATTTCGATTTCGACGTTATAACTCTTAACGGCTTTGCCTTCGTGTTCCCACTCGACTTCGAGCAAGCGTTCTGGATTTTGTTCATGAATGACATTCAAACAATCCGTCCGGTGAATCGAGACACCCCGTCCACGTGTGATATACCCGACGATATCGTCCCCTGGTACTGGATTACAACAACGACTCATGCGAACGAGCATGTTATCGATTCCTTTGACACGAACGCCTTCTGGATTTTCCTTCTTCGGACGATCAAACGTCTTCATCTCACTGATGGCTTCGTTCAGTTCAAGATTTTTGGACTCTTTGTCTTTGCGTAACTTTTCCGTCAATTTATGCGCGACTTGGGCAGCGGTCAGACCATGATACCCAACAGCAGCATACATGTCTTCTTCTTGCGCGAAGTTGAACTTCCGCGTCACGTCTTCGAGCGTCTTCTCATTGATGACTTCCTTCGGCTCGAATCCGAGTTTCTTGACTTCCGCTTCGATCAGTTCCCGTCCTTTAGAGACGTTCTCTTCGCGTTGCTGACGTTTGAACCATTGACGGATCTTGTTCTTCGCCTGACTCGACACACAAATCTTGAGCCAGTCCTTACTTGGACCATAACTGTGTTTTGATGTGACGATTTCAATGATGTCGCCTGTCTTCAGCTTATAATCAATCGGTACCATCCGTCCGTTGACTTTCGCTCCGATCGTTCGATGACCGATCTCTGTATGAATCCGGTAGGCATAATCAATCGGAACAGAGCCTTTTGGCAATTCGATGACGTCGCCTTTTGGTGTAAAGACGTACAACATGTCACTAAAGAAATCGACTTTGACCGATTCCATGAATTCTTCAGCATCCGCCGTATCCTTCTGTAACTCAAGAATTTCACGGAAATGGGCAATCTTATCCTCAAAGCCTGATTTCGCTTCCTGTTCCTTGCCTTCTTTATACGCCCAGTGAGCGGCAATCCCGTACTCGGCAATAAAGTGCATGTCCCGTGTCCGAATTTGGACCTCGAGCGGCTCGCCTTTCGGTCCGATGACCGTCGTATGCAGCGATTGATACATGTTCGGCTTCGGCATCGCGATATAATCCTTGAAACGTCCCGGCATCGGTTTATATTGCGTATGAATGATTCCGAGAACAGCGTAACAGTCCTTGATTGAATCGACGATGATGCGTACAGCCATCAAGTCATAAATTTCGCTGAACTCTTTTTTCGAGTTTTGCATCTTGTTATAAATGGAATAGATATGCTTCGGACGTCCATCGACTTCCGCTGCGATTTGTACATCATCGAGTACTTCGTTGACCTCTTCAATGACCGAACTGACTAGCGCTTCGCGTTCCGTCCGTTTTTGTTTCATCATTGAGACAATCCGGTAGTACTGTTGTGGATTGATATAACGCAAACTGATGTCTTCGAGTTCCCACTTGATCGTCGAGATCCCGAGACGATGCGCAAGCGGTGCAAAGATTTCGAGCGTCTCTTCTGCCTTTTGCACCTGCTTTTCCTTGACCATATGTTGCAACGTTCGCATGTTATGCAGACGGTCAGCCAGTTTGATCAAGATGACGCGAATGTCTTCTGCCATCGCGATGAACATCTTCCGGTGGTTCTCAGCCAATTCTTCGCGTTTCGATTTATATTTGATTTTCCCGAGTTTCGTGACGCCGTCAACGAGCATCGCGACGTCGGGTCCGAATCGTTCCGTTAATTCTTCGAGTGTAATGTCCGTATCTTCGACGACATCATGAAGAAGCGCAGCGACGATTGTCGTTGCATCCAAACCAATATCGACTAAGATACCGGCAACTTGTACCGGATGAATGATGTAGGGTTCCCCAGAACGGCGGAATTGCCCATCATGTTCGTCTTTCGCGAATTGGTAAGCCCGTTCGATGTCTTTGACTTCAGCTTGCGTCATGTATTCCACACATCGAGCGAGAAGGTCTTCTACATTTACGATTTGTTTGTTTGTCATCCCTTTTCCTCACCCAGTCCCCGGGATCGTCTGCAACGGAATCCCTAATATATAGTTCTTATTATCGTGAAATCTTGAGAAGATGTCAAAATAAAAAGAAATACCCCCTTGGTCACCATGTACCAAGAGAGTATATATGCTTTAGTCTTCGTAACGAATCAATGAAAGAACGTCGTATCCTTCGAGTTTCTCACGTCCACCAAGACCATCGAGTTCAATCAAGAATCCGATTCCGGCAACCGTTCCGCCTAATTTTTCAATCATTTGGATCGTCGCTTCGATCGTACCACCTGTCGCAAGCAAGTCGTCAAGGATGACGACGCGTTGTCCTGGTTGAATCGCATCTTCATGCATCGTCAAGACGTCTTTTCCGTACTCAAGACCATACTCGACACGGACTGTCTCACGTGGTAATTTTCCTTCTTTACGGACAGGTACGAATCCGATTTCCATCGCGTAAGCGGCTGGGCAACCAACTACGAATCCACGTGCTTCCGGACCCGCGATGACATCAGCACCTTTACTGCGTGCATATTCGACAAGTGCATCAACCGATTGTTTGTATACTGGTCCGTTCTGCATGAGTGATGTGATGTCTTTGAAACTGATTCCTTCTTTCGGCCAGTTTTCGACCTCTTTTATATGCTGTTTGAACTCCATGTCTTTTCCTCCTGCTTCGCCGCTTCTACCAAAGTATCAAAACGCTCTTTCAACTGAGCGAGTGACGAATAAATGTATTGTTGCTCGAGCTCTTGACGCGCTTCATGACGCTGGTACGTCGGAGCTTCCGTCAGATCTCGTTTTGCAGCATTTGGGTTTACACCCGGCAGCCCGTCCTCCATTGTAACAAGAAAATCAAGTTCCGAGAATACCGAATGCATAAAGTTAATCGATCGTTTCGTCCATTTTCGCGATTTCGACAAACGTACAAGACCGATCCGGAGCTCGTCACGCGGACATTTCGCGAAATACTGGAAGTAATGCTTGAAGTCCTCCCGCGATGGAATCGTCTCGAAATAATATCCCTCGTCCTTAAAGGCACAATAAATCCGCTCTGCCTGTTGCACGTATGGATAAAATGCTGCTTCTTCTTCCGGTAGATCAAGGAAAACGATATTTTGACGAATCGGACCGTTCAACGGACGTTCCGCGTACTTCTCTTTCACCTCATCGGTAAAGGCGACGAATGTCGTCGTCTCATGCGGTAAGGCGAATAGTTCGCTCAGCGGCCGCTTACCGCCGCGGTAATCGAACACTTGGACATCTTCGACAGCGACGTCTTGAATCATCAATTGTGGTTTACGGAACCCATTCCATTCATTGATGTTCAGACTGCCCATCAAGTGAATCTCCGATAAGGTCGAGACTTCATCGACAAGGTCGCCGAAGCCGAAGCCGATCGCATCGAGTTCCTTCCCATCGCCTGATAGTAGTGCTTTGACATGCGTCAAGTCACGACCGATCCGTTTCATGTCACGGATCTTCGCTTGCTCGATGACGATCCGTGGTGCGGGATTTCCCATCCCGAACGGTGCCAATCGCTGAATATCTTCAATCAACTGAATCGACACATCACTGACCTGTAGACGTAGATCCACATCGATTGTCGCGATGAAGGCATCGTCCGGCAACGTACTTGCTTGTTCATTCAAACGTTGACGTAACGCCTCGACGTCATCGGAAGAGAGCGTCATGCCGGCAGCAGCCGGATGTCCTCCGAAATGCGGCAAGATGTCTTCACATTTCGTCAGTTCAGCGAATAAATCAAAGGCTGGAATCGATCGTCCAGAACCCTTCGCTGTTCCTTTTTCAGCATCATGACACAGCATGATGACGGGACGATGGTATTTTTCAACGAGTCGCGAGGCGACGATCCCGACGACACCTGGATTCCAATCTGCCGCATCGACGACGAGTACGCGGTCATCTTTAAAACGTTCTTCGACAAGCGCCGTTGCTTCCTCCGCAATCTGCTTGACGATATCTTGACGTTGTTTATTTTGTTGGTCGAGTTGTTTCGCGAGATGAAGTGCCTCATCTTTGCTTTCCGCTAGTAACATCTCAAGCGCTGGCATCGCCGAATCAAGACGACCTGCCGCATTGATCCGCGGACCGAATGCAAATCCGACTGATTCTTCCGTCAGTTCGTCTTCCGTCAAACTACAAACGTCACGTAACGCAAGGATACCCGGGCGTTCACTCGCATTCAGCGCCTCGATGCCGCGGATCGCAAGCAACCTGTTCTCTCCGACGAGCGGCACAAGATCGGCAATCGTTCCGAGCACCGCAAGATCGAGTAACTCGACGGGTTCACGGTCAAGGAGTGCATGTGCGACTTTAAAGGCAACACCTGCCCCAGCAAGCTTCGAGAACGGATAGTCTGGATCGACACCTGGGTGAATTAAGGCAAAGGCATCAGGTAACGTTTCTTTTGCTTCGTGGTGATCGGTGATGATTAAATCGACCCCGAGTTCCTTTAGGACATCGGCTTCATGAATGCCGGAAATCCCACAGTCGACCGTGATAACGAGGCTGAACCCTTCTTCTGCCGCCCAGCGAAACGCGGCTTCGTTTGGTCCATAGCCTTCCGTGAAACGGTTCGGGATATAACACTCTGCCATTCCTCCGATTTCAATCAAGGCATGCCAGAGAATCGCAGCGGAACTCACGCCGTCGACATCATAATCACCGTAAATCAAAATCATCTCGCCCTCGTCGACGGCACGTTGAATCCGTTCGACGACTTTTGGCATGTCTTTGAAAGCAAATGGATCATGAAATGCCATTTGATCGGTCTCTAAAAAATCACGGGCAGCTTCACGAGTCGTGAATCCCCGTTGGACAAGTAGTTGTGCGACGTGCGGTGAGATTGTGCCATCCGCCGTCAATTGTTCGATTTGTTCTGAATCGATGACTTTATCAAGCCATGTTTTTTTAGCATGGTACATCTCAAACCCTCCAATCAACTTCCCCATTATAATTGAAAATCCGCACCAGCGATAGCTGATGCGGATACTCTTTTAAGAAGCGCGTTTTGTACGACCAAGTGTCCGACCCTTCATGACGAGCCAGAGTTGCGCGGCGATGAAGATCGAAGAATACATCCCCATGATCAACCCGACAAGCAGGGCGAGACTGAATCCACGGATTGCTTCGCTACCGAAGATGTAGAGCGCTGCTGCTGTCATGACGACCGTGACGACGGTATTGATCGAGCGGATGATCGTCTGTTGGATTGATTCATTGACGATATGCGCCAATTCATCAAACGAGACTTTCCGACCACCTTTTTCAGCGAGTCCGAGATTTTCTCGTACCCTGTCGAACGTAACGATCGTATCGTTGACGGAATACCCGATGATCGTCAGGATTGCTGCGATGAAGTACAAGTTGACTTCGATCTGGAACAGCGAGAAGAATGCCACGATCATCAACGCATCATGTAGCAATGCGAGTACTGTCGCAATTCCGTATAACGGTTGGAATCGGAACGAGACGTAGATGACGATCCCGAGTGACGCGAGCAAGACGGCATAAATCGCGTTACGCGCGATTTCTTGACCAACTTGTGCGGAAACCGTCGAGATGCTCGGTTCCTTATCATACTGCGCTTCAATCGTTTGTTTCATTTCAGAAATTTGATCCTGACTAAATTCACCAACGAACGTGACGTTCGCTAACTTTCCGCCTTGAGCGAACTGAATGCCATCGATTTCTTCCGCATCGATCCCGGCATCTTCAATGACGGAGCGAACGTCCGCTTCCTTAATTTGATTCTCAGAAGAAATCTCGACGCGAGTTCCTTGCGTGAAGTCAATCCCAAGGTTCAGACCACGGAACGACAACAAGAGTACAGAAACGATGACAAGCGCGATCGTGATCGCGAAATAAATTTTTCGATGTTTGATGTAATCGAATTTCGTAGGATTAAAGCTCACGGATTTCACTCTCCTTTACACCGAACCATGATTTCTTCTTATCGAACCATCGGCTACTGACAAGGAGTTGCATCAGGTAACGTGAGACAAAGACGTTCGTGACGAACGTGACGGCGATCGAAACCATCAACATGATGGCGAATCCTTTGACCGTACTTGTACCAAAGTAGTACAACACGCCAGCAGAGATCAATGTCGTCAAGTTGGCATCAAGAATCGTACCGAACGAACGACGGTTACCGGCTTTGAATGCAGACAAGACGGATTTTCCACTTCGTAATTCATCCTTGATCCGTTCAGCGGTGATGATGTTCGCATCGACCGCCATCCCGACTCCAAGAACGAGTGCGGCGATCCCCGGTAACGTGAGGACGGCGTTGATCCCGTTAAAGAAGATCATGACAAGATAGATGTAGAACAGCAACGTGATGATCGAAACGAATCCAGAGATCCGGTAGAACAGTAGCATGAACAAGAAGACAGCGGCTACACCAATTGCTGACGCGAACAATGTTTGATCAAGTGCATCCTGTCCAAAAGCAGCAGAGACCGACGTCGAGTAGATTTCCTCGAGTTTGACCGGTAATGCGCCGGCGTTTAGGATTGACGATAATTGTTTCCCGTATGCGGCATCGATATCGCCACCAGAAATGATCGCTTTATCTGAGTTGATTGGTTCTTGAACAGATGCATCTGATACGATCTTTGAATTTGCTTTTTGAATTTCTTTTTCGTACGAATCACCTTTCTCGTAATCGAGCCAGATGACGAGACGATTCGCAGGTGGTTGCATTTGTGAAATCTTTTGAGTCACATCATAGAACTTTTGTTTTGATTTAAGTGAAAGTTCTACAAGCGGTTGGTTCGTTTGTGGATCGTATCCGACTTTTGCGCCTTTGGCTTTTAAATCCGATCCATCCAGTAACAACTTATTGTTGATGTCACGGAATGATAATTGTGCTGTCGAAGAGAGGATTTGACGCGCTTCCGTCTGATCCTTGACGCCAGCAAGCTGAACGCGAATCCGGTTATCGCCTTCGATCCGGATGTCTGGTTCAGAGACACCGAGGACGTTGACACGGTTCTCGATTGCCGTCAGCGTCGCACTCATCGCATTTTGATCGATGACGTCTCCTTCTTTCAGCGGTTGTACTTCATACAAGACTTCGAAGCCACCCTTAAGGTCAAGGCCAAGCTTCGTATCCTTCAACAACCATGACGATGTCGTACCAATCAGTACGAGCAACGCGATGACGACGATGAAGAATGTGGCAAGTTTCCCTTTCTTGATCATGCTACATTGTCCTTTCTCTAGTTCCCAGTATATTTTCAGACAACTTTGTTCTCCTATCCTAGCTTACAAAAGAAATGGTAATCTTAGCAAACGTTTTTCTCATATATAAACAGAAAAGACGCTCCGGAATCCGGAAAGCGCCTTTTCAATGCCTTATTCGACAGTTTCGTCGTCCATGACAGTCGTTGATTTTTTCGTCACTTCTGCGACAGCACTCCGGTTGAATGTCAATTGTGCATTACCTGACTTCAATGTCACCGTCATGTCGTCAACTTTTTGGACAACCCCGTGAAGACCACCGATCGTAACGATCGAGTCGCCGCGTGAGAGTTCATTTTGCATCTGACGCACTTGCTTCTGGCGTTTGTTCTGTGGACGGATCAACAAGAAATAGAACACCACGAAGATCAAGATCATCGGGAGGAATGTGATTAAGCCTTCCATCTGATTCAGCTCCTTTTATCATTCAAATCACGTTCATTATACCGTGAAAGAATTGATTTGTCAGACGATTTGTTAGAAATTCTTTGCATTCGGTAAATTGTAACCGTATTCTTCGAAGAATTCTTCCTTGAAATCGAGCAGACGATCCTCACGAATCGCTTGGCGAACGCCTTCCATCAACTTGACGAGGAAGTGAAGATTGTGTGTCGAACAGAGATGCAGACCGAACGTTTCTTGCGCCCGGATCAAGTGATGGATGTACGAACGCGAGTAATTCTTACACGCGTAGCAATCACATTTCTCATCGAGCGGACGGAAATCACGTGCATATTTCGCGTTCCGGACGACGAGACGTCCTTGTGATGTCATCAATGTGCCGTTTCGTGCGATCCGTGTCGGTAAGACACAGTCGAACATATCGATTCCGCGGATCGCACCCTCGATCAATGCGTCCGGTGAACCGACGCCCATCAAATAACGTGGTTTGTCTTCCGGCATGAGTGGTGTCGTGAATTCGAGCGCACGGTACATGACGTCTTTTGGCTCTCCGACCGAAAGACCACCGACCGCATAACCCGGGAAATCAAGGGCAACGAGGTCTTTTGCACTTTGGCGACGCAAGTCTTCGTATTCTCCGCCTTGGATGATACCGAACAGCGCTTGATCGTGTGGACGTTCGTGCGCAGCAAGACAACGTTCCGCCCAGCGGCTCGTCCGTTCGACTGATGCTTTCATGTACTCGTGAGAAGCTGGGTACGGTGGGCACTCGTCAAACGCCATCATGATATCTGAACCGAGTGCATTTTGAATTTCCATCGCTTTTTCCGGTGATAAGAACAATTTGTCCCCGTTCAAGTGGTTACGGAAATGAACACCCTCCTCAGAAATGTTCCGAAGATCAGCAAGTGAGAAGACTTGGAAGCCACCTGAATCCGTGAGAATCGCGCCATCCCAGTTCATGAATTTATGCAGACCGCCCGCTTCCTTGATGACATCATGTCCTGGACGCACCCAGAGGTGGTACGTGTTCGCGAGGATGATGTTCGCGTTCATGTCCTTGATTTGTTCCGGTGCCATCGTCTTGACCGTCGCTTGCGTTCCGACCGGCATGAAGACTGGTGTCTCGAAACTACCGTGCGGCGTGTGGACGATTCCTAACCGCGCTCCGGATTGTTTACATGTTTTGATATGTTCATATGTTACCGCGTGTTTTGTCATTAGTTTCGTTCCTCTCTCGTTAAGAACATCGCATCACCGAAGCTAAAGAAGCGATAGCCGTTTGCGACTGCTTCTTCGTAGGCATGCAGAATGTGTTCCCGTGTCGATAACGCGGACACGAGCATGATCAATGTTGATTTCGGTAAGTGGAAGTTCGTGATCAGACCATCAATCCCTTTGACTTCCTGACCCGGGAAGATGAAGATGTCCGTCCAGCCCGTTGCTTCGACGAAGTCGCCATGGTCGCGAATGACCGTCTCAAGCGTTCGTGTCGACGTCGTCCCGACCGCGATGATCCGTCCGCCTTGTTTTCGTGTTTCGCGTAGCAAAGCAGCTGAACTTTCCGGCAGTTCGTAATACTCACTGTGCATCTTGTGACTATCGACGTCGTCGACCGAGACAGGACGGAATGTGCCAAGTCCAACGTGTAACGTCAATGGTGCGATCCGAACGCCTTTCGCTTTAAGCGCTTCAAGCAACTCGGGTGTAAAGTGAAGACCAGCCGTCGGTGCTGCCGCACTTCCGCGTTCCCGAGCATAAACCGTCTGATAACGATCTTGATCCTCGAGTTGTTCATGAATGTACGGCGGTAGTGGCATCGTTCCGAGTTGGTCGAGCACTTCATAAAAAATGCCGTCATAGAAAAACTTCAGGATGCGTCCTCCGTCTTCAAGTGCTTCGACACACTCAGCACGAAGTAATCCGTCACCAAACGACAAAATCGTTCCTGGTTTGACGCGTTTTGCCGGTTTCGCCAGTGTTTCCCACACATCGTCACTCGTTTGCTTCAAGAGTAACAATTCGATCTTCCCACCTGTCTCTTCCTTCACACCAAAGAGACGTGCTGGTAAAACTTTCGTATCGTTGATGACGAGTGTATCACCTTCGCGGAAGTGATCGACGATATCATGGAAGTGTTGATGCTGAATCGCACCCGTCTCCCGATCGAGAACCATCAATTTCGAACTCGTCCGGTCGAGCAATGGCACTTGGGCAATTTGTTCTTCTGGTAAATGAAAATCAAATAAGTTTACATCCATTGGTTCAATTTCCTTCTTTCAGTCCTAAATGTTGGCGGGCGAACGGTGTTAAGACACGTCCGCGCGGAGTACGTTGTAAAAAGCCTTGTTGCAGTAGATATGGTTCATATACATCCTCAATCGTCTGCGCATCTTCCCCGATCGTCGCTGCGATCGTCTCAAGACCGACCGGACCACCGGCAAACCGTTCTGCAAGCGATCGTAGTAAACGATGGTCGACATCGTCGAGCCCAAGCGCATCGACATGCAAACGATCAAGTGCACTTGTCGCGAGCACGGCATCGATCTCGGTTTGATGGGCGACTTGAGCGAAATCACGGACACGCCGTAACAACCGATTCGCGACACGTGGTGTTCCACGTGAACGAAGCGCGATGGCTTCTGCAGCCAGACGATCCGCTTCGAATCCGAACAATCGTGACGTTCGGGTCACGATGGCAGACAACTCTGACATCGTATAATATTCAAGCTTCAGCGTCACGCCAAAACGATCGCGGAGCGGTGCCGATAACATCCCCGCACGCGTCGTTGCACCAACGAGCGTAAACGGTGGTAAATCAATTCGGACGCTGCGGGCGAGTTCACCTTGACCGATGACGATATCGAGACAATAATCCTCCATTGCTGGATACAGAATCTCTTCGATCGATCGACTCAATCGATGAATCTCGTCGATGAACAGGACATCGCCCGGTTCAAGCGATGATAGGATCGCCGCTAAATCACCCGGTCGTTCAATTGCAGGACCGGCTGTCGTCTTGATGCCGACCCCCATCTCGTTCGCAATGATCGTCGCAAGCGTCGTCTTCCCAAGACCCGGAGGACCGTAGAGAAGCACGTGATCGAGTGTTTCCTGACGAATTTTTGCCGCCTCGATGAAGACACTTAAGTTTCCTTTTGCTTTCTCCTGCCCGATGTATTGCTCGAGCGTCTGAGGACGCAGACTCCACTCTTCTTGATCTTCCGCATGGGCGGATTCTGACAAAATGCGCTCTTCCATGTCCTCACCTCACATTCAATAACAACTGGAGTGCCCGTTTGACATATTGATCCGTCGACAGGACTTCTGCCTGCAACGCTTTTTTGACTTTCTCGACTTCTCGGTCACTGTAACCAAGCGCCGTCAAGGCTTCACAAGCTTCATTCAGCTCAGCATTGCCTTGCGCGAACAAGCCTTCGCTCGGTACGTAATCCGGTGCGAGCTCGGCTAACTTTCCTTTTAGGTCGAGCGTCATTTGCTTCGCTGTTTTCTTGCCGACACCTGGGAATTTGACGAGATAACTTTCCTTCTCTTGTTCAATCGCTTCAACGAGCGCATCGACATTCCCTGATGCGACGATCGCGAGCGCTCCTTTCGGTCCAATTCCTGTGACCCCGAGCAACTTCGTGAACAAGGCACGCTCACGACGGGAACGGAATCCAAATAAGACTTCTTGGTCCTCACGGACATAATGATACGTATATACGATGATCTGTTCGTCTCCGGTCCGATAAAAAAACGGGTTCGGTGCTACGATCTTGTAGCCAATCCCGCCAACTTCTACCGTCACGAATTCCGCACAGACATAAGCGACTTCGCCGCGTACGAATTCTATCAATGTGGAACGCTCCCATCCTTAAACAAACTCTCGTGTTATTGTAGCATACATCTTCGTTTGGCTTCAAAGCGTTCTTCAGCAAAAATCAATACATATGTTCGCTCTCTCAATCCGAAGACAAAAAAGCGTGATCGTTCGCACGACCACGCTCCGATCCTCTATTTTACGAACGCGCAAGCATCCGGTCGAGCGCCAGCACGGCATGCCGCGTCGTCTCTGCATCTACCGTAATGATGTTGACCGGCTCACCGGCTTCGACTTGTTCGAGCGCCCACGCCAAGTGCGGTAAGTCGATCCGGTTCATCGTCAAACACGGACACATGAATGGATTGAGCGACACGATATCGAGTTCCGGATGCGTCGTCGCGAGTCGATTGACGAGATTCATCTCTGTTCCGATCGCCCACTTCGTTCCGGGAGCAGCCTGTTCGATTTGTTGAATGATGTACGCGGTGGATCCATTGAGATCAGACGCTGTCACGACTTCATGCGAACATTCCGGGTGAACGAGAATCTTTCGCTCCGGATCCGTCTTGCGGAACTGTTCAATCTGACCGACCGTGAATTTTTCATGGACCGAGCAGTGTCCTTTCCACAAGATGACGCGGACGTCCTGGTCTTCTCCATCAAAAACGAGTTCGTCCTTGATCGGATCCCAAATCGCCATCTGTTCTAACGGAATTCCGAGTGCGTGCGCCGTATTGCGACCGAGGTGTTGATCGGGCAGGAAGAATAAGATGTCGCGTTCAGCAAGCGCCCACTCAACCATCTGGACAGCATTTGACGACGTCACCGTTGCCCCACCGTGACGACCGACGAATGCTTTGATGGCTGCCGTCGAATTGACATACGTCAACGGTAAAATCGACTCCCCGAATCGTTCCGTCAAGATTGTAAAGGCGCGCTCCGTTTGCGTATCATTCGCCATATCTGCCATCGAACAGCCAGCACGCATGTCAGGCAAAACAACTGTATGTGACGCATCCGTCAGCATGTCTGCCGTCTCTGCCATGAAGTGGACACCACAAAAGACTGTATATTCCGCTTCTGTCATCTGCTTCGCGACTTGCGCGAGCTGGAGCGAATCTCCCGTCGCATCCGCGAACTGGACAACTTCATCCTTTTGGTAGTGGTGGGCAGGTAAGAACAAGCGACTGCCCATCCGTGCTTTGACCCCTTCAATGATCGCAATTAATTCTGCTTCCGATTGCTGTAAGTACGACGCCGGAATCCCCTCATGACGTAATAAGTCAAATGACATCTTTTTTTCCTCCTTCGATTTTCATACTGATATCAAGCGCTGTTGCTGAATGGGTGAGTGCCCCGAGTGAGATGACGTCTGCTCCGCTATCCGCGAAGTCTGATAACGTGTCTATCGTGATTCCGCCGGATAACTCGACCGTGATATGCGGTGGAATCAATTGCCGAAGCTGTTTGATCTCTGCTGGTGTCCGGTTATCGAGCATGATGATATCGACTTTTGCAGCCACTGCCTCCAGTACTTCCGCTTCCGTCTCGACTTCGACTTCGATTGGTGTCGTATGACCCGCGACACGTTTTGCTCGCGCCACCGCCTCTGTGATCGATCCCGCGACTGTGATGTGGTTATCCTTGATCATGACGGCGTCATCGAGACGTCCGCGATGACTATATCCACCCCCGACGCGAACGGCATGTTTTTCGAGCATTCGTAATCCAGGGGTCGTCTTTCGTGTATCCGTGATTCGGATTCGTCCTGCTGCTACCTCGACCGCTTGACGTGTCTTCGTCGCAATCCCAGATAAGCGTTGCACTAGGTTCAAGGCGACCCGTTCTCCGCTTAAAATGTCCTGTAACGAACCAGACCACTCGGCAAGGAGTGTTCCTCGCGTGACGATCGTCCCTTCCGCTACATGAATCGTCACGTCGACTTGTAAGAGATGTGCCATCTCCCGAATGATGTCGACTCCGCAAAAGACACCGTCTTCCTTTGCTAGAAAACGACCGGTCCCGCGTTCTTGTCCCGTCAGACATCCTTCACTCGTGATATCCCACTGTCCGATGTCCTCGATTAAAAATGCTTCCAGTTGTTGCCGTAACTGCCACTTGTTCAACGTTCTCATCCTCTCCTGTCAACCGACTTCGCGCCCCTTCAAGCAACAGACATGCCGTTACGTGACGTAATCGATTCTCTTCCGCTTCCTGTCCGGATTCGTCTAATGTCCAGCTTTTTAACTCTTCTAAACTATCTTCTATTTGCTTAACATCCATTTCGACACCAATGACCTGTGATAGACGGTCTGTTACGGAACGAAGTGTTCCCGGGCGTCGTTTCACTTGTTTTACTAAAAGTTCCGGTAACAACTCGAGCTGTTCTGCTACTGCTTTCCCCATAACAACACATTCAAGGAGCGAGTTCGACGCCAGACGATTTCGACCGTGTAGTCCAATCGATGCTGTCTCACCAACCGCGTAAAGTCCTTCGACATGCGTCTGCCCCGTCAGATCCGTTTCGATCCCACCCATCAAGAAATGGATGCCTGGTGCAATTTCAACGAGATCCGGATTTATGTTCAGTTTTTCACATTTTTCAACAAACGTTGGAAACCGTTTCGTCCGGTCGACGACGTTTGACGTATCGAGATAGACCGGTTCACATTTTCGCACCTCATGGATTCGTTTTGCGACTTCATCTCGCGCCGCTAAATCTTGCATCGGATGATCCGCCATGATCCGGTCACCATTTTTCGTTACAAGCGTCGCTCCTGCACCTCGTAGTGCTTCCGTGATCAAACCTTCCGAGCGACCAGCATGAACGAGTACCGTCGGATGATGCTGGATATAACCGAGATCACGAATCGTCGCCCCCGCTTCAAAGGCGAGTGCAATCCCGTCTCCTTGAATCAAAGGGTCATTCGTCGACGCCGCGAATAATCCACCCACTCCACCGGTCGCAAGAATCGTCGCGCGCGCCACAATCTCGATTGGCTCTCCCTCGCTATATCCGACTGCACCTACTACCTGCCCGTTGACTTGAATCAACTCCGTGATACACGTCTGCTCAAGAATCGGAAATGGTACTCGCGGCATCAACGTCTTCATGATCCGTTTACCAGTCTCGTCCCCGCCACAGTGATAAATCCGCGACAAACGATGCGCTCCTTCACGACCGAGCAAAAACTCTCCCTCGGATTGATCGAATGGAACGCCTTGTCGTAACAAGAATTCCATCGCCTCGGTTCCCGATCGAGTGACGTAATCGACGACGGACGGATTGATACGCCCTTTTGCTGCTTGGCATGTATCTTCAAAGTGATCACGATGATCGACTTCTGCATAAGCGGAAGCAATCCCACCTTGTGCTCGAACGGAATTTGTCTCAAACCGCGTGCCTTTTGTGACAAGCAACGCTTCCGTTCCGGGTGGAAGATGCAGAGCGACCGATATTGCAGCGAGCCCTGTTCCAATGATCAAAACATCCGTCTCAATCCTTTTATGTAAAGACATATGTTTTACACCTCTATATCTAAATGTTTACTATTGACTTGACAATAAGTTTGGCATACTTTTAGCTGAGTGACAAGACGAAAGGACAGGATTTTTTCATGATCTATCTCGATTACGCAGCGACGACTCCGCTGCATCCACAAGCACTCGATCATTATCAACAAGCCGCTCAGTCGTTCTACGGCAACAGTTCTTCTCTTCATGACATCGGTGGCAACGCTGAACGTTTACTCGAACGAGCTCGTCAGTATCTGATGCAACAATTGGCTCAACAAGAAGGAACCGTCATCTTTACAGGGAGTGGATCTGAAGCAAACTACATTGCTTTGACCCATCTGATGCGACAGAGTAACAAATCAGTTGTCTTGACACTTCGATGTGAACACGACTCGGTCTTGCTTCCGCTTGCGCGCTGGGCACAAGAAACACGACACCTTTCTTTATTACCGGACGGAACGTTCGATTGGGAACAATTCGTTGCAGCTTGTACGGATGAAATCGGTGTTGTCTCGATTCAACATGTCAATTCGGATACGGGTTTTCGCTTTCCGGTCGAACGGATTGCAGCATACTGTCAATCGCGCGAGATTCTGTTTCATTGCGATGGTGTCCAAGGATTTTTAAAAGATGCAATCAACATCGACGCTTTTGATGCCTACACGATGAGTAGTCATAAAGTGTATGGACCAAAAGGATTGGGCGCTTTGTACTTGCGGCGTCCGCTCTTCAGCCCTTATTACGAGGGACATCACGAATTCGGAATCCGCCCAGGCACAGTGGACGTTCCAGGAATTGCCGCCTTCATCGCTGCCTGTGAGGCGTCTCGCTTCGAAAATCCAGGAATCCAAGCTTCAAGCCGTCGATTTCGTGGTATGCTAAAAAAAACATTGTCTTCGTCTCGTTACACGATCATCGAGTCGCCGACGCAACTCGCTTCCATCTGCGCCATCCATACGAAGCAACGGGATGGTCAATACGCATTGCTCGCCTTGAATCGTGCTGGAATCGCGGTTTCCGCTGGTAGTGCTTGTCGTGCTGGAGAAAACGGTCCGAATGCGACATTACGTGCCATCGGCTTTGACGAATCAGCGGCTCACGGGTTGATACGACTCAGTTTTGGAAGACAGACGACGAACGAAGAAATCGAACAGTGCATTGATGTGTTGAACACGATCTCATGACACTGAAGAAAGGTAGGAGACATGATGGGGAAACGCATCTCCGGAGAAGAACGCCGGAAATCATTACTTCGTATGATTGAGGAAAGTGAGCAACCTGTCACGGGAACGGCACTGGCGAAACAAGCAGGCGTCAGTCGTCAAGTGATCGTGCAGGATTTATCTTTGTTAAAGGCAAAAGGATATCCTGTCATCGCGACAGCTCGAGGTTATTTAATCAATGATCCTGAAATCGACGGATCGAAATTACGTCGCAAGATCGTTTGTCGTCACGGCATCGATCAATTAAAGGATGAGTGTGACGCCATTGTTGACGAAGGGGTCGTCGTCCGCGATGTCATCATCGAACATCCCGTCTACGGCTTCATCACTGGAGAATTGATGCTAAAAAGCCGCCGGGATGTCCGGGTATTGCTAGAGAAGTTACATGAGACGCAAGCCACTCCACTCTCGAGCCTGACGGACGGAGTCCATATTCATACGCTTGAGGCTGATCATGAAGACGCACTGGAAGCCGCTATCGCTAAACTCGATCGTCTCGGAATTCTCGTTTCGGAACTCGATGTCTGAACATCAAAAAACCGCCTATTCCTAAGGAATAAGCGGTTTTTTTATCGTTCAATCGGTTCAAGTCGTGTCTCCGGCATCGTAGCAGGAGGATCGAACGTTGCTAAGACTTTGCGGACGCGTCGGTTTTCGATATGCAAGACGGTCAACGTGACACGTTCATAACGCATCGCCGTTCCGACGTCTGGCAATTGACCGCTCTCCTCCATGATCCATCCCCCAAGTGACTGGGCATCGGTGTCCGGCATCGTCAATTGAAATTGCTGACAGAAGTCTTCAATGTCATACTCCGCTAGACATTCGTATTGCTCTGGACCAATCCGTTTCGTATATTCCAACGATTCATCGTGTTCATCCCAAATCTCCCCGACGATTTCTTCTAAAATATCCTCAAGGGTGATCAGACCTGCCGTCCCTCCGAATTCATCAAGGACAACTGCCATGTGGGACTGCTTGACTTTGAGTTCCGGTAATAAATCCATCAATCGCGTCTGTGGTACGACGAACGATACCGGTCGAATCCATTCTCGGATATCAACGGAGCCGTTCTTCACGTATGCACGCAGAAAGTCCCGCTCCGATAATACACCAATGACGTGATCAATCGAATCTTTATAGACCGGTAGACGAGAATAGCCACCCTTTTGGACTTCTGCAATGATGTCTTCGAGCCGCGCATCAATATCGATCGCTTGAATATCCATCCGTGGCGTCAGCGCATCTTCGACCGTCGCATGTTGAAAATCAACTGCTTGATGAACGAGTTCAGCCTCTGCAAGCCCCATGATCCCTTCTTCCTGACTAATATCGACGAGTGCCTTGAGTTCCTGTTCGGTCACGAGCGGTCCTTTCGGATCAGCCCCAATCAATCGTAGCGCCAATTGGCGTAAGCGGAGTAACAGGAAAACGAGCGGTCGAAAGCACAGTAAGAAGAAACGCAGTGGACGTCCGATCAATAACACGTAACGTTCCGTATGTTCACGAGCATACGACTTCGGTATCAATTCTCCGAACAACAGCAACAGAAAAAACAGCGCAAGAAAGGCAACGGTTTGTGTTGCGATCGTCTCGACGAACTGGATGATCCACCAGCCACCAAATAAGATAAAGGCGACGTTGACGATCGTATTCCCAATCAAAATCGACGTCAGTGTCTCTTCGTAGCGTTGAAGTAAGCGAAACACACGGGACGCACGCGCGTCCCCTGCTTCCGATTGGTGCAACAACCGCAACCGATTGACACTCGCGAGTGCCGTCTCAGCTGAGGAAAAGAACGCAGATAACATGAGAATCGGAATTAACCAAACGACTGAAATCATGGGCAATGGGTCCACGATGCTTTCACACTCCGTTTCCTAATGGAATGAACCGCTTAGAATGATGACTCGACGAATTCGAACTCGAAATCACGGATACGAACGACATCGCCGTCGATCGCACCAAGACGACGCAACTCTTCGTCGACACCCATTTGACGCAGTGTCCGAGCGAAACGTTTAATCGATTCTTCACGCATGAAGTTCGTCATCGTGAAGAGTTTTTCGATGCGTGGTCCTTTGATGACGAAGCAATCGTCTTCATCTTTCGAAATCGTAAAGCCAGCTTCTGGTGCTTCGTAACCGTAGACGACACGTGGTGTCGCTGTTTTCTCTTCGAGTTCCTCAAGACCGAATTCTGGTGTCGCATCGACGAGGTCAGCGATTCGGAATAACAGATCGCGTAACCCTTGACGTGTTGCTGCTGAAATCTCGAATACTTCAAGCTCTGGGAAAGCTTCCTTGAAGGCTTCAAGATGTTCTGCCGCATCTGGCATGTCCATCTTATTCGCGACGACGACTTGCGGACGTTCTGTTAAGCGCAGATTATAGTCCGCGAGTTCTTTATTGATGATGTTGTAGTCTTCGATTGGATCGCGACCTTCCATCCCACTCATGTCGATGACGTGGACGATGACTTTCGTCCGCTCGACGTGACGGAGGAACTGGTGACCGAGTCCGACCCCTTCACTTGCGCCTTCGATCAATCCTGGCAAGTCAGCCATGACGAAACTACGGCTATCTTCCGTTTCGACGACACCGATGTTCGGTGTGATCGTCGTGAAGTGATATGCGCCGATTTTCGGACGTGCTGCTGAAACGACCGATAACATCGTTGATTTTCCGACGCTCGGGAAACCGACGAGACCGACGTCTGCTAGCATCTTCAGCTCAAGTTTCAAGTACTTCTCTTCTCCTGGCTCACCGTTTTCAGCGTGCTCAGGTGCTGGGTTGGCTGGTGTCGCAAAACGTGTATTCCCACGGCCGCCACGTCCACCTTTTGCGACGATCGCTTGTTGTCCGTGATGGACGAGGTCAGCGATGACTGCATTTGTATCGTCATCGTAGACGACTGTGCCCGGTGGAACCTTGACGATTAGATGCTCGGCTTTACGACCGTGCATCCCTTTTGACATGCCGTTTTCACCTTGAACCGCTTTAAAGTGACGTTTGTAACGGAAGTCCATCAATGTCCGAAGTCCTTCGTCAACTTCAAGGACGACGTGTGCCCCGTGACCACCGTCACCGCCGGCAGGACCGCCGTCCGGAACATATTTCTCGCGACGGAACGCTACTTGCCCACGTCCTCCGTCACCTGCTTTTACATAAATATTTACCTGATCGACAAACATGTCGGATCCCTCCTCTTACTTCTCTTCCTCAAACGGAAGACTTTCAATCTCAATCACACACTCATTTTCCGTCTGCGACTCGATTTCCATCGGCGTCACTAGATCCTCAAGGCGCGACATATCTAGTAGATCCCGATAGATCTCGATGGTCACGCCCTCGTGGAAGGTCACGGATACTTCACCTACTCCTACATCAATCATGGCGATGGCTGCTTCGACGAGTTGCTTCAGCCGCTCATCTTCCATGTGGGGTGCTCCGATGACATCATACGTCACAGTTTTGCCTGACCATTCAGCTTGCAGTAACGCCAGTGCGGTTTTCGGCAATCCGATTCGCGCTAGACGTCCTTCCCGAGATGCTTGCTCCCGGTACGCCGAACAAATCGACTCGACTGCTTGTTCGTCTCCGATCGCGCCATACGAACGGACGAGTTGTATCCGGTTCAACCACTCGTGACGAAGAGTCTTTAAAAGATCAAGTACCTGCTGTTCCTCCATCGGTCGTTCCCTCCTAAAAAAAACAGACCCTAACCCTCGAAAGTGGCTAGAGTCTGCTTCGTCGATCCTTATGCTGGGTAAACGCTGACTTGTTTCTTGTCGCGTCCGAGACGTTCGAAACGAACGACACCAGTTGCAGTTGCGAAAAGTGTATCATCGCCACCACGTCCGACGTTCATACCTGGGTGAATCTTCGTACCGCGTTGACGGTAGAGGATTGAACCAGCAGAAACAGTTTGACCGTCTGCACGTTTCGCCCCAAGGCGTTTCGATTGCGAGTCACGACCGTTCTTTGTCGAACCTACCCCTTTTTTCGATGCGAAGAACTGAAGATTAAGTTTCAACATGTGGAATCCACCTCCTATACTTGTTCAAGTTGGATAAACTCACCGTAACTTTCAGCGATGGTACCAAGTTGGACCAAAGTCGCTTCCAGTAACAATTGGGTGCGCTCACTGACATCCGGTGCTAAGTCAGCGTACGGTTCTACATAAAAGTAGCCACCCTCTTGTTGTTCTGCCATTTCAAGGAGCAGGACCTGCCCGAGTAATGCTTCTATGGCATTGTATGCCCCGAAGATCACCGACGAGACGCCGGCACAGACAAGGTCGAGACCTGGTTCTGCAAACTCGGCATGTCCTGTCACTTCGATGGAGCGGACGAGTTCCGCTTCATCTCGTCGAATCTTGACACGTATCATGGCTTACGCTTCGATTTTCTCGATGCGGACCTTCGTGTAAGGTTGACGGTGACCTTGCTTACGACGGTAGTTCTTTTTCGCTTTCATTTTGAAGACAGTGATCTTTTTCGCGCGAGCGTGTTTGATGACCGTTGCTACGACCTTCGCACCTTCTACGAGTGGAGCGCCGACTTTAACATCGTCACCACCAAGGATCAATACTTCACCAAATTCAACTGTGCTGTCGACGTCTGCGTTTAATTTCTCAACGTAGATTTCTTGGCCAGCTTCAACTTTGACTTGTTTACCACCAGTTTTGATAATTGCGTACATTACGTGCACCTCCTCTTAGGAACTCAGACTCGCCATCACGGGCAGCGAATGCTTTAAAACCCGGTCTGTGCGGTTGTAGTCATTTGGGTGCTTCCAAACGAACTAACGTTATTCAGAATACCAAACGTTCTTCTACCTTGTCAATGCTGTTCTGAAGGATTATTCCGATCGTTTGATGAAATCGAGACAGTCCTGTGACGACCCGGTGAACAGGACCGCTGGATCGCCTTCGAGCACATGGACTTCGAGCGGTTGACGAGAGATGAATTCGTCCTGCAACAGATGCCGTGGTGCGCGAATCACGGCTGCTTCCGCATAGGTCGCAATCTCAAGTAACTTCGGTTCAATCAAGCGATAGACACTCAATCGCGTCCACTGTCCGGATTCCTGCGAGCGTTCCTGTAGCGATTTCCCGTGACGTTGTCGTGTCAGTTCGCATAAACCCATCTTCGTAAACCCATAGACTTCGATTTGTTTCGTCTCGAGTGCCGCGCGCTCTTTGAGGAGCTGGGTCACCCGTGTCTGCCCCTTACTTGAACCACGCAGGAAATCGATCGCAATCATCCCGCTGATGTTGCGTAACCGCAATTGCCGCATGACTTCGACAGCAGCCGCTTCATTGATTTGATCAAACGTCCGCTTTTGTTCCTTGACGGAGATCGTCTTCCCACTGTTGACGTCGATGACAGTCATCGTCTCGACCTCTTCAATCAAGAGATACGCTCCTCCGTCAAGCCAGACGACCCGTTGCATCGCTTTCTCGATTGCGCCATCGATTGCTTCCATCTCGGGTAAGCGTCCTTTTCGTAGCGAGCGTTCGACGGACAGACCAAGCAATTCGAGTCGTTCCTTTTCCGGACGCGTCATGACGAGTGCATCAGTAACGTGTGGAAGTCGTTTCGCTTCTTGGACGATCAGTGCCTCATCTTGTTCAAGACGCGGCGCCTGCAAAAGTTCTTTGTGACGTGTCCGTAATGACTGCAGCTCTTGTTTCAATTCATCGATTGATGCTTTCGCTGCTTCCGTTCGGTAAAGAATTCCTTCTTCTTCTGTTGTCGTCAATTGCTCCGCCAGTTGACGCTGAACGACGAGATCCAGCTTCCGACTGAAACGGATGCGGCGACCGTATGGAAAATAGACAAGATAACGTCCACCATAGGTGATATTCTGCGTCACCTTGTGTTGTTTTGGTGCGACCCCTTCCTTGACGACCTGGACAAGTAACGTCTGTCCGACCTGGACGGCTTGTCCAATCGTCGGTACGTCCGGATAGCGGCGAAGTGCTTCCACCGTCTCATTCAGCGGTAAATAAAGCGGTGTACCGTCAGTCGCGATCAAAAAGGCTGCCCCGAGCGTCGGATGCAACCGGTCGACCTTGGCATAGACGAATGTGCCGACCCGGATCTCGTCACGCATCCGTTCATGATATTCAATCAATCGACCGCCTTCGACCAATGCTAATCGTTCAAGCGAAGCGGTCTGTTCACTAATCCATCGCATACTGATCCCTCCAAAAAAATTAGACTAGGCGCGACGATGTCGTCCTAGTCTAATTTCCCATTCTTATTTCATCCCAAGCATCTTCTTCAATTTGACGAAGAAGCCTTTTTGCGGTTGTTCATTTAAATCAAGCAGTGGCACGGATTCTCCAAGAATTCGGCGGGCGATGTTTCGGTATCCGAGTCCAGCCCGATTATCCGGATTCATCGTCACAGGCACACCACGGTGGGAAGCGGCGATGACTTCTTCATCATCGATGATCAGACCCAGGAGGTCGATCGAAAGAATACGCATGATCTCATCGATGTCGAGCATATCCCCCGATGCCATCATGTGTGAACGCACGCGGTTAATGACGAGTTTCGGAACGATGTTACGTTCTGAGCGCTCGAGCATCCCGATGATCCGGTCCGCATCCTGAACGGCTGCTTTTTCCGGTGTCGTCACGACGACGGCTTCATCGGCTCCGGCGATTGCATTCATGAAGCCTTGTTCGATTCCGGCAGGGCAGTCAATCAAAACAAAGTCGTATTCAAGTTTCAGTGTATCGATGATTGCCTTCACCTGTTCGGGTGTGACGGAGGACTTATCCTTTGATTGAGCAGCAGGCAACAGATACATCTCTTCAAAACGTTTATCGCGGACGAGCGCTTGGTGCAACTTACATTGCCCCGTCACGACGTCAACGATGTTATAGATACTCCGGTTATCGAGACCAAGCACGATATCCAGATTGCGTAACCCGATATCCGTATCGACGAGACAAACCGAATGTCCCATCAATGCAAGTGCTGTTCCAATGTTCGCAGTCGTCGTTGTCTTACCGACACCGCCTTTACCGGATGTGACGACGATGGCGCGTCCCATATTCGTCTTCGCCTCCATATGTACCTGTTCTTTCACTTGTTCCATATCCGTCACCCTCTTTCACTATCAATCGCAAACTGATCCATCCGCGCGAGCGGAACGGTTTGAAGGCGGGAGAATTCGACCCCGTCTTCACCTAAAAATGCACAACCCATATCGAGAGCAGGAATCGGTGCGTCCTCCGGTTCCTCATGGACGGTGCCAGCGACCGCAATCCACTTCGGTTGCAACACGCTCGCCGCGATGACGGCTTCCGTATTGCCACCTTTCCCCGCATGAACGGTCCCCCGTAACGCACCGAGACAATAGATACTTCCTGTCGCATGGACGACCGCCCCCGGATTGATATCTCCGATGATGACAATCGAGCCTTCGACGTCTAATACGTGCCCACTGCGTGCCGTGCCACCGAAATAGTGGAACGTTCGCTCTCCGTACAAGGCTTTTGCCTCGTCCTTCGTGATGCACTCACTGTCATAACCTTTGAAAGAGAAGGAATCATGTCGCGCGACGATAGATTCGACGGCCGTCAACACCCCTTCATCGACATAACGTCGACCGAAGAAGAAGGTGATCGGTACGGCGCGTCCGTTCTCGACGGATTTGTCCGCAAGCGTCAACTCTAAATCGTCAAGAAATTCATCCACACTGCACCTTTCATTCACATAGACGGCGAGGCCACCACGATGACCTTTCATCGTTACATAACGTTTACGCTCAATCATGACTCATCCTCTTTTCTCGTCAAGGGTCGACTGCACGAGTCGGGTCATCGGATAATACAGGATGATGATCCCGATCAACTGCGCAACCAGACTCCTTGGAATGATCTGTGTCGCGAGTTCCTGGAAGGATACCCCGACACCAACGACCGAAGCCGTGAAGAAATATATATCGAGTTCATACAAAATGGCACTGAACGTGAACGTGACAAGAATCGTTAATACGTTCTCCTTTACATATTTTAGCACGAAGCTACTAAAAAGCGGAATGGCGGATAACGCAAATAAGTAAATGCCGATGATATCCGAATAGACGAAATCATACAACAATCCGAAGACGAGTCCGAATCCGAGTGCCTGTTCGAGTTTTCCATATCGACCAAGGAACATCAAACCGATCAATGTCGCATGAATGACATACGGCGATCCATCTCCGAGAGGTCCTGCGAACAGCGTTCCTTCCAAGATGAAAAGAAGGAACACGGCGAAAAACAACTTAACGTTATTCACGAGTGTCCCCTCCCTTATCGGTCTCAGCGAAAGGTTCCTTCGCTTCGCGTTCAATCACGAAGACATGACCGAACTGTTCGAAGTCTGCTGCCGGTTTGACGTATGCGATTTTTGAAGCCCCATACTGATCGGATTTCACTTCCGTGATTTTTCCGATGACGATCCCACTCGGATACTTTCCACCAAGACCTGACGTCGTGACGGTCTGCCCTTTTTTCAGCTTCGCGTCGTTCGGAATTTTCGTGAACTTGAGTAATTTCGTTTCTTCATCAAACCCCTCGATCGTACCGAAAACACCTTTTCCCTTCGTATCGTCAGCCGTTGCCGAGACGTTATTCGTCCGACTCGTATCCGACATCAACTGTACGAGAGACGTATAGGCGCTCGCTTGGATGACGCGACCAATTAGTCCGTCTGCTGTTACAACGGCCATGTTCGCCTTGACACCCTTTTGTTCACCGATGTTGATCGTCACGAACCGTTGCCATTCAGATGCCGTCCGACCAATCATCTCTGCCGGTAACAACTTGTAGTCGCGGATCGATCCGTTCAGGTCGAGCATATCCTTCAATTCTTTATTCTCACGCTCAAGATCACGGACTTTGACCGCATTACCAGCATAGTCATTCAATCGTGATTTCAAGTGTTCGTTCTCTTTGTAAACGTCACGCACTTCTCTAATCGAAGTGACCGTATCATCAATCCAGCCAATCGGTGTCGCGAAAAGGCGTTGACCGACGCCCGCGGTATCACGCACGAAGCTTTGATACCAGTGGGATTGGTTACGCCCTTGCAGCGAAATGCCGATCAAAATCACCAAAAGGAGAAAACTAAGGAGTGTGATGAGCAGTTTTCGATTGTTTAAAAATCGCTTCATCGCTCATCCCATCCTTATCTTTTTTGCGAGATGCCTGATTTCGAACGAAGGACATTCATCATCTCGAGTGATTTTCCTGTACCGATTGCGACACAATCGAGTGCATTTTCTGCAACGAGTGTCAAAATACGTGTTTCGTCTTCGATGACAGCATCGAGGTTCTTTAAGAGAGCCCCACCGCCAGTCAGAACGATACCGCGGTCCATGACGTCTGCTGATAATTCAGGAGGTGTCTGCTCAAGCGTGTGCTTGACACCCGCAAGAATCGCATCGACCGTATCTGAAAGTGCATCACAAATTTCGGCACTTGTGACTTCAATCTGTTTTGGAAGACCTGTCACGAGATCGCGTCCACGGATCTCCATCGTTTCATTTTCTGATTCTTCATCGATGCGTGCGTAACCGATTGTCATTTTCAACGTCTCAGCTGTCCGCTCCCCGATCATCAGGTTGTACTTCGACTTGATGTAACGAATGATGGATTCATCCATCTCGTCTCCACCGACACGAATCGATTGACTCGTGACGATACCACCGAGTGAGATAACAGCAACTTCCGTCGTACCACCACCGATATCAACGACCATCGAGCCTGTTGGTTCTGAAACCGGAAGACCTGCACCGATTGCTGCTGCAAATGGTTCTTCAATCGTGTACGCTTCACGCGCTCCCGCAAGTTTCGCTGCATCTTCAACCGCACGTTTTTCGACCGATGTGATCCCACTTGGTACACAGATCATGACGTTTGTTTTTGAAGAGAACAAACCTTTTTTCTTCGAAGCTTGATCCATGAAGTATTTGATCATCGTAGCGGTTGTTTCATAATCCGCGATAACCCCGTCTTTCATCGGGCGTCGTGCTGTCACGTTACCCGGCGTACGACCGATCATGTTTTTCGCTGCGTTACCGACCGCTTCAATTTTTCCTGTATCCGTACGGAAAGCGACGACGGACGGTTCGCGGACGACGATTCCTTGCCCCTTTACATACACGAGCGTGTTAGCCGTACCTAAGTCAATGCCGATTTCACGGCTGAATGATCCAAACATTATTCAAAAAACCCCTCTCTGAGAATACACTTCACTAATTATAACGGAAAAGCCTTCATTGGAAAGCGTTAAAACGTTACAGCTTGTTTACAGTTCGCCTTAGAAAACACACAAAAAAACGTCTGATGGAAAGAAACGAAACTTTCCCTTCAGACGTTATTCTTACATAAATCCGCGCTGTTTCATACTAATAAATTGTCCGTGCCCGATGATGATGTGGTCAAGACAACTGATTCCAATGAGCCGTCCTGCCTCAACGAGCCGCTCTGATACCTCGATATCCTCTCGACTCGGTGTCGGATCACCCGACGGATGATTATGCACAGCGATGAAATTCGCAGCCGAACAACGAATCGCTTCCCGGAAGACGTCACGCGGGTGGACGATCGACGTGTTCAATCCTCCAATGAATAACGTTTTTTTCGAAACGACCTCATTTTTCGTATTCAAATACAGACAGATGAAGTGTTCTTGTTGATAAAGACGCATCTCTTCTAACAACAGCTCCGCTGCGTCTTCCGGTGAACGAATCGTTGGTCGCACCCACTTCGGTTCCGTGACGAGACGACGACCCAGTTCTAGTCCCGCCATGATTTGTAATGCCTTCGCCTTTCCGACCCCTGGTGCTTTTTCGAGTCCTCCGACTCCAGCCGCTTCGAGTTCGATCAGCGAAGGATAGATATGCAGTAATTCTTCCGCGATTTCAAGCGGGGTCCGGTCCCGTGTCCCACTTCGGACAAGACACGCGAGCAGTTCGACTGTCGTCGCTTGTGCCAAGCCTTTCAACTGAACCATATCCTTCGGCCATTCAATCACAGCATCCGACCTCTCTGTTTCAGAATTACGCAAACATCGGCTTGATTTTAAACGACGCGAGACGTTTCGTGATCTCGTGTATGGGCAATCCAACGACATTATAATAATCGCCCTCAATCGCCTCGACGAATAGCCCTCCCATCGCTTGGATACCATAGCCACCCGCTTTATCGTAAGGCTCGTTCGTCGCGATATACCCTTCGATCCACTCGTTTAACAATGCACCAAAACGAACGTGTGTCGTCACGTCGAACGTCTCCTCCTTTTCACCAAAGCGAATCGTCACGCCTGTCACGACTTCATGAGCGCGTCCTGACAGACGCGCAAGCATCGCCCGTGCCTCAGAACTATCTGCTGGCTTCTCAAGAATCATGTCATCAATCGCGACGACCGTATCCGCAGCCAAAATGACGCCGTCTATCGTAATCGCTCTCGCTTTCTTTTGCGATAGATAACGGACGTACTCATGCGGTGACATCGGAAATGGTGCCTCTTCGACGACATTCGCAGGTACGACTTCGTGAGGGATTCCAATTTGCTTTAGAAGTTCCGTCCGGCGTGGTGAAGCCGAGGCAAGGATCAAGTGTGGTTGCGTTACCATTAGTATCACGTTCTTTCCCGTTAATTTCGAATCGGATAATTCGAGTCATCGTATAGTCTAACAAAAAACAAGCGGTCCCTAACAGAGTAGGAACCGCCAAACTCATCTTAATTTCCTGTCACATCGACAAATGGATCTGACTTTGGTGTTTTTTCTTTAAGCGGCGTCTGTTTATCAGGCGTCAACTTCGTTAAATCCGGACGGTAATACGATTCAATTTCGACTGTGAAAGATAGCATTTCGTTTTCCAATTGAATTGCGCCACCGCCAGGTCCTTGTTCTTCTGGACCAGTCAACTGAATCTGTCGAAGAATCGTAATGCGATCTGTTCGCTCAATTTGTTTCAAGAAGGCCATCAATTCAAGATATGACGGTGCTTCAATCGTCAAAGAAGCTGGTAACGGTGTCGCATTTGCTGCGGGAGTAGTCGCTGTAGGCGTTGTCGCTTGATCCGATTCGGTCGCCATCGCTCCGTCAACAGCCGGTGTGGACGTTACGGGAGATTGTGGTGTAGTCTCTGTCGACTGACCGAAAGTAATCGACTGCACTTTTACTCCAGCAATCTGACTTGCTGCGTTGATCGCATCGATGACATCATCATTCGATGCAGTCACCGGAACTTTTTGTTGTAGGAAACTCGATTCTGCCACGTCCACTTTTTGCTCATTTGCTTTTGCTTGCTCTAACGCCATTTGCTCTCGTTTGAGTGTCGCCTCTTTTTGTTGCAAGGTTTGATGTGTCATATACGTCGTATATCCAAAATACCCAATGCCACCTAAAACGATGAGAATTGATAAAAAGAGAAGGAGGTAACTGCTATATCGCTTCAATTTTCAGGCACCTCCTCAACTTCTGTCGAGATGACTTCTCCTGAAGGATCATCCGGTGTTTGACCGTCCCCTTCAATTTCTGGCTCAGATGGCTTATCTTCTTTCGGTACTGCCGGGTCTGCCTCATTGGTCTCTCCCTTAACAACCTCCTCAGGATTGACATCCATAGAAAACTGACCGATATATCGCGGTTCTTCTGTCTTCGTGTCATCATTCGGAGTAATTTCCGTCGTTGGAATCTCTTGACCGGTCGCCGGATCAACAGTTGTCGTTGTCACGACATCTGTTTTTTCATTCATCGTTTTTGTCGTAACGCTTGCCAGTGTCGTACCGGAGAACACTTTATCGGTCAGCAACTCTCGGTAAAAATCATTCAGCTCATCGAGTGTCTCAAACTGAGCCGTCATAGCAACGGTATCATCCGCTCCATATGCGTACTGAAGAATGTATCCGCGTTCCGGTAAGTAACGTGTGATTCGCTCAAGTGTTGGAACAGCTGGCTTAGGTGCTTCTTCTAGCGACTCGACCGTCTGTTTCAATTGAACGACTTCTTGTTTAGACGACTGATCGGATTCGGATTGTAATTGTCGGACGATTTGAATCTGATCGTCTACGGATTCCACTCGGTTAGCGAACTGATCCGTTTGCCAATATAAATAACCACCAATCAATCCACCAAATAATAATAAAATCAGCGAAGCGACAAGCGGATATTTCGGTGCCTCGTCACTTTCCGGTAAAAGATTGATACGATCTGGTCGCGCAGTGGCTAGACCGACGATCGGTAAGTAAATGCGTGGAACCGATTGACTATCGATCGTCATCATGTCCGGTACTTCATCTAACTGAAGATCAAAGTTCGTTCGGAATCGTGTCGCTAATTCATCTCGAAACGGGAAGTCTCCCGCAAGGACAACCGTCTTGATTTCGCGGCTTTCTCGAGCGAGCGAGAAGCGGTAAAAGTCTAGCACACGCGAAAATTCTAACAGCATTTCATCCAAGACGAGTTCGACTGTCTGATCATCTGATCGATAGCGATAATGCAATTGATCCTCGATCACGTCTACATCCCAAGCATCTGCCGAAAACGTATCCACTGAGCGAATCAGGCGTGGTACACGATCTTCGATGATAATCAATTGATGGTTCGTCGCGTTCGCATTCCAAATCAGTAGCGTATCGGTATCTGCTGCCGGATAGTGCGCTTCAAGACCAAAGTAGGTAGACAGTGGTTGCGGTTCCGCTGCCACTAATCGAAGGTGCTTTTGTTTAAACAATTGCGTATATTGTTTCAGTGCTTCATTCGGTGCTGCATACAGCATGATTTCACGCTTTTCACCATCTGCAAGGACAGTATAGTCGAAGTATGGTTCTTCAAAAGGAAGGACAATGCTATGACCAATCTCCATGAATAAATAACCCCGGATCTGATTCGTCGCAATCGTCTCCGGAATATCGAGTTTCCGCGCAAGGACGAGTGAACCATCCAGCGCGAGAACGGCTTTAGATCCGCGAGGAACTTTCAACTTCGTCAATAGACTATCAAAAATCAGATCGAGCGACGCTTCCGGTTGAAGCCATCCACCCTGTAACGTACCTGCCGGCAGAGATACGACAGCACGTCGTTTCAAGACCCCTTTTTTGACAACCGCACCAAAAATAGCGACGTCCGTAAAATTAAAATAAACATATGTACCTTTACGCCGTTGCGTCATATGTACGTTCTTCCTTTCTTAAAGCAGTAAATCGAGGTACCACGACACCCAATCATCCGCAAAATAATATGTAAGTAATGTCCCGATCGCAATGGAGGGAACGAATGGTATCGGTTGTTTTCGTCTGACGCGTCCCGTTCCGAGTAGCGTCAGCCCGATCACTGAACCAACAAATGCTGAAACAAACAACGCGATGACGACATGAAGGGGTCCAAGGAAAATCCCGAGTAAACCGAAGAGCTTGACATCTCCCGCTCCCATACCGCGTCGTGATGCAAGAAAAATGACGAACAATAGAACGAATCCGACAATTCCTCCAATAATTGGATTATACCAGTTTTCAAGTGGAGAAAGGTAGCGCACAATCAAGGCAATTGGTAAAAAGAACAGTAAAATTTTATTCGGTATGAGCATATAGGCAAGATCAGACATCGTAAGAATAAACAAGAGACTAGTTAGAGTGAGTGTCAACGCAAGTTCCATCGACCAACCGAACTGCCAAAAGGCATACGCATAGAGCATTCCACCGAGTAGTTCAAGCGCTGGATACTTGATTGAAATCACCTGTCCACAAGAACGACACTTCCCACCGAGTACTACATATCCGAGTACTGGCGTCAGTTCGAGTGGTCCAAGCACATGTCCACAGGTCGGGCAATGGGAACGTGGATGAACGATCGACTCCCCGACCGGAACACGCAAACCGACGACATTTGTAAACGATGTGATCAATAAACCTAACAAGAAAAAATATACCGTGAAGACGATCGTCATGACACGACCTCCCTTTCAAAAAAGTTCAGAAAAAAACCCCCGAGGAGGGGGAAAGTTATGGTGTCACGGTATTTGATGATACTCCTGCACGCTTTAAGCCACCAGGACCATCACCGTTAAAGTAACTTTTTGAACCAACTAAATATACTTTATATGTATATTTACCCGAGGCTTCTGTTACTTGAACATAAGCATCTTGATAATCAGCATCACCATCCATAGGATCCTTAAGTGAATCAACAAATTTGTCCAAATTCCCTGTTCTTGGTGCAGCTGTTGTACCTTTGTCAGTTGAGTCAGTCATAGTTGCTCCACCTTTTAATAGTCCTAACTGAACTACTTCACCGCTCTCTAGAGTGTTTTGAGAAGTATAAAGTTTTGCAGCACTTAATAACTGTTTTGCATTTGATACCTGTGCATCCTTACGTGAGTTATCAATCAATCCACCAATTGCGACGACAGCGATTGCTGCGATGATACCTAAGATAACGACGACGACGAGTAACTCGATCAATGTCAGTCCGCGCTCATCGCGCATTTGTTTTGCATCTAACCAAATTTCTTTTAAACGTTCGATCATTTCATTATGCCTCCCTAGTGCTTTTTTACTGTTCTTGGTTAGTAAGACTTACTATCCAAACGAATACTATTATAGTAGCACCACATTTTTTGTAGTTTATGTCTTTTTTTAACAACAGGTAAATGTTTTTACAATTGTCAACTTGCTTGAATATCGGAATAAATCTTAAACATTGGTACAACGACGGCAATGACAATAACACCAACGATTGCGGCTAATACAACAATCAATAATGGTTCGATGATCGATTTCAAACGATCCGTCGTCGTTTCCACTTCGGTTTCGTAGAAGTTCGCGACTTCCGTCAGCATCGAATCGAGACGACCTGACTCTTCCCCAATCGCAATCATCTGTGTGACGAGCGGTGGGAAGTACTTGTTTCGCTCTAATGGTTCGTGCATCGGAATACCGCGCGACATCGCTTCGTTCGCACCAGCAATCCCTTTACGAATGATCCGATTCGTAACGATTCGTTCAGTAATATCAAGTGAAGCTAAAATCGGTACTGACGCATTGAGCAATACAGATAGACCACGTGTCATCAGCGCGATTTGTGATTTTTGAATCAGCGGTCCGAAGACTGGAATCATTAACAAGAAACGGTCAAAAAAGAGACGCTGTCGCTCATTCTTGAGGTTAAAATACAACAGTCCGATTAAGCCAAATGCAATCAATAGAAGCACCCACCAATAGGCGACAAAAAAGTCGGAGACAGCGACGACGAGTTTCGTGATCAGTGGCAACTCACTGCCTAACTGATCAAAGATCGAAGCGAACGTCGGTACGACATTCATCATCAGGAAGACAACGACGCCGATCGCGACAAGCGATACGACCGCCGGATAGATTAAGGCCGAAATGACTTTTCGTTTGATCTCATATTGTTTTTGCAGCTGCGTCACGATATTATCTAGCGCCTCTTCGAGATTACCACTCGCTTCTCCCGCCATCGCCATACTAACGAAAAACGTATCAAATACACGAGGATGTTTTTCGATTGCCTGGGAAAACTGAATCCCACTACGCAAGTCATCTTCTACCTCGACAAGCGCTCGCTCGAGTGGTTTTGATTCTGTTTGTTTACGTAGAATTTCTGTTGCTCTAACAATCGAAACACCCGATCGAACGAGCGTTGCAAACTGACGCGCATACATGACGAGGTGTTCAATCTTCGGTTTAGCACTTAAAAACGTAATCTCGGTATTTAACCCTTTTGATTCTTGCTTCTCAAGCAATGTGACGGCAATTTGATCCGTCCGAAGACGTTCTGCCGCCTCTCGCTTCGTCAGGGCAGTGATCTTGCCTTTTTTTCGTTTTCCGGCCATCGTTCGACCTTCGTAAATGAATACTGCCATCCCTTCACCCCGATATGTATGGTGTTGCAGCAGATGCCGGAATCAAACCGCGGCTGACCAAATCTTGTAAAGCCATCTGCATCGTTTGCATGCCATATTGTTTACCCGTCTGTAAAACGGATTGAATCTGATATTCCTTACCCGTCCGAATCAAGTTGGAGACAGCTGGTGTATCAACCATGATTTCTAAAGCCGCAACACGTCCTGTCCCATCCGATCGTGGCATGAGTCGTTGTGAGATGACACCCGCTAGGACGTTCGCTAACTGTGCCCGAATCTGATCTTGTTGCTCCGACGGAAATACATCGATGATGCGACTGACCGTTGAGGCTGCTGTTGCCGTATGCACCGTCGCAAAGACAAGATGACCGGTTTCAGCAGCCGTTACCGCGGTAGCAATCGTCTCAAGGTCGCGCATTTCTCCCAGTAAAATAACATCCGGATCTTGGCGAAGCGCTGAGCGCAATCCTGTCGAAAAACGTGGCGCATCAATTCCAATCTCCCGTTGATCAATTAAGCTCTTTCGATGACTATGTAAGTATTCAATCGGGTCTTCCAGTGTGATGATCCGTTTATACATTGTTTGATTGATTTCGTTAATCATCGCAGCAAGCGTCGTCGACTTCCCGGAACCTGTTGGACCCGTGACAAGGATGAGACCATGTGGCTTCGTCAAAAATCGCTTGATGACTGGAGGAAGTCCTAACTGTTCAAGCGAAGGCACTTCTGTCGGGATCGTTCGAAAGGCCATCGATAATGCGCCTCGCTGATAAAAACAATTGACCCGATATCGTGCTACACCTGTCACACCAAACGAAAAATCAATATCTCGATCCTGCTTCAGTTGCTGATACATGTCTTCCGTGATCAACGAACGAACGAACCCGTCAATGATGACTGGTTTCATCTTCTCGGATCCATATGGTGTCAGTGTTCCATTGATCCGAAACACAGGAGGGGATCCGGCAGTCAAATGAACATCGGATGCCCCTCGTTCCTTCGAGGAACGAAGAATATCTTCGATTTGGGCACGTTCCATCGTTTGATTCATTCTGAAATCACCGTCCGTAAAATTTCTTCTGTCGTCGTGATACCATCAGCTACTTTCGATAGACCATCAGCTAGAAGGAAACGTTGTCCTTGCGATTTAACGTACGCTGTGATGTCACTTTCCGTCGACTGGTTCATGATCATGCGCCGTAAGACTTCGTCAATCATGATGACTTCCTGAATCGCGACACGACCTCGATATCCAGTCATATTACAAGATGAGCAGCCACGACCTCGCATGACAGTCGTCGCTTCGATTCCTTCTTGATCAAACAGCTCCTGTTCCCGCGTTGATAACGAGTGGGCTTCTCCGCAGTCCCGACAAACACGGCGGACGAGTCGTTGTGCGATCAATCCGCTAAGTGAAGCTGCGACGAGAAATGATTCAACGCCCATATCGATCAACCGTGTAATTGAACTAACTGCTGAATTCGTATGAAGCGTGGATAGAACTAAGTGTCCCGTCAAAGAAGCACGGATCGATATTTCTGCTGTTTCAATATCGCGAATCTCACCGACCATGACGACGTTCGGATCCTGACGGAGAATCGATCGGAGACCACTCGCAAATGTCAAACCGATCTTCGCATTCACTTGGACCTGATTGATGCCATCGACCTGGTACTCAACCGGATCTTCGACGGTGATGATATTGCGTGACTCATCATTCAACTCATTTAAGGCTGCATACAATGTCGATGATTTCCCTGAACCGGTTGGCCCGGTAATTAAAATAATACCGTTCGGTCGTTTTAACATTTCTCGGAACTGTGATTCATTCCGTGAGCTAAAACCAATTTTAGAGATGGAAATATTCGAATTGGAACTATCCAAAATTCGAATAACGACTTTTTCCCCGTATACGGTAGGTAGTGTAGAAACACGGAAGTCGTAAGCTAGTCCATTAAAGACATATTTGATTCGCCCATCTTGCGGTAACCGGGATTCCGTAATATCAAGCTCACTCATGACCTTGATTCGTGTCGTTAAAATGCTTTGAATCTGCTTCGGATAATTATTTTCCGTTCGAAGTTCTCCATCGATTCGAATTCGAATCGTCATCGATGTTTCCTGGGGATCCATATGAATATCGGATGCCCGTTGTGCAATCGCATTTTCTAAGATTTGATTAACGAGACGAATGATTGGCGCATCTTCACGTGTCACCACGTCGCGCGACTGGTCCATCTCCGTCATATCATCTGACTCCAACAAATCGCGCAACGATGAATCGATATCATAATACTTCAAAATCGTTCGTCTGATTTCGTCCCGTGTCGCAATACCTACGTCAATCACTAGACCCGTCTGCATCCGTAAATCATCGATTGCAATCAAGTCCATCGGATCCGCCATGGCAATAAATAAACGATTTCCTTCACGGTAGACCGGAACTAACGTATGCCGCTGTGCTAACTCTTTTGAAATCAATTTCGTCACCGCGACATCGACCGGATAATTATACAGTTGAATGATCGGAATCTTTAACTGATGATGGAGCGCTTCTAGTAATTGTTGTTCCGTCAAATGACCGAGGCGGAGTAACGCGTCACCCAATTTTTCAGTTGGTCGTTTTACAGAAAGTGCCTCATCGATTTGACTCTCTGTCACTAAACTCTCTTCGATTAACATTTCACCGAGTCGTTTTCGCTTCATCGCCATTTAGTCCGTCATCCTTCCGCATGCCATGATTCGTCTTCAATCATTACAGTTCGCTTTTGTTTCTTTTCATCAATCAGACTCGTAACGCCTCCCGTTACGACACACAGTAATACCATACCGATCGCTACAAAAGGATTACTAATCCAATCCAACTGAACACTAAAATAGATCAGTGTCACCATGATAATCGCTGCGATGGATAATACTGACTTCGCCTGAATCGAGGTCACATATGGAATCGTCACCGCAAACATCAATCCACAAATGATTGTCGCAAGTCCGATGATGATTCCAAGTTCAATTGCAATCGTCGTCCAATTCATACTCTTCCCTCCTCGTTTAGCCGACAGCTTCTCCTGTCGACTCATCTTCTACCGGCGAAGCGGGATCACCTTGATTATTCTCATCTGGTGTCGTTGGTAAATCTGGGCTGTCCGGTGAAGTAGGTGTCTCTGGCGTTTCAACTGTTCCATCCGTTTGTGGATCTTCAGAATTCGGATCAGTTGATGTCTCTGAATCCGTTTCTTCAGATGGTGTTTCTTCGGTTGGTGGAACTACGACAGGAGCCTGTTCTTCTTGACTGCTTTTCGTGATGACAGCAGGAATCGCTGCATAAAAATCCAAGGAAAGAAGTTTTTTCTGTTCCCCTTTAGTGGTCTTCATTACACGGTAGACTTCAATCGATTTTCCTTCTTCGCCAGCTTGCGTATCATTCGTCGTCCCGGCTGAAAGCGTAGCTGAGTAACGAGTAATGGTTCTAAATGGAATTGTCTTTTCTCCTTCCAACACGACAGTCACTGCCTCTTTTATCGGTGCTCCACGTAGTTCAATCGTCACGTCGCTTCCCTCTTGCGTGGCGACGAGGCGATAAACTGATGCTTGCGTATTGCGAACAGCAAAATCTGTTTTTTCGTCAATTTTGACATCGTAACCTAGTGTAATATCATCGGGGAGTGTCGCATGTGGCATGCGTTCCACGATTTCAAATGGTGTTTTTGCGAACAATTCGTATAATTTACTTCCAACGTAAGAAGCGGCGATTGGATCCATACCATACGTTTTCACATTCATTAATTGATCTGGCTTGATTTCGACGTTTGCCATGCCTGTAATCATTTGTTCTTCTGCTGCTGAACGTGTTGAAAACGTGATACTTGATACGACCTCACCTTCAGCAGACGACTCTGACGTTTGTGAAGGATCAAAATTCCCTTCAGCTAATGTCTTGCTTGTATTCGTTAACCATATTTTAAACGCTTCCGTTTGTTCTTGTGAATAGCTGACAGGTTGCGTAGATAGAAAACTTTGTAGCATTTCGTCATCGATTGAGAGAATTAAGTCTCCTCCCGTTTTCAGAGACGCTTTTTTAACAGATTCCTCAGAATCAAACGTCACCAATTCAGTTGGTATCGGCATAGTATCTTCACCTGTACCAGTCGTCAACGGTGTTTTTTTGGCCCATTCCGTAATCGCTTTTTGGACAACGGATTCAGCTTCTTTGCGACTCATACCGCTTACGGGAACAGATCCAACTTTCGCTGTTTCAGAGAAAGTCGTCTGTACGTTCGCCTTTCCGGTAAAAGAAATTAAGGCAAACGATGGCACATAAATCAAAGCCACAAGTAAGATGAGTAAAAGTGTATGTATGACAAAACGCTTTGGATTGATCATCATCTGTTTCCTTTCTGTACGAATTAATCATTTCAGGTGCCTAGTATTTCCATTATAATGAATAATATGATGAAAGATAAGCCCTGCCTGACAAATACTTTCTTCATATGAGAGAATATATACTTTAAATTTTATTATTAGTTCATATATGAGGTGAGTTCATGGAAGAAAATCAACAGGGTTTCTCGTTAATTGAAGTACTAGTTAGCATAACTATTCTGTCTATCATTTCAATTTCTTTAATTAGTATCTTTTCACAGTCACTTTCGGCATCTAGAAGCAGTACTACACTAACTTTTGCAAATTACTTAGCAAAAAATGCAGTTTCTTACATTGAAAAAGAAGCACTGGAAGCTCAAACTGGTCCTTTTGTATTTGAAGAACTATCTAAAAATGCGCAACTAACAAGTTTGCAAGAAACACCCCCATTGATTACACCGTCATGTGGTGTTTCGGTTATTTGTAATTCGATCTTTAATGATGCACAAATTAATAATCTTCTATTTCATGTAAAATATAGTGTCGTTTCGCATGAAATTGATGCCAAACCTTCTCCAGATTTAATTGATCTTTATGTATATGTATATGTAGATGGTCAATCAGAACCCATTACATCATTGAAAGGATCGATTACGAATGCCGCGCTCAATCAAAGTTTTCCATCGACAAAGTGATGGGTTTTCACTTGTTGAATTACTTGTCTCCATAGTTGTTGCTTCTATATTCAGTGCTGTCATTTTGACGGTATTTATCTCAGGAACGAAAAGTTTCAATGCAACAGGTATTATTAGCGAAATCAGAAGCGAAGCGGATGCTTCGATTGGTCAAATTCTAAGTGATATCACAGGTTTTGATGCCATTCGTGTCGATGAAGAGAATAAAATTTCTTTCTATGAAAAGTCTCTTCCTAGCTTGAACTCTAATACAGGATTACTCGAACGTTCAACATCTTTTATCCCTTTTCGAACAACTAATAAACGCGGCGTTGAATCAAATACTGAGACTATACAATTTACTTTCGATACAACCTCATTCGATAATTCAATTTTAGTTTATGAAAAACATTTCGAGTCTATTAATGATCAAATTAAGATGAAAAAAACATTTACGATTTCAAATCCAGAGTATATAGAAGTTACAGAGGGGGAGAACCCCGGAAGATATATAGTTCATGGAATTCTGACAATTGAATTATATATACAATCTAGTGATGATGATGAACAACAAACTTTAACTAGTACAATCGGTTTTTAGTTTTGGAGGAGAATACTATGAGAATATCTCATTCTGAAAAAGGATATACATTATTATTTGTACTCGTTACATTATCTGTGTTATCAGTACTTGCGCTTGCAACAATTGGTATTAGTCTTCAATCTTCTCGATTAACAGAAATTCGTGAAACCGATATTACTGTCAATCAAGATGCTAAAAATAAGCTAAAGGAAGCTTTACTTCAATTAGATGCCGTCACAAAGAAATTTGATTCTAACGCCCTATTTCAGTTAATTTCTAAGCCTACTGAATTCCAACCACTTTTAGGAAATAAAATCAAAATAATCGATCAGTTTAATCAAGAGAAGGCTCCAACCAATGAAGTACTTTTATTATGGAACAAACAGCAAGATAATAATGTATTAAAGACATTAGATTTATATATTGTTTCTACTATTAAAAAAGGAGACCAGCCTAGGATTCGTAAAACATATAGCCAGCGTGTTTATTTATCTGCTATTCCAAATTTTTTATACTATGTTCTTGGATCTTCATCTAAGGTTACCCTACAAGGTTCTCCGTATATCACGGGAAATATTTACTCCAAACAACCTTTAAAAGTAACGGCTACTCCTGATTTTAAATATAAAGAAGTCGACGACTCATTATCTGAAACTCGTAAAATGTATCGTAATATTTCAGCTCATCCTTATGTCAACGGTAAAATAAAGGTTTCAACTAATGAAAAATCATTATTACATTGCAGTGACTTTTTAGAATGTCAAGATACATCAAATCATTCAAAAGTGTTTCGTGCTTCTGGAAAAACACAGCTACTTGCAATAAACGATCAATTTATAGATTTTGACTATCTTTTTTCTTTAAATGATTTTTTATCTTTACCATCACCTTATAACTTTCATGATGGTACATTAGAAAATGTACAATCTCAATTATCAACTGCGCTAAGTCAAAATAATTTCATCCCATACATACCGAAAGGCTTTTTAGACGACTTATCAAAAGAAAAACTTGTTAAATCAAAAAATGGAGAACCTGTTACGATTGCTTCTAATATTTCAACATCTCTTTCTAGTAATGCTCCTTTAATTATTGACGGTGATTTAAATATTTATTCAACTGGTACCTCCGAGAATCCACTTATCGTCTCACGACCACTTATAGTTAATGGAGATTTATTGATTCAAGGGCATGTAGAATTTTCATCCATTATTTTTTCACTTGGAAAAAGTACTTTACAGGATGCAGTCATTCAAAAACCTCAAAATAGCACAAATTCTCTTGTGCTATTGAGTAAAGGACCTGTACTTATAAACCGAATCAATTCATTTAAACCTATACAAAATTCAACGGCTAATCCATTGTTTGATTTAGAAGCATTTATTTACAGTGATTCGCCAGATATCACGAAAATCTTTGGAGTGGGATCTACCTTATCACTTAAGGGAGGCATATTTACCAAGGGTGAACTAGAATTAAATGCTTACCGAGGTACTTTTTCTAAAAATGATTTTACTAATCGTAATGATTTGATTGTTGAAATGGTGAAAGGTGAACAAGATGATCCCGCTACTTTCAAATCAGATAATGCAGATCGTCTACAACTAGATTATGATGCAAGCGTTCTAAAAAGTGCAGGAATCATGCCAAAAAATAAATATGTGCAACTTTTTGTCGAATCTCCTAAAATACAAATTCCTTAACTATGCACTAAAAGGCTGGACATAACTAGTTAAATTAATAGAGCAAGGCCCTCGAAACGACTATATGTTTCGAGGGCCTTGCGTTTTTGAAACTGAGTTATGTCCCAACAACTTTTAATATCTTCTCTTTCAAAAAATTAATACAAATCATTAAAGGTAGATAATCCTGTTTGTCTTGAAATTTTTCTGATTTCAGAAATCGGAATAGAAGCTCCATGTTGTTTTAATAGTTCATACATATTTCGATTTCCCTGTTCTACAGCAGCCTGTATAGGCTTAATCTGACAACCATTTACGTTTGCTCCTTGATTCAGAAGTTCTTTAACTGCAACCTCATTGCCATTGCGAGCAGCTTGTACGAGTGGAGTTTCCCCGATATTATTACATTGATTAATAACTTTCTTATTACTATGATTCAAAATATATTTCCATCGTTCTCGTTCAACGTTCGGACTCGTCAAAAAATGCAAAGGACCGTTCCCTTTTGAATCAATTCGATATAAATTCCAGTCTTTTTCCCAGCATTCTAGTACTGGTAAAGAAGCCTCTACAAGAGTAGATTTCCAAAAGTATTCCTTGTCAGTAAGCTTTGAATTTAACAGTCGGCAAACTGCCTGATTTTCTCTTAATTTATTCAAATCATAAATTAATTTTTCACGTTGTATTGTATTTACGTTTATATTTTGAGAAATATCCTTAATTCTTTCAGAATCCTTTTGTTGAATTGCTTCAGCTAAATCATCGTAGGAAAATGGTTTCATTTGTTGATAAATAATTAATCCCCCTACAATTAATAGCGCCAACAAGATTGTACCCATTAGATATTTTTTAATAACGATCACCCGTATCTACACTAAATCCTTCTTCCACCAAAACAAAAAATGTATTAGATATCTCTTTGTTTTCTTTCAATAAAACACTTCCTGTTTTGCTTAGTGAAGTCAGTTTAATTTTTGCTAATCCTTTTGAAAGACCGGTTATTTTATACTTATCTATTCCTACTCCATTTGTAACTGCCTCTACTTTAACAAATGATTTACCTGATACAATATCTAATCGATAGTTCGTTTCTGTAACTGTCTGTGAGTTCCAAGTAATAATAGGAGCTTTTATTTCATCGATTTTTAAGACCATATCTTTTCCTTGAATCGTACTCGGAAACTCCATTACATAAACTGGTAACGTCGCCAAATCATTAGGGGAATCAGCATACGATACTTGGATTTTCGCATCGTTATTAGGTGTTCCCATATTTCCAGTAAAAGTGAGCTGAGGTTTATCTTCTACTGTAAGTGCATCACTTAAAGACTTAAATACTAATTTAGGCATAGAAGTTAATTGAATCTCTGATTTTAAAGTTTCATCAGAAAAGAATTTAACATCCCTTACGTACCTTTCACCCTTCTCAATTGTGACAGGAGAACCTACTCCTAAAAATGCAAACTGACTATCAATGACATAACGTAAACGTTGTAATTCTTTTTATCATTTTCTAAAATAAAGTCTATATTTGTTGTCTTTTTGGTCAGAGGTGTAATCGTAAAGGAGCCGTTTTGGAACGTAACTTCCGGTTGAGGATCACTTTGACGAATTATCTTGCTACCAGCTGAATCAATAATAAAAGATTTAGTTTGTCCCACAAAAACGACTTCTTTTCTTTCAAATGTTGGAATTGGTAAAACAATAAGATTTGTTGGTTCCGAATATATTTTTGCCCAAAGACTTCGCTGACAGCTCGTACCTGTACGACCCCAGGAGTATCTGATATTAAATATTTACCATCTTTAATTACAGCATTTGATGCGCCTGCATCTAAAATTTCAAAGGCTAAGTTTTTGAATTCATCAATTCGATCGATAGGCATAATATTTACTTTTTTTGATAAATCGATTGATGAATTTTCGTAAATCGAATTGTATGGCCCTATCGAAATTTTTGGCTTCTTATATATTATATTCGGTAGTTCATCAAAAAGAATCTTGATAGGTAAAGTATTGCTTAAGACACTGCCCGACCATGCGCCAGAAACTTCTGGTCGTTCTAAATAAAACTCCCCTTCTTCTGTAGATTCCACTTCAATTTTCCAAGCAATTTCTGCAACACTTGGCGTATAAGAATTCAGAGATTGTCTATATGAAACAGGGGTAAATTCAATTTTATATTCGTAATCATTTGTTTGTGAAATTTTGACATCGTTATTATTACTTGTAATTGACGAAATTTTTAAGCCTTTCGGTAATTTTTCTAAGAAAGAATTTAACGTAACTCTAGAAATCACATTATTTTTAACAACTGGAAACTCAATTTTATAATCAATCAATACTTTTTCTCCAGTTAAAAACGTCTTGTAATTTCGAATTGACCGTTTAACCTTGATCGGATTGGGATCATCTATAACCTGAATGAGTCTTTTTTCAGTGACTTTTGCTTTCCGCTCTTCTGGTTGACCAACACGATCGGTCGCCTCGATTTTTACCAAGAATGCTCCACGCTTGTCCTTAAAAATATTTGATAGTGCAGGGGATACAACAAACTTCCCATCATTGTCTATCACGATATCATGTGTAGCGAGTATTGCAGATTTTTCGTTGTCTCCATTATAGATTGTCATAACAGTTCGCAGTTTTTTGTCTGCTAAATCGTAATCGATTGCTTGCCAAGAAGTAGAAAAGTCAGTGGAATTTAAGAATGTATCTCCGTCTTTCAAATTCCATCTAATCTCTGGTTTATGGTTTGATGCAATGAAAGCTCGATACATCGTGTTTGAGAATAGTTGTTTCTCATCAATCGATGCATTTGAATTCTCAAGATTTGTATGACCTGATCCTGAGTACGTAACATTCCCCTTACTGTAAATATAAAAATGGTTGCGCGCATCACCGAGAGTACGCCCAATTTTCTCAGGTGTATTTTCAATTTTTTGACCATCTATCGAATAACCGTACATATTATAATATGGAGTCACATTCTCATCTTCTAGATCTAACTGAAAATACTGATCATGAGTTTGTTCGACACTAATTATTTTTTTATCTGAACCATCGCTATTTAAATCAATTTGATACGGATAACCAGTTAAAATTCCTTTATTAACTAATGCAGCTTTTGACGATTTATTAGGAGCACCTTGTCCTAGATTTGTAAATCCTACAGAGGGTTGAGCTGCATATCCTGAAAAGTATTTTTCCCATGTTGTTTCTGATGTTTCCTGACCCGGAGAACGATATAACGTATCATGTGTCATAAGCAGCCCTTGACCCGTCTTAACATAATCTTGGATTGCTTTAAAGCTATTTTCTTTTTTTATGCTATTGCTTTTATAGACGTCTTTAAATCCTAAAATCAACAAGTCGTATCTTTCGTTTAAAGTACTAACTGAATTAGGATTATAATCTTTATAATTTATATTTGTTAAATCAGAACTATAGTCGTCAAATTTTGATCCTGTCATTTCTTTAACATTAAATTTATAGAAACCGGGTCTTGATAAAAGTTGGTTGTTATTCATAAAACTGGAGTTGGTAATACGACTTTCATCACCTCCAGTAATCTGTAGAATTTCAGCTTGAACTTCTTTATCAACATATAAAAAGCTACCAGACAAATAATCTTTTTGATTTTCTCCGGCAATTACCTCGACCATCCAATTTCGTGGACCTGTATAGCTATATCCAAGTGGTTCCCAAACTAATTCATTATTTGGATTTATACTTGTTGGAACCCACTCATCTTCCGAAAAGCGATCATCACTGTTAAAATCTATATAAAGTTTAAATTGAACAGTTGATTTCATAGTCGGTGGTACTTTTGATAAATCTGTCGAGATTTTGAATGTGATGGGTACATTTTTTTTAGCGAACATACTAAAAGAGACTTTATTAAGCTTTATGGTTCCTTGTGATACATCTACACTAACCAAGCGCGGTCTAGTACTTTTAAAACTATTTATAAAATCAGTTGCTTTTGTCATATCATTTACTTTTGTTGTCCGTTTATCATCATAAAGCTTTCTAATATTTCCCGCATTTGATTCAGTATCTGAATGTAAAATAATAGGTGTTCCATTGTCTAATAATTCATTTAATTTCTTGTATTTCAAAATCGTTAAATCATTTTCAATTTTCGATGTATTATGTGCGATTTTTCTAATACTGGTGTCATTAGAAGTTACTACACTTAATTTTTTTGTCGAATATTTATCTGAAGTAACACCTGACTTTCCTATTACAACAATGTCAAATCTACCATCTAATCTGAAGCGAGAAGCATTAAATTCTTTTATAGTCATTCTCGTAACTTCGGCATTATTTAAAACTCCTAAATTAGTGGGAACTGTATTCGGAATCTCGTACATATTTTTTTCAGTCCAAGAATCTGTGAGTTCAAGTACTTGTAACTTAGTAAGATTTTCTGTTGCCTGAAAATGAGGTTCGTTTATGAGAAAAGGAAAAATTAAGATGCAACATAATGCAAACATAATTTTGAAGCGTATATTTTTCATAAATAGTCTCCTTTTTAATAAAAAATAGGATAAAATGATAGTCTTTTACAACTCTCATTTTACCTTAAAAGAAGCCTACTTCCTTTTTTTATAAAATTTACGCACTTCACTGATGAAATAAAGTGATCCCGTCACGACATATGTTCGATCTACGCTTAAGTGACCAAAGAATGATTCGACCGTTGTTACGTTAGCGCCTTCCTGCTGCAACTCCCCTATCGTCCGCGCTCGCGGGAAATCAAATGTCGTCTCGTAAATATCCGGTGTAATGCTACGTAACTGCGTTAGCATCGCCGTCCGGTCTTTGTCACGCAAGATTGAACAGAGTAACGTCACGGGCTTTGATTCCTCTTTTAAGCGTTCAACCAGCGCCGTGATGCCTTCCGGGTTATGGGCACCATCGAGAATGATTCGTGGTTTGCGCGAGATGATCTCAAACCGTCCCGGATGTTTTGCCTCCCGTAATCCTTTTCGGATTGCCGCTTTCGACCAGCCGAGTCGCCGCGCACAGATGACGGCATTCGCCGCATTATGGACTTGATGATGACCTTCGAGCCCTAAGCGCGTCTCCGGAATTCCATCATACGTCGCCCATGTCCCTGTCTCTTTCAAGCGGTAACGAATGATGGCTTCCTGACTCCATTTCAACGTCGCATTCCGATCCCCGCAATACGCCATTAACGGCACCGTCAGCTCTTCCTGCAGTTTTCCGGCGATGACCGGTGTTCCTTGTTTGATGATCCCGAACTTCTGTAAAGCAATCTCTTGGAGCGTATCTCCGAGAATCGCTTGATGATCGTGCCCGATTGACGTGATGATCGCTGCGACCGGCTTCTTGAAGACGTTCGTCGAATCATACAATCCACCGAGTCCGACTTCATAAATGACGAAATCGGGACGAATCTGATCAAAATAATAGAAGGCAAGTCCTGTTAATGCCTCGAACTCAGTGACCGTACCGAGTGCCGGATCGATGTGCTGGATGGCAGCTTGAACGGCGATCGCAGCAGCGACGAGATCATCTTCTGCGATCGGTACCCCGTTCAACATGATCCGTTCCTCGAACTGAATGATATACGGCGACGTAAACGTCCCGATGCGTAATCCTTCCGCAATTCCCATCTCACGTAAGAACGCAACCGTCGATCCTTTCCCGTTCGTGCCAGCGACATGAATCGTCGGAATCGCGTCCGGGTCAATCTGTAATTCCAGTAACATCGCCTGCATCCGTTCAAGACCTGGTTTGACGCCGAATGCTAGTAAGCTCGATAACCATTCTAATACATCTTCTCGCGTCCTCATGTTGTTCGCTCCTTTAAAAAAAGTGGCTCAAGGAAACTTGAGCCACTGCTGTAATTAGTGTGAGAGTTCGTTGATGCGTGCTTCGACAGCTTGACGTTTTTCCGTATAATCAAGTGCCTTCGCTTTTTCTTCATCAATGACATGTGCCGGTGCTTTGCCGACGAAGCCAGGGTTGTTGAGTTTTTTCTCGACCCGTTCGACTTCTTTCGTATACTTGACGAGTTCTTTATTCAAGCGCGCGATTTCTTCCTCGATGTTGATCAAGTCCGCGAGTGGGATGAACAATTCTGCTCCCGTTACGATCGAACTCATTGCTTTTTCTGGCGCCGGCATCTGTTCTTCGATTCGGAGTTCAGACGCGTTCGTGAACTTTTGCAAGTACGAGCTATTTGACGACAAGTCGTCTTGAACACGTGCGTCATTCGTCGAGATGAACAGTTGGATCTGTTTCGACATCGGTGCGTTCACTTCGGCGCGGATGTTACGAACCGAACGGATGACGTTCTGAACTGCTTCGAATGCTGGAACAGCTTCCGGGAAGTCGAGTGATGCCTCGCGTGTTGGCCATGAAGCACGTGTGATCGTTTCGCCTTCATGCGGTAAGTGTTGCCAGATCTCTTCCGTGATGAACGGCATGAATGGATGCATCAGACGCATGATCCGGTCGAGCGTATAGGCAAGAACCGAACGCGTCGTCTGCTTCGCTGCTTCATCTTCCCCGTTAAGCGGTAATTTCGCCATCTCGATGTACCAGTTACAGAAGTCTTCCCAGATGAAGTGATAGAGAATACGTCCCGCTTCACCAAACTCATATTTGTCCGACAGACGCGTCACATCGTCGATCGTCGTCTGTAAGCGTGTCAGAATCCATTTATCTGCGAGTGACTTCTCGCCTGTCAAATCGATCTGATCAAACGTTAGACCATCCATGTTCATCAAGGCAAAACGGCTTGCGTTCCACAGTTTGTTCGAGAAGTTCCATGTTGCTTCGATTTTTTCCCAGTAGAAGCGGAGGTCGTTCCCTGGCGTTGATCCTGTCGTTAAGAACCAACGGAGTGAATCGGCACCGTACTTCTCAATGACATCCATCGGGTCGATTCCGTTACCGAGTGATTTCGACATCTTGCGTCCTTCCGAATCACGAATCAATCCGTGGATCAAGACGTCTTGGAATGGACGTTGTCCTGTGAATTCGTACGATTGGAAGATCATCCGTGATACCCAGAAAGCGATGATGTCATAACCCGTAACGAGTGTCGATGTCGGGAAGTATTTTTGATAATCCGCTGCGTCCGTGTTCGGCCATCCCATCGTTGAGAACGGCCAAAGCGCTGAAGAGAACCACGTATCAAGAACATCGTTGTCTTGCTCCCAGTTCTCGATATCGGCTGGTGCTTCCTTACCAACGTAGACTTCGCCTGTTTCTTTATGGTACCAAGCCGGAATCCGGTGTCCCCACCAGAGTTGACGGCTGACACACCAGTCACGGATGTTTTCCATCCAGCGCACATACGTGTTCTCAAAGCGTTGTGGAACGAAGTTGACCTTGTCTGGTCCTTGTTGTTCCTCGAGTGCTTTTTGCGCGAGTGGTTCCATTTTGACGAACCATTGGAGTGAAAGATACGGCTCAACGATCGCGTCTGAACGCTCCGAGTGACCGACAGAGTGCAAGTGTGGTTCGATTTTGATTAGAACACCTTCTGCTTTTAAATCTTCAACGATTTGTTTCCGGCATTCGAAGCGATCCATACCTTCGTATTTCCCTGCGTTCTCGTTCATCGTTCCATCTTCATTCATGACGAGGACACGTGGTAACTCGTGACGGTTACCGACTTCGAAGTCGTTCGGGTCGTGCGCTGGTGTGATCTTAACGACACCTGTACCGAACTCCATGTCGACATAGTCATCGGCAACAATCGGAATCTCGCGACCAACGATTGGTAACGTGATCGTTTTTCCGACGAGGTGAGCATAACGCTCATCCTTCGGGTTCACGGCAATCGCTGTATCACCGAGCATCGTCTCAGGACGTGTCGTCGCGAGTTCAACGTGACCTGAACCGTCCGTTAGTGGATAGCTGAAGTGATAGAACGCACCTTCGATATCCTTGTAGATGACTTCGATATCCGAGATCGCTGTTTTCGTCGCTGGGTCCCAGTTAACGATGTATTCGCCGCGGTAGATCAAGCCTTTTTCGTAAAGTTTCACGAAGACTTCTTGAACCGCTTCTGACAATCCTTCGTCAAGCGTGAAGCGTTCACGCGAATAATCGAGTCCGAGACCAAGTTTTGCCCATTGTGCACGGATCGTTGACGCGTACTCTTCTTTCCATGCCCATGATTGCTCAAGGAATTTCTCACGACCCATTTCAAGACGTGATTGTCCTTCTGCCCGCAGTTTTTGTTCGACTTTTGCTTGCGTCGCGATACCGGCATGGTCCATTCCTGGTAGATAAAGAACGTCGAATCCTTGCATCCGCTTCATCCGTGTCAGCATGTCTTGTAACGTTGTGTCCCACGCGTGACCAAGGTGCAATTTACCTGTGACGTTCGGTGGTGGAATGACGATCGTGTACGGCTCTTTTTCTGGATCCTGATCGGCTTTGAAATAGTCACCTTTCACCCAAAAGTCGTACCATTTTTCTTCCGTTGCCTGCGGATCATACTTCGTTGGCATTGATAATTCCTGCATCCTGATCGCTCCCTTTTTGTCCATAATAAAAACGGCTTCTCTCGTCCTATGCTAAGGACGAAAGAAAGCCGTTGCTTTTTTCCGCGGTACCACCTTAGTTCATCCACAATCGGATGCCCTCGAGCCACGTAACGTGTGGAGGACGGATATCGCTCGTAAGACTCACGATACCAGCTCGTGGGGTGACCTTCCTCCTGTTCGCCCGTCACATCTTTCAGCCAAGGATGTGTTCTCTACACCGGTACGAATACAGGACTACTCTTCCCGTCATCGCTGTTGCCATTTTCTTCTTTACTTATTTTAGCCGAGACTTCAAGCAATCGTCAAGAACTGCTTAACGACCAAATTCAACTTGGAGTTCTTGGAACGTCAATTCGACGGCTTCGATCGTCCGCTCGATGTCTTCGTCCGTGTGGGCGATTGACAGGAAGAGACCTTCGAATTGTGACGGTGGTAAGAAGACACCACGCGCCGCCATCTTTTGATAATACGAACGGAACATCTCAAGATTCGATGTTTTCGCTTTTTCGAAGTTCGTGACGCGCTCATCCGTGAAGAAGACACCGAACATCGCGCCTGCACGGTTCGTCGTCAACGGAATGTTATACTTCGCCGCAGCGTTCAGGTAGCCTTCTGACAAACGGCTCGCTTTCCGGTCGAACTCTTCATAGTGTTCTGGTTTCAATTGTGTCAATGTCGCTAGACCTGCTGCCATCGCGAGTGGGTTCCCGGATAACGTACCTGCTTGATAGATTGGACCTTGTGGTGCGATCTGCTCCATGATGTCACGACGTCCACCGTAAGCACCAACTGGCATTCCGCCGCCGATGACTTTACCGAGACACGTGATATCCGGTGTGACACCGAAATGTCCTTGGGCACAGTGGAATCCGACACGGAAACCGGTCATGACTTCGTCAAAGATCAGTAAAGCGCCGTTTTCTGACGTAATTTCCCGTAAGCCTTCGAGGAATCCTGGTTCTGGTGGCACGAAGCCCATGTTCCCAGCAGCCGGTTCGACGATGACACCGGCGATATCGTCGCCGTGTTTTTCAAACGCGATTCGGACAGCGTCCAAGTCGTTGTACGGAACTGTCAGCGTCATGCTCGCGATTTGCGCCGGAACGCCTGGTGAATCTGGTAATCCGAGTGTCGCGACACCTGAACCTGCTTTGATCAAGAGCGAGTCACCGTGACCATGGTAACAGCCTTCGAACTTGAGGATTTTCGTCCGACCTGTGTAGCCGCGTGCGAGACGAAGGGCAGCCATCGTCGCTTCAGTCCCTGAGTTGACCATCCGGACGACTTCGACTGACGGCACACGACTGATGACGACTTCCGCCATCGCTGATTCGATTTCCGTTGGTGTCCCGTAGCTCCAGCCACGCGTTGCTTGTTCTTGAATTGCTGACGTGACGATTGGATCGGCATGACCGAGAATCATTGGTCCCCATGACAAGACGTAATCGATATATTCTTTTCCGTCGATATCATAGAGCTTCGATCCTTTCGCATGATCTGCGAAAATCGGTGTCATCCCGACCGATTTATAAGCACGGACCGGACTGTTGACACCACCCGGCATGAGCGGGAGTGCCCGCTCGAATGCTTCTTTTGATTTTGAGTTCTGGTTAATTAAGCTCATTTCGACCCCTCCAGGTAACGACAAATGTCTTTTGCGAAATAGGTGATGATTAAATCAGCGCCTGCTCGTTTAAAGCCAAGCATCGTCTCAAGGACGATTCGTTCTTCATCGATCCAGCCGTTCAAGGCTGCGGCTTTGACCATCGCATACTCACCCGATACGTTATACGCGACGATCGGTAAATCGATTCGCTCACGCACATCACGAATGATATCCATGAACGCAAGCGCAGGTTTGACGATCATGAAGTCAGCTCCTTGATCAACGTCCGCTGTTGCTTCGCGGAACGCTTCGCGACGGTTTGCTGGGTCCATTTGATAACCTTTCCGGTCGCCTTCTCCCGGTGCCGAATTTGCTGCATCACGGAATGGACCGTAATAAGCAGACGCATATTTAACACCGTAGCTCATGACCGGAATGTGGCTGAAGCCGTTCTCGTCTAATCCTTGACGAATCGCTGCGACGAATCCGTCCATCATCGATGATGGCGCGATGACGTCGGCACCTGCTCGGGCTTGGGAGATTGCTGTCTTGACGTGAAGCGGTAGTGACGCATCATTATCGACCGTACCGTCGGCGACGATTCCACAATGACCTGTCGACGTATATTCACATAAGCATGTGTCGGCGATGACCGTTAGCTGCGGGGCAACCTTCTTGACGAGACGTGTCGCTTCTTGAACGATCCCGTGATCGTGAAACGCACCTGATCCTTGCTCGTCTTTCAAGTGGTCGTGCGGGACACCGAATAAAATGACAGATTCGATTCCGAGTGCGACGACTTCTTCAATCTCAGCCGTCAGATGATCGAGTGATAAGTTGAAGACGCCAGGCATCGAACTGACTTCGCGTTTAATGCCTTCGCCTTCAGCGACGAAAATCGGATAAATCAAATCTGATTTATGCAATTGATTCTCGCGGACGAGTGACCGGAGTGATGCGGTATGACGTAAACGACGGTGACGTGCGTATTCTAATGTGTTCATGCTGATTCCTCCTCAATGATACGATCAATCATGCCGTCTACCGTGAATTCACGGGCGACATGGATCGGTTGAAGTCCGGCTGCTTTTGCTGCTTGCTCCGTGATTGTCCCAATGACGATGAACGTCGCCTGCGGGGACAGTGGAGCAATCGCTTCGACAGCGGAAGGACTCTGCAGTCCAATATAGGTGGCAGTTCTGATAAGTGCTTCAGGTAGCCGACGGGTGACGGTTTCATACGTGATGATATCTTCGATCGTATACCGATTCAGGTTTCGTAACTGATCGACCGGCGCTTGCCGCGATCGGTTCCCACGCGCGAAGACGATATGATCGCTGTCAGACAAGTATGGTCCGAGTTCTGCGACGAGTGCGTCTCCTGTAAAGGTCGACGGACAGAAGTCGGCTGTTCGACCGTACTTCGCAAGTGCATCTGCCGTCTTTCGTCCGACGACCGCGATACGTGTTGCTGTTAATTCAGGCAACGCATCAGCAATCCGGTGGACACCATTCGGACTCGTCACGATGAGCCAATCCATTCCCTTCGGCAATGTAAACGAAACCGGTCGCGTTTCAATGACAGGATAGTGCACTGACTCGATCGCGACGGCGCGCAGTCGCGCCATCTGCTCGGTCGTCGGTGGTCGGCTGCCCGTGAAGAGTACCTGCTTACAAGTCATCCGGAAGTGTCGCGAGAATCTCACGACCGCCCGAAGCAAGCAGACGTTCTGCAACATCTTGACCGAGTTGCATCGGGTCAAGACCTGATTCGCGCTCGAGTAGGATTTGCTCACCATCGACGGATCCAATGAATCCGACAAGTGTCGTTGACATGTCTTCGTTGATCGTTGCGAATCCACCGACCGGAACGTGACAGCTACCTTCGATCGCCGCTAAGAACGCGCGCTCTGCGTAAGCTACTTTTTCCGTCATCTGATCATGGATCAGGTGCAGAAGGTCACGTACTTCTTGATCATGTTCGCGACATTCGATACCGAGGATTCCTTGTCCGACGGCTGGAATCATGTCATCTGTCGAGAGATATTCCGAGACGACGTCTTCAGACCAACCCATCCGTTGTAGACCAGCTGCTGCGAGCAAAATTCCGTCAAACGGACCATTCTTTAATTTATCGAGTCGTGTGTCGATGTTTCCGCGAATCGATTCGATTTTTAAATCAGGGCGGAGTTTTAGCAATTGCGACCCACGACGTAAGCTACTCGTGCCGACAACTGCACCTTCTGGCAAGGAAGCAAGACCTTCGCCTGTTTTCGTGATCAAGGCATCACGCGCATCGACACGTGCTGGTGTGGCACCGATGATGAGACCATCCGGTAATTCAGAAGGTAGATCCTTCATGCTGTGAACGGCAAAATCGATTTCTTCGTCAATCATCTGTTGCTCGATCTCTTTTACGAATAATCCTTTACCGCCGACTTTCGAGAGCGTCACATCCAAAATGCGGTCCCCTTTTGTGATGATGTTCTTGATTTCGAACTCATACGGCGCGCCGGCTTGTTTCAACTGGTCAATGACCCATTTCGTCTGTGTCATCGCTAGCTTCGAGCTTCGCGATCCAACAATGATTTTTCGCATGCTAAAATCCCCCTGTACAATGATAAAGGGGCGGCACAAGTCCGCCCCATGCATTTTCTATTGTAACACAAATCGTGCTTTGTTCACCGGTTCACAGCTTTTGCAGAAGGTGTCGTCTCTTCTGATGTCATGACATCATCTTCGAGCCCTTCGAACAAGTCTTCGTTTAATGCAAACGTATCCATGAACTGCGCAATCCGCTCATCGGCATCTGGCTTCGCTGCCGCATCTTTAATATAAGACAACGGCTCACGCAACAACTGGTTGATGATTGATTTCATGTGTTTGCCAATGACGGTTTTTTCGCGTTTTGACATATCCGGTAATTTCCGTTCCAAGCTTTGCATCGTTTCTTGTTGAATCCGCAATGCCTGGTCTCGTAATTCCGTGATGATCGGTACGACACCAAGTGTCGTCATCCAACCTTCGAACTCAGCGATTGCTGCTTCGATCCGTTGTTCGATTTTCGCCGCTTCCTTCATCCGTTCCGCCATGTTTTGTTGGACAATCGATGTCAAATCATCGACATCGTACAAATGAACACCCGGTAAATCACCGACGGTCGGTTCAATGTCCCTTGGTACGGCGATATCGATCAAGAGGAATGGACGATCGTGCCGGAACAGCTGTGCTGCCGCGATGTCTTCCCGTTTGATGATGGCACGTTTGGCACCTGTTGAAGAGATGACGATGTCTGCCCGAAGCAAACCGCACTGCATCTCGTTAATCGAATGTGCCGATCCTTCGAACCGATTCGCGACCTCTTCTGCTTTAGCTAACGTCCGGTTAAAGACCGTGATATCGCGTGCCCCTGCTTCATATAGGTTGAGCGTCGTCAATTCGCCGGTTTCTCCCGCACCGATGACGACGATTGATTTATCTTCAAGCGATCCAAGTAACTGTTCGGCAAGCGTGACAGCAGCAGCACTGACAGAAACGGCATTTTCACCGATTCCAGTTTCTGCGTGAGCCCGTTTGGCGAGCGTGACCGCTTCTTTGAAGAGTTTATTGAAGACCGTTCCTGTCGTTTCAAGCTTCTGCGCCATGAAGAAGCTTGTCTTCACTTGACCAAGGATCTGCGTTTCACCGACAATCATCGAATCAAGTCCACTTGTCACGCGGAACAGATGCTTCATCGCATCAAACCCTTCATGAATGAAGAGATACGGCTCGAGTTCCTCCATCGTCAAACCGAACCAGTTTGCAAGGAAACGTTTCGTATAATATCGTCCTGTATGTGGCTGATCCGTCACGACGTACAGTTCCGTCCGATTACATGTCGAGACGATGACACTTTCAAAAATACTTTTTTCATCGCGCAATGCGACGACCGCTCCCTTCATCTCATGCTCCCCAAATGAGACTTGTTCGCGTATTGATACAGGCGCTGTTTTGTTATTCAAGCCGACCACTACGATATGCATGCGCTCTACCCCTTACGTCCAAAGATTTCGTTCCGATCTATCTTTTCGTTCTCTATCCTACATTATAACCATTATAAAAAAGATTCCAATCAATTTATAAACTAAAATGAGTCGAAGTTGTGAAATCTTCTTCATTTTTTCTCTTCTTCTACCTTATCCCTCTCTCATGAAAATCACAAACCCTCTGCTCCTAAAAAGAGCAGAGGGTTACACTTTACTTCAAGGAGTCAGTTGATACCGTCACGTCCGGTACGTCGAGACGCTGCTGACGTAAACGATAGATCCGAGCGATATTTTGAACGACGACTTTTGAAACTGCGTATGTTGGAACCGCCAAGATGACACCAATGATTCCACCGATTTTCCCAGCAACGAGCAAGACGATGATGATCGTCAGCGGATGAACCTTGAGTGTTTTTCCTTGGACATAAGGAGAAATCAAGTTCGACTCAATTTGCTGCGCGACGACGATCGTGATGATCGCATAGACGGCTTTGATCGGATCATCGATGAACCCGACGATGACCGCCGGTACAGCACCGATGTAAGGTCCAAGATACGGAATGATGTTCGTGACCGTACAGAATAAGGCAAGCAGTAACGCATATTGAATATCTGAGATGAAGAAGCCAATCAATGACATGAGACCGACACAGATTGAGACGATAACCTGTCCATTGACATAATGCTTCACTGTCACATGCATATCGTGCAAGATTTTACGCGTTTCTGTTTCATAGCTTTTCGGCAACAGCTTCACGACGGAATCCGGAAACTTATAGCCGTCAAGCAACATATAAACTAAGATGAACGGCACTAAGACAATGATTAAGACGGTCGAAGAGATGACACCGAAAATCGTTCCGACAGACGTCGAGACAGACTTAAAGACTGTACCGATATACGACGTCGCTTCATTCGTCCACTTGTCAAACAAGTCCGTATTCTCGTGAACCCATGTCGAGATGAAACGATTGTCCATCAATTGATCGCGTAAGTTTAACGTCTGATCGCGCAATTCGATGACGAGCGTCGGAATGCTTGTCGCAAAATCCGTCACCTGCTCGACTAAGATTGGTCCGATCGAAGCGACAGCAATCGTCAGAACCGTGATGAAACCAAGCAAGACGATCAACACGGCAAGACCACGTTTCTTGACGCGTTTTTGCAATGCATCTACGATACCGAGCGTGAAATAATAGAAAATCCCCGCAATGATCAGCGGCGGGAAGATCAATGCCAGCATGACTTTAATCGGCTGGAATAAAAATGAGATCTTTGTACCGACCCAGATAACGAGAAAAATCACTAATACCCAGATTAATGCCTTAAACCATTTGTTTCGAAGCAAATCCAAACCATTCACACTCCCATTTATTACATAGTCATTATAGCTATTCTTACACACTATATTACGAAATAATAGATTTTTCACAAAGCACTTTTTATGTATAGAAAGTAAAAAAGCCTACGAAATCCTGCAGATTTCGTAGGCTTTAATCTTTACAATAAGCGATAAATCGCTTCCCACGCTGCATCGACGCCCTCTCCTGTCTCGGACGAGAAAGGAATCAATGTATCTTGACCATCAAATTGCAACTTACGTTTAATCGCCGCGATATGTTTATCACGTTGACTCTTCTTGATTTTATCGAGTTTTGTCGCAACGACGATGACCGGTAGATCGTAATACTTCAAGAAATCATACATCGTCACATCATCCGCAGACGGATCGTGTCGGATGTCAACGAGCTGTACGACACCTTTAAGGATTTCACGTTGTGTGAAGTACTTCTCCATCATCTTGCCCCACGCTTCACGCTCCGTCTTCGAAACTTTCGCATATCCGTAACCCGGTACATCGACGAACATGACTTCATCATTGATGTTGAAGAAGTTCAAGGTTTGCGTTTTACCTGGTTTCGAAGATGTCCGCGCGAGTGCTTTACGCTGGACCAGTTTATTGATGAAAGAGGACTTTCCGACGTTCGATCGCCCTGCGAGTGCCACTTCTGGCAACAATGGCTCCGGATAATGTTCCGGATTGACGCCACTCGTAATAAAATCAGCTTTATAAATTTTCATGTTACTCTCCTTTTAATGCATGTTCGAGCACTTGCTCCATCGTCGCGACCGGAATGAATTCCATTCCTGCGCGGACGCTTTCTGGGATATCATCGATGTCCCGCGTATTGTCTTGCGGCAGCAGAACGGTCGTCAAGCCCGCACGGTGTGCTGCGAGTGACTTCTCCTTTAGTCCACCGATTGGTAAGACACGTCCACGCAACGTGATTTCACCCGTCATTCCGACGTCTCGGCGAACCGGACGTTTTGTTAAAGCGGAAATCAATGCTGTCGCGAGTGTGATCCCAGCAGATGGACCATCTTTTGGTACGGCACCCTCAGGAACGTGGATGTGGATGTCTTGCGTTTCGTAGAAGTTCGGTTCGATGCCAAGCGACGTCGCATTCGCTCGGACGAAGCTGTAGGCGGTCTGAGCCGACTCTTGCATGACATCACCGAGTTTCCCGGTTAACTGCAATTTCCCTTTACCCGGAGCAAGGCTGACTTCGATCGTCAACGTATCGCCCCCAAAAGCAGTATACGCTAAACCAGTCACCGCGCCAATCATATCTTCGAGCTCGCCTTGACCATAGCGGTAAATCGGTTTGCCTAGGAAATCGTCCAGATTACGCTTCGTCACCGTCACCCGTTTCTTCTCCCCCATCGCGATTTGTTTCGCTGCTTTCCGGCAAAGTGAGCCGAGGACACGTTCGAGATTCCGAACACCGGCTTCTCGCGTATAACGACGGACGACTTCTTCTAGCGCGTCTGCTTTGACCGTCAATTGACTCTTTTTCAGACCGTGTTCAGCCAGTTGCTTCGATAAGAGATGACGAACAGCGATCTCCGTCTTCTCTTGTTCCGTATAGCCACCGATTTGAATCAGTTCCATCCGGTCAAGCAACGGTCCGGGGATGTTCGAGACATCGTTCGCTGTCGCGATGAACAGGACATTCGATAAATCGAACGGTTCTTCGATATAGTGATCGGAGAAGCTGTTGTTTTGTTCTGGATCAAGAACTTCGAGCATCGCGGACGACGGATCACCACGGAAGTCATTTGACATCTTATCGATCTCATCGAGCAGGAAGACCGGGTTGTTCGTTCCTGCTTGTTTTAAACCGCGAATGATCCGTCCTGGCATCGCACCGATATACGTCCGGCGATGTCCACGGATTTCCGCTTCGTCGCGCACGCCACCAAGTGAGACACGGACGAACTTCCGCTCAAGTGCTGTAGCAATCGAACGGGCAAGCGACGTTTTCCCGACTCCTGGAGGACCAGAAAGACAAAGAATCGGTCCACGCAATGAGTCGGTCAATTGACGAACGGCAAGATACTCAAGGATTCGTTCTTTGACCTTCTCTAGACCGTAATGGTCCTTTTCAAGCTGTTCCGAAGCAGCTGAGACGTTCAAGAAATCATCGGTTGCTTCATTCCACGGCAATGAGAAGAACCATTCGAGATAGTTGCGAATGACCCCATGTTCGGGACTCGTCGCCGGTACGACCGCTAAACGACTGATTTCCTTCTCGACGTTCGCAACCGTCGTTTCTGGTAAATCAAGCATCGCAAGCTGCTCCCGGTATTTCGTCGCATCGCTTTCAACAGAAGCCGACTCGCCACCGAGTTCTTGTTGAATCGTCTTCAATTGTTCCCGCAAGTAATACTCGCGTTGCGATTGTTCAATCGTCTTCTTCGTCCGTTCACGCATCTCACGTTCGAGTTCGACGACTTCATATTCGTGTTTCATGACGTCAAGCAACATCAATCCTCGTTCGACCGGATCCTGTTGTTCGAGAAACTCCTGCTTCTTCGAAATATCGATTGGTAGCTTCGACGTGATATAGTCCGTCAATGAATCGAGGCGTTCGTATGTCTCGAACCGGCGACGTTCATCGGTTCCGATTCCTTTAATCCGGGAGACGAGTTGACCAAACTGTTCTTTGATGAGACGAACGAGCGCTTCTTGTTTCGCTCCTTTGATGTCCATCTTCTCGATTGGTTCGATGACAGCTTGATAACCCTCGTCCGTCTCCTCGACGTTTTCAATCCGGACGCGTTCCTTCCCGATGACGCGGACACGGACCGTATCATTCCCGAGTTCACTCATCTTCGCAATTTGAACGAGCGTCCCAACCTGATGCAGCCCGTCGACAGACGGCTCTGCTTCTGGATCACGTTGCGTGACGACGACGAGATCGATTTCGTGTTCCTTTGATGCAAGTAAGGCTTTCAAGGATACCGGACGCCCGACATCGATCGTCAATCCGATCAATGGATACGCGACAACACCGCGTAACGGTAAAAGTGGATATTGTTTTTTCTTCATTCGAATTCCTCCTAAACAAAAAGACTCGGAAAGGCGTACAAGTAGCCTCCGAGCCGATTTGTCACGGTGTTACGCCGTTTCTTTTTCTTTCCCATGTTCAATTGTACCATCTTTCAACTCAAGCGTTGGACCGCGTTTACCAGTCAACGTTTCTGCTGTAATGATGACTTTCGCGATGTCTTCACGCGATGGGATTTCGAACATGATATCAAGCATAGTTTCTTCGATGATGGAACGAAGACCACGTGCACCTGTTTTACGTTCGATTGCAAGTTTTGCAATCTCAAGAAGTGCATCTTCCGTGAAGTCGAGTTCGACATCATCAAGTTGAAGCATTTTCTTATATTGTTTCACGAGGGCGTTTTTCGGTTTCGTCAAGATTTGAACGAGTGCCTCTTCATCAAGTGGCTCGAGCGTCGCCATGACCGGCAAACGACCGATGAACTCTGGAATCAAACCGAACTTTTGAAGATCTTCTGGTAATGCAGCTGCCAGAATTTCTTTTTGTGTAAGGTTACGGTTCTCTGAATCGTTTCCGAATCCGATGACTTTTTTACCAAGACGACGTTTGATCGACTGATCGATACCATCGAATGCGCCACCAACGATGAACAAGATGTTCGTCGTATCGATTTGGATGAATTCTTGATGTGGGTGTTTCCGTCCACCTTGTGGCGGTACACTCGCAACCGTTCCTTCCAAAATCTTCAGCAAGGCTTGTTGGACACCCTCACCAGATACGTCACGTGTAATCGACGGATTTTCTGATTTACGAGCGATCTTATCGATCTCATCAATGTAGATGATTCCTTTTTCAGCCTTCTCAACATCATAGTCCGCTGCTTGGATGAGTTTCAACAGGATGTTCTCGACGTCTTCACCGACATAACCGGCTTCCGTCAAACTTGTTGCATCTGCAATCGCAAACGGTACGTTCAAGATACGTGCCATCGTTTGGGCAAGAAGTGTTTTACCGCTACCTGTTGGTCCAATCATGACGATGTTCGATTTCGAAAGCTCGACATCATCTGCGCGACCACCAGCATTGATTCGTTTGTAGTGATTATACATCGCTACAGACAACGACTTCTTCGCTTTTTCTTGACCGATGACATAATCGTCAAGTGTCGTACGAATTTCATGCGGTTTCGGAACATTCTTTAGCTCGACTTCTTCTTCAGTGCCGAGTTCTTCCTCTACGATTTCATTGCAGAGTTCGATACACTCGTCGCAAATGTAAACGCCAGGTCCAGCAACAAGTTTGCGTACTTGTTCTTGTGTCTTTCCACAGAAAGAACATTTTAGCTGACCTTTTTCTTCGTTAAATTTAAACATAAAGGTCCACCCCTTTAACGTGGAAATTGTATGGATGCCTGTAGCATCCCGTCTCACGTTTTACTATTTATGATTGTAGCATGAACAAGGAAAGTCTTTCAAATCCTGGACGAACGATTTACAGTTTGATGTTCTGAACCAAGGATCGTTTGTCCTTGTTTGACCTATCGTACAAAAAAATCGACTCCAAGACCAGAAATTGGGCTTGAAGTCGATCGAAAACCATGAAATGGCTTATTTTGCTTTTGCGTTGTCGACGAGAACATCGATAGCTTTACGGAATTGAAGATCGCCTTTAAGCGTTTCAAGACCACCTTGTGGTGCAAGCATCGTTTCAAGTTGATCTGCAGGGATGTTGTAGAGTTCTGACATTGATTGAAGTTCAGTTTGAGTTTCCTCATCTGTTACTTCGATTTTTTCGTCAGCAACGATTTGCTTGAGGACGAGACGTGCTTTAACGCGCTCTTCCGCTTGCTCTTTCATTTCAGAACGCATTGCCTCTTCTGTCGTTCCAGTCAACTGGAAGTACATGTTGAGGTCGATACCTTGTGATTGAATACGTTGTGTGAACTCTTGAACCATACGCTCGACTTCGTTTTCGACCATGACTTCTGGAAGATCAACTGTCGCGTTTTTCGTAGCCGCTTCGACTAACTCATCGCGCATTGAAGCATCAGCTTCTTGTTTGCGTGTGTTTTCGAGACGCGTACGGATTTTTGTTTTCAACTCGTCGAGTGAAGAAACTTCTTCATCCATTTCTTTTGCGAACTCATCTGTCAATTCAGGGAGCTCTTGTGCTTTGACTTCGTGGATCGTTACTTTGAATGTAACTGGTTTTCCAGCGAGTGATGCTTCGTGGTATTCCTCTGGGAATGTCACTTCAAGATCTTTTTGCTCGCCAGTTTTTAAACCGACCATTTGCTCTTCGAATCCAGGAATGAAGTTTCCAGAACCGATGACGAGTGAGTAGTTCTCAGCAGTTCCGCCGTCGAATTGGTTTTCCCCATCGAAACCTGCGAAGTCGAATACGACTGTATCGCCATTCTCGATGACGCCATCTTCTTTAACGACGAGTTCTGCACCGCGTTCTTGCAATGTTTTGAGTTCAGCGTCGACGTCTTCGTCAGTAACGTTCGTTTCAACTGCTGTGTACTCAAGACCTTTGTACTCACCGAGTGTAGCTTCTGGCTCGATGACGAACGTGATTTTGAATTCGACTGGCTTGCCTTTTTCGAGTGTTTCAACGTCGATGTTCTCAAGCGCGATTGGCTCGATTCCTGATTCGACGACTGCACCTTCGATTGTGTCCTTGTAAAGGATATCGAGTGCATCTTGGTACAGTGCTTCTTCACCGTACATTTTGTTGAACATTGCGCGTGGCATTTTTCCTTTACGGAAACCAGGTGTGTTCAAAGTCTTAACGACTTTCTTGAACGCTTGGTCTACCGCTTTATCAAATGCTTCAGCAGGCGCTTCATACGTGAGGACGCCGAGGCTACCTGATTGTTTTTCCCATTTTGCAGTCATGCTGAGTCCCTCCAAAATTGTCAATTAGCGTACATGTGTGTACAACAAGTCACATTATAGCACAATCGTTCTGACGATTACCACTGTTGAACGAATCGTTTCCTGATGTCTCAATCGAAGTAAATTTGCTCGAATGCAATGACTTCCGGATAAAGGATATGTGCCGCTCGATATAACCGCTTCGCCAGCGGACTGAGGATACGTTCGGGTTCTTCACGTTCAAATGTCAGACCTGCGAGTTCTTCGCATGCTGCGAGCCACTTCTCCATGTCTGATCCGATTCGTTCTCGTTCTTCAAGATGAATCAGTTGATCCGATCGCAAGACGAGCAACGCTCGGAACGGATCCATTCGCTCTAACGTATGCATCGATGCCAGTAACGCTTGTTGCTCCTGTTGATGTACCAGCAGGATTTCTTCTAACTCTTCGCGTGACGAGATCGTCCAGTCTACATCTAAGTGTGGCACATGAATGCTTACCGGATATGGCACGTGATCAAGCAAGCCTCCTAATAACTGATCAATGACGAGTAGACTTTGATGTGCTGTCTCTTGCGCCTGAAGGTATTTTTGTGTGATGTATGCAATGAGCTCAGATGTCCGTTCGAATTCCACACCGGTCAATTGGCGCATTTGTTCGACCCAACTGCCGTGTCGCAACACATGCATCAATTCCGTTGCTGCTGTTACCTCACGCTGCGCAACAGGGTTGTTTTGAACTGCCGGCTTTTGTTCGCGAACACGCATCTGTTGTTTGATTTCATCTAATCGAAGCGCGAGCCCATAAGGCAGATACGGTGACGCCGAGCGCAAAGCGAGTTTCATCGGATAACGTTCTCCGAGTTCATAAAGAAAGAGTGCGAGCACTTGCTCGACACCCTCGACTTCAAGAAAACGTTCTGCCACTGTTTCAAATCGTTCACGGTCATGCATTAAGAGTGGTTGAATGACATAGAGCCGGTGTAAGACATCTTCTCCTGTCAATTGGTCAGTCTCTAATTCCATAATCAATTGTTCTTGTTTAGAAGCGGGCAAACGAAGAATCCGCGCTCGTTCTACTTCTAGTTCATGTTCCATCCAGCGCGATGTCCCCATATTCCGGCACTCCTTCATATTCAACTTCTTATTTCGTAAATGGATCGAGTAAAGACGTCCAGTTCGTGATCGCTTCTTGAAGTTGTCCCGCCTGCTCGATTCCTAATCGATTCAACGTATCTAATGAGACGTCAGCTTCAAGTAATCGAGCGATATCTTCCGATTGATTCACGTACTGCTCGAGTTTTGCACTTAAATTTTGCAATTCTTGCGGCGGATTTTCAAGTCCCGCTAATCGTTGATCGATTTGATCCAGTTCTTGATTGAACTGATCAATCGTTCCGTTTTCCTTCAACTTTTCGATTTGTTGATCGAGTGCCTGTTCAGGGTTCGCAGATTCACGCGCTGTCGTAGCCGCCTCATTCAAGGAAGCCGACAAATCTGACGTGACTTGTGCTGTATCTTTTGCAATGCCTTGAAGTTCTCCAGCGTAATCGACACTATTTTTTACATCGTTGACTTGTTGTTTTGCATCGTCGACTGTATTTGAAATCTCACTACATCCAGCAAGAAACGTACTTAGCACAAGGACTGCTCCAACTTTCTTCCACATAGCATTCATCCCTTTCGAGTTCATGATACCTTAATTATAATCGAAAATCGGAATAAAAAAAAGAGACCACCCTCGTAAGGGCAGTCTCTATTTTAATTATAGCGTCCCAAGAGGGATTCGAACCCCCGACCGACGGCTTAGAAGGCCGTTGCTCTATCCTGCTGAGCTATTGGGACGTGTCAACACGAATAAACTATACTAGAACAATTCTTTCGTGTCAATCACATTACAAACATTGCAATTATTTTATTACAAAAATGTTCCGTCCAGATGAAGGGCATTTACCGGATCACCGTTCACATCAAGAAAATCGACAGAATAACGGTTTTGATCCACTTCAAGAATCGCATACGTCTTGTCTGGTCGATGACGTGGCATCCGGATTGAACCTGGATTGATGAATAACACACCGTCCCGATATTCAGCCTTCGCCACATGGGAATGACCATATAAGACGATGTCCGCCTGCTTTTCCTTCGCATGATGCTGTAAGACATCTAGACTGTATTTGACGTCCTGCCGATGTCCGTGGACACAGAGGATGGTATGACCATCCATTTCCGATACGACTTCTTCCGGAAAATCGTGTCCGTAATCGCAATTCCCTCGCACAACACGATATGGATATAATGATTCGATGTCGCGCGTCAATTGGGAGTCCCCACAATGAAATGCCGCATCTACGTCTTGGTGACGTTCGAATATCGTAAGCAATTCTTGTTCTAGTCCATGACTATCACTAACGATCAACGCTCTCATCTTCATCACACTCCTAAGAAAGTAGTTAAGTCCTGTTCGAGCTTGCGCAATGCATTGCCACGATGACTAATCATCGCTTTTTCTTCTTTCGTCAATTCAGCAGCCGTCTGTCCGCTTTCTGTGACGAACAATGGATCATAACCGAAACCGTTCGAACCCGACGCCTCAAAACCGATTCGCCCTTCCATCGTTCCACGAACCGTCAATGTCTCACCCGTTGGTTTCGCTAGCGCGAGTACACAAACGAAGCGCGCCGTCCGCTCTTCCTCCGGAACACCTTCTAACTTTTCAAGTAGTAGAGCATTGTTCGCCGCATCGGACTTTTCAAAACCCGCAAAGCGTGCTGAGTAGACGCCGGGAGCGCCATCTAAAGCATCGACTTCAAGACCTGAATCATCAGCAAGTACAGCGTGGCCAAAGTAGGCTGCTGCCTCTGTTGCTTTTAAAAGTGCATTCTCCTCGAATGTCTCACCTGTTTCATCCGTTTCCGGAGCATCGGCGTGATCGAGTAACGACTCGACCGTATAACCGAGACGACCCAGCATGCTTTCAAGTTCCTTCACTTTACCTGCATTGTGTGTTGCGACGATGACCTTCATCTATGTTCCCCCACTTCTTCTCCTACATACCACCAAGAGACACCGAGTGCCTCACGGCCAGCCTCAATCAGTTCCTTAATACCTTTTTCCCCAAGTTCGAGCATTTCGAGCATCTCTTGACGGGAAAATGTCGACTCTTCTCCTGTTGCTTGCATCTCGACGATTTTACCCGATGAGGTCATGACGAGATTGAAGTCGACTTCCGCCGCAGCGTCCTCTTCATAGCATAGATCGAGCAAGACATTCGACTCGACGATTCCAACAGAGATCGCTGCGATGCCTTCTTTGATTGGTGTATCTGTCAGTTTTCCCGCTTGAATCAATTGATCGACTGCCCGGACGAGTGCCAAAAAACCACCAGTGATCGATGCCGTTCGTGTTCCACCATCTGCTTGAATAACATCACAGTCGATCCAGATTGTTCGTTCCCCGAGCTTCTCTAAATCGACGACTGCTCGAAGCGAGCGACTAATCAGACGTTGGATTTCCATCGTCCGTCCCGTCTGCTTGCCGCGGACGGCTTCTCGTGCGGTCCGCTGAGCCGTCGCACGTGGTAACATCGAATATTCCGCATTGATCCAGCCCTGGCGTTTACCGCGAAGGAACGGTGGCACCTTCTCCTCGACGGTCGCCGTACAGAGGACTTTCGTATCTCCCAGTTCAATCAAGACAGAACCTTCTGCGTGTTTATTGACATCAATCGATAATTGAATAGGACGGAGATGATCCGCCGTTCGTTGGTCTATCCGCATTTAATCTTCCTCCGTTCCAAGCACGATGCGCTCCGCATGGATGGTCTGATCGAGCCAGTCCGTCGCAATCTGATCAAATGAGCGGATATCGCCTGTCGCGTAATAACGATGTTCCGGAATTTGTGTCACATCTGCTGAAATCGTATTGTAATCAAGTAGTGCTGCTACCTCGAGCGCTGTCTCGTCTCCTGAAGAGATTAGCTGGACGCCTGGTCCGATGACCCGTCCAATCACATCTGCTAGAAGCGGGTAATGGGTGCACCCGAGGATCAATGTATCCATATCGTAATTCATCAATGGTCGTAATGTATTGGCAACGACACGTTCGACGTACGCACCATCTGTCTGCATCGACTCGACGAGCGGAACGAATGGCGGGCACGCTAACGATTCGACGACGACTTTCCCTTCGACATGGCGTAACGCCTTCTCGTAGGAATTACTTGTAATCGTCATCTTCGTTCCAATGACACCGATTCGTTTCGTGCGCGTCACCTTAACTGCCGCGCGGGCTCCCGGATCAATGACACCGATGACAGGTATATTTAAACGTTCTCGCGCTTCTTTTAAGACGACAGCCGTGGCTGTGTTACAGGCGATCACGATCAATTTCACATCTTGTTGCACGAGATAATCAATCATCTCCCACGTAAACTCACGAATCTCTTCTTCTGGGCGAGGACCATACGGACACCGCAATGTATCCCCGACATAGATGATTCGCTCATGGGGCAACTGTCGCATCAATTCACGTGCGACCGTCAACCCACCGACTCCGGAATCCAGTACTCCAATCGCTCGATTCACTCTTCTCCACCTCTTTCTCTCATTCCTATGGTAACAAAAAAGGACGACGGTGCAAGACCGGCGTCCGAGAATGTACGATTACAGGATTACTGAGCAAGACCTTCGCTAGTCAGCATATCTGAAAGAGTCGTGATTGCTTCAGAAGCATCGTCACCGTTTGCAACGATTTTGATATCTGAATCTTTCGCGATTCCGAGTGAAAGAACACCCATGATTGACTTCAAGTTGACAGTCTTCCCGTTGTATTCCAAGTTGATGTCTGATTGGAATTTAGAAGCTGTGTTGACGAGCTGAGTAGCCGGACGAGCGTGAATGCCTGAATCCGCGATGACTTTGAATGTTTTTTCCATGATTAAGAAATCTCCCTTCACTAATAACGTACTAGTGAGTCGTTTTCTAATATGTGAACTCATTATCAAATGATAACGGATTCGAATCGATTCTGCAAGGAATTTTTATACGCTTCACTCCATGGGAATGCTTTCCCCGAACGATCGATTTGTACCATAGATGTCCGTCCCGTGAACATCAATTTACCTTGCTCATCAAATGCCGCATAGTGGACGTCACACGATGCACTACCGACATGTACCGGATACGCATAGACAGCGAGACGCGCCCGTGGATAGACTTGGCGAATATAGTTACACTGAGCATCGGCGACGACGATAATGCCGTCTTCTGCAAGCGAATATCCTGTTTCCTCTAACATCAATGTCCGAACGTCTTCAAAATAGACGAACGGTACTCGGTTATTCATATGACCATAGGCATCCGTCTCCGCAAAACGAACAGCGACGTCGAGTCGTGTGCCATGTTTCATCTGTTCAAGCCATGACTCAAGTTCTGGAATATAAGCTGGTACGCGCACAATGAGTTCCTCCTGTCTGAATGAAAAAAGAAGGAGCAAGCTCCTTCTTTGATAAATCATGAACTAACGGCTTCACCTGTTCGTCCTTCGTCACTACCGAAGAACTTTTTGAATGAATGAAGTGTCGTCTGACGGTTCATCGCCGCGATTGAAGTCGTCAGCGGAATCCCTTTCGGACAAACCTCAACACAGTTTTGAGCGTTACCGCACTGCATGATCCCGCCATCTTCCATTAACGCTTCAAGGCGTTCTTCCTTGTGGAAGGCACCTGTCGGATGCGAGTTGAATAGACGAACTTGTGAGATCGATGCTGGTCCGATGAATGTCGAACGATCGTTGACGTTCGGACATGCCTCGAGACACACACCACACGTCATACATTTCGATAACTCATATGCCCATTGACGTTTGTTCTCTGGCATCCGTGGTCCTGGACCTAAGTCGTACGTTCCATCGATCGGGACCCATGCTTTGACTTTCTTCAGCGCATCGAACATGCGTTGACGGTCGACTTGAAGGTCACGAACGATCGGGAACGTCTGCATAGGTTGAAGGCGGATCGGTTGTTCGAGTTTATCAACGAGTGCCGTACACGACTGACGTGGTGTACCGTTGATGACCATCGAACAAGCGCCACAGACTTCTTCTAGACAACCCATGTCCCAGTTGATCGGTGTCGTTTTTTCACCGGCTGCATTCACAGGGTTCCGGCGAATCTCCATTAAAGCAGAGATGACGTTCATGTTCGGACGGTACGGAATTTCAAACGCTTCATCATACGGTTTACCATCAGGTCCATCTTGACGTTGAACGATGAATTGAACCGATTTTTGCGTAGTAGATGATTCGAGTGGTGTCGCCATTATGCTTTCACCTCTTTCTTCGACTTCTTGCTGTAATCGCGTTTCCGTGGTGGAATCAACGACGTGTCGACGTCTTCATAGAAGATTTCCGGATGACCGTTCGTGTAACGTGCCATCGTCGTCTTCAAGAACTGTTCATCATTACGTTCCGGGAAGTCCGGTTTATAGTGCGCTCCGCGACTCTCGTCACGTTTTAAAGCACCGAGCGTGATTGCTTCAGCTAGGTCGAGCATGTGATCGAGCTGACGGATGAACGATGCCCCTTGGTTACTCCAACGTGCTGTATCCGTTGCCGAGATGCGTGTGAAGCGATCGCGGAGTTCCTTGATTTTTGTCAGTGTCTCTTCGAGCTTATCGTTGTACCGGACGACCGTGACGTTATCCGTCATGATTTCTCCAAGCTCACGGTGGATTTGATACGCGTTTTCCGTACCTTCCATTGATAGGATATCGTTGAAGCGGTTGATTTCTTCGATTTTATGCGCTTCGACCACGTCCTCACTCATCTCATGAACCGATGTCTCGAGTTCATTCATATAAGCAATGGCTGATGGTCCAGCGACCATTCCGCCGTATACCGCAGAGAGAAGTGAGTTCGCTCCGAGACGGTTACCACCATGCATCGAATAATCACATTCACCAGCTGCGAACAATCCAGGGATGTTCGTCATTTGATCGTAGTCGACCCATAGTCCACCCATTGAGTAGTGAACAGCAGGGAATATCTTCATTGGTACTTTTCGTGGATCGTCACCGACGAACTTCTCGTAGATTTCAAGGATCCCACCGAGTTTGACGTCAAGTTCTTTTGCGTCTTTATGCGATAGATCCAGATAGACCATGTTCTCCCCGTTGACGCCGAGTTTTTGATTGACACAGACGTCGAAAATCTCACGTGTCGCGATATCCCGTGGAACAAGGTTTCCGTATGCCGGATATTTCTCTTCGAGGAAATACCAAGGCTTACCGTCTTTATACGTCCAGACGCGACCACCCTCACCTCGTGCTGATTCACTCATGAGACGTAACTTATCGTCTCCAGGAATCGCTGTCGGGTGAATTTGGATGAATTCACCGTTCGCATAGATCGCACCTTGACGATAGACAGCAGCTGCAGCTTGTCCTGTGTTGATGACCGAGTTCGTCGATTTTCCGAAGATGACCCCAGGACCACCCGTCGCGAGGATGACAGAATCCGCGGCAAATGCCTCGATTTCCATCGTCCGGAGGTTTTGACAAACTGCTCCACGACAGATGCCATTGTCATCGATGATGGCACGAAGGAATTCCCATCCTTCATATTTTTCTACCAAACCTTGCGCTTCGAACTTACGAACCTGTTCATCTAATGCGTACAACAGTTGTTGTCCTGTCGTCGCTCCAGCGTATGCCGTCCGGTGATGCAACGTTCCGCCGAAACGTCGGAAGTCGAGTAAGCCTTCCGGTGTCCGGTTGAACATGACGCCCATCCGGTCGAACATATGAATGATTTTCGGCGCTGCTTCCGCCATTTTTTGAACAGGTGGTTGATTTGCGAGGAAGTCCCCACCGTATACCGTGTCATCGAAATGCTGGTATGGTGAATCGCCTTCCCCTTTTGTATTGACCGCTCCGTTGATGCCACCTTGTGCACAAACAGAGTGTGAGCGTTTGACGGGTACGAGTGAGAATAACTTAACTGGTACGCCTTGCTCCGCTGCTTTTATCGTAGCCATCAGACCGGCAAGCCCTCCGCCGATGATGACAAGATTCTTGTTCGCCATGTTGTCAGTTCCCCTTTCCTTACAACACGCCTGCAAACGTTAAGATCGAGCGTACGCCTACAAACGATAAACCGATGAATACGAGTGCTGCCACGTAAGACATCGCCCGTTGAGATGCTGGTGACTGCGTGATTCCCCATGTGATGCAGAACGTCCAAAGTCCGTTCGCAAGGTGGAATGTCGTCGCCAAGATCCCGACGATATAGAACGCGAGCATGAATCCGTTATCGACGATGTTCTGCATCATGCTTGCATCGACTGGTGTTCCCATCGCAGCGGCAATCCGTGTTTCCCAAACGTGCCACGTGATGAACACGACAAGGAATACACCGCTGAACCGTTGCAGTACATACATCCAGTTCCGGAAGTATGTATAACGCCCTGTGTTCGCAGATCCGGTGAATGCGATGTACACACCGTAGACGCCATGCAAGATGATTGGAATGAAGATGACAAAGATCTCTAAGAACAATCGATACGGAACGTTCCCCACGAATTCCGCGGCCTTATTGAAGTCTTCCTCACCACGTACGATGAAGTAGTTCGTCGTTAAGTGCGAAAGTAAAAATAACCCGATTGGAATGACGCCGAGCAGTGAGTGTATTTTACGACTCACGAAATCACGATGATTCGCCATCCAAATCCCCCCTTTTGTTTGCCAATCAACCGTTGGCGCATTTTGGTAGAAAAGCGCTTTCATAAGGAAATTCGTCTTTTCATCACTTATTCTACTCCTGTCCTTTTTAGAAGACAACCCGAGCCGTTGCATTTAACTGCAAATTTTTTTAGGAAAACAATGACCGACAAGAATCATCTCGGTATAATGGTTCACAGATAGGAGTGAATCATGATGGATGCTACACCAAAACAAACACCACTTTTCGGTATCGAATTGATCCGAGATTATGTGCTGACCGATCTTCTCGGATCGGATTATCGGCAAGTCATCTACTGGGCAGGTAAACGTCTAGCGCGTCAATTCCCTGTCGTAGATGAATCTGAATTAGCCTCATTTTTTGAACAAGCAGGTTGGGGAACGCTCGAAATCAAGAAACGTAAAGGCACGGTCGTCTTGTTCGTGCTGTCTCCTCCTGATACGACGAGAAATGAACGACCACAAGGGTACTTCCAACTCGAAGCCGGTTTCCTCGCTGAACAGTTCTCCCGTTTTAACGGATGTGTCGCGGAAGGATATGCCGAGTTAACTAAAGAGCTCGTTCAAATCACAGTCCAAATCGATCCTAAAGATCCACTTGAACCGCTCAAGTGAAATTTACATAAAACGTGACAGGAATCTTGATTTTCAACATCGAAGTAGATTCATGAAACTTTTTGCAGTAAGTGCTCGTAAAATCAGTCGTACACAAATCGCGAGGAGGAACTTCACATGTTCAAAAAACTAGCAGCAGATTTAACGGGATTCAGTGATATCGGACAAGTCATTCATCCTGATGATTTCGACAAAGCAGCCGCTGACGATTATGTCTTACATGAAGACGGCGAGAAAATCTACTTCTTGATCAAATCTAAATCTGACGAGTATTGCTTTACGAATCTGGCTTTGATTCACCTCGATGGAGAAAGTGCCGTCAGTTCAAAACGTGTACTCTACCGCTATCCGTATGCACATTATCCGATTCGCCACGTCATGTTCGAAACGGCGGGAACGGTCGATCTTGATGTCGAGATCAAATTCGAGATCGGTGGCAAACATTATTCGATCGACGTCGATAAAAAACAACTCGAACATGTGAAAGATCTTTACAAAACACTTCTTGCTATCGCTGAAAAACAGTATGAAGGACAAAAGATGCTAGAGTTCGCGAACAGCTCATTGAATCATTCGGTCACGATTCTCGGCGGACTTCGTCAAGGTGACATGAACGTACCGCAAACATTCAAGGAGTTGTCTGAACAATCCTTCGAGTGGCTTCAAGGTCACTACCATCAGTGGAACCAACGTGACTTTGGTTCATACTACGAAAAGTACATCAACAACTAATCACTAAAAAAGCCGCCCTCTTCAAGAGGACGGCTTTTTTCATTCTTCATTCGCTTGACTTAAATATTCAGCGACGGTTTCCGCTAACTTGACAGGCAATCCTGCTTCCGCCAACTGTTCGATCGTTGCGCGTCGCAAGCTGCGCATCGATCCGAAATGACGAATCAACTGCTGGCGTCGTTTCGGTCCAACTCCTGGAATCTCGTCGAGCAAGGAACGGGTCATCCCTTTCGAGCGGAGCGAGCGGTGGAACGTGATTGCAAACCGGTGGACTTCATCTTGCATGCGTTGGAGCAAATAAAACGCACTCGAACGCGGACTTAGTTCAATTAACTGTGCTCCTTCTCCAAACAACAATTGACTCGTTCGGTGTTTGTCATCCTTTTTTAATGACCCGACTGGAAGGGATAAGCCGAGTTCATCTTGAATGACTTCTAAAGCAGCATTCAACTGTCCAACTCCTCCGTCAATCAGGACGAGGTCCGGAAGGCGCGCTCCTTCAAGTAACAATCGTCGATAACGCCGACGCACGATTTCTCGCATTGATTCATAGTCGTCCGGTCCATGGACTGTTCGAATCTTGAATTTTCGGTATTCCTTTTTAAGTGGCTTACCGTCTTCAAAGACGACGAGTGCCGAAACGGCATCCGCACCTTGAATGTTCGCATTATCGATGATCTCGATCCGGGACAATGGATGAACGTCGATCGCATCGGCGAGTTCTTCGACTGCTTGAACGGTCCGTTTCTCGTCTTTCGCTAACAACTCGAAGCGTTCCGAGATCGCATTTTCAGCATTCTTCGTCGCTAAATCAAGTAATTTCCGTTTTGATCCTCGGACCGGAACGTGAATTTTAATCGATAGCGCCTCTTTGAGTAACAACTGATTGACGAGTGGCGGTACATAGACTTCACTTGGCTTGATGTTCTTTTCGTAGAACTGGACGATGAAGCTCTCGAGCTCTTCTGCCGGCGTACCATAGATCGGGAAGAGCGAGACATCGCGCTCGATCATCTTTCCTCCACGGAGGAAGAACACTTGGACACACATCCAGCCTTTATCGACATGAATCCCGAATACATCACGCGACGTCAAATCTGCTGTAATCATATTCTGTTTGTTCATGATCGATTCAATCGCTCGCACTTGGTCGCGCAATTCTCCGGCACGTTCGAATTCCATCGTCTCGGCTGCTTCCGCCATCTTGTGCTTCAAGCTTTCAACGAGTTCCTTCGTGTCGCCCGACAAGAACCGCCGGATTTCCGATACGAGTGCTTTTTGTTCCGATTCAAGATTCGGGATTTCACATGGGCCGAGACATTGTCCAATATGATAATACAGACAGAGTTTCTTCGGCATCGGCTGACATTTACGTAACGGATATAAACGATCTAACAGACGTTTTGTTTCGTTCGCTGCATACGCATTCGGATACGGACCGAAGTAATGACCGCCGTCCTTTTTTAACTTACGTGTCGTAATCAATCGTGGATAGGTCTCATTCGTAATTTTCAAGTACGGGTAAGATTTATCATCCTTCAGCATGATATTGTATTTCGGATCATGTTTCTTAATTAGTGTCATCTCAAGCAGCAACGCTTCGAGTTCACTGGCTGTGATGATGTATTCGAAATCACGGACTTCCGCGACGAGACGTTCCGTCTTAATATCATGTGCTCCCGTGAAATAAGAGCGGACTCGGTTTTTGAGATTTTTTGCTTTTCCGACATAGATGACTTCGCCGAATTCGTTTTTGTGTAGATAACATCCCGGCTCATCCGGCAAAAGGGATAGTTTCGCTTTGATATGTTCTTGATGTCCCAAATAAATGTCTCCTTTCACCGTTTTTAGTTTTATTCGTTCGGGTAAATACCATACATTGATTATGACATACGGAGGATGAAAAATGCGTACATATGATTGCATTGTGATTGGAACAGGTTCTGCTGGAAATCAAGCGGCTTATAAATTCATCGAAAAAGGACTACGTGTTGCCATCGTTGAGAATTTCACTCCAGGAGGTACATGCGCACAGCGTGGATGTGACGCAAAAAAAATCTTACTGACAGGTAGTGAGACGAAAGATGCGGTCGAGCGATTGCTCGGATACGGTGTAAAGGGTCTGATTTCGATTGATTGGCGCCAATTGATGGAGCGAAAGAATGAATACACACGCGCCATCCCGGAGCAAACTCGAAAACGTTACGCGGAAACGGACATCGACTATTTCCATGGAGAACCGCATTTCGTGTCTTCACATCGTCTTCGAATTGGTGAAGAAGAAATCGAAGGGAAACAGTTTTTAATCGCAACCGGTTTACGACCTCGCGAATTATCTGTACCCGGTAGTGAGCGTTTCATAACAAGTAATGAGTTTCTTGAACTGAAAGAACTTCCACGCCGACTCGTCTGCATCGGTGGCGGTTATATCTCGTTCGAGTTCGCCCATCTCGCTCGTATTGCTGGCGCAGACGTCACGATCGTCTTACGTTCTAACGCCTTAAAACAATTCGAGAGCGAATTGGTCGATGTGCTATTAGAAGCCACACGGGCACTTGGTATCTCGATCATCAAAGAAGCAGAAGTCGTCGCTTACGAAGAGGAATCCCTTTATTTATCGAACGGCGACGTCTTGAAGACAGATATCGTCTTGAATGCGACTGGACGTGTCGCAAGTATCGACCAGCTTGGTCTCGAAGCCATTGGCGTTGCGCATAACGAAAAAGGAATCCATGTCAATGCGTACCTTCAGTCTTCCGTCGAACATATCTATGCTGCAGGAGACGTCGCTGTCAGCGGGAATCCTGCCTTGACACCGTTCGCTGGAACCGAAGGACGACTCGCTGCTGATAACATGCTCGAAGGGAACAATCGGAAACTAGAGCTGCTTCCTGTACCTAGCGTCGTATTCACCGCGCCGAACCTCGCCCTCGTTGGTGAGACGGAAGCTGCTTTGAAAAAAGCAGGTATTCCTTATCGTGGTCGCTTGATTGATACGTCCGCTTGGCAAACGAACGCACGGATCAAGGACAGTTTCGCTCGGGCGAAAGTGCTCGTCGGGGAAGATGATCAAGTCCTTGGCGCACACTTCATCGGTGTCAATGCAGCGGAACTAGCAAACTATTTCTCGTTTGCGATGCAGCACCGGATTCCAAGTACTTCGATGCAACAGACTGGATTCGCTTACCCGACACCTGCTTCAGACATCGCTTCGTTATTCGAGGATTGACAGGAGGCTTTTGGATGATCCAATACGGCTATACAATTTTATACGTTGAAGACACGGCACGGACGCTGGCATTCTATCGAGACGTTCTTGGACTACCCGTCAAGGCGGAGCACGGGAGCTACATCGAGTTCGAGACCGGTCAGACGACACTCGCCTTCAATACGCGTGAAGACGTGCAACAGTTGATTCCGGATTACCCGATACCAAGTGGAAAAACACAACAGACGTTAGAGATTGGTTTCATCACGGATGACGTCCCGACTCTTTTTCAGAAGGTGGTGGAGGCAGGATATGAGACCATCCTCGCTCCTACTCAAAAACCATGGGGGCAAGTCGTCGCCTATGTCCTCGACCCCGATGGTCACCTGATTGAACTTTGTACGCCAATGTAATCTAAAAAAACAGACCGTTCTGCCTGTGCAGAACGGTCTGTTTTGATATGCAGGAAAGAATTAGTTAGATGTTTCAACAAATTCTTTAAGTGCGTCTTTTGGCATGAAGCCCATTGTTTTGTTGACAGGTTGTCCATCTTTGAAGAGAACGAGTGTCGGAATACTTTGAACTTGGAATGCTCCAGCTACTTCTGGGTTTGCATCTACGTCGACTTTGACGATTTTTACATCTTGCATGTCAGCATCGAGTTCTTCAAGAACAGGTGCGAGCATACGACATGGTCCACACCATGTTGCCCAAAAATCAACAAGGACGAGTCCTTCTTGTGTTTCTTCTTTAAATGATTGGCTAGTTGCGTGTACGATTGCCATTGATCATAACCTCCTAATGAGTAGATCGACCCGGTTAAAAAATGGGTGATCTCTTTATTGATTCGAGTATATCATAGCAGTCTCTTCCAACAAACGAAACTGCTCACGCGAAAAATCCGCAAAAACAACCGGCACCATGATAATGGTACCGGCCTTCAAACTTATCCGTGAACGAGCATTTTTTTGAATTCTGCTGTCAATAATGGCACGACGTCGAACAAATCTCCGACGATGCCATAGTCCGCGACAGAGAAGATGTTCGCTTCCGGGTCTTTATTGATCGCAACGATGACTTTCGCATTTGACATCCCTGCTAAGTGTTGGATCGCACCTGAGATCCCGCACGCGATATAAAGGTCCGGTGTAACGACTTTCCCCGTCTGACCGATTTGAAGGGCATAATCGCAGTAATCCGCATCACAAGCACCACGCGAAGCACCGACTGCTCCTCCGAGGACATCTGCTAGTTCTTGTAACGGTGCGAAGCCGTCCGAGCTCTTGACACCGCGTCCACCTGCGACGATGACTTTTGCCTCTGATAAGTCAACGCCGCCAGTTGCTTTGCGTACGATGTCTGCGACGATCGTCCGTAAATCCTTCAGTTCGACTGTGACCGACTCGACCGTCCCTTGTGAACTACCTGCTTCGAGTGGATCGATGTTGTTCGGGCGGACCGTAAAGAGCGTCTTGCCTTCTGCGACTTTGACTTTTTCAAATGCTTTCCCCGAGTAGATCGGGCGAACGAATGACGCATCCGCGCCTTCCCCTTCAATCGCCGTCACGTCACTGATCAAACCGGCTTGCAATTTTGCCGCGATTTTCGGTGATAGATCCTTGCCGAGCGACGTATGTCCGAAGACGAGCACGTCGGGTGACGTCCGGTTCATCAACTCGAGGAAGACTTGTCCGTAACCGTCTGGCGTGTAGTGTAGAAGACGCTCATCCTCGACGACGAGCACCTGGTCCGCTCCGCGTGATGCTAGTGCATCCGCATCCTTTGCAACATCGTGTCCAATCAGGACTGCGATGACTTCGTCAGCGACACGTCGCGCTGCTGCGATTGCCTCAAACGACACATTCCGTAAACTGCCATCCCGTGATTCTGCGAGTACTAATGCTTTTGTCATTCGTTTCTCCCCCTTAGACCACTTTTGCTTCGTTGCGTAATAATGATGCGAGCTGTGCGACTTGCTCGTTTAGTTCACCTTCAAGGATCTTACCGGCTGCTTTGTTCGGTGGTAAGAAACGCTCGATCGTCTCTAGACGTGGTGTGAGTTCGTCTTCATCCAGTTCGAGATCATCAAGTTCGAGTTCTTCTAGCGGCTTTTTCTTCGCTTTCATGATCCCCGGAAGACTTGGGTAACGTGGTTCGTTCAACCCTTGTTGTGCAGTCACGAGTAACGGAAGTGTTGTTTCGATTGTCTCCGTATCCCCTTCAGCGTCGCGTGTTACGACAGCTTTCGTACCGTCGAGCTCTAGTTTCGTGATCGTCGTCACATAAGGGATGTCGAGTAATTCTGCGACGCGTGGTGCTACTTGACCACTTCCGCCATCAACTGCGACGTTTCCGGCGATGACGAGATCAACCGTTTGTTCCTTCAAATAACCAGCGAGCACTTCAGAAATCGTGAAATGATCTGCCTCTTCGATATCATCTTCAATCGAGATGCGAACTGCTTGGTCCGCTCCCATTGCGAGTGCTGTTCGTAATTCCTTGTCCGCATCTTCCGGTCCGACCGTCACGACCGTCACCGTTCCCCCTTGTGCATCACGGACACGAATCGCTTCTTCTACCGCATACTCATCGTACGGGTTAATGATGAACTCAGCGCCATCCTCATCGATTTGACCATTCTCGAGTTGGATTGCTTCTTCCGTATCAAACGTGCGTTTCAACAGTACATAGATTTCCATCTCATGCTCCCCCTTGTCGTCTATTCACCATCATTCTTTGTATCCGCTTACATGATTGTTGTCATGAAAAGGGCTTAACTCAGCCCTTTGATCAACATCCGATGAATCCCGTCACGTGTCTCAAGCAACTCATATTTGAATCCACTTGCCATCCAGCTCGTCACGACCTCATCGATCGTTCCGAAAATCATCTGACGTGCTAATCGATAATCGAGTTCGTTTGAAAACTCACCTGTCGTCATCCCGTGCTTGACGACTCGGTCAATCAGATGCAAGTACGGTTTCAAGACGGCAGCGATGTTTTGACGCATGTCTTGGTTCGATTGACGCAATTCGATCTGCGTGACGACCGCTAAATCATAGTCGACGGATAATTGCTCGAGGTGCGCCTCGATCAATGCTGCCAATTGTTCCGTCGCTGACGTATGGCTCGCGATTTGTCCTTCGGAATATTCGATGAAACTTCCCATTTTCGCTTGGAAGAGCGAAATCAAGAGATGTTCTTTATTCTTGAAGTACAGATAAATCGTTCCATCCGCAACTCCGGCTTCCTTTGCAATGGCAGTCACTTTCGCTCCATGGTAGCCGTTCTTAGCGATGACTTTTACGGCGGCATCAATGATGCGGTCACTCTTTGACATTGTTCGTTTCATTCCACTATCTCCTAACGCATAAAATGAATGATGGTTCATTCATATTTATTCTATCATGCCATTTTATCCTGTCAACTGCTTTCTTCGAGTTGTTTGGCACGTTCTTCTTCAACGAGAACACGGCGGAGAATCTTACCAACGAACGTCTTCGGTAACTCTTGCCGGAATTCGTACTGCTTCGGTACTTTGAACGATGCTAACTGTTTACGACAGAATTGATCGAGTTCTTCTTCCGTGACCGTCATCTCATCCTTGACGACGATGAACGCCTTGACGGTCTCTCCGCGGTAGACATCTGGAACACCGATGACGACCGCTTCTTTGACGGCTGGGTGTTCATATAGGATTTCTTCGACTTCACGTGGATAAATGTTGAATCCAGAAGCAATGATTAAATCTTTTTTCCGATCGACGATTCGGAAGTAATGATCCTCACCGATATATCCAAGGTCTCCCGTATGCAACCAACCGTTTCGCAGTACCGCTTGCGTGTCTTCTGGTCGTTTCCAGTATCCTTTCATGACTTGCGGACCTGTGACGATGATCTCACCAATCTCACCTGGAGCAGCTGGTGTCTCTCCGTCTGCTTGGACGATTTTCGCTTGCGTATCGGGCACCGGAATACCGACCGTTCCAGGAATCCGACGATCCCAGATACAGTTCGTATGCGTCACCGGACTCGTTTCAGACAGACCGTATCCTTCAACGATCCGCCCACCCCACCCGTCCCAGCGCTTCGAATTTTTCCTGCACTTCGACAGGTAGTGGAGCTGAACCAGAAATACAGGCTTCAATCGAAGAGAGATCATACTTCTTCAGCTTCGGATGATTCAATAGACCGACATACATCGTCGGAGCACCTGGGAACAGATTCGGTTTTTCCTTATGAATCGTCTTGAGTACCTGTTCAATATCGAATTTTGGAACGATGATTTGTTCATAGGCATTAAATATGCCGAAATTGAGGTTACACGTCATGCCATAGACATGGAAATAAGGAACGACTGCTAACAGCTTCCGTCCATCTCCTCGATTATATTTATAGAACCACTTGTCAATCTGTTCGACGTTTGCACTCAAATTGAAGTGTGTCAACATGACACCTTTGGGTGCGCCTGTCGTTCCACCCGTATATTGGAGAACCGCGACGTCCTCCTTCGGTTGAATCGCGACTGGTGTAATCGGCTCATACCCCCGCAAAGATAAAAACGGAATCGAACCTGTCGTATCAATGATGATGTTGTTATCTTTCCGTGCTTTAATCGGATACAGTTTATTTTTAGGGAAGGGAAGGTAATCCGCGATACTTGTCGTCACGACCGTCTTAAGTGTCGTCGCCGCTTTGACACGAGACGCTTTCGGATAAAGTAGATCAAGCGTCACGAGTAGATGTGCTCCCGAATCGACGAGAATCTGTTCAAGTTCACGGTCTGTATAGAGTGGATTCACTTGGACGACGATACCACCTGCATAGAGAACCGCATAATAACTGATCATATACTGGGGACAGTTCGGTAACATCAGTCCGACGCGATCCCCTTTTTTTAGTCCGTGCTCTTGTAACAGGCTTCCAAGTGCGCGGGCCTCGTCACGTACTTCACGAAACGTCATACGTTTTCCTAAGAAACTCAAGGCACGTTGTTCTGGAAAATCGGTCGCTGCCTCATCGAGTGCCTGATAAAGAGGTAATTCTCGATAATCAATCGATGCGGGTACTTGCTCGGGATAATCAGATAACCAAACGGATTCCATACGTTTCCCTCCCAGATAATGAATTACTATTCATTTTTATTATACGTTGATTCCAATTCGACATGCCAGTAAAATCCAAAAAAGAAATCGAATCTGCTTGTTTTTTTTTCGATTCTTTCAATCGAGAATCATACAAAAAAGCAGTACTTCCCTTTCTCGTTTCCGAAAAAGAAGCAGCACTGCTTTTTAATAGACATCACCGGGATGGATACGTGAATCCTTCTCCAATGACTTCGCGCACTTTATGAATGACGACGAAGGCGCGGGGATCCGCTGCTTCGACGATCTGTTTCAACGGTGCCAGTTGTCGTTTATCGACGATCATATACAACATATCATTTTTTTGTTTCGTGAAATGACCGTGACTGTGAATGACCGTTGCACTACGGCCGAGCGTCTCTGTCAGGATTGTCGCGATTTCCTCTTGGCGATGACTGATGATCGTGACCGCTTCGCGGACATTCAATCCTTCGCTGACGAGATCAATCAAGTACGAACCGATGATGATCGCAATCAACGTATACAGCATCGTCTCTTCTCCGAATAGGAACCCTGATGCGCCGACGACTGCGACGTCGATGATGAACATCGAAACCGCGATACTGAGATTGAGATACTTATTCATCAATCGAGCGATGATCACACCCCCACCCGTCGTTCCTCCAGCACGAATAACAAGTCCGATTCCGACACCAATCAGAATACCCGCATAGACCGTACCAATTAAACGGCTATCCGATGATGTCGCTAGATTTGCTGTCGAAGAGAGGACAAACGATGTGACGGCGACCGAGATGACGGAGTAAAGCATCGTCTTCCGGCTAAGGAATCGATAACCGACGACGAACAGCAAAGCGTTCGCAATCAGGGAAACAAGTCCCGTATCCCAGCCATAGAGGTAGTAGAAGATGACCGTGATCCCGATCAATCCACCTTCTGATAAATCGTTTGGAATCGTAAAGTAATTGATGCCAAAGGCAAGAATGGCTGATCCAATGATGACCCAAAAAATATCCTTCCAAGAAATTAATTGCATTGCTTCAAAAGCACGGCGTCTTGTTTCTACCGTTGTTGTTTTTCGTACGTTCATATGCGTTCCTCCTTTTTTGATTAGGCGTGGCTTCCAATAAAAATTCCGTACTGAAACGATGTCAGTACGGAATGATCACACGGTAAGACCGGTTCTTTTAATTAAATACAATCCAAAGGATACCGACGACCAAAAAGGCGATCGAAACCCCGAACATGATTTTCGCTAAACGTTCTAACACGGATTCACCCCACTAACGCTGATCCGATGACGTAGGACATGCCGATCGATAAGGCACATGAAATAATACCGACAGCAATGTTGCCGTTCTCGATTTCACGGTCTACCGGCAAATTCGGTGTCAGGAATTCAAAGATCCAGTATGTCGATATCAACAGTAAGAAGCCAAAAGCACTTTCAAGAAATATCGACCCGACCCGTTCTTCCCCTTGAACAGCGAAATGAACGATATTGGCGAGTCCGATGATTTTTCCACCTGTTGCTAACGCAACGGCGATGTTGCCACTCTTGATATGTTCCCAGTTTTTATACCGGGTTGTCAACTCAAAAAGTGCAAGTCCTAAAATGATCAGTAATCCCGCGACCGAATAGAGCGCTGTCGTATAGACATAGACGTTCTCAAAAATGTTCATCCTGCTTTCCTCATTTCAGTTCGATGATCGTCACACCGTGTCCGCCTTCACCTTGACCACCTAAGCGGTGACCTTTGACGTGACGATGACCTTTCAAGAATTCTTGGACACCTTGACGCATCGCTCCCGTACCCAGACCATGGATAACACGAATATGGTCGTAGTTCGATAACAAAGCTTGGTCCATGAAGCGTTCGAGCTTCGATAATCCTTCTTCAACACGGACGCCACGTAAATCCAGTTCAGCTGAAGGCGCCGATTGTTTCGTCACACTCGTACCACCAGAACGCCCTTTTGTTTGAGGACGTTTTGGAGTACTGCCGATCTTCGCGAGATCTTCCGGTTTGACGTTCACTTTCATGATGCCGACTTGAACGGTGTACTCGCCGTTCGCCTGTTGGTTGATGATATAGCCTTTTTGATTGAAGGTCGTGACTTTGACTTCTTCCCCTTTATCAAAACGTGGCGTTTGATCGTATTTCGCTTTAACTTTAGCGATCCGTTTTTCTTGCAGACTCGGCTTCGCATCTTCAAGTTTTTTACGTGCCTCGATCAATTCATGCTCTTTGACGGCACCAGCGTCTCGTAATTCCTTCAAACGTTTAATGACGCCTTCCGCTTCTTTTTGGGCACGTTCGACTGCACGTGCTGCTTTTTCTTCCGCTTTTGCCAGAATCTCATTTTTCTCTTCCTGGATTTCGGCTTGTTCTTGCTCGAATTGCTCACGCTCTGCAACGAGTCGTTTCTTCTCTTCTAGCAACTGAGCCTCTAACGTCTCAGCACGCTGTTTCGCCTCTTCCAGTCGTTCGATCATCGTTTCGACGGACTGTGCGTCGCTACCGATTTGACCACGTGCCGCATCGATGATCCGGTCTTCGAGTCCGAGACGTTTTGAAATCTCGAACGCGTTCGAGCGTCCCGGTACACCAATGAGTAAGCGATACGTCGGACTGAGGGATTCGACATCGAATTCCATCGACGCGTTGACGACACCTTCTCGGTTATAGCCGTACGCTTTTAACTCCGAATAGTGCGTCGTCGCTGCAACACGTGCTCCGCGGCGTTTCACTTCATCAAGAATCGCGATCGCTAGGGCAGCCCCTTCTGTCGGATCCGTTCCCGCCCCTAATTCATCAAACAGCACCAAACTCATGAAATCGATTTTCTCCATCATCGAGACGATGTTCGTCATGTGCGAGCTGAACGTCGACAAGTTTTGTTCAATCGACTGTTCATCCCCGATATCGGCATAAATCGCATCGAAGACACTGAGCTCCGTCTCATCTGCTGCCGGTACGTATAGTCCTGATTGCACCATCAATTGCAAAAGACCAATCGTCTTTAAAGTAACTGTCTTACCACCGGTGTTCGGACCGGTGATGACGAGTGATGTAAAATCGCCACCTAGCGAGACAGTGATCGGTACGACCTCTTCTTTTGGAATGAAGGGATGTCGTGCTTCCTTCAGAATGATATGGCGATTTTCATTCAAGCGTGGTTCAACCGCTCCGATCTGATGACCATACAACGCTTTCGCCATGATGAAATCAAGTTCTGCTAATACATCAAGATTGATGCGCAGCGAGTCACCGACACTCCCGACAAGTGCTGATAATTGGGCGAGGATTCGTTCGATTTCCGCCCGTTCTTTCAAACGCGCTTCTTGAATCTCGTTGTTCGCAGAAACGACGGCTTGCGGTTCGATGAATAACGTCGCTCCAGAAGCTGACTGGTCGTGGACGATCCCACCGAACGCTTGACGATATTCTTGTTTGACCGGGACACAGTAGCGATCATTTCGCATCGTCACGATGGCGTCAGACAGCATCTTCGCTTTACTACGTAAGACACTATCGATTTTTGAACGAACTTGTCCTTCGAGCGAACGCAACTGACTACGTAACGCTCGTAATTTATCACTTGCCGAATCTTGAACAGTTCCTTGGTCGTCAATGGCATGACGAATCCCCTGTTCGATCTCAACGAGCTTCGTGATCTGTTCGATTCGACTATCGAGTCGTGGTAATCGTAGATCCGGGTGATCCTCATGCAATCGTTCTTGGAACGCCTTCACTTGACGTCCTGAATAAACGACGTCTGCGACGGATAAAAGTTCACTCGTCGAGAGGACCGAACCAATTTCTGCTCGTTTCACTTCACTGCGGACATCTGTCAATCCACCGAACGGATAACGGTCACGCAACCGGTAAACCGTCGTTGCTTCCGTCGTGACGGCTAATAATTCCTTGACCTGCTCGAACTCTTCCGCCGGACGCATCGCTCGAACGAACTGTGCTCCAAGTGAGCTTGCCGTGAACGATAACATGTTTTCTTTTAACTTCTCATATTCTAAGACGCGTAATGCGTTGGCATTCATTTAATCCACTCCTAAACGTTTTCGACCGAAGAAAGCAAGTGCTGCTTCGGCACTCCACGTATTGATGACATCAGACGCCTCCAAATAGGCTTTACGTGCATGGAGGACTCCAAGTTTCATATCTTCTAACATTTCTGGTCGGTGTGTATCTGTATTGATCAAAATTTTCACACCAGCAACCTTCGCTTTTGCTAGGGAACTTGCCGTCAAATCGAATCGTGCCGGGTTTGCATTCATCTCAAGCGCTGTTCCTGTCTCGGCTGCTAGTTCGATCAAGCGATCAACGTTAACGGCATAGCCCTCTCGTCTACCGATGATTCGTCCTGTCGGATGGGCAATCAGAGAAACGTAAGGATTACGACACGCATTCTCAAGCCGTTGCATGATCTCTTCTTCCGTCTGATCGAATTTCGAGTGAATCGAGGCAATGACGTAATCCATCTCTTTTAAGAAATCATCTTCATAATCGAGCGACCCATCAGGCAAGATATCCATCTCGACGCCACATAAAATCGTCATCTCAGGATGTTTCTTGCGTGCTGCTTCGATTTCGACACGTTGCGCACGTAGACGTTCTTCCGTCAATCCATTGACGAACTTCATATACTTACTATGGTCGGTGATCGCCATCCATGTATACCCTCGTGCAGCACACGCATCGACTAATTCTTCAACAGATAATGTTCCATCTGACCATGTCGTATGCATGTGTACATCTGCTTGGATATCCTGTTCCGTCAAAAGGCGTGACAAATCCTGCTCGAACTCTTGACGCCCTGCTCGTAATTCAGGTGCGATGAACGGTAAGTCGTACCGCGCAAACAATTCTTCTTCCGTCTTCGGCTGCACTAATCCTCGCTCGGTCTCAACGCCATATTCAGAAATGCTCTCTCCCCGTTCTTTGGCAAGTTGACGCATCCGGACATTGTGATCCTTCGAACCCGTGAAGTGATGTAACGTTGACGCGTACGCCGCGTCATCGACGATTCGGAAATCAACCGCGATATAATGGACGTCTCGTTTTAAGACGAGTGATACTTTCGTACTGCCGGCAGCAATGACTTCATCGATGAGCGACAGTTCCAATAGTTGCTCCTTGATCCGATCCGGTTCGTTCGTCGAGAGGATGAAATCAAGGTCCTTGCACGTCTCTTCTGCTCGGCGGAAGCTCCCACCAACTTCGAAGCGAATGATTTCATCGAACGACGCAAGGGTCTGATTTAATTCCGCAACGACCTTCCGCATGACACCATACGGTAATCGTTCCGGTCGTGTTTCAAACGTTTCGAGCGCTTTGACGTACTTTTCGACCGTCTTCTTACCGAATCCAGGCATCGTTTCGACTGTACCATCCGCTAATTTCTCTGCAAAGGAATCCGCATCAATGACGCCGACTTCATGCAATTTAGCAAGTTTCTTCCCACCAAGACCCGGGATCTTTAGTAAAGCGATCAGTCCTTCCGGTACTTCTTGTTCGAGTTCCGTCAGTGCCGTACTCGTTCCCGTTTCCCGGTACTCCTCAAGAACAGCGGCCGTTCCTTTACCAATCCCCTTCATCGCCGTGAAATCCTCGATTGCCATGAAGTCAGCATCGGATGCTTCGAGGATACTTGCTGCTTTTCGGAAAGCATTGATCTTAAACGGATTTTCCCCTTTAACCTCTAGATAGACTGAGATTCGTTCCAAGTGACGCATTGCATCTTGAATCGTACGCATGTGCAATTCTCCCCTCAAAAAAAGCTCCCATTTAACGGGAGCATGTTTATTTTATCAATCCAACTTTGTCCATCAGCCAATTCGCAAGGAGCGGTGTATGTTGGATGATGAAGCTTGCCAAACTCGAGTCTGCGATCGCATCCTGTATCGACTGAATCGGAACGAATGCCGCTAAGAACAAGAGCAAGAAGATGAAGATATACATCTCGATGAAGCCGAAGACGCCACCTAATAATCCTTTGACTTGTTTTAAGATCGGGACATTCGTCAACGAATCAAACATCGACAATAAGATCGCTAAGATGATTTTTGTACCGAAGAACAGGACGACGAACCAAAAGGCTTTATAGAACACTTCATCGAGTCGTGCTGAACTTGGAATTGCGAACATCGTCAAATCGATTCCCGCATCATCCAGCGTCGACGGATATGGAACCCACAAACGGAATTTCGTCGCCAGTTCCTCATAGAACGACAAGGCGACGATGAAGGAAATGATCAGGCTGAGCAAATGCCCGGCCTGCAATACGACTCCCCGTCGGACACCTGTCATGATGCCTAAGGCGAGAAGTAATAAGATAACGAAAGAAATCATAGTTTATAGTTCACCCAAATTCTTTTTATTTTTACGTAATCACTACCAATATTAAGCGCCGCTAGGACGGCGATTTGACGAACGTCGAGTTGTGGTGCTTGTTCTCGGATTTCTCGAATTTTCGTATCGACGAGGAGACCCACTTCGCGTACGTGTTCTGGCGACTCCGTTCCGACAATCGTATAATCATTGCCTGCGATATGAATCGTCGTCCGGTTCAACCCTTCTGAATCAGCCATTTTTCTGTCCTCCTCATACTTTGCTTCTTTCATATAGTACCATCATTTTCGTTTTAGGAAAAGAAGTCCCCCATCGGTCTTAAGGATGGTATGCTTAATCCCGGAAAGGGAGGTTATCTCGTGGGAACTATCGTTTTACGCTTATCTAAAGAAAAGCAAGATCTCGTCATACAAGAGTTTAAACAAGGACAGACGAAGAGTCCACCGTATGCTCGTTTCGCCGCTAAAGTACCCGGATGTGTCATCACGATTTACAATTCTGGAAAAGTGATGTTTCAAGGAACCGAAGCCGAAACGATCGCTTCACGCTTCGGCACGGCTACACCGACTAAATCGAAGGAACCACTTGTTTCAACGTTACCAAATGGTTTTGCAGAATGGTCCGTCGCTGGCAGTGACGAAGTTGGAAAAGGCGATTTCTTCGGTCCACTCGTCGTCGTCGCTTCCTTCGTTGATCGAAAGCAGATTGCACTCCTTCGAGAACTGGGTGTACGTGACTCCAAGCACTTGAATGACACGGAGATTCGAAAGATCGCCCGTGATCTTCATGCCGTCATTCCGTACACATATCGTATCCTACACAATCCAGAATACAATCAAATGCAACGCACGATGACACAAGGAAAGATGACTGCCCTGATGCATAATGATGTCCTGCAGCGACTTCTTGACAAACTGGAGACGAAACCAGAAGCGATCTTGATAGATCAGTTTGCTGAAAAGACCGTTTACTATAAACACTTGTCTGGTGTCATCAATCCCGTTCGAGAAAATGTCTACTTCTCGACCAAGGCGGAACAACTCCATGTCGCCGTCGCTGCCTCCTCGATCATTGCTCGCGCCATCTTTTTGAAGGAGATGGACAAGTTGAGTGAAACAACAGGTGTCGTCATTCCGAAAGGTGCTGGTGCTAAAGTGGATCAAGTCGCTGCCTCACTGATTTTACGTTATGGAGCTGACAAACTTCGTGACTGGACGAAAGCCCATTTTGCGAATACGAAAAAGGCACAACAACTAGCTGCGAAACGAAACCGACCATGACCTTAACGGAATGGTCGGTTTTTTAAATGACGGACTTCCCTTCAGACAGTCGTTCTAATTCCGCAAGCAGTATGTGTTTTTCATTAAAAGGAATCGTTTTTGTACCGATTCGTTCTACCTCGTCATGACCTTTCCCGACGATGACGATGCGTTTCCCTTCGTGCGCCAAATGCGCTGCTTGTACAATCGCTTCGTGACGGGATGTATGACACCCTACTAAATGTTCACGTGAAATATCGACGATTAACTCTTCGATGATTCGATCCGGATTCTCTGTCCTCGCATCATGGACCGTTGCGATGATGTGTTCACAATATTTACTTGCGATTCGCCCCATCTCCGCTCGTTTCGTTCGATCACGCTCTCCAGCTGCACTTAAGACGACCGATAGCGACTCTCCGGAAGAAGTGAGTGCCTGCAAACATTTTTCTAGACCATCCGGTGTATGGGCATAATCGATATAAATCTCACAAGGTGCCCAGTCCAGTCGTTCGAGTCGTCCTTTCGGCAATTCCAGTTCTGGAATATGACGAATCAACGTATAGAGGTTGGCATCGCCTGCCCGCAACAATCCCATCGCTGCCGCTAAATTCGCTGCATTGAACTCACCTAGTAAAGCTGTCGGCACACGTGTTGTCGTCTCGTCGATCCGCACATTGACGGTATCCGTCAGCCATTCGACCGCAATCTGTGACGTTCGGTGGGGTTTCGTCGTATACCAGATAACGGGTTGCAAAGGCGCAGCTTCTCGCATGACGCGACTCCAACCATCTTCTCGATTCAAGACGATGGTCCGACCATTTGACGCAGCGACTTGTTGAAACAACAAAGCTTTCGTCTTTGCGTAATCTTCCATTGAATGATGATAATCCAGATGATCATGCGTCAGGTTCGTAAATGCTGCCGAGTGGAAAGACACTCCCTCGACTCGACCTTCGGCTAGTGCGTGAGAAGACACTTCAATGATGCAATCCGTCACGCCTTTTTCAACCATTTCATATAACAGTCGATGTAAGATGATGGCTTCAGGCGTCGTATTCGGCGTCTCAATGAGTTCCTCGTCAATTCGTGCACCGACCGTGCTGATCATGCCGGCTTTCACACCTGTTGCTCGAAAGAGATCATACGCCAATTTCGTCGTCGTCGTTTTTCCGTTTGTTCCGGTTACACCGTAGACACGCATCTTTTGACTCGGTTGATCGTAAAAGCGATTCGCGACTTGACCTGCAAGTCGTTTCGTATCCGGCACGGTAATGACGGGAATCGGGCAATCCGGAAACGATCGTTCAGCTAAAATCGCCACAGCCCCGTTCTCGATTGCCTGATTGATATAATCGTGACCATCAACCGTGTAGCCGTTGATACAGATGAATAATCCGCCAGGTGTGATTTGTCGCGAATCGGTTGCGATATTCGTAATGAGTGGATTGATTGCTTCCTTTATAGTGAGTGGTAATAGTTCATTCAGAAGCTTCGCTAGTCGATTCATGATGTACTCTTCCCTTCTTGTCTCTTCTCTATGTCAAGATGAATTAGTCAACCAATCACATAAACAGTCGTATCCATTGTTTCAAGTAAATCAAATACTCTTTTACGGAACATACCCGCTTTAAGACCTGCCTAATCTTTTATCATGCTAGAAAATTATTCTCTTCAATGCTCGAAATGAGTGTTTCTTCCCTTGCACCTCTTAATCAGCTTTGATACACTCTTAAAGTTAACTAGTTAACTAAAAGGAGAAATAGGATGCTTTACACACAAGAAGATGTACTCGGACAACTATCAAAAGTCTCACGTCTCGTAAAACGAGAGATTGATGCTACCTTGCTTCCCTACTCGTTACATACGGGTCAATGGGCACTAATAAAAGCAGTTGCATTACTACAACCTGTCTCACAAGTCCAACTGGCCGATTACTTAATCATTGAAAAACCAGCTGTGACGAAAACCGTCTCACGTCTTGAGACGCTTGGTTTCATCACTCGGATAAAAGAAGGACGAACACACTTTGTCTCATTGACACCTTTAGCCATTGAACGGTTCGACCAAATCGATGCTGCGGTCCAAGAGACCCACCAACGCTTACTCGCCTCCTTCTCCCTCACCGATCAGCAACAGCTTGGTGAGTGGATGACGCACCTACTTACTCTACATCGACAGGAGGAATCTTCATGACCACTCGGTTATTCTCGCGTCATTACGTCATGACGCTGATCATTAACTTATTGCTCTTCATCACGTTTTATCTACTTAATGCCTCACTTCCTTTACTCGCTGCTAAACAGTTTCCAGTCTCCGCTTCAGCACTCGGGTGGATCGTGACGAGTTTCATCCTGGCAACCGTCTGTTCTCGTCCACTGATCGGTCACTGGTTAGATCGTTATGATTTAAAGCGTGTCTTAATGGTCTCTGCAAGTCTCTTTACATTAATGAGCCTCTGCTACTTGCTTGTCCTACCACTGGAATCATTCTTCTATTTAATCGTTATTCGTATCATCCACGGGTTTAGTTTCGGAATGTTATCTTCTTCGATCAGTCTCGCCGTTACGACATTGATTCCAAAAACACGTCAAGGTGAAGGGATGGGCTATTTCGTCCTATCGATGAACTTGGCATCCGTCCTCGGTCCTGTCATTGGTCTAACCTTTATTCAAGAAAAAGCATTCGTTCTGTACTTCGTGACAGTTGCTGCCCTAGCAGTCATCGCCTTGTTGTTAATGATGCGTCTACCGCTGACGAGTCAACATATTCCAAGCACGTCCGCGTTTCGTTTAAGTCAGTCCCTCTTCTTATCACGTCCGCTTTTATTGATAGCAACTCTGTTGGCAGGCGTTGCGATTTCTAGTACATCAGCGTTTATCTCACTGTATACGGACTCGATCGGACATGTCGCATATGCTTCTTATTTTTATGCATTAGTCGCTCTCGGGATGGTCGGGATTCGACCGATTGCCGGAAAATTGTTTGATCAGCGAGGAGCTGCATTCGTGTTGTTGCCATCGTATGTTCTTTATATGATAGGCTTTGTCATTCTCGGCATGTATCCTTCGTTTGCCGGTTTATTGCTTGCAGCCGTCATTATTGGAGTCGGTTCTGCTTCCATCTTCCCGGGCCTTCAAACCGTCCTCTTGAATTTCGCACCTCCTGCACAGAAAGGGAAAGCCATCTCGACCTTTTTCCTTGCTTACGACACAGGTTTTGGAATCGGTGCCTTGATTCTTGCTTCTGTCGCAAGCGGTATCGGCTATTCCAATATGTTCTTGTCCTGTAGTCTGATCGTTCTCGTAAGTGGTCTACTGTATTTCACCTTTACGAAACGACAAGCTGCTTCATCTGAAACAGAAGAACTTGCTTCTTGAATCTGTCGTCAAACGAAAAACAGCCGCCTTCCTCTGAAAGGAAAGCGGCTGTTTGTTTATCCTGATTATGCGCGAAGTTCCGCATTGAACGTTTCTTTCACTGCATCTACGACTCGCTGTTGCGCTGTCGTGATTTCTTCATCGACTAACGTCCGTTCTTTGTTTTGATAACGGAGGGAGAAAGCGAATGATTTTTCATTCTCTCCGACGTTCTCACCCGTGTAGACATCGAACAATTCGATTGTCTGAAGAAGTGGACCGGCTGCTTCCGTCATGACATCGACGATGGATTGCGCCGTCACTGATCGCTCGACGACGATTGCTAAGTCGCGTGTCATTGATGGGAAACGTGAAATTTCCGAGTAGACCTGCTCTTCTTTCGTACGCAGTGCCATCGCCTCTAATTCAAAGACGTACACTTCTTTTAGACCATACTGTTCTTTTGACAGACCAGGATGCACTTGACCGACGAATCCGATCGCTTCTCCGTCAAGCAAAATGCGCGCCGTCCGTCCTGGGTGCATCGATGGAATGCTCGCTGCCTCGAACGTCAACGTAACACCGACTGCAGAAGCGAGTGTCTCGACGATTCCTTTCATGACGAAGAAATCTGTTTTGACGAGCGTTCCGTGCGCACGGTGTTGTTCTGACACACCGACTGCGACGCCACCGATCATTTCTTGTTCAATCGGGAGTGTCTCAAGTGACGCATCCCGTTGCAGATAAACACTGCCGAGTTCATAAAACGCGACATCGGCATGCTGTCGTGCGACGTTATGCTGCGCGACTTCAAGGAGTCCCGGAATGAGTGACGTCCGCAGTGTCGAACGTGCTTCACTGATTGGCATCGCCAGTTTGACCGGATGCAAATCTTCTCGTTCATTGAATTGCATCGCGCGTTGTTCGCTCGTCAATGAATACGTGATAGCTTGCGAAAGACCTGCTCCCTGCAATGTCCGGCGTAAATGACGACGGTGAATGTTCCGTTTTGGTAAGAAACCACGGCTCGCTTCAGACGGTAAGCTTGAAGTCAGTGCATCATATCCATAGAGACGAGCGACTTCTTCCGCTAAATCAGCTGGAATTTTCAAGTCTTGGCGGCGAGTCGGTACGCTGACTGTCAAGGCATCACCCGATAATTCAACACCGAGACCAAGACGTTCGAGTAACGTTTGCATGACCGTTCCTTCAATCTCCATACCAAGACGGTGATTGATGTACGAGACACTCGCTTCAATCAAGTGATCGTCAAGCTCGAGCGTTCCTGCTTGAGCGACACCAGCCTGAACCGCTCCACCCGAGAGTTCAGCAATCAAAGTTGCAGCCCGATCGAGTGCTAACAAGACACGACGTGGATCGACGCCCTTTTCGAAACGAGCACTCGAGTCCGAGCGAAGTCCAAGAACACGGCTCGTCTTCCGGACGGAAATCGGTGCGAAGTAAGCTGATTCTAAAATGATCGATGTCGTGTTTTCATCGACTTCGGTATTCGCTCCACCCATGACACCAGCAAGCGCGACCGGGCGTTCACCGTCTGTGATGACGAGCATCGAAGAATCGAGCGTCCGCTCTACTTCGTCTAACGTCGTGAACAACTCTCCTGCGTGCGCTTGACGCACGACGATCCGTTTTCCAAGTTTTTCAGCATCAAATGAATGAAGCGGTTGACCTGTCTCGAGTAAGACGAAGTTCGTAACGTCGACGACGTTGTTGATTGGACGAATGCCGTTCGCGATCAAGCGGTTTTTTAACCAAGTCGGTGATTCTTGAATCGTCACGCCTTGAATTTCTCGTGCCGCGTAGAACGGGCAGTCCTCTGAATCAAGCGTCACGTCGACTGCCGTCGCAGTTTCTGCTTCTTTGACTTCAACGGCCGGGAAAGTCGGTGTCGTATCATAAAGCGCAGCCACTTCGTATGCGACACCATACATGCTGAGGCAGTCCGAACGGTTCGGCGTTAACCCAAGTTCGAGGATTTCATCGCGTAGACCGAGTAACTCCAAGACGTCCTGTCCTGGTGTGACTGGTTCTCGGAACGTATGGATCCCGTCCTGCTCATCTTCTCGGATATATTTCTTTTCGAATCCGAGTTCTTCGAGTGAACAGATCATCCCTTCTGAGACGACACCTCGTAATTTAGCACGTTTGATTTTAATACCTGGCAGGCGAGCTCCGACGCGTGCGACGATGACATCTTGTCCGGCTTCGACGTTCGGTGCACCACATACGATTTGGACCGGTTCGTCTTGCCCGATGTCGACCGTCGTGACATTCAATTTATCTGCTTCTGGATGTTTTTCTTTCGTTAATACACGTCCGACGACGATGTTGTTCAATGCCTCATCCCGGACATCTACGCCTTCGACTTCGATTCCGCTCTTTGTAATCAAATCAGCCAAATCTTGTCCTGATGTATGACTGACATCCACATATTCGTTCAACCATTGTTTTGAGACTAACATCTGCGTTCCCCCTTAAAACTGTTCGCTGAAGCGAACGTCATTCGTATAGAAGTGGCGAATATCATCGACACCGTATTTCAACATGGCAATCCGTTCGATACCCATCCCGAATGCGAAACCTGACATTTTCGTGCTATCATATTCGGCCATTTCGAGCACGTGAGGATGAACCATTCCAGCGCCCAGAATTTCAATCCATCCCGTCTGTTTACAGATGTTGCATCCTTTACCGCCACATTTGAAGCACGAGACGTCGACTTCGACGGACGGCTCCGTGAACGGGAAGAAACTTGGGCGTAAGCGGACTTCACGTGCTTCACCGAACATCTGCTTCGCGAAGGCTTCAAGCGTTCCTTTTAAGTCTGCCATCGAAATCGATTCTCCGACGACGAGTCCTTCGACTTGCATGAATTGGTGCGAATGCGTCGCATCATCTTCGTCTCGACGATAGACTTTACCTGGGCAGAGAATGCGGATCGGTTCACCTTTAGAAGCGAGCATCGTCCGTGCTTGGACCGGTGACGTATGCGTTCGCATCAAAATTTCTTCCGTGATGTAGAACGAGTCTTGCATATCACGTGCCGGGTGATCCTTCGGTAAATTCAACATCTCGAAGTTGAACAGATCTTGCTCGACTTCTGGACCTTCCGCAATCGTATAACCGAGTCCGACGAAGATGTCTTCGATCTCATCCGTCACCTGTTGCAAGAGATGCGCATGACCGACCTTTTTCGGACGTCCTGGTAACGTGACGTCAATTGCTTCCGCTGCCAGTTTTGCATCCATTTCTTGTTGTTTGACAGCTGTCAGACGTCGTTCCAATTGCTCTTGGATCGCTTGACGAACCGTATTTGCGATCTCACCGACAACTGGTCGTTCTTCCGCTGATAACTTTCCCATTCCTCGTAATACTTCTGTGATTGGTCCCTTTTTCCCGAGATACTTGACTCGGACGTCATTGAGATCTTTTTGAGTTGTTGCCTGATCGACTAATGTCAACGCTTCATCGCGTAATGCTTCTAATTGCTCGCGCATCTTTCCCACTCCTTTAGTTGAAGATATAAAAAAACGTCCCTCCGGCAAATGCCGAAGGGACGATGTAAACACCGTGGTACCACCCTTGTTTGACTTTTCAATCGAAAAGTCCTCCAATTGCGCGATAACGGGCGCATCCCGTCACGATCTCTCGTGCGACTCCGGAGTGAATTCGGTTAGCAGATTCATGAAGCAGTTTTCAGTCTACGACCGCTTCTCCCTGATTGAATCGTTCCCTAACGTACTCTGTTCCATCAACGTCCATGATGTATTCCTGATGTTCACTTTAGCATGAACGCTTGTCGGTTTCAATCCACGCTTGCAAAATGATAGAGCAAAATACCAGCCGCTACTGCCGCATTCAACGACTCCGCTTTACCGCGGATCGGGATGTAGGCACGCTCATCACAGTAAGAGAGCAATTCTGGCGCAACGCCTTGTGCTTCGTTCCCGATGATTAAACCGAGTGCATCCATCGGTGCGATCGTTTGATAAGACGTCGCTCCTTCTAACGCCGTGCCGATTACCGCAATTCCTTGTTCGTGCAGGGCATTGACTGCCTCTTCGAGCGGCATGGAGATGACAGGTAGATGGAACAGCGATCCTTGCGTCGCACGGATGACTTTTCCGTTATAGACGTCAACTGTTCCCGGTCCGACGACGACACCATCGAATCCAGCTGCGTCAGCTGTCCGAATCATCGTCCCGACGTTCCCTGGATCTTGTAGACGATCGAGCAACAAATAGCGTCCTCGTTCTAATTGTGCCGAAGCTTGTTTCATCTCACAGACAGCGAAGATGCCTTGCGACGTTTCCGTCTCAGCCAGTACTTTGATGACGGCTTCATCGATCGTAAAGACATCGGCATTTCGTTTCCAAGAACCGGGTACTTGGTACGATTCACGCACGATCAATTCCTTGACGATTCCAGCGCGAACAGCTTCTTCAATCAGATGTTCTCCTTCGATCAAGAAACGGTTCGTCTGCAGACGTCCTTTTTTCGTTAAGAGTTTTTTCCATTGTTTAACGATTTCGTTCTTTGCTGATGCGATGTGCTTCATTATTTTATTACCCCTCGTAGATCGCTTGGACAGTCTCCGCATCAAGACGTTTTGTCACAGCAACGACTAAATCGACGGCTGCTTCGAAATCGGCTTTATGCATGATTGAGACGTTCGTATGCAAGTAACGGATCGGTACAGTCAATGCAAGTGATGGAACACCTGTATTAGACAAATGGAATTTCGCTGCATCCGTTCCGCCACCTGGTGTTAAGTCCAGTTGATACTTGATATTTTCTTCTGTTGCGACTTTCGTCACGAAATCGATCAATCCACGATGTGCGATCATCGTTGCATCGAACATGATGACTTGAACGCCTTCACCTAATTTCGACAATGCTTCACGATCGGTCATTCCTGGCGTGTCACCCGGGATACCTGTATCGACAGCAAAGGCGATTGATGGTTTCAGCAGGTGTGCGACAGTTTGAGCCCCACGTAATCCGACTTCTTCCTGAACAGTCGCTCCTGCGAAAATCGTGTTCGGATGACCGTCTGCTTTTAAGCGTTTGATTGCTTCGATTGCGATGGCACAACCAATCCGGTTGTCCCACGCTTTTGCCATCAAGAAGTTCTCATTTTTCATCACAGTAAATTCGCAATGTGGAACGACCGTATCACCCGGACGAATTCCCCAACCGTCGACTTCTTCTTTTGATGAAGCACCGATATCGATGAACATGTCTTTAATGTCGACCGGCTTATTGCGCGCTTCCGGTGGTAAAACATGAGGTGGTTTTGCTCCGATTACACCTGGAATGACTTCACCAGATGACGTCACAATATTCATACGCTGTGCCAAGAGGACCTGACCCCACCAACCGCCGAGTGGTTGGAAACGAAGGAATCCTTTTTCATCAATCTTCGTGACCATGAATCCGACTTCATCCATGTGACCCGCAATCAATACACGTGGCGCATCTTCGCCTGCGCCTTTATGTTCAGCAAAGAGGCTACCGAGACCATCCTGGTGGAATGCTTCTGCATGAGGTTCTAAATATTCACGCATGAGGTTCCGGACTTCTTTTTCGTTTCCCGGTACACCTGTTGCGTCCGTGAGACGTTTTAGCATATGTAATTGTTCGTTCATCTGATTTCCTCCTTAGTAACCGTTGTCTTGTCGCACATGGTTTGCTTCATTTTTAGAAATGTAAGCCTTGAAAATCATATCCTGTGTAAAGCCTAGTGTAGCACCTAATGCAAGGTATGCACCAATTAGAACATCATAACTTTGTTCCGTCCGCGAAATCGCAAAGACGTTCGTTTTGTTATAGACGTCTAAAAAAGCATCTGTTGCTGTCAAATAGAAGTCACCTTCTGTAAAATGACTTTTCTTGTAATCAAGTGCTAAACCTAGTGAGAGTAGAAAATGGACGCCATCGACATATTCCTCAAGAATTGTGACTTGAGCGGATGGTCCCTTCTTCGACCAGAACTTAAAGCAACGTGTCTCGTTCGCAAGTTCACCGAGTTCGACCAATAAGGCGAGCAGACGCTCGTCGAATTGATTGCCTGTCAATTGATGTTCTGACTGAATCCGTTTATCCAACTGTTCTTGCATCTCAAAAAGTGTCAACCAATCCATCTTTAATTCTCCTTCTATCTAAAAAAATCATATGACCGTCTCATCGACGTGCCTTCTTATTTTATCATTAAATCGAAAAAAACGTCGGAGAATTAAATTCCCCGACGAATTGTAGAACTTAAGCGTTCAATTTTGCTTTTGCTGTGTCAGCAAGTGAAGCAAATGCAGTTGCATCTGTAACTGCGAGGTCAGCGAGCATCTTACGGTTAACGTCGATACCTGCTAATTTAAGACCATGCATCATGCGGCTGTAAGAAAGACCGTTGATACGTGCTGCCGCATTGATCCGAGTGATCCAGAGGCGACGGAAGTCACGTTTCTTTTGACGACGGTCACGGTAAGCGTACATGAGAGATTTCATGACTTGCTGTTTCGCAACCTTGAAGAGTGTATGTTTCGAGCCGTAGTAGCCCTTAGCTAATTTGAGTTGTTTTTTACGACGTTGACGAGTCGTATATCCGCCTTTTACGCGTGGCATATAAATTCCCTCCTAAATCTGTATACGATTGGATAAATTACTTCGCGATCATGTGACGGATGCGTTTGAAGTCACCCGTAGATACCATGCTAGCTTTACGTAATTTACGTTTCGCTTTTGTTGATTTGTTACCGAACAAGTGGCTTGTGTAAGCACGACCACGTTTCAATTTGCCAGAAGCAGTACGTTTGAAACGTTTAGAAGCACCGCGGTGCGATTTCATTTTAGGCATGAGAGATTCCCTCCTACTTCGATTCGATTAGTCTTCTTTCTTAGGAGCAAGCACGAGGAACATGCTGCGTCCTTCCATCTTCGGTCTCTGTTCCACAACACCGAACTCACTTAAATCCGTTGCGAGGCGTTCGAGAACGCGTTTACCGATTTCCGAGTGAGTGATGGCACGACCGCGGAAACGAATGCTCGCTTTCACTTTGTTACCATTCTCCAAGAATTTCTTCGCATTACGGAATTTCGTTTGGAAGTCGTTCTCCTCGATCGTCGGGCTAAGACGAACTTCTTTCATCTGAATCACTTTCTGATTCTTCCGAGTTTCTTTGTCCTTCTTTTGCATCTCGAAACGGTATTTACCGTAGTCCATGATCTTACAAACTGGCGGCGTCGCTTGTGGAGCGACCATGACGAGGTCAAGTTCCGCTTCCTCTGCGAGACGTAGCGCTTCGTTGCGTGATTGGACACCTAGTTGAGCACCATCCGCTCCGATAAGACGAACTTCCCGGGCACGGATGCTTTCATTGATTAACAGATCTTTGCTAATGGTTAGCACCTCCATCGTGCATTGCACGAAAAATGAATGATAGAAAACGCTATAAAAAAAGCGTCGGCAGTTCTTCCCGCCCACACTCATAAGGAACGTCAAAGCATAGCAGTCGCTACACATTGCGTATCTTCATGATGAACCAGTACGAGTCGTCATACATGGTGAGAAGCGGGATGCTTCTGCTTTGTTGTCATTTCACTTTGCTATCATAGCACTTGTTTTCCCGTGATGTCAAGCCGCTTTCTATGTTCTTACAGAACGTTGCTCACATACTTGATTATAATAGCAATCCTTTAACGGATAAGCAAGAAGTTTCTAACCTGTTTTTCACGGGTACACTCTTAACATGGAAAAAAAGATTCAGAACATTCGCAAGCAAAATTGTTTATTTAGAATGATTATTGTTTTATAATCAATTTAATCTTACATAAGGGGGAGAATAACAGATGACTGAAAAACGATTAACGACCAATCAAGGTGTACCAATCGGAGACAACCAGAATTCACGTACGGCTGGACGTCGCGGACCAACGTTATTAGAAGACTATCAATTAATTGAAAAGATGGCCCATTTCGACCGGGAACGTGTACCTGAGCGTGTCGTACACGCTCGTGGATTCGGTGCTCACGGTGTCTTCACTGTCAAAAACTCAATGAAAAAGTACACGAAAGCTGCGTTTTTACAAGAAGAAGGGACAGAAGTTCCTGTCTTCGCCCGTTTCTCGACTGTTATTCACGGCACGCATTCTCCAGAGACACTCCGCGATCCACGTGGATTCTCTGTCAAGTTCTATACAGAAGAAGGAAACTGGGATTTCGTCGGGAACAACCTTCCTGTCTTCTTCATTCGTGACGCTATGAAGTTCCCGGATATGGTCCATTCACTTAAACCAGATCCACGCACGAATATTCAAGATCCCGACCGTTACTGGGACTTCATGACACTTCGTCCGGAATCGACGAACATGCTCATGCATCTCTTTACGGATGAAGGGATTCCTGCAAGTTACCGTAAAATGCGTGGTTCTTCCGTCCATTCATTCAAATGGGTGAACGCTCATGGCAATACGGTTTACGTCAAACTACGCTGGGTACCGAAAGCTGGCATTCATAATCTCTCAGCAGAAGAAGCGACAGAGATTCAAGGAAAAGACTTCAACCACGCTTCAAACGATACGTTCCAAGCGATTGAAGACGGAGATTATCCGGAATGGGATCTGTTCGTACAGGTGCTCGATCCGGCTGACGTCGATCAGTTCGATTTCGATCCGCTCGACGCAACAAAGGATTGGTTTGAAGATGTCATCCCGTTCCAACACGTTGGTACGATGACACTGAACAAAAACGTCGATAACTACTTCGCTGAAACAGAATCTGTCGGATTCAACCCAGGTGTCTTGATTCCAGGAATGTTACCATCTGAAGATAAGTTGTTACAAGGTCGTCTATTCTCTTACTCAGACACACAACGCTACCGTATCGGAACGAACTACCAACAACTTCCGATCAACTGTCCGTTCGCACAAGTGAACAACTACCAACGTGATGGTGCAATGCCAGTTGGTCAGCAAACGAGTCCGGTGAACTACGAACCAAACCGATATCAAGAAGAACCAAAAGAAACACCAGAGTATACGGAAGAAAACCAGCCGTTACTTGATGATAAACACGGTCGTCTCGAAATCGAGAAGACGAACAACTTCGGTCAAGCCGGCGAAGTATACCGTCGTCTGACAGAAGACGAGCAAGCAGCTCTTCTGAAGAACCTCGTCAATGATCTCGAGCAGGTTCGCCATGAGAACACAGTCTTGCTCGCAATCTGTAACTTCTACCGTGCTGATGCTTCACTCGGTCAGAAACTATCAGAAGCGCTTCAAGTCGATATCGAACCGTTCTTGCAACAAATGCGTTCATAACGTAAAACAAGCACCCTCGACGCTAGTCTTGGGTGCTTTTGCTTGGTTTAGTACGGAACAAAGTCATATCGTTCAGCTGTTGCATACGTATATTCATTTAGTTTCGTAAATAAGACGATTCTATTTAATTGAACATCTTTGGCAGTATTTTGTTGCATGTACTGTTTTTCTGTTTCCGTAAATGAGTTATAAATTGGTGCATATCCATCGCTTTGAAACGGTTGCATTTGAATCGCACGATCGGCGTTTTCGAATGTATTATAGCGAATCGTCCCACCGATGATGCCTCGCCCTAAAATCGTCATTGCTTTTCCGTCTGCCCGGTGTACATCTCGAATCGTATTGTTGATGACGGTCGGATTTTTCCAGTTCATCATCGAAATGGCATAGTCCTTCGTCTTTTCGATCAAGTTATTTTCAATCCGGATATTCGTGTGTAAACGATTCTCTGTATATTGATGTGTGCCAATGGCGACGTTGATGTTAGAAAAAACATTGTTTCGAATCGTGATATCCGAATTTGGTGTACCATCTTGAGCAGACCACTTCCACGGAAAACCTTTCGTGATTGGATCCGGTGTATCTAAGTTAATCGATTCATTTGGTCCTGTATTCGCTATCATTGTCGCATCCACGAACTTCATATTTTCAATCGTCGCGTTTTTCGTCGCGTCTAACTCCATCGCATGTGATCCTTTTTGATTACGCACTGTGATGCCACCGATATATAAATTTTGGTTGTGTGCAATCGCAAAGGCAGATCCTCGCGAAAAGCCGTTTAAGTCGATTTGTGCGTTTCCTTTTCCGATGATCCGTGCGTTTTTCGTACCGTTGTATTTCGACATTTTTTTATTCAGACGTAACACAGACGGTGCTACTAAATCAAAGACACTCGTCGTCGCACTGATTTTTGACGTCCCCGTTTCAGATGTCTTTTTGATGATGACTCCGTCTTCTAAAATGACCGTCGTGTTCGATGGAATTCCGACACGCAGTGGAGATAGATACGTTCCTTTTTTTAGAACAAGCGTGCCTCCCCCTTCTTTTTCAAGTCTTTCTAAATAAGAACGCATCGTATAATGATTCCGGGTTTTCGCATTATACGTCGTGTATTTTCGAATCAAGGGATCAATAGGCTTTGTTGTAGGGTCAATAATATAATATGGTTTTTTTGTTGTCGCTGCTTTTGGCTGTTCAGCTGAAGTTCCCATAAACAAGAGGGAGGCAGCAAGCGTTACTGTCAGTGTTCGTTTCAATGTCATACGTCCTTTCTACTCATAAAACAAATTTATCCATTTCCCATTACATTCTAATCCTTTTCCAAATAAAAATAAATATTTCCATCTTCTTTTTTTTAAAACTAACTCTCTTGTTTATCGGATCTACTGCAGTTGTTTTAAAGGACATACAAAAAAACCGATCATCCCGTAAAACGGAACAATCGGTTATTCTTCATTATTTTGAACGGTTCGCGATTTCTGTTTCTAAATCGGATACGAATTGTTCAAGTGATGCGTTGCTTGAGTCTTTTGAGCCGTAGCGACGAATGTTGACTTCGCGTGATTCGACTTCTTTATCACCTAAAACGAGCATGACAGGTACTTTGTTGACTTGTGCTTCACGAATCCGGTATCCGAGTTTCTCGTCACGGAAATCTGTTTCGACACGAATTCCTTTTTTCAGCAAGATTGCTTTGATTTCACGGGCATAGTCTTCATGCACTTTAGAAACCGGAATCAATTTCACCTGAACAGGTGCGAGCCATGTTGGGAACGCGCCTTTGTATTCTTCGATCAAGTATGCGACGAATCGTTCCATCGTCGAAACGACACCACGGTGTAAGACGACCGGACGGTGATCTTGTCCGTCATTTCCTTTGTACGTCAATTCGAATCGCTCTGGTAAGAGGAAGTCGAGTTGAACTGTCGAAAGCGTCTCATCTTTACCAAGTGCTGTCCGAACTTGAACGTCAAGCTTCGGTCCGTAGAAGGCAGCTTCGCCTTCTGCTTCGAAGTATTCCAGTTCAAGCTCATCCATTGTTTCTTTTAACTCACGTTGTGCCATTTCCCAAATTGCATCGTTATCGAAGTACTTCTCTTTATCCGCTGGGTCACGGTACGAAAGACGGAATTTGTAATCTGTGATTCCGAAGTCCGCATAGACTTCTTGAATGAGGTGAACGATGGCTTTGAACTCATCTTTCATTTGGTCAGGACGGACGAACGTATGGCCATCGTTTAGGACCATGTAACGAACACGCTGAAGACCAGTTAAGGCACCAGACATCTCATAACGGTGCATACCACCAAGCTCCGCGACACGAAGCGGTAAATCACGGTACGAACGCGGTTCGTTCTTGTAGACCATCATGTGGTGTGGACAGTTCATCGGACGAAGAACGAGTTCTTCATTGTCCATCTCCATTTTCGGGAACATATCATCTTGATAGTGATCCCAGTGACCCGATGTCTTGTATAGATCGACTGAACCGAGGACCGGTGTGTAGACATGCTCATATCCAAGTTCGAGTTCTTTATCGACGATATAACGTTCGACTGTCCGACGGATCGCTGCTCCTTTTGGTAGCCACATCGGGAGTCCTTGACCGACTTCTTGAGAAGTGAAGAACAATCCAAGTTCCTTCCCGAGTTTACGATGATCCCGCTCTTTCGCTTCAGCAAGGAAGTGGAGATGTTGTTTCAACTGATCTTTTGTCGCCCATGCTGTACCGTAAATCCGTTGTAACATCTTGTTTTTTGAATCCCCACGCCAGTAAGCACCAGCAATGCTCATCAATTTGAAGACTTGTAGCTTCGCTGTTGCTGGAACGTGTGGTCCACGGCAGAGATCGAAGAATTCGCCTTGACGGTAAATCGTCAAATCCTGATCAGCAGGAATCGATTCGATCAATTCGACTTTCAACGGATCATTGAGTTCTTTATAAATCGCGAGTGCTTCGTCACGCGAGACGACTTCCCGTTCGATCGGCAAGTTCTCACCGGCGATTTTATTCATCATTTTCTCGATTTCTGGTAAGTCTTCTTCTGTCAGACGACGTTCCATATCGATGTCATAGTAGAAACCATTCTCGATCGTCGGTCCGATTCCAAGATGAATCGTTTCATCCGGATACAGACGTTTGATGGCTTGTGCCATCAAGTGAGCTGAAGAGTGACGAATCAAATCGAGCCCTTCTTCTGAATCCGGCATGATCAATTCGATTGTGCCGTCCTCTTCGATTGGACGACGGTAATCGATGGCGTGCCCGTTTAGTTTGGCAGCAAATGCTTTTTTACGAAGTCCTGGGCTGATTGATGCAGCGACTTCTTCTGCTGTCGTACCGACTGCGAATTCCTTTACGGCGCCATCTGGAAATGTAAGTGCGATATTTGACATGACTGTTTCCCCCTTTAACAAAATAAAAAAGACTCATCCCTAAAAAGGGACGAGTCTTAATCTCGTGGTACCACCCTCGTTCCCGGACCATTCACTGGTTCGGCTCGAACACGCGTTAACGGGCGTGAGGCGCAAACGGATTAGCCCCGTTCGTGCTATGAGGGAGTAAAGACATGAATGATTCCATGAGAAGCTTCCACCGTTCTTCTCTCGCTAGTTTGGTTCATTTCATACTTCATATCCTCAATCGTTGCATCGTCTATTGACGTGTCATTAGTATAACGAATCGGTCGCTTCCTTGACAAGGAAAATTAGTAGCGACGTCGATTTTCGCCAAGGAACTCGATCGGTTGTGTCGTCGTCCGGATCCGCTCCATCAGTCGTGCGGCCTTTAATTTATCGCCTTGATCGTTCGTGATCCCGAAATGGAGCTCAAGTTCATCATACGATAAGTTCGAGCTGAACAATGTCGGCAGACGATGCATCATGCGGTATTGCAAAATGATTCCGAACAATTCATCCCGTACCCACGGACTGATCGATTCTGCACCGATATCGTCAATCAGCAATACTGGAATCGTTTGGAATCCTTCGAGGAACGTATCGAACGAGTCCGACCGGATCCGTCGTTTCGCTTCAGCGACGAAACCAGGAGCATGGACGAGAATCGTTGCAATCCGTTCTTTCTTCAGTGCATTCCCGATCGCAGCCAAGAGATACGTTTTCCCGACACCAAAGCTACCGTGCAGGTACAGTCCCTTTACATGCTCTTTTGAACGCAGATGATTGAGGAACTGAGACGCCGCACGTAAGGCGAGCTTCCGGTCCGTCGTCGACAAGTCGAAATCACTGAAGTTCGCATCACGCACTTCATCCGGCAGGAACAGGCTCTTGAATTTCTTCTCAAGTGCACGTTCATCTTCTCGGTCTTTGAGTGCTTGTGACTTCTCATACGAGACGACGATCTGTCCTTTTTCGACGTGCAGGATCGGCTGATAACCTTCAATGACGGCCTTACTTTCAATCAGTCGATTCCCGTCCATCTGTTCCGCGTATTCATTCAGCTTGAGCATGCCCCGCTCGATCATTCGTTGATCGATTTCCGGATGGGTCCGTAAGAACATGACGACCCCCGGATGAGACAACACCCGTTGTTGAATCGCTCGAACCGATTCTGCGACATCCGGTCGACTTAATATTTTTTCGATAGATGATTGGATATGTTCCATGTCCCGACTCCTTTAGTTCCCCTTCAGTTCTCGTAAGATTCGTTCCATCTCTTCATCGTCTGGAACATCCGCTTCGAAACTCGCTTTTTTAGAGGCTTCATACTGTTGCTGTTTCGCCTTCTCTTCTTGCAACCATTTCGGATTCGGACCGCCGTTCGTATTGCTGGTCCGTCCCCGACGTCCACCAACGGTCTGACGCGCGCGTTCTTGTTTTTGCTCCTGCTTCTTCGCGATCAAGTCATCCTGCTCCTGCGTCTTCGCCAGTGCCTCGGATGCTGTCACGTACCCCTTCTGTTTCCAATCATCGACGATCGATAAGAGGAAGTTCTTACTGAAGCGATTATCCTTTTTAACGACGAGCGCATAATAGTAGGCGGCATTGACGATCCCAGACGACATTTCATAATCGATGATCAATTGCTGGATCAGCTCTTCATCTCGTTCTGACAGCGCTTTGACCTTCCGCAACTTCGCGACATAATGCTTCGGATGGGTGCTTTCCATCGTCTCCGTTGCTTCGACGTCTCCGACCTCGATCGTGTCGAGTGAGGCGACCTTCGCTTTTTTCTCTCGGCTGAGTTTTTGTTTCGCTGACAACATCATCTGTTTGCAACGTTCTTGTTTCTCAGCATCGGTCATCGGCAAGTATGCTTCGTGACGGAAACGGGCATTCAACAGTTCCGCCATCAATGCTTCATTCGACTGCGTGACGTAAGCAAGCTTCACGAGCAGATGATCGATCGCCTTTGAGTAAAAGGTCCGTGGTAAAAAGCGATCGGTTTGACGTTTCATCTCTTCTAAATCAAACGAATAATCGAATTCATATACTGCTCGTTCCTGTTTCGCATAGGCCTTCGGCTGATGCGCGGAAGCAAGACCAGCTTTCACATCGAACACTTGATCAAACCTGACCGTCCGATCAACGATGTTCTTCGGAAGCGGTTCTGTCCGGAAACGATGCTGGAGGGAGCGGAAACGAATTTCACCGACGCGGTAAAATAGCAGACTCGATAACACCCCGTCATTCAAGAAAGTGTTCGGCGCGAGCGGCACCCGGATTTGATAGATGTAGCGATACGCGGCTTGGCGCGCTTCGAACGTCCGGATCAAACCGATCCCTTCTAGCTTGAATAACTCTTCCTTGAATTCATCGACGGAAAAACCGAGTAGCGTTCCGAGTTCCGCATGGGAGATGTATTGGGATTTTGTTTTTCCCGGAATCATCTCGCTCCAAAACGTTTGATAGAGTCCAAGAGCTTTGACACCAATGATCGGCTGGTACAAATAATATAAAGATTGATAGGCTTCACGGTCGACGACACCATTGCTCATCACTAAGCAAAGATCGGTACCGGAAAGTTCACGTTCTACCATCTGACTCGTCCTTTCCTTAGGGAGAAAAAGAGAGGTGCGCTGACCGGACAGACGACCTCTCTTATATCACGTTCAATTTTCACGGTCATTTTCTTGATGTCGCTCCATCAGCTCAGAGAGCTCTTGGAAGAAGACATTGATGTCCTTGAATTGTTTATAAACACTCGCAAAGCGGACGTATGCCACTTCATCGACGGAAGCTAATTCATTTAACACGAGACGTCCGACCTGCTCACTTGGAATCTCATGCTGAGCCGTCGCCCGCAATGCCTTTTCGACCCGACTGACGACTGTTTCTAGCTGTTCAATCGAAATCGGTCGTTTTTCACAGGCACGCACTAGTCCCCGCAAAATTTTATCACGATTGAACTCGTCGCGCGTTCCGTCTTTCTTTACGATGATTAAAGGGGTCTGTTCGACCATTTCGAAAGTCGTAAAGCGATAGCCGCAAGACTCACATTCACGTCTCCTCCGAATCGAACCGAAATCCTGGACCGGTCTTGAGTCCAGTACTTTTGTTCCGTTAAAATTACAGGCTGGACAGCGCATGCCGTACCTCCGTTCACGTGATTTCTTTTGTTCCAATCATTTTTAATCGATATCCCGCATCAAGTGATGCATAGATTCGCTCGATGTGTTTTTCGAGATCAGGTCCGAGAAGACTTTCACGATGTAAGAATAAATCGACGGCCGTACGTCCGCCCGCCACCATAATGACGGTCGCGAGTCCGTCGACTTCTTTTAATGTAAAAGCGAGTTCTCCACGTTCCGCGTCAACACGACGAACCGTTCCGCCCTCTTGCTTTAAGATATTTTCTAAACCAGCAAACAACATCTCGACTGTTGCCGCATAGTAGTGTGTGCGTAAATTTTCGTTTTTATGTGTATCGGATGTCTCTAGCTGTTTTTGCAAGCGTTCCTTCAGTCCCATGGTCATCCTCTTTTCTTTGTTTCTTCTACTATTAAGAATAACAGACGTCAGACATATTAAAAAGCCCTCGTCTGAACGACGAGGGCTTGACGAATTCGTGTGTGTTGTCAGTTGACGTGCTGGACAGTAGCCGCTGGAACTTGAACTGGTCCCATACCACGTGGAATTTCGACATTTTCACGGATTTTCGCATCGAGCTTTTCAGCAATGTAGTTCGCTGCGATGGCTGGATCGATCCGATCCCCACAAGTAAAGACATCAACCGATGCATACCCGTGCTCTGGGAAACTGTGAATCGTCAAGTGCGATTCAGAGATAATGACGACGCCACTGACGCCGTGTGGTGCAAACTTGTGGAATGCTACTTCTCGTACTTCTGCACCTGCTTGAAGTGCTGCGTCAACGAAAAGTCGTTCAACGAATTCCATGTCGTTCAATTTTTCAGGATTACAATCCCAAAGTTCTGCAATAATGTGTCTTCCCATAGTATCCATTTGTGGATCCCCCCTACATTCAATGGTCTTCAAAGTAGTTGATCACTTACTTTGCGCCTGAGTCGTTCGCACCCACGGGGGAAAGTTAGTCCAGAGAGGTCCTAACCCTTTAAGCTGCGATTGCCAGACCGATTGAAGTTCACGATTTGAATTATAGCGAGTATCAAAAAGATACACAAGGATAAATTTCAAAAATTAATACATTTCTAGAAAAAAAACGGGACAGGTCCCGTCGTTACTGGGATCTGCCCGTTGTCATTAATTCAATTCAAGTTCTTTTTCAACCGTTCCCATCGCCTCTAAGTGCGCCGAAACAAGGTGTACGAGGTCGACGACGCGGCAGGAGTAACCCCACTCATTATCGTACCAAGCGAGGACCTTCACCTGACGACCACCCATGACCATCGTCGAGAGTCCATCGACGACCGTCGAACGCTCTTCTCCGTTGAAGTCGATCGAAACGAGCGGTTCCATCGTCATTCCGAGAATGCCTTCAAGCGCACCGTCCGCTGCTTTCGTGAACGCTTCGTTCACTTCAGCAACCGTCGTATCGCGACTGACTTCGACGACGAGATCGACGAGTGAGACGTTCGGTGTCGGAACACGAAGCGCGAGTCCATTCAATTTTCCTTCCAAGTGTGGCAAGACGAGAGAAATCGCCTTTGCCGCACCTGTCGATGTTGGAATGATGGATGAGCCACATGCACGGGCGCGTCGTAAATCCTTATGTGGATTATCAATATTATTTTGATCGTTCGTAAACGCGTGAACCGTCGTCACGAGACCCGATTCGATTCCGAATGCCCGGTCGATGACTTGCACGACAGGTGCGAGACAGTTCGTCGTACACGATGCGTTCGAGACGATAGCATCTGTTTCATGATCATACATGTCGTCATTGACACCCATGACGATCGTCCGGACATCCCCTTTAGCAGGTGCCGTGATGACGACCTTTTTTGCGCCTGCCACTAAATGCTTCGCAGCACCCGTATCTGAGTTGAACTTTCCTGTCGCTTCGACGACGATATCGATGCCGAGTTCCCCCCACGGCAATAGTTCAGGATTGCGTTCACTGACGATTTGAATTTGTCTTCCGTCAACCATCAACGCCCCATCGATGATGTCGACCGGATAATTGAATTTCCCATGTACCGTATCGTACTTGATTAAATGTGCGAGTGTTTCGACTGGATAGCTTGCATTGATTGCTACGACTTCGCTTTTCCCCTCAGCGATCAGACGTCGAAAGACCATTCGACCAATTCGACCAAAACCATTGACTGCCACCTTGACTCCCATGTGCGGATCCCCCTTCAATGTGACGGATGTAGCTCCGTTTACAGATAGAACTATATCATGAAATGTAAGCGATTTCATTATGTTCTCTAAAAAAAGTGAGAGAAGATGGAAACTTCTCTCACTTCACACTTTTCATGTACCACTCTCATGCTTATCGGTGTCATATAATACTAACCATTTATCGATTTGTTGATATAACGAATCAAGACTCCCATCATTGAAGAACACATCATCCGCAAGCTCTTTTTTCTGTTCAATGCTAAGTTGCGAATGAATACGTGCATATGCTTCTTCTTCCGATAGATCATTACGTTGCATCAATCGTCTTAACTGCATGTTTTCCGGACAATAAACGACTACGACACGGTCGAACAGCGTCCGCCAATCGCCTTCAAGTAATAACGGAATATCAAATACGACGAGCGAATGTCCTGAACGTTCATAGGCATCTGCTTCATCAAGCATCTGTTGTCGAATACTTGGGTGCATCAACTGATTCAGCTGTTGTCGTTTTTCGCTATCCTGAAAAATGATTTGTCCGAGTTTTGGACGAACGAGACGTCCTTCTTCGAATGCTTCCGGGAAGGCCATCTTGACCCCATCATAGGCTCGCCCTCCTGGTTCAATGACTTCTCGCGCAACAAGATCCGCATCGATGACCGCTATTCCTTTTTGCTTCAGATAGCTAGAGACCGTACTTTTACCGGTGGCGATACTGCCCGTCAGACCAACCCTCATAAGGCGACCTGTTGGCACGTCGGACAGAAGTGCGTTCCTCGTCCACCGACTTTGATTTTTTCAATGGCAGTGCCGCAACGGGGACATGGTTCGCCCTTTTGACCGTATACCGCGAGTTGAAGCTGGAACTCACCTTTTCCGGAAGGTGAGACATAACTTCGGATCGTACTTCCCCCTGCTTCTACCGCTTGTCGTAAGACGTCGACACCGGCTTGATGGATGCGTGAAATATCATCAAGCGTCAAGGCACCAGCCTTCGTCAACGGATGGACACGTGCCGCATGAAGGGTCTCATCGACATAGATGTTACCGAGACCAAGGAAGATCGATTGGTCGAGCAATGCCGTTTTGATTGGACTTCTTTTTTTACGAATTAAATTCTCCGCTAACACTTCTGCTGTGAACTCTGGATCAAATGGTTCACGCTCCAGCTGTGCCAGTGGAGCAGTTTGCATCGCTGTTTCCTTATCACGTAATTCCATCGTTCCGAACTTCCGGACGTCATTGTAATGCAGCTCCGAACCATCCGTGAAACGGAAGACGACATGAGTATGTTTATCCCGCTCGACCGGTTGCGGATACGGGAAGTACTTCCCTTCCATCCGCAAATGGCTGACGAGATAAAAACGATCAAAATCAAAGAGTAGGAACTTACCGCGACGTTCGACGCGTTCGATCCGTTCTTGATGTAAGGCATCTGCAAATGGTGCCACTTCCATCCCCCGAATCATTTTCGGGTGGTAGACTTTGACGGAAGAGACTGTTTTTCCAGAGACCGAACGTTCTAAACTGCGACGAACGGTCTCGACTTCAGGTAATTCAGGCACGTCTATTCCTCCTTGCTTACTTCGTTTCGTACCACGTATGTCCTGCGCCCCCATCAACGCGTAGCGGTACGGATAATTCGACGGTCTGCTCCATCGCTTGTTTGACAAGCGCTTGTAAAGCGTCGAGTTCCTCGTCTGGTGCTTCAAAAATCAACTCATCGTGTACTTGTAATAACAAACGCGCTTTCAGATCAGATGCCTGTAAAGCAGCATGGACATCAAGCATCGCTTTTTTTATGATATCCGCAGCGGAACCTTGAATCGGCGTATTGATTGCCGTACGTTCCGCAAAACCACGTAAGTTGAAGTTTTTCGAATTGATATCCGGGATGTTACGGCGCCGGTTCATCAACGTTTCGACGAATCCATTCGCTCGTGCCGTCTCGATTGCCGTGTCCATGAACTGTTTGATTTGCGGGAACAGCTCGAAATAACGATCGATGAACGATTGTGCTTCCTTCCGCGTGATGTTCAAGTTTTGTGACAGTCCATAATCGCTGATTCCATAAATGATGCCGAAGTTGACAGCTTTCGCCTGACGCCGCATATTTCCTGTGACATCCTCCGGTTCAACACCAAAGACACTACTTGCCGTTTGAGTATGGATATCCTCATCATGTAAGAACGCATCGACAAGCGTCTGATCCTGCGACATATCGGCCATGACACGTAATTCGATTTGTGAATAATCGGCAGCGTACAGTGACCAGCCTGCTTCACTTGGAACGAAGGCTTTTCGAATCTTCCGTCCTTCTTCAATCCGAATCGGGATATTCTGAAGGTTCGGATTGACCGAACTTAAACGGCCTGTCTGGGCAATCGTCTGAGCAAAACGGGTATGAATCTTTCCGTCTTCCTTGATGACTTTTTGTAAGCCTTCGACATACGTCGACTGTAATTTTTGGAGCTCCCGGTATAACATGATGTGATCGATGACCGGATGCAGCGGACGCAGTTTTTCAAGGACGTCTGCGGCAGTCGAGTAGCCGGTCTTTGTTTTCTTGAAGGCGGGCAGTTCGAGTTTTTCAAACAGAATCACACCAAGTTGTTTCGGTGAATTGATATTGAACGACTCACCTGCCGCTTCAAAGACCAACGTCTCAAGTTCCGTTAAACGTCCGGCAAGATCTGCTTGCATCGATTGGAGCGTCGCGACGTCGACACGAATCCCGGTCCACTCCATCTCAGCGAGGACACCTGACAATGGACGCTCTAGTGTTTCATACAGCTCATATTGCTGATTCGCCTTCAACTCTTCCCGGACTTTCGGGAACAATAACTCGATCATCCGTGCTTTCTCTGCAAGATAAGGGTGTAATACGTCATCCGCTGGGGCTAGACGTTTGGCTCCCTTACCGAGGACCGCTTCTTCGTTCGGTGCCATCAATGCATAATGACCAGCAATTGAAGCGAGCGTCGTGCCGCCACTTAAATTCAATAAGTAACCCGCTAATAACAAATCCTCATAACCGTTTAAGGTTAAGCCATGTTTACGCAACGCGAATGCGACTTGTTTGGCATCGAGACAAATCTTCCGATGTTCCGACTCGATCCATTGGCGGAATGCTGGATCCTCGACGAGCGTTGGAGCAGCAACATAGATTGTGTCAGGCGTCGCGATCGCAAACCCGATGATGTCTTCTTCCATGTAATCCTCTCGTAGCTGTTCAGCAAGCAACACCGCATCGGTGACGTCTTCAGGAAGTGAAGTGATCGTCACGACGTTCAACTGCTCTTTATCCTCTTCTTTGACGACAGGAGCAAATCGATTCGTCAACGACTTGAAGCCAAGCGACTGGAACAACGAATACGGCACTTGGGTATCAACGTCGCGAATTTGCAAATCATCTAGCGTCGTCTCGAGCGGGACATCGACTTTAATTGTCGCAAGTTCTTTCGATAGTCGTGCGAGTTCTTCGTTCGCGATGACTTTTTCCTTCTGCTTCCCTTTTAAGTACTCGACGTGCTCATACAGTCCTTCGACAGAACCATATGCCGAAATCAGTTTTACCGCCGTCTTTTCACCAATTCCAGGAATCCCTGGAATATTATCCGACTTATCCCCCATTAACCCCTTCAGGTCAATCATTTGAATCGGCTTTAGACCACCATACGTCTCAGCGAACAGTTCCTCCGTCATGCACTGGACGTCCGTGATCCCACGCTTCGTGATCAAGACTTCGATCTTATCCGTGACAAGTTGAAGTAAATCTTTATCTCCAGTGACGATCCGCGTCCGATCCGTCGGCATCGTTCGTGCGAGCGTACCAATCAAATCATCTGCCTCATAGCGATGGAGTTCCATCATTTGAATACCGAGCGCTTCACAGATATCCCGGACGATCGGGAATTGCTCACGTAGTTCGGACGGTGTCTTTTCCCGACTTCCCTTATACTCCTGATATACATCATGACGGAACGTTTCACTCGAAGCATCGAAGGCAACGAGCATATGTGTCGGTTGTTCTTCCTCGAGCAACTTCAATAACATCATCGTAAAGCCATAAGCTGCGTTCGTATTTCGTCCTTGCGCATCCGTCATTGGTGGTAAGGCGAAAAACGCCCGATAGGTCAACGAGTTCCCATCAATCAATAGCAATTTATTTTCCATCATCTACGCCCCTTTAATCGATTTTCTGTTCCTATTGTATCACTCTACACACATTTGTTCGCTAAAAATGACCAAAAAAAGACGATTGACTCACGGAGAGTCAACCGCCAAGGGCATGACGACATGGGAGCTGATCCAGTCGCCATACAGATGATGAAGAAGGTACTTTCATCATAAGATACATCTATTAAGGAAATGTGAATCCACTGTGAAATTCAGCCATGTTTTGGTAAACGAATCGTAAATGTCGTGCCTTTGTGCTCTTCCGATGCGATTTCGATCTCACCGTGATGGAGGTCGACAATGTGTTTGACGATGGCTAGTCCAAGACCCGTTCCCCCAGAATTACGGCTTCGTGCCTTATCGACACGATAGAAACGTTCGAAGATTCGTTGGGTTTCTTTCGGATGAATACCAATTCCATCATCTTTGATGATGAGTTGGACAGACTCTTCTCCATCCTCGAGCTGAATCCAGACGTTGCCGCCGTTCGGCGTATAATTCAACGCATTCGCAACCAAGTTAACGACGACCTGTTTCAGACGATTCAGATCTGCTCGGATGAAGACTTCCTCTTCCATTTCGATATGAATCGTCATCTCTTTTTCTGTTGCTCGTCGATGCAGGAGTGCTGCTGTCTCCCGAACGAGACTTGTCACGTCAACGATTGCAGTCTCGAGCTGATAGTTATCTTGTTCTAAACGAGACAGCTCAAGCAAATCTTCTACCAATGTCTGCATTCGTTCCGATTCATCGTGGATGATCCGTAAGAACTGCTCTCGGATTTCCGGAACCTCTTGCGCACCATCGAGTAACGTTTCCGCAAATCCTTTAATGGACGTTAGTGGTGTCTTTAATTCATGGCTGACATTCGCGACGAAGTCTTTACGCATTTGTTCCAGTTTTTTGATTTCCGTGATGTCGTTAAAGACGACGGTCGTTCCCTGCACGCGACCGTTCTTATCGAAAATCGGAGCGGCACTGACCATGAACGTCCGGCTATTGATGCCAAATCGAACACTCGACTGCTTTCGATTCGGTTTTTCCGTCAGATAGACATCTTCAATCACCTGACTCATTTTTTCGTTCGGAAGTACACGATAGTACAGCTTCCCACTAGACGGTTCATGAATGTTGAACATTTCCCGATACGTCCGGTTGACGAGCAGGACGTAGCCCTTCTCATCAATCAACATAAGACCGGCGCCCATGTATTCGATCAAAGATTCGAGACGTGCTCGTTGCATTGCTTCACCAGACGATGCGTTTTCGAGATTTCGCGCTAATAGATTGATAGAGCGCCCTAAATCGCGTGATTCATCCGGTGCCGCTAATTCATACACACGCGACTTATAGTTCCCGTGCGACAGTTCATGTAAAACATCTGTTGCTTCTGCGATTGGACGTAGGAATCGTTTCGTCGACCGATAGATCGTCAAGAATATGATCACTAACGAGGCGAGTAGGGACAGAATGATGACCGTCCAAATCCGTGAATAGATGACATTCAAGTCTTGGGCGTAACGAATGAAACTGACGTAGACTTCTCCCCCATCCGCTGTCGGAACAGGTTTTGTAAATTGGACGACACTATCATCAGTTTTCGATTCAAATGTGCCCTCGTCAGGAATGGCTGAAAAATTGAGGGTCGCTACTTTTAATTTCGTCACATCAACAGGTGTTCCAGCAATGATTTCTCCACGGCTGTTGAATAAAATCATATCGAAATTCGATTCAGCATATAGTTCATTTACATACCGAGACATGTCTGGTACTTCTCGATCTCTCAAAATCGTCTCAACTAGCGCTGTTTCATCCATCAATTTTTCTTTTTCATTTTGGACATAGAATTCTTTGAAGGATTGACCTAATAAAAATCCAAGTGCTACAAGGACGAGACTGATGAACGAAATCATTTTAAAGATAAACCGTTTGCGATACTTACTCATTCCGCCTTCGGCTCTTCCATCTTGTAACCTAAACCGCGAATCGTTTTAATGTAAATCGGTTTTTTCGTATTCGGCTCGATTTTCTCTCGGACATGACTAATATGGACATCTACGATACGGGTATCGCCAACAAAATCATAATTCCAGATGGCAGATAACAACTGGTCGCGAGTCAACACACGTCCTTTATTTTTTGCAAGGTAAACAAGTAACTCAAATTCTTTTGGCGTGAGCTCTAACCGCTCTTCGGCTTTAAATGCTTCGTAATTGTCAGGAACGATTTTGACATCTCCGATAATGATTGTTCCATCCGTCACTTCTTCCGACGAAGTCGTTTGATGACTCATGCGACGTAAAATTGCTTTTACGCGCGCAACGACTTCACGTGGACTGAATGGTTTCGTCAAATAATCATCCGCTCCAAGTTCTAATCCGAGAACTTTATCAAATTCGTCATCTTTTGCAGTCAACATCAAAATCGGTGTATTGATTTTTTGCTGGCGGAGACGTTTACATACTTCAAGACCATCAAGCTCCGGTAACATCAAATCTAAGACGATCAATGCCGCATCTTGTTTTTCTGCTAATTTTAAACCAGACATCCCATCATGAGCTGTTTCAACGATGAAGCCGGCTTGTTCTAAGTTGAACTTCAACAACGTTGCAATCGACAACTCATCATCTACCACGATAATTTTATCTTTCAAACCTTGCATCCCCCTCAAGTTTCCTTCTTTTCGAATGAGGAATTCCGTGGAATCCGCTTCGTCTGTCTTCATCTTACCGACTTTTAATGGAAAACCACAAATCTTTCTGCAGTTTCTTTACATAATCTTTAAAGGAGATGCCGAATCCAACTAGATCGTTCGTGTAAAAGCTAATAAAACGGGGAAACAATACATATCGTTAATTGTAGGAGGTAGAATGTATGGAATGGAACCATCCCCTTTTTGCAGCCATCACGGCGTGGTTCATCGCTCAAGCAGCGAAGCTTGTCACGAGTTTGGTTCGGACACGAAAGTTCGACCTGGAAATCATGTTTGCTTCCGGTGGTATGCCTAGTTCACATAGTTCGACTGTCGTCGCCTTAGCCGTTGTCATCGGTTTTCAGGAGGGCTTCTCGTCTTCGATTTTTGCACTGGCTGTCATCTTTGCGACAATCATCATGTATGATGCGACCGGTGTCAGACAAGCAGTCGGTGTTCAGGCAAAACTACTCAATGATTATTTCAAAGGAATTCGCCATGAGACCCCTCTCCTGAATGAGCTCGTCGGTCATACCGAGTTTCAGGTGTTCGTCGGTCTGTTACTCGGACTAGTCGTCGGTCTTCTATGGCCCGTCTTCTTCTTTTAATCCTATGATGTACAACAGCCCATCCAATAATCGGATGGGCTGTTTGAGTATGATATAGCTTATGGTTTCAAGACGACCTTGATGCATCCATCTGTCCGATCATTAAATGTCTGATAGGCAGAAGCAGCATCATCAAGTGCCACTCGGTGTGTCACGATATCCGTCGGATCAAATTCTTGATTGATGATTTTCTGGAACAGTTCCGGCATCAAATGAATGACTGGTGCTTGTCCCATTTTCAGCGTAATATTTCGGGTAAAGAAATCGCCAAGTGGAAACTGATTATATTTTTTAGCGTAGACGCCTGTCAACTGCACAGTACCAAATTTCCGGACAGCGTCTTTTGCAATGTCAATGGCACTCAACGTTCCACCTTGCAGACCAATCTTTTGTTCAATTTTTTCTACAGGGGACATCTTCCCATCAAAACCGACGCAATCAATGACGACGTCTGCTCCACCTTGTGTCAGCTCTTTAATATACGCACCACTTTCTGCGTGATCCGAGAAATTCACTGTCTCGACTTTATTCGTGACTTTAGCATGATTTAATCGATACACTTGATCATCCACCGCAATGACTCGCTTTGCTCCTTGCATCCATGCAAATTTTTGTGTCATTAGTCCAACTGGTCCTGATCCGAGTACGACGACCGTATCTCCTTTTTTCACACCCGCATGCAGGACACTCCAATACGCCGTAGGTAAAACGTCAGATAAGAACAATAATGCCTCATCTTCTAATTCGCATGATTCAGGAATCACGAGTGGCATGAAATTCCCGAACGGAACTTTTAAATATTCCGCCTGACCACCGGGATGTCCACCAAACTCTTCTGTAAAACCGAAGTACCCACCTGTATCGACATGGGGATTTCCGTTCGAGTTATCACATTGACTCTCCATATCATGTTCACAAAAGAAACAGTGACCACAAGCAACATTAAACGGTAACACGACGCGGTCGCCACGCTTGACCTTCGTCACACCTGGTCCAACCTCTTCAACGATGCCCATCGGTTCATGACCAATGACATAATCTTTGTGAGCCGGCATATTTCCTTGATAGATGTGTAAATCTGATCCACAAATGGCAGTCGATGTGATTTTGACGATGATATCATCGTTTTTATCAATCGATGGATCCTGGACTTGTTTGACTTGAACATCTTTTGCTCCTTGGTACGTTACGGCGCGCATGTGGCATCCCCCTTAGTGGAATAAAATGACGTACCTTTGTCCTTACCCTAATACAATCATCTTTTCTACATGTTTATTAAAATTGGAACTTTTCGCCTATGTGTATCGTATGTTGTGAAAAACACACTTTACACAATTAACCTATGAATGAAAGGAGGCACTCACGTGGCACGATGTACCGTTTGTCGTCAATCCTGGTCTGCTCGAACAATCTATCGTTTAATCTGGTCTGCTCACGGACTGCCCTGTCCGCATTGTCAAAACTCACAACACCTCCATATGGAACATCAAGGTCACTTCCTTCGAATCGGATATTTGATTCCGTGGCTGACATTTCTTCTTATACTGATCTGCCCTTGGTATGCCAAGTTATCACACTATGCTTCTCCTCATCGATTATGACGAGATGAAAAAAGACGAACTTGTCGAAAGTGACAAGTTCGTCTTTTTTTGAATCAAGATTTTAATAAGTCGAGTACAGAGCGGACTGTAGAGGCAGAGCGATTCAAAGCCTCTTGCTCCTCAGTCGTCAGTTCGAGTTCATAGACATGCTCGACACCATTTCCGCCAAGAATGACCGGTACACCGAAATACATATCGTCGTATCCATATTCACCTTCGAGATAAGCGATGGCAGGGAGAATACGTCGCTGGTCCTTCAAGATCGCCTCGACCATCTCAGCAATTGCTGCTGCCGGTGCGTAGTAAGCGGAACCGTTTCCGAGTAATTGAACGATTTCACCGCCGCCTTTACGCGTTCGGTCAACGATCGCATCTAACCGTTCCTTGGATATCAGTTTCTCGATTGGAATGCCTCCCGCCTGCGAATAACGCATTAGCGGCACCATGTCATCCCCGTGTCCTCCGAGTACGAATCCCGATACATCCTTTACAGAAACGTTCAGTTCCTCTGCTAAGAATGTCCGGAAGCGTGCCGTGTCGAGGACACCGGATTGACCGATGACACGCTCTTTCGGAAAACCAGATGCCTGATAGACCGTATACGTCATCGCATCGACCGGATTCGTCAAAACGATGATGATTGATTCCGGTGCATGCGCGACGATTTCCTTCGTCACAGCTGTCATGACGGTGGCATTCGTACTTACAAGGTCTTCGCGGCTCATCCCTGGCTTTCGGGCGATACCGGCAGTGATGACGACGATATCCGCACCGTTGATGTCGGCATAGTTCGATGTCCCTTTTACTGAAGCATCAAACCCGAGGATCGGCGCTGCCTCTTGCATATCGAGCGCCTTTCCTTTCGTCGGATTCTCTTGCTCGGGTCGGTCGACGAGGACGACATCACCTAGCTCTCGCTGAGCAAGATAGAGTGCTGTCGTTGCGCCCGTAAAGCCACTTCCTATGACTGCGATCTTCTTCCGTCTGTTCATCGACTCATTCCTCCTGATCGGATTACATGTTTTTGATGAGTTCGTCCGCGAATTCAGAACACTTCACTTCAGTCGCACCATCCATGAGACGTGCGAAGTCGTATGTGACGACTTTCGATTCAATCGATGTTTCCATCGATTTGATGATGAGATCTGCTGCTTCGTTCCAGCCGAGGTGACGGAACATCATTTCGCCTGACAAGATGACAGACGATGGGTTTACTTTATCAAGTCCAGCGTATTTCGGTGCTGTACCGTGAGTGGCTTCAAAGATCGCATGACCTGTCATGTAGTTGATGTTTGCTCCAGGTGCGATTCCGATACCACCGACTTGTGCAGCAAGTGCATCTGAGATGTAGTCACCGTTCAAGTTCATTGTCGCAACGACATCGAACTCTTTTGGACGAGTCAAGATTTGTTGTAAGAAGATATCAGCGATTGAGTCTTTCACGATCAACTTACCAGCAGCTTCTGCGTCTGCTTGTGCTTTATTCGCAGCATCTGTTCCTTCTTCTTCCTTGATGCGATCATATTGGTTCCAAGTGAAGACGTGTTCTGCGTATTCACGCTCAGCAAGCTCATAGCCCCAGTTTTTGAAAGCACCCTCAGTGAACTTCATGATGTTTCCTTTATGAACGAGCGTCAACGAAGCGCGTTTGTTCTCGAGTGCATATTCGATTGCTGCACGAACGAGGCGTTCTGTTCCCTCTTTTGAAATCGGTTTGATTCCAAGACCAGATGTCTCAGGGAAGCGGATTTTATTGACACCCATTTCGTTTTGAAGGAACTCAAGCAGTTTTGCAGCGCCTTCGCTACCTTCTGCGTATTCGATTCCGGCGTAGATGTCTTCAGTATTTTCACGGAAGATGACCATGTCTGTATCTTCTGGGCGTTTAACCGGTGAAGGCACACCTGTGAAGTAGCGGACTGGACGAAGACATGTGTACAAATCAAGCTCTTGACGTAGAGCAACGTTCAACGAACGGATTCCGCCGCCGACTGGTGTCGTCAGTGGTCCTTTGATTGCGATGATGTGCTCACGGATGAGATCAAGTGTCTCTTCTGGTAACCAGTTGCCTGTTTTGTTGAATGCTTTTTCACCAGCGTAGACTTCTTTCCATTCGATTTTCTTCTCACCGTTGTATGCTTTTTCAACTGCTGCATCAAACACACGTACCGCTGCGTTCCAGATGTCAGGTCCTGTTCCGTCACCAATGATGAACGGAATGATTGGAGCGTTTGGAACTTGAAGTGTACCGTTAGTTACTGTGATGTTTTCGCCTTGAAGTGTAGCCATGTCTAAAAATCCCCCTTAAGTAATTGTAATCTACATCAAAAATCAGGAGAGGATTGCTCCTCCCCGTCCTTTTAACGTTCTTCGATGGACACGTATGTCCGGTGCGTTTCACCCGTGTAGTCTGCACGCGGGCGAATCAGACGGTTATCGCTATACTGCTCTAAAATGTGCGCCAACCAACCTGACATCCGACTTACTGCAAAGATTGGAGTGAATAGTTCTGTATCAAGTCCAAGTGCATGGTACGTAGAAGCGGAATAGAAATCAACATTTGGTTTCAATCCTTTTTCCGATTGGACGATTTCGTCGATCTTAACTGACATCTCATACCATTTCGGCTCCCCGATTTGAGCAGTCAGCTGACGACTCATTTCTTGAAGGTGCTTCGCACGTGGGTCGCCGTCCTTGTAGACACGGTGACCGAAGCCCATGATTTTTTGCTTGTTCTCAAGTTTATTATGAACATACTCGTCAACCTTTTCAACCGAATCAATTTCTAACAACATCTTCATGACGGCTTCGTTCGCGCCACCGTGAAGTGGTCCTTTTAATGCGCCCATCGCTGCCGTCACACCTGAGTAGACGTCAGAGAGCGTCGCGACACACACGCGTGCTGTGAACGTCGAAGCGTTCAACTCGTGGTCAGCGTGAAGAACGAGCGCTTGGTTGAAAGCTTTTTCTGCAACTTCCGTTGGCTCTTCACCCGTCAACATGAACAAGAAGTTTCCTGCGTATGAAAGACCCGTTTTAGGTGCAATCGGCTCTTGTCCTTTTTTAATACGGGCGTAAGCTGTGACGAGTGTTGCGATTTGTGCCTGTAATTTGATGGCTTTAGCGTAATTCGCCTCAGTCGACATATCTTCCGATGTCTCATCGTAAAGCGCGAGTTGAGAGAGCGCTGTTCGAATCGTCGCCATCGCATTCGCCGACTTCGGTGCTGCCTTCATTGTTTCAAGAACGGCAGTCGCAACCGTTGCTTCGGAAATGAGTGCTTCCGATAGTTGCTTCAATTCCTCTTCTTTTGGTAGACGGTCGTTCCACAACAAGAAGACGACTTCCTCAAATGAGGCGTGCTCCGCCAAATCATCAATCGTATAACCGCCATACGTCAATTGACCATCGATGATCGAACTGATTTTCGATGAAGTCGCGACGATTCCTTCTAAACCTTTAGTTTGCGTCATGACAATAATCCCCCTTTTTTTCCCCAGAAATTTAAAACGCTTTCATTTCCGTATTGAAAAAAAGACGTCCACTCAAGAGTCGTTCCCCATGCTTGTAGCGCTGTACTCTTGAATAGACCATCTTGTTTCTGTTCTTAGTATAAACAAAAATACCCAAAAAGTGAATGAACTTGCATACTATTATCAAAAAATTAATTCAGTTACTTTGCTGATTCGGTTCATCCTGTGAACGCTTTTGCGATGACATCCCACATTCCAATGACGAGCGCCGCGATTCCAGCACCAATCAATGGTCCAACCGGTACACCTCTAAAGAGTCCGACTGCAAGAATCGTTCCAGCTAGCAAGGCTGTCGTCACGAGTGGATCTTCTTTCATCAGTCCAACACCGTGTGCTGCGACGATTGCAACAAAGATTCCTGATAAAAATGAGATGATGCCGATGTGTCCCCGAATACTTTGGAGCAACTCCTTAAATCCGATATCCCCTGCTGCAATCGGTACGAGGATCGCTGCCGTGATCAATGTGACGCCCCACGTGATCCCTTTTGCCTGTAAGGAAGGAAACAGTCTACCATCCAGCCCGATCGCCTTGATGATCAGCAGGAAGGCTGCAGCGATGATTAATGATTTATTTTGTGCGATGACCCCAATGAAGACGAGGGCAATCAAAAAAAGATAAGCTTCCATACGTCCTCCTCATACAAAAAAAGACGGACATGACCTAAGTCACGTCCGTCATGAATGGATTATGCGTTATATAGTTTACCTGTCAATGGATCGATTGAGATCATTTGACCGTCTTTGAAGACTGTCAATGCATCTTCGACACCAACGATGACTGGTTTACCGAGTGATGGTCCAACGATTCCAGCATGGCTTGTCAATCCGCCATCAACTGTGATCATCGCTGCAGCCATCTCGATTGCAGGCATCATGTCACGATCAGTTGAGTTCGTAACGAGGATCATGCCTGGCTTCGCTTTCGCGTTTGCTTCTTCAGCATTGTTTGCGATGACGACTTCGCCAACGACTCCACGCTCACCGATACCGCGACCGTTTGCGATCTCTTTACCGACGATGTGGATTTTCAACATGTTCGTTGTACCAGCAGTCAAAGCAGGAATACCTGCTGAGATGACGACGAGATCACCATCTGTGACGAAACCAGCGTCTTTTGCTGTGTCCGCAGCAAGTGTCAACATATCATCCGTGTTGTCTGAAAGATGATCAACGACGATTGGGTACACGCCCCATACGATGTTTAACTGACGTGCGACACGTGCGCTTGGTGTAACCGCGACGATGTTTGGCTCCGGACGGTATTTCGAGATACGTGCAGCCGTGTAACCCGATTGTGTCGGTGTCAAGATTGCTTTTGCGTCCAAGTTGATTGCAGTGTGCGTAACCGCTTGAGCGATTGCATCCGTTACTGTGTGCTCACTACGTGTCTGACGATCTTTCAACAAGAGCTTGTAGTCGAGCATTTTTTCTGTACGTTTTGCGATCGAGTGCATCATTTGGACAGATTCGATTGGGTAGTCCCCTGCTGCTGTCTCACCTGAAAGCATGATTGCATCCGTACCATCAAGAATCGCGTTCGCGACGTCTGATGCTTCAGCACGTGTTGGACGTGGGAAACGTTGCATCGAGTCAAGCATTTGTGTTGCTGTAATGACTGGTTTACCGAAGTCGTTACAAAGCTTGATCAAGTCTTTTTGAGTTGGTGTGACTTCTTCCGTTGGAATCTCGATACCGAGGTCACCACGCGCTACCATCAAACCGTCCGAAATCGCAAGGATTTCTTCGATGTTATCGACACCTTCTTGGTTCTCGATTTTCGGGAAGATTTTGATATGGCTCGCGTTGTTTTTCTCAAGCAATTGACGAATCGCAACGACGTCTGACGCACGGCGTACGAAAGATGCCGCGATCAAATCGATATCGCTCTTGATACCGAACTCGATATCCGCAATATCTTTTTCTGTCAAAGCAGGAAGGTTAACCTTCACGTTTGGCAAGTTAACGCCTTTTTTCGTCTTGATGACGCCTTCGTTTTCGATGGAACAACGAAGCTCACGGTTCGGAAGTTTTTCAGTGACACGAAGACCGATGAGACCGTCATCAAGCATGATCATCGAACCAACTTCGACGTCATCATAGAGTCCTTCATACGTGACTGAGAATTTATCTTTCGTTCCGACGATTTCGTTTGCGTCTCCGCTAACGATGATGACTTCTTGACCACGTGCGAGAAGCGCTTTTCCTTCTTCAAACGAATGTGTCCGGATTTCTGGTCCTTTCGTATCAAGAAGAATCGTAACGATTTTGTTTGCTTCTTTCGCTGCACGACGGATATCCGTGATACGTGCACCGTGTTCTTCATAATCGCCGTGTGAGAAGTTCAAACGAGCGACGTTCATACCTGCTTCAATCATTTCTGGAAGACGTTTTTCTGACGCCGGTCCAATCGTACATACAATTTTAGTTCTACGCATATTCCATAAACCTCCTACGGTGTTTGGCCAAGTTCTCTTGTCCATTTCAATCCTATCGACGTTCGTTAAATCGAAAGCTGTTTTGAAAGCTCAAGAATATCAAGATCCAGCTCATGTTTATTTTCGTCGAGTGCCTCATCGATATCGAGATCGATCATCTTACCACCACGTACACCTACGACACGTCCTTGTTTTCCTTGAAGTAGGATTTCGATGGCATGCGCCCCCATCCGACTTGCAAGTACACGGTCCGCTGCCGTTGGTGCTCCACCACGTTGAACGTGACCAAGTACCGTGACGCGTGTATCGAGACCTGTTTCTTTTGCGATCGCGTCTCCCACGTCCTGAGCACGACCTGCTCCTTCAGCGACGATGACGATTGAGTGCTTCTTACCGCGGTCGACACCACTTTGAATACGGGAAAGCACTTCTTTTAAATCTTCAGGACGCTCGGGAACAAGAATCGATTCTGCTCCACCAGCAAGTCCTGCATATAATGCGATATCACCCGCATCGCGTCCCATGACTTCAATGACATACGTTCGCTCATGCGACGATGCCGTATCACGGATTTTATCGATCGCTTCAAGCGCCGTGTTGAGCGCTGTATCAAAACCGATCGTATAGTCCGTTCCAGGGATGTCGTTATCGATCGTACCTGGAAGTCCAATTGTCGGGAAACCAAGTCCCGTCAATTTTTGGGCACCACGATACGACCCGTCTCCGCCTACGACGACGAGTGCATCAATTTCAAATTTCTTTAGATTGACGACCGCTTTTGCTCGTCCTTCTTCTGTACGGAACTCAGGGCAACGTGCTGAACGTAGGAACGTTCCGCCTCGTTGAATGATGTCACCGACTGATCCAAGGTTCAACTGGACGATGTCCCCGTTGATTAATCCTTGGTAGCCATTGTAGACACCGAATACTTCTAAGCCATGAAAAATCGCTTTACGCGTGACAGCACGCACCGCAGCGTTCATACCGGGTGCATCGCCGCCACTCGTTAAGACAGCAATCCGTTTTAAACTCACGTTAATCACCTCTCCATTAATCTGAATCTAAAATAGCACGTTGTTTTCTTGTTTTACAACAGGGCAGATTGCATAAACTTTCACTAGCTTTTTCATCATCGATTCCGGAAATGAGGAATATCAATCATGATAGCGATTACATGGTGCTTATGTGCCAATTTGGTGATATTTTTCAGTCCGCTGATCAATGAGCTCTTCCTTGGTCAGATGAACCAATGATTCGAGCTTCTGTACCAATACAGTTTTTAATTTATCCGCCTGTAATGACACATCGAGATGCGCCCCTCCGACGACTTCTGGAATGATGGCATCCGCGATCCCGAGTCGTAATAAATCAGGCGCTGTGATTTTCATCGATTCTGCCGCTTTCTCCGCAAGACTTGCATCTTTCCATAACAATGCTGCAGCACCTTCAGGAGAGATGACCGAATACGTTGAATTCTCGAGCATCAAGAGTTGATCACACACTCCGATTCCTAAAGCACCACCTGATCCACCTTCACCGATGACGATCGAGATGATTGGAACCGTCATACCAGCCATCTCAAACAAGTTTTTCGCGATGGCCTCACTCTGACCACGTTCTTCTGCTGCACGTCCTGGGTAAGCCCCTTTCGTGTCGATGAACGTAATGATTGGTCGATTGAATTTCTCCGCTTGTTGCATGAGACGTAGTGCTTTTCGGTACCCCTCCGGATGTGGCATCCCGAAATTACGACGAATGTTTTCTTTTGTATCTTTTCCGCGTTGATGACCGATGATCGTCACCGGACGACCATTCAGTGTTCCGATTCCACCGACGATTGCCGCATCATCATATCCATGACGATCGCCGTGCAACTCGATGAAGTCTTCACAAATGGATTCAATGTAATCGAGTGTCGTTGGACGTTCTGGATGACGTGCCAATTGAACGCGATTCCACGCTTTCATATTCCCGTAAATATCGAGTTCTAACCGATGAAGGCGTTCTTCAAGAAGTTGGAGTTCTTCCTTGAAGTCTAGTCCTTGTGTTTCCGCCATATCATGGAGCTCAAGAATTTTTTCGCGTAACGCGATGACTGGTTGGTCAAATGGTTGCATGGTTCGTTCCCTCCGCATGTAGCTTTAAGATTCGCGTATAGTACGTTTTCAGATCATGTCGTGATACGACATCGTCCAGTTGACCTGCTTGTAATAAGAATTCTGCTGTTTGGAAATCTTCCGGTAGTTTTTCACGTATCGTCTGTTCGATGATCCGTCGACCTGCAAACCCGATCAACGCCCCCGGTTCAGCGATGTTAAAGTCACCGAGCATCGCAAAACTTGCTGATACCCCGCCGGTCGTCGGATGCGTCATACAAGAAATATAAAGTAATCCAGCATCTGAATGCTGTTTTAAGAAGAGACTCGATTTCGCCATCTGCATGAGACTAACCATTCCCTCTTGCATCCGTGCTCCACCTGAAGCGGAGAAAATCGTGACAGGTAGACGATGTTTTGTTGCGTAACGAACCGCTTCAGAAATCGCAGCACCGACTGCTGCACCCATCGAGCCCATGCGGAATCGTGCATCCATGACACAAGCGACGAGTGGGTGACCATTCACATTCCCGACGCCACAGACGATCGCTTCCTCAAGACCCGTTCTGACTTGGTCGCCCTTTAATTTTTCCGGGTAATCCTGGAATCCAAGCGGATCCGCTTGAACTGCCGGTAAGTCGAAATACGTCACCGAACCTTCATCGAATAATTGCGTAAAACGTTCTTGCGCGGTCAACGGGTGATGATACCCACATGAACAGACACGTAAGTTCGCCTCCAGTTGTTTCGTATATTGGATTAATTTACATTTCGGACATTTCGTCATTAGGCCAACTGGCACATCGACACGCTGCTCCTTCGAAGTCAGCGTGACGAACTTTTTAGGTTTTCGAAAAAATGCTTGCACGTTCAGTTCCCCCTTGTCATCCTATGGGCGGTTCAAGAGTTGTTCCCGTTCCGCCTGCGTATAGAGTTCCCCTTGACCGAAGCTTTTATGGAAGGCATTGACTTGTCGCCAGATTCGTTCAAACAAATCGTTATCGACCGTCTGAATCAACGTCTCACGAAACGCTGCATCGGATGATACGACTGGTGCAAGCACCGAAAGGTCATCCAGCTGCGTGAGCGCTGCTTGCTCAAGCAAGCGGAGCGTTCCTGCCAAGTCTTCGAACTTCGAATCGCCAGTCACTAAGAATTGAGCGATGATTTGAATATAGGTATGATCGTCACGGTTCAATAGAAAGCTTCCGCCTCCATGTCGTGTCTCGACGATCCCTAAATAAGCGAGCGTCCGTAATGCTTCTCGCACGGACGGTCGACTGATGGATAGTCGTTCTGCCAGTTCCCGTTCTGATGGAATACGGTCTCCTGGAACTAATCCATCTTGTTCGATCATCAATTTAATCGCCGCGATATTGGCTTCAAACGCATTTCGTTTCTTCTCCATATCGATACGGCACCACCTTTCTGACCCTTCAGTCGGTTGCTTCAATCGGTGGCATTGGTCAGACCAATTACCCCTTATTATAACAAATCTTATTACCTAGTACTAGTTTGAGCGGGGGACATTTTTCAGGACGACATGATCCTCGCCAAACCGAATACGTAGCCGAGCTAGTAATTCCTCATCATGCTGCACTGCATAGAGCGGCGGTAACGATTTCGTCTCGCGTGAATCCGCGTAGCGAACGACGACTGGAATATCGCCTGGTACTGCTTCAAGCAACTGTTCGAGTGCGGCCAGCTCATTTTTTGATGTTAACTTGACGAATAGCACATCTTGCCCAAGCGGACGCAGACGTTCCAAAATGAACTGACGCTCCCCTTCGCGATCCTGCACCTTTAGTTCAATCAGCAAGACGTTCCCTAAATAAAGTGATCGACGGAATCGTTCATATTGATTCGGGAAGACGACGACCTCTTCATTCGAATATCCGTCGACTGCCTGAATGACCGCCATCGTTTGACCGCGTTTCGTCTTGAATTCTCGAATCTGATCAATATAACAGACTAAATAATGTGTTTCCGAACCGACGCCAAGGTCATGGAAATAAGCAGATTCAACCGGAGCTTTCATTGCTGTCGTCAACGGCGAATACGTCAACCAGAACCCAAGCGCTTCCCGTTCTAATCGTGCCCAATCGGAATCACTTCGTTTCGAGGACTTCTGTGTCCGGCGTTTCCCGAGAATTGCCAACTCGTCTGGAAGTAATGTATTCGACGACTCAGTGAAATATTCGAGTACTTCTTGTTCAGCGAGTCCGCGATCGCCGTGTGTCGCTCGATCTAGCGCACCACTGTAGAGTAACAATTCGATTTTTGCGCGCTCCTTCTTACCCCATCCGACGTGGGTCAATAGATCAGCAATCGTCGCCGTGTGCTTTGATGCTTCCTTTACACGTTCGAACTCTCGCTCGGAAATACCTTTAATCACATGTATTCCGAGACGAATCCCTTTGCCTTCTAACGAAGAACGGTAATCGGAAATCCAGACGTCCGGCGATAGGACAGGAAGACGTCGTTCGCGCATCAATCGGACGAGACGCTCCGGTTGTTCGACCGAGACGAGTAAGAAAATGTGTGGGAAATGCGCTTTGATATATCCGAGGGCGTAACTAATCTTTGAATAGGCGACCGCATGGCTTCGGTTGAATCCATACCCAGCAAATCGCTCAATTTGTTCATAGAGTGAATGTGCAATCGCATCATCGAATCCATTCGACTTTGCTCCTTCGAGAAAACGAACCCGTTCCTGTTCGAGCGAATCCGTACTTTTTTTAGAAATCGCACGTCGTAATAAATCTGCTTGCGCGAGTGTAAATCCAGCTACTCGACGGGTGATTTCCATGACTTGTTCCTGATAGACGATGATGCCATACGTTGGTGCAAGTACGTCTTCTAATACGGGATGCAACATCTGATAAGGTTGACCAGCTTTTCGTTTCGCGTACAGATCAATGAATTTCATTGGTCCCGGACGATAGAGTGACATCGTTGCTACCAAATCCTCGAACCGATTCGGTTTGACTTCGCGCAACGTCTGTTTCATACCTGTCGACTCGAATTGGAAAATATCATCCGTCTCGGCGCGGGCAAAGACTTGGAATGTCGCGCGGTCTTCTTCTGGAATTTGCGTGAGCGTAAAGGATGGCTGTTCTCGTCGAATCAATTCTTCCATCCGACGCAAACGACTGAGATTTCGTAATCCTAACAAGTCAATTTTCAACAATCCTTGACGTTCCAATGCCTGCATCAAAAACTGCGTCACATAGCGTTCATTTGGTCCCGTTTCAACGGGTGTCGTCTCGACGAGCTGTTCAGATCCAATGACGACGCCAGCCGCATGAACCGAACGTTGTCGCGGGAGACCCTCGACCGCTTGCGCTAGTTGCAACAGTTGCCGGCGCTTTTCGCTTCCAGAGAACCAGCGATATGTCTGTTTGTTTTGTTCGATTCCTTGTAACGTCGTGGATTTTCCAAGCTGTTTGACCGCAGCATCTAATTCATCCTTCGAAAACTCTAGCGTCCGTCCGACGTCTCGCAAAGCGGCTTTGGCACCGAGCGTCGACAATGTACCGATTTGAGCGACGTGATCTTTTCCATAACGCATCACGAGATCCTCTAATACTTCTTCGCGTCGTTCATCTTCGATATCGATATCGATATCCGGCATCGAAATCCGCTCGGGGTTCAAGAAACGTTCGAATAGTAATCCATACTTCAATGGATCCACCGTCGTGATCCCAAGCGCATAGCTGACAAGTGATCCGGCTGCTGAGCCTCGACCGGGTCCAACGAAGATGCCTTTCGCTTTTGCACTACGTACGAGTTCTTCAACGATTAAAAAATAATCGGCAAATCCTGTCTTATGGATGACTGATAGTTCATAAGCGAGACGTTCCCGCGCTTCATTACTTTCATGACCATGTGCCAGTAACCCTTCCTCAGCACGTTTCCGTAATAACGCATTCGAGTCTTCCGCGACACGCGGCAGTGGACGTTGTTGAAACGGTAATTCCAAGCGTTCAGATGTCGTAGCAAACTGCTCCGCCATCGTAATTTCTCGCTCGGTAAAGTCTTCGAGTAACTCTTCCCGGGTCTTTAAATGCATCAGACGATCTGTCTTTTGGTCTTGGAACGTCGTCGCTTCACCAATCGCACGTATCGCTTGATACGCTGACGCTTCATCTCGACGGATGTAACGAACAGGATCGACTGGGACGGTCTCAACACCAAGCGCTGCTGCGACTTCGCGGTAACGCGCACGACTCTCTCGTTCGACCGTTGAGCGACTAGAGGTCACACCCATATATGTACGCGCTCCTTGAACATGTCCCATCCATTGAACGAAGGAACGACGTAGACGCGTCGCATCTTCAGAGGCTTGACGCAGTGGCACGAGCACCGCGATCAGTGATGAAACTTCAGTCTCCCCTTGTTGACTGGCTAGTCGATACAGTTGACGCAGTCCATCAGAAGAAAAAGCAAACCATAAGATACAAAATTCTTCTTCTTCGATTCGCTGCTCCCATCCGACGATCGGTTGCATATTTCGACGCTGACATGCATCGATGAATGCGGGAACTCCTGTCAATGTCGTTTCACAGATGACCGCTCGTCCGATGTGTCGACGGACTAGTTCATCGAGATAGGGCTCGATTCGAACTAAACTCTGCAATGGACTAAACTGCGTTCGAACATTTATATGCATCTTCCATTCTCCTTTCTCTTCTGATGGATGTTTTTAAAAGTTTTCAGAACCTTCATATCTAACTGACTCAAGTACTCGCCATCTGATTTATTATTCGATACAATAAGTATAGAAATATCATGACGGGTACGGAAGGAGCGTTTCTCATGATTTTGAATCGCAGTCAAATCGCACGTGAAAAAGTCGAACAATTAAAGCTCGGTGTTACCGCTTTTACTGAAACGGAAGAAATCGCTGAGAAGATTCGCAAATCTGTCGCTGAACTTCAACTGAATGTCATTGAAGATCACACAGATCGTGGCGTTTGGTTCATTCCGCAAGACGAAACAAAAACGCAATAAGCGTAAAAAGGCTGTTCGCTTCGCTTCCTCAATGAGAGGAGTGAGACCGAGCAGCCTTTTTCCATTTAAAACTGGAAGTTAGCAGCGACCTCGTCCAGACGACGGATGACACGTTCGACTTCACTCAACTGTCCAATCGTTGCACCAGACGCCATCGGATGTCCACCACCATTGAATTCTTTTGCTACTTCATTGATGACGGGACCCTTCGAACGAATCCGGACGCGAACCTCCGTATCCGTCTCAAGGAACAATGCCCAACACTTCATGCCTTTTAAACCGGCAAAACTATTGACGAGCAACGATGCTTGCTCAACCGTCGCACCAAACTGCTTCAACGTATCTTGTGTCAATACGACATAACCGACACCTTGATCCGTCAATTGAATATGTTGCAGGACGTATCCTTGTAAATGAAGCGCCGCAAGTTCTGTTTCGTACATATTGCGATACAACCAGTCCGTATCGATTTCTGCATCAATCAATTGCGCTGCGACTTCAAATGTTCGTTTCGTCGTGCCACGGAATTGGAAACGTCCCGTATCACCAACGATCCCAGCGTAGAATTGAATGGCAGCTGATGTTGGAATCTCGTATCCCCATTCGTTCAATAAATGAACGAGCAGTTCCGATGTCGAACTCATCGTCGTATCGACGAGTTGTACTGGTGCGTATGGATCTTCATCCGGATGATGGTCGATTTTAATGACGTCTTTTCCTGTCATTGCGACCTTCCCGTCAATCCGCGCTTGATTCGCTGTATCCAGAATCACGACTAACGCCTCTTTGTATAATTCATCGTCTACTTGATCGAGCTCTCCCATGAATGACAATGATGTCGCCATTTCCCCGGCCGTTAATACCGTTTTGCTAGGGAATTGATGTTGTAACGTCAATTGCAAACCGAATTGACTACCGAGTGCATCGGGATCTGGACGTTCATGACGATGAATGATGATCGTATCTGCCGCTTCAATCATTTGTTTGATTTGCTCTTTCACTGTGCACAGCTCCTCTAATCTTGATATGATATGAGATGAAGACAAAAAGGAGGTCCTTTTAACATGCAATTCATCCTCATCGCCCTCATCGTTTTCTCGCTTGGTGGGTATTTGTTAGCAAAACGCCGCGCGTTCCATACGAAAAGCACGAACCGAAAATACTTGTTCAATACGCAAGCGAGCATTTGGTTGAGCTTGTTCGTTATCCTATTTGCCGTCAACCAGTTCGTTTCTGGAAACGGATTAACGACACTCGTCGGGAAAATCGTTTGTTCCATTTTAATCATCGTCGGTGTTGCTTCATTCATCGCCGGATTCATCCGTTACAAAAAAATTTATCCGTATGTCGTCCGCGAGATGGAGCAATCCTGAGCGAGATTCAGAGGAACCGAAGTCCATTGACTTCGGTTCTTTTTGGTTCATTTAACGATCGATGAGTTGGGACGTCACGAGTGCCTTTGCAACGATTTGTGTGCCTTGGTACATTTCGACATCGACCTTCCCGAATTTTCGACCGACGTCAAAGACATTCGCCCGGATCGTTACCGTGCTCTCGATTTGAACAGGTTTAATGAAATAGATGCTGACGTTTTCGATGACAAGGTCACCTTTCTTCATGTGACGCAACATTCGCGTCGCTCCTTCGACTAGAAGTGTCGTCAACACCCCACTCGAAGCAGTCCCCATGAAGTTCGTCATTTGTGGTGAGACCTCAAGCGATAAGTACGGTCCCCGTTCGTCCTCTGCCGCCTTGATTTGCCCCGTGATTAGATCGTCGAACGTCTCTCCGACTTGTGGCTGACGATTCGCGAGTTGCAATGCCTTGAGGACGTCTTGCCGACTAATGATCCCGAGCAATCGACCGTACTGGTCGATGACCGGTAGCATCTCGATCCCTTCCCAGACCATCTGATGCGCAGAGTTCGTGACACTCGTTCGAATACCGACCGTGATCGGATGACGGGTCATGACTTTTTCAACAGCCCAGTCATGTGGACGGTCAATGATGTCCTTCGCTGTCACGACACCAACGACCTTCATTTGTTCATCGATGACGGGATAACGATTGTGTTTCGTCTGCTCATTCAACTCATGCCAGCGTGAAATCGGATCCGTCGTCTGTAAATAGAACGTGTCATGCAACGGAATTAAAATATCCGAAACGAGTAAAATCTCCTTTTTGATCAATCGATCATAAATCGCTCGGTTGATCATCGTCGCGACCGTGAACGTATCGTAGGATGTCGAAATGATCGGTAACTCCATCTCATCCGCTAATCGTTTCGCATCTTCTGTCGTATCGAAGCCACCGGTAATCAATACAGCAGCTCCTGCTTCAAGCACGAGTTCATGTGCTTTTTCGCGGTTTCCGATGATGACGAGACTATCGACATCGATATAGCGCATCATCGCTTCGAGCTTCATTGCGCCAATGACGAATTTCGTCAACGTCTTGTGTAATCCATTTCGACCACCGAGCACCTGACCGTCGACGATGTTCACGACTTCCGCGAATGTCAGCTTCTCGATATTTTCTTTTTGTTTCTTTTTAATCCGAATCGTTCCGACTCGCTCAATCGTCGAAACGAACCCTAAATTTTCTGCTTCCTTGATGGCGCGATAAGCCGTCCCCTCGGATACGGTCAAATCCTTCGCGATTTGTCGGACGGAAATCTTTGTTCCGACATCAAGATCTTCGATATGTCGAATGATCTGTTCGTGTTTCGTAGGCATACTGTATCCCTTCTTTTCCTTTTTTCTACTCTCCTGTCATTATACTGTACTACTCTAAAGATGAAAACGTGTACTAGTCTGATTTACGATAAATGTTTTTCGAACCGGACGATGATATACTTATGTAGAAAATGAGTAGAGAGGTGGAATCATATATGAGCGAACGTACGAATCAAATCAGTGAATTCCTGAAAGAACAAGGAATCGACTTAGCCGTCGTCACTTCGAAGGCAAATGTGTTTTACTTCTCAGGAGTCTACGCTGAACCCCACGAACGTGTCATGGCGGTTCTCGTCGATGTAACCGGTAAGCATGTATTATTCTGTCCGGCACTCGAAGCAAGTATCGTTGCAGCGAGTCCTTGGGAAGGAGACGTCGTGACCTATGAGGATCACGAAAACCCATTTGATCGATTAGCAGAATTATTCGCGACATTCGAGCACTCGAATAACCGAATCGGTATCGAAGGAGAACACATGACGTTTAGTCGCTATCAGGAACTAAGCTCACGTCTCGAGAACGCAGCCATTCTTGATATCGGTGAGTCTTTACAAGCGCTTCGTCTGAAGAAAACACCGGAAGAAATCGCTATTCTTCAAGAAGCAGCCACACTTGCGGATGAAGCAATCGAAATCGGTAAACAAGCAATCCGCCCAGGGATCACGGAAATCGAAGTCATTGCAGAAATCGAATATGAAATGAAGAAAAAAGGTGTCCGTGAGATGTCATTTGATACGCTTGTCCTATTTGGTGCAAACAGTGCTGATCCGCACGGTGTACCCGGCGACCGTGTCATCCAAGAAGGCGACTTCGTCTTATTCGACCTCGGCGTCGTTTGGAAAGGCTACTGTTCCGATATTACACGGACCTTCATTTATGGCGAAGCGAACGAAGAACAGAAAAAGATCTATGAAACGGTTCGCCAAGCACTTGAAGCCGCGACAGAAGCGAGTCAGATCGGCACGACACTCGGTGCGTTAGATAAGGCAGCCCGTGACGTTATTACAAACGCTGGCTACGGACAGTACTTCACGCACCGTGTCGGTCACGGACTCGGAATCGAGGTTCATGAATTCCCGTCCCTCGCGTCAAACAACCTACTGACGGCAGAAGCTGGTATCGTCTACACACTCGAACCAGGCATTTATGTTCCAGGTGTCGGTGGCGTCCGCATCGAAGATGATATTCATCTCACTGCGGAAGGTCCAGTTGCGTTAACTCGCACACCCAAACACCTTCAATCCATTCCGTCATCTTAACTCAAGACAAACACCTAATCCATCGCTTGGATTAGGTGTTTCTGATTATAGACAAAATGTCTGACTAAAAAAATGTCTCGTCTTTTCACGCCCTTTCCTCAGGCGAGACACAAGCCAGTTTTCCCGCTTCATTCAAGCAGGAAAACGGGTCTTGTTTGTCTCTGACAGCGCAAAATTGCGCTTTTTCCTGTAGGAGTAGCGTGTGACGCGTCATTCTTTTTATACCGAAGGATCTGAGGAACGTTTTGTTCACTCGACATCGCTTCCTCGGGAAAAACAAGCAAGAGCGACCCTGCAGCGAAGCGAAGCGGCGCGATGCTTGTCCCAGGAAAACGATGCGAGACGAACAAAAAAGCGCAATCCTTCTCGTTAGAGAAAAATTGCACCTTATCTTCAGTCTCAAACATCTAATCCATTGCTTGGATTAGATGTTTTTGCTTATTTACGGGATTGATGGACGACATTGACGCCACCTGTCACATCGAGGATTGCTCCCGTGATCATACTCGATTCTTCTGCCAACAAGAAGGAAATCGCGCGAGCGATATCTTCTCCGACACCCGTTCTTCCGACCGGCGTCGCCTCATCTTGCTCCGCTTCAGAAATCAACTTCGTCTTATTGTCGCCGACGATGTTTCCTGGGTTGACCATGTTGACCGTAATGCCGTGTTCCGCTTCTTCAAGCGCTACACTCTTCGTCAAACTTACCATCCCGCTTTTAGCAGCAGCGAACGCTGCCCGGCATACCCATCCTGGCGCTGTTGCACTTTCCGGGAAACCGTACGTAATGATTCGACCATAGGCTTGTTTACGCATGACAGGCAATACTTGACGCAACAGCCAAAAACTAGCTGTCAGATTTCCGGTGATCACTTCATTCCATTCCTGATCCGTGTAATCTACTAACGCTTTTCGTTCGAATATATAAGGTCCTGCATTAAGTATCAACGCATCAATCCGACCTTGCTCGTTGATTGCTTGTTGGGTTGCGCGTTCCAATTCTTCTTGATTCGTCACATCTGCTTGAATCGTTATGAGATTCGGATGTGTAAATTCGGGTTCGGAACGATGAAACGCTGTCACTCTCCAACCTTCTTCCAGTAACTGGCGCGTCACTCGTTCTCCCAGTCCTTTTGTACCTGCTGTAATTAACGCGTGCCTCATCTTGGCATCGCCCCCTTTCACTGACTCCATCTTACGACGGAACAGAAAGGAAGGACAATTTTTAGAACTCACTGAATGTTTCATCCGCTCCCAGTAAGAGAATGGTATAATTAGGTTGTACTCATCATATCGATTACGAAGGGATGGATTCATCATGGCAATCGTCTATCATAATGTACTCGTAGCAGTAGATGGCTCAAAAGAGGCAGAACGTGCCTTTGAGACGGCAATCGATGTTTCATTGCGGAATGATGCAAAATTGATCATCGCACACGTCATTGATACACGGACATTCGCAACAGTAGAAGCCTATGACCGCACTATCACGGAACGTGCCGAATCTTACGCGAAGGAATTGCTAGACGAATACGTCAAGACTGCTCAAGATCGCGGTGTACAGGAAGTCGAAGTAGCGATTGAATACGGCTCACCGAAAGTAACGATCGCCAAAAAGCTTGCCCCTAATCATGATGCTGATTTAATCATTTGTGGCGCAACTGGTTTAAACGCTGTTGAACGTTTCTTCATCGGTAGTGTCTCTGAAAGCATTACGCGTTACGCAAAATGTGACGTCTTGATCGTCCGTTTATGAATCACTCTTCGTCAAAAAGCCTCTCTTCCTTCATTTCAAAGGAAGAGAGGCTTTTTGACGATCTGCTTAAATAAAAAACCATCGAACCAATGTCCGATGGTTTGCAATCATTTGTATTTTACTGTGACCGAACGACGACCCCAGTTGAATGCTTCTGAACGAGAGTAGTAAAGGATATCCATCTTTTTCCCTTTAATAGCACCGCCAGTATCAGCAGCTGTATACGTCCCTTTTAATTTCCCTTTGTAATACACTTTCACTGTCGAACGAAGTGGAATGACACGTGGATCAACCGCTACGACTTTCTTTTTCGAGCTTTTGATGTTCCAACCGATTGCTGTCAGATTACCACTACCTGGATCATATGGTGTATAAGCTGTTGCACTTACGTTCGTGATTGTTTTCCAACCACCTGTCGATTGCTTTTTCGATCCACTCGATTTTACGAGTTTCGAGTATTTCGCGCTAAGATAAGCCGTTTTACCTTTGTAGCTTACTTTGTACCAGTTCCCTGTTTTTGCTTTGTACGATAAAGTTTGGTTCTTATATAGAAGACCGAGTTTTTTCGACGAAGTAGTTGCTTTTTGACGAATGACTAGGCTATCGACTGTTGACTTGACGCTTTTCTTAGTTGCAGCCTCTGCTTGAAGACCTGCGAACGAACTGAGTGCTAACACGACCGTTAAAACACTTGCGAGCATCCGTTTCATCATGTATTTTCTCCTCCATCATTGTTTCGTGTTTGTTAACTGAGATTAATATACATGACAAAATGAGAGTGTGCCGTTACATATAGACCACAAAAATATGTCTGTACTATTACTTTTATGTTACAAAGGACTCATTTTTTTAAGAAATCGCCCTTTTTCAGGTTTATTTTTACAAAGATGACGATTCATTTTTCGTTATATGACAAACACCGTAACAATAGAACGTAAGTTCGTATATTTTTATTCTTAGATTTCATCAAAAAAAGGACTGAATCGTCGGAATAACGACTCAGTCCTTTTGACACAATTATGCGTTTTGAGCAACCAATCCACCAACACGAACCGTGTCGCGTGCAATCATCAATTCCTCATTCGTTGGAATGATGATGACTTTAACTGGTGAGTGTGGGTAGTTAATGAAGAGTTCTTCTCCACGAGCACCATTGTTGAGTGATGGATCCCAGTAGACGCCCATGAATTCAAGACCACGTAAGACACGCTCACGGATTGAATCTGAGTTTTCTCCGACACCGGCTGTGAAGATGATCGCATCGACACCATTCATCTCAGCAGCGTATTGCCCGATGTAACCGTGGATACGGTTCGCAAAGATACGGAGTGCCATCTCTGAACGATGGTTTCCTTCTTTAGCAGCTGTCTGGACATCACGCAAGTCACTTGAAAGACCTGAAAGACCGTAGATTCCAGACTCTTTGTTCATGACGTTCAAGACGTCTTCTGCTGTTTTCCCTGTTTTCTCCATCAAGAATGGAATCAACGCTGGGTCAAGTGAACCAGAACGTGTTCCCATCGTAATCCCTTCAAGCGGTGTGAAGCCCATCGTAGTATCGATTGATTCGCCACCCGAAACTGCTGCGATCGATGCTCCGCTACCTAGGTGACACGAGATCAAACGGAGGTCTTTTAACGGACGACCGAGTAATTCAGATGCACGTTCCGTAACGTATTTGTGGCTCGTACCGTGGAAACCATATTTACGGATACCGTATTCTGTATAGTAATCATACGGCAAGCTGTAAAGGAAGTTTTCTTCTGGCATCGTTTGGTGGAACGCCGTATCGAAGACTGCCACTTGTGGTACTTCCGGAAGCAATGCTTGGAATGCCCGGATTCCGATCAAGTTTGGTGGAATGTGAAGTGGTCCGAGCTCTGTGTACGACTCGATATCGTGCATGACTTCATCTGTAATCAATACAGAGTCTGCATATTTTTCTTTACCATGAAGCACACGGTGTCCAACACCTTTAATCTCATCGTAAGACGAGATGATTCCGAACTCCATTAATTTTTCGAGTGACAACTCGACTGCTTCTTTATGTGTTGCAAGTGGGAGGACATCTGTATTCTTTTGTCCTTCACCATATTTGATCGTAAAGATTGCATCGTCTTTACCGACGCGTTCAACGAGTCCGACTGCGATCATTGTTTCGTTCGGCATTTCGAGCAATTGGAACTTCAAAGACGAACTACCTGCGTTTACCGCCATAATTTTTGCCATGATTTTTCCCCTTTTCCATTTGAATCCAATGAACATTCACATCTGTTTAGGTTTTCTTCTATTTCTGTTCTACAACTAGAATAGTCAAATTAACGACAGATTTCAATCACTTTGCGTAATTCATTTTAATTCTGTGTTAATCCATTCATCAATCTGTTTCACCATACCACCAAACGCGCGAGCATCTGTGAACGATGGCAACTCAGCAAGCAATGCTTGTTTTGGCATCTTCATACCGGCTAAATGATTACGGACGATCAAATAACTTTTTGCTGCCTGTTCTTGTTTGAACATCGTGAGCGGTAACTGCAAAATACCGATGACATGCGCTTTTGATTCGAAGTACTGTTTCAACTTCCCTTCCGTATCATGTTGAAACAGTCCGTTCGGAATGACGAAGACACCGAATCCGCCTGGTTTGACGTATTGCATCGCTTGTTCAATCAACAAGAAATGACTGTAGCTCATGCCTTCGTCTCGTTTTAAGATGTAAGAAGCGGCAACCTCTTCATCTGGATAATAACCGACAGGAAGATCAGCCATCGCAAGATCAACTGGATCTAACAATAATGGTCGTAACGCATCTTGATGGGTATACGTGACTGGATAGTCGAGTAATTCGGTTACCGCTGCCGATAAACGAATCAATGTCTCATCTACCTCGACCGCCTCAGCAGATGTACCTGTCGAAAGCTGACTTAAGACAGCATGTAACATGCCACCTGTCCCACTCCCCAACTCAAGTAGTCGGATGTCCTCCTTACCTACCAATTTCCCGATTAGATAACCAGCAAACAAAGCGACGCTGTCTGGCGTCGGCAAATGGTTCGGTTGTGCTTGTTTCATCCCTTCTAGAATAGCAAGCGATACTGCCTTCCGAATGACCTCTTTGTCTACATTTTCAGTATGACGATCGTTCAATCGATCAATCACCGTCGTCAACGCTTCTAAATAGGGCATATCCAGATCACGTTCGATTTGTTTTGTTTGACGTGTTAATTCCTTATATAACTTTTCTAACGGCTCCATGTACGTCATCCTCTCCAAAACGAAACGGCCCCCCGTAGAGCGGGAGCCGTTTCTATCATTAGTTCCATTGTAACGCTTCAGCGGCGTTTGTAAACCATTCTTACTTCGCTTCACGTGCTGCAGCGAGTGCTGCTTCGAAATTGACTTCGTCTGTTGATTCTTCAAGATATTCAACGTACGTAATCTCGTTGTTTGAATCAAGAACGAAAACAGAACGTGCAAGCAGGCGTAATTCTTCGATGGCTACGCCATACTGTGTACCGAATGAAAGATCACGGTGATCAGACAACGTCACGACTTGATCGAGACCGCTTGATGCGCACCAGCGACGTTGTGCGAATGGAAGGTCGTTTGAGACCGTCATGACCGTCACACCTTCAATTGTTGCTGCTTCTTCATTGAATTTACGTGTCTGCGCATCACAAACGCCTGTATCGATTGATGGGACGACGCTGATGATCCGGACACCTTGATATGTATCACGTGTTACCGGTGATAAGTCGTTAGCTAACACTTGAAAGTCAGGTGCTGTTTGTCCGACTTGAACCGCCGTACCTTGAAGTGTGATTGGATTTCCTTTAAACGTTGCCATTATGAATTCCCCTTTTCCCCTGAATGGATATACTGTATTTTCTATTTAACTATAGGAATGATCCGCGAAGATGGCAAGCATTCTGCCATAATTGATGGACTTCAGTACCCGTCTTTCCAAAAAACAGGTATAATGAAAGAGTTCATGAAACGCTTTCAAGGGGGAATTGACCATGGCTCGAAATAACGTCTACCTGTACTACCGAAATACACAAAGACACGAGACGCAGGTGCGAAAGTTGATTGATGTCGGTACACGATACGGACTGAACGTTGTCCAAGATCACCGACAAGCAAACATCATCGTCTCGATTGGTGGAGATGGGGCTTTCTTGCAAGCGGCACGCTTCACAGGTTTCCGTGATGATGCGATCTATGTTGGATTCGCTGAAGGACCAAACTCGTTCTACTGTGATTTTGATATCAACGATCTTTCTGCGGTCGAAGCGATCTTTAAAGAGACAGGCAACCGTGTCTCGGATGGTGAAATCGAAGTACGTCGTTATCCACTGCTCGAAGCATCCATCAACGGTGGACCACCGATGCTCTGTCTGAACGAATGTTCCGTGAAGTCGAGCATCATCAAATCACTCGCAATCGAAGTCTATATCGACGACTTCCTGTTTGAGACATTCCGCGGGGATGGGATGGTCATCTCAACACCGACGGGCTCTACGGCTTATAATAAGTCACTCTCTGGTGCAATCGTCGATCCATTGATTCACTGTCTTCAAGTCAGCGAAATTGCTTCCGTCAACAACAACCGGTACCGGACACTCGGTTCTGCTTTCCTACTGAACCGTGGACGGAAACTTTCGTTACGCATCATCGAAGACGGGAACGACTATCCGATCATCGGGATGGATAACGAAGCACTCAGTCTCACACGAACAGATTCAGTCGATATCCAGCTTTCTGAAAAAGAACTGAAAACCGTCAAATTGACGAACAATACATTTTGGCATAAGATTCAACGCTCGTTCTTATGACAATAAAAAAATCTGCCTCCTCGGGGCAGATTTTTTTATTGCGTCTTCCGTTACGTCACCCTTTATACTCCAATCAAAGGAGGTACACAAATGATGTATTCCACTCAGGAAATCGCCAAACTGACCGGCGTCACAAAACGAACACTCTATCATTATGAGACGATCGGTCTCCTCGTGCCAAAGCGCACCAATGCTGGTCACCGAAGTTACAGCAGAGAGGATCTTTTACGTTTACAACAAATCCTGCTCTACCGCTCTCTTGATTTCCCACTGTCAGAAATCCAAAGATTACTCACGCAATCTGATTCCAATCATCATACGACACTGAAAAAGCAGATTGCACTCCTTCAAGAAAAAGCTTCGCGTTATCAAATGCTTGCTCGACTCGCTGAACAGACATTACTCACCTTAAAAGGAGGACTCCCGATGAAAGACGAACAATTATTCCGCGGTTTGCGTCATGAAGAGATCGTTACGCATGAAAAACAACATGCAGATGAAGTCCAGCAACTCTACGGTGACACTGACGCTTATCGAATCAGTGCAAAAAGACAACGACAACGTACTCCAAATGAGAAAGAACAACTGAGCAGCATGCATAAGCAACTCGATCAGCGCTTGACGACCCTTTACCGCGACGGGCATGCGGCGACGGACCCAGACGTTCAACAAGTCGTCAAAGAACAACATGATTTCATCGATACGTACTATTACCCATGCGCATTATCTCTCTTTGCCTCACTCGGTCAGATGTATGTGTCTGACGAACGGTTCCGCGCCTATTACGATGCGTATGCCCCCGGACTATCGACGTTCTATTCGGAAGCTATTTCACACTATACGCAAACATCACACTAACGCGGCTTCCGCCTGATAAACGGTTTTTCCAGCTTGGACCGTCTCGACCAAACGGTTATTCAAGATGGCTTCCCCACGCAAGCGATAGAAGTCTTCTTCAAAGATGACGAAGTCGGCATCATAGCCTGGTAAGAGCAATCCTTTTCGACCATGTGTTTCTGTCGCGAGATGTGGATTCTTCGTAAAGAGCAACAAGGCATCAAACATCGATAACGTCTCGTTCGTTTTATTGACACGCCCTGCCGTTCCTTCGGTTGCTGCATAAAGCGACCGTCGGACATCGGGGTCAGAGATCGGCGCATCTGCTCCGCCGCACAATAATGCGCCGGTCTCAGCTAACGAACGTAAACGGTAACTCCAGTCTAAGCGGTTCAATCCGAGTCGATCGACGATGAAGTCGGCGTCATCCAGTAAAAAGACTGGTTGAACGTCAATCAAGACTGGTAACTTCCGAATTCGCGCAAGCGTTTCTGGTCGGACGACCGTCGCATGAATGATGCGATCGCGTTTCCCTTTTGGTGCCGGATACTTCTCGAGCACCTGTACGAACCGCTCGATCGCTAAATCACCGATGACATGTGCCGCGACTGTGAATCCATAACTACGTGCTCGTTTGACGAGTTGTTCGAGTTGTTCTGGCGTATGCACTTCGATACCACGTGTCGTCGGATCATCGGAATAACCACGACCGAGAAGAGCGGTTCGTCCTCCGAGCGCGCCGTCGACGAACAGTTTCATCGCACCGATTGACATCGTTGACGGTAAAGTAGGTTGTTGTTGCACGAACTCATCGATGACAAGATGATGCACGAGCAGATGTGTATGGAAGCCTGTCTCTTGCGTCACTTCCTTATAGGCTTGCAAGATGTCCGCGACATCCCCGTGATACGACAAGTCTTCTGTGTGTGCCGCAATGATGCCATATTGGTATAAGTTCTTAATCGCTGACCGAAGGGACGCTTTATTTCTCTCTAAGTTTCCAGCTTGTAACGCATATAAAGGTTCAAGCGCCGCATCGTACAAGAATCCGTCTGCTTCTCCATTATCCGATAAACCGACCTTTCCACCTTCGATGACGGTTGACGCTTTATATCCGAGCTGTTGGAACAAGACATCGTTGACAAGTGCTGTATGCCGGTCTGTTCGTTTCAACAAGGCAGGTGCATCAGGGAACAACTGATTGAGCCATGCTTTCGTCGGTGCACGATCAAGCTTCGTTTCGTCATAGCCTTCTGCCACATGGATTCCATTGACTGGTTCCGCCTTGAGAAAAGCTTGCCCTAACGCTTCAAGCGTCGTATAGCGCGAGGCATCGACACGATTGATCGCTTCCCCGTAACCGATCAGATGAATATGCGCATCCGTAAAGGCTGGATATACAGCTTTTCCGTTCAAGTCGTGAATTTGATCAATACGTCTACCGAAACGGCGGCGTAGCTTTCCTTCCTCTCCCATCGCGATGATCCGCGTCTTCTCGACGAACATCGCTGAATGGACATCCTCTTCGTGTGCCATCGTTCGAATCAATCCGTTTACGTATAGTGTTCCCATTCCACTCACTCCTCTTTTTACAAAAATAGGGTGACCATGACGGTCACCCTGAATTGTCGATCCTGATTTAAACGTGCAATGTTTCTTCTGGTGCACACGACCGTTTAATACGTTCGATCGCGGCCGGATCGTATTCATTTAGGACACGTTCCGCTAAGACAATCGTTCGTTCATAGTCTCCCGCTAAGAACTTCGTTTCCGCGATCGTCAGCGACATATGTATCTCGTTGTCGTGGCGACGGTACCGGTTCGCATACTGGACGAGCCGTTCGGCATACGTGACTTCGAACACTAATGTATCTAACCGTTCTTGCACATGTTTAAACGTTTCTTGGACGTCTTGACTTTGTGCGACGATCGATCGAACGTTAAACGGTAACTCCTCTAACCGTGTCTCAAGCGTCTGCAGTGAACGATTTGCATTTCGGAGCGCTTCTTCCACCTCAGCCGGTAAGTTCGGTAATCCGAGTCGTTTCAGACGGAGGCGTGTCTGCGACAGTTGATGACGCCATTCGACGATTCGTTCGCGAACTTCCGTCTCTTCTTTTCGAAGTGCCTGGAGTTCGACCGTAAAGCGTTCGTACTGAATCATCAACTGTTCTTCGAGGCGAATCGCATCGCGCATCTGATCTTCGAGCATACTGAACGGGATGATTTTTCCGGCAATCGACTCATCAAGATCTTTTGCTGCTTCAAACAGTAGCTCTTCGTCACGCTGGATTGTCTCATAGTGAATCCCTAAATCTGCTGAGATTTCATATTTTTCACGTAGGATGCTGAACTCTTGTGCCAATTGATGAATCCGTTCACGCATCCGTAGCGCTTTTTGTTTCAAGAATTGGTTTTCTTTTTTCACTTGATGACGCGCATCGACCTCACGACGGAACGTATCATACATTTGATCCACATCGGCCGATAACTGTTGAATCGCCTCTTCCAAACCGTCGACTTCTAGCATTTCAATTTTTTCAGAAAGGCTCAGACGTTGTTCCTCGAACCGTTTGATCTCGGATTGGAGACCGAGTGGTTCAAGTGGATACCCATCTAATGACATTTCCTTATAGCCCGCTCCGAGCTGATCAATCCGTTGACGCAATTCATGAGCGAGAATCTTCCATTGTTTCGGTACGAGTTCAACGAGTTGACGCGTCGTTGCTACTTCTTGCTCGAGTAACAAACTTGTTTCATACGCCTTCGTCACTTCACCTGAAGCTTCGTACTGACACATCTCATTCCAGTGCGCGTCGATTTGTTCACTTCGTTCTTCGAGACGCGCAAGCGCCGGACCGAATGAGTTCGCTTGAATCAATAATGATTTCCGAACTTGCCCTGAATCGGCTTCCCCTTGAGCTTTCAGTTCGGCTAGAACCGATTGATTCGTTTTGAACGTCGACATCTCGACGAGCATCTCATCGATCAACCCTTCGAGTTCTGCAATCAATTGTTCCGTTACTTCGAGGTCATTCTTGACGGCGATGAACCGATATTTATCGAGCGCTTCCTCCGCCCGGTAAAGGGTCTCATCGATTTGGGCGACGTGGACCGTTAATAACTCTTCCCACGCTTGATGCCAGGAGCTGAACTTCGTCTCCGTCTCACCCGCCATCGGTAGTTGCTTTAAGTCCTGCAACTCCTTTGGAATCGATGCACTGACGATGCCTTGTTTGCGCATATCAAGTTCATCGATTTTCGTGTAGTATTTTTTTCGACTGATCATGCTAAACAGCATGACGAGTAATACGATGACGATGACTCCGATCACCCATGCCCACATTTGTCACGACCTCCACTCTGTCCTACGACTTTAGATTTTCTCTAAATCGCAATAATCTTATCCTTATAATAGTATAGCGCAACCGTTTTGCATAGATTTACAAAGGCTTTTCCTGATTTCTTCCGCTGTTTTGAATCCTTTTTCCAAAAATCAATTGTTTGTCAGCTACGCGAAAACTCGTTAAACTAAGAAAAATACACTTTTCACGGGAGGAATTTTTATTATGTTCGAAACAAAGACATATGAAGGTGACCGGACGAAACAATACGACATGCTATCAAAACAACTCGATGCGCTATTAATGGGAGAAGACAATCAAGTCGCGAACTTATCGAATGCGAGCGCGTTGCTCAACCAGTTCCTCGATCGTATCAACTGGGTCGGCTTCTATTTGACGGATACGGAGCAAAACCAACTCGTCCTCGGACCGTTCCAAGGACTTCCAGCATGCGTTCGTATTCCATTTGGTCGTGGTGTATGCGGAACGTCCGCAGCAGAACAGACGACACAACGAATCGAAGATGTGCATCAGTTCCCAGGTCACATCGCATGTGACGCGGCTTCGAATTCAGAAATCGTCATTCCACTCGTCAAAGACGGACAAACGATCGGTGTCCTCGATATCGACAGCCCAGAATTCAACCGTTTTGACGAAGTCGATCAAGCTGGTCTAGAAGCATTCTGTACGACACTGCTTCGCCATCTGTAATTCTGATTGACAGTCGATTGTCCACACCGTATACTTGTAAAAGTGCAGAAATGATAACGATAGCGGTCAAATCGCTTACGTATCACATTTCATGACTCGGTGAATAACCGGAGGGGCATCGTGTAACTTTGCTATCAAGCGAGGGTGCCACATCATGAAATGGGCGTAATGTGGGTTTGATGGCGTTATTATTTTTATGCAAATAATAACGAACAATAAGGAGGAGTCTTATTATGGCTCGCTATACAGGTCCAGCTTGGAAACTCTCACGTCGTCTCGGTATCTCACTTACTGAAACAGGAAAAGAAATCGCAAAACGCCCTTACGCACCAGGTCAACACGGTAACAGCCGTCGTAAAGTATCTGAGTACGGTCTTCAACTTCAAGCGAAGCAAACACTTCGTCACATGTACGGAGTAAACGAACGCCAATTCAACCGTATCTTCAACGATGCTGGCAAAATGCCTGGTATCCACGGTGAGAACTTCATGTTCTTACTCGAAGCACGTCTTGATAACGTCGTTTACCGTATGGGTATGGCTCGTACACGTCGTGCTGCTCGTCAGCTCGTCAACCACGGTCACATCCAAGTTGATGGACAACGCGTTGATATCCCATCATTCCGCGTGAAACCAGGTCAAACGATCTCAGTTCGCGAAAAATCGAAGAACTTTGTCGTTATCAAAGAAGCACTCGAAGTTGCTCCAGCAACTAAAGACTTCGTTACTTTCGATGCTGAGAAGCTCGAAGGAACGTTCGTCCGTCTTCCTGAGCGTTCTGAATTGAACGATCAAATCCAAGAACAACTCGTCGTCGAGTACTACTCACGTTAATCGATTGTTCCAGCACTCACTTCGGTGGGTGCTTTTTTTATGCCTATGACTAAAATGTATACCTGGTCTTAAAAAAAGAGTGACGTCATTCATCCGTTTGTGTTAACCTTTAAACATAAATAGTTAACACAAACAGAAAAGAGGACTTCATTCATGAAAACAAGAGATTTAACATTCATCGCCCTTGGTGCTGCCATCATCGCAGCCGTCAGTTCTTTGCCACAGATTCAACTTGTCGGCGCTGTTCCAATCACGCTCCAGATGCTCGCGATCATGACGGTCAGCGCGATTCTCGGTGGAAAACGTGGTGGACTCGCTGTCTTGATTTTCTTATTACTCGCAGCAGCTGGTCTACCGGTGCTTGGCGGAAAAGGCGGACTAGCCCCATTCGTCGGACCAACCGTTGGTTATTTGATTGCCTTTCCGATTGCCGGATTCTTCATCGGACTTGTTGCTGAAAAAACGCGTCGCTTCGTTCCCCTCTTCATCGGGATGATCGTCTTCGGACTTGGTTTAGTCTACTTGCTTGGAACATTCGGTTTAATGGCTGTACTCGATCTATCGTTCAAAGATGCCTTTGCGATCAACTATCCTTTTGTCTTATGGGATACGATCAAAGCCGTCATCGCCACAACAATCGCCGTTCGCTTGTTGCCACTCCGTTTATTCCGGACAGCTTAAAAAAACGCTCTCTGCATCTAAGTGCAGGGAGCGTTTCGTATATCATCAAGCATGCTCGACGACGAAGTATTTTTTCTTTCCGCGACGTACGATCGTAAAGCGACCGATTGCATCAGCTTCCGTGATTTCTTTCGTTAAATCTTGCTCGCGTTCTCCGTTCAGGTAGATCGCACCGTTCGTAACGTCTTCACGTGCTTGACGTTTTGACGGACTGATCTTCGCCTCAACGAGAACGTCGACGAGGTTTGTCGCTTCACCGAGTGTAAAGCGTGGCATTCCTTTGAACGCATCTTCGATATCTTCGACTTGCAACGATTTAATGTCTCCACTAAAGAGTGCCGTCGTAATACGTTGCGCTTGTTTCAGCCCTTCTTCACCATGGACGAGAACTGTCATCTCTTCTGCGAGACGACGTTGCGCGACACGCTTCTCTGGTGCTGCCTTGACTTCTTCTGCGAGCGCGTCGAGTTCTTCGTGCGTTAAGAACGTGAAGTATTTCAAGAACTTGATGACGTCAAGATCGTCAACGTTGAACCAGAATTGGTAGAACTCGTACGGTGACGTTTTGTCAGCGTCTAACCAAACCGCACCACCTGCTGTCTTACCGAATTTTTGACCGTCTGCTTTTGTAACAAGCGGTACCGTCAATCCGAATGCTTTTTCTTCATGACCCGCACGACGAATCAATTCCATCCCTGCTGTGATGTTCCCCCACTGGTCACTACCTCCGACTTGAAGGCGGCATCCTTTGTCTTCGTAGAGTTTCAAGAAGTCAAACGATTGAAGTAACATGTATGAGAACTCAGTGAATGAGATCCCGTTTTGAAGGCGTGAGTCAACAGAGTCTTTCGCAAGCATGTAGCTGACCGGGAAGTGTTTTCCGATATCGCGTAAGAAATCGATGATCGTCAAATCTTTCGTCCAGTCCAGGTTATTGGCGATCGTGACCGGGTTTTCTCCTTCAAGTGGTAAGAAACGTGACAACTGGTCCTTAATCCGATTCGCGAACTCTTCGACGATATCCGATGTATTCAACGAACGTTCTGTTGCGCGACCACTCGGGTCTCCGATCATTCCCGTTGCTCCACCAACGAGACCTACGACATGGTGTCCTGCTTGTTGGAATCGTTTTAAGACTAAGATCGGCAACAGGTGTCCGATGTGAAGTGAATCCGCTGTTGGATCAAATCCTGTGTAAAGTGTCGTTGGTGTCTCGAGTAATGTCTTCAATCCTTCTTCATCCGTCATCTGGTTAATTAAACCGCGAAATTCTAAATCCTCTAATAACGTCATTGTGTCTCCTCCTAAAGTTCACTTTTAACAATAAAAAACCGTCCCTTCGTCTAAGACGAAGGGACGGAAGATTCCGTGGTACCACCCTGATTGCCCTTTTAAAAAGGACCACTTGGTTCGTCGATAACGGGACGGACCGCTTGATTTCTCAAGAAACTCCTGGAAGCGTAATTCATAAGTTCACTGTGTCCTAGTTCGCAGCACCACTAGGTCTCTGTCACAGGGAGTGACTTACTACTGTATTCCGATCACTGTTTAACGTATCATATGAAAATAAGATGGTTTCATGATACGTCGAAGGCGAATCCGCTGTCAAGCCAAAATTAAGCAATGGATTTATGGTATAATACGTCTATCTGTGATTTAATATTAATTTACACCTAAGTTTAAGATGCAAAGGAGATCATTTATGCGCGAGAACTGGTCCAAGTTTTGGAATCACCCCCGGACGAAAGCCGTTCGGCACTGGTCGAATATCACATACGATGTTTCATGGAACATCATTTTATTCCTCATCATAGCAGTGTTGCTCATTGGAAGCTTTTCTGTCGGAGCTGCCGGCGGATACTTCGCTTCCCTTGTCAAAGGTACGAAAGCCCCTCCATTGACGGAAATGAAACAACAAGTCAATAGCTATGCAGTAACGAGTCAGATTTATTGGGGAAGCGGCGAGAAATTGACGAACGTCTCTACTGATGAAGAACGTCAGCCTGTCGACATTAAAAATATCTCTCCGTATTTATTAGATGCCGTCTTATCAACTGAAGATACTGATTTTTATCAGCATGATGGTGTTGTCCCAAAAGCAACATTGCGTGCAGTCTTGCAAGAGCTGACAAACTCCGCGTCACGGACTGGCGGAAGTACGTTGACTCAACAATTAATTAAAAACCAAATTTTGACGAATGAAGTCTCGTTCGAACGCAAAGCAAAGGAAATCATCTTAGCGCTACGCCTCGAGAATGCGATGTCAAAAGACGAAATTCTTCAAGCTTATTTGAATGTCGTCTCATTTGGTCGAAATTCACTCGGACGTAACATTGCTGGAATTGAAGCGGCTTCTCAAGGTGTCTTTAATAAATCAGCGAAAAAGCTGACATTACCACAAGCAGCCTTCCTCGCCGGCATTCCGAAAAACCCTTATTATTACACACCGTACCTTCAAGGTGGCGTCGTCAAGAAAGATTTGACACCAAGTATCAATCGGATGAAAACCGTCTTGAAGCGGATGTATGTCGCAAAAAACATCACAAAAGAACAATACGAAAAAGCGATCAAGTACGATATTACGAAAGACTTTGCGAAACAATCGAAACGTTCACGTGACACATATCCGTATGTCTACGACTTAGCAGAGCGTGAAGCAACGAAAATCATGACGAAGTACTTGATGAAACAAGATGGAATTAAAGAAGATGAAGTCAAACCGTCTGAACTAGCAGAAGTTCGAGCAAACTACCAGGATCAAGCACTGGTTGCTCTCCGTCAAGGTGGGTACAAAGTTCACTTGACGCTAGATAAGAAAATTCATGAATCCATGCAACAACCTGCGAAGAACAATGGAAACTTCCCTGGCAGCATGCAGTACAAACAAGTCGTGGATCCAAAAACGAAAAAAACCGTTTCGAAACAAGATCCCGAAGAGACAGCAGCGGTCATGGTTCAAAATGAAACAGGTCGTATCCTTGGATTCGTCGGCGGGCGCTATATGGACGGGAAAGCGGATGACTTCAACCGGGCATTCCAAGCCAAACGTCAAATCGGATCGACAGCAAAACCAATTCTCGTATATTCAAATGGTATCGAGAACGGTTTAATTACTCCGGGATCGACCGTCAATGACGAAGAGTATTACTACCAGACCGTACCACGTCAACCAGGTGATCGCCCAATCAAGAACGAAGGCGGTCGTTATCGTGGGAACGTGACGGTTCGCACCGCACTTGAACTCTCATTAAATGTACCTGCTGTTAAGATTTACGAGAAGATGAACATGTCGAACTCGATTCAAAAACTCGTCGATATGGGCGTAGAAGTACCGGATGCGATTCGTTATGCTCCTTCGGCTGCACTCGGAACGATGGAGATCACACCAGTCGAACTTGCTGGTGCTTACGCAACACTCGCGAACTATGGTGAATTCGTACAACCATACGTCATTTCGAAAATCACGAAAGACGGAAAAAACATTTATAAAGCAAAACCAAAGAAAAAACGAATTTACGAACCACGAACGGCTTACTTGACGCTTGATATGATGCGCGGTGTCTTCACAAAAGGTACGGCAACATTTGCAAAAGACCGATTGAATGTTCCGGGAGACTGGGCAGGTAAAACCGGTACGACCAATGATGTCAAAGACTCTTACCTCGTTGGTTCGACACCTGGTGTGACCCTTGCCGTCTGGACAGGGCATGACCAAAACAACTCACTTATCGGTCCGACGACGTATTATCAACGCACACAGACGCTGTGGTCACAAATGGCGAACGCAGCATATGGTGCTAACAACAGCTATTTCAAATCAGGTGCTCGCTTCACACAACCATCTTCTGTAACAGCAAATGACTTTAAGAACAGTGGTCGTTTCAAAGAAGAGGATAAAAAGAAAAAGCCGAAGAGGCGAAGAAAAAAGCGGAAGCTGAGAAAAAGAAAGAAGAAGCAGCTAAGCGAGCAGAAGAAGAAGCAAATAGAGCGGAAGAACAGAAACAAGAAGATCAACAAAACGAACAACAAGCTGAAGCAGATGCGAAGAAAAAAGCAGAGGAAGACGCAAAACGTGCTGCCGAGGAAAAAGCAAAAGCCGAGGCAGAGGCTAAGAAGAAAGCGGAAGCTGAGGCTAAGAAAAAAGAAGCAGATGTACAGAAACAACAAGAACAACAGAAAAAGCAAGATGAAAAGAAAGGCGATACTTCTGAAAACTAATAAAAAGAAGCTGGAACACAACTAACTGATTTTATAGGAAAAGACCCTCGATACGACTACTCGTTTCGAGGGTCTTTCGTTTATTAAACTGGATTATATTACAACCTCATTTTGAAAGTTTTAATTTAGAGTGACTTAGAGAAGGTTGATGTTTTTACTTTAGTCACTTTTTTTCCTTTATATGCGACCCAAGATTTTATTTTTACAGAGTATTCTAACTTTGCAGGGTTCGTCCACTTAAAATAAGTTTTGTGCATGACTATACTATCTTTTTTAAATTTAGAATACGTCATTTTCCCATATGTCCCCAGTAAAACCATTGCAGTTCCACCTTTTTCTGCAGCCTTTAATGCCGTTCCGACATAAGGAACATTTTGTATACTCTTCACGTAACCAGCAAGATTCCCTCCTCCAGCTACAAAAGTACCGTACAAGATTATTTTATTGTTGTCTTTTTTAATCTTATTTACTTTTTGGATCGCCACACTAAATTGTTTGTATTTAGTTTGAGATTTTGGAGCATACATTTTGTAATACATAGCGTGTAATCCCGAATCTTTTGTAGGTAGAGTTGAACTCCCTGAATCAGCACTTGTAAAGCTTGGTGCGCCTAAAGATACAGTTAGAACGGTGGAAAGAATTAAACCAGATTTTAAAGTCTTGATTTTAACCAAACAAACCATCTCCCTACTCTTTTTATTGGAAAAATAATTCAGTAAAATTATAACATAAGAAAATTCTTTTAACTTTCTATCATCTATTTTTAAAAAATTTGTAATAAAAAATCCCCCTTACTTAAGGGGGATAAAATTTCCATAATAGAATTTTTTGAACTTACTAATCTCTGAATTTTACTGGAACTGTTTTTACACTCAATCTTCCATCGTAGAAAGATCCCCTGTTTCGAGATTTAACTCCCATGCTTTCAAGACACGGCGCATGATTTTACCACTTCGTGTCTTCGGCAATTTATCCCGGAAATCAATTTCTCTCGGTGCCGCGTGAGCAGCCAGCCCCTCTTTGACGAATGCTTGGATTTCTTGTTTTAGTTCATCCGTCGGCTCGTAACCATCACGCAAGGCAATGAACGCCTTGATGATTTCACCGCGGACTGGATCTGGTTTCCCGATGACCCCAGCTTCTGCGACAGCTGGGTGCTCGACGAGACGACTTTCGACTTCGAACGGACCAACCCGTTCTCCAGCCGTCATGATGACGTCATCGACACGTCCTTGGAACCAGAAGTAACCTTCGTCATCCATATAGGCAGAATCTCCTGAAACGTACCATCCTTTGAAGAAGTATGATTCATATTTCTGCGGATTGTTCCAAATTTGACGCATCATCGATGGCCATGGTGTTTTTAAAGCAAGGTTCCCCATTCGGAATGGCGGTAACTCATTTCCTTGATCATCAATTATCGCAGCCTGAGTTCCTGGAATCGGTTTCCCCATCGATCCCGGTTTGATGTCCATCGACTTGTAGTTACAAATCATCATCGCGCCTGTCTCCGTCATCCACCATGTATCATGAATCCGTTGATCGAACGCTTCTTTCCCCCAACGAATGACTTCTGGGTTCAACGGTTCGCCGACAGACAATACATGACGAAGACTTGAGAGATCATGATGATTTGCAACATCCGCTCCCGCTCCCATCAACATCCGGAAAGCCGTTGGTGCGCTATACCAGACCGTTACCTTGTACTTCTCAATGACACTGTACCAGAAATCCGGATTGAAGCGTCCACCGACGACGATATTCGTTGCCCCGTTCAAGAACGGAGCGAAGATACCGTAACTTGTTCCTGTGACCCATCCCGGGTCAGCCGTACACCAGTAGATATCATCTTCTTGGAGATCAAGTACCCAGCGACCTGTCATCAAGTGCTGAATCATCGCATTTTGAACGTGGAGCACACCTTTCGGCTTCCCTGTCGATCCTGAAGTGTAGTGCAGGATCAATCCGTCTTCACGATCTAACCAGACCGGTTCGAATACATCGGATGCTTGCTCGAACGCTTTGCGGAAATCGAGTAATGTGTCCGATTCTTCGATATCTTCGTCGACAAGTACTACTTTTTCAAGTGATTCCAGTTCCCCAACTGGAACACGTGGGAGCAATGCCTTCGTCGTCACGAGTAACTTCGCTTCAGAATCAAGCAAGCGATCACGGACCGCTTGTTCCATGAATGCTTCAAATAACGGACCGACGATTGCGCCTACCTTCAGTGCGCCAAGCAAGGCAAAATACAATTCAGGTGAACGTGGCATGAAGATGAAAATACGGTCACCCGTTTTGACCCCTGCGTCGACTAATACGTTTGCCGCTTTATTCGTCAATCGTTTCATATCTGCATATGTGAATCGTTGTTCCGTCGTTCCATCGAAATAGATCAGCGCATCCTTGTTCGCCCGCTCGCCTTCTGCGTGGCGGTCGATTGCTTCATGAGCCATGTTGACTTTCCCCGTTGTCGCCCATGAAAAGTACTGCTCAGCATCTTTCCAGTCGTACGTGTTCGTTTCATCATACTCTGCTAACCAATGCTTCCCCGGAAGCGCTTTCAAAACTTTCATGTCTCGTTCCTCCCCTTCTATGTTTTCCTCTTTATTATAAGCTAGTTATCCGTCAGTTCAATCTATTTGCCGTCAATTTGTTAAAAAATCCCTCTCTTTGCTCAAGCGCTTTCGTCTATAATGAATAGGAAGGTGGTGACGCTTACATGTTTGAAAAACAATTCAATCATCGGACGCATGAAACATCACTCGGTCCCGTTGACATCGAAGGTCCCGTACCGAGTCAAACACTAGCAACGTATACACTCGATTCAGGGTTGACGGCTTTTCGTCCACCCGCTGAACAACATCAAGCACTCGTTGAGATCGCAGACCTTGAGGAAGGACGGATCATCGTCGCTCGTCAAGGAACGGAAATCATCGGTTATGTGACTTACTTATACCCTGACCCTTACGAAACGTGGAGCGAAGGAAACAATCCGTACATCTTGGAACTCGGAGCGATCGAAGTCTCCTCTCGGTTCCGCGGACAACAGATCGGTAAAAAATTGCTTGAAATCTCTATGCTCGATCCTGCTATGGAACACTATTTGATTTTAACGACTGAATATTATTGGCATTGGGACCTAAAAGGGAGCGGACTATCGGTCTGGGATTACCGAAAGATCATGGAGAAGATGATGAACCATGGTGGTCTTGTCTTCTTCCCGACCGACGATCCGGAAATCGCCTCCCATCCTGCCAACTGCCTGATGGCACGTATCGGAAAACACGTCTCACCTGAAGTCGTCGCTCATTTTGATGCGCTACGCTTGAGAAGACGCTTCATGTATGACTGAGCTCGAGGAGGAATCGTCATGTTAATCGAACAAATCATGAATACGACGTGCATCACGATGCAACCGACGAATTCCATCGCGCATGCGGTCGAACTCATGCAACGTCATCAGATTCGTCATGTTCTTGTCGTCAATGCCCGCCATGAACTCGTCGGTCTTGTCGGATTAAAGGAAATTCAAAGCGCAAGTAGTATCTTTCATCCGGATACAGCAAAACAAGACCTACAGTATCCGGTCTCAAGCATCATGATTGAAAGTCCTGTCACGGCTCATCCGCTCGATTTTCTCGAAGATGCGGCTGTGCTGTTTTATGAATATCGATTGACGTGTCTGCCAATCGTCCGCGGTCGACGCCTTGTCGGTGTCGTCACGGAAACGGATTTGTTGCGGACATTCGTTCAATTGACAGGTGCACTCGAACCAAGTTCTCAAATCGAAATCCGTGTTGAGAACACTGCTGGAACATTAGCAAAGATTGCCGCACTGCTTGCCAAAACGAATATCAATATCTTAAATGTACTCGTATATCCAACAGACGATCCGTATGTCCGGATCGTTGCGTTTCGTGTCCAGACGATGAATCCGATTCGGATCATCGAAAAGTTGCGCAAAGAAGGATTCGATGTACTTGGACCGGATGTGAGCAGATGAAGGATTTTGCCTATCTGTACAGTCCTGAAGAGGCGACTTATCGGTTTTCGGAGACACATCCATTCAATCCGATTCGCCTCGAGTTAACGGTTTCCTTGCTTGAAGCGATGCATCAATTAGATGACATTCCTTGTATCGCGCCACGTCATGCGACTGATGAAGAATTGTCACTCGTTCATGATCAGGATTATATTGCTGCCGTCAAAGCAGCCGGGACCGGAGCATTAACCCCCCTCAAGGCACAGATGTATGGTCTTGGGACAGAAGACACCCCTTTGTTCCAGGGGATGCATTCGGGCGCTTCTCTCCTTGTCGGCGGCACGATCGAAGCATGTGACCTCGTCTTATCTGGTCAATATAAACGGACCTTTCATATCGGTGGCGGATTGCATCACGGATTCCGTGGGCGTGCCTCTGGTTTTTGTGTCTATAACGATACCGCTGTCGCCATGGCAGCCATGATTGAAAAATATCACTGTAAAATTCTTTATGTCGATACGGACGCTCATCATGGCGATGGAGTACAATGGGCCTTTTATAACCGAAAGGACGTCATGACATTGTCTCTCCATGAGACGGGTCGCTACTTATTTCCAGGAACGGGAATGGTGACGGAACGGGGGTCTGAAGAAGGGTATGGATTCAGCTGGAACGTGCCACTGGACGCCTTTACGGAAGATGATTCGTTTTTACTCGCGTATGAGACGGCTCTCTTTGAAGCCTGCGAATTGTTCCAACCAGATCTCATCATTACGCAAAATGGTGCCGATGCACACGCGCTCGATCCATTGACTCATTTATCCTTAACGATGAAAAGTTATGAACAGATACCTCAAATCGCCGTCGCTGCAGCAAATAAATATACGAATGGAAAAATCGTTGCTTTAGGAGGCGGTGGCTATGACTGGTATCGTGTCGTCCCCCGCGCGTGGAGTCAAGTTTTTGCTGCCATGACCGGACAAGCTCCGTTTCGTGGAGAGATTCCTACTTCATGGCAAGAACGTTGGAGTGGACAAGAAACACCCCCACCAACACACTGGCATGATCCAACACCACTCTACCCCGCCATTCCGCGACGACCTGAAATCGAAGAAAAAAATTGGGAGACCGTCAAACGACTAATTTGGCCGTTTGTGAGCGATGAGCGTAAGGATCAATTGACTGCGACTTCCCCCTACTCCGCTGATTAATCGACTTTATATCTTCACATTTATTTCGTTCGGAGTTCACAACTTGTTGCTATACTAAATATGGAATTTTTACTTAGTAAATGAATAATAGTTGGGGGAATCATCATGAAAAAGGCATGGCTTTATTCCGGTCTTATTCTATCGACGGGGATCGTACTCGCAGGGTGTGGCAATGAAAAGCAGGCAATGGATCACGATAACATGCAAGGGTCAGGAAAACCGACGGTCGAGGTCAACGTCAATGTTCCAGCGAAGACAATGGAAGATGAAGCCGTTGTTTTTAAAGCGTCAGCTGTCGAACAAAAGAAACCGGTCAATCTTGAGGACGTGACATTTGAAGTTTGGGAAGCCGGAAAACAAGACGGTGCCCATCAAAAGTTCAAGGCAACCTTGAAAAAGACGGGTTCTTATCAAGCAGAAGCTGAACTCGCTGAAGGTGAATATGAAGGACTATATCATATCAATGATAAAAAAGGACTCCATCATATGGATAAGATCTCATTCGTTGTCATGGATCATTCACATGGACAAGAGGAAGCATCGCACGAGCATGGACATGATCACGAAGCCATCGACGGTCTGTCTGTTCATTACATGGGCGCAACAAAAGCGAAAGCCGGTGCTGAACTCCCCGTCTCCTTTCATGTTTTCCTTGATGGAAAACCTCTAAAAGCGAACGTACAAGTGGAAGTCATTGAAACGGGCATTGAAAAGCATAACTACGTTCCTCTAGAAAAAAAGGGTGATGCCTACAGCGGGAAAGTGACATTGACTTCACCTGGTCAGACGACGGTTCGACTCCATGTCGAAAATGACCAACTCCACCATCACCAAGATGAACTTATTACCGTCGCGAAATAAAAAAACGTCTCTTTTTTCAAGCAGCTTGCTTGAGAGAAGAGACGTTTTTTCGATTAAGGACGTGTCGAATCCCGTTGTTCGATCCGGTGTGGTAACGTGACATCGTTCGTTTCAATTTCTTCTTTGTTCAAGATTTTCGTCAATAGACGCATCGAGACTGCTCCGATATCATACATCGGTTGAACGACAGTCGTCAGTTTCGGACGAATCATCGTCGCAAGACGTGTGTTATCGTGTCCGATGACTTCGAAGTCTTCCGGTACACGGTGTCCAGCATCCTGTAAGGCATGGATGACACCAAGAGCCATCTCATCCGTTCCAGCAAAAATCGCGCGCGGGCAATCTTCTCCAAGTTCAAGCAATTGATTCATCGCCTTCATTCCTGAATCATACGTATAGTTTCCTAGGACGACATTTTGCTCGTTAAACGGAAGACTTGCTTCTTCGAGTGCTCGGCGATAACCCGCAAATTTCTTTTCACCATTGATTTGCTGTTCGAGTGGTCCAGTGATGAATCCAATCCGTTCATGTCCACGGTCGATCAAAGACTTAACAGCATCGTGCGCAGCACTCTCATAATCGATGTTGACGGCAGGAAGATCATAATCTTGATTCAACGTCGCAGCAAGAACGATCGGAACTGGTGATGTTTTGAACTCACGAACGAGATCCTCATGCAGACGTCCGCCCATGAAGATGATTCCATCAACCTGTTTTCCGAGCAATGTATTGAGCAAATGAATCTCTTTTTCCCGGTTTTGGTCGGAGTTACATAAAATGATGTTGTATTTATACATTGTCGCGACGTCTTCAATCCCGCGTGCTAAATCCGCAAAGAAGATGTTCGAGATATCGGGCACGATGACACCGACCGTCGTTGTTTTTTTACTTGCCAGTCCACGGGCAACAGCGTTCGGACGATAACCAAGCTGTTCGATTGCGTCTTGGACCTTCTTTCGTGTAGATGGTTTAACATTCGGGTTTCCGTTGACGACACGCGATACGGTCGCCATCGAAACAGCAGCCTCTCGCGCGACATCGTAAATCGTAATATTACTATTCAAAACAAATTCCTCCTTTAGTATGATCCATCTCAAGTGTTTTCATTTCGTTTTCATTTTTAGGCAACACGAAAGGAAGACAGGAAAAGATAGTTTTCTTTTCCCATTCTTCCTTCATTGTAAAACGTTTTCATTCGCTTTAGGTTACCCTTTTTCGGAAATCATTGAACGTTTAGTGCCGGAAAGGTAGTCGTCAAGTTTTCGATGAACGTATCGAATTCTTGGAAATCGAGTTGTTGGTTCGCATCAGACAACGCAAGTGCTGGGAACGGATGGACTTCGACCATGACAGCGTCTGCTCCAATCGCGTATGCCGCTTTTGCTGTTGGCAAGAGTAAATCCTTACGTCCTGTCGAGTGCGTGACATCGACCATGACAGGGAGATGCGTCTCTTGCTTCAGAATCGGAACTGCTGAGATATCAAGCGTGTTCCGTGTTGCACGTTCATACGTCCGAATACCACGCTCACACAAGATGACTTGATCGTTACCACTCGCCATGATGTACTCAGCCGCGTACATGAATTCCTCGAGCGTTGCAGAAAGACCTCGTTTTAAAAGAACCGGCTTATTCGTCCGACCGACTTCTTTGAGTAAATCGAAGTTTTGCATGTTGCGTGCGCCGACCTGGATGATGTCGACATATGGTAAAGCAGATTCAACGGCGCTTGGTGTCATGATTTCAGTGATGACATGCAAACCGTGCGCGTCCGCTGCTTTTTTCAACATCTTTAGACCTTCGAGTCCTAGACCTTGGAAGTCGTAAGGCGATGTACGTGGTTTGTACGCTCCGCCTCGCATGAACTTCACGCCGTGTTTCGCGAGCTGTTCCGCGACCTCAAATACTTGTTCTTCGCTCTCGACCGCACACGGTCCAGCGATCAATTGTTGTGAACCGTCTCCGATGACGGCATCTCCGATCCGGATGATCGTATTCGTCGGTTTTTGTTTCCGTGATACGAGTAATTTCCGAGTCCGATCTTCTCCTTGTAATTCGAGAGAAGCTTTGAAAATTTCTTTAAATACATGCTGAAGGCGTCCTGTTTCAAAAGGTCCATGGTTATTAGCGGCAATTGATTCGAGCATTTGACGTTCTCGAACAGGGTCGTATCGATCAAGTCCTTGTGCTCGTTTGACTTTTCCGATTTCAACGGCAATTTGACCTCGTCTGTTCATCAATTCCAATAATTCTGCATTCACTAAATCGAGTTCATCACGTAATCTTTTTAATTCTGCATGTTGATCCATGTCCTACCACTCCCTAATCAGCATATAGCTCGTAATAGCAACTAATTATAGCGAACTCTTTCCCTGTTGTACATAAAGAAGCTGCATGATTTCTTAAAATATGAAAATAAATTACGTTTTTTCATATAATTTTTTGATGTTTCCTCTATAAGGAAACATAGAAAAAGAGCCCTCATGATGAGAGCTCCTCATGTATTGATTATTTCTTATGATTCACATCAGACTGTGGATCATTGTCTTCCTCTTGTTCGTCTGCTAACTGTTCACGTAACTCCGAAAGTTCAACGACCGTCTCCGTGTCGATTTCTTCTGCAACAGACGCCCCATCGACTTCGTCGCCGATTTCACGTTCAATGTCCCGTACGAGTTGCTCCGCTTCCGCGAGAGCAGCATCGATGCTTGCCTGATCCTTCTCAAAGCCCGCATATTGTGCCGCTTCTTGAACCGTTGAATTGTTCTTCGCTTTTTCAATGACAGGTGCTGCCTTATCTTTCGCTAGTTGAATCCACTCACCTACGAGTGGCTCCGCTTTTTCGCGGACGACTTGTGTCTGTTCCGTCAAACGTTGACGGGCAGGAGCCGTACGCTCGTCAATCAGATTGCGTACTTCACGACCTGATTTTGGGCTAGAAAGGAGAGCTGCCGCAGCACCAATCAATCCACCAACGATGATTCCGGCAAGGAAGCCTCCTCCTTTAGAAGAATCTTGTGCTTGATATGGATGTTGTTTCGTCATGATTTACGATCTCCCTTCAACTCATCTGGAATGCTTTCAACGTCCGGTACTGACACGACTTCCGGTGTGACCGGCGCCTCTGCCTTTTTCCGGAATCGACGACGTGGCTTTTTCTCGACCGTCGTCGTTGCCGTCGAATGATTTTGAACCGTAGTCTCTGCCGGTTTATTTTTCTTAAATAACTCTACAGCGACCGAACCCCAACGGACTGCTTGCGCAATCTGTTCTTTATTCGTATCCGCCGCACCAGCGACCGTATCGGATACTGTCCGGACAGAATCTGTCACTTTGTTTAAAGACGTACCGAGTTCTTCGATCGAGTTTGCGACAGGTGCAAGCAATTCTGTTTTTTCTTCAATCGTATCGACCAGACGATTCGTCTTATGTAACAACGCTGTCGTCTCCATCATGATACCGTCTAATTGACGTTCAAGTCCTGCTGTCGTGTTGGCTACATTGTTGAGCGTCTTACTCGCAGCACCTAATACACGGGCAAGGAAAATGACGAGCACTACGAATGCGATCGCAGCGACTAATCCGGCGACTCCGCCTAATGTGATTTCCATGGTTCTTGCCTCCAATTTTTTTGCATAGTCTTTTGTTGATAGTTCGACATGTAGCAAGTCGTTCCTGCTACTCCAAATGGTTTATTTCCGTTACAATGATAAATGAAACCTACATAATCCATTTCGAGGGGGAAATTTCATGCGTGACCCACGTCTTACTCAACTGGCAACGAATCTCATTAACTATTCGGTTGCCCTTGAACCTGGTGAAAAAGTATTGATTGAAAACTTCGGCATCGAACGCGAACTGGTCGAGGCACTTGTTGAAGCTGCCTACGCGGCTGGCGGTCATCCGTTCGTCTTACTTAAGGATAATCGTATCCTACGAAAATTATACCGAAATGCTTCAGAAGAGCAACTCCAATTGATGGCAGACATCGAACGCAAGCAAATGCAAGCGATGGACGCATACATCGGACTACGTGCTGGTGATAACATCAATGAATTGTCAGATGTGCCGGCTGAACAGATGAAACTTTACGGTCAAACGATTGGTAAGATGCACACACAAGATCGTGTCAAAGGAACGAAATGGGTCGTTCTTCGTTTCCCAACCGCATCGATGGCGCAACTTGCCAATCAATCAACAGAAGCATTCGAAGACTTCTACTTCGATGTCTGTACGCTTGATTATGAAAAAATGGGTCAAGCGATGGAACCACTCGTTGACTTGATGAACCGGACGGATCGTGTTCGTCTCGTCGGACCAGGAACGGATCTAACGTTTTCGATCAAAGACATCCCAGCCATCAAATGCGCTGGAAATGCCAACATTCCAGACGGTGAAGTCTTTACGGCACCGGTCAAGGATTCGGTCAACGGTGTCATCTCGTACAATACACCGTCTCCATATCAAGGGTTCACGTTTGAAAACGTCAAACTGACGTTCAAAGACGGTAAAATCGTCGAAGCGACGGCGAACGATACGGATCGGATCAACCAAGTCTTCGATACAGATGCTGGTTCTCGTTTCGTCGGCGAATTTGCGATCGGCGTCAATCCTTTCATTCAGCATCCAATGAAGGATATTCTATTCGATGAAAAAATCGATGGCAGCTTCCACTTCACACCAGGTCAAGCTTACGAAGAAGCCTACAACGGTAATGACTCATCCGTTCACTGGGATCTCGTCAACATCCAACGTCCCGATTACGGTGGTGGAGAAATCTGGTTCGACGACGTATTGATCCGTAAAGACGGTCGTTTCGTTCTTCCAGAACTCGAAGTCCTCAATCCTGAAAACCTGAAATAAGAAAAAGCGGATGGCTCGTCCTACATAGGACGGGGTCATCCGTTTTCTATATCTTATTTTTTCAATGTCGCACGGAGCATCCAAATTTGTTTTTCGATTTCCTTCGCTTGACCAAGTAGATCATCTTCAACCGTCACGTCTTGTGCCTCAAGATGTTCAATCGCATCGAGCATCTCTTTTCGGACTTGTTGGAAGTCTTTGATGACGGAATCAATCATCTCATCTGCCGATAACCCTGATTTCGCTTCTTCAAGCGTCGTTTGCTCTAAATACTCTTTCAGTGTCGCAGAAGGTGTTCCGTTATTCATCAGGAGACGTTCTGCAACAACATCATATTGTTCAGACACCCATGTATAAAGTTCTTCAAGCTTCTCGTGAAGCGTTAAGAAGTCTGGTCCTTTAATGTACCAATGATAATTGTGGAGTTTGACGAACAGTACCCCATAGTTTGCTACCTGTTGATTCAAAGCTGATTTTGCATGATTACTAATCATCTGATATTCCCCTTTTCTGATTTCAAATGACGTTCTATTTCATCTTTATCCTTAAATAACAAAGAATAAACATCATTCTCAGGAAAAGTGCTCTATCGAGGACGCTTTAATCCTTTCAACATATACCCACCTTTGAAGTCGACGGAATCGAATGCAACGAGGAATGCTTTCGGTTCGTATTCTTCGACGAGATTACGAAGCACTTTCATACGTGTTCGAGCCGCGAGCACATCTAACCGATAACGGACACCGTCTCGTCCTTGACCTTGATAATGTGTCACACCGAAACCATTATCGCGAATGACTTGAATCAGTTCCGCTGGAAATTCTTGCGTATGCACTTGAATCATATTGTAACCGATGGCGAGTTTTCGCTCGACATATCCACCGACGAGTATTCCTAGACCAAATCCAAGCGCATAAACGACCATACCGAGTGTCGTTAAGTCTTGGAATACGATTCCTAGTGCAAAAATGTAAATCAATGTTTCGACTGTGCCAAATAATCCAGCAATGACAGTCCGCCCTTTGACGAGCATGATCGTCCGTAATGTCAAAACAGGAACGTAAATCAACTGGAGCAATAAGATGAGTAAAATCTGTCCCATGGTGTCTTTCCTTTCCGTTAATAACTTCAACACATACACACTATTTCAAACTTTATTTCAAGATGCAATCCTATTTTAGATTTTCCTCATCGGTTTTTTGAAATTACTATCATAATTCAAAAATACGACAAAAAAAGCGCCACTCCGGTCGAGTGACGCTTTTTGATCTGTTGCTTATTTTACGCTTTGATACTGATGCTGATACGTCTGGATATCGCCCGCTCCCATGAACAGAAGCACAGCATTTTCATGCTGACGTAGAACAGAAACGTTGTCGCGCGTCAGAATAGAAGCTTGCGGGATTTTCTCCTGCAGATCTTCGACGCGAACTTGCCCTTCCTGCTCACGTGCCGATCCAAAGATTTCGCATAGATATGTCGCATCTGCCTCACGTAAAGAAGTCGCGAAATCATCCATGAATGATTTCAAGCGTGTGTACGTATGCGGTTGGAAAATCGCAATGACTTCACGGTCCGGATATTTTTTCCGTGCCGACTCAATCGTCGCGCTGATTTCCTTTGGATGGTGCGCGTAGTCATCTACTAAGATTTGTGTGCCGAATTCCGACTCACTGAAGCGACGTTTTACACCACCAAATGTGGCTAAACGTTCAGCAACGTCGTCTTTGCTCAATCCTTCGTACTGACAGATCGCAATGACAGAGAGTGCATTCAAGACATGATGACGACCGAATCCTGGAATGAGGAACGTGCCGTAGAAATCATCACGTAAATAAACATCAAATGATGTACCATCTGGCGTTGACGTCGCGTTTTCCGCGCGGAAATCATTGTTTTCTCCAAATCCATAATAGAGAACAGGTACATTCGCTTGAATGTTTTGAAGATGCTCATCATCTCCACAAGCAACGATCGCTTGCTTAACCTGCATCGCCATTTCTTGGAATGCCGAAACGACGTCATCGATTCCTGTGAAATAATCCGAATGATCGAAGTCGATATTCGTCATGATAGCGTAGTCCGGCTTGTAATATAAGAAGTGACGTTTGTATTCACATGCCTCGAAGACGAATGCTTTCGCATCCTCTACTCCTGCCCCTGTCCCGTCTCCGATCAAGAAAGCTGTCGGCGTGATACCGCTCAAGACGTGTGAAAGCAAACCTGTCGTCGACGTTTTTCCGTGTGAGCCTGTAATGGCGACCGAACGATATTCATTTGCTAGATGTCCTAAGAAATCGTAATAATGATGGATGGTTAAACCAAGTTCATTTGCCCGTGCGATTTCTGGATGATCATCTCCAAAAGCATTCCCTTGGATGATGACATAATCTTCTTTGATGTTATCCGCATTGAACGGGAAAAATGGAATTCCCTTAGCCCGTAACGCGTCTTCAGTAAAAATGTGCTTTTCGATGTCTGAACCTTGCACCTCATGATTCATCTCATGTAGTACTTGGGCGAGCGCACTCATCCCTGTTCCTTTGATTCCAACAAAATGATACTTTGTCATATAAAAGCCCTCCAATTCACGTTCCGGTCCGTACCATCGGGCTCGGGTACAAAACCTGTACCATTATAGCAAACCGATTTATTTTTTACCATGTAAATTATTTTGTTCTCGACGTGCGCGATACATCGCCATCAAGTCTTTCGTCGTCATAACGACGTTAACAGGCGGTCCGACCGGTTTTTTCACTTCCGACTGAACAGGCTTATCGACCTCAGTAACAGATGGATCTTGATCTACTTCAATAGCAGATGTATCAAAAGTCGGTGCGAAGCTCTCCGCTTGTTGCTCAGCTTCTTTTTCATCAGCAGACTCTTCACTTGATGTCTCTGTCGGAACAACTGATAATTCCACCGTCTCACTGTTGGAAGATGTTTCAGTTTCGTCCGTTTCTTCTACTTCGGTTACGGTCGGCACTTCTTCTCTTACGAGCTCTTCACTTGTGTGAGGTTCCGGTATAAGTAATTCGACGTCCGTCACCGGTACAAGACCAGCATCTGCTTCCGCTTCGTCTAATACGACTTCTGGCGCGATTAGTTCTTGATTCGTCAAAGCAACCTCATCAGTATTTCCCTCTTCGACTGTTTCCGAAACCTGTTCACTCGTTTCCGTTTCTTCCGTAGCTTTTACGGTTTCCGATGCAGATTGCTTCGGACGTTGGAATCCATAAATCGGTGAAGGCACATCCGTTAAAACGAAGCGATCTTCACGCTCCTCTTTTTTCGGACGTTCCACAGGCTTTGTCTCACGTTCCCCTGCAAGCTCTCGACGAATCCGGGCAGCCTGCTCTTTTAGTGACTGTTCATAACGATTACTCATACGTTCACCCCTCCATCTTGTTAAAAAATCGGTCGAATCATCGACCGATTGAGAATGCTTCCCCTACTGCTTTTGTATCATCGAGTACAAGAATCCCTTTTTCTTGTGGTGCATCGACAAGTCCGAGCTCACGCGCTGAGCAGAGCATACCGCTTGATGGTACGCCGCGTAACGCCGAAGGACGGATGATTAACCCAGACGGCATGACCGCTCCAGGTTTAGCAACGACTACTTTTTGACCCGCCGCTACATTCGGTGCTCCACAAACGATTTGTAAAGTTCCGTTATCTACTTCTACCTGACAGACCGATAATTTATCAGCATCCGGATGCTTCTCGCAAGAAGCAACGAACCCAACAACGAATTTCGGAGAATAATCCACTTGTTCGAGTGATAATTCGATATCTCGACTCGCCAGTTCCTTTTGGATGCGTGTTGCCAATTCTTCCGTCAATTCAACCGGTCCTTGTGTCTCGATCGTAAACGTAGTCGAAGCATCAAACAGGTTGTAACCGACGACACGATCACCATGCTTGATAGTTGCTACGTCTCCTTCACGAGTCGCTGTCACTTCCGCACGTGGTGCGTCTTCCAAAATGATCATTAAGACGTCACCGACGCCCTCTTTATTATAAAACACATTCATTGAATCCATGACTCCCTTCCGTCTTTCTCACAATGCCTATTGTATCAGATTCTTCACTCTTTCGGCTGCTTGTTTTTCGCAAGGACGAAGACCGGTTCCAGATTGCCATCTTCATATAAGAATGGTAATGCTGTGACCGGTACCCGACCGTTCGAGAAGAAGTCAAACATCAGTTGCTGTAAGACATCATATCCGGCGTCATTACGAATATCCGCGAAAATCAGCACATCCTGATGCGGAATCCCGACAGCGAATTCTCCTTCGATTTGCGCCGCATAATCTGCTAATAACGTCTTGTTCAAAACACGACTCGCCTCATATCCGTCGCCGAGACTCAAGAAATAAAAGATATTCCCCGCGACTTCATCTTGTTTAAATGGCGCTTCAAGCGATTTCACATTAAAACGCGCTGCTTCTGATAACTGTTCAGCTGTCCATTCAGCAGACGCCAGTAACTCCTCATCAATCAAACGATACGTCGCTCCTAGATCAAGCGCGTACATGATTTTCGTCTCACCTGTATGTGGTGTACTGACGAGCGTCTTTCCTTCTTTTGTCGTATCGGCAAACGATTTAGCGCGAATGACAGGAAAGATTTTTTGCTCTTGTCCAACGAGTGAGATTTGATCCGTTTGTCCGAGTACAGCACGGATATATTCGATCGTCTCTTCGACTGCGATGACACCTCTTCGTTTTGCTTTTGCGACAAGCGGATTCAATCCGACATCAACGCCTGATTTATCGTTCTTTCGCTCAATTCGTAATACAGACTTTTCACGATCGAAATATGTCGTGTACCCTTCTTCTTCAAATGTTTGTGTCATCATTCTTCGGATTTGTTGTAGTTCCATTCGAATTCATCCTTTCTATCATTAAAAAAAGCGAGTCAGCGCTCGCTTTTTTCTTAAACCGTCTCTAAAAATGCTGTCACCTGTTCTGGTGTCTTCCGCTCTTTCCCGACATAACGCCCTGTCTCTTCACCATCGCGGAATGCAACAAAACTCGGAATTCCGAAGATGTCCATTTCCTGGGCAATTTCAATATGATCATCTCGATCGACATAGTAAAACTCGAAGCCGTTAAATGTTTGCTCGATTTCCGGCATGAACGGATCTAAGAAGCGGCAATCCGGACACCAGTTTGCTGAGAATAAAAAGACGGCATTTCCTTGTTTTGCTGTATCGAATTCTTGTTTGGATTGTAATGTTTTCATGATGATTTCCTCCTTTGATTTCCCTAGAAGTCATTGCCCTCATCATAGCATATTCAATTGTGACTGTGCGTTTTCGTGCTTGGTTTGCTATACTGCAACTAGAAAACACCTGGAAAGGACTTCACTATGGCAGATCAACCAATCAAACATCCGTTCGAACGCTTCGTCGGCTTCGTTGGCATGACGAGTTGTTTACGTTACGGCTATTCCTTCATTGATTCCGAACGAAGCTTACCCGAAATCTTTTTGTATTTGGTCGTCGGTTTTGCGATCATCATTTTACTCGAAGCACTCGGAAAACGACTCGCTCGAAAATTGCCCGTCGTACGCATGCGGTATTTGACTCCACTTTACCTCATTTACCTCTATGTTTTCTTTACGAGTTTTTATTCAAGTTCATTCGGATTCTCTTTATGAAAAAAGCTGATTCAAAAAGTCATATGCTTGTTCGTCCACCATCCGGTCAAACAGGCGTATCCTTTAGAATCAGCTTTTTGTATTTAATATTCGATTTTTAAATCGCCATCTTGAATCCGACCGAGACGTCGTAATAGGCGATAAATGAAATAACTGATGATGCCAGGCGCAAGGAAACAGAGGACAGCGACTGCTAGATAATACTCCATTTCGAACCCCATCGTTTTTAATAACATCAACGGACCAACGAATCCGCTCGTGCCCATACCAGAACCTTCCAGATTGCTCTCAAGCATCAACAGAACAGTCGCAAATGGCGCTAGGATTGCGCCGGCTACAGTCGGCGGTAGAAGAATCCAAGGATTTCGAATGATATTCCCAACTTGTAACATCGACGTACCAATCCCTTGGGCAACCACGCCACCGATTCCGTTATCACGGTAACTGATGACGCCAAACCCAATCATCTGTGCCGCACAACCGATCGTCGCTGCCCCTGCAGCAAGTCCATCCAAACCAAGCATGATTCCAAGCGCGGCACTCGAAATCGGCGCCGTCAATGCAAGACCCATGACGGTAGCAACAAAAATTCCCATGAATAATGGTTCGCGTTCCGTTCCCCAACGAATCAACTCACCCAGATCCGTCATCCCTTTCCCAATCCACTTTCCCGCGTAACGTCCGGCAACGAATCCGGCTAGTAACGTAACAAACGGCGTCAATAAAATATCGAGTCGTGTCGTCTTTGAAACGAGTTTTCCGACCTCTGTCGCAAGAAGCGTTGCAATGTAACTCCCTGCTGGTCCTCCTGCTTCATATCCGAACGCACCAACGGCAACTGCTGCGAACAAGATCAGCGGTGGTGCCTCAAGTGCAAACGCTACAGCCACACCGATTGCTGGTCCAGTCAGTGCGATCGCCTGCTCTCCTAACTGAATGAGGAACTTCGCCTCTACACCACGCCCCACCAGTCCTTCACCAATCGTCCGGATGATGAGACCCATGATCAACGAACTAAACAAGCCAAGTGCCATATAACTTAATACGGTGATGAAATATACTTTAGGGCTAAGTGAAATCCCTTTTTGTTTGAACATCTTGTCACGTCCTTTTCTTAACATCGCGTATCATTATATCAAATCTCCTTTCTATCCGACTACATTGTTTTTTCAACTGACAAGACAGTCCGTACTTACATCGTTCTTATTAAACAAAAACAGACAGCGGATTCACATCCACTGTCTGTCATGTCATTCACTTAACTTGCAGCGTCGCGAGCGTCGTCGTATCGAGGTTCGTGACGAGTTTCCGAAGCAATTCCTTCGCCGCATCATAATCATCTGTATGCATGATCGATGCATGCGTATGGATGTAGCGTGCTGGTAAACCAACGACTGTCGTTGGAATCCCATTATTCGAACGATGGATGACACCACCATCGGTTCCACCTGCACCGACATAATATTGGTACGGAATCTTGTTCGATTCTGCCGTATCGAGGACGTAATCCGTCATCTCTTTTGAGAGAATCATGACACTGTCTTTAATTCGAAGCAATGGGCCTTGTCCGAGTTGACCGAATTCCGTTTTGTCTCCTGATGCATCATTGGCAGGAGAAGCGTCGACGACGAACGCGACGTCGGGATCGATGAGTGCTGTCGCTGTTTGCGCTCCGCGCAATCCAACTTCTTCTTGAACCGTTGCACCCGAGAACAAAATGTTCGGATGATCCGCCGCTGTCGTCTCTTCCAGTAATTCAATCGCCATTCCGACACCATAGCGATTATCCCATGCTTTCGCCATGATCTTCTTCGGATTCGCCATCGGTGTGAACGGGAAGAATGGTACGGCAGGAATACCCGGACGTACTCCAAACGATTCTGCCTCTTCTTTTGAGTCTGCACCGATATCGATGAACATGTCTTTGATCGCCATCGGCTTATTGCGTACTTCTTCTGTCAACAAGTGTGGTGGAATCGATGCGATGACACCAGGGATGACACCGTTATCCGTACAGATCGAGAAGCGTTGCGCAAGCAACACTTGGCTCCACCAGCCACCGAGCGGTTGAATCCGTAACATTCCGTTCTTCGTGATTTGCGTCACCATGAATGCCACTTCGTCCATGTGCCCGGCAACCATGACTTTCGGTCCTGTCGCATCGCCTGTTCGTTTTCCGAAAATCGAACCGAGTCCATCCGTAACGATCTCATCCGTGACAGGTGTGATGCGCTCGCGAACGAACTGACGAACGTCGTGCTCAAACCCTGGTGCCCCATTTAATTCCGTCAGTGTTCGAAATAACTCTCTCGTTTTTTCATTCATATGTATCGCCTCCTGCTTCTCATTATACAAAAAATTGCTTCTATCACTTAACCTTTTGTTTCTCTCTGAACGAATTATTTGGTACAGTAGGAATAGAACCTGTAAGGAGGGGAATTTTAATGAAAAAACGCTATTGGATTATCGGATTGGCAGCAGCTGTCGTCGCCGCTTTCGCAGTGAAGAAAGCCGTTGATGACAAACAACTTTCTGCCGAGGAAGCGCTCGAAATCACGAAACGCACATTTTCAGCAAAAGGACGTGTCCAAGGTGCATGGATCTCTGCAACACCAGAGGCTTACGCATATGAGTCACGTGACTACCAAAGCTACAAAGGTGGCATCTCGGTCCTTGAAGGTGATGACGAAAAAACGTATCAATTCACAGTTGATGCCGAAACTGGCGCTTTACTCGAATACGCTTAATCAAAAGACCGTGCTTCGATCGACGAAGTACGGTCTTTTTTCCACGTTCACCTGAAGGAGGTATGATTCATGTCGATTCTTGCTACGCTGTTTGTTATCCTCGTTGCTTTGGAACACTTTTATATTTTAGCACTTGAAATGTTCTTTCTTTCTTCCAAAGCGGCTCGTCGAACGTTCGGTTTAACGGACGAGGCTGTTGCATCACAACAAATTCGGACACTTTTTGCGAATCAAGGCTTATATAACGGATTTTTAGCAGCCGGACTCGTATTTGGTCTGATTCGTCAGGATGTTGCCATTCAATTGTTCTTTTTAGCGTGCGTCATCATCGCTGCGCTTTATGGCGCCGTGACCGCCAATCGCTCCATTCTACTCAAACAAGGCCTACCTGCCATACTTGCTTTCATCTTCGTGTTGCTTGCATGAGAAAAGCCTCTATCCGATTGGATAGAGGCTTTTTTTCTTAATTAACGCGGGTTGTCGTTGCGTTCGTAGATCGGGTTCATGTATTCCGTCGTCGAGTATAGACGTGGAACAACGATGTATAAGATGACCGCTGGTACAGCGATGATCAACAACATCAAGAGCATCGGTAACCAGTAGACGACTTTTTGTTGAAGATTATCCGAGTTACCGTCGATGTATTCTTTTACGCCATCAACTTTTGCAGCATCGGCACTCGTCAACAATTTACCGCTATCGGTATTGAAGAAGTGGATTTCACGTTTGATTGTGATGAAGATGCCGTCACGGACTGTCTCGATGACAGCGATCCCGCCGATGACTTCTTCTCCTTTTTCATTCGTGAACGTCTTCGGATCCTCGATTTCGACCGAACCTTTTTTATAATCGTAATGCGTCGTTGGTAATTCCTCATCTAATGCTTTCGTCATTTCTGAGGTATCAACCGCAGCAAGTACCGATTGACCGATACTTAATGCGAGAAAGAGCGCCGTTACGAAGGCTAAGCTTTTCTGCCACATCCCCAAATTCCCCCTTTACCTATAAGTACAAGTTCTTCAGTCAACAACATTGTACCAATTAATAAGAAAAAAGTGTGAAAGAAATACCAGGAAAATAAGAAAACTTTTTGTCTAAATTAATTTTGGTACGTTGCTTCCATCCGATAAATCGGTTGACCCATTGATGAAAAACGCTCTTCGTACTCTGTTCGGACGTTATCTTCCGGTTCATTCGCATGTAAATCAAGTGACATCCAGTCGAAGCGCATGCCGTATGCTGACATCGTCATCAAACTCGATTCGAACAACTTCCGATTATCTGTCTTGAAGTGGATTTGACCTTTCGCTGGTAAAATATCTTCATATGTCGAGAGGAATGTTTTATACGTCAAGCGGCGTTTCGCATGACGTGTCTTTGGCCATGGATCAGAGAAGTTCAAGTACACGCGGGACACTTCACCTTTTTCAAAGTAATCACGTAAGTCTTTTGCATCGACCGTCAAGACGCGAACGTTCGATTGTGGTGTTTCGACCAATTTTTGAACGATCGTCACGGCAACGCTTTCGAATAGTTCGATCGCGATGAAGTTGATATCCGGGTGTTGGTGCGCCATTCCGGTAATGAATGCTCCTTTCCCTGATCCCACTTCGATGTAGATCGGGTTATCATTCTTGAACTCGCTAGCCCATGCTCCTTTAAGAGATGCTGGTTCTGCTATATAGATCGAGGATTGTTCCTTCATATAATCCTGCGCCCATGGTTTATGTCGTAAACGCACTATCGTTCATCCTTTCCAAACTTAAATTATCCGCAGATAAGTTTATCATGATTCGGGTAATTATATAAGAACTTCTTCGTTTCCTATCGAAGAATGTTCAGCAGTTCGTCACTTGAGAAATAGTGAGCATTCTAATACACTTAAGGTACGTAAGAACCGAAAAGGAGGGCTATACTGTGGATGATTTCTTGATTAGTTGGGCATCTCCCATCGTTCTCGTCTTGGGAATCACTGCTTTGTTCGTCTGGGCGACTTTCGGAAAAGTCGACGTCGAATAAGGGCAATCTCTGTACCTTGTGTAATCATACACAAGGTACTTTTTTATTTTCTAAATGATTTTAGGTTGGTTTTACCATGAAACAGATGTATACTTTTTTTGAAACAGATAATTTATTACAGCTATCGAACACCAAAAACGTTGGTAAAAAGGAGAATTGTAATGAACGAAAATAAAAACAGCGATTCAAAAGAATTAGTACAGAAGAAAACAGGTGCGGATCTCGTCGTCGATTCACTCATCGAGCAGGGTGTCGATTACATCTTCGGTATTCCCGGCGCCAAAATCGATTCCGTCTTCAATGTGTTACAGGACCGGGGACCTGAACTCATTGTTGCACGCCACGAACAAAACGCTGCCTTCATGGCTCAAGCCATCGGACGCTTGACGGACAAACCGGGTGTCGTCCTTGTGACATCTGGTCCTGGGGCATCGAATTTAGCGACTGGTCTTGTGACGGCGAACTCTGAAGGTGACCCTGTTGTCGCAATTGCCGGAGCTGTCACACGGGCCGATCGTTTAAAACGAACACATCAGTCGATGGACAATCAGGCACTCTTTACACCGATTACGAACTTCAGCGCGGAAGTACAAGATGCCGATAACATTCCAGAAGTATTATCCAATGCTTTCCGTACAGCAGAAACGACTTCCGGGGCTGCTTTCGTTAGTATCCCTCAAGACGTCGGATTGAGCGAAGCGAACGTCACGGCATTCCGTGCGGTTGAAGCACCGAAGCTCGGTGTTGCACCAGAAGCTTGGGTCGAAGAGACGGCTCGCTTGATTCAAGATGCGAAGCTGCCTGTCTTGTTACTCGGTATGCGCGCGAGTCAGCCAGATGTCGTACACGCGATTCGTTCGTTACTCAAAAACGTCTCGATTCCTGTCGTTCAGACATTCCAAGCAGCTGGCACATTATCACGTGAACTTGAATCGAATTTCTACGGACGTGTTGGATTGTTCCGTAATCAGCCAGGAGATGCGTTACTTGCAGAAGCGGATCTCGTCCTCTCGATCGGATATGACCCGATCGGCTATGATCCGAAATTCTGGAACCAACCGACGCACGACCGCACGCTTGTCCACATCGATCAAATGCGCGCTGAAATTGACCACTTCTATCGTCCAGACCGTGAACTTGTCGGTGATATGGCGAAAACGGTCGATGCGATCGCTAAACGCCTGCAACCACTCACTTTACCTGAGAGTTCCGTGCAATTCCTCGAAGGATTACATCAACGTCTTGTTGATCGCGATGTTCCCCCAGTCGCGGATTCTCCATTGACGCACCCGCTTTATTTCATGAAGACGTTACGCGAAAAAATTGCGGATGATGTCACGGTCACAGTCGATGTCGGCTCTCACTATATCTGGATGGCACGTCATTTTCGTTCATATGAACCACGCCACCTTCTCTTTAGTAACGGGATGCAAACACTCGGCGTCGCACTTCCTTGGGCAATCGCGGCAACACTCGTACGTCCAGGAAAAAAAGCTGTCTCGATTTCAGGTGACGGCGGATTCCTCTTCTCTGCAATGGAACTTGAGACAGCTGTCCGCTTGAACTCACCACTTGTCCACTTCGTCTGGCGCGACAGCGGATTCGATATGGTCGCGTTCCAACAAGAGATGAAATACAAACGGAAATCCGGTACGTCATTTGGTGACGTCGATCTCGTCAAATATGCGGAAAGCTTTGGAGCAAAAGGACTCCGCGTCAATCATCCTTCGGAACTCGCAGCAATCATGGATGAAGCACTCGCGACAGACGGTCCCGTCATCGTCGATGTACCGATCGATTACCGTGACAACATCGCGCTCGGAGAACAAGTTCATCTCGATCAATTGAACTAAGGAGGATTCACATGGCACACGATAAAACACTCGTCCAGATTTCAACGATGATGGCACTGCTTGACGGCGTATTTGAGAGTGAAGTCACGTATGCTTCCGTCCTTGATCAACGTGATTTCGGTATCGGAACGTTTGACCACTTAGACGGTGAGATGATTGGATTCGATGGTCAATTCTATCAACTCCGCTCAGATGGTAGTGCTCGACCGCTCCAACCTGAGACGACGACACCTTTCGCGACATTAACCCGTTTCGAGCCGGAACAAACCCTGACCGTGACGGAAGAGATGTCAAAAGCGACGTTTGAGCACTGGCTGAACGAACAACTCCCAACGATCAATAGCTTTTATGCTATCCGGATTGACGGAACATTCACGGAGGTTCAGACACGCACCGTCGCACGCCAGGAAAAACCGTTCGTTCCAATCACGGAAGCTGTCGCTTCTCAAAGCGCTCGTACGTTCGAGCACACGGAAGGAACGCTTGCCGGATACTATACACCACGATTTGGTCACGGTATCGCCGTCGCCGGATATCACCTTCATTTCATCGATGCTGCTCGCGCAGGTGGTGGTCACGTCTTTAACTACACAGTTAAGAACGTCACCGTCACATTCGAAGAAAAGCCGCAACTTGATTTACGTCTACCGACGACAGCGGCTTATCGATCGGCAGATCTCGAAAGTCATGATATTGAAAAAGAAATTAAAATCGCTGAAGGTTAAGCAAAAAAGCGTGTCGTTCCCTTTCGGAATGACACGCTTTTTAGTCGTTTGAGTATTCAAGTAGCTGTTCAAGAAAATGATAACTGTCGTCGACATCCGGATGACGCGTATCTTCATACCAGTAGAGTGACAATACTGCTTGCGCTACGACATACCAGTGCATCCGTTGTTTCAGATCACTCGTCAAAGGATGTCCATAATGTTCGAACCATTCTGGCCAAGCCGCTTCGTCGACATAACTATATAACATCATTCCAAGATCGTACGCACGGTCAGCAATAATCGCATCATCCCAATCGTTCAGATAGAGTTGACCGTCTGCTCCCGTCAACCAGTTATTGTGGTTCAAATCTGAATGACAAACGACCTGCTCATCCGTTCTTACCTGCTCCAGATTTTGTTCGAGGTAAACCATCGCATGTTCCACGAGCTCCGGATCCTCTAAATCATCCGGTTGAAAGTACAAACGACATTGTCGCAATAACTCATCAGGTTCGATCGGGCGCTGGTCAAGCTGTTGTAGCATGAACAGTAATTCCTTCGAATCATGGATTTTCCCAAGCAAACGTGCTACTTCAGGACGTTCCATCATTTCGGGCTCTAACTCGTCGCCTTCAATGAACTGTTGGGCGCTGATGACGTCCCCACTATAAATCCGTTTCGTCCATAATAACTTCGGAACGATTCCGTCTGCGGATAAAATCGCCAAAAACGGCGATGAATTTCGTTTTAAAAACAACTTCGATTGTCCGGTTGAAGCGATGTACGCTTCTCCTGTGATTCCACCTGCTGGCGTAAGGGTCCAGCCTTCACCAAGCGCATCTAAAATATCTAATTCCATTATAATCCGCTCAACTTTTTTAGTAGATTTGCCTAAGGCACAATGCTTATCTTAACACGTTGCGATCGTCGTTGACAACGGAAGGACCTGAATCCTGTCGACACCTTTCAGAAGCGGGTCGACCGAGGCCTCATCCCCTTGTACATGCACATTCCAGCGCGAATGATCAAGTGAGACTTCAACGATTTCGCGCGTCGTATTGTAAACGATGAGCGTGCGTTGCCATGCATCATACGAGTGGACCGCTCCAAGTTCATAAGCAATGACACCCGGACGTAAGTCGATGAAATGAAGCAACTCGCGAATCTGATTCGCTCGGTGCAACCGGAATCCGCCATGCATTCTACGAATTTGCAAAATCGTCCTGATGTATGTGACAAGGGACAGATGATCATCCCGCCGTTCCCAGTCCATTCGATTGATCTCGTCTGGTGCGTTATAGCTGTTTTCAACACCTTGTTTCGTGCGTAAGAATTCTTGACCTGCGTGAAGAAACGGAATCCCTTGCGCAAACAAGGCAATCGTCTGAGCTAGGCGACTCATCCGCAATAATTGCTGTTCATCTGCCTCTGGACAAGATAACTTTAATTTATCGTATAACGTATGATTGTCGTGCGCCTCGACGTAATTGATGGAATAGGTAGGTTCCGGAAAACGTCCGTACGTTTGATTGTCGATATGGACACTTCCCGCAATCCCGTTTCGGACCTCCCCTTCCTTCCAGCCATCTCCCGCAACGAAACCTCGGTCGAATTCACTGAACGTCGATCCTTTTAACGCGTCACGGAACACATCATTAAAATGGGCGATCCGCGGCATTTGCGCAGCGGAGGCACTCATCGCCTTTAATCGTTCCGGTAACGCTGTCGCGAGATCCCACCCTTCTCCATACACCAGAATCGTTGGATCAATCGCATCGAGCGCCGCACGAACATCATTCATCGTCTCAATATCATGAATCCCCATCAAATCAAATCGAAAGGCATCAATCCGGTAGACTCGAGCAAAGTACGTCAAACAGTCAACGATCAGACGGCGCATCATGAATCGCTCAGATGCGGTATCATTTCCGACACCTGTTCCGTTCGATAGTGTTCCGTCTACTTCGTAGCGGAAATAATAACCAGGGACAAGCTGTTCGAGAGAGGAGCGTTCTCGAATGAAGACGTGATTCATGACGACATCGAATGTGACACGAATGCCTGCTTCATGGAGTCGCTCTACCATTTCCGCGTATTCTCTGACGCGAACGAGTGGTTCAACCGAACTCGCATAACTCCCAGCTAGCCCGAACCAAAGCATTGGGTCGTATCCCCAGTTATATGGAGACCGCGTCCGTTCATCGGTCGTCTCAAAAAAGTGGACTGGTAGCAATTGCAGATGGGTGATCCCGAGATCCAGGAGATAATCAAGTCCCGTCGCATGACCTCGAGGAGAGCGCGTTCCTCGTTCCGTCATCCCTGTGTATTGACCCGGATAACTTGAACCAGCTGAGTGATCGATCGTGAAATCACGGATATTCGCTTCGTAGATGACAGCGTCTGACGGTTTGACGAACAGAGGACGCGCGACACGCTTCGGGAACCACTTGGTCATCGTCCGTTCGACGTCAACGATGACACCGTATCGACCATTCTCCGATATCGCACTAGCGTACGGATCAACGACCTCTTGTGTGCCAAGGTATGTCGTCACTTCATACCGATACCAGCACTCTGCGATATCTTGTTCCAGTTGAAGATGATAAGCACCTTGCTCGTGTCGCTCCATTTCGTACTTTCCGAGCAACCGTTCATCTTGATCGTACACGACACACATGATCCGTTCTGCGACCGGTGACCAAACAGCAAAGTGAAATGTACCCTTTTCTTCCCAGACACCGAGCTTCCCTTCGTAACGGTACTTGCGCTCGAACGCTTCCGTCCGGACTAACCGGTCAGGAACGACGCGAATCGACCTCCCTGCTCCGAACACCTCATATCGGCATTCGAGCTCGACCGGTTCCAGAACCGTCAATTCATAAATCACCAGTTGTTCCTCACGGTGTGTTTCGACTTGCTGGATCGCAAGTGATTGTCCATCACATTCAAGCGACCAGTGGATTGACGGATTGCCTTCGACCTCGACTCGGATGCTTTGGAACGATGAGAACTCCGCCCGGATCACTGGTATCGCTACTTCTTGGTTTGTCATCTCTTTCGCAACGACAATGCCGTCGCTCCCTCCCTTACTCTTGAATGCGTGACTGTTCCTCACTTTGGATCGCCATTTGAAACGAAATCGATACGGTTTCCTTTAGGATTTTTTCACACACACGCATTTGAGCAGCTTTTGTATGAGTCGCATTCCCATTCATACGATTCAACCATTTAGGAAAATCCACTTTATTGACATACGTCGTCGTCGTTTCTTTTGGAATCTTATCAAAATAACCACTTGGAGCTAAGATGACCCGTTCGATCGGTAAATCGTAATCTCGTCCAAGAATCGTATGCAAAATGTCTTCCGTTCGTTTTAAACTGATATTCGGGTTCAAAATCTGTTTCACAGATGCTTTGAACGGTTGTTCCCGCCACAACTTATCTCGTCGAATATGATAAATACTCTCTTCACCATCGAGCCATTCCATGATATAGATCGCGGACGGACCGACGACAAATGGACTCAACTCGACTTCTCCGACTTGATAGTGAATGACCGCCCGATAAAACATCGCATATTGTTCATTTAGTAGATGCAACATCTGATAGAAGTCTAAATGACGTTTTAATGGAATCCGCCAAATGTCCTCCTCCCCTGCTCCGCCAGCGACGTTCAAGAGTTTTTGTAACTCGAGACGTTTTTTGTACCATTTATCAAACGCTCTTCGAGATAATTGTTTACCCGGAAGTTGAATGACTTCACTTTTTTTCATCACTTGCCACCACTTCTTCGGACGGATAAGCGTCTCCCCTGGAAACAATTCTCCTGTCTCCCATTTGCGATAAACGTTCGTATAATCAAGTGCCTGGTGTTCAACAAATCGTTTCGTCATCTCTAGCGGATTTTTTTCAAATCGACTATCTAAGTCATATAGTTTCATCAAAATTGCGATGGGGATCACCTCATTCCTCTTCACCTAGATGAATCCGATAAACCGGCTCATATCGCGGTGAAACCTCTGGTCGTACTTCAAATAGAACGAGTTCACGAACAGTCCACTCTATTGATCGGATCGGACTCGTCTTCCATTCGGCTGCCTCAGCGCGCCACTTTTTCGCGATCGTGACATGCGGAACGAATGGTCTGGTCGAATTCGGATCAATCTGTTCCACTAATTGAAACAATTCTTCCGATTCCGTTCCAAATCCTACGACGCGTGGTCGTTCATCCCGACCGAACGTGATCAAACGATCGAATCGTAGCACGAACGGTTCCATCGTACGCGCGATCTGCTGTAACTGCTGTTTCCACGACTGCTGTTCTTTTTCCTCCAATGGACCGAAAAAACGAAGTGTTAGATGATACTCTTCTAACGTATAGACGTTACGAAAGTACTCAGGTAGCGATAACCGTTCAGCAAGATTTGCCAAATCTTTAGAAGGGATTGGCAAAGCAATGAAAAAGTGTCGTTCTTGTCTCATCGTCGCGCTCACTCCTTCATACGACCACTGATACCATACAGAATCGCGCCTAGGATACTACTACTTGTATATACCCAAAAGACGGTATAGATTGTACTCTCCTCGAGTACAAAACCACTCATCAGATTAAACAACGCTGTCGCGAGTCCCGTCGTCGTCGCCATATATGTACTGACGGCTGTTGCGACCATCGTCTCTGGAACGAGAGATCGCACATAATCTAAGGCGACAGGGATCAACAGACCAACGATCATTCCTTGCATCGCAGATAATACCCACAGCATGACGATTGGAAGTTCTAAAGCAATCATCGCCGTCCGCGCAGCCGACAACAAGGAAACGAATACAAGAACCGGAATCGCTCCGAATCGTAATAACAGACGCGAGGCGATGCGCATGAACGGAATTTCGCACAGAACGGCGACGAAGAATAATGTTCCGACGAGTGCCGTCGTCTCGCCACGAATCGTGACGTAACTGCCAAAGTAATAATTGTTGGCGAAGATGGGTCCGAAGATCAAACTCCCCCCTGCTAGGAACAACAAGAAGCGTCGATTCGAGAAGAGTTGTTTTAACGGTACGGGTTGCTGATGTGAAACATGGACGCTGCCCGTCTCTTCAATACCGATCAGCACAAGGAAACCGAGAACCCATGCTGCACCGGTTGCATAAAAAATCAGATTTAGTCCGCCACCCTCAGTGATTTGCCCAAGAATGAAAACAGCTAAAGCGAACCCTGCTGAGCCAAAAAGACGTAAAGCGCCGTAATCCACTTTACGCTTTCGCGTGTACTCGATCGCTAATGTATCCACGAGCGGAATATGCGCGCACTGGAACAACGCCCAAACGCAAGAAATCAATAATAAAAGTAGATAAGCAGACGTCAATAAGTAACTGAGTGTAAAAATACCGGCAGCAAGCATCGCGACGAGCAAGAGTCGTTTCGGTTTTCCGAGTCGGTCCGCCGCGATTCCCCAAACAGGTTGTAGGAAAATGGAGAGAATCGGTCCAATCGCAACGATTGTTCCAATCTCTGAAGCCGACAGTCCGAACGCGTCGTTTGAGAAATAAAGCGCGAGATACGGAATGAGTGCTCCTTGTCCAAAGAAAATAAAGAAATATAAGGCTTGGAAATGATAGGTTTGACGATTTTTCACACGGAACTTCCTTTCAAGAAGCAATCCCCCCATCTTTACGATGCGGGGATCATCAATCATTATTTTGCGAGCTCATAAATCGCTTCTGCATAGATTGCGACAGCAAGCAATAGTTCATCAAAATCAACATATTCATCGACTTGGTGAGCAACTTCAGGACCACCCGGGAAGACTGGACCAAAAGCAACTCCCGCCGTCAATGAACGCGCATATGTGCCGCCACCAATTGCTATCAGATCAGCTGATTGGTTCGTATGGCGCTCATAGACGGCACTTAGCGTCTTGATCAATTCATGGTTTGGATCAACATGGTGCGGTGTCATGTGCGTCCGCGTCTGCAATTCAAAACCATATCCTGCCGCGGCTTCCTTGATGATTTGCAAACGTTCCGTGAAGTCTGCTGTATACGGGTAACGGATATTGATTGATGCCGTTCCTTGCTCTTCGGCGTAACGGAATACACCGCCATTGATCGTTAAGTCACCTGTCTCGTCTGAAGCAGCGACACCCATCGCTACACCGCGAGAATCCCGGAACATATGCGTCACGAGTTGAATGTAACGACGACCGTTATAATCCAAGTGAAGCGTATTGAGGAAACGTGCCAAATGTAAAGCAGCATTTTTACCATTGTCCGGCTCCATCGCATGGGCTGCGACACCATTGACATCAAGTATGAGACCTTCCGTTTCTTGCTTGACTGTTCCCGTCAAACCTTGTTCTTCAAGATAAGCATGGAAATCCGTCTCAAGCGTTCCTACTTCGACGACACGAAGAAGCGCTTGGGCATGACCTGGAACCATGTTCGGACGTTCGCCACCTTCAAAACGAACGAGATGGTAGCCTGTATCAGATGCTTGCGCTGGTTTCCCTTGAATCAATAACCCATCATAGAGTCCTTTTTCCGCATTGATGATCGGGAAGTCGGCATCTGGTGCAAAACCAAGTGTGGGCATCTCTTCATGTTTGAAGTAATGATTGACACAACGCCATTCACTCTCCTCATCCCCTCCTGCAATCAGACGGATGCGCTTCGAGAGTGGTAAGCCAAGTTCTTTGACGATTTTCAAAGCGTAATAAGCTGCCATCGTCGGTCCTTTATCATCGATTGCTCCACGTGCATACAGTTTTCCATCTACAAGCGTCGGGTTGAATGGACCGTATGTCCAGTGATCGCCACCAGCTGGTACGACGTCTAAGTGACAAAGAATACCGAGTAACTCTTCCCCTTGACCATATTCCAAATGTCCTGCATACCCATCGACATTTTTTGTCGTGAACCCATCGCGTTCCCCTGTCGCGAGCATCCAATCGAGGGCACGTTTGACTTCATGACCAAACGGCGCGCCCTCTTCGATCGTGGATTCGTCGAGTACACTCGGAATCCGTAATAATTCTTTTAAATCTTCTAATAAGTCCTCGCGACGTGCGAGTACTTCCTCTTTCCAATTCACCATCTGATTTCGCTCCTTCATTACGGGTTTTGGATTCGTTTCCTATACACCTTCCTAGTATAGCGAATATTCGTTCAGATACGAACATCCAAATTCTGTTTTCTTTTTTATTTATTGAAATGACGAACATTAATCTAAAATAAAACCTAAATTATCGACTTTACAAACCATTTGAATATATTTTTTATGAAAACGTTCGGTTAAATTACTTGCATTTTAATATCAAAACGTTATACTAAAGGCGAAACAACTGGATATTGCATTGTCTTTTGTCACCCGAAGCTTTAGAACACTATTCTATCCATTGGGGGAGTGGTTATACCAATGAAAGATTCTACAGACCGTATGTTGACCCGGATTAAATCGATCTATCTCTACATCCAAGAGAACGGAGCTACTACGACAGCAGAGTTGGTTGAAGAGTTTGGCATCACTTCAAGGACCGTCCAGCGGGATTTGAACGTGCTTGAATACAACAATCTCATTGTGAGCCCTCGACGCGGTACATGGACGTCGAGTAAGAAACAAAAGCAAGCGGGTTGATCCACTGTTTCACTATGTATATCTTTCGATGACGCGATTCTTCGCGTCTTTTTTTGTTATCTTTTTTAAAACGTAGGGTATAGCTATTGGGAGAAGGAGATGATGAGAATGAATATTTTAATCATTGGAGCAAACGGAACGACAGGACGCAAGATGGTCGAATTGATCGCTAAACAAGGAGATCACCAAGCGATCGCGGTCGTACGGGAAGAAAATCAAATCAACGATTTGATTGCACTCGGCGCATCTGAAGTCAGACTTGGGGATTTGACGAAGGATGTCAGTGGCGTCATCAGTAACGCGGACGTCGTCATCTTTGCAGCGGGTGCTGGTGGCGCATCGGACGAATTGACACGCGCCGTCGATCAGGAAGGTGCGATCAAAGTCATCGATGCAGCAAAAGCCAACGGGATCGATCGTTTCCTGATGCTCAGTTCAGTCGGTACGGAAGAACCGAAAGGCGAACTAAAAGTGTATCTTGAATCGAAAGCAGCAGCAGACGCTCACCTCAAAGAAAGTGGACTCAACTATACAATCGTCCGTCCTGGTCCGCTCAGCTACGATGACCCAACAGGTACTGTTGAAACGAAAGAGCATTTTGATTCATACGAAGATCGTAAGGTGTCTCGTGACGATGTGGCAGCGCTGTTCGTTCACTTGATTGATCATCCGACACAATCTCGTGTATTCGAAGTACTCAGCGGTCCTTATCCGATCGCAGAAGCACTACGTAATCAATAATTAAATCCCACAATAAAAGGCGATGGAATGTACATTCATTCCACCGCCTTTTTGCTTTGCTTATTCAGGTTGCCAATCAAATAACGACAATTCCTCTTGTGTCAGTTCACGGTAGTCCCCGAGTGCAAGTGCCGAATCAAGCTCTAAACGACCAATCGAGCGCCGTTTCAAGAACGTGACCTCTTTACCTAGGGCAAGCATCATCCGTTTGACTTGATGGAACTTCCCTTCCGTGATCGTCAATTCAAGCGTTGAATCTGTTTCTGTCGTCGATAAGATGACGAGTTTTCCTGGCTTTGCCTGATAACCGTCTTCTAAGGTGACGCCTGCCGCAATTGCCTCGACGTCTTCTTGCGTCAATACACCTGTCACTTCCGCGTAATACGTTTTTTCAACGTGTTTTTTCGGAGACATCAAGGCATGATTGAACGCTCCATCGTTTGTCAGTAACAACAAACCTTCTGTATCCTTATCAAGTCGTCCGACCGGAAACGGTTTGAAATACGTCACGTCTTCAAACAACAGATCGATGACGGTCTCATCTCGTTTATCCTCCGTCGCACTAATGACACCCGGTGGTTTATTCATCATCAAGTAGATGTATTTTTGATACGTGACCGGTTCGCCGTACATCAGAACCTGTTGTGACTCGACATCGACATGTTGTTTCGGATCACGAACGATCTCACCATCGACTTGAATTGCCCCTGCCTTGAGCAAAAGTTTTACTTCTTTTCGGGAGCCTGCCCCCATGTTGGATAATAGTTTATCTAGACGCATGACCTCGTCCTCGTTTCAATGAAATTTTACGTCCTAATACGACTTCTGCTAATCCACTCCAAATCGAGAGTCCAGCGAAAATCACGATTCCAACTGCCGCACCAATGATCAGGATCAACAGAGATGCCCATGTCGTCTCTGGTAAGAAGGACACCATGCCCCACTTCACGAGTGCAACACCTGCTCCCATCAATGCACTGATGATTAGAATCAAAGATGTCCGGCGCAAGACCGTACTGAATGGGAACTTCACCGTTTGTGTGATCCGGAAGAACATCAATCCCGTCGCAACGAGATAACCAATGATCGTCGCATAACCAGCACCCGTTCCATCACCCGTCAAATGAATCAACGGCGCATTCAAGAGATACTTCGCAAGTAGTCCAGCAAGTGTTGCGATGATCGTGAAGTACTGACGGTTAATCCCTTGAAGGACGGCTGCCGTAACAGAATACAAGGCAAGGAACAATGCACTCGGCGCATAACTTAATAAATAGACCCAGGCCGCTTGATCTTTCGGGAAGAGCACATGGAACGTTTCTTCACTAAGGAGAATCATCCCGACGACTGCCGGAATCGTCACGAAGAAAACGAGTTGATAAATCTGTGAGATTTGAGCCCGTACTTTCCGCATATCGCCTTGCGTAAAGGAAGCTGTCAACAGTGGAGTTGCCGACAACGACAATCCTGTTGCGACCGACACCGGAATCAAGACGATCTTATGACTATCCGCAATCAGATAGGCAGTCGCGTTTCCGGCCGCTTCGAGTGTATAACCGATACTTTGTAATGCTGCATTCATCGTATTCTGGTCGATGACTTGATAAAGCGGCGTCGAAACGCCTACCATGACGATTGGAATCGCATAGGCTAACAACTCTTTGTACAAATCCGTTAACGGGCGATCCGGCGAACGGACGGTTTGAGTTGCACGGAGTTCTCGTAATCCACTCGCACGTTTACGGAAATAGTAAATCAGAACGACTATACTTCCGATTGCTCCAATAAATGCGCTGAATGTTGCAATCGTCGCTGCCCATGCTACCCCAGAATCAAAGAGATAGATGGCGATGCTGACTCCTGCGAGCAAGAAAATGATTCGGACGATTTGTTCTAAAATTTGTGAAATCGCGGTCGGTCCCATCGATTGATATCCTTGGAAGTATCCACGCGTCATACTCATCGGCGGAATCAAGAGTAAAGCAAAACTGACTCCTCGAATCGTCATCGTGACGGCATCGACGTATGCCGCTGAATCGACGTCCCCACCCGGAATCGCTCGGTGGGCTAAATACGGAGCGAGGAAGAATAAGGCGAGAAAAGAAACAACGCCGGTCAAGGACATGATTTTCAAACCCGATCGATACAATCGCTCACTCGTATCGTATTCCCCAAGCGCATTATACTTGGCGACGAATTTTGAGACGGCAACGGGAATTCCCGCTGTCGCGACACCAATCATGATCGTGTAATAGTTGTAGGCATACGTATAAAACATGATACCTGTAGCACCGACCATGAACTGGAATGGAAAGAGGTAGATCAAACCTAGTGCGCGGGAAATCAGTGACGCACCGGATAGGAGCATCGTCCCACGAACGAATCCCGCATTACCGGGAGAAGTGGACTGTTTATTGTTGACTGTGGACATGGTAACATCCCTCACGCTTTCTAATTTTTAAACTCGACACTCTAATCATGACTGTCTCATTATACAAGTTCTCTCGTACACAATTGCAAATCATTATACCGCTGTCTTTCTGGAATTGAAAGAGACGGTTTGTTTACAGTCGCAACTTCTGCTAAAGTGAAACAAGCAGAATTCTATGAATGAGGTGACCATATGTACGATGTAATCGTAATCGGGGGCGGACCGAGCGGCTTGATGGCAACGCTCGCCTCCTTACAAGCTGGAGCTCGAACACTCCTGCTCGATAAAGGGAATAAATTAGGAAGGAAGCTCGCAATCTCTGGCGGCGGACGCTGTAACGTCACGAATCGAAAACCACTCGACGAGCTCGTCCAGTCGATCCCGGGAAACGGACGTTTCTTATATAGCGCCTTCTCTCAATTCAACAATGAATCGATCATCGAACTCTTCGAAGGATTTGGCGTCGCACTTAAAGAAGAGGACAACGGTCGGATGTTCCCTGTCTCAGATAAGGCAGCGGATGTCGTTCGTGTATTGATCGATCAAATCCGCGCGCATGGTGCCGAGATTCAAACGGATGCGCAAGTCGCTACGCTCGATTTCCATCCGGATGGTTCTTTTGCAGCTGTCATATTAGAGAATGGCATGCGTCTTGAAGCGAAAAGTTGTATCGTCGCGGTCGGTGGTCAATCTGTTCCGCATACCGGTTCAACGGGTGACGGCTATCCGTGGGCTGAAAAAGCGGGTCACACGATCACGGAACTCTTCCCAACGGAAGTTCCGATTCTGTTAGGTGATACGTTCATTCACGAAAAAACATTACAAGGGCTGTCGCTGCGTGACGTCGCTCTAACGGTCCACGGTAAAAAAGATAAGGCGATCAAGACACATACAGGTGATCTACTGTTCACACACTTCGGTTTAAGTGGTCCGATTGCTTTACGGTGTAGCCAATATACGATCAAAGAACGCAAACGTTCGAAAGAAACGATCGTTCATCTATCGATTGATCTCTTCCCGGACGAATCCCTCGGTGCCTTAACGGAACGTTTCCAAGCAGCCATTGCCGCAAATCCGAAGAAAACAGTCCGCAATGCTCTTCGTGGTTTCGTACCAGAACGGTTGCTTGAACTCCTATTCGCTCGAATCGGCTTTGGCGATGAAGTCTGTACACAAGTGAAGAAACAAGACTGGACGGACTTCCTCCAACAATTGAAACGATTCCCACTCAGAGCAACGGGAACGCTCGATTTCGATAAAGCCTTCGTCACGGGTGGCGGCGTCTCGATCAAAGAGATTGATCCAAAAACAATGATGTCAAAAAAAGCCGAACGGTTATTCTTCGCTGGTGAAATTCTTGATATTCACGGCTATACGGGTGGATACAACATTACAGCCGCGTTCGTGACGGGTCATTGCGCCGGTAGCCACGCTGCAGAAATGGCACGTGACACTGTCTCTTAATATGAACAAGACCCGATTCGTCTGTGTTAATCAGAAGAATCGGGTCTTTTCTTTTTATGCATCAGTCAATCGGTGTGAACGATCGGCTCGAAAACTTATCTGTCTCGACTAAGGCAAACAATTCATTATCCTGTACGAAAATCCCTTTTGAACCATAGACCTTTGGACTTGCCGTCTCTCCCGTGATCGTCTGATCTTTCTGATCAATCGAATAGAGATAGAGTGCTTCTGAATCAAGTGTGTAGATGCGTCCTTGTCGTTCCGCAAGACCAATTGGTCGGAAGTCGGATTCGAATACTTTCTTCGCATCACTTCGCATCCCATTCGCCGGTTCAATTTTACTTCGTTCTACGATCGATAAATACGGCGGCTTTTGCTTTTTCTTTAAAGCGCGTTTTTTCTTTTCCGACGCATCTGGATCAATCTTAATTTTATCCTCTTTCATGGCGAAACGAGTCAATTCCACACGTCCGATTGCACGGATATGATTGATCGTATAGAATTCCTTTTTCTTCGAATCATATCCAAGCCCATGGAAACTGTCTCGAATCGTCGTCCCCTGTACTTTTTCACGTTTTTCTTCGCTCCAGACACCATCTTTTCGCGTGATTGTCACGAGAATCTGATTCGATGTCAATAAAGCGACGGTCTCTCCGTCAACGAGTGTCATGCCATCGAGGCCAGAAAGAAGTAATTTCCCTTCTTCTAATTGGAAGGAGGCATTGATCCTCTCACCTGTTCCACTAATTTCAAAGAAACGATAATCGTCTGTGACGACGAGGTACGACCCGATGGAATCATCATATAACATCTGCTGGACATTCTTAATTAATGGTTCTTCCGGATTCGGAATGGCTGAAGGCGTTTTCGTCGGCACCTGTTTGACAGCTGCCTGATGCTTCGATTGCGTCTCGATTTTCGCGAACGTTTCCTGAATACGCGACATCGTCTCTGGTTTTGAGAAGACGAGCAGTACACAAAGAATCAAACCCGAAACGACGGCAAAAATCGTTGTATAGACTATATAAGATCGTTTCATTGATGGTAATCGCCTTTCTTTCTCGGTTTCTGATTCAGTGTATCAGAAGGACGTTCAAAAAAAAAGCGGACTTGCGACGGAAATGAAGAAACCCCTTCCATTCGTATCAAGTGAACGGAAGGGGTCATGACTTAGTTCGCGACGATATTGATGAGTTTTTTCGGTACGACGATGACTTTTCGAACCGTCTTGTCGCCGATCCATTCTTGTGTCTTTTCGTCGGCAAAGGCAAGTGCCTCGATTTCTTCTTTTGTCGCGTCGATGTTGATTTCGATTTTCGAGCGAACTTTTCCGTTCACTTGAATGACGAATTCCATCGTATCGCTGACGAGTTTCGATTCATCGAATGTTGGCCATGCCGCATACGTCAATGTCTCTTCAAATCCAAGTTGTTCCCAGAGTTCCTCACCAAGGTGCGGTGCAACTGGTGTTAACAATTGGATGAATCCACGAAGGAAGTGACGCGGAAGCACCGGCTGTTTGTTTGCTTCGTTGACGAAGACCATGAGTTGCGAAATTCCGGTGTTGAACTGGATGTTCGCGAAGTCTTCCGTAACCTTCTTGACCGTCTGGTGGTATGTCCGTTCGAAGTCAGCATCGACTTCTGTGACATCTTGAATGTCTGCTGTCCGTTCGAACAAGCGCCAGACACGATCGAGGAAACGACGCGCACCGTCAAGTCCGTTCTCAGACCAGGCAACTGATGCATCGAGTGGACCCATGAACATTTCATACAAGCGTAACGTATCCGCACCATGCGATTTAACGATTTCATCCGGATTGATGACGTTACCGCGTGATTTCGACATTTTCTCGTTGTTCTCTCCAAGAATCATCCCTTGGTTGTATAACTTCTGGAATGGTTCTTTTGTTGGCACGACGCCTGCATCATACAAGACTTTATGCCAGAAGCGTGCATACAATAAGTGGAGAACGGCGTGTTCCGCACCACCGATGTAAATATCGACTGGAAGCCAGTATTTTAATTTTTCTGGATCCGCGATCGCCTCTTCATTGTGCGGATCGATGAAACGAAGATAATACCAGCAGCTTCCGCCCCATTGTGGCATCGTATTCGTCTCGCGACGCCCTTTCATTCCTGTTTCAGGATCCGTATAATCCAACCAGTCTTCCGCAAGCGCAAGTGGTGATTCGCCTGTACCAGACGGCTTGATCTCCGGAATGATTGGAAGTTCGAGCGGTAATTCCTCTTGGCTAAGCGTCTTCATCGAACCATCTTCCATATGAACGACTGGGATTGGCTCACCCCAATACCGTTGACGACTGAACAACCAGTCGCGGAGACGATACGTGATTTTCTTGCGTCCGACTTGATTCGTTTCGAGTTCAGCAATCATCGTCTCGATTGCTTCTTGTTTTCCAAGACCATCAAGCATATGCGAGTTGACGTGTTCGCCCTCTCCTGTATAGGCTGCTTCATCGACGTTTCCACCCGCGACGACCTCAACGATTGGCAAGTCGAATTGTTTCGCGAATTCATGGTCGCGCTCATCGTGTCCTGGAACTGCCATGATTGCACCCGTTCCATAAGAAGCAAGGACATAATCAGCGATCCAGATCGGAAGACGATCACCTGAGATTGGATTGACGGCGAAAGCACCCGTGAAGACGCCTGTTTTTTCCTTCGCTAAATCCGTCCGTTCGAGGTCTGACTTCGTTTGGACTTGCGAAATGTACGTATCGACGGCTTCCTTGTGATCCGCTGTCGTGATGTCAGCTACGAATGGATGCTCCGGCGCAAGCACGAGGTACGTCGCACCAAAGATTGTGTCCGGACGTGTCGTAAAGACCGTAACTTGTTTTTTATGTCCATCAATCGTGAAATCGATCTCAGCACCTTCTGATTTCCCGATCCAGTTCCGTTGCATCTCTTTAACAGAATCCGGCCAATCGAGGTCATCGAGATCTTCAAGAAGACGATCCGCATATTCCGTGATTTTCAAGACCCACTGACGCATCGGAACACGCACGACCGGATGATTTCCGCGTTCAGATAATCCGTCGATGACTTCTTCATTCGCAAGAACGGTTCCAAGTGCCGGGCACCAGTTGACCGCGACTTCGTCCACGAACGCAAGTCCTTTTTCATACAACTTCGTAAAGATCCACTGTGTCCATTTGTAGTACTTCGGATCCGTCGTGTTGATTTCACGATCCCAGTCATAGGAGAATCCAAGTTCTTTCAACTGACGCTTGAACGTCTCGATGTTTTTCGCTGTGAATTCACGTGGGTCATTCCCTGTATCGAGGGCGTATTGTTCTGCTGGTAACCCGAATGCATCCCAACCCATTGGGTGCAAGACGTTGTATCCTTGCATCCGTTTCATCCGTGCGAGGATGTCCGTTGCTGTGTAGCCTTCCGGGTGTCCAACGTGGAGTCCGGCACCTGACGGATACGGGAACATATCAAGGGCATAAAACCCTTCTTTTTCTGGATCTTCTGTCGTGACGAAGGCGTTGTCTTGATCCCAACGCGCCTGCCATTTTGGTTCAATTTCGCGATGATTGTACGGCATGTCTTTTCCTCCTCTAATCTAAAAAAAACCGGTCCTCCGCCCCTAGGAATAGGGACGAAAGACCGGTTTGGCTTCCGCGGTACCACCCACGTTGTCTGTCTATGACAGACCGCTTGATTCACAGATAACGGTGTGAAGGACCGGATTCGCTACTACGACTTCACGAATCGTGCTCCCTGACGAGTTCACGGTTGTTACCGACTGGTTCGCACCTTCCACCAGCTCTCTTGACGGCACCTTTCCCCTACTACTTCAGTTCCATGCATTTGACTATCTTTTCCTAGTGTAATCTGTTTCTTCCTCAAGCGTCAACGCTTCCGTAAAATTTCCTCGATTTCCGCATGCGATCGCGCAATATGATCTGCTTGTTCTAAGCGTTGCGCTGGCATCCGGTCATCAAGAAGCGCAATCACTTCCATACCTGCTGCTTTTGCGCCGATCATCCCGTTTGCAGCGTCTTCAATGACGAGACAATTCTCAGGTGCGTGCCCGATTCGTGATGCCGCAAGTCGAAAAATCGCAGGATCCGGCTTCGAACGCACGACTTCTTCCCCACTGACGTAATGCGTGATTGGAAGCTCGTAATGACGGATGACGCGTTCGATTTTTTGAAGCGAACTCGAAGAAGCGATCCCGATATCGTAACCAAGAGACGTCGCTTGTTCGATGACTTGTTTGACTCCCTCTTTTAAACCACACGCCTCTGGTTTTGCATGAATTTGAAACAAGCGATGTTCTTCCTCAAGTAAAGCACTCGCTGTTTCTGGGAGCTCGTGTTGCGCGACAAGTTCTTCCCACATCTCATCTCCTGTTTTCCCCATGAATGTCGCATACTGAACCGGATCGAGCGGAATCGATAACGTTTTGAACATCTGCTGGTGGACCTCAAAGTAGCGGATTTCACTATCTAAGATGACCCCATCCATATCAAAAATAAGACCTCGTTTTTTCAAGACACATCCCCCTCAATTGATCTATCATGATTTCAGCATATCAAAAAAACGACTACACGATGTAGTCGTTTCACCTTCTTCATTTAGTTACTGTTTAACTTGTCGCCATTTGGACACTGGTTTGTCGGTAAGCCGGAAAATAATCCGAATTAGCATCTGACCCGTATCGTATACACAACTGATCGTATATGGCTGGTTGAAGAATCGATTTTCCTTGATGATACTCAAATAAACGGTACCCGGTGTAACGGCATTTACTCTCAAAGAGACTATCCCGTTCTTGATATCCACCTCCGAGATGTTGTTCGACGAGACCGCGTGCTTTCGCCTGAAGAATCGCTTCGTACTCAAGTCGTTGATTTGGGAACATCTTCGCTTCGTCCCGCTTACAACCAATCAAATGACCGTGGGCATATTCTTTTCCGAGCAATACGAAGTATCCACCAACAGGTTTTCCGTCGATTTCCGCAATCAGTAACAATGGCTCACAGAGTGGATTCGCTTCAAATAATTGCTCAAAATAACTCGCCGTAAAATAGTAATGAGCCGAAGCATTCTTCCGGTCCATCGTTTCATGATACAACGCCAAAAAAACAGATAAATCGTCTCGTGTTCCTGTTCTAACGGTTAACGGTGAAGCGAGCGATTTACGAATCATACTTCTCGTTTTCTTATGGAACGTCTGCATGATTTCTTCTAGTGAGGGGCGCAAATCAATGCTCGTCGTATGACGGATGAAAGAAGCTTCCGTCCAGTTACGCATGAGTCGTTCATTGCCCGTCAACGGATTAAAGCGAATCATTTCCGAGACGACCGATTCTTGCTCCGCCCACCTTTCAAACGATAGACGTGCATGCTGCATTTCAGTTGCGGTTAAGCGACCGACGATTTCCGGTCCGCCGTAGCCATACGGCGTGATGAGATCTGAATAAGGCGTATCAAAAATCCGACGCTTTAAAAAGGGATAGAACAGTGTTCCCGCATGACCTTCATAACGGAATAACACCGCTTGCTCAGACGGTCTAGCGTTAAGCGTGACGTATTGGTGACTGTAGAAGATATCAAGAGGCTGTTGCTGTACGTGTGTCGTCCAAGTTGCGGCATCTGTGATGAATTGACACCTTTCCATTCGTGCACCTCCAGTCAAAAAGAAGCAACGTTCACATGAACTTTCTTTTCAAGTTCTTGATTAGAAAGTACCCGTTTCTTTGCCGAAATATTCCATATTAATAATGATTTGTTTTATAATTAGCGCATTAATGATGTAAAAAAAAGACAGCGAATCTAATGTCCGCTGTCTTACAGATGATGCTCATGATGTGATTTTAGGAATGGCACGAAGGAATACGACGCCTGCTAACAGAATCAATCCAATCAATGTCAAGAAGACCGCTGACATACCGGATAAATCGTAGATCAACCCTCCGACGGTCGGACTGATCATCCGTCCCGCTGAAGCGGCAATATTGACGTATCCCTGGAACTCTCCTTCTTTTCCGATTGGCGCGAGTCTCGCCGCCATAGCAGGAACCGCTGGCCAGATGAACATCTCACCAATCGTCAAAATGATCATCGCGACGAGGAACATCTTGAAGCCGCCTGCGAACGGAACGATCAGATAAGACAAGAGGAAGATTCCTGTACCGGTCATCAATTGTCGCTTCAAGTCATCTCCAAACCACCGGAGAATTGGTGTTAATAAAGGTTGTGCGAACACGATGAGTGCTCCGTTGATCGTCCAAAGAATCGAGTACTCGGAAATCGTGACACCGAGCGATTTCGTGTGTACGGCAAAGGTTCCTTGCCATTGCACATAAACGAACCAAAGTAAGGCATACCCGATCGAGACGAGCAACATCGTCCGTGCCGCACCGCGCGCAAGGGGTGTGCGTGTCGTTTCGATCTCGTCATGTGCCGCATGCATCCGCGCTGGTGCCTGAATCCAGGATAAACCGACTAACAAAATGATGGCAAAGGCGATGTAGAGGACGAGATTGGCGATGAAGATGTACTGAATCGAAAAGGCAGCGATTTGACCACTGACTGCTGTCCCGAGCGCTACACCGACGTTTTGTGCGACATAGATCGCATTAAAGGCACGGCGCCCGCCTTCCGGCCAGATGACACCCGTCATCGCGTAGATCGTCGGAAAAACCATCCCACCGACGAATCCAATCAATCCAAGCATCGCGACGTATCCGAGGTACGTCTGATGAAATAGCAACAAGCCAACGGAAGACAGGACAAGTCCGATGACACTGATGACAAGCGTCTTCTTGCCACCGAGACGGTCAAACGCTTTTCCACCTAAGTAGTTTCCGACGATTGCTAAGGCAGAGTTGACGAACAATGCCATCCCTGCTTTTGTCATCGACTCTCCTAAATATTCATGAATATATAATGTATTAAACGGCCATAAAAAAGAGGATCCCGTCGTATTGATGGCCATCGCAAGGACGAGGATCCAGACCGCTTTTGGTAATTTTGGCATACCTGTGGTCCTCCTATTTCATTCTCAACCTTGCCACTTTACGCAATCCGTCCCCTAACTGTCAAGCTACTTCGCTTTTCGTCAACGAATCAAAAAATGATATAATGCAGAAAGAATCTTGCACATACTGAACCATTACTAGAAAAACAGACTATAGGAACAGGAGTCTATGCCATGTCACTTGCCCGTGTATTACCTTATACGAAACAATTACTCGAGTCCGTTATCGAGCCCGGAGACTGCGTCGTCGATATGACTGCCGGAAATGGACATGATACACAGTTTTTAGCAGAACGTGTCGGTCCAGAAGGAAGGGTTCTTGCGTTCGACGTCCAGGCACAAGCCATTGAGGAGTCGACGCGACGTCTCGACGAAGCCGGAATGTTAGCACGCGTCGACCTTTACCATGAAAGCCACATCCATGTCGGTGCCCGTCTTTCGGACGAACAACGTCCTGTCCGCGCTGGTGTCTTCAATCTCGGATACCTGCCTGGAAGCGACAAATCAATCACGACGACCGGAGAAGAGACGCTTGAAGCACTCGATGCCCTCCTCCCGGTCCTCGCTCCCGGCGGTCTTGTCGTCCTCGTCGTCTATCACGGTCACTTGGAAGGAAAACGAGAACGTGACGCTGTCCTCGATTACGTCACAGCCCTTGATCAGCAAGATTATGCCGTTCTCCAGTATCGCTTCTTGAACCAACAAAATCATCCCCCGTTCATCATCGCGATCGAGAAAAAAGTACGCGGATGATGGGCACAAAAAAGTGATGCCCCTTTTTTAGAGGCATCACTTTTGTTATTTCATTCTTCAACAAGCTTAAAGAACAACATTAATTTTTCTGCAAACCGTGTGTTCAACCGTTCGAAACTAAAATGCGGAAAACCGTGTAGACGTTGTAAGTAAATCTGATCGCCACCCATTTTCCGGCATACTTCAAGCGTTAACTTGACGTCTGCGAACTGATCGTCCGGTGCATAAAAACAAGCCAAGTTCACACGCGGCAGTTTTTTTCGTTCTTCGTCATGTACGACGATCTCTTCTTCGATTTCCCGGTACTGTGCATAGGTCAACTCACCGATGCGAACGGTATCTTCCGTACTTTGACCAAACGGCAACGTACCGAGTGGCGCATCGGGACGGAAACGATCGAACGCACTTGCGAAGACTTGTTTGACGCCTCCGAGTTGTTTCGAAGGGTGCCAATCAAACAACGGTGAAATGAACGCAAGGCTTGCTACCGGTAATTCATATTCTTGCAACAGACGATTGACGACGAGTGCGCCCATGCTACAGGCGACGATATGAATCGGTAGCTTGCGTTTCCCGGCTTCACGTAATGCTTCTTTTAACAGTTGACCATGTTCTTCAAACGAGATACGACGTGGGGCGTCGACGAGCAATACTTCATACTCTCGTTCGAGTACCCGAATCAAAGCTTCACTCGGACGGGCACGCAGTTGTAACGGATAGACTAATACGATGATTCCTGTTGGTTGTTCAACCACAAACTCACCTCTTCACTTCATACTTCCTATTTACGATACCTTATTTCAAACGCACACAAAACCGTCCCAAGACGGATTTCACGAGGCGACATGGCGAAGGCGAATGACAGATTCTACTTGCCCAAAGACTTCTTCCGTCATCTCACTGAGTTCTTCAAAACCGAATGAGGTCAAGAACTGACGCGCTTTATAGTTACGTGCCTCCACGTATACTTCGAGTGGGACGGCTCCTTGTCGTTCGAGTTCACGGATCAATCGTCGTCCGATTCCGTTTTGCTGATATTTCGGTAAGACGTACAGACGAATGATTTCCCACGTTCCCTCAACATCAACAGCATGAATGAAACCGACGATTTCCTCATCGATGATTCCGACATAAAAATACTCTCCCCGTGCTTCTTCTGCCGTCCGAATCGCACGAACAACCTCCTCTTGCGGATACGCTTCCTGCACGAAATGCGCTTTCGAGCGCTCGGAATAGATTTCTGCGTACGTATCCAACCAGGATGTGACGGCAATGTCATGAATACGTCCTGCATCGGCTGGAATAGCTTCGCGTATTTCCATAATCGGAACCCCCCTTTGTATTCATACGAATCGACTCATGTACTTTTACCCTCTTCTAGAAAAAACATTCGTTTCCTGCAAAGTTCCACGTAAACAAAAAAGTCCGAAAACCCGCGTAGGGTTCTCGGACTTTTTGATTATGCGAAACGTTTTGCCTGTTCTTCAAGAACTGCTGCTTTATCTGTTTGCTCCCATGGAAGCTCAACATCTGTACGACCGAAGTGACCGTATGCAGCTGTTTGACGATAGATCGGACGACGGAGATCAAGCATGTTGATGATTCCAGCCGGACGAAGATCGAAGTTTTCAGCAACCAATTCGACGAGTTGTGCTTCAGGAAGTTTTCCTGTACCGAATGTATCAACCGCGATTGATACCGGGTGCGCGACACCGATTGCGTACGCGAGTTGAACTTCTGCTTTGTCTGCAAGACCTGCAGCAACGAGGTTCTTCGCGACGTAACGTGCTGCGTATGCAGCTGAACGGTCGACTTTTGTTGGATCTTTACCAGAGAATGCTCCACCGCCATGGCGTGCGTATCCACCATACGTATCAACGATGATCTTACGACCCGTCAATCCAGCATCTCCTTGTGGTCCGCCGATGACGAAACGACCAGTTGGATTGATGAAGAATTTCGTTGCTGCGTCGATGTATTCAGCCGGGATGACCGGTGTGATGACGTGTTCTTTCAAGTCAGCTTGAATTTGCTCAAGCGTAACTTCTTCCGCGTGTTGTGTCGAGATGACGATCGTATCGACACGAACCGGCTCGTTGTTCTCGTTGTATTCGACCGTGACTTGTGTTTTTCCGTCCGGACGAAGGTAGTCGAGTTGACCGTTTTTACGCACTTCTGCCAAACGGCGTGCGAGACGGTGTGAAAGCGAGATTGGAAGTGGCATGAGTTCTGGTGTTTCTTTCGTTGCGTAACCGAACATGAGACCTTGGTCTCCTGCACCGATTGCATCGATTTCTGCATCAGACATGCTACCTTCACGTGCTTCAAGCGCTTGGTCTACACCAAGAGCGATGTCTGCTGATTGCTCATCGATTGATGTCAATACAGCACATGTGTCCGCGTCGAAACCGTATTTCGCGCGTGTATAACCGATCTCACGAATCGTTTCACGAACGACTTTTGGAATGTCGACGTAAGTGGATGTCGTGATCTCACCTGCAACGAGAACGAGACCTGTTGTAACAGAAGTTTCTGCCGCAACACGCGCGTTTGGATCCGCTGCGAGGATTGCATCAAGAATTGAATCCGAAATTTGGTCACAGATTTTATCTGGATGACCTTCAGTGACTGACTCCGACGTGAATAGTCGGCGATTAAGGTTTGTCATGTATGACCCTCCCAAAAAAGAATTTGACGGTGTACTCATTTCCCCTAGTTGAGTGGGACGGTAAAATGAAAAAAACCTTTCCAAGTCCAAAAAATGGTCAGGGAAAGGTTGTGCGTTCTTCCTTTACCCTCTTATCGTTCGAAGTGTTTACTTCGCTTCAGGAGAGCACCTTTTCCCTCATTAATATGTGAATTAATGTAGGACGGTTGCCGGGTTTCTTCGGGCCTTGTTCCCTCCACCTGCTCAGAATAAGAGTATCCGTTACGAATTACATGATATAAAGTTGTAACTACTCTGTCAAGCAAGGTTTCAAATTCTAGTCGAAACTTTTTGAAAGAGATGTTAAACTGTTAATGCTGAAAGCGTTTCCAGATAAATAGAAATCAGCACTAGAAAATGATTGCTCTCTCTTTAGTATGTCATATATAATAAATGTGTCATACTAAATACAGTGAGCCAAAACCAACGTAGGGGAAAGGTGGGGTCAGGATGCCGATGACGGTCCTGAATATCGAAGAACTACTCAAGAAAGAGCATGTGTTCAAACAACTATCTGTTGCTGAACTTGTCGAACATGCGATTCGAAACGAAGAAGGTGTCCTTGCTGAGAACGGCGCATTATCTGTAGAAACGGGGAAATTTACAGGTCGTTCACCAAAAGATAAGTTCATCGTCCGTGATTCTTCCTGCGAGTCTCACATTGATTGGGGTCATGTCAACCAACCAATGGATGGAGACAAATTTGAACAATTGTTGCAAAAGGTTCTTCGTTACATGAACGAAGCTGATCATCTCTACTACACAGAAGCTGCTGCTGGAGCAGATACGCACTTCACCCTTCCGGTCCGTGTGCTCACACAATATGCTTGGCATAACCTGTTTGCCAAACAACTCTTTTTACGCGAGTATCCTGAAGTGGCTGCCTTCGAACCGTTCACGGTCGTCTACGCGCCACATTTCAAAGCAGATCCTGCCGTTGACGGAACGAACTCCGAGACGTTCATCGCGATGTCGTTCGAACACCGAATCGTCTTGATCGGTGGAACGGAATACGCTGGAGAAATCAAAAAGTCGATCTTTTCCGTCATGAACTACCTCTTGCCACAAGAAAACGTCCTTTCGATGCACTGCTCGGCAAACGTCGGACACGAAGGCGACGTCGCCTTGTTCTTCGGTCTATCTGGTACTGGTAAGACCACCCTTTCAGCCGATGATAGCCGTCAATTGATCGGTGACGATGAGCATGGTTGGTCGCACGATGGTGTCTTCAACATCGAAGGCGGATGTTACGCGAAGACGGTCAATCTATCGCGTGAAAAAGAACCGCAAATCTTTGACGCGATCCGTTTCGGAACCGTCCTTGAGAACGTCGTACTCGACGAAGCCCGTCATCCTGATTACGATGATACATCGTTGACGGAAAATACGCGTGCTGCTTATCCGATTACGGCAATCGATAACATCGCTGTTCCGTCACGCGCTGGTCATCCGAAGACGATTGTCTTCTTGACAGCTGATGCGTACGGCGTCTTGCCCCCGATCAGCAAATTGACGAAAGAACAAGCGATGTATCACTTCCTATCAGGATATACATCAAAACTCGCTGGAACAGAACGTGGGGTCACGGAACCAGAAGCGACCTTCTCGACGTGCTTCGGTTCACCATTCCTTCCACTGATGCCTGAAAAGTATGCGACGATGCTCGGCGAATTGATTGATCGTCATGGTGTTACCGTTTATCTCGTCAACACGGGCTGGACAGGCGGTGCTTACGGAACAGGTAGCCGCATGAAGCTATCGTATACACGGACGATGGTCAACGCTGCCGTTAACGGCACACTTGCAACGATTCCAACAGAAGAACACCCGATCTTTGGACTTCATATGCCGCTCGAAGTTCCTGGTGTTCCAAGTGAGTTACTCAACCCGGTACGCGTCTGGTCGAATCCGGACGAATACGACACACAAGCGCGTTCGCTTGCTGAGAAATTCCAGAACAATTTCCTTCGTTTCGAGAGTGCGACGGATGCGATCAAGTCAGCTGGTCCGCGCCTATAAAGTAGAGTTTTCTGACTTGCATCAAAAAGATAGACACCGAATTTACATCAAGTAACTAAAAAATCTGAGTCCGGTCTTCACGGACTCAGATTTTTTAGTTACTCCTTAATCCTTAGAAATTCTTCCTATTAGGCGATTCGAGACGAATAAAAACGTGTAATCCTACTCAGTTAAGAGAATGATTACACGTCGTCTTATGTCTAGAAAAAAGTCTTCAAACTCTTTTTTAGTTATATGATCGAGTCTGACTCTTCTTGAATATGTTTTTCTCGCTGCATGAGCCACTCTTGACTTTCCGTCAGTAAGGCATAGGCTCGCGGAAGTGATACATTTAAACGCTGACTCAGCAGTTCAAACTGATCAAAATCACCTCGATCTGCACTAATCGCAAGCACTAAACAATCCCGAAACGGATGATCCTTTCCTTGTAGAACAATCTTCAGAGAATCTTCGAGTGGCAATTGATCGATGATATCGTCAATATCAACAGATAATAACGCATCGATGTGCGATAACAAGCCAATCATGTAAGCACTCTCCGGTTGTAGTGTTCGGGTTTCGGTAGCAAAGAGTTCACAGAGCTTCGCACAGTGTAAAGAGGACCGTAATAACTCATTTGACCACTCATAAGGACTAGCAAGCTTCATCTCACGTAAAACAATCAACGAAATCCAACTTTTGAGTTGCGAAAAGCCAAGCAGTGAAATCGCTTGACGAACGGAACTGACGGTATTGCGTAAACCCATTCCTGGAGAATTGATCAGCTGTAACACTTGAATACTAATATAGGGATTCGCTTCAATCTCATCAACGACCTCATCGTACTTTTCATCCGTATCGAGCCATTTCAACATTTTTAACAAAACCGGTAGTTGCGGTGGGACCGCCTTTCCTTTCATCAACATCGGTTTAGCATAAAAATATCCCTGAAACCAGTCATATCCCATGTCAAGACACCGTGTATGATCTTCGTGCGTTTCGACACGCTCAGCCAACATTCGGATATGAGGATAATTGCGACGAACAATATGGAGGATAGCACTTTGCTCGCGAGGGGAAATCGTCTCGATGTCGATTTTAATTAAATCGATCAACTCAAACAATTCCGCTCCATGCTGTCGGAGTAAATCCGTCACAAAATCATCGAGTGCTAACGTAAAGCCCGCGTCTTTCCAACTATGTAGAACAGACAGCATCTCTGTATCGATCTCAACTGTTTCTAGAATTTCAATGACGAATTGGCTTGGATCCAAATAATGAATCAAGTCACTTTTCAACAGCTCTGCCGTGAAATTAACAAATAGCTTCTTGCCTTCTGCTACATGATCTACTCCCATATGAACAAGTGTATTCGTCAAAACATCCATCGTCGCTAAATCACCATCAAACACACTGATTTGTTCAATCGAACGATACAATAGTTCAAATGCATCAATCGAACCTACTCGATTAACGATGGGTTGACGTGCTAATAAGATATCCATCGTTCTCATGCCCCCTCTATTCTTCTCTGATGTCATCTATTATATCAAAGTTTACTTTTTAGGAGATTATTGTTTTTTACAACATATCAATGTTCTTATTTTTTAATTCTATGCCATTTTCCGTAACACAAAAAAACAGCACGACATTGGTCGTACTGCTTGAACTATCACCTTTCATCCGGATTCCATATACCAGTCTCAAACCAATTCAACACATTCCGCGTCACACGCAACTTGTCATGAATCGGAAATTGATGGGCATAGGCATAAGTCTGAAGCATCGTTTTTTCGGAATAACGTGCGGCATAAGCCGTCGCGTGGCGTAAACGAACGTTCTCATCATACGCACCGTGAATCAATAACACTTCACCTTGAGGTTCGACATGGAGCGGCGAGCGAACCGCGTATTCATCAGGAACCGTATCTGGTGTACCTCCCGTGTATCGCCGCAGCATCTTTTGCATCGTCTTCTGCTCTTCATACGTCCACGTCAACTCCGTCACCCCTGCCCAGGAAACCGTTCGAGCGACTGGACGGTGATGCGCCAGGAGCAGTGCCATCTGTCCACCACGTGAAAATCCAAATGCGTGAACATGCGAAACACGTTGCTGTAACCAGTCAAAGGCGCTGCAGGCGTCTTCGATATCGTGATGTCCAAAGTCTTCTTTTCCCGTACCCCCTAGATTTCCTCGATAGAAAGGTGCCATGACAAAAAAGCCTGCCTGTGCGAACGCGAGCAGTCGAGTCGGTCGGACCATTCCGATCGAACGCGTTCCACCACGCAAGTAGAGAATTCCCTGACCGTTCGCGACTTGCGGGAGTACGATATAGGCACCGACCCGTTCTCCATCCGCTGTGGTATAAAACATCCGGAACGTCCGAAACGGACCTTGCCGCGGAAGTTCAAACCAATCGGCGTTCGCTAAGTACACGGAGCGTCTCCGGAAGGACACGGTCCTTCATCATGAAGCTGTATTGTCGATTCGTATCGAGACGTTCAGGGAGTTCCTCGAATAGAAAAGCACCATCCGTTTCATCCACGGCAAGATGAGACGACAATGATCCGATTTGCGCGAAATAGATGTTTTTGATGATCGTATCGCCTTTTCCGGCAACCCGATACTGCCCGACATATGAGAGGGAATCGATTTCCCCACCTGTCTCTTCCATCACTTCACGACGTGCAGCTTCTTCCGCCGTTTCCCCTGGTTCAACCTTTCCACCAGGAAATTCATAACCACGTTGCTTATGATGGGTCAGCAACCATTTTCCTTCGTACACGGCAATGACCCATACGTGCAAGGGACGATCCGAGAACGGATGGTCATCAAAACTTAACTCCACTTGATTTTGATAATAATCCAAGAATGTAATCACGTACGTGCACCTCATTTCTTCTTCTAACTTCACTTTACCTGTTTCACGGGTATTCTAAAAGTGAAAACGCTAGGATTACCTGTAAATCTGGAAAATGATAGCCTACTATCATCCGCTAAAGACAAAAAAACAGCCGATGTTCCACTAGGGAACGATCGACTGTCGTTTCATATTACTTCAAACGTGCTTCGAGTTCTGCTTTTTCTGCTTCGAATCCTGGTTTCCCAAGAAGAGCGAACATGTTTTTCTTGTACGCTTCGACGCCTGGCTGATCAAATGGGTTCACTCCGAGGAGGTAACCACTCATCGCACAAGCTTTTTCGAAGAAGTAGAACAGGAATCCGAGGTGATACGGTGTCATCTCCGGAAGTTCGACTGTCAAGTTCGGTACTTGTCCGTCCGTGTGCGCAAGCAACGTACCTTCTGCTGCTTTATCATTGACGAATTGAATCGACTTCCCTGCAAGGAAGTTCAATCCATCGAGATCCTGAGCGTCTTCTTCAACAGTCAACGCATGACGCGCTTGACCGACTTTGATGACTGTCTCGAATAGGTCACGACGACCTTCTTGAACGTATTGTCCCATCGAGTGAAGATCCGTCGAGAAGTCGACCGCTGCTGGGAAGATTCCTTTGAAGTCTTTTCCTTCTGACTCGCCGTATAATTGTTTCCACCACTCTGATACATAATGAAGTGCTGGTTCGTAGTTGACGAGAAGCTCGATCGTCTTCCCTTTCGCATAGAGCGCATTTCGAACGACCGCGTATTGATACGCTTCGTTTTCAGCTAGGTTTTCACTCGCATAGCGCTCTTGCGCGTCACGTGCCCCTTGCATCAACTCTTCAATCGAAATACCAGCTGCTGCGATCGGTAATAGACCAACCGGTGTCAACACAGAGAAACGACCGCCGACATCATCCGGAATGACGAATGTCTCGTATCCTTCAGAGTCTGCGAGTGTTTTTAATGCACCACGCGCTTTATCCGTCGTTGCATAAATCCGGTGTTTGGCTTCTGCTTTACCGTATTTCTCTTCCATGAACGATTTCAAGAGACGGAACGAAATTGCTGGTTCTGTCGTCGTACCCGATTTCGAGATGATGTTGACCGATACATCTTTTCCTTCGAGGACTTCGAATAAATCGTGCAGATACGTCGATGAGATATTATGACCTGCATAGATGATTTGTGGTGCTTTGCGATCTTCTTTTGATAACAAGTTATGGAATGAGTGTCCGAGCATCTCGATCGCAGCGCGCGCTCCGAGATACGAACCGCCGATTCCGACGACTAACAACACATCAGAATCCGACTTGATTTTTTCTGCAGACGCTTGGATGCGTGCAAATTCCGCTTGATCGTAATTCGTCGGAAGATCTACCCATCCTAAGAAATCACTTCCTGCACCTGTTCCTGCATGAATCGCATGGTGAAGCGTCTTTACCGTTTCCGCCATATGATCTACTTCATGTTGACCTACGAATTGTAGGGCTTTCGAATAATCAAAACGTACTGTTGACATGCCATCGTCCTCCTTATTCATTCGCAACGAAATGCGACCTTCCTTTTCATTAAAACGCAAGAAGGAAGGTCGTTCAAGTCTTTTGTGAAATGAGTAGCAAATGTTACAGATTGTTATAGGGCAGCTGTCACGATTTGACGAACGTCTTCGTTTCCAAGTGATTTGAAGTTTCCGAAGTCGCCGCGTGTCATTGCTGACTTGACGATTGCGTCAACTGTATCTTCTTTGATGTCGTAATCAGCGAGACGATTCGGTGCACCGAGTGATGTCCAGAAAGCACTGATTGCGTCGATTGTCGCGTGTGCTGCTTCCATCTCTGATTTACCTTCCGTATCAACGTTAAAGACGTTCTCACCGAGTGTGACGAAACGATGTGCGTTTGATTCGTCGAGTACGTGGCGCATCCAGTTCGGGAAGAGGATCGCAAGTCCACCTGCGTGCGGGATATCGTGAACAGCTGAAACCGCGTGCTCGATATTGTGTGATGCCCAGTCTCCACGTGCGCCCATTTGAAGGACACCGTTGAGCGCCATCGTACCAGCGAAGAGAATCGTGCCACGAAGTTCAACGTTCTCGAGATCGTTGACGAGTTTCGGTGCTGCTTCGACGACTGCTTTCATGACACCTTCTGTCATCCGTTCTTGGACCGGCGCATGCGCAGGGTGGAAGTATTGCTCGAGGCAGTGGCTCATCATATCGACGATACCGTAGATTGTTTGATCTTTTGGCACACTGACTGTGTACTTCGGATCAAGGATTGAGAATGTCGGGAACGTAAGCGGGCTTCCCCAACCGTATTTCTCTTGTGTCTTCCAGTTCGTGATGACGGATCCTGAGTTCATCTCAGAACCTGTTGCTGCAAGCGTCAAGACTGTTCCGAATGGAATGACTGTCTCTGGTGTTGCTTTGCCAATGACGAGATCCCATGCTTCGCCTTCATAAGGAATACCAGCAGCAATCAATTTCGTGCAGTCGATGACAGAACCGCCACCGAGTGCAAGCAATGCGTCAACGTCTGCTTCACGTGCGATTTTGATACCGCGCTCTGCTGTCTCGATACGCGGGTTCGGTTCGACACCGTCGCATTCGACGTACTCGATTCCTGCCGCGTTGAGTTCACGTGTGACATCATCATAAACGCCATTACGTTTAATACTGCCGCCACCGAAGACGAGCATGACTTTCTTTGCACCGAGTGCTTCGAGTTGTGGTTTCAGTTGGCTGACTTGACCGTCACCAAAAATAAGTCTTGTTGGATTGCGATATTCAAAGTTTTCCATCTGTGTTGCCTCCTCAATAAGTAATGAACACCTTACATTATCCACACATTCCCCTTTCGCATCTAATTTAATGCTTATTCTATGTAAAAATCGCATAAAAAAAGAGAACCGACCGATGTCGATTCTCTCATGTGGCTTATTTTTGGAAGTTTGATTTTTCAATCCATTCTTCCAATTTACCTTTAAGAACGTTGAATCCAGGTGCTTCTTCTTGTTTGAAAGCAGGACCTGCATCGCGACGTCCAGCGTTTTTGCGTGGACCTTTCGCGCGTGCTTCACGTTTTGGAGCTTCCTGAGTTGCTTTGATCGAAAGCTTCATTTTTTTGTTAGCTTCGTCGATGTCGAGAACTTTAACAGTTACTTCATCGCCAACTTTTACGTAATCGTTGATGTCTTTTACGTAATCGTGTGAGATTTCTGAGATGTGGACGAGACCTTGTGTTTGCTCGTCAAGTGCTACGAAAGCACCGAAGTTTTGAATACCAGTTACTTTACCAGTAACGACTTGGTCTTTTTCAAAGTTTGCCATAATGTATACACTCCCTAACTAAATTCATCAACTTATAATAACACACTTTTCTTGTATCGTAAAAAATATTTTTGGAATTTGTTTATTTTTTATTTCACGAGGGAACATTTTAGTAGCAAGACTTCAAGTATTCCCCCTGATTCTGCCGAACTTTCCGAGTTCGGCCCTTTTTTTGTTCTTTTGTTGAATTGACCTAAGTGACAAAGAAAAGTAATGCTTGAAACGAGAAAGACGAAAGACAGATAAGACTATCAAAAAAAACGGACAGTCTCGGTCTGCTCGCTTTCCGCGGACAAGCCCTCATGCCGCTTTAGATGCGTCGCATCTTCCAGGGTCATGATGACTTGTTTTTCCGCAGGAGTCGAGCAGAACCTCGCCTGTCCTAGCGTAAAGGAAATATAGAGTAGAAGCAATCATCAATTGATCTATTTATTACTTACAGATCGTCGAATCCATTCGCATCCGTTACTTTCGCATACGAACGTGATTTTTGTTCGAAGAAGTCCGATTTCGTCGCGTTCATCGAATCATCTGAATACGCACGAATCCATGGCATGACGTCTTCGTCGTGCCCTTCATAGAGATCCGACAAACCGATGACGCGAAGGCGTTTGTTTGCGAGATATTTAACGTAATCACGCATTTCACTGACATCAAGACCGTCTAGATCACGCAAGACATATTCGCTCCACTCGATTTCAAGATCGACGGCACGCTTGAACGTGTCGTAGACGAATTGTGTGAAGGAGCCATCGGCATCAATTTCTGGATGCTCCGACAGGACAGCACGTAACAATTGACTGATGAAGTACGAGTGTTGTAATTCATCCCGTTGAATGTAGCTGATCATCGTCGATGTTCCGACCATCTTTTGATGACGTGCTAAGTTATAGAAGAAAGCAAAGCCAGAATAGAAATTGATCCCTTCAAGAACGATCGAAGCAACGAGCGATTTCGCGAAGTTCTCTGGAGTCCGGTCATTTTGGAAATCTTCATATAAATCAAGGATGAATGCATTACGCTTCATGACCATATCATCGTCTTTCGCGATATCGAAAATCCGGTTTTGTTCAGCCAATGGAACCAAGCTGGATAAGACGTAGCTGTACGATTGATTATGAACGACTTCCTGTTGCGCAACGATCGCAAGAATCGCGTGGACGGACGAATCCGATGTGAACATTGCCGATTCCAAGATATAACGTGTCTGAACCGAGTCAAGGATCGAGAGTAGCCCGATGATTCGTTTAAAGGCATCCTGTTCCCGTTCGCTCAATTGATTCCACTGCTGCATATCCTTCGACATCGAGATCTCATCTGGGATCCAGAAGTTCGATAACAGTTGTTTGTAGATCGAATAAAACTGTGGATACGCAATATCGTTCCAGTTGACGATGGCACTCGTTTCGCCACCGATGATCGCTGTCGCGCGATTCGGATGACGTGCATCAAGCAGTTTGATTTTTTGTAGCTGTTCCATGTGCTTCGACTCCTTCTTGCTGTAATTGAAGAATGGTCCGTTTCGTCCATTCCTTGACGAGATGCGGGCGATTGCGTGGTGACTGCTCGATTTTCAATAGTTCGCCGGCAAGTGGCACCCCGAATTTCGAGAGATGATAGGCCATCTCATCCACGGCGCGACAATATTTGACGAACATCTTGTCCCCTGTTCCAAAAACAGCTGCCTGCGGAATCGCATGCGAACTCTCCTTCAGAACGGTTCTAAGACAATCGCGCATATCGTCGGGTAGTTGCCCATCCCCCCACGTATACGAACCAAAATAGACGATATCATAAGGCATTAACTGATACGTCGTCACTTCGTCCGCAAACAACATCGTCGGCTCGATTCCCATCTCAGAACACGTCTTCGCGACGAGTTCTGCTACCTCCTCCGTGTTTCCACTCAATGACGCGTATACGATTGCTGCCTTCATGATATCGTCCTCCTTATCTTATGATGAACACGATTCACATTCGTCGATTTCAACCGTCGTCGAACGCGTGTAGTAGATCGTCTTCATCCCGAGTTGCCATGCTTCCATGTGCATCTCGAGTAACTCTTTCGCCTTGACGTTATTTTTCACGTACAAATTGAAACTGATCGCTTGGTCGATGTGACGCTGACGCGAAGCATTTTGACGAATGCTCCATAGCTGGTCAATCTCAAACGCTGATTTATAGAACCAGTTCGTTTCCGGTGTTAAATCTGGAACAGTGACTGGAATCTTATAGTTTTTCTTCTCTTCCGAGTAGACTTTTTTGTAGATTGGATCAATCGATGCCGTACTACCCGCAATGATCGCCGTCGATGAGTTCGGTGCGACTGCCATCAAGTAAGCATTACGCATTCCGTACGCCGTGATGTCCGCTTGGAGACGATCCCAATCGAGTTCATCCGTCGTTTTATAGTGGCGACGTTTGATGTACTCTCCTGTTTGCCATTCCGAACCTTCGAAGAGACGGTACGCGCCCTTCTCTTTCGCAAGTTGCATCGACGCATCGATCGTCAAATAAGCGATCTTCTCGTAGAGACGGTCTGCGTATTGTACCGCTTCGACCGATTCCCAACGGATGCCTTCGAGTGCGAGTAGATGGTGCCAACCGAACGTCCCAAGACCAACGGCACGGTATTTTTGATTCGTCAATTGTGCTTGCGGGACATCGATCGTATTCAAGTCGATGACGTTATCAAGCATCCGCATTTGAATCGGAATCAATCGCTCTAAGACGTCAGAACGAACTGCACGTGCAAGTGCGATCGATGACAAGTTACAGACGACGAAGTCCCCTGGTGTCTTCGTGACGATGATCTTACCGTCTTCCGTGTACTCTTCCGTCACGGTCGTCGGGCTCATGTTCTGCATGATTTCCGAGCACAGGTTTGACGAGTAGATCATGCCTGCATGTTTATTCGGATTCGCACGGTTAACGGCGTCACGGAAGAACATGTATGGCGTTCCTGTCTCAAGTTGCGAACGCATGTAGCGTTTGACGAGATCGATTGCCGGAACTGTTTTTTTGCTGAGACGCGGTTCGTTGACACACGCTTCGTATCGTTCCGTGAAGCTGCCCCCTTGTTCCGTCTCATCAAAGTAATCTTCAAGGCTGAAGCCCATAACGGTACGAATTTCATGTGGGTCAAACAAATGCCAGTCTTCTCGTGCTTCGACGGCACGCATGAAACGGTCTGGTAAGTTAACACCTGTGAACAAGTCGTGTGTCCGAAGTCGCTCATCCCCATTGTTGAGCTTCGCGTCCAGGAATTCGAGGATATCTTTATGCCAGATGTCGAGGTACACCGCGATCGATCCTTGGCGCATACCGAGCTGATCGACGCTGACTGCCGTGTTGTTCAATTGTTTCATCCACGGGATGACACCGCTTGAGACACCTTTGAAGCCTTTGATGTCTGAGCCGCGTGAGCGAATCTTACCCATGTAGACGCCGATTCCGCCGCCACCTTTAGAAAGTGTCGCCACGTCCGTGTTCGAGTCGTAGATGCCGCGTAGCGAATCATCGACTGTATCGATGAAACATGAAGAAAGTTGACCGTAAGACTTACCAGCATTCGAAAGCGTCGGAGTCGCAACTGTCATGTAGAGATTCGACAATGCCCAGTAAGACTCTTTGACTAGTTCTAAACGACGTTCTTTCGGTTCGTTTTGCATCAGTGTCATCGCGATGACCATGAATCGTTCTTGTGGTAGCTCGTACAAGTTTTTGACGTGATCACGTGCGAGGTACCGGTCTGCCAGTGTTCGAAGACCAATGTATGTGAACAAGTGGTCGCGGGATGGATCGATCGTTGCCGACAGTTCGTTGATGTCTTCCTTCGAATACGCATCTAGTAAATGTTTCGTGAAGATGCCGATCTCTGTCAGTTTTTCAATCAGCGTATACAGCGAACCATACCGTTCTTCTGCTGCATATCCGCGATTTTCACCTGCTTCAAGGTATAACCGATTTAAGTAAGTCGCTGTCGCTACGAATGTCCAGTTCGGCTCTTCTGCCTTTAACATATCGAGTGCGTGCATCGTTAACAGTTCATAGACTTGATCGGCTTGTAGGGATTTTCCTTCAAGCGCTCGGATGGCACGTTCAGTATAGCGGTCGATATCAAGCTCCGGATACGTTTCCGTTGCTTGTCTAATCACGACATATACGTCTTCTATTGTCATTGCACCTTTAAAGATGCGTGCTGTATTCAGTGGAGATGCCACTATGAACCACTCCCATTCTCTATCGTTAAACAGGTTCGCATTAGACGATGAAATACGCTAAACTAAAAAAAGACGTCCTACATATAGAAGGAACTCTACAACTCTCACTCTATATATAGACGTTTTTAGCGTTTTTAAACCTGTTAATCTACAAGATATAGGTTATCATTGAAATTCAAAAAAATAACCCCTTGCTTTGAAATTCAGGTAAAACAATTTGAAAAAGGCATCATGACGCCTTTTGAGATATATTGAGATAGCGAGTAAAATGCATTATAAGGTCAAGTGAACCGTTAAAACAAAGATGGTCCATTTCTCCTACTAGAAGAAAAATATTCTCTTCGAATTTTCTGATATACTGAACGTATCGATCTTCCGTCTATCAGGAAGAAGGATTCCATCCATCTATCACGAAAAGACGGCATATACGTATGTACGTTGAAAGGAGCTTACCTCATGCAAGTCGATTACACACCAAATCCGAATTCCGTCAAAATCACGCTCGAAGAACAGCGCTTCGGTGCTAAAAGTACGAGTGTCAAAAAAGAAGATACACCTGAAGATGCGTTGCTCGCATCACTGATCGCCCTTGATGGCATCGACAATCTATTCGCTTACGGCGACTTCGTGACGGTTACGAAAGAACCAGAAGCAGAATGGAACGAACTGCTACCACGCATTGAAGCAAACATGTAAAAAACAAGAAGACACCTGTTCCTGGACAGGTGTCTTTGTTCAAGGAGCGATCACTGATGCCAACCGTATCCATCATCATTCCGACGTATAATCGTCCTCGTGAATTAGCAGAAGCGCTAGAAGCATTGACGCGTCAACACTATCAAGACTTCGAAGTCATCGTCTTAAACAATAATGGAGACGATGTCTCAGCAGTGACGGCTGCCTATCAGGACCGTCTTCAACTGACCTATGTCGCGTTACCTGAAAACCATCATGTTCGTGCTCGAAATCATGGTGTCACGCTCGCTTCCGGTCGGTATATCTTACTTCATGACGACGACGACCTCTTATTACCGAGTCACCTCGAAGAAGCGGTCGGCGATCTCGAAGCTGGTGCTGATCTCACCTATACGGACGCGGAGCTCTTTACGTATCGCTGGGAAGGCGATCACCGGATCGCACTTGATTCTGAGCCGTTCGCATATCCGTACGATCCGGAGACGATTCGAGAAGACTCGACATATATTCCGTCCGGGTCGCTCTACCGTAAATCGCTCCACGATCAACTTGGTCTGTTTGACGAAGACGTCTTCAACTACTGGGACTGGGACTGGATTTTACGCGTCGGCAAGGATCATTTAATACTGCACCCGGCGCGCGCGACCGTCTTATATGCTTTCAATCCATCAGGTAATCATGAATCCGCACGTCAGGATGCAGCCCGACGCGTCTTTTTTGAACGCCTCGTTGAAAAACACCAACTTCCGACAAATGAAATGAAGAACTTCCATATCGTCCAGGCTGAGCGACGCGAACGATTGCGCCAGACCCGCCGTACCTTCAATGGTCAATTGACAGAAAGTGAGTGATCCCATGTACACCGAAAAACAACTCGAATTATTAGCATTATTAACACAAAATGGTCCGATGGACTTGGACTTGCTTGCGCAAATGCTCGACTGGGAAGCGTCAGAAGTAGCCGCTTCGATCGAGACATTCAAACGCGACGGTGTCCTACTCGGTTACACTGCTGTCATCGACTGGCAAAAGATTCATGCCCATCATGGCGTGACGGCTTTCATCGATGTCAAAGTCACACCGAAACGTGGACGCGGTTTTGACGAGGTAGCGGAGCGGATCCATCGTTTCCCGGAAGTGACGTCCCTCTATTTGATGTCAGGCGCATATGACTTACAAGTCGTCCTTGATGGCAAATCGCTACAGGAAGTCTCTCAATTCGTCTCGGAAAAATTATCGACGCTCGACTCCGTCATCTCGACGACGACCCATTTCCGCTTGAAGACCTACAAGCACGATGGTGTTCTCTTCAGTCAGGATGATGACGACAAACGATTGAAGGTGTCTCCATGAAGTCTCTATCTGAACGTGTCGAACAGTTAGCCCCATCCGGCATCCGTCGTTTCTTTGATTTAGCAGGATCGATGGAAGACGTCATCTCCCTTGGTGTCGGCGAACCTGATTTCGTCACGCCATGGAATGTTCGCGAAGCGAGCTTCGCAGCACTCGAACAAGGCTATACAGCGTATAGTGCCAACGCCGGTTTACTCGAGTTACGTCAGGAAATCGCGCTCTACATGCAAGAAAAGTTCGCCATCTCCTATTCGACGACGGAAGAAATCATCGTCACGACCGGAGCCTCAGAAGGACTTGATCTCGCTTTTCGTAGTTTGATCAATCCAGGAGATGAAGTCATCGTCGTCGAACCGGCATTCGTTTCGTATGCCCCTTTGATTGAACTCGCTGGAGGCATTCCTGTCGCCGCTGCGTGTCATGCAGAAGACGGTTTTGCGATTCAACCGGAAACGATCGAACAGTTGCTGACAGATAAGACGAAAGCGATCATTTTCTGTTTCCCATCGAATCCGACAGGCTCAACGATGTCGCGCGATCAATTAGCGGACCTAGCGTTACTCGTCCAAAAGCATGATCTATATGTCATCAGTGACGAGATCTATGCGGAACTTTCCTACGAAACGGAAGCGATCTGCTTCGCGACCCTTCCCGGAATGCGGGAGCGGACGATCATCATCAACGGCTTCTCGAAAGCCTTCGCGATGACAGGCTGGCGGCTTGGTTTCACTTGTGCCCCACCTGCAATCACGCAATCGATGCTGAAGGTCCATCAATACGGCATGATGTGTGCCCCGACACTCGTTCAATTCGCGGGCATTGAAGCACTGCGTTCTCGTCATAAGACGGTCCCTGACATGGTGACGAGTTATCGGCAACGCCGGAACTACTTCGTTAAGGCGCTAAACGATGCGGGTCTTCCGACACACTTACCAGGTGGCGCTTTCTATGCCTTTCCGTACATCGGTCATACCGGACTGACGAGTGAACAGTTTGCTGAGCAACTGCTACTCGCTGAGCGCGTCGCCGTCGTTCCAGGATCCGTCTTCGGAGCAAGCGGTGAAGGTTATGTCCGGGCAAGTTACGCGAGTTCGATTGAACAACTCCAAGAAGCGATCGCTCGGATTCAGCGCTTCATGAAAAAATGGCAGACTCAAGATGAGGCAGCATCGTCACATTCACATTAAAAAAATGATCCGCCTTGCTCCGAAGAGTAGGCGGATCATTTTTTAGTCTACATAAAGAACGAGGAACATCCGATGATCGTCTTCTGCATGATACGGCGAGATTGGACCGAGTTGTGGCGCAAAGACTTCCAACCGATACGGTGAATCCTTAAAGTCAAGTGGTGTCCGCTCTTTGATCAAGCGCCCCATTTCGTCCGCTAGTTCTTTCACTTCAACCAAACTACGCGAGCGTTCCATCGGTGCTTCGAAGACGAATGCCTCGATTCCCTCAATCGACGCACATCGGAGGAAACGCCGGAGTGACGGCAATGCTGCTTCCATGTTGTCCTCGATCGTTTGGTTCTCCTCGTACACAGGGGCTCCCCAGAGGCGCGCCTCACTTCCAGTCGCACTCCGGAAATGATCAATCGTCTCTTCCGTGATGGGATCACGCGTCAACGCGAAGCGTGTTTTATCCCGCTTCAGATTCTTTTCATTCGTCCGGTCGATTTCTGTCAGTAAATCCAGTTGAAGTGGTCGTGCTAACCGAAACAATTCGCGTTGCAGACGTGCTAAGGAATGACCAATCGGAACAATCGTATCTTTCGCTTTCGGCGGTTTATCGCCTTCATATCCGTTCATGACACGTGCGATTTGTCCGGCCTCATGCACGAGTCGATAAAACGAACCGTCCTGATCATCGTTTGCTGTATCAAGCGTCTCATGCTGTGCTGCAAGATCCGCCACGTATTGATTTGCAAGGCAGGTCGAGATCATCAAGACATCGACCAGCTCCAAGCGAAGGGCTTCTAAATCATTTTGTTCCAGTGCTTCACCGACCTCACCGACTTCTTCCGTCAGGCGTGCGAGACCAGATAGTGGTCGAAAATAACCGCCGAGTGAGCGAATCGTCGCATCAACCTTTTGTTGTAGTGTCTTCATCTGTTCCATCTGTCTGACCCTCCACGATTGCTTGGCGTACGTGCCTTTCTGTCTCTTGTTTGACGTGTTGTGCATACGCCTGATTTTTCTTCCATTCCCGGATTCCGACAGATGTCGCAGCAATCAACGCAGCTATTAGTCCGATTTCTCTTTTACGCATCGAGATCTCCTCCTTTTGAATGACTCGTAATCTATCTAAACATGATATGATGATATCAATAAATTCTACATAATCCAGTAAGAGGTGTTGCTTGTGTCGACTGAACGTCTTTGGCAAATGGCCCGGTTCCTGACGGTGATCTTCGCCTTCTTAGTTGGTGGATGGTTACTCATCCGCCTCTCGTCCATCTTATATCCATTCGTCTTTGCGTTTCTGCTTGCCCTTTTCAGCCGACCGCTCGTTGATTTTTTCCAAAAGCGGTTACGGATCAATCGTGGATGGGGTGCATTGTTATCGATCATTTTGATCAGTGGCCTATTAGTTGGGTCGCTCGCCTTGATCATCATGCAGTTGATTCGCGGTCTTGTGTTCGTCGCCAATCAATTACCGGCGCAAATTCAAGAGTTAAGCCTGTATTTTCAAAAGCTGTACAATGAAAAACTGGCACCCATCTGGAACGATGCTTCGGAAGCCTTACGCTCACTGGAACCATCGCAACAAAATACGGTTCAAAACAGTATCCAATCCCTCGGTAGTTCACTTGCGAGTGCGATTGGCGAAGGATCAAAAAGTATCGCTATGATGCTACAGACAGTCCTTGCGACGTTACCATCGATTGCACTGATTTTCGTCATCGTCCTACTCGCTTGGTTCTTCATCGCAAAAGATTGGCACCAATACGAGATGCGATTGAAACGTTATGAGATGCTTCCTTGGTTCGCTCGTTTCGAATCCGTCTTCTTGAGTCTACGGTCTGCCTTGTTCGGCTATCTCAAAGCACAGTTCACGTTAATCACGATCACGTTCTTCATCGTTTTGATCGGTTTGTTCATCATTGGTGTCGAGCATCCGTTTGCAGTCGCTTTTATCGCTGCCTTTTTCGATATCTTGCCGTATCTTGGTACTGGTTCCGTCTTCTTGCCTTGGATCGCTTACTCCTTAATTACCGGAGATACGACACTTGCGATTGGACTCGGGATTCTGTATGCTCTCGTCATTCTACAGCGTAACATCATGGAACCGAAGATCGTCGGCGACAACATCGGCATTCAACCCATCACGGCATTGATCGCGCTGTTCGTCGGGATCAAATTCTTTGGGGTCTTCGGACTGATTCTCGGACCATTGATCGCTGTCATCTTAAAAGCACTCTACAACGCCCAGATTTTCCATTATATTTGGGACTTCGTCAAAGGATCACCCACACCATTTCGGTGAGGGTGATTTTTTGGGTACAGCTGCATATAACGGATATCCTTCCGCGTCCACCGGTCGACTCGCCGGTAAATAATCACACGGAAAACGGGCGCCCGTCGCAAGCAGACAAGCGTCGAGCCAATCATCGATTGCAACATGCGACTGACGCTGTTCCCATAACGGTGGACAATCCAAACGCTCGAGCAATTCAATCCGTTCCGTAATGCCTTCGGTCGTCTTCTTTGAAAAACGTGCCGGATGACCGGCGAGTCGTGTGAAACAAACTTCCGGATGGGCTTCAATCATCTCCGTTCGATATACGCTGCGAACTTCTCTGATTTTCGGTAATAGATACCACGCTTGTTTTGAAAGCCCGATCCCCGCATGTTGTTTCGCTAAATCATTTGCTTCCATATAGCTAGAAGCTGTCAGCGCACTGAGGAACGGGGCATTGAAGACACTGCTCGTTCGCCCAGGGCGTAATTCCTGTCGCAACAACTGATCCGTTTCGCGTCGTCCTTCCGTTAAACCAATCGGCATATCAACCCAAATCCGGTCAGCTCTAGGAATATTTGCAAGTGTCGGTTCGACGAATCCCGTATAACGACCATTTTCGTACATAACGACGACCCACCCCGCCTTTGCCGCATCAATCCCGATGACGTGCATTCGTCTTCTCCCGGAAAGAACGCAGTAGTGATAAGACGGTGAAGATACCGATGAACGTCGCGAGACCGAGCGATAGACGGTCGCGCGCATCCATATACCAGACGACGGCAAGAATCGTCAACAAGACGCCGAGTAGATTCCAACGTCTCATTTTTCTTGCTCGACGAACCGGTACAGACTACGGACCATGACGCCCGTTGCTCCTTTTGGACCAATCTCAGACGCTTGATTCTGTTCCGATGTTCCCGCGATATCGAGGTGCAACCAAGGTGTGTCACCGACGAATTCCCCGACGAACGCACCACCGAAGATCATATGTCCCATGCGTCCCGGTGAATTGTTCAAGTCTGCGACTTCCGAACGGCGGACTTGTTTAATGAACGCATCGACATACGGCATTTGCCAGACCATCTCATTCGTCTCTTTCGTCACCTGTTCAAAGCGTTCGTAAAGTGACGCATCGTTTGTCAACGCACCTGTGATTTCTGTTCCAAGCGCGACAAGGACACCACCTGTCAACGTTGCGAGATCGATGATCGCTTTAGGTTGATATTCTTTGACGTACGTGACTGCGTCAGCAAGGACAAGCCGTCCTTCCGCATCCGTGTTCAGGACTTCAATCGTTTTTCCTGCCATCGACGTGATGACGTCATCCGGCTTGAAGGCATCCCCGGAAATCATGTTGTCGGTTGCTGGAATGACACCGATGACGTGAACATCTGGCTTCAGTTGACCGAGTGCTTCGAACAGACCAAGAACGGCTGCTGCGCCTCCCATGTCGCCTTTCATTCCGACGATCCCGTCTTTCGGTTTGATGGAATAACCACCTGTATCGAATGTGACACCTTTTCCGACGACCGCGATCGGTGCTTCTGCTGATCCTTTATATTCAAGGACGATCAATTTCGGTGGAATGACGGATCCTTGGTTAACGGCAAGCAAGGCGCCCATCCCGAGTGCTTCCATCTCTTCCTTATCGATGATTCGGAGATCATGTCCATGACGTTCGGCGATGAAACGTGCTTCGTCCGCAAGCGCTGGCGCCGTCAAAAGATTCCCTGGCATCGTTACGAGACGACGCGCTAAGTTCGTCGCTTCGCCCAAGGCCGTACCACGAAGGACGGCTTCGTCATCAGAAGGTAAAACCGTCAGATGTAACGTATACGCTTTCGAAGGCGACGTCTTATAATGTTTGACCTCATATGTAGCGAGGGTGAACGTCTCGGCAATCAGCTCGACTGGTTGCCCTGGGAATGTCGTTGCATCGACTGTGACATGTTCTAAGCGACGTGCTTTGACATGCTGTGCCGCTTTTCCGAGCAAGCGACGTAAATCGTCTTGTGAGAGTTGATCGACTTTCCCGAGCCCGACGAACAGCACACGTGCGACGTCGCCCGCTAACGTTGGCAACAGACGCAGTTCTCCGCGTTTCGTTGAGATATCGCCTTGACGAACCCACTCTTCTAGTTTGTCACCATACAATGCTTGTAACCGTTCATCGAGCGGTTGATTTCCAGAAATCCCGACAACGAGTACGTCTACGGATTGATTCGTTTGCATATAAAACTCCCCCTTTGACTAGTATCTATTAGTATGAAGTGTTTTCAGTCATTTTCCAACTGATAGCCTCTCGACTGACCGCAAACGCTTTCACTACTTCTGTTCGACAATTTGTCGAAATGCTTGGTTTCAAACAATTGTTGCCCGTTTCACAATATGATAGGATTATACAGGTGAAATGTTGAGACACTTCAAGAAACGATGTGTTTACTGTTCCTAGAAATGTCTACGTTTTCATTCGAGGGAGAGTGCGCAGAAGGCTCGTTAAGAGAGAGGCGTTTATGGGTATCTATAGATAGCTAAGAAACGAAGTCGTCGCGTTAAAAAAACTTACTGAAAAGAGGGTAATGCACATGGCACAACATATCAAGGGAATTGGCGCTTCTGCAGGGATCGCGATTGCAAAGGCATTCGTGATGGAAACACCGGTCTTTGAGATTCCATCGCACAAAATCGAGGATGCAGCTGCGGAAAAAGAACGTTTCCAAGCAGCGATCGCAAAATCGAAGACGGAACTCGAAGTCATTCGTGAAAATACCTTACAAGAATTAGGTCCAGATAAAGCGGAGATCTTCTCGGCTCACCTTCTCATCTTAGAAGATCCGGAAATCGTCAGTCAGGTGAACGCAAAAATCGAGGACGAACAAGCAAATGCTGCAAAAGCACTCGATGAAGTCGCAAATATGATGGTCATGATTTTCGAATCGATGGATAACGAATACATGCGCGAACGTGCAGCAGACGTTCGTGACGTCACAAAACGGACGATGGCTCACCTTCTCGGTATCACGTTCGTCACTCCAGCTCAAATCAATGAAGAAGTCATCATCATCGCTGAAGACTTGACTCCTTCGGATACAGCTCAATTGAACCGTAAATATGCTAAAGGTTTCGCAACGAACATTGGTGGCCGGACATCGCACTCTGCCATCATGTCACGTTCACTCGAAATCCCAGCAGTCGTCGGAACAAAAGTTGTTTTAACGGACGTGAAACACGGCGATCTTCTCATCCTTGATGGTGCAGAAGGTGACGTCATCGTCAACCCAAGCGAAGAGCAAGTGGCTGAGTATGAAGCAAAACGCGCAGCATACATCGCACAAAAAGAAGAGTGGAAAAAACTCAAGAACGAAAAAACAATGACAGCTGACGGTCATCACGTCGAGCTCGCTGCAAACATCGGTACACCAAACGATGTCAAAGGCGTTTTGGATAACGGTGCAGAAGCAGTCGGTCTCTACCGTACGGAATTCCTCTACATGGATGCAGAGACGTTCCCAACGGAAGACGAGCAGTTCACAGCTTACAAAACGGTTCTCGAGTCAATGGGCGATAAAAAAGTCGTCATCCGGACACTGGATATCGGTGGCGATAAAGAATTGTCGTACCTTGATCTCCCACACGAGATGAACCCGTTCCTCGGTTACCGTGCGATCCGTCTCTGCCTTGACCAAACAGACTTGTTCCGTACACAATTGCGCGCACTTCTTCGTGCAAGTGCATACGGTAAACTCGCTGTCATGTTCCCGATGATCGCAACGATCGAAGAGTTCCGTGCTGCAAAAGCACTTCTCCTTGAAGAGAAAGCAAACCTTCAAGCTGAAGGCGTTACGGTATCGGAAGACATCGAAGTCGGTATGATGGTTGAAATCCCAGCAACAGCAGTCATGGCTCGTCAGTTCGCAAAAGAAGTCGACTTCTTCTCTGTTGGAACGAACGATTTGATTCAATACACGATGGCGGCAGACCGGATGAACGAAAAAGTATCATACCTGTACCAACCGTTCAACCCAGCGATCTTGAACCTCTTGAACAACGTCATCACTGAAGCACACAAAGCAGGCAAATGGGTCGGCATGTGTGGTGAGATGGCAGGAGAAGAATTGGCACTCCCAATCCTTCTTGGTCTTGGTCTCGATGAGTTCTCAATGTCAGCATCATCTGTTCTTCGCGCTCGTAGCTTGATGACACGTCTCAACAAGTCAGAATGTGAAGCAATCGTTGAGCAAGTGCTTGATATGGATACAGCAGAAGAAGTCGTCGACTTCCTCAGCACGACTTTCGACATCAAAAAATAAGTTCTGTCAGACGAATCTGGAACAATCCAGGTTCGTCTTTTTTTGTCTAATTCAACAAAAAAACAACGCCTCTTTCTTATAAGAAAGAAGACGTTGTTGAAATGGTGATTATTGAGCTTGTTTCTTCTTCGCTGGAGTAGCTTGTTCCGACAAAATCGGACGCTCGTTCCCCATCAAGAAGATAAAGATGACACCGAGTACTGCTGGAATCAACGCCCAGAAATAGACGGTTGAGATCGATTCTGCAAGCGACGTCTTAATTGCTGTCGCAACTTCTGGTGGCATCTTCGCAAACGCAGCAGCCGTTGGGAACTGTCCACCGGACGGCGCTCCACCTTGCGGCAACCGATCCGTTACAGCTGACGCGAACGTCCGTGATTGGATGATTCCGAGAACCGTGACACCAAGCGTCATCCCGATTGTCCGGAATGTTGAGCCCATCGAGGTCGCTGCGCCCCGACGTTGCATCTCGATGCCGTTGATACTCGCTAGATTCAATAGAGAGAAACTGAAGCCAACACCAAATCCGAGAATGATCATATAAATCGTTACCGCTGTCCGCGATGTCTCAAGCGTCATCGTACTAAGAAGATAGACACCGAGTAGGAAGAAGACCGCTGAGACGATCATGACGTTGCGGAATCCAAACTTGTTCGGCAACTGTCCACCGAGCTGCGCCGAGATGACCGAGGCAATCAACATCGGCATCAGGATCAGACCGGAATTCGTCGCACTGCCACCAAAGACACCTTGCACGAAGATTGGAATGAATACACTCGCTGAGATGAAGACGAATCCATAAAAGAACGCCACGCCTTGTGTTGCCGCAAATAAGCGACGGCGGAATAGACTAAACGTAATGACGGGATCCGCGGCACGTCGTTCAGCAAATGCGAAGGCAACGAACGCGACGAGCGCTGCTCCGAACAGACCAAGAATTTGTGGCGAAGACCATGCATACTCTTTGCCACCCATTTCGAGCGCGAGTAAGAATAACACCAATCCGGCTACAAGCGTAAACGCACCGACATAGTCGATTTTCTGTGTCCGGTGCACCGGTGATTCCTGATAGAAGACCGTCACGAGACCAAGGGCAATCAAACCAAGTGGAATATTAATGTAGAACACCCAGCGCCAGTCGAGGGAATCCGTCAATACGGCACCAAGCAACGGTCCGAAGATACTCGAGATGCCGAAGACCGCTCCAAACAACCCACTGACTTTCCCCCGTTTTTCCGGTGGGAAGATATCAAAGATGATTGTAAAGGCGATCGGCATCAACGCCCCACCACCGAGCCCTTGCAAGGCACGATAGGCAGACAGCTCAATGATCGAGTCTGCCATTCCACATAAGATACTTCCCACCATGAAGAGGAGCATCCCAAAGAGGAAGAAGCGTTTTCTTCCATACATGTCACTCAGTTTACCGAAGATCGGCATCCCAGCAACGGTTGCGATCATGTAAGCCGACGTGACCCATGCATACTGATCAAACCCATTCAGTTCACTGACGATCGTCGGCATCGCTGTCGCAACGATCGTGTTATCCATTGCTGCGACTAAAATTCCAATCAATAATCCGATGACGACAGGTGTCGTATTCGTTTTTGCTGTAGTCGAAGACATCGACGCACCTCATTTCTCAAAAAATTAGCTAACTCTTATAATAGCTAACTTATTGTATCATCATATGTGCAAAATCTCATTATCAAATGTGCTCTACGATCATTTCACACAAAAAAGACGGATCGCTCAGGGCGATCCGTCGCTTTTCTTCTTTACTCTATACGATACGAAATTGCTTCTCCGGCTTCGACCGTCCGTCCAACATCAACGTCGACTTTTCGATCCCCACTATTCGTGACGATGATTGGTGTCAGTAATGATGGTACGAGTGGTCGTACTTGTTCAAGATCGACATTGAGGAGTGGTGTCCCCGGTTCGACACGATCGCCGGCTTTCGCCAACGCCTCGAATCCTTTTCCTTCGAGTGACACCGTATCAATACCGATGTGAATCAAGATTTCATCTCCATTATCCGCAAGAATACCAATCGCGTGTTTCGTCGGGAAGAACGTCGTGATCTCACCAGAGACTGGAGAGACGACATATCCTTCCGTTGGTTCGATCGCATATCCGTCACCCATCATGCGACCGGAGAACACTTGATCCGGTACATCATCGAGAGAACGAATGATACCGCTCAGTGGTGCGACATATCCATCTTCAGGCACGTAAGCCCCACCACGATCCCCAGCGAGTGGACCGGCATCTGCTGTACCAGTTCCAGAAGTCCGTGCTTCGTCTCCCGTTGGTACTTGTGGAATTGGATCTGCTTCCGGTGTTTCTTTCGGTTTATAATTTGGATCTTTCATGATATCTGCCATTTCTGTCTTGATCCCATCGGATTTCGGTCCAAAGATGGCCTGGACGTTATCTCCGACTTCAAGAACACCAGCAGCACCGAGTTCTTTCAAGCGATCCTTATTGACTCCGGACTTATCATTGACCGTAATCCGAAGTCGTGTGATACAAGCATCTAAATGTTTAATGTTTGACGGACCACCGAATGCTTGTAGAATTTCATACGGTAGATCGCCTGCTTGTGCCGTTGAAGTAGCGGCACCTTCTTTAATCGCTTCCCGCCCCGGAATCTTCAGATCAAACTTCGTGATGACGAAACGGAATCCGAAGTAGTAGATGACAGCGAAGACAAGACCGACTGGAATGACGAGCCACCACGAGGTTCGGTTCGGTAGAATCCCGAATAACGTGTAGTCAATCAATCCACCGGAGAACGTCATCCCGATCTTGACGTTCAGTAAATCCATGATCATGAATGAAAGACCTGCAAAAACAGCGTGAACGGCAAACAAGAGTGGTGCAACGAATACGAAGGAGAACTCGACTGGCTCCGTGATACCAGTCAGGAAAGAAGTCAACGCAGCTGAGAAGTAAAGACCTTCGACGGCTTTACGACGATCCTTCGCAACGGTATGGTACATCGCAAGACAGGCTGCCGGCAGACCGAACATCATGAATGGATATTTCCCGGTCATATACGTCCCTGCTGTAAATGGTACACCGTCCTTCAATTGTGCGAAGAAGATTCGCTGATCCCCATTGATGATCGTTCCAGCTTTATCCGTGTATTCCCCGAACTGGAACCAAAAACTTGAGTACCAAATATGATGAAGACCAAACGGAATCAATGAACGTTCGACGAGTCCAAAGATGAAGGCAGACAACGGTTCGTTTGCTTCGATGATTGTTTTTGAGAACGTATTGATACCTGTTCCAATCGGTGGCCAAATATACGACAAGGCAAACCCGGCAACAAGACTAAATAAGGCAGTTGCAATCGGAACAAAACGTTTCCCTGCGAAGAATCCGAGGAAATCAGGCAGTTTGATTTTAAAGAATTTATTATAACTGTACGCTGCTATCAAACCTGCAATGATCCCTCCGAATACCCCCATTTGCAAGGTCGGTATCCCGAGGACCGTCGCATACGACAAGTCACTCGCTTTCTGTGCTTCCGTGATTTTTTCTGGTGTAATCTGTAAGAATGAACTGATGACCTTGTTCATGATCAGGAAACCGACGATCGCTGCTAGACCGGCAACCCCTTCCCCATTCGCAAGACCAATCGCGACCCCGACGGCAAACAGTAACCCGAGGTTCGCAAAGATGATGTCACCCGCATCCTGCATGACTCGCCAGATGACGACTAGCGAATCGTTCTCGAGGAACGGTAAATATTGCGTCAAGTTCGGGTTTTGAAACGCTGTCCCGAACGCGAGCAATAGCCCCGCTGCCGGCAAAATCGCTACCGGTAACATCAAGGCCTTACCGATCCGCTGTAAGACACCAAACACGTTTTTCCACATGCGTATATTCCCTCCTTTTTTAAACAAACTACTTAGTTCATACCCTAAAATATTCTAGCGCAAAACGATTCTAAAAGATTTTTCCAAAAAAAATAAGCCCTTCCGCAGAAGGACTCATTTCTTAAAACATTAGACTGTTTTTTCTTGTTTACGTGATGCGATGACGGCTTGGATTTCAGACTTGATGTTGTCTGATTTCGGTCCGTAGATTGCTTGAACGTTGTTACCAACTTCAAGGACACCAGCAGCACCTAATTTTTTCAACTCATCTTTGTTGACTTTCGATTTGTCGAGAACTTCGACACGAAGACGTGTGATACATGCATCCAAGTGTTTGATGTTCGACTCTGAACCGAGTGCGTCAAGGATACCTTCAGCGAGTTCAGAACCTTGAACAGATGATGTTTCTTGAACTTCATCTTCACGACCTGGTGTTTTCAAGTTGAACTGACGGATCGCGAAACGGAATCCGAAGTAGTAGATGACAGAAAGTGCAAGACCGACGACGATGACGAGCCACCACTGCGTGCGTCCTGGAAGAACACCGAAGAGAAGGAAGTCAATCAAACCACCAGAGAATGTCATACCGATCTTAACGTTCAACAATTGCATTGTCATGAACGAGAGACCTGCGAAGACAGCGTGAACTGCGAACAAGATTGGAGCTACGAACAAGAATGCGAATTCGATTGGCTCTGTGATACCTGTCAAGAATGCTGTAAGTGCTGCTGATCCAAGAAGACCACCAACGACTGCACGACGCTCAGGGCGAGCTTCGTGGTACATTGCGAGTGCTGCTGCTGGAAGACCGAACATCATGAACGGGAATTTACCAGTCATGAACGTACCAGCTGTTAATGTTGCGTTGTCTTTCAATTGTGCGAAGAAGATCGCTTGGTCACCATGAACGACTGTTCCTGCTGCATTCTTGTACGAACCGAATTCGAACCAGAATGGCGCATAGAAGATATGGTGAAGACCGAATGGAATCAACGAACGCTCGATGAGACCGAAGACGAATGCTGCGAGTGTTGGGTTTTTCTCCATCATGAAGTGCGAGAACGAGTTCAAGCCATCTTGCGCAAACGGCCAGACGAATACGAGAACAAGACCTGCAACCAATGAAACAACTGCTGTGACGATTGGAACGAAACGTTTACCAGCAAAGAATCCAAGGAACTGTGGCAATTCGAGATTATGGTACTTCCCGTACGCCCAAGCTGCGATCAAACCGATGATGATACCACCGAATACCCCAGTTTGAAGTGTTGGGATACCGAGTACGTTTGCATATCCTTGACCGTTAGCAACCATTTCAGGTGTAACGCCGAGCCATACGCTCATTGTTTTGTTCATGATCAAGAATCCGACGATTGCCGCAAGTCCGGCTGCGCCGTCCCCTGCAAGACCAATCGCGACACCGACCGCGAATAAGAGTGCTAAGTTACCGAAGATGATATCCCCGGCTGCTTCCATCAATTTTGCAACCTTGATGATTGCATCATTTTTCAAGAACTCGAGTTTTGACGTCAAGTTCGGATTTTGCATCGCATTACCGAATCCGAGTAGGATACCGGCAGCTGGCAAAATCGCTACAGGAAGCATCAACGCTTTACCGACACGTTGAAGAACAGCAAAAATCTGTTTGAACATGTGTGTTTCCTCCTTTTCCTGTTAAGAGCGAAGTATGATGAATAATGCCAATAATTGAGACGAAAAAAGTCAGACATCTGACCGTTTTTTTACAGAAAAAAATCAGGCACGAGCGGATTGTAGACAATAGACTTATCCCGTTGCATAACGGAAATAAAGCTTCTTGCCCGACATCCCACTCATGCCTGATCGTATCAGTAACACGTAGTCCGTGCGGTCATTTACCTGAATCGTACTGCACTAAGCGTTGCAAATGCATCGTAAGATACGTCGCCTCACCGCGCGGTACCGCTTTCTTCAACTGACGTTCCATGATGGACATCAGCTCCCAAGCAGTATCATAGCATAGCGGATATTCTTCACGCAATAGCTTTTCTACTTTTTCTGGAGCCTCTAGATACTCCCCATTGGAAACCCTTTCAATCGCTGAACGAAGATGCCGAATCAGACGCTTGTAATCAAGCGATTTTCGATCGATTTTAATCTCCAGTCGCTGCTCGATATGACTAGCAATTAAACCGACGAGTTGATGATGGCGGTTGACTTCAAGTACGTCTTTGAAGTTCGTCGCCGAATGAATATGAAGTGCGATGAATCCTGTCTCAGCTGGAGGCAGGTAAAAATTCATCTCGGCACTGATGAACTCGACGATTTCTTCTGCAAGGGCGTACTCTTCCGGATACAAGGCTTCCGTTTCAGCAAGAAACGGATTCGTGACTTCCATTCCTTGTTCGAGTCGCTTGAACGTAAACGTCAAATGATCCGTCAATCCGATATGGATATGTTCGTCGACCTTTTTTCCGAAGCGTGTCTCGATCATCGAGACGATCTCGTTCATCAACGCGATGAAATTTTCATCGAGATGACCGACGAGCGCCTTATATTGATCCTGTTCTTCTTTATCCTTCAACGTGTAGACTTTTTCCAACTTGTCGAGATCTGTCAGTTGATCGCCTGGCTTCCGACCGAAGCCAATCCCTTTCGCGAGGATAATGACTTCCTGATTCGCACCAGTCGAACAAATGACGACATTATTATTCAATACCTTGATAACGTGGTACATTTGTTTATCCATTCGCTCTCAACCCAATCTGCTCTTACACATTTATTTAAAGACATTGTTTTCATTATAACGGTTTTTCAGACACGAAAAAAGCCTACTTACTCAAGTAGACTTTAAAACATTTGGTAACCGCTCTTACGCAAGAAGCGAATCGATAGACCGGCGATGATGATTCCGGCAAGACCAGCCGCGAACATCGTGATATCCGCTGTCTGTAGACCAGCAATCCGGTCCCCGAGATTCGGAATTGCTTCACGAGCATTCGTGAAGTATTCGAGCGTCGATTGGTTGTCGATCATCATGATGATGATGACCGGATAGAGTACGAGCATCACCCATGTACTCCGCAACAACATGTTTAAGATGAATCCGATACTAAAGAACATGACGAGATAAAGCACACTCCCGATCACGGCTTGAATGATATGCATACTGTTCCCCCTTTGAATCTCTTCTAGTATAACCGACAAAAAAGGCAAATGCACGAGTGTACATTTGCCTAAAACGTGAACTTAGAACTTCCCTTTTTTGATCGCAAGACCAAGCTTTTTCAATTCGAAGAAGTGTTTGTTGTCGATGACTTTTTTCATGAACGATGCGTTACGGCCGTAAATCTTCTTACCAAAGACCATGCCGATGCCGTCTTTGTGACCAAGCGAAGCGACCGTTCCTTTGTTTTCGTACGTGAACGTCGATGTTTGACGACCCGCGATGAGTGCTGCGATGTTCTCAGCGACTTTGTGTGCTTGTTGTGTCGCGATTTGTGCAGTCGGTGGGTACGGACGGTTCGAACTTGGATCCATGACTGCTGAACAGTCACCGATCATGAAGACGTTGTCGTGTCCTGGAACACGGAGATCTTCTTCGACGACGACACGGTTACGCATCGCTTCGAAACCAGATGCTGCAACGACTGGGTTACCGCTGACGCCACCTGTCCAGATGATCGTGCTTGCTTCGATCGTCTCAGTCGTGTCACCTTGAAGCGGACCGAACGTGACGCTTCCTGGTCCACATTCCTTGATGCCGTTACCGAGTTTGAACTCGACGCCTTGACGCTCAAGCCATTTGTGTGCGTAGTTGACGAGATCAGCATCGAATCCTGGAAGGACTGTTGGTGCTGCCTCGATGTTGACGACACGAACGAGTTCGCGTGGAATGTCATATTGTTTGCACAGTTCTGGAATACGGTTGACGAGCTCACCCATGAACTCGATTCCTGTGAATCCAGCACCACCAACAACGATCGTCAAGAGTGAACGATCTTGTGATCCTGTTGTTTTGTACTGTGCGAATGAGTAATCGATATGTTCCTTGATTTTACGGACGCTGTTCAACGAGCTGATCGTCAGCGCGTGTTCCTTCAATCCTTTGATACCGAATGTTTCAGGAACGCCACCGAGAGCAACGACGACGTAATCGTAAGGAACTGTTCCGCCATCTTGTAAGAGAACCGTTTTAGCAGCCGTGTCGACTTTCTCAACGATACCTTTGACAAGTTTGACGCGTGACGGGTTGATGACATCATTGATGTAGATGCGCGCTTGCTCCGCAGACATCGTACCTGCAGCTGGTTCATGCAACCAAGTTGTTTGGTAATGATAGTCGTGTTTGTTAATCAACGTGATGTTCGCTTGATCGACGCCGAGTTTCTTTTGAAGGTTGACTGCTGTGATCAATCCACCGTAGCCCGCTCCAAGAATAACAATGTTAGGTGTGTTCATGTTCTGATACTCCTTACGAATCGTAGTTTTGTTGTGATTTTCTTCACATTCAATTACAGACGAATGCTCAAAAATTTTGTTCAAATAATGTTCACATGTCTATAAGCCTATTGAAACACTTTTCAGGAATGATTGCAAAAGAAAAATGTAATTTCCCTTAAAAAAATGTGAGATGTTCCGTACTTGCACCTTCACCCCCTACTTCCTATATAATGGACCTATCCAACGCTAGGAGGGAATCAGATGCACCAACCATATGATGTCACGATCATCGGCGGCGGTCCGGTCGGACTGTTCACCGCGTTTTATTCAGGAATGCGCCAGATGAAGACGAAGGTCATCGAGAGTCTACCTCAATTAGGTGGTCAACTCGCTACGCTTTATCCTGAAAAATATATATACGATATTGCCGGTTTTCCGAAAGTAAAAGCACAGGAACTGGTCGATCGGTTGCTTGAACAAGCAAATGAATTCGATCCGACATACGTGCTCGGTGAGACCGTCATCGCTTACGAACGGATGGATGACGGAATCATCCGCCTCGTCACGAATAAAGGCGAGCATTATACAAAGACCGTCATCTTGACGGCAGGAAACGGCTCGTTCGCTGCGCGTCCACTCGGAGTAGCGGATGCAGAACGCTTCGAAGAAACAAACTTACACTATTTCGTCAACGACATGGAACGTTTCAAGGATCGCCAAGTCGTCTTACTGGGTGGCGGTGACTCAGCAGTTGACTGGTCATTGATGCTTGAGCCGATCGCAAAATCCGTCACGCTCGTCCACCGTCGTGACAAGTTCCGTGCCCATGAACATTCGGTCGAACTGTTACACGATTCGTCCGTCAACGTCATGACGCCGTATACACTTGAATCGGTTACAGGTGAGACGCACATCGAGACGCTGACGTTCAAACATGCTGAAAGTGGTGAAGTCGTCGTCGTCGCTGCGGACGATGTCGTCTGTAACTTCGGCTTCGTCTCGTCACTCGGACCGCTCAAAGAATGGGAAGTCGAATTCGAACGCAATTCGATTCGTGTCAATTCGAAGATGGAGACTGCGATTCCGGGCGTCTTCGCTTGTGGTGATATCGCGACTTACGAAGGACGCGTCAAACTGATCGCAACGGGCTTCGGTGAAGCACCGATCGCCGTTAACCAAGCGAAACTTCTCGTTGATCCATCTGCTCGTCACCCGCAACACTCGACGAGTCTGTTCGAAAAAGTAACAAATCATTCTTGAGATAACTGAATGGCTGTAAACAAATAAGAGGTCGAATTCCGGATGACATACCGGAGTCCGACCTCTTATTTTCATGGAATCACATCGAGGACGTGACCAAACATCTTCGACTCCCACAGGAAAAGGAAGCACGATGCGTGCTTCCGTCAGGGATAGGGAAGACCCGACAGATCACATGGAATGGGAACTGGCGCGGCTTACATCCCGCCTAAGGAAAGCGAAGATGTTGAAAACGTCCGATTTCATACGGATGATCTTTTAACAGGTATCCGGTAAACCCGTTGCACGAGTTCCACCCCACCTCGCTCAATCATCGATTCTTCGAAGACCTGACCACCGAATCGCTCGTAAAACTGGCACGCTGGATTATCTCGCAAGACAGAAACCTGCATCGTCTCATATTCCGCTAAGTCCTCAGCGATGCGTTGAAACAACGCTTTTCCGAGTCCTTGTCCTTGTGACGCTTGCAAGACATAAATCGCGTAGAGTTCCCCTTCACGCGCATCACTTCGATTCGCTCCACCTTGCGCAAAGCCAACGACTTCTTCTCCTGACACGGCAACATACACGCGCTGATTGACTAATGTCTGTTCCCATTGTTGCGTCCGTTTCACATGCGACAACTGTGCTAAATACAGATCTGGAATGATACCTTGATACGTCTCGCGCCAGGCATCAATATGAACGCGGGCGATAGCTGACGCATCTTCTAGACGTGCTTCACGGATTCTCATAACGGGATGATGAAGCGACGTGTCTCGCGTCCATTACGAACAGTCGGCTCAATTTCTCGTCCGCCGTTCGCTAAGATGACACGGCGAGATGCTAGATTATCAACGCCACACGTCAACAGCACTTGATCGAGTCCACGTTGCCGTGCTTCTTCTAGCGCTAAACGGAGCCCAGTCGTCGCATATCCTTTCTGACGCTCGGATGGTCGGATGCCGTATCCGATGTGTCCACCGTACAACTTCAAGTTCTCCGTCAAGTCATGCCGGAAGTTCAGCGCACCGACGATTCGTTGCCCGTCGACCATCCAGTACGTCGAATGGGTGACAAGACCCGGTCTGACTGTTGTCTCCATTTCCTTCAGTTCCGCAAAATAAGCGCCCAGTGGTTCATATGTGTCTCCGACTGCTTCCGGCACGATCGTTTCGCCCGACTCTCGCCAGTCTTCTAAAAAGGCGCGATACTCTGTCTCCCACGCAAGAGTTGGTTTCATCAACTGCATCATTGGTGATTGCGCACCTCCTCTTCAATCAAACGATCGAGCCAGTCATCGACATGTTGGAACAGATAGCCGGCTTGTTTCGCAGCTGTCGTATCCATATAGAAATCGCGTTCTGGCGCAAGAGGCGATTCATCCTCTCCTTTTGCGACGAGTTGACTTGTCGTCCCCGCAACGCGGTCGATTTTATCCACTAGGTCTTGAATGGATAAGACACCGTCACTTGCAGCGTTGATCGGTCCCGTCAGTTCGGAGCGACCACACCACTCCAGAAAGGCAGCGGCTTCGTAACTTGAGATATACCCCATCTTCGCGTATGTGTTTTCGGCAACAATCGGACGCCCGTCAAGCGCCCGCTTGATATGAAAGACGAGTCGCTCCGTGTAGTCATCTGGTCCGAGAACGACCGGGAAACGGACCGCAACGACTGGGAACGTCGCCCGTTGGAAGAAATAACTCTCCGCTTGGCGTTTCCCTTCACCATATCCATGTTCCTTCTCGAGATCATATTTCCCGGGAAACGGGTTATAGGCACGCTCGGTGATATTCGCACCACCGCCTTCATAGACAGACATCGTCGACGTCAACACGTAACGCCCGACTTTTCCTTCAAACGCGTCGATCGCGAGCTTTGCTTGATACGGTGTGAAACAGATATTGTCATAGATAACATCCCAGTGCTGTTGGCTTAAGTCCTTCATCGTACTACTTGACGTCCGGTCCCCTTTGAAAAATGTCAAGCCCTTCGCAACCGGTGGCGTATGCTCGCCGCGTGTGACGATTGTCACGTCATCCCCCGAATCGGCTAACCGAATCGCAAGCCGGCGTCCGAAGTAGCGTGTTCCCCCGAAGATCAATACTTTTCTCATCCTGAAGCCCTCCCTGTTCGTAGTAGCATTCACTCTCTTAATATTTCGAGTCAACGGAACAGGTCTCCTGTATGCGGACAATAAAAAAATCGTGGACGATGTCCACGATTGGATTCATTAACAGCCACCCGGTGTCCCGGCATTCGTTGCCGTCCGGAACGATGTCCCGCAACCGCATGTTGCGATGGCATTCGGATTCGTGATCGTGAATTAAGAACCGAAGTATTTCCGGAACCCTACGATCATTTATCGCCAGTTTACGCAAGTTGTCGATTTTTATAAGATTGATATTAAACATGTGCGCTAATACGCTTTCTATCGATACTTAAAAATTAGTTATTCGAGTTATTTCCGTTATTTTCTTGGTTGTCTTCGTAGCCATTCTTTAATTTCCTTGCTTTGACTAGCTCGGTCAGATAGCTATAAACATCTTTAGATGGGCTGAAAACATATTTCATAACGATAATCATTAAGGCAATAACTTGAGCGAACATACCACCTACAAATACATATAAAAGTTTTTCTGTCACTAAAGGTGTTTTCCAATCTGTTTTTAAATTCACTAAAAGATAATTTATAAAAAGCAGAACGAAAGTTCCAATTACTAGATACTTAGTGAATTTCCAGATCCTATTCGACCATTGCTCTCTTGCTGCACCTTTATCTTTATACTCTTTTAAGGCTTCTATCAAGAATTGGCTTAAGTGACCATCTAAATCTTTTGCTAGTTTATCTAATTCTTCAGATGGTCGATATACATCTAATGAAGACGTAGATACCGATTCAATAAACTCTAATGAATTTCTAACTGCATCTGTAGGAGTATTTGGTCTCTTTGCTTGTTTTTTCGTACTTGAAGGTGAGCTTTCATCTTCGGTTTTTTTAGAAATAGGTGATTCGTCATCACCTTTTTTATGGGATTCATCTGTTACGCCCAAAACTACATCAGAACTCTCTTGCTCGTCCTTTGTTTCTTCCGAGTCTTTACTAAGATCTTCTTGTATTTTTCTTATATAAGCAGTGAATTCTCTGCCTAAGAATACATCTTGTTTAGGCTTACCTTTATCATTGCTATTCTGACTACCTTTACCGTGCGCACTCATGCATGAAGTGACTGTTCAATAGTATTTTTTCTTACGTCGATTGCTGATTTAGAAACCCCGAAATAATTAGCTAAATCTGCATCATCTTTTTTCTTTTCATTCAGTTCTCTAAATTTATGAGAAGGCATTAGCAACTCAGCAGCAAACATGTTAGCCTCGTATTCTTGAACCTTTTCATTTGGAGAATAAATCTCAAGATGGTGTCTATATGCGACGTTTGTTCCTGCATCTGGGTCTAGTGTAGTGTTAGGTACCCAATTGAAGTGAAGTAACAAATGCCCTAACTCGTGTGCCATAGTGAATCGCTGTCTACTTACCGGCTCATCAGAATTTACTACAATCATTGGTTTTTCGGAATCAGGTGACATAGTAACGTAGCCAGAAATATTTAGTTGACTCATTTTAGATTCATAAACTTCTACACCGAGAGATCTTAAAAGTTCGATAATGCTATCTACTTTATCAACTTTAGTTCTTTCAGGGTATACATATTTATGAATTATCTGTGCAAGATCTTTAATGTGTGTAATACGACGATTTTGATTCATAAATTCATTTCTCCTTCCTTGACTTAGGTACAAGAAAAGTTTTCACTCTACATATTGTACGACTTTTAAATATTTTTGACATATAAATGCAATGTATTCGATATATTAATTGTATCATGTATTGATTTATAAAAGTAAAGATTGATATGAGCCATAAAAATTTATTATCAGGTATGATTATCAAAAGGCGATATGTGAAATAAAATAATAAAGTGGAGTACGACGCAATCACACGCCACACTCCGTCTATCTTCGTTAATCCAATATTATAAGTCTTCTGCGAACAGTACGCGATCAATTAAGACAAATTGCGTTCTATTATCGCTAGAATCGTACATCAATAATGCGCGATCCCCTCGCTGTAAACTGTTTTTCACCTTTGCAGTCCGAGTCACCCCGTCCATTTCGATTTCGACGGTATGATTGGTCAATCGCTCAGACACGGTAATGTCCTCTGCGCTCAATACCACGTTAGTCCCGTCCATCAGAACTTCGAGTGGACTTTCGCTCAATACCGTACACATACCTAACTCGAGATATCTGTTGTGACCTATCTTCTTTATAACCCTTCGTAAATCAGTAACCGCATTTTGTTTCCCCATATTGAACGCCTCTTTCTTAACTTGCTCTATCGTCAAATCCTTCTAGTAGGCTCGCCAGCTCCGCTGCTACTTTTGCAATATCCGCTTCTTCGCGAATCGCCACGCCTTGCATCGTAATGTTGATTGAGCGATCAATGGTGCCACCTACGCCAGCCGCCGAAGCCCCTGCGCTAGGATTAACGACAGGGCGGTTACCGTTACGACTTGATAGAACGCCTGCCTTGCGTAATGTGTTCGACTGACTCGCCGTCAATACGGACTCTCCGGAGTGTAGAGTCGCCTGGAAACCATTATGCGGAATGTTGTAGGCGCCGGAGTAGAACGATCCGTCCGACTTGCCGCCGCCCTTCTTACCGGATTTCTTACCGGTGATCGCTCCAGTGACGTAGTCCTTGATTGACGAAATGTTCGGCAACGATCCTTTAATCTGCTCCCAAACGAGTGAACCGATTGAGCTGAGTTGCCCTACTGCGCTACTGAACGCTGACAGCATGTTCCCTGGCAAGGACTTCGCCCAATCTGCGATTTTCGATTTGATCGAGTCGATTTTCGAGGTAACAGTCGTGAGCATGTTTTGGAATCCGTTTGACACCGAGTTTTTCGCATTTGAGATACCATTCGAGAAGAACGATTTGATGCTGTTCCATCCTCCGCTGACTGTCGCCTTAGCGTTGTTGAATCCACCGGTGAACAAGCCTTTAATAGTAGTCCAAGCTCCCGAAACACTCGACTTGATTGACGAGATACTATTTGAGAAGTATGTGCGAATTGAACTCCACCCGGCGGAAACAGTAGATCGTAGCCCCGTGAACAGAGCTGCGCCAGCCTTCAATATGCGGCCTACAAAAACCAAGTTAATGTAGCCCCAAACCGCTTGAATCGCACCAAAGAAGATTTGCTTAACGCCTTCCCACATCTTGCTGAAGTCGCCTGTAAACAATCCAGTAAAGACTTTGACAACGCCCATGATTACATTCAACGCGCCCGTAATCACATTCTTGATCGCAGCCCACGCACCAACCACGACTGCTTTGATCAACATGAACCCGACCATGAATATCGGCGTCAGTATCGCCATTCCCGCACGTACAACGGTCGTTATCGCAGTCCAAACGTTAGTCAATGCGGTTAAAATCTGTGCGCCGTTCTGCGTCCAAAACTGCTGCATCATCGTTAGCTTCGATTGGACGAACGTTGTAACGGCGTTCATAGCTTGCGTAACATAAGGCGCTAAAAAGTTAAAGACCGACATGGCCGCGCTTTTAATTCCGTTCCAAATCGCAGTGACACCACTCCGGAATGTCTCGGATTTTGTATAGAGCAGATAGAATGCTGTTCCGAGCAGTGTAATGCCCGCTGCTACCGCAACTACAGTTCCCATGATCGAAGCGAATCCAACGATAACCGGCGCAAGTAACGGAGCCATCGCCCCGATGGCAGCTCCAAGCCCTCCAAACAAACCTGCGCCGATTGCGAGGGGCGACAAAATCAAAGTGAGCGCCGGCACTAAAATCATGAATGCTGAAGCAACTTTCGCGATCGTCGGGTGTGCATCCTGGAACTTTGCTATCATATCGCTAATTTTCGTTGTGACATTATAAATCGGAGTCATCAATTCTGCGAACGTCTGAACGAGAGGATCGAACGTCTGCGAGATACTTGCGGTCATCGCTTTAAAGGAATCCGCATATCCTTTATTCGCATCCATCGCCGACTTGTGTAGCTTCGAGTAAAATGCGTATGCTGCGACACCAGCTACGAGTGCAACCGCTGTGAAGCGCATTAATCCCTGCGAAATCATCCGGGTCATATCGTTAAGCTGCTTCATATTCGCAGTAGGTCCTAACGCCCTTAACGCTAATGCCGCTGGCGTGCCTCTTTTCGCAATGTTCTCTAAACCGTTCGCTACGCTGAGTAACGGAGTATTTAATTTATAAATCGGATTATTCATTCTAGCGAAGTTGTCCGCAATCTTACTCGATTGAGTCGACCGAGCCATCATGGATCCGACCGACCGGTAGAATGACATTTTTGCCATTTCGTTAGAGGCGACCATCGCGTCCTTCGTCTTCTTATCGGCTTTACCCATTTTCTCGATTTGATTGATAAAGTCGCCGGTCGTGCCGGTATATTCCTTACTAGATTTCGCCAGTTGGAAATATGCGTATTGCGATTTAATCGAATCATCCCGCAGCCCGTTCATCGCTACACGCTGTTGCGCGAATGCTGATCGAATCTCTGCGCTCATGCGCTGGGCTTCGGCACTCACGCCTTTAAAGACCGTTCGAATGCGTCGACCTAGCGAATCGTAACGAACATCAGCGCCATCTAACGGCTGAGTCACATCGACAGTACGTAGGTCTTCTGCCACCGTGTTTGTCGCGGCAGACAGGGTTTTAAACGCTCGCGATACGCTACTCGAAGCCGTTGAAGCGCCACTGAATGATCGTGTCATAGCACCTACCGTAGACATCGCACTCGTCGTACTAGACTCGAACATGCGCAGTGCTGCGGTTTGCTTCTTCATTGGTGCAGAAAATTGATCCTGCAACGAAATCAACGCCTGTAATTGCATCATGTGCGGTCACCTTCGTCGATTAGGTGTTCAACCTCTATACCGATAAGCTCTAGCGAGTCGCTGTATAGCGCCATCGCCGCTCGATACGTAAGAGCAGTCTTTTTTGTATGAATGCCATTCACCAAGATGAGCCTCTCGACGACACGTAGCGCGTTTCGGTTACCAATCTTTTTTGCGCCTTTGATGTAAGCAACAAACTCATCTTCGCTTGCCGGAAACTTGTGCAGCAGTTCAACGACCCTTGCGTCATGTAAAATGACTAGCTTCTTATCCTGCTCTAAGAATTTCATTTTATCGTCCTCCTAGAATGTAATAAAAAAACGCCGAATGACTCCATGTCACCCAGCGCGTTTTACTTTTCTTTTTTCTACATAATTGGCAACAACAGTGAAACCATCTTTGGGTTTCAATCCAAGACTAATCATTTGAGCTCTTTGGCTCTCGACAAGTGCGTCAATCTCCCCTTCCTCAAAACTATCCAACATCATTCGGGTCACTACAGGGCGCTTCCGATTGAATAGCTTGCTAAGGGGTTTCACGGATTTCCTTTTATTTAGAGGCAGTCGAACCAACTGCATGTTAGCGGCAGTGTTTGTCCCTAAACCGCTCTTGCACCGTAGACCGATCACATGGTCAAGAGAAAGGTATGATTGGCTCTCCGGATCTTTGAAAGTCAGCAAGTTACCTGAAATCGCACAACGTCCCGACTGCTTCATGTACAACTCTGTAAGCTCCGCGGTAGTGATGCGATCATCCAGCCCTAGTTCTGCAGCACTTCGATTAGCTTTTTCTGCACAACGCTGCAGACGTCCTAATAGTGTGTGTCGAGACTGTCGCTTCTTTCGGTTTGCAATCCGTCGTTTTTGATCTTCCGTCATTTGGCACCATTCCAATCTAGTTTTTTATATGCAAAAAGCGCCTCCCCGAAGGAAGACGCCTTTGTGTAATCAATTTGATTTTTTATACTTCTGTGTCGAAACGCGTTCGTAGCCATGCACTGTAAAAACGCGATTTAAAGTCTGATTCTCTCGTAGAGCGCGGGTGAGCGAGTTCGGGGCAATCCCGATCGCACTGCAAATCAGCGCCTTCTTTAGCTCCGGTTCATCGTGTGTCTGTAGTAAATCAGCGATAGCTTTGACTGTATCGCTGTATTCGCCTTTTAAAATTGGTTCATGAATTATCTTCGCACCAGGGAACGCCTGCGCAATCATTGCTACAGCCTCGTCAGGAACAGCTAAGAGATAGGCAGTTAGCGCGTCTTCTTTTCTTCCTGGCCGCAGTCTACCGATATTTTGGATTGTCGTGACACCGATATGCGAATTGACGACACCTTGCACTAACGGATCCGCATAGAGAATCGAAGCACTACGATCAGGCTTATAGTGTCCATCGATTTGTTCATCGGGGTAGCGACTGTCTCCGATAGCTATGTTCGTAATAGCCGCTGGAATCGCGGTTCCTACCTGCAAGATTGCGTCTGCATGCTCGTAATCGTTCACGCCTCGGCCGCTGTCATTCGGTTTGTACAAGACACTATCCGGATTAACCGCAGCAAGACGCTTCATAAGCAGTTCCATCGGATCCCCTTTAAATACGGACACCAAGAGTTGCTCATGCTCGAGCATTAGCTCGCCTTCGACTAAATAGCGCAGTCTTTCGATGTTATCTGGACTCGATGCCCATCGTTTAGAAGCAGTGACGGCGTTACAGACGCGAATTGTAAGATTTGAATAGTCGAATACTGGCGTCTCCGGGCGAATGGTTTGAAGGCTCGGCAACAAGTCGTACATTGCGTCAAACTCCGCTGTGGCATCGAAGAAAACGACGTCGTACGGATTCAAGGACCCAGCTAAGGATTCGAAGCAAGACAGTCCGAAATCGTTGACGGAAGCACCAAGGTTATCAGTCAAATAAACCCCATCCGTCTTAGTTTGCTTCCACTCCAACCGCGCGCCGGTCTTTACGATGAACTCAAAAGACTTTAACAGTCGCTCGAAATCAAAGCCGAAGCGAGCGCGTGCTTGTTCGACTAGGCTTGGGGGTAGCGAAAATGCCTCATTAATCGCAGGTATGCGCTTTGCGTGAAATGACTCGCGCTCAGTCCGATCAATCACGTCAGACAAGTTCCGGATATGTTGACGTACCTCTTCGAAGGAACGAACAGCAAAGTTAGTACCGGTGAATCGGCGAGTATTCTCTACGACGTTCTCTAAATTCGTCATTATCATGCTTAAAGAGCTTCGTGAGATAGCATGCTCGCGTAGTAACGGAAGTTGTTCGTCAACGATAATTGAACGAGTGTCTTTCAATGTACCGACTACTCCTGTAAACTGCGCCAACCGGCTATCGAACATTCCGGAATCGAGCGCGATCCGGAACATTGCGTGCGTAAGGATCACGATGCGGAACTCATGCGCAACATCTAACTGCCTTGCGTAATCTGTCTCGTCAACAAAGCTATCTTTGCGCCGGATTGCAATGGCTGAACCTTCGCGTGCTTCGTTTGCTGCGGTCACCAGTTCATCCACGACCTCAACGCGCGGAACTACGACAACGATCGGACTACCGGAATGCTTCGCTGTGGCTTCGATAAACCGCGTAATCAACAGCGTCTTACCTAAACCGACGTCAGCGACGATGGCGACCTTTTTATCGTAAGCACGACGATTAACCAGCACGTCAACCATGCGATAAAAGTGCGATTCTTGCGATTCTGTGACTGTTTTACCGCTCGTCTCTAACGTTGTAGTCACGCTTTCTACTAAATCAGTTCGGCAAAGTGTCGACTGCTTAAACGGTCTTGAAATTAGCGTCATTTCAAACCAGCTCCTTCACTATTTGTGTGCATTTTTCGCCCTTTTGCGCCAGATAATCGGTCAAAAATGCGATAATCTTGCGTTTGTTCTTCGGATCATTCGGTTGGTACGTCGGGTATGAGATGATTTGGTGCGTGATATAGCGTGAGACTCCGGTTTGGCGCGAGACTTCTCGGACTGACAAGCCTGAAACGTCCAGCATTTCTTGAATGAAGTTCATCTTGCTCCCCTCCTTATGGTTAAGCCAATGTGGCTAATACAACGCAAAAAAAGCAATCCGGCATGGGCCGAGTTGCTGAAATGATTTATGTTTAAACGCCTCTTCATACTTATATGCAACAATTAGCGCTTTTTTCAGGCAAAACACGCAAATAAATTTAATTATTTTTACCGTCCTACACCTTCTCATATAGTAAAGGCAACAATTTAGCCTTTTTAGAGGTTATTTATCAAAAATAAATCTAAAAAATACCCTCTCATACTTATAGGCAACAATTCGGCCTTTTTGGCGGTTATTTATCAAAAATAAATTTAATTATTTTGATCAGGCTATGCCTTTTCATATATACATACAACAATTAGTATCTTTTGTTCCATTTTTGAGTAAAATAAAATTCACAAAATACTTCTCCATATAGTAAGGTAACAATCGGCACTTTTTATCGGGTTTTAAAGCGAAATAAATTTACTGCTCATATCTCCTCAATAGTACATACAACAATTAGAGCTTTTTACAACCTAATTACGCAAAATAATTTGAAATATAACTCTCGTCATACTTATATACAACAATCTGCGCTTTTTGTACGGTTTTACCGAAAATAAATTTAATAAATACTTCCTCATATAGTAAAGGCAACAATTAGCGCTTTTTGTCGGGTTTTTAGCATAAATAAATTTAATTATTTTATTAGCGCTGATCCGCGGATATTGGCGCCTACTCTCGTAGGCTTGCGTAATGCTTCCTCATATCCTAATAGAACATCTAGCGCTTTTCATCGACTGTTTACGCAAAATAAATTTAATAAATTCTTTCTTATAACGTAATAGAACAATTAGCGCTTTTTGTAGGCAAATTACGCAAAATAAATTTATCGTTTTACTTCTCTATAACGTAATAGAACAATTGGCGCTTTTTTCACTATTTTTTGCGTAAATAAATTTAATTACTTTTATTACGGTATCTAGCGCCTACTCTCGTAGGCTTGCGCAGTATATCGCCAGTGCTTTCGCCTGTATTACCACCTGTTCATAACCACGTTAGTGAACCTCGCGCGAGATTTGTCGTTAGACAAAGATCGCTAGTTCTTATATCGGAACCAAAAAACAAACAGTCTCTCATTAAAGTCTTTTATGAGTGATAGTTTGTTTTTTTGAAGTTCAAGTACTAGTTCCGCTGACGCGTCACACGTATGTTAGCAATGTAATTGAATATGTCGACTATACAAGAGTTTTTATTCGCGCGAGATTTGTCGTTAGACAAAGATCGCTAGTTCTTATATCCGTAATACTGCGCTATTTAAGACTAAGAGAACTTTTTCGCTAAAAAAGCTGAAAGTCATTGGCGCTCTAAGGCTAAACGCTGTTTTGCGATTGAACGTATTTGACCCTCTTTTATCGACCAATTGAACGTATTTGACCCTATGGCGTTAAATTGCGCCCTAATTTGCGCTCTCTAAGACTAAGAGAACTTTTTGCCCAAAAAACGCGGAAACCGTTGCGGCTCTAAGGCGCAAGCCACTTTTGCGATTGGACGTATTTGTCAGTGAAACGGCGACCAATTGGACGTATTTGTCAGTCATCACGATTTAACGCGATAAAGGATAATACGTCAGCACTCGAAATAATTCGCCGATCATCGCAACCTGGCGTCCTTGCTTCGATACCTTCGCGCTGTCCTCGCCTGCTACCGCAAACCCTCGCCCTCGCTTTCGATTCTATGCGTAATTTACCGCCCACCAACCGCAAAAATAGAGTGTGGCGATAATTGCGGGTATGTCGGTATGGTTTGATGGTATAGCGCTGGAATTGCGCTATAAACAGCGGTAAAAACGATAGACTATATTACTCGCTCGATTCTTCGCTATCCAATCGTGATTATAGCGCAACCCTTTCGTACCCATACCGATACCCTCGTCTGATACGCGACGTTCTGTTTTTCTATGAATAAGCGTAAAAAAGACGCCCTAAGGCGCCTTCTGCGATATTGCTATTAAATTTAGCGAGCTACTTCGATACGTGCTTCGATACGGACAATCTCGGTGACTACATTGCCGCAAGCATAACGACCGATTTCGCCAGGTACCGGAATCCAGTCGTCAATACGGTCATCACCGATCGACATACCGATTGCGAGGTTGATGGCTTCGCGCAAGGCTGCGGAAGAGCTGTCACGTCGAACGTAATCTAAATCGATTTCTGCGCCAGCGATTTCGCTATCGGTGACTGGAGCTGATTCTGCATAGACGATTTCCTCAAGCCCCCAAGGTAGCGTCACTTTGATTTGGCTGCGGAAGCTGATGCTTACAGTGTTGTTCGGTACCATCCACGTCGTGTTCAGTGCGGGTAATTCGATGGTTGCCGCTGAGTTCGTTCGTTTCGCTCGGATAAGTAGGTTTTGCATTTAATAGTCCTCCTCTTCGACGAACCGGTCGCCGTATACGATTTTATAAGACAAACCCGAAATAAAGACTCGGATTTTTTTAGAATGGACTAAGCGCCTGCGATCGCAATATTTCGCTTGGTTCCAGAACTCTTCAACTAGCGATATCCCAAACAGTTCGTTCGAAGCCTCTAGAATCACCGCTTCCGAAATCCCCATCGATGTCCTTTCTCTGTCGAACCGAAATATATCATTCAGGAAACTTTCTTCTCTCTCACATTGATAGGTACACGCTCCTTGCCATGTGAAAACCGCAGTATCAATCAGTACATCAGCAGTAAATTCAATCCCGTGGACGAAATCTGCGCGAGGATCATTGTCTATCGGGAAAATTACGGAATCAATAAACGGATATAGCTCCGATCGTTCTAGTTCAGGCGATAAGGAATCATAACCTTCGGCCGTCCGGTTATAGAGTTCAGTCTTTCCATAGACGTCGGTCTTAATACTGTTCAGGTCTTTGTTCATTTCCCAACCTCGACGGTCGCAACCATAATCTTTTTGACCTCTTCTACAGTGCAATTTAATATCTCTGATGCATTCCTTGCGCCGACTACATATGTAACGGCACCTTCCGTAACCCAAAACATTCCATAACCTTTATTCTCAATAAGCAACATAAAAAATTCCTCCTTATGTCTTAAATGTAATTCTGCACCTTTATTGTACGCACACGTGCTCACTATATCTAGTACTTTTTTCCATTAGAGGTCAATATTTGTACGTACACGTGCTCATTATCTTTAAGTGATGTTAGGATATTTGTAAAGGAAGGTGATTTTATGGAGGAAAACAGAATAAGGAAACGTATTAACTTCACACTCGCAGAAAATACATTAGCTAAACTAGATGAAATGGCTGATGAACTAGGATCTTCAAAGAGTAAACTTATCGATATCGCCATAGACAATCTTCATGCGAGATTCGAGGCGTCGCTTCAACTAAAACAGAATAACCCTGATAAATAGTCCTGCTGGTGCGGGACTTTTTTGATTATCTCTTTTACCATAATATTGAATTAAATTAACTTCATTTGGATTATAATAAATATAAAGAGAGGAGGTGTTAACATGAAATTCGAAATCCGTAAGTCTAAAAATGATCAAGTGTACTTTAATGTAGTTGCCGCAAACGGTGAGCCCGTTGCAACTAGCGAAACATATAAAAGCTACGATAGTTGTTTACATGCCGTACGCTTGATTATTGCTGATGCTTCCAAAGCTGAAATCAAAGACCTGCGTTATGTATCAAATTTTTCTTAACAACTTGGACCTGTTCGCGCAGGTCCTTTTTAATACACATAAGGAGACGAAATCATGAAACTAAACATTACCCATAATCCCGACGGTAGTCTATGTTTTCTTTTACTGGATCATGACGGCAGATTGATCGCAACCAGCATTAACTACGAGACATACGAAGATTGTCTAATTGACGCGACAATTACGAGATCGGGAACTGTTTTCGCTGATATTGAATATCTTCCGCCGGCTAAAGGTCCGATTTACCTAGAGTTCAGACGTTAATTTTGGTGCGCGGGTTTATAGGTCGTCGGGAAGGAGAGAAAATAGCCGGTGTCCTTGGGGGTCGCGCAATCCTCGCAGCACTCCGCAATTGATCAATGAATAAAAAACGTATTAACAACGCTACAGAACCATGTTGTGTGTCGTTACTGTTATCGCAAGGAACGTTGGTGTTACGCCAATCATGCGTGGTCACTCGATCGTATCCGTATGCATACGTTATACACAGCGTTGAAACACCGCATAGTTGCGTCGAACGGCGCCTGTATCGGACACCTTTTATGCAACAAATATACAGCGGATTAGTCGCCTCAAAAATAAATAGTGGACGTCTATCTGGAGCTGTGTGCAGACGTAGAGTGTAATAGAGTGTAGTGACATTTTCGCGTCCCTTCATATAGTTACATCGCAGCATTGCGCTACTTACACTCTATCGCTACCCTCGCCATTCCTTGCTACTACACCTAATAACCGAATCAAAAATAAATAATGCTCGTCCAGTCAAAGGTATGTGCCCGTAAAAAGTATAGAAAAGTCCACCTGTTTTTTCTGCTTCCTACTATATTACTCCTGCGTAAAACGCCCGTTATACTGTATCCTCGAAATTAAATATAGCCGCGCATCCTACGCCCGATGCGGATTTAACCGGAATGAAACGGACATCTCGATTTCCATATCCTTCTATAATACGTGTACAGTGGAGCGTAATGTCCGCACTCACCCGACTTCACCGATATAACACTCATCGATAATACTGCGAACCATCTTCAATCCTTCGTCTGATGCGTACTCCTGCGCCACATAGCGCCCATACACGATCGCTGCGTAACCGGACAATCCTTCGCCTTCTGCTTCTTCCATCGCTAACTCAGCAGCCATCTGAGCCATTTCATCGCATACTAACGAAGTGACGATGCTTAAAAAGTACCCGGTGATGCTACGAAGGTTCTTCTTCTTCGCGACATAGGCAGTACGGATGGCTGCGGATTCAATCTGACGAATATATGCGAGCAAATCAAAATTGCGGACGAGTAACGGGAACTGGCGTGATAAAACGGATCTGACGTGATTGGCGATACCTTTCGTTAGCAACTCGAGTCTCTGTTCAACCGGAATCGCTAACAGCTGTATTGCCCTCGTCAGTTCTGTTTCCACGTTAAAGGCGCTCAATATTTCATTCGGAGTAGCATCGAATGTTTTAGAGCTTGAAGAAAAAGAGCTTATAAGAGAAGAAATTAATGGCGACTCATTTCGGCTATATCCTTGTGAATCATTTTCGATAGTTCCTTGCGAATCATTCGCCGGTTGCGCATCTTCGAATTGCGGCACTCCGTTATCTATTTCGTTAGTAGCCGCTGTTTCTTCGATTGGTAAGGGCAGTATACGGACTATATTCGAAGTCTGACGGTTATCAGATCGCCGTTTAGCGTTATGTACCTCGATCATGCCAAGTGTGCGGAGCTTCTTAAAAGCGCGGAATATCGTTGCACGACCGCATCCGACGATAGTGGCGAGTTTGTTCGCAGATAAATAAGCCACGCCGATGTAGCGCAGAGCAAATTGATTTAACCGGTAGTACACCTCACGCTCTAATTTCGTTAGTTGATCGCCTTTCAGCGTGACTTGCGCCCAGTACGTCGCATTGAGGTCGTCTACGCTATCATGCGTCGTCATTGAGGCTAGTGTTTCGGTGTTAAGTATGTGAGTGATATTTTTAAGTGACATTAGTATAGGCTCCCTTTTCGGAGCATCCATGCAAAATAACGCATCACTATATTATTGTGTGGCGTTACTAGCTTGCTTTTCGAGTGAATATTTCTTACACTAGAACTAGAGATTGGTGTTCATGTGTCGTCTGCCCCGGCCAGGGCTTACGTATTTCGCATGGACGCTTTTTTTGTGTTCAGAATCTACTTCCTTTGGATAATTTTCGGAATTTGCGAATAGCAGATGCTCTCTCATGGACGTTTTGTACGTCGTTATCTGTCATCTGTACATAACGTCTCGTCATAGTGACGCTAGAGTGCCCGAGTAAGCGCATCAGCGTATATGCATCGCCACCGTTCAGCACATAGTTCCTAGCTGCAGTGTGTCGCCACGTATGAGCAGACGTGCGTATTCGCTTTTCAACCCCAGTCACTTCTCCGTAAAACTTCAACCTCTTATTCATGTTGTTAGGGTGCATCGGTACACCATTAGTCGACATGAAAAAATGCTCTGCTTCAGGGAAATGAAAAGTTGCTTCGGCTTGTAATTCCTCTAATAAATCCAATACTTCTTTAGAAATAGGTACAACACGTCCCTTACGATTCTTCGCCTTGTCACCATTAATATAGAGACTTCTTGTTTTATAATTTACGTCTGAAAATCGAAGACCTGTAGCCTCGTTATTCCGTACTCCTGTATCTAACAGCAAAAATTGAAATACGTAGTCTCGAAAACCTACGAAAGTGCGCTGATCGCACGCATCAAGTAACGCAGTCACTTCGTCATCCGTAAAGGACTGAATTACATCGTCATCTGTTCGCTGGCGCCGTATGTTCGCCGTAGGATTCTTCTCGACCATCTTTTCTTCTTCGAAGTAGTTGAACATCGCTCTTAAGTTGCGAATTGCTCCGTTAACAGAGTTGGCAGACAGCCCTTTACCGAAATCTTTCTTTCCTAACGAAGGGTGATCGCCGTAACGTGGCGCTTCTTCCGTTAAATAAAGAACGAACTCTCTGACATGCGTATTTTCAACATCCGATACAAACATCACTTCGGGATACTTTTCGCGAAGCCAGCCGTCAAACTTTCGCCAAGTCAGCGAGTAAGCTTCGATTGTTGCCGGTCTTAAATTCCGAGCTTTTCTAGACTCAAAAAATTCGCTGACTGCCCGATCTAGCGCTACATTCAAATCAGCTTTAATTATGGCGTCTTGCTTTCGCCCCTTACCGATTGGCGCACGCAACGTTCTGCGCACGCCTCCACCATTCATCGTTCTTCTTTTAGCCATAAAAAATAGCGCCTCCCATCGTTTTACCGATAGAAGACGCATTAGCGCGGTGCTCACGTAGTAATAATCAATCTTATCCTTCGACATTATCACCCTTCGCATCCCTGCGCTCATTTGCGTCAGTTAGCGCTCAGTAGGCGAATAACTTAACAGCCACCCGGTGTCCCGGCATTCGTTGCCGTCCGGAACGATGTCCCGCAACCGCATGTTGCGATGGCATTCGGATTCGTGATCGTGAATCCGCCGCCAAGCATCGACTGCTTATAATCGATTTCCAGTCCTTTGACGACCGGGTAATCTTTTTCGTCCACGATGACGGTCACGCCGTGCTGTTCGAAAACGAGATCCGTTTCTTTCTGTTGGTCGAATCCCATTCCGTACGACAGACCACTACATCCACCACCTTGGACGAGCATCCGAAGATTCCGTTCATCTGCTGGTGCCTGCGCCATCATGTCTTGGACTTGTAGCGCTGCTGCCTCCGTTAAATGGATCATGTCATCACCTTCCTTTTCTTTAGTATACGCAACTTCTGAGCGAATCGAAACCTAGTTGCTTGAAACTATCTTGAATTCGTTGTATAAATGGTATGTACAACAAAATAATCGTTCCATCTTCAGGGCAGGGTGAAATTCCCGACCGGCGGTAAACAACTATTATGAGTTGAAGCCCGCGAGCGAATAGGGCGCTATTTGCTGATTCTGTGTAATTCAGGAGCCGACAGTATAGTCTGGATGGGAGAAGATGGCGGCATGAGTTTGAATTTGATCGATTTTTGCAACAATCGATTAGGTTTATTTAATGCGGACTTCTCCCCTGTTGATCTCATCAATAGGGGTTTCTTTATGGACGCAGTCATGCCAATACTTCATCGAGAGGAACGAGCAAAAGGAGACAATACTCGTATGAAACGCACACAAAAAATGGTCACTCTGTCAATGTTAGGTTCAATCTCATTTGTTCTTATGCTTATCAATTTTCCACTGCCGTTCTTACCGAACTATCTGAAGATCGACTTCAGTGATGTTCCTGCTCTCGTCGCAGCGATCATGTTCTCACCGGTCGCAGGTGTCATCGTCGAAGCATTGAAGAACGTGTTATATTACATCTTCCGCGGAAGTGGTGTTCCGGTCGGAGAATTCGCGAACTTCGCTGCTGGTGTCGCATTCGTGCTTCCTGTCAGCTGGTTCTACCACAAAAAGAAATCAACACAAGGTCTCGCAACTGGCCTCGTCGCTGGTACAATCACGATGGCACTCGGTCTTGCGATTCTCAACTATATCTTGATCCTTCCAGCGTATGCATGGTTCCTCGGTATGGACTACATGGCGGATCCAGCTGTCAAATGGACAGCAATCACAGCCGGTATCTTACCGTTTAACGTCATCAAGGCATTGTTCATCTCGGCACTCTTCATTCCGTTGTTCTTGAAACTACGACCATGGATGATGCGCCGTCAACAATCTGCCTGATCCGAAAAGCTGCGCCCGCTGACGGACACGAATCCCCTCGTTCAGACGAACGAGGGGATTTTTTGGCTGTTCGGGCTCACAGCTCATTCTCTTCGATTTTTAGGTAAATCTTTTCAAGCAACTCTTCCGGCGTCTCGCCTACGACCGTCTCACCATCAACGAGACAAAAATGATCAAGCGAACAAATGCCGCAATAGCCAAGGCAACCGTATTCGACGACGTCGACGTTCGGGTCACGTTCGAGTTGCTCCATGACGACCTGTGTACCAGCCGCTAAGTTACTGATACAAAATTCAATAATCGGATTCACTTTTTTTCCTCCTTCAAGCAGGAAACGACCTGCCTCATGTCGTATTATACAAGGTCAGACTGATTTAGGGGAACTAAGGGGGATTTTACGTTATGAAGCAATTGGTCGTACTCGGCGGAGGATATGGTGGAATGCGGATTTGTGAGCGATTCAAGGACGAGGAAGTTGCCGTCACGCTCGTCGACCGTCTACCGTACCACGCACTCAAAACGGAATATTACGCACTCGCAGCAGGTACATTATCAGATCGAGATGTCCGGATTGAATTTCCGGAGGGGAAACATCTTACTTATAAATATGGACATGTCATTAAAATCTCACCAGAGACGAATACGGTCCACCTGCAGGACGGATCAGAATTATTCTATGATGACTTGATCATCGCCCTCGGTTGCGAGGATAAATACCACAACATTCCGGGTGCTCAAGAGTTTACATACAGCATCCAGACACTTGAAGAATCGCGCAAGACACAGCAAGCGATCTGTGGTCTGTCACCGGGGTCCGTCGTCTCGATCGTCGGTGCTGGTCTATCTGGTGTTGAACTTGCCAGTGAACTGCATGAAAGCCGGAAGGATTTAACGATTCGTCTGTTCGACCGCGGTCCATCCGTCTTGTCATTCTTATCCGACAAAGTCTCATCTTACGTCCAGGAATGGTTCGAGGAGCATGACGTGGAAGTCATCAACAATTCGAACGTCACGCTCGTCACGGCGGACGACGTCCGAAACGGCGACGATACGTACCCGTCGGACTTGACGATTTGGACGGCAGGTACGCAGCCGGTCAAGGTCGTTCGTGATCTCGGCTTTGCTGCAGATAGCGGTGGTCGGATCAAATTGACGGCACATCATCACGTACCGGAATACGATAACGTCTTCGTCATCGGCGATTGTGCCAGCTTGCCGTATGCGCCAAGCGGTCAACTCGCAGAACATCAGGCAGAACAAGTCGTCGACGTCTTGCAAGCGAAGTGGCAAGGGAAAAAATTGCCGAAACTGCCAGAAATCAAACTGCGCGGAATGCTCGGATCGCTCGGGAAATCAGATGGTTTCGGGATCGTCATGGGCAAGCAAGCGCTGACGGGGAAAGTCCCACGTCTCTTGAAGTCCGGTGTCTTATGGAAACACAAAAAGATTAAATGAGCAAAAGAGGTGTCCCGACCTTTGGGATACCTCTTTGTCGTTCACCCCGTCTGACTTAACTTCGCATCAATCGCTGCCGTGATCGTCTTCAGTTTGACGTACCCCTCGTCAATCATCTCATCATCAAGCACGATCAATGGATAAAAATAGACATCCTCTTTCAAGGCTTCCGTCCATTGATCCGATGTTGCTGTCTCGAAATCGATATAGCGAAGCGTCATCGCTTGCTCATATTTCCGTCCGAGGACAGCTTGTAGCCAACTGAACGTCTCTTCCGAGCTGGGTGCCCCGACACAACTCGGACAAGTGACCGCTGTTCCATAAACCGTGATTTCCATCTTGAAGTCCCCCTTTTCAATTCTCTCCTCTTTAGTATACAAGTTTTCCAGATTGAGAACATTTTTCAACCCTGTTACAATGAAACTATACGAAAGGATGTGTTTACGCATGGAAATGTTTGATCAAGTGAATGAAGTTCTTGAAAAATTGCGTCCGTTCCTTCTTCGTGATGGAGGAGACGTTGAACTCGTAGATGTAGAAGACGGAATCGTAAAACTCCGTTTGATGGGAGCTTGTGGTAGCTGCCCAAGTTCAACGATCACATTGAAGGCCGGTATCGAACGTGCCCTTCTTGAAGAAGTCGCTGGCGTCGTTGAAGTCGAACAAGTCTTCTAATACATGAAATCCCGAACGAATTCTCGTTCGGGATTTTTTGATTCATAGAATCCATTCGGCTAACGTATCGACCATGTATGTCGGTTGACGATCCTGACCTTGAATGAAGACTGGTGTATGGACGCCAGAATTGACGTGCATCGTCCGGATGCCTCCATTGATTCCGAATAGAATATCCGTATGGTAGTTATCCCCGACCATGATGACGTCTTCTTTTGACAGACCAATCATCTCCGTTGCGATATCGACCATGACCGGTTCCGGTTTACCGATGAAGAACGGTTCCTTCTCCGTCGTCACGCGCAGGACGGACGTCAAGGCACCGTTTCCTGGTAAGAATCCACGTTCTGTCGGAATGGCGATGTCTCCGTTCGTCGAGATGAAGCGAGCACCGGCACGAATCGCGAGGGCACCGACAGCGAGTTTTTCATACGTGATCTGACGGTCGAGACCGATGACGACGTAATCTGCCGCTTCGGTTGCAACGACGTCTAACCCTTCCCGTTCAAGCGCATCAATCAGTCCTGTCTCACCGATGGCATAGACGCGCGCTTTCGGTGATAGATCAGCGATATAACGACCAGTCGCCATCGCACTCGTCAAGACGTGTTTCGCGTCGGAATGAACACCCATCCCGCGTAATTTCTCCGCCACGGCTTCTGCCGTCATCGACGCATTATTCGTCACGAACAAATACGGAATCCCTTCTGCTTGCAAACGATTGACGAAATCGACGGCTTCTTTTACCGGTTCCGTTCCGTTATACATCGTTCCATCTAAATCAAATAAATAGCCTTTTGCCTTCATCCTGACTCACTCCTCGTTTGGTAAAAATGCAGACACCGGTCCGAGTTCTGTCTCGATATACCGGCGAATCGCTTCCGGGAAACGACGTAGCTCTGCTTCCTCTGTCTCAAGTACCGCCCGAATCTCCGCCATACTCGACTGTGTGAATGACCGGACGATCAACGTACGTAACGCAACGAGCTTCTTCAGACTCGTCGCGAGCGGTCCATCGATGACCTTCTCATCTTCTAAAATGAGGATGATATCTTCATAACTTCCCGGATCCCGCATGATGAATCCATCAATCATACTGTTTCCGATGTCGATGACACTTTCGATGACTAAAAAACCGATCCGTTCCATAGCCAGTGCCGTCGTCACCGGATCCCCCGTAACTTCCTTACTTTGTCGAAGTGCCGTCTCATAACAAACGACCGTCTCTTCGATTTTTTGACGATTGACGAAATACATCTTCATTCCCCCTCACATCCTCCATTTTATCGTTATCCGGCAATCCTGAAAAGCAGAAAGGTCATTTGCATCACATTCCTCAATGTGTTATCCTCAATTTAGATTTTTGCCGAAAATAGTATGTCACATTGGTGACGTGGAGGTTATATACATGGAACGGGAACTCGCACTGGAAATCGTACGCGCTACGGAAGCAGCAGCATTAGCTTCTGCTCAATGGATTGGTCGCGGTAAGAAAAATGAAGCGGATGATGCAGCAACGACTGCGATGCGCGAAGTCTTGAACACGGTCAACATGAACGGAACGGTCGTCATCGGTGAAGGTGAGCTCGACGAAGCACCAATGCTCTTCATCGGCGAACGTGTCGGAACAGCGAACGGTCCAATCGTTGACATCGCGGTCGACCCGCTTGAAGGTACGAACATTGTTGCCAAAGGGCTCGGTAATGCGATGGTCGTCATCGCTGTCGCCGATCAAGGTGCCCTGCTCCACGCACCGGATATGTATATGGATAAATTAACAGTTGGACCGAACTTAAAAGGACACGTCTCGCTCGACGATCCACTTGAAGTCATCATTGAAAAAGCAGCTCAATACAACAATAAACGGATTGAGGACGTCACGGTCATCATGCAGGACCGCCCGCGTCACGATCACTTCCGCGAAGCCGCGATGCGAATGGGCGCACGGGTTCGTCTGTTTGAAGACGGCGACGTCTCGGCTGGAATCGCACCACTCTCTCCTGCGACAGGAATCGATATCTTCATCGGTACAGGCGGTGCTCCTGAAGGTGTCATCACGGCTGCTGCCGTTAAAGCAATGGGCGGCGACATGCAGGCACGTTTACATCCGATGAACGAAGAAGAAACCGCTCGTGTCATCCGGATGGGACTTGAAGATCCGCTTCAACTCTTGATGCTTGATGACCTTATTAAAAGCGACGACTGTATCTTTGCCGCGACCGGCGTCACGACGGGCGAAATGCTCGATGGCGTTAAGTTCTTGACGGATGATATCGTTGAGACGACATCCCTCGTCATGCGTTCAAAGACACGGACGATTCGAAAAGTCATCGCCGAGCATAGCTTATCGCGTAAACCATACTTGCAAAAAGTCCCCCAAACCCTTTAATCTGAAACAGATGTTAGGGAAATGAGGGAAGCTGAATGATGGAAGAACGTGATTTTTTATATGATGATGTCGAACAAACGAAGACACGCTTCGTCAGTTGGATTGGAGAAGCCAGTCGGTTTGATCTCGCCATCACCCACTCGGAGCATTTTTACGGTAAGATTCTCGTCTTGAATCTCTTATCGAATCGCTTTGCGATCATCGGTGCGGATGATTTTGATGAACCTGGCTACATCGCGACGGCGTTTGACGTCGAAGACGATGCGGCAACGGAACTCGAGATGTACCTGCGCGCTTATATCGGTCTATGAAAAAAGCCTTCGTCCGTGGACGAAGGCTTTTTCTTATAAGAGACGATCGTTTCGTTCATTTAATGTGTTCGGTCCGCTGAAGACGTTCGTATTGTCTGACTCGTCATGGGCACGACGCTCCGAATGCTGATCCGCTTCGTCACCGACGAGTAATACGAATTGACCGCTTTCGACCGCATGATTCGCACGATCGACGTCTTCCTTCGTCAAGCCACTTCCACGAATAGCATCTCCGTGGGAAGCCGTGTCATCTTTTTTGAAGATGCTCTTGATTTCCTGCCATAGATTACGATGATCTTCCTGTGACAGACGCGTAGATGTCTGTTGGTTGTTCAAATCCGCTAGTTCCTCGATTTGTTCGAGATCGTATTTGTCGTGTGCTAAGACTTTTAAATCAGTCGAGACGACACCGGCAACACGGAGATCGTGCACTGCACTAACGACTTCTGGTACGGATGAGTAAATTCCAACGATTCGCATGGATGGTTCCCCCTATAGGTACATGATACTTATAGTAATAGCCGAATTCCGTCCACTAGAAACGCTTTTCTGTATGACAGTTTGATTACTCGCTTTCCGTCTTCTCTGGTGCAGGTGCGAACTTCCGTTTCAACTTCAACGTATTGGATGAAGAACCGTCGAAGCGAGGTGGTGCTTCTTCTCCTTCTACCAATCCGATCTTCTTGACGATAAAGTAGGCACATCCGAAGTTACAGTATTCGTAGAGATAATCCGCCACATGCGAAATTTTCGTATCGAATGTCGCTTTCTCGTGTTGATCCTCATAGAAGCCACGTAGCCGTAATTGACCGTGCCCCCAGTCCCCCACGATATAATCATATTTCTCTAGGACATCGCTAAAACGACCGATGAAGGCTTCCTCATTAAAACCTTCCCGCTTCTCTTCGACGACCTCATAACGTTCCCGATTGACTTGTATCATTATTCCCACCTCCTGCTGTTCTTATCATAGCATATTCCATTTCGCCTGGCAGACGAAAACCGTCCGAGCAACTGCTCGAACGGTTTTTGATCGTTAGTCGATCGGAAGTGCTGTTTTATTCTTTTTCGCTGCGTTGACTTGCTCATCCGCGTGATACGACGAACGAACGAGTGGACCTGCCTCACAGTGCGAGAATCCTTTGCTGAGCGCGATCTGCTTCAGTTCAGCGAACTCTTGTGGTGTATAGTATTTGATGACGTCGAGGTGTTTTTTCGTCGGTTGGAGATACTGACCGATTGTCATGATGTCGACGTTATTTGCGCGAAGATCATCCATCGTTTCAAGAATCTCTTCCCATGTCTCACCAAGACCAAGCATCAAGCTCGACTTCGTTGGAATTTCAGGTGCGAGTTCCTTCGAACGGCGAAGGAATTCAAGCGTCCGGTCGTATGTCGCTTTCGCACGAACGGTCGGTGTCAGACGGCGGACCGTCTCGATGTTGTGGTTCATGATGTCTGGTTGTGCATCAATCAGCGTTTTCAATGCCTCAAAGTTCCCACCCATATCTGAAGGCAAGACTTCGATTGATGTCTCTGGATTCATCCGACGAACTTCACGGACGGTTTCAGCGTAAACGCCTGCTCCGAAATCATTCAGATCGTCACGGGCAACCGCTGTGATGACCGCGTGCTTCAGGTTCATCAAACGAACGGATTCCGCGACACGTTTTGGTTCTTCAAGATCGAGTTCGTTTGGGCGTCCTGTCGTCACGGCGCAAAAACGGCACGCACGTGTGCAGATACTTCCGAGAATCATGAACGTCGCCGTCCGGCGTACCGCCCAACACTCGTGGATATTCGGACACTTTGCTTCCTCACAGACAGTATGTAGCTTTTTCTCGCGCATCATACTTTTTAATTCTGTGTAGGTTTCATTCGTATTCAGCTTGATTTTCAACCATTCCGGTTTACGTTGGATTTCTCCGCGTCCCATGGTTTCGCTTCCCCCTTCATCCCCAAAAAGTCAATTCATGTCTGCTTTAGTATAACAAACAATCAGGGTTTGCGAACATGTAATTCATTATATTCCGACTTCTCCGATAAGCGTTCGAACAACAAATCCCGTAACAATTCCGGCATGAAATATTCTTTTGGCATTTCTTTGATTGCTGGAAAGAGTGGACCGAACGTGAACATATCCGGCAAGACGACCGTATAGTTTCGCGTTGGCTCAAGCGGTTGATGTGCCGCCAAACCAGCATAATGCATCCGCCCCATCAACTTACCACGGAAACCGAGACCTCGAACCTTTAGTTGTTCGAACTGATCTGTTTTGACTTCGTCGAGGAAAGTTTGTAATTCCACTCCGGTCATCGTCACTTTACAAGGATTGATCGGGTGCGGACAGAGTCGATGTAAATCAAAGGCAGAGACAGGACCTGGTGGAAGTGACCCAAGCAGAATACCTGCCGGGACACAAGCGATATCCGCATCACACCAATCACGCATCGTCTCGACAAGCAATTGTGAGAACGGCGACTCGCTGAACCAATCATTGGCTAGACCCGATGTCTCGCCAATCGGCTCCTTCATCTGTTGTTCCGCCAGATACTGTTCGCGGTCGAGTAATTTCGCCGTCGCTTCGTCCTCGACGTAATCGTGTAAGGAATGAAGGACCGCTTCCTTCTCTCCCGTATCCGTATTCATATAAATTTCACCCGCATACTGCCCATGTTTACCGGCTTGGGTGATTAAGACACCGTTCTTAACGACACCGTCATCAAGGACATGGTGCGTATGCGCACCGATGATCAAATCCAGTTCTGGAAAACGCATCGCGAGTTCTTCGTCTTGATAGAAACCGAGGTGACTCAAACAAATCAAGACGTCGACTTCTTGACGCAAATGTTCGATTTCACGCGCCGCGACGTCAAACGGTTCTTCGATCGTCCAACCAAGTAAACCGTACAGTTCGATATACGGTGCCGTCAGACCAAAGACGCCGACTTTTCCAGTCGGTAATTCGTGAATGACTCCTTGCTTGGCAAACGGTGCTTCTAAATTCGAGACGAGGACCGGAAAGTCCGCTTCCGTGTAGAGGTTCGCTAACCAGTCGTGCGGAAACGTGATGCCTTCATTGTTCCCGATCGTCACGGCAGTCGGCATCAACGCATTCAGTAGATGCGTATTGATTTTTCCTTTTGTTGCTTCCGTCGCTGGATCAACACGGTCAGCATGATCGCCGAGATCAAAAACGAGCGAATCATACGTCCGGTGTTCCTTGACGAAGGACATGTAGCGAGGCCACATGTCGAAGTGTGAATGCAAATCATTATAGTGAATGATGTGTAACTTCATGCAGAAGCCCCCCTTGATGATTTAAAACAATGAGATTTGTCGCGGCGCCAGTTCATAGTCGAGATCGAGAATCTCGATTAATTGTTTCGCATTCGGGGCAGCATCTCCTGCTGAGTTGTTATTGAAGAAGACATAGACATCCTTTGCTTCCGCTGCTACGTTTCGGACGTGGCTTGCGAGTTCCTGTAACTCGTCTTCTGAATACCGATAGAGACAGCGGACTTTTCGCCAATCGTCGCTGCTTTGACCCGGTTTCTTTAACCAACCCGCTTTATTTCGTCCATGAAGGCGGATGAATGCCGTCTCCTGCGTCACGACCGGTACGAATGGTACGGAACCATCTTCGGTCTGGGGTTCGTCACAAATCGTATGAATAAACTGATGTTCCTTCAAAAATCGGAGCGTCCGCTCACGATAAGCTTCCGAATACCACGATGGATTTCGGAACTCAATCGCGACCGGCAGTCCAGCAAGTGATTTTCGGATCGTTTGCAAATACTCCAAGTGCATTTTGCTGACATCGAACCAGGGCGGTAACTGCACGAGGATCGCCGCAATCTTTCCACTCTTTCGCATCGGTTCGATCGACGCGATATATTGTTCAAAAATCGGACCGAGCGGATCTTTATTCTCCCGGTCATGTCCACTCATCGCCCGGTGGACCTTGACGATGAAGCGGAACCCGTCCGGTGTCTCGGATGTCCATTTTTCGTAGTTTCGTTCCGGTTGAATCGCATAGAACGTCGAGTCGACCTCGACTGCTGGAAAATGTCCCGCATAAGCGGCGAGCTTCTCCTTACGATCTTGCGGGGTCAAGTAGAGACTATCATGATCTCCCCAGCCCGTAACACCGATATATATCATGCGCTCCTCCCCCTTACGTGTTCTATTCTACCTATTCATCATAGCATAGCAGAATCCGGGATTTCTTCTTCAATGCTTCAATTTAAACGTTCATATTCAAGTATGATACATCCCGATTCGAAGTATTGTGTTTTGATCATTTTTAAGTGTTGCGGTTGATCGAACACCGGAAACATCCGTTTTCCACCGCCGAGCAGAACAGGATAAATCACGATATGATAACGGTCGACGAGTCCAAGTCGTATCGCTTCAGCAGCAAGCGTCGCCCCACCGATCGCAATCTGTTTTCCAGGCAAGGCTTTTAGTGCTTGAAGTTCCTCGGTAAGTGACTTGGTCGCTAGACGTGTCTTTCCTTCGACAGCGTCGAGCGTCCGAGAGAAGACGACCTTCTCAAGCGATTGCCAGGTTTTCGCATACTCAACGACAATCGGCTCGTCTTCCTGATCCGCCGTCTCCCAGTATTGCATCATCTCGTACAAACGACGTCCATAGACATGGGTATCGAACGCTTTCTCGTAGTCATTGAAATACTGATGTAATTCTGCGTCCGGTGAAGCGAAATCGATCCTACCTGACGCATCTTCGATATAACCGTCAAGCGAGACTTGAAAGGAATAGACGATGTCACGCATAGTAATCCCTCCTTTTTCACTCTTTACCCGAATAACCATTTCATGAAAAAACTCCCCCATCCGTAGATGAGAGAGTAAGACGAATTATCCGATTGAACCTTCCATCTCGAACTTGATGAGACGGTTCATTTCGACCGCATATTCCATTGGAAGTTCTTTCGTGAACGGCTCGATGAAGCCCATGACGATCATTTCCGTTGCTTCCTCTTGTGAAATCCCGCGGCTCATGAGGTAGAACAATTGCTCTTCCGAGACCTTCGAGACTTTCGCTTCGTGCTCGAGCGAAATGTTATCGTTGAGGATTTCGTTGTACGGAATCGTATCCGACGTCGATTGGTTATCCATGATGAGCGTATCACATTCGATGTTCGAACGTGCGCCTGTCGCTTTCCGTCCGAAGTGGACGATACCGCGGTACGTGACTTTCCCACCGTGTTTTGAGATCGACTTCGAGACGATCGTCGACGACGTGTTCGGTGCTAAGTGAATCATCTTCGCACCCGCATCTTGGTGTTGACCTTTACCAGCGATTGCGATCGACAATGTCATACCACGTGAACCTTCACCTTTGAGGATGACGGCTGGGTATTTCATCGTCAGTTTCGAACCGATGTTACCATCGACCCATTCCATCGTTGCGCCAGCTTCACAGATCGCGCGCTTCGTAACGAGGTTGTAGACGTTGTTCGCCCAGTTTTGGATCGTCGTGTAACGGCAGTAAGCGTTTTTGTTGATGAAGATCTCAACGACCGCTGAGTGAAGCGAGTTCGTTGTGTAGACCGGTGCTGTACATCCTTCGACGTAGTGAACCGATGCTTCGTCATCAACGATGATCAACGTCCGCTCGAATTGACCCATGTTTTCCGAGTTGATGCGGAAGTAGGCTTGAAGCGGCGTGTCGACTTTAACACCTTTTGGTACGTAGATGAACGATCCACCTGACCAGACCGCTGTGTTCAAAGCTGCGAACTTGTTGTCTGTTGGCGGGATTAATTTTCCGAAGTACTCACGGAAGATATCTTCGTTCTCTTTTAACGCTGTATCTGTATCTTTGAAGACGACACCGATTTCTTCGAGGTCTTCTTTCATGTTGTGATAGACGACCTCTGACTCGTACTGAGCCGAGACACCTGCCAAGTATTTTTGCTCTGCTTCTGGGATACCGAGTTTGTCAAACGTACGTTTGATTTCTTCTGGTACTTCATCCCACGATTTCTCTGCCCGTTCAGACGGCTTGACGTAGTACGTGATGTCGTCGAAGTTCAATTCTGAGAGATCGCCACCCCACGCTGGCATCGCTTGTTCGTTGAAGATCTTAAGTGATTTCAAACGGAAATCAAGCATCCATTGTGGTTCTTCCTTCATTTTTGAGATCGTTTCGACGACTTCAGTCGTCAAGCCACGTCCAGAACGGAAGATCGAGATATCGCGATCGTGGAAGCCATATTTATAATCGCCAATTTCCGGCATGTTCTTTGCCATGTTCATTTCCTCCTCTTACTTGCTTGTGACCGAAGTTTACTTCCCTTCTTCTACGCCGCGTTCGAGCGCCTTCCAGGCAAGTGTCGCACATTTGATCCGTGCCGGGAATTTCGTGACACCCGAGAGTGCCTCGACGTCCCCGAGGTCGAACGATTCGTCGTCATAGTCTTTTCCTTGGACCATGTCCGAAAAGATATCCGCGAGTCGTAAGGCTTCTTCGATAGTCTTACCTTTGACGAGTTGCGTCATCATTGAAGCAGACGCCATGCTGATCGAGCAGCCCTCCCCGTCAAATTTCGCATCACGGACGACATCGTCTTCAATCGCGAGCTGGAGACGAATCGTATCGCCGCACGTCGGATTGTTCATGTCGATCGTGACGCCCCCCTCGATCGCACCGCGATTTCGGGGAGTTTTATAGTGATCCATGATCACTTGACGATACAAGTGATCGAGATTGTTAAAATCCATGACTGAAATACTCCTTCGTTTGGCGAAGTCCTGTCACGAGTGCGTCAACCTCTTCTTTCGTGTTGTAGAGATAGAAGCTAGCGCGAGCCGTCGAGCTCGCTCCGAGCCAACGCATCAAGGGCTGTGCACAATGGTGACCGGCACGAACCGCGATTCCCTGCATATCAAGGACGGTTGCGACGTCATGTGCATGGACATCACCGAGATTGAACGTGACGAGTCCAACGCGTTCTTCCGGACCGTAGATCGTTAGTCCGTCGATGTCACGCATTTGTGCCATCGCGTACTGCGCGAGTTCACGTTCGTGTGCTTCGACGTTCTCTAAACCAATCTCTTCTAAGAAATCAATCGCTGCCGATAAACCAACAGCGCCTGCGATGATCGGTGTACCAGCTTCGAAACGATATGGAGACGGTTTGAACGTCGACTCTTCAAGACCAACGTAATCAATCATCTCACCACCGAATTCGACCGGTTCCATCGCATTGAGTAATGCCTTTTTCCCGTAAAGGACACCAACGCCTGTCGGACCACACATCTTGTGTGCGGAGAAAGCGAGGAAGTCACAGTCGAGATCCGTGACATTAATCCGTTGGTGTGGCGCACTTTGCGCAGCATCGACGACCATGACGGCACCACGAGCGTGCGCAAGACGAGCGACTTCTTTGATCGGATTGATCGTACCGAGAACGTTCGAGACGTGTGCCATCGCGACGATCTTCGTCCGGTCAGACAGTTGTGCTTCGACCGCTTCGACCGTCACGCGACCATCCGCTGTCAAATCAACGTATTTCAACTTCGCTTTTTTGCGTTTAGCGACTTGTTGCCACGGAATGAGATTCGCATGGTGTTCGAGGTACGTGACGACGATTTCGTCGCCTTCTTCGACATGCTCCATGCCGTAGCTAGACGCGACGATGTTGATTGCCGTCGTCGTGCCGCGGGTAAAGATAATTTCTTCATGGTGTTGCGCCTGGATGAAACGACGAACGTTCTCACGCGCACCTTCGTACGCATCCGTCGCTCGTGTTCCGAGCGTATGGACGCCACGGTGCACATTCGAATGAATCGTCTTATAGTAGTCGTCAATCGCATTGATGACGACGAGCGGCTTCTGCGAAGAGGCCGCACTATCGAGATAGACGAGTTTCCGGTCGTTGACCTGTTGGTCGAGGATCGGAAACTGATTGCGGATGGATGCATCGATTCCCATATTAGTTTACTTTCCCTTCGATGACTTGAACGAGACGTTCTTTCACCGAGTCAATCGCAAGTTCCGAGACGACTGGCTGGAGGAATCCGTGAACGACGAGGCGTTCTGCTTCCTTCCGTGAAAGGCCACGGCTCATCAAGTAGTAGAGTTGTAGTTCATCGACACGACCGACAGATGCCGCGTGTCCTGCCATGACGTCATCCTCATCGATCAAGAGGATTGGGTTCGCATCACCACGTGCCTTTTCAGACAACATGAGGACACGTTCCGTTTGAACGCCGTTTGATTTCGAAGCGCCGTGATGGATCATCGACGTTCCGTTGAAGATCGATGTTGCTGCATCTTTTTGGACACCGTGGATCAAGATGAAACCTTCTGATCCTTTACCGAAGTGGTCCGTCCGGACGTTGAAGTTTTGTTTTTGCTCTCCACGACCGACCGTAACGGCTTTCGTATCTGAGAACGAATCGTTTCCGACGAGGTGTGTTTTTGTTTCTGTAACCGTGTGACCGTCATTCATGTGACCGAGTGCCCATTCGAGCTTCGCGCCTTGTTTGACGACACCACGACGGTTCATATACGTGATGGCACCTTTTGATAGCGTGTCGACACCACCGAAGAGGACTTTTGCGTTGTCTTCAACGAAGACTTCTGTGACGACGTTGACGTTATGCGCTTCGTCACCATAAGAGACGAAGTTTTCGATATACGTCAATTCGCTGTCCGCATCTGCGACTATGATCGCGTGATGGTAAAGCGCTGCACCTGATTGCTCAAGCGTATAGATCGCTTGCATCGGTACAGAAAGCTTAACGCCTTTTGGTACATAAAGGAACGTACCGCCGTTACGAAGTGCTGCGTTTAATGCCGCAAGACGATCTTCGTTAACTTGAACACCTTCCGTCATGAAGTATTTCTCGACGAGTTCTGGGTGTTGTTTTAATGCGTCTTCGAGCGTCGTGAAGATGACGCCGTTCGCCGCTTCACTGTTTTGCGCGTGGACGAGTTGTCCGTTACGCGTGACGAGCATGTGATCACGGTTTTCGCCGATCAATGCTTCGATATCTGAAGAAAGACCAGTGACGGTTTCGAGTTCCGTCGTACCTTCTGTGAAGTTCCAGCCTTCGATCTTGATTTTTTCTACTTTTGGCAATGCGAGCGTTGGGGCAAGATCAAGCGCGTCTTGACGCTTTGCGACCATCCAAGATGGTTCCCCTAAGCGAGTCGCACGTTCTGCCACTGCCTCGCGATTTACTGCAAGATTCAGTTCTACAGTCATCATGCTTCCTCCCTCGTCTTACGCTTTTGTTTCGATTTCGACGTCTTCGATGCCGAGTTCTTTTTTAACCCAGTCATAACCTTCTGCTTCGAGACGGTGTGCGAGTTCTTTACCACCAGACATGACGATTTTTCCGCCCATCATGATGTGGATGAAGTCTGGCTCGATATAGTTCAAGAGACGTTGGTAGTGCGTGATGATCAAGCAGCCGAATTCTGGTGAACGCATTTCGTTGACACCTTTTGCGACGACTTTCAATGCATCGATATCAAGACCTGAATCGATTTCATCAAGAATCGCGATCGCTGGTTTAAGCATCATCATCTGAAGAATTTCGTTACGTTTCTTTTCTCCACCTGAGAAACCTTCGTTGAGGTAACGGTGTGCCATTTCTGAAGGCATCTCGAGAAGACCCATTTGTGAATCAAGCTCACGGATGAACTTCATGAGTGAGATTTCATCGCCTTCTTCACGACGCGAGTTGATCGCTGAACGAAGGAAGTCTGAGTTCGTGACACCACTGATTTCGCTTGGGTACTGCATTGCGAGGAACATACCCGCTTGTGCGCGCTCATCGACTTCCATGTCGAGGACGTCTTCGCCGTCGAGTGTGACTGAACCAGATGTCACTTCGTACGATGGGTGACCCATCAATGCTGATGCGAGTGTTGATTTACCTGTCCCGTTTGGTCCCATGACCGCGTGGATTTCCCCGCCTTTGATTTCCAAGTTGACGCCTTTCAAGATTTCCTTGCCGTCGATCGCGACGTGTAGATCTTCAATCTTCAAGTGTGAAGCCTTCATGTTAGAATCCCTCCATCTATTCATTTCGTGACTGACGATTCAGAACACGAGCGTTACTAATTTAGTATCATTCTAATCTTAAAGAAACATCGCGTATTATTCAAGCGTCATCGCTCGTTGATTTTTCTCAAAATCATGCGTTTTGTTGAGAATCATTCGAAAGTTTCACCGGTTCCTCGAGTTCCTCGATCGTCGAAGCCCGATGAATCCGTTGTGACAGTAAGAGCAGTGGTATTCCGAATAATGTCAAGCCCGCTAATATCCCGAAAATCGGTAACGGACGGTCCGCTCCATATAAACTTAACAAATGTCCTCCGGCGATCGGACCGATTGATTGTCCGATCGACGTCAAGCCCATCGCCCCGAAATAACTGCCCCGTAATTCTGGTTTGGCGAACCGATCGGTCAAGATGTCGGTCATCGTGAACATCATGACTTCCCCGCACGTGAAGATGAACATCGCGACGATCATCAACCAGATCGCGTTCGCATTTCCCATGATGAACAATCCGATCGCAACAGTCGCAATCCCGGTCGTGATCGAGACGAGTGGTGACGTCTTCATACCAAACTTCATGATCGGATATTGAACGATCAAGACGGTGATCGCATTGATCGTGATCAAAATCGCATAGAGTGTCTTCCCGCCTTCAAGCAGTGACGTTTCCGTCAAGAACTGTGGCAATGTCGAGTTGAACTGACTGTAGCCGAAAACCCCGAAGATGATGCCAGCGAGTGCCAGCGTAAAAGCGATATCCGTCCGCAACAGACGAACCGTTGCTCCGAACGATACCTTTTTCCCACCATGCGTCTCGGTGATCGGATGGCGTTTGAATAAGATACCGATCATCCCCCCGTACACGATATAGACGAACGCTGTGATGTAAAACGTCGCGGACGTGTTCCCCGCACTCAGCAGTAAAGCAATTCCCGGTCCGATCGCTGCTGCGATGTTGATCATCGCGTAACGGATATTGAAGACGAACAATCGGTTCGCTTCGTCCGTCGTATCACTGATCAAGGCACGGGCGGATGGTTCAAAAATCGAGCGACAGACACCGTTCAAGGCACTAAGCGTAAAGAACGCCCAGAACGTCTCGACTTGTGCTAGCGCAATGAAGACGACCGCGAACCCAATCGTTCCGGCAAGCATCATCGCCCGCCGTCCATAACGGTCCGACAAGGTACCGCCGATGAAACTCATGACGAGACTGGCGATCGCCGAAATACTGAGCACCCAGCCAACATCGACCGGATCAAACTTTAGAACAGTCGTCATGTAGATGGCGAAGAACGGCATCGTGATGAACGTTCCGAGACGTGAGAAAAACGTCCCGAACAAGACCCCCAGTGTCAACGGATGCAGTTGACGTATGCGTTGCATATGATTCCCCCTAACCCCTGTTTCAGACAAATGAAAAGCATCCTTCCATTATATAGGAAGGATGCCGGCTTCGGTGAACTTATTTGCTGACTGGAACGACAGCACCTTTGTACTTGTCGAGGATCCAATCTTGGTTTTTCTTCTCGTGCAGAACGTCAAGAAGTGCTGTGACACGCTTGTCTTTCTCATCGCCATCACGTGTAACGATGATGTTGACGTATGGTGAAGACTCATCTTCTGAAGCGATCGCGTCTTTCAATGGGTTCAGACCGTTATCGATCGCATAGTTCGTGTTGATGAGGACGGCGTCGCCTTCATTGTTTTTGTAAGCTTGCGGAAGAAGTGATGCTTCGATGTTCGTCTTGAACTTGAGTTTCTTCGGGTTCTCCGCGATATCACCGAGTTGTGCATCTGTCGTTTTACCGTCTTTAAGCTTGATCAATCCTTCATTTTGAAGGAACGTCAAGACACGACCGCGTTCCGCGACGTTTGAGCTCGTTAAGATCGTTGCACCGTTTGGTAACTTATCGAGTGACTTGTATTTCTTCGAGTAAATACCGAGTGGTTCAACGTGGACGCCACCTGCGTTCGCGAACTTATATGATTTGTTTTCTTTCTCTTGTTGCTCAAGATACGGTACGTGCTGGAAGTAGTTCGCATCGATTTCTTTTGAAGCGAGCGCTTTGTTCGGAAGTACGTAATCTTGGAACTTCTTGATTTCAAGCTTGTACCCTTTTGCTTCGTATTCTTTTTTGACGTGCTCAAGAATCTCAGCGTGCGGTACGTTCGAAGCACCAACGACGAGTGTTTTGTCGTCGCTACCTGATCCTGATGATTTTTCGCCACATGCAGCAAGGCTAATAGCTAAGACGGATACAGCAGCAGTACCTACGAATTTTTTCCAAGTTTTCATGAATGATTCCTCCAATATGATTAAGTTTCGAATTAACGTTTATCGATTGCGCGGATCAGCAAGTCACCAATGATTTGGATGACGAAGACGATCGCTAAGATTAAGAGTGTTGCAATGACGATGACATCGTTTTGAGAACGCTGGAATCCTTCGATGAAGGCCATGTCCCCAAGTCCACCTCCGCCGACTACTCCGGCCATTGCCGTATAACCGACAAGTGAGACGAGTGTGACCGTGATACCAGAAACGATGGCAGGCAACGCTTCCGGGATTAAGACTTTATAGATGATCTGGAACTTCGTCGCGCCCATCGATTCGGCTGCCTCGATGACACCTTTATCGACTTCGCGTAACGCGAGTTCAACCATCCGACCGTAAAATGGTGCAGCACCGAAAATCAGTGCCGGTAATGCTGCCGTTGGTCCGAGGAACGAACCGACGATTGCCGTCGTAAATGGAATCAATAAGATCAGTAAGATGATGAACGGAATCGAACGGAAGACGTTGACGACCAAGCTCAACACTGAATAGAACGCCCGATTCTTGAACAATAACTCTTCGTTTGTCGCATACAATAGTAAACCAATGATCAAACCGAGGACGAATGTCGAAACCCCAGCGATTGCCGTCATATAGACGGTACTGCCTGTCGCTTCCCACACCATGTCCCAATCTAGATTGTCAAAGAATGAAATCATCGGTGATCCACCTCCACTTCAACATCACTGGCTTGAAGTTTCGTGATGACCGCTTGTGTTGCTTCTGTTTCCCCGATCAACTGAATGAACAGTGTACCGAGTGCCCCTTCCTGCGATTGACCGACGTTTCCGCCGATGATATTGAACAGGACCGGTGAATCCTTCATGACTTCCGCGAGGATCGGGCTTTCCGCTGTCGATCCAACGAACGTCAACTGAACGATTTTTCCGGTTGGGTACCGTTCGCGTAGTTTCGCGAACGTTAACTCGTTCTCCGACGGCGAAGTTAATTGTTTGACGAATTCCTTCGTCATCGCTTGCTTCGGATGACGGAAGACTTCTGCGACCGGTCCTTGCTCGACGATTTTACCGGCTTCCATGACGGCGACCCGGTGACAGATTTTTTGAATGACGTGCATCTCGTGTGTGATCAAGACGATCGTCAGTTTCAGTTTTTCATTGATGTCGACGAGTAACTCAAGGATTGAGTCCGTCGTCTTCGGATCGAGTGCACTTGTTGCCTCGTCACATAAGAGAACGTCCGGGTTCGATGCCAGTGCCCGAGCGATACCGACACGTTGTTTTTGACCACCGGATAATTGTGACGGATAGGCTTTTTCGCGTCCGTCCAAACCAACGAGTTGGATCAGTTCCGCTACCCGTTCCTTGCGGTGTGCTTTCGGGAAGCCACCGAGCTCGAGTGGGAACATGATGTTCTCTTCAACCGTCCGTGACCATAGTAAGTTGAAGTGTTGGAAGACCATCGAGACATTCTTGCGGACGCCTCGTAATTCCTTAGGTTTTAGTGATGTCATTTCAACACCATCGATTTGGATCGAACCACTCGTTGGTGCTTCGAGCATATTCAGTAATCGGATCAGGGTCGATTTCCCTGCTCCGGAATAACCGATTATTCCAAAAATTTCACCGCGCTCGATTGTCAGATCGACATTCGCGACGGCTTCGACCGCTCCGCGCTTTGAGCGATAAATCTTTCCTACGTCTTGTAAACGAATCACAACTGTCCCTCCTAAAATAAAAAAAGTGCGCGCGTTTTAGAGCAAACGCGCGCACTTTTCAGTACACAAAACCATTTGCTCTCATCTCCCAGACTTTTGTCTGCTGGAATTAGCACCACTTCGGATTAGATCCGCGGTTGCCGGGTTTCATCGGGCCAGTCCCTCCACCACTCTCGATAAGAGTTTCGGTATTAAGTTTGTAGAATATATTCTGAATATTAGCAGGGGTTATTTTTGTTGTCAAACAGTTTTTTCAGAAACTTTTTCGAGGAACGTGAAAGCACGTGTTAAGTCTTCTTTCAAATCTTCCGCATCCTCAAGTCCAACTGAAATCCGAACGAGACCGTCCGTGATGCCGAGTTCTGCCCGACGTTCTGCTGGGATCGACGCGTGCGTCATCCGTGCAGGCACCGAAATCAGACTCTCGACGGCACCAAGACTCTCAGCGAGTGTGAAGAAGTGTGTCGCCTCGACGAGTTTTTCTGCGTTCGCTGCTGAACCGACATCAAAGCTGATCATCCCACCAAATCCAGTCGCTTGTTTCGCTTGGATGTCGTGACCAGGATGCGATGCAAGTCCTGGGTAGAAGATGTTCGAGACGATGTCTTGCGCTTGTAGGAACGCAACGAGATCATGTGCTGTCTCTTCGATCGCATCCATCCGGATACCGAGTGTACGAAGACCACGGACGAGCAAGAAGCTGTCTTGCGGTCCAAGCACGCCGCCTGTCGAGTTTTGAATGAAGTGCAGCTCTTCGCCGAGCGCATCATCTTTGACGACGACAAGTCCAGCGACGACGTCCGAATGTCCGCCGATGTATTTCGTCGCACTGTGCAAGACGATGTCTGCACCAAGTGCGAGTGGTTGTTGATGGTATGGTGTCGCGAACGTGTTGTCGACGACGAGTTTAAGATCGTGACGTTTGGCGATTGTTGCGATTGCTTCAATGTCCGTAACTTTCAACAACGGGTTCGTCGGTGTTTCGACGTAGACGATCTTCGTGTTGTCTTGGATCGCTGCTTCCGTTGCCGCAAGATCCGTCGTATCGACGAATGTCACTTGGATGTTGAACTTCGGTAAGACGCGTTGCATCAAGCGGAACGTACCACCGTAGACGTCATCCGTCATGACGATGTGGTCGCCAGACTCAAGCAAGTGGAAGACGGCATGGATCGCTGCCATCCCAGAACCGAACGCAAAACCACGTGCGCCGCCCTCGAGATCCGCAATCAATCGTTCGATGCTCGTCCGTGTCGGGTTCGCTGTCCGTGAGTATTCGTATCCGTCCTTAAGTTGACCGATTTTATCCTGCTTGTATGTGCTTGTTTGATAGATTGGAGGTGTGACGGCTCCTGTTGCCCGATCGACACCTGTTCCTCCATGAATCAATGCTGTCTTCTTACGCATGAGTTTCGTCCACCTTTTCAAAGATTTGTTGGCTTAAATAGCGTTCGGCACTGTCTGCGAAGACGGTGACGATCGTACTGCCGGGGTGACGCTTTGCGATATCAAGCGCAGCAACGAGCGCTGCACCTGCTGAACTACCAACGAGTAGTCCTTCGCGAGCAGCGAGTGTATGAACCGCGTCAAATGCATCGCGGTCAGAAATCGTATGAATCTCATCAACGAGTTCACGCGGAACGAGGCTTGGCCATTTCGCTGTACCGATACCTTCTGTCTTATGCGGACCGGCTGGACCACCATTTAAGACGGAGCCTTCCGGTTCAACGATTGCTGCTTTTGTACCGAGACGTTGTTTTAAGAAGTCCGCTGTTCCGGCGAACGTACCACCTGAACCACAACCGGCAACGAACCAGTCGATGTGCGGCAAGTCCGCAATCAGCTCAGGACCGAGTGTCCGCTGATACGTGACTGGGTTCTCTTCGTTTTCGAATTGTAACGGAACGTAACTATTCGGAATTTCTTGACCGAGTTCTTTTGCCCGGTCGATGGCCCCTTGCATATCGAGTTCAGTCGGTGTGTTGACGACGGTTGCGCCGAGTGCCCGCATCAACGTCTGCTTTTCCTGACTGAATTTTTCCGGAACGACACAGATGACTTGGAGATCGTATTTTTTAGCGGCGAGCGCCAAGCCGATGCCGGTATTCCCGGCTGTCGGCTCGATGATCGTACCGCCTGGTGTCACATGTCCGTTTTCGATTGCTGCATCAACGAGTTGAATGCCAAGGCGGTCTTTGACGCTGCCCCCAGGGTTCATCCATTCGAGCTTCGCCAAAATGCGCGTACCAGCAGGCAAATCGAATGAAGTGATCTCGTAGAGTGGTGTGTTTCCGACGAGGTCGCGGACGTTGTTCGCGATCATCCGAAGACGATGTCCCATTCATCACGACCGGCAAGCATTTTCTCGGCATAGTGCTTCGCTCCTTTGAGGTCATGTGCGCTCGCAAATCCACATTGGACTTCGTTTTGCGCTGGAATCTCTTCTGCTGCGAGGACGTCTTTCAACGTCTTCTCAACGAGTTCGCTCATTTTTTCGACCGAGTCGAAGTTCATCATCGCCATGTAGAAACCTGTTTGGCATCCCATCGGCGAGACATCGATGACATCATCCGAGTAGTTACGGATGTTTTCAGCAAGTAAGTGCTCGAGTGTGTGCATCGCACGCATCGGCATTTGCTCAACGTTTGGTTGCGTGAAACGGATATCGTATTTGACGACTTGGTCGACTTTACCTTCTTTATAACCCGCGACGCGGATATAAGGTGCTTTGACTTTCGTATGATCCAGGTTAAAGCTTTCGACGTTCATTTTTTGAAGTGCCATGATTTATTCCCCCATTTTCTCGGCTTCTACGAGCCAGACGAAGTGATTGTATTGTATAAATTTAACAGTGAATCCTCGTGCTGTAAACAATTCTTCCATGACTGGAATCAACGGGTAGAACTCGCGTTCGAGATCTTCCGCTAACGCGTCGAACCCTTGAGCACGTGCTTCACGAATCGTTTGCAGGCGTGCCTCTTCTGAGACGAACATCGTATCCGCGTAGACGATTTTTCCGTCTGCCGGTAAATGTGATGCCATCAGTTCGATCGCTTCTCCCTTTTCCTCATCTGTTAGATGATGAAACGCATACGTCGAAACAAAACTGCGTGCTTCCTTCGCTTCGAACGAGAGGAAGTGACCGTCTTGTACATCAAGTGACGGAATCTTTTCCGTCAGGATTGCCCGCATCTCCGGACTTGGTTCGACGGCGAGTACGGCGTCGTGACGTGCCAGAAGACGTTGTGTCAGGTTCCCTGTGCCTGCTCCGAATTCAATGACCGGCGACTGCGCTTTATCCGCTACTGTATCCAAAATCTCATCGTATCGACGAAAAACCTCTTTATACTCCGGATCGTGTCCGGTTACTGTCTCGTCATACGTCGATGCCCATTCTGTGAAAACATCCATAAAACGTACTGTCATGCCTTGTCGTCCTCCATCTCACCAGTTAATTCCGAGTAATCGGATATGAATTAAAGTAATTTTCCTTATTCGCATTGTAGCAAGGAGATTCTATCCTGGCAAGCGACCGGCTCAAAAAACTTCCAGAAAACAAAAAAAGGCGTTGCCGGCGAACCGACAACACGAATAATGTGGTTAGAAATGCTACGAAGGAAAACCCAGCTCCATTCGGAATTGTTCGCTCTTCCGCGTGGAGGACGGCGCCTGTTCGACATGATCGCCAGCTTACGTTCACTTCCTGATCGGTCCTTTCGATCCACCACCCGTTCATTGCACCGCTTCGTCTTTGGGGGACGACTTAAGGGGAAACAATACACCGGCTTAGGATGGGAGAAAGGGTTCAGGACTTGAATCGTATTGAACGATCATCTCTGCTAGACTTCCTATAATGCATTTCTAGAAGTTGTTATGAATATACCATTCATATTTCTGCGTTGTCAACGGATTATTGTAAATATTCCGACAATTTAACAAAAAGAAAAATCCAATCGGACTTCTCTTACCGTTCTTGACAGAAAGCAAAGACGTTTTGAACGGACTGGAAAGCATAAAGTCGCTCTACGACTTGATTTTCTTCAATTCGCAACAACGCAGGAACACTCATGACACGGGCTTCTTCTAAGAAATCCGGAATGAAATTCCCGTTCGCCTTCTGAATCGATTGACCTGATTCCGTCGCTTCGACGATATCGAGCATACGTTCCGCGATGGCGCATGTCCCGCACATCGGTGCATAGACATACAATAGCCCGTTTTCCGGGACGGTCGTGACCTCTTGCATGACGGTCGCTCCTTTCTTCGTGGTATCTGTCGTCAGTATACAAAAAAAAGAGAGCGGACGAAACGCAAGCGCCTCGTTCACTCTCTTTTCGTTAAGTATTACTCGTTGATCATCGATTTGTATGCTGCAGCATCCATCAATGCTTCGACTTGCGATGCATCTTCGATTTCGATGTCGACCATCCAAGCGCCTTCGAATGGTGACTCGTTGACGAGTTCTGGGGAATCTGAAAGATTTTCGTTGATGGCAACGACTTTACCAGAGATCGGTGCATATAATTCCGAGACTGTCTTGACCGACTCGACTGAACCGAATGGCTCGTTTGCTGAGATCGTATCTCCGACTTCAGGCAATTCGACGAAGACGATATCCCCGAGTTCGTGTTGCGCGAAATCCGTGATTCCGATGCGCGCCTTGTTTCCTGATACTTCGACCCATTCATGTTCTTCCGAATAGCGTAAGTTGTCTTTTACTTGACTCATTTCCGATTCCCCCTGTGGACTAATTTGGACTAACGTGTTCAGTATACCAAAATCGACTCTGAACTTAATACCATTTTCCTTGATACATTTCTTCCTTGAAGCCGATCGTGACGTCTTTCCCGTCTGTGACGATCGGACGCTTCAACAACATGCCGTCACTTGCGAGTAACTTGTATTGCTCGTCTTCTGATAGCTCTGGAAGTTTGTCCTTGATCCCTTGCGAACGGTATGATTGACCGCTCGTGTTGAAGAATTTCTTCAGTGGCTCTCCACTCTTTTGATGAAGTTCCTGAATCGTCGTTGCAGATGGTGTCTCCTCGACAATATGTTTGTAATCCACTTCGACACCGTGCTGTTCGAGTGCTTTTTTTGCTTTGACGCACGTACTACATTTCGGATAGCCGTACATCGTGACTGTTTTTGTCATGTTTCTCACCTCACCTTCAAGAGTAGCAGATGGATCACTTCTGCTTCAAGCGTGCGAGCGCCCCGTCAATCTGATCTTGATGATGGGCGTCATGAGCAACGAACGACTCGACGAAGGCTTGCGGTCGAAAATCCTCATAGGTCGCTTTAAATTGCCCGTCAGACAAACGATCGAGGTGATTGACGATGTCACGCCGGACGCTGATTGCTTTCTTCAACAAGGCGAGCGGATCGATATGATGCGCATATTCGACCGCCAGTCGATTGAACTGATCAAAATCCGTTTCGACGAGCGTCAACGGTTCATCCGGTAACTTCGAGATGGCATGATCGTAATAAAACCGGTCCCATAAATACAGATGACTGACGCACTCAAGGACGGTCCACTTATTAAGCGCAAGCGGCAGATCCCATTCTTCCGGCGACAAACGTTCAAGGGATTGATAGTAGGCAATCGCAAATTGCAGTTCAACCAATTCTTGGCGCATCTCGTTTTCCTCCTCCAACCAAAAACTTCGCCTTTACAGAGATTTTCCCTGCAAAGGCGAAGCGGTAAACCTGACTTAGACCGTATATTTGTTTGACTCGATGAGGCGTTTTGCGATGTCGCGTTTCGTACCGATGACGTTGATCGGCTGGTAACGGCTGAATTTTTTCAGCGCTGAGAGCAACATCCGGAGCTCGTCGCCGCTTGCTGCCGCGTAGAGCGTCTCTTTCGCGTCACGCTCGACAGCTTCGAACGCTTGTTGTGCGAAGACTTCCGTGTAACGGACTTTCAGTTCGCTCTTCTCGATCCCTTTGTCGGCAATCGCTTTGTCCGTCCGAACGATCGCTGACTCAAGCGCATAGATCGCACTCATGATGTCAGCTGTGTTCGCTAAGATCTCTTGTTCGCCTTGGAGTTTGTCCTGGTATTTCTGGACCGCTGTTCCGGCAGTCAACAAGAAGATTTTCTTCATCATCGCGAGTAAGTGACGTTCGCGATCAAGTGGTGCTGTTCCGATTTCGGTCGGCATGAAGCTCATCACTTCTTGTTGCAGACGCTGTGCTTCCGCAAGCAACGGTAACTCGCCTTTCATCGCTTTCTTCAGCAATGTTCCTGGGACGAGAAGACGGTTAATCTCGTTCGTTCCTTCGAAGATCCGGTTGATCCGTGAATCACGGTACATGTTCTCGACTTCATATTCTGCCATGAAGCCATAACCACCGTGGATCTGGACCGCTTCGTCGATGACGTAATCAAATGTTTCCGAAGCAAAGACTTTGTTCATTGAGCACTCGATTGCGTACTCCGCGATCGCATCGGCGATTTTCTTACCGTCCTTGCTCTCTTCTTCAGACAACTGATCGAGACTGTCTTGGAACAGACCACCTGTCCGGTAGACCGAACTTTCCATCGCATACGTCTGTGCTGCCATTGTCGCGAGTTTTTCTTGAATCAATGGGAATGAGCTGATTGGTGTTTTGAACTGTTTCCGTTCGTTCGAGTACTGGACTGCGAGATCAATCGCCCGTTTTGACGAACCAACAGCGCCAACAGCTAATTTATAACGACCGACGTTCAAGATATTGAAGGCGATGACGTGACCGCGTCCGATTTCACCAAGGACGTTATCGACTGGTACTTCTGCATCTTGTAAGATCAACGTCCGTGTCGATGATCCTTTGATTCCCATCTTCTGTTCCTCGACGCCTGTCGAGACGCCTGGATACGATCCTTCGACGAGGAAGGCGGTGAACTTGTCCCCGTCGATTTTTGCGTAGACAACGAACAAGCTTGCGAAACCAGCGTTCGTGATCCATTGTTTTTCACCGTTCAAGATGTAGTGCGTGCCGGCTTCATTCAAGACAGCCGTCGTTTTAGCACCAAGAGCATCCGAACCAGAGCCTGGCTCTGTCAACGCGTACGAAGCAATCCACTCTCCTGAAGCGAGTTTCGGCAAGTATTTCTGCTTTTGCTCTTCGTTACCGAAGAAGACGATCGGCAACGAACCGATTCCGACGTGTGCGCCGTAGCTGAGGGCGAATGAACGACCGCGTGCGAACTTCTCCGTGATGATCGAAGACGAAATCTTATCCATCTGATAGCCGCCGTATGCTTCCGGAACGTCTGCGCCGAGTAGACCAAGCTCGCCTGCTTCGCGGAGTAGACCGACTGATAATTCGAACTCGTGTTTTTCAATCCGGTCAAGGACAGGAACGACACGATCTTCGACGAACTTCGCTGTCATATCACCAACCATTTTGTGTTCTTCTGAGAAATCCTCTGGTGTGAAGAGACGTTCTGGTGCTAACTCATCTAATACAAAACTGCCACCTTTGATTAATTCGTTTGTCGTTTGGCTCATTGTCCTGTTCCTCCTTCAACTAGTTCGAATACACCTGCTGCGCCCATTCCGCCACCGATACACATCGAGACGACACCATACTGGACATTCCGGCGTTTCATTTCATGCAAGAGCGTCAATGTGAGTTTTGTTCCTGTACAACCGAGTGGGTGACCGAGGGCGATCGCTCCACCGTTTACGTTGACGATGTCTTCGTCTAATCCAAGCTCGCGGATGACACCGAGTGACTGCGAAGCGAACGCTTCGTTCAACTCGATCAATCCGACGTCTTCAAGCGTGATGCCTGCGAGGTCCAGTGCCTTCGGAATCGCAACGACTGGTCCGATCCCCATCACTTCCGGACGAACACCACCGACCGCGAACGATTTGAACTTCCCGAGAATCGGTAACCCTTGGCGTTCTGCTTCTTCTCGTTCCATGACGAGGACAGCTGCCGCACCGTCTGACGTCTGCGAAGAGTTCCCTGCTGTGACGCTACCGCCAAGGCGGAACGCTGGGCGAAGTTTCGCAAGACCTTCCGGTGACGAATCCGGACGAACGCCTTCATCGTGTTCGACGATGAATGTCTTCTCTTCGATTTTCAGTTCATCATTGACGAATTGTTCCGTCACCGTTACCGGGACGATTTCGTCAGCAAACTTACCAGCCGCGATTGCTGCTGCCGCTTTTTGGTGACTCTTCAACGCAAACGCATCTTGATCTTCCCGTGAGACATTGTAGGTCGCAGCGACTTGCTCCGCTGTGTGCCCCATGCTCATGTAATATTCCGGTGCCGTGTCGACGATTGACGGATTAGGTCGGACGACGTGACCTGGCATCGGGACTTGACTCATTGATTCGAGTCCACCAGCGACGACCGCAGTTGCTTGCCCCGTCATGATTTTCATCGCTGCGTCAGCGATCGATTGTAGTCCACTTGAGCAATACCGGTTGATCGTGATCGCCGGTACCTCGTGTGATAATCCACCGAGGACCGAAGCGTAACGGGCGATGTTCATGCCTTGTTCCGCTTCCGGCAAGGCACATCCGAGAATGACGTCATCGACCGCTCCCGTGTAACCGGACCGTTTCAACGTTTCCTGGATGGCGATGCCTGCTAATTCATCCGAGCGCATCGATTTGAATGCGCCCTTTTTTGCTTTTCCGACCGGTGTTCGTGCACCGGCGACGATTACTGCTTCCTTCATCCGAATCCCCCCAGTCCTCAGTTACGAAGCGGCTTGCCTTTGACGAGCATGTGCTGCATCCGTTGTTGTGTCTTCATCTCACCGATCAGGCTCAAGAATGCTTCCCGTTCGATGTCGAGCATATATTGTTCATCGACGTGGCTACCGAAGGCGACGTTTCCGCCGGCGATGACGTGTGCGAGTTTACTTGCGATTTTCAAATCGTGTTCCGAGATATAACCGCCGTAGAACATTTCGCGTGTTGCGAGTTCAAGCGTCGCTTTCCCCGCACGACCGACGACTGGAATCTTCGCTTTCGCTGGTGCCGTGTAGCCGGTCCGGTCCAGTTCAAGGACGAGTTGTTTCGCATCATACGTCAAGTGATCCCGGTTCATCGAGATCTGATCAACAGAGCGGACATATCCGAGTTCGCGTGCTTCAAAGGCTGATTTTGAGACTTTTGCCATTGCGACGTTTTCGAACGTCTTTTGTGCTGCTTTCTCGATATTAACGAGTCCGTCTGGTGTGTTTTCTAACAGTCGACGATACGTATTGACGTTTCCGCCGCCTCCCGGAATTAGACCGACACCGACTTCGACGAGACCCATGTACGTTTCAAGCCCGGCTTGCAGACGAGCTGCCGGAAGCGAGATCTCCGTACCGCCACCAAGCGTCATTCCTTGCGGCGCAGCGACGATCGGACGTGATGCGTAACGAATCTTTTGAATCGATTGTTGGAACTTGTTGATGATCCAGTCGAGCTCGAACCAGTTCTCATCTTCCGCTTCCATCAGCATCATCGCTAGGTTTGCACCGACACAGAAGTTCTTGCCATCGTTCGCGATGACGAGACCACGGTGATTTTTCTCAACGAGATCGACCGACTGTTCGATCATCTGCATGATGTCGACACCGATTGCATTGCTCTTCGATGTGAACTCGAGCACCGCAACATCGTCGCCGATATCAAGCAAGCGCGCCCCGTTGTTCTCTAGTAAAACACCGTTTGACTTCCGTACATCACGGAGACGGATTTCCTTCGGATTGACCGTTGCTCCAACGTAGTCTTTCGTTGCAACGTCATAATGACGACCGGACGCATCATAGAAGCTCGTTTTTCCTGCTGCGAGCATCTCATCGACCCATGCCGGTACTGCGTAACCGTCTTGTTTCATCTTCGCGACCGTCTTCTCGACACCGAGTGCGTCCCATGTCTCGAACGGTCCCATCTTCCAACCGAAGCCCCATTTCATCGCTTCATCGATCGCTTTGATGTCGTCTGCGATTTCTCCAGTCAGCTGAGCCGAGTAGAGCAATGTTTTCGCATGGATCGGCCAGAGTAAGGCGCCGACACGATCTTGCGCAAAGACGACGGCTTTCAGTTTATTTTTTGCGCCTGGAAGTGCTTTGGCTTGTCCGATCGACGCTTCAGTAAGCGCTTTCTTTTCGACGTACTCGAATGTTTCGAGATCAAGTTCAAGGATCTGTTTTCCGACTTTCTTATAGAAGCCTTGACCCGTCTTCGCACCGAGTGATCCTTGTTCGACAAGGCGACGCATCTCAGCCGGGACCGCGAACGTCTCCTTCTCTTCGCCTTCTGGCAACAAGTCATAGACGTTGTTCGCAACATGGACGAACGTGTCGATGCCGACGACGTCGAGTGTCCGGAATGTTGCTGACCCTGGGCGACCAAGGAGTGGACCTGTGACCGAATCGACCTCCCCGATTGAATAGCCACCTTTTTTCATCTCATCCATCGTCACGAGGAGACCGTATGTCCCGATTCGGTTACCGATGAAGTTCGGTGTATCCTTCGCAATGACGACACCTTTCCCAAGTCGTTCCTCAGCGAATTGTTTCATGAAGTCAACGACACTCGGATCCGTGTCTGACGTTGGAATCAACTCAAGTAACTTCAGATAACGTGGTGGGTTAAAGAAGTGTGTCCCGAGGAAACGACGGTTAAATGATTCCGAACGCCCTTCACGCATCGCTTCAATCGAAATGCCTGATGTGTTCGAGCTGACGATTGCGTCTTCCCGAATGAACGGTTCGATCGTTTTAAACAATTGTTGTTTGACATCGAGTCGTTCGACAACGACTTCGACGATCCAGTCCGCTTCTTTCAGACGCTCTAAGTCGTCTTCTAAGTTTCCGACCTCGATGAAGTCAATCAATTTTTTCGACGCGAGTGGTGCTGGATTTTGTTTCAAGAGTTTTTCGCGGTTATCGCGCGCGATGCGGGAACGGACGCGCGGATCACTCAGCGTCAAGCCCTGCTTCTCTTCTTGTGCCGTAAGTTCTTTTGGTACGATATCAAGCATCAATGTCCGTATGCCAGCATTCGCAAGATGTGCCGCAATGCCTGCACCCATCACCCCTGAACCGATGATGACGGCGAATTGGATGTGTTTCGTCAACTGGATTGTGGTCGGCTGACCGATTTGACTCGCCATGATATACCCCCTGTTTTTAAATTGAATGAACAACCATTCATTATACTGACAAAAAAAGAAGCCGAACGACTTTGGTGTGCTTCTTCTACATCTTCATCATAAATGAATAATGATTCAGTAGCAATAAAAAATCAGTCAATGGACAATTTTTCCTGTTAGACTGATAAAAAGGAGTGGTTGAAAATGAGTCAAACCGAGCATGTATGGAATCAAAAAGCCGCTGACTGGGCGGATCGCGCTGACGATATGTGGACGAACGGCAGTCGGAAAACCGTTTTGCCGTTCTTACGAAAAACAATCACCGGTGGTCGTTTGCTTGATCTCGGTTGCGGTGATGGTGCAGCCTGTCGCTTACTGACACCGGACTTCCAGACAGTCGGACTTGATGTTTCAGATGAGATGATCCGGATCGCCCGTGAGAAGTCACCCGAGCAGATGTTCATCGTCGGAACAGGTGAAGCATTACCGTTCGCTGATCATGCGTTTGATGTCGTCCTCGCCGTTAACTCACTCGAATGGTCGACACGTCCCGTTCAAGTGCTTCAAGAAATCGAACGCGTCGCCCCGCTTGTCGTCATCAGTCTACTCGGTCCGACAGCAGCACCACGGCAACTTGCTTATCGTCGTCTGTATGGTGAGGAAGTCGCGATGGGGAATACGATGATGCCGTGGGAACTGTTGCAACTAGCAAAAGAACGGGGTTGGACGTTACTCGATGAAGCGGTCATTCAAAAAGAAGGAGCCGTCATGACGGGGCATCGGTTACTGGATCAAGCACATGCTTTCTCGTGTTTGTTTGCTTTTCAGACGACAGCTGCGAGGGAAAGATAAGTATGTCATATAGTCGTTTTTTCACTTCAATTTTAGGTGTGATTTCCATCTTCTTTTTATTTTACGTACAAGAGCTTGGTATTTTCGAAAAGTGGCAATTCTATATTTTCTTCATGGTTGTATTCGTTGGTACACAGGCCTTAGGAGAACGGGTATTATTTCGTCGATTCGAAGAAAAACGATTCCATCCACAGACGGCTGTTTTATTAGTTGCACTATTATTTGTTGGAATTTTTATTGCGGCGAATGTTTTGTATCCTTGATATAAATCGAGTCTTACTACAACGTTGCTAACCTCACTGTCCTTTCACCCGCTTTCCTCAAGCTAGACACAAGCCAGTCTTCCTCATCCTTCGGATGACGAATCCGGGTCTTGATTGTCTCTGACAGCGCGATAAAACGTCGCGCTTTTTCTTGTAGGAGTCGGGTAAAGACATGTGAGGAGGTTGAACGTATTCAATACTAAAAGCGATCGATTCCATTGACGGAATTCGATCGCTTTTGATGTGAGTTCATTTAGGACGAACCGGGCATCTTCGACTCCTACAGGAAAAGGAAGCATGAACCATGCTTCCGTCAGGGAAGAGGAAGACCCGGCAAATCACATGGAATGTGAGATGCCGCGGCTTACTTCCCGCCTGAGGAAAGCGAAGATGATAGGGACGTCCGGTATACTATGCTTTATCCTCCGTGCGTTCGCTGATGTACCTGTCGCAACCACTCTTCAATTAAGACAAGATCCGATTGTTCTTCCCATTTCAGTCGGAAATAGAGTGTCTGTAGCATCTGTTTGACGTTACGATACGTCGTCCACTCCGCATCTCCCCATGTCACGTCACTCTCAAGCCACTCCTTAATATTACGTTCGATTCGTTGTAAGATTCGTTGTAATAGGACGTCTTCCGACAGTCCATGACGACAAGCTTGCAACCACGCCGTCACCATCCGGTCCGCTTCTTCATCGACATAGAGATAATCGGATCGGATCAACTGACGAATCATCGCATCAATCGCTCCGAGCTCCTCCTGCGGACGACTCGCTGGGTGCGTAAACCAAACCGCATAAACATCCGCGATATGTGCCATGCTGTGTGCCCACCCCATTCCGTCAATGAATCCACGGACATCCTTTTCTTGCTCCAAATAGGTTTGTAAGTAAGTGGACAGCCGATCCAACTGACTTTGCGTCAATAAGTGTCGGGTTTTGTCCATCACTAACAATTCAGCGAGTGCTAATGCTGAAAATGATCGCGTCAGAACAGCTGTTGTGTCCGCTGTTCCCATTCTATACATCAATCCATGCCCGCTTAAAATAAAATCGAAAATTCGATTGGTGTCTTCTATCGTAAAGGATTCTGATGCGATGTAGGTCGCTAACTGCGGATAGATCAATCCATCCCGTAACTCAGAATCCGTCGAACCGATATGTAGAAGTAACTCATCGAGTAATGCAGGCGTTACACTCGCGTCTTGTTGTAGCAGTTCCTTTAATTCTTGTTCTGTGCATGCCATTCTGTCCTCTCCTCTCTGAATCAAAAAAAGACGATGCAACGTTGCATCGCCTTCTCTTCTTATCCTTTGACCATTCCTTTGAGAACGAAGGCAACGTTTGCCGGTCGTTCTGCTAAGCGGCGCATGAAGTAACCGTACCAGTCACGTCCATAAGGAACGTAGACACGGACTTTATAGCCTTGTTTGACGAGTTCGAGTTGACGCTCGACCCGGATACCAAATAACATCTGGAATTCGAACTGGTCTTTTTCGATCCCATTTTCTTTAGCGTGACGGATGACTTGCTCGATCATCGCATCGTCATGTGTTGCGACGGCAGCATAGTTTCCGAGTGATAATTGTAACTTCACGAGCTTGATGTAGTTATGGTCGACGTCTTCCTTCTCTGGGAACGCAACCGTTGCCGGTTCTTTGTATGCCCCTTTGACGATCCGGAGATTCGTCTCGAAGCGTCCGACGCGTTTGATATCATCTTCCGACCGGTAGAGGTACGACTGGATGACCGTCCCGATGTTATCGAAAGATTGGCGCAATTCTTCAAACAATTGAATCGTCTTTTCACAACGTGGCTCATCTTCCATATCAATCGTGACGAAGACACCGAGTTCTTTCGCCCGTGTTAAGATCCGTTCCATGTTCGAGCGAATCAAGTCGTCCGAGATATCGAGTCCGAGTGATGTCAGTTTCAACGAAAGTTGCGAGTCTAATTTTTCTTCCGCAATCATCTCAACCGCACGAATACATTCTTGTGTCATCATCTCTGCTTCCGCTACCGTCGAGATGAACTCCCCTAAATGGTCCATCGTGACGCATAACCCTTTTGCGTTCAATTCCTGGATCGCCCGTTTTGATGCTTCCAATGAATCCCCTGCCACGAAGCGACTTGCTCCGAATTTAAGCCCGTATCGCTTGGCGAGACCGTTCAATGTCTTGTTTTGCGATAAGAAGATAAAACCATCCCGTAGTACTTTTTCCATCACTCATGATTCCCCCTAAATAAATGCTAGGCTGTTTTACCGTATCGGTTCACATCTCTGCACTCATATTATGCCATAAAGCGCTTACATACGCTCTTTATTTCGTTTATTTTTGAGAATCCGTTGAGCAACAAGTCCTACGGCAAAGAATAGGACATATAGTCCGATCGCAACGAAAAATTGCCAGGAGAACGGATCGCGCAGGCTTGAGCCGATATTGTTGTAAACGAACGCACCGGGAATGATCCCGAGATAGTTGGCGATAGCGAACTGTTTAAAGCGGATTTTTGATAATCCGGACGCGTAGCTGATCGCGTCAAACGGAAACAGTGGAATCAATCGAACGACAAGCACAACGAGAAAGCCGTTCGTTGCAATCCGTTCGTCGAGTACGTTCAGCTTCCCTTTGCCAATCAATTTCTCAACTCCACGGCGACCGAGCAACCGGGCGATCCAAAAGCTAAGTAATCCACCCGTACCAGCACCAATAACATCAAGTAGTGTCCCGAGCCATGGACCGTACGTGTAACCGCCAAAAATGGTCAACAGACTTGCTGGGAAAAAGACGAGTGGTCGAATCGTGTAAGCGAGTACGTAAAGCAACATCCCGGTCAGACCTTGATCCCGTACCCAATCCGATAATGCTTGAATGTCGAATTGCTCCAGCATTCCCGACATCCGGAAGTACAGGAGCAATCCAAGTCCAAACATAAAATACAGCGTGAGCGGGAGCCAGTCCCGGAGCCGTAATTTCTTCATGACATCGTCGCCGGAGCAACGTAATAGAAAATCGAGAGGAAGATCAGGACACTGCCCGCAAGGACGAACAGATGCCAAATCGCGTGGTTATACGGCAAGCGTGCCCAGACGTAGAAGATGACGCCGAGAGAGTACGCGAGTCCACCACCGAGGAGCAATAAGAATCCTTGTAACCCGAGTGCTTCATAGATCGGCTTGATCGCAAACAGACAACACCAGCCGAGGATCAGATAAGACGCATTCGAGATCCAGACATATTTACCGGTCGAATAAAGCTTCCAGATGATACCGAGCGTCCCGACACCCCAGACAATCCCGAGCAATGTCCAACCGAGCGGACCACGGAGTGTGATCAAGGCGAATGGTGTATAACTACCAGCAATCAAGAGATAGATGCCAGCATGATCTAAAATTTGTAGAACCTTGTTTGCTTTCGTATGCATCAGCGAATGCATCAAGGTCGAGAACAGATAAAGGAGAATCATCGTTGCCCCGAAGATACTGACAGCGGTGACGTTCCAAGCGCTGCCGGATTTCGTCGCCTGCAGGATCAACATCACGAGCGCGACGATACTGAAAATGACACCCAATCCGTGTGTAATGGCACTGGCGACTTCCTCTTTCAAGGAGTCACCTTTCGCGAGTAGCTCTTCGATCGTTTCTTTCGATTGTTGCTTGATCGTTTGCTTAAGTTCTTTTTTGGTAACCAACCGAACACCTACTTTCTAATGACACAAGACTAACACTTTGATTATACGCTCTGAAGCGACAGCGTGCCTATCGAAAGATTCTGTCGATTTGATGACAACCGTCATCTGTTTGTCTTTTCCCGCTTATACAAAAATCCACACCGCCTAGGCGATGTGGATGTCGTTTACCATTGTTCAATATCCGGGCGATCCTTGAACGTCGATTTTGTACCGTGACGTTCGTTAAGGACGGCTTCGACTTCTTTGAATGAGACACCGCGCTCAGCGAGCAAGACCGTTAAGTGATACAACAAGTCTGCTGTCTCTTCTGCTAACGTATCGTTACCAGCGAGAACGACTTCAAATGCCTCTTCGCCGAACTTCTTCGCGATCTTCTCATATCCAGAAGCAATCAAATAGTTCGTATAGGATTCTGCTTCTTTCGCGTCAATCTTCGCTTTGACGGTCTGTTCCAGTTCGTATAACATCGGGCACCTCCACTTCCGTATAGAAACAACTGCGATTTCCGGTATGGCATGTCGGACCATTCGCTTTGACCGTAATCAAAAGACTATCCTGATCACAGTCGATCCACATCCGTTTGAGCTCAAGCGTATTCCCGCTCGTCTCCCCTTTCGTCCAAAGACGATTCTTCGTCCGCGAGAAAAAGGTGACAAGACCGGTCGTAAGCGTCTTATCATAGGCGGCTTGGTCCATGAAGCCGACCATCAAGACATCGTTCGTCTGCTCGTCGACGACGACGGCAGCGACGAGTCCTTTTGAAAAATTCAATGTCGTCATCGGACTTCGACTCCCCGTTCTTTGAGGTAGGCTTTCGTTTCCGGCATCGTGTATGTTGCTTCATGGAAGATCGAAGCAGCTAAGGCTGCGTCAGCTCCTGCTTCCAATCCTTCCGCTAAGTGATCAAGTGTTCCGACTCCACCGGAAGCAATAATCGGCACGTTGACGACTTCACGCAGACGACGGATCAAGGCGAGATCATAGCCGTCTTTTGTGCCGTCAGCGTCCATTGACGTAACGAGTAATTCGCCGGCACCAAGCGCGACAGCTTCCTGTGCCCACTCGATCGCGTCACGTCCGACGGGTTGTGTTCCACCGTGTGAGAAGACACCCCACGAGTCGCCCGTCTGCTTCGCATCGATTGCGACGACCGTCGCTTGGACACCGAACAGGCGGCTGACTTCTTGAATCAGTTGTGGATTTTGAAGCGCTGATGAGTTGAGTGAAACTTTGTCAGCCCCGGCACGAATCAAGCGTTTCGCGTCTTCGATCGTCTTGATTCCGCCACCGACCGTAAACGGCATATAGATGACTTCCGCGACGCGTTCGACGATATCAAGCATCGTCTCGCGCCCTTCTTGCGTTGCTGAGATATCGAGCAGGACGAGTTCGTCCGCCCCTTGCTCGTAATAGTATTTCGCGACGGCGACCGGGTCACCAAGATCACGTAAGTTTTGGAATTTAACGCCTTTGACGACACGTCCTTCCTTGACGTCAAGACAGGGAATGATCCGCTTCATCAACATACGCGTAACACCTCTTTTAAGGCGAGTGATCCGTCGAGTAACGCCCGACCGACGACCGCTCCGTCCATCCCGATTTCTTTGAGGCGCGCGACGTCATCGACTGTCGTCACACCACCGGAAGCGATCAATTCGACCCCTTCCCGTTTTAAACGATCGAGTCCATCAACGTCCGGTCCCATCATCATTCCGTCACGCGAAATGTCTGTATAAAGGAACGTCTTGATGCCTTTGCCGATCAGGTGTGTCATTGCCTCTTCAAGCGTCCAACCGCTCGCTTCGAGCCAGCCGCGTGTTTGAACGATACCTTCTTTGGCATCTAACGCAACAGCCAGTTTATCACCAGCGAGAGCAATCATCTGCTCGAGCAACGCTTCGTCTTCTAGGGCGACCGTGCCGACGAGAATCCGGTCGATCCCGGCACCGACGTATGCTTCGACGGTCTCGATGTTACGGACACCACCACCAGCTTCGACGAACAAACCGGTCTCCTTTTTGATGTCGGCGATCAAGCTCAAGTGCAACGGTTCGCCGGCTTTCGCACCATCAAGATCGATCAAGTGGATCGCTGTCGCTCCATCTTCCTTGAAGCGCTTCGCGATCGTCAACGCATCGCCGAAGAATGTCTGTTGGTCAAAATCTCCTTGCTTCAGGCGTACGGCCTGTCCGCTCATTAAATCGATTGCTGGGTAGAGTTGCATGTCGTCTCTCTCCATTCCTTCAGTAGTTTCAGTCCGACTTCGCCACTCTTCTCTGGGTGGAACTGCATCCCAGTGACTTGTCCTTTTTGAACGATTGCCGGAACAAGACGTCCGTATTCAACCGCGTCGACGATCCATTCTGGGTCACAAACAGCGCCGTACGAGTGGACGAAATAGACCGCTTCGCCGTGGTTCGTCAGTTGGTGCCAACCCATGTGTGGTAAGCGGACGTCATTCGGTAATTTTTCGATCGTTCCCGGTAAAATCCCGAGACCTTCCGTCAGTCCATCTTCGTCACTCGATTCAAAGAGCAGTTGCATCCCAAGACAAATCCCGAGGAACGGTTTCTTTTCGGCTTGTTCTTTTAAGAAGTCGACGAGTCCCGTTTCCTTCAGGCGCTCCATTGCCGGTGCATAGGCACCGACACCCGGTAAGACGAGTGCTTCTGCTTGGTCAAGCAACTCCGTGTCACTCGTGACGATGACTGCTTCGCCGAGCTCCTTTAACGCCCGCTCGACATTCGCGATATTCCCGACGCCATAATCGACGATTGCTATCATTGATCAATCAACCCTTTCGTAGACGGTACGCCTTCGCTCGTCACGGCAACTGCCTGACGGACGGCCCGACCGAGTGCTTTGAACAACCCTTCGATCATGTGGTGTGTGTGTTGAACCATATAAGACTTCGGCATGAATCGTCATCCGGGCACTCCGTGATAAGCCTTGGAAGAACTCTTCTGCGAGTTCCGTATCAAAGTCACCGAGCTTCGGATTCTTGAAACTAGCACGGAAGACGGTGAACGGACGACCGCTGAAATCAAGGACGACCGACGCGAGGGTCTCGTCCATCGGTACACGCGATTCGCCGTAGCGTTCGATCCCGGCTTTATCACCGAGCGCTTCCGTCAATGCTGCCCCGAGAACGATCGCTGTATCTTCGACCGTGTGGTGGGCATCGATCCACGTATCACCTTTTGCAGTTACCTTCAGACCGATCCGGGCCTGGAAGGCGAATAACGTCAACATATGATCAAAGAATCCGACACCCGTCTTGATCTCAACCGGACCTCCTGCGAGATCGATCTCGACCTTGATGTCTGATTCTGCACTTACTCGTTCGCTTGCGCCACGCCGCATCGTAATTCCTCCTCTACACACGTTTCTAATACTTGCATCGCTTCTGGTGATCCACAACTGACACGGAATGCCTGGTCAAATAAACGAATCCGTAATCCGGCGTCAGCACAACGCTGCGTAAAGCGTTCGGCTTCTGGATACTCGACGTAGACGAAGTTCGCTGCACTGGGATACGTCTTGCCGATTGGCGCGAGAATCCGTTCGATCGCTTCGCGGCTCGCATACGTTTCTTCTAAGACCCGATCGAGTTCCGGTTCTGCCATGATGGCGATACCGACAGCTGCTGATAGACCAGAGACGTTGTACGGTGATTTAATCTGTTCGATTTCTTCGATGATTTGTTCGCTCGCGATGACAAAACCAAGTCGAAGCGATGCGAGTCCGAACGCTTTCGAGAGCGTCCGTAAGATGATTGCTTTCGGATATTCTTCGAGTAAGTGAAGCATCGACTGTTCGAGCGCGAAGTCGATATAGGCCTCATCGATGACGACGTATTTGCCACTGTCGAGCAAGCGCCGGATGTCCGCTTCCTTGCGGAGGACACCGGACGGATTGTGCGGGTGACTCAAGAAGATGATCTCACCAGGAGCTGCGATCAATCCCTCGACGTCAAGCGCCATTTCGTCGAGTAACGGCACGCGTTCGAACGGTGCCCGTGCCCGGTCAGCGTAAAACTGATACATAACGAAATCCGGTTCTGAGGCGATGACCGGCATCCCGGGTCCGCCGTAGCGGGCACATAAGTAGCCGATCAACTCATCCGAGCCGTTTCCGGCGACGAGTTGCGTCGGACGGACACCAGCGTACGTTGCATACGATGCCTTGACTTGATCGATGATTTCGACAGGATATTCATTTAAAGGGAACGTTGCGATCAATTCCTGGATCGCTTCGATCCCAACTGGACTGTGGGTCGTGAATCGTTCGTTTTGGTGTAATCGCATTAGTCTTCCCTCACTTCGATGGCTTGTGCGTGTGCTTCGAGTCCTTCGACCCGGGCAACGGTCTTCGCTGCGTTCGCGAGACGTTGTACGCCTGCGCGTGTGGCTTCGAGCATCGTCTGGTGACGCAGGAACGTCCGCGCTGATAATCCAGACGCAAAACGAGCTGTTCCGGATGTCGGTAAGACGTGGTTCGTTCCAGCGACGTAATCGCCGAGCGTTTCCGGTGTCTCGTGACCGAGGAAGATCATCCCAGCGTGACGGATCGATTTGACGACCTCTTGCGGATTGGCAACGGCAAGTTCCAAGTGTTCCGCTGCGAGACGGTTCGCTTCTTCGATCGCTTTCTCAAGTGGAGCGACGAAGACGCCACCGTTTTCCATCGCACGACGGGCAATCTCTTGACGCGGCAATTGCTGTAAGCGCCGTTCGATCTCTGCATCCACCGCTTGTTTCATCTCTTCCGTTGGTACGAAGGCGATCGCGACAGCGTCACGGTCGTGTTCGGCTTGAGCAAGTAAGTCCGCTGCGATCCGGTCCGGATGCGCCGTTTCGTCAGCAATGACGACGACTTCTGATGGACCGGCGACCGAGTCGATGCCGACAATTCCGTAGACTTGGCGTTTGGCTTCAGCGACGAAGCGATTCCCAGGTCCGACGATCAAGTCGACAGCTTGGATGCTTTCTGTTCCAAACGTTAGCGCGGCGACCGCTTGCGCTCCACCAATCGTATAGATTTCTGTCACACCGGCGATCCGTGCCGCAACGAGCACCTCGTCACTTAAGTTCGTCATCGGTGTCACCATGACGACGCGTTCAACTCCGGCGACTTTCGCTGGGATGGCGTTCATCAAGACCGTCGACGGATAACTTGCTGCACCACCCGGTACGTAGATCCCGACCGAATCAACGGGAACGAACCGTTGACGTCGTGTCACGTCTGCTTCGACGAGTTCGATGTCCGACGGCAGTTCTTGTTCGTGCCATTCGACGAGTCGTGTCGCCATCAACTTCAACGAGTCGATCAAGTTGGCATCTGCCTGTTCGAAGGCTTGCGTGATCCGTGTTTCACTGAGACGGAAATCCTCAAGATCGACCTGATCGAATTGGTTCGTGTAATCGCGGACAGCAGCGTCACCGTCTGTTGCGACGCGTTCGAGGATCGCACGGACCGCGAGCTCCGTGTCGCGATCAATGCTGAAAGGTTTTGTCGGTGTCATGATCGTGTCACTCCTTCTGTCAATTGCTCCAGCAAGCGGATGACTTCCACCCGCTTCCGTTTTAACGTCCATTCGCTCGTAAAGAATCGAGCGCTGATATCGATGATTTTCTCGTATTCGTTCAGTCCGTTCGCTCGTAACGTCTCACCCGTCTCGACGATATCGACGATCGCGTCAGCAAGACCGAGTAACGGTGCCAACTCGACGGATCCGTTCAACGGTACGATGTCGACGTCGACACCGAGTTCGCTGAAGTAGCGTTTTGCGATGACTGGATACTTCGTCGCAATCCGAACGCGGCGCCCACCTTCGAATTGCAAAGGCTCCTTCGCACAGACCGACATTCGGCAGACGCCGAACGGCAATTCCGCCAGTTCTGATAGTTCTTGATCCGATTCGAGTAAGATGTCACTGCCGGTGATCGCAACGTCGAGAACTCCTTGAGCGACGTACGGGATCAAGTCCGATCCTTTCATGAAGACGAATTCGTGCTCGCCCCGTTTGACGATTAGTTCGCGTTCAATGGCTCCCCATGTCTCGACGCCAGCTTCTTTTAAATAACGTTCTGTCGCTTTCGACAGCCGTCCTTTCGTAATTCCGATTCGCATTTAGAGCACCTCCGCCAACCGTTCGACCGAGAATCCGATGCCGAACGCCTGTTGTTCTTGTCCGAATTGTTCATATAGCCGGTCGTAGCGTCCACCGACGAGGACGGGTTCCGTCACACCTTCGATGAAACCGTGGATCGTGATCCCGTCATAGTACGTCTGTAAGCCCATTTGACCGAAGTCGAGATCGGCATTGACGGCTTCCGCGAGATCAAGCACGGCATTGAGTCGTGTCTCGTCGACGTACGGGAGGATCGTCTCCGCCCCTTCACGTCCGAATAATAAAGGAAGTTTCGCGAGTAAAGCATCATCGAGTTGACCCGCGATTCGCTTCAATTCGATGACGTTACGTAAACGGAGCATCTGCGTCACTTGGTCGCGTAAGTGGTGATCACCGACACGCGTCTCAATCAAATGCTCGATCAAACCGGCATCACCGATCGAGAGTGTGACTTCTTTTCCCGTCAGTTCCTCAACGAGTTGGACCGCAAGTTGAATTGCTTCGACTTCTGCGATTTGTCCCCGTTCCTCAAATCCAACCTGGAACTTCTCTTCCGGTTGAAAGACCGAGCCACTGTAGAAGACACGTTTATATTGTTCGCGACCGCGTTCGCTGAGTGCACGCGCGACACTAGTCGTAAAATCCATCCGAATCTGTTCCCGTCCACCGATTTCCTCAATTAAGGGGGTGATTAATCGGGTATAGTTAGATTGTTCGAGTCCATCTTCGAGCTGACGAATGACCTGCTGGAGCCGCGTTGCCGAGGCACCAACGTAATCCGTCGCTCCATCCTTGAGTCGAATCGTAGAAAATGATTGCATACTCCCACTCCTTTATCTTATTATCACTGTACCACGCTAAATTATTTAACGATAAGATACCGCGTTTCGGGCACATTGTCAATCGCTTTGCTTGCCAATTCTAAAAAAATCGGAGGGTTACTCATGCAATTATTGAAATGGGACGGTCACGTCCACAGTCCATATTGTCCACATGGTACGAAGGATCCACTCGAAGCCTACATCGAGCGTGCCTTAGAGCAAGGCTTAGAACGAATCAGCTTCACGGAACATGCCCCTTTACCTGAAGGTGTGACGGATCCTGCGCCAGATAACGATTCCGGAATGTCGTTCGCGACAGCCGATGCCTACCTGAAGGAATTGACACAACTCCGCGAGACATACAAGAATCAGATCGACATCCGAATCGGGATGGAGTTCGACTACTGGGAAGGGCATGTCGACGGCACGCGTGACATCATCGCTCGCTACGCTGACGTCTTGACCGACGGGATTCTCTCACTGCATTACTTATACATCGATGAGCAATATTATGGCGTCGACTTCAGCAAGGAAAGCTTCGGTGAGATCGTCACGAAACTCGGAAGCGTCACGGCGGTCCACGAACGGTATTATGAAGGCATCCAAGCCCTCGTCATGACGGATCTCGGTGCACACCAGCCGAAGCGACTCGGTCACTTGACGTTACCGACGAAGTTCATCCAAGCCTATCCGCTCGAGTCGAACCCAACGAACCTCGACGACACGTTACGGAAGATCCGACAAGCGAACTTCACACTCGACGTCAACACGGCAGGACTCCGAAAGCCGTTATGTGGTCTTTCCTATCCTTACCCGGAACTCCTGCAAGTCACGCAGTCGTTATCGATTCCGCTCGTCTATGGATCAGATGCCCATCTCGCAAAAGATGTCGGTGCTGATTTTGATTTCAAATGGTAAGAACGGAAATAGATAAAAGATTGCGCGCTTCACTTACTCTGACGGGAGTTGTGTGAAGCGCGCGATTTTTTTATTCTGTTCCCCCATACGGAAACGATCCTGACGTGACGGATGGCAGTGATGCCGCAAGTATTTTAAGACGATCAACTGATACGTTACCGGCTAACAGAACCGTCTGTTCGCTGTCCTGATAAGACAAGCTAGCTTCCCGCTTCGTCTCATGGACGTAAGCTTCTATTCCATTCGCCAATGTCACGACCTCCGACGGTTTGCTGTCCATCGGTTGCTGCGGGAGCTTCGAAACCGTAAGGATTGATTCTTTTCCAGCAAACGTCCATGTGATTGGCGCGTCTTCCGCATCACTCCAACTCATTTCGTTCGTTGTAAATGTCGAAAATGGGAGCTTCAAGCCACGTGATTCCGAGCGTTCCGTTGTAACAGGTCCTGTCGCAGGAAGAACACCAGTTAATATCCAGCGATCAGACTGTTCATAAAACAAAACGATGTAATGATGTGGTCCTTCCGGAGACTGCAGCGTGACAATCGCTTTTTGACCAAGAATCGCTTCCGACAAGATATCATCATTAGTCGGTACGGCGGTTTGTCCGTTTTTATAGGTCAGCTGTATTTGCTCGACGCTCGCTTTGCCTGGTGTATCTGCATCGACGGAGGGCTCTTTAATTAAAATTTCTTCGACTTCCTTTTGTCCTTTAGTTGGTTTCACAGATGCAACTTCTGCAGATGGTTTTACAGCATGTTCTTTCGTCTCCATTGTACACCCCGATAAGACGCAACTACTGATCAATACAATAGTTGTCATCGACTTCGTAAAACGCATTTTTCCTCCCCCTTACCATACCTTTACTTACCTTTACTTACCTTTACTTACCTTTACTTACCTTTACTTCTTTTAGTATGGCAGGTCGATACCTGCTAGTATCCGAATAAATTCGCACAAACAGGAAATGTTTTATTAAAAATCAAGTCAAAGAAGACCGGTAAACGTATCGCATACGTCTACCGGTCTTCTGGTTTATCTATTCTAAGTTGGCATGTTTCCCGTACATCGTTTGCGAATCGAGCTGTTTGTCTTCCATGATCTGCAGAATCAAGCCATCATAGAACAACAACATCGTCTGTTCGAACAACGAGCCCATCGGTTGAACCGTCTCGTCCGCTGATGCCGTTTGTTCTTTCGGAACTCCAGGCAATTGGACGACCAAGTCGGCTAATCGTGCTAACGTCGACGTCGGATTGATCGTGACGACGGCAACCGTTCCACCAAGTTGCTGTGCTTTCTCGACGATTGGTACCAACGTTTTCGTCTCACCCGATCCGGAACCGACGATCAACAAGTCACCGTCGCGCAAGTTCGCTGTGACCGTCTCACCGACGACATAAGCGTCGAGTCCCATGTGCATTAGCCGCATGACGAACGCTTTCCCCATCAAGCCGGAACGACCAGCTCCTGCGAGAAAGATTCGGTTCGCTTGCAGCACAGCGTCTGCCAGTTCTTTCGTCTCGGTCGCATCGATTGCTTCAACCGTCGAAGTCAGTTCTTCGATAATCGTTTGAATGTGTGTCATTTACGCCTCTTGCAGCATCCGGTGCATCGTTGACGCTGTCTCTTGTTTATCATCTTGTCCCGTGATGCCGCCACCGACGATGATCAGGTCAGGACGTGCAGCGATGACTTCCGGTAACGTCTCCATCTTGATGCCACCCGCAACAGCTGTTTTTGCGTTTGTCACAACCGATTTGATTGTCGCGAGATCCTCGAACGAGTTTTGACCGACTGCTTGGAGATCGTAACCTGTGTGGACACAGATGTAGTCGACGCCTAATGCATCCAGTTCTTTCGCACGTGTTGCGATATCTTTCACAGCAATCATGTCGACGAGAATCTGTTTGCCCGATTTTTTCGCTTCTTCGACTGCCCCTTTGATTGACATGTCTTCCGCTGCCCCAAGGATCGTCACGATGTCGGCACCATGTGCGACAGCTTGGCTGACTTCGTAGCCGGCAGCATCCATGATCTTCAAGTCAGCGAGGACCGTTAAGTTCGGGAACGCGGCTTTCATTTCTTTGACGGCGCGGAGTCCTTCGTTGATGACGACCGGTGTGCCGATCTCAACGATATCTAGATTGTCTTCCCCGATTTCTTTGACTAAAGCAATCGCACCTGCTGTATCGACTAAATCAATTGCGAGTTGTAATTTCATTTTATATCTCTCCCATTCTTCTCTGTATTGTCGTACCTGACACTTCCTTCAGACGTTCAAGAAGGAACAGGACTAAATATAATCCGCAGGAGCATTCTTGAGAAGTACGCACTTTTAATTTACATAGTGCGGTTTTTCATACATAGTGCGGAAAAGTATACTGTCGATCGGAAGAAAGACTATACTGGAGCAGGAGGTGGATCGATGCCACATTTTGAAGATCGTCAGTTTAACTGTGAGAAGGAATTGACCCTCTCGATCATCGGGGGGAAATGGAAGATGCTCATTCTTTGGCACTTAGGCAAGGAAGGGACGAAACGCTTCGGGGAACTAAAAAGTTTGATGCCCGGCATCACGCAACGGATGCTCGTCAATCAATTGCGGGAACTCGAAGACCACCACATCATTCACCGGGAAGTCTACCCGGTCGTACCACCGAAGGTCGAATACTCGTTGACGCCGCATGGACATAGCTTAATGCCGATTTTAGATGCGATGTATGACTGGGGTAAGGATTATGCGAAAAACGTCTTGGAGATCGACTTCGAACAACAGAAAATATCGCCATAAAAAAGATGCTCATGGTCTCCTCTCTATTCAGAGATAAGCCCACGGAGCATCTTTTTTTAGGATTCTTCCGTTGTATAAATCTTCGACATTGCCAGTTCATCAACGTATTCCCCATCGATGAAGAGCGACGCAATCCGTGTCCCTTCGATGTTAAAGCCAAACTTATGATAGAGCTCGATTGCCCGCAGGTTATCCTTGCGAACCGTCAACTCGAGTCGGATGAGTCCCGCTTCAATCGCAAAGGCATCAACCGCTTCAAGTAGACCCGCACCGAGTCCACGACCTGTATAAGCATCAAGTAAGCCGATGACGAGGTTTGCCCGGTGACGAATCCGACTCGGTTCACCTCCAACGACAAGCACATACCCAACGAGTTGCTCATCGACGTCCACGACAAAGATGTCCGAATTCGCAGCCTGACCGAACTTCTCGATGAACGCCTCCGCCTGTTCCGTTGACAGGACGCGTTCCTCCGGCTCATACAACATATATTTCGTTTCTCGATCAATTCGTCGCATCAAGTCCGATAAGGCTTTTCCGTCCATCAACGTGGCGCGTCGTATCATAGATTCAGCTCCGTTTCTTGAAATTCCCCATTCTTCTTTTTCTTATTTTCGCACTGTAGTATTGCAATATCACTTTGATTTTTCAACACTTTTGTCAAGATCAAAAAATCGATACTTTGCACCTTCAAGATACTCTTCAGCTATTTCTGAAACTATCCATTTTCTTTTTAATTTTTCTGCAACCTCAGCTGTAACACAACTTCCACCAAACGGATCAAACACAATATCGTTTTCATCTGTTAAAAATTTTATGAAAAACTCAGGAAGTTCAGAAGGGAATCTTGCAGGATGAATTTTTAAATTTAATTCTTTACACGCTTGAAGATATTTATCGGAGGATAATGTATTCGCAATTTCTAAGACATTATCTGAAAAATCTGCAGCAAGTTTTTGCTCTAAATAAATTTCAAAATTCGACATATATTCGTCATATACACTATCAATATATTTTGCAAAATCTATTTCTGTATTATATCCAATTAAATTTGAAGCTATTGCTCCTCCATTATCTTTTTGCCATGAGTTTTCAGACATAACATGTTGTGAAGGTCTTTTTCCACTATTATAGCCATTCTTTAAAAGACGCTTCATACTTGCTTTATAAGGAACTAAAACATTTTTATTATTAGCTTTTGGATTATCACTTTTAGATAACCACCATATTGGATTGATCGAGTCCTTAACTCTAACTTTTTTTATATTTACCCATTGAATAGGGCTTGGTAATTTAGCAGGATTATACCAATAAAATTCTTGTGCTAAATTAAAATTTGTTGGTCCATTACATAATTCAATTAGAAGTTCAAAATGATATAGGGATCGAACAGGCTTTTTAGACTTATAAGCACCGCCAATATCTATCACTAAGCTACCGTTTGGTTTAAGAATACGTTTAAACTCAAACGCAAAATTATTTACAAACCATTGAATGTATTCTTTCTCATCTTCATTTCCATAACTTTTTTTCTAAGTAAGGCAAATGGAGGCGATGTCATAATTAAATCTATACTTTCATCCGGAATTTCTTTGATGAACTCAATTGTGTTAGCCAAGTATGCTTCACCAAAATCCGTTTCAAAATATGGCTTACTTGGAATAGTATTAAAAATTGGCATGTATATCCTACTTTCTATATTAACTAGTTTAATTATATATAAAAGAAGGACATGCAGCAAAATTACTTTTGTGCAGTTTAAATTAAAAACAAACTAGAATATAATTAAATAATCATAATCTATGACGAATTGTAATATTAAGTGCAACATTTAGGAGAAAGCACAAAAAAACCCATAACGACCTCGTGTAGAATAAAGTTACCACACCACATTCAACGGAGGATACGTTATGAGCTATGTTCATCCTACCACATCAGAAAGAGTCAAAATAGAGACGTATCTCGAGCTAGGTTTCTCTGTCCGAAAGATTGCAGGACGCCTTGGGCGTAAACCTTCTACGATTTCACGAGATCTGAAACGAAATCCGCACTACGATGCTTCCCATGCCAACCAGCGTTATGTGGAGCGAAAAAAGAAGTGCGGTGCACGGACGAAGTTTATGTTTGAAAAAGGAGTCCACATTCTCGAAAAGTTACAGGAGACGTGGTCCCCTGAACAGATTACAGGACGCTTGTTCCAAGAAGAAGGACTCTCGTTCAAGACAATCTATCGTTGGATTTATACGGGCCTCGTCGAGGCTGATTCTGGACTCCTTCGATAAAAGGGAAAGCGTCAGAAACCACGTGAGACACGTGGGCGCTTCAACGTCGGACTGCCGATCAGTAAACGTCTGTCTGATGTCAAAGGGCGTCAAACGTTTGGGCATTGGGAGCTTGATACTGTTGTCTCGGGTAGAGGGAAATCCAAGGCTTGTGTCGCAACGTTCGTCGAAAGAAAGAGCCGTTTCTATCTCGCTGTACCGATGGAAGATCGGTCCGCTCCATCGATGGAGTCTGCGATTCAAGTATTGCATCGCTACTTCCCGTCGGGAACATTCCAAACTGCGACGACATATCGTGGAAAAGAGTTTAGCTGTCATGAACGAATTCGTGACACGTTAGGCGTACCCATGTATTTTGCGGACCCGTACTCTTCTTGGCAGCGTGGGAGTAACGAGAACGCCAATGGTCTTCTCCGCGAATTTTTCCCGAAGGGAACGGATTTCGGAAAGGTCAGTCGTTCTGAACTCGCTCAAGCGCTCGCCTGAATCAATGGGAGACCACGGAAATGTCTCAACTGGAAAACAGCATACGAGGTCTTCTCCGAAGAAGTGTTGCACTTAATTTGACAAACCGTCCTATAAAAAATAGAATACTTAGATGTTTTTTATTCGCTGTCTAATGTATAAGGTTGAAAAACCCTTTTTTTGCTCTTTTAACCAAATAAATATTTATTTTTTAATTCCTTTAAAATAAATAACTTCAAGCAAGAAGAATACTATCGCACTATATTTTGACAAGTTTGATAGTATTCTTCTAATAAATACCAGATGTGTTTATCTACTTCTTCAATCTATTTAAATTAGTTAAATTCTTTGAAATATTTTAAAGCTGTCCAACTTTCTACTAATAATGATAATTTTGAGCAATCTTCTTCAAATAACTTAATTCCAATTTCAAATTGTTGACTTAATGCTCTTTCACTAAAATTTGCAGAGCCTAAATATCCATATTTGTTATCAACAATCAAAAATTTCGAATGAAACAATAAACTATTGTTTAAGTTTTCGCTAGGGACAAAAATTATAAAATTTCTTTTAGGAAGTAAATTATTGATTTCTCTTATAAATGTTTGAGTATACTCAAGTTCTAATGCGTCAATTATAAACCATATTTTTAGATCTGGATGAACTTCTAGCGCAGATTGAATAGAATTATTTAAAATTTTAATTCCAGAAATCGAAAAATACGGTGCACAGAATATTATTTTATTTTCTGCTACAGATAAAATATCTTTCAAATATGATGTTAGTTCTTCAAATTCTATTCTTACATTCTGTGGCAATTGTTGTTTTACGCTATATTGCATATTCCATAATAATCTACTTGGAGGCTTTATTTTTATCTCCTTAGTAAAATTTCTATAAAAAATCATTTCATTAAATTTTTTATAGAAATGATCCATATCAGATATTGTATATACGTTTTCAGATACTTGTTCTATTAACGAATTTGATCTTAATATACTAAATAATACTGAAGCAATCTCTTGCGCTTCTTGTACATGCAGCTTTACAGCTTCAATCCAATCATTTTTGAAAATGAATACTCTGTAGAATTAACAAATAAAACGAAGCATTTAATACTTCAAGTTTATCAACCAAATCATACTTTACTAGAAATTTATATACTTCTACTATAATAACCACCTACACTAACTAGTTATTTACTTTACTATCGAGAAAACCTATTATTTGTTTCCCTTCAATAATTCCTCCTATTAATAGAGTTCTGCTTAAGCCTCTATTAAAATGTTGACATGAAAATTTCAAATAAGAACATGCATGACAAGCAGCTTTATGATCCTTACAGACTGGATCGTATAAACAAAGTTGAGCATGTTCAAATGAAGCATTAATCCACCTATTTAAATCATTTTCAAAAGCCGCAATCAAATTTCCCATGCCACCTCCCTGAATTTTCGAAACATATATTGCATATGAAAAACTCGATGGGAAGATGTACTCTGAAATACTGTCAACGTCTAATCCGATTATTGATTTACCTGCATTAAGCATCATGTGACTTAGCGTATGTATCAGTTGAAAAATAACGGAAGATAACATTTTCTCATCCATTTTTTCACCTAATTTTAAATTCATTTCAGCTAATTCAGCAGGATCGTACATACCAATTTTGGTTTTAAAGTATAATAACAACTCTGATTCTTTTTATTATGACTTTTTTCATCATCTTCAATAAATTGATTTATCTTCAACCACTTTAATATACGTTCAGGGCTTATTTTAAAAATTATTGCCTCGTTTTCGCTTAGTAAAGTTGGAATGACTGTTTGAACTGATCCTTGAATTTTTTGTTTATATGGATTTAAAATAACTTCATTTCTATTAGGACTTTTCCTAGTAAATCCGGGTGAAACAGTTAATACTGGAAACTTTTCTAATAAAGTTGCTTTTTCAATTCCTAAAATCATAAATTTAGACTTTACATCTTCTAAAATTTCAGTTTGCAGATAATCTTCAGACTCAATGGACTCTTTAATTTTATCTTCAACGGTCTTTCCTTCACTTTCATAAATACTAAATAGATACTCATGGAGCAGTCTATCATTATTAACTAGATCAACTAGTTCATCATCCAGTTTTACTTTAATCGAATCGAGAAAATTTTCAATATCTACTTTTAATGATTTATCTTCTAATAAATAAGGTTGGTTCATATTTTCAGCTATTACTTTTTGTAATAATTTTTTTTCAGCCTCATTATGTGCTGCTTCAAGTAACTTCATTGCAAAACTATTCGATTCTTGCAATTCAAAATTTTCATTAAAATCTATTTTATTAACTTTATCTAGTTCAAGTAAGGCTGCTAATTGAATAAAAGAAAAGTCGCTATTTTGTTTCCTCACTTTTAATTCTTCATTATTTAAATTAACAATATTTATTATTGCTGGCTTAAATACATCACCATCAGATGCATGTTTACCACTCATGAATCGTTTCATATCACTTGTAATTGGAAGTGTAGTAATATTAGCACCTAAAGATCCTAGATTTAAATTCTTTTTTTGTTATACCATGTTGCAGTTCGAAAACTTCTGGTATCATTCATTGTAATCCCATTATATTTTTCCTTAAAACTATTTCCTCCATTATTTATTACTTTTAATCCTTTTAAATCACCGTTTTCATGGATCATTAAATAAGGAAATTGTTTAAGGCTTGACTTCGAGTTACAGAATACACAATTTAGTGTAGGATTATCATTTTTTAATGATTCTATTGAATAATATTCATGTACATTATCACATAATCTACATCTAAAAACTAAAGGAAACAATTCATATTCCACTTCTTGAATTTCCCCAAAGTAATATTTTTTTACATCTTTCGGAAATAGTGATATTGATTTTTCTTCGGCAATTTTAGATTAAGCGGCCATTTGGTAATGAAATTAATTAATTCATCTTCTATCCTTGAGGTGTCAAAAGAAACTTTACTCAAATTTAAATTATTCACTTTAAAGTATCTACTATCATGAAGGAAAACAGCACCAGGTAAATATTTAAACATTACCTGGCTACGTCCTCTTGTAAAATCCTCATACATTTAATTTTTTCCTCCTCTTAAAAATGAAAACTTACTGTAATGTAAAATTATCCCTGTGTCTCTACCTACTTGAATTGGAATCCCATCTTCAATTTCTCTGAAACTACTCATTGGATTTAGTATTTCTTTATCTTTGATATATGTTGTTGTAGGACTAATTCTAATAAATTCCATTTTTCTTGATATAGATTTTTAATAAATACTTTTAGTTTCTCTCTAGTAGCTAATGGAAAGAATTCTGTATTACATCCGTATATATTAAAGAGTTGTTCTAATATCTCGTCGTGAACTGACTTTTCGTAGGCATTTCTATTCGAAATATATTTATCTACTTTTCCACACTTATCTAATACTTCTTTGTTAATTCCTGAATGAATTCCTAATAATAAACTACATAAAATGCTAGAAAAAGATTTTTCTACTGCCTTTACAGCCATACGATTAATTGGAACAGGGTCTACTAACTGATCTAAAAACTTGTGATTTTCTATAAAATATTGATACTGTGATCTCTCTTTCAAGTTTGTAGCTTTGAAAGAAACAAATACTAGTCCAACATTAGACCTTGCAGCACGACTTGATGCTTGAATATATTCAGATTGTTTCGATGGCATACCTGCCATAAAGAAATTATTAATTCGATCTAAATCTACTCCATGGCTGATGAGGCTAGTCGCATTTAGTACGTTCAACTTATTACCTATAGAAGATTCCCTCTCTGATTCAATTTGATCAATTACTTTAATTATTTTTTCCATGTCATTTTCACCAGTTAGAAACTCAGTTCTAAGTTTCAAGTCTTCAAGTTCATTTAGTCTTCTATTTATATCGTAGCCCATTGATTTATTATTAACGTAAACTGTAGTTAAGTCATAGTCTCCAATTATATCTACTAAATCAGATAGATTAGTCAGACCAATTTTTTTAAAATATATTTCAGGATTTGTGCTAATATTCGCGATTTCTTTCTGATACAAGTATACAGCTCTTGAAATTACCTCCTCTTGAGATTTTGAATGCGGTAGTAAACCTATATATAGTCTTCTTTTTCTTTCAGGTGTAGATGTTGCATAAAATGACTCTCCTGATTTATAACCCATTGAAGGGTATTTTCTAGGAGTTCTCATATAAAGATGTTTTATATGCTTCTCGTAAGCTTCAATTGTTGCTGTTGCAGCAATAATTTTTGGAATATGATCAGGCGATTTACAATAAGTCTTTGCGAGTTCCATTAAATAACCTTCGTTATGTGAAGATAAAGAACCTAACTCATCTTTAAGTAGATGTAATTCATCTTGTATAAACAAAGTTGGAACGGGATCATAAAATTGACTTTTTACTTTCATTATCTCATTAGTACTTTTAGAAGCTGTTACATTACATGATCCAAATTCATCATATCGACCAACAATACATTTATCTGAGAAATATCCATGTCTTTCACATCTCCCTTGCACTTGACCAAACAATTGTGAGAACTCTCTATATCTCCCAGCTATAGCTGTTTTATCGACAGTTCCACATATAACGCTTGGAACAAATCTATACACTTCCGAATCGGTTATAAAAATAGGTACATTCCCATTCATTTTATTTTTAACAAAACAATCTTCATTATTACATTTATGAACGTATCTCCATTGAGAATCGTTAAATAAAAAACTTAAAGGCTCATTGCAACTCGGACATTTGTGGATTAGCATTTTATTCATTTTAGTTATTTCATTTGCCAGAGCATCTTCTTTAGTTTTCTTTTTAACAAAGTTATCAGTATTACCACCACCTGCAAAAAAGCCGATCGAAAACGGCATGCCTTTCCCGCTTAAATTTTCATCTGCTAACCTGAACTTCTCAGCTACAATCAGTATTTTTGCAACTCGGTCTAGTTGGTTTTTAGATAACATCCTTAGAGGAAACCTTAGCCAAGCTGAGACACCTTTTTCCTTACCTCTTAAACGATCATAAAATAGTGTAGTTAGAATTGTTCCCAAATATGCTTCCGTTTTCCCGCCACCAGTTGGGAACCACAGTACATCAGCATAGAGTGAAGATTCTATAATCTCTTTGGCTCTTTGATCATTTGAAGGCATTTCACGATTATATAAAGCCGGGAACATCCTAACAATAAAAATAATTTGGAAAAGCCGCCAGCCTGTATATTTCTCTTGGCTAACCTCCTTGAAAACCTTATTTGTTAAATTAAAGGCTCTCATTAAATTCTTGTCTTTAGATAATGAATAAATTCCTAATTCAAACGACTTTATTTCGTCTTCAAATTCAAATAATAACTTTTTACATTGATCAATCTCATCTTGATTCTTAAGATAGATTTCGCTATCTCCATTATTGTTTATAAAATTCATCCATTCATTACAGTATTCTCTCATTTTTAGAACTATCTCGTTCAATTTATTAATTGAACTATTTGAAGTAATCAAATCTTCAAAATTTACAGGAATATCATCCCTTGTTCTATATAATTTTTGAAAAAATCTTGGCATAAACTCTGTAGTTAAGATTAATTTTTTGAATTTTCGATTTGTTTTACAATTGCAGTACAGTTTAACCCTTTGACTTTAAATTTGTTATCCAACATATAATTATTTCTAACCCCATCAAATATAAATGATGTATGTAAATCCTCATTTATATAAACTTCAATTTTACTATCATAAAATTCAATAGGATGGAATTCAAATTCATTATTATTAATAGAAGAATTAATTAAAGAAACAATTACTTTTTGGCTATTAGGATTATGTAAATAATCTAATAAATTTACCTTCAGTTCGAAATCATAGTTTGGAAGTGATTCTTCTAAATCACTAATATTGTTGATAAAATTATCATACTCTTCTTCAGATTCAAAAATTTTAGGAATATTTATTATTCCTTTTTTATTTACATATTCTTTTTTAACTTTAAACAACTCTAAATCCTTTCTCACAATCTGGATCAAGCTGTTAAATTCTTCTAATACTCTTAAATAATCATTTTCTTCAATAATCAGATTATTATTTTTAAACGTTGCTGTTAAATCTTTAAATACAAACGTAATCTTCTTATACTTTTCAACTAAAGAAAGTCCTTTTGATTTATGGTATTCCTTCGTTTCAATTTTTTCTGATTCTTTTATATTTATATCTAAGTATTGTAAAGAGTTCATTTGTTCTTGGAATGTAGGCTTTACTCTTATAAAAAAAGAAAATTCACCTGATAATTTAAAGGATAACGGCAAACTTTTGTTCACTAAAAACTCCATTCCCATACTTACATTTTTAGATATACTATTAAACCTTACATCTGGATCCATTTTATTATCTATTTCAATTTCATTTTCACCCTTAAATACACTATTAGGAAAAATTACTCCACCATAAATAATTGAACTTGGTTTGTTATTTAATACATAATTTACGTCTTTTCCTAGCAAGCCATTTTTTAAAATGTTTTCCATATATTCGATAAATTTTATCTGATTTTTTCATTAGAACTCATGTTCTTCCTCCTCAAAAGAATATTTATTTAAAACTTCAATCGCAAAATTTTTATTTAAATTTTTATATAGTAATTCATTAGGTATATCAGCTATACCCTCGACATTTATATAAGTTATTTTTGAAAAAGAAATCATTGATACAATATCTTCAGTTGGAATTACTATATCTTCTCCAATTCTAATCCACTCTTCTAATACATTATATTCCAATAATTGCTTCGAGTATGAATTAATCAATTTTGATATAGTTCTTCCTAATTGAATATGCATACTTCTTAACTTTGAAACTGAACTTAAAACAATTCTCATACTATCCATAAATTCTTCTTTTCCTGAAATGATAATTAATGCTCGTAAATTTACCTGATCTCTAACTATATTTTCATGTGTAAACCAATTAACTATAGTTACATAATTTTTAATATTACCTCCATTTAAATTTATAGCTTTTAAAATGTCTTCATACACATTTTTTTTATATCGCTGTCCTTTATTAAATTTTTCCCAAACACTTTCTAAAATTTCGTTCCAAATGCCTACTCCATGATTAATCCATTTCATTAAAGGCGTGTTAGAAGCTAACTTTAATATCTCATTAAATAAATCTGATTTCATATCATGATTTACCCTTATCCATAAATCTTCTAATTCAAAATTACTGACTTTCAAACTTTCAATCACATCTTTATTACCTCTCTGAATTTTTAAATGATCATCTACAGGTATAAAAATCCATTTTTTGTTTTCATCTAAATCCTCAATTTCAATTAATTGTGCTTTCGTAGTATATGCATAATTTATATTACTTAAACTTGAGATATAATCAGAGGTTGTTAATTCATAATTATCATTTGATTTCAATAATTCGAGTAATTTTACATCATCGAATATTGAAATATTGATATCTTTTGTTTCTAATAATTCCGCTTTTCCTTCTATAACAAATTTATAATTATTAAGCACATTAATGCTAATTTGTTTTTCCGTCTTAATATCATCTAAATGTTTAACGCCAATACGATTTAATGACTTTACAAATATTCTTATATCATTGTTATTATTATAGATATTATCTACATGTTTAAAATATCTTGTTTTATCATTTAATATACTAATAAATTCTATATTTACATTAAAAAAATTAAATGCAGAAAAATATTTTGTTGGGAATGGTGTTGTTAAAATAATAGTATCTGCTTTCACGTATTGACTTTTCATTTGTAATTCATGGAACTCTTTATATGTAAGTATTTCAATAACATTCGTATTATCTTTATTTAACTTATTTACAAATAAATTACGCTCGAATTTATCAATAATTAAGATAATGATTTTTATAGACGAATATTTTTTAAGTACTGAAAGTAAAAGCTCACTTCTTAAGCTATTACTTAATTCATATAAGAGATCATATAATTCTTCAAATACTTTATAAAAATGATGACTTAACAGTACCTCTATACTTTTTTCTTCTTCATCTAACGAAGGAATTTGTTTGATTTTTTTATATGCATCAAAAATATTTACTTGTTTAGACATACGTTTAGCTGTTTCATAATCTTTTAAGGGAACTATTAAATTCATCATTTGAACTTTTAATCGATCAATCTTCTGAATTTTTTCTGGATATAATCCATTTGATTTTCTACATAATTCTATTTCAATTTCGTACTTCTTTAAAATCTTTAAAAGATTTTTATCTATTGAAAAATATTCGTTAAGATTAAAACTAATATCAAACGATTTTAATACATCTAAACTATTATTTGTTCCCCAAGAATGTATATCATCATAATCTGGTTCATAAGTTATTATGCTATTTATAATTTTTTGCGTAGATTGATTAATAGGAAGTTTAAATGCATCAGCACTAGCTAAATAGGATAAGTAGGGGTCATTCGATGGAAGTATTACTATGACATGTTCTGCTTTATTCTTAGCCCACTCTATTATTTGTTTAGCTCTTTTTCTATGATACGTAGGAATAAAATCAATAATTATATACTTTACTTTCTTATCGAATTTTCCAATTAATTCTTTTTTATGCGCTCGATAAAATCCAATCCAAGGTAAAGTACCATCATCTTGAAAATTTATATTTTTAGAATTATTATTAAAGTTAAAAACTTTAAATTGTTTCGCTTTTACAATATATGTTGGAACATATTCTCTCAAATATTCACCCGAAAATGTTGTATTCCATACGTGCTGCAATAAATCAATATTATGAGAAACTAATAGTATTCCCTCGTTTTTATTAAAATTAATAAACTCTCGCTCTTCACTAATATTATTTCCAGTTAGTTTTAATAATTTTGATGCAATATCATTAAATATAATGTTATATGTTATTAAAATCGAAAAAGACGATGATAATTGTGGTAATGATAAATACGTAATTCCGTTAGGTTCAACTCCTTTTAAATTCATATTTTCTAATACACAATTAAAATAAATTTATCCAAATTATTGATTTTAATTTTTTGATTTTTATAGTTATCAATATCTATTGCGATTTTTTCTTCAAAATTAAAAATATTATTTTCAATTAAAGAAGATCCATAATCTTTTATAGAATTATAATCTCCTTTTTTAAAATTTATTGTTGTAGGAGTGATAAACAATTTTAGATTTTGTCGATTTATTTTCAAGAGTTCATACCTTCTTTTTCATAAAAGCTTATTAATTGATAAGTTTTGTTTTTTAAACGAATACTATCAAACAAATAAATTAAATTAATTTTAACATAAGTTCCAATATATATATGTTTTTTTAAAAAAAGGGATTATCTTTAAACAAAAAATGTTACGTAATTATTTTCTAAAATAAAAAACGTCAAAATCCTAACAAAAGGATTTTGACGTTTTTTATTTTGAAATCCACTGATTTCGTCGTATGGAGACGGTGGGAGTCGAACCCACGTCCGAAGGCATCGTATACTTAAGCTTCTACGTGTGTAGTCAATTTATTGGGATCTCGTCGTCAGGCTGCCAATTGACAGGCGTCCGTCCGACCAGTCTGATTCCATCTCTTCTCTTTCCCTCCAGACGGAAGGGTCCAAGCGTAGCCTGTTTAAAGTGAGACCCTAGAAATCAGCCGACCAGGCGACGGCTGCTAGGATCCGTAGCGGCAATTAAGCTGCTGCGAGTTGTGTGTTAGTTTTGCCAGTTATGGCTGGTGCGTTTTAACGAGGCCGACCCCTCGACACGCCACAGAAGACCGAACTACCCCCGTCGAATCCGTAACGTCCCCAAGATAATAAATTGGGGCTTTCCGAATACTAATATTCTAGCAGAAAAGTGTTACGGATTCAATACTTTTGCTTATCGCGTAGTGCCCGCTCGATGTCACGCTTCGCATCCTTCTTCTTCAGATCATCTCGTTTATCGAATTTCTTCTTCCCGCGCCCGAGTCCGATCAAGCATTTCGCGTAACCGTTCTTGATGTAGACTTTCAGCGGCACGATCGTATAACCGTCCCGTGAGACCGCACCGATCAAATTCGCGATCTGTTTCTTGTGCAGCAACAGTTTCCGCGGACGGAGCTGCTCATGGTTGTAGCGGTTCCCCTGTTCGAAGTGGGCGATGTTCGAGTTCCAGAGAATCGCCTCTCCCCCGTCGAACCGGACGAACGCGTCCCCGATGCTGATTTTTCCTTTACGGACCGATTTGATCTCCGTTCCCGTCAAGACGAGACCGGCTTCAATCGTATCCTCGATCGCATAATCGAACGAGGCCCGTTTGTTGTTCGCTAAGACTTTCGAATCTGTTCCCTTTGGCATGTTCATTCACCACATTTCCGATGCGGAAGCGCTTATTTGCGCTTCCGTTTCTTATTCGAGACCGCCTTATGGAACGGCGGTTTATCTTTCTTATTCTTTAACGAGAATCCTTTTCCCTTGCTTTGGTCGCTCTTACCCGACCGTTTCTTGCCGCGACGATCGTCCTTCTTCTTGTCATCGCGTTTTTGTCCTGGACGTCCACCGCTTGAACGGATCGTCTTCGACTCGAATCGTTTCTTCGGTTGCCGTTCTGGCATCCCAACGACGCTGAAGTCGATCGTCCGTTCATCGATGTTGACGTTCGTGACCTTAATCTCGACGACATCGCCGATCCGGAACTGTTGCTTCGTCCGCTCACCGATCAACTGATAGTTCGCTTCATCGTAGCGGTAGAAGTCATCCGTCATCGCTTGAATGTGGACGAGTCCTTCGATCGTGTTCGGCAATTCGACGAACATTCCGAAGTTCGTGACACCACTGACGACGCCTTCAAACGTCTCACCGATGTGTTGCTCCATATACTCGGCTTTCTTCAACGCGTTCGTTTCCCGCTCCGCATCAACCGCACGACGCTCACGTTTCGACGAGTGATCAGCGATCTCAGGTAAGATTTCCGAGTAACGGTCTTGCGTCTTTTGTGACTTATCGTTGTAGATGACATATTCACGCAACAGACGGTGAACCATCAAGTCTGGGTAACGACGAATCGGTGACGTGAAGTGCGTGTAGTAGTCCGTCGACAGACCGAAGTGACCGATTGGTTCGATGTCGTATTTCGCTTGTTGGAGCGAACGGAGCATGACCGTACTGACGACCGCTTCTTCGGGCTCGCCTTCGACAGCATTGAGGATCGATTGCAACGTCTTCGGTGCGACTGACTCACCTTTACGTTCGACATTGATCCCGAAGTTACCGATGAACTTGAAGAACGTATCGAGACGTTCAGCTTTTGGCTCATCGTGGATCCGGTACATGAACGGCAGTTTTTGACGCTGAATGTGCTCCGCGACCGTTTCGTTCGCTGCGAGCATGAACTCTTCAATCAGCTTCTCAGCGACCGACCGTTCGCGGAGGATGATCTCACTCGTCTTGCCTTCTTCGTTGACGAGGACCTTCGCTTCTGGGAAGTCAAAGTTGATCGCCCCACGACGAGAGCGACGTTCACGGAGGATTGCTGCGAGTTCCGCCATCTTGTCGAAGTACTCGACGAGATCCTGATACTTCGCGATCACTTCTTCGTCTTCGCGCTCGACGATTTTCCGGACGTCCGTGTACGTCATCCGTTCTGTCGTCTTGATGACACTTTGGAAGATTTCATGGTTGACGACAGCACCGTTCGCATCGATTTCCATGATACAGCTGAGCGTCAGGCGATCGACATGCGGGTTGAGCGAGCAGATCCCGTTTGATAACCGGTGCGGAATCATCGGGATGACGCGGTCAACGAGATAAACACTCGTTCCGCGCTCACGCGCCTCTTCGTCGAGTGCTGAATCTTCTTTAACGTAATGCGAGACGTCGGCGATGTGGACACCAAGCTCGAAGTTGCCGTTCGCTAATTTCTTAACGTGAACTGCATCATCGAGGTCTTTCGCGTCTGCCCCGTCAATCGTCACCGTCAATTCGTTCCGTAGATCGACGCGTCCAACTAAATCCTTCTCATCGATCTGATCTGGTACAGCATTCGCCTCAGCAATCGCTTCCGGTGAGAAGTCGACATTGATGCCGTGCTTATGGACGATCGACAAGATGTCGACGCCTGGGTCATTTTTGTGACCGATGATTTTCAAGACTTTCGCTGTTCCGGCGTAGCGACCATCGGGATACTTCGTAATCCGAGCGAGGACTTTATGGCCATCGACGGCACCAAGTGTATCTTCGTTCGCGACGACCGGTAAGAACGTCAGCTTCGTATCATCCGGTTCGATATAAGCAATCGATTCGATCCGTCCTTTTGGACTGACGAATGTGCCGACGAAATCAGCTGGTCCGCGCGAGAGAATCTTAAGCAGTTTCCCTTCACGACGGTCACCGCCGTTTGACTCGGCAAACACTTTGACGAGGACACGGTCGCCGTTGTAGACGTTCTTCAGTTCCGGTGCTGGTAAGAAGATATCGCCTTCTGAGCCGTCTTCCGGTGAGACGAAACCGAACCCGCGTTGGTGGACGGAAATCTTCCCTGCGACTTGACCGATCTGCGCGAGCGTTCCGTACTTGTTCGAGCGTGTCCGGGCAATCAACGCTTCGTCTTCCATCGCGTTTAGCGTCCGGATCAATTCCTTGAATGCTTCCGTATCCGCTAGTTCTAGTTTTTTCGTTAATTGATCAATCGACAACGGACGTTCTTCCGTCGTGATGACCGTTAGTATTCGTTCACGTAATTCCAACGTGACACCTCCAGTTACTTGCTCCAGTTCAATGACTCCAGGAAGTCCAAGATGTCAGAGTGGAGCTGGTCTTTTTCTTTGTCGAGCGTAATGACGTGACCTGAGTTCTCATACCAGATCAGCTCTTTTTGGAAGGCACTGACTCCATCATGGATGATGTTCGCAGAGTCGGTGTTGATCATGTGATCATTGCGCGCTTGGACGACGAGCGTCGGTGCGTAGACGTCCTCGAGCGAATCGCGTGTCTCACGCAGCAGTTCCTGTAAGTCCTTCAAGGTCGGCATCGGTTCGAAGGACGCCATCTCGTGGTCGATCTCTTCTTGCGATTTGCCTTCTCGCTTCTTGAATTCTCGTGCGTACTCAGTGACTCCTGCATACATGACTTCTTCACTTTTGATGTAGGCGGGTGCACACATCGGGATGACCGCTTTGACCGGACGGTTCATCGATAACTTCAGCGACATGACACCGCCGAGCGACAGTCCGCAAACAGCGATTTCGTCATAACCTTTATCGACGAGTTCCTGATATCCGGCAAGGACATCCTGCCACCAGTCGGCTGGCCCGGTCTTCGTCAGCTCTTCGGGTGGGGCAGCGTGCCCTTTATATTGTGGTGCTAGGGACGTATAGCCTTGTTTTTGCAAGTAGCGACCGAGGATGCGGACATCCGCGCTCGATCCCGTGAATCCGTGTAATAGTAAAACGGCACGTGGGCCGGCTTCGAAAAAGAATGGTTTTGGTAAAGTGATTTTCATAAAATGATTCCCCCTCTAACTCTATACCCCATATCCGGAAAAAATGAATATCGAGAAATACAAAAAACGACAGCGCGATCATACGGCTGTCGTTTCAATGCTCACTTATAAAAAGCGACGAGTAACGCCAAGATGAAGAGTAATGCCCCTAAGATAGACGCCACACGATTTAGGACCGCATCCAAGCCACGAGCTTTTTGGCGACCAAATAATTGTTCTGCTCCACCCGTCAATGCTCCGAGTCCGGTCGTACGACCTGACATCAATAGAACGACGATGATGAGAAGAACGGAAACGACGATGAGGCCGACAAGAGCCACGTTATGAATGATCATCGATGATCCTCCTTCAGTAATATACGCTTCTTTCATTATAGAGAAAAACAAGTACGGGAACAAGGAATAGATTTAGGAACTTTTTCCTGCCTGACGAAAAGAGACACCTGAATCGTCGACTCAGGTGTCTCTTTTCCTTATTGTTTGATCAATTCGAGATCGACTGGGATGTTCTTCTCGACTGTTTCGCCTTTTAAGTGCTTGATCGCTGTCTCGACACCCATCTTCCCGATTTCCGTCGGTTTTTGAGCGATTGTTCCTGCCATTTTTCCGTCTTTGACAGCTTTGACGGCATCATCCGTCGCATCGAAGCCGATGACTTTAACATCGTTCAGACCCGCTGCTTTTAACGCTTCAACCGCACCGAGTGCCATCTCATCATTGTGTGCGAAGACGGCTTTGATGTCTTTGTTGTTCTGGAGGATGTTCTCCATGACCGACAAGCCTTTTGCCCGGTCGAAGTTTGCTGCTTGTTTTGCGACGACGTCAAGTTTACCGTCGACTGCTTCATGGAACCCTTTCCCACGGTCGCGTGTTGCGGATGCTCCTGGAATCCCTTCGAGCTCTACGACTTTTGCTTTGTCGCCGACGAGTTCGATCATATACTCACCTGCTTGTTTCCCACCCGCGACGTTATCCGACGCGATGTGTGCGACGACGTCGCCTGCTTCTGCATTGCGGTCAACTGTGATGACGGGGATGTTCGCATCGTTCGCTGTTTGGACGGCTGCACCGACTGCTGCTGAATCCGTTGGGTTGATCAAGATGAGATCGACTTTCTTTTGGACCATGTCTTCGATGTCGCTTGCTTGTTTTGCTGCATCATCTTGTGCATCTGCGACTTGAAGCGTTGCGCCTTGTGCTTTTGCTTCTTGTTCTGCCCCTTCTTTTAACGAGACGAAGAACGGGTTGTTGAGAGTTGAAATCGAAAGACCAATTTTAAAGTCCTTCGTCTTTTTCTTCGTTTCACCGTTGCTGCTGCCTGGCTGTTCCGTCGAACAGGCTGCTGCGAAGACCATTAATGCCATCATGACGACTGCAAGTAGTTTTTTCATCTGTAGATCCTCCTTTTTGAGTGTGGGTTACGCTGCTTGTTTCCGGTCCGCGAGTACCGCGAACAAAATGACTAAACCTTTGACGACGAGTTGGAAGAACGAGGAGACACCAAGCAAGTTGAGTCCATTGTTCAGTGTTCCGATGATCAAGGCACCAATCAAGGTACCGACAATCCAGCCACGACCACCTGACAGGCTCGTCCCACCAAGGACGACCGCTGCGATGGCGTCGAGTTCATACGATGTCCCCGCCGTCGGTTGTGCCGAGTTCAGACGGGACGTCAGGATGATGCCGGCAAGTGCTGCCATCAACCCTGAGAGTGAGTAGATCATGATTTTGACTTTATTGACTTGAATCCCCATTAACTTCGCTGCTTCTTCGTTGCCACCGATCGCATACGTATAACGACCGAACGTCGTCTTCTTCAAGATGAAGTAGAGGACCGCGAAGGCGATCAACATCGTCAGGACCGGTACCGGGAAGATCCAGAAGTAACCGCGTCCGAACAATTCGAACCAGCCACCTTGGCTCAGACCAGTGATTGGTTTCCCGTCCGTATAGACGAGCGTCAATCCGCGGAAGATCGTCATCGTCGCGAGTGTCGCGATGAATGGTGCGACTTTTCCGAGTGAGATGACCATCCCGTTCAAGGCACCCATGACGGCTCCGACGATCAGACCAGCCAGAACAGCAATCAACGCTGACGTTCCGTCCGTCATCAGACCCGCGACGAAGGCGGACGAGAGGGCGAGAATCGAGCCGACCGATAAATCAATCCCACCTGTCAGAATGACGAACGTCATCCCGAAGGCAATCAAGGCATTGATCGAGACTTGACGTAAGATGTTAAATAAATTATTCAATGTTAAAAAGTCCGGTTCCATGATCGAGACGACGAGGACGATCGCGAACAATCCTGCGAGTGGTCCAAGCTTTTGTCCGATCCCAAGACGTCTCGGTTTTGCTTCCGTTACCTTGCCTTGCATCAATTCCATATCATTGTCCTCCTGTCGCAAGTGTCATGATGCTTTCTTGCGTCGCTTCCTGTCGTGTCAACATGCCGCTCATCTTGCCTTCACGCATGACGTAGACCCGGTCGCTCATCCCGAGAATCTCCGGGAGGTCCGAGCTGACCATGATGATCGCGACACCCGCCGCAGCGAGTTCATTCATGATGAGGTAAATCTCTTTCTTCGCCCCGACGTCGACACCACGTGTCGGTTCGTCAAGGATCAAGACTTTCGGTTGTGTTCCAAGCCATTTCGCGAGGACGACCTTCTGTTGGTTCCCACCGGACAGTGACTTCGCCGGCTGGTCCATTGAGCTGTGGCGGACCGAGAGCGACTTCAAGTATCCTTCTGCGAAATCACGTTCTGCCTGATCCTTGATGACACCAGAGCGTGATAACGAACGAATCGTCGGCAATGAGATGTTTTCGCGCAGTGAAAAGTCGAGGAACAAGCCTTCGCCTTTCCGGTCCTCGGTCAAAAAGCCGATGCCCTGGCGAATCGCATCATACGGTGTCTTGATCTTCAGCGACTGTCCGTTCAGTTCGATCGTCCCGCCTTTCAGGCGATCGACCCCGAACAATCCACGCATGACTTCCGTCCGCCCCGCACCCATCAAACCAGAGAAGCCGATGATTTCGCCCGCCTTGACGGAGAACGAAACATCGTCGAACCGTTTTCCGCTCGCCTGTTTGACCTCAAGGACAGTCGTACCGATCGACACATCACGATCCGGATACCGTTCGCCCATCTCACGACCAACCATCTCTCGGACGATCTGTTCGAACGATGTCTCAGGAATCGCGTGTGTCGAGACGGAAATCCCGTCCCGTAAGACCGTGATCCGGTCGCAGAGCTCGAAGATTTCCTCCATCCGGTGTGAGATATAGACGATCGAGACACCTTGGTTGCGCAGTGCCGTCGCGACGCTGAATAAGGCGCGAATTTCCCGCTCCGTCAGTGCGGCTGTCGGTTCATCCATGATGATGACCTTCGCATCCGTCATTAAGGCTTTTGCGATCTCGATCATCTGTTGCTGTCCGACCGATAACGTCCGGGCGAGTTGATCGACATCCATGAAGACGTTTAATTCCGCGAGTTCACGTTCTGCCTGCCGCTTCATCTCCCCTTGCTTGAGAATCCCGAAGCGTGACTTCAGCTCCCGTCCGAGGAACAAGTTCTCCGTCACCGTCAAATCCGGGAGGATGTTCAGTTCCTGGTGAATGAAAGCAATCCCCGCTTCTTCGGCAAGTTTCGGATTCTTATACTCGACGTCCTGTCCATCGACGCGGATCGTACCTGCGTCCGCTTTATGAACACCGGTCAAAATCTTCATCAGTGTCGATTTCCCGGCACCGTTCTCCCCCATTAAGGCGTGGATCTCACCCGCAACGAGTTCGAAGTCGACACCTTTCAGGACAGGGACGGGACCGAATGCTTTTTTGATACCTGTCATCTCGATACGCATCGCATGACCCCCTTAAAAGATTACGCCGGAATGGAAGATGACATTTGCGTATGGTGTCGCTTCTCCGGTCCGAATGATGACCTTCGCCTGCTGTGTCTGTTTCTTGAACTCCTCGTGCGAGACGAATGTCGTCTCGATCTTCATAGCTTCTAGTGCCTCGAGGACGTTCGGGTTCGCTTCTTTGATCTCTGTCGCCAGAGTCAGCTGTTCGATCGCCATGTCATCGGCGACGACACGAACGACGTCGAGGAATGACGGTGTGCCGAGTTCAAGTGCTAAATCGATTCGGGCGACCCCGTCTGGAATCGGTAAGCCGCAATCGGCGATGACGATCGTATCGGTATGGCCGAGATCAGTCAGGACTTTGCTGATATGACTGTTTAAGATACCATGCTTCTTCATGCGTCTCCCTCCATCTGTTCCCGTGTCGGCATGCCGCCTTGTGCGCCAAGCGCGCGGATCGATAAGCCGGCTGCCCGGTTCGCAAAACGAATTGCCTCAACAAGCGGTTGTCCTTCCGTTAACGCAACGGCTAAGGCACCGTTGAACGTATCCCCTGCTCCTGTCGTATCGACGACGGTCGTCTCGATCGCGGGAATCGTCACGATTGTCTCTCCGTCGTAGAAGCGTGCCCCGCGACTGCCTTCGGTCACGATCAGTTTATTCGGGTATTCCATGAGCCAATGTTCGATCGGCTGGTCTTGTCCGAAGATCAAACCACATTCATGTTCGTTTGGCGTTAAGTACGTGACGTGTTCAATCAATTCTGGACTGAGTGACATCGCCGGTGCAGGATTCAAGACGACTGGAATGCCTGCTGCATGTGCTTCGCGAGCAACGGTCTCGACCGTTTCGATCGGAATCTCGAGCTGGAGTAAGATGATTTCACTATCTGCAAGAATCGGTGCGAGTGTATCATCCGCAAATTTCACATGTTGATTAGCAGACTGAACGACGACGATCGAGTTATCGCCTTCAGCGAGCGTGATGTGTGCCGTTCCTGTCCGTTCGCCTTCAATCGTTTGCAAGTGTGTCGTCTGCACTCCTTGCATTTTGAAGTTTTCGCGGATCGCTTCACCGTTCGCGTCACTACCAACGCAACCAATCATTTCGACGGTACTGCCGAGACGCGCGACTGCGACCGCTTGGTTCGCCCCTTTTCCACCCGGTACGGTATGAAAGGCATCCCCGATGACCGTTTCGCCTGCGCCTGGACGGCGTTTACTTTCGACGACGAGATCCATCGAGATACTGCCGATGACACTGATTTGTTTCATGCTTCCTCATCCTTCCGTTTCGTCGTTTCCCGTTCGATGATCTCAACCGTCAACTCATGATGAACGGCGGCAATCGGTGTGCCTTCAATCCGCTGAATCAAAAGTTTCGCCGCCAGTTCTCCCATTTGATAGATCGGCTGCGCAATTGTCGTCAACGGTGGTGAAATCATTTGTCCGAGTTCGATGCCGTCATAGCCGATCACTTGTAGCTCGTCCGGAATCGTGATCCCGCGTTCCGCAGCGACTTGCACCGTTGCTGCAGCGATGACATCGCTCGCGGCAAAAATGCCGTTGCAGTGATAGTGATCAAAGAGATAGTTCGCGGCATCGAGCGCTCCTTGAAAGTGGAACGGTGACTCGATGCTTGCGACGAGATGGGTTCCGGCGACTTCCTCAAAGCCGTCCCGGCGTTTCTTGATCGTCGGGAGTTTCGAGGGACCGCTGATGACTGCTAGCTCCGTCGCACCAGAAGCAAGTAAGAACGAAGCTGCTTTCTTCCCGCCTTCGTAGCCGTTTGACGTCACCGTCGGAATCGCTCCTTGTAACACCCGGTCTAACGCTACGACTGGCACTTCGAGTTCTTCATAGTTCGGATTGTTCGAGTAGTTCGTCGTGATGATCAATCCGTCGACATGCATCGCCTCGAGTGACTTGATATATTCGCGTTCTTTCTGAAACTGTTCGTCTGTGTTACACAAAATGACTTGAAAACCATGTTGATGTGCCATATCTTCCACAGCCCGTGCAAGTTGTGGGAAGAACGGGTTCGTGATGTCGGGAACGATCAAACCGATCAGTCCGGACCGTTTTTGGAACAACGATCGCGCGACCCGGTTTGGTCGATAATCCAATTGTTTGATTGCCTGAAGCACCGCCTTACGCGATTTCTCACTGACATAACCCTTTTCATTCATGACGCGTGAGACCGTCGCGACGGAGACATGTGCCGCTTTCGCTACTTCCCGGATGGTCGACATGTTTCGCCACCTCTTTCTTTTGATAACGCTTACAAGAATCATCATATTGTGTAACCGGTTACACATCAATCTTTTTTCTTTAAAATATATTTTATTTTTTTCGAACTCGTAGATTGGACCATAAAAAGAAGCCTGACGCGGCGTCAGACTTACGATCATCACTTTGAATCATGTCTTAAATAAAGACAATCAGTGAAAGACCAACCAAAATATTAATGAATCCTAACCCATCCGTCGCTTTCGTGTACAACGACGGTTTATCTTTTTTGACGCTGTCGTTTAGAAACATCAATGTCACGGCAATAACGGTCGTGATGCCGAGCGGCGCATTCAAAAAACTATCGGAATACGTAAATAAGTTATTCATAATGTATACACTGTTCAAAATGGACAAACCGAACAACACTTTATGCATGAAACTCACCCCTATAATCACCAGGATATTACGAAACCGACTAAGATCTGATTTCGCCCTCCCTCTATTATAGAATATTCTTCCAGTTAGTCTTCCTTACACTATTGAAAGAAAGTATTTGGAGGTATACGCAAATACACCGTAAGACAGCGTCAAGCCATCTTACGGTGTATTGATTGTCAGATTAGATAGCACTAGACGATTGATTTTCAGAAAAGACGGAGACTCCTGCGGGAATAGCGGAATAGGTAAGACCCCGCAGGAGCATTACGCGACGAGGAGGCTTGCCTTCCGCCCGCGGAAAGTGACGTCTTGGACGAAAATCAATGAATATCTTCGCTTTGATTCTTTTTATTTTTCTTCTCTGTATACAAACGTCGAATCAAAGCAACAACGAACGCAATGATTGCCAGTGGCTCAAACAAATAAATCAATAGGAACGTGACATCGATGACGGCATCCTCCGGATTATAACGGATGATATAGAGCGCACCGGGTAAGATGGCAATCAGTCCGCCAATTCCGAGTGCCGTTCCCAAAATCAGACTCTGACGCGAAAACCGGCTCGTGATTTGATACAAACCGATGAATAGTATGAGTTCCGTAAAATAGATGAGGCGCAACGGGATGTCACCAATCGACGTATCAAGCCCTAAAAACAAAAACCGAAATAGCATGTCGATTCCCCCTTCCCTCTAGTTCTACCCCGAACAGCGTCCTCGTAATGCTTGATTTCCAGTTTCCCTGCATATCCTCGCTTCAATTAGGGAATAGCTAGAGAGTTACAGTCACATACAGAGAGTTGGGATCGGATGAAAGAAGAACACTCGATGAGGGTCGTCAGTTGTCTGAATGATTATTTCGAACGTCATCAGCAGCCCCTTCAGGTCGATCTCTTACGAGGTCTACCACCTATCGTGCTATTGTTGCGCGATGACGCGAAACGTGCCTTTCCGAAGGAAGCGAACTTGCACGATGAACTGTTACAAGACATCAAACGTTTGATTCAGGAATGTTTGGATCCCGATACACTGCGCGAATTGGGAATCGATGTCGATCTCCCGGACTTTTTCGTGACCCGTGCACCGCTTCATTCTGCTCATCATTATCTCGTTACATTCATCGAAGACTAACTTCATGTTAAAAGCAGCTATTTCTTCTTTCACAAAACATGTGAAGCAAGAGATAACTGCTTTTTTTAGGGATAATAAAAAACCGATAGCGCCAAAGCACTACCGGTCATACTTCCCTTCACGTATGGTAAAGACGACTTAATTCTCAACCTCAAGAATCGCTTCGATTTCAGCTTCTACTTCTTTGTTGACCATTTGCGAACGTTTTTTACGTAATTCGAGATCCATCTCCTGATCGATGAATTGATTCGTATGCTTGTCGAAGCAATCAAAACAGATCGGATAAAAATCTTTCGCTTCTTTATTCAGAGAATTGAATTCCCACGTGTCGAGTTCCAAGTAACTGACTTGGTTGTTCGTTTCAGTTCCACAGATTTCACACTTCATCTTCATTCCCCCTTACGCGTCAATCTTCGCTTTTTCGAGTTGGCGTTCCTGACGTTCCTTGATACGCTTCAAACGTCCGTGATACTTCATGATGTTCGCTTGAGATTGTTTCGCTTCGTCAGTTGTCGGTTCTAAATCAGCGATGCCCCAGAATTTGACGACGACGTCTAATACTTGGTCGAAGTATTGGAGTGGTCCATAGTTCGTATCAACAGCAATCGTCTTCATCCGTTCCGTGAAGTCAGGCATGACAGCACCTGGCATCGAGAAGTTGATGATGACGTCTTCGAAGAAGACGATGAAGTTCGGGTCAAGCTCTAGATGTGCTTTGACCGTGTCACGATAGAACGCATAATGCAGTGCTTCATCCTTCGCTAGACGACGGAGTAGCGTTGCTAAGTCTTTGTCGTGTGCCCCTGCGATTTTCGCGACGTTGTTATAGAAGACGAGTGTCGCTAACTCTTGCAGTGACGTATACGCCATCGTTGCTAGCGGGTTCGTGAAGTCCGGGAACCAGCCGTTTTCAACGACGCGTCTTCTTAATTGATGAAGTCGCGTTGGATTGACGTTTCGCGTGACGAGTAAATACGTCTCGAGTAAGTTCGAGTGCTGATCTTCTTCTGCTGTCCATGTCCGGACGAAGTCATTGATGACTTCCATCGAGTTCTTGAATGTATAGTCTAAGTGCGACGTGTACCACGGTAGGTTGACTTCTGTCAGTAATGCTGTCTCGATTGCGACGATGACACCTTCCGGAAGTGTGACTTGGCTTTCGTCCCAAGGAACGCGTTTGAAAGACATCGCCTTATCCCACGGAATGAACTCGTGGTAGCTCCAGTCGATGTTGGCTGAACGCTCCTTGTGAAGTCGGTATAACTCTTGAATGCGTGGTTCTAAACGGATATCTAAATCTGAATTTAACATGATCGTATCTCCTTTAGACGTATTTGTCATCTTCATCGAGCAAGATGTAATTAATGCCTATAACTATTTAATTTGCACTTATTTATGAGTATAACATTTTAGTCATCTACTAGGATGAATCAATTTTTTGACAGTTCAGTATAGTTTTGATGACAAAAGTGCTTTTCATGTTTGACATTGCTTGATATACAAAAAACCTCCTATCCGTGTGTACGTATCACACGAATAGGAGGTTTTCCTTATAGCTTGTTCAAACGATCAACCTGAAATTACTTCTTGAGGTTGTAGAATGATTTGATTCCGTCGTAGACAGCAACGTCTGAAAGCATGTCTTCGATGCGGAGAAGTTGGTTGTATTTCGCGATACGGTCTGTACGTGAAAGTGAACCAGTTTTGATTTGACCAGCGTTTGTCGCAACAGCGATGTCAGCGATCGTTGAATCTTCAGTTTCACCAGAACGGTGAGAAACGACAGCTGTGTAACCAGCTTTTTTAGCCATTTCGATTGCGTCGAATGTTTCAGTCAACGTACCGATTTGGTTAACTTTGATGAGGATCGAGTTAGCGATGCCTTTTTCGATACCTTCAGCAAGTTTCTCAGTGTTCGTTACGAACAAGTCATCCCCAACGAGTTGGACTTTGTGTCCGATACGATCTGTAAGAAGTTTGTGACCATCCCAGTCGTTTTCGTCACAGCCATCTTCGATTGAGATGATTGGGTATTTGTCAACGAGTTGTGCGTAGAATTCAACAAGCTCTTCTGTTGAAAGGACTTTGCCTTCGCCAGCGAGGTTGTATGTTCCAGCTGCTTTATCGTAGAACTCAGAAGAAGCGACGTCCATTGCAAGGTAAACATCTTCGCCTGCTTTGTAGCCAGCTTTTTCGATTGCTTCAAGGATAACTGTGATTGCTTCTTCGTTTGATTTCAAGTTTGGAGCGAATCCACCCTCGTCACCAACTGCTGTGTTAAGACCCATTCCGCTAAGAACTGATTTCAACGCGTGGAAGATTTCAGCACCCATACGAAGTGCTTCTTTGAATGTTGGAGCACCGACAGGCATGATCATGAACTCTTGGAAGTCCACGTTGTTGTCTGCGTGTGATCCACCGTTGATGATGTTCATCATTGGTGTTGGTAATGTTTTCGCGTTGAATCCACCGAGGTATGTGTAAAGTGGAAGACCAAGCTCATCAGCAGCAGCACGTGCAGCAGCCATAGAAACACCAAGGATTGCGTTAGCGCCGAAGTTACCTTTGTTTTTCGTACCATCGAGATCGATCATCTTTTTGTCGATTCCAGCTTGGTCGAAGACATCGTAACCGATGATTTCTGGTGCGATTTTTTCGTTGACGTTGTCAACAGCTTTCAAAACACCTTTTCCGAGGTAACGTGCTTTGTCGCCATCACGGAGTTCGACTGCTTCGTGCTCACCAGTTGATGCACCTGATGGTACGAGTGCGCGACCGAAACCGCCATCTTCTGTATAAACTTCTACTTCTACTGTTGGGTTACCGCGTGAATCAAGAATCTCGCGTGCGTAAATCTCTGTAATCATTGACATTTAAATTCGCTCCTTTTGTGTGTAAGAAATATGTGGTGTAGCTACTTCGATCGACGGGATTATTTCTTCAATACGATCGATTTACCAGTCATCTCTGCTGGTTGGTCCGCCCCGAGGAGATCAAGGACCGTTGGTGCGAGGTCAGCGAGTGCACCTGTGAGTGGTTCAAGGAGTTCAACGTCCTCGACTGTCACGATACATGGCACGGGTTCTGTCGTATGCGCCGTCATCTTACTGCCGTCCGCATTGAGGACTTTATCCGCGTTCCCGTGGTCAGCCGTGATGACTGCCGCGCCGCCTTTGCTGAGAATCAAGTCAACGACTTTCCCAAGACACTCATCGACAGCTTCGATCGCCTTTTTCGTCGGCTCGAGCATACCCGAGTGACCGACCATATCCGGGTTAGCGAAGTTGAGGATGATCGCGTCATGTTTGTCCGAGTTGATTGCGTCGACGAGCGCGTCTGTGACTTCATAGACGCTCATCTCCGGTTTCAAGTCGTATGTCGCGACTTTTGGTGAAGGGATCAAGATCCGATCTTCCCCTTCGTATGGTTCTTCACGTTGTCCGTTGAAGAAGAACGTGACGTGCGGATACTTTTCCGTTTCCGCGATGCGTAGCTGTTTGAGACCTTGTTTTGACAATGTCTCACCAAGCGTGTTCTTGATGTCTTCAGGCGGGAAGACGATGTCCGTATCAATCGCATCCGAGTACTTCGTCATCGAGACGAGTAGCAGGTTCTTCGGTGCGTTGTCCGGAATTTCGAATCCGTCGAAGCCACCTTTTTCTTTGTAGACTTTCGAAAGCTGAATCGCACGGTCAGGACGGTAGTTGAAGAACACGATCGCATCGTTATCGTGGATCGGTGCGACTGGCGTACCGTCTTCCTGCACGACAACAGTTGGTTCGATGAACTCATCCGTTACGTCTTGTTTGTACGAAGCTTCAACCATGCCGATTGGATCCTTCGTCGTTGGACCTTCACCGAACGTGATGACGTCATAGACTTTCTTGACGCGTTCCCAACGGTTATCGCGATCCATCGCATAGTAGCGACCAGAGATACTCGCGAATTGTCCAACATTCAATTCATCCATCTTCGCTTGCGCGTCACGGAGGAAACCAGCGCCCGATTGTGGGTCGCAGTCACGACCGTCCGTGAAAGCATGGAGGTAGACTTTTTCGATTTCGTGAAGTTTCGCGAATTCGAGCACCGCATATAAGTGGTTGATGTGACTGTGGATTCCACCGTCAGAGACCAAACCGAAGATATGAAGCGCTGAACCGTATTTCTTCACGTGACCTGCCGCATCGTTCATCGCTTGACGCGAGAAGAACGAGCGATCCTTGATTGCGTTGTTGATTCGGGATAGCGATTGATAGACGACGCGACCTGCACCGATGTTGAGGTGACCCACTTCTGAGTTCCCCATTTGACCTTCAGGCAAACCGACGTATTCGCCTTTCGCATTCAACAACGTATGCGGGTATTGACCCCAGTAACGGTCGAAGTTCGGTTTGTTTGCCGCCGTAACGGCATTTCCGAACTCCTCGTCACGCATACCAAAACCATCAAGGATGATCAGTGCGACTGGACGTTTTTTCATTTAAATCGCCTCCAACAGTTTGAGGAACGATCCTGTCTCAAGACTTGCACCGCCGACGAGCGCGCCGTCGATGTCTGGTTGAGCCATATATTCTTTGATGTTTTCCGGTTTGACGCTACCACCGTATTGGATGCGGACAGCTTCTGCTGCTTCAGCACCAAATTCAGCTGCAACGACGTCACGGACGAATTTACAAGAATCTTGTGCATCTTGTTCTGTCGCTGATTTACCTGTTCCGATTGCCCAGACAGGCTCGTAAGCGACGACGAGATTTTTCACTTGGTCGACAGTAAGACCTTTGAGGCTGTTTGCTGTCTGTTCGCGGATGACGTCTTCGAACTTGCCGCCTTCACGCTCTTCCAGTGTTTCACCTACACAAACGATTGGAACGAGACCGTGCTCGAACGCTTTTTTCGCTTTGCTGTTGATGAACGCATCTGTTTCGCCGAAGTACTCACGACGCTCAGAGTGACCGAGGATGACGTATGTCACGTCGAGTTCTTTGAGCATGAGCGGGCTGATTTCACCAGTGAACGCACCGCTCTCTTTGTCGTACATGTTTTGAGCACCGATCTTAAGATCCGTACCAGCTGCTGCTTCTGTCAAGTGTGCCAAGAATACTGCTGGCGCACAGACGGCTGCGTCGACTGTCGTCGAAGCAGGTACAGCTCCTTTGACTTCCTCAACGAATGCGACTGCATCCTTGAGCGTCAGATTCATCTTCCAGTTACCTGCGATAATTGGTTTACGCATTGAGAAACACTCCCTTGTGAACTTAGATTACTTGTCGTTTAGCGCTTCGACACCAGGAAGAGCTTTCCCTTCCATGAATTCGAGACTTGCTCCACCACCTGTAGAGATGTGGCTCATTTTGTCAGCAAGACCGAATTTCTCTGCCGCAGCAGCTGAGTCGCCACCGCCGATGATTGAGTACGCATCGCTGTCCGCAAGAGCTTGCGCGACACCTTTTGTACCGTTTGCGTATTTATCGAGTTCGAATACGCCCATCGGTCCGTTCCAGACGACGAGTTTCGAGTTCTTGATTGCCTCTGCATAGAGTTCAACCGTTTTTGGACCGATATCAAGTGACATGTGATCGGCTGGGATCTCTGTGATGTCACGTGGTCCGACATATGTTTCTTCTCCGAATTCCTTCGTGATGACGCAGTCGATTGGCATGAGGAACTTAACGCCTTTTTCTTCTGCTTTCTTCATGAATTCCTTCGCTTGGTCGATTTTATCGACCTCAAGAAGTGAAGTACCGACTTCGATACCACGAGCTGTGAGGAACGTGTACGATAAGCCGCCACCGATGATCAACGTATCGACGATGTCGAGTAAGTGATCGATGACACCGATTTTGTCCGCTACTTTCGAACCACCGATGATTGCCGTGAACGGGCGATCTGGGTTAGAAAGAGCTTTACCGAGAACTTGAAGTTCTTTTTCGATGAGAAGACCGGCAACTGCTGTGTCGACATGGTGTGCGATACCTTCTGTCGATGCGTGTGCACGGTGTGCTGCGCCGAACGCGTCGTTGACGAAGACGTCAGCGAGTTTCGCGAATCCTTTAGCGAGCTCTTCGTCATTTTTCGTTTCACCAGGGTAGAAGCGAACGTTCTCTAAGACGACGACATCGCCGTTTTCGAGTTTGCTGACTGCTTCTTCTGCAACTGGACCGTATGCTTCTTCAACGAGCTTGATGTCTTTACCAAGCAATTCGCTGAGGCGTGCTACGACTGGTGCAAGTGAGAACTCAGGGTTCTTTTCGCCTTTTGGACGACCCATGTGGCTAGCGAGAATGACTTTTGCTCCACCGTCGATCAAGTGTTTGATCGTTGGGAGTGCAGCACGGATCCGTGTGTCATCCGTGATTTTACCGTCTTCCAACGGTACGTTGAAATCCACGCGTGTAAATACGCGTTTTCCTTGTACATCGATGTCGCGAATCGATTTCTTATTCATACATTCGTCCTCCGTCTCTTACGTATAGTGAGGGGCGAATGCCCCTCCCGCTTTTTTCCGCAATAAGAGCGGAGACTGATATCGTTTCCGCTCTTATTCAATTGCTATTTAATTGCTCGAATTACTTAGCGATTTCTGCGAAGTGTTTGAGTGTACGAACGAGTTGGCTAGTGTAAGACATTTCGTTGTCATACCAAGCAACTGTTTTAACGAGTTGTTTGTCGCCGACTGTCATGACTTTAGTTTGTGTTGCATCGAAGAGTGATCCGTAAGAGATACCAACGATGTCAGAAGAAACGATTTCGTCTTCAGTGTAACCGTAAGACTCGTTAGCAGCTGCTTTCATTGCTGCGTTGACTTCTTCTACAGAAACTTTTTTGTCGAGTACAGTTACGAGCTCAGTGAGTGAACCTGTAGCGACTGGTACACGTTGTGCAGATCCATCAAGTTTACCTTGAAGTTCTGGAAGAACGAGACCGATTGCTTTTGCAGCACCAGTTGAGTTTGGAACGATGTTTGCTGCTGCCGCACGTGCACGACGGAAGTCACCTTTAGGGTGTGGAGCGTCGAGTGTGTTTTGGTCACCAGTGTAAGCGTGGATCGTAGTCATGAGACCTTCAACGATTCCGAACTGATCTTGGAGAACTTTAGCCATTGGCGCGAGACAGTTTGTAGTACAAGAAGCACCAGAGATAACTGTTTCAGTTCCGTCAAGGATTTCGTGGTTCGTGTTGAAGACGACTGTTTTCATGTCGCCAGTTGCAGGTGCAGAGATAACGACTTTTTTAGCGCCAGCTTTTAAGTGAAGCTCAGCTTTTTCTTTGTCTGTGAAGAAACCAGTACATTCGAGAACGATGTCAACACCGAGCTCGCCCCATGGGAGTTCTTCTGGGTTGCGGTTAGCAAGTGTTTTGATTTCTTTACCGTTGACGAGGAAGTAACCGTCGTGTACTTCAACTTCGCCGTCGAAACGACCTTGAGTCGTATCATATTTGAGAAGGTGCGCAAGCATTTTAGTGTCTGTAAGGTCGTTGATCGCGACTACTTCGATTCCATCGAATTGAAGAATTTGACGAAGTGCCAAACGTCCGATACGTCCAAATCCGTTAATACCAACTTTTACTGCCATGATAATTTTCCTCCTTTTAATGTAAAGCGAGTTATCTATTATTCAAAAGGGGGTTACCCTTTCAAAATCGAAGCTGCTGCGCCTTCATCCGTAATCAGGATGATGTCTGGCGACTGTTTGACATAGGCGTTGATCGCTTCTGCCTTCGAATGACCACCTGCGACGACGATGACGTGTTCGACTTGCTTCAAGTCAGCCAGTTGAAGACCAACCGTCTTGACCCGGTGCACGATGTTCCCGTTTCGGTCGAAGTAATATCCGAATGCTTCCGCTACTGCCTGTTCATGTTCCAGTCGGGTCAGGAGATCCTCAGACGCACGACGACGTTTTGCCATCGTTTTCGCCTCACCAATTCCATGTACCACGATTGAAGCACCTTTAATCATTTGAAGCACATTTTTTATGCTCGGCTCTTCAATCATCTTGACGAACGTCTCTGTGCTGACCATGTCTGGGATGTGAAGCAGATGATAATCACTTTGAGCGCGTGACGCCATCCGTGAGCATACTGTGTTCGCTTGTAGTTCGAGCGTTTCTCCTAATCCTCCGCGTGCCGGAACGAACGTCATCGGACGGTGTTCCTTATCTGGCGACATCATCGCCGCGACGGAAGCCATCGTCGTACCGCCTGTGACAGCGATCGTATTGTGATGGTCTGAAGAAAGCTCTCGTTTGAGTCGTGCGACGGTCGCCCGCCCCATGTCTCGTTGTACCCAGAAGGTCTCATCGGAATCACCCGGTACGATGACGACGTCCCGTACTCCGAGTCTCTCTTTCAAGGCTTTCGCCATGTCTGAGATCCCTGCGAGTTCTCCCATGATGCTGTGCATGCTGCGAAGAACGTTTCGTCCTTCATCCGTCAAGGACATCCCTTGCGTCGCGACCTCTAGGAGGTCTTGTTGCTTCAAAAAGTCGACTTCCCGTCGTAAGACGCGTTCCGTCAAGCCAAGGCTTGTCGCAAGCGTACGTCGTCCGATCGGTTGCATCAGTCGTACGTAATGAAGGATGTCGTAGCGTGTCTGCATTTCTTCGATCAGATCAGGCACGATTCGTTTTTGGATCTGGACTAACTGCCGAATCATGTATTTCCCTCTCCTCTCAAGTAGCTGGACGCTTTCTGTCCCGCATGTCATAACGTGTCCCACTTGGTACACCGTTATCATAACAGTCCATTTCTCGCCTTGCAAGTCTCGTTTCTCAAGTTTTTTGAAGTAAGCGGTTTCTTATCGTTTCCGTCTCGAATTTGCCATAACTCCAGATTTCCTCATCATGCATGACGACCGGAATCTCGTATAAGAACCGTAGACTGAGCGCTTCATCCTGATCGATGTTGACTTCCTCGAACGTCCATTCCGGAAACTCATCGAGTACGAAGTCGAGTAAGATGGCGGCCTCTTCACATAGCGTACATCCCGGACGTGAATACAGTGTTAAGTGTCTGTGTCGTTTTAATCCCATTCTGATTGCGCCTTCCTTTGCTGCATCGTTTTTTTCGTTAAACCAAGCGCTGCCCGGTACTTCGCGATCGTCCGTCGCGCGACTGTCAGACCGTCTGCTTGCAGGCGATCCGTCAATTGCTGATCACTTAACGGACGATCGCTGTGTTGAATGTATTCGGCGATCCGCCGTTTAATCAAAAAACTCGAATCTCCGGTTGTCGTCCGTGAGACGAACAAGTCTTCTAAAGCAACGAGACCATGGACCGTCTCGACATACTTCTCAGCAATCGCTCGACCAATCGTTGACGGATGATGCCCCGTCGCCTCAGCGACTTGTTTTTTCGTCAATGGCTCAAGATGCAGTTCTCCTTTGAACCAGCGTTCTTGTCGCTCAAGCAAAACTGAGAGGATGGCATGCATCGTGACACGGCGTCGTTCGTACGCGCGCAAAAAAGGCGTTGTCTCTTTTAGTTCGAGCCACGTCTGATCCGTATCGAGTGTCATCCAATCGATCTGAAGTTTTCCATCTAACAGGTGAATCCGTGCTTCTGCCATGACCAGTCGTTCTTCTTTAGGAAGATCCGGTGTCCGGCTCAGGCGTGTCAATCGTTTTCGCAACCGCGCTCGATCCGCCTCACTGTACTGAGCGAATACCTGACTCGCCGGTTCATGTCGCAACCGATCCGTTAGTCCGATCAATTCCGTGTCGTCTAGCTCGATTGCCTGTAACCATTGGCACTCGCGCTCCGAGCGGGCAGCGATGCCGACCGGTTGACATTCTTGTAAGAGTGTCCGTGCTTCTGTAATCGTTGCGACATCGGTCGAGAAGGATGCAGCGAGCTGCTCGTCCGACGTCCGTAATAAACCGTCCGCTTCTAAATACACGATGAGTTGTTCCGCCATATATCCTATTTCCTGTCTGACTGATTCTAAACGTATTTGTGCAAGAAGCTCGTCTTCATAGGATGCCATATTACCTGCCATCTGCTCGACCTCTAGCGAAACCTGATTCGGGTAATGACGATGCAACCGTCGTTTCAACCGTCGCCATTCCTCCTCGAGCTCTGCCGCCGGTTGCTCAAGCACATGTAATTGATACTGTTGTGACGCCGATAACGTCATCTGTTGCGTCTGTTCCTGGCGTTGATCCATCGATTCCCCTCCTCCTCTTCTTATTATAGAAGAAACGTTTTAAGAAACGTGCTCTGAGCCTCTTTTAAGTCGCTAAGGAAAAGAAAAGTCATGCTTCCCTATTGCTTTCCTGAAAAAATGTCGCTATACTATTAATTGTTCAGTACATCAGATGCACCCGTAGCTCAGGGGATAGAGCACTGGTTTCCGGTACCAGGTGTCGGGAGTTCGAATCTCTCCGGGTGTACCATTTATTCAACTACAAGGCAATGCCAGCAATGGCGTTGCCTTTTTTCTATATTGATATGTTTCGTTTGCCCTTGTAATGGAAAAATACCTAAAAGTCGCATCGTATCTTTTGACCAATATTGACCAAAGGATTATGATAAGGATAAGTCGAATAGGAAGCTACATACCAACTATAAGGAGGCAAAGACTATGTTAATTCCAACAGTCATCGAACAAACAAACCGCGGGGAACGTGCTTACGATATCTACTCACGTTTGCTAAAAGACCGCATCATTCTTCTTGGGAGCGCGATTGACGACAACGTCGCCAACTCAGTCGTTGCCCAACTTCTGTTCTTAGCAGCAGAAGATCCAGATAAAGAAATCTCGCTTTACATCAACAGCCCAGGTGGTTCGATCACTGCCGGTATGGCGATTTACGATACAATGAACTTCATCAAGCCACAAGTCTCAACGATTTGTATCGGTATGGCAGCATCGATGGGTGCGTTCTTGCTTCAAGCAGGTGCAAAGGGAAAACGTTTCGCGTTACCAAACGCTGAAATCATGATCCACCAACCACTCGGTGGTACACAAGGTCAAGCATCGGATATTAAAATCCATGCGGAGCGTATCATCAAAATGCGTGAGCACCTCAACAAAATCATGGCTGAAAACACAGGACAACCACTTGAAGTCATCGAACGCGATACAGAGCGTGACAACTTCATGTCAGCACAAGCTGCTGCTGATTACGGTCTCATCGACCGCGTCATGGAACGTGCATAAGTCACCCAGAGTGTCTCCTTCGGGAGGCACTTTTTTTGTATCTGTAGGAAAGCGAACTCTTCTCTATTCATCTGCATACAACAAAAAACCTCCCGTTCCTTGTAGAACGAGAGGTCGATGATCAGTCGATCAAGTCTGTGATATCTGAAACGATGTCGTGGTTTTCACGAATCAGCGAGTAGATCGCGTTCGCATGTGGCGAAAGCTCTTCTTCTGCTTGTAATTGTTTCAGGAATAAAGATGTTGCGAACGCAACGAGTGTGCTTTTCGGTACACCGATTGATTTTGCTTTTTTCGTTAATACTTCGTCAAACTTCGCGTCTACAGTGAGCGAAATACGTTTCTTTTCGTTAGCCATTTCAAAAACTCCTTAATTCGAACATTTAGTTGCATCGACTATATATTATAGTAGACTATGGTTCATCTCGCAAGCGACCCTCTTATAAGGCCCCTGTCATCGACTCTCCATTCCGTACTTTTTCAGCGATTTGATCAATCTTCCGCAACCGGTGATTGATTCCTGATTTTGAGATGGAGCCGCTTTCGACCATCTCCCCGAGCTCTTGTAACGTCACGTCTTGATGTGTCACGCGCAAGATCGCGATCTCCTTCAGCTTATCCGGTAAGACGTCAAGACCGACCGTCCGCTCAAGGAACTTGATGTTCTCGACTTGGCGTAATGCCGCACCGACCGTCTTGTTGAGGTTCGCTGTCTCACAGTTGACGAGACGGTTGACCGAGTTACGCATGTCTTTTAAGATCCGTACGTCCTCGAACCGTAGCATCGATTGTGTCGCATCGACGAGCTTGAGAAAATCGGAAATCTTTTCGCTCTCTTTGATATAAAGGATATGCCCTTTTTTTCGTTCAATCGCCTTCGCGTTTAAATCAAAGACGTTCGATAGACCGCGGAGCGCCGCATTATGTTCTTCATATAAACTGAAGATCTCTAAGTGATACGACGACGTCGCCGGATTGTTGAGCGAACCTCCGGCGAGGAATGCTCCTCGTAAATACGCACGCGCTTTTCGTTCATCGTTTAAAATCGTGTCACTGATCGAACGAATCATCGTGAACCCTTCCCCTAAAATTCCGAGGTCTTGCAAAATCTTGTCCGCCTGTTGCTTAACACGGACGATATAGACATTATTCTTTTTCAGACGCATTTTTTTCCGCACGAGCAGATCGAGATGGACACCATATGCTTTCTTCAAAAGCGAATAGATCCGACGGGCAATCGAGGCATTCTCGGTCGAGATATCGAGTGTCAGACCCCGTCCGAGACCGAACGAGATTGCACCGTTCATCCGGGCGAGCGCCGCGAGTTCCGCCTTCATCTCGTGATCGGTGATCGGAATCTGCGTTAATTCTTTTTTGACTTCTGAGGCAAAGCTCATGTCAGCTCCTCCTTCCCTTCGAGTTGACGCATCCGACGAATCGATAGTACTTTTCGCATGACGAGGCTAGCGACCGCATCTGAGTCATGGCGAATGAAATGATGATTGTAGTCGACGATATCATCTGCCAGCACTTCGACGCCTGCGAGCTCGAATTGTTTTTCATTATAGGTGACGATGTCGGCATGATCCTTTTGATACTTTTTCAAGTAACCGGCATCGATTGACTCATTATTGACGATGATCGTATCGACGACGCCTTGACCGAGAAAACGTTCGAGCGTCGATAAATGCTCGTTGGCAGTGAACGCCGTCGTCTCGCCTGGTTGTGTCATGACGTTACAAATATAGACGACTGGAGCCAGCGATTGCTGAATCGCTTCCCGGATCTCATCAATCAAGACGTTCGGGATGATACTCGTATAGAGACTTCCTGGTCCAAGGACGATCACATCAGCATCAAGAATTGCTTGAATCGCTTCTGGTACCGGACGGACGTCTTGTTCCTCAAGGAAGATTCGTTCAATCTTCTTACCGACCGTTGGAATCAGTGACTCTCCTTTAACGATCGTCCCGTCCTCAAATTCGGCACATAACGTAATTGTCCGTTCCGTCGCCGGATAGACTTTTCCTTCTGCGTTCAACAATTGTCCCATGACACCGATCGCTTCGACGAACGAACCGTTACAGAGTTGTGTCGCTGCCGTCAGCATCAAGTTGCCGAGCGAATGCCCATGCAATCCTTCGCCGGTCTCAAACCGGTACTGCATAATCCGGTCCATCAAGGTTTCCGATTTCGACAAGGAGACGATGACATTGCGAATATCGCCAGGCGGCAACATATTAAACTCCGTCCGCAGACGACCAGAACTGCCGCCGTCATCCGCGACCGTGACGATCGCTGTAATGTCGAGCGGGTAATGCTTCAGTCCACGAAGAAGCGTCGAGAGTCCTGTCCCGCCACCAATGGCGACGACTTTACGTTCCCATTTCATCACTTCTCCTCCTTCGCATGCACATAATCCCGGTGATTCGTCTCGATGTGATACTGCGTCGCGAATTCCTTGCTGATTGCTTCCGCGAACGTGATCGACCGGTGTTTCCCGCCTGTACAGCCGAGGGCGATCACGAGTTGCGACTTTCCTTCCCGCTCATATTGCGGAATCAAGAACTCGAGTAGATCAACGAGTTTTTTATAAAACAGCTTCGCTTCCGGCCACTGCATGACGTAGGACGCGACTTCCTCATCGAGTCCTGTCTTTGGACGCAGTTCCGGAATGTAGAACGGGTTCGGTAAGAACCGGAGGTCAAAGACAAGATCGGCATCAAGCGGCAATCCGTGTTTGAAGCCAAACGACATGACGTTGACTGTAAACGGAATCCGCTCTCCTGTCGTAAACTCTTTCAGCAAACGTTCTTTTAAGGCAAGTGGTTTAATGTCACTCGTATCGATCAGCATTTGTGCTTTATCACGGAATCCTTCAAGTAACGTCCGCTCACGTTCAATTCCGATCAGTGGTGAGTCAGTCGGTGCAAGCGGATGAGAACGACGCGATTCTTTGTAACGGCGTACGAGAACATCGTTGCGCGCATCGAGATAGAGCATCCGCGTTTGTAAGTTCGTCTTTTTCAAATCCTCATAAACGACAAAAAAACTATCAATGAAATCACGCGCACGTGTATCGATGGCAACGGCGATTTTAGGACGCACTTGTCCGATGACTTCGATGAGCTGTGGTAATAACGTCGGTGGTAGATTGTCAACGCAGAAATAGCCTAAATCCTCAAAGCTGTTCATTGCGACTGTCTTACCAGCCCCACTCATACCCGTAATGATCACAAGTTGCGGTTGATTCTGTTCCATCTTTTCGCCCTCCAGACAACAGTTCCGTGTGTATTTTTCGCTTCTTTCTCAGTATATCATAAAAAAAGAGCCAGCCTCACTGAAGGTACCTTCAATGAAACTGGTTCGTTATTACGCGTGTGAGGATTCTTGGAGTTCTTCAAGTAACGCTTCGATGAAGTGTTGCGCGTTTTGTGCGGCAATCGAACCATCGTTTGTCGCTGTAACGACTTGACGAAGTGTTTTTTCACGAACGTCACCAGCAGCAAAGATCCCTTTGATGTTTGTTTCCATCGCTTCGTTTGTTACGACGTAGCCTTGGTCGTTCAAGATACCGAGGTCTTGGACGTAGCCTGTGATCGGGTTCATCCCGATGTAGATGAAGACACCATCGATCGGATGCGTCGTCACATCAGCTGTTTTTGTATTGATCAGCTCGATACCGCCGACTTTCCCGTCTTGTTCGTTAATCTGTTTAACCGTATGGTTCCAGATGAAGTCGATTTTCGGGTTGTCAAACGCACGTTTTTGAAGAATCTTTTGAGCGCGGAGCTCGTCACGACGGTGTACGATCGTGACTTTTTTCGCGAAGCGTGTCAAGTAGACGCCTTCTTCCACCGCAGAGTCGCCTCCACCGATGACGAAGAGTTCTTTTTCTTTAAAGAACGCGCCATCACAGACAGCACAGTACGAGACACCGCGACCGCCGAGCTCTTCTTCACCCGGTACGCCGATTTTCTTATATTGTGCACCAGACGCGATGATGATCGCCCGTGCGTAGTAATCTTTGTTGTGTGCATGAATCGTTTTGTATGCTTTACCGTCTTCGATGCTTCGAACGTCTCCGTACGCATATTCTGCGCCGAATGCTTTCGAGTGGTCGAACATTTTTTGCGAGAGATCGGGTCCGAGGATGCTATCGTATCCTGGGTAGTTCTCGATATCTTCTGTGTTCGCCATTTGACCGCCCGGAATCCCGCGTTCGATCATCAATGTCGAAAGGTTCGCACGTGATGCATAAAGTGCGGCTGTCATCCCAGCAGGTCCTGCCCCGATGATGATGACGTCATAAATTTTTTGTTCTGTTTCCGCCATGATTCCACCCCATTTATCGTAATCGTTGTAGTTTGAGTATAGGTGAGAATCGCCTAAACGTCTAACACTTTGCTTGTAGCGGTGCCAACATCCGTTCATGTGTCCGGATCATCGATGCGACGTGATCGAACGAACAATCGACGAGTGATGCACATTCCTCGATCAACATCCCGTCCCGTAAATCATGGAACAGATAAAGCAGTGATGCAGCAGATGCTTCAATCGAATCAAACGATTCCCCACTTAAGACGAGCTGTGCGAAGCGTTCATAAAAATCCCCTTCGAGACTCATCCGTTCTTCGTCTGAAACGAACCGTTCCGCAAGACGGATTGTCTGCAATGCCCGATGAATGCGTTCATCCACGACATCAGTCCGTCCTTCCATCTCGATGACAATCTGTTCCGTCAATAAGAGGACATCTTCCTGGTCTGTCACTTCTGGCATCATCGACAATGCAAGCCGTGCTTCAGCATCGTTCAGTTTGCCAAGAAGAAGTGCCGTGAAAATCCGCGAGACATCATCTTCCGTCTTCAGCGCTTGGATGAGTGCCGAGCGAAACTGCAGGTTGTGCCGGATGTCATACGTATCCGTCTCTTCCTTTAACGCTTGTGCTTCGTCCGACTTCAAGAAAGCGGCTGCTTCTTCGACGTGTCCTGTCTTATAGGCAGAGATTGATAACCAGTGCCCAAAGAGTGGGTCTCCCCGGTAACCGCGACGCTCAAGCAACTTCAACTCTTCATAGGCGATATCATAACGTCCGATGATCGCAAGCGTTGATGCGACCTTATAACGTGTCTCAAGGTGCACGGAACGGACGTGTTCGAGCTGACGGGAGAGTCGGTGCGCCTCTTCGTCCTGTCCCATCTCGTGTAACAAGACGAGCGTGTTACAAAGGGCATGCAAATTCCCCGGATTCCCTTCAAGGACCCGTTCGAGGGAAGCGAATGCCTGGTCGTTCTCTCCTAAATAGAACTCGACGATCGCGAGGTTGTTGTAGGCAGGCCAGAACGTCGGGTACTGGGCAATCAGTCCCGTCAACGTCTCCTGTGCCGCGAACAGCATCCCTTTATCGATCTGGCGTTGTGCCTGACCGTGCAGACGAATCAATTCATCCTCTTCGTCGTCTTCCATCTCTTGTTCGAGATCAATCAGTTCCACGAGTGCGGCCGATGCCTCCGCGTGTTTGCCGTTTGGTGCTTGCTCTAAATATTCCATCGCATGTTGTCGCGCTTCTTCGTAAAGTGAGACGTGTGCGTAGTTATTCGCTAAATAAAAGAGTGCTTCCGTATTTGATGCGTCGAGTGCGCGTACTTGTTTCAAGACATCATTCGCATGATTGATTTCTCCTGTCTCGAATAAGACACGGGCATAACGGAGCAAATAACGGATGTCCGCTGGCTGAAGTGTCGTCGCCTCATCTAAATGATAGACGGCTTCGTCCAGTCGCCCTTCCCGGTGCGCCTTCCGTCCGCGGAAATAAAAAAGTTCCGCTTGGCGCGCTGTTATCGCAAAGGGGTCTGCTTTGTATTTGGTTAATTCCATCATGATTCAAGCCCCCATAAATAGTAAACTGGTTTCGTAGTTGCAGACACAAGAATACCCTATCTCTAGGAGGCATGCAACAGAAAAAAACGCCGGAGTTCATCCCCAGCGTTTTGCATAAATCGATTCCAGTTCTTTGTAATTCTCTAAGCATTTTCGTACAAAAGCATCCGTCTCTGGATTCAGTCCTTCCAGACGTGCCACGTCCTTGTCATATGCCTGCCGTAAGCTCGTCGCATAATCGGGAATCTCTCCGTCATACGCATAAACGACTGCGGGCGAAACCGTGATCTTTTCGTGCTTATGCAAGGCGGTCCGGATATGGAAGAGTGGAACATCGACTTGGTTCGGTTGGTGAAGATCTCCTTGAACGGGATGCTTCTCAACAGCCAACACCTCAACGACGAGACCTTGTGGACGTTCGGCGAATAATCTTCCGAAATACTTTCCTGTCTTATACGTAAAGCGGATGTGCGTCATCTTTTTTTCCTTCTTCCTTCTCACAGTTTTGTCACATTTCGTGCCGGCGAAGCGGCTGACTCGAGACGCGTTCATTCGGCGCAATGTCCCGGTGAACGACCGATCCGGCACCAACGACAGCACCATCTCCGATCGTCACGCCCGGTAGGATTGTCACGTTCGCACCGATCAAGACGTTGCTTCCGATGACGACGTCACCTAAACGGTACTCCGTCGTCAAATATTCATGACAGAGAATCGTCGTATTGAAGCCGATGATCGTATTATCACCAATCGTGATCCGCTCCGGGAACATCGTGTCCGGCATCACCATCAAGGCAAGTGCCGTCTTCTCCCCGATCTTCATCCGAAGACATGTCCGGTAGAGTGCGTTCTTAAAACGTAGCGACGGAGCAAACCGACCAATCGTGATGATCGTAAAGCACCACATCACTTTAAAGAACGACACCGTCCGGTACATGTGCCAGAGTGGATTCGTCGTCCCGACCTGAAACCGATCAGTTCGCCGTGCCATTTTGTTCCTCCAGCCAAGCAGCGAGATGATCCATCGAATCAATGATGACGTCCGGCTCGAGGGCTTCTAAGTACGTGCGTCCTTTGATCGCCCAACCGACCGCGACCGTCTTCAGTCCCGCGTTCTTACCACCGAGAATATCCGTATCGTTGTCACCGACCATGATCGTTTCGTCTGCCGTTGATCCAAGCAACTGCATCGCCTTTTCGAACGGCTCGACGGCTGGTTTTTCTTCCGTTACGTCGTCGGCTGCGATGACGGCGTCAAAGAGTGACGTCAGTCCGAACAACTCGATGCCGCGAAGAGCGACACGACGACTCTTCGACGTCACGACCGCCATCTTGTAGCCTGCTTCATGCAGACGACGTAATCCGTCAAGCACACCCGGATACTCGAGCACGAGTGCGTCATGCATCGCGATGTTGTAGCTGCGGTAAAAAGCGACCATCTCTTTCCACTGTTCCGCATTCATCGCTGAGAATGATTTTTCTAGCGTCGGACCGATGAACGGAAGCAATTCCGCTTCCGTGAACGTTCGGTCCGGATAATAGTAGCTGAGCGTATGCTCGAAGCTTTTTAAGATCAATGGATTCGTGTCGATCAACGTGCCATCTAAGTCAAACAGTAGCGTGCGAATCATCGATTACTTCGCCTCCTTTTTCGAACCGTCCAAGTAACGAACGGCGTTGCGGCGAACAACCATCATGATCACACCGAAGATGATCAGACAGATTGAGACGATTTGCGCTGTCCGGAGTCCATCCCCCATCATCAGACTGTCCGTCCGGAGTCCTTCAATATAAAAGCGTCCGATTGAATACCACACAAGATAACCGAGGAAGACATACCCACGACGTGGATTGAACTTCATCCGCCAGACGATCAACAGAATGACACCGATGATGTTCCAGATGCTTTCATAGAGAAACGTCGGTAGGTAGTACGTCCCGTCGATGTACATCTGGTTAACGATCCAGTTCGGTAAGTGCAGCGTATCTTGTAAGTACGACCATGTCGTTTCGCCACCGTGTGCTTCTTGGTTGAAGAAGTTACCCCAGCGTCCGACGGCTTGTCCGAACAAGAGGGATGGTGCCAAGATATCAGCGATTTGCCAGAACGAGATCTTTTTCTTACGCGTATAGATAATGACCGTCAAAATCGCACCGATGATCGCACCGTGAATCGCGATCCCACCTTGGCGGATATTGATGATTTGGTCAAGATGTTGACTATAGTAGTTCCACTCGAACGCGACGTAGTAAATCCGGGCACAGATGATACTGATCGGAATCGACCAGATGACGACATCGACCGCATACTCTTCGTTAAAGCCGATCCGCTTCGACTCGAAGATTGCAATCAACAGACCGACGACCGCACCGAGTGCGATGACGATGCCGTACCAGTAAATCGGTACAGGACCGAGTTCAATCGCCACGCGGTCAAACGTTGGTTGTACAGAGGCTAAAGTTCCCATCAAAGACCACCATTCCCATCTTCAATTGCTTGCGCGAGACGTCCCGCGAATTCTTCTGCTGTGTTGATGCCCATGTTCTTCAGACGATAGTTCATCGCTGCGACTTCGATGATGACAGCAAGGTTTCGTCCGGGACGAACCGGAATCGTCAGGAATGGAATTTCCGTATCGATGATTTGGAGTGTCTCTTGGTCCAGACCGACGCGGTCATAGACTTTCGATTGATCCCAAATCTCGAGGTTACAGACGAGGCTGATCTTCTTGTGCGAGCGAACAGCACCTGCACCGAACAACGTCATCACGTCGATGATCCCGATTCCGCGAATCTCAAGCAGATGTTGAATCAACTTCGGTGCCGTTCCGACGAGAATCCCGTCACCGGTTTGACGAATCTCAACTGAGTCATCTGCCACTAGACGGTGACCCCGCTTAACGAGTTCGAGTGCCGTTTCCGATTTACCGACACCACTTGCTCCTTTGATAAAGACACCGACACCATAGATATCGACGAGGACACCATGCATCGCTGTCGTTGGTGCAAGTTCCGCTTCGAGGAAGTTCGTGATCTGTGACTCGACCGATGTCGTATGCCCTTTTGTCGTCAACAGTGGCACGTTCGTCTCGTCCGCGGCTTGGATGATCGCTTCCGGTACTTCGAATCCACGTGTGATCAAGATACCAGGTGTTTCATCCGTACAGAGGACATTCGCTCGTTCGCGTTGTTCCTCGTACGTTAAATTATTGAAGAACGTCAATTCTGTTTTTCCGAGAATCTGGAGACGTTCTGCCGGGTAATAGGCATAATAACCGGCAAGCACAAGGCCAGGTCGGCACAAATCAGCCGTCAGAATCGGACGATGTAAGCCCTCTTCTCCCGTGACGATGTGGAGATTGAATTGTTTTACGATTTCAGCTGTTCGCACTTTTGGTTGCACGCTTCGTCAGCCCCTTTCACTTGAAGTATTGTACCATATTTTTATTCGATTCATGGAATTGGATTAGAAGCATGATTTCTTGGGAATGGAATAAAGAGTTAATATTTTGAAGGAGGTTTTGCCGTGATGTCAGGCGGTGGTATCGGATTCATTTTAGTCATTATCTTATTTGCGGTTCTAGCGATTGCTGGTTTCGTCTACCTCATCATCTCACTGATTGATATGTGGAAAGCGTATTCGCGTAATCAAGATCAAACAGCTCTTTTATTCTTCATCATCTCGATCATCGGAATCTTCATCAGTGGTTCATTTATTTCCTACGTCCTCGCGATCATCTTCTATTGGAATCGCGCACGCGGAAAGAGTTGGCTCGGAATCGGTCTGATTCTCGTTTCGATCGTTCTTGCAATCATCGGTGTCATTGCCTTACTCTCGTTCGGTTACGATATGAATAATATCGAGAACATGAACTTCGACGAGCCGATGATGGATCAGGATTACGATTATTGATGTAGGAACTACACCCATCTTCTTATGAGGATGGGTGTTTTTGTCTATGCAGCTGACGAAGCTCCGCTCGCGTGACTCCTACAGGAAAAAGCGCGGTCATCCGCGCTGTCAGAGACAAACGAGACCCGGCTACTCGTTCCTAGAACGACGTAGCCGCGGCTTGTGTCTCGCCTGAGGAAAGCACGCAAAGCGGATGCGACGTCATAAGAAAAGCGCAACCTCTTTTTCAAGAAGTTGCGCTGGTATGCTTATAACGCTTGTGGACTGAGGTGAACACCGTGCGTGACCGAAATCGTACCTGTCTTCGTATCGGCTTCGACCTCAATTTTTGGTGAACGACCGCGACCTGATACGAAATGGAGCTTCCGGTTGACGATTTCTTTTTGATCCCGGATCAATTCCATATCATCAAGGTTGCAGTTGAGACCACCGAAGTTTGTCTCAAGCTCCCCGTAGACTTCAGCGCCGTGCGGCAACATCAAGGCGATGCTTCCGGCAAGCGACGACGCTTTGACCTTCGCGTTTTGCACGGTCTTCAGCTCACAGCGGACGTTGCCGTTCGCCGTTTTCAGTTCTGAACGCTCGAAGACACCTGTCGTGATGATTTGTCCATTGGCTGTCTTCGCCTTCAAGACTTTCAACTCCGACTCTTCGATTTCAATCGAACCGTTCGCTGTCGATACTTTGACATCCTCACTGAATAGATCACGGACGTTGACTCGACCGTTTGCTGTCATCAGTTGAGCGGATGTCGTATCAAGTGACGTCAACGAAATTTCCCCGTTCAGCGTCTGTAAGACGAATGATTCGTAATGACGGCGTGGTACTTTCAGATGGACTGTCGCACGGACACTCTTATCCTTCAAACGGATCGAGAGTGTGTTTGCCGAGACCGCGTGTTGAACAGCGGCTTGAAGTTGCTCAAGCGCTTGTTCTTCCGTCACCTGTTGGCGGCGAAGCGGACGTCCTGTCACCGTCAACTCACATTCTTCAAGATCACTTGGTTCAACGACCAAGTTCGCATTGAACAGATCGACATGAACCGTCTCACCGCTGAATGGGAATTGTTTGACGTAGGTGACGTTCGGACCGGACGCTTGATTAAGCGAAAGATCACTATCCTTGATCCGACTGACGAGATTATCGAACGCTGACATGACTTTCGTCGTCAGCGAATCGACGGAATACTGGTCGACCCGATCATATTGTTCTGGTTCATCGACGTACTTATGTTCACTGGCAGAAGTTGCACGTTCGTCGATCGCTTCGAGCCGCTCGAGTTTATCGAGTGCCTCATCAATCGTTAACTTTCCTTCTTTGACTTGCTCCAATATCAATTGACGCATATCTTGCTTCATGAACCGTTCCCTCCTATTCTTGAACCTCAAACGTGTGTTACATGATACTTTCGTTTAAGTTCCCTTAGTTCCTCCCTACGAATCCTCATCCACAAAAGTTTCACGATTCAATTCGTGCCGCATCGCGTTCAAGGACAGGTGCGAGGTATCGTCCCGTGTAGGATGCTTCAACTTCAGCGATGTGTTCTGGTGTCCCAGCAGCAACGATCGTTCCGCCACCGTCGCCCCCTTCTGGTCCAAGATCAATCAAGTAGTCTGCCGTCTTGATGACATCTAAATTGTGTTCGATGACGAGCACCGTATCACCATTGTCGACGAGACGTTGTAAGACTTTCAGGAGACGCGCGATATCGTGGACGTGGAGTCCTGTCGTCGGCTCATCGAGAATGTAGATCGTCTTCCCAGTCGAGCGCTTATGCAACTCGGACGCCAATTTAACACGTTGCGCTTCCCCGCCGGACAGTTCCGTCGCGGGTTGACCGAGACGCATGTACGTCAGACCGACGTCAGCGATCGTCTGTAATTTACGCGTGATCTTCGGAATGTTCTCGAAGAAAGCAAGGGCATCTTCAACCGTCATCTCAAGCACGTCGGCAATCGTTTTGCCTTTATATTTCACTTCGAGTGTTTCGCGGTTGTAGCGTTTCCCGTGACAGACTTCACACGGAACATAGACGTCCGGTAAGAAGTGCATCTCAATCTTGATGATCCCGTCACCGCGACACGCTTCACAACGTCCACCCTTGATGTTGAAACTGAAACGTCCTTTTTTGTAACCACGGAGTTTCGCTTCGTTCGTCGAAGCAAAGACGTCCCGAATGTCATCGAAGACACCAGTATACGTTGCTGGGTTCGAGCGTGGTGTCCGACCGATTGGTGACTGGTCGATGTCGATGACCTTATCGATTTGATCCAGACCGGTGATCCCTTTATGAGCACCCGGTTTTTCTTTCGCCCGGTTCATCTCGTGCGCGATCGTCTTATAAAGAATTTCATTGATCAACGTCGATTTCCCGGATCCCGAGACACCGGTGACGGCGACGAACAGACCCAGCGGAATGTCGACATCGACGTTCTTCAGGTTGTTTTCCGATGCTTTGTGGATATGGAGCATCCGACCGTCTGGCTCTTTGCGTGTCGACGGAACAGGAATGAACTTCTTCCCGGACAAGTATTGACCAGTCAACGAGTTCGCATCCTGCATCAACTCTTCTGGTTTCCCGGCTGCCGTGACGAATCCACCGTGATCGCCAGCACCAGGTCCGATATCGATCAAGTAGTCGGCTGCCATCATCGTGTCTTCATCGTGTTCAACGACGATCAGCGTATTGCCAAGATCACGCATCGCCTTCAGCGTATTGATCAGACGATCATTATCACGTTGGTGTAAACCGATCGATGGTTCATCGAGAACGTAGAGGACGCCCGTCAGACGCGAACCGATTTGTGTCGCAAGACGAATCCGTTGCGCTTCCCCACCGGACAACGTACCGGCTGCGCGTGAGATCGTCAGGTAATCGAGACCGACGTTCTCAAGGAACGACGCCCGTTCATGAATCTCACGGACGATCATCCGCGAAATCGTCTGATCCTTCTCACTTAATTTCTCCGGTAGTTCGTCGAAGAACATGACCGCTTGTTTAACAGACATCTTCGTCACTTCACCGATATGGTGATCGGATACTTTGACGGCGAGCGATTCCCGTTTCAAGCGATGTCCTTTACACGTCGGACACGCCTTCTTCGCCATGTAGCCTTCCATCTGTTCCCGGATATAATCAGACGACGTCTCCTTGAAGCGACGTTGTAAGTTATTGAGGACCCCTTCGAAGTAGAGGTTCGTATTTCGGACCATCCCGAAGTCATTCTCATAACGGAAGTGAATCTCTTCCTTCGTGTTTCCGTTCAAAATCGTTTCGCGATGTTCTTCTGACAATTGTTCGAACGGTGTATCCATATCGATCTTGAAGTGGTCACAAACCGCTTTAAGCAATTGTGGATAATACTGCGAGCTCGTCGGTTCCCACGCTACGATTGCCCCTTCGTTCAATGACTTATCAGGATGCGGCACGACGAGATCAACATCGACCTCAAGCTTCGTTCCGAGACCGTCACATGACGTACAAGCACCAAACGGTGAGTTGAACGAGAACATCCGTGGTTCGAGTTCGCCGATCGAGAAGCCACAGATCGGACAAGCATGATGTTCACTGAACAACAATTCGTTGCCGTCCATCGTATCGACGATGACCCGACCGTCTGCGAGGCGAAGGGCAGTCTCGAGTGAATCCGCAAGACGGGCTTCGACATCTGGTCGCACGACGACACGGTCGACGACGACTTCGATCGAGTGTTTCTTGTTTTTCTCAAGCGTGATCTCTTCGGCGAGATCCATCGTCTCTCCGTTGACACGAACGCGGACGAAGCCTTCCTTCTTCAAATCGTCGAGCACCTTGACGTGCGTCCCTTTACGTCCGGAAACGATTGGCGCGAGAATTTGCAGACGCGTCCGCTCCGGCAACTCCATCACTTGGTCGACCATCTGACTGATCGTCTGGCTCGAAATCTCGATTCCGTGATTTGGACAAATCGGTTTACCAATTCGTGCGTACAACAGACGCAAATAATCATAGATCTCTGTGACCGTTCCGACCGTCGAACGCGGGTTTTTACTTGTCGTCTTCTGGTCGATTGAAATTGCTGGACTCAGTCCCTCGATCGTATCGACATCCGGTTTATCCATCTGTCCAAGGAACTGACGGGCATAGGCTGATAAACTTTCGACATAACGCCGTTGTCCTTCCGCGTAAATCGTGTCGAAGGCAAGCGACGATTTCCCTGACCCGGACAAGCCCGTCAAGACGACGAGCTGATCGCGGGGGATTTCGACATCGATGTTTTGTAGATTATTGACGCGAGCGCCTTTGATGATAATCTGATTCTTCTTTTCTCCCAACTTAGGCACCTGCTTTCAATTCTAATATGAGATCGCGGAGCTCAGCAGCTCGTTCGAACTGCATGTCTTTCGCCGCTTGACGCATCTCTTGATCAAGCTGTTCAAGCAACGTTTCGCGCTCCGGTTTTTTGAGTTTGTTGAACTTCTCGAGTTTTTCGACGGTGTCGTCGCTCTCGATCGTCGTACTGATGACACCACGAACGTCTTTTTTGATCGTCTGCGGCGTGATGCCATGTTCTTCGTTGAACGCCATCTGGATTGCGCGACGGCGTTCCGTCTCATCGATTGCGCGTTGCATCGAATCGGTGACTTTATCAGCAAACAAGATGACGTGTCCTTCCGAGTTCCGCGCCGCCCGACCAATCGTTTGAATCAGCGAACGGTCCGAACGGAGGAAACCTTCCTTATCGGCATCAAGAATCGTCACGAGTGAGACTTCCGGAATATCGAGTCCTTCTCGTAATAAGTTGATCCCGACGAGGACATCGTATTTCCCCAGCCGCAAGTCACGGATGATTTCAATCCGTTCCAGCGTCTTGATCTCCGAGTGCATGTAGTTGACCTTGACGCCATTCTCTTTCAAGTAATCGGTCAAATCTTCTGCCATCTTCTTCGTCAGTGTCGTCACGAGAACACGTTCGTTCTTCGCGACCCGGTCACGGATGTTATCCATCAAGTAATCGATTTGTCCTGTGATCGGATGAATCTCGATCGTTGGATCAACGAGACCGGTCGGACGGATGATTTGCTCGACCATCTCTTTCGAATGTTCGAGTTCATATGGTCCTGGTGTCGCCGAGATATAGATCGCCTGACTGACTTTTTCCTCGAACTCCTCGAATCGTAACGGACGGTTGTCTTTTGCCGACGGAAGACGGAAGCCGTGATCGACGAGGACTTGTTTCCGCGCCTGGTCCCCGTTATACATCCCGCGAATTTGCGGCAGCGTGACGTGTGACTCATCGGCAACGAGTAAGAAGTCTTTCGGGAAGTAATCGAGCAACGTATACGGTGTTGCCCCTTCCGGCATCAAGTTCAAGTGACGCGAGTAGTTCTCGATTCCGGAGCAATAGCCCATCTCACGCATCATCTCAAGGTCGTAGTTCGTCCGTTGTTCGAGCCGTTGCGCTTCGAGCAACTGATTGTCTTCGCGCAACTTCGCAAGCTGGACCTCTAGTTCCTTCTCGATGTTCGCGATCGCCTTCTGCAGACGGGTATCCCCCGTCACGAAGTGGGACGCCGGGAAGATCGAGATGTGCTCACGGTCCGCGACGATCTCACCTGTCAGCGGATCCATATCACGAATCCGTTCGATCTCGTCACCGAAGAACTCGACCCGGACACACTGTTCATCGCGTGACGCCGGGAAGATTTCGACGACGTCTCCGCGGACGCGGAACCGTCCGCGCTGGAAGTCGATGTCGTTACGCTCATACTGGATGTCGATTAGACGACGGAGCATCTCGTTTCGCCCCATCTCATTGCCGACACGCAGTGACAAGACGTGGTTGTTGTACTCTTCCGGGTTACCGAGACCATAGATACACGAGACAGAAGCAACGATCAAGACGTCCTCCCGTTCGAACAGGGCGGACGTCGCCGAGTGACGTAGTTTATCAATCTCATCGTTGATCGAAGAGTCCTTCTCAATGAACGTATCCGTCGACGGTACATACGCTTCCGGTTGATAATAATCATAAAAACTAACGAAGTATTCGACCGCATTGTTCGGGAAGAATTCCTTGAACTCCGAGTAGAGTTGTCCCGCTAGTGTTTTGTTGTGGGCAAGGACGAGTGTCGGTTTCTTGATTTCCTTGATGACGTTCGAGACCGTGAACGTCTTCCCGGTACCGGTCGCCCCAAGCAACGTCTGATGTCGTTCGCCTTGTTTTAGCCCAGTCACCAATTTTTCGATTGCTGTCGGCTGATCACCGCCTGGCTCAAATGGTGAAACGAGTTCAAAATCCATCGTTTGCTTCCCCCTCATCACGTAAAAAATCTATTTTTATTGTACCACTTTACGAACAAACATTCGATTATGAAGTGCTCCTTTTAGGAAGTTACCCTTTTTTTCGAAAATGCAAAAGTTTCTTTTTGCTTCGAGTGTTGATCCTCGATTTTTCTGCTCATAAAAAAATCCCTGTCACGGCTGTTCCGTGACAGGGATTTACTTGTTAATGCAAGGACCGCACTTTAGTGCGACCATGGACCGGCTCGTTGACGAACAGGATACCGAGCTCATGATGATCTTGTTCATAGAAGGCACGTTGCGCAAACCGGATGTCGCCGTTATGGTTCATGACTTCAAGACGCAGATACGGTTTGTGTTTTTGGATCGCTTCGTAGAACGATGCTTCCGAATCCACTTTTTCGCCGTTGACCTTGTAGATGGCTTCACCCGGAATCAATCCCATCTCAGCAGCCGGTTTATCAGGTAGCGTTCCGAGAATGACGGCACCACGCGTTCCATTGAGGAACAATGGGGTCTGTGCCCGGTTCAAGCGTTTGACCCGCTGATGCAATAAGATATGCAGGACGAGCAACAAGACGATTCCGTACAGCCATTCAGCTTGTCCGGTGACGTATGCAAGAACCGTCAATAGAATCGCGACGAGACTCGTGATCAAACGTCCTTGAACGAGCGGACGCATCAATTCTTTCGGCAACTTACCCGTAAAGAGAAAGCTGAAGCCGATCGGTAACCAAAGCACGATCGGAACGAGCTCTGGGAAGCTGTAACGTGGCCACCAAGCTTCAAGCACGTCGCCCGGAACAAAGACGAGCAAGGGCAATAGCCAAAGTTTATTCGCTGACAGCCCACCGATGAAGCGACCACGCTTCGAGACGACGAGTGACGGTGACAGGCGTCGTTGCCCGCGCCACCAGACGAGTAGACATTCCGCGACGAGCGTTAACGTCGCAAGCAATAAAATCATTTTCGGATCAACCGCTCGAACCGGATCAAGACGTGCATCCATTAGAAACCAGCCGGCAAGTCCAAGCAAGACGATCGGCCAAAGCGGTACGTTCAAGCGGACAATCCCGACCAACAACAGGACGCTCGAGAGTCCGAGTAACAACAGAGCGTATTGCGGCGTCAGCGTCAATCCGAGCCAGCCACTGGCGACGGATAAGACGAGACCAATTAGTAACCCGGGTAAAAGTGTTTCGAGGACATCGCTTCGTTTACCGTGTGTCCGGGAGCGAAATAGTCCACGTTCCCGTTTAACACGCCGGATGCCGATGACCCAACTGACAAGGAGTGCTAACCACAAGGTCGGACTGGCGATGAGACTAATCGCGGTCCAACCAATTTCATCGAGTAATTCCACGCGCATTCAGACCTCTTTCCATTCCTTATTATTGAGCAGCGACCTCGAGTGCTTTTTTCCGCTGGACGTCATTCTTATCGTCCTCGAGTTTCTTCAGGAGACGCGTCTCCATCTCACCCGCTGTCTGCTGATCGATTTTTCCAGTGACGTCAAGCTTCGCATCCTTTTGCAAGGCTTCGACGGCTTTCTTCATCGTGTCACCGAAATACCCATTTTGTCCTTTTGGCTCGTAACCGATTGCTTCGAGGACGAGGTGAGCATTTTCGACTGATTTTCCATAATCGCCGACTGCGAGTGACTTTTGATCAGTCAGGATCTTCGTGACGTTGAAGTACGCCGGTTGCTTGACTTCAATCGTCGGCTTAACTCCTTTTTTATGAATCCAGTTGCCGTCCGGTGTCAGCCACTTGTTCGTCGTTAACTTCAAATCGCTACCGTCCTTCAAGTCATAGGCACTTTGGACGATACCTTTACCGAACGATTTCGTACCGACGACCTCAGCCCCGGCACCTTCCTTCAGACCTGCTGCCAAAATCTCGGACGCGGACGCTGATCCGCCGTCTTCGAGCACGACGATGTTATATGGTTTCTTCTCGTCTGCCTTCCCGAATTCCTGCTGACGCTCTCCCTTATTGTTCTCGACTTGATAAATCGGAACGTCCTTCGGAATGAACGGTGCAATCATGCTTGAGACAGCCGTTAAGAGACCGCCCGGATTTCCGCGAACGTCGATGACGAGTCCATCGATATTCTGACTCTCGAGTTTCGCGAGCCCCTTCTCGAACTCTTTAGCCGTCGGTTCTGAGAACTGCGTCACTTGCAAGACACCAATCTTCTTCCCGTTGACGTCTTCGGTCGACGTATAAACCGTCTCGATCGGAATCGTATCCCGTTTGATCGTGATGTCCATCGCGTCTTGACCGCTGCGTTGAATCGTCAGGACGACATTCGTTCCTTTTTCACCACGGATTTTCTTGACGGCTTGATCCGTCTTTTGCCCTTTCGTCGACTTGCCGTCGATTTCTAAGATGACGTCACCCGGTTTGATCCCGGCTTTTTCAGCGGGTGATCCCTTAATCGGTGAGACGATGACGATCGACTCGCCCTTTTGTTCAAGCGTCGCACCAATCCCTTCAAAAGAAGACGATAGATTCGTATTGAACGATGCCGTCTCCGACTCATCCATATAGACGGAATACGGATCGTCAAGCACTTCCGCCATACCGGATAACGCACCGTCCAGCAGTTCTTTATCCGTTACGTCTTCTAGATAGTTCTGTTCGATCATTTGACGGACCTGATCAATTTTTTTCCAATCACCCGTCGCATTCGCAGACGACGATGACGTCGAGACAGAATCCGTTCCGCCAGCCGCTAACATTCCGACGGCGCCTGCCCCTAAACCAAGCCCGAAGGTACTGACCGCGATGACTGCTGTTGTAGATTTTTTCACGCTTGATTCCCCACTTCCGTTAAAAAACGCATTATTTTTTTCAGTATAGCAAAAAAAGATAGGTTACCCTATCTTTTCAGTATTCTATGGGATGTCAAAAGATGTACGGTGCCGGGTCGACTGCATTCGGTTGACCGGCAGCCCACTCTCCCTTATGCAATTCGAAATGCAGATGCGGTCCTGTCGACCAGCCGGTTGATCCAAGTGTGCCGACGATTTGACCGGGCATGACCGTTTGACCGGCTTTGACATCGATTGACTCCAGGTGGGCATAAACGGTCGTATAGACCTGATCATCAATTAAATGAGTCACCATGACGACATTGCCGTACCCCGTCGCACTGCCTGCACGCAAAACAATTCCTCCGGCTGCCGCATGAATCGGTGTCCCTTTCGCATTGACGAGATCGATTCCCTTATGAATCTCCGGCTTTCCAGTCAACGGATTGTTTCGTGGACCGAACGGTGATGAGACATAGCCTTGCACCGGTAAATGAAATGGACGATTCGAATCGACGTCTGCTGGTGTATCGGGTGTTCCTGAAGGTACTTCGACTTCAGGTACGGGTGGCTTCGTTTTCTCAGCATCCGCTTCCTGTTGTTTCGCTGCAGCAGCACGCGCAGCTTCGGCTTGTCGTTTGGCTTCCGCTACTCGCTTCGCTTCGGCTTGACGTGCTGCCTCGATTGCCCGTCGCTTTGCCTCTTCTTTTGCTTTTCGTTCTGCTTCTTTCAGTGCAGCCAGTTCATTTTGAATCAACTGTCGCTGATCAGCGAGAATTTCTGCTTCTTCAGCTTTTGAGAACTGCTCTTGTTGCAACGCTTTTACCTTCGTGTTCAACTGGACGACCAGCTTTCGCTTCAACTCCGATTCCGCGATGATTTGCGTCTGAAGGACAAGTAATTTCCGTTGCTCCCGCTTCAGACTTTCGAGCAACAACGCTTGATCGGATCGCTGTTCGTTCAACTGAATGACGTTCGCCTTATATGTTTGCAGGACATCATCATCTTGCTTCATGATCTCACTGACTGTGCTGAAGCGCGAAATCAAATCACCGAAGTCTTTCGCGTCAAGCAAGACCTCGATGTAGGTAACGTCTCCCTTTTGCTGGACGGCACGTAAGCGACTTCCCAGTAAGTCTTCTTGTTGATGTAGTTCCTTCAACGTTTCGGAAATGGCTTCTTCCGTCAGACGTAATCGTTCCTTAGATGCAGCAACAGCCGCTTGTTGATCGGCTATCTTACGCGCTAAATCATCCAAACGGCTGTTGACTTCATCCAGTTGCGCACGGGCTTCCTTGCGCTGCTGTTTCGTCAAGATCAACTTCTCTGATGTCTGATTCTGTGATCGTTCCGTCTCTTTTAGACGGCTTTCGACCTCCTGTTGTTCCTTCAACAAATCTTCTTTCGACGTGGCATGAACGGACACGCTAGTTCCAATCAAAGCTAAGCTCAGGACGACAGAATAGAATCGGACTTTCATGAGAAGCATCTCTCCTCTATTTTATTTTTAAATGAATCGATTAAATCTTTAAGAAACGACCAAGTGACGTCGTCGATCCCCAGACACCGATGAATGCACCGAGACCGAGTAAAATTAAGACGACCTCTAGTGATAATTGTCCTGGCGGGACTAGTGAGAAGATTCCTTCGTTAATCGTTGCCAGTTGAGGTTGAATCGCATTGTACGATACTTCATAACCAAAGTAGACAACGACAATCGGGATGATGGCACCTAATATCCCCATCAACAACCCTTCAACAAAGAACGGTGCACGGATGAATCCGTTTTTCGCTCCAACGAGACGCATGATCTCGATTTCCCGACGACGAGAGAAGATCGTGACTTTGATCGTATTCGAAATGAGGAACATTGCCATGAACGTCAAACCGACGATCAGGATGATTCCACCGATCCGAACTCCTTCAAGGAAGTTAAACATCTTTTTAACATAGTCCTTACCATATTCGACACTATCTATATTTTCCATTTTATTGATGGAATTTGCAAGTGTTTCTGTCTCTTTTGGTGAGGTAGCTTTGACGATGTATCGATCGTGAAGCGGGTTATCTTTTTCAACGGACCGGTACGCTTGTGAACCTTCGCCAAGTTGCTCCTTGAAGCGGTCCAGTTCTTCTTCTTTCGAACTATAACGGACAGATGCGACTCCCGGTAATTGCTTCAACGAATCGCCAACTGAATCAATTTTTGCTTGGTCTGCTTCCCGTTCGACGAAGACTTGGATCTCGACGTCTTTTTCGACGTTATCAGAGATCTTGTTGACGTTGAACATGAGCATTGCGAATATTCCTACGAGAAGTAGTGTGACGGTAACGGCACTGACTGAAGCGAATGTCATCCAGCCGTTCCGGACGAGACCTTTTGCCCCTTCCCGTAAATGACGGAATCCATTAAACTTCATAGCCGTACATTCCTTTCTCTTCGTCTCGGACGATTTTTCCACCGTCGATCGCTAAGACACGATGACGCATCTTGTTGACGATGTCTCGGTTGTGTGTCGCCATTACGACCGTTGTCCCACGGCGATAGATCTCTTCGAATACTTCCATGATCTCCCATGCAGTATCCGGGTCCAGGTTTCCTGTCGGTTCATCGGCGATGACGAGTGACGGACGGTTGACGATGGCTCTCGCGATCGAGATTCGTTGTTGTTCGCCCCCTGATAATTCATCCGGATAGTTCCGTTCCTTATGCTTGAGCTTGACGAGATCGAGTACCTCGAGCACCTTCTGGCGGATTTGTGACTTGTCTTCTCCTACGACCTCTAATGCGAAGGCGACATTTTCATAAACCGTCAATGACGGGAGTAGTTTGAAATCTTGGAAGATGACGCCGATTTGGCGACGAAGTTCGGGGATTTGACGGTTCTTCAACTTACCGACTTCGATTCCTTTAAATAAAAATGAACCGCTCGTTGGTTTCTCTTCGCGGTACATCATTTTCATGAATGTTGACTTACCCGCACCCGACGGACCGACGATATAGACGAATTCGCCTTGATCAATCGTCAAATCGACCTCACGGAGTGCCGTGACGCCGTTCGGATAAATCTTACTGATTCGTTGCATCTTGATCACGTACTTCACATCCTTACTTATTTACTGATGCTGAATGGATAGGTCTAAAAACCTACCGACCACCATTATAACAGGGACGAAATTGAACGCACATTACAATCAAATGTCATTTCAAGCGATGATACCATAAAAAAGAGGTACGAGATGACGAACACATGTCGTGTCTGTCATCTCATACCCCATCATATCCCATAATTACTTTTTATCCGCGAGCCAGTCAGCAACGGCAACGATTTCTTCATCCTCTTTGAGGATTCCAGCAGGCATTTGCCCTTTCCCGTTCTTGATGATCTCTTGAATCTCTTCTGAAGAGTACTTCGAGCCGACCTTCGTCAGATTTGGTCCGACATTTCCTTCAAGGTTGTTCCCGTGACACGATGCACAGTTGTTCGCGAAGATTTTTTCCGCATCAACAGCTGTTTCCGTCTTCGACGAATCATCGTTCATCGTCGACTCTTCCTTCGTACTTGACGAATCGCTAGCGCTGGAGTCGTCACTACCACCACATGCTGCGAGTGCAAGCGTTGTTCCTAACCCTAACGCGAGTAACAAGTTTTTCAGCTTCATCCGGATATCCCCCTCTTGTAAGTATCTAAGTAAACACTTCTGACCTAGTTAGAGTATAACCGTTATCCGGAAGAGTTAAGCATAATTTCACAAAAACTTCACGAGTTTGGAACAATTACGGCACATTCCGGTAGCGTTTGTCGTCCGTAAAACCGAGTCCCAGCACCTCATGCGCCTCGCTGACGACGAGGAACGCTGACGGATCGATGTGTTTGACGATCTCTTTAAGCGTTGTGATTTCTCCTTGGCGGACGACGACCATCAGCATCGGTTTCCGTGTCCGCGTAAACGCACCTGCCGCCTCGATCTCCGTCGCTCCGCGATCGAGCGTTTCGAAGATTTCCTTCACTAACGCTTCCCGTTGATCGGAGATGATATAAGCGAGCTTGTCGTTCGTGATCCCGAGTTGGACGACGTCGATCATCTTGATCGTGATGAACAAGGCGACGAGCGCGTACAGTCCGATCTCAAGCGAGAAGATTGTCGCTGCACTGATGACGATCGTTCCGTCGAGCAAGGCGATACAGAGATGAAGCGGCAATTTCGTGAAGCGATGCAAAATTTGCGCAATCAAATCCATTCCCCCGGTCGAGGCACGTCCCCGGAAGATCAGACCGAGTCCGATCCCGACACCGGCACCACCGAAGATCGCGGCAAGCATCGGATTCATCGTCGCAGCCGGAACATCGAACCGCTCGTAGACAAGGATGACGACCGGTAAAAAGATCGACCCGACGAGTGATTTGACACCAAAACCCATCCCGAGGATCATCCACCCGATCGCCAGCAAGACGACGTTCGCGACGAGTTGGAACAAGCCGGGTGAGATCCCGAACAGATCGTTCAAGACGATCGATAAGCCACTAACGCCTCCTGAAGCGAGTTGATTCGGTGCTAAAAATAAACTAAAGGCACTTGCGACGAACAAGGACCCGATTAACAAATACGCATAATCGCGCACGACTTCCTGACGTGTCGATGTCATGACATTCCATTTCCCCTTATCGATTGATTCTCGTGTTTCATTTTAGCGGAAAAGTCAGACAACGACTAGAGAGGCGGAACAACTCACAGTGTTCCCTTTATACCGCACTAAAGGGGGGACTGTAGCGGACGATGCCGCTGACGCTACGCAACCCATTCCGTTCGAGTGCAAGGACGAGAAAGACTTCTGGCGGAACGGGGAACGGTGGCTCAATACCGTAGTCGATCGCCCGTTCGAAACCAAACTGTGGATAGTAGCTGTCGTGACCAAGCACGACGATATGTGATTCACCGGCATCCCGTGCATCCTCGATCACCTGGCGGATCAACTCAGAACCGATGCCCTCTCGTTGCCAAGCCGGCAACACACCGACCGGCGCTAAGGCAAGTGACGGGATGTCACCGATATGGATTCGGCTCAAGAGGACATGACCGACGATTTCTCCTTTGTCGGTCATCGCGACGCGACCAAAGACCGGTTGCGCGGCTTCGTCCTCGCGTAACGCATCCACGAGGTTCGCTTCGCTCGGTTGTTCGAACGCTGCCTCATGGACAAGCCGGATTCCCGCTGCATCCTTGAAGCCTTCTTTACGGATAATCATCAGCTATTGCTCCCTTCGAGTGGTTTCGTTGCGAGTAGCGTGAACTCGGACGGGATGTTCTCACCGTTCCAGCCACGATGCTCGTCGAATCGTTCTAATGTGAATCGCGTCGCGATGACGCCGTTTAAAATCTCACTCAGCGTAAAGTAACGGACGGAGACGTCCGGAAAATCGATTTGTTCCGCGTCTGGAAAATGTGTCTTATACGCTAAGTCACCCGCTTGCAACGCTTGATCGAAATAACGCGGTCGATACGTCAAATCCGCATCGATCCAGCGTCCGACCGGGTGAAAATCGCTAAGGATCAACTGCCCACCGGGTCGCAAGATTGTAAACAGGATCTGCAGAAAACGCTCGAGATCCGCAAAGTAATGCAAAATCCCGCCTTCTAAGTAGAGGAGGTCAAACGTATTGCGATATCGTTCAAGATCGATCGCGTAGAGATCCCCGACAACATAGTGGATTGATGTCTCAGCATGGTACGCTAGTTCAAGCGCGTACTTGGCATTCTCCTCTGAAATATCGAACACGGTGACGTCTGCTCCGAGTAACGCTAACGGCACCGCCTTGCGTCCGTTCGAACCGCAGATGTTCGCGATCGTCTTCCCGGCGATGTCTTCGAGATGACGACGATGTTTCTTCAAGCATGCGGCTGGATCTTGTTTGATGATCGTAGCATATTCTGCCGGTGTTCCGTCTCGCTTTTCCCAAAATTCATATGCCCGGTACTCCCACGCTTGTTTGTTGATCCGACTTTGCTCCTGCATGACTGTTCCCCCTTTGACGGTCAAAAAACCAGTCGAACATCGTCCGACTGGTTGATTGTCTTACATATTCATCAGACGGAGGTACGCATCGATGAAGCCCATGATGTCACCATCCATTGCTCCTTGCGTGTTCCCGACTTCATAGTTCGTCCGGTGATCCTTGACCATGCTGTATGGGTGGAAGACGTACGAACGGATTTGGCTACCCCATGCGATATCCGATTTTTCACCACGGATCTCGTCGAGTTTCTTTTGTTGCTCTTCGATTTCGCGTTGGTAGAGTTTCGCTTTCAACATCTTCATCGCCGCTTCACGGTTTTTGATCTGCGACCGTTCTTGTTGACAAGAGACGACGACGCCTGTCGGAACGTGGGTGATCCGGACAGCCGAGTCCGTCGTATTGATGTGCTGACCACCGGCACCAGAGGCACGGTACGTATCGATCCGTAAATCTTCCGTCCGGACTTCGATGTCGATGTCATCGTTGAATTCCGGCATGACGTCACACGAGACGAACGATGTATGACGGCGACCTGACGAGTCAAACGGTGAGATCCGGACGAGACGATGGATCCCTTTTTCAGCTTTTAAGTATCCATAGGCATTGTGCCCTTGAATACGGAGCGTGACCGATTTGACACCCGCTTCATCACCCGGTTGGTAGTCCATCGTTTCGACTTTCCAGCCTTGCTTGTCGCAGAAACGTTGGTACATCCGTAGTAACATCGATGCCCAGTCTTGCGACTCGGTACCACCTGCACCTGGGTGCAACTCGAGGATCGCGTTGTTTGCGTCATATTCGCCGTTCAAGAGAATTTGGAGTTCGAAGTCTTCGAACTTCTTCTTGAGGTCGCCAAGTTCTGACTCGAGCTCTTCTTGAAGATCCGCATCCGGCTCTTCCTTGATCAATTCGTACGTCAAGGCGACGTTCTCGTGACCTGCTTCGAGTTCTTTGTATTTGTCGACCATCGCTTTTAAGCCGTTCGACTCATCGATGACTTTTTGTGCCGATTCCTGGTTGTTCCAGAAGTCTGGGTACGTCATCTCGTTTTCAAGTTCTTCGATCCGGGCAATCTTCGACTCGAGGTCGAGTGATGCCTTATATTCGTCGAGTTTCTTTTCCATCCACTCGGCGGTGTTGCGAATTTCTGCTAATTCCATGTGTTCCACCTTCTCTTTCCGTGAAAAGAGGCAGGAATCTCCTGCCTCTCTTTCAGTCGATTCATCACTTATGCCTGACGGCCGTGACAGTTCTTATATTTCTTACCGGATCCACACCAGCACGGATCGTTGCGTCCGATTTGATCGTTTGGATTTTTCCGGACCGGCTTTTTCTTGACCGCTTTATCTTCCTTACCCGAAACGGCGACTTCGTCTTGGACGACTTTTTCGCGTTTGAGGTTTGGATCGAGATCTGCCCGAAGGACGAATTGTGTCACTTCTTCAGCGATCGCAGCGTTCATCGCATCAAACATCATCGACCCTTCCGATTGGTATTCACGGAGCGGGTCGTTTTGACCATATGCCCGGAGGTGAATCCCTTCACGGAGTTGATCCATTTGATCGATATGGTTCATCCAGTGTTGGTCAACGGCACGAAGAACGATGACTTTTTCGAACTCATCGAATGCTTCGGCTGGGACTTCTGACCGTTTGTGCTCGTAGTGCGCGAATGTCCGCTCTTTAAGCAACTCGATGATTTCTTCACGTTCTTTTCCGAAGAGGTCGCTTTCCGTGACCTTCTCTTCGATCGCAAGCGTCTGGTTTGCCCACTCCGCAAGCGCACCGATGCTCCACTCTTCCGGGACGAACTCGACCGGCGTGTACTGATGAACGCCTGCTTCGATCGTCTGCTCGATCATCGGACGGACGATATCTGACACGGAACCCGCATCGAGAATCGCTGCCCGGTCCGCGTACATGACTTTCCGTTGGTCCGCCATGACGTTATCGTAGCCGAGGACTTGTTTCCGCGCATCAAAGTTGTTGCCTTCGACGCGTTTTTGAGCCGATTCAACGGCACGAGACACCATCCGGCTCTCGATTGGTTGTGAATCATCCATTCCGAGACGGTCCATCATCGACTGCAGCGAATCAGAACCGAAACGACGCATCAATTCATCTTCAAGTGAGAGATAGAATTGTGATGCCCCTGGATCTCCTTGACGACCAGCACGACCACGGAGCTGGTTATCGATCCGGCGTGATTCGTGACGTTCTGTCCCTAGGATGAAGAGACCACCTTTATCTAAGACACCTTCACCAAGCTTGATGTCGGTACCACGACCGGCCATGTTCGTTGCGATCGTGACCGAGTTCGCTTGACCGGCGTTCTCGATGATTTCCGCTTCACGTGCGTGGTTTTTCGCGTTCAAGACTTCGTGACGAATGCCACGTTTCTTGAGGATGTTACTGAGTAACTCCGACGTCTCAACGGCAACCGTACCGACGAGGACAGGCTGTCCTTCGCGGTGGGCGCGTTCGATTTCGTCTGCGACGGCAGCGAACTTCCCGTTCATCGTTTTGAAGATCAAGTCCGGCATATCGTTTCGGACGACGGGTTTGTTCGTCGGAACCGGTACGACGTGCATGTTGTAGATGTTACGGAATTCTTCTTCCTCCGTCTTCGCTGTACCCGTCATCCCGGCAAGCTTCGTATACATTCGGAAGAAGTTTTGGTACGTGATCGTCGCAAGCGTCATCGATTCGCGTTGAATCTCGACGCCTTCCTTCGCTTCGATCGCTTGGTGCAGACCTTCTGAGTAACGACGCCCTTCCATGACACGACCTGTGAACTGGTCGATGATCATGACTTCGTCTTCACGCACCATATAGTCGACGTCGCGGTGCATGACGGCATTCGCCCGCAGTGCGAGGCTCAAATGATGGTTGAGTGAGACATGCTCGAGACCAAACAGGTTATCGATGCCGAAATATTTCTCAGCGCGGTCGATCCCTTGCTCCGTCAACAGAACACTCTTCGTCTTGATGTCGACCGTGTAGTCTTCATCTGCTTTCATGATTTTCGCGAACGTGTCCGCTTGCGAATAGAGCGCTGTCGATTTCTCGGCAGACCCTGAGATGATGAGTGGTGTCCGCGCTTCATCGACGAGGATTGAGTCGACTTCATCGACGACAGCGTAATGGAGCGGTCGTTGGACACGGTCTTCTTTATACAGGACCATGTTGTCACGCAAGTAGTCGAAACCGAACTCGTTGTTCGTTCCGTACGTGATGTCACAGCTGTAGGCTGCTTGTTTTTCCTGACGCGACATGCTTGAGAGATTCAAGCCGACCGATAGACCAAGGGCCGCATAAAGAGGTTCCATGATGTCACGGTCACGTTTTGCAAGATATTCGTTGACGGTAACGACGTGAACGCCGTTGCCAGCGAGGGCATTCAAATAAACAGGGAGTGTTGCGACGAGTGTCTTACCTTCCCCGGTCTTCATTTCGGCGATATCCCCGTTATGCAGGACATATCCACCGATCAACTGAACGCGGTAGTGGCGCATGCCGAGAACGCGTGTCGACACTTCGCGACAGACCGCGAAAGCTTCCGGTAAAATATCATCTAGGTCTTCTCCGTTAGCGAGACGCTCACGGAATTCAACGACTTTTCCTTCAAGTTCTTGATCCGATAACGCACCGATTTGTGTCTCGAGCGCTTCCACAGCGTCTGCTGCTTTTTCGGCTTTCTTCAGGACACGTTTCGTTGGTGCAAATAATTCTTTTAGAAAATTAGCCATGCCTTACAGTCCCCTTACTTCGAACGATTCTTTGAACGAACAGAATTCCGAGATTTTTCCTTTATTCAGTGTACCGAATACGACGTCAAATTTCAACAAGCGGACCGAGTAGCGGTCTCGGTCTTTCGTCATAGAGCAAACGTATCGTGTTTAAAAATAGTTTTCCATCATATCAAAAAGGGACTCGCCCGTAAGAGCGAGTCCCTGTTGCATTCATTATTCTGGTTCAATCAAACCGTAACGACCATCCTTACGACGGTAGACGACGTTCGTGTTGCCCGTTTCTGCGTCTGAGAAGACGAAGAATGCGTGCCCGAGCATGTCCATCTGAAGAATCGCTTCTTCCGTGTCCATTGGTTTGAGTGTGAAACGCTTCGTCCGAACGAGTTCGAGTTCTGCCTCGTCCTCTTCATAGACTGGCGCTTCCGCTTCCGGTCCTTCGAGCGTTTTGAAGTACTCTCCGATGCCGCCTTCTTTAGCGCGTCCTCTCCGGTTCAACTTCGTTTTGTGTTTCCGGATTTGACGTTCGAGCTTATCGACGACGAGGTCGATTGCTGCATACATATCGCCATTGATATCCTCTGCGCGGAGCAAGAGGTTTGGCATTGGAATCGTCACTTCGACTTTTTGCTTCTCATTGTTGACTTTGAGATTGACATAAGCCGTTTGCGCTTCCGTAGGAGTTGTAAAATAACGAGTTAACTTTTCAAGCTTTTTCTCGACGTAATCCTTGAGAGCATCTGTGACGTCCAAGTTTTCACCGCGAATGTTGTAGATCATGTAAACTCCTCCTTAAGTAACCGGTTGAACCTATGAATTCGAGATGATCCAGTCGTTTCCTTCTGAATATTCGAAATTCTTTGGTTCGTTTTTATTATAGCACGATAAGTGAAGGAACACCATGAAAACGATGACATTCTCATGAACGTTCACTTCGATTCTTAGCGTACGATAATATTGATGCATGTTGATGTTAACGTATATACCCGTTTCAAATGGATTCAAAACAAAAAACCGCTTTTAGGCGGATGGCCTAAAAACGGTGGCGGCTGCTATTGGATTAGATCTTTGAAACGTTCGCAGCTTGTGGACCACGATCACCTTCAACGATTTCAAATTCCACTTCTTCGCCTTCTTCAAGTGATTTATAACCATCGACTTGAATCGCTGAGAAGTGTACGAAGACGTCTTTCGCGTCAGACGTTTCGATGAATCCATAACCCTTTTCAGCATTAAACCATTTGACTTTACCTTGTTCCATTCGAATTCACGTTCCCTTCGCAAACCAGAGTACGAGAGCAAGCTCTCACGAATTAGTCTATCAAAAGAAGGAATTATTGACAATTAAAAATTCTGATTATTTAGAAACCATTACCACGTAATTATCAATTTCCACCAAGACATTGTTCTATATTTCAAAAAATTACATTGTCATTACATTTGTAATATTGTATTATATCGTTAGTAATTACCTGTTTTATCCATTGTCCCATTTGAGGAGGATGTAGTCGACATGCGACCATTCCATAATGATGAAAAGTATCGAATCACGAAGCGGACCGTAGCGATCTTACCTTGCTACGACATGATGAAGCAGTCCATCATCGTGCTAGAAGATGGTTCTACCATCATGACGCCACTTCGACCGTATCAACTGTTGCAATTATCGTGCAGGCAGTACAATAGTTCTATTGAGGAACGGATCGTCACCGCAAAACGTGTCGCATCCGTGAAAGGAAAAGTCCCGATTGTCATCGAACCGTCACTCGGCCTCGTCTTTTTCCCTACCAAATCACCGAAACGTGATGATTGCGAATGGTACGCTTGGAGTCATATGATTGATGTCCTCGAAGAGGATGGACAGACTAAGCTGAAGACCCGCAATGGCATGATCCTTCCCGTGAACGCCTCTCCTTACATCGTCCGCAACCAAATGAAAGCAACAGGTGAGCTTATGGCTCGCTATCAACAATTGAACGCGATGACATTAGAGGAACGCTTTAATGCAATCAAATCTTGAAAAAACGAAGGTTGGGCGATATTTTCGCTCAACCCTTTTTCGTTTCTGCCGATATATAATAAGATGATGTATTTTGAAAAAAGGAGGACGTTTGATGAATATCCAGTTGAATCCAGCTCGTTCGACGGTACCTGCCGGACAAACCGTTCTTTCGGAGACGAAGACATATAAAGGAACCGTCTTGGAACAAACAGGACCGCATACGGCGCTCGTTCAAGTCGGACGGGATAAAATCGAGATGACATTCACTGGAGAAGTTCCGACAGGTGATTTCCAGTTTAAAGTAAAAGGTCAAACGGCGGAAGGTTATCTGATCGAACAGCTACCAGCTGTCTCAGGGACTGACGCTGAAACACCGTCCGCCGTCTCGATTCCGTCAAACGTCGATCCTGCTTTACTCGAAGGCGTGCCAGCAGAACTGAAACCGGCTGTCGCAAAACTTCTTGCGAGCGGTCAGTTGCCTCAAACACCTGAAGTCGTCGCCCAACTGGTCATGGCCCTTCAAGGCAGCTACAAGGATCTTGTCCTTGAACTCGTCTCGCGTCCTGATAACGCGCTTCCACCGGAAGCAGAACTCTTGATTGATAGTCTGTTAGCGACGACCGAAGAATTTGTCGATGTCCTTCCGGAACGCGATGCCTTACGCGACCAACCGACGTTTGAAAAAGTCGTTGCGCTTGACGTTGCACGAGTCACCTTACCAACGCAGCGTGATATCGAAGCTGCGACACCGCTGCATATGCGTCAGTACATTGAACATTTGCCAGCGAAGGAACGTCCCGCACTCATTACAGCGCTTGATCAAGGGGACGTCGAAACGGTCCGAAAACAACTGACACCTTACTTCCCGCAAGCTCCACTTGAGCCGAAGACGAGTGTCCGCGAACAATTGATTGGTCTGACGGCCCGTGCCGCAAGTCCGGTCGAGCAAGCTACTCCGATACGGTCGGCTCTGACCCTCGTCCGAGAGGTAACACCTCGTTTAGCGGAGGTGACGAACGACTTCAAGAGCCAACAGCGAACGATCGTGTCGCAACTGCGACAAATCGAACCACTCGTCGAGTCCCGCCCAGTGCAAATGGTTGCTGTCATCGAAAGTACGGCACACCGCTTGAAGCAAATGTTCCAGCAAACGGACGCGATGTTGCATACGACGATGCGGGATGAAAAACAGTTGATCCACTTTTTATCGAAGCTCGAACGCGGTGCTGAACTCGCTTCCCACGGTCGGGGAACAGAAGCGAAGGCACTACTGCAAGAAGTCCGGACGGGCTTTGAAGCCTTCCGCTACGCGCCAGCGAACGTCCGTCCGACCTATTTACCGGAATGGAACGCGTCAAGCGCTCGAACGCCAAACGACGCACCGGCAAAACTCATACCGTATGAACCGAAACAAAACAGTCCGCGAGTTTTACAAGAAACGGTTCAAAAAGCACTGCAGCTGCAAAGCGCCGAGTTGAAGCTCGCTGCTCCGACTCTCAATCCGGAAGCTTCGAAACTTCAGTCATTCTTGACGACGCAACAGCAAATCAATAAGCCTGACAATCAACAGCAGTTGAATCAGATTCTGTTATCGCTTCCGGTCCAGATCGTCGAAGCGACAGCCGGTCTTCATGTTCACCTTCAAAACAAGCGACCGGATGAAGTGATCGACTGGGAAAACAATACGTTGTACGTCCAGCTGAACACGAAACGTCTCGGGGATATCGGCGTACGCGTCGAAACCGTCAATCGGAAGATGCAAATCACGATCGAAAACGATCTCCCGATTCTCGAGCGACTTGCTACACCGTTTCTTGAACGAACGACGGACGCCTTAGAAGCGACCGGTTATCAGGATGTTCGGATTCAGTTCCGACCGTTCACGAAAGAAGAACGTCAAGACGTTGCTACGCAGAAGGATGAGACGCCAAACGGGTACGATTACCGGATTTAAAGGAGGAAGCCATGTACCAGAAAATCGATTTGAAGCACCGAAAATCTGCTGCCGTTCTGCGTTACGATGAAGCGTCCGGACAAGCACCTGTCGTTGTCGCCCGCGCGACAGGACAAGCGGCAGACCGGATCTTACAGGAAGCTCGAGCCAACGGAATCGCTGTCGAACACGATACCTCATTACTCGGTCACCTGCTCGATCTCGACCTCGGGACCTCGATTCCACCGCAACTCTATGACGTCATGGCAGAACTCCTCTTATTGATCGAAGAACTGGACCACGCGAAAGGACGACAGACATGACAGAACAAGAACTGTATCAGATGACCCCACAACAATTGACGGAAAAAATGTTGCAAGGACTTGTCTTTCAGTATGAACAGGCGATCACGGCGATTGAAGCAAAAGCATTTGATCACATGAATGAACGTCTACAAAAAGCCTACGCGCTACTGACGAAGCTCTCGGAAGGATTGCATGACGACGGCGGGATCATCACGTCCCAACTCGAAGCATTATACTTTTACCTCGGTCAACAGACGCTGCGTGCCTACACAGAACATCACGTGCTCACAGAAGCACTTTTCCTTGCTGAAGAACTGCTAGTTACATGGCAAGCAGCAAGTACAAATAAGCGCCCACTTGCTCGGGCAGCCCATCATGCAGGATATGAAAGGATGGCACACGAATGAAAATCTCAAACAATGTCCAAGCACTAAAGGCGTATCGTAACCTGACAGCGAATCAATTAAATGTCAAGACAACGATGGATAAACTATCAAGCGGTCAAAAGATTAATCGTGCTGCAGACGATGCAGCTGGTCTCGCCATCTCTGAGAAGATGCGGAATCGCTTGCAAGCACTCGATAAAGCGGAACAAAACGTTCTCGATGGCATCTCGATGGTACAAACCTTAGAAGGCGGCATGAATGAAACGCATAGTCTCTTACAACGGATGCGTGAACTTGCTGTTCAAGCAGGTAACGGAACACTTGCTCCTGAAGACCGCTCTTCGATCCAATCCGAAATCGACCAGTTGACGAATGAAGTGACACGGATCGCGAAGACGACCCAGTTCAACGGCAAAGATATCCTAACGGGTGACTTCGCTGAAGGGAAAAGCGCCCTCTTCGTTCAAACGAATGCTGGGGCAAACGAAGGTATCTCAGTTACCGTCAAAGACATGCGTGGGCTGGCGCTCGGTATTAGTACGACAACTGCTCCGGCAACGGATAGTGTCGCCATGACAGAAACGAGTGGCACGACGGAATATGCGTTAAGCGTCATGTCGAGTGAGAGTGCAAGCACTGCGATCACCCTCTATACGAAAGCGATCGACAATGTTTCGAATCAACGCGCGAAGCTTGGTGCGATCCAGAATCGCTTCGAAGCAACGAATTCGGTCCTCAGTATCAGTCGCGAGAACTTGACGGCGTCCGAGTCACGGATTCGCGATACCGATATGGCTCGAGAGATGATGGAGTATGCGAAATACAACATCCTCAACCAATCCGGTATGGCCATGATTGCGCAAGCGAACGCATTACCGCAAGGCGTCTTGCAACTACTCAACTAAGAAGGAAGTGTCAGCTATGGACATTCGCCGCATTCAAGAAACACAACGGCTTCAGGCAGTTCGGTCCGGTCCTCGGGAAGTCGAGGCATCGACGACCTTCTCTGCCTTAATGCAGGATAAACGAGAACATAAAGGCTATGAACGTCTCCAGCAAAAGTTACTGCTCGTCGAAGAGCACGGTCAACTCCTCGCTGAGAGTCATACGATCGAAAATCTAGAGAGCTACAAGGAGAAAATCAAGGATTTTTTAAAGGATGCACTGGATCAATCACAGCAATTAGAAGAGAAACGCGGCTTCAATCGCCGCGGACGGACGAAAATCTATAAAGTCGTCGAACAAGTCGATACGAAGCTATTGCAATTGACGGACACCGTCTTATCCGGAGAATCAAGACGACTTGATATTTTAGATCAAGTCGGGGAAATCAAAGGCATGCTCGTCAACGTCTTTGTCTAATCCGACAACACGAGGAGATTATCCATGCCTGAATTGTATTTAAAAAAATGTAAGTGTACCTATTGCTTAAAAGAAACAGAGACGAAGCGTGTCTTGTCGCGTCATATTCGGGTCGAGCGGACGGATTTTGACGGTTTCGTCCATTACCAAGGATCGAATCCCTATCTGTACGAACCAATCCAGTGTTCCCGCTGCCGCTTCGTCTTTCATGAGTCGTTTGAAAAGTTACGGACCGACGTGCGTCAGACGCTCGAAGAGCAAATTTTACCAACGCTCCCGGTGTTACCGTTCGCAGCGACGGAGCGAACGATCGAACAATCCTTACAGCTATATAAATTAGCCCTCTATACAGCGCAAGTAACGGGACAAAAAGAAGCGATTCTTGCCATGCTCGGCGTCCGGATTGCTTGGATGTACCGGATGCTTGAAGACGAAGCACAAGAATTGCAGTGGATGGAACGGTCAGTCACGAAGTACGAAGCCTTGTATCTCAATTATACCGATGCTGTTCGTACCGGTATCCCCCACGATGTCCTCTTACTGCGGATCAGTGACTTGTATGCTGTCTTAAAACGGACGGATGATGCGAAACAATGGTATGGTCTCATCTTCCAAAGTAAGACCGTGTCGGACCGGACAAAAAAAGAAGCACGGGAACATTGGGAATTGTATCGTGAAACACATAACGTCTAATCAAATTACATAAAAAGGAGGATCACGCATGCGACACATGTCTCGCGTCCAGTGGTATGTCATCGTTACGTACATTGCCATTCTCGGATCAAGCTGGTTTCATGCTGGTCCGATTTTTGCTGTCTTCAGCACAATCACCGGACTTCTCTATTGTTCATGGGTAGCTCGTTCGTCCGGTACGTTACCGATCATCCGGCGAGCAATCGAGTGGTTCACGATCGGTATCATCTTGAACTTTGCCTTTAGCTTCTTACCAGTTGCCTGGCATCCACCGGAGCTCGATACCGTCGTCAACCTGACGATTACCGGCTTTTTTATCCTGACAGCGATGACTTTCGCGAAACAGATCAATTGGTCGACGGTCCGGCGCTTACCACTTCTTTACGTCGATGGGATTTTACTCTTCGGTATGACATTCGTCTTCGGTTATACGGTCGTCTTACGCTATATCCCGGATTTCGCCCGTTCTCCGATCGAACTCGTCGGGATGAGTGGTTTTGCGCTTAGCTTCATCGCACAACTGTTCTTTTTCTTCTTACTTTATACGACCGGCTTACACAATAAATCGCATCGGTTACTGATTCAATCGATGCTGTTGTTCATCTTTGCAATTTTCGGTTACTATACGTTTTTCATCCGGAATCAGCTCGACATCGCCAGTTGGTTCTTCCCGTTGTATCCGGTCAGCTTATATGGTCTCTTGCAGTATTATCGAAAAACGCACTCACCGAAAGCCTCTGAACGATGGACGATCTCGTACCTTCCCTACCTCAGTCTCTTAATCGTCGTTGGTGGCATCTCGTACGTACCGATCCCATCTGCGATCTACTGGAGTAGTCTCATCGGTCTTTTCTCGCTCTTTTTCGTACGCCAATTTTTCTCCGAGCGTCAAAATACACGACTTTTGCGTGAGTTAAGTCTCTCGGAAAATGAGTTATTGCAACGCGTCAACGAAAAAACGGAGCGCCTGGAACTGCGAAAGGAAGAGTACCGCCGGCTATTTTTGAATCATCCTTATCCGATCGTTCGGATGGATGCCAACGGTCATGAAAAAGCGATGAATCCGATCGCGGAACAATATTTTCCTGCCGGACACCTTCCAGATCAGCTAATGGAACAGATCGTCCCGATCAGCTGGCAAGAAACACCAATCGAACATCAACTGATGCAACTCGACGACGGACGCGCCTTTGAAGTGACGGTCATCTCGATTCCGCGCGAGCATGACTTCTATATCATCTTAGCGGACCGGACGCATGCTCTAACGGAAGAACGGATGTTACGTTCGCTCGGATACCAGGATGCGCTCACCGGCTTACCAAATCGTCGCTATTTCGAGGAAGTCCTATCGAATGAATTACCACACTGGCAAGAAGGATCGTTATTGTTCATCGACTTAGATGGTTTTAAACACATCAATGATCAGTTCGGTCATGACGCCGGGGACTTCGTCCTACAAGAGACGGCACGACGCTTAGAAGCCGATTTGCAGGAATCGGAGATGGCAGCACGACTTGGCGGCGATGAATTCATCGTCTTCTTACACCGAAATCGCGCAGGTACGATCCATTACGCAGAAAACATTCTTAAGCGGCTGAATGAGGTGTTTCTCTATCAAGCACAGACGATGCACGTCACGCCTTCGATCGGGATCGCACGTTACCCAGAAGACGGAACAACGACGAGTCTCCTGTTGATTCGCGCCGATGAAGCGATGTACACGGTCAAGCAGGAAGACAAAAATGCTTATCGCTTCAAATAAAAAGAACGGAATCCGCCGATTCCGTTCTTTTTATCGTGTTATGATTCACGGCGATACTTTTCTTCCTCATACACATCCGGTTGTTCCGAAATCGGACGCTCGAGCGCTTCCCACGATTCCGTCTCGACATCCGGTTCGATGAACTGATCATATGAACCATCCGATTGGAAATAGGTTTGTGGGACACGGCGTTTACCCTGCTCTTGTTTCTTCACGAAAGATTCCTCCCTCACGCAAAAACATTACTGACGCGAATCAAAATACGGAGAAAAGCTATTGTCGACATCCTCATACGGATCGACATATGACTTCCGACTCGACTGTGTCTGACGCAACTGACTAATTTGTACCCCTAATTTAGCCGTTTCCGCTGATAATTTCAAGTCGATTTGTCGACTGTCTGCTACCAACTCCTGAATGATTGCTTGATTTGCACCGGCTAGTAAATTGGAGTGTGCCGCAATGAATGCTTCCCGTTCATTGAGCAGATGCTGAATTTTTTCAATCCAATCATCATACGTCTCGTCGCTCGGCGTCTGATCCAGTAACTCCATTAGCCGTTTCGTCTTGAGGCGAAGCGGGTCAAGCGGACTCATCGTTGCTTCGCGAGCTTCATCGCTTCTTTCCAAGTCTCACGGAACTCTTCCGCAAAGCCGATGACTTCCTCGATCGCAGCGACATCATTCTTGACATTCGCATCCATCAAACGCCCTTGCATATAATCATAAAGCGCGTTTAAGTCTTTCGATAATGCAATCGACTGATTGAGTGTCAATTGAAGTTCACTGATGATCGCTTGTGCTTTTTGGATGTTCGTATTTTTTTGTTCGATTAACCCTTGTTCAATCGATCGTTTCGCGAGCATTGCAAATTTGATCAATCCTTCATACAGCATAAGCGTCAAATCTTGCGGTAATGCGGTTGTGACAGAGTTCGTTTGGTATGTGGCATATGGATTCATGCGAGATCCTCCTTATTACTGGTTACTGGCCTTGTGTCAAATAGTTTGTCAATGTTGCCGATTGGCTGTTCGCTTGATTCATCGCTTGTTCCATCGCCGCGAATCGGCGATAGTAACTATCTTCTTTACGTTTGAGCTTGTCTTCCCAAGACAACATGCTCTTATCGATATCGGCGAGTGACTTACCGAGTCGGTATGTCGTCGCGACAGCCCCATCACGCCCAGCGACATTTGAAATCTTATCACGCAGATTCGTCGTAAAGGTTTGAATTTGACGAATGAAACCACTTAATCCGTTCGGGTTATCAATTTCGGTTCCATCGTTTTGTTTAACTTTAGCGGGTGCATCTGCCGTAAAGAGACGATAGACGCCATCCGGATGTTTTTCAAGCATCTCTTTTAGTTTCGCTTCATCGAGTTTGATTTTCCCACCATCACGAAAATCACTCGTCGACGTGATTCCGATTTGCGACAGTGAACTTAACGTTACAGGACCTGAAGCAGACGGAATCGTATAGCCGGTATCAATCTTCGCTGACAACGTACTGCGGAAGTCATTCATACCATCACGTAAGTAGGAGTCGTTCTTCAAGACACCGCTCATCGCCTTTTCTTCCCACTTCTTGACTTCGTCTTCGCTTAATTCTTTTCGCTGAGCGTCAGTCAATGGTTGATAATCCCGGTACTTCTCTTCCCGAACCTTCTTATTCATCTTATCAACCATGTCATTATACTTATCGACGAATTTCTTGATTGAATCAAAATTTGATTGTATATCGAGCGTCGTATTGATGGTCGTCGCTGTCGTCGTCACATTGTTTAACGTGATAGACAGTCCATTCTGCGTGAATGTATTCGTCGTTTGTTCTAACTTTTGTCCACCAATCGTGTATTCAGCATTTTTCCCTTCACGACCGTACGTCTTGTCTGTAGAGTCAACACGAATCGCGTTCGTTGACAGATCGACAACCGAGATATCAGCTCCACCTGGACTTAAATTACCCGTACTCGTTTTAGTCAAGACGAGTTTTCCTGTTAAATCATTGAACACAGCGTTCATTCCGAGGCTAGTTTTGCTGTTGATTGCTGTTGTTAATTCCGAAATCTTTTGTGTTGCATCGAACCTCAGCGTTTCAGTCACTGCTTTCCCGGTCGCATCAAATGTATTGATCTGTACATTAATTTTCCCAGTAGCATCTTTCTTGAACAGTCCGCTTTCATCAAGTGTTGCATCACTCTTTTTCCCACTTGCCGCCACTAATGTCATAGATGCCGCACTAGCCAATTGATCAATGCTATCAATCGTCACACTACCAGCTAGTGCTCCAGCACTTGCTGTTACAGTCAACGCAGATGGATTTGAACTTGTGACCGTCTTTGATTGATAATTCTTCGATAATAACATATCACTCGCAGCAGAACGCAAATCGAGCAATCCTCGGTTCATTTCACGATACGCATCGCGTTGCCATGTCATCGTCTGTTTCTTTTGTGATAAGCGATCGACGGGAGCACGCTCCGCCTGCATCAATTGTTTAATCATCGTTTCGGTATCAATGCCGCTCGCTAGTCCGCTGAGTCGGATCCCTGCCATCCAATCAGTCCTTTCTCTTATTAAATCCGTTTATCAATCAATTGGTTGAATTCAAGAAACGCCGCAAAGAAATCGAGTTCCTTTTTACTTGGAATCTCTTGTACGACATTATCGTTCGTATCCACGACCTGAATATAATACTCGTTTAATTTTTCATGTTTGACGAACTTCAATCCTGTCCGTTGCAATTCGAGCTTCACATTCGCTTGCTCAATCGCCACTTCGAGTTTTTGGACGTGTTGAGGAGTCGGTAAGACAATGACGCCATCTTCCTCCAACTCTGCTTGGTTCGCTTCGACGAAGACGTTTTTCGTCGCTTCATAGGGTAAAACGTTCGAAGGCAGGTGAAGCCGGATTTCCGTATTGATGGAATTCATTATCTGTCACTCCTTGTCTATTCTCTATGTAGTATATCGGCTGTTCTTCCTGTTTTATAAGTTTTATTTTAAAGATCATCAAATCGGGGTATTTGGAACATATGTTCTTCAAAAGGAGGAGTTTTAATGCTGATCGATGAATTGACTCCAACACAGTAAGCGATTCTACTGGCTAGTATTTTGGGTGATGGTGAGATCACCAAGTGCTATCCCGGCTCACGCCGGAAAAATAATAGTTATCGTGAACATTTCAGGGAGAAACAACGATTTTATCGAGAATGGAAACAAAAACACTTACCAGATTTATTCTATATCAGGCAAAATAACTTAGTCTCTCGTTCACTCCCTTTATTCACGGAATTGTATCCGTACTTCTATCCTTCTAATCAAAAGGATATTCCCCTTTCTCTACTTCCTCGTTGCCAACATCCATTTTTTTATTGACGCTTTATCTCGATGATGGATCATTGATCGTATCGAAACGATATAATTCGAAACAACAATTGATCGTGACACCTACCATTGCGCTTTATCTTCAATCCTTTTCAAAATCATCCTTATCATCGTTTTGCGACTGGTTAAATCATAATTTTACATTACGCTTTCAAGTAGCAAACATCCCCAATGGATTGGGCTATTATTTACGAACGACTCGTTTTGAAGATACGATGCAATTTCTCAGTCGTTTGACTCCTTATTCCGATGACTTAATCGCTTTTTCGTACAAACTAGACTGGACAAGTCGTCTCAAGATTATCCAACAAGAGCATCCGAATCATGAAATCATTAGTACCAAAACGAATCGTTACTTCAGTCCATCAGAAGTCGAGCAATTGATAGCACTTGAAGCAGCTGGCGTATCAATCCCGGACATAGCAAAACGATTAAATCGCTCCGTTTGGTCGATTTATGCAAAGCGATCTACAATAAAAAAGGCCACGGAACGAGTCCGTGACCTGAAGTAAACGATATGACCAATTACGATTAACGGAGTAATTGGAGAACGCCTTGCGGCTGTTGGTTCGCTTGCTACGCGCATTAGCTTTCGCTAATGATAAGACTATATCTTCATCCTTGAAGTTCAAGGAGCTGGGCACTTCCCCCGCCGTTTACGGAGTACGGATTTCATAACCATCGGACGTGTCCATTAGGTCGTCTATCCTAGTCGTTGAACCTTCACCAAGGTTTCCCTACAGGTGCTTGGCTGCTGATTGTCCAATCCTTGATGTTTTTCAGAACGATCACGCTCGCCGTTTCCAGCCACGTTGTCGTACATCAAGGCTCTCAGGAGTTCCAGCAATTCACCCAGTCATGATCTAATCCGTTACCAGATTAGACGCCCGGTAGAATCAATCATCGAAGGAGTTGGAGAACGCCTTGTGGTGTTTGATTCGATTGAGCCAACATTGCTTGTGCAGCTTGTGCAAGAATCGAGTTCTTTGTTTGGTTCATCATTTCTTTCGCCATATCAACGTCACGAACGCGTGATTCAGCCGCTGTTAGGTTTTCAGAAGATGTTTTCAGGTTATTGATTGTGTGCTCGAGACGGTTTTGGAACGCACCGAGTTGCGAACGCTGTGTCGAAACAGTTTCAATCGCGTCGTTAATGACACTGATAGCAGCAGTCGCCTTATCGTGATCAGAGATATCAAGAGAGAACTCTGTGCTTGAGTTATCTGTTCCGTTCGAAATATTTTTAGTCGTGACATAAGATGCAACGGCACCATCTTTTGCTGTTTTATTTCCTGATTGTACTGAACTTAAGCCAAGTGATTCAGCACGCATATCTTTTACTTCAATTGTCATACTTTGAGCAAAGTTTGCACCAATTTGTAATTTTTCTTTGAAATCAGATCCTGATTTTGAAGATGAAGAAATTTTCACTTCATCTGCAGATTGACTTCCAGACAATTGAGTGAAAGTAAGAACTCCAGCACCGTTATCTGTTACAGAGTACTTCGTGTTCAGCTCGCTGTTAGCTGTAGCCGCATCCCGTAATTTCGTAGCTTGTTGCGCTGAAGAATCTGATGCTGAGAACAAGATTGCTTTACCTGCCGCAATATTCGCTGAGTCATCCTCACCTGAACCATCGACAACTTTGATTTCAGTGTTATCAATCTTAAAGCTACCACCAGTTTCAACAATTTTACTTGCAGAATGCGTGTACGTAGCAGTACCAGCTACTGCTGCAGAGGTAACTGTTCCTTTTTCGATACCCATACCTTGTGTCTGACCAGCTTTTTCAGTCAACGTGATTTTTCCTTGACTGACCGAAACATCATAACGATCTCCGATGTAAGCAGATCCGCCTGAAGTTAACAATGCATCTTTGATTGATTCAGCTTGTTGTTCTTTAGTAGATAAGTCAGCAGCCGTTCCGATACTGAACTCTCCATTTGCTGCTACTGTTCCACTAGAATAATCAGCTGTTAGAGTAATCTCTTGGAAAGAATCTGGAGTATTTGTCGTTGGCACTTTTAATGTGAACGTATCTCCAGTTTTAGAGAACGCTTCAGATACATCAAACGTGTATGTGCCGCGGACTTCACTAGCTTGACCACCGCTCATCGCAGCTGTTGTTTTACCAACAACGGCTGTTCCTGCAGTTGTCATGGCACCTGCGTTTACCACTCCATTAGCATCTGTACGTTTTACATTGACGTTATTTGGTACTGCACCACTTGAATTGATGGCAGTCTCTAATGCAGCTGCAGTCAATCCAGTAGCGAAGTCTCCTGAAATCGTTACAGCGCTACCACTTCTAGAAACGCTCGTTGCACCAGCAGCTTGTGAAAAGGTAAACGTTACACCATTCATCGTCGTACCTGTTGAAGCAGACTCAAATGAAAGTTTGCTTCCATCAGCCAATGTTAAGCTTGAGAGTGATTTCCCTGTTTGACTAGCAGTCAATTCCGAGATAGCTGAGATGTTCCCTGCTTTTCCACCCTCAGCTGTTTCAGTGACAGACAAGCTAGTTTTAACACTTCCACCACCATCTAGAAGTTTTTTCGTGTTGAATTCTGTTGTATTTCCGATTCGGTTGATTTCCGAAGTCAATTGCTTCATTTCAGTTTGAAGTGCTTCGCGATCTGTTGATGTATTTGTTCCATTGGCAGATTGAGTTGCAAGTTCACGCATACGTTGAAGGATGTCATGTGTTTCATTTAAAGCACCCTCAGCTGTTTGAATCATCGAAATACCATCTTGCGCGTTACGTGAAGCTTGATCCAAACCACGAACTTGCGCACGCATTTTTTCAGAGATTGCAAGACCAGCAGCATCGTCACCCGCGCGGTTAATACGAAGACCTGAAGCTAATTTTTCCATTGATTTGCTTTGCGCAGAAGAAGCTGAAGACAGCTTGTTGTGCGTGTTAAGCGCTGTAATATTGTGATTGATAATCATTGTAATTTCCCTCCATAGGATTAGTTTTTTGTCTCTTCGAAGATCCGTCTTCTCCGAGATGTGCCCCCTGGCCGGCCCAAGGGTGACACGGTAGAATTAGTCGATGACTGCTTCCACCCTATATATCGTCGCCCCTACGAAATGTTTAATGCTTTTTTCAAAAAAATCCAAAAAAAAATCATACATCCTGTTTTTAGAATGTATGATTCCTCATTCATCAAAGACGCGTCGCGCCTGTCTCTTCCTGTAATTGCTCCGCTACTGCAACTAGTTCTTCCATCGCGCCGTTGACTTCACCGAGCGAAGCCGCTTGATGGCTTGATGCTTGTAAGACTTGCTCTGCGTGTTTCGATGCTTCCTCGACCATAGCGAGGATATTCGCTGTTGTCAGACCAACTTGATCAATCTCTTGGTCCGATTTGACAACGAGTTGGTCGACCGACTTCACGCGTGAATAGACATGCTCCGTCGAATGATGAATCTCTTCAAATGACGAACCAGCTTGTTCGACGAGACCGACGCCTGTCGCCACTTCATTTTGGACATCCGTCATCGCGTTCGCCGTATCATTAACGAGACGTTTAACACCTGAAATCAGATCCGTGATTTCTTTTGCTGATGTCGCGGTTTGTTCTGCGAGCTTTTTAACTTCTGCTGCAACGACAGCAAATCCACGCCCTGCTTCACCTGCACGTGCCGCTTCGATCGAAGCATTCAAGCTGAGTAAATTCGTCTGGGCAGAGATGTCACTGATGACGTCCGTAATGCGCGAGATTTCTCCTGTCATATCCGTCAATCGACCATTGAGTGTCGCTGACTGTTCCATCTTCTTCGAAATCATATGCATCGCTTCGACCGAATCCGTCGCGAGTGTCTTCCCGTTCTGCGCTTCCGTCTGCATGACTGTCGCTGATTTTAAGGCTTCGTTCATTTCTGCTGCGACTTCATCCATCGTCCGCTTGACCGCACCAAGTGCGTCCATCGAAAGATAAGCTTGATCGACGTTTTCGTTCATTTTTGCAGATAGTTCCGCCATCGCTGAGCGAATGCTTTCACCAGACGCGTTGCCTTCTTGAACAGCTGCTGCGATTTCTTGCGCTGATGCCGTCAATTTATCGCTGGAGTTGCCCATCTGCGTTGCTTGTTTGCGGATATGTAAGACCATTACTTCAAGCTCATGCATGAGCTGATCGACTTCATCTCCACGTTTCGCTTCTTCAAAGTCAACGTCGAAGTTGCCGTTTGCGACTTCGCGTGCTGTCTCGGTCGCCTTTTCAATCGCTTTGATTGGCTGACGGAGAATGAGTTGTGTCAACGTCGTTCCGATCAAGGAGAGGAGAAGACCGATCCCCGCTCCGACCCAGATTGCATTTGTATCCGCGACATCAAGCCCACGGTGTAGATATAAGACGAGTTGTGCTGAGATACCACTTGTGACGGCTGAGATCACCAATACCCAAAAGAACAATCGTAACTTCAAGTTTCTTCGAAATCTTTTCATAACTGCGACTTCCCTTCTTGGTTCTTCTTTTCACCGTTCTCTCTATCGGTTGATAATGAAAGCGATTTTAGTGAATTGACCTGATTTCAGAATAAAATTACCAAATCTCTCCCATACAAAAAATCCTCTTTTCCTTGTGTCATCAGGAAAAGAGGATACGGGTGTCAGTTACGGTTGATTTCGACGTATTTATAAGAAATATCCGTTCCGACATTGTGTCGCGCGAGATTTTTCACTTCTGTGTTTTGCAGGAAGGCATTCTTCCGTTGGTAGACCGGTGAGATTGCTTGATCATCAAGCAATACGCTTTCTGCTTTACTGAGTAATGCGAGACGCTTATCCTGGTCGAGCTCACTTTCAGCCTGTTTCAAGAGACGGTCATACTGTTGGTTCGAGTAGTCCATCATGTTGAACGGGTTACCGGTCGTGAACAAGTTCAAGTAAGTCGTCGCGTCCTGATAGTCTGGTGCCCAGCTCGCGAGTGATAGATCGTAATCCCCTCGTCCTTCACGCGCGAGACGTTCTTTCTTCGGCAGTGACAGCAGTTTAACGTCGACGTTTTGTTTCTTCAACGCCCCTTGGATGTACTCGCCGATTTTTTTCGAGACATCGTCATCTTCAATCAACATCGTCAGTTTAAGATTTTGGTTTGCGAGCACTTTGTTCGCCGTTGTTGCATCATACGATGATTCGATTTGGCGCGCGTTGTCATACTTCGGATCAAGTTCTTGCGGCACGATGTAGTCCGCTGGCAGTGATCCGTTTCCGAGCAACGTTTCCGTCAACGCTTTTTTATCGTATGCCGCGTCGATTGCTTGACGTGTCTGCTTATCTTTTAACGCGTCCGTCTTTTCGTTCATCCGGATGAAGAACATCCGTGAATCGCTGAACGTGTTGTACTCTTTTTTGCCTTTGTACGTGACGACGTTCTCTGAGTTGAGTGGTGCGACATCGAGTTCACCTGATTCGAACAAGTTGATCGCAAGCATCGGATCCTTGATGATCTTGACGTCGACTTCATCGATTGTGACGTTCTTCCGGTCTGCGTACTCAGCATTCTTCGCAAGCGTATAACCTTGCTCGGCTTGATATTTCTTGAACGTGAAGGGTCCGTTGTAAACGTTCGTCTTCGGGTCCGTTCCGAACTGATCGCCTTCTGCTTTGACGATATCTTCCCGTACTGGCATATAGGTGCCGAACGTCGTCATGCTGAGGAAGTATGGTGTCGGACGTTTCAATTCGATCCGGAGTGTCTCGTCGTCGACCGCTGTCGTTTTTTCGACTGGCTCGAGCAAGTAAGCGAACGGTGAGTTCGTTTTGATGACGCGCTCAAATGCATAACGGAAGTTCTCTGCTGTAACGGGCTTTCCGTCAGACCATTTCGCATTCGGATCAAGCTTGAACGTATAGACTTTTCCGTCTTCAGACACACTATGTGATTTCGCTGCTGCCGGAACGAGTTCGTTGTTCGCATCGAAACGGTAGAGCCCTTCGTAGATTTGGTTGAAGATGTTTGACGTGATGGCATCCGCCGGGTCAACCGACAGGAGATCGTAGCTCTCCATCGTGTGCAGGACCTTCTTGTCCGCTTGTTTCTCTTCTGCTGGTTCTGTCGTTGCACATCCTGCGAGTAGGACTGCCGTGCTCGCCGCTGCGATCAATGTTTTTTTCATGTGTCGTGCCTCCTGAGAAATATGATGAGCGTTGGATGATTCGGCATGTGACGTACAAAAAAGACGCCCTCTACGCATAGCTAAATAGCTGATGCATAGAGGACGCCTGTATCCGCGCGGTGCCACCTCTGATTGAGACGAAAAATCGTCTCCACTTGTCGCTGGTCCAACAACCAGCTAGCCCGGTAACGGGGGCAACCGTCCTGTCTACTCGAAGGTTCAACAGGCTCTCAGCGGTCCATTCTCGTTCAGCTTACCGTGTCAGGCTCTCACCATTCCTGACTCGCTTGGTCGGCAGTGTTGACAATACTTACTCCGCGTCGTCGATGTAATTGATATGGCTTAACTTGTTGTTTACTTTACACGGCTTGTTTTTCGCTGTCAACGAAAAAAACTCAGAACGGATGGTCTTCTTGTTTTTCTTGCTCCCGACGGACCGGACGTGGTCGAATCGGTTCGACGTGTTTGACATGTGTCCGTGTAACAATTCGGTTTCCGAGTGCTGCATCGACGAGAATCGTGATTGCTGCTGCCATGTGTAAGAACATCCCGACGACCGGAATGACACCAACCGTTGATGCGATGATCCCGACGATGTTCCCTTTTGAGACATTCCCGGCACGTGCCGTCAATACGACGACGACGATGTGAAACGCGAGCATCAACCACAGGGCATTGTAACCTGAGAAAATAACGATTGAACCACCTAAGAGCGGAATCCCAAGCACCGCTTCCATTCCACCTGATACCCACTTCAACGTCCGCAATGAATCCTGTCGACTCTCCATGACGTCGCCTCCTCTTTTTTTCCATATGTCTAGTATACGACGGATTGCAGAAAAGGTTCCAACGTTTTTGTTTAGTTTGTAAAATAACAAAAAACGATCGACGACTATACTCAAGTCTTGCTCCCTTTCCTCAGGCGAAACACAAGCCGCGACTCTTTCGCTTCAAGCGAAGAGCCGGGTCTTGTTTGTCTCTAACAGCGCAACTGCGCTTTTTCCTGTAGGAGTGGAGCAACTTGAGCAACCAGCATGCACTGGAAGATCCTTCAATCGCTCATTATTTTAAACCGCCAACACGTGGAACTGATAACCACGATGTACGACGAATCCTGCCTCTTTGTAAAGATCGAGCGCACGATCATTATCCGTCTCGACATCAAGTTCGAGTTGTGTCCGACCTGTCCGGAACAACGCTTGAACCATCAACTTCAGCATCTTTTTGCCGTAACCATTACCTTGCGCTTCTGGACGAACTGCGAACGCATGGATGCTCGCTTGCGTATCGGAAGCGAGATAAGCACGGATGACGCCGACTGGTTTGCCGCTCGCGACACCAATAAACGTAATCCGGTCGTCAGATTCGATTGCTTGATAGATTGACTCTGCTTCCTCGTCCGTGTTCCCGAACGATTTACCAAGCGTCTCGACGATGAACGGACGGTCGTCTGCTGTCGCTTCGCGTAATTCGAAATCTGGATCGGCTTTTAAGAACAACTGCGCCTTCTTCAAAATCATATTGTACTCGGTCATCCGGTACTCGGCACCTAATCCTTCAAGGACGGCTTGACCTGAGCTACTTGCATCGTCAATGACGAACGTGAAGGCTTCGACGCCTGCTTCCGTTGCGCGCGCCCGTGCCGCTTCAACGAGTGCCGTGAAAATACCTTGTTTCCGGTAATCCGGATCAACGAAGACGTTTAGTTCCCATTCCGTCGGTAAGTACGCGAATGCTTGTAAGTACCCGACGAGTTGTTCACCGTCATAAATTGCGAAGTCGTTCTCGCCAACCCAATCGGCTGCGACTTTTAATTCAATGCCATCGTGATCGTTGACACATTTTTCGAGTTGTAATACATCTGTTGTTTGTTTGACGTCTGTGACGTACCATTCCATATTCATTCACCTCATTTTCAACTATACCGAACGAACAAAAGAAGCACTAGCAAAAGCTAGTGCTCATTGCAGTTTAAATGTCTTCATCATCTGCGGGACGTCCTTGACGATCAAGTTCTCGATTGCTTTCTTGCCGACAGCGCCTTTGACGGCTTCCGTCGGTAAGACGTAGTAGTACGTTTTACTCCCTTTCGTCCCGAGATATGTACCATATCCGATTTCACGGTCGAACTGTTTTTTCGAGAGCTTCTTCGGCTCATAGTTCAAGTTGACGAGCAGTTGGTCCGCTCCTTTAACTTTATAGTACAACGCGAACGTGCCGCTCCGCGTGATGACACCGTATTTCGACTTGACTGTCTTGTTCTTGACGAACTCGACTTTATCTTGTTGGATCGCCTTTTTCAAAACATCTGTCGTCTTGACTGTATAGCCGAATGTCTTGTTTTCGACGACTCCTTTGCTATACGTCACGTTGCTTGCAGCAAAGCCGATCATCGGAGTCAGACATGCTCCGAGTAATACTCCTGTCATTGCGATTCGTTTCATGCTGACTCCCCCTAAAATGATTGATAGTAATGGATTCCCTTTTGTGAAATAGGTAAACTCTATTCTCGAAAAAGATTTGACGGAATTGTCTAAATTTCTTACGATAGGGATAACGAAACGAAATGGGGTTAAAGCGATGACTGAACAAGAACAATTAACGCAAGAACAGCTCGATAACTTGCTCAAGAATGCGTTTGCAATGCAGGTTCCGATCCTCGAGAAGTTCATGAAGGATACACACGATCGTTATGCACTCGCAACGACGTCGTTCAAGCGTGACATGGAAGCGATGAAAGAGACGGAATGGCATCAGTTCTTCGCGAGTAAACTGTTACCACACTTCTTCCTCGAGCACCTCGGATTCGGTGCCTCGTTCCGCTTTAACGGACACGATAAGGAAGTCGATCTTCCGGAAAACGTCGTGCCGGTCCGCAATGATGCCGATGAGCAAATCGATAAAGTCGTCCTTGGGGTCAAAAAGGCGATGCAAGACGAGCACATCAAGAACCACGATCTCGTCGCGAACTTCTATAAAGAAACACTCGAACTCGCTTGCCAGATGGGCAGTCGTGTCGGGATGAGCGATGAGTTCTATACTCTCGTTAAACCAAGTCTCGTTCATGCGAACGAAGGCGAATAATCATTGAAATTTAAGAGAGGTCAGTTCCGGAAAGCTTTGCGAGAACTGACCTCTCTTTTTGTGTACCGAATCGGTTCAATCAAAATCGAACGTAGAACACCGCTCCCCCACCACTTCGGTCACGGACACCATACGTGAACTGATGACTATCGAGAATCATCCGACTGATCGCAAGACCAAGTCCATGACCGGCACTGCCTTCCTGTTTGACGTAGACGTCCCAAATCGTTGCCCGGTCTTCTTCTCGGACTCCCGCTCCTTCATCCTCGACCGTCAATTCGTCATGCGTTAAGCGAACGGTAACCGTCCCGCCGACGGGTGAAGCAAAACGGGCGTTCATCAAGAAGTTGATCAAGACGCGTTCGAACATGCGTGGATCAAGTGACTGCCTAACCGGTTGCAGCTCTGTCGCCAGTATCAGTCCTGCCTGCATGAATGTTCCACGCAGGCGTTCAACTGTCGCAAGCACGAGTTCATCGAGTGCCACATCCGTCTTTTCAAGCGGCATCCGTCCACCAGCAAGCTTTGAATAGAGCAACGTCTCATCAATCAGATGACCGAGTCGATCCGTCTCCTCGATGATGCTCGTCGTCACGTCAGGCAGTTCAGCAACGGGAATGACACCTGCCGCAAGTGCTTCGGTCTCGTTTCGAATGATCGCGAGCGGTGTCCGCAAGTCGTGAGTGATGCCGGCAATGAACGTCTTTTGCAGATGATCCTTCTGTTTCAGTTGTGTCTGCATCTCGTCGACCGCGTCAATCAACTCCCCGACTTCATCCTTCGGTCGTGCCGGTAAGACGACATCTGTCTCACCAGCACCAATTTTTTGGGCAACGGAACGGAGCGTCACGATCGGTCGCGTTAGGTGCCGTCCCATATAGTAAGCAAGCAGTGATGCCAGCAACAACGTCACGAGTAACGCGAGTCCAATCGCGATATAGACACCGTCGAGAGCGCTACTTGCTAGCGGCGCTTGTCGAACCGTCGTGATCCGCGTTCCGTCAACCGTCAGCTGATACGTCAGCAGTCGTTCGTCTTGCACTTCGATGACATCTTCTTTCTTAAGATCGTCGAGAAGTGGTAACCGTCCCGCCGGTCCGCGCGCACCGATCCGTTGCGTTAATCCATCGGTCGTCAAAAACCCTTGAATGTCACGCGGAATCGGCGTGTCGGCTTCAATCGCCTGTTTGATGATGTTCGCTTCCCGAGCGAGTTGATCGTACCGTTCGCCTTCTGCGAATCGATTGACGAGGAACGCCGTCAAGACGAAACTGAGAACGCCCATCACGAGTAACGGACCGATGACGGCGTATAAGAATTTTCGGATCAAAGGCCGTCGTTTCATTCAATCGCCTCCAATCGATAGCCGACCCGGTGGACCGTCTTCAATTGTCGTTTAATGACAGGTAGCTTATCCCGCAATTGTTTGACATGCGTGTCAACGGTCCGAGTATCGCCACCGAATGCATACCCCCAGACGTCATCGAGAATCTGATCCCGGCTGAGTGCTTCCCCGAGGTGTTCAATGAAATAGAGTAACAGTTCGAATTCCATCTTCGCGAGACTGACCGCCCGCTCTCCTGTTTTGACTTGACGTCCCTTTTCATCGATTGTCAAGTCACCGAATGCATGGCGAGCGACCGGACGGACTTTTAGTGCCCGTTCGAGCCGGATCGTCAACTCTTTCAGGACGACCGGTTTGACGAGGTAATCATCGGCACCGAGTTCGAGTCCGAAGACACGATCATCGGCCTCGCCGCGTGATGTCATCATGAAGACGACCGGCGGCTGAACTTGTGATTTGATGCCTGGTACGAGTGACCAACCGTCACCGTCTGGTAAGCGGACGTCGATCAAAACGGCATCAAACGCTGTCGTCAGGCACTGTTTCGCCTCTGCTAACGAACCAGCAATCGTTACGTCATACGCATGGTGCCGGAGGAAACGGGCCGTCACCTGCGCTAATTTTTGTTCATCTTCAATCAATAGTACGTTCATGGTCATCCCTCCACTACTAGTGTAGCGCCTTTTTGCCCAGATTTGCCTTTCTTCGCAGTTTCTTTGCAACTTCCTCACAACTTCTCTTTCGTGACCCTCTACCATAAAAGGTGAAAGGAGTGATCATCCCATGACATTCAAAAAACAATGGATCACTGCATTGACAATTAGCGCATTAACAGTCGGAGGCGCATCCGCATACGCTGCGACGAACGACGACTCGAGTACAACAAAACAAGCGAAGCACGGGCACCACTTCGAAGGTATGAAAAAACACGACATGACGTTACTCTTGAAAAAATTGAACCTGACACAAGCTGAGGCAGATGCTGCCCGGGAAAAAGGGCAATCAATCGCCGATCTCGCAAAAGCAAAAGGCATCTCATTCGCTGATTACAAAAAAGCAGAACTCGCAGCAGCGAAGGAGCAGCTCGCAAGTCTCGTTAAATCAGGCGACTTAACTCAAACGCAAGCAGACGACATGTTGAAGCGCCAAACGGACCGGTTCAGTGCCGTCAAGAGCTACGATGAACTCAAAGACAAGATGCCGATCGGTCGCCACGGTGGACCAGGTTTCTTCAATGAATCATTGATTGCTGACGTCCTGAAAGCACTCGGACTGAGCCAGTCGAAGTTCGACGCAGCGAATCAATCGCTTGCTGCTTATGCGAAGGCACAGTCGATCAAGTTCGCCGACTATAAAAAAGCATTGCTTGCGGCGCAGACGAGCGAACTCAATCAACTCGTCAAAGACGGGAAGATGACGAAAAAACAAGCAACGGAAATCAAGTCTCGTCTAACAGAGGAATATAAGGACGCGAAGAGCTACGACGATCTTCCGGAGCGCGGCGAACACGGTAAGCGCGGTGACCATGGACCAGGTGGCGTATTCGGCGACTCGACGTCAGCGATCCTAAAAGCACTTGGACTCGATGAAGCGAAGTTCAAGGAAGCGAATCAACCCTTACCTGAATTCGCGGAAGCAAACAAGATTGCTTATGCCGATTTCGAGAAAGCCGTTCTCAACGCTCAAAACGCCGCCGTCGATCAACAAGTCAAAGATGGCAAGCTGACAGAAAAACAAGCGAAACAAATCAAGGAACATATCCAGTCGCGCGCAGATAAGGTCTCAAGCTACGCTGACCTTAAAAAAGGTCCAGCACGCGATGGTCATGGTCCAGGTCACGGACATGGTCCGGATGGTGACATGCCAGGCGCACCGGATCAAGGACCGGATGCGGATCCGAACGCCAGTGACACTTCGGTCGATTTAGCGATTTAATATGTAAAACGAAGCTCATACCGTTGAGCTTCGTTTTTTGTCGTACTTAATCTCTTAATTTTGAAATAAAATTGCATCGTTTTCTAACTTTTCATTCGTTTTTTTGAAATAATAGTCTATTGTTTAAGGAATCATTGCAATGATTCTCGCCTTCATCCGATAGTAAGACTGAAGCGTTACTACGTATGGAGGTGAAGAGATGACGTTTTTTGAGGCCATGAAAACAATCCGACGATCAGATACGGCACCGATTCATATCGGTGGGCTTGAAGTATCTCGTCTTGAACAATCAGAAGCCTTTTTCCATCATCAAACCGATGCGATTTTTGTCTTTGATGCTGCTGGTACGATCATCTATTTCAATGAACATCTTCCAGAAATCCTAGGATATTCGGAACACACCTTGTACGAGCACTTTTCCGTGTTTAATCCTCCGGATCAAATGGAGGCGGTCTCGCAATTTTTTCAGCGTGCGTTACAAGGGGAAACCGTTCATTATACAGCAAGAGGGTTGCACGCAGACCAACATCTCGTCACCTTAAAGATTACGAACATGCCGATTGAACAGGAAGGACATGTCATCGGTGTCTATGGCGTAGCACGTGATGTGACACGCGAAAAACAACTCGAAGAAGACGTCTCGGAAATTCGCTCCCAACTGGAGCTGACCGAGCAAGTGCCTGAGTTAGTCTTATTCTATTATGACTTACGGTCGCATCAAATCGAGCCTTCACCGTCACTTCTCAAGTTTCTCGGGCTAAGGGAAGAACAGTCATCAATCGAGCAACAACGGTTACTCGAACGGATTCATCCTTGGGATTTTGACCCGCTCCGCTTTGAGATCGAGCGCATGGCAGCCGGAAAGCAGGATCAGTTCGAACAAGAGCTGTCCTTGTTGACGTCAGACGGTTCGTATCAATTGTTGCGCTTGAAGGCAGTACGTCGCGCAGGCCATGCGCATCAGGCTTCAATCGTCTTGTATGACTTATCGGAAATCGATGCGGCTCGTCAACAATTGAAGATGGAACGCGCACAAGCCCGTGACATTTATGAGGCTGTGAACGCGGCGATCTCACAAATTGATTTGACGACCGGACGAATCTTATTTCATTCGCAAGGTTTTTTACACATCTACGAGGAGTTACCAAAAAATTTGATTTTAAATGATACGTGGTTATTGTCGCGAATCGATCCTCGAGATCACGATGCGATGCGAAAGTTCATGCAACGCTTGTTACAAGGGCATGCCGGAACACTTCAGTACCGTCTCCGTTTTCCCGATGGGCGGATCAAATGGGTCGAGGATCAACAAATTCCAATCTTTCACTCTGACGGATCAATTGCGTATTCCAACAGCATCTTGCATGATATCACGTTACAAAAAGCGTACGAAGAACAGTTACGGCAACTCGCTCTCCGGGACGTCGTGACCGGTCTTCCGAATCGCCAAGCACTGATTGAGACGATTGAATCGTGGCAAGCACGCACTGTTCCTTTTTTCGTTCTCTCCGTCTCCTTCAACCGTATTACAGAGATCAATAACGCGTTCGGTCACGGTTCCGGCGATCAGTGGCTCCAAGCAACAGCTGCCCGCTTAAACGATGTCAAGCCGGACGAGGTCTTCCTCGGTCATCTCGGTGGGGATGAATATGCACTGCTCGTCTCGACCGACTATGAACAAGATGTCACGCCGTGTGCGGAAAGACTACTTACGATCTCGACACACCCGATTTCAATTGAACCCTATGCCTTGTTCGCTCGGGTTTCAATCGGTATCAGTCGCTATCCTCAAGACAGCACGGACGCCGTTGAGTTATTAAAGCATTCTTACACAGCACTCCGCCGCTCACGACGCGACGATCACAGTGCGTTTCATCACTATGCTTCGAATCTCGATATTGACTATTACCGGCGCTATCGTTTGGAGCAAGACTTGCATTATGCCATTGAACGTGATCAGTTGTTCCTCGAGTACCAACCAAAGGTCGATAGCTGGACGGGGAAGATCGTCGGAATGGAAGCCTTGATCCGCTGGCAACATCCGGAATGGGGGCGAATCCCGCCGAACGACTTCATTCCGCTTTCAGAAGAAAGTGCGCTGCATATCGACATCGGGGACTGGGTCCTCGAAGCAGCCTGCCGTCAGATGAACGAGTGGTCCAAGACCGGTGCCTCTCTCGTCCCGATCTCGATCAATGTCTCACCAAAGCGGCTGTTGATTCCAGGATTCGAGCATCAAATCGAACAGACCTTAATACGATATGCGCTCGACCCGGCCCTGCTTGAACTTGAAATCACAGAAGCGGCCCTCATCATGGATGATCCGATGACGAGTCGCACGCTTGAATCGGTCAGTGCCCTGGGTGTCCGGATCGCCTTAGATGATTTCGGTAAAGGTTACTCTTCGATGGTCTATTTGCAACGTTATCCGATCGACGTCATCAAAATCGATCGTCAGTTCGCGACGCACATTTACGATGATGCGAAAGCGCAAGCGATTGTTAAAAGTATCTTGTACATGGCGAACGAATTTAACCTACATGTCGTAGCAGAGGGCATCGAGACGATTCAGCAGCTCGATACGTTTCGGATGCTCGAATGCCCACGTATCCAAGGATATCTCTTCAGTCGACCGGTTCCGAGTGATGTGATGGAAGGCTTTTTAATCCGCGAAATCCTCTATCCGATCGAGGCTTGTGCTCTATCAAGTGATACGGTTCCACGGTTTTCCGTTCCCGGAAAGATCCGGATGCTAACGCATCATACGGAGTCCTTCACGCTCGCTTTTTCTGACTTACAGGCACATCAGACGAGTACGAAGATCTTGTATTTCTCGACTGAGACACCCCTTCCTTCACATGCAGCGACGTGTGAAATTCGATTAAACGAAGGACTGCAACTCGTCACCTGCACTGTCACGATCATCGGTCAGCAAGACGGACAATATATGGGGGAATATACGAACGAAACGGAAGCCGAACAGATCATGCGCTTCTTCCAATCGTTACGTTACACCCCTTGACTCACTCACGAAGACGTTCACAGACGTCTTCGTGCTTTTTTGTTATAGTAATCTTAAAGTAATTTACTTTAGATGGGAGGAATGACATGCAGTCCCCACTACCGATGAAACATCATCGTCGTTCGACGAAAGGTCAACTCTTTCGACGTCTCCTCATGCTAACGATCGGTGCCATCATCTTTGCAATCGGTCTGAAAGGATTCTTAGTTCCGAATAACATCATCGATGGCGGAATCGTCGGGATCTCGATTATCGGCTCGAAAGTCACGGACACAACACTCGCCTTTTGGTTATTCTTCCTGAATATCCCGTTTATCTTCTTCGGCTACAAACAGATCGGGAAGACGTTCGCCCTATCGACGTTATACGCGATCTTCATCATGGCAATCGCAACGAAACTCCTCGAACACATCGGTCCGTTGACGAGCGTCGACTTACTTGCGACTGTCTTTGGTGGATTGATTCTTGGAATCGGTGTTGGCATCGTCATCCGATCGAGTGGATCACTCGACGGAACGGAGATTCTCGCTGTCTCGTTTAGCCGATCGACACCGTTTTCAGTCGGAGAGATCGTCATGTTCTTTAACGTCTTCATTTTAGGAGCCGCTGGTTTTGTCTTTGGATGGGACCGGGCGATGTATTCTTTGATTACATATTTCGTCGCTTTCAAGACGATCGACGTCGTCATCGATGGACTCGATCAATCGAAAAGCGTCTGGATCATTTCCGAGAACTACGAAGAGATTGGTCTTGCGATCATGGATCGTCTCGGACGAAGCATGACATACTTAAATGGAGAAGGTGCCTTTACGGGTGATGGGAAGAAAGTGATTTTTTGTGTCATCAGTCGCTTGGAAGAATCAAAGTTGAAGGACATCGTTCGTGACTTTGATGAACAAGCCTTTATTGCGATCGGCAACATCCATGATGTCCATGGCGGTCGCTTCAAGAAAAAAGATATCCATTAATCGAACGAAAGGAAGGAACGCGGGTGTGGAAAAAACATCGTAAAAAAATCATCGCTACCATCATCATCATCGTCACCTTAGTCGTCGTCATCATCGTTGGTATTTCCGGTTACGTCGGCTCATCCTTGACACAACCGGAGCGTGAGGCACTGACGACGAATCCAAAGAAAGCAGAAAATCTGGACTATGAGGACGTGACATTCCGGTCCTATAAAGATCGGACCCGCTTATCCGGCTGGTGGATGCCGAGTGAGGATGCGAAGTTAACAATCGTCTTTGCGCATGGGTACGGGAAGAACCGAGAACAAGAAGATGTTCCAGTTTTACCGCTCTTTAAGAAGTTTCATGACGCCGGCTACAATGTATTGACGTTTGATTTCCGAGGTTCCGGTGAATCGGACGGCAAACGCGTCACTGTCGGAGCCAAGGAGCAGGACGACTTGTTGACGGCTGTGCGGTACGCGAAGTCACGTTCGGCGAAGCCGGTCGTGCTCTACGGTATCTCAATGGGCGCGGCGACTTCGCTCGTCACCGCTCCGAATGCCGATGTCGTCGGCGTCATCGCCGATAGTCCATTCAGTGATTTAGAAAACTATCTTGCCACGAATCTTCCGGTTTGGAGCGGGTTGCCGAACTTCCCGTTCACACCAATCATTCTAGAAATCACACCTCCGTTGACAGGACTCAATCCCGAACGCGTCAAACCAGTCGAATCTGTCCGACGGATTGATTACCCAATCCTTTTGATCCACGGGAAGGATGACGATGCGATTCCAGTGACGGAAAGTATGAAGATTCAAAAGGCAGCGCCACGATCGGAACTTTACGTCACAGAAAACGGCGGACACGTCCAGTCGTATGCCCACGATCGCAAAGCCTATGAAGAGAAGGTGCTCGCGTACTTAGCTGACTTGCACTGATGGGAGGAAATCGGAATGCAGCAACTCTCCGTGTTCTTGACGTTTTTCATCGCACTGACGGTCATGGGGATCGGTTTACTCGTTTCGCGTCGCGCCGGATATCGGTTCCCTTACGGACGAGCGGTTCTTCTCATTTGGATCGGTTCCGCATTCATTGGATTGACGATGTTTATTTTACGCTAAAAAACGAAACAGCCGCCCGCTTCCTCTATGGAAACGGTCGGCTGTTCGTGTGTGCTTATCGTTTTAGTACAGCAGCTCCAACGATCTTCAAGACTTCCGGACGACTGAGTTTCTCTTTCCCTCTTGCAAGGGCATCCAGCGTTCCATGCGCGAGTGCAAGTGGAATGTGACAGAATTCATAAATCGTCGTCTCCTTCGGAATGGACGCAAGGTAGGCATCGGCTTCTGCGAGATTCTCACGCGCATAAGCAAACATCGTATCCGTTGTCCAACCAGGTGGGAAGTAACCGACACCACGCTCCGCATCCTCCTGTTGATTGCGGAGGATGTTGACGGCTTGCAAACCACGACCGAACCCGATCGCTTGCTGTTTGTCGGTGACGATACCAGCCTTCCAGTACCAGATGTCGGATAACATGACACCGACGAGTCCTGCGACATAATACGTATACTCGTCAAGATCAGCTTCCGTTTCGACCGTCCAGTCACGCTCTGCCCAGACCGCCATGCCTTCTGCCATCTCCGCCGTCGAATCAAGCACCTTCGGACGAATTGCAGCCGGACAGTAGGCAATCCACTCCGGTAAACGGAGTGTCACTTCTGGCAGATGCGCCGTATAGGGCGCAATCAACTCAAGATAGGCCGTAGCGGAGAACGTGCCCCGCATCAGTAATGCCGTCTCGCGAAGCAATGTCGTCTTGACGTCCGTCGCCAAGTCTTCGTGGTCTTCAATCTCATCGATGGCACGCATGCATAGATAAGCAGCACCGACCGCTTCCTGTAAGTCTTGCGATAGTCGACTAATCGGGATATAGAAGGTGCGACTCGTCGCTTTTAATACACGGTTCGCGTCTTTTTTCAGCTGCTTCGTCTCATTCATTCCTGACAACTCCCTCTTTGGCTCAAAAGGTTTCTTTTCTCTCCATTACTATACACGATTCAACGCGTTTCAGCATTTGTTTCATGATAAGAAAGACTCCCTGCACTTGTATGATACGCGCAGGGAGTCTATTTGTATTCTTTTTTCCAGAGAATGCCTAAATCGCGAAAGGATGCACTGGCATTCACTTGACCTTACTTTTCTTGTTGTTTCAAGAGTTGTCCGATCAACCCTGTACTCCGTGATGCTTCCGTATTCTCTTCTTGGATGGCTAAATAGACTTCCTTCCGATGGATGTCGACTTGTCGCGGAGCACGGATTCCGAGCTTAACTTGATCGCCTTCAATCGCAAGAATCGTCAGTTCGATATCATCTCCGATTTGAATCGCTTCGCCGTTCTTTCGTTTTAATACGAGCATCAGCGTCCACCTACTTCTGTCAGACTTCCAATCTTTTGACGATTCGGATATGTATCTTCTAAGATGATTTGTTTCGCGAGCCGCTGTTTCGTTTCCATAACGAATGGTGCACGTAAATTTGTCGTCGATTCCTGGAAAGGCTCACGTAACGTCACCGTCGTGTATACAGCGACTTGCGCTGTTTCTTCGATACTCAACTGTTCTTTTGCAGAATCCGTTAATTCAAAGACATAGTCCGGATCGATCCAAAACGGATTCGTGACGATGAATGCGCATTCCGGCTGATCAATGGATTGGAAGGACCAAAACGGTACGCCTTCTCCGAACGGCAACAAGACGAATTGTTTGGCATCCGGAAACCCCGGTAATTCAGAAGCGAAGGTAATGATCTCACTTGGCTCGATCGTAATCACCCCAAAAAAATCTGTTTCGATTTGCATAATATTATCCTTTCTCGTCGTATATGCCGCCCACTGGCCACATATCTAGCTGATTTCGTTCTCGGAGGAAAATGTCTGTTTTCTCTTCCGTGACCTCTAATTCCGGACGATGCGTCGTGACATCGATGACCGGCTTACGAGCAGTGTAACGAACATTCACTTCAGCCGGTGTGAAATTAATTTTGACCCGGTCCAAACTCCGAGGAATGAAGCCCATCGTCGTCACTTCTGCTGGAGGCGTATCGTTCATCTTCGCAATCCGCGCGATGACCTCGCCTTTTTGCTCGATCCGCATCAATTGATCTCCTTCACTCGCGACGCGTCCCGTTCCTTCACGTACCATTTGTTGACCAAGATCCGCATACCGTCTGACGGATTCGAATGCTGGGATTCGTCCCATCTCGATCCAAGCTTGCGACGAATCGATTTCGAGACGAGCCGCTACAGTTTCAATCGTTAGCTCCCCTTGCGGTTGTTCAATCGAAAGATCAGCCGGACGTTGCGTTTGCCGCATCTCAAGTGGTGTCGTCTGCATACCGATTTTAGCAGAGGTCTGTCGCATCTCTAAGTGAGGAAGATTCATCCCGGTTCACCCCTTATCGAAGAAAATCAAGTAACGATGGTTGGATGATGCGTGCTCCGGCACTGAGTGCAGCACGGTGCAACGTTTCATGTGATTTCAGTTCCATGATGACCTGTTCGGTTTCGATGTCTTCGTTATCAGACATGACGGTTTTTGCGATGATTTCTTGATCTTCTAAGCGCGACGCATTTAGTTCCAGTCGATTCACGCGTGCCCCTAAATCCGAGCGCACTTCGACCGTTTTATTCAACATCGCCGTTAAGTCTTTCAACATGCCGGATAGTTCAGTCCCGTTATTCGTGCTACTGCCAGGACTTCCATCTTCTTTTGTACCACCGAGTGCATTAAATAACTTCTTTAGCGTCGTAAACGTATCTTTGCCAAACACACCACCACCGCTACTATTCGTTGGTGTGACATTGACTTGTACTTTGATTCCTGAAGATACTTCATACTCGATCTTACCGTCATTTGATCCGACAGATGTCTTAAAAATCTTATCTATGGCGGCGACACCTTCCGTATCCTTTAAAAAATTTTTCAATTCATCCATATCAATGAACGGTTGATCCGTCTTCGTTCCGTTAAAGATTTGCTTTTCGTTATATTTCGTATTCGCCAGTGTTCCGATATGTTCAATTAACTGTCCAACTTCGCTTTGGATGGCTTTCCGCTGTGTGCCATCATACGTATCATTCGCTGCTTGTGTCGTCAATTCGTTGATCCGGCGCATGGCAGACGTCACTTCATCTAAAGCAGAATCCGTTAAATCCATCCAACCTGTCGCTTCATCGACATTTTTCTTAAACTGATCGACTTCCCGGACTTCTGTCCGGTACCGAATCCCCTGCATCGCAACGACCGGATCTTGAGACGGCTTTTGAATTTTTTTACCGCTAATCAGTTGCTCCTGTAGCGTACTCAATTTTTGATAGCTCGAAGACAAATGACCGATATTCGTCTTCGTCAGCATCGTTTGTGTGACCCGCATGTCCTCATTCCTTCCTTATCAGCGACCGACTAATCCCATACCGTTAATGATTTTATCGAGCATTTCATCGACTGTCGTGATGTTTCGCGCCGCTGCATTGTATGCATGCTGGTACTGAATCATCATTGTCATCTCTTCGTCGAGCGAGACCGCTGAGACCGACATTCGACGTTGATCGGCATTCTCCATCAAAACACTAGCATTTTTTCCGAGGTCAATCGTTTGGCTTGTCGCTACCCCCATGTCACCGATGATCGATTGATAGAAAGAACCGATCGGAGCACTTAAATCACTTAATGATTTTGTTTTGATGTTGGCTAAGATCAATGCCCCAGAACCATCTCCGATATTTCCGTCTCGTGAACTCATAATGTTCGAAAGGTCTTTCCAAATCGTATCTCCGACTGAAATCGTTCCGGCCTTGACCGTTCCACCATCTGAAGCAACAAAAAATTCATTTGTCCCATACGTATTGCTGACAGTTCCAGAAGCATCCTTGGATTTAATGAAGTTTTTTGAATGAGCATCATTAAATTCCTTCGCAAAAGCAGCAGCCATCTTATCCAGATTATCGAGCATCTTAGGATATTCACCTGTCAGTGTCGTTTCACCATCTCTTTGGTAACCGTGCATTTGTAATAAAGCCCAAAGTTTACCGTTTGAAAAGCTATTTGATGCTGTGAATAAAACTGGTCCTGTCGTAGTGTTGTATCCAGTGATTGCTTTTGTCGTAGGATTTTCCGTGAATGTAAGAGAACGTGCTTGTGTGATTGTCATATCAACCGCATGTAATGATGAACCTCCCGGAACGATGATTTCCACATCCATACGTCCTTCAGCAATCTTCGAAGCATTCCCCATGCCTCCACTTGTAATAGCAGTTGCATCAATCGGCACTTTTTTAAAATCCACATAAGTCGATAACTCATCGAAATAACGATCACGTTCATCGTATAAGTCGTTCGGTAAGACACCAATCGGTTCGATTTCGTGAATTTGTGTATTGACGTTATAGATTTTCTGAAGGAGATCGTTTACTTTTTTCGTCGAGACATCCAGTTCATTCTTTAAGTCCCCTTGTACCTTTGTCAAAGAAGTTGCTAAGTAGTTGAATGTCTTTGATACCGTATCCGCTTGCTGTCGGACGACGCTTCGCGCACCTGAATCTTGCGGGTTCTTTGAGAGTCCTTGTAACGATGCCCAAAAACTATCAAGTGTTTTCGCGAGCCCCGTTTCAGACGGTTCATTGATGATATCTTCCATTCGACCGAATGCTGCTGCTTTCGTTGAATAGTACGCATACTTCGTTGATTCATCGCGATATTGTTTATCGACCATTACGTCACGTAAGCGCTCGACCAGTTCTCCACGGACACCGGTTCCGAATTGAACGTTTTTTCCGCCGCCTAGGGAGACCGAAAGTTGTTCCGTTGTCGCTTGGACGAGACGCTGTCTTGAAAATCCTGCTGTTCCGGCATTTGATACGTTATTTCCTGTCGCTTGTAACGCCCATTGACTCGTCGTCAGCGCACGACGTCCCGTTTCAAGCCCCATGAATGTTGAACCCATTCGACTTCCTCCTTATGCATTTCGATTGAAGTGTGTCCGGTCAAACGTCGATTGACCATATGTAAAGTCATCCGCTTCCGGTACGAGCAATTGCAAATGCCATTCGATGTAATGTAACGATTGTTCTAATAACTCTGCGTTCAGCGCGTTCGCTTTTCGCAGTTGCCCCATCGTCGATAAGAGAGCACGAAGCGTTTCGACATCTTCAGGGTGCGACGCGATCCACTCCGTCATCGTCACGGTTCCCATGGATTCGATGCGCTCTTGCTCTAATGTCGCGATGCGTTTTAGCAAAACGGGTTCTTCCTTGACGATTTTCGAAAGGCGACTCATGTCGTTTTGAATCAATGCCTCTTTTTTCGAAAAGGCGAGCGCTAATAATGCTTCATGCGCCTCCGTCAACTGTCGGATGATTTCCATATCGTGTTTGCTCCTTTTATCATGAGTCCGACTACTTTACTACCTTGCTATCGTTTCATATAAAAAGCGACCCGCGCATCCGTGCCCCGAGTCGCTTCTAATGTCAGTTTCATTCACCTTATTACAAGTTCAAGAAACGTTCCGCGATTTTGTTCGCATCCGGTTTATAGGTTCCATCCTGAATGGCTTGTTTAAGGGAGGCAATTTTATCTGCCCGCGATGAAGTCGTTCCTTCGAAGCGCACGCGTGCTTCTTTTGAAATCGTCACTTCGTCTGTTCGATTCATTCGTTTTGTTTCTGTTCCTTCTACGGGTTGATTTCTTTCATACGTCTTGGGCATGTTCACCCATTTAGTCGAATCAATTCGCATGTGAACACCTGCTTTCTAGATTACGAGATTCTTGATTTAAGTTCGATACGTTCTCGGTTTCGAAGGGTCCACAGAATCTTGCATCGCTTGGGCGAGGTCACGTCGCAATTTTTCACGACAGTCAGCACAAATCGTCCCTTCATGAGAGGGTTTTCCGCAACTCTCACACGTGATTTCCATTTGAGAAATCTCAGAAATCAACAAGCGCCCTTCCTTGATATAACGAAAGACGGTCTCGCGTTTGACTCCTGTTTGCATCTCGACATCATTCGGTGAAGTTCGGACTTTTCGCCGCTCTCGCAAGAATTCGCGTACCTTTTCGAAATTCAGATGATCTTGACGCATACACGTCGGACAAAGATCAGAAGATTGTTTTACAAAAATTTTCCCGCAAGATTTGCAGTTTACTACATCCATTTCCTTCACCTCATTCAGAGTATCGGCAGGAATGACGAAATATTAAATACTCCGAAATAAAGTTACTGCAGAAATTTCACTTGCGCCCGCTTCCTTGAGACGCACCATCGCTTGCCGGAGTGTTATTCCTGTTGTGTAGACATCGTCGACCAGCAAGATATTTTTCCCTGCAACTTCTTTCGTGACATGAAATGGATTCGATCGTTTAAGACGTTCTTCTCTTGATTTCCTACTCTGCGGTGTCCCTTCGTCGCGCTTTAATGCTAAGGTGACCTTCCCATTCATTCGTCTAGCGATCTCTTCTGCTTGATTGAATTTTCGTTCAGACAAGCGGTCACGGCTAAGCGGAATCGGAACGATCCATCCTCTTCTCATTTTTACCTTCTTCAACTCATCAGTAAACATCCGAATTAGGACAGTATCTCCTAAAAATTTATAACGATGCATGAATGCCTTTGCTTCTCCATTGTAAAGATACATCGTACGGGTATGAAGTGGTAAGCCGAGATTTTGCCATCGTCGACAGTCCTGACAGAGCTCGATACCTGGTTTGCCACAGTCCACACATCCACCACTTTTTACAAATTTCATTTTACAGGGATTACAAATGTTTTGGCTAGTCCACATATTACTCAGTTCCCAGTTAGGTATAAAGTCATGCTGACAGCATAAACACTTCATGAAGTCGTCCATCGATTCGCTTTTTGAATCTGATGGATGGCATAAAATAGGGCATCCGACCGATCATTGGCGAAAAATGAAATATCCCCGTCCGGGTAAGCCGCATCTCGTCCGACACGACCACTGATTTGAATCAAGGCTTTCGTACTAAACCCTTGATCAGCATCCAGGACGGCCACTTGTACGTTAGAGATCGTCACGCCACGCTCTAAAATCGTCGTCGTGAGCAAAATACCGTTCGTCGTACGAAATGCTTGGATTTTCTCAATGCGGTCCGGATCTTCCGCATGGACGGTCGTCACATCAATACCGACTTCTTTCAATCGTGTTTGCCATGCTTCGAGCGCTGCGATTCGGGGGACGAACACGAGACGCGGTTGCTGTTCATACTGATGCAACCACTCAACGATCGACTGCATCGTAAACGGTGACTTCAATCGGGGAACCGGTAAAGGATGTCCATGATAACGCCGCATTAATCGTACTGTCGGATAGCGACGATGCCACATCGATGGCGTCGCACTTAATAAAATCAACGCTGCTTTTTGCGTCATCGCCCGTTTGACGTATCGATGTAGCGTCCAGTTCATATGAAACGGAAAGGCATCGACTTCATCTAATAAGACGACATCAAAACAAGACCGGTAATGAATCAGTTGATGTGTCGTGCTGACCGTGATTTCACCTAAGAGAAGACGATCCGCTGATCCACCATATAAAGATACGACGTGAGCAGTCGGAAATGCCTGTTTGATATGATGCGTCAATTCACGGACGACATCCGCACGTGGCGCCGTCACAAGAATACGCTTTCCGTTCGCCAATGCTCTTTCGATACCGGGGAAGAACATCGGTGTCTTCCCTGCTCCACAAACCGCGTGAACTAGCAACCTTCCACCACGGAGAATCGTCTGTTCAATTGTCCGCGCGACAGTCGTTTGAGCAGGTGTCAAACGAATCGGTTGATGCTGTGCTGGATGTACCGGATCGAGCGGACGGGTATCCGTAATGAGCTGATCACATGTGCGCAACTTCCCATAAGCAATGCATCGTCGACAATAATAGCAACGTTTTCCGCACGTGCAAGGGCCTTTGACAGGAAAGGCTCCACACCGCTGACACGTAAACGTCACGGCTGGAATGAGTTGATGCGTCGGCAATCGGGTTTCCATCTGTTTTGCTAAAATCCATCTCCCGCGTATATCCATTGCTTCACTTCCTTCGTTTCCCATTTGCTTCATCTTGACGGACGGATAGGAAGATCGACAACGTATGCTGTATAAGAGATGTATGGATGGAATACGCGGTTTCTCAAAAAATAGTTTTTCTATCTCATATATCTGGACAAGAAAAAACACATTGACGATAGACTCCGTCAATGTGTTTTCATCTTATTTTTTGTACCATGTGATACCGATCGCGCCCGGTCCGAGGTGTGTACCGATGACTGGACCAAATACACTCATCTCGATTTGAGCATTTGGAAACTTCGTCTGTAAGGACGCAATTTCCTGTTCTGCTTTCGTAGAATCTTCTGCATGAATGACACCGATCGTATACCCGGTTCCGTCTCCTTCGATATCTTCTTGCATCATCTCTTCGATTCGGTTGACGGCCCGCTTGAACGTCCGAATTTTTTCGAACGGAACGATTTTTCCATCCACGAAATGGAGAACGGGTTTAATCTTTAAGAACGAACCGACGAATGCTTGCGCGACACTGAGACGACCTCCGCGTTGAAGGTGTTCAAGATCATCCACGACAAAGTACGCACGAATGCGTTCTTTCAGTTCCTCTAAATGATGGACGATCGTTTCCGCCGTGGCTCCTGCATCTCGCAAACGAACCGCTTCTTGGACGAGAAACGCTTGCGGCATACAGGAAATACGTGAGTCGATAGGATGGACGTTCACATGATCAATCATCATATTGATCGTGTGCAACGCTTGATATGTCCCACTGATCCCGCTTGAAAGGGTGATGCCGATGATATCCGTTCCTTCTGGCAGTTGTTCAAACGTCGCAACGAGATCTCCAATATTCGGCTGTGAAGTCGTCGGAAGGCTACCCGTCCGAATCCGTTCATAAAAATCAGCCACCGAGATATCAAATCCTTCCCGATAAGCCTCCCCTTCAAAGATGACGCTAAGCGGTGCGACGTGCACTTGATGTTCTTCACAATACGTTGTTGGCAGATAGGCAGTGCTATCCGTTACGATCACAATCTGACTCATCCGTGATTTCCTCGCTTTTATAGTTCCGTCGTGACGTATACTTTCATACGTCACAATCGTCTATAAGTGTAGCACTTCTGAGTGGATAAAAAAAGGAAGATGGGAGTCCTGCTCCCGTCTTCCTATCCGTTCATACGACGACGACCCATCCACGGCGAATCGCTTCGACGACCGCACCGGTGCGGTCTGGAACGTTCATTTTCCGAAGAATCGAAGATACGTGGTTTTTAACTGTCTTTTCACTGATATATAATGTATCGCTAATCGCACGGTTCGAGAATCCATCTGCCAGTAGCTGCAAAACTTCACATTCACGCCGTGTCAATACGTGCAGTGGTGCTTCAGCCACCTGACGTTCAACGGGTTGTGACGCCATCGTTTGTTTCATCTTCATGAGACGTCTGTATTCCTGAAGTAGATTTGGTGTCACTTTCGGGTGTACATATCCACCTTCACGATAGACGGAACGAATCGCGTTGACGAGTTCATCCGTCGCCATCTCCTTCAATAAATATCCGACGGCTCCCGCTCCTAAGGCGTGCATGACATATGTCTCATCATCATGGATCGATAAGATGATGACCCGAACTTCCGGGTGTACTTCCATTAAACGTTTCGTTGCATCGACACCGTTGACTTGTGGCATATTGATATCCATCAATACGATGTCTGGTTGGTGTGCTTCGACGAGAGGAATGACATCTACGCCGCTCTCTCCTTCCGCTACGACTACGAACTCTTCCTCGAAGTCAAGAATTCGTTTTACTCCCTCACGGAATAACTGATGATCGTCAATGATGACTACTTTCACTTGCTCGTTGTTCACAGTGTTTCCCCTCTCGCTTCGGATTCCTCGATCGGAATCTTTACCTTGATGACCGTCCCGCCCCCAGGGTACGTTTCGACCTCGAATTCTCCATCGATCAATTCAATGCGTTCACGCATCCCGATCAATCCAAACGACTCGTCATGTGAGTCGACGATCGAGTCGAAGTCGAATCCGACTCCGTTATCCTTTACGTGAATGCGAATGGAATGTTGATATTGTTCTATGATAATACGAATGTCCTTTGCATTGGAATGCTTCACGGCATTTTGGACAGCTTCTTGAACGATCCGGAAGACCGCGACCTCATAGGTGGAGTCGATCCGTTCGCCACCACCTAGATATTTAAATTGAATCTCAATATTCGAAATTTCTTGCATATGTCGTAAATACCGCTCAAGCGTCGGGACGAAACCAAGATCGTCCAACGTCATTGGACGGAGATCATAAATAATGCGACGAATGTCCGCTAATCCGTCTCGAATCAAGACACGAAGACGATGAATTTCCTCAAAAGCAGCTTCCGCTCCATTGTGTTGATGAATTTTTTCAATCAGATCCGCCCGAATTAATACGTGCGCCAATGTCTGCGCTGGACCATCATGCATTTCGCGAGATAACCGCCGTCGTTCGTTTTCAGCAGATTGAAAAACTTTTAAGCCCATTTCCTGTTTTTGCATCGCTTTTTCGTACTTCTCATTCATGACTTGCATATCGTCCGTCAAAAAATTCAAGACAACGGATACACGTCCAATCAGCATATCCGCTCGTTCGATTGTTTCGTCTAACTGAATGAGACGACGTTCCAACTCATCACGCCGCTTCCGGCAATTCATCTCATCCCGTTGATTGATAAACGACTCCAGTTGTAGTGAGTTCGCTGTTTCATAGGCTTTCCGAACATCTTGCTCCGAATAGTTTTCGAAATTTTTGCTGACGATGACTAGTCGTGTCTTGGCATCCTTAATATGACGTTCTAGCCGCTCTGCTTCTTTTATATAATCATGGACACGAACTTTCAAGTCGCGCAATTCTTGCTGGATTTCAGCATATTGCTCTCTCGAATCCTCCGTGATCCGAACGATTTCTTCGCGACTTTCCTCTACGACACCAATGATGTTTTGTACGATATCATTCAACGACAGTCGCTCCTTCATTTCATGCGTCATCGTGACTCCCTCCGGTCCTTACCACTCAAATGGTTGTCTCTCTCTCTGAACGTCGTTATGCTAGAAAGAACTAGTCAACGAGGAGGACATTAATAGTATGACATTATCTCATTATTATACAGTAAAAGAAAACGGTTTCCACGAAATCATTATTCAAAAGTCTCGATTCATTACATATATTTCTCGCATTTCTTCCGAAACAGAGGCACAAGACTTCATTGCGCAGATTAAAAAGAAGCATCATGATGCAAATCATAACTGTTCTGCGTATGTCATCGGGGAACAAAATCAAATCCAAAAAGCGAGTGATGATGGTGAACCTAGCGGAACAGCAGGCGTCCCGATGCTTGAAGTACTGAAAAAAAGAGATTTACGCGATACCGTTGTTGTGGTCACACGTTATTTTGGCGGCATTAAGCTTGGTGGCGGTGGATTAATTCGTGCCTATGGCTCAAGCGTCTCGGAAGCATTGAATGCAATCGGCGTTGTTGAACGGATTCAGCATCAAGTGGTAGAAGTGCACATTGACTATACGTGGCTTGGAAAAATTGAGAATGAACTTCGATCAAGCATTCATCCGATTGATCAGATTCATTATTTGGATCAAGTTCAAGTCGATGTCTTAGTCAAAACGGCAGATGTTCCTACCTTTATTGAATGGATGACAGATCTGACGAATGCGCAAGCCCACTTCCAAGAAGGTGCTTTTCGCTACCTCGAACGTGACATTCTTTCCTGACCTGCTATACTGATTGTAAAGATTCCGAAAGTTTTTTAATAATTCTGTTAAGTAAGGAGTACTTGAAATGGATGAACCGATACGATCACGGTCAAAGAAAAAAAAGAAGCGTTCTTGGTTCAAGCGTCTTGTTTTTTTATTTTTGATCATTTTAGTAACTGGCGGTGCAGCATTCGCTTACGTCGCCAACAAGACTCTTCAAACGGCTAATGAGACAAAAGTCGACTTAGCACGTGGAGACAAGTCAGAAAAACGTGAAGCGGCAGTCGACTTGACGAAGGACCATTTCTCCGTCTTGCTTGTCGGAACGGATGAACGTCCCGGAGACACTTCTTCTCGCGCTGATACGATGATCATCGCCACATTCAATAAAACAGATCAAACCGTAGACATGGTCAGCATCCCTCGAGATTCTCTCGTACAAATCCCTTCTGTCGGATATGAAGATAAAATCAACCATTCGTATGCTTATGGAGGAATTGATTCAACGATTGAGACAGTCGAAACGTTGTTTGATATTCCTGTAGACTATTACGCCTCCATCAACTTTAATGGTGTCGTTGCTATCGTCGATGCGCTTGGCGGTATTGATGTCGACGTCAAACTACCGATCGACACACTCGACTCTTCCGATAAACGAAACAGTATCAAACTCGAACCTGGTCAGCAGACACTCAATGGGGAAGAAGCGTTGGCCTACGCCAGAATGCGTTATGAAGACCCTGAGGGTGATATCGGACGTACAAAACGCCAGCAACAAATCGTACAAGCGATTATCGAACAGTCGACTTCCTTCGGTTCGATCACGAAACTCAATGACTTGATGGATGCTACAGGCGATAACTTCAAAACGAATATGTCACTAACGGAAGCCTTCCAGCTACAACCGTTCGTCAAATCACTCGGATCCATTAATCGTATTGATTTAACGGGATCAGATACGAAAATCAATGGCGTCTATTACTATCAAATCGATCCACTTTCACTTGCCGAAGCTAAAACAACATTAAAAGAACAGCTCAATTTACCTGCTGATGACGCTACTGACATGACGACATCAGAAGAGGCGACGGATGATACGACGACTACGATCAACTGATCATGCAGCTTTGCTAGAACTTCAACGTCTTGCTTATCGAATCGAAGCGCGTCTACTGGAAACAGTAGACTTTCCACCTTTATCGGAAACGATCGATGACATCGAAGCGGAGCAACCGAACGGGTTCGTTTATCTCTTGCATGATAGCGTAGTCGGTGCGATCACATATGTTGATGGAACGATCACGCGCCTCGTTGTGAATCCGGAATATTTTCGCCAAGGCATCGCCCAATCCTTACTGCACCACCTGCTTCAGCATGATCACGTGAAGCATGTCATGACAGGTGCGCGTAATCTTCCTGCCTTACGCTCTACGCTCGTTTTGGCTTTACGGAAGTCCAACGTGAGTGGCGCCACGATATCGAGCTTGTCTTTTTGACTCGAATTTAAAGCTTCATTAAGCGAAAACAAAGAAGCAGCAGACGCATGTCTGCTGCTTCTTTGTGCGGTTTAAAAGAATAGGAATCCGAGAACGGCTCCAATCAACACGATTCGTAACGGCGACTGTTTATAAAAACGAAGTAAACAGAACAAACCGAAGGCAATCAAGAAATCAAGACCACTCTTGATGCTTGACGTAAAGATTGGATCATAAAGAGCGGTAAGCAAGATACCAACGACGGCAGCATTGACGCCCATCAAGATCCGACCGACCGATTGATTCTTCCGAATACGATCCCAGTACGGTAAAACACCGATGACGAGTAGGAATCCTGGTAGGAAGATCGCGAGCGTCGCAAGAATTCCTCCAGAAACACCAGAAACGATCGTACCGAGATACGTCGCGAACGTAAAGAGTGGTCCTGGTACCGCTTGTGCAGCGGCGTAACCAGCAAGGAACGTATCCGTGTTCATCAATCCAGGTACGAGTGTCTGCTCAAGGAATGGCAAGACGACATGTCCGCCACCAAAGACGAGGGCACCGGCACTGTACATAATACTCGTCAGTTGGACGGTTCCCGTCGTTGCTTGAGCGAGAAACGGTGTGACGGCAAGTAAGACGAAGAATAAGACGAGTGCCGTGATGCTAAGTAGGCGTGGTACGCGAATCGACAAGGACCCACTCGTCTCCGTCTCTTCTTTAAACCAGAAGAACGCAAGAAGACCTGCGAGCAACAAGACACCGACTTGTGCCAGTGGATGTGCGATCAAGAGTACGCCTGCTAGCGCCAGTAGCATCAACGTCATCCGTTTGACGCCTGTCGCAAGTTTCATTCCCATGCCAAGGACGGCGTCAGCAACGATTGCAACCGCAACGAGTTTCAAGCCATGAATGAATCCGGCTTCTGCGACATCGAACTGTGTCGCAAGAATCGCGAACAGAATCAAGGCGATACTCGACGGTAACGTAAAGCCGACGAAGGAAATGATCGCCCCTGCTACGCCTCCACGGATCAAACCGATTCCCATTCCGACCTGACTCGAAGCGGGACCCGGGAGGAATTGACAGAGCGCAACTAAGTCAGCATATGCTTTCTCATCAATCCATTTTTTCCGTTTGACATATTCTTCATAAAAATACCCGAGATGGGCGACCGGACCTCCGAACGACGTCAGTCCGAGCTTGAACGATACAAGAAAGATTTCAATTAAACGATGCATGTTTCACCTCCATCCTTCATTCTACATAAAAGATGTTAAGTTCTTGTGAACTTCAACGGTTTTTCTTTCCATAAGTCCCTTTTCGCCACAATTTCTCCATGGGACCTTGTGGATGAGACTGGAGATATCTGTTTGAAGCAACACCTTGTGCGATCAAAAGCAGGAAAACGAGTAACAGTCCTTGCCATAACGGTGTCGTTCCATGTTGTCCACTGAAGAAGACGAACACGGTAAAGACGACTGTATGCATCAAATAATTCGTCAATGCCATCCGTCCCAGTCCAGCAAACCATTGCATGCGTCCAGCACGAACGAGTAGCGCAACGGCACAAGCATAGGTGATCGCAAGCGTGCGTCCTGAGAGCCAGACATAAAATAGATTGATGGATCCGTCTGGTACGTCAGCATGCGCCTGTATGATTCCTGCAAATGATGGAAGTGTCAGGAGTAAACTAATTCCAAGCGTCCACCACAGGAAACGATTCGTCGGTGGCGCTGCGCTGAAGCGTTCCATCAAATAGGCTCCGATCAAGAACAGGGATAAAATTTCTGGCCAAATGACACCAGAATTCATGAGGGCTTCCGGTAATTGAACTGTCGCGTGATGTAATAAAAATCCGAGGAGATCGCGCGATGCGACGAACGACTGAAGTGTCTTATCTAGCTCGACGACGGGAGTGTCGCCCAATTGACGAGCCCCAAAGAAAATAAGTAGGTAGAGCAAAAGGGCATAGATTTGAAATGCTGCCGCAAACAAAAGCTTCGTGATCGGCTTTGTTTTTATAAATAACAATAAGATAAAACCGGTCAACGCATACGTATGTAAAATATCTCCCTGCCAAATACATAAGTGTAGTAGTCCAATGACGAGAAGAATCCCGAGACGTCGTGCAAAAATTGTCTTCGGTAATCCTTTTTGCTGCAAACGCTGGATGAACAGATAAAAACCTGCTCCAAACAAGACACTAAACAGCGTATAGAATTTTGTCTGGATGAAGAGGTCAAACACCAAACGAATCGCTTGATCGACGTCTCCCATCATCGCATTCGGTCGATCGCCAAGAAAACTTGGCATGTTGACAAATAGAATGCCACATAAAGCAAATCCCCTCAAAATATCCAAGTACTGAATGCGTTCATTTTTATTTATTTCTTGCATTTTCTCATCTCCCTTAAAAAAGACCGCACATTGAGATGAGCGATCTTTTTAAATCATTTCGTTGTAAGACGTTCTAATAGTTTGAGAATGGGTCGATATTTATCCCCTAACAATCCCAACGATTCGACTAAAATATCTAGTACGATCAATAAGATAACGAGAGAAATAAAAGCACCGAGCGAATTCGTTTGCGAAAAGAGGATTGCCGTCATTCCGAACACACCACAAAGTCCATAAATCACTAAAACGGCTTGTCTCATCGTAAATCCTAAATCGAGTAAGCGGTGATGCAAGTGCTCTTTATCGGGTGCGAACGGTGGTCTCCCTTGTAACATACGACGCACGATAGCGAATAGCGTGTCTGAAATCGGAATCCCGAGCAAAATGACTGGTACAGCAAGTGAGAATAAAGTTACATTTTTGAATCCAAGTAGGGAAAGTACGGCCAGCATATATCCAAGATACAGCGAACCCGTGTCTCCCATGAAAATTTTTGCCGGATAAAAATTATGAAACAGGAAACCGAGCGTACTCATGAGCAAGAGGATCGCAACGATCGTCACGTAGACGTTCCCTTGAATCACAGCTAAACTGATTAGCGTCAACAAGACGATACTCGATACGCCAGCAGCTAGTCCGTCTAATCCATCAATCAAGTTGACGGCATTCGTGATACCGATGACCCACAAGAAGGTCAGTGGCACACTCCACCATCCGAGATACAGCTGTTGATCAAACGGCAAATTGATGAACTCGATTCGAATCCCACCATTTAAAACAATGACTGCCGCTACGATTTGTCCCATTAACTTCAGCCTAGCATTCAGTTGAAAACGATCATCCAACATACCGGTCATGATGATCACGAAACTACCGACTAATATATGAGTCGCATATGGACTCGATGGTTGTAAGATAAAGTATCCGATCATGAATGAGATATAAATCGCAAGCCCACCTAGACGTGGCATGATTCGAACATGTACTTTTCGTGCATCCGGACTATCCACCGCGCCCACTGCAATGGCAAAACGTTTGACAACGGGGGTAATCAGCAATGCAGCGATGAAACAGACAATGGACGCTGTCCATAACATAATAACATCACGCTCCTGCGCGAATTATACCACATTCTTCTTCCAAAAATCGTTCGTTCCCATTCTGTAAACAAAAAGCATAGGCTTATGCTTGTGCGACTCGGAATTGCAACACGTCTTGGTCTTGCCACTCCGTCACGTCTAAAACGACTTTGATTGCAAGGGTCGTTTTAGCTTCGATTGGGGACGTTAACGCTACCTGCAATGTCTGCAAGATTTGTTCCCCGTTCATAAGTTGTAACGGAAGCGTTCCGAGTTGAATCGCCTGTTCATATCCGTTTCGAATCAAAAACAATCCTGTCATCCTATTTTCGTTCTTCTCGTTCCAAACATTCATGACATTGACTTCTTCATTCTTCAACGTCGGGGTTGAATAGAATGTCTGACGTACACGTCGCGCTTCAGTATCAAGGAAGTCCGGTGGAATCTCGAGATCATGCGTCTCTTCTAAACTAAATAAGAGACGAATCTTTTCCGGGAAATTTTCTTCTTCCGTTAAGAAAAGTTCTTCCTCGGAAAAATCAAGCCAACATGGCATACTACTCATCGGTACGAACTCCGGAATATCTTCCGTCGTCAAAACCTTTCTGCCAATCAGACGATTGGCATCGTCTAACACGAGTAATGGAAGACCATCTACATGAAAACTATTTTCTAATGTATTTCGAAACAACGCGACGATTGAAATCGGCGAGGATGATAGGTCCACTTGCAGCGCTTCGACGGACAGTTGATTTAACTCCAAGTCTGGCAATTGATTAGCATGGTAACGGAAAAGATATTCATCTTCTTTCTCGATCAACATATCTTCTGTAAAAATCAATCGAGGCTTATACAGTCCTGTATTTTCTGGTGTCTCTGCTTCTAAAATGATTTGTTTTCTGCGATTAAACATCTAACTCCATCTCCTCGATTTCTTCATCTAGCATGATATATTCGGACAATCGTTGTAAGACATAGGCAACGGGATACTCGATTTCAGCAATCGTGTAGTTGAAGACTTCAAAGCCTTCCTTTTCGTACATCCGAACAGGCTGTTCTTGACCGTAACTCCGAAGATGAATGCCTTCTTTTAGCGTATTCATCGTCGTCAAATGTTCCGTCCAGTGCTCTTCGATCGATGCCAATAGCTGATCTCGGATCAGCTCGTCTACTGCAGGATTCTTTAGTTCCTCTATCCATTTTTCACGACGAGCGGAAACAATGTTCACATAATACGCTTTGACCTCTTCCGGCTGTTCTAAATCATCTGGAAGTGGTACTTCGTCGTTTAGTAATTCGTCCATCGCGAACTGGAACTCTTCCTTTGGCCACTCTTCCGGTACGAGTTCTGCAGATAGATAACGATCCACGATACGTTCGACCGTCCGCTCGACCATTGGTAGTACCATATCTTGAATGTCTTCCGCATCTAGTACTTGGTTACGGATCGCATAGATGACAAGACGGTGCTGATGAAGGACGTCATCGAGTTTAACAAGTTCCTCTCGAATCGAATAACCTGTCCCCTCGCATGTTTCTTGCGCATAGCTCAATAACGCTTGTGCTTCTTTTAACGTAACCGGTTCATGCTGACTCGTCTTCACTTTTTTCAAGACTTTCTCCAGTCGATCCTTTGCAAAACGCCGGACGAGGTCATCTTCGAGTGATACGATGAATTGACTTTTACCTGGATCTCCTTGACGTCCTGAACGTCCTCTTAGCTGGTTATCAATCCGAACCGACTCATGACGCTCGGTACCGATGACAAACAACCCACCTGCTTCTTTCGCAATCTCATCCAACGTAATATCTGTCCCTCGGCCTGCCATGTTCGTCGCAATCGTGATGCGTCCGTGTTGCCCGGCTTCACGAATGATGTCAGTTTCTTGGTCGACCGTCTTTGCATTCAGGATTTGATACGGTAACTGATGTGTATCTAAAGCTTCAGCTACAGCAAATGATTGTTCGATGGACGTCGTTCCGATCAATACGGGTTGCCGTCTTGCATGTGCTTCCTTCGTCGCACGCGCCACAGCTTCATATTTCTCCTCTTTCGTCGCGTAAATGATGTCAGAAGCATCTTCACGGAGTTTCGGGCGATTGGTCGGGACTTGTACGACATCCATTCCGTATGTCTTTAGAAGCTCTTGTCGTGAAGTTTGTGCCGTACCTGTCATGCCTGAAACGAGCTCATACATCCGGAAATAATGTTGGATCGTAACTTGGGCCGTCGTTTTATTTTCTTCCGTAATGTCAATGCCTTCTTTTGCTTCAATGGCTTGATGGAGCCCATCCGACAAACTTCGTCCTTCCATGATGCGTCCTGTAAATAAATCAACCAACTCGATTTTCCCATCTTTTACGATGTAATCAACGTCTCGTTTCATGACGATGTGAGCACGCAAGGCTTGAACCATGTAATGATAAAGTACTTGATGCTCAGCTGCGAAAAGATTATCGATGGCGAAGTTCTCTTCGATGATCGAAATTCCTTTATCCGTAAGCGAAACTGCTTTGATCTCTTCGTCGTATTCGTATGCATCCGCAGGAAACTTTGATACGATCAGCTTCGCGACGGTTTGTAATCCTTCATGCACCGAGCCCTTACCTGCCATGATGAGTGGTGTTTTCGCTTCGTCGATTAAAATACTATCGACTTCATCGATGATGGCAAAGTGATGTTTTCGTTGTACACGGTCTTCCTTCCGATTGACGAGATGATCGCGCAAGTAGTCGAAGCCAAATTCTGTACCGACTCCATATGTAATATCTGCGCCATAGGCAGCACGTTTCTCATCAGGTGACAGATCGGGAACATTTAGTCCGACTGTTAAACCAAGAAAACGGTGAATTTCTCCGATCTGATCCACGTCTCGTCGTGCCAAGTAGTCATTGACGGTGATGACATGAACCCCTTTACCACTTAAGGCTTTTGTAAAACTCGGTAACGACGCGACTAATGTTTTTCCTTCCCCCGTCGCCATTTCTGCGATATGACCGTCTAGTAACGCAAGACCACCAATCAATTGAACATCGTAATGACGCATGCCTAACGTACGAACACTTGCCTCTCGGACAAGAGCAAATGCCTCCGTCTTTAGTTGATCAATCGTCTCACCGGCTTCGATGCGTTCCTTTAGGTGGACTGTTTGATTTTTTAATTCATCATCCGTCATCGCTTGATAACGACTTTCTAACGCATTGATTTCTTTTACGATTTTCATATAGTTCTTCAGTCGCTTAGACTGTTCGTTGAATGTATTTTTTACGAGTTGAAGCACTGTTTTTCTCCTCTCCCCACGTCCACGTGACGTCAGGTCCGACAATTTTTTCATCTACGTATCCATTATATCAGTTAAAAAATGGAACAGAAGAGATAAAAACCATTTTTAAGAAAATCATTTACTTATTTTAAAAATAAATCTTTATTTTGGAATTCATTCAACAAAAAAAACGCCTTTCTTTAAAAAAGAAACGACGTTTTTTGAAAAAACTACATAAAAATCGGAACTTCTGCCGATGAATCATATGTATAGATTCCACGACCCACTTTTTGAATCGCCGGGTTTGCCTGTTCAACTTTCGCCATAAGCTGATAAATGTTACTGATTTGGTGACGATAACGAAGTTCGAGTTCCATCTGAATATCTCGTGCTGACATCGACTCGCGTTCGCGCATCAAATCACTGATTTGGTGTACGTAAACTTCCAGTGGATATCGCTGATTCACTCTTCGTTGTTTCAATGGACGCTCTAGTGCAACAGAAACTTCCTGTGCATGATCTTGATTCGTTCGACTTAATTCAGCTACTAAGTACTCTGCTCTTCGTTGAAGACGGCGATATTCTTCTTCGATTTCCATCAGCTCTCTGTAAATATGTTCATTCGGATCCATACTTTTTACCTTCTTTCTTGTATTGATGACACAATAATATTTCAATTATGTTTCAATTGTATGTTTTTTGAAATAATATTACCATTTATTTACCTTTTTGTTATATGATTTCTATGTTATTTTAATTTTTTTGTAATATTGGCAATTTTTTATCTGTTGCTGATTTCCATTTTTATCTTAACAGAAAGGAGCGAACCTAGAACATAAAATTATTGTTTTTAATATATAATTTTAAATCTTTCTTCATTTTGTCATTTTTATATCCTGTTTTACAATACTAAATTTAAAAGGAGAGCACATTATGCCTACTAAAACTTCCGTCTTGATCGCAAGTATTGCTTCGGCCGTACTTTTCACGGTAGCCGCCCCAACACCCGAGGCATCTGCTGCTTCTATCACGAAAGCTACTTATCAAACAACAGATGCACTAAATCTTCGCGCTTCTGCTACTACTTCCTCTAAAAAATTGTTGACGATTCCTAAAGGAAAATCAGTCGTTTCTTCGTATAAAACAGGAAACTGGTACAAAGTCTCTTACAGTTCTAAGACGGGTTATGTCTCAGGAAGTTACTTGAAGAAGAAAGCGGCCGTTAAAGCTAGTACTGTCGGTACATCCTTTACGAAGACGAACTACACGACGACGGATTCGTTGAGCCTTCGTAAGTCTGATTCTGCTGCTTCGACTAAATTATTGACGATTCCTAAAGGAACAACACTTTCCTCTTCTTACAAGAAGGGAAGCTGGTATAAAGTATCTTACAAATCAAAAACCGGTTATGTTGCTGGTTCTTACTTGAAAAAGAAGGCGGTCGTCACAGCAAGTGCTACCGGTACGACATTCGCGAAAACGAACTACATTACGTTGGACGCTTTGAATTTACGTACATCGAATTCTGCTACCTCAGCTAAACTACTAACGATTCCTAAAGGAAAGATCGTTACCTCTTCGTATCGGAAGGATAACTGGTACCAAGTGTCTTACGGTAGTAAAAAAGGCTATGTCTCAGGAAGTTACTTGAAGAAAACGACGTCTTCTTCTGCTTCTTTACCACCTGTCGGATCTGCAGCTGATTATTCAGGTACGACGATGTATGTTCTCGTTCCTTTTAATGATTCATTGACATTACGGTCTGGTGCAAGTTCGATCAGCCCTTCTATCGGTACACTGCCACGTGGTTCCGTTGTTACGGTAACGAATGCTTTACATAAGACAAAAGGATTCGTCGCTGTCAAAACATCTGATGGACGTTATGGATATGTCGAAGCGACGTATCTCTCGCTCTTCCAGCCTTCTATGTCTGCTCGTCCACTCGTCGTCTTAGATCCTGGGCATGGTGGACATGATGTTGGTGCCGCACGATACGGTATTTATGAACGTGATATCGTCATGTCAGTCGCTAAACTCGTAGCCGAGCGCCTATCTAAAACAGTCGATGTGAAGTTGACACGTTATACGAATGATTACTATCCTTCGTTAACAGATCGTAGCGTCATCTCGAACGCCCATAAGACAAACATCTTCGTCAGTATCCATATTAATGCTGCATCTTCAACAAGTGCTTATGGCGCTGAAAACTTCTATTACAGAGGTAATGCATCTGTTGCTCTATCACGAAATCTCCAAAACAATCTTGTTAACTCGATTGGATTACGTGATCGTGGTATTAAATTCGGGAACCTCGCTGTTCTTCGCGGTACGAATGCACCCGCTACATTAACGGAACTTGGTTTCCTATCCAATGCTAATGACCGGGCGAAACTCGTTTCTCCTTCTTATCAGCAACGCTATGCTGATGCAGTAGCAAACGCGATTCTTTCTTCCCTCTAACCAAAAAATAACGCTCAGCCGAATCATACGGCTGAGCGTTATTTTTTTGAAAAAGAAGAGATTCAGGGAAATCACTTCTTTTTCTGACACATAAAAGAAAAGAGAGGTTGATTGCGATTCAATCATCAGGGAATGAATGAATCTCAGTTAGCGACTAGCGAGGATTTGCTCAAGGGAAAGCAAATCTGTCGAATCGACACGATAGTCTGCCTCATGGAGCGCCGACTCCGGTCCTACACCGACGGCATACATACCGGCAGCGTGGATGGCAGTGATGCCCGCTGTCGCATCTTCTACACCGATGCAACGGCTTGGTTCGACGTCGAGCGCTTCCGCAGCACGGAGAAACACTTCAGGGTGTGGTTTCGATTGTGCAACAGTTGCAGCATCTACGATGTCATCGAAGTAATGTCGAACCTTTAATGCCTCGACGACCATCAGCGCATTTTTAGAAGCGGACGCCATCCCGATTTTCAGCCCAGCGTTTCGGATTTCATCAAGGAATGCAGTGATTCCAGGAAGAAGATCCTGTTCAGAGATGTGCTGGATCAATGTGACATAGTGTTCGTTCTTCTTCGCAGCGAGTGCTAGCTTCTCGTCTTCCGAAAAAGCATCCTGTTTTCCACCAAGCGCAAGGATACGCTCGAGTGAATCCATCCGGCTGACACCTTTTAATGTCTCATTGAATTCCCGGTCGAACGGGATATCCAAATCCTCTCCTAATTGTTTCCACGCTAAGTAGTGATACTCTGCTGTATCCGTGATTACGCCGTCTAAATCAAAAATGACCGCTTCGATCGTTGGTGCCATCCGACATCCATCCTTTCATACATCGTCCATGAAAGGCAAGAAATCGAATGACACGTTGTGCAAACGATTGCACTTGCCTCACAAACAATTTTACTAATTCTCTCATCTCTTTGCAAGCGTTATCAAATGTTTTACTTAAAAAGAAAAACACCTTGCGATTTCAGCAAAGTGTTTTTCGTCCTGTTATCCTTTTAAGAGACCAATCACTCGGACGTTGATTGCTTTCGGTTGGAACGCGAGCATGTTCTCCATGTCTTGCGCAATCCGTTCCTGCACTTTCCCCGCCGTCTTGATGATCGACATTCCGTACTTGATATGAACAGACAAACTGATCGTAATCTCGCCGCCGACATCCTCGACCTTCACGAGTTTAACCATCTGTTTCTCTTGCAGTTTTGAATCATCTGCTGTGAAGGCGATCCCTTCCGTTTCTTGAACGGCTACGCCTGCGATGACCTCGATGACTTGTTGCGAGACGTTCACGACACCGTCTGCGTTATTTAAATTATATGACATTCCTTCCACGCCCTTCGTCTTGTAATCCATCTATCTTAAAGTGTAAAGCATTCCGTCTTATTTTGAAAGGTCTTCCCGTTTCTCGACGATTGGACGAATATCAATCTCAATCAAAGGACGGAGGACACGAACGACGAGCGGGTGTATGATGATACCGACGATCAGCAAGGCAACGCCAATCATGATCAGTAACGCTAGCCACGGTTGCGGTACGAATGCTTCCGTCACATACTGGCGCCACGCCATGACGAAAAAGACGTGAAGCAAATAGACATAGAGGCTGAGTTCCCCCGCCCGTGTGATGAGCGGAAGGCGACGCATCGGAATCAACATCATGAAACCAAGGGAAGCCGCAATTGACAAGAAATAAATGACACTATGTTTGATGACACCTAACCAGGCATCGCTATCGTATTGATCAACATAAGGGAAACGATGCTTGAAGGCATTCGCGAAATCAACGATCTCTTGTGGTGTGTCACGCCACGCTTCAAATAACAAAAAGCCCATGACGGCCACAAATGTGATCCCACCGATTAAGCGGACGTTCATCCGTCGCTTAAAGTTTTTCGGCATTTCAAAGATCCGGATGAATTCGTGTTCTGATAAATAGTTTCCGAGTAAGAAGTACGGATAGAACATGATCAACTTACGAAGTGCTAAGAAGCCTGTATTCTCAAGCTCAAAACCATATAATAGAGCGAACGCGAGACCGAACCAGACGTAGCCGCGTAAATGGACGACATAAGGCGTCACGATATACCAGACGACCATGACGAATAAATACCAAAGTGCCCAGTATGGCCGTAATAGATGCGTTCCAATGTTTTCTCCTGAGAAAATCGGGTTTCCTTCCCCGAGTGTCGCCCAAGATCCGATCAAGATCTGCCAGACACAATACACCGCGAAAAGCTGGATGACACGTAAATACTTGTTTTCGCGGAAGAAATAACCGCTTAAAATAATGAATAATGGCATATGAAACGAATAAATCAATAGATAGACCGTTTCGAGTAATTTTCCATCATAATCAAACCGTAAATCTGTCAGCATGTGACCGATGACGACGAAAATGACAAGAAAACCTTTAATATTATCAAACCACGGATTCCGATTCATGTTACACTACCCCTTATACTCCCTCGAAAGGAACGAATGTTTATGAAAAAGACACTCCTGATTCTATCCATCGTCTTGAACGTCGTTCTCCTTGCATTGTTACTGGGACGTAAACCGCTCGAACTGTTCGAAAGCGTCTTACCTGCAACGAGTACGACTCCAGTCACGACATTCCAATACGATAAGAATCCGAACTATGTCCGTTTGAATAGTCTATTCCATACTTATCAATACCCAAAATCAGCGAACGCTGTCATGTTAGGTGACTCGATGACGAATTTTGCCGATTGGCGCATCTTGATGGATGATCCGACAATTATTAATTTCGGGATTCCTGGCGATACGACAGAAGGCTTTTTGACTCGTCTCGACCTGATTCTCGATATGAAACCAAAACGCGTCTTCCTGATGGGTGGTATCAATGATATCCGTCACTATACGCCGATTCCACAAATTACCGAGAACATGACGACGATCGTGACGACACTTCGAAAAAATAACATTGACGTCGTCGTTCAGTCAACCGTTCCTGTGGCACCGAAGTATTCAGACTCCGTCCGAATCAACCGTGATGTCGAAGCGTTGAACCGGAATTTACAAAATCTCGCTCAATCGCTTAAGGTTCCATTCGTCGACTTACGACCTGTCTTGACGAATAAACAAGGATATCTTCAGAATCGCTTGACGTATGATGGATTACATCTCGTCGGTGGCGGTTATCTACGCTGGAGCGATGCCCTGAAACCTTATGCATTGCAAGCAGATATAACAGCAAACAAATAATCGATGGCACATCAAAAAAACGGCTCATCCCGATGATCAGGATGAGCCGTTTTTCGATTCTTAATCTTCTTGGTTCTTGACACCCATGTACGCTGCGACACTCGATGCTGAGAAAACCGCAACGGCAACGATACCGACAGCAATCCAAATCACTTGATCCATCATTTCTTTATATCCCCCTTTATGTAACCGCTCACTTCTACATTTAGCGTACACGAATTTCGTCAAGAAAGAAACACATTTTCCATGTCTAATGACTAGACGATTCGGGAAAAAGTAACTATAGTAGAAGGACAACTACAAATTGTCAGAAAATTCGATTATTTAACAAGGAGGTGTTTCTGATGGCCACTTCATTGCTTACGCCGAAAGTGACGTTACGACATCGAAGTACTCTCAACTTTGGATATTGGCTTGTCATCGGATGCATAGGATGGGGGATGCTTGCCCTCGTCACGAATGTTGGTACCGTTATTAGTCGTCTTCCTTTATATGAAAGCATTCCCCTCGCCATCCTTGTACTTGGCCTCACAGGTGTCGTACTAAAAATGGCGCGTGACGAGTGGTGGATTCGTTATCTCGAACGTCAGACCCAGTATTACATCGGACACGAGACCGTGACCGGTTGGTGTACGACGATTGATAGCATGTGGCTGATCCGTAAGACGATGCGCCGTGAACTTCGCTTGCTCTACCGACAACTTGCCAAGACGAAAGCATCGGAAGAAGTGAAACAGACGCTCGCCCTCCAGCTCGTCGAACGTGGTGTGCTCATCGTCTATTCTCGACCAAAAAGTGATCATCCTGCTTGAAACGAAAAGAGGACTGCCCCATCATCTTCTATGAAAGAAGAAGATGGGACAGCTCTTTTTTTTACTATTTCAGCCAATCCGTTGCTGCTTCAATCGTTGGCATGACGAGTTGGTGACCATAATTCGACCACGTGACGTCGACTGATGCACCAGCTTGTTTCAAGAGCGCTGATAACTCTTCCGTTTCCTGAGCCGGACAGATCGGATCATTGCTTCCGGCACCGATGAAGACGCGCACGTCCGATAGATCAGGTAACGTCACACCACGACGTGGTACCATCGGATGCAACAGAATCGCTTGTTTGAACAAAGCTTCTTCGAACAACATGTTCGCCGCGATGTTCGCCCCGTTCGAGTATCCGACTGGAATCAGACGATCGAGATCAAAACTACGCTCTGCTGCTTGATCACGTAAAAACTGAATTAAACGTGCTGTCCGTAAAGCGAGGTCTTCTTCATCGAAGACGCCTTCCGCGAGTCGTTTGAAGAATCGTGGCATCCCGTTTTCCGAGACTTCTCCGCGGACGGACAAGTAGCCTGCTTCCGAATCGAGCAACGAGACGAGCCCGACGAGATCTTGTTCCGTTCCACCTGTGCCATGTAAGAATAAAAAGATCGGTGCGTCTGCTGTTTTTGGTGCTTGGTATAAATGAATCATACGAGTCTCCCCTTCGGTACAGTAATAGGTGTTACATGATTTGTGATCGCACTGCGATGTGCTTCGAATTGTTCCGGCAACTTCAAGTCTTCTCCGAGCATCTCAAACTCTTCATCGATTGCGAATCCTGGATTGTCGGTCGCAATTTCATGGAGGATCCGACCGCGGTCATGGAAATAGATTGATGTGAAGTAATTGCGGTCCTTCACTTCAGTCGTCAGCAAACCGAACGCGTTGATGGCGTTCATCCAGTCGAGTTGTTCCTTTTGATCCGTTGCCCGCCACGCGATATGGTGAACCGTTCCCGTTCCCGGACGACCGACTGGCATTTGACCATGAACGACGTCAACGACATTCCCGAACTCGCCTTCTGCGATATATCGGTCAACGGTTTCCGTCCGTTTGCTAAGTGTCAGCCCGAATGTGTCTGTCAGTAATTTTGCTGTGTCTGATGGATCCCGCGACAGTAACGTCGCTCCGGCGAATCCTTTGATGGCGACGTCACGCGTGATGCCATCGATTTCATAGCGACTGTCTGATCCCGCCTCGCGTTCGACGAGTTCAATTTGGAGACCATGTGGATCTTCGAAGGCGATCTGCTGCTCTCCGAAACGAACCGTCTCTTCAAACGAGACGTTTTTTTCTGTCAGTCGCGCTTTCCAAAAATCTGCTGCACCGACCGGAATCGCGTAAGCTGTCGTTCCGACTTGTCCGGCACCGACTTTCCCTTTTGCCATGCCTTTAAACGGAAAGAACGTGATGATCGTTCCCGGTGCTCCGGATTCATTTCCAAAATAGAAGTGGTATGTTCCTGGATCATCGAAGTTGACCGTTTTTTTGACGAATCGTAGTCCGAGAATGGTTCCGTAAAAATCGAGATTTTCTTGTGGATCGCCGACCATTGCTGAGATATGATGGATGCCTTGCGTTTTCATATGATGCGTTCCTCCTTCAGTCGTATCTATTAACACAATAATAGTAACTAAAGAACAAAAAGTAAACTAATAAGCCTTTCCTCGTTTTTCTGGAACCTTTATCCAATTTAAACCGTAGGACACTAGGTAACAATGATACACTTGTCGTGCAACAGACGTCTTTAAAGGAGGTTCATATGTTAGAAATAAAACACATCACGAAGCGTTTCGGCGATTTTACAGCCGTAGATGCTCTGACGATTGAGGTGCCACGCGGGCAAATCTTTGGTTTGCTTGGTGCGAACGGTGCCGGGAAGACGACGACCTTCCGGATGCTGCTCGGTCTACTGCAACCAACTGAAGGATCGATCACCTGGAACGGAGAGCGCATCCCGACTTCAAAAATCGGATACCTTCCGGAAGAACGAGGGCTGTATCCAAAAGTCCGCGTTGATGAACAACTTTTGTTCCTCGCAGAACTCCGCGATATGAAACGGAAGGATGCGAAACGAGCGTTGACGGAATGGCTCGAGTATTTCCAAATTCCGCAGTATGAAAAAATGCGCGTCGAACAACTCTCAAAAGGAAATCAACAAAAGATTCAGTTGATCTCTGCTGTCCTACATAAACCTGAACTGCTGATTTTAGATGAACCATTCAGCGGACTCGATCCGGTCAATGCGGAACAATTAAAACGTGCCGTCAAAAAGTTAACCGTCGACGGAACGACGATCGTCTTCTCGAGTCACCGGATGGATCACGTCGAAGAACTCTGCGAACACGTCGCAATCCTCGATCACGGAAAACCCGTCGTTGCTGGCTATCTTCCTGACATCAAGGCAAGCTATGGAAAAACACGTGTCCTTTTGACGACAGATGCCCCACCACTCCTATGGGATAGCTTACCGGGTGTCCTACAAGTCGAGTCAGACAACAATGGGCATATCGTCCAAGTCTCTTCAAAAGAAACGGCTGATCAACTTCTCCAACATATCGTCAGTCAAGGACACCATGTCGATCGTTTCGTCTGGGATCAGTTATCCCTGCAGGATATCTTCATCGAGGAGGTCGGCAAACGTTATGAACCGTAAATTCCTGACTTTATATCGCTTCAATCTACTACAAAAATTACGTGCTAAAAGCTTTTTGATTTCGACGGTCCTGATGGTCCTGTTCCTCGTCGGCTTTGGCAATATCGAACGGATTCTCGACTGGTTTTCTGGTGACGATCCGAAAGTTGCTCTCGTCAGTGAATTGTCGACCGATCTTCGTCCGGCCTTGAAGAAGGCTGGTGTCACTTCAGACATCACGACGAAGGAATATACAGTCGCACAAGCACGAAAGGCAGTCGACCGCGGTACATTCGATGCCGTGGCAATCGTTCAGGATTCGTATGACGTGACACTCGTCAGTGCTAGTCCTGAGTCTGAATTACAGACACAGGTCGCAACGGTCGTCAAACAAGTCCGTGACCAAGCCGTCATCACGGATGCTGAAATCGATCCGAACGTCCTTGCTTCGCTCGCTGAACCTGTTCCTGTCAAACAGGAGTTGACGTCGACGGGTGGGAAAAGTGAGGATGAACTCTTTGCTGCCTCGGCGCTCGTCTATGTGTTGCTATTCTTGATGTACTTCACGATTGCGATTTACGGTGGGATGATCGTCACAGAAATCGCGAACGAAAAGTCATCCCGTGTCATGGAATTGCTGATTTCAGCCGCGAGTCCGATTCAACATATGCTGGCGAAGATCCTCTCGATCGCTACGGTCAGTCTCGTACAATTATCGATTCTCGTCGGTGTCGGCTACTACAGTGCTCAAAACAGCAGTTTATTCGATCAGTTATCACTCGATTCCTTGAGTGCTCGGACGATCATTTATCTGTTCGTCTTCTTCCTGCTCGGATACTTCCTGTATGCGACGCTTCTCGCGGCACTCGGTTCGCTCGTCAGTCGGGTCGAGGATGCGCAGCAAGTGACATTACCAGTCATCTTGTTGATCGTCGCAGCTTTCATGATTTCGATGTTTAGTCTGAATGCACCGACGAACCAAGCTGTCGTCGTCCTGTCGTTCGTGCCGTTCTTTACACCGATGGTCATGTTCCTGCGCGTCATGTTGACCGATGTACCGCTATGGCAAGTGTCGATTTCGCTCATCTTGATGCTGATCAGCATCTCGCTTGCCTTATTCGTCGGAACGAAATTCTACCGGGGTGGTGTTCTGTTCTATGGATCGAATCCACTCAAACAGTTGCGCCGGATCTTAAGCGGTCGCCGGTAACAGTTTACAAGACGAATCGTTTCCGCTATCGTTAGGTGAGAAAAAGCCTTTAGGAGGAACTACGTTATGCGGTCTCGTTTTTGGGCAGCGATTCTTTTCACAGCTGCTGCCATGGTCTCGTCACTTGTCATGTTCACGAAATTTCCGCAGGCGAGTGCGACATGGGAACTCGTCCTTGCTTACGGTGGGATGACGTTCGTCGCCAGTCTATTTTGCTGGTCCTTCGTCGCGGTGCGCCGTCAATCTTCTCGCTTATACGGAAGTTGGGTTGGTGTCTTCATCGCTGGATTGACGGTTTTACTTGTCTGTATCGCACGCTTCGTCTTGCGTGGTGATATGATGATGATTTTCAAATGGCAAGCGATGCTCGGTAGCTTAACCCTCAATTTCGGCTATGTCGGTTGGGTACTCGTCATCGCGAATGCAATCATTGGATTCATCATCGGTCGGACACGTATTAAGAATCCACGTTTACGTCAGATGTCACAAAACAATACACGTTAAAAAAAGTCGCTGTCTTCTGAACGTCAATCAGAAGACAGCGACTTTTTATTTGCGATGATAACGTGAACGGCTTTTCCGGTCACTATAATCCGTGTAATATGTCGAACGAGCTAACGATACACCTTCTGTCATTCGGTCGAGATATTCGTCGAGTTGCATCATGGCTGGAAGTTTATCCTCAAACAGTTCAAACGTCTCTTCTGCTTGATCCCGTCGTAACTCTCCTGCTTCCATCACAGCATCGACCAGTTCATGAAAGATGCGTTGCTCGGTTGCGCTCATCGTCTGCTCGATCCGTTTGACATCTTCGTCGTACATCAGGTCAAACAGGCGCATTCGCTCTTCAAGCTGCTCTTCGACCCATGTCCCGTCTTGTCCGAGCGTCTGCTCATAAGCAAGTTTCATCTCTTCAAGTGGCGTCTTCTGTTGCATGATGAACTTCAATGATTCTCCTGTCCAGATGTGACGAGCCAAGTAACTCGCATCGATGTTCAAAGCTTCAGCCAGTGCCTCGATGTACGCTTTTGTTGGATAGACTTCGCTGAGTTCCGTTCGACGAATGAAGTACGGTGCGACACCGAGTCGTTCTGCCAGCTGCTCGATCGTAACCCCGGCACGCTCTCGTAAAATACGAATTCGGTCACCGTAGCCTCGATATGGTGAATGGTCTAGCATACGTTTCCCTCCCTTGTTCCTATGGTATCATCATACCCTTGAATTCGGTGTTGGATACATCGAACTTTCGGATGATTTCCGGAACAGATGGCGCGGGTACCGTAGCCAAATCGGTAAGACACTTAAGAAGTATCCAACGGTGACGATACTGATCCAAAACATAGCGAGATTAAGAAAAGGTTTCATTTCAAGTCCAGCCTGTGTCACGACGACTTGGAACAACAAAAAGGCATGAAAAACAGAAATCAGATAGGGAATGAGTAAGACCGCACCATACTTCATGAGCAAGTAACGACGAATGTTTCCGGATCCGAATCCGAGCGCAAACAATGTCTTCATCCGTTTTTGTTCCTGTTCCGCCGTCATCTGCATCCATACATGCAGGAAACTCGCATTGATGACGAACAACCAGATCGTCAGAAGGATGACGACGAACGTGACGAGTCGTACGATCCGGATCCCGTCGATCTCATCTTCCGTCTCATTGATCAACTGATAGGGAACCGGCTGCTTCTCATCCAGCTTGGCTGCGGATTGAATATTGCGAACGATCTTCATCCACTGCTTCCAGTCCCTCGTTCCATAATCATGGTAGGCTGGCGTATCGAAGACGACGATTTGCCGAACAGGTTGTTTAAGTGTCGGGAAGACCGCGTCGCTGACGACGAATATCGTTTCAATCTGATAGTTATAGCCGAACACTAAATCATGGGAAGACGGCGAGAGCAGCTTAAACCCTTCTCGTTTCATCGCCTGTTCCGCCTTTTTCATCGTTGGTGTATTCTCTTCGAGTTGCACCGGTCGCGCGGGTACGAAGAAACTCTGTCGACCGGTCGCCTTCCGCTCCTCAAGGTGCAATTGACGCATCATCTTGTTGTAGGCAGAAATCGGTAAAAAGATACGCTTCCCTTCTGCCTTCACTTCAATATCTTGCTGATAGCGATCCGGAAATGCGTCCGTCATCGTCTGTTTAATATCCTTCAATCGCTTCGTCGGCTGAGCGGATTCTTCATAATAGACGAGACCAAATTGATTTTGGGACGAGAGATCGAGTCCGATCAATTGAAACAAGAAGACAAGTCCGACTGCCGTCAGCGCACATGACGTCAAGATCGTCCCGAGGGCAATCAGCGTACTATTCGTTCGTAACTGATTGGCGATCTCCGAAACGATCAGTTTCCGAAGAGACAACCGACATGGACGATATAGCTGGATCAACCACGGTAAGATATAGCGGCAAATGAAAAAGGAACCGATGAAGATAACAAGCGGGAATAACATATAAAATCCATACATTCGAACGAACGCGAGGACATATCCGTAAATCAAGAGCAATAGAGCGAGGACTTGTGTCAGAATCCAAACTCTTCTTCGAAAAAGTGAACGGGAACGGACCGGTCGATCCGGACGAAAACGGTAAATCGCCAGAACGGTCGCGATCAGTAAAACAAGGAAGGCGCCACCAATCAAGGCAAGAATCGCATAAAACGACAGCTCAAACTCGATCGGTGGCAAGAACATGATTTTGACGACAGAAAGTAACAGCATCTTCGTCAAGACATTTCCAAGTATCATCCCCGCCGTGATCGCTAATCCGCCGACGATCAGAACCTCAATCAAAAAATACTTCAAGAAGTGCGATAATCCACTACCGAGCGTCCGCATCGTTCGGAGATCGTTCTTCCGGTGCTCAAGCATCGTATAGGTCGTCGAATAGATGAACAGGATACTAAAAAATAGGATGATCAGTTCTGCGATGAAGACGAACAAGATCGTCATCTCGATGACTTGGTTCAATTGGCTGAGTATCTTGGCGACGTTTTGAAACGATCCGTTCGTCAGCAAGTTCCAGTAACTCGTCACGATCGTCATCGCGATGATGATCGTCAAGGCATACCCATAGTACAACCGCTGGTAGCGCCGGATATTACGTAGGGCGTATTGCAGATAATTGATGCTCATCCCCTCCTAACAACGATAACGACTCAATGACACGTTGAAAGAAGATCCGTCGTGGCTCATCACGGAATAACTCGGTTTGCACGCTACCGTCCTTTAAAAACAAGACATGATTACAATACGAAGCGACTTGCGGATCATGCGTCACGATGACCATCGTCATCCCCGTCGCGTTCAGTTCTGCTAATACATCCATGACATGTTTTGTCGCTTGAAAATCAAGCGCTCCGGTCGGTTCGTCCGCAAGTATCAGACGCGGCGTATGAATCAAGGCGCGACCGATCGCTGTTCGCTGCCGTTGTCCACCACTTACTTCGTCCACCTGCTTATCGAGCAAATCATCAATCTGAAGGCGACGAGCCAACTGCTCCATCTCTTCACGCGCCAGTTTTGCTTTTTTCCCAGACAACATCAATGGAACGAGCATGTTCTCACCGAGCGTCAAGGAGTCGAGTAAGTTGAATTCCTGAAAGATGATCCCAAGTGTCTCGCGTCGGAAGCGTGTCATCTCTTTTCGCTTAAACGTCGCTGTATCGACGCCATCAATCAGAATCGATCCCCAACTTGGCTCGTCGAGTGTCGCAAGCAAGTTGATCAGTGTCGATTTGCCACTACCGGACGGTCCCATGACTGCGACCATCTCGCCTTCTTCAACTCGGAAGTTCACATCCGTCAACGGCTGTTCCGTCACCTTTCCGGGATAGACCTTTCCTAATTGTTTCACCTCAATCATGTGCGCGACCTCCTACTAAACGAATCCGACATGTCGTCCCGATGCCTTCCTCACTCTCAAGTTCAATCTCGTGTCCGAGTTTCATCGAGACCTGCTGGACGAAATACAGTCCCATTCCGGTCGATTCCCCGTAACGTCGCCCATTCTCACCGGTAAAGAACGCATTAAAGACGCGTGGGACATCTCGTCTTGGAATCCCGACGCCGTCGTCTCGAATCGACAAAACGACCTGCCCATTTATCTCCTCCGCCTTCAAGACGACTTCTCGTCCGTGACCTGTCGTATATTTAATCGCATTCGTCACAAGCTGTAAGACGAGGAATCGAAACCACTTCGCATCCGTATAGACGTACATATCCTCCGCGATATCGAGTTTCGGAAAAACCTGATTTTTGACGAATAGTCGTTTTTCCTGATTAATGATGCCGGTAATAAGTGGCTTTAAGGATAACTGCTCTGCCTTCAGATCCGTCTCGATCGCTTCTAGACGTGACGAATAGAGCATCTGGTCGAGTCCACTGCGCAGCCGATCGACCTCTTGGCGCAAATCAGCTTGATAGTACTCCCCCGGATGTTCGAGAATCAGTTCGATGACGGATAACGGCGTCTTCATTTGATGAATCCACTGGTCGACATACCGATGCCGCTCTTTTTCCTTCCGTCGCTCAGCAAACAGACTGTTTCGAAACAAGGTCTGTTGCCGTTCTAAAAATTGTTCGACAGCGACGGAAATCGGTTCTTCACTATCACTGCGAATCGGTTCTGCGACCGATTGGACCGGCTGTTGCATCCGTCGCAGCAACGGAAGCATGCTGAAGAAACGATAACTGAGATAAATCAAGAGACCGATACTGTTCAAGAGCACGATATAAAAGAAGGCTGCTGGGCGATAAAGATCGTAGAGCCATAAGACGGCATATAAAATCAGCATTTGTCCAGTAAAGAAGATGATACCTGGTATCGCGTGCCGTAAAAAGAGCTTCATGGTTCAAGAACCAGTTTATAACCGACACCTCGCACCGTCTCAAGTCCAGCGACACCGATTTCGGCAAGCCGTTTGCGGACACGCGTGATATTGACGTTCAACGTATTCTCATCGACGAATGCTTCGTCATCCCAAATCCGTTCAAGTAGATCGCCCCGACTGACGATTCGTGGACTTGCCGTCAGCAACATTTCAAGGATCAGTCCCTCTTTTTTTGACAGCTCGATCGACTGTTCCCCGTACTCGACGATATAACGGTCCAAGTACAGCGTGACACCTTCTTTCGTCACCGTCCGCTCATCCGTCTCGTTTGAAAGCGTGCCATAGGCCCGGCGAATCTGACTTTTAATCTTCGCGATGACGACCGCTCCTTGGAACGGCTTGACGATGTAATCATCCGCTCCGTATTCAAGCGCCATGACTTGATCCATCTCCCCGACCCGTGCTGAGATGAACAGGATGGGTGCCCGTGTCTTCATCCGCAATTGTCGACACCAATAGAAACCGTCAAACTTCGGTAAATTGACATCTAATAGAATGACGTCTGGATTCGTCTCTTCATAGACGGCGACGACATCTCCTCGTCCATCTTCAACGACGACTCTAAAATCATAGCGTTCGAGTAGTTCTTTCAATAATGTGGCAATCTTCATGTCATCTTCGACTAATAAAATCGTATGCATCGTTCCTATCAACTCCTTCTCCCTTTATCATAACGAACTCAAAAAGGACTGGAAACGATTATTCCGTTTCCAGTTCTGTGTACCCCTATTTAGTTCATCACGTGACGATGCGGCGGTACGCACGGACCGTGACGATATAGTAGATCAGATAGACGATCGTATAACAAACAATCGCAAGTAATGTCGGACGAACGATGTTGTAGTTCAACAGTTTCTGCAAGACTTGCATCGCAACTAAACTATGAACAAGTCCGAGCGCGTACGGTAAGGAGAAGACGAATCCGACAAGGCGACGGATGATGCCCGTCTGTTCTTTGTGACGGACGGATGATGCCCGTCTGTTCTTTCTCATCGACACCGATTTTCTGGATGATGGCAAACCGTTGTTTCGATTCTTCTGCTTCCGCGAGCATCTTGAAGTAGATGATTGAACCCGTCGCAAGCAAGAAGACGAGACCAAGGAAGCCGGCAGCAAACGCGAGTAAGCCTGTCGTTGCCGTCGTCATCGTATAGACAGGATAGTACGCCGCCATCTCCGTGTCCGCTTGTTTTCCATATAGTTGTGTCAACTGTTTCATCAATCCATCGTCATGACGTTCATCTGAGAACTGATAATTCGTCAGCGTGAAGCCTTTTTCCGGCATCTTCGCGAACGCATCATCGTTTACGACGAAGGCGAGACGCTGTTTCTCATAAAGTTGAGCGATCGGTAGATTCGTCGCAGCGGTGATTCGAAAGGACTCATGAACGTCCTTGATTTCAACACCGACCGGCGATTTGACTTTCATCTTCAACAAATCGTTTCCTTTGAATGTCTCAAGGACGATTGCTTCGCCTTGTTTCGGTTCTTTGATGACCGTTTTCCCGTTCGCTTTCGCGAGCTTGACGTAGTCCGAATAGTTGACGTAGCTGAATTGTCCCGGCTGGTCTTCATACGCATACGTCGCGTAGTAGCGCGTGAACGTCAGCGGGTTCGGCAGATCGGTCATCTGATGGTCGACGTTCTTGACGTTGACCATCGTCCGGCTGTCGATCTTTTGGTCAGACTTTGCAATCAGTTGTTCCGCTTCAGATTGTTTACTCGCAATCGATAGACTGTACGGAACTTGCTCCTCGACGGTCTGATCGATGAAATAATAAATCGATGTCGCTGTACCGACTGTCGTCAATGTGACGGCAGTGATGACTGTGATCGTCGACAGCATGACGGCATTCGATTTGATTCGTGACAACAATTGCCCGTGCAGAATCAAATTTGTTCCTTTGAAGTGTCGCGCTTGATTACTTAAGACGCGCAATAAGAAGATCGTGAAGTAACTCATCGTTCCGAACGTTCCGAGAATGACGCAGAGCATCAAGAGTGGGGCAACGATCGTAAAGTGATCCATCAACGGTTGTCCGGTCAAATAGTACCCAACACCGATCAAGACGACCGAAAGCACGGCTAGGATCGGATGGACTTTCGGAAGCGATTCCGCTTGTTGTTCTGCCTTGAACAGTTCAATTAATGTAAAACGATAAATCGTCCGAGCCGAACGTAAAGCGATGATCAGAAAGATTAAAAGGAAAACACCGATCGTCTGCAGGACGGAAGCTCCGCTGATCGTAAAGGTCGCATCGACTTGCATCGCCATGACGGAAGCGAGCAACTGCACGAAGTATTTCGAAGCGACGGTACCGATCGCAATTCCGAGAATCAGACCAATCACTCCGTACCCCATCGTCTCAAGGAAAATCAGGCGAGCAATCTGCCCTCGTTCTAAACCGAGTAATGCATAAAGCCCGATTTTCTTCTTACGACGACGTAAGAAGAAGTCACTTGAATACCAGATGAAGATAGCAGAGAAAAGCGCTAGAATGACACTTGCTCCGGTAAAGACCGTTCCCAGTTTGCCGTACAATTCGTTCGCCTGAAGCATCGCTTCATTCGATCGAATCGCGAGGAACGTGTAATAAATCAGAATCGCAAACGTGACCGCACCGAGGTACATCACGTTTTGACGGATGTTCTTCAAATTTTGAAACGCCAGTTTAGACAAGCTCACGGACGGCACCTCCGAGTTCACGCTGAACTTCCATGATCTGTTCGAAGAATTCCTTCTGCGAACCAAAGCGATGGACTTCCTTGAACAGCTCTCCGTCCTTGACGAACAGAATCCGTTCCGCATAAGACGCTGTCATCGGATCATGCGTTACCATTAAAAACGTCGCGCCTTCGTTGTTGAGCGATTGCATCGCTTCGAGTAACCCGGTCGCTGACTTCGAGTCAAGTGCACCGGTTGGCTCGTCGGCTAAAATGAGTGACGGATCATGAATGATCGCACGCGCGGCAGCTGTCCGTTGTTTTTGTCCGCCCGATAGTTCAACGGGACGTTTATCGAGTAAGTCATAGATACCGAGTTGACGTGCCACACGATCGACACGTTCTAAGATCATCTTTTTATCGACGTTCGCGAGTGATAGCGGTAAGGCGATGTTTTCCCGGACCGTCATCGTATCGAGGAGATTGAAATCCTGGAAGATGAAGCCGAGTTGTTCCCGGCGGAAACGAGCCAATTGTTTTTCCTTCATCGCCGTCACGTCTGCTCCATTGATTAAAATCGAGCCGTCCGTTGGCTGATCAATCGTCGACAGCAGGTTAAGTAATGTCGATTTCCCGGCACCGGATGGACCCATGATACTGACGAACTCTCCTTCGTGGACACGGAGCGTCGTCGGACGCAGTGCTTCGTGGCGCGCTGTTTTCGTTTGATACGTTTTTGAAATCTGTTCTGCTTGTAAGATTGCTTTCATCTGTATTGCCTCCTGTGTTTGATTCGTTACACTCAGTCTAGTCCTTCCCTGCTTTTCTCAAAATGGACTTTGCTTTCACTTCTCTTACAAAACGGTAAGACACGGGAGGAGATGACAAAAAAGCCCCCATCCGCAAGGAATGGAGGCGTATCGTATCTTATTTATGTGTTGCTTTGAAGAGCTCTGTGTCGCCTGCGACAACAGAAGTTCCTTCAGCTGGTACAGCTGAAAGCGTGAATTGATCGTGGTTTGTTACGATGATCGGTGTGATCGTCGATGGTGCGTTCGCACGGATGTAGTCAAGGTCGAACTCGACGAGGACGTCTCCTGCTTTGACTTTGTCACCTGACTGGACGTGAGCCGTAAAGCCTTCACCTTTAAGGTTAACTGTATCAAGACCAACGTGGATCAACAGTTCAAGACCATCTTCACCTTTTAGACCGATTGCGTGTTTTGTTGGGAAGATCGTTTCAACCGTTGCGTTGATCGGCGAAACAACTTTACCTTCTGTCGGCTCGATCGCGACACCGTCGCCCATCATTTTTTGAGAGAAAACTTGATCGGGTACGTTCTCGATGTTGACGATTTTACCTGTAAGTGCAGAAGCGATTTTCGCGTTTCCTGCGTCGTTACCACCAAACAATTTTTTTAAGAATCCCATGATACTATCCCTCTACTTTCTCGATCGTTTTTCTTCCGAATGGAAGTTTCGATTTTTTATAGGAGTAAGCTGTCAGACAGCTCGCTCACGTTCTCACAAAAAGCATACGTTTGTCCCTCTGGTTTTGCAAGTATTTTTGTGTGATAATAGTTAGAAATCATAAGGAGGCGCTTACATGTTACCATTTTCAGAAATTACATATGTCCGTCCTGACCTTGCCTTGCTTGAAACATCCATGAATCAAGCGATCGCTCGACTGACGGAAGCCACACAGGTAGATGAAGCAAACGCAGCCATCACTGAGATTAATACCCTCAGAAATCAATTTGAAACGGCAAGCCAGCTCGTCGAGATCCGCCACACGATCGATACACGTGATACGTTCTATGAGACGGAACAAGGCTTCTTTGATGAAGCGAGTGCGATCTATCAAGGATATGTCTCAAGCTATTATCAAGCGTTGACGACGCACCCACTCCGCAGTGAACTCGAACAGACACAAGGCAAACAGTTATTCCTGATTGCTGAAGCGAGCCTGAAGACGTTCTCGGAAGAGATCATTCCGAAACTCCAAGAAGAGAACCGTCTCTCGAGTGAATATACGAAACTGATGTCTTCTGCTCAAATCGAGTTCGATGGCAAGACGCTCAACTTATCACAGTTCGGCCCCTATATTCAATCACCTGATCGTGATGTCCGTAAAGCAGCTTCAGAGGCACGCTACGGCTATTTAAAAGAACAAGGCGAAGCAATCGATACGATCTACGACAAACTCGTCCGCATCCGGACCGAGATCGCGAAGACACTCGGCTTCCCATCGTTCGTCGAGCTCGGATACGCACGGATGCTTCGCGTCGATTATAACCAATCGATGGTCGAACAGTACCGCGAACAAATCCGTGAAACGATTGTTCCGCTCGCGACACAACTCAAAGAACGCCAGCAACGACGGATTGGCGTCGATCAGTTGTATTACTACGATGAAGGATTTGCCTTCAAGTCTGGTAATGCGACACCGAAAGGCGAAGAGTCGTTCATCATCGAAGGCGGCAAAAAGATGTATGCAGAGATGTCACCGGAGACGAACGAGTTCTTCAACTACATGCTCGACCGGGAAGCACTCGATTTAACGGCGAAACCTGGGAAAGCCGGCGGTGGGTATTGTACCTACATCGCAGACGAAAAACTCCCGTTCATCTTCTCGAACTTCAATGGAACGGCAGGCGACATCGATGTCCTGACGCACGAAGTCGGACACGCCTTCCAAGTCTATGAGAGCCGTCACCTGACAGCTCCAGAGAGTGCTTTCCCAACGTATGAAGCGTGTGAGATTCACTCGATGTCGATGGAATTCTTCGCTTATCCGTGGATGGAAGAGTTCTTCGGTGAAGAGACAGCGAAATACAAGTTCAATCACCTCGCAGGAAGCGTCACATTCCTTCCGTACGGCGTTGCGATTGACGAGTTCCAACACGTCATCTACAATCAACCGGAATTGACACCAGCTGAGCGTCGCGAAGCATGGCGGACGATTGAGAAGAAATACCTGCCGCATCGTGATTACGAAGCAAACGATTATCTCGATTCAGGTGCATGGTGGCATCAACAAGGACACGTCTTCGGCAGTCCGTTCTACTATATCGATTACACGCTCGCTCAAGTCTGTGCCTTCCAGTTCTATGCTTGGATGGAACAAGACCGGGAAGCGGCTTGGAAGTCATATCTAGATCTCTGTCGTGCCGGCGGCTCGGAAAGCTTCCTTACGCTCGTCGAACGTGCTGGATTGAAGTCTCCGTTCGCACCAGGTACGGTCGAGGCAGCAGTCGCACCGGTCAAAGCGTATCTCGAACAAGCAGACGACCTCGTACTCGATCGCGTCTAATTATTCGTTTTCCTCAATTTATCCAATGAAAAAGGTGAGTTTCCGGACGGAAACTCACCTTTTCTATTTTAAGAGACCTCAATCTTTAGACTGTAACTAGTGATTCATTCAGATAAAAGCGTTTCATGATACTTTCCGTACCAGACGCGGAACTCGTCTGCCGGGATTGGTCTTGAATAATAAAAACCTTGTGCATACTCGCAATCCAGCTGTTGCAGATGATTCGCCTGCTCCAGTTCCTCGATGCCTTCGGCGACAACATCATATTTCAATGTATGCGCCAGTTTAATGATCGTCTCGATGAGCGGTGCGTTCGAACAGGCATCCGGACCGCTGATGAACGAGCGATCGATTTTCAGTCGCTGAATAGGCAATCGACTCAAGTAGGACAAAGACGAATAACCAGTACCAAAGTCATCGATCGCCAGACGATAACCCATTTGGTGTAACGTCTGAAGCGCCTCGAAGACACGTCCGTCCGAAAAGACACCGAAAGATTCCGTGATTTCGAGTTCCATCCGGTCTTCAATTCCAGGATGAATTTCTCGGACGCCCGTCAGGTAATCCACAATCCGACCAGAGACGAGCTCTTTTACGGATAAGTTCGCTGAGACGCGAAGCGATCCGAGCTCCGTTTCTTTCCACGCCTCTACTTGGCGAACCGTTTCAGCAACGACCCACATCCCAATCTCTTCGATGAGCATCGATCGCTCGGCAATTGGAATGAAGACTGCCGGACTGATCATGCCACGTTCTGGATGGAACCAGCGCAAGAGCGCCTCACAACCATCCACCTGCCGTGTCGCAAGGTTGATTTGCGGTTGGTAGAACAATTGTAACTCGTTCTTTTCAATCGCATCCCGTAACTCCCCTTCCAATACGACCGATTCCAGATATTCCGCACTCATCCAAGGTTCGAACCAGACCGGTCCACCTTCTGTCTGTTGTTTCGCATGTTGCATCGCGATATCGACAGAGGATAATAACGAAGTGACAGCTACTGCATCGTCCGGATAGCGGACCATACTCATACTGATGCTGACGTTCACGAATTCTCCGTTAATTTCATAAACATGTTCGATGACTTGCTTTAATTTCTCGTAATCAACGATATCCTGTTGCGCGACTAATACAGCGAATTCATCTCCACCAATACGTGCTGCTTGTCCCGTTCCGATGAAATGATGCTTCAGTCGATTCGCGAGATCCTTTAAAATCTGATCTCCTGCCCCATGACCGTAAATATCATTGATTCGGCGGAATTGACGAATGCTGATAGTGACGAGCTCGCCTGTTTGTGGTGCTCTCAGTGCATCCTGCATCTTTTGTTCAAATCCATTTCGATTCAGTAACCCCGTCAACATATCAAAAAGCGCAAGTTGTGTAATGCGTTCTTCTCGCCGAAACTGATCTGTCTCATCATGACAAGAGAGATATAAGGCAACACCTGTTTCATCCTCTTTGTTCGGAACGTGAATGATGTTGACGAACATATTTAAAATATCTTCGTCAAATAACATTTTACAGCGAATCGTCTGACTGTTCCCTTCGATGGCTTGTTGAAGTGCTCGTCGCATTCGATTCAAATCAGCTGGATGCACCAATTCTTCAATCGTCCAACCCGAAGTGGCATGCGTTAACTGTCGAAAACGATCATTTCCATTTAAAATCGTATAGTCCGACGATAAAGCAAGAATTGGATCTGTATTTTGAGAAAAGAGAGATTCGATTTCGGCTTTCTTCTGCTTAATCTCTTTTGTATTCGCATCACTATGATCGAGTAATCCAGCTATGATTGCTGTCATCGTCCGGAAGGCTTGAACGACTGGCTTGAAGTCATTTCTTTCGTGTACATGATACCCAGATTGCCGTCGATCCTCAGCAAACGTATTCGCTTCGTTTTGTAGTAAGGAAATATCTTTTCGAAAAGCACGTAATAATAACCAATTCAATATTAATAATGCCGCAATGACAAGAATGATTGTTGCAAATAGCAGCCAAGCATTTTGAATGATCTGCGATCCTCGGTGCTGCATTTCTTGTTGTACCTGTTTTAACTTTTGATCATATATCTGGTACATGCTTGTTTCATATTGTTTAGACTGATTAGCTAGTTTCGCATAGTTTTGATCGTTTGATGTACTCAACAGTTCATCTAGGGTTTCTGTGTAATTTCGCATCTGACTTCTCATGTTTGCAATTTCTTGGCGCCCTGTGTCGTCTTGTAACGAAACTACCTCATACAAGGCATTCATGAGCGATTGTTGTCGAATGGGCAAGTCGATCCGCATTTGTTGGATGCGTAATCGATCAATCGAACTGATTTCGTTGTCCCGACGTGCTTCTCGTAGAATCTGTGCCGATTTTCCAAGCTGCTCTTCCATCATGATAAGATGCGAGAACACATCGTAGTATGAACCAGTCTCTTTACTTAAGACGAGTTGATTAAAAATCACTTCACTTTTAAAATTCGTAGAGGCTGTGAAAAAGCGATGATTGGACTCGTATCCTTGACGCTCTAATTTCGTGAGTTCCTCCAACAACTCTTTACGTGCTGGGCCAATCGCTTGCTCTTCCTTTAGCTGTTCATATAAGTGGAAGAGAGAGGTCTCTGCTTGTTTTGTTACTTGTGGTTCCTCAACCTGTTTCTCTAAGGAAGCAAGATAATAAGACGTTAAATCTTGAGTTGCATGATTTGCTGGGATCACGATGTCAATCGCTTTTGCCGCCTCTTCGAAACGTTTTCCTTCTTCGAGTGTTTTGTTCAATTGGTGTAACGCAACGATAATCGCAAGTAGACCGATGACTGCAATCATCCACGAGAACGTTTTATAGTAGGATCGTCTTCGAAAAGCTTCTTCGATGAAGACTGGTGATAAACGTCGCAACACATCGTCCTCCCTAAAATGTCATTATGCTTCTATATCGTCTCTTTTTGCTGTATGTTGAAGTCGATTTAAGTCAATAAAAAGCACTTCTTCTCACATTTCGTGAAAATAAGTGCTTTCTTTACTAGTTTTATATTTTTTAGTAACTGACATTTTCGCGCGCTACTTTTTTCGCGAAATAATCGATGATATCCCGACGACGAATGATTCCGATAAAGTGCTTTCCATCATCGATGACAGGAACGAAGTTTTGGTCCGTGATGACCTCAATCATCTCTTCCATTTGCGCAGTAATCGAGACTGGTTTATAACGAACACGTTGTTTAATATCCGTTAACCGTGTTTGCAAGACGTGATCGTAGTCTGCATGCTCTAGATTAGCCTCGAGCGCCCACAAGACATCCCCTTCCGTTAATGTCCCTGCGTATTTACCTTTATTATCGACGAGCGGAACGGACGTAAATCGATGATGTTTCATCTTTTCTAATGCCTGTCTGACCGTCGATTCAGGATCTAAATATTTCACCTCATCTTTTGGTAGTAAGAAAAAAGCAATGTTCATTTCTGTTCCTCCCTAGCCACTCTGTGACACCTTCTTCATTTTATCACGAAGCCTCACTGGATTCATTTCTCAAATGATGAAAATCTCTACATAATTCCTTCATATTTATCCGTACCCTTCCGATAGTCAGAATAGACAGATTTTAAAGACTATTTAGGATAGGAGAATTCATCATGCGCCTCCCGATCACCCGTCGTTTGTTCATCGGGCTTATTTTGTTGCCTGCTCTTACTCTCGGTGTTTCCACTTGGTTTTCGTATGACCAAACAAGCCGAACTGTCGATCAACTGGTCGACTCGACATCCCAAACTGCTTTAAAGCAACTCGAACAATCGTTTTCCCGCATCATCGATGATACTAAAAAAGATACAACACTCCTTGCCGGACTCCCTTCCAACCGTGAAGACGGTACTCTACCGAACTACATAGATACAACCAAACAACCCGATGCTTCGGAGGCTCCTTCTCAAAAAGCAACAGATATCTATAATGTCCTTGAGAAATATGGCTCCTCAAAAATCGAAAATTCATTTATCCAATACGCTGATACGAAAGGCGGCTATCTTAACTGGCCAAAACAAGACGTCGCACCTGGATACGATCCTCGAAAAGAGATTTGGTATAAACAAGCGCTGGAGAATTCAAGCACTGTCGCCATGAGCGAGCCTTACTATGATAGCGCGACGAAATTATCCATCATCGGTTTCTCTAAGGCGACACTAGATGCTCAAGCGAACATCAAAGGTGTATTGTCTGTTTATAAAAGCATCAATCGTCTTGCTGAAGATATGAAACGGATTGAAATCGGACAAAAAGGATTTGTTTTCAGCTACACACAAGACGGTAAGGTCGTCACGCACCCGAACCGAAATTATTTCTTCAAAAAAATCAATCAACTACGTGAAGACGGAAAAGCATATTTCTCTGCTCCAAAGTCCATGTTAGAGCAAGAATCCGGTACGAAGATCATGGACGTCGCCGGAAAAAAATCGGTCGTCATTTGGCAAACTTCTTCGAAAACAGGATTCAAACTAGCCGTCGTACTGGATTACGCTTCCTTGTATGCGCCTAAAGAAGCCATGCTCAATCAGTCATTGATCAATTTCGTCGTTGCGATCGCCCTCGCGACATTGATCGCTTGGTTGATCGGGCGTTCGATCAATCGCCCGCTGTCGATGCTCCGTCGTGAAGCATTAGCAATCGCATCAGGTGATTTGCGAACACAGCATCGTCCTAAACGATTCATCCGGGATGAATTAACAGACCTCAGTGCAAACTTCGACGCGATGCGCGCGCGCCTGCGACAAACGATTCTAGCGATGACTACATCCGCTACGACCGTTCGCGATGCGTCAGAAGAGCTCTCAAACAATGCGACTCATGTACAAAAGGCTTCACGTCATATCGGACAGACAATGGAAGAAATCGCTGCTGCTGGTGAAACTCAAACGAAACAAGCCGAACGTTCTTCCCATGCTGTATACGGTGTCAAGGAACGTTCTACAGCAATGCAACAGGTCGCGTCCACGACACTTTCTGAAGTCGCTTCCGTCGCTTCCGCTGCGACACGAGGAAGTGACGTGACGAAACAGACGATTTCTGATCTATTGAGCCATTCGGATTCATTGGAAAAAGAAATCGAGAATACTTCTGATTTCTTAGGCAAACGTTCTGATGAGATCGGAAAGATTCTTGGAACGCTGCAAGCCATCTCGAGTCAGACGAATTTACTCGCCCTCAACGCAGCAATCGAAGCCGCACGTGTTGGTGAACAAGGACGTGGATTTGCTGTCGTCGCGAGTGAGGTAAGAAAACTGGCCGAGGAGAGCGACGAATCCGCTAAACAAATCAAACAGCTCCTCGATAATATTCAACAAGAAACACATACTGCCATGAGTGCGATGCACCATGTCATGAGTGATTTGAAGCTGTCTCTTGAGTCTGTCAAAACGACAGGCGATGACTTCGAGCGCATCGCAGGATCCGTACATCATGTCTCGAATCGAACAGAAGTATTGACTGGTGACATCGAGGCGCTGACGCTTGCTACGGAAGAAGTATCCGATGCCATGGGAACCATTCTTGCTTTAACGGAAGAGAATGCAGCAGGTCTTGAGACAAGCGCTGCAAGTATTCAAGAAACGAACGCAACACTTGAATCCGTGACGACGGCAGCGGCTCACCTCGCTCACATCGCAGGTGATCTCCATGCGCTCACATTGGAATTCCAGTTAGACGAAACCGTATCTGACGAACATTCGGTCGAAGAACAAGAAGACGTCCTTTCATCAGAACCCGACACAAGCCATTCTGCTGACGATGCCTACGCGGAAGTCGCAAGCACAGAATTGACGGAGCACGATATCGAAACGAATGATCCTGAAGTCGAGACGGGGCACGAGGAGGATCCAACACCTGAGTCCTCTCCGTCTCCTACGAATCCATAAGCCTATCGATCCGGAGTCTTGAAGAAAGACTTCGGATTTTTTCATTCCCTACTCGACTATCGATTGCCGAGCACATACACTAGATACAATCGATGCATCATTCGAAAGGAGTCGCTTCATGAATCCCTTAAGCCCCTCAGACTTGACACAAATCGCGGAACATTTGTTTGGGATGACTGGTTTTTTTATTTCCTATCAAGATCAAGAGCATGTCTCAATCGAGTTACGTCCTTCCGCACCCAAGCATCCAGCTAATCTATTGATTGAAGATACGTGGCCTACTTTAAAAAATCATCGCCCTCTACTTCATACCTTAAAAGACGGAACGGCTTATCTGTTCGTAGACGTTCCTGACCAAGGCATGTACCGGATCGGTCCCGTTCTCTTACAGTCAGCACTTTTTCGGGCTCATATTCAAGATGAGACCTATCATCAATTTTATAAAGTTCTACCCCGAACGACGGAAAATCGTCTGATCGACTGTGCCCATTTGCTCTATCGCCTTCTACATGGTGAAGGATTGTCCTCTCGTGACATCGATCATGTTTCAGATATACAGGAAGAGGAAATTCCTTTAGTGTCTGAAGCCCCTTCGCACACAGGTGTGACCGCCTATCGAAAAGCTTGGCAACGCGAGCAACAAATCATCGACTGGATCTCATCCGGACAGAGCGAACGGTTGGCGACGACCTATTCTCTTCCCGCATACGGTGAGTTCGGAACACTCGCACGTCATCAACCACTCCGAGCAGAAAAGAATCTACTTCTAGGAACGGTTCTTCTGAGCGCACGTGCCGCTATTCGTGGGGGACTCGAACCAGACGAAGCCTTTTCGCTCAGTGATCGGATGATTGAGACGATCGAAGCTGCGACGAGTATTGCAGAATTGCGAAATCGTCACGTTCGGATCACGGTATCTTTTGCGGAAGCCGTCAAAGAAATACAAGCGTTGCGTCATTCGCCACACGTCCTAGCTGCCATTCGATACATTCAGCAGCATCTCTACGATCCTTTATCGGTCTCGTCCATCAGTCAGGCGATTCACGTATCCTCCAACTATTTATCCGTTTTATTTAAAGATGAAACGGGTTTACCGCTGGCTCGTTACGTCATTCGTGAACGGATTCGCGAAGCGAAAAGATTGCTACGTTCATCTGACGACTCGCTATTGACGATTTCAAACCGACTGCACTTTTCAAGTCAAAGTCATTTCAGTCAGGCCTTTAAACAAATCACGGGCGAGACGCCTACTCATTACAGACAAAAGACAGATTTTTAGGAACACTGCTACCTTTTTCAGATTTGTGATATCCTATTCAACAGAATACAATTTTGCCGAATCGAATCTTTTTCGATTCTTTCATCAAAAGGAGAGTCAACATGAATTCAATTAGTGTGATCATTCCAGTCTATCAAACCGAATCTCAAGCAAAAGCTGCGATTCAATCCGTTCTCGACCAACACGTTTCGATTCCTGTAGAAATCGTCGTTGTCTTTGATGGACCAAGTTCTTATGTCGATGATATTCGTGCACTACATCCAACGTGTACCATCATCGAACAATCACATCAAGGTGTGTATGCGGCTCGACGTAATGGAGTTCAAGCTGCTTCAGGAGACTATGTCATCTTTTTAGATAGTGATGATATTCTTGCTCCCCGTGCGCTTTACACATATATCAAGGCATACGAGAAGTCTCGTGGGGAAGTCATCATCGGTAAGATCTCCCCTGTCTATAATAAGAAGAAATGGCTGATGCCGATCGATGACGATCGTTACTTCTTTTACTCGCGCACGAAGTTTAATTCGCGTCACTTGACGACGATCCATGGATGGATGATCAAAAAAGAATTGCTTCAGACATTGCCTAGCTTCGAAACGACATGGTTTGCGGATACGCTCATCGCCCATACTGTCATTTCGCAGTTAACGAACATTACTTCCGTCAACTACATCGTGTACGGACGGAATTCAAGAAGTACACCACTGGATGGTCAATCGCTCTTCCAACTACGTGACATTACGACACTCTCAGATATCTCTCGAATTTATGGCATATTATCAGCAGAGACAAAAGATGAAGAAGTCCAAAAATTCTTAAATACGTGGTATAAACGGTTCATTTCAAAACGTGGACGTACATTACTCGAACGGAGTTCATCTAATACTCAACAAGCAGAAGTCTTCAACCATGTCGCTTACGACTTAAAGCGGATGCCATCAAAGAGTAAATATCTACAAGCTTGGTCAACGGGATCGTACGCGATGTTCAAGCTGTACATTACTGCTGTCAAAACAAAACGTTCCTTACGTACGGCGCGTCGTAAAAAAATTAAAAATGGTATTATGCTATATCGACTATTCCAGAAGATGCCGATCAAAGACAATCTCGTCTTATTCGAAAGTTTCTTAGGGCGGAGTTACTCTGACAATCCGAAGGCACTTTACCTTCACCTAAAAGAAAAACATCCGGAACTAGAACTTGTTTGGATTTTCGCTCAAGAACCTTCTGATGAAGTGAAGGAAGCATGTCCGAATTGGGTACTTCGAAACAGCTTTACGTACTATCAATACATGGCTCGTGCGAAATACTGGATTTTCAACACGCGTCAGCCGCTCAGCTTGAAAAAACGCGAAGAAACTATCTATCTTCAAACATGGCACGGTACGCCATTAAAACGACTCGGTCTTGATATGGAAGATGTGCATATGGCTGGAACGAATGCGATTCGCTATAAAAAGAATTTCTATAACCAAGCGCAAGAATGGAACTATCTGATTTCGCCAAACGCGTACTCGAGCGAAATCTTCAAGAGCGCATTCGGGTTCCAAAATACGATGCTTGAAACGGGCTATCCTCGTAACGATCTCTTATATGCCGATAATCAAGCGGGTCTCATCAGTGAAATCAAAACACGCTTAAATATTCCGGCTGATAAAAAGATTGTCCTTTATGCACCGACATGGCGAGATGATGAGTTCATCGCTCGTGGAAAATACCGCTTCGACTTGCAGTTGAATTTAAATGAGATGCAAGCACGTCTTGGCGATGACTACGTCGTCCTTTTACGGATGCACTACTTGATTGCTCAAAACATGGATATCAGTGGACACGAAGGATTCGCTTACGATGTCTCTTCATACGGTGATATCGCAGAACTCTATCTGATTAGTGACATTCTGATCACGGACTACTCATCTGTGTTCTTTGACTATGCCCACTTGCAACGTCCAATGATCTTCTTTACGTACGATCTAGAAAAATATGCTTCAACGTTGCGCGGATTCTACTTCGATTTCGAAGAAGTCGTCCCTGGACCACTTCTGAAGGAAACAGATCAAGTCATCGATTATATCGAACAAATCGATACGAAGTCCGTCGCTTACCAAGAAAAATACGACCGCTTCCTCGAACGGTTCTGTAGCTTAGATGATGGTACGGCGAGTGAACGCGTTCTTGCTGAATTGTTCCCAAGTACAGCACAATCGACGGTTGAGGACGAATCAACAGAAACGGAATGATAAATCAAAAAGTGCCTCCTTCCTTAGCTGGAAAGAGGCACTTTTAATTTAGTTACGGACGAACAAAGCAACGCTCTCAACGTGTGTCGTATGCGGGAACATATCGACCGGCGTCACTTCGACGAGTGTATACCCGAGCTCTGTCAATAGCTTCGCGTCGCGCGCTTGTGTCGACGCGTTACATGAGACGTAAACGATCCGCTTCGGTGCGACATCTGCTGCTGCACGCAAGAACTCTTCGTCACAGCCTTTACGGGGTGGGTCGACGACGATGACGTCCGGTTGAATACCGGCTTTAACGAGATCCGGCATGACTTTTTCGGCTGCCCCGTACTCGAACGTCACGTTCTCGATACCGTTCGCTTGTGCGTTCCGGCGTGCATCATCGATTGCTTGCGGTACGATTTCGATGCCGTAGACGTGCTTCGCTTGTTTTGCGAGTGACAATGAAATCGAACCGATTCCACAGTACGCATCAACGACTGTCTCATCTCCCGTTAACTGGGCATACTCGAGTGCTTTCGCGTAGAGTTTCTCCGTTTGCAGCGGGTTGACTTGGAAGAATGAGTGCGGCGAGATTTCATACGTCAATCCAGCGATTTGATCGCGGATGACGGACGGTCCGTACAAGACGACGTTCTTTTTCCCAAGAATGACGTTCGTATCATCCGGGTTGATGTTGTGCTGGATCGACGTGACGTTTGGTAACGCCTTTAAGATCCCTTCGACGATTTTATCGATACCACGAAGTTGTTTGACTTTCGTGACGAGCACGACCATCAATTCGTTCGTATGGTAACCATGACGTGCCATGATATGACGGATGACACCTGCTTTTTTCTTCTCGTCGTACGCTGGTACTTTTAAGTCAGCAAGGACTTTACGAACCGCTTGAACAGCTTCGTCGTTTTCTTTGTTTTGAATCAAGCAATAGTCCATATCGATGATCCGGTGACTCCGTTTTTGGTAGAAACCAGCCATCAATTTGTTCGATTGGAAGGCAACCGGTACTTGCGCTTTGTTGCGGTAACCCCACGGATCTTCCATACCAATTGTCTCGTGGACTGGAATTTCAAGACCTGCTAGGCGCGCGAAAGCGTCACGGACACGGTTGTGCTTGAACTTGAGTTCTGCATCGTATGACAAGTGTTGCAATTGGCAACCGCCACACTGGTTGTAAACCGGACAAGGCGGCTCGACACGATCGACACTCTTCGTCTTTTGACGGATGATACGACCGAATCCGTAAGACTTCGTCGTTTTCGTGATTTTGATCTTGACCTGCTCCGTCGGCAATGCGCCCGGGATGAAGACCGTATATCCATCGATGCGCGCGACCCCTGATCCTTCATGCGTCAGGTCGACGATCTCGACGACGTGTTCATCGTTCTTTTGTACTGGAATCATGAATATCCTCCTTAAAAACCTCGCTTCACGCGAGGTTCGTTTCTGCTTCTTGTAGTTGTGTATTGATTTGTTCCATCTCTTCGATCCGGAACTTTGGTGTCATGACTTCGAAATGAGAGCGAAGATTCGTCATCTCGCCTTCGCAAATGCCGCCAAACTCACCATCGATGTTCAAGCTCATCTCTGATGTATTCTTCATGCGGACGAATGAGGTCGTGACATGCTCGATGCAAGGGTCCGAGAAATGATCCCCTTTTAAGGCAAGACGCATGACACGAATCAGTTCGACGAGGTTACATTTCTTGAGAATGAAGAGATCGAACCGACCGTCATTGAGTGACGCGTTCGGTGACAATTTCTCGAATCCGCCGACGGAGTTCGTATTGGATGTCAAGAACAGCATGACTTCTCCTTTGAATATACCCTTTTCATGCTCCAGTTCGACATATGTCGGTCGGATTTGCGGAAGTTTCTCCATCCCTTTGACGTAGTACGCGAGCTGTCCGAGTGCCGTCTTCAGCTTCGAAGGCACTTCGTACGACAGTTCTGTCATGATGCCACCACCAGCGATGTTGATGAAGTAATGGACGCCTGCCGATCCTTCAATCTTACCGATATCGACCGGCATCGTATGTCCTGTGCAAATGACATCCATCGCTCCTTCGATCGTCAATGGAATACGCATCGCCCGACCAAAGTCATTCGTCGTTCCAACAGGTAGTACACCAAGCTTCGGACGTTTGTTGTAGGCAGCCATTCCGCTGATCACTTCGTTCAACGTACCATCGCCGCCTGCTGCGACGACGAGATCAAAGTCTGCTTCGCATGCTCGTGCTGCTTCATACGTCGCATCGCCGACCGCTTTCGTCGAGTAGACAGATGTCTCATAACCCGCTGCTTCGAGTCGGTCGAGGATATACGGTAAATTTCGTTTAACCATCTCTTTCCCGGAAGTCGGGTTATAAATCACGCGCGCTCTAGGTCTCATAAGATTTTCTCCTTTTTGACTCAACCGTTCATTTGATACATAACTGTTTTATTTTACATGAACTCTCGAGACATTACAAAGCCAAAAAAGACAGCGTCCGTTTCCTCGCAGAAGTAAAGGAGGAACGAACGCTGTTTGATCAGGTACTTATTTTAATTTTTCAAGCTCTTCATAGAAGAGTTGATCAAGGAGGGCAGGGTTCGCCATTCCTTTTGTTTTCTTCATGATTTGACCGATGACGAAGCCTTTCTTCCGGTCACGTCCACCGAGTAATTCCTCGACGACGGCTGGGTTCGCTTCGAACATCTCGACGATGAGACCACGTAGCAATCCTTCGTCTGAAATTTGTGCAAGACCGTTTTCTTCGACGTATGCACGTGGCTCGACACCTTCTTCGATGACGGCTGTGAAGACTTGTTTGGCGATTTTCGAAGAAATCGTACCGCTTGCGATCAAGTCGATCATCTCTGCCAGACGAGCTGGTGTCATCTTGACTGTTTCAAACGTTTCCGTCGATTTATTCAAATGACCTTGGATCTCACCGATCGTCCAGTTGGCTGCTGCTTTTGGTTCTGCGCCTGCTGCGAGAGTCGCTTCGAAGTACTCTGCCATCTCACGTGTGACCGTTAGTTGTTTCGCATCATACGCTGAAAGACCAAGTTCTTCTTGGTAACGCACGCGACGTGCATCTGGAAGTTCCGGAATACCGGCACGGATCGCTTCTTTCCAATCGTGATCCAGCACGAGCTTGACGAGATCAGGCTCTGGGAAGTAACGGTAATCCGACGCCCCTTCTTTGACACGCATGAGGACGGTTTGTTTTTTTGTCTCATCGAAACGGAGTGTTTCTTGGCGCATTACACCACCCGCAAGCAATAGTTTGCGGTGACGATCTTCTTCGAACTCAAGACCTTTTAAGACGTTTCCGAATGAGTTCAAGTTTTTAAGTTCTGTTTTCGTACCGAACTTTTCTTGTCCGTATGGGCGAACGGAGATGTTACAGTCACAACGAAGTGATCCTTCTTCCATCTTGACGTCTGAGACGCCTGCATATTGCAAGACTTCCTTAAGACGTTCGAGGTAGGCGACTGCATCTTTCGGTGAACGCATGTCCGCTTCACTGACGATTTCGATGAGCGGTGCACCTGTCCGGTTGAAGTCGACGACTGAGTGATTCGCACCCGTGTGGTTCATCTTACCAGCATCTTCTTCCAGATGGACACGTTCGATTCGGAAACGTTTCGTTTCGCCATCGACTTCCGCATCAATGTAGCCATCGAAGCCGATCGGTTGATCGAACTGTGAGATTTGATACGCTTTTGGCGTATCTGGATAGAAATAGTTCTTCCGGTCGAATTTCGTTTGATCGGCCACTTGGCAGTTGAGTGCCATAGCTGCACGCACAGCGAGCTCAACGGCTTTTTCGTTGATTTTCGGCAAGACGCCCGGATGTCCAAGACAAATCGGACACGTTTTCGTGTTCGTCTCCGCGCCGTATTCCCGCGCACAACCACAGAACATCTTCGTGTTCGTGCTCAGCTCGGCGTGGACTTCAATCCCGATGATCGTTTCAAAGTTCATGATACATTCGCTCCTTATAACTTCGGAAGCGCGAATCCACCTGTCGCAAGCTCAAACGCATGCGCAGCGCGGTAGATCGTCGCCTCATCGAAATGTTTTCCAATGATTTGTAAGCCGACCGGAAGACCGTCGACGAATCCAGCTGGAACCGAGATGGCTGGGACACCTGCTAAGTTGATTGGAATCGTCAGAATGTCATTCGCATACATCGTGACGGGATCATCGAGTTGTGCACCGAGTTCGAATGCTGGTGTCGGCGCTGTTGGTCCGATGATGACGTCATAGTTCGCGAGGACATCGTCGAAGTCCTTTTTGATCAACGTTCGAGCTTGTTGTGCTTTTTTATAGTAGGCATCGTAGTAACCTGAGCTGAGCGCATACGTTCCGAGCATGATCCGGCGTTTGACTTCGTCTCCGAATCCTTGTGAGCGAGAATACTTGAAGACATCTTCAAGTGCGTCCGCTTCCGCACGGACTCCATAACGAATACCGTCAAAGCGCGCGAGGTTCGATGATGCTTCGGATGAAGCGAGTAAGTAGTACGTCGCAAGCGCATATTTCGAGTTCGGAAGTGATACTTCATCAACCGTCGCACCGAGTGCTTCGAGTTTTTGGATTGCTTCACGGATGTTAGCTTTGACACCTTCACTGACACCCTCACCGAAGTATTCTTTCGGAACAGCGATCTTCAACCCTTTGATATCACCTGTCAACGCTTGTGTGTAATCTGTTGCGGCGACATTCGCAGACGTCGAATCCATCTCACAGTGTCCTGCGATCGCGCTCAAGAGATACGCGTTGTCTTCGACTGTTCGTGTCAACGGACCGATTTGGTCAAGCGACGACGCGAACGCCACAAGACCGAAGCGTGAGACGAGACCGTATGTCGGTTTCAACCCGACGACACCACAATAGGCAGCCGGTTGACGAATCGAACCACCTGTATCCGAACCAAGGCTGAACAAGACTTCGCCTGCTGCGACAGCTGCTGCTGAACCACCTGAAGAACCACCTGGAACGTGTTTCGTATTCCATGGATTGCGAACCGGTTTGTACGCTGAGTTCTCGTTTGAAGAACCCATCGCGAACTCATCCATGTTCAATTTCCCGATCGTGACCGCCCCTGCTTCATGCAGACGCTCGACGACCGTCGCGTCATGCGCTGGTACGAAGTTCTCGAGGAATTTCGAACCACATGTCGTCGTCATCCCTTTTGTGACGATGTTATCCTTGACACCGATTGGAAGACCAAACAATGGATTCGCTTCGTGTTTCGCGACATCATCCATTCGTTTTGCTTGCTCGAATGCTTCTTCGTTCAATGAAAGAAACGCACCGATTTTTCCATCGACGCGGTCGATTTGATCAAAGGATTCTTGGACGAGTTCAGAAACTTTGACTTCGCCATCCTGAATGAGTGTGTGTAGTGTTTTGACACCATGTTCAAAAAGTGACATCGGGTCATTTCCTCCTTATTCGAACACCGCTGGGACGCGGACTTGTCCGTCTTCCCAATCGGGTGCGAGTCGTTCTACTTCCGTACGAGGAAGTGATGGACGTACTTCGTCCTTACGTAGGACGTTCTTTAAATCGAGGACATGAGTCGTCGGTTCGACGCCTGTCGTATCGAGTTCATTTAATTGTTCAGCGAACCCAAGAATCTTCTCGAGTTGTCCTGTGAATTGTGCTACTTCTTCATCTGTCACGGCAAGGCGTGCCAAATGCGCCACGTGGCGGACTTGCTCCTCATTAATCTTTGCCATGTCATTCCACCTCCGGAACTTTTGCGATATATTTTACACTATTTCTAATCATAGCACTTTTCGTCCAGACAAAAAAGACGATGGTGCATCGGGGGGAGGTCCGCACCATCGTCCTATAGGGGTAGCAAAGCTTCCGGGCGGAAAGCTTCTAGTTATGAAATACCCGCTTTAAATCAGACGAAACAAAAATACTGAATATTCATACTAATACATCGAAGAGCAGATAGACATTGAAGACGATGACGATCGAGACGATAATCCAGGCCAACGTGTTCATGAACCGACTGTTCCGATGTTCCCCCATGTACTGTTCACTCGCTGTCGCCCGAATCAAGGGAATCAAGGCGAACGGAATCCCGAACGATAAGGCGACCTGACTAAGGACAAGTGCTCGTGTCGGATCAAAACCGGAGAACAGCAACAAAATTGCCGGCAACATCGTCACGGTCCGGCGAACGAACAGTGGCAGTTGAAGATGAAGAAAGCCGCGCATGATCGCGTCCCCTGACATCGTCCCGACGCTTGAAGAAGCGAGACCCGAGACAAGTAAAGCAATCGCAAACAGATACGGTGCGCTACCACCGAGCGTGACATGAAGTCCCTCGTAGATCGCTTCAAGCGAACCCGCTTGATACGTCGTGCCGTAAAACACACTGGCGGCGATGACGAGCATCGCTCCGTTGACCGCTCCAGCAATCAACATCGCTCCCCAAATGTCGAAACGCTGAATCCGTAACATCGACAATTTATTCGCAACGTGTCCCATCCGGCGTTTCGTTAAATCGGAATGGAGATAGATCGCATGCGGCATGACGGTCGCTCCGAGCATCCCGGCAGCGAGGACGATGCTCGACGTACCTTCAAATCCCGGTAACAATCCTGCCGATAGATCACGAAAGACCGGATGAACTTCAAATACTTCAATCGCAAAAGCAGCGGCGATGATTAAGACGAGTACGGCGATGACAGCTTCGAAATGCCGGAGTCCCTTCTGCTCGAAGCCGAGGATGACGAACGACAAGACTGCCGTCAATAATGCTGCCATCCGTAAATCGATTGCAAACAGTAAATGAAATCCGAGTGCGGCCCCGACGAACTCTGCGAGATCGGTTGCCATCGCGACGAGCTCCGCTTGTACCCAGTAGAAGAAGCGCGTGACCGGCGATAACTCCTCCCGGATTACTTCCGCTAAACTGAGATTGCTGACGATTCCAAGCTTGGCTGACAGGAACTGAATGACGACCGCCATCAAGTTCGAGGCAACGATGACCCAGAGCAACAAATATCCGTACTGGGCGCCTGCCGTCATGTTCGTCGCGAAGTTTCCCGGATCGAGATACGCGACGGCAGCAACGAACGCCGGTCCGAGATATGTCCGTTTTCTTGGTAAATCTTGTGTAAGTGGCTGTGTCGCCATCTCGTTCACCTCACTTTTTGTTTTCATTATACGCTCATTTTGCACAAGAGCAACAAATATGCTTATGGTAAATAACAACGTATGAAGTGAATTAAAAAGGGATGTCTCCTGTAATCAGGAAACACCCCTTTTTGTTAATTAGACGATCTTCCGCTCAGGCTCCGCACCTTTTAGCTGCGCTTGCACTTGATCGAATTCATCATAGATCGCTTGACTCGGTTCCTTCGTCACGAGACTACCGACGACGAGCGCAACAGTCGAAGCGAAGAAGGCTGGAATCATCTCGTACATCTCAGAAATGTAGAATGGCAACCCTTCGACATTTTGTTTGATGAGAATCCAGGCGATGACGACGACGGATCCCGTAATCATCGAAGCAAGTGCTCCTGTCTTGTTCATCCGGCGCCAAAGCAAGCTGAACAGAACGACTGGTCCGAACGCGGCACCGAAACCAGCCCACGCATAACCAACGAGAGTCAAGATCGACTTCTGTGCACCGAACGATAAGAGAATCGCTAGAGCAGCGACGACAAGGACCATCACGCGCCCCATGACCATCAATTCACGATCCGAAGCATCACGCTTGAAGAAACGTTGATAGAAATCATTCGTTGCCGCACTCGAAGAGACGAGTAGCTGTGTCGAGATCGTCGACATGATGGCAGCAAGTAAGGCTGCAAGCAACAGTCCCGTAATGAAACCAGGGAAGAGATCGCGTGATAATTGAATGAAGACATTCTCTGGTTCTCCTAAAGGACTATTTTGTTGCGTGAAGTAGGCATATCCGATCAAACCTGTCACCATCGCTCCAACGATTGAGAACGTCATCCAGATCATCCCGACGCGACGTGCGGACTTCATCTCGTGTAAGTTCCGAATCGCCATGAAACGAACGATGATATGCGGCTGACCAAAGTAGCCGAGTCCCCATGCGAGTAGCGAGACGATTCCAATGACCGTCGTACCTTTGAATAACTCGAGCTTTGAACCGTCCGTCGACCGAATCGTTTCGAGCGTCTCGTTGATCCCACCGCTTAAAGCGAGGGCAACGCCTGGTACGATCAGCAACGCGATCACCATGATCATCCCTTGGACGACGTCTGTCCAACTGACGGCAAGGAAACCACCGAGGAAGACGTATGCAATGACGACGCCCGCTAGAATCCAAAGACCTGTCGTGTACTCGAGACCAAAGACGGCTTCGAACAAACGACCACCCGCGACAAAGCCACTTGATGCGTACATTATAAAGAATATTAAGATAACTCCAGCTGAAACAGTACGCAAGACACCACTTTTATCGTGGAATCGTTTTTCGAAGTAATCGGGAATCGTGATCGCATCCCCTGCATGTGCCGTATACGCACGCAGACGCGGCGCGACGAGTAACCAGTTGGCGTATGCGCCAAGTAACAATCCAACGACGATCCACCCACTGGACAGACCAGTTGCATACATCGCACCCGGTAATCCCATCAACAGCCAACCACTCATGTCACTTGCTCCAGCAGAGAGCGCCGTGACGACTGGACCAATCGTACGTCCCCCAAGCATGTAGTCATTCATGTTCTTCGTCCGATAATACGCAATGACGCCAAGTGCGACCATCAGTCCGAGATACAACAAAATCGCAAACCACATTCCGTTCATCCTTGCTCCCCCTTTTTCCATGATATAAGAAAAACGGGCATGCAGGTCGCACACCCGTTTCATCTATTAAACACCATTTCAGAACATTTCTGAAGTTGTTTTTGCTTGAAGATGTAAAGTCAAGTAATCTGGTCCGCCCGCTTTCGAATCCGTTCCAGACATGTTGAATCCACCGAATGGTTGGTAGCCAACGATTGCGCCTGTGCACCCACGGTTGAAGTAGAGGTTACCGACGTGGAAGTTCGCACGCGCGTACTCTTGGTTCGTCCGGTCTTGCGTGATGACAGCACCTGTCAATCCGTATTCCGTGTTGTTCGCGATGTCGATTGCTTCTTTGAAATCTTTCGCTTTCGTGAACGCGACGACTGGTCCAAAAATCTCTTCTTGCATCAAACGATCCGTTGGTTGAACGTCCGCGACGACTGTCGGTGAGACGAAGAATCCTGTTGAATCATCTGCCGTACCACCTGCGACGATGCGTCCTTCTTCTTTTGCGACGTCGAAGTACGACGTGATTTTCTTGAATGCTGCTGCGTCGATGACTGGTCCGACGTTGTTTGAGACATCCGTCGGGTTACCGATGCTGAGTTTGTTCGTGTTCGCGACGACTTTTTCGAGCAACTCGTCATAGACAGAGTCGAGTGCGACGACACGTGAACAAGCTGAACATTTTTGACCCGAGAATCCGAATGCCGCTTTCGTGATCATGTCCGCTGCGTAATCGAGGTCGGCCGACTCATCGATGACCATCGTATCTTTTCCGCCCATTTCCGCGATGACGCGTTTGAGCCAGATTTGACCTTCGTTTAGTTTCGATGCCCGCTCGTTGATGCGAAGACCGACATCACGTGATCCCGTGAAGCTGATGAAACGTGTTTTCGGGTGATCGACGAGGTAGTCACCAACTTCTGCCCCTGAACCTGGTACGAAGTTCAAGACACCAGCTGGAAGACCAGCCTGCTCCATTACTTCGACGAATTTCGCTGCGACGACCGGTGTCGTCGATGCGGGTTTCAAGAGGATCGGGTTCCCTGCCACGATTGCTGCGACAGCTGTTCCAGCCATGATCGCGAGTGGGAAGTTCCATGGTGAGATGATGACACCAACACCGAGTGGGATGTAATCGTAACGGTTGTATTCGCCTGGACGACTCTCGACTTTTTTACCGTCTTTTAAGACGAGCATCTGACGTGCGTAGTATTCGAGGAAATCGATCGCTTCTGCTGTATCAGCATCCGCTTCATTCCAAGGCTTCCCTGCTTCTTTAACGAGGTAGGCAGAGAACTCATGCTTCCGCTTGCGGATGATGTTCGCTGCTTTGAATAGGACGTCCGCACGTACAGACGGATTGACGAATTTCCATGTTTCGAAAGCTGTGACTGCTGCTTGCATCGCTTCTTCTGCATGTTCCTGTGTCGCTTTCGAGACACGTCCGACGATCTCTTCTTTGTTAGCCGGATTGACGGAGACGATTTTATCTTCCGTCGTCACATGTTTTCCACCGATGACGAGCGGATAATCTTTGCCGAGTTCTTGCGTGACGAGTGCAAGTGCCTCTTCGAACGCTTTCTTGTTTGCTTCTTGTGAGAAGTCCGTGAATGGTTCGTGTTTGTACGGAATCATCTCTATTCCCCCTTTAGTCTCTACTTTAAATCGCTTACATTCTCCATTGTACAGAAGCATGAGTCCGCTTACAATTATTCTAGTCAAAAAAATAGAGGAGCGACCAAATTGATCTCTCCTCGTCTCTATTTATTCCTTCGCTTGTGAAAAGACGATCTCTTCGTGTTCAATTGAAACTTTGACGTCTTGCCCTTGGAATAACCAATCATCTTGATCCGAGACGACGAAGTGGATGCCGTCGACGACCTCTTCGACCGCTGCCCGCTCGACTTCTTCCATATGAACACCAACCGAGAAACCTTGTGTTAAATCCGTTGAGCCACCATATTTTGCGAAGAAGCGAATCGTATCGCCTGATTTTGCTTCCATCTCATCTTTGAAGTATTGTAATGCCTCATCTGTAATATGAATTTTCATATCTATCACTCCCCTTTCATTTAGTGTACCGATATCCTACTCAAAAAAGCGAATTTCCTGTATGGTAGAGACAAGATTAGCTATGGAAGCACCATGAAACATTCATCTTAGGAGGAATTCGAATGAAACGATCGCTCGTAGTGCTGCTTGCGACCAGTCTCGTACTCGTCGGTTGCGGAAACGATTCCCCGTCTTCTACAGATACCAAATCCCCGAAGACGACGGAAACGAAACAACAGAAGGCTGAACAAGCCGTTCTTGACGTCTATCAAACATACGAAAAAACGCTCGGTCAATCCGGACGAGCAGATGCGAAGGATCTCGCATCGATTGAATATACGGCTGACGCAAAACAACTTGAACCGCTTGCCGTTGGTGCGAAGAACTTGAATGTCGTTCCCGGTAAGGTCGTCAAGTCGTTCCAAAAGGGCGACGTCGCCTATATCATCCACGAATTCAAGGATGCGAAAGGATCGATTCTCCCAAACCGGGGATCGAAACTGTTATTGAAGAAAGACGATGAGTGGAAAATCGTCCTGACACCGACGACATTCGATCCGTCCGTCTTCTCGACGCTTGGCGATATGTTCACTGGATTTAACGCTGATGAATATGGTGTCAATGCGAAGGCGGCTGATGAGATCGGAAAAACCGATGAAAAAGAGCAGGATGCCGTCTTCTCTCGTGTCAATGCGCAAACCGATTATATGGCGCTTGAGATGAACAGTAACATCCTGATGATTTACGGTGAGGCGCTCAAGAACGAAGGAAATCCTGAAACGCTCGTTGATTACTATCAAGACTACGCAGACTGGTATGAAGAAGAACAGCCACTCCTCATGAAGACAGCGAAAGCCGGTTCGGATTATGAGAAGTACTTGATTGCCCTCGATCCATTAAAAGAGAGTCTTCAAAAGAAGCTTGAGAAATATGCGGATCAATTAAACATGGAATTAGGATAAGGAGGAATTTTCATGCAAGCACCAACATTCACCCTTCCGAACGCACAAGGAGAACCGATTTCCCTCGAGGATTATCGCGGAAAAAAAGTCGTACTCTATTTCTATCCGAAGGATTCAACGCCTGGTTGTACGACCGAGGCATGTGATTTCCGTGATGCGACGCAAGCGTTCGAAGAAAATAACACCGTCATTCTCGGTGTTTCTGCTGATAGTCAGAAACGGCATCAAAACTTTATCGCAAAATACGAATTACCGTTCCAATTGTTATCAGATATCGAGCATGAAGTGTGTGAGCAATATGGCGTCTGGCAACTGAAAAAGAACTACGGTAAGGAATATTTTGGAATTGTTCGTTCAACTTTCCTAATTGATGAGTCTGGTGAAATCGTCAAGGAATGGCGCAGTGTGAAAGTAAAAGATCACGTCGCAGAAGCACTTCAGTACGTCCAAGAGCAGAAATGAGTTCAAGAACCAGTTGTTTTATACAACTGGTTCTTTTTGTATTAAACCCTTTTAAAAACTCCTAATTTTATCCTTCAAAAAAAATAATTTAATAAAAAAACCATTGGTATTACACACAAATTTAATGATTTTGAAATAATCTGAAAATATTCTATTGATTTTTCTGAATATTGTATTTATTATTGATAACAAGTTGATCCGGTGCTTTCCACAGCTTAAGAATAAAAGGCGATGACCCCTCTTATTTTTAGTCGGACACCGGATCGCTATCCTATCGGTTCTTATCGTTTCACCAGATATATCTATTTCTTTTGGGAGGGATTTACTTTATGAAGAAGAAAAAGGCACTTGCACTCGTTGGAGCACTGACAATCGCTGGATCAAGTCTTGCGGCATGTTCGACGACAGATGAAGGTAAAAAAGAAAGCGGTTCGACATCTGGAGAGAAATCTTCAGACAAACAAATCTTAAATTTAACGAGTGCTTCAGATATTCCAGCACTTAGCCCAACCGTCGCAACAGACTCTGTTTCCTTCACAGTGTTAAACAACGTCCAAGAAGGTCTATTCCGTCTTGATGACAAACAAGAAGCTACACCTGGTGTTGCTGAAAGTGTTGATGTTTCGGAAGATGGACTTACATACACGTTCAAGCTTCGTGATTCGAAATGGTCGGATGGCAGTGATGTCACAGCAAAAGACTTCGAGTATGCATGGAAACGTGTTCTTGATCCGAAAAGTGGTTCGCAATATGCGTATATCATGTATCTCATCGATGGCGCAGAAGCGTATAACACAGGAAAAGGAAAAGCTGACGATGTTGCAGTCAAAGCTGTTGACGACAAAACGCTCGAAGTTAAGCTGACACAACCGGCTGAATACTTCAAATCATTAACTGGTTTCGGTTCATTCATGCCACTGAAACAAGAGTTCGTCGAAAAACAAGGGAAAAACTTCGCGACGAAACCAGATACATTCCTTTACAACGGACCATTCGTCCTATCAGACTGGAAAACAGAAGTCGGTTGGAGCTACAAGAAAAACGATCAGTACTGGGATAAAGATAACGTTAAACTCGAAGAGATCAACTACAAAGTCGTTAAGGAAACATCGACTGCAGTTAACCTTTACGAAAAAGGTGATATCGACCAAGTTGGTCTGACAAGCGAATTCGTGGATCAGTACAAAGATAACGAAGACTTCGATACACGCCTTGATGCATCGATGTACTATATCCAAATGAACTTCAAGAATGAACTCTTGAAAAATAAAGACATCCGTAAAGCAATCGACTCTGGGTACGATAAAGAGCAGATGGCAAAAGTTCTCTTAAACAACGGTTCAATCCCAGCTTATTACTATGTCCCGAAAGAATTCGCAAAAGGTCCAGACGGTAAAGACTTCCGTGATGGTAACGAAGGCTTCGGTTCATACGATGCTTCTTCTGCAAAAGCATCGTTCGAAAAAGGATTGAAAGATATCGGTAAAAAATCAGTCAAACTCGAGCTTCTTTCATACGATGATGATAACTCGAAGAAAATCTCTGAATACCTTAAAGGCGAGTGGGAGAAAAACCTTCCAGGTCTTGAAGTCACGATCAAACAACAGCCGTTCAAGAACAAACTTGAGCTAGAATCAAAAGGTGAGTTCGAACTATCATTCGCAGGATGGGGACCTGACTACCAGGATCCGATGACGTTCCTCGATATGTGGGTAACAGGTGGACCATACAACCGTGGTAAGTACTCAAGCGATAAATATGATTCACTCATCAAATCAGCTCAAAAAGAAGTAGATGCTGAGAAACGTTGGCAGGCACTGAAAGACGCTGAGAAAACTCTCCTTGAGGACGATCAAGCGATCTCTGTTATGTATCAGCGCGGAGCTTCCTTCTTACGTAAGCCGTATGTCAAAGGAATCGTCAACCATAAAGTAGGTGCCGATACTTCATACAAATGGGCATCAATCGAAGGAAAATAAGTTACACCAAAAGACCAGATTCGCTGACGAGCGTGTCTGGTCTTTTTTTCCACCTGTGTCATTTGTCCTATTTTTCTGAATAGCATTAAAATTTCGTGTCATTCTGTTTTCATTTTTATATCTTCGTTTTATACTATCAAAGAATCCGATTCACTATATTTACAATAATTCATTAAAATTATTCATAATTAATGGAAATGAACCGATATATTTACCACAGAGGACTTTTGCCTCAATACTCTACTTCACTAGGAAGGAGGACTCACTCATGAAGCAACGCGTACTTACAAATCAAAAGAGTTATACGGAAGAACAACTCGAGATGATCGAAGCGATTCGCGCAGTCGGTGAACTCATCCAGGATCGTCCAAGGCGTACAGTCTACCGTCGTTATGCGCTCGTCAATGACTGGCCACAGCCAGAGAATATCGTTCGTCAATTCGGGTCTTGGCCTGAAGCTTTATCTGCAGCAGGTTACGAATGGAATGTAGATCAGCAACCCGAAGAACTCGAGCGGGCGCCGAAGTATACAAAAGATGAGATTTTAAAATCGTTTCATCGCTATGCGCAGGATGTCGGATCGACAATCACCTTGAAAAAGTATCAAATGTGGCGAAAATCCGTTCACCACGCGCCGAGTCACTATCACATCGTTAAGATGTTCGGATCATGGCATGATGCCTGTACGGCAGCAGGTCTTGAAGCCAGCGTGACCTATTCTAAAGCAGAGCTCGCTGCATCGCTTCGTCAAGCCATCGAAGAAGTCGGATTTTCTCTTTCATTTGAAGCCTATCGAGAATGGGCGAAACGGAACAATAAACCCTCGACGAAAGCTCTATTACACCGATACGGCTCTTGGTCGGCTGCGATTCATGCGATTGAAAATGAGATCCGTCTCAACAAACAACAAGCTCAATGAACTCATCCATTCTTCAGTCCTTTCCGATCTTCGAGACGGAAAGGCTTTTTTTCATCAAAAAAAGATGACGTTTCCGCCATCTTTTTTTGGTGTGATTCAAATGACTTTCTCTTTCCATTCATGATACGCTGCGACACGATCGCGTCCTTGGAACTTCGCACCGACATACATCGCACGGTCCGCGTTTCGGATCAAACTGGCTAGATCGCCCAGTTCCTTCAGCGTATCTATCCCTATGCTCGCTGTAATCTCAAGAGTATGACCCTCGACTACTATCGGATTAGCATGCAACGTCTCACGAATTCGTTCTGCCACGATGCGGGCGGACTCTAGATCCGTATTCGGAAGCAAGATGACGAATTCTTCCCCACCATACCGAGCCACGAGATCCGTGATTCGCGTCGCTTGCATCAGCAACTTAGCTACTTCAAATAGGACGACATCGCCGATTTCATGACCGTACGTATCATTGATTTGCTTAAAGTGATCGAGATCGATCATCAATGCGGAGAAAGGATACAGATCGCGTTGTTTGATTCGACGATCCCCCCACTCTTGTAACGCACGATAATTGGGTAATTTCGTCATCGCATCCGTCCGGCTATCAATCAGCAATCGCTCTCGTTCATGTGCGCGCTCTACAGCCCATGACAGGACACGCAACGCGCGATACAACTCGTACCCAAAGTCTTTCGTAAACTCTCCACTGGCTTCAGAGGCAAGTAAGAGTGAGCAATTGATCGTCTCCGTTGCTTCAGGCTGTATGAATAAGACGGATTGAATTTCCTCTGGTAAACAATCATACAATCGAATATCCCACTCCTGTTGCATACCATAGAGTAAAACTTCCTCTTTTTCAATGATTTCCTCTATGACCTTCCCTTCTACATGGTCCGCCTTTAATTTACGCCCATCCTTTAAGGAATAATAGACACTTTGTTGTCCCTCTTCGAAATCGAATTTAATCCATGCAATATCCGGTTTGACGAATTGATTGAGTTGTCGCAGGTATCGTTCGATGATAAATTGCGCGTCACCGTCTTTCCACGCCGCTTCTTTTAAACGTTCAATTTGTTCCCAATGCTCAATTCGGTCCGATGCTTGGACCGAACTACCGAGAGAACGCTTGATGATGAAAAGTGCAAACGCTGCCATTACAAGCCCGCTATTCCCGTTTCCTTGCACGACAAGTGTACTGAAAATACCATAGAGTAGTTCTGCCGTGATGACGACTGCTTCGAAGCGTAGCAGCTGAAACATGACATCACTTGGAATATTTTCACCCAAAAGAAATCGTGAAAGTTGGTATTGCAGCAATAAGACAATCCATAAAATAACGACCATCGCAAGCAACGGGATGATGTTGTCAGTTAATTGAAAGGCATCACCATGCGTCCCACCTAAGAGATTATAAGCTAGACCTGCTGGTACGATTAAGAAAAGTTCTAGCGCCACATTAAACGGATAGTTATGTAGCATCCGTCGTCTTCCGACTGGTGTATGAATCGTACGTAATTGATAAATCAACATGGTGACCTGTCCTACACAAATAGCAGAAAGCATGCCATACGTTAAAAATGTGAACAATACAAAACCAAAATGAAACGTGAAGCTCATATGTCGTCGGCGAACCGGATCGACGACAAAAATAGTGGATAATGCGGCAATCAATAAAAACGTGAACAAGTCGACGCTGAGGCTATAATCCTTAGACTTCGCAAAAAGATCGATGCCAATCACGATTAAGAAAAATACGACCCAGCTTCGAAGGAGATATTGTTGAAAACGGCGCATTCGAACTTCCCCTTCCTGTTTAATCTATTTTTTAAAATTGTAATAAATTGTTAATTCTATTATTCAATTTTTTGAGCAAAATGTCGAACTTGAATCGTTTCATTTGATACACTCATTAAAGAGGTGATCTTTCATGACAAATACGTTTACTCAATATGCTTTTGACACGTTTCACATTGATGGTCTTGATTCACGAATGCATGCCATTCGCGAGCGCATCCAACCGATTTTTCGCGATATCGGACAAGAAATCACGCCCGACTTGACCGTCGCGATCGAAGAGGACATGCACGTCCATATCGCACAACATGCTAGACGCAAAGTAAATCCGCCACAGGATACATGGATGGCTTTTTCACCAGATAAACGCGGCTATAAAAAGCATCCTCACTTCCAAGTCGGACTGTTTGATGACCATCTGTTCATTTGGCTCGCCTATATCTATGAGTTGCCGAACAAACAACAATATGCCTCACAATTACTAAAGCATACGGATTTACTAACCACACTCCCTGAAGACTTCGTCATTTCATATGATCATATGAAAAAAGATGCTGTTCCCGTACACGAGACCGACATCCATTCAGGGTTAGAACGCTTCCATGATGTCAAAAAAGCAGAATTCCTCGTCGGTCGTCACATTTCAGCACAACAAGTGAGCGAATTGACACGCGAGGAGTTGTTAGATGTGATTCGAAATACCTATTCGCATCTCGTACCACTCTATAAAACGATTAAATAAAAAGGATGGCCGAATCGGTCATCCTTTCATTAGTTATATTTTACTAGAATTGACATGACTTGTGTACGGTCAGAGTTTAAATTTAGATAAATGTTGACCTGTTTTGAGGAAACGGTCATGACATTGAACGTTTTATCGAGTTTAGCTGTCGGATAGGCTTGTTTGACTTCCTTGACTGTAACCGTCCGTTTGACTTGTTTCGGATCATAAACGATGGCACTGACTTTCGCTTTTGCATCCTTCACACCATACGTTGAACAGTAGTGAAGGGCACGATCTGCTGAAGCAAGACCATTTCCACTTTGACACCAGTTCGAGCTCTTTTCGCCTTTGTACGCTTTATGTACTTGCGCAAGTGTCGTTTTTTCAAGAACAACTTTTCCATCGAGGGAATGTGCTTGTTTTGCTTGCGTCTGAATTTCTTGAAGCCATTTTACATCAGTTTGTTTTGTTGCTTCGACCGATTGATTATATGAAGTGCCTGACACGATGCTGACAGTGAGTGCGGCAGTTAAGATGATTCCTAAGACTTGTTTCATGCTAATGTCCTCCTCGGCGCCTATATAAAGCGTTGATAATAAACTGATTCCCCTATTTCAAAAAATTATTCAGTTTTTATAGTTTTTTTATGGAAGTTTATTTTTATTTTTTATACATGCAAACAAAAAGAACCTAGTGTCGGCGGGACACTAGGTTCTTCCTCATTTCTTATGCATCTTAAACTCTAGGAACAACTCATTGTAATGTGCGAGCATCTTCTTCCCGAGGTTCTCATAAACTTCAAGTGTATCGGTGACTTGTTTATCAGGATAGAATCGCTCATCGGTCCGAACCGATTTGTCGAGCAGTTTTAAGCCTTCTTTGTTTGGTGTCGAATAACCGACGTAATCCGCATTTTTCGCTGAAACATCTGGACGCAGCATGAAGTTGATGAACTCATGTGCCCCCTCGACGTTTTTCGCGGTCTTCGGAATGACGACATTATCGAACCAGACGTTTGATCCTTCTTTTGGAATGACGTAGTCAAGATTTTCATTCTCGCTCATGATCTCGTTTGCATCACCTGACCAGACGACACCGAGCCCCGCTTCTTCATTCGCGAGCAATAACTTAATCTCGTCTCCGACGATTGCCTTGACGTTTGGTGTCAGGCGCATCAAGTTCGCTTTTGCTTCCTGTAGTTTCGACTCATCCGTTTCATTTAACGAATAACCGAGACTATTCAAGCTCATCCCCATCACTTCACGGGCACCGTCAGCGAGTAGAATCTGATTCTTTAGCTTCGGATCCCAGAGATCCTTCCAGCTCGTCGGTTTCTTCCCATCAATCAAGTCTTTATTGTAGACGATACCGACCGTTCCCCAGAAATACGGAATCGAGTACTTGTTGTTCGGATCGAACGATAAATCTAAAAAGCGCGAATCGATGTTTTTGAGATTCGGGATTTTTTGATGATCGATCGGAACGACGAGCTTCTCATCGATCATCTTCGCAATCGCATAGTCGGACGGAACAGCGATATCGTACGTCGTTCCTCCCTGTTCGATCTTCGTCAGCATTGCTTCGTTTGAATCGAACGTCTGATAGACGACTTTGATGCCGCTCTCCTTCTCAAACTGTTTGATCAGTGCTGGGTCGATGTAATCGCCCCAGTTGTAGATGTTCAGGACATTTTTCCCTGAATACCCTTGTGTCTCATTTAACTGATTCAAGGTGAATAAAATGACACCCGAGATCAGGAAAATCGCAGCAAATAATTGAATCAATTTTTTCAACGGTCATTTCACCTCCGGTCGCGAAAGCTTCGTAGCAGCTCGTTGGTTCAAGAAGTAGTAGCCGATGACGAGTAAGAACGTAAACAAGAAAATGACGGTCGACAAGGCGTTGATCTTCATCGAAATCCCTTGACGGGCAAGTGAGTAGATTTCAACGGACAACGTCGTAAAGCCGTTTCCTGTCACGAAGAACGTCACCGCAAAATCATCCAGTGAGTACGTCAATGCCGTAAAGAAGCCAGCGAAGATCCCCGGTGTGATGTACGGCAAGATGACTTTCGTCAAAACATCCCAACGGCTTGCACCTAAGTCACGCGCTGCATCAACGAGCGTTGGACTCATCTCCTGCAACTTCGGCAGGACGAGAATGACGACGATCGGTACCGAAAACGCGATGTGGGACAGTAGGACTGACGTAAAGCCGAGTTGGATGCCAAGTAGCGTGAAGAAGATCAAGAACGATGCCCCAATGATGACATCCGGACTGACGATCAAGATGCTGTTGAGCGTCAACAACGACGTCTCGACCCGTTTCTTACGGACGGCTTGAATCCCGATCGCTCCGAATACGCCAAGGATCGTCGAGATTGCGGCTGACAACAAGGCGATGACGAGTGTGTTCAAGACGATGATCAACAAGCGTGAATCTTGGAAGACTTCCTTGTACCAATCCCACGTGAACGAATCAAAGTTCGTCATATTGTCAGCGCTGTTGAACGAATAGAATGCCAAGTAGAATATCGGAGCATACAAAATGATGAAGACTCCGATCAGATAAAGATTTGCTAGTTTCAGACGTTTCATCAAGTCGTCGCTCCTTTCTTCCGTTTCGTACTCGTCAAGGCAAGGATGATCGCCATTGCGATGATGAGGAAGACAGCGATCGTCGCTCCCATGCCCCAGTTCTGTGTCACGAGGAACTGCTGTTCAATCGCTGTACCGAGCGTGATGACGCGGTTTCCGGCAATCAGACGCGTAATCATGAACAGCGATAATGCCGGAATGAAGACGAGCTGACAGCCTGACTTCACACCGTCGAGCGTCAACGGGAAGACGACACGCCGGAACGTCGTGAAGTTCGACGCCCCAAGATCACGTGCAGCGAAGACGAGTGACGGACTCAGTTTTTCAATCGCGTTGAAGATCGGCAGGATCATGAACGGAATGAAGATGTAGACCGATACGAAGACGAAACTAAAATCGGTAAAGAGAATCTGTTGTCGTCCAATTCCAATCGCTTCAAGCGTTTGGTTCGCAAGACCATACGTACTGAACAACCCGATGAAGGCATAAGCTTTCAACAACAAGTTGATCCACGTCGGTAAGATGATCAAAAGTAGCCACAGCTGTTTATGCTTCGTTTTCGTCAACAAGTAAGCGGTCGGATAACCGATCAAGAGCGAAAACACCGTAATCAAAAACGCATACCAGAACGAGCTGAGTGTCATCGTCAAATAGGTCGACGTAAAGAAGTTCTGGTAGTTCTCAAATGAGAAGTTGCCGTCCAAATCAAGGAATGAATAGTAGACGACGAGTACGATCGGTGCGATGACGAACAAGGCAATCCAGAATAGATACGGGATGAGATACCAGTTACGTGATTTTTGCATCATAACACCCCGTCGTAGGATTCCAGGCGCTTATCGAATTCTTCTTCCGTCTCGTTCAGTCGCATGACGTGAATCGCTTCCGGATCAAATGTCAGTCCGATCTGCTCACCAACCGTTGCTTTTTTCGTACTGTGGACGAGCCATTCGTTACCGACTTCATCCATACAAGCGATCTCGTAATGCACGCCACGGAAAAGTTGCGAATCGACGGTGACTTGTAGTTTCCCTTGGGTCACGTTCGTGATTTCGAGATCCTCCGGACGGATGACGATCTCGACCGGTTCGTTCAATTCAAGACCACGGTCGACACATTCGAATTCCTTTTCTGCGAACCAGACCCGATAGTCTTCCACCATGCGCCCTGGAATGATGTTCGACTCACCGATGAAGTCCGCGACGAAGCGGTTGATCGGTTCATCATAGATATCCGTCGGTGTGCCCGATTGTTGAATGACACCGTGATTGAGGACGAAGATTTCATCTGACATCGCCAGTGCTTCTTCTTGATCGTGCGTGACGAAGATGAACGTGATGCCAAGACGACGTTGCAAGTCGCGGAGCTCATACTGCATCTCTGTCCGTAATTTCAAGTCGAGCGCTGACAGTGGCTCATCGAGCAAGATGACTTCCGGCTCATTGACGATTGCCCGAGCAATCGCGACACGTTGCCGCTGTCCACCTGACATCTCGGTGATTTCTCGTTTCTCATAACCGGACAAGTTGACGAACTTCAACGCGTCCGTCACACGTTTAGCGATTTCTGCTTCTTTCACCTTCTTGATGCGAAGACCGAAGGCAATGTTCTCGAAAACGTTCAAGTGCGGGAAGAGTGCATAGTCTTGGAAAACCGTATTGACTTGACGTTTGTTCGCCGGTACATCGTTGATCCGTTTTCCGTTGAAGATGATGTCCCCTTCTGTTGCTTCCGAAAAGCCAGCAATCAGTCGTAAGATCGTCGTTTTCCCACAACCCGATGGTCCGAGTAACGTATAGAACTTCCCGCGTTCGATTTCGAAGCTGACTTGGTCGAGGACGGTCTGATCGTCGTATCGTTTCGTAACGTCCTTGAATTGAATGATCGTAGTATCTGCCAATCTAGTTCCTCCTTTATAAGTATGAGTCAGTCGCAGTCACGAGGACCTTCGTCTCTTGTGTTGACTCATTGCGTAGTTGATGGATTTCTGAAGCCTTATAGTAAAGTGTCTCTCCTTGTTTCGCTACAAAAGACTGACGTCCGAGCGTCAGCGTGACGTTTCCTGCGAGCACATAGACGAACGTCTCGGCACCTGATGGTTCATACGTCTTGAATGCTCCCCCTGGCGCGAGTGTGAGCAGGACCGGTTCCATCTCTTTTTCATTCGATTCCGGAATGAGCCACGTGACATGATACCCCTGTTCCTCATCGGCATATGTCGTGACATCCTCTTCCCCATAGACGACTTTTTGATTGAGTGTATCCTCATCAAAGAAATCCTTCGGTGAGATGCCAAGGACTTCGAGGAGATGAAACAGCGTCTCGATCGACGGTGAACTGATTTCCCGTTCGAGTTGCGAGATGTACCCTTTACTCAGGTCTGTTCTTTCCCCTAGTTCCTCTTGCGTCAATCCCTTTTGAAGACGGAGGTTCTTGATTTTTTGACCGATTGAGTACAATCGACGTCCTCCTCTCATCGGCTTAGTTTAGTATAAGATGACTAAAAGTTTACTAATCACGTACCGATTATAGCGTATTTCATTATTTAATCAACTAAAACGTTCGATATTTTTTAATGTTCATTTGACAGCGAGAACGCTTACACCTACAATTAATATCAGGTACTAATTTAAGGAGGAACTTGTTATGCGGATCGCTTGGATCACTGATAGTACAACGATTTTACCGGATACGATCGCTCAGCGCGATGATCTTTCGGTCGTCCCTTTACTTGTCATGAAGGATGGAGAAAGTTTCGTCGATGGTGTCGACGTTGATGCGGAGACCGTCTATAGCTGGATTGACTCAAAACACAAGGTAACGACGAGCCAACCTTCAATCGGAAGCTTCACCGAGCATTATGAACGGTTGAAAGAGGATTACGACGTCGGCTTCGCTGTTCACTTATCGAGCGAATTGAGCGGAACGTACAACGCTTCCGTTCAAGGGGCAGAGATTGCTGGCTTTCGTCTGATTGCGATTGATTCCCGTTGTGGCATTTACCCGGCTGGTCAACTCCTAGCAGAAGCGATCGAACTCGTCGAAGCGGGACACTCGATCGAATCCGTCGAACAGATCATTCTCGAGCGTCGTTTCGATCATCACATTGAATTCACGGTCGCAAACCTCGATCAATTACAAGCAGGTGGACGGATCTCTTCGACGAAGGCATTCGTCGGTAACTTGTTGCAACTTCGTCCGTTGTTCCACTTCGAGGAAGGAAAGATCGTTCCTTATCAAACCGTCCGGACGTTCAAAAAAGCGCATTCGAAGATTTTTGATCACCTTGTCGCAATCATTGAACGGGGACAGGTCACGGATATTTCACTATTCCACGCGACAGCGTATGACCTGGCACTCGAGTGGAAACAACGCCTCGAATCGCAATACGATGTGCGTGTCCGGATCGATGACTTAACACCGGTTCTCGGTTCGCATACAGGAAATCCAGCGATCGGGATGTCCTTTTTGAACCCGACGCGCCGACCGTGATGACTAATGAATTTGATTTTTGGGTAAACCTTCTTTAGAGAATAAAGGAGGTTTTTTGTTTGAAAAATAATAAATGGATTTGGCTCAACTGGGTCGGCTTCATCTTCACGATTGCCGTGAACGCCCTTGATGGTGGAAAGACAGGACGAATCTCTGATTCGATCATCACATTGTTCAAACCGGCTGGGTATGCGTTCTCGATTTGGGGATTAATTTATACGATTCTACTCATCTGGTTGATTTTACAATCGATTCCGAAGTTCAAGGAACACGAACTGGCGAAGAAAATCGGACCGTGGTTCTTGATCAGCTGTCTGTTTAATGCTGGCTGGATCGTTTCCTTCACGTTTGAACTGTTCGTTGTCTCCGTTGTCGTCATCGTTGGTCTCTTGTTGTCCTTGATCGTCATCTACTCAAAAATTGACCGTGAGACGAAAGGATTACGCTTTAAGCTACCGTTCTCACTTTACCTCGGCTGGGTATCGGTCGCGACGATTGCCGACATCTTCCTGACGATCAATGCAGAAGGTGTAACATCTTGGCTTGGAATTGGAGATGCGGGTTGGACGATGATCATACTCGTCGTCGGAGTCATCATCGCTCTTCTCTTCATGTTTGCGAACCGTGATCCGATTTATCCGCTTGTCTTCGTCTGGGCGTATATCGCGATTAATTTCGAGTCCGATAATGGTCTCGTCGATACGACGGTTCTCGGTAGCGTCGTCTTATTGTTAGCTGGTTATATCTTCCTTCTCGTTCGGATGCGCCGCCAAGTCAGCGTGAGCAAGTGACGTTCCTTTCTCATTCAAACGGCGTATAATAAGGGAAAGGAGTGAATGACCATGAACATTACATTTACACCGTCTGCTCAGGAGCGAATCCGCCAATTACGCGGTGAAGTATCCGGTCTACTGCATCTCTATTACGATACAGAGGGTTGTGGTTGCGGAAACTCTGGTATTTTCAGTATTCGCATCGTCGATGAAGCGACATCCGAAGACATGACGATTGATTCAAACGTCGGTCCCGTTCTCGTCAAGCGGTGGTCGAGTCATTTCCTCGATCAAGAAATGACACTCGATTACAACGCGGAGAAAAAAGCGCTCATCCTAAAAAGTGATGGCCAATACTTCAATACGAATGTGCTCGTGACGGATCAAACAGGCTGCGTCCTGACGGTTCGTTCATAAGCGCAAATGAAAAAGGCAACTTCCTTCGTGGAAGTTGCCTTTGTTTGTGTTCGAACAGACAGGTGCTGCGTCGAAAGCTAGATGGTCTGAGTATGATTGAATGTACTAGATGTCTGTCTGCGTCGTGCACGAGCTGGTAATATCCCAGCGCTTTGCGTCCCCCCAGACGTCGCATGCATCATCCTCGCATGCTTATCTAGTATACGAACGAAATTCATGTTTGGATTGCCTTATCCGACATTAAGAACCGTTTCTTCGATCGCTTGCTGATTCAAATCCTTCACATGCATCGGTCTACTATAGTAGTAGCCTTGTCCATAATCACAACCGAGGCGTTTCAAGAAGAGATGCTGTTCGAGCGTTTCGACACCTTCTGCTACGACTTCGATCCCAAGACTCTTCGCAAGCTGGATGATCATTTCCGTAATCGCTGTTCCCCGTTCGTCATGTGGGACTTCATCGATGAACGACTTGTCAATCTTTAAGATATCGATCGGCAAATGCTTCAAGTGCGTTAGCGACGATAGACCCGTTCCAAAATCATCGAGAGCGATTGTCAGACTAAGCTGTTTCAATTCACCAAGCATCGTCATCGCCCGGTCCAGATTCTCCATAACGGACGTTTCCGTTATTTCGAGTTGTAGTTGCAATTCACTTCCGTTCTTCAAGGAATGATGAACGATTTCTTTAATCATCATATTATGCGACTCCGATCGGAAATGCATCGCGGATAAGTTCACCGAGACTTGGCGAATGAAATAATCTTCTTTCTTCCAAATCTCCATCTGTGCAACGGTCTCCTTCAACACCCACTCGGTCAAACGATGAATTAAACTATACTTTTCAGCAAGTGGAATGAATTCCGCCGGTGAGATGAAACCGAACTTCGGATGATTCCAGCGAATTAGAACTTCCGCCTGATCCACCTTGCCTGTCGCGAGTGCGATCTTCGGTTGGTAGACGAGAGCGAACTCCTTGAAATCCGTCATCGCCCGGCGTAAGGAACCGACGATCAATTGCTCTCTTTTGTCGGAATGCAGGGAATCATCGTACACGATGAATCGATCTCTTCCTTCGTTTTTGCCGACCCGGAGAGCACTTTCCATTTGACCAATTCGCATTTCTAACGTTTCTCCCATATCCGGTAAGATGACACCCATCGTTGCTGTCAAGTGGATTGGTTGATCATCTAAGTGAATCGGTTGTCGAATATCTTCTAAAATTTGTTCGAAAGTACGAAGTAATGCATCAGTAGGTACTTTTTTGATAAGAAAAAACTGCGTTCCATTATAACGAATACATGCTTCATCTTCCGATAAGGACGCACGCATCCGATCTGCAAACTCACGAATGACGGCATCTCCTTTATCAAAACCAAACGTATCATTGACCCATTTGTACCCGTCCAGGTCAAGTATAGCCATCGCCATCTCGTCTTTAGACTTTCCGTAATGCGCATCTACTTTTATCATATGGTGATCTAACCATCTACGATTATGCAAACCGGTCAAATGATCAGTATATGCCATCATCTGTAAGGCACGTCGTTCTAAATGAATATAGAGTCCAGCGATTAAGATCAAAATCAAAAATACCGGAATGGCTACATCGTTTAAAATATTCGATGTAATAGGACCATCACCAATACGTCCTGCTTGATCAATCGGGATACAAAAAGATGTTCCTAACATACCTACATAATGCATGGAAGAGATAGCAAAGCCCATTACAATCGCAATGGGAATAAGAATTCTTTTCTTATCAACATGTCGTAGACGATGTAAGAGTAACAAGGCAACATATGCTACAGTGATCGCAATTAGGATGGATAGAGCGAACAACCCTGTTTCATAACGAATCGCGCCACCAAAATCCATTGCCATCATCCCAAGATAATGCATCATCGCAATACCTACGCCCATCAAAGAACCTGCTAAAATGACTTTGTTTCGTGTAATCGCTGATGAGTAGAGTAGATAAAAGGCGATGAAGGCAGCTAAAATAGCTGGAATGACGGATAAGAACATTAAAATCCAGTCATAACGAACCGTAACGGGTAAAGCGAAAGCACCCATACCGACGAAATGCATCCCCCAAATCGATAGTCCCATCGTCAAAGAAGATAAGAATAACGCTCGTTTTTTCAAAGAAGTCGCCTTAGCCAAACGTCGATTTAATTCAAGCGATCCATACGATCCAATGATCGCGACGAGTACCGACAGTACAACTAAGCCCACTTCATAGTGCTTTGTTAAAATAATCCATTCATTCATTGTATGTGGCCTCTCCTTATAGAACTGACTTTCTTCTTAGTATCGACGGTTATGAAGTATATTTTCAGTCGAAACTTGCATTTCATGCGATTTAATTGATATTTTCTACTTTTTAGTCTTTTTTTCTTAATGTAAAACGCACAAAAAAAACGAATTCGTCGTAGACGAATCCGTTCGTATTTTTTAAGTTAAAGTGCAACTGAGGCCACGATTTCTCCCGTAGGTTTCGCTAAATCCGGCTCGGGTTCGACAGTGATTGCTACAGCATCGACGTCACCATTACCTTTGAGTTGAAATACCGCTGCTGCTTCGCCGTCTTTTTCAATAATACCGTTCGCAGTCGGTGTCTCACCTTTGATGGTCCATAATTGATACAATTCTCCTTTTTTCAATGGAGGCAGATCTTTCAATTGAACGAGCATATACGACTTATCGTTTTGTGTAAATACCATGCTTGATCCCTTGATCGACTCGTTGCTTTCAAAGTTTCCCATTCCTTTAATTTCATCCATCGCCAGTGTTTCCGGTGTATCTGTACTTTCTTCCTGTGACAAAAAGTAGGCATTCGCACCAAGTGAAAGAATAAGGGCGGCAGCAATGCTCATCAACCAGCCAAGTGGGACACTCTTTTTCTTCGTTTGTTGCTGACGTGCTTGTTTAATGTCTACTGGAGTAGTCATCGGTTCTTCTTTAGGAGACTCCGTCTCTGTTGAACCAAGAACTTCTCCAAGAATACGTGCTTTCATTCCTACAGGAACAGGACGCTCCGGAAGCGATTCAGCGATGGGAAGCATGAGTTCTTCCATTTCTAAAAGTGCTTCGCGACATTCTTCGCACGTCGCAAGATGCGCTTCGAACGCGTCGCGATCTGCTGAAGAGAGTGTTCCATTGAAGTAATTGATCAAGTCATGACAACGTTCTTCCATCTCGTTCCCTCCCATCTAATCGTTTTCTTAATGCTTGAATCGCACTTCTGATACGTGTTTTGACTGTTCCGAGTGGTAAGTCAAGTTGATCTGCGATTTGTTGTTGAGTTAGTCCCTGAAAATAGACTAGTTCGATCAAATCCTGTTGTTCTGATTTTAGTTCACTTACGGCGCCCCGCACTTCCGCTGCAGTTTCGCGTTGCATGACGGTCCGCTCAACAGGTTCATCATATCCGCCATCTCGTTCTTCAACTTCAATCGTCGGTTGTCGTTTTTCACGACGTAAACAATCAAGAGCCGCATTACGCGTGATCGTCAAAATCCAAGATGAAAACTTTCCTTTTTGTGTATCAAAATCAACACGACCATTCCAAATTTTCATCCATACTTCTTGAATGACTTCTTCAGACAATCGATCATTATTCGTAAAGCGATAGGCGAATGAAAATAACAATCGCTCGTACTTCTCATACAAAGTCTCGAGTGCCTGTTCATCACCGCTACGCATCAGATGATAAAGCGATTCATCGGATTGAGTATGCATCCTTTTCCTCCTCCTGATATCAGCTTCATCATATAGTATACGAGAGCTAACACCAAATCGTTTTAGTTTTCATCAATTTTCTAAGTAAATTCCTCACCACATCCATATTCCCTGATTTCAAGAAAAGTATATCTTAAAATTCGATAGAATTGACAGTAATACCGTTATGGGCATAGCATAAAGGTATTACTCAGACGTTAGTTCTACTATGAAACGGAGGAACATATATGGATTATGATCGCAAAATGAAAAATCGCGTCAGCCGAATCGAAGGGCAATTACGTGGTATCCTTCGTATGATGGAAGAAGGGCAAGACTGTCGAGATGTCATTACTCAACTTTCCGCTGCTCGCTCCGCGATTGATCGTACGATTGGTGTCGTCGTAAGCTCCAATTTAATTGAGTGCGTAAGAGACGCCGAACAAAATGGTGACGGTCAGACAGAAGAGCTTGTGAAGGAAGCTGTAAATCTTCTTGTCAAAAGTCGCTAATTACTATAAACCACCCGTCAGAGTAATTTTTATCTGATAAAAAAAACAGGGTCAAGATTTCATTGAAATCCGATTCCCTGTTTTTTTTTAGGTTTAGTATAAAACTTTGAGTTGATCCAAGTACACCTTACTCTTAATGGTTGTTCCTTTTTTCAATGTATCCGTTTCAACAAAATACAACGATTCGATTTTAAGAGGTGTTGGCCACGTCGGATCGAGTGTCGCTTGTACCGTTTTAAATCCTTTCCAATCTACCTTCTTGACGAAATCCACGACATGTCGATTTCCTGCAGCATCTTTGACTTCTGAGCGAAGCCAAGGCGCGCGTCCATCTCCATACACATCCATCGTCAATGCACGGGCAGGAGAAGGAATGATCCATGATGCTTTTTTAATGTACATGGCTCCGTTTTGTTTCTTCCACCCTGAATAATCATATGTCATTTCAAGCGATTGTTTGCCACTGGATTTCTGTAAGGAACTGAGACGGACAGTATAACTCGAAACATAAGGAGATTTCGCTTCGTAGACTCCCTGTTCGAAGGAATCGATGACTTCCTCTTTTTTCATAGCAGAGACGGTGACCGGTAGTCGAACCGTCTTCCCTCCAGATGAGACAGTTAGTTCTGTCTTCCCGATTTTCTTTGCAAGAATATTCCCTTTTGTAATCGATGCGGTAGCTCCGTTTGCAACCTGGTAATTGAGTTGCGAAGCAGGGATTACGACACGTCGTCCGTTTAGCCATCCTTCTGATGAAATCGCGAGGCGTTGTCCTACTTTCAACAAGATCGGACGCCCTCCATTGACTGTAAGACCGGTCAAGCGATTCGTGACTGGAATCGATACGGTTCGTTTAGCACGATCAACTTGCATCGTACCTGTCCATTTTCCAGGAGTCAGCGGTGCCGTGACTTGTAAGCCTTTGACACCTGTCCCTTTCCAAATAATCGATTTCTTCGTTGCATCTACAGGCTGTCCATTTGCATCCGTCAGCTTTAATCCAAATCCACCTTTTTCACCTACATATAATTCTTTAGGGGCAGTCAATAAAATCGTCGTCGCTACATTCGATGGAACATAATGAGTGGCTAATATTAAACCGTTCGTAATAGAGCGACTTCTTCCATCTGCCGGTACATTCGTTGTTTTAGGTAAAAACTCTCCAGCGCGTCTGACCATTATCTCTGTCGATCCCCCACCATCAAATGCGAGGGCCGACGTTACACCTAAACGCTTCATTTGCTCTACTGCCTCAAGCATCGTAATCCCTTTTGAATCAAGACGAGCTTGGTCCACCGTAATGATTTGAACTGTCCCGTTTGATGTTGTACCGATGAGTGTCCGCGCCTTACGAGCGAGCATCAAAAAGCGGTCATGGTTCAATGCTAGGCTGTCTAAACTATATCCAACTCCATTTTGAATCAACCAGTTATATCCAGATACAGCTTCTTGAATATCGTTACGCATTTGAAGATTCGATAATTGAACTAGATTTAATTGTGTTGATAACAGACCATTTGACTTTTCTTCTGCTGCTTTCACAAGTGCGAGTAGTGCCGCTTTTTGTTTTCCGAGACCGACGAGGACAACTCCAGCATCGGGTAAGCGAATTTCTTTACGGAATGTCGTATCTACCGATTCAACGGTCCATTGATAGTTCTTCCCGAGTGTAAACGCCGATGTCGCTGTTCCTTTTAAATAGACGATAGCAATTTCTTTTTTCATCGCTTCTGACGGCTCAATTAGCTTCAGCATTTTTGAAGCATGATGAGCTGAACTAAAGATACCGATTCGATTCGCTAAGTTCTCGTTACGGTTAACTGAGTGGATCGTTACCCGCTTCGTATCAGTCGTCGCAGATCCGATGATACCGAACGACCCGATCTCTGGTTTCCCTTGTCCGTTGATCATGAATGATGGGAATTTTGTCGCAGAATCTTTTACACTATGACTAACCAGTACTTGATTTTGCTGAATTTGAAGTCCAATCGGTAACCCCGAAGCTACTCGATACATATCGGCATTGATCGCTGTTACGACACGCCCCCCGCTCGCTGTCACGCGACTAACTTGAGAAGGTAAAGATTCTGTTGCTAATACACGATCTCGTCCTTTCGTCGTCATCCAGTAGTTACCGGTATCGGGCTGAACCGTTATATGTCGAAATAACTGTGGTGTACCCGAAAGTGTTTCTGATTTTGTCGTATAGGTCACACCTTTTGAAATCGTTTCTGCCTGAGTGGTAGAGACAGATTGAAAAAGACAAAAAGTTGTTAATAAAATACAAATTTTCTTGAACATAACACACCTCCGTTATATATTATGCCTTTTTTAGTAAATAAATGACATAATTAATTTAGGAGAGGTTTATTTTTATTCATAACAGGTATAGAAAGTAGTTAACTGATTCCTTTTAAGCCACATATGTTGCAATCAACATATGAATCTATTCATACATGATGTAGGAGGCCTTTTCATGAGTGTATCTGTATTTATTGATGTCGCGTGTAAGACAGGTGAATCTCCTGTCTACGATGCGAAAACAAAACGCTTTTATTTTGTCGACATTCCGAATCAACTTCTTTTTTCATATGACCTTGCCACAGAAGCACTCAAGCCGTACACGTTACCAAGCGCCATCACATCAATTGCCTTGACGGACGCTCCAGACTTATTACGTGTCACGGCTGAACACGGATTTGGGACGTTTGATCTCAAGGAAGGTCATCTGTCTCTTGAGCATCAACTGTCACTGCCCGATTCTGACCGAATGAATGACGGAAAGCTCGATCCGACTGGACAATATGTCGCTGGTAGCATTAATGAAGAAGACGGTAAGACTGCTGGATTGTTCCGTCTGCGTCATGACGGTTCCATCGATGTCTTGCACGAAGACTTGACGAACTCGAATGGACTCGTCTGGTCAGAAGATGGCAAGACGCTCTATCACATCGATACACCGACAAAAAAAGTCTATGCCTTTGACTACGCTCCGGACGCACCACTTTCCAATAAACGTGTCGCCGTTGACCTTGAAGAAGAAGAAGGGTTCCCGGATGGTATGACGAAGGACGCGGAAGGTCATGCTTGGATCGCGCATTATGCTGGATCATGCATCACCCGTTGGAATCTTGCGACTGGTGAAAAACTCGATCATGTCGACTTCCCTGTTTCGAATCCGACGTGCCCGATTTTCTATGAAGATCGATTGCTCGTCACGACGGCTGCCGACGGAGATGATGCACCACATGCCGGTGCCGTCTTCGCTGTGACATTTGAATGATTCATAGAAGAGGGATCATCTTTTTACAGGTGATGCCTCTTTTTCCACATAATGCGTCTAGACGCATCTAAAAAAACAGACGATACTAAAGAAGAAGACTATTCATTTTTTTGAAGGAGTGAAGCCGATGCGTGTCACGACAATCGAACGTTTACACCAACTGCAGACGACCCCATCCTTTTTCCCGGTCAACTGCTACCTGTTTGAAGAAGCAGACAGTTTGACATTGATTGATGCCGGCCTCGGGATCAACGCAAAGGCGCTCTATCACTATATTCGAAAGCAAGAGAAACCGCTTGGTGCAATCATCCTGACTCATGCGCATGCCGATCATGTCGGTTCGCTTGATTTCCTTGCGAACGCCTTTCCTCTCGCTCAAGTCTGTATCAGTTATCGCGATGCTGCATTGCTCAGTGGGGACGAGACGCTACGCGAAGGCGAAACGACACCTTTAAAAGGTGGTATTCCGAAAAACATCAAAACACGTCCGGATCGCTTGCTCGAGAGTGGTCAACAAGTCGGAAGTCTCAGTGTCATTGCCTCACCCGGTCATACACCTGGTTCGATCTCACTTTGGCATGAAGGAAGCCGGACGTTGATCGCCGGAGATGCTTTTCAGACGCAAGGAGGACTCGCCGTCTCCGGTGACGTCCGCTGGCAATTCCCGTTCCCTGCACTCGCAACATGGGATCCGGACGTCGCCCTTCGCTCGGCTGATCAACTGACGGAACTGTCTCCGGATATACTCGCTGTCGGACATGGTCCGCTCTTTCTCGGACCGAGTTATGAGATGCGCCAAGCCGTCGATCGATTCTCTCACGTCTTACAGACGAAAAAAACATCACCTTTCAAGTAATGTACGCATATGAAAAAACATCCGCGAACGTGTTCCTGACATGTCCGCGGATGTTTTTCTTTTCAACAGACGACTCACGTCTGTTCTGTAACAGCATAACGATAGACGCGTGCTTCGTAAGGACGCAAGATATCCGGGCTATCCGGATAGTTTGATATGAGCAACTTTTCCTGTGGTAAGACGAGGGCGGTCTGCATCGGTTCATCATGTACGTTGAGGACGATCCGCCAGACTTCTCCCTCTAATTCCCGCTCATAGATATAGAGATACGGATCATGAAGCGCTAAGTCTCGGTATGTACCGTAGACCATAATCGGATGATCCTTTCGCATCTGAATCAGCGACTTGTAAAAAGCAAGCACGGACGATGGATCTGCTTCTGCTTGCGCGACATTGATGTCCGTATAATTCGGATTGACCGCTAACCATGGTTTACCACTCGTAAAGCCAGCTGCATGTGTATCGTCCCACTGCATCGGTGTACGGGAATTATCGCGCGCAAGTAACTGCATCGATGAGAGCACGACCTCTGGGTCCTCTCCGCCAGCGACGCGCTCCGCGTATCGATTTCGAAAGGCGACGTCCTGATAAAGCGACGGATCCGAGAAGCGAATCCCCGTCATCCCGATCTCTTCTCCTTGATACACGTATGGAATGCCCGGTAACGTATGCAACATCAAACCGAGTAGTTTCGCACTCTCAACCCGGTATCGTTCACTGCCGAAGCGCGTCACTTGTCGTGTATGATCATGGTTGTTGAGGAACTGTGAATTGACACCTAATGGGTATAAGACGTCGTACCAGCGTTTTTGAATCTCCTTGAATCGTAAGAGATCCATCGCTTCCATGTCGTCCGCGATTTCGAAGTGAAACAGTGTCCGGAGTTCTTTTCGTTCGTCACTGACATATAACAGTCCATCTTCTGGACCGACGAACGGAATCTCACCAACTGTAAACAAGTCTTTACCAGCGAGAACATTCGCATGCATCTCCTGCAAGAAGTCATGCACACCTGGCTGATTCCCAAGGTACGAGAGATCAAACGGATTGGCGACATCCTCGAACGACCGTTTTTTGATCAAGTTGATGACATCCATCCGGAAGCCGTCGATCCCTTGAGCAATCCACCAGTTCATCATATCGTAGATTGCTTGCCTCACAGCTGGGTGCTCCCAGTTCAAGTCCGGTTGTTCTTTGGCGAAGGAATGAAAATAATACTGCCCGCGCTCTTCACTCCACGTCCACGGACTTGGCGCAAAGTACGAGCGCCAGTTGTTCGGAGGCGTCTCTTTCGTGCCGTCTTTCCAGATGTACCAGTCATCCTTATCGTTGATCCGCTCACATGACTGACGGAACCAGGCATGCTGGTCACTCGTATGGTTCACGACTAAATCGAGAATGATCTTTAATCCACGGGCATGAGCAGCCGTGATCAACTCCTGGAGATCTCCCATCGTTCCCGCTTTTTTCATGATCTCGTAATAATCGGCAATATCATAGCCGTTATCGACGTCCGGGGAACGATAACATGGATTCAGCCACACGACATCGACACCAAGTGAAGCGATGTAATCAAGCTTCTCGATGACACCTCTTAAATCACCGATCCCATCCCCGTTCGAATCTTTAAAGCTACGCCAGTAGACTTGATAGACGACTGCCTCTTTCCAGTTAGCTCGCTTCATCTTCCCACTCCTCTCCCTACTCTTTATTCCCGCTCCACTTATCTGTACCTGTTTATCCGACAATTTTTTTAAATTTCGAAAAAGTTCTTTTCTTTTGATTGAATATTCGTTATCCTTGACGACAATACCACGAAGGAGGCATTCATCCATGAAACATTTCGCTCCATCCATCGCCATTGATCGGCTTCCTGCTCCCGTCTTCGCTGAACTTGCGAACCGAATCGGTGCTGTAAAAGCTGCCGGACATGATGTCATCACACTTGGTCAAGGAACACCCGACCAAACGACGCCTGTACATATTCTCGATGCCTTAAAACAAGCCATCGACGAGCCAACGAACCTTCAATATCCACCATTTCGTGGACATGATTTTCTAAAACAAGCTGTCGCAAACTTTTACGCGACTGAATTCGGTGTCACGATCGATCCGGCAACGGAAGTCGCGATTCTCCTCGGCAGTAAAGCCGGAATCGTCGCCTTACCGCAGACGATCGTCAACCCTGGAGAAGGTGTCATCGTCCCGGATCCAGGATACCCGGATTACCTGTCTGGTGCAGCACTTGCTGGCGCTTACCCGATTACGCTTCCGTTGCTCGAGAAAAATGATTTCTTGCCGGATTATGACTTACTTGATACGACGGACGTTGAGCGTGCCCGGATGTTGTTCCTCAACTACCCGAGTAATCCGACGGGTGCGACCGCGACGGCAGAAGCCTTCGAACAGACAGTCGCTTTCGCCGATGCCCATGATATCTGTGTCGTTCATGACTTAGCATACGGCGGTATCAGTTTCGATGGTCCGACGCGAAGTTTCTTGCAGACGGAAGGTGCAAAAGACGTCGGGATCGAATTGTTCTCACTCTCGAAACGCTTCAACATGTCCGGCTTCCGGATTGCCTTTGCCATCGGAAATCCGTCCGTCATCTCAAGCATCGAAACGTACCAAGAACATCTCTACGTCAGTGCCTTCACACCGATTCAGCATGCGGCGACCGTCGCCCTCACGAGTGACCAGACGTGCGTCCGTGAGTTAAGTCGCTTGTATGAAACACGACGCGATGCGTTGTTCGCAAAACTCGATGCAATCGGCTGGAGTGGACCACGACCGGGCGGTTCCTTCTTCGTCTGGCTTCCTGTTCCGGAAGGTTATACGTCCCAAAGCTTCACCGATCATCTACTTGACGAAGCACATGTCGCTGTGACCCCTGGATCCTTCTTCGGCGAATACGGTGAAGGCTACGTCCGGATCAGCTTGATTGCTGACGTTGAACGTCTAGAAGAAGCCGTCGATCGAATCGGAACGCTCAACCTGTTCCGGACACCTGTTGCGGAATAATTCTGAAAAAACATTTGACAGATGGGAATCATTTCCGTTAAAGTAAGTCCCAACAGCATAACTACTTATCGAGAGCGACCGAGGGATTAGGCCCAACGACGTCCGGCAACCACCTGTAAGGAACGGTGCCACATCCTACAGAATGATTTTCATTCTGAGAGATAAGTTACGAAATCTTACACTTTCGTCGCTTTTTTCTGGTTGCTCCGCTACTAGGAAAAAGCGACTTTTTTTGTATGAGGAGATGAGCGGATGATTGAATTCAAACACATTACAAAACGGTTCGTCCGAGACCGGACCCCGATTTTTGCCTTACGGGATGTCGATTTGACGATCCAAAAAGGAGAAATCTTCGGAATCATTGGCGAGTCTGGTGCCGGTAAAAGTACGTTGCTTCGCCTAATCAATGGGCTCGAGCATCCGACACAAGGAACCGTCAAGGTCGACGGTGTCTCGCTTGGCGGGATGTCAAAAGCAGATTTGCGTCAACTTCGCTTGCGGACAGGAATGATCTTTCAGCATTTCCAATTGATCCAGTCGCGCAACGTCGCGGATAACATCGCTTTTGCGCTCAAGGCCGCTGGCGTCAAACGAGCAGATTTCCCGGAGCGGATTCGTGAACTCGTCTCGCTCGTCGGACTTGAAGGATTTGAGACGAACTTCCCGAGTCAATTAAGCGGTGGGCAGAAACAGCGCGTCGGGATTGCCCGGGCACTCGCAAACAATCCGACCGTCTTGTTATGTGATGAAGCGACATCCGCTCTTGACCCCGTTACGACACTACAGATCCTTGAACTGCTGAAGGATTTGAATGAACGACTCGGGTTGACGATCGTCCTCATCACGCATGAGATTGATGTCGTCAAACAGATTTGCCATCGTGTCGCGGTCATGTCACAAGGTGAAGTCGTTGAAGTCGCCTCAACCTATGACTTGTTCAGTCAAGCTAAGCATCCGGTGACGCAACATTATGTCGATACGGCACTACAAATCGAATTGCCGGAACGCATTTTACAGGCAACCCCAGGCAAGATCATCCGCTTGCAGTTCACGGGCGAAAAGACCGGTGAGAGTACGTTATCAGAAGCGATCCGCCGTTACGATATCTCAGTCAGCATCTTGCACGGCAAGGTCGACTACATTCAAGACGTCGCCTTCGGTGTCCTCATTGTCAGCTTGACGGGATCATCCAATCAAATCGCTCTTGCCCTCGACTGGCTCGCGACGGAACTTCATGCACTCGAGGTGATTCAGGATGTGGCTTGATCGTATTCAAACGATGTTACCTGAGCTCTTGAAGGCACTCGGCGAGACAGCATGGATGGTCGGAATTTCACTTGCTTTCGCATTGGTCGTCGGGATTCCGCTCGGAATTCTCTTGTTCGTCACCGACCGCGGATTATTTTTTCAAAACCTTGCCGTCCGCCGTGTTCTTGACTTCGTCGTCAACATCGTCCGGTCGCTACCGTTCATTATCTTGTTGGTCGCCCTCATTCCGTTGACGAAGTTCTTACTCGACAATACGATCGGTCCGACGGCAGCATCTGTCAGTCTCAGTGTCGCAGCGATTCCGTTTCTCGCGCGACTCGTCGAAACATCACTCCGTGAAATTCCGCCTGGTCTAATCGAAGCAGCGGAAGCCTGTGGGGCGAAACCATTGCGGATCATCGTCAGTGTCCTCTTACCGGAAGCACTCCCTGGCATCATTCAGGGCATCACATTAACGACGATCAGCTTGATTGGCTTCTCAGCGATGGCTGGTATCGTCGGCGGCGGTGGTGTCGGTGACCTCGCGATCCGTTTCGGTTACTATCGCTACGATAATCTCATCATGATCGTGACGATCGTCGTGCTCATCGTCATCGTTCAAAGTATTCAAGCACTTGGCAATCAACTGGCGCGAAAAACAGATAAACGCTAATCACACATACAAAGGGAGAGTGGAATCATGAAAAAACGATATGCCTTTTTAGCAACAGCCTTACTCGGTGCAGGAGTCCTCGCAGGATGTGGAGACAGCAGCGCTGATGAAAAAAACAAGACGATCAAGATCGGGGCGACGAGCGGTCCGTATAGCGACATGGTCAAACAAGCGATTCAGCCACAACTCGAAAAGAAAGGCTATAAAGTCGAAATCGTCGAGTTCAGCGATTACATTCAACCGAACATCGCCCTCGGTAGCGGCAATATCGACGCCAACTTGTTCCAACACTCGATCTATCTAAAAACGTTTTCTAAAGAAAAGAATCTCGACTTAAAAGGACTGATCACGGTTCCGACAGCACCGATGGGACTATACAGTAAAACAGCGAAGACACTTGACGACGTCAAGACAGGTGCTGAAGTCGCGACGCCGAATGATCCGACGAACCAAGCACGGGCACTGAACTTGCTTGCGGAACAAGGGTGGATTGAACTCAAGCCGGATGCTGATCCTCTGACCGTTTCAGAAAAAGATATCGTCAAGAATCCGAAGAAACTCGTCATCAAACCACTCGAAGCGGCTCAACTGCCACGCGCTGTCGAAAGTGTCGATATCTCAGCCGTTCCAGGGAACTTCGCACTTGCTGCGAAATTCGACTTACTTGATGCGTTAGCACTTGAGACGATGGACGAACAATACCGGAACCTCGTCGCTGTCCAAACGAAAGATGCGGACAAACAAGTCGCAAAAGACTTAAAAGCAGCCGTCGAATCGGACGCCTTCAATGAAGTTATCGAAAAATCATTCAAAGGCTTCAGCAAGCCTGAATGGGCAAACTGATACAAAAAATGACCGGAATTCAAGGAGAGATCATCTCTTTGAATTCCGGTCGTTTGGTGTTAGAACTGATACCACATCAGTTCTTCATCATGATAGGTATCATCGATTTTCAGCGCCCGTGGTTCAATCGCGTATGATTCAAAACCAAGCGACCGATACAACGCTTTAGCAGCTTCGTTCGTCCGGACGACCGAGAGATGGACTTGCTCAATTACAGGATGCTGCTTTAATGTACGTAATGCCTCTTCTACAAGGCGTCGTCCGACCTGTTGTTTTCGGGCGCGTGGCGTGACGTACATCGCAAATACATTCGCTCGATGTCGCATCTTGAACGGCTCGGAGCAGACGATAGTGACGACACCGACGAGTTCATTTTCATGAAACGCACCAAACGTCATCGACTGTTCGCTTTCAAGACGAGTTGCGTACCGTTCGACGGATCGATCTTTTTCTGATTCATAATCAGAGCCAAATGCCTCAGGATGGTTTCGTAAGGCTTCCAATCGCAACGCTTTATAGAGTACTGCATCTTCTGGATTCAATCGACGGATTTCCAACATCCCCACCTCCTGCCTTTAGTGTAAAACACATCGCTTCATGAAAAAGAGGACGACATCGTGAAATATCGTCCTCCATTCTTCTATTTTAAGGTGTTCGGAAATTAATCGTGAAGTATGGCGCGTTACTCCGGAAAGCCACACCGATGTCAGCTTGTTTGTACTCTTTTTTCAAAATATTTTCTCGATGCCCTTTTGAATTCATTAAGCCCCAATGTGATGCAAAGACATTCGGATAGCCCATTGATAGATTTTCACCAGCATAGCTGAACCTGATTCCTTCACGCTTCATCCGGTCGAACGGATCACGCCCTTGCGGATCCGTATGTGCGAAGAAATTATTCTTCGCCATATTTTCGCTATGACCGCGTGTCACTGGCTTCAGTGCCGTATACGGAGCCAACGGATTTAACTTGTAGTCAGCCCGTTCCCAGTTCATCAATCGTAGCATCAGCTTCTCATCCGTCGTTCGTAACGCATTCGAAGCCGTACCATAGAAACCCTTTTTCTTCGCTTCGACGTCTTTCGGAATCGACAGTGTCGCTTTCACCTTATTCCCATCATGTTGGTCGAAGAAATAGGTGACGTAATTCCCCTTCTTCTCATAGACGGCTGCATGATCCAGGTTCAACATGTAGTTCGTGTTGCCTTTACGGTAGGACTTCACTGCGGTCCATCCTTTTTTCTTCAGCGATGATTCCGTATCCTTGTTCAAGACTGCCCCTTGCGTTGTTATACCATTTTTAAATCGGTACTTTCCGTATTCCTTACCGTCCTTCGTCAACGATACGAATTCTTCGCTGGACGTCCGCCTGACTTCCCAGTCGTAACCTGGATATTCACTGCTATATCGATCAATCAGCTTGCCGCCACTTTTCGGATAATCGGCTTCTGCCTGTTCCATTGGAATGTTCTCGTAGCCGAAAAAAGCTACTGCTGCTACTCCGACGATCAACCATTTTTTCATATCTTCGTTTCGCCTCCTTTAATCATTACCTTTATTTTAAAAGAAAATGATTCTTTCGAACAGTCATTGGCTCTTAATTGTCTAAATCACATTTTCCGTTCACAAATTAGACACGTTTTATGAGAACGTTCTCAAATTATTAAAATGCTTTCGTTAAGAGGATTCTTAAAAGTATTTAGTACATATACTAAACCATCTTTCCCTTTTCTTAAAATGTGTGAACATTCTTTTATTTCATCATTCGAGATTTTTGATTGCTCTCGGAATTCTTACTCGGTATCATTAGAATTCGTAAGCCAAACTTTCAATGCTTTTCCAAATAACATAATGAAATGAAGGAGTTGACCTATGGTTTTACTGTATTTCATTTATGAGTCCATCGCCTTTTTACCGATTCAGCAATATTTATTTTCTGGATGGATGATTCTCGTCGTGTTGACGGTTTCATTCAGTTTAGCGAATGCACACGAAGATGTACGATTGAATCAACGACTTGGTTTTGAGTTACTCGTTCCTGGTTCTGGTATGTTGCTTTGCAAACAATTCATTCCTGGTCTCGCCATTATCCTATTTTTGATCATGGTACACTTCACGTATATGTTCCGCGTCATCCCTCTTCCTGTCGCGTTAATCTCGACACTTTCGATTAGCACACTTTCTTTTCTTTCTCTCTTTTTCTCGTCACGCAAAAAAGCGGACCGTTAAGTCCGCTTTTCATCATTGATATTTCGTTGTTTCTTTCAAACGATAGAAATGAGAAAGTTCTAACCAAATTGTTTTTCCTTTTTTCGTCTTCACTTGAATATATGGTCGATCTTGCGATACACGCAGTGCGAGCAACTCACCTTGTTGCTCTCCAGTTGTTCCGCTCGCTTTTAACCAATGACGACCTAATTTCCATTCGAGGAAGATATGTTTTCCTTTTTGAACGGCACGCCATTTTCCGATTTCTGCGATGCCTTTGACCGGAACGGCTGTCTCTGCACCTTGAATCGAGATGATCGCCGGATCGTGGTCACTCGCGCTACCGTCTGCTTCCATATACTCCGAGTTGATGTTGACGATATCAGAAGACGTATAACGTTTTAAGTTGTTCGAGATCAAGATGTGATCGAGCACTTGAGCATTTCCGTTATAGACGTAAGAGTATCGCTCGGATTCTGGAAGATCATCGACTGTATTCCAGAGGTTTTTCCCTTTCAGGATATTTAGCGTTTCTGAGAACTGGAAGTCGTTCAAGTCACCGAGAACGACGACGTTCGAGTCTTTGACTTCCGTTTTCAATTCAGAGACGAAATCTTGGACGATGTTCGCGATCGCATGACGCTGGACTTCACTCTTACGTACGACCGGTTGGTTCTTACCGAAGTCAGCTCCGTCGCCACCTTTTGAGTTGAAGTGGTTGACGATGACGTGATACGAATCACCGTTGAAGAGGAATTCCGCGACGAGTGGTTTTCGAGAACTGGCGAAGTTCGGATCCGTCGGCTGGATGCGACCCGGGTTTTTCGTCAGCTTGCCGTTTTCCACCGCAACAGCTTCCGTTGCACCACCTTTTTCACCTGATGCGAGCGATACACGCGCCGGGTTGTAAAGGAATCCGACACGGATGTTTCCACCCGGCTGTCCACCGTCTTTCTTATCTTCAGGCGCGATGTCCGTATAGGCATAGCGGACACCTGTTTTTGCTTCGATTGCTGCAATCAATGTCTCGAATGATTTTGATGCGTCGACTGTTCCGCTATCCGTCGCACCATCATTATCCTGCATCTCTGTCAAACCGACGATATCCGGCGTCTTCAGGAATGTCGCGATGCCTTCTGAGACACGATCGACTTTTCCAGCGTCTGCCGTTGAGGCGAAATTCTCGACGTTGTACGAAGCAACCGTCAAGCGTGATTCCCCCGTCTTGATGTTCGTCGGTTGACGCTCCACTTCGCTCGTGACGAGTTTCGGAAGGTCCGCTGCTTTGGCGAGTACTTTATAAGCCGAATAGTTATAGCTCATGACGCCTTCGATTGTTCCATCGAATGTATCACCAGCTTTCGCACGGTACGACGAGCTGCCCATCTCGACAAATAGACGTTCTGGGTTGACATTATCCTTCGTCAGGATTGGTGTGCCACGTTTTGTGTAGACCTTGTTTGCGTCTGTTTGTGTCCGAACTGGGATTGTTCGGTTTGCTTGCGGCCCTGTGACGATTGCGTTCGGTAAAGCGACACGCATACCTTCTAAGCTTTCGTATAAATCGATCGCATCTTCTTTTGGATCAAACTGCGCGAAGGAATCATTGTCGACGACTTGCGTCGGAATCAAGACCCCTTTATCACCAAGAACGATACTTGCTGGTAAGCCTTCATTAAGCGCACCCTTCACGAGATTGACCGTACTGATTTCCGTGACAGCAAGGTCTGTATCTGCTTTATCGCTGTATCCGCCAAGTAACCACTCTTTGACATATCCTGTCGTCGCGATCTGTTGTCCAACAGCAGCACCATGGTTTTTCGCATAGACGAGAATCCCTTCCGATGTCCGGCTGTCGTTATCCGGATTCGGATCTTGCATGTAGAAGTTGTTCGCATCGACGACGTACGTGACGACACCTGTCGTCCGGACGAGCTGTTCTGCATAAGGCGACGTATGCGCAATACCTTGGATGTTGCTGATTTTCGTGATTGGTGGTGCGATATAGTACTTGAATGTCGAAACCGCTGACGTTTTACCGTCCTTGACGGCAACTGCTTGAATCGTCACTTCATCGTTGATTGTAATCGGTGACGTGTACACCGGACTGTCGACAGTTGGTGTCGTGCCATCGACCGTATAATGAATCGTTCCTTCACCTGATAATGTCACTTGATCTCCACGTTCAACTTCACCGACTGGAGAAGCTGTAGGTGCTGCAAGAACGTCGCCCGCTTCTGTCTGATGACTGCCGAGATTCGTCAGTGTATCGACCGGGAAGCTCGTCCACTGTGATGGTTCGTACGTTTTAGCACCAGACGTGACGCCGGCATTCCGGACGAGTGTCGTATCTTTTGCGAAATCCGTTGATGAACCAAGTGGTCCGATGATATCAAGAACAACATCACCCTTTTTCAGTGCGATGGGATCATTTCCGTTAAAGTTCAATGATCCCGTCGTCAATTGTGCTTTTGCTTTGATGTCCGCATTCGCACTCGAATTCGCGATGACGAACGTCTTCCCTGGATCCACTTTCCCCGATAGTGTGATTTTCGCTTCTGACGGTCCACCGTTCGTATATTGAACGAGTGTATAGTCTGCTAAATCAATGATTTGCCCCGACCCATTATATAGCTCGATTGCCTTGTTATTACTTGTTCCTTCTATGTATTCAGACAAGATGACGCCTTCGCCTTCTGCCCCGACAAGACCCGCTTGTGGAAGGATTCCTGCTGTTAATACTCCGGCCAATGCCCACTTTCCAAACGTACTGCCGTATTTCATGATGAGACCCCCTATTGAATTTTCTGACACTTCTTCATAATATCAGATTATATTCTCAATAGTGTATATTTTTCGTAAAAAAAGATACCATCCTTCGTAAATGAAAGAAATGGTATCGCTTACAACTTTTTATTGTTCGTCTTTGTGACTTTCGTACCATTTTTCAGCTTGCGATGTCGCGATCGGAATGGCGCGTCCCTCTTCATAGCCGTCTTTTAATAACGCGTTCGCGATTTCGATCGCTTTCTTTCGAAGCGGCGGATCAAAGTTCTTGAATGACTCCGGATAGTCGTTCTCATTCCATGGCATGTCGTCACCCCCCTTCTTTCAGCATTACCCGAAAAAAGGCACAAAAAAAACGCCTCATCAGCGTGTCGTTGTTTTTGGTTGTCATGAGAATCGAGGATTACAGGTGATCAAAACACCTGAAACGACGAAAGCCCTACCTCTCTTTCGTTGTTACGGCTCCTTGGCCGCGCCAGCTGAATCAAGCATTTTAGCAAGAATCGTGATGCGTCTGCAACGGACGCATGATACTGGGATTTTTAGAAATAGCTCGGGAATGAGCGGAAAAGTATCGATTGGAAGGTTTATCTTGCTGGGTCAACTTCTCCTCGTAGTATGAAGAAGGACAAAATAAAAGCGATGACTTATGTCTGACTCATTTGTCAGTAGCGGTCTAAAAATCCTGACCTGTCGATTTAATTGTATGATATGGATTGAAGATTCTCACATGAGTGATCATCCCCGATTCATGACTTATATTAATCTATCACACTTTCTTTTATAAAGTCAATCTTTCTTTTTAAAAATCGTTTTCTCCTGTCTCAGAATTGGAGTTGCACCTGCCGTAAAAGCCGAGTATCGTGAAGAGGACTTATTATTATTATAGAAGAAACGAGGGAAATCCATCATGTCGAATCGACTTATCCATGAAACGAGTCCCTACCTATTGCAACATGCTCACCAGCCTGTCGATTGGTACCCGTGGGGCGAAGACGCCTTCACTGCCGCTCGAGAAAGCGGCAAGCCGATCTTTTTATCGATTGGTTATTCGACGTGCCATTGGTGCCATGTGCTGTCTCATGAGAGCTTCGAAGATGAAGAAACGGCACGACTCTTGAACGAACGCTACATCGCAATCAAGGTCGACCGGGAAGAACGTCCTGACATCGACCATGTCTACATGACGGCGGCTCAAGTCATGAACGGACAAGGTGGCTGGCCACTGAGCGTCTTCATGACAGCGGACCAGCAACCATTTTACATCGGCACGTATTTTCCGAAGACGCCTCAGTTCAACCGCCCGAGTTTTCGTCAGGTGACGCTTCAGCTCAGCGAGCAATTCCGCCGTTCACCAGAAAAAATCGCACAAGTCGGTCAGAACATGTCGCAAACGCTTCGCGACGTATTGCAGCCTACGACGTCTACCCATACTTGGAATGAATCCATCATTCACGAGACCTTTGATCAAGCGATGCGCCAATTTGACCGTCAACACGGTGGATTCGGCGAGGCACCGAAGTTTCCGTCGCCAGCCCTGCTTCGTTTCTTGCTTGATTATTATCAATTCGCGGAAGACGAAACAGCGCTCCATATGGTCATGCGGTCACTGATTGCGATGCGTGACGGCGGGATGACGGATCAAGTCGGCTACGGCCTGTTCCGCTATACGGTCGATGCCGAGTGGCAGATTCCTCATTTCGAGAAGATGCTGTACGACAATGCTTGGTTTGCAACCTTATGTATCGAGACGTACCAAGTGACCGGACAAATACGCTTCCGACGTTACGCGGAAGAAGTACTGACATTCGTAGAGCGTGAGTTGTCTGCACCGGACGGCACCTTCTACGCCGCCTTGGATGCGGATAGTGAAGGAGGCGAAGGACATTATTATACGTTCACGGCTTCTGAACTGACCGACTTACTCGGACCAGACGCGCTGTTCCCGCGCTTTTACCATGCCTCCCAGTCCGGGAACTTCGAAGGGAGGAATGTCTTTTACCGGACAGGACAAACACTCGAGATGTTCGCACGTGAAATCCACTTGTCACCTGCTGAGACAGCGGCGCAACTCGAACGCGAGCGACAAATTCTTCTTCGTGCGCGAAGTGAACGCCCGCGACCATTTTGTGATGATAAGCGCCTGACATCGTGGAACGCGATGATGATCTCGACGTTCGCTAAAGCCGGTCGTGTCTTTGGTGAACCGCATTATACACGTGTCGCCACGCGTGCGATGACATCACTCGAGCGATTCGTCCGCACGGAGAATCAACTTGCTGTTCATTACCGAGACGGACAAGCGACCGGTCACGGATTCCTCGATGACTATGCATATTTGATCGATGCACATCTTGAACTATTCCAATCAACACGACGGGCGCTTCATCTAAAGGAAGCTTTAGCATTCGCAGATGTGCTGCAGGACCAGTTTCAAACAGCAGATGGTTATTTTTATCTGACGTCGTCACGCTCCGATGAGCTACTCGTTCGTCCACTCGATCTGTATGATGGCGTCACACCTGCTGGAAATAGTATTGCCTTAAACGCCTTCTTCACGCTCAGTCGTCTGACTGGTCGTCTCGTTTATCAGGAAAGTGCCGAACGGGCGCTCGCAGCTTTAATCGAAGAAGTCGAGCAACAACCGACCGGATTCGCCTCACTTGTCAGTACCTTCACCTACCGGCAGATGGAACCGAAGGAATTGATTATCTTGATTCCAGAAAACGTAGACATCCCGGTCGAAATCGATCAACTGCAACAGATGCGCTTGCCGGAAGTCGCCTTGTTAATTGGTACGAAGCGTGACCTTTTGCCGCACGTCTCTTTGCTCGCGGATTATCCAGAACCAGAAGAGCCAACGGCGTATCTCTGTCATGATTTTACTTGTGAACGCCCGACGACGAATTTAACAGAAATCCTCGCACGTCTCACTATCTGATCCTATTCCCTCTTGTTTAAACAAACAGGAGGGTTTTTCAAAAAACTAAATCCCTTTTTTCAAAAAAACCCAATATTTTCTTCATAAAAATCCGATATGGTCGATAGTAGGAATAGGCATAAGTACGTACACCTTAGACCAGACATCCTAGAAGCCGATTCCGTCCGCTTGGACGAATATCTACTAGGAGGAAAGATACTTTGAATACGACATCCATCTCGAAACCTTTGAAGGTGTTCGCGAGTCTTCTTATCGTGTTTAGCATCATTCTATCATCTCTACCGATAGTGAACGCAGCAACAACGAAAGTAACGGCTTATCGTCTATCGGCAGATACGGATCTGTATGATAAGACGACATCTTCACGGAAACGCTTGTTGACGATCAAGACCGGAACGGTCGTTTCATCCGCATATGATGCCGGAAGCTACAAAAAAGTAACATATGGCGGAAAAACGGGATATGTCGCTTCAAAATATTTAGTGTTGTATGAGAAAAAGCAAACGATCTCTGGACAACGCTATATCGTCTCTACGAATACGGCGATTAAAAATGCGGCACGCACGACAGCAACGACAATTGGTACCTTGCAAAGTAAAGATGTGTATTATACGACACAACGGATTACCGATCCATACGGCAAAACGTGGTATCGCCTGAACTACGCAGGAAAAACAGGATATGTCCCATCTGGTGCCACTCCTGTTTCCTATCAGAAGATTGCGAACGAAACATCACGTACGACGGATACCTACACGCTACATACTTATGCAGGAACGGGTTATCCAAAAGTCGAATCGATTCCAGTTGGGACAAACGTTGAAGTAGTCGGAAAAATCGACGGCTGGTATAGCGTTCGTCACGGCAAAAATAGTGGATACATGCACCGTGACGCTTTTTTACAAGTCTCTAAACAAAGTGTCAAAACGATTCCTACTACACGTGTTCTCTTGAAGAAATCCGTCGAAATCAAAGCATCTGCCTCTTCGACGAGTAAAACGATTGCTTCTTTAAAAACAGGCGATGCGTATTACACGACGACACTTGCAACGGATTCTCGAGGTAGCACGTGGCACAAAATTAAAAAAGACGGTCAAACCGGTTATCTTTTAGCGAATCAAGGAACGATCGTGAATTATGAAAGCCTGAAGAACGTCTCTTTCGTCACAACAGCTAAAACGACACTTCGCTCTTATGCAGGCAGTTCGTATGCAGGAATCAAGTCGATTCCGGCCGGTGCGAAACCGCTCGTCTCTGGTCGAATCGGTACATGGTATCGTGTCACGTACGATGGTGTAACAGGATATGCGTCGGCTTCGACGCTTAAGACAGCAGCCCTCGTCCAAACCATTTCAGGTACACGTTTCGCCGTCACATCATCCACCGATATCTTAGTCGCTCCTGAAGCAGATGCGTTTAAAATCGCTACGCTTCAAGAGGGTGATATCTATTACACGACACGTCTCGTCACACTTGGTTCTAAAAAATGGTATCAGATCAAAAAAGACGGAAAGACCGGTTACATCGCTTACGGAACAGGAGAAAAAGTCTCCTATCAAGCGGATGCCGTGACGATGAAAACAACCGACGCTACAGGATTAAAGTCTTATGCTGGCGTATCTTACGCTTCCATCAAGTCTATCCCAAGCGGTACGAAGGTATCCGTAACAGGGTCTATCAATGAGTGGTACCGTGTGACGTATGCAGGAAAAATCGGATATGTTCATCAGGATGATTTGAACGAATATATCGTAACGTCTACGATCTCAGCAGCGCGTTATGTATTAAATACATCCATCGACGTCAAAACGACGTATCAGGCGGATACCGATACATGGAAGACGCTAAAAAGCGGAGATGTCTATTACACGACGCGCCTTGTCACGAACGGTCACGGTCAGTCGTGGCATCGTATTTCAGTAGACGGGAAAACAGGATATATCCGAGCGAATCAAGGAAGTCCGATTTCATACCGTAAGATTTCAGCCCATCGCTATAAGACGGTACAAACGACTTCTCTGAAGTCATATGCTGGTCCGACATACAGCGAAGTCTCATCGCTTACGAAAGGAACAGTCGTACAAGTGAATGGTTCAATCGGGACATGGATGAACGTAAGTGTTAATGGAAAAACAGGGTATATCGATGGCGCTCTTTTAACACCTTATACAGAAACGAAAAAGATTAGTGGCGCTCGTTTCCTCGCGAACGAGAACTTAATCATTCGAAATTCACCTTTAGAAGAAGCAACAGCACTTACGACACTAGCTAAAGGAAACGTCTACTACACGACTTCACTGATTACGTCACATACGAATAAACAGTGGCATAAAGTAACGATCAATGGAAAAACAGGGTATGTCGATACGAACGCATCTACAAGTAAGATTGACTATGTATCGAAAGATTCGTTATACGTCCGAGCTACAAGTCCCACTCCACTTCGCTCGTATGTCGGAAGTTCCTATCAAGTCGTGACGACGATTCCTTCGAACGTCGTCGTCAACGTCACCGGACAAATCGGCCAATGGTATAAGATTTCCTATCAAGGTAAATCAGGCTATGCGTATAATGGAACACTTGTAACGACATCTTCAAAACTAAATGTCTACAACTCCATTGCGACACCGTATACATTTGATAACTTCATCAGCACTCAAATGAAGTTAAATCCTTCACCTCAAACCGATTTGTATAAAAATAAGATGATGTATGTCAGCTCGATGTATGTTCGATTCGGTGGATCAGAAGACCCAGTCAATGGTACACTCGCGACCGTATCGTCAACGACACCACTCAACATCCGATCGGGTGCGGCGACGGATAGCCATATTTATGGACAATTCCAGCCGAAACAGATGATTAAGGTCTATCAACGAATCGGTGATTTCTATACGACGTATCCGCGTGTTTACACGTCTTCCACTGGATACTGGACACTCGGTTGGTTGAATGCACTCGAGTCCGATGTCCGGAACGTCGCTGACCCATTAAAAGTCAGCCGCTCTTCAAAGGAATTCTTCCAATTCCTTGATTTATCGAAGACGACAGGCGCATCTGCCGCAACATTAGATAAGATCATCAGTACAAAAGGCATCTTTGGTAAATGTACGACTGGAAGCTGTGGACAAGCATTCATCGACGCTGGTACAGCCTTTTCCGTCAACGAAATCTACTTGATCTCCCACGCGCTACTTGAGACAGGAAATGGAACGTCAACTTTAGCGAATGGAGTCATGTGGAATGGAAAAATGGTCTACAACATGTACGGCATCGGTGCTATCGATTCAGATCCAATCAACGGTGGAGCAAGAACAGCTTACGAAAAAGGATGGTTCACACCGGAAGCAGCCATCATGGGTGGAGCCGAATTTATTGGAACCCAATATATTCACCATGCATACAATCAAAACACACTCTATAAAATGCGCTGGAACCCAATGAATCCTGGTCGTCATCAATATGCGACAGACATGGGATGGGCAGCGAAACAAACGACTCGCATCTATGATTTATATCAACAAATGGATAGCTATACAGCTGTCTTCGATATTCCAGTCTTCGCTCGTTGAGGAAACGATGAAGCCGAGTCTTTAAATCATTGAAATGATTCCAACAAAAAAAGGAAAGACCGTTCTGGTGACTTCACTGGAACGGTCTTTCCTTTTTGATTGATGTAGAACGAAAAATGTCATCCTCCACTCCTACAGGATAAAAAAGCGCGCTCGGCGCTTTCGTCAGGGTTAGGTAAGACCCGGCAGACCGCATCAAGTGCAGGGATGCCGCGGCTTACCTCCCGCCCTGAGGACAGGGAGAATGACCGACTCGTTCGTCTTGTGAAACGACAAACTTCGAAGAGAACCCCTGCATTTACGCGGAAGGGCTCCCCTAGCGTTCCATGTCATCGGCAACGATTTGAATATCAATCCCGCGGACATGACGCATGATTTCATTGATGATTGATCCGCGCCGAATTTCCTGCCAACGGGTCCGTGCGGATTGACCGAGGACGATTTGAGTGATGCGATGATGCTTGGCAGCTGCCGTGATCGCTTGGGCGATCGAGCGCTCGCCTTGGATTCGGATTAGAACTTCTGCTCCGAACAAGGAACCACTCTCGCGTACCATCGCAAGCACTTCTTTTTGTTTGGCATTCAGTTGATTCTCTGCCGTCGGTAAAATCGTCAGCACATAAAGATCCGCTTTCAGACGACTCGCCATGCGAAAGCCGCGATAGATCAACTTCCGCGCGTTGTCATTGAGCTGGATACAGACGAGAATTCGTTCTTGTAACGACGCTGGATCCTTTTCAATCAACAAGCGTGATTGATAGACTTGATCGTCGACTTCGTCCGCGACCTGACGTAACGATAGCTCACGTAAGCTCGCAAGATTCTGAAGCGAGAAGAACGAATTCAAGCTCTGTTCAATCTTTTCTTTTTTGTAGATCTTTCCTTGCTCGAGTCGTTCCCGTAACGTCTGTGGCGTGACGTCGACGAGTAGAATCTCATCGGCTTCCCCGAGAAACGGATCCGGGATGCGTTCCCGCACTTCGACACCCGTCACTTCCTTGACTTTAAAGAGCAAGCTTTCGAAATGCTGGATGTTGACGGCCGAATAGACATTAATTCCTGCTTCAAGAAGTGCTGCGACATCTTGATAGCGTTTCTTTCGTACCGATCCTGGCGCATTCGTATGCGCCAGTTCATCGATCAGAACGATATCGGGGCGACGGGCAATGATCGCGTCCACGTTCACCTCGAGGAATGTCTTGTCCTTGTAGACGACTTCAAGTAGCGGGACTTGTTCGAGTTGCCCGACCATCTCCGCCGTCTCTTTTCGACCATGCGTCTCGATTAGACCGATGACGACATCCTTACCCTCAAGCGTCAATGTTCGTGCATCGGCAAGCATCTTATACGTCTTTCCGACACCAGGAGCTGAGCCGATATACAGCTTCAGCTTTCCTCGTGTCATGACTTACTCCGATCAAGGGCTAAGTTCAAGCGCAGGACATTGACGTAATCATGGGTTCCTGCTTCCTTCGTGATTAACTTTCGTACTTCTTCACGCGACAGATCGCGTGCGGTTGCGATACGCTTCGCCTGAACCAAAGCATAATCGACTGAGATGTGCGGATCGAAGCCAGAACCGGATGTCACGAGGGCATCGTCCGGAAGCGAAGCGCCGTCCACTTGGTTCTGTTTCTGTAATTCCGCCATCTTCGTGCCAAGCTCCGGGTTCGATGCTGCTAGGTTATCCCCAGCAGACGCTCCCGCTAATTGATCGACCGCTGATGGACGTCCGTGAAAATACTGTTTCGACGTGAATGGCTGGGCAATCAATTCCGATCCGATGAATTTTCCGTTTTCTTGTACTAAAGAACCTTCAGCTTTATCCGGTACGAGTAGTTGACCGAACAGGGTCAATAAAGCGGGAAAGACGATCCCGCATAACGCCGTGACGAAGACCGTCACACGAATGGCTTGTTTCATGATTCGTTTTCTCCTTAGAGGATGCTTGCAAGCAAGACATCGATGATTTTAATCCCAATGAATGGAACGACGACACCGCCAAGACCGTAGATCAGTAAGTTACGACCGAGTAATTGATCCGCCGTCATCGGTTTATAGGTAACTCCTCGCATCGCAAGCGGAATCAACATCGGAATGATGATCGCATTAAAGATCAAGGCAGACAAGATCGCACTCGTCGGGGAATCAAGACGCATGATATTGAGTACTTCCATCTGCGGGATTGCGACCATGAACATTGCCGGGATGATCGCAAAATATTTCGCGACATCGTTTGCGATCGAGAACGTCGTCAAGGCACCCCGTGTCATCAAGAGCTGTTTCCCGATTTCGACGACTTCGATGATCTTCGTCGGGTTCGAATCAAGATCGATCATGTTCGCCGCTTCTTTTGCGGCTTGCGTTCCGCTGTTCATCGCGAGTCCGACATCGGCTTGAGCGAGTGCCGGTGCATCATTCGTTCCGTCTCCTGTCATTGCTACGAGGTGACCGGCTGCTTGTTCCTGCTGGATGACACGAATTTTATCTTCCGGCTTACATTCCGCGACGAAATCATCGACGCCTGCTTCGCGGGCGATCGTTGCTGCCGTCAACGGGTTGTCACCCGTACACATGACCGTCTTGATCCCCATCTCACGCAACCGATCGAATCGTTCACGCATGCCCGGTTTCACCGTATCCTTCAAATAGATGACGCCAAGGATCGTTGCGTCGATCGCTACGACGAGTGGTGTTCCACCAAGACGAGAAACTGCATCTACTTTCTCTTGCAAATCATTCGGAATGGTTCCACCTTGTTCCTTGACCCATTCTTGAATCGCTTGCCCCGCCCCTTTCCGTACACGGCGACCATCTCTTAAGTCGAGTCCGGACATCCGTGTCTCTGCGCGGAACGGTACGATCTCTGCATCATCTAACCAATGTTGTTCAACAGGCATCGCGCGAAGTTCAGCGAGTTCAAGAACGGAACGTCCTTCTGGTGTCTCATCAGCGAGTGAGGCGAGGATTGCCCCCTCAAACGCCTGCTCGGCAGTGCGTCCACCGACCGGCGTGATTTCCGACGCCATCCGGTTACCGAACGTGATTGTTCCTGTTTTGTCCAAGATGATCGTTTGGATATCGCCTGCTGCTTCGACCGCCTTCCCGCTCATCGCGATGACGTTGAAGCGGGTAACGCGGTCCATCCCGGCGATTCCGATTGCTGACAGTAAGCCACCGATCGTCGTCGGGATCAAACAAACGAGTAAGGCGATCAAGATCGGACCTGATAGATCAAATCCAAGGTAGTTCGTAAAGACCGGTAATGTCATGACGACAAGTAAGAAAATCAATGTCAAGCTCGTCAAGAGCGTTGATAACGCGAGTTCGTTTGGTGTCTTTTGACGACTTGCGCCTTCGACGAGGGCAATCATCTGATCGAGGAATGATTCACCCGGATTGCTCGTGATTCGAACTTCGATCTCGTCACTGACGACGAGTGTTCCACCGATGACCGAGGAGAAATCACCGCCCGCTTCCTTGATGACCGGTGCGGATTCACCCGTGATCGCTGATTCATCAATCGAAGCAAGTCCTTTGATGATTTCACCGTCACCCGGTACATACTCCCCTGCTCGGACGAAGACGATATCGCCTTTGCGGAGTGTCGCCGACGAGACACTTTGAATCAGTTGTCCGACACGTTTACGTGCCATGACATCTGCTTTTGACGCTTTCAATGAGTCCGCCTGGGCTTTCCCGCGTCCTTCCGCGATCGATTCCGCGAAGTTCGCGAACAAGACCGTTAAGAAGAGGATGATACTGACCGTCAAGTTAAAGCCACGCATCTCATCAATGAAGATCGTATAGCCGATTGCAAGCAAGCAGCCGATCCAGACGACGAACATGATCGGTTGTTTGACCATATTAACGGGATTCAATTTTTTAAAGGCATCGATCGTCGCTTGACGCGCGATCGAGCCACTGATTGCTGATTTGGATTGGTGTTCCGGCTCCCCGTTCGGTTGGTGTTCCTCGGGCGTCGGATGCATGATTCGTTCCATCATATGCTTTTATCTCCTGTTCACATCGTCAGCCAATCCGCGACCGGTCCAAGTACGAGCACTGGCAAGAATGTCAATGCACCGACGAGTACGACCGTACCGAGGAAGACTGTTCCGAAGAGTGGTGTGTCTGTCTTAAACGAAAATTCATCTTGCGGAACCGATTGCTTCGCTTTAAGCGAACCTACGATTGCAAGCATCAAGATCAATGGGATGTAGCGTCCGAAGAACAACGCGAATGATGTCGAGACATTCCAGTAGACGTTTGCGTCGCCGAGTCCTTCAAAACCGGATCCGTTGTTCGCTGTCGCGGACGTGAACTCATACAAGACTTGCGACAGTCCGTGATAACCTGGGTTCGAGATGCCGGCGACGCCTGGCGCGACGTACATCGAGATCGCCGTTCCGACGAGAATCAGGAAGGGCGGCACGAGTAGCGCGATCGCGATCATCTTCACTTCGAACGTCTCGATTTTCTTCCCGAGGAACGTCGGTGTCCGACCGATCAAGAGACCTGTCAGAAAGACTGCGACAAAGGCGTAAAGCAAAACGTTCAGGAATCCTGCACCTGCTCCACCGTAAACGACGTTGAGCATCATATTGCCGAGTTGGATCAATCCTGCGAGCGGATGCAGTGAGTCGTGCATCGCGTTGACCGCACCAGTTTCAGCTGCCGTCGTAATTGAACTGTAGAGCGCCGTTCCGATTTGACCAAATCGTAATTCCTGACCATGCGCTGTTGGATTCGCAAGTAAGCTCCCTGCCATCCCGACCGTCATCATGATGAAGAGAAGCGTCATGACACTAAGGAACAGTCGCCCTTGTTTCGCTGAACCGATGATTTTACCGTATGCAATCGGAAGTGACATCGGAATCAGTAGCATCAAGAACATCTGGATGAAGTTGACGAACTGGTTCGGGTTCTCGAATGGATGCGCTCCGTTGGCACCAAAGAAACCACCACCATTGTTTCCGAGCTGTTTGATGACTTCAAAAGCAGCGACTGGTCCGCGGTAGATCAACTGTTTTGCTCCTTCGAGCGTCGTGACGCTGACTGCTCCTCCAAATGTCTGCGGTACACCGAGTAGGATCATCGCTAAACCGAAGACGAACGAAATCGGTAAGAGAATTCGGAAGATGAAGCGGAAGAAGTCGGCATAGAAGTTACCGAGTGGTTTGTTCGCAAGACCACGAATGACAGCGATACAGACCGTGAATGCCATCGTCGGAGCGACGAATAACATCGTTCCGAGGACGAACGTTTGCGAGAGATACGAGAGTGCCTCACCCGAATAGTGTTGTTGATCGGTATTCGTCATGAAACTGATCGTCGTATGAAGCGCCGTCGACCAGTCGAGATTCACAGCATCGTTCGGATTTAAAGGTAGACTGCCTTGGAAGCGAAGTAACAAATATCCACCGATGAAAAATAATAGGTTAACGAGCAAGAGGCTCTTCGAATAGCCGACCCACGATTGATCGTGTTTCTTTTCATCGACACCGAGTAATAACAACAGTCGTCGTTCGACCTTACCAATTTTATCGACCCGGCGCTCTGCGACAGGTGCGAAGTATACTCCGATGTAGCGACCGAGTAAGACCGCCGCACAAAGTGCGATGACGAGTAGGATCCAAAATTGGATCATGAATTGAGTCCACATGTTTTTCTTTTCTCCCTATGCGATTAGAATTTTTCTGGATACATCAGACAATAACCGAGATACAAGAAGACGAGGCAGCCCGTCGCCAGTAAAAACCATGTCATTTGCGGTCACCTGCTCTCCACTGGACACGCTCGATCAGATGAATCATCCCGAACGTCGTACCGAAGAAGAAGGCAAGTAGTAAGATACTCCACAGCTCTCCCATTATGAAATTACCCCCATATTATTCAATATTTTTACAATTAAACACGACAAAAAGGCGATGTGAGGCGAAAAACGGCCCCAGCATCGCCTTTATACCTTGGCATACTGAAAAAGAGTCGTTCCCTCCTAAAAACGCCTGCGAGGTTAGCTGTCGGATTCGGGCATACCTAGGATTTCGCCCTACCTTTCCCGTTCGGAAAGGATTCACCCCTTGTCACGTGTCGTGACGGTTGGGTCCCCCGCTTCAATCATGAATTCGGCGTACTTTGAGATCGAAGCATTAACATGTTAGTGTTCGTTGATGAGATGGATATTACTCCGATTTTTTAGAGTTGTAAATAGAAAAGTTGAAAAAAAAATAGTCTGATTTTTTAATGACTTACTTTTGAAAAATAGTGTTTTTCAACCCTATGCTATAGAAGAAAAAAAACCGCAGAAATCGATTCCTTCATCTAAAATGGAGGAGCTCCATTTCAGTGAGAATCGTTCCGCAGTTTCATGAACAAACAACGATTATGATTGCTGATTCATTTTGGCATGGACCGTCAAAGGAGCTAGCATCGTCACCCATAGGGCAACCACTCCAGAAACAAGAATCACAATATCGCGTTCGAATCCAAGCGTCAGTAACGTGATACAACTACCGACCAGGACGAGACAAAGCGTCGCGATCATGACGAACCGCGATTGTTTTAACATTTTTCTCATGTGGCATCTCTCCTTTCCTTCCATATTCCTTTTCATCGTAACAAAGATTCGTCGAAAAAGCGTCGCTGACACTCGATTGTGATGTTTCTGTCATCTCATAAGTAACGAGAGAAGACGACGAGAAAACGGATTTGTTACACTGTAGAAGTACTTAAAAAGGGGGAATCGATATGTTACAAGATCATTCATTTCAACGCGTCGACGGAACGTCGGCATCTTTAACTGACTACCCAGCTCAAGCATGGCTGATCGTCAATACAGCCAGCAAATGTGGCTTGACGCCGCAGTTTGAAGGACTCGAGCAATTGCATCAAGACTATCGTTCGCAAGGATTGACCGTACTTGGTTTCCCGTGTAATCAGTTTGCGAATCAAGACCCGGGAACGGACGAGGAGATCCAGTCGTTCTGCCAAGTCAACTACGGCGTGACGTTCCCCGTCTTTTCAAAAATCGATGTCAACGGTGAGCAAGCACATCCGTTATTCGAAGAACTGAAAGCACAAGCACCAACGACGGACGGTGCAACAGACATCGAGTGGAATTTCACGAAATTCCTCGTGACCCGTGATGGAGAAGTGACGCGGTTCTCTCCAAAAACGAATCCAACTGATTTGACGGCAGCGATCGAACGATTGCTCGTTCAAGTCTAAAAAATAAGCTTCCCTCCTTCTATCTTGAAGGAACGGAAGCTTATTTTCATGTTGTCCCCGGCTCGAGATGACGACTGATCATCTCTTCCGCCAATCGTTTGACGTCATCGATATCGCGCATTTCCGTGAACGGATGCCCCCAGACGATCAGCTCTTCGATTTCTTCAATCGGTTGCGTCGTATAGCGTGTACCATCGGCAACGAACTCTTGCGCAATTGTGGATTCAAAGGCAGCATATTTTAGGAGCCACGGCTTTTCACTTAAGATCTTTTGCGCATGTTTCGCTTGCTTGAACGAAACATCGCCGACGAGGACGACCGGATCGAATCGTTCGTGGAGCGGATGCGTATATTGAACAGAGATCAGCAATCCATGTTGATTCGTTTTTTCTTGTTGCCGGACATACGTCCGTGTTAAAAAGTGCGGCACGAGTGACTCCGCACTCTCCTTTGTCTGATGGATGCTCAGACCATGCTCCGTTTGGACGACTTCCGGGAGAACCGGTTCGTATCCACGGTTTGCTAATTGTTGATCGAGCTCTTTGAATAATAGCAGGGTATGTTCGACCAGTGCTCGGACTTGGCGAAACGATAATTGAATCGATTGATTGATCATACGATGACCTACCTTCTCTAAAAGTATGGCAATATACAGTTATTTACCCAAACTTTTCCGACTTCATCCCTGTTCCCGTGAAAGTTCTTTTAGCCAGATCGAGGCCTGCTCTGTTAAGCGAGCAAACGTCTGCTCTTTGTCTAACGTAACGGGTCGGTCGATATGAATCGATCGACAATCCAGCGCACCGGGTATCTTTTCTTCGACGATACCCGCAAGAATAAGACATGGAACTTGAGCAATTCCAGCAGATCGCACGATTTCTCCTGTTATTTTCCCTAATTGACTTTGGCGATCGACTTTCCCTTCACCAGTCCAGACATAATCTGCTTTCCGTAATCGTTCCTCGCATCCTAAATACGCGAGGATGGACTGGGCACCCGACACGATCGTTCCCCCGACAGCATGAATCGCACCACCCAGTCCCCCTGCGGCTCCTGCACCTTGAATATTTTCTAGCTTGAGAATCGTTTCCATTTCTTTCAATCGTTGATCTAAACATTCAATCTCATTTCGTCGTAACCCTTTTTGGGGTCCAAATAGATACGCTGGACCGTCTTGACCAGAGTAATGGGAACGAACATCTACCAATGCCTCCAACGAAAATGGAGCGTCTATACATGCCAGCCATCGCGTCTCGACTAGCGGATTCGTGTGAAACCGAATCGGACGATCTTCCGCATCTCGTAAAGAACATCCCATTTCATGTAAAAAACCAAGCCCGCCATCTGTCGTTCCTGTTCCTCCAAGAGCGACTCGAATCTTTGTCATGCCTTTTCGGCGTAACGTCTGGACGAGATGACCGACTCCTTTCGTGTGTAACAAAAATGGATCGTCTGTTTCATGTCTCATCGATAGTCCGCATATCTGTGCGACTTCAATGACGGCTTCCTGTTCATGTTGCGCATACATCACTTCACAAGGGCGTCCGGCTAAATCCACCGTCCACTCCGTCCGTATCTCATAGCCACCTGCCGCATACACAGCTAGTGTTCCTTCTCCTCCATCAGCAACAGGCGATTGATCGATGATCGCGGATGGATCCTGTTGAAGAATACCTGCAGCGACCGCCTCTGCCGCTTCTTTCGAAGCGAGGCTTCCTTTGAACGTGTCCATTAAAATCAAATGACGCATTCTTCACACCTTCTTTATAAGTTAATTCGACTTTTTCTGTAACCACTTACATTTACTTTTATGGTATGTTATTGTGTGTCGAAAATATCATTTACTTCTTTTTACATCTTAGGAGGTTTTGTTATGAATGTATCACATCTGTTTTTGAGAATGGCACGGTCCGGTAAAACGATCTTACCGAAACGCTCTTCTTCTAAAGAACGGAAGACTAGCAAACAGCAGATCACTCTTATGTCGGACGAACATGCTTTATCCTTATCGGGTCATTGACCGATCCGGATTTAGTCGTCGAGTCCCTTTGTATTTATGACCGGAATCAGCTCCTCGTCACGGAGCTCGTGAATCATCAAGCACGTTCAACCTTTTTCCGATTCGAATTCAATCCATCCCATATTCACCTTCTGATCGACCACCTCATTCAGCATCAAGACACTCACCTAGAACAAGAAGATTTTTTAGAAGAATCAGCTCTTACACCTGAGACGTTACTGCCTCATGGTCGATTTTCCCTATATCTCAAATATCGTAAACCGCTTGCGGCCATTCCACCGGAAACACTTGAGAAGTGGCAAGAGAGCGGTCTTCCTTCGCGATCGACCATTACTAATGAGTCATATGTACGAGAAATTACATTAGGTCGTTTCTTACGTACTACTATTCCTTCACCACTCTCGCCTCTTTTTGATGAAGCGAAGCAACATCGCGTCTTTTTTTACACAGACTTGAAAGGAAACATCCGATTATTGCTCAACAAGGAACCCGTCATTAAGTCACGGCTTCAGATTGATCGGATCGATAAAAAACACTCTCACGAAACACATATCGAAGGGAAACTTTTTTCACGTCATTCTTTTTTAAAGAAAGGACAGCTCATCCTCGTCCATCGTGAAACCGGAGATCGGATCGCACTGCCTGTTGATTGGTTCTATGATCAAGAGGCAAGTCAACGTCGGTTTGGTCTATATCGCTATACGTATCGCACACAGATTGATTGGTCCGCCTTACAATCGGAGCGTCTTCTCCATGAAGGCATCTACGATAGCTTCATGGAACTGACCTACTACCATCGTCTGATCCCTCGCCTCGTCCGACTCGGAAGAGCTCGTTACATCACACGTCATCTCACAACGGAACTCACTGGGCGCAACGCGACACATACGATGCATGTCACACCTTATTTCACTGTCGGTCATCGGAATCTCTCGTTTGAATTAAGTGCGTTCACGAACGAAAATTATCGTTACCTTGAGCATATGATGACGTTTGCCCCTCTCTATCGTCTCTTTGCTGACCGAAAAACATGGTTGATCGGGGAAAGACCTTATAAAGCACAAGATAACGGGTATCACTTTTTCCGGTTCATGCGCGAGCAGCATGCAGAACATCCTGCTTACTACGTGATTGATCCAAATTCACCTGAGTATGATAAGGTCGCGATTCTTGGAAATACCTTGCCTTTCCGTTCGAAAGAACATATTTATCATTCGTTCATGGCAAGTAAATTCGTTGGAACCCATCATGCCGACTATCTTTATCCCCTTCGCTCACCGCGATTCAAGCGAAAAATGAAAGCCGACCGGATCTTCATTCAACATGGAGTACTGGGCGCTAAAAATATGGAGAATCAGTACGGCAAATTCGCATTATCGTTCGATACTGATCTCTTTTTAGTGAGTTCTGAACGGGAACGTCGATTGGTCATGCAGGATATGGGCTATCGTCAAGACGAGATTCGAATTACGGGGCTCTCACGCTTCGACGCCCTCTTGAACGGTGACACGCCCGTCAAACGGCAAATCTTGATCATTCCGACGTGGCGTTCGTGGTTGCAAACACCTATTCAGTTCTTGGAATCGGACTATTTCGCACAGTACTCCGCTCTTTTAGAACACCCGCGCCTCCATGAACTCGCACACGACCATGATTTGGAGATTCTGTTCTGTTTACATCCGAATATGCAACAGTACGCGAGCCATTTCGAGCGTTTCCCAGTGACCGTCATCTATCAAGGCGAACGGGATGTCCAAAGTTTGTTGAAGGAGAGTCTCTTACTCATTACAGACTACTCGAGCGTCGCCTTTGATTTTAATTTCTTAGGACGACCGGTTCACTATTTCCAATTCGATGCTCGCAGATTCATCGGTCCGGTCGGTTCGCACCTTGATTTAGCGAAAGAGTTACCCGGCCCCATCTCGACTACAGTCGATGATTTAATCGCTGACCTCGAAGCGACGGCCTCACGTGATTTTGCGATGCTTCCGTCTTACAAGGAGCGGGCTGCGGTCTTCTTAAAACCAACAGAACAGTCTTATTCCGAAGATATCTACCAAACGATTCTTGATTACAAACAGCAGCGCCATGTTTGGGAAACGATACAAACAAAAGAAGCATCACTCGTGTTATTCCGACTTTTCCGTCGGAGTCGCTTCTATTTTCCGATCATGAAAATCAGCTATCGCTTGATGAAAAAATTACCGGTACAAGAAAATAAAATTGTGTTCGAGAGCGGGCTCGGTAAACAGTACGGTGATAGTCCCCGTTATATCTATGAAGAATTGCGTCGCCTCGGTAGCACCCATCAAGTCGTCTGGGTACACAATAAACGACTCTATCTCGGGGATGATCATGTTAACGTCATCAAACGTCTGTCACCTCGCTACTTTTATCATTTAGCGACGGCCAAGTACTGGGTGAACAATCAAAACTTCCCTCATTACATGACCCGACGTAAAGAAACGACCTATATTCAAACATGGCACGGCACACCACTGAAAAAGATGTTATTCGATTTAGAGGAAATTCATGGTCGAGACGCCGGTTATGTCGACCGTGTCACTCGCTCGATCCAACAATGGAGCGTGCTTCTCTCGCCGAGTAGTTATGCGACAGCGATTTTTAAAAGTGCTTTCCAGTATGAAGGAACAATCCTTGAATCCGGCTATCCACGTAATGACTTATTTTTTGCAGATGCTACGAAAAAGGTCGACGACTTGCGTGCACAACTGAACATTTCGCCGGATAAGAAGGTCATTTTATATGCTCCTACGTTCCGGGATCATCATGCATTAGGAAACGGAAAATTTTTCTTTGATTACCCGTTCGAATTCAGTCGTGTCGCTGAAGCACTAGGGGATGACTATGTATTCCTCATTCGGACCCATGTACTCGTGACGAAAAAACCGAAAATTCCAAGTGAGTATCGAGAACAGTTCCTCGATGTCACCAACTATCCCGACATCCAAGAACTCTATTTATTAACTGATTTATTGATCACTGACTATTCATCCGTCTTTTTTGATTTCGCCAATCTTAATCGTCCAGTCCTGTTCTATGCTTATGACCTAGAGCTCTATCGCGATACGTTGCGCGGTTTCTACTTGGACTATCAAAAGGACTTACCTGGTCCGATCATTGAAGAGGAACTGTCCTTTTACGAGGCACTGGCGACGATTCCGTCTTGGTCGAAGGATTATCAAATAAAGCTCGATCATTTTCGGGAAACGTTCTGTGCGAAAGAGGATGGACTTGCCGCTAATCGCGTAGTACGCACCTACTTCTTAGATGATGCTCCACTCGAAGCGTCCGAAACAGCGGAAGGAATCTTCGTAACGGATCCGTTGAAAAGTACGTAAATGAAACAGTAAAGAACTCATCCATTATCAAGCTGGATGAGTTCTTTTTCATGCTTTGATTACGTTTTCAATTAATGATAAGATGGAAATGATTTCAATAAATAAGATACCGACAAGAAATTGAATTTCATACACTTAGGAGGACTTGTCTTATGGAACGTTGTTCACTTTGCGGAACACCTCTAGGCTACGAGGATGACGCGTGCTCCTATTGCCAGCATCCCGTCATCGCACGGAAGCGTCCTGAAACGGAACCGACTTCATCTGCATTTCGTCCTGTTCTACTATGCATAATCATTCTTTTCGTCTTAATGACCTCGAGTTTATTTTGGTATGTGACGAAAGATGCCTCTTCTTCAGAGGTCGTACCTTCTCCAGTCCAGACATGGAGTCTCTCGGAATGGTCAGATGAACAGGTTGCCTATAATCAAACCTATTCGAAAAATAAACCGCCTACATCGTATGATGTATTACGTTTCGTCCGTCAGTATACAGGAACCGTTCCTGAACTCATCACCTTTTCAACACGTTATGATTCGATCGAGACTTTCTCTTCGATTCAATATATGTCTTCTCGCGCATTCAAATCTGAACTTCAGGCACTGACCGCTCTGCGCCAAAAAGCAACTTCTGCTGCACCACCCCGCATTCACACAGTTGAATTCCAGGATTTTTCATCCGATGGTTCCATCTATGAACTTCGTACGCTAGAAACGTATCAAACGACACAAGGAAACGAGCCTTCATTTGTCACCTATCGCGTGCAGTATCGTATTCAACTGCATACGGATCATCTCCAAATCACGCACACTACACGAACTGAGGTGAAAACATGAGATATACATGGATGCTTCTTTTCTGTTTGATTTTATCAGGTTGTAAAGAGACACCCTCTAACGTTCAAAGGGAAATGGAGAACGATGCCTACACTCAAGTCGTCGAGCGCGCGACAACTGAGCAGGATAGTCAAGCGGCTCAAACGATGGTGAAGTTGGAGCAACAGTTCGCTAGCTATCATTTCAAAGAAGTAATCCGAACTGCCCGTACGATTGAACAGTCTGATTTAGCGCCGGATCACCCGATTCGTGAACGGGCTCAGTTGATTGAACAAACCGCTCAAGAGAAAATCAAGCAAGTCCGGCAGTTTGAAGGAACGTATGAAGTGGAGCGAAGTACTTTCGAAAATGAACTGTTTGAAGGGAGTGATCGTATCCACGTTTCGTTTGATTCACGAAATACCTTTGTCGCATCCCTTCAATTCGATCACTTCGGAACAGCTGGATCTTTTCGAAACGATACAGAAGTCATTCGATTCGAGCCTGACCTTTCAGCTCGCCTTTTCTTTTCAGAAGGAAGTGTGACGTATCGATTCGTTCGTTCCTCGCTTCGTCTGACCTTCGAAGGACCAGGCGGAAAGAAAACGTATCAGCTTTATGAGGTGACGTGATGGTAGAAGACCCATTCCTCGATTCCATCCATAGAAAAGCCGTACTCTTCTTGATTCCAGAGTACGGCTTTCGTTCATCTCATCACATGTTGATAGATGTGATGACAGAGTTCATGAGTTTCTAAACTATCTGAAGCCGTGACGGACGCAGACGGCTCACCCGCTATCGTTTTCAAGAATGCATCAATCAAGGCAATGAATCCTCTTCGACTCAATGTCGATTCCCAGTTATCTAGCGGATAGACAAGCGTTCCTTCACTCGTTTGTCGTTCGTGCATCGTCACGTCTGTAGCGATCCGCTTTTCATGCGGTCCCATCACTTCTACCCGCTCTTCCGTGACACCATTGTTCCGGTTCATCACTCCGATGGCAGTAATTCCATTTGATTCGAATTGAATCGTAACGTGATGCAACCCACTCGTATCCTGCTTACTCCGGATATGCAGGTTTTCGATTTTTCCACGTCCCGTCAAATAGCGCAGCGTATCCGCAACATGGATGAAATCATCAAACAAAAAAGGTTGCGCGCCCTCAACAGAAGGCGTTCGATTTTTTTGCATGATGATCATATTCGGGGATTCAACTTCTAACAGGCGACGATGTGCGGACGCGAATCGTCGATTGAATCCTGTAATGAACGGGACCTTCTTTTCCTCTGCCAATTGAACCAGCTCCCGAATTTCCTCGATGTTCATCGAAATCGGCTTATCGACGAATATAGGCACCCCTGCTTCAAGTGCTTGCTTCGCTTGTGTTGCATGCGCTTTTGTTGCGGAATGAATCATGACAGCATCCATTCCCTCTGACAACGCCGCTTCTAAAGTCGGAAACGTACCTGAAAAACGATACATCGATTGCCATTTTTTCGCTTTTTCCTCTTCGCGCGAAATCAAATGAATGTCCACTTCTTCTCTTGCGGCATATACAGGTAAGTATGCTTTTTGTGCGATATCTCCGATACCTACTACGGCTAATTTCATCTACTATCTCCTCCATTCATCTACTCCATTATTCCCTTTTCATCACTATTATATTCGAATGCATCAATTTTTTTGAAAACAAGTGAATTTCCTTTTTTTGTTTTATGATGAATCTATATTTTCAAAAAGGAGGGAATGATTTTTTATGAAGCCATTTTTTCGAATGAGTCTGATACTCCTGATCCTGTTTACACTTTTCCTACCAGCTTTACCGGCGCAAGCTGCCAGTTATCAAGTCGTCGTCACATCCAAATCCGGAGGAAATATTCGTTCTAAACCAAGTACGAGTTCCTCTGCAACTATCGTTCGCCTCGCTGCGTATCAATCGAAATTCACAGCAGTATCGTATTCGAACGGTTGGTACAAAATCAAAGATGGCGGCACCTACCGTTATCTGTCCAATCAAGTCGCAAAAAAAGTGACCGGTCCGAGTACATATGCTCTCGTCGTCACCTCTAAGTCTGGCGCGAACATTCGCTCCAAACCAAGCACGTCCTCTAGTAAGACGATCGTTCGGCGTGCTGCTTACAAGAGTGTGCTACAAGCAGTCTCCTATTCCAAAGGATGGTATAAGATTAAAGACGGAGGAAAGACACGCTACGTTTCCAATCAAGTCGTCCGAAAGAAAACAGCAGCTAGTAAATATCCGGTTGCCTCTTTACGCTATTTTCAACTCGGTTCTACTTCCTATATTACGACGAAACAAAGTAATGTCCGACGGTATCCGGCAAGTACGACCAAGTTGTTGACTGCCATCGTCGGATACGAAGTAGCCGCTCGAAACGGTACACTGGATCAACCTTTTACGCTCACGTATTCCATGATTTCAGTACCGTATGGTAGCAGTGTGGCGAGTTTACGCTCGGGAGATCGTGTCACGATGCGCCAACTCTTGAATGGCATGTTGATTCGCTCGGGTAATGATGCCGCTAAAGCGATTGCCGTTCGGACCGCGGGTTCTGAATCAAAGTTCGTTTCGTTAATGAATAGTCGTGCTCAAGCACTCGGCATGACAGCAAGTCATTTTTCTAATCCACATGGTTTTCATGAATGGAATCACTATACGACAGCTGCCGATATGCAAAAACTCGCGAACACATACGCGAATTATAGCTACCTGATTACAGTAAGCGGTCGAAAATCATATAAAGCAAGCATCAAAGGACCTTACGCTCGGACGTTAAAGTGGTATCACACAGATAAAACCTTACCTAAGGAACCTCGTATTTATGCGAGTAAAACGGGATATACTCCTGAAGCGAACAATACGCGCGTCTTTTTCCTTAAAAAGGGGAATGTCCGTTATGGATTGGTCACACTCAAAGGTACTCCCACTCAAACGGAAACGACACTCCGCTCTGTCTTGAAACAATAATTGCTCAATCAACAACCTGATTCCCTTTCCGGGAGTCAGGTTATTTTTCATTTTGTCTCTAAAATTATGCTTGCGCTGAAAACGAATTCATCTTAGAGTTAAGTTTAGAATCAGACGTCTGACGTCTTAATGAAGGAGAGTTTTACGTGGGAAATGTCAGTTTGTTATTTGGGGGCGTCGCGCTCTTTTTAAATAGTTTGACCTTGTTCGGAAAAGTCGATCTCCGTAGCGCGGGTGTCTTCAGTCTCATCACCGGTTTATTGCAGACGTTCATCGCAACCTATCTCATCATCGGTGCCGCTGGCGATCCAGCGTTGACGTTCGGATACGCGAGCATCTATCTGTTTGCCTTTACGTACGTTTACGTCGGGATCACGTTCTTGTTTAATCTCGACGGGAGCGGGGTCGGTTGGTTTTCCTTGTTCGTTGCGATTGCCGCCTTGTTTTATGCGTTCGTCAGTTTCACGACGAATGACATCATCGGTGGTGTGACGTGGTTGTTCTGGGCGTTGCTCTGGAGCCTGTTCTTTCTCGGAATGGGAATGAATCGCCCGATTGATGCAATCACTGCCCGTGTCGCCCTCGTCTTGAGCTGGTTGACATTAATCGTACCGGCACTGATCGGGCTTCGATTCGGCTACTTCAGTTCAGCGTATCAATGGTTATGGAGCGGTGCTGCCATTCTGACTACCGTCTATTTCCTCTATACGATGATGAAATTCTCGATGCTTCGGACGATCCGGTCATCGTGATACGCTCATCGATTCATCAAAAAAAGATGTCCATTTTCGGTTATGAATCGGAGATGGACATCTTTTTTTGTTTTATTTGTAGTATACGTCAAACGAAAAGCAAAATAATTTGTTCGCTCGTTCTTGCCTCATGTCATTCCAATGCTTCCTTTAGTTGAGCTTGAACTTCTTTCAACGACTTATCCGTCGGATGCCAGTAGTAGATTCCGTCCGATTCGATTCCCCCTTTCCCGTCGAGTGATAAGGTCTCGACATTTCGTAAGGCATCCCGGTAATCCGTCGCGACGGTCCGGGCAACGGAAAATGGTACGTTCGTCTTGACGTTTTTCCCGAGTGCGTCGAGGACAGCATTGAAGCGACGAATCGAGAAGTCCTCCGTCATCTTATCGGTGACCGCCTGAACGACTTGCCGTTGACGGATCTGTCGTCCAAAGTCACCGCGTGGATCATCATAGCGCATCCGCGCATAGGCAAGTGCTTCTTTCCCGTTCAGCGACAGTTCCCCTTTTGGAAATTGCATCTCATAATATGAGAAATTGATATCGTTCTCGACGGTGACACCATCGACGGCATTAACGAGATCCGTGAACCCTTCTAAATTGATTTCTGCGAAATAGTCGAGTCGGATATCCAGCAGATGACTAACCGTGTCGAGTGCCATCTGTGGACCACCGAAGGCATACGCATGATTGATTTTATCGTTCGATCCATTGCCGATGATTTCTGTTTTCAAATCACGCGGGATACTGATCATTTGGCTCTTATTCGTCTTCGGATCAATCGTTACGACGATGATCGTATCACTGCGTCCTGTCTCGTTTTTTCGTTGATCGACGCCGAGTAATAAAAAGGAGAGCCCTTTTTTCTGTTCGACGGCTTTCTCTGTCTCGACGCTCGCCTTGACTGGCACTTGGACTTGAACTTCTTTCATCGTCTGGCTCGCTTTATGGTACACATACCCGCCTGAACCGAAGAGAAGGAGCAGGCATATCCCCGTCAGTGTCAACACGATCCATTTCCACTTCTTCATCATCCATTCCCCTTTTCTTCGATCTGAATTCAGGACGGTCTCTGCGCTTCAAGTACGAGCAACGCATTGCGCCAGCTACCGAACAAAGCGGTGATGACGCCGATGCTTGGCGCATCACGTCCGATGCTGAACCGTTGGTAACTTGCGATCGTCAGATGTTCCGTTTCTTTTACAGCTGCGGCGAGCACGTCGAGTACCTCCTCTTCCCGCCAGCGTTTTCGCGGAAATTCGATGCCGATGATTTCAAGGGCGTTTGACCAAGAGCCGTACCGGCGAGCAATCGTTGCGACGGTCGGACGATTTTGACCAGCCGCCCACTTCGTGTAGGTCTGGCTCGTCAAGACCGGCAAGGCACCTTGCGCTTCAAGTAATGACTCGATGATCCGTTGTTCCATTTCCTGGATGCGTTCCTTTAAGATATCCGCTTCTGACAATGCCTGCTGCCACGAGTTGAATTGATGGACGATATCCGTCAGGCTAGGTGCTTGCTTTTGTTGCGCCCATTCGCGGTACGTCGCGCTCGTGAAAGGATCGAGTTCCTCCCGTGCCTGACGCAAGGCGTCAATGATTTCCGATTTCGTGAACGTCAAGCGGGCTTGTCCGATGCCAGCTCGTTCCAAGGCGATCTGCCACGACCCAAACAGCATCAGGATTTCCGCGACGCTTGGATGAGTGGTGTTCAATTGCCAGCGGAAATAGGTATTGGCCGTCAATTCATTCTTCCCGTTCGCAGCGAGACGGAGTGCGTGGATCGCTTCCTCCATATCGCGCATGACGATGTCCCCTTCCCATATATTCATGACTGGACGTTCCGGCGTACGTTCGTCTGTAAGGTATGACGAACGTTTCGGATGACGACGGCTTGTTCGGTGAACGTCATTTGTGAAGCAGACGGGAGGCAGATTCCGTCTTCAAACAGACGACGGCTGACATCCATCCCTTCTGCTGTGATGAATGGTACGTCGCGATAGACGGGCTGCAAGTGCATCGGTTTCCAGACCGGACGGGACTCGGCATTCGCTTGTTGTAGCGTCTGGATCATCGCATCGCGTTGCACTTGACCACCTGGTAAGAGAAAAGCACTGAGCCAACGGTTGGCGAATGTTCCGGTCTGCTCGACTTGCGACGTGACGCCGCCCGGTGCAAAGGCACGTTCATAACGATCAAAGATCTTCCGCCGCGCATCGACGCGTTGATCGATGACTTCGAGTTGACCGCGTCCGATCCCAGCAGCGACGTTGCTCATCCGGTAGTTGTAGCCGACTTCCGTATGCTCGTAATGGAGGACCGGTTGTCTCGCCTGTGTCCCGAGATAGAAGGCACGTTCGATCAAGGCTGGATCATTTGCGACGAGCATTCCACCACCTGACGTCGTGATGATCTTGTTGCCGTTGAAGGAGTAGATCCCGAACGTCCCGAATGTCCCCGTCATCCGCCCGTTGACGCGTGTTCCAAGTGACTCTGCCGCGTCTTCGATCAACGGAACATCGTACTCTTCACAGAGCGCAGCGATCTCCTCGATTTGTGCCGCGACTCCGTATAGATGAACGACGATGACGGCTTTCGGAAGTTTTCCTCGCGTTGCCGCCTGGATCAACGCGCGTCGGAGTGCGACGGGTGACATGTTCCATGTCTCCTCTTCCGAATCGATCAGGACGGGACGAGCACCGACGTAACGAATCGGATTCGTCGAAGCGATGAACGTCAAGGACTGACAGAAGACGTCATCCCCCGTCGTGACACCAAGCGTCGCGAGTGCCAAGTGAATGGCTGCCGTACCACTGCTCGTCGCAAGCATTGCGCGAGCTCCCGTGTAGGCTTGCATCTCTCGTTCGAAGGCGTCGACGTTCGGTCCAAGCGGTGCGACCCAGTTCGTCTCGAGTGCTTCCGTGACGTAACGTGCTTCTTGACCACTTAAGTGCGGGATGGAGAGCGGGATGTGTTTCATGATGTTTCCTCCCTTCGAGGTGACAGCTGACGGAGCGGCGTCCGGTAGATCGGGAACCACTGTCCTGTCTCGATTTCCGGATGTTGTTGTTTGATTTGTCGCGCGAGCCGGTCATAAATCGTCGGATCAAGAATCGATGTCCCGAGTCCAAAAAATGTTCGATTCGCTTCACCAAAGGATCGTTTGTAGGCGAGTAAGCTATCTGCATCGGATCGTGTCGTTCCGCCACCGAGATGTAACGCTTGAAGACCAGCTTGTTTTGCCCAGCGAATCATCTCCGCGAATAATAGATGATTCGGGCGAAGCGACAAGTAGGCAGGATCTGAAGCACCGAGATGATAATGTGCGAACTGGCGACCCGTCAGGACGATGCACCCAGCGATGATCCGCCCCGCTTGTTCGGCAAGCAACAGGACATTTTTGATCCGTCCTTCAGCGAAGTGATCGAAGTAGGTCTGATCAAAGTAATACCGCGCATCGGCTTGATGTTTATCCATCGTCATCTGATAGAGACGGGCGAAGTCGCAGTACTCTTCCGGACGTCCGAGGCGAATCGTGACGCCTTCGCGGCGTGCTTTCCGGATGTTACGTCGCGTCATTTGCGAGAATCCACCTTCGATTGTCTCGAACGGATCCGTCAGCTCAAGTGTCACCGTCGGCTGCAAGATATCCGTTTGATGGCACCAGTGTTGACCGAGTTCCTGATTGTGTAGCAAAGGGTGGAAACGAACCGTCTCGGTGACGATTCCGGTTTCACGACAGTACTGTTCGAATCGCGCGCGGGCTTCGCGAATCTGATCAAGTGACCAGATACCCATGAAATAAGGACCACCATAGCCGTACGGCGTCGTGATGTCCTCAAAGCGTGTGCCTGGAATCGGTCGCCGCAAGTACGGATAGATCAACGTCCCAAACTCCGTCGGATAATAAAATAATTCAGGAATCTCATCGGGCCCCTTCGCAAGTTCGAAGTAAGCATGTTCGTAATAACAATCGAGTTGATAGGTCGCGACGAGTGCGTCCCATTCGCGTGGATCCCGAATCAACCGTTCATCGCTTAGCGACATCATGGGGAACACCTCCGTCGAGACCCTTGAACTCACCCATGCCGGTCTGGTGAGCCGTCGAGTTCCCTTCTGACGAGATGACCATTTTGAACGTCTTGAATAGGATGTAGAGATCCAGTCGGAATGTATGATTGGCTGCATACCATTGATCTTGCTCGAGGCGTTGCTGCCACGTCGTTGCGTTGCGACCGTGAATCTGTGCCCAGCCTGTCAGACCAGGTAAGACATCGTGTCGTGCCATCTGCTCCTTCGTATAATGGTTCAGATAGCTGACGAGTAACGGACGCGGTCCGACGAAACTCATCTGTCCGCGGAGGATGTTTAAGAACTGCGGGATCTCATCAAGGCTTAAGCGACGAATCCACTCGAGCGATGCCGGAATCCGGTCCGCATCCGGAAGGAGTTTCCCTTCGGCATCCGTTTCATTCGTCATTGTGCGGAACTTATAGATCTTGAACAATTCTCCCTTATAACCAGGGCGGACTTGATTGAAGAAGATCGGTCGTCCAAGCTTCGTGTAGATGACTAAGGCGACGACGGCGTAGACAGGAATCAAGATGAAGATGGCGATCAGACTAACCGTGAAGTCGAATGTGCGTTTCATGATGACGTCCTCCTTTTACATAGCTGAAAAGAGATCAAGTTGTCGTTTGATGACGTCGGCTTCGTTGAAATGTTTCATGGCACGGTCAAATCCATTCCGTCCCATCTCGTTGGCACGGTCAGGATGTTCGACGAGTGTATTCATGCGTTTGGCGAGCTTCGCGATGTCGTGGACTTCAACGAGATACCCCGTTTTCCCCTCGACGACCTCTTCGCGGCAGCCGCGGATGTTTGTTGCAATGACGGGCTTTGCGCTCGCCATCGCTTCGATGATCGAACGTGGGACGCCTTCGCGATGCGATGGTAAGACGAAGGCATCGACTTGTTGAAACAAGCTCGGTACGTCTTCGACGAACCCAAGGTAATCGACATTCGGAATCTCGCGAATCCGTCGTAAGAATAAGTGTTTCGTCGTCTGATCCCGCTCGCTTGCCATCATCTCACCAGCGATGACGAGACGGGCTTCCGGGTGGCGATAGACGACGTCCTCGAACGCATCAAGCAGTTCGAGAATCCCCTTTTCTTCGACGATCCGACCGATGAAGAGGAACGTAAACGGCGCTCCGGCTTCACGTGGTCGTGGGTAGAAGCGGGTCAAGTCAATCCCATTTCCAAGGTGCATCAGGCGGGTATTCGCCTTAAAGCGTTTGCGCTGAGCGAGTTGATAATCTTCTTCGCTCTGGAGGAGAAGGTAATCGGTCGCGAAACGAGCTAGCCACTTTTCAACGGAATACGTCAGCTGGTACGTCACCCGCCCCATCTTCTCGTGGAAGTAAAAGCCGTGTGCCGTGTAGACGATATGCTTCGTTCCGGCCCGTTTTGCGGCGACGCGTCCGAGGGCGGCAGCGACTGGTGTGTGGACATGGACGGCGTCGTAGCCGTCCTCCTTCAAGATTCGTGTGATTTCTTGGATCGTCCGCCAGTTACTCGTCCAGTCGATCCGGCGCTCGATCGGGATGTCGTGCATCCGGAATCCCTTTGCAGCCAGTTTCACCGAGGCACCGGTGTCGGCACAAGCAATGCCGACGTCGTGCCCGGCGTTTTGTAAAGCGAGTAAGAGCGGCTGTAACATCGTCTCTGCCGTCGTATCAAGGGCACAGACCTGAAGAATTTTTAAAGGCGCCATACGTGGACCCCCTCTGGCTGTTCTGACCGTGGCAACATGCCTTTGATGTCGACGACGATTCCGCGTCCGACCTTCAGTAAGTGTTGCGCTAGATTCCAACCGCCTTCGACGTATTCTTCGTGTGAGACGGCGAAGATGACGACGTCGGCTGGTTTGAGTTCGCTCATCTCGAGCAAGTCGATGCCGTACTCGCGTTTCGCCTCACTCTTTTCGACGAGTCGATCCGTCACTTGGACGTCAATGCCGAACTCTTCGATTTCGCGGACGAGGTTCGCGACTTTCGAGTTCCGGATATCGCTGACGTTCTCCTTGAATGATAAGCCGAGGATCGTGACACGAGCACCGAGGACCGGCATGTTCTGTTTAATCAGGTTCTTGACGAGCGCTGTTGCGATGAAGCGCCCCATCGTATCGTTGATCCGGCGTCCGGCGAGGATGACTTCCGGGTGATAGCCGAGCGACTCGGCTTTCATCGTTAGATAGAATGGATCGACGCCGATACAGTGACCACCGACGAGACCCGGGCGGAACGGAAGGAAGTTCCATTTCGTACCGGCTGCTTCGAGGACTTCGAGCGTATCAATGTCCATCCGGTCGAAAATGATTGCCAGTTCGTTCATCAAGGCGATGTTGAGGTCGCGCTGTGTGTTTTCGATGATTTTTGCGGCTTCTGCAACCTTGATCGACGAAGCCCGGTGGACACCGGCTTCGACGACCGCTTCGTAAACTTCCGCGACGATATCGAGTGTCTGTTCATCCTGAGCCGAGACGATTTTTTTGATCGTCTTGAACGTGTGCTCGTGGTCACCCGGATTGATCCGCTCCGGTGAGTAGCCGACGAAGAAGTCGACACCAGCGCGTAAGCCGGATGCTTCTTCAAGGGCCGGGATACAATCTTCTTCCGTCGCTCCTGGGTAGACCGTCGACTCATAGACGACGATATCGCCTTTATTGAGCTGGCGACCAACGAGGTGTGAGGCGCGTAAGAGCGGCGTCAAGTCTGGTTGATTCTGCGCATTGATCGGTGTCGGAACGGCGATGATGATGAAGTCACTCGCTTGCAGTGCTGATGGATCCGAGACGTAGTCGACGGTTGCGTTCTTCAACGTGAACGGACTCAGTTCGAGTGTCGCGTCGATTCCTTCTTGCAGTTCTTGAACGCGTTGTTCCTTGATGTCAAAGCCGACAACGGCTGTTTTTTCGCCGAAGGCGACAGCGACGGGAAGACCGACGTATCCGAGTCCAACGACGGCAATCGAACGGTTGGCAATGGGAAGTGAACCAGTTTGGGCTGCTGTCGTATCTACGATGTGTTTGACTGCCTTGTTCATGGTGGGTTCCTCCTATTTCATCGACTGTTTGACGATCAACGTTTTTCCGTTCGGTTCCTGTTTGACTTGTTCGACAGGCTCAAGGACGATTTTCATCTCGGATCCGAGCAACTTGCGCATCTCGTTCAAGAGGATCTGCTCGTGTTTTGGACGGAAACGCTTCGCATCTGGAATATACCGAAGTGTCACGTGATTGAGCGCATGCTGCTCGACTTGGAGTCGCAAGACGGAGTTCGGAAGTTCTCGGGCAATCGTCGTGATATCCCCTTCGAACACCTTGCCCCGCTTTTCGCTGACGATATAACTCGTTCCCCGTCCATCGATTGAAGCGATGACTGGTCCGTTTAGTCCACAGCTACAGGTCTCGTCACTGAGTGTCATCCGGTCACCGATCCGGTAACGAATCAGTGGTGTGCCGCGTGTCGTAAAACACGTGACGACGACTTCGCCGTCCTCTCCATATGGTTCGATGATGCCCGTCTCATGATGGAGATGAAGTTTTCGATGACTGCATTCTGAGATGATTGGTGCGCCTTCTGAAGAACCATATTGATCGAAGACCGGTGCGTTGAAGGCTTCCTCGAGAACCGAGCGCATCTCCTCCGTCACCGTTTCCGATGTCGGGAAGATGGCGATCAGCGGGATATCCAGCTTTATATGATGCTTCAGCATATAGCGGGCGATTTCGACCATCGCTGTCGGTGTGCCGTCAAGTGCTTGCGGCTGGAATCGATTCAGCTCCTCGATGTAGGCCGGGAAATTCTCTTCCTTCATGTGAAAGATCGAGACGAGCAACTGATTGAGTGGTCGGTTCATCCGCCAGAAGATTGGTTTCTTTTGATCGACAGCTGTCAGCGTCCGTCCGGTGAAACTCGCTCGGCGCATTCCGGCGTGGAAACCATGACGTTCTTTGAAGTAATCGAGATGTGCCATCCGTTCCTGGACATCCTCGCGCATGAACGCCACTTGAAGTGACTTCCCGCTCGTCCCCCCCGTCCGCCCTCGAACCGGCGCATCGACGCGGGACATGAAGGCGTCATTGTTTTGACGAAGTGTTTCTTTTTCAAGGATTGGAATTGTCTTCAGTTGCTCGAGTGACGTGAACGGTAATTGGATATCATGTTCGTGAAAGAGTTGCGCGTAGTATGGCGTATGCGTTGCAACAAAAATGAGAAAGGCATTCAAGCGATCGAGTTGTTCCGCTTTATAATCCTGCGTCCGATCTTTTTTCCGGAGTTCCTTCATCTTCTGTTCATAGAGGGGACCGTATCGTTCTTGCATTAACTTCCGACCGTATAAGGAGGTCAGCCAATTTTGGATAAAGATTGGGGACCGATAGTAGAATTCCTCTTTAAGCGCCATCTTGAATTTCCTCCTTCAGCAAGTAGTGACTCTCGTACCAGTCGATGAATGCATTGACGCCCGCTTCGACCGTCGTCTGTGGACGGTAGCCGATCGTCTCGAACAGTGATGAGACGTCAGCAAAGCTTTCTGGAACATCGCCTGGTTGAAGCGGCATCCCGTTTTGGATTGCCGTCTTGCCAAGGCGCCGCTCAATCAAAGCAACGAATTCATTGAGACGAATCGGGCTGTGACTGCCGATGTTATAGACACGATACGGAACGTTGCTGCGGTCCGGTAAGGGATTTGAGGCATCGAACGATTCATCGACTTCCGGTTCAGTCTGGAACAGGCGGTAGATGCTTTCGATGATGTCGTCGACGTAAGTGAAGTCCCGCCCCATCTCACCGTAGTTGTAGAGGTCGATTGGTTTGCCTTTCGCGATTGCTTCCGTGAACTTGAACAGTGCCATATCCGGGCGTCCCCAAGGACCATAGACGCTGAAGAAGCGAAGGCCTGTCGTCTTGATGCCGTAGAGACTGCTGTAGGTGTGTGCCATCAGTTCATTCGCTTTCTTTGAAGCGGCGTAAAGACTTAGCGGATGATCGACGGCATCCGTCGTCGCAAACGGCATCTTCGTATTCGATCCGTAGACGGAACTTGAGGAAGCGTAAATCAGTTGTTCGACTGGGTAATGCCGACACGCCTCAAGAATCGAGAGAAAGCCGACGATGTTTGACGTCATGTAGACGTCCGGTCGATCGATGCTATACCGTACCCCAGCTTGTGCTGCCAGATGGAGAACGAGATCGATCGATTCCTGTTCGAAGATCCGCGCGACGGCTGCTGTCTCTTCGAGTGAGACCCGGTAAAACGTGTAGTCCGTTCCAAGTTCAGTGAGCCGGGCTTCTTTTAACGTTGGGTCGTAATAGTCGTTCACTTCATCGAGTCCGATGACCCGGTAACCCTCCCGGATGAAACGACGTGCGGCGTGAAATCCAATGAAGCCTGCGATACCTGTAATTAAGATCGTTTTATTCGGCACGGTGTTCGACCTCCTCGAAGTAGTGGCGCGCTTGCCAGCGCATGTAGTGAACGGATGTGTAGACGATGAGTAACATCGGGAACAACTTATACCGGTGTCGGATGGCCGTTCCGACATTGCCGGTTCCAAGACCGAAGATGACGGCGTTAAGTGCAAAGAGAAGGAAAAAGAAGAAGAGGACGCTGCCGAACGGATGCTGACGGATCAGTTTAAAGGACCGGACGATCGCAAAACAGGCGATGAAGTAGAAGACGGCGTCAAGGAAGAAAATCAGAATGTTCATGACGCTCGACCATTGCCACGGGAACGGTGAGAACAGGAAGTAAATCGTTCGAATCGGCGAGTAGAGAATCATGTCAGCTGGACCTGTCACCGTCAATCCGTTCAGATAAGCGGAGCCGCCACGGTCGTAACTCATCCCGCTGAACAACTGACCGTTTTCTGAGACGTGGGTGAACTTTGCAAACAAGACATCCTGGAAGCTGTAGACGATGAAGCCGACGATCAGTACTTGAAAGATTAGTCGCCGCACCTTCGTCGGTTCAAAATCCATTCGTCGTGTCTCATGGCTATAAAACGAGAAATAGACGAGTAAGACGATGATCCCGACAGCAAGTCCGGAGTGGAACATTGTACTAACGAAGTAGCCGAGATACGCGAGCGTCATATACCATCCGGACTTCTCTTCCGTCCAGCGCACCATGTAGTAAAGTGTGTAGACGATGCCCAGAGCGACGATCTGGTCACGCAAGAGAATCGGTGAGAGCAACAATCCTTGTGGGAAAAATGCGAAGATTAGTGTAGCTGCGAACACGTATCGTTCCGGTAAGCGTAACCGTTGTAGCGTCTTCGCTAGGATGACGACAGCGACGACGCCGAGGATGACGTTGAAGAACTGAGCGAGAATTCGTTCCGGACCGAACATCAGGTAGAAGATTCCGAGAAACTTGGAATAGGTGCCGCGAACGACATCATTGAAGGTCGACGGATCGGTGAAGATTTGGACACCTTCGAGATGAAAAGCTTCCGTATCGTCCCCACTGTGTGGCGGTAAGCGAAACAGCTCGAGATCGATGAACATCAGAACCAGTCGGACGAAGAAAGCGGTGATGAAGATGAGAAAGAGTGGCGTCGTCTCTGCCTGACGGAGTAGATAATAGAGAAACAACACCGAGTTGATGAGCAGCAAGGCGGTCACGTAGGTGTCCGGGAAGAGCGACCGGGCGAATTGACAAACGAGCGCTTCGATGACGATGAGTAGTAGGATTGGTCGCATCTTCTTCCCTCCTTAGCTGCTTTGTTCGACGACGAGCGTGACGTCCCGTGGATACAAGGATCGATACAGTGCTGGTAACAATAGGACGATCTGAGTAACGGCGCAGAGGGTGTAAGCAATCGTCGCACCGTATAGACCATACAGCGGAATCAACAGGCTGCAGGCGATCAGGTTGACGACGACACTACCGAAGATCGAGATCGTCTGGATCCGAAATTGCTGGAAGCCGGTCAAGAGTGCCTGAATGACGGTCGAGTTGTAGAAAAAGAGTGAGGCGACCATCATCAAGACGAAAATCAGATGGTATTGAACGAACGACGCGTTATAGAAAATCGTCAAGCCCCACTTGCCGAGGAAGATCGCTCCGACAATCAACAGGATGCCGACGACGTTCGTCATCAGTAACATCGAGCGGGTCAGCTTGCGCAGTTCCGGTAAACTTTGACGTTCACCCGTCTCAGACGAGAAGTTCGGTAGTAAGACGGCGATCAAGGAGTGGATGAACAGACTGCCAAGTACGAGTAGATAGGCGATGCTAGCGTAGTAACCGAGCTCTTCCGTTCCGATTGCGTGACCGACGAACAATCGTGGAATGTTTGCGTTCAAGGCGATCAGAAGAGCGACGAAGCCGAGTGGCATCGCTTTAAGGAACAGCTCCTTGCCTGACCGGTACCGTAAGTCAAGCGCTTGATTGTCAAAGCCGCGACCAATGCGGCGAATTGTCGGTAAATCGTATGCGAGTAGCATGATCAAGTTTCCAGCGATCAAGGCGAGTACGAATCCGTGGATTGAATGGGTCGTAAAGAGGACGAGTGCTGCGCCCGAGACGTTCAAGAGACTCCGGAAGATTTTCGAGACGGCGACTTCCTTGAAGGCAGTATGTCCTTGCAAGAAACCGTAAGCGAGATCAGCGAACGATTCCATGTACTTATTCAGGTAGACAAGCAGTGTCAGGAGTAAAATGTCCGCTTCACCGAAGAAATAATAGACCCCAAGGAGGACGAACACACCTGCCGAGAGGAGTGAAAAACGAGTCTTGATGAAGAGCCAGAAGTTCGTCAGTCCAGCCCGTTCTGCCGTCAGGATCGTACTGGCGTTCAGCCAACAGAACATGACGATCGGTGCGGTGATGGCAAGGGCGTAGTTGAAATAACCGATGTTGAGCGGTGTGCTCCATTTGATCAGGAGCGTCAAAATCATCCATTGATGGAGCGAATACGCCGTATCGGCAATGAAGATGAGATTGAAGCGGGACAGCCGGGCCGTTTTCATCGTTTCCCCTCCTCTCTATTTGCGAGCGATCCGCAGCGTCGGTGCTACCGGGTCGGCATCGGTTTCGTTCGTGACGTCTAACAAATACTGGCGGAGTACCTCGTCCTGACCGAGCGCTTGGGCGATCTCACGCAAGTACGGGTCGACGAATCCAAAAGGTCGTGTCTTACCGACAAGGATCTTGTCGAAAACGAGTTCGTCATGCACTTCATCACGAGCGAGCAGTTCCTCGTAGAGTTTCTCGCCTTTTCGAATGCCGCTGTAGACGATTGGGATCTGCTCTTCCGTGAATCCACTCAAGTGAATCAAGTTCTTCGCGAGTGTCGTGATGTGGACCGGTTCACCCATATCGAGGACGAACACTTCGCCACCTTTTGCGAGGACACTCGCTTGAATGACGAGACGACTCGCTTCCGGGATTGTCATGAAGTAGCGTGTCATCCGGGGATCGGTGATCGTGATCGGTCCGCCTTTCGCGATTTGTTCCTTGAACAGTGGAATGACGGAACCGCGGCTCCCGAGGACGTTTCCGAACCGGACGACGGCGAACGTCGTCTCGCTGTTACGTGCCATCTGCTGGATGACCATCTCGGCGATTCGTTTCGTCGCCCCCATCACACTCGTCGGATTGACGGCCTTATCGGTCGAAATCATGACGAAGCGTTTGACACCAGCCGCTTCCGCCGCTCGAGCGACGTTGCGTGTTCCATAGATGTTGTTCTTGACGGCTTCGCTTGGGTTATCCTCCATCAGTGGCACGTGCTTATGGGCTGCCGCATGATAGACGAGATCCGGTTCGAACCGTCGCATGACTTCAAGCATCCGATCACTGTCTTGCACATCGGCGATGACGGATTCGAACTGGATGTCCCGACTGAGACACTCGAGTTCCCGGCGGATCAGATAGATGCTGTTTTCGCCGTGTCCGAGAAGGATGAGCCGTTCAGGACGGAAGCGAATCAGTTGCCTGCAAATTTCGGAACCGATCGAACCACCAGCACCGGTGACGAGGACGGTCGCGCTATGAACGCTTCGTTCGATTTCCGTAATATCGAGTTCGACCGGTTCGCGACCGAGTAAGTCAGCGATCGAGACTTCACGAATTTGTTTGATCGAGACCTTTCCGGACGCCAGTTCGACGAGCATCGGTAACGTATGCGCTTCGACTTGGGTTTGTTTAATCCGGTTCAGCAATTCAACCCGCTGCGGATACGGTAACGATGGGATCGCGAGAACGACTGCTTCAATCTTTTGTTCCTCGATGATGCATTCGAGTTGGTCGATTGCTCCGATGACGGGAACACCGTGAATCCGCATCCCGCGTAGTTCAAGCGAATCATCCAGTAATCCAACGACGTTTAAGATATGCGATTTCTTTTGTTTCAGTTCTTTTGTGATCATCTGACCGGAGGCACCGGCACCGATGATCAGCGTTCGTTTGCCGAGCGTCTTATTGTCAGGAACGAGTCTTAAGCTACGTCCGCGAATCAACAACCGGACGAATAAGATACCGTTTAAAACGAGTCCGGTCTGCAGGAAGATCGCTCGTTCGACCGCGAAGTCGAACAATGCGTACTCAAGTCCTAGTAAGACGAAGCTGCTGGCGAGGACGACGACGAGGAGAACGGCGAGATCACGAAGGCTTGCGTAACGCCAGATGATTTGATAGAAGCGCATCCAGTGTGCGACGAACGTGAGGGCGACCCACTGGATGAGAGCGATTTCGAGTGCATCCTGCAACTCGAAGTTGACGGTGAGATGGAGCGGATTAAAGAAGTAGAACGTAACGACAGTCGCGAGTGCGATGATTCCGGCGTCGATCAGGCGAAGGAGTCCGATCTTCAACTGCCGACGGTACGGGGTGAGCGGGGAATGCTGCATGACGGTGTCTCCTCTCCTCTCTCATGAATGGGTGCGGGGAATTGCTTTCGGATAACTATCAGTGGATTCACGTGTCGCTTCCTTTTTGCTTAACGAGCGAGAATAGACGATCAGGAGTCCGAGCATCAGACCAAGGACGCCACCGATCCCTGTATTCATCAGAATGTTCGGTGATACGGGGTTCGTTGGAATCCGTGCACTCGAGAACACTTCCGTCTTACTCGTGTTAATCAGTTGCGGGAGATAGTCCTGGAAGACTTCCGTCATCGTATTCGCTTGAATCGCTGCCTCCTCCGCCGAACGATCTGTGACGGATAAGGCGATGACTTGCGAATCGAGATTGCTCGAGACCGTCAGACGATCCGTCAAATCGAATAACCGCTTGTCGGTGACGTTCATCTTTTGGGCGACCTGATCGACGACCTCTGGGCTTCGTAAGATATCTTGATAGGTACTGACGAGTGTCGGCGTCGATGTAGCCTCAGCGTTCGCTTGAGGAACGACGAGGATGTAGGCCGTCGCCTCGTATGTCTTTGGAATGACATACATGCTGAGTGCATATCCAGCACCCGCGAAGAGAATCATGAAGAGTGCGAGTAGCCACCAGCCGCGTCGGAGCGTCGTCAAATGATCTCCGAAGGTTTTTCTTTGATGCATCGAGCTCACTGTTGTTCACCTCTTTCTGACTTGACCGAATGGATGGACATTGGTTATATCTACACCTTATTTCCAATCGAATCCCAAAACAATTAGAGCTTGGTGGAAATGATTATATTTTTTTCGGTAGCTATCTCGCTTGCGCAACACTAGTTCACCGTATGAATTCATGTCACGAAAAAAACGCGATTCACGAAAAAATGATCACGTTTTTCTTAATCTTTTTTCATTTATCTGCATGATGTTTTGAAAGATAAGGGTAAATACCAATTTGATGATTAAAAAGTGTTCAAATCGGTAATAAGTCCTATATGAAGGGTGGATAGTCTTTAGAAATCATGTTAAAATCAGCCAATATACCCACATCGTTTGCCTTATCCATCCTAGTCGCTTGGATCATGCTCGATGCTTGGATTCGTCCCTTATCCTTCACGGACGAAGTGTTGCCGAAACAGTGGTCTCTTTGGTTGCTTCCGGTCTACATCGTTCTGTTCAGCGTCTGTTGGCTCATCTTACGACCGTTCTATCGCGCCAATCGGGCGAGAGGACATCAAATCGCACTAATTTTTCTGATTTATCTAACATTTCATCTCATCTTTTTCTTTTTTAACACGAATACGGATCGTATTCTTGCTTCGCTTTACCTCATCTCGACTTGGCTGTTCGTTGGCATCGTCTCTTCGCTCTCGCGTACATCAATCGAACAATGGCAACGGCTGTTGTGTCACTTTCTTTATGGACAAGCCGTCTTTCTCGCTTCCTATGCCCTCATCGTCTCATTTGGTTCAGAGTATGTTCCGGTCGAAAACCTGCAATGGCTTCAGATCGGTCCTTTGTCATTTCCTCAACTGTACGTCGGGGAACAAGGTTCATTCCTTCGCCTCGCTGGTCTGATGAACAATCCGAATACGCTTGCAGCATGGCTTGTTCCAGGCGGACTGTTTGCTTGGTTCTACTTGCTCAAACAGTTCCCGCGTCGGCAAAGTTTTCTGCACGTCGTCCTCCTCCTTCTCATCATCATCGCATTACTCAGAAGCGGTTCGCAGACAGGAATCTATTCTTTTCTCCTCCTTGCTCTGCTGACGAGTATTCGAATGGTTCCGGGAACGAGACAGCGGGTGCAGGTGACAGCGTGTTACGTAACGGGCAGCTTGATCCTCCTAGCCGTCTTTACGTTTCAAGGACTGCTTCCCCGTTTGCTCAGTCTCAACGGACGATTGACGCTTTGGCAAGCCGGATGGCGCGCTTCCGCTGATTCGCTGTGGTTCGGGCACGGGATCGGGAGTGCCCCACGCGGACTGGAGGAACAACTGAACGAACAAGTTCTCTATACGTTCCACAGTACACCGATCACTTATCTCTATGAATTTGGACTCATCGGTTGTTTGCTGTACGGCGCAGTCTTTCTGTATCTTTTCTATCGACTGTTTCGGATTCAGACAACGGATCTCGCGTTTCTCGCACTGTTGCTTGCAAGCTGGCTCGGGCTACTTCAATTCACGGAAAGCATTCTCGTTAGACCGAGTGGATTTTATTTTATTTGGCTCAGCCTTCTCGCTTATACGTCGCTTCGTCGACTTCCACCTCACGACAGTACCCACACCTAGAGCACCTACATGAAAGGGGTATGACATCATGAAGAAATGGACAGAACAACAAGTCATCGATAGCCTAATCGAAGCTAGTATCGAATATCCCGCTCTCGACGCAAAGACGTATGCGCGCTGGTCGGTCGGAAAAGACATTCCATCCATCACGACGATCATCAATGTATTTGGCTCTTGGCGTGAAGCACTCCAAGCCGCTGGTCTCTCATCGATCCGTCCTTATTTCTCAGACGAAGAAATTCTTGTTTTCATCAAGGAAGCGTCAACGCGTCTTCATCCTTTCCATAGCAACAGCTACCGGGAGTGGGCAAAGGCGAAACATGGCCCCTCCTTGACATTGATCAACTTACGCTTCGGTTCTTGGTCACGTGCACTCGAAGAAGCACACATTGAAATGACACGTTCTATCTCGATGACAGAAGAACGTATTATCACGGCACTGCTCGAAGCTTCAGATGTCCTTCCACGTCTGACGACACAGACGTATGCGATTTGGGCACAAGAAAACGGACATCCGACAGTCGCGACGATTGCCCGTAAATACGGTTCATGGGCAGATGCCCTCGCTTGCCTCGACATCGCACCGCCTCGCCGGAAATGGGTCGAAGAAGATGTCCTTGAAGCACTACGGCAGGCACAAGAAGAGTTACCTTCGCTCAGCATCATTCATTACCGGAAATGGGCAGAAGGTCGCTCGGTTCCGAGCACCTCAACGATCAATGCTCTCTTCGGTAGCTGGACCTCCGCCGTGCAATGCCTCAAGCGTGCACGCGTCTCTCTTTCCTGATTCTGCTCTTCTACCTAAAAGGAGTGATCCGGTCTCGACCGGATCACTCCTTTTTCGTGCCTATGATTTTTTGATTTGCTCAAGCAGCGAGGCAGGCAGTAGCGTCACCGTATCGTGCTTCAATAAATAGATGTCTTCCACATACGCTCCGATGCGTCGGGGATTACGTTGCCCGTGGAGATTGTTTTGAATCGCTTTCGGAAAATTGACGCCACATTCATACGCATGCGGGTACCCCCCACCGAATCGCGGATTGATCTCTGATAGGTAGAGCGTTCCGTCCACATCGAACAGGTCAAAATCAAGCGGACCGATAAGACCGGTTCCATCTAAGACGTGCTCGACCAGTTCAAAGACATCATCGCGTTTAACGGAACGACTCTTGTCAGTTTCACCTGCACGCATAACGAGTTTCTCCTTGATGAAGATATCGGTCACTTCATGCGTCAGCCAGTCGACATAGACATCGACACCGAGCTCTTGTCCTCTTAAGTATTCTTGAATCAATAAATCGGGATAGGTAGCGAATAATCCTTCGACAACCTCAAGTGAAGAAACCGCCTGGACATGGAGACTGGCACTCCCATTGCGTGGTTTGACGAAGACTGGGAACTGGACCTCCCCTTGCGCAAGTGCGCTCCGGAATGCTTCGAGCGTCACGTATGTCCGCGCATGCGCGATCCCTTCCGCGACACAATACGTATACATCGCGTACTTGTCGAAACAGAGACGACAGGCATCCATCGGTGAGACGAGGACCGTGACACCGATGGCTTCAAACTGTTCCGTCGCCGCTGCAAGTAACTCCAGTTCAGGATCAATCAATGACAATAATGCTGTCACCTGTTCCCGCTGGCACAATTCAAGTAAATGCTCGATATAATCCGGTGCATCGATCCGTGGTACGAGATGATGGCGTTCCGTCATATAGAGACCCGGTGCAAGTGGACTACAATCCGCGGTACTGACATGACCGTTTGACATCTCACGGACAAAATACTCGACCAGTTTCGTCCGACGACCAACGCTCGTCATCAATAAATGGGAAGTCTTCATAAGGCAGTCTCCTTCGTTAAAAGTGATGCCTGTTCTTTTCGTTCCAGAAGGAAAGACTTCCTGCTTGGCGTCGTACTTTTTTCCTATAGACGAGTAGATAACATCCGATTCCAATTAATGCCCCCATTCCATCGAGTAAGACATCTTGAATGAGTCCTGTCCGGTCCCCTGTCAAAATCTGATGAAACTCATCAAAGACCGCTACCGTGATTGCTAACGAATAGGCAAACAAGACGGCCAGTCCTGTCGTTAGGCGACGACGCGTCAAATCAATCAATCCCACACCTAACACAAGAAATGTTGAGACGTGAGCGGCTTTTCGAATGAAAAATTCAATGAAGCCACTCCGTCCGAGGGCAGCGACACTGACTTCTCCGTGATACGAGAAAGAGATGAAACGCAGATGATCGACGAATCCTAACGGAATGAAGCGCGATAACCCTGGTTTGATGGATTGTGCCTGGTACGGCATCGAACTTGAGATAAAGAGGACTACGAGAACGGCAAGGACGACGTAGCCGGACCATGTAATTTTTTTCATGAAGACACTCCTTTTTTTCACATACACCTTAGAATAGCATGTGATTTACCTCAGCATGACTATCGTTTTAAAAGCCAGATTTAGTATTTCACTATCTTTTTATTTCCTTATTCAAACGTTTTTTACATTTCAAAGGTTTCTCCCGTACGATAAGTGGTTAATTAGTACTATACACGATGACCTGAGGAATAGGAGTGAAGCGCTATGAATCGCGCACTTGGAAAAAAAATCATGCAACTACGAAAACAGCACAAGTACACCCAAAAGCATCTAGCCGAAAAATGCGGTGAAACTGCGACGACGATTTCCGCATATGAACGCGGACAACGGATGCCAACTCCCCAATCCCTCGAACGCTTAGCACTTGCTTTAAATACAACAATCATTGATTTGATTGATCCAAAGCATGTTCAGCACCCATCTCTGAATGAATTCATACAACAAGCGCTCGAACCGACGAAACCTCTTGATTTGAAGCTCGTATTAGAGGATTTACTTGTTCACTTGAGTTTATCTAAAGAAATTTATTTCGATGGTAGACTGATCTCAACTACAGTTCGAGAAGAGATGGCGACTTCGATTGATCATGCGTTAAAACGCGGATCAGCATCGATCGAAGCCTAAAAAGAGAAAAGGCATGGGGCGTAATCGCTCCCATGCCTTTTCTTTGGATTAATCGGTTTTTACGACATGATCGATGTACAATTGATTTTCTTCATATGTTGCCTCCAACAGCCTTCGGAAAAAAGTGTTTTGTTTAGTTTTCTCCGAAACAAACACACGATCATATCGTTGATGTGTCTGTTTGAGAAGACTGAATTTTAGCGTTCGAAGTTCTGAAGAAAAAAACAATTGAATACCGTGATGTCCGAAAGCATCCATTGCTCTCGATTCTTCTAAGAAGTGAAAGGATTCGTCTGGAAACAAAGTCTCAATGAACGATAGACAGCTTTTTTGAAAGGTAGTTTCGTTCTGATTTTCCATGATGGTCCGGCTCCTCTTTCTCATGATGTACTTTGAATCGTAATACAAAACTTCTGTATCTCAATACCCTGCCTTTAGACCTATTCAAACTAAACTAGGAGATATATTTTTAATTTATTCTCCTTCTATTCTATCAAAAGCTTATTGTTTATTGAATTCAAGAACGACAATTGTTTTTCCTTCATATATTGATCGACCTTCATAACGAGAGAGTTTCGCGAATTCAAATAAGGTTTCAGGTTTGTATAAGTAATCGATTGCATAGCTTACTTTTTCTTCGCTACCTGATTTTAAATACGCATTAAATAAGAGTCGTTCGCCATCTACATGATGACCAAAGAACATTAAAGTATCATGTATCCGTCGAGTCGAAATGGACTGCTCTGATTCTCTTAGATAAGGAATATCGTGCAACGAAACGAGCAGTTTTCCATGTACACCTAAAAGTTGACGTATGTTCCGAAAGAATAATAGCAGTTCCCCACGGTTGTAATGCATGATGGTCGTACCAGGAAGAACGATCCGATCAAAGAATTCAGGACCTACGACGTCTGTCACATCATGGCTCCAGCCATATACTTTATGACGGTACGGTGTATCGATTTGATGTGTCCGAATCATTTCTGACTCGATCAAATATAAATCGTATCCTTCATCAGATAAGAGATTAAAGAGTTTTGGATCGAACGTGCCGTAAAACAGAACCTTCTCTTCTTTTTGTAGATAGCGTCGATAAAACGTCAATTCATCAATTTCTGTGACTTGCTTCGCTTCTTGATACAGTTGCCCAAAACGTTCATCCGCATAAACGTGATCGAGTACTTCAACACGTGAATAGCTTCCCTTTCTTAAAAATGGACCAAATAATACGTCACTCATGATACATCAACTCCTTATAGTATCGAATCGCTTCTGCATAGTCTGCTCCAAGTCGTTCTGGTAATACATCAAATTGTTCTTTTTGATCAGCTTCAAGAATCCACAAAAATGCTTCGTTCGTTTCGAATAGTTGCATCGATGTTAAATCGAAAGCGAAATACCCCTCTTCGTTTTGAATACCAATCAACGTGAGTGGACCGATACGTCCAATCGTTCGTGGTAATTCTAAATCTGAATAGGGTGTAACAAATCGACTTTCACCTGAAAATGATCCTGCGAGTTGATAGAGTAACGGAAATAACTCGAGTTCCTTTGGTGTGGCCATTGCCTCTAACTGCCCTGCTCTTTGCTCAACCATTAGAGAAATGTCCGAACTCAACCGATCGGTTTTCTGACGATCCGCATAGATACCATCTTCAAAGAAAAAAAGACGATATGAATTTTTCAATCCAGCTTGTGTCGCATAATCCAATATACCGGCGAATCGTTCGTTTTGAATCCACCCGGTATCCTTCCAGCGCTCCAACTGACGAGCGAGTTCTGCCCGAGATAAAACATCAAGTCGTGTTTCAAGCGGAGGGGACAAGGTATCAACGAAAGCAAGAAGGACTGGCGTCCGACTCATTAATTCAATGATTGGTAGATCGTGACGCATCGGATGATCGAAATACACGATACTATTCACTGTCATCGATGTGAAAAAAGATGCCGGAATACGATTCAACAATGAGCTATCTTCGATATAGACATGCCGCAACGGTTGCGGTTGGAATAGTGAAGCATATCGATGAACGCCCGTCATCAAAGACAATAACTCGTTTTGAACGATGGGAAGTACTAACTTTTCATCCTCAAATATGAGAGGTAGTTCCAAACCATTTAGAAAATCGGGTTGTCCAAATACGATATCACCTTCCGCTCGAATTAAATGAAACTGAACGTGAAGCATCTGCTGCTGCAAATAAGCAACCAGTCGTAATGTACGTTCTCCTTCACCTTGTAGAATAAAGAGATAATGTTCATATTCTTGAAAATCCATATAATCCAGTAAATCCTCGAACGTATGCATGTCGTAATCAAAAACATCTAAAGAAAAACGATGGGTTTCACAAAAGTGTCTCATCGCTGAAGAGGGACGTGAGCGTTGTAACCAACCATCCTGTTCTGATACGATCGTAATTCCTATCATGTGATTGCTCCTTTCTGATGAAAATCATGCAAAAAGGACTTCATCCCACATACGAATGAAGTCCTTAGAATGATTCAAGCAGTCTTGTTTCTATCTTTCTTAGACTTAGCAATGGTTTGATCCATTTCCCGATGAGCCAAGGGGGCGACTGAGACGGTAGCAGCATTGAGACACCAAGCGCAAGAAGTCATGTTACGTCGCGTTTCTTTTAAGATGAGTGTCATGGGTGTACCCCTTTCTGAATCAAATACGGCGGGCGATGAAACATTGATATGAAATCAAGTAAATCTATGGTATCCCTTTGCAATCACTTCTATAATAGAAATGGATACTGAGTAACAGTTCAATTTTCATGAAAGGACGAGGATCCAATGGATCATTTCACGTCACCGCAAATTGGTTTGGCGTTACGCCGTCTGCGAAAAAAACATAATCTAACGCAAAAGGATTTAGCAAACGGTATCTGCAGTCAAGCAGAAATCAGTAAGATTGAGAGTGGCACACATTCCCCAACAATCGAATTGTTATATGCGCTATCCCGAAGGTTACAAGTTCCGATTTCTGCGTTTCTAGATCCCAATCGTCAACAAGATTCATTAAAGACGATCGATGAAGACTTACTACATCGTTTTAGAAATCAAGACTTTGAGTCGATCTATAAAGAGAGTCAAAAGATTTTAGAGCAACATGATTCTTCTTTTGAGTTTGTACTACTGTACAAATACTACTATTACCTTTGTTCGTATCGGCTTCAAAAAATTGATTATCGAACCTGTATCGTTGAGCTTCAAAATTTATCAGCAGATTATCTAACTTCTCATTATTCACCCAGTATGCTGATTCGTATTAAGTCAGCTATCGCGAATCTATACTCTGAAAATAAAAGTTATCAGCATAGCATTAATGTTTATGAGGAAATCCTCAAATTAAATTTTGATAGCGATGATTTAGTAACAGAAAAAATTAGAATCACCTATAATTTTTCTAAAATCTTATTAGATTTCTCTAAATATGAACAAGCTCTGCAATTGATTGATGAAGCAATTGAAGAAAGCCTTAATTTTAAAGACATGTCGGTATTAGGACAGTTATACGCTCAAAAGGGAGATTGTCTTGAGAAGTTGGGCGCGACTAAAGAACAAATTATTGGTGCCTATGACAAAGCGTATTTTTTGTTCGAACTACTCAACATGAATCAGTATAAAAAAATCATTTCTTCTATTCGAAGTGATTTTTTAAAAAATATTGTTAGTCAAAATAGTTAATTATGCTCGTGTTGTAGAATATTCAAGTGGAATACGTTCGATCGCTACGTCACGTTTGACTGAGTACTCAAGTGGGATACGCTCGATCGCTACATCACGTTTGACTGAGTATTCAAGTGGGATACGCTCGATTGCTACGTCACGTTTGACTGAGTACTCAAGTGGAATTCGTTCGATTGCTACATCACGTTTGATCGAATATTCAAGTGGGATACGTTCGATTGCTACATCACGTTTGACCGAATATTCAAGTGGGATACGTCGATTGCTACGTCACGTTTGACTGAGTACTCAAGTGGAATTCGTTCGATTGCTACATCACGTTTGATCGAATATTCAAGTGGGATACGTTCGATTGCTACATCACGTTTGACCGAATATTCAAGTGGGATACGTTCGATTGCTACATCACGTTTGACCGAGTATTCAAGTGGGATACGTTCGATTGCTACATCACGTTTGACCGAATATTCAAGTGGGATACGTTCGATTGCTACATCACGTTTGACTGAGTACTCAAGTGGAATTCGTTCGATTGCTACGTCTTTATGTCCAATTTGATTTGCAGCACTTACACCGAAAGTAGCAGTCAATGATAAAGCAGCAATTGCTAAACCTAGTTTCTTTTTCAAGTTCATATAAATAACCTCCTAATTTTTTTCGTCTGGCTTTGTAACAACATCATATATCCTTAGACCCCCTCCAAATATTCGAATACGAATATTTATGTTATTTTACACATTATTCATTATAACCATTACTTTTGACACGTATCATATGTCCTGAATACTGTCCTTTTTTTACAAACTATCCATCAAAGTGTTGAATTTGTGTATGAAAATAGATTTTTTTGAATATTCCATCGCTTTATTTTTTCAAATCTAAATAAAAATGCTCGCTCAACTCATATGAGTCGAACGAGCATTTTTATTTAGATGATTGTCGTAACGCAATGACGTAAAAGATACCGAGTACTACAATCACGCCTAGTAGTATCGAACTAATCGTCGTCCGAGTCGATGTATCGGGCATCCATATCCCAAGTCCTAAATTGATTGCTGCGATGATTAGGACGAGCCAAACAATTGTACGTGGTCGCATATCGATCTCCTTTCCATTCTGCCTTCCCATCGTCGAATATGCTATGGTGGAAACAACGAAGGAGGTTCTTTCATGAATAGACTTGCTGTATTTTGTGGTTCCAAAGATGGTGCCGATTCACTCTTTCGAGAGGCGGCAGGAAAACTCGGTCAAGCGCTCGCCGCGCGCAGCATCGGACTTGTATATGGAGGGTCACGCGTTGGAACGATGGGCGCAGTCGCAGATGCTACGCTCGCTGCTAAAGGTCAAGCAATCGGTGTTCTTCCCCACTTTCTTCAGGAAAAAGAACTTGCGCATCCTGGACTAACCGAACTGCATCTCGTCCACTCGATGCATGAGCGAAAAGCCAAAATGTCAGAGCTCTCTGATGGATTCATCATTCTCCCGGGTGGTCCAGGAACGATGGAAGAATTTTTTGAAGTTTTCACTTGGGCACAGCTTGGACTTCATGAAAAGCCATGTGGTGTACTGAACATTGATGGCTACTATGATCCCTTGATTTCCCTATTCGATACGATGGAACGTCAAGGATTCTTGATTCCCGAACACCGTGCAATGTTGATCGTCGAGTCAGATGCTGAACGTCTTTTAGAACGTTTTGCAACGTATGAAGCACCGCGCGTCAAAACCTATATGGATCGTTCACAAACCTGATGAAAACGGAGTCTTGAACTCCGTTTTTTTTGATTACATTTCTTGATTTGCGATGATTCCTTCTTTTTCCACTCTCCTTTAGCATTCTTCACTCCTTTTACTAATTCCTACTTACATGATATAAAAAGCCAGATACCGATTGGTACCTGGCGCAGAGAATCAAAAGAAATTTAAGATAGCGTCGCTTAAATTCGCCAAAGATGGCGTTTCATCAACGACCATTAAGCTTCCTGCTGCAAGTACAAGAATACCTAGCGCAGATAAGATCAATGCCGGATGTTTGATGTTTTCCTCTGAATCCGTATTTTGTTTCCCGGAACGAGCATTAGCAGCTTGTGCTTTTAAGCGGTCACGCCGAAATTGATGTTGCTCCTCTTTCGACCATTTTTTATATTCCGCAAGAAACTTTTTATATTCCGGTAAGACATCTTTGGTTGTTCCGTCGAGTCGTACTTGACCATATTCGAGCCAAATGACGCGTTCACAAAAACTCTTGATTTGTGACAACGAGTGACTGACGAAGATGATCGTCTTACCTTCATCCTTAAACTCATTCATCTTATCGATACAACGATTATAGAAGGTTTGGTCACCAACGGATAGGGCTTCATCAACGATTAGAATATCTGCATCGACATTGACGGCAATCGCAAATCCGAGTCGAGATTTCATCCCACTCGAATACTTCTTGATTGGCTGATCGATGAAATCACCGATATCAGCGAAATCGATGATGCCTGGCATCCGACGCTCGATTTCCGCATCATCCATCCCAAGCATGAGACATTTCAAGCGAATGTTCTCTCGCCCTGTCAGGACATTCTTTAATCCTTGTGAGACGGCGATGATCGCGACTTCACCATTAATGGCGACGTCTCCTTCGTTTGCATAGATGATTCCTGAAATCAAGTTCGAAAGTGTAGATTTACCGGAACCGTTGATTCCGACGAGTCCAACGACTTCACCCGAGCCGATTTCAAGCGAGATATCTCGCAGTGCAGTGAATGTTTTAACGCTCTTGCTTTGATTCTTGAACAAGAGCTTGAATTTTTCTTTCGTAGTCGTAACCATGTCGAAGCGTTTCGTGACATGGTCGAGTTTAATCATAGACATGGCGATTTCCTTCCCTTAGACGAGCTCAGTGAATGATTTACGGAACTTGATATGCAAGAATGTTCCAGCTGTGAACAAGAGGAGCGTCACACTCCAGAAGTACAGTCCAGTTGGCCATTCCTGCCAGACCCAATGTCCTCCGAGCAGACTCGCCCGGTATCCCTCGACAAGATAGTAGACCGGATTCAGGCGAAGGACACCGTGCAGGGCGTCCGGGAACCGCTCAATATTCCAAAGAATCGGTGTCATATAAAAAAGCATCCGCATCATCGATTGCAAGAAGAGCTGAATATCTTTGACGAGCGTAATGAGCGTTGAAAAACAAAGTGAGAATGCGTAGACGAAAATGTATGTCGCAATCATGTAATAAGGCAACTGAAGTAGTTTCCATGTAATCGGAATCCCATTTGCGAGGATGACGATGAATACGATCACAAGCATTGCGAAGTGTTGATACATCCGTGACAAAATAACGTATGACGGAATGGCACTCATCGGGAAACGCATCTTCGTCACCATCGCAAGTCGACTATTGATCGAGTTCGATCCACGTAATAAAGCATCGTTGATAAAGAACCAAACGACGATCCCACAGAGAAGCCATACGATGAATGGAATGTTTCCATCGACATTTTCATTTCCCCGAAGACCGACACCAAAGACGAACCAGTAGATGAAAATTTGGAGACCCGGATTGAGGAGTTCCCATAAGAGGCCAAGGCGTTGTTCTGCGTGTGCGGACTTAATTTCATATCGCGCGAGCCGGCGAATCAAAGGAAAGTTTTCAACCTGTTCCCGGATGATACTTTTCATTTCTTTCAACATAAGTGTAAGTTCCTTCCGATTTCATGGTGCATGTATTTGTAATTCAATGAATTCTGGATCAAATTCAAACAAAAAACGGGTTCTGTCCGCGATTCCTCAAACGAACATTCCTCCGATCGACATGATATATCATGTCTAATTATCCATCCCTCCTCGTTTATCTTTCGATTGTGTACATACGAAGTACACTTAATCAATTCTAGCCATCCGTAAAAAGCGTGTCAACGTATAGCGTGAACCGACACCAAACTGTAGCTTTCCCGTTGAAACAAAAAAATCGACAAGGACTCCTTGCCGATCCATTCACAGGATTAGGTATGTGTAAAGTTAGGAAATTCAATTGTCGTCGGTGGAGAGGCGAGCCCCCATATAATCAAGATTCCCATTATACAAAGTATACCTACGAGTAGACTCCTACGTATCTTTTCATCCATTCGTACTCCCGCCTCCCCATCGCATATTTTTCATATAGTAAATTATACATTTTTTTGAAAATGTTTACTACGCGATTCTCTCAAAATGAGGACAATTTCCTACAATCTATTGTAATCTACGTTTCTTTTGAAGGAGGAACAAGATATAATGTAAGCGCAATCATTTATCTTTTCTTCTTTCAGGTAGAAGAAAACAAACGACTTGCAAGAGTTGTATTGTCGTCGGACCTAAGAATTTACGCATTTTACAAAAGGTTCATGACACGATTGTCCGTTAAGCATTTATAGTAGAAGAAGAGGTTACCGATCGCTGGTTGACCTCATATCATCTCGAGGGAGGATTTTTATTTATGTACAAATCAAAACCGCTTTACGCGGCAGCAGTAGCTGTCGCATTGACGACATCGGCAATCGTGCCGGCTGCACAAACGACCGTATCTGCTGCAACACATGTCAAAGTCAAGACGGTCAAATTGAAGTCTCTCACTTTCACGAAGGGTGAGCCTGTTAAACTTCCGGCTACATACAAGGGAGAAAAAATCTCATGGGGTGCATACAATAAGCACATCTTCAATCGCTACCAAACGGTTCATGGCACATATGGTAAGAAAAAGCTCCCAATCGAAGTAAAGATTCACGTCGAGAATTATGTGATCAAAATCATTGAGTCCGTTAAGGAACAAGTGATTTCAGTCGATCAAAAACCAGTCCTTCCTAAAAAACTAGCTGTTCTTTACGCTAACGGCAAAGTCTACGATAAAGAAATCAAATGGAGCAAAGTTGATACGAGTGAGTCAGGTACTTACTATGCGACAGGTAGCTTGACGCATAAAGGCAAAACGGTCACGACAAAAGCAAAAATCATCGTCCGTGACATCAATACAGATGATTTCAGCCTTGCCTTGCTCCATACGAACGATACACATGCTTCGCTCGATAACGCTCCAAAACGCGCGACTGCTATTAAAGAGCGCCGTGCCGCTTACCGCGCCGAAGGTACACCGTCGCTTCTCCTTGATGCTGGTGACGTCTTCTCAGGATCACTTTACTTCAATGAGTTCAAAGGACAAGCCGATCTTAAACTCATGAACTACATGAAATATGACATGATGACGTTCGGTAACCATGAGTTTGATCTTGGTGCTAAAGATCAAGGTGCTGCTTTGCAAGCCTTCGTTGCTGGCGCTGACTTCCCATTCATCACAGCAAACGTTGATTTCAGTAAAAATCCGCTCTTCAACGGGATGCAAAAGAAAACAATCACGTCTGGTCCGGAAGATGGACGGATCTACCAAGGTGTCATCAAAAAAATCAACGGTGAAGAAGTTGGTTTCTTCGGCTTAACGACAGAAGAGACAGTTGATATTTCAAGTCCAGGAACGGTTGCGTTCTCGAACTACATCAAGAGTGCTCAAGCGACCGTTGATAAATTCAAAGCTCGTGGTATCAATAAAATCGTTGCATTGACACACATCGGTTACGATGATAATCCTGCAGTCGATAATGATCAATTACTCGCTCAAAATGTTGACGGAATTGACGTCATCGTTGGTGGCCATACACATTCGAAGCTTCTTCAACCAACTTACGTACCTGTTGATCCAGAAGTCAATCCGAAAAAGACAGAGCCAACAATTATCGTACAAGCGTATCAATATAGCGAGTTCCTTGGCGATGTCAGTATGACATTCGACTACAAAGGGAAACTCAAATCATACAAAGGTTCACTTATTGACGTAAAAGCACAAGCTCCGGATGCTGGTGCTGCTGAAATCTTGAAGCCTTACGCCGACAAAATTTCTGCTATCAAAAATCAAGAAATTGGTGTAGACATTCTCACTGCACTCCCAAATCCGCGTAAATCGGACGGATTAGATATCAATGTTCGTAACTCCGAAACAGCTCTTGGTAACTTGATTACAGACGGTATGCTTGCAAAAGCAAAAACATTAAATCCTGATACCGTCATCGCTGTGCAAAACAGTGGTGGTATCCGTGCTGCAATTGATGCAGGTCCATTGACGACTGGCGAAATCTTAACGACATTACCATTCGGAAATACGCTTGCAACGGTTAAATTATCAGGAGCAGAATTAAAACAATTGTTCGAAAGCAGTGTGGGATTGTTCCCGCTTGAAAACGGTGGTTTCTTACAAGTTTCTGGTATGAAGCTCGAATACGATGGCTCAAAAGCAAAAGGTGAACGTGTCACGAAGATGACGATCACGAAAGATGGCGGAGTGGAAGAAGTCGTTGATCCAGCGAAAATGTACGTTGTTGCGACAAATGCATTCTCTGCAACTGGAGCTGATGGCTTAACAGCGTTTAAGACAGCTTATGATGACGGACGTTTCACAGACCTCGGTCTCTCTGACTGGGAAACGTTCCGCGACTACGCGATTTCGAAGAAAACAATCGATTATAAAATTGAAGGACGTATCCTTAACGTGGATCCAGCTCTTCAAGGTAAATAAGTTCGTAAAAAGTGCTCCTTCCCGATTTCGGGAGGAGCACTTTTCTTATAACGTTTGAGACGTATGTTGCTTTAACAATCGAATGATGTCGTCTAATTCATATTGCTGTGCCAGCATGAGAGGGGTCAATCCGTCTTTGTTCTTGATCGAGACGTCTGCGCCTTGATCAAGTAACACTTTTACGGTCTGAGCGCCTTCCCCTTCAACCGCATGATGCAACGGCGTATATTTTTGTTCATCCAACTGATTGATTTTTTCCCCTTGATCGAGGTATAGCTCTACCAATTCCTTGTTGTTGCTATATACCGCCGTGATGAATGGACGTTCTCCGAAGTCATTGATTGCGTCCACATCACTTCCTTGCTTGATTAACGCGTCAAAGATTTCCTTTAATCCTTTACTTGACTTCCGGTATCCCAGATAGTGCAGTGCCGTATCGCCATCCGCGTCCACTGCCTTCATGTCACCGTCCGGAAGCTCCGCCTGTACTTCTTCCAACGTCCCCTTTTGAATCGCAGCCATCAACTTCGTTTCCTGCAATCCATTCGCCTTTGACTCATCCGATGACGTGACGACCGCTTTCGCGGAGTCAGTTGAAAACGATACGTTCTGGACGCTCCAACCGATGAATCCGAATACGATCAGACTGGACGCCACTAGTGAAAAACGGATGACTTGTTGTCCGGTCGGTGCCTCGCGCGTCAACCATCCTAACTCGACCAACCGGCGATCTGTCGTCGGCTGTGCATGAACCATCTCACTGACGACTTCTGCTAGCGTGATATGTTTTTTTTCCGCTAAGTATTCAGCAGTATCGATTTCATCGATCAATCGATACCGTCCGTTTTCTTTTAGAATACTCTGCATGACACTATCTGGATCGTCTACAAGATGCATGGCTTGACGATCTCGGTATAAGGATATCGTTCGTAAATAAGCCGGTCTTAAAAACGGAATCCAACTGCCTAGTAGTAATGCGAAGCGTTTTTCCTCGTCATTATGCTTCAGACGGAGTAACTCTCGAACTCGTTCGAACTCATTTCGCTCCCGCATGGCTTTCTCTGGTAAAAAAAACACGTTCGTTCGGAACAGACTCACGCCTCTAATCGGCGATACGTCGTCTCCGACGATATAGATGCGTGGTGTCTTTAAATTCAAACGTTCCGATAACGACGCGATATCATGATATAGTTCCGGAAAACGATATTCGGTTACCTCAATGCCTTCTTGTTGCAATCGGATCACCGAGGAAAAGAGTCGTAATATTTTCCAGGCGAGCCAGACAATCGTTAGCCCCATTAAGACAAGGCCCAAAGCCCCCAGTTCAAAAGACAGATAGACCAGTGCCCCTACTGTCGCAATCGCATTTAAAAACAAAAGCCAGAAGTATATTTTTCCTTTCATGCCAGTCCTTCTTTCTATATGTCTCTTCTCTTTATTCTTTAGTTTAGAGTAACATTTTCAATTTTGTCGTGCCTATATTTTTCCATTCCTTACTCTTTATCGGTCAACTTCTTGTGATTTCAAAGCAAAAAGCACCTTATCTCAAAAAAGATAAAGTGCTACAGACTTAAAGTGATGACGGTTTTGGTTCACGCAGGAGATGCTTGATGTCCTGGAACGTGACAAACGTCTTATTTTTTGCATCGTATAGTTTATAGCGTAAAGATTTTAAGCTAGAGAACAAACCGATCGTCGTCGCCTTTTGAAGCGGTGGTGTCGAGACGTGTGCTTTCTCTAGATGATAGTTCGGTACACGCGGACTCAAGTGATGGACATGATGGAAACCGATGTTTCCTGTCACCCACTGTAATACTTTAGGGAGTTCGTAATATGAACTACCTTCGATCGCAGCCTTGACGTAATCCCATTCGTTTTCATCTTCAAAGTAGGAATCCTCGAATGTATGCTGGACATAAAATAACCAGATACCGAGTACGCCCGCTGTGAACATCGTCGTCCCTTGGATGATCAAGAATGCTTGCCAGCCAATCCAGTAAATCAAGACACCGTATAAAACGACGAGTGATCCGTTAATGAGATAAGTGTTAAGACGCTCTTTCTTCCGTGCATCCTTCCGGTTGAAACGACTCGTCACTAAAATCAAGAGTAACGGACCTAGTCCGAACATGACGAGCGGGTTCCGATAGAGTCGATATTTCAATCGCGTCCATTTCGATGACGCAATGTATTCTTCGATTGTCATTACCCAAATATCACCGACGCCCCGCTTGTCCAAGTTACCGCTTGAAGCGTGATGAATCGCATGTTCTCGTTTCCACTTTTCGTATGGAAATAGCGTTAGCACACCTGTAATGGTTCCTACGATTGCATTCGCTTTTTTGTTTTTGAAAAACGAACCATGTGTACAATCGTGGAAGATGATGAACATCCGCACGACGAATCCCGCAGCGATCATCGCAAGCGGTACTGCGAGCCAGGCTGACACGTGAAGTGCTTGATACGCCAAAAACCAAATGACGAGAAACGGCAGGATCGTATTGATCATCTGTCGGATGCTGGCCTTGATGTCTGCCTTTTCAAAAGGCGAGACATGTTTGCGCAGCTGTGCGATTTTTTCTTTACTCATGTATTACTTCCTCCTCGGGTTGTTCCAGCGTTCACGACGCTAATGATGATGATGCCTAAAAAATGAAAGAATTGAGCGGCGTACGTGACGATGTCCTCGGAGATTCGAACGTAATCATGCCCATATTGATTAATCGCTTGAATATTTTTAGTACCAAGTAATGATATCATATCATATATTTTTCAGGATTTTGATTTATTAGAAAAGTTTTTTAAAAAATAAGGCTGACAAAAAAGAATGACGCGTCTTTTCACGCCCTTTCCTCAGGCGAGACTCAAGTCAGTTTTCCTGCCTTATTCAGGCATGAAATTGGGGCTTGTTTGTCCCTGATAGCGCAAACATACGCATTTTCCTGTAGGAGTGGCGTATGACGCGTCACTCTTTTTGTTATGAGGTAAGGGTGGCAGATCATCACTCTGCCACCCTTACCTTTGTAGCGACTGACTGTTGAGTCATCCTCACTGTCATGTATTAGACAATTGGCGGTGATACCAAGATTTGTTCAGCGTTCCATTTTAATCGATCGACGACATTCGCTCCAGACCACTGTTCAATCTGTTGATACGCCGGCATAAGATGAAGATGGTCTGTTGCTTTTTTAGCGTTGGATGCGATGAAGTGTACCCATCCTTTTTGAATGGCACGCTGACAAAATAGCTTCTTTTCTTCTCCGTGATGACCGAGAATACTGTGTGTCGCCAGTTGACAACGCACGCCCTTTTCAATTAGCTGGACCAGACGTTCAGGATGCTCGAGAAGTTCTGCGTTATCTTCCGGTTGCGCAAGGATTGGCAAATACCCGTCTTCGATTAATCCGGTCATGACTTCTTCCGTATAGACCGGTAGCGGATCGTCGGGGCAATCGATTAACAGATAGGCGGTATCCGCTAACGTCAAGACGTGCCCTTGGTTGACCGCATCACGCAATCCGAGTGTCAAACGCGTCTGTTGTCCCGGATAGACGAGGACAGGAATCTGTCGCTGGGCCAGTAAAACATTCAGCTCTGCTACGATCAATTGGACTTCTTCTGCTGTCGCATGCGTCGCATATGGTGTTGCGATGATTCGGCGCACCTCTTCCGCAGCAGCACGCCGTGCCATGCGGATCGTTTCTTCGACATGAGTCGCTCCCTTATCGATCAACGGCAAAAGATGATTATGAATATCGATCATCATCGTTCCCCCTTTTCTCATTCGTCGTCCCATAAAAAATGATATCATAAAAGGAAACGGAAAATTCATACATATCCTGACGTTAGAAGGAAGGAGGATGCCTTATGCATCGCGCCTTATCCGCTTTACAATTCTATACCTCTCACACGGAAGTTGATATCAAGCGTCTCCATGAACGAATCCTGCTGTCCTTGTCTTCCTCTTCTTCGCTTCAGGCGACCTGCCTTCATCTGACAGGGATAGCACCCTCGCGACCGTTTCAGCAAGATACGGTTCGTCCAGAAGAGTGGCAACGATTTTTGGACGGTCATCCACACGAGAGCATCGCCGACTTTTATGGTTTCCTCACATCTGTTCCTTTACTAGATGAAGGAGACGAGATGCCGCTCGAACAGACGACGCCCACTGCAGTACCGAAAAAGCGAGTCTTGTCCTGGCGACTCGTCCTCCTCGCGCTCGCTTGCTTCTGTATTGGTGCGCTTGCTACATGGGGATATCAGACATGGGCGAAGAAAGACGTAATCTATCATTTCGTCTCCACGAAATCGAGTCCGATTTATCGTCATCCTGATTCCTCGACCGTTCTTCAATCCGCCGACTTTGGTGATGCATTCCCTGTCCTCGATATCGTCAAGGATCGTGCGCGTATCCAGCTCCCTGACCGGACGCAGGCATATATGAAAGCGAGCGACCTATCCGAAAAAACGATTGGTTCCATGATGACGGATCAGGCGTTGTTGAAATGGACGGACGCATATATGACGCTTCCGAAACAAACACGAGCGACCGATCTATTGGATGATCCCGCTACGACATGGGTCGGTCTCGGATCACCGAAACAGAAAATCAAAACGGCTGTAGATGAAACATGGACGTATGAGTCATTCACCGTACACCTCATCGATGATCGCGCATACGCCATCGATTGGAAGAGCCCACGCCTTTCCCAAAAAGAGTTGGCGCGTCTTGGGACGTTCCAGCGGACGAATACAGCGGGACGACTGCGCATAAGCACCCATTATCAATTACAGATCATCGAGTCCGAGTCGCGTATTCAGCTGATTCGTCTAACAAAACGGATGTAAAGCAAAATCAAGAAAAAACCGCTCTCTTTATGCTATTATTAGATAAATAATGGAATTTAACGGAGGGTATCCTATGAACATTTTAGTAACAGGAGGCGCTGGCTATATCGGCAGCCATACCTGTCTCGAACTGCTACGAGAGGGTCATGAAGTCATCGTCGTCGACAATTTAAGTAACAGTCATCGGAGTGCCCTTGAACGTGTCGAACACATCGCGGACCGGACGGTCACATTCTATGAGTCGGACGTGCGGGATGAATCGGCACTCGAACGGATCTTCCAAAACCATTCGATTGATGCTGTCATTCATTTTGCCGGTTTAAAAGCGGTTGGTGAATCGGTATCACGCCCGTTGTTCTACTATCAAAACAACCTGATCAGTTCGCTCGTCCTACTCGAAGTGATGGACCGGCATGATGTCAAAAAACTTGTCTTTAGTTCATCTGCGACCGTCTACGGTGTGCCGGAGACGACACCAATCACCGAATCTGCTCCGCGCTCCGCGACGAATCCTTATGGTGCGACGAAACTGATGATCGAGCAGATGCTTGAAGACATCGCGTTCGCTGATCCGACGTGGGATATCACATTACTCCGCTACTTCAACCCGATTGGTGCCGATATGAGCGGTCTGATCGGTGAGGATCCAAACGGTATTCCGAACAACTTGATGCCATATGTGACACAAGTTGCTGCTGGAAAACTCGATACCCTTCAAATTTTCGGAAATGATTACGATACGGATGATGGTACGGGTGTCCGCGATTATATCCATGTCGTCGACTTAGCGAAAGGACATATCAAGGCACTCTATCATGATCATTCCGGGATCGAGGCATTCAATTTAGGAACGGGACAAGGGACAAGTGTGCTTGAACTCGTCGCGACGTTCGAAGATGCGACGTCTCTGCAAATCGATCGAAAGATCACGGCACGACGTCCGGGTGATGTCGGATCGTGTTATGCGGATGCTTCAAAAGCAGAACGCCTTCTCGGATGGAAGGCGGAGAAAGACTTGTATGATATGTGTAAGGATGCTTGGCGCTGGCAATCTAAGAATCCAGACGGGTATCAAAAATAATAGGTAGGATAAATCGTTTTACCTGCAATTAAAAAGGGCGATCCACTTCCGATACGAATTCGGAAATGGATCGCCTTTTCAAATTAGCCTACATGCTATTGATCTCCTCAAAAGAACCTTTAACCGCTTCACATCCACGAACGATTCAATCGTTCACTCCATCGCGTAAAACGCATCGAGCGTGGCGGTAACACCATCCGACAAAACGTATGGTAATCAATATCCGAGACATAATGGATGAGTCGCATGAGCGCAAACGCAAACGTCAAGGTCGATCCGATCGCGAAGCTGAGACCGTATCCGGAAAAACCGAACGGCGCGATCAACAAAGCTAAAATCCCATTAGAGAAGAAGAACACGCATGAAATCCATGCCGCTCCTTTTTGATCTTCAAAATACAGTAACAAGAGGGTCAAGACGAGAACCATCGCATTCGAGAACGCACCGATCGTCGTCATTTGGAAGATGCTAATCGTTGCTTCAGGTAATGCGAGGTAACCGAGCAACGTCGAGGCGAACAATAAGGTGAACAGCGTAAACAATCCTTGATTTCGAAACAGTCGTTGTAACTCCTGTCGTAAGACGAGTAACATCGCGTCCCGCGCTTTTTCAACTTGATCCAGCGTTCCGCCCTCGTTCGCGTATCCATAGAAGATGCGATACCGTTCATAGAAACGCGTCTCGACGGAAACGACGAAGATCGTCATCGTCGGGATGACCGTCAAATAGGATAAGAAGATTGCCGTATCGTATAACGGATGATAACGGAATGTCCCGAGATGAACAGCACCGCCGTCAGAGAACCAGATGACCCAGTTCCCGACCCACACCCCGATATTGTAGAGAAAACTTGTCCAAAAAAGCGCCGGGTAACGATCAAAATAACTCAAGTAGGTAAACTGATTTTTCGTCCCGCGTTGCGGGAACGTCAACAACATCGAGGTGAATAGACCGAATAACGTGATGATCATGCCGAATGTGAAACCTGCCGTTAAGGCAAGACTTGGTGTCACGATACCCGTTACATACTCCATCAGATACCGATCAATCAGTAAGACCGATCCGACAGCTACGATACCGCCAATCAAAAAGCTGTATGCGACAGCCTGATAGAACTTCGCGGCACTTAAGAATAGGAAATGCACCCAGATCAAATTGATCGTCATGAACAATATGAAGATCAGCCCGTTCAACAAGAACGGAAGTTTTGAGAAGCTGAGGAAGATGAGAAAGGCGATACTGCCTAACGCCATCGTCATCTTCGTCATACCTAGAAATGCAGGAAACAGATCTTCATATCGTTTCTCGTAGAAACAGTCCGCCAAATAGCGCGTGACGACGAGTTGCTGAATACCGAGCAACACTTGTGAAAAAATGAAGCTGTATGAGACGACTAGATTGAAGGTCGTCCGTTCTTCAAAAGAAGCAATCGACAGGAACGTCGTCAGCCACTGGGTCACAGCGATCGTCAAGATGACGATGAGCCATGGACCGGACGTGACGAGTCCAGCGAAAGCATATGCCTTTAAACGAGATGAGAAATAGTCCTCTTGAAACAATTTTTGAAGCTTAAACCCGATGCCCGCCATACGTCACCCCCCTCTCTTGATACAATGTTTGATACTCCGAGATGAAGCGGTGCGTCTGGTAATACGCAAGTGCGCGTTCTTTCCCATTTCGTCCAAAGCGAATCGCTTCTTCCGGATGTGACTGGAACCAGGCACACCGTTCTGCGATCCGGCGAGGATTGACCGGTGGCACGACGAATCCAGCCGGACCGTAAGGATCATCCTCACGTCCGTTGATCAGCTCGGAACATGCACCGACATCAGTGACGACCCACGGTATCCCTGCAGCCATGCCTTCTAGGACAGCCAGTGGTTGACCTTCGGAAATACTCGTCAACAAGCAGACATCAAATGATGGTAGATAGCTCCGGATATCGACCTTTCCGACGAGTTTCACACTCTCTGATAGTTCAAAGAGATCGATTTGTTCTTGGCATTCACGGGCGTATTCCGGATCCTCTTCAAGCGGACCCATGATCGTCATTTCAAATGGAACGTGCATTTCCTGTAAAACCTTCGCGGCATGGATCATCGTCTTGATGTCCTTGATTGGAACAATGCGGACGATTGCGCCGATCCGAAGTACATCTTGCTTTGGAGTATGTCCTAACGCAGCAAGTCCTGTCGCATCAATTCCATTCGGGATGACGCGAATTTTTTCGGCAGGTGCTCCAAGTTCACGCTGTAATTCACCGTTTCGGTCAAAGAGCGTGATGATATTGTCCGCCCCAGCGTAGGCTTCGCGTGATAAGTGATGGAAGAACTGCACCCAGTGCATGCGGTATTCTTGTGGAATCCACATCGCTTGGACGAGCTCCTCTTCTCGTTCACGGGAGTAGATCCCGTGTTCCGTTAGGACGAACGGAACGTGTTGGCGTTGTTTGATCGCCGCTGCGACGAGTCCCGCATATCCCGTCGACGCGGAATGGATCAAATCGACGGTCGGTAAGTCGGCTTGGAGCAGTTCCAGAACAGGCGCATACATGCTACGCCACATCCATAAATAATCGATGAAGGAGCCAGCTTGTCGTTCTTCCCGGTAACTCGTCTTGACGAGATCAAAAAAGAGACGACTTGAGAAAAATTGCGTCGATGTTCCGATCGCCTGACCAAAGAGTGGGAAAATCGACGTGTTCGTCGCTTGGAATCGCATCCATCGTTTGATATCCTCTTCCTGCTCCGGCGTCAACGTCTGTTTTAGCGGACGCGTCTCATGCGTTTGATCGAGTGGAAGGTTCGTCACACCAACGACGTTCGCGGGAAGCGTGTAACGGAACTCTGCTTCCGTCATGCGTGTAGGTGTGATCGTGATCAGCTCGAACTCATGCTCTGTCATTTGTTGAATCAGCATATGTGCCCAACTAGCGACGCCACCACTGACATAAGGGTAACTCCCTTCTAACACTAAACCAATCTTCATTGGGATCCCTCCAGTACCGGTATGCGCGCGAAGTTCTTCTTGAGTTCTACTTCGTATAAATCGTCCGCATCTCCAAGTTTTCGCACTTGCCCGTATGCGAAGGACCCGGTCGCTAGTTTTCCTTCATTGACACGAACGACCATCTTCGAAGGAAGGAGCATTTGACTACCTGAAATCTCAATCGCTGTTTTAGAATAACGAACATCGATTTTCGATTCTTGATACAACTTCATTTTTTTGTAGCCATCGTACTGTGTCATGCTCTCGAGATACGGATAATCCGTATGGATCGTTTTGAACATCTTTTCTATCGAACGTTCCATCGTCGGCCATCCTTGCCCTTTTGAGCGTCGTTCATCAAGGACGTCATCCGGGTGGATGAAGTGCGAGACAAGTCCGAAGTTCGCGACCGCATCTGCTAAGACAAACATGTCTTCAGGCGATTCATTATATCCGCTTGTGATCCGTGGGAAATTATAGAGATTCTTATAGGTCGAATCTGGTTCGAACTCCTGAATGTAACTTCCTTTTGATGGGTCTCCAATATAAAGAGACGCGATAATTAATCCATCCGGAAATGCTTCATTTAAGACGGATAAACCGGTCGGACCAATGATGTTCGAAGGTGGTACATAGCTGCGCAATTGCTCGTTCGGGAAGAAATACTGATGTGCCGTTTTCACTTCTTCGATACCTTTCATCATCTGCTTACGGTTCTCCCAAGTGATATATCCGAGACTCGGATCCATCGTTTCCCCGTTAATGATGAGTGGTTGGTGGTTATATCCATGTAAACCAAGTTCTCCACCCATCTTCAATAATCCGCGTCCAAAGTTCAGCATCGGAAAACGAATGTTTTCAATCAATTGTTTTTCCGTATCATAAATCGCATTCTTGTAGCTTCCGATGATGAATCCGGAATAAATGACATCCTGTTCCTTCGCGACCCGTTGCATGTCTTTCCACCAGACTTCTGCAAAGAAATCTTTAACGGTCAAATCATAGTTTTTCTGAATCGCTGGATTGGAGGCATCTGGTACGGGTGCCGGGAAATCATCGAAGTGCGCTAGCTTTACAGCGACTTGCTGACTGACGAATGTCGGAAACAGTAATGACAGGGACTGGACGAGTAGACCACGCGAGTTTTTTTCGAGTAACGAAGAAGTATTCCAGAACAAGACCTCTCCTTTTCCGTATTCATGGGTCCATAAGATCGGATTCCCATCAGCCTCGATTTTGACGTCGGCATCTTTTAACGTCACATCCGCAATACTATGGACAAACAAGGTAGAAGTCTTCGGTAAATCGATATACCCGGGAAATAAATCTTTTTTGAATGTCATCCCGTTAACATCCTCTTTAAAATCACCAAAGCGTTCTACCCCTACTAAGTCGCCCCATTTCGGATCAATAAAGCGACCAGCGATGTACAAGCGACCTCCTTGTTGGACGAACTTTCGGATGGTCTCGTACGGCCATTCCTTCGTATGTTCACCGGATAAGACAAGCACTGTCCGGTCACTCGGTTGAAGCGTCTTGATGTCTGACGTACGAATCCGTTGGTGATCGATCTTCGCATATTTCAATGCGTACGAGAAATTTTCGATTGCGCCTTTTGATAGATCGCTATCGTTTTGAAGCAGGTAGACACGAAGTGCTTCCCCTTTTGCTTCAGTCGTTTTCGTGTTTGCTGTCTCGAATGAACGGACCTTCGTTTTTTCAGAAGGAATCAGTCGATGTGGATAATCGAGACGAAACAGCTGTACGATGCCCATCGTCACGAATAAGACGACAAATAATCCAATGAGATAGCCATAAGGTTTCTTATTCATTGGTCTCCTCCTTCCAAACGTTCCAATATGAAGCGATGCTCTTCTGGAATATCCTCTTCTGCTACTGTTGTTCTTAACTGATGGAGCACCGGACCGATCGAAGTCCAGTCCTGCCGTTGAAAGTAATAACGAATCAACGCTAAATATCCGTCTGGCAACGTCGGATGGATCTGAATCATCTCTTCGTAGAAGGAAATCGCTTTTTCCTCTTCGCCTTGACGTATCGCCATTTCCGCTTCCGCTACAATCCGGACGAGATCCGTCGGATAGAGAGCGCGCATTTGTTCTAGCACGAGGTGAAGTCGCTCATCGAGTCGACCGATACCGCCTTCATCTAATAGACCACTGTCGAGGAAGGTTTTACATTCCTGAATGAACAGATGATACGTCGTCACGTCTACCGGATTGAGTTGTTGTTCCCGTAGCCGAAGATTTGCTTCATAACGGTCAAATAAGGAATTTCGGACCGTCGCTGCGTAGTGGACGGTTTCCGAGTCATCATGATCAAGTCCGTATTGCAAATACTTTCCGGTCTCCTTCAAGGACGATGTCGTTAAATGGATCATCGACTGTTTCCGGCGTTTCGCATCCATGTTCAATGCCTCCTTGATCGGAACCATCTCCATATTGTCTGCAGCTTGCTGCTGCAGTCCTTCAAGATTCATCACATCGAACTGCACATATTCATCGTAATCCAGTAACGTATCGGAAGAAGCAAAACGACGGGAAATCAGATAAGCCAGTCCCCCCAGTACTTCACCGAGAAGTGGTAGGACGGCACTGAACAAGCACACGAACGTTAAGATCCCTCGCTCTTGCTCCGGCAATCGAAAGACGAGTACACGATAAGCCAACACGATGAGCAAAAGATGAAGTACGTAAAGCATGAGCAGGAGTGCCGTCATTGGACACGCCCTCCTTTTTGAACGTACACAGCCTTGATTCGTTCGAGGAATCGGTTCGCATGTTCTTGAGGTGTTCCGGGTAATAAGAATTGGAGGTGCTCCGTGTTTTCATCAAAACCGATCAGGTCAATTTCACGCATCGATTGTCGCAAGATCAATTCCAGTTCAATCAGAGAGAACGGTGTATTTCGAATATCAAGTTGAACGAGACTATACGGCTGACCATAATGCTCGCGTCGATATTCTTGATACTTCACTTTCTCCTCGAAGTGCTCCCGTTTAAAGATGCGCGTGCCTTCGATCAATTCATGACGCGTCTCGATCCATTCCATCAGCATCGCTTTCTCGATGCGTGAGCCTGTCCAATCGACGATCAATTGCATGACGTGCATCTCATAGTTCGTCAAACGTTCGAAGGCGATCGATTGAATGACGACGACTTCCTGGATGCGTCCGTCATAACGGATTGGTGCAATCAGTAACGGGACATCCGTCTCATCAATTGTCCGGATGGCAATCGCCTGTTTCTGGAACATCCGTTGATAGATGCCTTGTTCCGGATCGATGAACATCGTTTGCGGCAACAGTTCCTTATCACCAAAACGAATATGCAAACGAAGCGTACGACGTGACGCATCAACGTGATAGATCGCGATTTCCTTCGCATCGAAGGAATCCTGTAAGATTTGCAACAGCTTATCGCGTACGATGTCCGCGACGGATTGATCAAGTTCTGTTCCGATCCGGTAAATGTTCGTCAACGTGTGATTGGATTCAAGCACTTTGTTACGCATTGCCTCTTGCGCAACGCGCAATTTTTCGAGCGTATCGCGCAACCGTTCGTTCTCTTCTGTCACTTCCTCTTGTCGTAAGCGTAAGGATAGATAACGTTCTTGGAAAGAAGTACTGAACATGCCGCATGAAATCGCGACTAAGAAGTGCAAAATGATCCATGACAATTCGCCACGATCATAAACGAAGAGTAAGACGTCTTCTCCCGCCCAGGCGAGAGAACTCAGGTGATAAATCATCGTAAACAGAAAACTCGCGAATGCTCCGAGGAGTCCATAACGGAGAGAAAAAAGTAAAATATAAAAAATAAGCGGATCAATCGTCCATTTTAAGATCGAAAGGTTAAACATATAGTCTAAAGTGCCGATAATAAGAATACTAACGATCATCTCAATCCACTTGATGCCTTGCCGGTGCTGAGTATATATCATTTTATTCACTCCTTTTGTTTTTTATCGGTATGAAGATGGAAGAAATGTATCGTTGGAACACTACAATTTCATATCGAGAAGGGCAAACTTACTGAAAAGTAAGGGCGCAAAGACATGGGTCGTCGATCTACGGATACCGATCGCCAGTCTGCAATGCCGCGGCCGCTCTCTGATAATTAATCAGGAGGCTATCAACATGGGTATTATCTCACTCAAGCGCATGACGTCTATTTTGTGCATTCTTTTATTAGGAGTGTTCTTCATGTCGTCACTAGACGCAAAAGCAGAAAAATCCAATCCACTGGACGATGCGAAGTCGTACAAAGTTTACTACGACGCACCGTCAGCAGCGAAAATCAAAAAGATGCAACAATACGATGTCATGATCATCGAACCCGTCTTTTATTCCGCTGCACAAATTAAACAGATCCAACAAAACGGTACAAAAGTATACGGCTACATCAACACGATGGAAGCAGACAACTGGAATACGGATTTGATGGGACAACTCGTCGAGTCAGACTTTTTCCATCGCGATGGTCAGCGTATTCATTACGCTGAATGGGATTCGTACTTAACGGATATTACATCGAAGCACTACCAAGCTGTTTTAATGAAAGAAGTCGAGAAACAAATCGTCCAAAAAGGACTAGATGGCGTTTTCCTCGATACAGTCGGTAACATCGATAACGAACATGCCGACCAGCCTGCCGTTCTTGAACAACAACGGGTAGGAATGACAAACTTCTTAAAATCACTAAAAACAAAACATGCGTCTCTATCACTGATCCAAAACTGGGGATTCGGAACGTTGAAATATCATACGTATCCTTATGTCGACGGCATCATGTGGGAGAACTTCAATTATTCAACGGTCGCCAACGATCAGTGGTCAAAGGATCGGATGACAGACCTCCAAAAATTGAGTCAATCTCAAGACATCAAAACATTGACGATTTCTTCTGTACAAGGAACAAAAAGTGCGACACTCGCTCAAAAGAATGGATTCCTTCACATGAAATCAAACGTCGATTTGAATTACAATAAATTCTAAACCCTTTCATATACCACCTTATAAAATGACAGTGAATCCCATCACTTGTCAAGTATCTGGCATATGCTTTACTTCGAAGATGAAGGACCATTCCCCTCTAAAATCTGAGGAAAATGGTCCTTTTTGTCTCGATAGAAATCTATTATGTCAAATACTGATATACAGTATTTGACACTACTTGTTTTTAATTATATATTTTAGAAAACTATTTGTATAGATTGGATGTCTTATATATGATTCAAAACTGGATGATTCAAGGGTCCATGATATTCGCCCTGACGTATCTCCTTTTAGCCACATACCAACTGATTCGTAATAGAAATAGTGAAATCGCAGGCACTGTCATCCTGATTCTCTGGTTTGGCAGTTACTTGTTGGTCATCGACGTCTTATTTTTATCATATGCATTGATCTGGCAAGTCATTCCTTTTGTTATACTGGCTTATCATCGAGAAAAAAGAGCGTTCTTCAGTATAGCGCTCATCACTTTAATGAATACAGGAATGAAGGCAGATATCGAGCAAGCGCTCCTTTCAGTAGTGGGCATCGTGATTCTCTCCTCACTCCTACAAAAAAAGACATATCTCGCTCTACGCTTAGGTATGCTGCATCTTCTGATCGGAAGTACCATTTTGTTCTTCCTACCGGATCGAACGTTTTCCACGATCGTCTTTCATGTAAGTCTCACGTTATTGATGTACGGTATATTCCTCTATCTGTTGCCGTTGCAGCAACGCCACCGAAAACAGCTCGAGGTCTATCAACATTTAGCGGAGTATGATGCGTTGACGGGGCTTGCTAATCGGCGGGCATGGGAATTACGTGCCAAGACACTCGCTGGTCAATCTTCGACCTATCACTTGATCATCCTTGATTTGGATCAGTTCAAACAAGTGAATGACCAATATGGTCACTCTAATGGTGATGCCGTGTTGGAACAGTTCGCAAAAATTTTAGAGCGCAATACACGCCCAGAAGATTTAGTCGCTCGGATGGGTGGCGAAGAATTCATCGTGCTCCTGACCGATCTAACGGCAGAACAAGCGACTACCATCGCTGAACGGATCCGTCAGGAAGTCGAACGGCATACGTTCCGTCTATTAGACGGCTCTTCGATTCACGTCACGACATCAATCGGACTCTCTTCCGGAAAGCGCGACATTCCTGTCCAGCACTCGATGGAACTCTCAGATCAAGCGCTTTATCAAGCGAAACGATCCGGACGAAACATCGTTCGGATTGCAAGTCATCTGTTATAAAAGCAAACGACCCGAATGTATGATCCAAGCGGATTACACATTCGGGTCTTTCTAATGTTTCGGTTTCATTTTTTAATTACTAGGAACAAGCTTCAAATAAAAAGTCACGATGTCCAGTTAAAGTTAATTAAAACTGCGAGATAGACATCATACGTACAATTTTATATTTATCATAATAAATCTCGACTTTTATTCTAGCTGAATAGTAGGTTATATACGAAAAAATATCAAACCGATCAATTCGATTTTTATTAATATCAAATAAATAATGTACAGCCGATTTATACTTATTCAGTTTATAAGCATCACCAAATGCATGTATTACTTCTGTTTGATTAATATTACGCTTCAGTATAGAAGGGATTAAAGTCATATTTTTAATTCGATTCGAATACTTCTGTTCAGCTGTAGCCTTATTTGTATATATTACCCCTTGGACCATTGGACCATGAAAAACGCTCTCTCTTACACCAATGGCTGCTTCAACACCTTGAATTTGATTAAATGGCGTCGAAAATGGATACGCCCCTTCGAACGTTCCGCTTTTTTCAATATTCGCCCAGTGTCTCTTTAACCAGTCGACGTCGGATAAGCTTGCTAGCGGTGCTTGTGTCACTTTCCCTTTTAACGTAACGGATAGCCCTTCATACGTTGCCTTTAACGTATAACTTCCCGGTTTGACGCCGTACAGTGTTCCTTTCTTGATTTGGACCGTTTTTGATGTCGTTGACCAGTTGACTCCTGTCCGAATCGATTTCGTTTTTCCATCAAATTGTTGAACTGTTAGCTGAAGTGTTTGCTTCTTTCCGGCTTGAATCGCCGCATGTACTTTCGGGATCAGGATCGATGTCGTGCGTTCCATGACTTTACTGCCGTCATAGAGGTTCGTTCCCTCTTCTGAACCAATCATGATTGTATTGGCTTGATCTGTCATCGCAATTGGTCCCTTAGTAAAGTCATCTCTCTTATCGAGAGATGTAAAAATACGGCGTCCCGAACGATCAAACAGGCGGAACTGCTCATCTTCATCAAGTGTTGCAACGTATGACCCAGAAGGATCGATCGCAACAGACTGGACTCCTCGGTCTGTTGCTGTTACGAATCCACGTGGAGCGACCGTTTGAAAGTCATTTTTTCCATCGTAGACATGAACAGCTGTCGCATCTTCTGCGACGACAAGTACATCGTCACGCGTGACATCTATGTCATTTAAAACCGTGTCATCTACGGAAGGGATTTCACGAATAAACTTTCCGTCGTGTGTATAAACGTAAACAGCTTCTTCTCCTTTAACATATACGTATTGCTTCGAAGTCAATAGTTCTCCGAATTGTTGCGTTCCTCGAACGAATGTAACGACTTTCTTATCTAAATCATATCCAATTAACTTACCTTCATCTGATTCATCTGCCAAAAAAATGACGGTATGTGAATTCGGAACGAATACTGCATACGAAAAATTTTCTACTTTTTCTTGATTGATAGAAACCGTCTGTACTTTCGATTGCATGGGTTGTAACGTAGCATCATAGACAACAAATCCATCTTCTACTAAAGCAACATGACGAGTCCCGTCATCGGATACGGTGAAGTCTTTCATGTCTTCTTCTAAAGTGTGTATTTTAGCACCTGTTTTTACGTCGAATGCTTTACTTCCGAATTCATTTGCGTCCATCGCCCAAACACGGGATTGATCTGCTGATATGACCAGCTTCTCTGCTGAAGCGATAGCAGCCGTATTTGGAAACGAAACGATTGCGGAAACGTTACTTCCACCAAGGCATAGTGCACTCACGATCCCAATCACTAAACTTTTTTTCATGTTCCATCTCTCCCTTCGGTTATCTATCCATTTTTTAAGCTGTTCCCTGCTCAAAATAGGACTTGATACGCGCAATATCTTTTGACTCGACTGTCAGTGGTTGCTTTTCGATATAAGCGCGCAACTGGTTGACGTCATTCGTAACGATCGTCTTCTGACTTGTCACGTCGAGAGCGGTCTCATGATCGAATAAGACGACACCTTGAACCCAGAGATTTTTTACTACAGGACGTAAATTATTTGCTAAACGGTAGACATGCGTCCCTACTTGTTTCGTCGGATTGTAGAACTCCTTACCGTATACGCCACCTTGACGTCCGGTTTTTTCGAGATACCAGTTTTTCTCTGCCTCGTCCCCATAGACACGTCCACGCATCGACTTCATTTCAACGACATAGATGCCTGTCGGTCCGACGACGACGGAATCCAGTTCGCTTCGCTTACCCTGCCATTCGATGAATACGTTCGTGTAGATATCATAATTCTCGGGTAACTTCGCTAACTGACTCGTCAGTCGCTTCTCACCATTTAGTCCATGGAGCTGGATCCGGTACTCTTCTGCTGAAATTCCTGCTCGTGACGAGCTTCGTTTTGAGAAGTAGACAACAAGGATGATCCCGAGGACGATACCGACTAACGGTTGTAAAAATAAAAGTAAAAACGCAACTACAAGACTGAGTATGATCTGTAGCGTTCCTTTTCGCTTTTCTTGCTTGTACGTTGAAATCGATTGCTGTAGGTGTTGCGAACCATTATGAACCTTCGCCATGGATGAACACTCCTTTTCCTTCAGTCATTGGACGAGACTCGGAACGTGGTCCTTGAATTCCCGAAACGCCTAATCGATAAAATTCCTGATAGAGTGCCTGCTTCTTTGCAAAAGAAACGTGATGACTCATCATGACTTGTTCATTGATACGTCGTGCATAGTTCCAGGTCGTCGGTGAATTTAAGAAATTCCGCCATTTCCGGAACGTCCGAATCATTTGATCGACTTTGCGGTCGTCCAGTACTTCGTAAACACAAATCTTCATCAACTTACTTAAATAAAAATAACGGCGGATACTACGAATAATATAAGATACAAAAAGAGAAGGAATCGCGATCATAACTAACCCTATAACAATGGTTGCTATTACTTCTGTTTGTTCTGCCATTCAAACACCCCTTTCATCTATTCATATTTTACAATTCATCTTACATTTAATTCCTTTTATTTTTCTCTAATAAAGTAAAGTGTTTTTTTATTTTCGTAATATACCTATAACAATTTTGAAGCCCATCAAAAAACGTGTACACCCCCTCGGGCGTACACGTCTGATTCACTGGAATCGTTTGAGGAACGCTTTTAATTCTTCATGCATTTCAGGATCCTTCATCGCGTATTCAATCGTCGTCTTGACGAAACCGAGTTTCTCACCGACATCATGACGGTTCCCCTCAAAATCAAACGCATAGACTGCTTGATCCGCGTTCAACCGTTCGATCGCATCGGTCAATTGGATCTCACCTCCAGCGCCTTCCGACTGGTTTTCCAAGTAATCAAAGATATCCGCCGTCAAGACGTATCGACCCATGATGGCAAGATTCGAAGGCGCCGTCCCGGACTCCGGTTTCTCGACGAATCGGCGGACCGGATAAAGTCGTCCCTCTTTATCGAGCGGATCGATGATTCCGTAGCGGTGTGTTTCTTTCGGTTCGACTTCTTGAACACCGATGACGGACTGACCGGTCTCTTCGTAGGCGTCCATCAACTGCCGGATCGCCGGCGTCTCCGATTCGACGATATCATCACCGAGCAAGACGGCGAATGGTTCATCGCCGATGAATTGACGAGCCGTCCAAATCGCGTGACCAAGTCCTTTCTGTTCTTTTTGACGAACATAAAAGATATTCGCCAGATTCGTCGAAGCACATACCTTTTCAAGTAACTCCGTTTTTCCCGACGCCTGAAGTGCGGCTTCTAGTTCATATTGATGATCAAAATGATCTTCGATCGCACGCTTGTGTTTCCCGGTCACGATGATGATATCTTCGATTCCTGCGGCAGCGGCTTCTTCAACGATGTATTGGATCGTCGGTTTATCGAGAATCGGTAACATCTCTTTCGGCATGGCTTTTGTTGCCGGTAAAAAACGTGTGCCGAGCCCCGCAGCTGGAATAATGGCTTTTTTGATTGGTTTTTTCATGACATTCGCTCCTTCGATCATTCAGTATGCAGCCAGTTCATCAGGTTGCGGTAATTTTCGATGCCTTGTGTTTCATATAACCCAGGTTTCGTCCGCACATGTGGGAGTGGTCGTTCGACGATTTCGACCATCTTTTCTGCGAATCCCGTGACGTCTCCTTCAGGGACGAGGTAACCATTTTGACCATCTTCGATGATTTCACGCGGTCCGTACCGAACGTCGTAGGCAATGACAGGACAGCCGACATTAATGCTTTCCATGACGGTTAGTCCGAATCCTTCAAAGCGACTCGTCAATAACGACGCACGGGACGCAGCGAAGACTTGGTCCGGTGTCGATGTGAAGTCGTGAATGAGAACATCTTCCTCGATATTCAGTAAATACATCATCTGCTTCATTAATGCTAGTTGTCCATCCTCATCCGCGCCATACAGCGCAAGCTTCGTCGGATGTCCCGATCGTTTGAAGATTGCGTAACTGCGGAGCAAGTGCTCGAGTTGCTTTTGTTTTCCAAAGCGTCCGATAAAACAGAATTGATCCTCTACATGCGTCCGGTCGATCTCGACCGGTTTGATCGAGTGCGGAATGACTGCGAACTGATCATCCGGTATCGGAAAACGCGCTTGAATCTCGTCTTTTTGATGTGTCGTCAAGACGAGATATTTTGCCACACGATCCGATCCTTCGAGAGCGGTTTGGTAAGATTTTTTGATTCGTTGCTGATCTAATTCCAAATGAGAATTATGGAACACGAGAATATTTTTTGTCCTTACCTGACAGTTGAGCAATGACCAGTCGAGAAGTCGCGCATCGTTGAAGACGATATCTCCATCCGTCAAACGATGATTGAAGTAGTAGAGAAATAAATCCTTTTCAGTCTGAAAGGTATGGACAGGACGTCCAAGTTGGTAGGTTTGAATCGAAATCAATTTATTCCGTTTTTGTTCCTCATAATGTTTTTCGCAGTAGATATGACCTTCTTGATCATAGAACTGTTCATGAATTTTTTTATGCGTTTTTGGTGAGTATCGAATCTTGCGATGCAATCGACCGTTATCGTTATATTGCCAACGTTCGACTTTTTTCTTCGATGCAGGACTCATGAAATCTTCAAATGACAGCTGATCACTCGCTTCATGGTACTTCCGGTATAAGACATATGTGTCCCCGTCATAGTACCGGACTGTGTCTGTGTCTACCTGCACAGCTCGTAATCCTTCGATTTCCCGGGAAGTCACAAACGGTGTCGTAGCTCCATATAATCGATTTCCGGAGAGCCACTCATAGATATTCTCAATTTGCGTCGTCTCGCTTAAAATGTTCTTTTCTCTAAAGATTTGTACGATACGATCGTATGCTGCATCATAGTTGGTTGTAAGGATCGTTGTCGCATAGCCAAGGTGTTTTTCGATCATTGCGATTCGACTGAGGAGCGACTTCGTGCGTCCCCCATGTTGTGCCGGCAATGTCGAAGTCATCGTATACAGCATGATTCACACTTCCTTTTTCCCGTTCTCCGAACTATTCTCTGTCAAGACAGACAGTCGCCTGTTTTCTTTTTCATATTTCAGCATCTTTTATTATTTCCGATCTGCCTCTCTCAGAAACTTCAACGAGCATATTGTTTACTCTTCCCTCTTTTTTAACGGTTTAACAGCAGGTCCTTCCATCACTGCCCCGTCGTGTGCAAAGCGCGAACCATGGCACGGACAGTCCCATGAGCGTTCGGCTGCATTCCACTTCGTATCACATCCCATATGGGTACACGTCGTTGAAACGAGATGAAGCCTTCCGGCAGGATCACGATATCCCCCGACTGTCTTTCCATGATGCCGCACAAGTCCTCCTTCGTCAGGCTGAAGATCTTTTGCGTCACGATGTGCTTTTGATACTTTCCCTTTTACGAGTTCGATCGCGACATCCGCGTTATTCTTGATGAATTGGGTCGCGTCGACTGCTTTAAGTTTTGATCGCGTCGGATCAAACAGATGTCGAAACCGATTCGGTGTCCCAGTTAAAAGATCACTGAGTAACAGTCCTGCCGCAATACCATTCGTCATGCCCCATTTTGCAAATCCGGTTGCGACAAAGACGTTCGGGTCATCTGCTGTCATTTGACCGACATACGGGATGTGATCCAGTGTAATCAAGTCCTGCGCCGACCAAAATCGGTCGAACGTTTCCACTTGAAAGGTGTTCGTCGCAAAATCTGCTAAGTGCTGATAACGTGCCATCGTTTCCGTTTCGTGACCCGATAAATGATTTTCACCACCAAACAGTCCTAATCGACGACCGTCCGAAGTACGTGTGTGTCGTAAAGAACGACTTGGTTGATCGGCACTCATGAACATACCGTCAGGAAACGAATCGTCGACGAATCCTGAAACGATGTACGATCGATGAACTTCAAGCTTCGAAAAATATAATCCTTTGAAATCATGAAACGGAAAATGGGTTGCGATCACGACCTTCTTAGCTTCAATACGATGTCCATTCTCAAGGACGATCGTCGGTGTTCGATTACTTTCAATCGTCGTCGCCCGTGACTTTTCATACAGCGTCCCACCTTGTCGGACGAAATGTTCTGCTAAGCCCTGTAAGTACTTGACGGGATGAAACTGTGCTTGATCGCGCAGAACGACCGCCCGCTTCACGGTGTACGGCAACTTTTTCTGTACTTCATCTGTCGCATCGCCACCGTTTATCTCAAGACGAGCATACGCTTTGATTTCACGATCCATCGCATGCTCTTTTGAAGAAGAGACATACAGATACGCGTCTTGGGTCTCAAGCTCACACGCTAGATCAAGACGTTCGACTTGATGACGAAGAAACGTAATAGCTTCTTCATTTGCTTGATAATAAAGTCGTGCTTTGTCCTCTCCTACACTTTTGATCAATTGATCATAGATGAGACCATGTTGAGACGACACCTTTGCCGTCGTATATCCAGTCGTACCAGCTGCCACCTCTTCTGCTTCAATAACACCCACGTCATACCCTCGTTCTGCGAGTTGCAAAGCGGTGACTAAACCGGCAATGCCAGCTCCAACGATGACGACATCATGTTTTGTGTCTGTCTCAAGGGGTGGATACGATACACCAGCAGATGATGCTTTCCAATACGATGACGGGAAACCGGATAATTCAGACATACAAAAACTCCTCTCTTCAAACAGGCACAACGATCAACTTCGATAGTATTAGTGCTTCCCTGTCTGCGACAAAACATGCACAAAAGATATTTTTTATATAAGAACGTCATCCGAAGTTTTTGGACCTTAAATATGAGCAACAAAAAACAGCCCCTTTTTAATCAAGAGGCTGTCCATATTCATGAACTTAGTTTGTCCGCTTGGCGTTCCAGCAGTCCGAGGCGGCGAATCTTTTTCTCCTCGACGACGGCGACAATGGCGAGGGCGATCAAACCGAACAGTAACGCAGCATTAAAGATGACAAACGTGTCACTCCAACCGTGCAACGTAACGGAACCGATCGTTAGGCCATTCGTTTCCGGATCAGCGATTTTTGCGAGACCGACTTTTGCGATCGAATCACCGAACAAGTAACCGAACGTTCCGACCATCCCGTTCGTGACCGTCGTCGCTTGTTTTGGTGCAAAGCTGATGACCGAGACACCGATCAAGAGCTGCGGGCCGTAGATGAGCGCACCGAGTGCGAACAATGACGCATAAATCATGAGTTCACTCGTACCGTAACGATAACCGAGGACCGCGACAGCCGTCAGCAAAAGACAGATCGCGGCAACGAGCGCCCGGCGTCCTTTGAGTAAATCGGACACGTAACCCCAAATCATACTGCCGCATAACGCACCGATTTCAAAGAAGAAGATTGTATTGACGGCACTCTCCGTGCTGAAGTGCAAGTGTTCCGTGACGTAGAGTGGTGCCCAGTTATCAATCCCGATCCGGACGATGTAAACGAAGACGTTCGCGATACAGAGCGTCCAGATCCAGGGGTTCGAGATGACGTACGTTTTAAAGATTTGCCATTTTGTCATACTTTCAGCAGCGATATTTTCCGGTTCGATCGGTTCCTCGAAGATTTCTTCACTCCGATTCCACCCGAGTTCCTCCGGATCATCCTTCCCGATGAACAGACCGACGATCCCGATGACGAGCGCGATCGCAGCTGGGAAGATGAACATCCCGACGACACTGCCGTTAAAGAAGACGTTCGCTCCCCAAAGGGCGAGACCCCCGGCAATCGCTCCACCGATGTTGTGCGAAACGTTCCAGAAGCCGAGGTAGCGTCCGCGTTTTTCAAACGGTGTCCAGCGAGCAATCGTCGAGTACGACGACGGTCCCCCAACCGATTGGAAGAACCCACTGAGTCCCCATAAAACCATCAAGAGACCGACTGGACTTCCACCGGCACTCATCAACAGTCCCATCGCAGTGACAATTAGAGAAGATAAAATCAATAAGAACGAGATGACACGTTTCGTATTTTTCCCGTCAACGAAGTACCCGAGTAACGTTTTCCCGATCCCGTACGTAATCGAGAAGGCAAAACCAATATATCCAAGTTCTGTTGTTGTAAAGCCGAGTTCTTCCTTCAAGAGTGGTTGTGCTGCCTTGAAGTTGTTCCGGATGAGGTACATCGCCATATATGAGAAGAAGACGACTAAAAAGGCCTTTAAGAATTGTTGTAACCATTGTTTGCGTTGTACTTCGATTGGTATGCCCGCATTCGGCAATTTTTTGATGCTGAAGAAGCCCATCTTCCATTTCCCCTATCCTGAATCAGAGTCTTCGCATCATTTGTCCTGGAGCTGATTGAATCGACGGAGATAGTCCCGGTAATCGGCGACGATGTCCTGCCCGATATTTTGCTGGATCGGTTGTGTCTTCGCGATCGCATAGGTCGGCGTTCCGTACGAAACTTTCCGCAGGATGGCTTGACCGTCAGTCGACAGTACGAAACGCATGAAGGCATTCGCCTGCTTCTGTTGCGTCCGTCCCTTTAACTTCGAAATCGCGTTGATCGAGTACGTATCAAGCGGGATGCTTTTAACCGGATAATACTTTTCACGTAGCGATTGTTGATCGCCGATGAAATTGACCCCAAGCATCGCTTCTCCACTGGCGACATACGACGTCGGTGCAAAGCCGTTCGCCGTGAATAGTCGTGTTCGCTCGATTAGCTGGCGTAAGACATCTTCTGCCTTCGTTCCGTATCCGTCAAAGACCGCTTGCAGGATCGTCGCACCGGTACCAGAATGATTCGGATCCGGCAAAATCAACTCGTCTTGATACCGCTTTGCCGTCAAGTCAGCGAGCGTCTTCGGATACGGTGCTGCCCCGAACCGCTCGTTCCAAACGTCTGTATTAATGACGATCGCTAAGCGTTCGACTTCATAGCCGATCCAGTAGCGATCCGGATCCTGCAGTTCTGCTTGATCCATGTCGCTTGGGAACGGTGTCGACAAGCCGCGTTGTTTGAGCGTCTGGTGGGCATCCCACGTTCCGCCGATGATGACGTCGGCACGCGGGTGATCCGCTTCCTTCGTCACACGCCGGACGAGTTCTTCTGTCGAGAGACGCACGAACTCATACGTACAACCCGCCTGCTCACAATATGACGACAGCAAGGCGCGACCGATATCCTCTTTCGCGGAGACATACGCCGTCAAATGCGGGACGGTTTCCCGCGCTGCAGTCCCTTGCTTCGTCTGTTCATTATTGCGGACGATCCAAATGCTCATGAGACAAATGATACTCAGCAAGAAGAGCATTCCTTTTCTCATCGATCTGCCTCCTTCCCGGTCGGCAGGAGTTGTCCTTTTAAATAGAAGGTGTTTCCATTGTCATCATCCATGTACTGGACGCTAAACAATGTCTCGTATACGGTGATATTCAGCAGATTGGCACGCGTATTCTGCTCACCCTTGAACCGCTGAAGCTTGAGAATGCGCGGCTGCCGCTGACTCGCATCAAGTGCCTGACCGACTTCTTCGTAGTCCGTCATCGGCTCTGCTTGCGCCAGGCGACGCTTGACGTCTTCACGCTCGCGTGCGGTTAGAGTACGCGACCGTCCCGCTGCATACCATGTCACGACTTCCGCCTCAGCAAACTGACGCGCGAGCTGTTCCGGTTCGTGATAGGCGTTTAAGAACCGTGCTTTTAATGTCGTCGTTTGGGTGCTGGGACGTTTTGCAACACATTGTCCATTCAGTGTCATGCTTTCCCCGAGCGAGAACGTCCACGTCGTTCCGTTCAAGAAACGGAGCGTTCCGGTAAACGTCGCCGTACCCGCCGGACAGGTCCCGTTTGTCACCGTCTTCATTTGCTTCAATAGCGTCGTGATGCGCTGGACTTCCGTTCCGTCTTCTACCGTCTGCTCCCCCCATGCCCGGTGACGTAATGTCAACTCCGTCGGCAGCGAGTCATCGGAAGCATTCAGTCGTTTTGGTCCATCGAGGACATGTAAGCGTCCGAAGACCGTCTGCTGAAGCAAAAGAAGACCGAGGGCAAACAAGACCCCCATCAGGAAGAGATAGGCGATGGTCGATGCTTTCATGATTCCTCTCCTTGCTTGATTCTTAGATTACGGGGCAATTGTTTCGTAAATCCGGTCGAATTGTTTCGTAAATGTATCATTTGTAAGCGATTACATCACGTTTGATCGGCTAATCGGAATGTAAGTGTGATACGTGTACCGCTCGTATCACTTTCAAGTGCAAAATCGCCGCCTTGTTCCTGCATCAAACGCCGACAAAGCGGTAGACCGAGTCCATTCCCACTCGCCGTCGTCAGACTATGTTGCTCCTTCTCCCATTCGGCAAGCACCGCTGGATCAACGCCGATCCCGTCATCCGTCATGATGAGTCGGAGGGTCGTGTCTGTACTAACGCCCGAAAACGTCACCGTCATCGCGTCACTGTATTTGACGGCATTCTCGAGAAGATTTAACAAGACTTGTTTCGTCTGATCCGGTTGTCCGAGCACGTAAATAGAAGGAACATCTTGTTCGACTTGAATCCCTTGTCCGTCAAGTCGCAGTTGCATGATGAATAAGGCGTCTGCGAGCAAGGCATCGAGTGCGAACATCGTCGACGTCGCGTGGCGTTCGTTGCGCTGTTGTTTCGCCTGTTCGAGATTATGCGAGACGAGTCGTAATAAGCGCTGGCTCTCGATCTCGATGTAGTGGTAACAGTGCGCTGCTTCGTCTGGCGGCAGCTTCGGAATTAACTCGACGTAGCCCATGATCGCCGTCATCGGTGTTCGAAGTTCATGGGTGATGTGATCGATGAATGTCTGTTGGTCGTTTCGTTGTTGTTCCAGTTGTCCGATGTTGTGCTGAATCGCGTCAGCAAGCGTCGAAAAGTCCGCTGCCAATCGATTCAGTTCTTCGTATGGATAGGCTGGAAGTGCGTTTGCATAATGCCCCTTCGTCAAGGCATGCGAGACGCTACGTAAATCGTCGATTGGTCCAATTAACGTCTTCGCCATCCGCCGCGCTGTCCAAACAGCAATCACAATCAACATCAGAAACACACCGGTGAAGACATAGGTAAATTGTCGAAGCAGTTCCGCTTCCGTCTGGAGATCGACGAGAAAGCGGACTGAACCGATGACGTCTGTCTCACCATACAGCGGGCTCGAGAAGAATAGCACAGGAACATCGGTCTCTTTGAGGAACAGATAACTCGATTTTCCTTTTAAGGCTTGATCAATGTCCCCTGCGAGAAGCGGTAATTGATCGCGCTCCGAATCGGCGAGTAGTTCCGCATTCGGTCCGAACAGTTGGACGCGCGCGTCAAACCGGTCTGCTAAGTATGAAGCGATTGGGACAGCCGTATCGGCGAGCGAGTCCGTCTCTTCGCTCGCGAGATAGTTCGTCGTATAGAGTTCTGCTTCCCGACTCAGTTTTTGGACAGACTCGACGGCGTTCTCATAGAGGTTCGATTGAATAAAGGCATAAAGAATCAAGAAGAGAACGAGCAGTGCCGGAACGAGGAGCAAAACGAAGTTTTCCGTGATGACTTGACGTAGCTTCATGCGTCGACCCATTTGTAGCCGACACCGTAAATCGTCTTGATCCGCTCCCCTTGCGCTCCGAGTTTCTTCCGTAAACGCTGGACCATAATATCGACGGCACGGGTCTGACCGGAGAAGTCAAAGCCCCAGACCTGTTCGAGCAGTTCGTCACGCTCGAAGACCCGTTTCGGATGGGTCAGGAAGAGTGCGAGCAACGCATACTCTCGGTACGTCAGCGGCAACGGTTGACCATCGAGACGAATGACGCGTTCTTCCGGATCAACCGATAAGAAAGGATCCGTCACGACAGGCATGGGTGGTGCGACCGTCTTTACACGTTTCAATAAATTTTTCACACGTAAGACGAGCTCTGTTCCATTAAACGGTTTCGTCATATAATCATCCGCTCCGAGCTGCAGACCGATGATCTTATCATTCATTTGATCACGTGCTGTCAGCATCAAGATCGGTAAATCAGGTGTCGTCTTCCGCAGCTTGGGAATCAAATCGAAGCCGGTCGTATCCGGGAGCATCAAATCGAGGACGATCAAATCAAACGTCTTCGTCTCTTGCAATGCGAGTGCCGTTGCCCCGTCCGCTGCCGTCTCGACCGTCTGACCATCGAGCTCAAGTTGTAGTTTGACGAGATGCCGGATGCTCGCCTCATCATCAATGACAAGAATATGCATAGGAATTCCTTCTTTCTAGACAATCTTTTCTGTCTCCTAGCGTATCATGGAATCGTTTACACGGTCAGCTCACTTTCATCATAACTATAAATATGCTTTGGATAATCAACGTCTCATCACCTGTATGATTGCTTGATAAAACCTCATAAGTTTGATACTTTTTTATACATTTTTAGAAGACGCATGACGTATACATGTTATCCAAATAATAGAATATTATTTGGATAACATGTATACGATCCCTCAAAAAAGGGTATCTAGATTACACCTTTATAATTCGATCAATCATTCCACTCTGTCGAGGTGACTTCGTCCATCATGCCAACCCACACGATGCATTCTCATACTGACTTTTTACTCATCACGTTGTCTTATCTCATTGCAGCGACATCCGCTTACATCGCAATCGAGCTCGCTGGTCGCGTCAAAACGGCAACTAATCGTTCAAAACATGTTTGGCTAATTGCCGGTGGATCAATTTTAGGTCTTGGCATCTGGTCGATGCACTTCGTCGCGATGCTTGGACATGGTACCTTGAAGGATGCCACTTATTCTTTTCCGCTCGTCTTTCTGTCCGTCATTATCGCGATGATTGGATGTATTTTAGGATTTTATCTTGTCTCACGCCAGATGTCCCGTGAATCATTCGTCCTCGGAGGCTTTTTAATGGGCAGTGCGATCGCAGGGATGCATTATGTCGGGATTGCGGCTTTGCAAGGAATGACGCTTCAATATCACCTAGGATATGTCTTGCTATCGATTTTAATTGCGATTGCAGCTTCTTGGACTGCGCTCTGGATTGGCTTCTTCTCTCGATATGCGAAGCAACAGATGATGATTCAGACAAAAGTTTTCTTTGCCTTTGTCATGGGAATTGCAATTTTTGGGATGCATCACGTCGGTATGCTTGGTTTAAAATTTCGTATGATTCCATCGTTCACGAGTGATCAAGTGATCGAACCGACAATGCTTTTGACTCTTGTTTCGGTTGTCACTCTGTTTTTGTTCATTGTCTTCTTCGCTTCTGTTTTATTTGATCTCCAGCTACGCAAGCGGGATCTCGTCCAAGCGACGATTCTTGAATCAACCGAAGACGGTGTCGTAACGACGAATCCAGATGGAACGATTCAATATGCAAATTCACTATTCTATCATTTCTTTCCTGAACGTCATTTGTATTTAACCGAACATAGTTCTGCTCTATGTCTCGATGTTCCGAATCATACGCGTCAGATACTACACGTCGACAAATGTATTCTTGAAGTCGTCAATCATCCGCTCAAGGGAGAGAACTTGAATCAGACGCTTTGGTTCTTCCGAAACATTACGGATCAAGTATCATCTCAGCGTCAGCTCGAGTATCTCGCCTTTCACGATCGGTTGACGGATTTACCGAATCGAGACAAAGTCACCCTGTTCATTGAAGAACAAATCAAACAAGCAATTCCGATTTCATGTCTGGCACTCAGTGTAGACCGCTGGCGTTTCCTCAGTGACATGCTCGGACATCAAGGTGTAGAGAGCCTAATACTTCAAATTGCAGAACGACTGCAATCGGTGATTCATGAAAAAGATGTCCTAGCGCGACTCGATTCGTCCGAATTTCTCGTCATCCTCAGCGACGAACGGAGTCAACTCGCGACACAGAAAGCCGAGAAATGTTACGCCGCCTTATCGCAACCGTTTGATATTGATGGAACGGTCATCACGCTTACGATGCGAGCTGGCATTAGCCATTATCCGGAAGACACAACAATCGCACAAGAGTTGATCGAGTATGCAAAACTAGCAATGCACGCTTCGTTCAATGAAGCACAACATACGATTAAGGAGTTCAAGATTGAGAATCGAAATGATATTTTACGGACCGTACAGATTGAAAAATTCATGACTGAAGCACTTGAAACAGAAGAGTTCGAGCTCGTCTATCAACCGAAAATCATGGTGGCTACGGAACAAATGATAGGTGTTGAAGTTTTAGCACGATGGACGCACGATGAACTCGGCTTTGTCTCGCCAGCAGAATTCATTCCGGTCGCTGAAAATACTGGCGCAATCCATGCCCTCGGTGACTGGGTGTTACGGACTGCCTGCCTTCGATGGGTGGCATGGCAAGATGTCACGCCTGGACCGTTCTCGATTGCCGTCAACGTTTCACCTCTACAGTTTGCAAGTCAAAAGTTTCTAATGCGTGTTGAGGCAATTCTTGCTGAGACAGGGATGGACCCCATGTATCTAGAGCTCGAAATTACGGAGTCTGCCGCCTTATCGTATGAGACGACGACGTATGATAAGCTTGCACGACTACAAGAACTGGGCATTCGTGTCTCACTGGACGATTTCGGTACCGGTTACTCGTCTTTTAAACAGCTCCGTTCTTTACCGATTCAGTTGTTAAAAATTGATCGTTCTTTCATCAGTTCATTATTTGACGGTAAGAATCAACAAGCAATCGTTCAATCGATGATTCAACTCGGACATAATTTGGAAATGGAAGTTTTGATCGAGGGAGTGGAGACGATTGAACAAGCAGACTGGCTCGCTCGAGAAGGTTGCGATTACTTCCAGGGCTATTACTTTAGTCGCCCACTAAAAGAAGAAGACTTATTTCGATATTTAAGAATGCTTCGATCGAATGGAAGTGCATGACTATATTTTTGATTTTCGAAGTTACATTAGAATAGCCATGATCCTTATGAATCAATAGCCAGTACTCATTCACGCAACAAGTAAAGCATCTTTATTCGTAGACGAATTGTAATATTAAGTGTAACAACTAGCTGAAAACACAAAAAAACTCATAACGACCTCGTGTAGAATCGAGTTACCACACAAACTTCAACAGAGGATTCGTTATGAGCTATGTTCATCTTACAATATCAGAAAGAGTCAAAATAGAAGCTTATCTAGAGATTGGATTTTTAATGAGAAAGATCGCTCACCATCTTGAACGACAGCCGTCTACGATCTCACGTGAGCTAAAACGGAATCCTTCCTACAATGCGATCAACGTTCCTCAGTACGCCAGTAAACGAAGTGAATGAGTAAACACCGAAACCGAAGTGCGGTAGCAATCTTCATTTTTTTAGATATGCTTCTTCGAGAATATCTTTCAAGTTTTCACCTCTTTTAGAAATAAAGGAAGTCCAAAATTTTTCTCCAATTTCAGCTAGTTGATTTGGAGAGTATGTTTCTTTATCGAACTTACCCCAACAACCATCTTCGGTTAATTTATCCCAAAACATATAGTCAGCAAACTTTCTGTTTTCTGGAGGCACATCAGAACCCATAGATTCCAGCTTAACTAATTCCGGACATAGCCACATTGCAGCACAAACAGATAATAACCCTGCGTGCATCTCATTGTGACCTTCTAAATTTACTTCTTCTAACGCTTCTTCCCACGCTAAATAACGATATGTAGTAACTACAAGTAGTTCTGGATATTTGTAGTTCATATGTTTAACGAATGAAGATTCCCAATATGCACCTCCGTGTCCATTACAAAGGACGAACTTTTTGAATCCTTGTCTGTTCAAATTAACGATTATTTCTTCTAGCATTGTTGTTAAAACTGTTGGACTTACTGTAATAGTACCTTTGCAATTGGCATGTTCTTCTGAAGTATTAAATGGAATAGTTGGTAAAACATAAGCGTTTAATACTTCTCCGTAGTGTTCGGCATATTTTTCTGCGATCAATGTATCTAAATGCATTGGCAAGTATGGTCCAAATTGTTCTGTCGCTCCAACTGATAAAATAGCAATATCCGTTCCACTGTCACTCACTTCTGTTGTTGAATTTTTAAAACTTAACATAAGTACCCCCGTTGATGATTTTTATAAAAGTCTTATTTAGAAAGACTGAATAATTCGACTATACCACCAAGAAACCATTTATTGTTAATGCGATGCCATACAAATAGTATGGTGTTCTTACATATCTAAATAAAAGATCATCATTCTTTCGTGACATGACAATTTCTCATAACGTTACCGTTGCTGCAGAGCTAAGCACGAAAAAAACGGTCGATTCCGACCGTTTTCGCAAACTTTATCTGATTGATTTGTAGTCATTTGCCATTTTGTATTTCCATGCTCCTGATGCATCATGTTCTTTGAAGATGACCGCTCCTAGGGCATTAGGGAGTTCTACGTCTTCGAGCTGAGCATAAGAGCAAGTGTCGATGCTACTACGATGTTTCTCATGAGAAGTTCTTCTACGATTTAATAGGTCGTCGTATCATTTTGGCTAAATGATTTCAGTGGTTGTGAATCCACGATGTACCATCGTTCATTCTTCACATCATATTTTAGATAATACTTGAACGGGACGTCTTCTCCTGGGTCGCTCTCCTCAAGAGAATCATCCTCTTCTCGATAATAATCACCCTCGTAATAGCAGAGTGCTTCGACCGTAGCCGATAAATCCGTTGCTTTTTCGCTGACCGTGATCGATGTCGGTGAATATTCGACCGAATCGAGGTATCCATCCCAATAGACACCACGTTTGTTCATGCTGGCATAATAACTTTGTTGTTTGTTCAAGTAAGCAGCCGACGTGAATAACGTGAACGCAGACGTGTCTTTATCGATATATGCCTGCTCCCATTCCTTCGCATGCTGGTGAACCGTATCGATGATATCTCCTTTGACGGACTCCCGGACTTCCATCCCTCTACCGTCCGCTGAATCCGAGAGAGATTTCCGCTGATTGACGAGCCAGTCTTTCCCGGACTTGACGAGATTCAATTCCCAGACGATCGTACTCGATTCCGGACGTTCATGTAGATAGGGTTGGTACGACCGAGAGGAATAGTCGACCGTCGCTTTGACCGTTGCTTGGTCTCCTTTAATCGTGATGTCGTTTTGAGGAATGTCCTTGACGCTGAGCTCTCCGTCAAAGATGTATCCGCCTGTGACTAAGTCATTCAAGCTTCCTTGGAATGTCTGATTGTACGTATCGGTGCTGACGGAAAGTCCTTTGACACTTCGGTCTGTCAATGCATCTTCGAGTTCTCGGAAGAAGAGTGTCGAAATATCTTGGATATCTTTATAGTCTTGTTCCGATACTGCCTTCGAGTCTGGTTTTTGCTGTGTTTCCGGATCTTGCGACGATTTCGAATCCGTCTTCTCCTCACTCTTCTTCTCTTCCTCACCAATGACGAATGAAGCATTCTGTTTTTTACGCTCGACCGCTTGAGGTGTCTCTTCCTGATTCAAGAAGAAATATGTCCCTCCACCGGCAGCGAGCAGAAGAACGAGCGCTCCGATTCCAACCGTTCGCTTATTCCGCTTATTCTTTTGTTTTTTCTCATACTTGATGACGACGTATGCTCGTTCGATTTCCGTCCGTTCCTCAGATTCGTCTGGATGCGCTTCTAACTTTTCAGCGTACGCTTGCTCCAATTCTTTCATCGATGAGGTACGCGATATCCCTAATCGTTCATATGGATCCATAATTCCCTCTCCTTTTTAAAAATATTGTTATTTTTTATCTTTATTTTACATTATAATGACAAAGGTAAGAAAGGAGTGCTTTTTTGTGTCACATTGTTCGAATTGTCAAACCCCGATGAATGACCAGATGATCTATTGTCCGGTCTGTGGTCAAAAGAATCATCGGACGCGGTCCCGTTCATCTAAAAAATCATGGTTCATCGGATTGTTACTTCTCATGCTTTGTATCGGTGGAGGTACGTTCGGTTACTTGAAATATCAAGCTGCACAACCGTTGTTTAAAACAAGTGAACTGACGCGGTCCGCTGCGGATGTCGATCAGGTCTTGCCGGAAGGTTTCTCATCGACTCAACGAAACCAGCTTACAGATGACGAACTTGAGGATTTCCTCACGTTTGATACGGCATCACCTGATTCGCTATACCACTTTTTGAGTACGTATGCCGAGCGTCTTCCTTCGATCGGAAACGAAACGGGCGGTGACTGGGAATACTACGACTCGTCACTCGATGAATACATACCGTATGCCGACTTGTTCTATGGAGACGATGATTTGACGGAGGACGAACGCGAGTCCTTCGGCAATCGACTCGCCTTTTCAGAAGAAAGTCCAACGAGCCACGTCGCCTTACAGAATATGACGTTCGACGTCATAAAAGCCATTGATGAAACACACTTCCATGTCGAGACGACCGAAACATACGATCGACGAGACTTCGATATGGAAAACCAGCCATCTCATCGTGCCAGCGTCGAATATGAAATCACGTTCGATGACGAACAGTATTACATCACATCGATTAAACGAACGTTCAAGAAGGAGGCTACCTCATGATGTCACGTGTACTTCCTCTTCTCTTTACAGCTCTCGTACTAAGTGGCTGTAACAAGGATTCAGCGGATCTTTACTTAAAGCAAAGTGCTCAAAGCACGCTTTCCGGAGACCTTTACGAAGAACAACAATGGCGTGAGAAAGCTCGTGCAGAAGGAGCGACGGATAAACGTCTGATTGCGCTGACACAACAACAAAAAGCGTTTCATGATCTAGAGGCCGCTTTATTCATGAATCAGACGACCGATGCTGTACGTTACGCGGAACGGGTCATGAACCAGACGTTTGGTGACCGAGCACTCGCGAACGAAGCCGCACGCCGCCACCGAACTCTTAATAAAGTAGAGAAGGCGTTTCGTGACGTGGCAGGAACCTATACTTACTCGACGAGCGATCAAGGCGAGTACGAGCAAGATTATACCGATGCGACGATTGATGTCGTGACACGTCCGAATCGTGAGGCGACATTGACGGTTCATGATGCCCGTGATTTTGAAGGACAACCCCTCGATGACTATTCGTACAGCGGACGTTTTAATTCCGATAACAGCTTGATGCTCTACTTTTATGAGTCAGCTTTAGAGATCACGTTTAATGAAGACGGCAGCCTGACATTCCATAGTATGGGCATTGAGCAGGACTCGACGATCGACTTTGAACAGACGACCAAACAATCCTTATGATAAAACGCTTGTCTTCGAAAACGGAGACAAGCGTTTTTTGAATCATCCTTTTGTATCTTTGAAGCGGCTCAATCCATACCCTGCCAATCCGCCGAGGAACGGGAAGAGGAAGAGCATGAACGCATTCCACCATGTCAACGTAGAGACGACGATACCGGCTAATAAATCGTTGTCCCATTGAATTTCAAGTCGTGCTTGTGTGAAGTAAGCTAAAAGAAGTCCACCGACCAAGAACACACCAGCATAAATTGCAACACCAGGTAACGTCCGGATCCAGCGGAAACCGATTCCGACGTGAATGACGAACATCAGAATCAAAGCAATCAAGCCGTACGGGGCGACACTTGAATTGACAAGTTGTTCTTCTTCGAACGACGTGGACGCATCTGCCATTTGTGCGAAGCGTGTCAACAGTCCCGCATCCACGGTCTCATCGAAACGTGTCACTTTCGGATCGAGTGTCGGCTCTTCTCCATTTTCAATCTGATTGTAGATAATTCCTTGAATGCGACCGAGATTCGATGCTTCTCCGGCTTCTTCGACCGGCCGTTGCAGATCACTTAAGCGGTCTTCGCCATATAAGGCAGCACCTAGATGGAAGTCTTCCGTCAAGACAGTCATCTTGAAGTCGACTTGTCCTGCTTGTGACATCGCGTAAAACGGAGATGCGCCACTCAACAGAACAAGGCTTGCGGATTCGCCGAATTCGACTTCGTCCAGTTCATCCATCTGATTAATGTAATACAGTTGCCCGAACGATGTCAGAAGGACACCGAACAAGTAGATGCTCATCAACGTCGTCGCGGCAATCCGTCCGACCTGCCAAGAACCGTCGAGATTCGTTTGACCAATGAATTGGAATAAGAGGACACCAGCAAACGATAGAATGAAAATACGAATCATCCCGGCGAACAGATGTAGATCGAAGATTCCGAAGTCCGTCGCAAACAATCCGACGACCAGCGTGATCACTGATAACGTCAGGGCAAAGACGACAGCACGTTCAATGCGTTCATTCCACGATGTCGCCTTGATTCCGATGACACCACCGCGTTCGAGTAACCAGGCACTTCCGATAAGAAGAAATAACCCCGGCAAGGACAACAAGAAGTGCCCTGAGAAAATATGAAAATCAAGCTGATTGACGGCTTTTTGAATTTCAGAGAAATATTCCGTATCGTTACCTGTCACTTCCGTCAGAAACCGCGACTTCAAGTCTTCACTCGATGTCAGTTGTAGACCAGCAAGGGCAACGAATGCGAGGAAGAAGAACATACCGAACGTACTAAAGTCGTCTCCCATGTTTTGTTGCACCGTCTTAACTCCTTCGAGTGCCGGATTATCGCTGAGAAGACCCAGCATGACGAATAAGAAGACGATGATGGCAGCAAAAAAGATGACAGCGGTGATACTACCAATCGCAAGACTCGGATTCCCGAGTGATAGATCGAATCGCGATAAGAATGCTCGTCCCCGCTCTTTCCACGGAAGATTCACATTCCAATCTTGCGACTTTAGCTTTTGCCGAATATCGTGCATGCCCGGTAGACGATCCACGAGCGATTCTTCCGATGTCGCTGCAACAAGACGCGAATGTCCACAATTCGGACAGTAGGACGAACGACCGTCCATTTGTGTACCACACCCGACGCAGAAATGCGCAGCTTGTTCAAAACGGATAGGACGACCCTGCTTGTCTAAGGGTGTCCCGTCTACTTCGCAGTACTGGGCGTGCGGAGCATGTGCTTGTCCACAGGTCGAACAATATTTCATAGACGTTGCCCCATTTCCGATCCACAACATGTGCAGTAGTGTTGCTCACTTCGTTGTGGCGTGTGGCACGTCATGCATTCAACTTTCGCTTGTTCGTTCTCGCGCGGGACGGACGTACCGCATTTCCCGCAGAACTTCGCACCCGGCTCAAGCGTCGTACGGCATGACTTACATTGTTTTTGAGCCGCTTCGACTTCCATCTCGTCGATCCGTGACAAAGCGCCAAATACGAGTACTTCTTGCGCAAGAATCTCCTCGATTTCTTGACGACGTCCTTCACTTCGGAGCTTCATATAATGACGCTCGCCGATTTCATACAACAAGCGCCCTTTCTCACGTCGTGCTTGCTCGGCCTGTTCCTGTAATTCTTTTGCTGTCATTCCTTGAAAACGTGATTTGACTGATTGCCAATCCATCATCTGTATAGCCTCCCTTATGTTCATTTGATGTTCGTTGCTTGCTGAATCCGGAACTCTTCTTCATAACTATCTTCATCACTCGTATACGTGAAGAGATAACGGAAGAGGGATTTCGCGGTAGATTTTCCTGGTGATTCACTATCCGGTGTGTACATTTCACCCCGGATGTATGTCGTCGCCATGACTTCGATGCCGACCGTATCGCCATATTCGACGAACTTCGCTGAAGAACGATCAATCGATGCATTCATGAATTCGCCGTCCCACTCTAAGTCCTTCCGGCTCCAATCGTCATAGTTCTTTTGTTGTTTTGCGAGATATGACGCATCATCAACGAGCGAGAAGTAACTCGTATCCTGATAGATCGCTGCATCGACCCAATCAGACGCATGCTTCTCGACGGCTCCTTGAAGGTCATTCAAAACGGCTTCAGACGGTTTGAATGTGAAGGTCGCTTTTTTCGTATCGGGTTTGACGAGAATCTCATCTGACGTTTCTTCTCCCCATGGGAAGTCATTCTCGACTGAGAGCTTGATTCCGTTTTTCGGGATCGGTCCGTAGTTCTTCAAGTCCGACACTTGTTTAGAGGTCGACTTCCCGTCAACGATCAAATAGGCATCCGGATAGGTCTGATCCAGTTCGATTGCATCTCCTTTTAACGTGATTTCAAATTTGCGATCCGACGCATCCAGCGTCAACGGATTGATTGTGACCTCACTCGTTTCTTTTCCATATTCACCGTCGTACGCAATCTTCGCATCGGTCAATCCCGGATAGACACCGTCCATCATGATGCCTTCTTCCGACGCCTTGCTGCTTTCCGTCCCGACCGGATTCACGAGTGTGACCTTTGTTCCTTTAAAATTACTGACGACTTCCGTTTTGACCGTATCCAGACGGAGTCGGTAATCCTTGAAAATACCGAGCTGACGACCGTTTGCTACGATTTGACCAGGAACGTCACTTTCGTTTTCTGCTTGAATCGACGCACCAGCCATCAATAAATAATCCATGAATGATTTCTTTTGTTCCGGCGTCTCTTTCAAGGCATCTAAAAAGCGTTGCGCCATTTTTTGGTCGATCGGCTTTCCATTAAATTCTGTATGCTCAGCAAGTAACGCAGCGTCACCTGAGCGAATCGCGTCACGTACTTCATTCGTCGTCGCTTCAACTGTGAACCATTGCGTAGCGAGTCCATAATAGGCGCCGCCTGCTACGACCACTAACACGACAGACAGAAGAATTGCTTTCGCAGACTTGCTCATCTTTTTAGAGCGCGCGGGTCTCGCATCCCGTTCTGTTTTCACAGGTTCTGGGTGTTCTACATGTTTTTCTAGGGCATCACCGCAACTTGGACAAAATTTCAGTCCACGTCTTGCGGCATCCGAACAGTTCACACATGCCATTCGATGTCCTCCTCACTCGTCATCTATTTATAGTAAAAAATAACCATAGAAAATACTAACATGCATTCAACTTTTTACTATATTTCATCAGAATATTTTAGAATCTAATTTTAATATCAAATAAAAAATGTAAAAACTGTTTACCAAATGCAGTTGTACGGATAAAAGGATTAACTCAAAAGTCGAGCTACACAAAGATAAGGGTGGCAGAATGATGATCTGCCACCCTTATCTTTCCTCAGTGATTATTTTTAATGTATAGCGCTGGTCATCGTGTTGAATCCTTTCTTGGATTCTAAAATAACAATCGGATATCATTCTTGCCAATTTATTCACTTCACTATTTTTTAATGAAATCAATTTTCATTCATCCTAAATAGATTAGGACTTTAATGAAAAACATTGTATAATTTAGATGGATTTGTAAATCATTTTAATTAGGAGGCTTTTTATGAATAAGTTGCTTCTTCCACTTCTTGCAACATCCCTTTTGTTGCCTACCTCGATTTCTGTCGATGCTGCTTCGAAAGCAACCGTCGTTACAAAGTATGCACACGATAAAAAAAATCTGAAGTATCCTTATGTGTCTAAAGGATTGACTACGTCAGTAAGAAAGACGATCAACGCCGATTTGACGGGGTATTCAAAATTTCTCTATCAAACATATCTCGATACAGAAGCCTTTGAAAAACAAGAAAAAAAGAAGAATTATTGCAAGGAGTTACCCGCCACTTGTAACTTCACTTTCGATAGCTCGTATAAACGGGTCGGAGATAATGCTTCTTATCTCAGCTTCACCGTGCAAAATCATACTTACCTTGGTGGCGCACATGGATCTACCTACAAATTCGGTGTCAATTACTCTTTGAAAACCGGAAAAGAAATACGGATCACATCCGTACTAAAAACTTCCACACAAATGAAAAAGGTAGAACGATACATTTATGATCGTCTTAAAAACAATGAGAATTATTTCGTGGATCATTTGAGTGATATTGATGTATCGAGCACATCTGAGTTCTACTTTACTAAAAACGGTATAAAGGTGATTTTCCAAGAATATGCGATTGCCCCTTATGTCATGGGACAACCAGAAATTTATGTCCCTAAATCCGTATATCAATAAAATTGAGCTTCCTCCACCTCTGCTTGGTTAAAAGGTGGAGGTGTTTTTGAGTTATTTAATCTCATGATTAAAACGAGACTGCCTTACTCTTTTCGTGGTGATTGTTAATAAGGCTAAGATGCACTCCAATTTTTAATGAAGGCTTTGTCATGCCTCACGTCCTGATCATGCGATACCTTGCACAAAAAATCGTTGTGTTTAGACTGACCTAGAAATATGAGAACGATATAAAACACCTTGGTTAGGCTACTTGACACCATATTTTTTCGGTGTCAAGTAGCCTAATTTTTCTTGGATTCGTTCTTCGTTATAGTAGTTTAAGTAATTAATAACGCGTTCGTAGACCTAATAGTCTCTTAGTGAATTAAATTTGACGTACTGGAACTTCTCGAATTTTAAATTAGAGTGGAACGATTCGATAACTGTATTGTTCCAACAGTTCCCTCTACGAGACATGCTACTTGTTAGGTGATTCCTCATAACGAATTCTTGAAAGGCATATGATGTATAGACACTGCCTTGATCCGAATGAAGGATGCCCCCTTCTGGGTAGTTTCGATTCTCAAGCGCTATCTTCAAAGTATCGATCACAAGAGGCGTTTGTTGATGCTCGTATAACTTGTAGACGATGATTTCGTTATTGAATAAGTCCAAGATAGTTGAAAGATATTTCGTCGTGCTGCCGTATTGGATATAAGTGATATCCGTCACCCACTTCTGATTCGGTTTACTTGCTGTGAAGTCGCGCTTGATGAAATCCGGTGCCGTTAGTTTCGTTACTTCGCCTCTCTTTCGAGAGCTTCTAGCTTTTTTAGTAATTCATTCTCCGCTGTGAGGTACTTGATTCGTACTTCAGCTCTCGCAAGTCGTCGTTCGACGGAATCATCTTTTTTCGGTCGACCTCCAAGATTAGATTTTCCACGTCTTTCATTCAAGAGTCCTTCTTCTCCATAAATGCGATATGTCTTCCGCCACCGTTTCAGCGCTTCATTCGGCGTTTGCTTACCGATCATGTCCAAGTCAAAGCCGCTTTCCTCAAAGATTTGTATCGGTCGCTTACCAGCTAAATTCTCACGTACAGCGTGAATCTTAAATTCTCCTTTGTATTGAATCGTACGATCTGATACAGAGGCTACGTGAAGATTCGCTTCAAGTTGTCTGATTTGATCTGGATTGAAGGTGCGTCTGTTCATGAATAGTTCTCCCGTCTAAATTGAATAGGTACAGTATATCGATATCTTTAAACACAAAAAACCCCGAATGGGGTCTTTTATCAAGTGTCCACCATTCAGGGTTCAGTTCAATCTTTTCAGTTCTAGTCTTTTTAAGTTTAGATTCTCTAAATCTCTAATCAATATTGTATATCCTTGAATCATCTTATTTTTAGCTTCCAAACCAATTTTCATTACTAAGAAACTTTTATTAGAGGTATAAATTTCTCAAGGAATTAGCTATTTTATAAGATTAATGCTGACTTTTCAGAACATCTATGATCATGAATCAATATTTAGGCAATTTCTTGATAGTTCTCAATCATAGCAGAAATATTCTCAATTTTAGGTCGTGCTTTCAAAACCGCATCAATATAAGGATCCATTCGATCTGATATATATTCACTTTTATTCGATGATGCGTACAGTAGTTTTAATTCTTTTTGTAGATCGATATCGAACATCTTGTCCGCTAAATAGTTCACTTCATCACGATCCATCTGTAATTCTTCGATATTCTTAACAAATCCTTTTTTCCATATTTCTAACAGTTGAACCATATCATCTTCAATGAATTGATCTAATACTTTCTTTGAAGCCTTTCCACCTAACCAACCACCTACGATTCCGCCTACGAATGTTCCAACTACAGGAACGACAGAACCAACTGACGCACCTATGATTGCTCCACCAACACTCGATCCTGCAGTACCAACGTTTTTAAACAACTGTCCTCCAGAAATTCGACCATTCAAGATATCATATACACTGCCTGCTGATATAATTGACGTCGTTATGGCCATCGTTACTAAATTTCCACGGAATACTTTTGATAAATGAGACATCGCAGAAGCACCATGCAGCCCCTTTTGAGAAGCTTGTTTTAAAAATGTATTTACGATTTGCGCAGACGTTTTACTTCCTAAAACATTTTTTACAACATAATCAGTAGCGGGTCGTAAAGATTTTTCAATAGTCGTACGACCAAGTTGCTGCGTCAATATATGTTGCATGACATGTCTACCAAATAAAATAGAACTGTCTTTCAACGCGCGGTTTAGCGCTTCATCCACGTCATCTCCTTTCCACACTGAAATAGCAAAGCTGATGGTGGCAGAAACACCAAACGTCTGTAATCCCGTTACCATTCCCTTTGCAGCGTCATAAGAAAGACCTTCGATTGTTCCAGCTTTGGCGATACGTTGAGCAGTTTTGTAACTAACCTGACCTTTTCTTACTATTTTTTCAGCTTCGTCGGGATTTGTAATGCCAAGATCTGAAAGATCACCGCGCTCAATCCTTTGTTGCATAGATTGTAAAGCTTGATCGTATTTATCGGAAGGAACTTCGATTTGCATAGGTTTACCATCAAGTACATAACGGAATTTACCGTCGTGAAAACATTCGCTAATTGCTTTTCCACCAGTAGAACAATATTTTGTCTGAATGAACTCACCATTGACGAGACGATCTGCTCCATTTTTCGCGTTATCATCTCCAAGGATCTGTGCATCTTTTCCGAGCGCACGATCAATTAAATCATTGGCTTTTTCTGCTGCAATCCCATGACCTCTTGTACCCCTCATTCGGATATTTTCAGAATATATTTGACCTGACTCATACATACTTGTACCTAAAATTCCCGTTCCAATATAGGAAGCATCTAAATGCTCAAGACTCTTAAGTTCAATCGGAGAAACGGACGAGGATACACCGCTTACTTCTAAATTGACACTATATATCGTATTTAATATATTTAGACACTTATTTCGCAGGTATTCATTGTCGTGTAGGTATGCGTTTCTTAACTCATTTTTGACTTTAAGTATAATTTCTGCCTGAATGACACGTTGTTCTGAAAAACTAAAGCGTACTCCACGATCCGTTGCATTCCAATCATGTTTTGTCGGAAGATTAATTGCAATTAATTTCCACTCAATATCAATTTTAGCTTCTTCAAAAGTTTCATCTACTTTAATCAGGCGATCAAATGCATCCATAAGGTGATCGACATATTCGATTTTTGTAGTGTCAATCATGTCTTCTTCATTGCAAATAGTAGGTAAAGTTGATTTAAACTGAATTTTAGAATTCCACTCATCAACTAAGGCAACCTTTCTATCTCGATAAGATTTAAATGTTTCATCTGTATCGTATAACCCTAGTGCATAGCGGTATCGAAGGATTATTTCATATTGATACTGAAGTTGTTTTTTTCTTACTAAACTTTTGACCGAAGCTAAATTACGTTCGTTTAAATCCATTAAATACATCAACACCTCGATATCTCGGTCTAACGTTAATGCTTCAACACTCATATTTGCATTCTTCATCTGATGTTCTCGAAATTGTATCTCTCGTTCGACATCTTCAAAAAAACTTAAGAATGCTTTGCCTTCTACAGATAATGTGTCGAAATTTTCCATATCATACGCTGACTTATCAACTGCTAATCGAGTTTCTACATCTAACATGTATACGGGTAGTTTATTCATATTTAGCACCCTTTCAGATTGTAATCTAGCATTATTTGTTTTTATAAAATAATACATTATTATCTTCATTTTTACTTTTTTTATAAAAAAATTATTTTAAAACCCATAATTACACAAACTAATTTCAGAATCATTTTTTTGTATTAATTGAATTGCGAATACTATTTATATTTTTTTTTTCGATTGACAAATTGTAATAATTATTGCACCACATAACATAAAACACTAAAAAACCTCTCACTAACAAAGGAGAGGTTGTAATCTATCCATGAGAAATGCTAAAGCCGTATCCACTGATCAACGACGAATCGTTCTTTTCGTCATCCGATCTCCACCAGCCTTTTCCCTTGTCGTTTAATCGCTTCGTCATGCGTGACGAGGATGATCGTTTTTCCTCGGTCGTTCAACTCTTGTAACAGCGCCATCACCCGCTCCACATTCGCTTGATCGAGCGAGCCCGTCGGTTCGTCCGCTAAGATGATATCGCACTGCTTCAGCATCAATCGAGCTAATGCGACCCGTTGCTGTTCCCCACCTGACAACATGAAAACTTTTTGATCGATTTTGTCACTCAGTCCAACAGAAGTCAGCACTTCTTCAATCGTTTTACCAGAACGATACCGTTTTTGCACGATCTCGAGGTTTTGTCGCACTGTTTTTTGGTCGACGAGCGCGAAGTTCTGAAATAAGAAACCAAGCTTCGTCCGAAAGTAGGCCAGTTGATTGCGCTTGTTCGTGATGTCCTTCCCGTCCACGACAATCGTTCCGGTATCGATCGGCTCTAGCGCCCCAATCATGTTAAGTAGCGTCGTTTTCCCGCATCCACTCGGACCGGAAAAGATGACGAAGTCTCCTTGAGAAATCGTTAACGATAGGTTTTCAAATAAGACCTTCCCTTGAAACGACTTGGTCAGTTGTCGGATTTCAATCATAGATTTCCCCCCTTTAAGATACGCTGGACGTTCGCTCGTTCAATCTTTCGAATCAGCCAAATCAGTAAAATTCCCTCTGCCAGTAGCAAGAATGCTCCGCCAGCTAACAATAGCCCTGGCGAAGAAAACTCAAGGATATAAGCAATAAGCGTTACAGCCAGTGTACTGACAAGCGTAATCCCCATCGTCGATAGGATTAGGCGACGATTTTTTTGCCAGATGCTGTATCCCATCACCTTCTGAACCGATAACTCGATCGCATTCACTTGATACTCGAGTCGCAGCACCGTCCAGATGACGAGTAACTCCAGACTAAGAATTAGTACGGCAAAGATCAGGTTCATGTTCATCAATCGTTTTGCTGCTTCCCAAATGCCAAGATACTTCTCCCACGCATTCGTCTGTAAGACGAGTTCATTCGTCATCTGTTTCTCCGCCACATAGTCTTGAAAGGCTTCTTGGTCCAGGTCATACATGACGTCAGCCAGTAAGACATTGGACAGTTGTTTCGGTGCTTTCGGTTGTTTTACTTCATTGACGACGATGAGTAACGGATTATTAATGAGCGTACTGCCGCTAGTAAGATTTTGATCGATCGCGACGGTCTCGAAATCTTCCTGATAACGGACGACCGGATAGGAGTCTGCGAGATACGCGACGAGTCCGAGTTCACGAAGACCGCTATCAATGGTCGACTTCGCTGGAATCGCAACCCCCTCCGGCGCAAAGAACGTTAGCTCATGCGCAAAGACGGAGGCACTATTCGTAAATTGTCCGGCAACTTCATTAAATGCTGTCCAGTTCATCAAGACGGTCGGTTGATCTGCTGTCGCGAAGCTGTTAATCGGGGTACTCAATATCACTTTAAAGTCCTCATAAAAGCGTGTGTACAGTTCCGTCTGGATTCGTTCCGAGATGTCAGGGCTCTTCTCATCCGAAAAGTGCGGCGACGTTACCTTATGACCCAGGTAAGTGTACGAATAGGTTTTCTTCGCTTCAAAAAACGGACGTTGTTTGTAGATCGTCACGGCTTCAGCGATGACCGTGATGCTGCTCGAGAGCATCACGATCGTCAAGAAGGCTGTTGCGAATTTCATGCCATATATAAAGGCAAGTAGCCTGTTCGAACGCTGACCGTTCGAGAAGGCTTCTTTGATCATCAAGCGTCGTAAGCGGAGATAGACGAGTCCGTTTAAAACGATCAACCCAACCATCAAGCCACTAAACAGCATCAAGTAGGGATCAATCGGCGTGAACGAACGGAGTGTCAAAAAGCTGACGATGAACGAAAGCAATAAAATGCCGGAGTCCATCAGAATCGAACGTGTTACCCACTGCGCTAACGATTCGCCCATTGAGAGACGAACGAGCAATTCCTTTCTGACGACAGCGAGCTCATAGAAGGTCAGTAACACGGTGATGATCGCAACGAGTGCGAATACGCTTAAGATACGGTACAGTTCTGCCGACTCGTTATAACCAGGTTGCGGATGGTTCCCCGCGTATGTATCGATCAATTCCATCTTAAACGCCTTTACGGCAGCGGCTGAACCAATCCCGTAGAAGTTCGGCGTATAGGAAACGGCAGGATGTTCGGATAATGGCTTGAACTGGAACGTGATATCACCGAGAAAGACGCTTTGATAGACCTGTTCTTCAATCGAGCGATTAGCAAGCGCGGCTTTGACACCAGCTGTCCCGTAAATCGTCTTCGTACTCGAGAGCGTCCGATCCGGCGTCTCTTCATAGGTGAAAACGTCGACCTGATGTTTCGTCGCGGACCGCTCGATCTCTGCTAGCATCTGTTGCTCCGAAATTTTTGGATTCGGATAGATCGTCGTCGACACGAACGGCTCTGCGAATCCTTCGAGCGTCAGCATCCGACTCTCTCCAATGATGAACAGACTCGTAAACACCATCACGGTTAGGATCATCAACTTCAAACGTTTCATTTGGGTCCCTCCTTTCCTGTTCTGACTTCAAAAGATTCACTGAAATAGTAGGATTGTATGTTTTTATTCTCCGTAAATCATATCAATCATATTCTTTTTTATGCTCATCACCATAACGCGTGGTTGCTATTTTAACGACCAGGCTCAAGGTGCAATCTCAAGAAGAATCGTTCGAGGTTCAATAGCCATAACTACATCGTTTAATGAGCTTAATCCTCTTGTTCGTCCCTTCCATTTTCCCATTCGATAGTGTTGATCATCGCTCCTTCACGGCTACGATTCGCTTTCGTGATTTTCTCAAGAAATCCGCTTTGGTTTGAAATTCGATAGATTTTATGTGTTAACCATACCTTATGGTGTGTTGAGCCTTGCTAAATTCAATGACATGTATAAAAAAGATTTTGCTCATATAAGCAAAAACTAGTAATATTTGAATTTTTCGTTCTATAAATAATACACCTTTGATTTCTTTATTCATATTTCAATAATTCTAAAATAATGATTGAAGAAGCCCTTATCAATTTTTTTGCAACCAACTGATTTCTAATAAAATCATTTACTATTCTTAAGAAAAACCAATGAACTGCATAAATTTATTTTTATAAAATTAACATATATTTCTATAAAAATTATTTCTTAGTACTTTAAAGCCTTACAAAAATGATACTACATCAAATGTAGCAACGAACTGTACTTTCCCATATCAAAAACAGAATGAGGTGTTATATGAATACAATTGAAACGTATGGTATTATTCAAAATTTAAAGACTAATACACCTACAAATACTTTAGAAAAATCACCGGTAAGGAGTCTGTTAGATCAATATCAAGAGGTCATTATTAGAAGTTTAATTACTTCATTTGGATTAGATCTTCTGTTTGTAAAAGATCGTCATGGTGGAGATGTCGCCACTATTCATAACGTAAGAGCTATTCAAAAGGGTGATTCTCAATTCGAAGGGTATGCCAATAAGAACAATCAGTATGATTACGAAACACAGAGTAACTATGATAAATCAACATCTGCTAAATACCACAGTCACAAAAACTACATCAATCGCAACAGAGAAGGTGCTATTGAAAAAGAACAAGGGATTTTACAGGATGCCTACACAGGAAAAAGAATTTCTCAAAATGAAAAGATTGATTTAGACCATGTCGTTTCTGCGAAAGAAATTCAAGGAGATGCCGGTCGAATTTTAGCTGAAGCAGATGGTGTTGAACTTGCCAATCAATCGATGAATCTAAAGCATACGAATCGTTCCATCAATCGTTCGAAAGGCGCGAAGACAACGGAACAATTCACTGATTCACTCGATCAAATGAGACCAGAAAGACAAGAACGAATAAAAGAACTTTCCAATCAAACTACACTCGATGATCGGGAGAAAAAGGAATTAAACAAACTTACTCAGTTGGAATCCGTTGATGCGAAAAGGATGGCAGCTGCAGAGAAAACAGCACGGGATAACTACGACAAGCAGTTGGAGAGTAAATATTACACGAGTACTAAATTTTTAAATGACACGATTCAATCCAGTTATGCACTTGGTATTAAGATGGGATTACGTCAGGCACTGGGTGTGATTTTAGGTGAGGTTGTAATGATCGTAAAAGCAGAATTACCACCTTTTATCAAAAAAATGCGCGCTTCATTTGATTTACAATTATTTTTAAAGAAACAGCACATATCGTAAAGAGCGCCTTTAAACGTATCAGTCAAAAATATAAAGAAATTATTCATGGATTTAAAGATGGTCTATTATCAGGAATTTTATCGTCGTTAGCAACTACCTTGATCAATATATTCGTTACAACTGCCAAAAATACAGTCAAGATCATTCGTGAAAGTTTCTCTACTATTGTGGAAGCTTTGAAAATATTGATACTTAACCCGCAAAACTTACCACCTGGTGAAGTCATGAAGTCTGTCGCTATCCTCATTTCTACCGGTGCTTCTGTGGTCTTAGGAACAGTTGTTGCGGAAGCTATGCGAAAGATTCCTGCACTCAACATTCCGATTGTCGGTGATGTATTAACGACCTTCGTCGGTGCTAGCGTCACAGGTTTAGTAAGTATCAGCTTGATTTACTACATTGAACATTCGAAAAATGTAAAAAAGATCATGGATTGGCTAAATCAATTAAAATCTTCAATGGATTACAAATTAGAAAACTTCAAAAAAATCAATACGGACTTACTTGAGTATGTAGCGACACTTGAAAAAATAGATTTCAATCATCTTTCGAAACAAGTTGAAATGACGCACGAAATTGCACTACAACTAACTGCCGCGCATTCAGATTTAGAAATCAATCGAACACTAACAGATATTGTCCAAAAATATAACATTCATCTTTCTTACGACGGAACAATCGATGGATTAACAGATTTTATGAACGACTCTACTAGCACGCTTCAATTTAAATTATGATTTCTTCATAAAATCAAATCATCCTGTCATATAAAATTAGGCGTATGATGCATACGTTTTAATAGTGCTTTAAATAGAAGGAGCTGTATATAACATGCCATTTTCGTTCATAACCAAAAAACTCAAATCAGAATCAAAAAGTATTAAACAAAAGGTACAGCAACTTAAAGCACCTCAGCAAATCGTTCAAAACTCTGAGGATGAATATAATAGGTGTAAAAGTAATCTGGTTCATGTCAAAAAAGAAACGGCAGAACAAATAGAAAAACTTGAAAAACTCGAGGTTAAAATTTTTAAAAGTTTTCAACGGTTTTCAAACGCATTTGAACAACTTAAAAACAGACCAGAGTTTGAACAAAAAGCGAATGAATCTTTTACTTTACCTAAACTCACTTTTTATGATTTCCAAAAGTTCAAAACATTTCAAATAGAGATTCATCAATATTTTATAGCTATATTGGTGATTCCGTTTATAGGCCAATTTTTAGCAATGGGATCTATATTTAAAGAGTTAAAAAATAACTCAAATTTAGAAAAAGCTTTGGAAATTAAACGAGAAGTGAATGAAATTAATAGATCCATTAGAAAATCAATCGATTTTTTAATACGACTAGATGTGCTTGCGACTAAAATGGAAATTCATCTAAATATGATTCACAAAATTTATCGTAAGCAAGTATACGAATTTGAAACTTTAGTAGCGCGTAATACGGATTATGCTTCATATACGCAAGAAGAAAAAATGCTAGTCGACACAAATATCAAGCTAGTTGCCATACTTTATAAGTTAATCAATCAAGAGTTGACCCAGCAAGAAGAGCAATCAAATGACGTTCCTGTTTTGTTAGATGATCAGACAAATAACTTGATTCTACAATCAGAACAAGCAGTGACAACATTACATCTCGTTCATTAATATTAAATTTTATATACTATATGTCACTAAACTGTACAATGATGTGGAGTTACGTAGTTATATCCTTTCGTCATGTATTCTGCAGCACAAGGTAGGATTTTCTAGTTTCACACCGATAAAAATAAAAGCATCTGTATCCATCATTAAAATGGACACAGATGCTTTGCTTTGACGTAAAAACGATTCAACTCAGCTGTAACAAGGCTTCGATGTCTTGATTCATCCCTTTGTACAACTCATGAATCGAAGTGACGATTTCATCGTTGCTTGAAAAGGAGTCTTCAATGATTTGATTCGTATTATAGGAGTTCGCTTGAAGATGATCCTCGAATGCAATCAGATACGATCGCTGCTTTTCATTAAAATACTCCGGTTGATATCTGACGTGATGTCCTATGCTTTTCACTAAACCGTTCATGTCATTCAATAATTGTAGTACATCCGCTTTACGTACATCTTTCTCATTTAATGCAGAAGAAGCGAGGACGTTCTCCACCTGCGCCTTTATTTTTTCATTGTATTCTTCATCTTCCGACAGAGTCGGAACGTGTGAAGACAACTTTTGAAGGTTGTTGTGATAACGACTCGTTGTTTGATCCGAATCCACTTCAACTTTTTTGTTGATGCTGAGAGTGCTATACGGATACATGTAACGAATAGCTATGGCAGCAACAAACAGTACGATGATTGCAATCACCGTATACCTCATCATATTCTTTTTCAAAATTTGCACCATCCTTGTTGATATAACTGATAGATTATTCAAAAATATACCATTCTTTCACCACTTTATAAAGCTAACCATATTAATTATTTAAGAAACTATTCCTTCAAGAAATAAGCCTGTTTTCACCTCGTTCACTACAAAAAAAGCTACCAGACACCATCGATAGATGGCATCCAGTAGACTGATAACGTGTTCTATATTGCGTACTCTCCTTCATCGATCCGTCGCTGAAACACCAAATGCGCGGACATAGCCTTTAGTATCGTAGTCAAACCACAGCAAGGCTTTTTTACTTACATTGTAATAGTACGTACCCTTTTGTTCGAATCGGAGATATTCTTCTTTTTTAATTTGAAAGCTCATCTTTGCTGGGACTTCATCCTTTTGTAGCGTTTCGTGTTGACTCGGTTTCCCGAGCGCCTGTTTGACCTCACTCAGCTTGATTTTACGGTCGTTGAGCTGCGGTAACGTCATCAAGACTCCGACATGCTCCGGGTACTTCGTACTAAACCGAAAATCGGAATACAGATACGTTCCTTTCAACTTCCCGAAGACACAACAATCGGTCTGATCGACCCCATAGCTGGCGTCCTTTCCTTTAATCGTGAAACGATCATACAGCTTCGCCTTTGCCTCAAGCAAGGTTCCTTTTTCTGCTGCTGCGAATTGTTTCTTCAAGTACGCGGCATTCGACATCGTTTTCGCATCAACCGTCATTGGAACAAGTAATACAAGCACTAGTAGTAGTGCCATACATCCTTTCATCCATTTCATTCGATGTTCCTCCTTTGTCGTGGATTACCGTTACCCTAACACAACTCCTTCATTTTTCCAAATCCATCCATCTGTTTAATTCACATGAATCAACCGTGCCGTTCCTTTCGCGTCAAAGGCGAACTGGCACGTCACTTGTCCGATCCGATATTCGTAGACGCTGCGGATCGCGTACGTCGCGCGCATCGTTTTGCCTTCGACGACGCGTTGCAAGTAGGACGTCGCATACGTTTCCTTGAACGTTGGTTTCCCGAACACGGCGCTGACTTCTGCTTTCGTCAGCGTCCGTTTCTCAAGAGATGGTGCGAGCGTGACGAGATCAATCCGATCGATTTGACTGCCGAAGCGCGGATAACGGGCTACAAAATGACGACCTTTCCACTTTCCGTTGAGAACCTTTTCTCCTGTTTGAACGAGGCTACCGGACGTACCTGTCCACGAGACATAACTAGCTCCGACGCGTGGTGATCCTTCAAACCCTTGCTTCTCTTGCATCGCCTGCTTTTGACGTTTCAACCAACTGCTGTCGGAGACAGTCGAGAGCTTCGGTAACGGGATGACTTTTCCTTTGAGTGTCGCAGTGTAGCCTCCGTAGGATGCTCGTAACGTGTAGGCTCCCGCTTTTTTCCCGTATAGTTTTCCGGACGAGACGCTCGCGATCGTCGGTTGATCCGAGACCCACTTCACTTTTGCCGCGACTTGTTTTTTCTTGCCGTCTGCTTGCGTGACATTGAGAAGAAGCGGCTCAGGTGATCCGACCTTCACTTCCTTGAAGGAAGACGGGATCGAAAGCGCGACCGGTCGCTCGACGAGCAGGCGACCATCGTACATGTTCGTCCGCTCACCACCATCGGCATTCGCGATAAGGTAGCGGGCTCCTTTCGACATGCCGAGCACCGACGAGTAACTGACGGAATCATCCCGATCCAGCGATGTCTCGATCCGGTGACCGTTTTTCTCAAACAAGGCGAAGTAACCGTCCCGTCCCGTATACAAGGCACCGATGAACTTCCCACTTTCGTCGACCGCGATATCTTTATACGTTCCGGTCATCCCCGTGATGAACTGCGAGGAGGTACTTTCCTTGAATTGATGTGCTCCATCATAGACATATAGACGGCGGTCATTCGCCTTCGCGAGTACGAGTGTGCCCTCGCGTCCCATCTCATAGGCGGCGTAGCCGGATGGATGCGTGAGACGTTTCGCGAGCGTTCCGTCTTTCTCGTAGACGTCAACGCTTGTCTCACGGATGATCGCTAAATAAGCAGTCGACGTCCGAATCGCTTTTGCTCCTGTCGTCTCCTGGACAAAACGAACGGTTGCTGAATCTAAATCGTAGACGGCTGTCTGCTCGACCCCCTCTTGTTTCGCGCTCACAGCAAGGAGATGTGAGTCTGGGAAGAAGCGAGCACGAGTGAACGACTGGAGCGTTCCTGCAGGTGTCTTGATCTGGTCGATGACGTGTAGCACGTTTCCTGTCGCGTCACGTACCTCAAGCACTTGATCCTTCACAAAGACAAATCGTTGTTGATCGTCCGAAACTGTAAAGTCTTGTACCGGTGCTCCTTCTTCAGTCGATAGCACCTGCAAATCACGCGCTTGCTCGAAATCAAAGAGTCGCGGTGCTTCATAAGTTCCCCAGCGCCAGACACGCGACTCATTCGGTACAACTTGAAAAGCAGATGAAGGAGTGAGTGACGTGACGAACGGAATTTTGACTTCTGCCGACGAATGGATCGACGTTGCAGAATACAATACGGTCGCAGCAAGACCGACGATCAATTTTTTCATATGTAGTTTCTCCTTTTTAGTGGCGTCTTATTCATAAGTATAATGAAATTCTCAACATTTGCCTTCTTTTTCCAAAAATAAATCTTTTTTCGAACACGTCCGAGGATAAGTAGAGTTATCCGATACAGCCGTCTGATTTCATGCGGTTTTTCTCGATTAATGAAGAGGATTTTTTCTGTATTTAAGAGTGAACGTATCGTAAAAGATGAGAAAACCGTTGGCACGATTCAAAAAAGTGACGTTGAAAGCCGAGGATAACTCTACTTATACTGAAACTACCGCGGAATACATAGCAGATATGCATATCTCGTCAAAGGACTCCCTCCGATGAATGAACTTCTTCGCAACTGGCTCCCCCTCATCAACTCCCTGCTCTCTCGCCTGTCGATCCACCCAAATGAACAAGATGAATGCCGGCAAGCCGCTTTGCTCCGACTCTGGAAATCGATCGAGGATGGCAAGACGTTGACCGTCACTTTCGTTCGGATTCGCGCGAAAGGCGCGATGCTCGATTACCTGGCGACCCGTAACCGGACGCTTGCGACCGAAGTCGTCTCCGACGCGTTACCGGAACGCCCGCATACCCCGCACCTGTCGTTCACCTACCTGATGAATGAACTCAAGCGAGACTTATCAGCGACGGAGTTCACGTTCCTTGAATCCTTGATGAGCGGGACGGAAGAGACGCTCGGATATTCGCACGCTCGGCTCCGGTCCTTGAAATCCGAACTCCGTAAGAAAGTCGAGTATTTGCTCGGATGATGGTGTTCTATGAAGAACGATTATTAACGTTGATCGAACAAGGACCCTACAGTCCATTGACGAAAAAAGCTTACCGCAGCGACGTCCGTCATCTGTGTCGCAACGTGACCCGAATCGATGTTCCTTCGATGCAACGGTACGGCACCTTACTGCGAACGTCGTATGCTTCGACGACTGTCGCCCGTCGTCTCCACGCCCTGTCGACACTGTTCGACCAACTCGTCACTGAACGCGCCTTAGCACACAATCCCCTCGCGCAAACGAAACGTCATCCTCCGATTGCCCGTCGACGCCCCCGCTTTTCGTACGATGAGGTCCGGTCCGTCCTCGAACGGATTACGGACGAGACCATCTACGCGTTCTGCTTTTTACTGCTCCATACGGGACTTCGTTTCGCCGAGGCATATGCTTTACGCCTGACGGATATCGAGTGGGACACCAAGCAACTATTCGTTCGTCACGGAAAAGGAGGACGCATGCGTCACCTGCCGTTACATGACGAATTGCATCGCGTCTTATTGCGTTATCTTGAAACGACGTCCATCCCTTCGCAGGAATTGTTTTCAACGGAGACGGGTCGTCGCTTCCCGGCTGAACGGATTCGGTCGACGTTACGCGAAGCGAGTCTGACACAGCTCGGTCGGATTCTCCGTCCGCACGATCTTCGGGTGACCTTTGCGACCACGCTCTACCACGAACATGAGACGGACGTATTGACGATCATGCGTCTACTCGGTCACCGGGACGTCCGGACGACCCAACACTATATCTTGCCTTCAAGCGACATCGATCGCGCCTCGGTCAACCGACTCAAGCCGACAACGTATTGAGGATCTCCCGGATTCGGTTCGTACGACTCCGGATATAGCCGACGGTCGTCGTCGGATGCGCATGACCGAGTAAGCGCTGGATTTCAACGATCGTACAGCCTCCTTCATGATGCAGATAGGTCGCATATGCGATCCGGAGCGCATGCGGGCGGAGAGGTGCACCGCTCAAGCGCAAGGCTGCATCACGGAGAACGAGACGCGCCGTCTGTTCATGCAGATGGCGTCCGGTCACGGACTGAAACAGAATGCCCTCTTTGCGCTCACCGAGGAAATGTAGGAGACGATGCGACAGCATCATCCCGATCGGAATCGTCCGCAGACGACGTCCCTTGCCGTAGCGGACGAATAGCGTATGCGTCTTGAAATCGATATCCGTAACGGATAACAGGCGTGCTTCAGTGAAGCGGAGACCGGTCTGGCAAATCACCTCGAAAAACAAACGGTACATCGGGTCTTCGATGCTGCGGACGATTGACAGCCCCTCCTGTAAGTCATGGTAAGTCTCGTCGGGAAAACGTTGATGCGTGATCGGTGACACGTCATGCAGTGGATTCTCTTGCAACCTCCCGGCTCGGACGAGTACATTCCCGAGTGAACGCAAGGCATGGAACCGCCGCAGGATCGTCGACGGCTGATAGCTCAGACGCATCTGATCGAAGTAGTGCTGGAGCGATGCGATCGACCACGAGACACCGGCACGTTCCATCTGCCGGACGTCACTACGGTAGGCTTTGATCGTCGGTTTTGCGAACGTCGGATGTGAGATGAGATATTCGTGCAAGTACTCGTCGTGTTGCATGGGAATTCCTCCTTCAGCCAAGTAGTTTCATCTGCTCAATTGCATCAGTTTCTGACCTGCTTAGACAACAGGAGTCCATCTAGCAAAAGATGGACTCCTGTATGTATTCATAGTGACGTATGATCTGCGACTTTGAAGGTTTTTTTCTTATAGTCGTAACTCATGAGGACCATCTTCCGTCCACCCGTCGAAGTCGGGAAAACATACGTCTTATAAGATGACTTCTCTGCACCGATCGCAGCGAGTTCCGCTTTCGATTGAATCGACGACCAATCCGTCGCCTCGATTCCTGTCCACTCCCCAAGCCCTGTTCCAGAAAGAATCGCATCGAGTTGCTTCGCTGTCATTCCTTTTTTAACCTTTGCGCCCTTTACCAGCTTACGTGTGCTTTCACGTGCGGCAGACTTCGTATTTTCACGATAAATATCAAAGGATTTTCCGATCAATCGATAGACCGAACTGTTCTTTTTCGTCATGAAGATGAGTGACGTATCGCTATCTCCGTTCTTGCCATTCGTGAAGTAGTAGAACTTCGTTTTTTGACCGTACGAGATTTCCGTCGACTCCGCTTGTTTCTTCAAAACCGTACTGCCACTCTTCTTCACCAGTTGTTTTTTGTAATCTTTACCGTATAAGACTTTTGCTGCTTCCGTCATCGTCATACCAGTCTTTAAGTTCGTGTACTGCGTCGTATACTTCGTTTCCTCTTTCGTAGCAGCCGATGCACTTCCAGCACATACTGTCGCGCCTGCGATCATTGCTGCAAGTACCGTTGTTGTCATGCGTTTCATTCGATCATCCTCTTTCTTCTGTTCATTTCATGAATGCATCATTCATACCTCATCTCATTATAATGGATTTAATGGTTTTTTCTATCTATTTTTCCTTTTTAGTTTTTATTTTTACATTTTTATTCAATTTTTATCGTTTTTTCATGACCTTTATTTCGAAATAACATTTGATTCACACGCTGCGTGACCGCATGCAGGGTGTACTCGATCACTAAAAGGAGTGATCGACACAAGAAAAAAGCATCACTACACGACAAACATTCCTGATGCAAAAAGCGGAAATCTTCCGTCTGTCGGTCCGTCCGAAACGTTCGGAGACGTACCCCACCTATACCATCCATCATCAAAGTTCCAGCTAAAAATAAGTTTTCCTTCCTTCTGTATCTGTTCCGTTACAAAGCGATTTTCTTCGAACTCGCTGTATGTTGACGTTTTTTAAAATCTCATTTCTGTATCCTTTAAATCCGAATGTATATCCAGTAATTTCCTTGCTATACTACAGAAAAAGGAGGCATTCTACGATGAAAAAAACCATGACATGGACAGCACTCGTGACGCTTGGTCTCAGTAGCGCAGTCTATTTGTCGCCTGTCGAAGCGGCGACGGACGAGTTCACGGTGGAGACGAAAAACATCCACACGCGGACGGAAGTCTTAAAGGGAAAGGCACCTGCCGGATCCATCGTCGTCTTACAAGCAGATGACACAGAGAAAGAAGAGCTTCAAGAAGTCGCGCATGCAAAAGCTGATGCAAAGGGGAACTATTCGATCGAGTTACCCGAAGAAGGATTGATCGGTGAGGATTTCTACGACTACCACCAATCTGATTCCGACGAGGAGGACTATGACGACGAGTACGACTATGACGACGAGTATGAGGATGATTCTTCCGACGTCACACCGAACTACTTCCTCGAAGTCGTGAGCGTCGATGAGTACACGGGCGACGACGGTGGAATGGATGATGGGTGGGACGAGTATTACGTAACGCGTGCCGCTTCTCATGGCGATGACGACGGAGGAGACGACGGCGATGAAGGGGATGAACCGGGAGAGGATAATGGTGATACGACGGAAGAGCCACAAGATCCAATCTCGTACGACCTCGATCCGATCGACCTCACGGTGCGGACGTTCATTCCAAAAACAGCAACCGTCGATACGAAAACACTGACACGCACGACCCGGACCGTAACCGGTTCTGTGTCGAACAAGGATGTCCGCGTCGAAGCCTATGTCTACCATAAGTCGAGCAAATCATGGAAACTACTCGGTAAGGCGAAGCCACGCAGTAACGGTTCGTATAAGATGTCGATCAACAAGAAATTGTACAAGAAAGATGCGAGCGTCGACTTCTACGTCGTCGGGAATCGTGATGCGGACGGCTACAGTAAAGCGCTCCGAAAAAAATACAAGTAAATCGGAGTAGTATAAAGGAAGTGCGACATCGTTACGTCGTACTTCCTTTTGACTATCTATTTCTAAAGAATTATCTTGAAAAGGAGTTAATCCAAAAACACATTTCCATAAAAAGTTAATCACAGCCTATAATCAAAGACTTTTTCCTTTAAACTAAAGAAGGTTACATTATTTGGTTTTAAACCAAATTTAATCCCTCAATTTTCTAATTTAAAGGAGCTACTATTCATGAATCGTCTAACACGTTATCTACCTTCTTTGGCTGTGATTATCTTTAGTATCCTTGTCTTTTTATTACCCTTCCGTTGATTCATCTTCCCTATGTCAGATACTATGAAAAAACTGTCTCGGCATACGTCGGGATAGTTTTTTCATAGGTTCAGTCATTCCACTTACTTTCATGATTCACCGTTAAAACGCTAAATCGTCTAGTATGTTATACTAAATATTGTAAACATATCGAATCTGACACATTCTCTAAGGAGTGAACGTATGTCGAATCGAAAAAAAGACTATCTGATTTCTTCATTGATTGTCCTCTTCGCATCCATCGTCATCTTCACACTGGATTTACCGAGAGGAACTAGTTTCGCTGCCATTCTGATTGTCGTTATTCTATCCGTTTTCTTGTATGAGTTTCGATTACTCACTCAAGATAAAGCGAAGCAAAAAAGATAACGTTTTTATATAGTAGACGACCTGAACTCCTCACAAGATGGGATTCAGGTCTTTTTTATCTCTGTATGATCCTAACGAATACTGTACTAGAAAAAAACGACAGTCTCCGGTCATCAACCGAGTACTGTCGCATCATTACTATAAACACGCTTATTTAACTGGGATCTCGAACGTATACGGTGTGAAATCAATATCATAGTTATCGTTCGAAGCATCAATTAACAGTTTCATGCTTGTCGTTCCGGCTTCGACCGCCGGATAGATCATGACCCCTTCCGTTTCAATCCCCGGTAGAATATCCGACTGGACTTCTGAGAGACCAGATTCTTCACTATCAAGGTATTCTGTCTCAAGTTGTTTATTCCCTACGACTAGCTTGGAGCCTGAATCGAAGAACGTCGCATTGACGTTCGTCTTATTCGTGATTTTTACGAAAACACGTGTCTGATTGTCTGCCAACTCAACCTTTTGCAGTTCAACCTTCAGACCATGTTGATCGACGACTTTATTCAGCTCAATCGTCTTTTTCGTCGGTGCCATCGCATCGATGTAGCTGATTTCCTTGACGCTCTCTGCCCGAATGCCGGCAGCAGAGATTTCTCCACCGAATGCATTCTCCCCTGAGAACTCGTCTACTACGATTCCTTTGACTTCTACATACTGCTCACTTTTGATTTTCAAAGATGTATCTGCTGCGACCATCGTGTTCTTTTCAGCATTTTCCGGATCCCCGTACATCTGGAAGTAGACACCGTCTTCATCCTTTTCTGGTTCTGAGAACACTTTCCCACTAACCGTCACTTCATATCCTTTGTATTTCTTCGGATCCGTATACATCTTCTCGTAATCTTTTTCCGCCAACGGTCCTTTTGATTTGATTTCCGACTTCGTACCGCTCTTTCCTTTACCTGACTCGGTATCCGAGTCGCTACATGCGACAAGCAATACTAACAGCCCGATTAAGACGGCTAGTACGATCAAGACGATCTTAAAGAATTTTTTCATGGTTCTTCTCCCTCTTTCTTAGAACATCATTCCGATTAGGATTTGACGATTTTCGTGATGACTGTCGCGGAACGATTCTTCGTAGCATCTTCTGCATAGATGCTGATTGTCTCTCCGGCTTTCCAGGCGCTGATGCGTAGGACGTAGTTCCCTTTCGCATCTGCCTGTGTCCGGTAGGCTTTCTTCTTATACGTGACGACGACGTTCGCTTTCGGTTCCGTCTTCCCGGTGATGCGGGTCGATTTCGAAGTGATGCGTGAAACCGTCGGCGTTTTTGGTGCGATATCGTCTTTGATTTTCAACGAAACGATTGATCGTTGTCCGAAAGGATCACGCGAATGAATCGTGATCGTCTTCCCGATTCGTAGTGCACGATACGCTTTCATCGAAAACTGCTGATCTTGATACAAGTCGACAGCAGCTAAGTTCATATCATTGTCGTCATAGGCTTCGACTGCATGATACGGCTGTGCGATTCCTTTGATGAGACGTGTCTTTGCGGACGCGGTCAGCTTCGTCACCTTTTGATTCTGATACGTCGAACGGATCGTCTTTTTCAACGTCGCTCGCGCGGTCCCGTCCGAATTACGTAACGTCAGTTCGACTTGGAACGGCGCTTTCATCTTCGTCGGTAAGGTGAAGACGGAGCGCGGACGCGTACCGGCTAGCTTGAGTTCTTTTCCGTTGATTTTGAACGTATAACGGCTCGGACGAAGATGTGTATCCTGCGTGACGAACCAGATCTTGTTCTTCTTCTCACTCCAGTGGATATCTTGGACCGGGTAATCGACTGGTCGTTTTTCCGTCGTTTTCGCTGTGCCTATCTCGTTTCGGATCGTGACACGAACGCTATCCTGCTGCGTGAGCGCTCGTTTTAAGCGCATCGTCACAAGACCTTTTGTATCGGCTATTGCTTCATACTTTTGCTCACCGATGACAGCTTGGACTTTCGTACGTGGAGCTGTTTTCGCTTGCAACATCGTCTCACCAAAACGCATCTCGTAGACGGTCAGTGGTGGATAAGTTGTACTTAAAACGGATGTACTCACCCAATCAGACGTCATGTTCGAACGGTTCGTTCCCCGAACTTCGATTCGGGTGATGCCGTCTTGTTTGAACGTCCTGCTCGTTTGGCTGTCCCACGTATGGCGATAGAATCCGAATCGTGAGAGGTCCAGCTTCACCGTCTTGACGAGTGTTTCTCCTTTGTAATAACGCACGTCCGCTGATTTCAGGAGATCGTCGGATTTAAACAAGACCTCGCGCTTCGAGTCACTGATTTTCGGAATCCGAATCGCTGGTACGGTTTTATCTGTCAATTGACGGTCATACTTCAGGACATCCTTCGTTCCTGGACGCGTGATGGAGATTCGCATCCATCCTGAGTAATCGATGGATCGTGTCTTGGACGTATCGATAGAGGCAGTTTTCAAAAGGAATTTCCCGTCTTTTGAAACTGTCCCTTCAAATATAGTATATCCACCCGAGTTATACGCATCATACGCAATCGGCATATCTAGACGGATCCGCGTGCCAGGTTCACCTTTCCCCGTCAACGTCTGTTCATACGGACCGAAGGAGTCGAGATTCATCTCAGTCAACGGATGAAGGACACCCTCGAACGTCGCTTTTCGGACATCCTGCTCGTCCGTCACGAGCGTCAGCGTATAACGATCGCCCTCCTGAATTCCTGTAATTTGTACAGGCTGCCCCTCAGTGTCTCGCTTCGGGAAGAGGAACGTTTGAGCATCAAAACTGCCGTCCGCATGTTCGATGATGATCTTACCGGTGACGTCCGGTAACCCTTTCAGTGGATTCGTCAGCTCCAGTGTGTTTCCGTTGAACGACATCGCTGGTTTGGCGAGCGGTCGTCTGTCTTTGACCGTCCAAGACCGTACTTCGTAAAAAGTGCCATCCAACGAGCGGACGGACAAGCGGATTTCACCCTTATATTGTTTCGGGAACTCCATGTGAAACTGTCCGTTCTCGTCTGAAGTCAGCGGAAATCTTAATCCGTCATACTCGACCCGAAAGTCTCGCTTCGGAATGGTCTTCCCGGACAAAATAGGATGTTCGGACGAAATCGGCTGATCGAGCGTCAACGGGAACGATTCCTGTCTTGCCGGTAACTCGACGAATGTCGATCGGGACCGTTCATCATGTTTGAACGTCACTTCATGAACCGGCTCCTGCATCTCCGTGACGTCACACTGAAAATAACCTGTCGCGTCACTCGTTGCGCAAATCGTATCATCGAGCAACACTTGACTGTTTGGATAGGTCAGTCCTGCGACCTGTTTTTGTGGCGCTTCGACGAGTAGATAGTACGCTGCGGTCAGACTTGGCTGATACGCCGGGAGGATGGCTGTCGTTTGAAGAGAGACAGATCCTGCACTCACTACTTCAAGTGTACGTCCTGTCTTCACTGTCTCGAGCGTTGGCGTGTACGGAAACGTCACATTTCCCTTCGGATCTGCGACGACCGTCCAGGCGGCTCCCGTCTCTTCGTCCTTGAAAGTCAGAACGGCATACGGCCACGCTTTCCCGACGAATCGTTTCGTTTCGAACGCATAGGGTTCGATGACGATCGTGGCTGGCACTTTTGTCGAGAGCAGTGTCGTCTCGCTTTTCGCCCCTTGATCCGTCTTCGCATAGACCCGCATCTCTGACGTAACGCCTTTCGGAACGAGAAGCTGCTGTCTCCCCGTATAGATGTCCCCTTCGTAAGACGCATAGATCGTCGCGTCGGGTGACGTCGTTAAATAGAAACTATTCTCCGTCTGTCCGACGTAAGTAACGGATGGTAACGGTTCTACGGTCGGCGTCGGATTCGTCGGTTCATAGGAAATCTGGTTCTCTTTATACCCCTCTAGATCCAGTATGTATAGGTGAACGGATTTCATGCCGACTGGCTGTGGAAGCTTAATCGAGAAGCTACCAGACGCATCCGCTTGACTCGTATATAAGACGTCGTCTACATGAACATGAACGGTCGTCTTCGCTTCTGCCTTTCCTTTTAGTATTTGATCTTCTACCTTATACGGCAGAAGCATCGGGTGTTCGGTTGCCAGGACCATGCTCGGAAGCAAGAAACACAAGAGCATTCCCAAAACATAGCCTACGATCGTCTGCTTCAATTCCTTCTCTCCTTTTGATTCCATTGAAATTAATAACTCCAATTGATTTTATTACCATATTTAATCTTTTTCAATATTTTATTTAAAATATATAAATAAATTGAAAATTTGATAATTTTATGTACTCTATCATGTTTGTCACAGATAAATTTCTTTCTTGATTCAGAGAGGTGATGAATATGATTTAGTTTCTAATATAATAAAAACCATTCATTAAGATACAGCGACTAGCTGTTCTTGAATGAATGGCTTTGAAATTTGCACACAAAATCATCGTATTTTTCTGTTTAATGATTTTATTTTTCTCAAATGACGGTTTGTCAAATTAAGTAGAACACTTCTTCTGTGAAGACCTCGTATACAGTTTTCCAGTTGAGATATTTTCGGGGTCTCCCATTGATCCAGGCGAGCGCTTGAGCGAGTTCAGAACGACTGACCTTTCCGAAATCTGTCCCCTTCGGGAAAAATTCACGGAGAAGACTGTTGGCGTTCTCGTTACTCCCACACTGCCAAGAAGAATACGGATTAGCAATACTAGGTTATGTATATGCCAAAGAACTTGCATCGGCTTTATAGTAAGGAATTACTCCACGGTACCAACTTTCAAAGCACGATTTCCGGAATACCCTTTTCATGATGAAAATCTATTTTTAGTTTTTGATTACATCTTAATTAAAATAATTTCCTCGCATCGTATAATTAGGAAAAGCCACCTTACATTCAAGATGGCTGCAGATTGTACTTGATTCAAGAATCGAAAAGACTCATGATGAAGTCTTTTCGTTCCCTTTTTTAGAGGATTGCTTACTCACTGTGATGAACCGTGCAGTATATTTTTTGTCAAAATAGACTTCTACGGAGAGATCGTTCAAGCGATAGCGATCGGCACGTTTGATGGTGTATTTTGCTAATGTCTTATCGGACTTTGAAAACTGATGCGAAATGGAAGGAGCGTACGTTTTTGAGGTCACTGGTTTACCGAAGACGGACTGAATCTCCTTTTTTGAAATCGAACGCTGTTCAAGCGCTGGGAGCATCGTCAGCAACTCAATCTGATTCGGCTGATGTTCTAAGGGGCGTGGATATCGTGAAGCAAGGACACTTTTTTTCCATTTTCCGTTCATATTCACCTTTTCTTTCGAAAGAAACATTTTCCCCTTCGTTCCTTTAAGCTTCGAATAGGACGAGGACAGGACCGGTAATGCTTCAAACGATTGGTGGTCGAGCAGTGATTGGCGGTGACGCTCTAACCACGGTATATCTTTTAGCGACGACAGCTTTGGCGGTACGATCTTACCCGTGACAGTCGCCGTGAACCCCTCATAGGTCGCGGATAAGGTATAGTCTCCTTCTGCTTCACCATATAGTTTCCCCGATCGAATGAAGGCTGCTTCCGGATGATCCGTCTCCCAGTTAACACCCGCTTTGACGAGAGCGGTCTTTCCGTCAGCTCGCGTGACTTCAAGTGCTAATGTTTCTGAAGCCCCTCGATCTATGCGTTGACGGGCTTTTGGTATTTGAATCGCGATCGGTCGTTTCGATAATGCTTTTCCACTGTAAATGTTCGTCTGGTTAGATCCTTCGACGATGATGGAATGTGCTTCGTTACTGAGCTCGACACCTGATTGATAGGAAAAATCTTGATTGTGGTCGAGAGAGGTATGAATACGCCGTCCCGTCTCTCGTTCAAACAACGAGAAGGGACGATCACTTCCGGACGAGGTGACCGCGATGAAGGTTCCTGACTCGTCAATCGCGATGTCACTGTAGGAAACATCACTTCCCATCACAAACTGCTCATTCGTCTGTGTCTTTTCAAGACCATGATTTAAATCGTAGACGTCAGGCTGTGGTACTCCTTGTTCTCCGATGACGAGAAGTCCCTCGTCATTCATGTCAAATGCCTCGATGCCATCTTCTTCTCTCGCATGGATGACGCCTGTATACGTCAAGTCAGCGGTGTAGAGATACACAGCTGACGAATAGACGACAGCAACATGATCGCGTGCGGTTAACAATTGACCGTATGGACTGGTTCCACGGCTGCTAAGGAGTTGCTCCGCCTCTAAATCATACGAAAGAAGTTTACAGTGCCCACCATTCTTCGCCAGTAACACGACCGTGTGCGTATTCGGAATGAACTGGACGTCAGTGAACTTGGTAATCTTGTCTTCCTTGTCGACAATCTCTGACACTTCTTGAACCTTTGTTCCAAAAGCATTGTAGACATGAAGCACTCCCTGTTTTATCACGACACGTCGTGTTTGATCGTCCGAGACATCGAACCCTTCAATTGATGATTCTCTACCAGAGAGAGATTGAATACGTTCTCCATTTTGAAGGTCAATCAGACTAAGTTGTTGATAGGAAGACCACTCCCAAACGTGTTCTTGTCCTTTGACGATTTGAAACTGTCCCGATAACCCGAATGACCCTGTCAATGGTAGAGTGACTTCTGCTGCGACAGGTAATGCCCCTACAAAAGATATGATTCCCCCAAGTAAAGCCGTCATTATTTTTCTCATGCATATCATCCTTTTTTTATCTAACTTTCATTCATAGTTTAACGTATTCAAGGATAATAAAATTCCATTTTTTAAAACAAAAGAAAATATTTACAATATATTAAAGTGATTTATCGATGAATTTCCTTCCTTTTATTTGTTAAATGAAATGTATTAAAAATGTTCTTATTAAGCGAATGAAGACAAGTAAGTAATCATTTTCGACTCAATTTTTCTAATCATTCTACTTTGACATGTCATATAATAATGGAAATTATATTGTGTAAGAATCACTACTATTCTGCATTACACACCTAATATTCTTTTTCAATTTATCAATGAACTCTACGAAAAGTTCGACTATTCTAACGTCAAATAAGCAATCAGAAATCTCCGGCGAATTGATTGTTGAGTAAAGAATCGTTATAGCCATTCTTGATCGGCTCTTACATCGCGCAGAAATAAGTAAAGTGAATGAAGAAGGCTATTCGGTGCACTATCGGTCTACTATTTTTACAGAACATACAGAATGATTAAAAAGTATCGTACTTTATTTATTGTAAAATGACTTTTCTTCCTGACAGTCACAGTCTCCTTTCTCCATCAGCTCACGTTCTAGGAATAAAAATTCGTACAGCCATTTTTTAGTCATCCGTTCATCCAAACTCTCTATGCCTCGTTCTTTGGCTCGTTGAACCGTATCACTTGAGGTACTTTTAGAATGATCGGTACTCGAACTGATTGTGCGTTAGAGAATTCTATCGAAATGAAGTTCTATTATCTTTCAGCAATCAATCAAAATAAAACCCTATACTTGAGTTGCATGCCGTCGGCATGTATCTCAAGTATAGGGAGAAGAAAGTAACAGAACTGTTATCAATAGTATAGCGGTCGTATTTGGTGACTCATTTGTCAGTAGCGAGTAGCTTTATTTAGATGTAATGATCAATCGGTCTACTATACTTAAAGAACATAAAAACGTTCGAACAGTGTGTGCTTAAATCATCGTAAAATGACTTTTCTCCTTGATGGTCACAGTTGTAAACTTCTTAGTCACCGTATACAACTCATGTCCTCGCTTTCCGGTCAAGAACGCTTCTCCTGCCATCGTCCAGGAATGAGCAATGATCCCACCATTCTCATCACGACGAACGCCCATATAGGTCGTTACGTGATGTCCCCGTCGTCGCATCATCCATGTCGCTGCTAACGATTGTGCTAAACAATTACTACGCCAAGGTGTTCGATAAGCACTTCTTTCGATTGCCCGTTTCACATCGTTCCTTAAATCCCCAGTACAAGACGGTGATTCCTGAACCGCTCGCCCTAGTAAAGGTGCGACGTATCGAAATGGAAGAAATACGACACATCCTCTGGCAAATCCTAACGATAGATAGGCTTCAATGAATTGAAGTAATTCAATAGCGGAAGGACGTGTACGCTTGGTCATCTGACTTCGACAAGCTCTTTTTGGACTAATAGTTCAACGAAACGAGTCACTTCTTTTCGACACCTCTCCTCGTCCACCTCGTATCGTTCCCGTAATAAGTGTACAAGTTCCGTCACCGTCCGCTCCTGATCGAGTAATCCCCAAATCGCAACGCCGCTCTGACCGATACTGAAATACTTCCCTTGCGTGACGCTCATCATGACGATTTCGCCATCCATTTCTGATGCCAGAATGTCCTCTTTTCGTAAGAATTTATGATTTGCTTTTAATGCTTCCATCGTTGATTTCCTCCTTGATTGCTGCTGTTATCAATTCTACGACAGTCTGTTCTGAAGCGATTCTCTGCGGACGATAGATCCGCAGGAGTTGAACGCGTCGGGCGAGTGCCATCGCACTCTCAAATTGAAACGCCTCTTTTTGAAGTTCTTTATAATAGATGTTGCGGTATGTATGGAGCATCAACGTACGGACTTTGTCTATTCCCGTCACGGTTTCATGTTGCACGTATTCGATATCAGCAGGTACGAGTTCTACGATCAACCGTAAGCGGACCGGTGCGTTCCAAAACTGCTGTTCCCGGTCGACGGTATATTTCGTCCGTCCATCCACTTCACGATTGACCCGCGTATAGCCGATGCCAGAGGACGGCAAGACATCCTCCCACAATTTTTGATGACCATAGGCAGGCGCGACGAGCGCCGCATCATCCTCGAAGCGTGTCGCGGCTACATCGTCAGTGACAAGATGGTATCCTTGTGCCAAAAAACGATGTGCCGTCGTCGACTTTCCGGCTCCCGAATGCCCTGTCAGCAAGATTCCTGTTTCCCCGTCCGTGATGACACTACCGTGCATCGGTAGAACCCCCCGCTGATGCAGGATGATTCCCATACAGGACCCAAGCAGGAACAGTTTCACTGCTTCGATTTCAGCTCCTGCAGCAAGATCCATCTCGATAGTTGTCCCGGATGCTACGAAATAGTGGGCAACACTGGGAACATAGAGTGAAAACGCCTCTTCCGTCAATCGATACGGATGATCAGCCGTCAGTCCGTTCATCTTTTCTTGCAGATCACTGATTTGAATATGTACGTCACTACGTGTTGTTTCACTGCTCGGTAATTCTGGTAATGCCAGTTCGGACGTCACAGTCAGTCCGAACACGGAATAACGATACGTCATGCGTTTCATTTAGAATGATTCACCTCTCTTCTTTCGAATGTTCCAGTCTCCATCTGATAGATGGCGTCCGCGAGCTGTCCGATTTCCCGACGATGGGTGATGTAGAGAATCGTCATGCGCGACGTCAATTGACGCAAGGTGTCATGGAACATCACTTCCTGTTCACGATCCAAGGCGTTCGTCGCTTCGTCGAGTAACAATATACGTGGTTTTTTAGCTAACGCCCGCGCCAGGATGATCTTTTGCTGCTGTCCACCGGATAAGCGTGTTCCGAAATCACCGATCATCGTCTCGATGCCGTCCGGTAAATCAAATACGAAGGTCGCACCTGCTAAATCGAGTGCTTCAACGAGTGCCTCGTCCGTCAAATCCGGATTAAAGTGCAGGATGTTCTCGCGAATCGTACCATGAAACAAAAAGGCGGATTGCGGAATATAACTGATCTGTTCACGCCATGCCACTGCCCGTCGTGCGTTCAAGGTTTTTCCATCCACCCGGATTTCTCCAGCTTGCGGCTCAAGAAGTCCCAGCAACAAATCAAGGAACGTACTTTTGCCCGTACCGGAGGCACCCATGATGGCGACCATCTGACCGGCGTTCACCGTGAAGGAGACGCCTATCCCCGTCGTCTGACCATAGGAATAACGAACACGATCGATTACGAGCGTCTCGTGAAATGTCAGTTTCTCCTCGTCGCTTCCGCTTCGCTTCGGGACTGCCTCCATCTTGTTCAGTAGAAGGGTATATACCGGCACACCGGATAAAAAGATCTGTATGTTTTTTTGAAAGGCCGCGAACAACGGCCACAGACGTCCGAACAACAGAACGATGACAAGCAAGGTGCTGACCTCTTCTTGTAACACGGACAGGCTGATGTAGAAAAAAAGACTGATGACTGCTGCTGCGACGATCTTAAACACCGTATCCGGTTTGGATTGTTCTTTTGCGAACTGCACGAGTTGTTGCTCCACCTCTTCCGTCGCTTGACGGAAAAAATCGACTTGTCTCGCTTCAATCCCGTAACTGCGAATCTCCTTCATCCCGTAAAGTTGCTCATGCAACCGTTGCTGCCACGTCTGATTCGATTGATACAGCGAGAGCGCCAGCCGTCGGACGCGTCCGAGAGAAGTGTATAGACTGATGAAGACGATTATGCCACTCACGAGAACGAACCCGGTCAGACGGGGCGAGAGATACCAGGCGAGCACGATATGCGAAATCATGATGAGGACTCCAGAAATCAGACCGATCAACGCTGTGACGCTGGAACTGATACGCGCAATTTCCAACGTGAACAGGTTGAGGACGTCACTTTTTTTCTGGTAAGCGATATACGAATAGTCACTGGCAAACAACGTTTCAAACAAGCGGACCCGGAGGTGCTTCGTATACTCTTGGACGAGTATTGACGTCTGAACCATCGTTTGCCGGTTGATCCAGACACTGAGTGATACAAGTACTAGATAGAGCAACAAAATACTTTCAAGGTTCAACCACTCCGGGTTCAACCAGTTGACCTGTAGCGGAGCAATTCCCGGAACCGGAAAGAGGAGCGCGAGTAACGGTAGAATGAGTGCTATTCCGAGTGCGGAAGTCATCGCGTTCAGGCTGGTCCAGACGACGACGTACCAAAGGCGATGCCCCGTATGTATGAAAAGATCATGAATCAGGCGCCACATGCTTGCTTGATTCATCGATGCGAACATAACGTCACTTCCTTAGTTCAGAGTAAAGACTACCTGAAGTTCCAGGTAGTCTATGTACCGCCTTACGAGCCCGAGAAAAAACCCGAACCATCATCGTTTGGAGTATCAAAGCTACTCTCCGTTTGTTTGGCATCAAGTTCTTCGAGTACCGGTGTTTGCCACTCTTGTTTCATTTATCTTCACCTCCTTTGAATCGATGAAGTGTAATCGCGCGAAGTAAAAGCTTCACGGACCATATATCTTGAAGTACCTTATTTAGGTTCGATGCTTCAAAAAAGTCATGCCGATATATTTTATTCGCCTCACTATTGGTAAATTGACTAACTTCCTCAATGATTGGTTTGATTTCATCACGCAAACGTAGTTCCCAGTCAGCCGATTGTCTGCCTCTCGCCCGCTTCGGATGGAGAATGGACGCCGGTAAACGTTCCTTCATGATCGTCCGGACGATTTTTTTAGCGATGCCTTTAGAACTGAATACTTCTACTGGTAGTCGGGCACATAATTCAATCAACTTCCGATCCGCCGTCGGGTCGCGCGCGATACATCGAAAATGTAATGAGAACAGCGTTCCAAGAACGCCACGATCGTGCAAATCATTAATCCGATAAGCGAATGCCAAGCGATCCGTCGTCGATCGAAACGGAAACTGTCCATGAGAATAGGTCGTATTCTTTAGAACGTTGGGGTGAAACGTTCGTTTGGTCCGCGCTAAATAGTACCGGCGCAGCCGTTCTTCATTGAGGCGTGTTTTAATCAGTAACGCGGCAAGTGATTTTCCTTGTTTTAGGATAGAAGGCGTCATGTAAGTCAATTCCTCTTTTAGTTTTCGCCACTGTCTCTGCTGGAGCAATTCATGACGATATCCCTCGAGCGAGCCATGCGAAATGGTCGAATTCCCGTGTTTCCCATTCAACAGGACTTTAACATTTTGCTTCTGTGCCAATTGATGAATTTCAAGCAACCAAGGGGCATTCATGAAGAAGCCGTATGGCATCTCAAGGATATGTAACCAGTCGTCTATCGTGTTATAACTGTTACGCGATGGATTTTCGACCCATGTCTGCTGAATGCCACTATATTGTTTTATTAAATCTTCAACAAGCGGACGTTCATTTCCAAGTTCACCATTGTCTTCGTAGGTTCGTAATGGCACATGGGTATATCCATGTAACACCTGTCCGCGTTTTTTTAAAATCGGTTCCGCAAAAGCTGCTACCGTCGTCGAGTCAAGACCTCCACTTAGTTGAAGACCAATCTCCCCTTCGACTGCAACGCAAGCTTCTGTTGCCGCTGCTAATTTTTTCTCGAACTCATGATAAAAATCCTTCTTATCGCTTAAAGTTTCTTTTGATATCATTTCATACGACCAGTAGGTATCAAGCTGATAGTGTCCATTACGAGCAATTAAAGTTTGACCCGGTCCGAGATACGTCACCCCTTCCCAAGGTGATGCATACGGTCTTGTGTCTTTCGAGACAAAAGGTTGCATCGCATAATCTTTTAAGTATTGTTCATCGTATGTACACCCTAACAACGTCGCGACAGATTTTGCCGTCGAAGCGAATACGAACATCTCCTCACTATACCCGTAGCAAATACTACGCTCTCCGAGTGGATCACGCGCTAAAAATAGTTCGTCTGTGTTCGAATCATAAATGGCGAACGCAAACGGACCATACAACTGTTTGACACATGCTTTTCCCCACTTCTGATAGGCACGTAGAATCCACTCCGTGTCACTTGTCTCTGTATTCCATAGCTCACCGAGTTGCTTCGCTAACTCTTCTCGGTAATCGAGCATCGCATCTACGACGATCGTTAAATGATTTTGTTGATAAGGCAGTATCGTCGATTGGTCACTCTGACGTATCCATTGTTCCAGCGCACCTAGACCACAATTCGAAGTAATCGTTCGATGACAACGGTCACTGTAATAACGTAAGGAATAGATATCTTTTAACGTATCAATTCGGTTAATTAAATTAATATTCCGAAAATTTAGCACACCGAAAATTGCACTCATGATGACGTCCTTCCTTTCCATCGCCGTAAACTCCAAGTGAGTGGACGTAGAGGTATGTAGAGAAAGTGCAGTGATTGAGGCAATGGAATTATCTCTTTATCCTGTTGATTCGGGATAAGATGATGCCAAACGAATTCAAAACGTCTAGAAGAATCACGAATCAACCAGAAGTAACGTTTCCAGTACCAATACTCATATAGTGTCTGATTCGCTTTTCCGGGATCATTTTGTTCTTCGATGATGCGCAGTGCCATTTTAGCCATTCGCTTACTCTTACGATCTTTCGTTAAGTGGACGAATGACTCCGGAATATCCCCTTCGAATAGCTCCTGACGTAACAGCAACGCTTGTCCCATCATATGGAGACACCCCCGCTTTGCTAGACGTGTTTGGATTTCAACTAAGTCGAGCGGCTGCTCCAGAAATAAATGAATATCATACAGCCAACGTAATCGAAACCATGCGTGCTTTGAGCCATGAGAAATCAAATAAACGAATAACTCTGTCGTCTCTAAACATGGTATATCAGTTCCAGCAATTCGAACCGTTTCGTGCCTTGCCCATAGTTCTTCGAATGTCGGTTCAGCAATAATATTAGGATGAAGTCGCCAATGAAGTTCGATGATATGACTTGTTTTTGGATGTATAAACACTAAGTGATGCGCCCGTTTTGTATCATATTCGTACAATGAAGCTTTGATATATCCTATTTTATTTAATAATCTTGCTGCCTCGACTAAATTTGAATCTTGTATGAGTAAATCTAAATCTCTAAATTCTCTATCCTTAATCGAATCATAGATCAATTGACCAATGACTGGTCCTTTCAAACAAATCACAGGAATATTTTCACTATGTAACATCGTTATAATACGCACTAATTCCGTAGAAAAACTAAATATTTTAAAAATCACTTGTTTTTTTTGTAAACTTTTTTGCATTCTTACTTTAAGCTGCAACCATTTTTCATTAGGAATACACTGATTAAGACGATGATAATGATAAAATTTTGAATAAATTAAAATTTTATCATTATCAATCATTTTTTTACTTATTAAAGGTTGAAGTAAAGTAAATACACATAACCTTTCAATATTAGTTTTTTTCAAAAATCAGCTTCCCCCTCTTTTAATGATAACCAACTCGTAATAAGTAAAAAGAGCAAATTCATTAAAATAAATAGATCATACTCTACAATAAAAAAACAAATAAACTTCATTAGTAAATACTACTTTAAACTTTTTAAATCAGAATTTTGTTTTGAATATGAAAATTCCAAGGATTTTCTTAACAAAAATTTATTACATAGAAAAACTAAAAAAAGAGGGAAAAACACATGATATCCAAGATCTCGCCAATATTTATAGTTTCACTTCTTACAAACCATAGGAATACAGGAATGCAATAAACAGAAATGAATAAATTGTAGTAATTTTTTTCAAATTTAAAATTTATCAAATTTTTATTTATAAGATAAATAAACAAGCCAAATACAGGCATCATAAACACACACCATATAATCCAAAATTATAATAAGCTTCTATTATAAATGAAGAGCCTATTCCACTATCTTTAAATAGGAAGTTTTTAAAAACTTGATCTACTCCACCAATGGCTGCAGGATTTACATCCCAAAAGAAATTAGGCACTAGAGCAATTAAACTATTTATGTAAGTCTCTCCATAATTATAAGGAACAATTGAAGGTGCATAAACTACTACAGTAGTACAGGCAATTAAAGTAAATCCAGATTCCGCCAATAAATCTATAAAAGGATTTATATCAGAAAAGAAATTTATTAATTCTGAGAAGCTATAATTTGCAATACCTATATTTCTTATTACAGAAATGATAGATAAACTGTACACAGTAATAATTAAAAAAATTATTGCATAAGATATTTTCTTTATATTTATTTTTTTTACACCAAAATGATATAAAAAAATAGTGAAAATATAAAAAGAGTGTTTGAACCACGCTGACCGGAAACGATTAATAAAATTGAATATAAAATTGAGAAGACAATCCATCTTTTCAGTCTTTTTTTATCATTTAAATAACTAATAGTAATTAATAGTAGTGCACTTTTAAAAAATTCAGCTAAAAATCTAGGTATCCCTCCCTGTACTCCCGATCCGATAATATAATCACTTTTAAAAATATTTGAATATCCAAACAATATAGTAGTTTTAATACTTTCATAGATATACATAAATTGGGGAATTACTGAAATTAGAAATAGAAATATCCCAACATATCTAAAGGATTTTAATAAATAATCATTTTCATCATTTGTCGAAAAATATTTTTTCCTATGAAATACATTTGAGAAGACCTGGTAAACAAGAACACTTCCATGAAACACTGCAATTGAAGTCAATAAAAATTTTAAAGTTTTATTTATTTGAGTACTATCATAAGGCGAACTTCCAATAGACATAACAATATCAAAAGAAATATCAAAAAACATTAAAAGAGGCTGACCCAAGTAAAAAATGAAGCTTAATACTATAAAAAAGTATATACATCTAATAAACTTTTAGAAGAAACGTACCAAGAGGTGATTACTAGGAAATAGATAAAGAACCCTATAATCGTCGTATTCACTATTGAATCATCAGTTAAATAATATAAAGTAAACATTAATATAGATATTGTAAATAAATAGATAACAATACAAATATCTTATGATCATTTTTTTATTGTTCACATCTGTCCTCCTATACAATTAGTTAGTTCAAATTGGATACTGAATTTTTAATTTTTACAGCACTAATAAAAATTATTACAAATAAACTGAAGATAAAAACATAATCTAGTTCATATAAGTATATACAAACCATATAAGTTAACAATATACTTTCAAAAACAACAAAAGATATATTGCTTTTCTTCCCTAAAATTTTACTCAAATAAATCTCTGAAGATGTAGCTTTCAAATAAAGAGAAAAAGTAGTCACGAACAACACTAATAATATTTTTGTAGAATCATTAAAATTTAAGCAGTTAATTAATAATAATCCAATGAATACAAAAGATATTGAAGCTAGGTTTATATAGAGAATATTTAACTCTTTTCGAACAATTTTAAAATAATTTAGATATGTAATTAACGATTTAGATTCAAAATATACTATAAGATATAAAAAGGAAATAATTTACAACATTAGAATAACTTGGTAGGAACGTTTCAATAAGATTATCCAAAAAAACAATACTAATAGAAATGCGCAGAAAATAAATATTGTTGACCACTTAATCAAATTAAATCCTTCAAAATGAGATTTTATATTATACCTTGTGAGCAAAGGATAAATAGGAATACTTGATGCCGTAACAAAAAGTAAAACAAAAGAAACAATAGTTATTCCAAATGAATAATTAGCAAATAAATTGATTTCCATAGTTCTCTCGATATAGAAACGACCCAATCCAATTATTAATAAGCCAATTATATTAGATAGTAAAATTTTATATCCTATTTTAACCAATTCTTTATACTCAGTAACTCCGAATTTAAATTTTGCAGAAATTGGATCTATTTTTTTAAATACATATAGCCATAAATAGAAAAGTACTATTAACTTTGAAGAAAACTCTCCAAAAATAACTACCTGGTAATTAATATAACCAATACTTATAAAGAATATTAAAAAAGAAGTGAAAATAACTTTTGTTAATAAAATAAATTTTGTATATTTTATTATTTCATTTGTAAACTGCAATATCGTTAAAAATGTTCCATAATAATTCATAACTAATAAATTTGATAAAACACAAAAAAGACAATATATTTATCTGGATTTAAGCTACTAAAATTAAATATTAATATTAAAAACAAAATAATAGTAACTGTCAAAGAAACAATTCCCATTGTATTTATTGATGACTTTATATTTGTTTTATTCAATTGATCTATAGAATAATTACCATATTTCAAATACATTCCATCATTGAATCCGAAGATGAAAATCATTATATATGATATATAGAGTTGATACATTTGCCAATATCCAAAATCTTCAACATTCATTAGTTTTGGTAATACGAATCCAGTAACTAAACTTAATAAGAGTGAAACCCCTTGAACTAAAATAGAATAAACAAAACTTTTTATTCCTTTTCTCACAATATTATCATTAATATCTAAAACTTCCTTTCTGTTTTATTTTATACTTTTTAAAAATTAAATATGGAATTGCATAAAGAACTTTCATCAGTATCCCTTCATTTAAATTTAACTTATTTATTTTATAAGTAAATCTGTATGCAAGTTTTAGATCTAAAAACATATCATCTACTGAAAAAAATTTCGGATTATTTTTTATTTCATCATACAATTTACTTCTAAACTCTAAATGACTAGATACTCTACTATTTGCATTAGTATTAGTTATTCTCACGTGTGTTAGAAATTCATTCAAATGACCAACAGGAAATTTTTTAGAAAGAATACTCCAAAGATATCCATCTTCTCCAAAAGTAATATCTTCTGCAAATCGTATACTCTTATCATTTAAAATCGATTTTTTTATGACTACTGTAGGAGTAGCAATCGGATTATATGCTAGACAAACAGGAAAAACTTTGTTTATAAATTCAGCGTTTTCAACTTTTACTTCGTTTCCATTAAGATCGAATTTCACATAAGAAGTATGTGACCACATATAGTTACTTTTTTTCATATAATTTATCTGCTTATATAATTATTTTCACAAAAAATATCATCAGAATCTAAAAATGAAATATATTCCCCTTTTGCAAGAGAAATACCTTCATTTCTTGACTTACCAGCACCTTGATTTTTATTTTTATAACTTTTAAATGATTGGTATGTTTATGCTTTATTTTATTCAAATCTATTTCTTCAAAACATCCGTCATTGATAATTATAATTTCATAGTTTAATTTATCTTCATCAATACTATTCACTGACTGATACAACCACTCTACGTTTTTATAAAAAGGAATTATTATACTTACATCGATCATAAAAGTTTATCCTCCATTAATTAATTCACTTTCTATAGTTTTCGTTACAAAAAATGGTGTGCAATTATTAAATTCTTTTTTAATATCTTCAAAATTTATTTGAATACCCTTGTTACTCTCAACAAAGCAACAAAATCGATTATATAATTGTTCTATATTACCATTCACTATATCTTTTTCAGGAAAAGATATTGAATTGCTATAATTCGACAAGATATTTATTACAGGATCATTGTTATCTTTATAGAAATGAATTATTGGTTTACCAAGAGATAAATATTCATAAATTTTACTAGGAATTAGAGTGATATCAGAATTACCAATAGAAATTAAAAAATCACTTTCTTTTGTTTTTCAAGTGCAGCTTTTGAATCGACATAACCACAATTAATTATATTTTTATTACGATTTGCAAATTTATTAACTTGTTTAATTGAATTTCCAGTTGAATATATACTTATTAAGTTATTTTTGTTTTTTTGTGTTAAAAATTCTAGAAAAATTAGAACATTTTTAGGCGATCTTACTTTATTGTCTAAAACTCCAGTGTATATAAACTTATTCACTGGAGTTTCTAGACTTAAATAATTATCTGGAACTGTGCTCTTATTTTTTATGAGTGGATGACCTATCTGAATTACTTTATTTTTTCATCTAATTTATTATAATTGGCCATAATATTTTCCCAAGCTTCGGTGTAGAAAACAGCATTTGATTTATATATCATTTCTTTTTCTAAGTTCGAGTGCCTTGTTTTTTTGATGACTTTATTTAGTTTAAACTTGTGTAAAGTTGGACTTTCAGAGAATTTATCAAATAAAATAGGAAAAATCTTTGTTTTATTATTTTTATTATAATTTAATGCTGCAATAACACTTTCAAAAGGATAACACGTTGGAATTATTGCGTATATATCATCTATATTATTAAGTACATTCAAATACTCATCAACTAAATTTTGATCAACTGATACTTTAGAAAATAAAATTTTAAAATAATCAATTACTCTCAGATAATTTTTATATGCCCAATACAGTTTTTTCAAGAATTTATTATTTGACATCTGTTCTCTTTTTTCTGTTTCATCTCTTTTTCTCATGTTTATCGTTCTAATTCTATAAATGTTTTCTTTTTATATTTTTCAGACGATGCAAATTTCTTAATATCCATGTCTGAGATAATAATTATTTCAAATTTATCACTTAACTCTTCAATAATGTTGCTTACACATTTACTTACTGCTGAATAATTAGGATAATAACTCCCTACTAAAAAAACTAATTTCACTTACATAAGGCTCCTTTTATCATTTATTTTCCCCACACAACTTTATTGACGATTGGTGTATAGCTTTGAATAATTTTTATTACTTTATTTGATACATTTTGATCTTGATAATCAATTACTGCAGCCGATTCTTCTTTATTATCATGCATAGCTAAACAAAGCTCGACCGATTGAACGACGTCTTTTTCTTTAATACCACCTAAAATGATTCCAGCTTTATCAAGCGCTTCAGGTCTTTCTGTTGATGTTCGAATTGAAACAGCTGGGAAATCTAAGATAGATGCTTCTTCTGGAATTGTTCCACTGTCTGATAAAACACAAAGTGCATTGAGCTGAAGGTTGTTATAATCAAAAAATCCAAACGGCTCTAAGTTTTGTACTAAAGAATGAAACTTAAATTGACGCGCTTCAATTGTTTTCTTTGCTCGTGGATGTGTAGAATAAATAACTGGAACTTGGTACTTCTCAGCAATCGTATTGATTGCACCCATGAGCGATAAGAAGTTCTCTTCATTATCAATGTTTTCTTCACGGTGCGCTGATACTAAAATGTATTTATTTTTTTCTAAGTTTAACTTTTGTACTACGTTACTTTTTTCAATCGATTCTTTATAAATATGTAACACTTCTGCCATTGGAGATCCCGTTACATAGATATGTTCTTTTCGATATCCTTCGCTGATGAGATATCTTCTAGCGTGTTCTGTATAAGGTAAGTTTACATCGGCGATATGATCAACAATTTTACGGTTGATTTCTTCTGGTAAGTTTTGATCGAAGCATCGATTTCCTGCTTCCATGTGGAAAATTGGGATTTTAAGTCGCTTGGCTGAAATCGCAGATAATGCAGAGTTTGTATCGCCTAAGATTAATAAAGCCTCTGGTTTTTCTTTAAGAAACAGTTCATACGATTTGCTAATGATGTTCCCCATTGTTTCCCCTAAGTTTTCACCGACTGCTTCTAGAAAATGATCGGGCTGTCTTAAATTGAAGTCTTCAAAAAACACTTGATTCAAAGAATAGTCATAATTTTGACCAGTATGGACAAATACATGATCAAAGTACTGATCAAACTTTTAATTGTCTCACTTAAACGAATAATTTCAGGGCGTGTTCCTACGATCGTCATTACTTTAAGCTTTTTTGTCATGTTATTCTCCCACTTCCATCTCGATTCGGTATGGATACAATTCTTGATGTGTCATAACCCAATCGTACATTTCTTGTATCATCGTTTCATAAGAAGGTACTACGAACGAAAAATCTCTTCTTGTATTATAGAGAGCCTTCAAGCTTTTCACTTCATCATTTTTATGAATCTCTAATTCATTCTGTTTAAAATATTGATTAAATAATACTAAAAGATCATGTTTACTTATCAAGTCATTGTTTACAAGATGATATAGTCCTGTCAAATTTTCTTGTAGTGCTTGGTCAATTGCTTTGGCTAAAGTAAGAGTTGTAACTCCTGTCCACATGACAGAACTATATCCTCCTACAGGCTTCTCCTGTTTCATAAACCAGTTAAACAACCCAATTCCATCTTCACTAATATCTGGACCAATGATTGAATTACGGAATGTTAAATCCTTGTCGTTTATGATTTCTCCAAGTGCTTTTGATCGATCATAAAAAGTAGGTCCATTTGGTAATTGATTTTCAGTGAACAATACATTTTCAGAACCTGAATAGACACAATCCGTACTCATATGAATGATTTTAGTTTTAGTATTTGAAGTAACGTCTGAAAGAAAATGAGGCAGGTAACCATTTAATAAAACAGCATTACTTTTATGATTTTCAGCATCACTATTTAGAATTCCGATACAGTTCACGACTGCATCATACTGATTCGATAAAACTTCTTGTTGAAGTTTATTGAAGTCCGTTACATCTCCAATTACATTATCGTCTAAGAAATCAGAGCCTTTTCTAGAAAAACCGACAACAGTATGACCGACTTCTTTTAAATACAAAGAAATCATATGGCCGGCCATACCAGTAGCACCTAATACTAAAATTTTCAATTTACAGATGCCTCTCTTTTAACTAGTTCTAGTTGTTCACGTACATAACTCACTGTTAGAAGCAATTCTTTAATTTCATCAATATTTAATTGTCTCGTATTGTGTGAATTATATTCCGTTTCTGTCGATAATTCTTGGCTTCCCTCTATGAAATACTTATCATAGTTTAAATCACGCGTATCCGCCGGTACACGATAGAATCCTTCAAGGTCATGCGATACAAGATGTTCTTCACGTGTCAATAATGTTTCGTATAACTTTTCACCATGTCTTGTACCTGTAATTTTAATTTCATTGTCTGCATCAAATAATTCAATCAGCGCAGCAGCTAAATTACGAATCGTTGCAGCTGGTGCTTTTTGAACCATGATATCTCCAGCTACCGCGTTATTGAATGCAAAGATTACTAACTCTACTGCATCTTCAAGACTCATTAAGAAGCGCGTCATATCAGGATTCGTAATCGTTAATGGTTTTCCACTCTTGATTTGCTCGATGAATAAGGGAATAACTGATCCTCTTGACGCCATGACATTTCCGTAACGTGTTCCGCAAATCATCGTTTCTTCAGGTGATACTTTCAAGGACTTAGCTACGAAGACTTTCTCCATCATCGCCTTAGAAATCCCCATTGCATTGATCGGATATGCGGCCTTATCTGTTGATAAACAAATAACCTTTTTTACTTTCAATTCTACAGCAGCATCGAGTACATTTTCTGTTCCAAGTACGTTTGTTTTGACTGCTTCTAATGGGAAAAATTCACATGATGGAACTTGTTTTAATGCTGCTGCATGGAAAACAAAATCTACACCGTACATTGCATTTTTAATACTTGAGATATCACGTACATCCCCTAAGTAGAACTTTAACTTTTCATCATTATACTTTTTACGCATATCATCTTGTTTTTTCTCATCACGTGAGAAAATACGAATTTCCTTAATATCTGTATGTAAGAATCGCTCCATGACCGCATTCCCGAATGATCCTGTTCCTCCAGTAATCAACAAAACCTTATCTTTAAACATATTCATTCTCCTTCACTCTTTTATATGTTGTTTGTAAAATCGCATCAAGCTTCTCAAAAAATCTTCTTTAGAAAAATTTTGTTCATAATATTTTTTAGCGTTTTGACCAAACATTTCGTACTTTATTGACTCGTCTTTGAATCGAAGAATCACTTTTGCGAGTTCTTCATAATTTTCAGCGTCTACACAGTATCCACAGTTTGCTTCTTCTATTACTGATTTAGTTTCACCATCGATCATTCCTAATATAGGTTTTCCAGCTGCTAAATAAGACTGGACTTTATTAGGTAACGTATACGAAACTACTTCGTTCTTTTTCATTGATACCAAAAAAGCATCTGCTTTATCATAAAACTCTCTCATCTTTTCGATTGGATGACGTCCATGAAAAACTACGTTCTTTAGTCCATATTGTTGAGCTAGTTCTAAACAACTTGCATGAGCTGTTCCATCCCCGACGATATGGAAGACGATATTTTCTTCATTTTTTAAAATATTTGCTGCTTTAATAATGTCGTCTACCCCTTGAATTTCTCCTACATTTCCTGCAAAAACTAAATTCAATTTTTCACTCTGTTCTATATTGGACTGAACCTCTCCGAATAAATCTTCAGCATAAACTGGTAAGTAAGTAATTTCATTTTTTAATGATAATTCTTCTCTTAGATATTTTTCGAATGATTTAGAACTAATTAGTAATTCATCTGCTTGTGCATAAATGAATCGACTGATATGTTTTACAATTTTATAGAGTAATCCTCTATCATTTACACCAACGGTCGTTAAACTAGCAGGCCATAAGTCGTGACAATAAATAACTAATGGTTTTTTATATAGATACTTTAATACAATTCCGGGAACAATCATTGATACCGGTGAAACTTGATAAACTAAAATAATCTTATAATCATTTTTAGGTATTTTTGTGACAGCAGGAATAATTGATGCAATTGCAAACGATGCATAATTTAATGCTAATCCACTTAACTTTTTTCCTCTTTCAACTAAAAATGAACGAATTACTTTTACATCATTATAGATTTGAATTCGATTTTTTTGTTTTTATATTCTTTTGGAACAGATCCTGATGGATAGTTAGGTAATCCAGTTAACACGGTAACTTTATTTCCGCGCTTTTGATATTCTGTTGCTATATCATTTACTCGAAATCCTTCTGGCCAAAAATATTGTGTAATCAACAACAAATTCATTTAAAACACCTGATCCATTTCTTTAAAAATTTTATCTGCTGGATAGATCTTATCTTCGATTAATTTCAAGGTGTTCTCATGAACAAATTGATTTTGAATCGTTCGTTTATTTATTTTGTTCATCAGGGTAACAATTATTCTCGGAATAACGATAGTAACTTTTTTCGTACCATATGTTTGCTTCAAAAATCGATACGTCAACGGTACTTTATCTGCGACGTTATAAATTTCATTAGTTACCTTTTTCTTTTCTAATTCATGATTTATTACTTTTAAAATTGTTTTCATTGAGCACATCGACAACTTAGCTTTCCCATTGCCAACAATGTAATTTACGTTGCGAATCCGAATTCTTCGATCGATGTTTAATAAAAATGTTTCACTGTATACGGGTGCCAATCTTAACGCTGTATAGTGAAATTTCGCGTTCTGATTTAAATACTGTTCAGATTCAAATTTTGTCTTTGCATAGGGTGATTCTGGAAAACATTCATCTGATTCTAGATAAATGGTTTTGTTCGTTTGTTCACCGTATACTGAAATACTGCTGATATATAAATGATTTAAGGTGTTTTAATGAGTTTGCTGCATTCGTTAGATTTTTTGTTGGAATGAAGTTATTTTTCGTAAAAGCCTTCTCACTTAAATCATTTCCTTTATTGTGTGCTAAAGCCGCACAGTGAATGATGTATTCTATATCAGAATGATCGCTTAAAAGTTGATTGACTTGACTTTCATTACTTAAATCACAGGTGATTGTTTTAAATGGTGATTCAACTACAGTGTTTCTTGTAGTTCCTAAAATTGAATACTTACCTTTTAAGGAATGCGCTATTTCACGCCCCACATTTCCGGTAATTCCAGTAATGAGCACTTTTTTCACTTGTTCAAAATCTCCTTTGTGGCGGCAACTTCTTTCTTTGAATCATTTATATGAACGCCTTCTTTTACACCATCACTTTTAAGAACTGCAAAAATAGTAGCAATAAAACACCTTACATCCATTGTAAGACTCATTTTTTCGACGTATTCCCCATCTAACCTTGCTTTGACATCAATCGGAAGTTCATCTCGCCCATTTATTTGCGCCCATCCGGTAAGACCTGGATACGTGTTGTTCGCACCGTACTTATCTCGTTCGTCAATTAAATCAAACTGATTCCATAAAGCAGGTCGTGGACCAATGAAGCTCATCTCACCTTTTAAAATATTTAACAACTGGGGAAGCTCATCCAAACTAGTCTTACGCAAAACTTTTCCTACACGTGTTATATACACATCTGGATCAGCTAAAAGATGTGTAGGCGTGTCGTTTGGTGTCTCAATATACATTGTTCTAAACTTAAAAATATTGAAATGTTGTTTATTTAGACCAACTCTTTTTTGTTTGAATAAAACGGGTCCGCGTGACTCAAATTTGATAGCAAGGGTAATACATGCAAGCAATGGAATTAAGATGATAAAAGCAATACATGCAAGTATGAATCCTAACGGTCTTTTGATCATTTTATAGTTCATGCTCTGCCCTCCTTATGTTTTAAACTAAATTTTCTTCTCTCACTTCAATATCATTTGCAATATCAAGTAGTATATTTCTTAAATGAATTGGAGAATTTTTATGACGATCTACTAAATGTAGAATATTCATGATTGGTTCTTTTTGTTTCGTTCTTCCTACAAATATTTTAGGATAAATTGCTTCAGGATCTACTTCTCCTTCTTTTAACAACTCCTCATACATCTTTTCACCTGGTCTAATTCCGGAAAATGCAATCGGCATTTCATCTTCTGTAAACCCACTTAATTCAATCATATTTTTTGCTAAATCAATGATTTTGACAGGTTCACCCATATCGAGTACAAAAACTTCTCCACCGTCTGCTAAAATTCCTGCTTGGATGACTAAGCGGCTTGCTTCCGGAATCGTCATAAAGAAACGTGTCATATCAGGATGTGTCACCGTAACCGGACCGCCCGCTAAAATTTGCGATTTAAATAGTGGAATGACTGATCCACGACTTCCTAATACATTTCCAAATCGAACTACAGCAAACTTAGTGTTGCTTCGTTGTCCTAAGTCTTGCACAATCATCTCTGCGATTCGTTTGGTTGATCCCATGACATTAGTAGGATTAACCGCTTTATCAGTCGATATCATGACGAATCGTTCGGCTTCAAAAATATCGGCTACTTCTGCGACATTTTTAGTTCCATAAACATTATTTTTAACAGACTCGAACGGGTTTGCTTCCATTAAAGGTACATGCTTGTGTGCTGCCGCATGAAATACAACATGAGGTTTATGTAGTGCAAAAACGTGCTCCAACCGCGTACGATCTTGAACATCCGCAATGATTGGTACTAAATTAATCGGAAGTTGTAAGCCCCTCAGTTCTCGCTCAATTAAATAGATACTATTTTCTCCATGACCTAATAACAATAAAGTTGTTGGATTGAATTGAATAATTTGACGACAAATTTCAGACCCGATTGATCCGCCTGCTCCAGTCACTAAAACCGTTCGCCCTTCAATTTCCGATTTTATACTCGAAATATCTAATTCAACTGGTTCACGACCCAATAAGTCTTCTATTGAAACATCACGAATCGTATTAACAGAAATCTTTCCAGTTACTAATTCTTCGATCATTGGTAGTGTCTGAACATCTTTACACAATGATTTTGCTTCAGTAATCAATTCAATTCGCTTTTGTTGATTTAAAGAAGGAATCGCCAAAACTATGGCCTCTATGTTGTGTTTATCAATGATTGACTTTAAATCATTAGTTGTACCAACTACTTCAATCCCTTGAATTCTAAAGTGCATATTCTTAGGATCATCATCTACAAAAGCAATAGGCTTCAGTTCGTGAAAAGGTGACAAATATAACTGACGGACAAGCGCTCTTCCCGCTCTTCCTGCCCCGATTACCAATGTCCGTTTCCTTACTTTAACTAAACGACGCGGCAAAGCATATTTACGCCAATGTTGGCTAATTCCGAGCAACCGTAGTGCTAATCGAATTGCACCTAGTAAAAGTAACGAGATACAAAAACTTAAAATGGTGATCCGCTCAAACACCTGTCCAAAAACATTTTTTGATAAAGTATTAGTCCAATCGAACTAGCACCTAAAGACAAAGAAAGAATCAATGCTTCTTGAATGCTGGCATATTTCCAATTAACTCGGTATAACTTCATAAAAAATGCAATCGTCACAAACAATAAAGAAAATAGTACAGCCGACTGAATTAGGACATGGCTATCAATGAGATTGAATAGCTCTCTTGGATATAAGAAAAAGTATGTAAATGCAATTGCTATACAAAGAGCTACCGCATCAATACATGCTAATGTCAGCGTTCGATAATAGTAGTAAAATTTCATTAATTAAACTTCCTTTCTCTTCAAGATCGAAGTTATATTTATCATATTTTTGGGAATTCATTAGTTATGTTTTGATTGAGTCTATTTCAAACTCCTTTCAATCACTCAAATTAAGTAATCACGCTAATGAGCGTTCATTTTCTTAATACCAATTTATAAATATAATTCCATACTTTATATAAATTAAGATACCATACAACTTATTTAATTTTATATAAATTTTTCCATAATTTCATAATGTAAGCGTTACCATAAAAAAAAGAGAGTGCGATTTCACTCTCTTTCCCTTACCTTAACAAAAATGTTATACCCATTTCCCTTTCCAATTCTTTTCAATTGGGTTTGGAGGATTAATCGTAATTAGCTGATTCAATAAAACTGCTTCATTGTTTTCATAAATTTCATCAATCAGCCAGTCTTCTAATTTTTTTTCAAGCACTCGTTCACATTGTTTCCAGTAAAACGGACGTTTCTCAATATGATGCGCATCACTCGCAATAAGATGGGCTTGTGCATTTTCTAGTAACGCAATGGCGAAGCGCTGTACATCCTTACCGTACTTCCCAACTAAACTAGCACATGTAACTTGACTAATCGCACCATTCGAAATCAATTCAAATAATAAAGATGGATTCTGAATAATCGCTTTATTCTTTTCCGGATGCGCAACAATCGGAATGTAACCATCTGAAATCAATTCAGCGAACACTTGACGCGCATATGATGGAATTCCACTCGATGGGAACTCGATCAAAATGTAGCGCGACTCATTGAGTGTTAACGCTTGCCCTGCTTCTATGGCTTCCATCAATTCACCAATCAAACGAATTTCATGTCCTGGATAGACAGTAATTGGGATGTCACGTTGTTTTAATAACACGTTGAACTCATTCACTGTCAATTGAACGTCGACGTCTTCTGTCTCAAATTGCGGATGATAGAGATGTGGTGTCGCGATGATTCGTGATACTCCCTCGGCAGCAGCTTGTTCTGCTAACTGTAACGCGTGCTCGACACTAGACGGACCGTCATCGACGAGCGGCAAGATATGACAATGGATATCAACCATGTGAATGTCCCTCACTCATAAGAATAGTAGTATTGATATGCTGAATCATCTGTCAGTTCACGACGGTTCAAGACGACGCCAAGGATTTTAGCTTCAGCGAGATCGAGTTGCTCTTTCGCTTTTAAGACACGTTGACGATCAGACGTCGTACAGCCGACGACGAGTACGACACCATCCGTGAGCTTAGATGTAATGCGACTATCCGCCACTTGTAGCAATGGTGGTGCATCGAAGATAATTACATCAAAATCTGCCCGTAATTGTGATACAAGGTGCTCCATCGCGCGTGACGATAATAACTCTGCTGGGTTCGGCGGAATCGGACCAGCTGTCAAAATCGATAAGTTATCGACTTTTGTCGGTAAAATGGCTTTTTCTTTTTCTGCCTGACGCGTCAAAAGACTTGATAGACCTAAACCATTTGCAACTTTAAACGTATAGTGTACTGTAGGGCGACGCATATCCGTATCGATGATTAAGACTTTTTTTCCTTGTTGCGCATAAGCGACTGCAAGATTGGACGAAGTCGTCGACTTCCCTTCCCCTTGCGTAGCAGATGTGACAAGAATCGCCTGAATCTCACGATCGACAGCCATGAACTCAATATTCGTTCGAATCGTCCGATATTGTTCAGCGACGGGTGACTTTGGTTGTGTCACCGTAATCAACTTTCGTGCGTCTTTATTCATTTTACTTTTCTTAGCCATATTGTTTGACCGCCCCTCGTTTGGCTGCCTTCGATGAAGACTTGAACACTTTGCTATCGATATCTGGAATGCTACCGAGAACCGGAAGATCAAGAATTTGTTGGACTTGCTCTTCTGTACGAATCCGGCGATCGAGCACTTCACGCAAGAAAGCTAGACCAATACCAAGCAAGAGACCCACTACTGCAGCAATCGCTGTATTTAAGATGATGTTCGGGCTGACCGGTGATGTCGGAATACCTGAAACCGATAAGACTTTGACATTATCGACATTCATCAACTTTGGAATATCCTCACTAAACACGCTCGCGACAGAATTCGCAATGTCCGAAGCAAGTGCCGCGTCTGTACTTTGAACGGACACGTTGATGACTTGGGAGTTTTGTTCACTTTCGACCGTGATCATATTGTTGAGTGCGGATAAACTGGTTGGAGCATTCGAAACTTCTTTTTGAACCGTTTCTAAAATCGCTGGACTTTTAATGATGACACGATATGTATTAACGAGCGTAACCGATGATTGGACTTGTTGCGCATCAATGATGTTATTTTCTTGCTTCTTCGGTGTGACCAGGATCTGCGTTTCTGCTTGATAAGTTGGCTTAATTAAAAAGCTACTAACCGCAAACGAAATCAAGGCCACCACAACCGTTAGTGCCACAATCCGCCACAACGATTTACGTAAAACCGAAAATAATTCCTGCAAGCTGATCGTTTCATTCATGGTTTAATGATTCTCCTTTATTTATCTAATTCAATGTTTTATAACATAACTAAAGCTTAGTATAACAAATTTTGGGGAAATGGTTGATGATTTTTTAGGTGATTTCATACTTTTTTGAAAAACATTGCGTATAATAAAAGGTGAATTGTTCTAATTTTACATTCATCCCTGCAATCAGATATAGGAGGTTCTTTTATGCATCGCTCTCTTCAAGTGTTACAATTTTATACTTCTCACTCTATTGAGGATATTTCTCGTCTGCATGAACGCATTCGATCGAGTCTCGCTTCGACAGAATCATTGACCGATACGATGAATCGCATCACAGGTCAACCACCACTCATTCCGTACGAAGCAGATGCAGTGACTGCGACGGAATGGGATGCTTTTCTTGGCGGAGAGCACCATCCCGTACTCGCTGATTTTTATGGTGCACTGGTCGCTCGTCCGCTGCTAGACGAGGATGGTCCGCTTTCAGATGAAGAGACGACGCCGATTTCGGTACTTTCTCGAAGTCAACGTAACCCAGAAACAAAACGTCGGATAAAAGAAAAAGACATTCAGCACGCCAGTGCAAAACGTCCACTCCCTTGGAGGTGGATTGCCTTATTGATGCTTTGCTTCTTACTTGGATCTGGTGGCACTTACGCTTATTCGACGTACTTTGCCCATCCGACACAAACCACTCCGAAAGCCAGTCTCGAAAAACCGGTATTGATTGAGAAAACAAAAGAGAAAGAGACACCAGTAGAAGAGACCAAAACAGAAGTGTCTGACATACTTTATGTCAAAACTCGCTCGAGCAATGTGTATCGAGAAGAATCCATGTCGACTTTGCTTTATGAAGCCGATTTCGGCGACGGATATCGCATCATTGATAAGAAGGATAATATTACAGAAATCGAGCTATCAGACAAGGTAACTGGATTCATTAAGTCGTCCGATACAACGAACAAGCTCGAAGGAGAAGCGCTCACTGATGATGTTTTATTGAAGTGGGTGAACGATCAACTCGATACCAGCTTCGTCACGGGCACACTCATTGACCTTATCGGTAAAACAAGCACTGAATTAAATAGTCTATATGGACCAGCCGACCGTACATTCAACGATGAAATACATGATTATCAATTTTATGGCGATCACTTCTTTATTTTAAAAGATGATCGCGTTATCGCGATCGACTGGACGAATACGAACATCACGAATGCTCAACTAGCTTCTCTTGCACCACTACAACTCGAGACGGACTCAACCGGGCTCATTACGAGTAACTCGTATCGGCTACAGCGTTTCGCAAAAGATGGCACAGTGAGTCGCATCCGACTGGCGGAACAGTCGTTTTAAACCAAAAGCACTGAACCCTCGAGGATTCAGTGCTTTTTTGTTCATTCCAAATCAAGCGAGTAACGTAATGCGACTTTCGTATCGTTCAATGAGTCTTCCGTCGGATGCCAGTAATAAATCCCATCCGCCTCTTTCCCTCCCGTCCCTTCAAGCTTTAAGTTTTTTTGATTACGAAATGCATCCATGTAATCGAAAGCGAGTGTCCGCATCGGCTCGAACGAGACGTTCGTCTGAGCATTTTTACCGACGACATCCATGATGGCATTAAACTTACTGAGCGAGACATCCGTTGAGAGTTTAGAGACTACCTGTCCAATGACTTCCCGTTGTCGCATCTGACGACCGAAGTCTCCTCGTGGATCTTCATAGCGCATCCGTGTAAATTTCAAAGCGGACGCTCCGTCCAAGTTCACCTGACCAATCGGGAAATGAACGTTTTCAACCTGGAAGTCGAGATCATTGTTGACGGTCACTCCACCGACGGCATCGACGAGCGACGTAAATCCTTCCATGTTAATTTCCGCATAGTAGTTGATAGGAATATCGAGAAACTTCTCAACAGTCTTGATTGCCATGTCAGGACCACCGAACGAATAGGCATGGTTGATTTTATCGTTCGTTCCTTGACCAACGATATCAACCTTCGTGTCACGTGGAATACTGATGAGACGACTTTCGCTTCGCGTCGGATTGAGCGTCATGACCATGATCGTGTCACTTCGTCCACGCTCACCTTGACGTTTGTCGACTCCTAGTAAAAGAATCGAGACCGGCTTTTGTTTTTCGACGATTCGATCACCTGTGTTCTTGACCGGACCTTGAATTTGTTTGACGGTCTGATCGACTTGATAATAAGTGTAACCGATGAAACCACCGATACCCGTCAATAATACGACGGCTAATAAAAAGAGAATTTTCAATGGCGTGAATCTTTTTTTATTTTTTTTTCGTTTCCGCACTTTTTCCATGAATAGATACCCCTTTAGGAAGATATGATGTTATTAAATCAAATAATACATAATTGATTTTTCTTGTCCATCATAATACACCTATGGGATTTTATGTATTATTTTTTGCATTTACTTTTATTTGGAAAAATGACTAGTATTGACCACGTACCCTATTCAATCGTTCCACCAGAATACAAACAATTGATCTCATCGGCGCACGAGCTTGTCGTTCAATCTGAATTCTCTTTACACTCTTAAAGGAATACAATACAACGTGCCTAAAAACATTCATCGATTCCGACATGAGCTTTCTTTATTCCAACGAATTCGGATCAATCACTCGACTAGGTACGAAAGGATCAATATGTGACCCGTGGAACGTCCAGTTAGTGCCAATCGTCCGGCTATGACTGGCAACCAAAAAGACCACACTTGGTGCACTACGTTTATATGCCACACCTCTTTCGCTTCATCGCCTTATTCGGTATAGACAGGATTCCGTCTCGTAAAACCGTAGAAGGTTGCGTCTTAGACATCTTGCATGCTTTCGGATCCAAGCTATTATCATTCGAGATCCATCTCTGTTTGACGCTTTCTGTTGTAGGAAGCAGAACATGACTCCTAACGAGTCCTTCTTTGACTATCGCCTAATAACTTTATTTTAAGCAAATCGTTATCGCTTTTCGCCTACTTCTCTATTAGGCCCTACGCTTTAGATTATAATTCGTCAAATTTTTATAACATTTTACCCTAATATGAAATACAATAATGGTAATTACATGAAATTGAAAAAGGAGTGGCTGAGCATGATTGTTTTATATAACAATATGAAATCTCCCCGAACAATCCTACCGAAAGAACGAGTGCATCATTACATAGAACAAGCACATCATTTAGGACGGCAGTTAGCCAGTTGCATGATTGAGGATGTTGATTTTGAGGCAGAAGTCATTCATGCGGAAGTCTATGACGGAGAGTGGCGGCGGCAAACAATTCCGTTTCCTTCCTTACTTTTGAACGAGAACTGCGTCGTTCCTTCAAAGTCGATGCATCCAGAAGAAGATCTACGCCTTCAACAAGTCATCCCTCATTTCTTTCATCTGATTGATGATAAGTATCTGCTTCAACAACGACTAGAAAAGTCAGGATCATGGGACACCTTGTTCATCCCGACCAAACGATTAACGGGATTTGATCAATTTTTAAAACAGCTGAAGCAACACAGCGTCATCGTCTTAAAGCCGAGCAATGCGTCTAAAGGAACAGGCATATATAAAATTATGAAAGCAGCAGGACTCGGATACTCTGTAACCATTCAAGATGAGCGTCATACCTATACATATCAACAGCTTCACACATGGATTCACTCTTTGGTGGAGCAAGGGAACTATATTATGCAGCCATTCGTGATATCACGCACAGCAAGCGGCGAAACTTTCCATCTGCGCACTCATCTCATTCGGAATGCTTTTGGTCAATGGACAGTTCTTACTTCCATTGCGGATATCGCAAAAAAAGGGCGGTTCATCACGAACTGGAGTGGCTATAAAACAGAGCGGGCTGACGTGTTCCTTCAATCGTTATATCCTGAAGGTGCCTTCATGCATCGTGCACTCCTTGAGCAAAGTCTTTTACTGGCGAAAGCGATCGACGCTCTCTATCCTTTCACCTTGCCGGAGCTTGCGCTTGATTTTGCGTTAGACGAAACATGTACTCTTCGATTTTTCGAAGCCAACACGGGACCTGAAATCATTGCCTATAAAGAAGAACGAGAACAACGACGAGCAGAAGCCTTAATTCCCTTTGCGGATGCTGTATCGCAAGCAATCAAAGGGATTCCTATCGAACAACGATTTGGAAGATATTTTAAAGTCGGACAGTGATGTTTCAAGTATTACGTGAAAAACATGTAGCCAACTGAAAAAATATATTTTTTTGCTCGCAGAAGGCTGACACCCGAGGCGTTCCATAATCTTTCGGATAGAGTAACCTAGCTCTAGACACGTCTCTATTTTTATTCTTTCTGATGTGGTAAGAAGAATATAGCTCATAACGATTCTTCCGTTGAATGCAGGGTGATAACTCTATTCTACACAAGGTCGTTATGGGTTTTTGGTGTTTTCAGCTAGGTGTTGCACTAAATAGCACAATCCGTCCTACCCTTACTTAAATGATTGGACATTTTCATCATGATTATCGTGATGTCTTTCACTATCTGAGGAATCACTCATGACAACAAGCAAGCTCTCTACTAGTGAAATCTCAGAAGAATGACGCTCAAGGTGTGCTACACTCTTTCGGATTAAGAAACGTAATACGAGATACCCGGCTCTATTCAAACTCTTTCTATTGTAGTGAGATAAACTTCAGAACGAGTTAAAATAGAAACGCTTAGATTTTCAATGCGAAAAATTGCTAATAACACGTCAGCGCCCCTTCATTTCGCCTGAATTAAATAGTACACAGTATTCATAGGACCGATGTAAGCGTTTTGTAATAAAAGGAAAACGCCAAAAACTACGTAAAACATAAGGACTCTTGAACGTAAGGCCTCTTAAACATAAGAGGAATGTAGAGCCGATTCTATATCATACCGCCGATAGTGAACCGCTTTTCTCATTCGATTTAGCGCACTATTCGAACACTCTACGTTACTTTTTCAACTAGAACGTTCTAATACAGGACGACGGACTATGGAAAGAAGCTCAGCTGTCATGAACGGAAACAAGACCCTCTTGACCTTCCCGTGTTCTTTATGGATTCATATTATTTTGGGTAACGTGGCAGCAACAAAAAAGTCAATCGTCTTCTATGCAAGTTCTTTCTAAGAGGGATGAACTTCGGAAGGATTACCTCAACAAAACTGAATCACGCACTTTCATCTTGATAATCGATCACAGAAATGTCTCGATTGGAAAACGGTATATCAGGTCTGTTCTTAAAAATCGCCGCGCTTGATTTGACAAACTATCTCAAAAAAAGGTTCTCGAGACGCGTTGTCGTCTCGAGAACCTTTTCGTTTGTGAAGCTGAGTTATGTTCCAGCCTCTACATAGAATGGAGTTGATGATTAGTTATCAACTCCATTCGCTTAATCCGGGTAAGATTAAGTTATATTTAATTTTTTAAGAAAGGATTAATTAGTTTGTGACAATGATGTTAGCAGGAACAGAAAGTTTGTTCCCTTTCACATCTTTAATGTCTAGTGTATCAAGGGCTTTCAATGAAAGACCTTTAGCGAGTTGCTCAGCAGTCACTCCTGGCGTCAATGTGATTGTCGCTTTCGTAGCGCCAGTCACTGTAACACTTTTACTACCGAGTGAAGTCTTAGATTCTACAAGCGTCTCGAAATCAAGACCAGCAGTATCAGTAATCGCTTCAGAGAATGTCAATTCGATTGTATCAGTAGCAATCAATTTAGCTCCAGTAACCGTTGGTGCGACGTTTTCATTAAATGATTGTTGACTCATATATTTATCCATCGCAACAGAAGAACCTTTTGCCTTAACTCCTTCAACTGATACATTTCGGAGTCCCGTGAATGTGTTCGAACCTTTTTTAAGATCAAGTTCAACAACGTTTTCAGCACCTGCGTTTGAGATTAATGTAGCTTTCTCCACAACGATACCGTCAATTTTGTAGTTCGAAGCCATTGTTGCTGTCATTCCATCGACTGCACCATTGAATGTTACACGCACTAGGTCGTTATTCACTACTTGATAAGTCGCTACAGTTGCCTTAGCCTCTGATGTTGCTACTCCATCTTTACCACGTGTGAACGATACATCTGCAGTTTTTGATGAAGAGTTTGCTGGAGTCGCTTTATCTTTAACGATACCTGCAGCAGAACCAGTAAGCGTTAAGTTGTAAACGCCACCTTCAGCATCTGCTCCGAGAAGAAGTGAGTCAAGTGCAACACGGACTGTTTTCTTATCGTCTTTTAAGACAAGCGTTTTACCAGAAGTTGAAACATTCGTCGTGATGAAGTTTTTAACATATGTTCCGCTAACGCTTACTGTACCGTCAACTGTGACTTCCTCATCGTACGAAAGTTCAAGATATTCTTTTTTGTCTGTTGCATCAACAACGATTTTTGAAGAAACGAGTTTAGGTGCCGTAGTATCCGCAACGAAGTTCACGACTTTTGTTACCGCTGCACTTTCTTGACCCGAGAGATCCGTAGCCGCACCAATTACGACATTTTTAAGACCTGATACTGAAGTGAATGTAGCAACATATTTCGTTTTATCCGTAGCATCTTGAACGAGTGTCGCTTCATTTCCATCCACTGTAACTGCAGGAGCAGCAATCAACTCTTCGCTGAATTTAATTTCGAGTTTAGTTGTACCCATTGGTGTGAGCGATGAAACCACTGGTGCTACACCATCTTTAGCTCCTTTTTGGAACGTAAACGATGATGGGTTTGGCGAGATGATGTTTCCTGCTACGTCTTGAAGACCGATTATCGTTGCTTTGATTTCTTTACCAGCCTCAACTGCAGAACCAATCGTGAAGATCGCTTCCGTCGCACCTTGTGCGATTGTTCCAGTTACTGCTGCATCTGTACCATCAGCGAACTTGAATGTCGTCCCAGTGAACGCTTTGACAGGCTCAGAGAATTTAACTTTAATACGTGAAGCATCAATTTTCTCAGTTCCGATGATCATCGGTGCTGTCGTATCAGCTGCTACGTTGATTGTTGTAACAAACTTCGCGATTGCTGCACCTTTTGATGATTTCACGCCATCAATCGTTACATCGTAACGTTTTGAGATTGGATTTTGTGTCTTGATGATAAGTTTTTTACCTTCAAGTGTAGCAGTGAGCGCTCCAGCAGGAATAGAATCAAGTGATGCTACTGTAACAACACCTGCTTTAAGTGAGCCATCAGCAGCGAAAATCGTATCAGCATCAACTGCTTTGTTGAATTTCACTTCAATTTGTGATCCATTGATTGCTTCAGCTGAAAGAACTTTCGCACCTTCAACAACAGCTTCTTTTACTTCAGATTTCACTTCACCGACTTTAATTGCGAAAGAATGTGTTCCTACTGGAAGATCTTTTGCCTTAGCCATGAATTTACCATCTTTTAATTCAGCTGGAACTACGATTGCAGCAGATTCATTTTTGAAAGGATATACGAGAAGTTCTGCTTTCGCATCTTTCGCAGGGTACTTCACGTCAGCTGATACTGAAAGTTCATAGTCAGCTTCAGCTGCTACGATATTCATGATTTCAGCAGCTTTGACTTCATAAGCGATTGAACCCTTGATTGAAGAGTTTTTGCCCATGTAGTTGTAAGACAATTTCATCATGCCAGCTTTGTCTGTTTTTTCAGCCGTGAGGTTGAACGATTTAGCAGAACGAGCGATGACTTTACCATCTTTGTATTTCACGTCGATTGTTGAAGGAAGGTTGAGTTTCTCACCAACTGCGACAGGATCAAGCTTTGGCTCAACAACGTCAACTGGGTAGTTGTTCAACTTGACTTTGATCGAAACTTTTTTCGTAGTACCTGAAACAGTACCAGAGATTGTTTGGTATTTACCGATGTATTTTTTGTCGTAAGAGACTTTGCCCCATTTGACTGAACGGTTTTCGTATTTCTTGTTTGAAAGCAATACTTTGACCGTTTTTGGAAGTGAGAGTTTTTTCACTGCGAATGTGTAACCACCGTAGTGCGAGATTGATTTAGGTGCAGTAATTGATTTAACTGTGACTTTCGATGCAGCATCCGCCGTAAGGCCTGGTGCTACTGCTGAAGCTGTCACTGCAAGAGCAGCTGCTGCAGCGTATAATTTGTTCGATTTCTTCGTGCCCATGTGTAAAAATCCTCCCTTAATTAAACTACTAGTTGACTTGACGACTTGCCTCCAATAAAAGACAAAAGACAAACTTCAGGATCTCCTTCACCCAGCCTTTTCTCGTCCATACAATGGTAATTTAGTTGATATTTATACCAACAAAATTTCAATTGTATTTCGAATCCAAGTCAGATAAAGGAAGAAGTCTTACGTCCTGACGAAAATTGATAATTAGATAAAATAGGTAATATTAGAAACCTAATTTTTCCTTTTATATCGAATTAGTATGTAATCGTCATTCCATAATTCTTATCGACACCTGATACTCCAATGTTTAACGATTTATCAAAGAAAAATCGTTTTTCATGAATTTGCAGGTTAATCCCACTGTTTACCAGTTGTCTCGACCTACAAGAATAAATATACCGAAAGTGTTTCATTTCAACAACCCTAAATTTGTAACTAAAATGCAATCTAATGGTCTTATTAAAAATTTTTTGTATGGTGTCTTATGGAAAATCATTTTCCGGTTACCATACTGTTAAAAAACACCTTTTTTTCGACAAAAAGTGACACATTTTCACGACTGGGTGTCGAATGATTTTTTTATCAAAAAAGCTAGACTAACTTCTCTACTTTTAGTCTGATTTTAAAAAACGCGGAAATGATTCGAAAGTCACGCTCTGATTTTCGATCTAATAAAGATCAAAAAAATTTTTTTTAGATGTTTTTTGATCATTTTCTATACTCGATGTTCGTCGAACCTGCTTGGAGTTGTGACTAATTCATGAACCCAAGTCGTATTTATGAATAGCTCTCAAACATTTCACCAGTTTTAAAAAAGTCATTTTCCAATGGTGGTCGCACTCACCTTGAAATCCTAACAAAAAAGAAACAGCAGGTGAGACCCACTATTTCTTCTAGAATTATTTTTTTGAGACCCGGAGTTGCTTCGTCGTCTTCCCGTATTTATTTTGTGAAGTGACGGTAATGACCGTTCCTGCTTTTTGTTTTTTAACTTTCCAATCAAAGCGTCCTTTAGAATCTGCTTTTTTCGTGTATGTCTTTTTTCCAAGCTTCAGAGTAACAGTGGCACCTTTTTCAGTCGTTCCACTGACATGAGTTGACTTCACGTTCATCGCTTTCAAGCTGACGCTTGGTAACAGATGGCTCGATTTGACTTGGAATTGATAACGACCCGTATAGAGATCTGCGTCATTGATTTGTAGATAGTACGTTCCTTTTGGAAACGACCATGTATTCAGATAACGTCCTGGTGTATTAGATTCACCGGATAACCACACGTTGTCGATTGTCTTTCCCTGCTGATCAATCCAAATGATTCTCATAGCAGTAAGATACGACGATAACTCGAGTGTGATTTTACTTTTTTTCGGAACAATGATTTTATAGAAATCGTTCTGATCCGACCAATTTAGGAATCCTGTCATTTTTTTAAAGAAAGCTAGCTTTTCTGCTTCGACGATTCCGTCATTCGGTTCGTGCTCTGTATTGTTCGCTGCCTTAAAAGAGGCTTGAATGTCATAGACACCCGTGTAACCAATATAGGAACGGTCCATGTACAAATAATAAGTACCAGCAGCTACGTCGAATGAATGTAACCATCTACCAGGTGTTTTTTCCGAACTACTGATGAAATCACTATCTATCTTTTTTCCATCTTGATCCATTAGCGAGACTAATGACTGCTGATAGATATAAGTCGAAAGATCGAATGAAACCGTCCCGTCTTTCGGCACTTGAATGCGGTAGACATCACGCTCGTCTTGCTCAGAGAGTAATCCACGAATTTTTTGATTGAATGGTAAGGCTTGAGCCTCACTAGTTCCATTATTCGGTTCAACATCCTGTCCTGCCGTTTTCTTGAATGACGTCTCCACTTTGTAGTCACTCGGTTCACTACTATCATTCTCTACGACAAGACGATATGTCCCTGCTTCTAAGTAATAGTAATCATACTCTCTTGCAGGTGTCTTCCCATCACTATTCATCGAATGATGCATGATTTTATCGCTGTATTCGTCTAACAGATCAAAATCAGTATCTGGACCGAACGCTGTCAAATCGAATGCCAACTTCCCTGCGTCTTCTAATGTCACGTTATACTCATTCGTCCCAGAATCAGAGACATTTCCTTTCACTACACCATTCAGTGGTAACATCTCTTCTGCAGATACCAATGTACTGGACGGTCCGTAACCAATAAATACTGTACTCGCTAACAACATGGTCGCTGTCCACTTCCATACCTGTTTCATGATTTTATTCCTCCCTCAAAAAAGATTTCGACCTTAAGTATAACGAACACTTCGATTCGAACGTCTTCTTATTTTCTAATTAATGGTAATTGTTTTTTCGATTTTCTGTTCAATCACAAAAAAAGAAAGCCACGCGGACTTTCTTTTTAAAATCAAATCCTTTCTTATAAAACTTACGGTAGAGTATACATCGACTTTTCCAGTGCTTCAAGAAATGGACGTTCCGCAAAGGCATGACTCCGTTCTGCTGTGACGACGATCGTCTCCTTCTCGCGCTTAAAACGGACCGGTAGTCCTTCCGCGATCCAGTCGAGCTGGGCTTGCATCTTTTGGCGGATGCTGCCACCCTTGCGTTCGGCTTCCATGAACTGACGTATGTACTGCAGGACATAGCCGAATCCGAACTCGATCGGAATTCGGAGCTCCGTCCCCCGTTGACGGATCCGGATCACTCCTGCCCCGTAATGGACGGCACGTTCCCACTCTTCGTTCTGTCGTTGATTCCATCCGGGATATAACACGTGTGCCTCGAGCGCTCCTTTGGGACCACTCGGTTGAACCGCGAAATAATCGATCTGCATGTCGCTTCGTCCTTTCGTCTAGAAAAATAGGGATGACACCATGACTGGTCTCACCCCTAATGACAGGTCGCACTTAGCGTTTGTTCGAAAATTCTTTTCCCGGGCGTCCGATTGCTTCATAGGCGACGCCTGCCGGGGCATCGACGTACTGCCAACAGTTCCGTCCGTCAATCAAACGTGGCGTCTGCATGACGCGCGTCAACAGTTCTGGCGCCATCGTCTTCATCTCTGGCCACTCCGTCATGATGACGGCGACGTCCGCTCCGCGTAACGCTTCTTCAAGCGTTGATTTCTGATCAAGCAATGTACGCGCCGCCGGATCATAGCCGACGACGACGACACCGAGTTGCTCGAGCCGTTCCGCGAGGCGTAAGGCTGGCGCATCCCGTAAGTCGTCCGTTCCCGGCTTAAAGGCAAGACCGAGTAGCGCGACACGCATTCCCCGCTCCGGTCTGATCTTCGCGAGGACATAATCGAGCTGGGCTTCGTTCGTCCGGTCAGCTGCTTCGATGACGTGCAGCGTCGTCTCGTGCGTCCGCGCAAGCGTCGTCAATGCGGCGATGTCTTTCGGGAAACAAGATCCGCCGTAGCCGGCACCTGCTCGCAAGAAGGCAGAACCGATCCGAGGATCAAGTCCGATCCCGTGGGCGACTTCCGTCACGTCGGCACCGACTGCGTCCGCAAGGCGAGCGATCTCATTAATGAAACTGATTTTGACGGCGAGGAAACTGTTCGCCGCATACTTCGTCAATTCGGCAGTCGTCGGATCAACGACGACGACCGGAGCTGTAGTTTGAAATAACTGCTCGACCGTTTTCGCAAAGGCGGCATCCGTCGTCCCGATGATCAATCGGCTCGGCTGACGGTTGTCCGCGAGGGCCGTTCCTTCACGCAGAAACTCCGGCACCATCGCAAAGCGTAACGTCGGGTGCTCGTCTTGCAGGCGTGCCGTCGTTCCCGGTGGCACCGTCGACTTGACGATGACACTCGCGCCCGGACGCGTTTCTTCAATCAAGCGTGCGACCGCTTCGACAGCCGATAGATCACAGCTACCGTCTGCCCGTTCTGGAGTCCCGACGGCGATCAAGTACAAGTCGGACGCCGGATAGTCCGTCGTGAACGTCAAGCGTTCGCGATTGAGGCGGAGCGCGTCTTCGATTCCTTCTTCGGTGATCGGTGCGATCCCTTGCGCTAACCGTTCCATCCGTTCTGCATTCAAGTCGACACACGTCACCTCATGTCCGTTTTCTGCGAGTCCGATCGCGGTGACGAGTCCGACATATCCTGTCCCAATCACTGTTGCTTGCATCTCCATCACGTCCTTGTCCATTTTTCTCTGTCTTCACTATACGGGAGGAAAGCCGATTTGTGCATCGAAAAAGCTTTCCGAATACGCTATACTGAGTACGGAATGGAGGAATGCATGTGGCGATCATCATTTTTAGCCTCATTTGTCTCTTCGCGTATCGGATCCGTAAGCTTCCAGAAGTCCTGCGGTCGATTTTACTCGTCCTTGGTTTAATCAGTGGATGGTTCGCGTTATTTGAGATCATTGGATATATCGAAGCCAATCCGTACTTGGCGGCCATCCCGATCGCACTCGGGCTCGGCTATTGGTACTGGAAACGTAAACAACGTTCCGTCAAAAAGACGCCTTCGGATCAGTGAAGGCGTCTTTTTCTATGACATACGAAAGCGCACGCGGGAGTTGTCCCTACGTACGCTTTGCTTTTAGGAGTGTTGTTTACGTTCCATCGACGCGATCTGTTCCTCGATATCGAGTAACTTCAATTCGTGTTCGAGCTCAAGGCGACGTTTCTTCCGTTTCAAGCGTGCGAGTTCCGCTTCCATCGACGCTTTCGAGGCTTCCGGTGTTGCCGTCTCACTCGATTGCATCGTCGCTTGGAGCGGATCAAAGACGTTCGACTTCGCGAACTGGGCTGCTTCCGGTCCGAACATATCTTGGATGATTGGGAGAATCTTGTTCAATGCCGTTCCCGGAATCTGTGATTTCTCATCGACTAATCGTTTCAACGCCAATTCATCGACACGATAGCCTTTGCCGTCCTGCTCCGCGTGCAATTCCCCTGTCCGAATCCAGCGCCGGACCGTCTCTTCCGATACGCGTAACAATTCACTGATCTGTTTTGTCGTCAGCATCGAATCCCTCTTTCCTGTGATTTGGTACTACTATTATGCGCATATGTGTGCGTGTGTGTCAATCAACACACATTCCTCCATAAAAAAAGAACGCCTCACTCAGAAGACGTTCCGTTTAAGCCTTATCGTTTTCGAACGAGCAACCATACTCCGACAACGGCACTCATGCCACCGACAATCGCGAACGGAAACGGCTTGTCTTCCCCTGCTTGCGGTAGACGTTCCGCTGTAACAGTCGGAGTCGACGTCGTATCCGCTTTTGCTGCGACCGGTGCTGTCGATTTGACCGGACTGACGACTTTTGTCGGCGTTTCCTTGACCGGTTTCGCCGGTGGCGCCAGTTCGACGGCAACCATTGTTCCGCCACCATCGCGTGTTAGATCAAGAACGGCGTCGACCGATTGACGCTTCAAGTGTTTTAAGAGATGCGCCTGAGCATCCTTCGCCTCACTCATGTCCTCTTCAAACGCGATGTAATCGAGGTGATGCATCGCCTTGACTGTATAACCGGCAGGCGCTTTGACTTTTAAGATGTACGTGCCGACCGGGAAGCCGTCTCCGCCCGCAAAAGCGTGATCATCTCCTTCGTCTTCAATCGTCCATGCCGTTTCACCCGTGACCGTATCCAGTAACGTGTACGTCATCGGGACGGTCTCTTCTTTTTCCTGCGGCTGTTGGTCCCCATTCGCATCGACGAAGTTCGTCAGTGTCAGGAAGTGCGACGGTTCCATCATCTCGTCCCCTTCCGTCATACCAGCATCGATGACCCGGACGTCCCCTGCCTGGATCGTTACGTTCGTTGTTCCGAACGTGTTGACATCTGAATCCTGATGCGGCTTCGTGAACGTGTACAAGCCGATGTCATAGCCATCAACCTTGACTTGATACGTCCCTGGCGTCACCTGTTCGAATATGTAGTTCCCTTGTTCCGTGATCGCCATATCCGTGACGTCGCCACGTGGTGTGATCAAGAAGACACTGACGTCATCAAGAAGGGCTTCCGTCTCTTGACGAATCCCGTCTTCGTTCGCGTCATACCAGACTGTTCCCGAGATTTGCCCCTTCGTCGCTTTGACGTTCGTCGCCGGAGCTGGTTTTGTTTCTGTGACCGGCTTTTCCTTTGTTGGCGTCGTCGGTTTCGGCTTACTCGGTGTATCCGGTTTGACGTCTGGTTGATCTTCCAGTTCCGTGACCGGTTCTTCCGGTGTCACAGGATCATCTGTTGCCGGCTCCTCCGCGTCGACTTTCGGAAACTCAAGGATGATCGATTGCTGTGTCGTTGGTTCCGTGACGACAATCCGTGGTGCCGTCTCTGACGTGAACGTCACCGTCGGATGTGCAGTGATATCAATGCCGTTTCCCGTCAAACCGTCTGAGAACGAGAGTGGTGTCTCACTCGTCACATCGACGATGCCTTCTCCCGTGAAGGTCAACGTATACGGTCCCGTCCCGCTTGCTGTCACGTCCCATTTCGATTCGGCTTGGACCGGAGCGATGCCCGTCCCACTCCACATCAGGAGTAACAAAAAGATGATGATTTTTTTCATGGTGTCTCATTCAGCTCCGTTTCTGTAAGAAAAACATATCTAAATTTTAAACAACAACGTAAAATTAAACCAGATAATTTTGTTTGAACTGTCCTTTTTTTCAACTTTCCACCATTTTCCGTAAAGGTCGTGATTTTTCATGAAACGTATCCTTCCACTCCTGCTCGGTGTCAGTCTCCTGACCCCGTCCGCCGTCTCGGCTGCGACGACACCACTTCCGGTGACGAGTCAGACGTTACGCGGTACATATGATGCGTCCGGACGTGCCGTCTTCACCCTACCGTCAGCCCTCTATATTGAACGGGCAACGCATCTCGAATTCGATCTCGATCGCTCGAAAGGTTCCGTCTATACCTCAAAGACGAATTACAGCAAAGGCGTAACCTACAGCCGGTATCGTCAACTGCAGGATGAAGCGTTGATCTTCCCACTCAGCTGGTCCGGGACACAGTACGTCGTCTTCGAAGGAAAACCGGGGACCCGCTACAAGATTCCCTTCATCCTCCGTAAACTCCAGCCGCTCCTACCGATGAAGCCAAGTGCGACAACGTCAAAGACCGCGAGTCTCCTCGTCAAGATGAAGCACGGCAGTCTGAAACAATCCGTCTCGACGTCGCTCCATGCGACACGATCGTCGCTTCCGGGCCTGTCCCTCGAAGAATGGACGTTCAAGACGAATGCTGCCGCAGCGCAGGCAAAACGTTACTTAGAACGATCAACTGCTGTCGACTACGTCGAACATACACAGACCGCCCGGACGGCAAAGGATATGTATCGCCCGTACCAATGGTCGCTCCAGAACACAGGACAACGAAAAGGAAAAGTCGGAGCTGACATCCAGTATGCCGCTGCCTTAAAACGCCTCGCCGGAAAAACGTTACAGCCGACACTTGTCGCCGTCGTTGATACCGGGATCAACTCGACCTATGCCGATTTCGCAGGACGCGTCCGGACCGATCTCGGGTACGACTTCATTCGCGGAAAGACTTCCGTCACCGATCCAGACGGTCACGGTTCCCATGTCGCCGGGATCATTGCTGCGAATGCCGATAATCTGTATGGCATTCAAGGGATCAATCCAGCGGCTTCCTTGATTCCGATTCGTGTCCTTGATGCAAACGGGCAAGGCTCCACGTCGGACGTCGCACGTGGTATTCTCCACGCCGTCAAAAAAGGCGCCCGCGTCATTAACCTCAGTCTAGAAATGGATGAAAAATCACGCGCTATCGAGGATGCGATCGCGTATGCCGATCAGAAGAAGGTGCTCGTCGTCGCTGCTTCCGGTAATGACGGCGCGAAGACGATCAGCTATCCTGCACGCTATGCGCATGTTCTCTCTGTCGGCGCAACGGACCGAAAAGATGTCCGCGCTTCGTTCTCGAATCGCGGACAAGGACTCGATCTCGTCGCACCGGGCGTTGAGATTCCGAGTTACATCGGTGACGGTGAACTCGCCTATTCGAGTGGAACCTCGATGGCAGCCCCTCACGTTGCAGCTGTCGCGAGTCTCCTAATGAGCTTAAAACCGAGCTGTCCGGCCTCGCGTGCACGTCGCAGTAGCCCCCTCACGTTGCAGCTGTCGCGAGTCTCCTAATGAGCTTAAAACCGAGCTTGTCACCGAGCGCGACAGAGAAACTCTTAAAGTCGTCCGCTCGTGATCTTGGAACAAAAGGCTACGACACCTCATACGGCTACGGTCGTCTCGACGTAAACCGTGCGATCTCGCTCGTCAAATAAACGATAAAGCGCCGATTCCTGTGACAGGAGTCGGCGCTTTATCGTTCATCGGATGATTTCGAGCGGAATCTCAATCCCGCGTCCTGCACCGGCGTCAATGACAAGGACAGGCAGGCGATTTTCGTTGAAAACTTCATCTTCAACGGTTGTATCTGAAGTGTACGTGCGAATCTCACCCATTTTTTTAGCGGAAAACGACACGAATGGGAACGGAATCGATTGATTCGAGACCTCTAACCGAATATCGACTTGTTGGTCGTCAAGACGAATGTCATTCGTCGTCTTGATCGTCAAACGCATCCGGTCCTTACTCGTCAAGGAAATCTGGGCGGAGATGTTCTCTGTCTGACCAGCCCGTTTGATCGGGTCGACGATGACCGATGGGGAAGCGGTCTCGACCTTTTCAGCACGCTGACAGCCAGGGATGATCAATAAGGAAATCGCGAGAGGAAGCAACCAGCGTTTCATCTGGTCGTCACTTAATTGCGAATGTCAATTCGGCAGTGCAGGCGACTTCCCCGTCTACCGTCGCTGTGGCACGACCTTTTCCGATAGGTCCACGTAACTTCGTCAATTCAACTTCGAGGCGCAATTGATCGCCCGGCACGACTTGACGTTTGAAGCGGCAGTTCTCGATGCCGGCAAAGAAAGCAAGCTTTCCTTGATTCGCTTCCATCTTGAGGACAGCAAAAGCTCCGACTTGCGCGAGTGCCTCGACGATGAGAACGCCGGGCATAACATTATAGTCAGGAAAGTGTCCGTTGAAAAATTCTTCGTTCGCAGACACATTTTTCACTCCGACCGCGCGTTTGCCTTCTTCGACCTCTAAAATCCGATCGACGAGCAAAAAGGGATAACGATGCGGAATGACTTCCTTGATTTGTTCGATTGTATACATATGAAACAGCTCCCATCACTGACAAATTAAGATTTCATCCAAAAATCGGTGATGCGGGTCCATGTGTCGAGCTTTAACACATCCATTGCCTCGCCACCACCAAACGTTGCATACCCTACCATTGCACCGACGACCAGTGCGACGATGACGAGAACGAGAACGATCAACAACCGGACGAGAATTGGGACACGTCGCGTCGTGTATTTCCGAAGACGTGGTGTTTTCTTTTCAGATGTTCCGGCGTCCTTGCCTTGTTGATGTCGCTTTGAACGTTCACGCGTTGGCTGTTCCGTACCTGCTTGGTCTTGTACCATTTTGATCACCTTTCATTGATTCAGTCTAAGCGTAGTATAGCACATTAGTACCAGGTAACAATATCAGGAATGACTTTGTTTTCTCCTGGTTCCTAGCTAGTGTAACACGAGCGATCGGTAAACATTTAAAAAAAGTTTTCTTTTGTTATATAAGGAAGTAAAAAATTCGCAACACATTATTTCCGTAAATCTCACATTTTTTTAAATCCAAATGCCATCCACCCGCGTAAGCCTTACAGATTCACAAGCAACACTTACAAGCACAGGATGACACGGGCCCGGTTTCATCCCTCTATTCAAGTTTAGATCAACGCTTCCAAACGTTTTTCCTATTAAAAACTAAAGCAAGCGCTCCACTACCTTAAAATCGAGAGGATGGATTCAACATGAAACACACTAAAAAATTCGCAGCATCAGCAATGGCAGCAGCACTCGTACTTCCAGGAACAGCAGCATTCGCTTCTGGTGGCGCAGATGACATGAAACAAGAGGCACCAAAGAACGTCACGGTCAAAACAAAAGCTGCTGACCTTCGTGCCACACTCGATCAGTTACTTTCAGAGCACTTCGTCCTCGCTGTCATGGACATGAAAAAACAATATGACGGTTCAAAAGACGCAGAATATTACGAAGCAGCACTTAAACAAAATGCACTCGATATGACACCAGCCATCGCTTCCGTTTACGGCGACGAAGGCGCAAAACAATTCGAGAAAATTTTCGTTGATCACAATAAATACACAACAGACCTCGTCAAAGCTGTAAAAGCAGATGACCAAGACGGCATCAACGCTTCGAAGAAAGAAACAGAAGAGTTCGTACAAGATCTCTCAAGCTTCCTCGATACAGCAACGGAAGGTAAACTCCCGAAAGCAGCAGCTGAAGAAGTCCTCCGTGCTCACGAAGCAGATGTCTACAAGACATTCCAACAATATGCTGCTGGTGACTACGAAGGATCGTACAACACGTTCCGTGAAGGATACAGCCGCATGTACGATATCTCTAAAGCACTCTCTGTTGCTATCACAACACAGATGCCTGAGAAATTCGACAACACGAAAGCAGATTCTAAAGCAGCAGATCTTCGTTCAACACTTAACAGCCTTGCAGCTGAACACGTTGCACTTGCAAACCTCAGCATGACAGCTGGTGTGGATAAAGCGAAAGATTACGATGCAGCAAACTGGGCTGAAGATATGCACACTGCAGACTTCAAAGCAGCGATCAAATCAATCTACGGTCAAGCCGGTGCGGATCAGTTCGAACAAGTTTGGACGAAAAACCACATCGAAGCACAAGCAAACCTCGTCACAGCAGCAATCAATGACGATAAAAAATTAATGGGTGACGCACAAGACATGCTCAAAATGTTCTCGAACGATTTCGGTGCATTCCTCGGTGCGGCAACAGAAGAAAACCTTCCAACAAAAGCAGCACAAGAAGCCGTATCAGGTCACGAGACTTACGTCCAAGATACGTTCATGCAGTATGTTGAAGGCGACTACAAAGGTTCTGTCGACACATTCCGTGAGTCTTACGCTTACATGTACGGCGTAGGTGAAAACCTCGGTGAAGCGATCGTCAAACAATCGCCAGAGAAATTCATGGATGGTACACCAGGCTCAATGCCTAACACTGGTAACGGTGGTATGAGCGACAACAACACAGCTGCAACAACAGGTGCAATCGCAGTATTCGGTCTCGCACTCGGAGCAGTTGGTCTTGTCCTCGCACGCAAACGTCAAAACGCCTAAGAAATTGGGTATAATCAAAAACAGGATAGCAATCTGCTATCCTGTTTTTACATAGAGAGACCCTTCTCTCGGAAAGGAGTTACACGTCATGCGAAAATGGTTACTGCCGACAAGCATCGTTTTGATGGTTGTTTCCGTCGGAACGCTCTTGTTCCTGCTCTTTAGCACACCGGAACAAGCAGCATCCAACATCACCCAAGGAACGGCGTCACCCAAGACGGTGACTTCTTCCGAGAATAAGAAGGAGGCGCCAGCAGAAGATCCGTTAAAACCATCGGACATCTTCAAAAAAGAGTTCAAGGATCTTTCGACGAATGAAGTTGAATTACCAAAGACTCTCTCGATTCCAACGCTTGACGTCAAAACAAAGGTCGAGCAAGTCGGTCTTGATAAGAATGGCGCCATGGCGACACCAAAGAATGAACAACAAGTCGGCTGGTATAAGTTTGGTCCACGTCCAGGCGATGTCGGGAATGCTGTCATCGATGGACACACCGATACGAAAACAGGTCCTGCCGTCTTCTATCAACTAAGAGACTTAAAGAAGAATGATCAAATCAAGATTAAGGATGCTTCGGGACGGACGCTCGTCTTCCGCGTCAAAAAGCTTGTTCAATACGATCACTTGGATGCCCCGCTTCAAAAAATCTTTGGTGCTTCTGAGAAACGGAATCTTAACTTGATTACGTGTATCGGAACGTTTGACCAAAATGCCGGAACGTATGATGATCGACTCGTCGTTTTCACAGAACTCGATGAGAAAGCATCTGATCCCGTCAAAACACCACCGAAACCAGCCACGAACGTCCGCGTCAGTGGTGGATTCGTGAACTGGTATGCTTCTACGGATAAGGATGTCGTCAAATACAACATCTATCAAGAAAAAGACGGTAAACGCAAAAAACTCGGTACAACAGATGTCATCGAACGGAAAGCCTTCCCACTTCCAGAAGATGCGACGGGTCGTTTCATCATTACAGCCGTCAACAAAGCAGGCATTGAATCGGAAGAAGCCTTCAGTGCCATACGTCGTTAAGATCCACACAAAAGCCAGAGTCTAGCGACTCTGGCTTTTGACGTCCATCAATAACGAATATGCTGTTTGCTCCAGCGAATCGATTCCTTGAACTGACGGACGAGATCTTCTGCCGGTGCCGTTAAATAATAGGCCAGCCCGTGCACTTTTTCTGACATCTGCTGGACGACGAGACCATCTTCGATCAGCTCCTGCAGCTGTTCGAGGATTTGACCGTGTGACTGATCGATCCGTTGCTCGAGTTCCCCGATCGTCAACGCCCCATCACGCAAAAGATAAATGATACTCGACTTGAGGCTGTTCTCAAAGTTGTGTTGAAACTTCTGCAATGCCAGTAAATCGGCTTGTTCTTCGGTATGACGTGAATCCATCTGATCCCTGCCCCCTTTTTCTTAACTACGTCTTCAGTATGACGCACTTTTACGTGAATTTCAAAACTCAATCGCGCTCCGTGACAATCGTATCGAACGTCTTCTCTTCTTCCGTGATGACCATCTTCTTTTGCGACCGAAGATGATAGAGACGACGGATGTTCAGGATGACGACCTTCATGACGGCGTAGAACGGGACACCGAGTAAGACCCCGAAGAAACCAGCGATGTTCCCCGCAACCAGCAGGACGATGATGATCGTCAATGGATGGACATCGAGCGTTTTCCCTTGGACGAGCGGTGACATGATGTGCGAATCGATCTGTTGCGCGACCGTCATGACGATGATTGCATAAATCGCAAGAATCGGATCCTGAATGAACCCGACGATCAATGCCGGAATGACACCGAGGACCGGACCAAGGAATGGAATGATGTTCGTCAGTGTCGCAAACAACGCAAGCAGCAACGCATAATCAATCCCGATGATTAAGTATCCGATGTAGGCGATGATCCCGACCCCGATACTGACGATGACCTGACCTCGGATGTAACTCATGATCGTCAAGTGGACGTCCCCGAGAATTTTTTTCGTTTCCTTATGGTACTCGTACGGCATCAGCTTGACGAGATTGCCTTTCAGCTTATCGCCATCAAGCAACATATAGATCAACATGATCGGGATGATGACGATCGTTACGACCGTCGTCGTCACGACACTGACGAATCCACCAACGCCCGTACCGATGTTCTTGAGGAACGTCGAAGCGTACTCCGAGATATTGCTAGAAAACTTATTGAACAAGTTATCTGGTCCTGAGAGGAAGCGTGAGAACACCGAACTGTTTTCAAGTTGCTCTCGGACATCGATCAATTGACGCTGAAACTGCGTCGCAAGTGTCGGAATCGAGTTGACGAACTGTGTGATCTGTTCTGATAGCATCGGACCGAAGATGAAGCCGAGCGTCGTCAAGATTCCGATCAGACCAACGAGGACGATCAAGACAGCAGGTCGTCGCTTCATCTTTTTCTCGAGCAGCTCGACGATCGGTAGCAGGACATAATAGAGAATCCCGGCGATCGCAAGCGGTGGTACGACCATCTGTAACAAAATCGCGACCGGTCGGAATAGGAACGTGACATGATCGCCAATCCAGACGATGATGAGTAACGTCATGATCCACCAGGCGAATCGGTACCATTTGTTTTCGAACATTTTTTGCATCTAACCACTTCCCTAATTTAAAGTATGAAGTTCCATATCCTCTATTGTTTTCCTTAAAACAACGCTTCTTAATCCTTATTCTCAGAAAATATATCGGTTCCTCCATTTTAACCAATATATGATATATTTGTTTTAATAAGATTTGCAGATTCAAATTTGCCGTACAAGTTGAATGTGCGTAAGATGAATATATTCGAACTTAAGCAATCTTTTTCATACATGTAAAATAGAATACGGAGGATACCCCAGTGAAATGGATCAACCATACCATCGGTCGCCAATTGATGTTCGCCTTCTATATGGTGTTCGTCGCCCTCAGCATCACGTCTGCGATCGTTTATTTCTACACGGAACAAAAAATCGATCAGGCGAATGCGACATTCGATGACTTACGTGAACGACGAACGAATGCGAATGACCTCGCTAGTGAGTGGACCGTCGCGCAAAGTAACGTTAAATCCTACTTATTGACCGGCTCACAGGAAACACTGGATACCGTCAAGACGAATCAACAGGAAATCAATCGTTTAACGACATGGTTCGAAAAGTACGCTGTGTACGAGCAAGGAAAAGAGTACGCAACCGCGACACGTCAAATGTATGACGATTATTTCGGAACAGCACTGCCGCTCCTTACTGAATACGTCGACGGGAAGAAAGACGGGAAAATCGATGAAGCTTTTGTCGACCCTGATACCCTTGCTGCGCTTTCGAATGGGAAGGATCTGTTTAATGCAAACGGAACAATACGCGGATCGGTTAGTTTATCAGACGCTGATGTCGACATGACACGGATTGATACGTTACTTGCTGATTATCTGACGTTGATTCAAGGGAAGGAAGTCGAGGCAAAGAACGATCTTCTTGGCGAAATGCGTGTCGCCCAGTTCATCTGGCTGTCGAACCTCGTCGTCTTGATTCTCGTCCTCTTCTCTCTCGTTCGTCCATTCATCAGCCGCATTACGAAGCAGGTCAACGCACTGTCTCACGATAGCGCTTTGCTTGCAACAGGTGAAGACATCCAAGCGATTCCATTACCGAAACGGAAGGACGAGCTGCATACGCTGACGGCATCATTCAATCAAATGGCGGCATCGATTGCCGACAACAAGGTCCATATGCTGGCGAAGAACGAAGAACTCCAGGCACAACAGGAAGAACTCGTCGCCCAGCAAGAAGAACTGCAAGCGCAACAGGAAGAGCTTGAGGAAGCACTCGATATCACGCTTCGGAGCGAACAACATCTCAAGTATCGCAATGAATTGACCGAGACGCTTGCGTCCCGTGAGACACTGACGGCGTATCCGGAAATCATCGAGAAGCTCGTCTCGATCACACATTCTGAGATTGGTGCATTGTTGTTCCTTAATCAACAGGAAGTCCGTTCAACGATCGATTATGGGATGACGGAAGAGATGGTCGGTCGTCTTGTCTCCGATGATCAATCACTCTTGCACCGCGCACGCCTCCTGAAGCGTCCAGTTCATTCATCGAAACAGGTCGCGCACGAAAGTCCGCTTCCATACCCATACTATATGTATGAGGTCGCAGTCCCAGTTCTTGATCCGACGAAAGAGCACATGATCGCCTGTATCTATCTCGTTCGTTATCGTGACGCCTTCACAGCGGAACAGATGGATGACATCTTGTCGTTCTCGCATCAATTATCGCTTTCCCTTCTCCGGATGGGGATTTATGAAGAAATGATTCGTGAGAAGAATAAGACGACCCAACTATTAAACTCGATTCGTGAAGCCGTCGTCTACATCGAACATGAGACGGACGAATTGCTCGTCAACGAACCGCTGATGACGTTGTTCCCGGAAGTACCAACAGAGTTCAAAGACGAAGAGCGCTCTGCCTTCCAGCAAGCGATGCAGGCACTCGCTGACATCATCGATGAACCAGCACCATTTGAGCGTTACATCGAACAGATCGTTGAGCTGAATTTACCAAAAGATAGCTTGATCGTCTCGATTCGAAAACAGAGTACGTACATCCAGATTTATGCCGAGAAGATTGAAGTCGACGGCATGTGGGTCGGTACGATGCTTGTTCTCCGTGACGTCACAAAGGAAACGGAAGCCGAGCGGATGAAAGAAGAATTCGTCTCGACCGTCTCGCATGAATTACGGACCCCACTCTCTTCGATCTATGGCTTCACCGAGCTGATGCTTAATAAACGGTTCGAGGAAGAACGGCAACGGAAATATCTCCAGACGATCCACTCCGAGACGGGTCGCCTGACGACGCTCGTCAATGACTTCCTCGATGTTCAGCGCATGGAATCGAGCGAACACCGTTACGAGATGACGACATTCGATGTCGTCGAACTCGCCCAGGATTTAATCGAGTTCTATGATGTCTCGCATGAGACGCACACGATTGATTTTGAGGCACGTGGACCGATCATGATCGACGGCGACGCAGAAAAGATGAAGCAGTTGCTCAACAACCTGCTCAGCAATGCCGTCAAGTACTCACCGAGCGGTGGGACGGTCTTGATACGGATTACAAATGAACTTGGTTTCGCCCAAATCCGGATTCAGGATGAAGGTATCGGGATTCCACAAGACGCGCTTCCGAAGTTGTTCGATAAGTTCTACCGTGTCGATAACTCCGAGACACGGAAAATCGGTGGAACCGGTCTTGGTCTATCGATCTGTAAGGAAATCGTTAAACACCACAGCGGAACGATTGATGTCGAATCCGTCGTCGGTGTTGGATCAACCTTTACGATCCGTTTCCCGATTGCTGTCATCTCGACCATCCTCACGTATGAAGATTAATCACCTGACCGTTCACATCATGTGGACGGTCTTTTTTGTCGTTAGATTCGACGACGTGCGGGGTATAGTCAAAAGCGCATTAGGATAAGGAGGAATCAACATGCAACTGGGATGGATTGGTTTAGGACATATGGGTATACCGATGGCAAAACGTCTGCTTGACGGTGGGCATGACGTGATCGTCTACAACCGGACGTTTGAAAAAACAGCGCCGTTGACTGCTCGAGGAGCAAAAGCTGTCAAAGAAGCACAGGAAGCAGTACGTCAAAGCGACATCATCTTCGTCATGCTCGCGGACGGACCAGCTGTCGCGTCCGTTCTCGAGAGTGTAACAGACGACCTCACAGGTAAGACGATCGTCAACTTGAGTACAATCTCACCGGAAGAGACAAGGAAGATGGCTCGGCTTGTCGAAGAGAATGGTGGGACGTATCTTGAAGTTCCTGTTTCGGGGTCCGTCCCCGTCGCAGAAAACGGGCAGCTCGTCTTGCTTGCTGGCGGTGACGCAGACGTCGTCACGGCTTGTCAGCCGTATCTTGATCTACTCGGAAAGGAAACGATCCATTTCGGTCCACATGGCTCAGGAAGTGCGGCAAAACTTGCCATCAATCTCTTACTCGCCGTCGTCGGACAAGGAGTCGCGGAGACGTTGTTGCTCGGAGAAGGTGCGGGTCTTGAGAAAGAGAAGCTGATCCAGATGATCAGTGCATCGGGCATGAACACGCCGCTCTTCACCGGTAAACGGGACATGTACCGGAACAACGATTTCCCGTCTGCCTTCCCGCTTCGCTTGATGGCGAAGGATCTCGGGCTGATCATAACTGAAGCAAAACGTCAGCAGCTCGAGTTGCCGCTCGCTCAAGCAGCGGATCGTAGTTATGCGAAGGCAAAGCTTGACCATGGGAATGCCGATATGGCCGCTATTTATCAAGCGCTACAAGACTGAATATAAAAAGCAGATCCGCACTCAAATCTGAGGCGATCTGCTTTTTCATGTTATTTCAGTGACGTGACGATTCCCATCATCTGATCGGTCGTCATCAGTGCTTTTGAATTGAATTGATACGCCCGTTGAATCTGTGTCAAATTCGTCATCTCGGTTGCCATATCGACGTTCGACGACTCGAGTGTGCCGACCGTCAATGGGTTGCCACCGACCGCCTGATATTGTTCCGGTGTCGTGAATAAACCAGAACCGTCTTCCGTCAACTGGTTCGGATTGTCGATATACCCGACACCAATCCGTGCGAGGACACGGCGCTCTCCATTGACGATTCCCGTGACGTTGCCGTCCTTGTTCAATTCGACACCCGTCGCATCCGCAGGTAAGAGAATTGGTTCATTTTGACCGTTGACGACAGACCGTCCCGCGTCATCCGTCAATTGAATACGCCCATCGGCTTGCGGTGATAGTTGGAAGTTTCCGTCTCGCGTGAACTTCGTCATCCCATCCCGATCGATGACCGCAAAGAAATGATGCGGATCCGATAAGGCGGCATCGAGTGCCCGGTCCGTCCGTTTGAACGTTCCCATCGAAAAGCGCGTCGCTTCATTGGCGACATAACCGCCGACACCGATTCGTAAGCCGGCCGGTGTCGATAAAGGTCCCGTTTGCAACGTAGCCGGTTGATTCTGGATGTTACGCGTCAACAGCTCTTTAAACTGGGCGTCACGACGTTTATATCCGTTCGTATCGACATTCGCTAAGTTATGCCCGGTCGTATCGAGTTGTTTTTGTAATTGCGCCATTGTACTAGCTGACGTATAGAGTGATTGCATGGTGTTCCCCTTTCATTATCGGACGCGACCGATTTCAGAAACTGCCTTTTCCGCTGTCCGATCATACGCTTGAATGACTTTTTGATTCGCTTCAAACTGACGCAGACCAGCGTTCATCTCTGCCATCGTTTGTTCGATTGCGACGTTCCCTAGTTCAAGTACCCCTTGATCGACCTTGACGTTGCCTTGCGCCAGCGCTTCAGGTGCCCGGTAGAGTCCGTTTTCGACTCGTTCAAGTTGTTCCGTATTATTCGTCGTCACGAGTCCAAGTCGTCCGACTTGTTCTCCGTTCCCACGCGTCACGATACCTTCAGGTGAGACTTTGAAATCGTCATTGCCGACGTTCATGATATTTCCGTTCTCATCGAGTACCTGATCGCCGTCCGTCGTCCGCAAGATACCGTCTCCATCGACCGCAAACTGTCCGTTCGTTGTATACAACACTTCTCCTTCAGGTGCTGTTCCGCCTCCATTACCATGTAGGATCGTAAACATCGGTACGCCTTCCGCCGAACTGATCTGTAAATCCGTCGCATTTCCTGTCTCCGTGATGGATCCGGGTGCGAAGTTCGGTGTCGCTGCCTGCATGAACACACCTGTCGCGAGTGTACCGACGTTTCCAGCAGGTCGAATTCCCGTCCGTTCATTCGTCGCCGCTTGATGGATCATCATCTCTGGAAACGTGCGCAAGGATGCTTGATCGGCACGGAAGCCGGGCGTCCGTGCATTCGCTAAGTTATTACTCAACATCTCTTGTTGGCGTTGCAATGCCTGCATCGCACCGGATGCCGTATACATTCCGCGTAACATCTATATTTCATCTCCTCATTGACTTCATGTTCAATTCTATCTTTTAGTATATCGGTCCGTTTGCTTCAGATTATGAGTTTTTTTCAAAAAAAGGGAATAAAATTCTGAGTTGCATCTAAAGTACTACTATTCCTATCAAAAAATCATTCTCCTTCTTTTGAATTCGTTTCATATTCATAATTATTCCAATTGGGTATAATTAGAAGTAGTTCATATCGACCAGTTGAAACGAGGTGATGACGGTGTCTTTCTTTAAAAGACGTACGAACCAATCGACCACTCCTTCTTTAGATTTCACACTGTTGACAGACATGACCCACTTCCTTGAAAATCACCCGGATGCAGTTTATACGATGGATTTGAAAGGAAATTTCATCGCATTTAATAATAAGCTACCTCTTTTACTCGGTTATCCTACCGACGCGATCCGTGGTATGCATTTCAGCGAGTTGCTTATAGGATCAGAAGCTGAACGCATCGCACCATTGAAGCATCGTGTTCACGAAGGCGAAACGATTCATTTCACAACGGATATTCAACGAAAAGACGGTCAAATCCTGACCGTTAATGTTACGAACATCCCCCTCTATAATCAACACGTCATCATCGGACTTTACGGGATTGCGCGTGATGTCTCCCAACAAAAAGAATTACGTACTGCTTATAATCGTCTACTTGCAAAGGAACAGTTGACGACGACGCTTGAAGGTGTCACATTCCTTGAATACATTCCTTCGACAAAACAATTGACCGCAGATGCCGCACTCAGCCAATTACTCGAATGGTCACAGCGCCATGTCGCACAAATGGATGCGTATGAATTGCTCGATGAGATTCATCCGGAAGACCGTGATCTATTTTTACAACAGAGTACTGCCTTGTGTGACGAGCACATTACCGAATTCTCGATGTCACTCCGGATGAGCAAACGACGCCACTATACGAAAGTCGTTCGTTGTGATGCTTTGCTTCAACAAGATTCTTCTCCTCGTTGCGTTAACTTTATTTTGCATGATGCAACGGAGCTGACGAGTCTTGAACGCGAACGGGATCATGCCATTCAGTCCTTAAAGGATGTCTTCGGCTCACTCGATACGTCCATTTACGAACATATCTATCATCCACAAACCGTCACATTTCAATCAACCGGTTTTTTAGCTCCCTATCAGCACATTCTGAATCGCATCGAAAAGGAACCTCAGTTATGGCGAACACTGATTCATCCAGAGGATTTACCACATTTAGAACTCTCCTATCCTGAGATTCGTAACGGTAAGGTCGTCCGACACGTCTATCGTCTCCAACTCCTCGACAATGTCTTTTGGATCGAGGAAATCTGTATTCCGATTCGTGATCGCAATGGAGAGGTCACGGGTCATTACGGGGTCTCGTCTGATATTACGATCTTAAAAGAGCAACAACATACGATTTGGCATCTCTCCATGCATGATTCCTTGACACAGTTACCGAATCGCGCCTTTTTACTCGAGGAAATCACGAATTTATTGAAAACACGAACATCGTTTACATTGCTTGCCGTCACGTTTAAGCAATACAATGTCATTCATGAACGTTTCGGACACGATGTCGGAGATGAATGGATTCGCCAGACAAGTGCTGCAGTTCGTCGTTTTGCAGATCAAGATCACTTCGTCGGTCATCTGTTTGGTGATAAGTATCTATTCATCATCAAAAAACCCATCGATGAGACCGCCATCGTGAAATTGAGCCATCAGCTACTAAAGCTGTCTGAAAAACGTTTTGATGTCTTATCCTATGAGTTGTTCACGAACGTCTACATCGGTATCACGTACGTCGTCAACGATAAACAATCAGCCGATGAATTATTGAAACAAACGTATACAGCACTTCGACGTGCAAAATCACGAACGAAGAGCAATTATCAGTTTTACTCGTCGACGCTCGACATCGATATGTATCGCCGTTATGAACTCGAACGGGATTTACGGTACGCCATTCAAAACGAGCAGCTCGTCCTCGAATACCAGCCGAAAGTCGACGGCTGGAACGGAAATATTCAAGGAGCCGAAGCCTTGATCCGCTGGAATCACCCTGAATGGGGACGCTTGACACCAAAGGACTTCCTGTCCTTGTCGGAAGAAAGTGAGATGTATCTTCATATTGGCGACTGGGTGCTCGATCAGACATGTCGTTTTCTCCATGCGCTTCGTGAGCGACGCCATCCGAACATCGTTCCGATTTCCATCAATGTCTCTCCAAAACGCCTCTTTTATGGCGATTTCGCACAAGTCATCGAAGAGTACCTTCAGAAGTACCGGATACCAGGGCACCTCCTCGAGATTGAATTACTTGAGTCCGACATTCTTCTCGAAAGCGATAAAATACATGAGATTCTAGCGCGTATTTCTGCACTAGGGGTCCATATTTCGTTAGATGACTTCGGTACCGCCTATTCTTCGATTTCTCACGTCCAGCGCTATCCGATCAATTGTCTGAAGATTGATCGTTCTCTTGCACAACTGATCGAGCATGACTCGAAAAGTCGTTCTGTCGTCAAAAGTATTCTCTTCATGGCAAAGGAGTTTCAATTGACAGTCGTCGCAGAAGGCATCGAAACGATTCCGCAGCTCGACTTTTATCGCGAGTTACAGTGCGACCTGATTCAAGGTTATTTGTTTAGCAAACCTGTGTCAGAGAGCACTTTTGAAAAATTACTGACGAAAGGGATGTTATATCCTCAACACACCGGTACAGCCGCTCCAGTCGAAGCGATCTTATCGTTATTCGCTCAAATCACGATTACCCGGCTAAACGGTCGAGCCATCCAAGTCGGATCCTCTGATATCCTGATCAACCGATGTACGAATAAGACGCTGTTCTTCTACTCTTCGATTCGTCTGCCGATTCATCAAAACATCGAACTAAACGTGACACTTGCCTCATTGATTCATCCCGAGATTTTTCTCGTTCCTGTATCCATCACGGAACTCGATAACGGCCTGTTCCATTATGCAGCGGATTTCAAGGTGCGTGCGCTCTCTTCTCTCGTCCAGGAGCAACTGAAACATTCTCAACCTTCCTTTTTGGAAGACGTTCTCGAACCGCCTTCTTAAGACAAAAAACACGTCGACTCCTTCGTTAGAGTCGACGTGTTTTACCTTATCCGTTATTTTTACTGAGCATTGCTGTTTGTGTCCGCTCTAACACGGCATTCGTGATGACGATCAGTCCAGTGAAGAGGAATAACGCTTCAAAGCCGAAGTGCCCGGCAATCTGTCCACCCGCGAGTGGTCCGAGGAAGTTCCCCATGAACTGCGCGGACTGGTTATATCCAAAAATCCGTCCTGACGCATTGGCTGGCGTATTCTTCCGAAGCAACGTTTGGACGGACGGCATTAGTGCTGCTGTCGCAAAACCAATTCCCATCCGTAAGACGATCAGTTGGCTCGTATCCGTGACGAACGCTTGCGGAATCAAGAACGCCGCAAAAATAAGTAGCGCAAAAAACAAGACACGCTCTGCTCCGATTTTATCCGATAGACGACCGAGTCGTTGCGCCGCGATCAATGCCGCGATCCCAGGTGCCGAAGCAACGATCCCGGATAGTAACGCGAGACGTTCTGTCCCCGGACTGAGTTCCCGGACGTAGAGCGACAGAATTGGACTAATCGATTGTGCCGCGAACTGAATCAGGAACGTCGTCAAAAAGAGACTTAAAATGAGTTCCGGATGACGCAGCGACTGGATAACTTCTTTCGCGGACGCCATTTTTTTGACTTCCATTGGGACGAATTCTTCTTTAACTAAGAAGTAGGTCACGAGGAAGGTAATGAAGAGCGGAACGCTCGTAAAGAGAAAAACGGGTCGAAGCCCAACAACGTCGGCGAGGAATCCTCCAATGAGAGGTCCTAGCAATCCACCGGCAATCCCACCGGTCGACAGGGTGCCGAGCGCCCAGCCACTTTTCTCTTTTGGGGTTTGGGAAGCAACGAGTGTAATACCGGCTGAAATGAATCCGGACACGGCTCCCATGACAAGACGTAAGAATACGAGTTGATAGACGTCTTGAACGAAACTAATCAAGAACATGACGATCGACATACCAAGACTTGCGCGAAGCAACATCAGCTTCCGTCCTTTTCGGTCAGCGAGACGTCCCCAGATTGGTGAGACGATCGCAGCGACGAGGAAGGTTGCACCAAAGGCGATGCCGGACCAGGTCGTAATGTCTTGTCGGCTGTCGACACCGAGTTCTTCAATGAATAAAGGCAAAAACGGTAATACGAGACTGAGGGCTGCAGCGGTCAAAAAACTACCGAACCAAACAACGACTAAATTTCTTTTCCACAATGGCATTGTGGCATCACTTCCTTTTATTTTACAATTCGTTTCAATACAACAACTTCTAATATACACTTCACAATGTGAAATGTCTAGCGTTTGAATCGTTCAAGTGTTTCTTCCAGTTGTCCTCTACTCTTCATTAATTCGCAAAATGAATGCTACAAAAAAAAGAAGCATTCTCCGTTGAGAACACTTCCATCTTTTCATCACTTGCCTAGATTATCGAGCATGATGCCTGTACCGCGTGCGACACATAGCATTGGATCTTCTGCGATCAGAACCGGTAGTCCGAGTTCTTTTGCAAGCAGTTGATCGATGCCGTCAAGGAGTGCGCCCCCACCCGTCAGGATGATACCGCGATCGATGATATCCGCTGCGAGCTCTGGTGGCGTCTTCTCGAGCACACGCTTCGTTGCTTCGACGATTTCCATCGCTGCTTCCGCGAGCGCTTCGTGCATCTCTTCTGATGTCACCGTGATGTTGTGCGGTAAGCCTGTCACGAGATTGCGTCCCCGAATATCCATCTGTTCGCTCCGTCCGTCTTCTGAAACAGTAGCAACTGTCGTCTTGACCGCTTGTGCCGTCCGTTCCCCGATGATGAGCTTATGTGTATCCTTGATTGAACGGATGATGTCGTGGTCGAAGCGATCTCCTGCGACTTTGATCGTCTCCCCGCATACGATATCACCCATCGATAGTACAGCGACGTCCGTCGTTCCCCCACCGATATCAATGACCATGTGCCCTGCTGGCATCCAAATGTCCATACCGGCACCGACTGCTGCGACCTTCGGCTCGACTTCGAGGAAGACCGTCTTTGCGCCTGATTTTTCACCGGCTTGACGAATCGCCTTCGCTTCAACCGTCGTGATGCTTGCTGGTGTACAGATCAACATCCGGACGCCACCGAACATCTTACGGACTTCAATCTTATCGATGAAATGGCGAAGCATTGCTTCCGTCATTTCGAAGTCCGCGATGACTCCGTCTTGTAAAGGACGAATCGCGACGATGTTCCCCGGTGTCCGCCCTACCATCAAGTGTGCTTCCGTTCCTACTGCATGAATCTTACCTGTTGCCTTATCGATCGCGACGACCGATGGCTCATCGAGGACGATGCCTCTCCCTTTGACATGAATGACGACGTTCGCCGTCCCTAAGTCGATTCCGATATCTTTTGAAAACATCTCGTGTGCTCTCCTTTACCCGATGGCTATTATTCCAAAATATAGAACGTCGTTTGGACGTCTAACCCATTTATGTATACATACTTTTCAATTCTAGCATACGCCTCATAACGAAACGACTTTCTTTTTCGCTTTTCACATTTCATTGTCATCTTTTTGAAAATACAGCAAAAAAGCATCATCTCAAAAACATGAGATGATGCTTGGATAATTGGAATTAAAGCTTTGTTGCTGCCGTTTCTTCGACGATTGCCGCTTCTTCTGTCACACGTTCGACGTCTGCACCGAGTGCTTGAAGTTTGAGGTGGAAGTCGACGTATCCACGATCGATGTGGTGAAGCGCACCGACACGCGTTTCGCCTTCAGCGATCAATCCTGCTGTGACGAGTGCAGCACCTGAGCGAAGATCCGTTGAAAGAACTTCCGCACCTTGTAACTGTACACCACCATTGATGATCGACGAGCGACCTTCAATCTTGATGTCCGCGTTCATGCGACGGAATTCTTCAACGTGCATGAAACGGTTCTCAAAAACTGTTTCCGTGATGACCGATGTGCCGCCTGCTTTGAGAACGAGGGCCATCATCTGTGCTTGAACGTCTGTCGGGAAACCAGGGTGTGGCATCGTCTTGACATCAACTGCTTCAAGTTTTGCTGGACCAACGACACGGAGTCCTTCTTCTGTATCCGTGATCTTAACGCCCATCTCTTCCATCTTCGAGATGAGTGGACGAAGGTGTTCGCGCTCAGCACCGATGACTTCGACGTCACCTTCTGTGATCGCTGCTGCGATCATGAACGTACCTGCTTCAATCCGGTCAGGAATGACATAGTGTGTTGCACCGTGTAATTTCTCGACGCCTTCGATGCGGATCGTTTCTGTACCTGCACCGCGGACTTTTGCGCCCATTGCGTTCAAGAAGTTCGCAAGGTCAACGATTTCTGGTTCTTTTGCGACGTTCTCGATGACTGTCGTTCCTTCTGCGAGTGTCGCAGCCATCATGATATTCTCTGTCGCACCGACTGATGGGAAGTCGAGGTAGATTTTTGCACCTTGGAGACGACCGTCGACATGCGCTTCAACAAATCCGTTTCCGATGATCGTCTTCGCGCCCATCGCTTCGAATCCTTTCAAGTGAAGATCGATCGGACGTGATCCGATTGCACAGCCACCTGGCATTGCAACGCGTGCGCGCCCGAGGCGTGCAAGTAATGGACCCATGACGAGAATCGAAGCTCGCATCTTACGCACGTACTCGAGTGGTGCCTCGTCTTTAAGATTCGGCTCTGCATTGACCGTCACCGTGTTGGCTTCCGCATCGAATTCGACTTCCGCGTTCAAGTTGCGCAACACGTTATTAATCGTATAGACGTCTGCTAAACGTGGTACGTTTTGAAGAACCGATTGTCCTTCTGATGCAAGCAATGTTGCAACGAGTGTTTTTAATACGGCATTTTTTGCACCTTCTACTTTGACTGTGCCAGCTAATTTACGTCCGCCTCGGACAACGATTTTTTCCATTCCCCATACTCCTCTGCTTCGTTTCTGTTCTATTTATGATGGCGTGATAAGTGCGTATGCGGTTCAAAATGAACCGATAGAAGAGAAACTCCCAATAGTTAAAACTACTACGCGACTGTTTCGATGATTGATAAATTGACTGTGTTCTTTCATTAAAGAACAGTGTCCTTTTCCATGGTAATCCAGTTTCACGATACAAGGTTTACAATGAAGTTACAAGTTCAGCTGAATAAGAATTTCAGACGTTGCGCAAAACCAGCATATTCAAGTAAAAAGCGCGCCAGACTGGAACCAAGAGCAACAGCAAGCAGGACACGTAGTAAAACCGCCTGTGGACCTCTAGGATGTTGCAGGAATTTATCCCATTTGATTGGTAACATCACCCACCAAGCAAACAAGATGGCGATCACGTACATGAGCATGCTGATCAGAGCACTAATACCAATTGACGTCACTATCCTCGCACCTCTTCTTCATAATTTCTTCAACTTTACCATGATTTCATAAAATGAATGATTGCGCAAACAAAATGACACAAGCTGCATTTATTTTATCGCATAAAATATATTTATTGAAGAGCAAATGAGGAAAATCATGAGCTTTCTGTTGAAGAAATCGTGAAAACAAGGCATATAGTGTTCTTTTACATATTTTTCGCTTCCTAAACCTGATTCCAAGCGCCTCGCTCAGAAAACGCTTCTTCGCACTCATTCATTGATGCGTCGTACAAAAAAAGACCCGATTCCATGAAGGAATCGAGTCTTTGATCGACATCAATCGCGACCGTAATCTTTCAAGCTGAGACGGTTAACTGCTCGTTTCAGTGAAAGTTCAGCACGCTTGAATTCGAGTTCTGATAATTTCGTGTCCTGGAGACGACGTTCTGCACGAACCTTCGCAGCTGCAGCACGGTCGTAGTCGACCTTGTCTGCTTGCTCCGCAGTTTCCGCAAGAACCGTTACAGTATCCTGGCGCACTTCCATAAAGCCACCGCTGATAGCGATCAACGTGCGTCCGCCATCTTCGTGGCGCAACTTCAAGATGCTGATGTCGAGTGGTGTCACGAGTGGGACGTGGTGCGGGAGAACCCCGATCTCACCAGAAATCGTCTTCGCAACGACCATACGGACATCGCCATCATACACTTCGCCATCCGGGGTGACGATATTGACATGAAGTGTGTTCATCTCAAGTCCCCCTTATGCTTTGTCACTTAGACAAGCGCCTTCGCTTTTTCAATCGCATCTTCGATCGGACCGACGAGACGGAATGCTTCTTCCGTTAAGTCATCGTGTTTACCTTCGAGGATTTCTTTGAAGCCGCGGATCGTGTCCTTAACTGGGACGTACGATCCTTTTTGTCCTGTGAACTGCTCAGCTACGTGGAAGTTCTGCGACAAGAAGAACTGGATACGACGCGCACGGTGTACAGTCAATTTGTCGTCTTCTGACAACTCGTCCATACCGAGGATCGCGATGATATCTTGAAGTTCTTTATAACGCTGAAGTGTTTCCTGAACTTGACGTGCAACACCGTAGTGCTCTTCGCCGACGATTTCCGGTGAAAGGGCGCGTGATGTTGAAGCAAGTGGATCCACGGCAGGATAGATCCCCATCTCAGAGAGACGGCGCTCAAGGTTCGTCGTTGCATCTAAGTGAGCAAACGTCGTCGCAGGAGCCGGGTCAGTATAGTCATCGGCTGGTACATAAACCGCTTGGATCGATGTAACCGAACCTTTGTTTGTTGATGTGATTCGCTCTTGGAGCATACCCATCTCTGTTGCGAGTGTTGGCTGGTAACCAACGGCAGATGGCATACGACCGAGAAGGGCCGATACCTCAGAACCCGCTTGTGTGTAACGGAAGATGTTATCAACGAAGAGAAGAACGTCTTGTCCTTGCTCATCACGGAAGTATTCTGCCATTGTCAAACCAGTCAAGGCAACACGAAGACGTGCACCCGGTGGTTCGTTCATCTGACCGAAGACCATCGCTGTTTGTTTGATAACGCCTGAATCCGTCATCTCGTGGAACAAGTCATTTCCTTCACGCGTCCGCTCACCAACACCTGCGAATACCGAGATACCGCTGTGCTCTTGCGCGATGTTGTTGATCAATTCCTGGATGAGGACGGTCTTACCTACACCGGCACCACCGAAGAGACCGATCTTACCACCCTTGATGTAAGGAGCGAGCAAGTCGACGACTTTAATTCCAGTCTCGAGGATTTCAACTTTCGTTGAAAGGTTATCGAAAGTCGGTGCTTTTTTGTGGATCGGAAGACGTTCCACGTCAGCAGCGATTTCTTTTTCATCAATTGGGTTACCGAGTACGTTGAAGACGCGACCAAGTGTCGCTTCTCCGACGGGTACCGAGATTGGAGCATTCGTATCGAGTACTTCCATTCCACGGCGTACTCCATCCGTAGAGTCCATCGCAATGGTACGGACGACGTCGTCACCAAGGTGCAGGGCGACCTCAAGCGTCAAGTCGATAGCCACTTCTTCTACAGTTTGCGGCGTATATTGAATACGAAGCGCGTTGTAGATGTTCGGTAAGTGTCCTTCGAACTTAACGTCGATGACAGGTCCCATGACCGCGACGACGCGGCCTTTTAAACCGAGTTCGTTCATCGTGTTTCCTCCTACCTATCGTTACGCCAGTCGGGATTACTGCTGCGCAGCAGCCCCACTGACGATCTCTGTGATTTCTTGCGTGATCGCAGCTTGTCGAGCTCGGTTGTAGACGAGAGTCAATCGACCGATCAAGTCATCTGCGTTATCTGTCGCACTTTGCATTGCTGTCATACGTGACGCATGTTCTGCTACTTTCGCGTCAAGAAGCGCACCGAAGATCAAGCTCTCCGCATAACGCGGGAGGAGTTCCGCAAGGATTTGTTCCTCGCTTGGCTCGTACTCATAAGTCGTCGAAGACGAAGCTTCGATTTCGCCGAGTGGGAGAAGGGTTTCGACTTTCACTTCTTGGCTGATGACAGATAAGAAGTGGTTGTAGCACAGCTTGAGCTCGTCGATTTCGCCGATCGTGAACGCACTCACTGTGCGCTTCACGATCTCAGCGACGTCGACATACGAAGGAGAATCGTTCAAGCCTGTGATCGCATCCGTGACCGTAATTCCGCGTGAACGGAAGAACTGGACACCGACTTTACCGACCACGAAGAGAACGTAACTGTCCGTAGTATGCTTTTCTTTGATTTCCCGGTAGACTTCACGCAGCACGTTGGCGTTATATGCACCAGCTAAGCCGCGATCCGATGTGATGACGATGTAGCCCGTCTTTTTGACGGGACGTTTCTCGAGCATCGGATGGCTCGCACCTGTCGTGCCATTCGCAATGGTTCCGAGTACCTCTTGCATTTTCAGCATGTAAGGTTGGAACTTCGCGCTATGTGCTTGAGCGCGGTTCAGTTTCGACGCCGAAACCATGTTCATCGCTTTCGTGATCTGTTTCGTACTTTTCGTCGAGTTGATCCGCGTTTGTATCTCGCGCAACGATGCCATTTCGATTCACCACCTTGTTAGTATCAAGAGCGTTCCGCCGGATTAAACCGTCGCTTGGAACGTTTTCTTAAATTCTGAGATTGCTGCTACGAGCTCTTCGTCTGCTGGAAGGTTACCTGTCTTACGGATCTCATCGCAAAGTTGTTTGCGGTTTTGATCGAGCCAGAGGTTGAGTTCCTTTTCAAAACGACGAATATCCGTTACAGCAACATCATCAAGGTGACCACGAGTCAAGGCATAGATGATGATGACTTGCTTATCGACAGTAAGTGGTTGGTTCAAGTCTTGTTTCAAGACTTCAACTGTCCGCTCACCACGGTTAAGCTTCGATTGAGTCGCTTTATCAAGGTCAGATCCGAACTGAGCGAATGCTTCAAGCTCACGGTAAGATGCGAGGTCAAGACGGAGCGTACCCGCTACCTTCTTCATCGCTTTTACTTGAGCCGAACCACCTACACGCGATACCGAGAGACCCGGGTTGATCGCGGGACGGACACCTGAGAAGAAGAGATCCGATTGAAGGAAGATTTGACCATCCGTGATCGAGATAACGTTCGTCGGGATATAAGCTGAGATATCCGACGCTTGTGTTTCGATGAACGGAAGGGCAGTCAAGCTACCTGCGCCAAGCTCGTCGTTCAACTTCGCCGCACGCTCAAGAAGGCGTGAGTGGAGGTAGAAGACATCCCCTGGGTAAGCTTCGCGGCCTGGTGGGCGTTTCAAGAGAAGTGAAAGCTCACGGTAAGCAGCTGCTTGTTTTGAAAGATCATCATAGATGACAAGAACGTGTTTGCCTTGGTCCATGAAGTGTTCACCCATCGCGACACCTGCGAATGGTGCGAGGTAAAGAAGTGGAGCTGGCTGTGAAGCCGCTGCCGAAACGACGATCGTGTAATCGAGGGCACCGTTTTTACGGAGCGTCTCGACGACGCCACGGACTGTTGATTCTTTTTGTCCGATTGCGACGTAGATACAGATCATGTTTTCTTCTTTTTGGTTGATGATCGTATCGATCGCGATCGACGTTTTACCCGTCTGACGGTCACCGATGATCAACTCACGCTGTCCACGACCGATTGGAACGAGGGCATCGATCGCCTTGATTCCTGTCTGAAGTGGTTCGTGTACCGATTTACGCGCCATGACGCCAGACGCCTTACGCTCGATCGGGTTGTAGTGTTCTGTTTCGATTGGACCAAGACCATCGATTGGCATACCGAGTGGGTTGACGACACGTCCGAGGAGTGCGTCTCCTGTTGGTACTTCCATGATGCGGCCCGTACGGCGAACAGAGTCGCCTTCTTTGATTTCAAGGTAGTCACCGAGGATGATGATACCGACGTTGCCTTCTTCTAAGTTTTGCGCCAAGCCCATTGTGCCGTTAGCGAATTCTACGAGCTCTCCCGACATGACGTTGTCGAGTCCGTGTGCACGAGCGATACCATCACCGATTTGGATGACCGTACCTGTCTCGTTCACTTCCATCGTAGAACCGTACTGCGCGATACGCGCTTTAAGCAGGGCGCTGATTTCTTCAGCTCTAATGCTCATGCGTTTCACCCCTATTTTCTTACGCTTTTAACAGCTCACGCTCAAGGCGCGTTAGTTTAGTTTCGATCGTACCGTCATATGTCGTGTAACCGATTTGAACGCGAAGTCCTCCGATGACACTCGTGTCGACGACGTTCTCGACTTCAAGCGTTTTACCTGATTTTTGGCCAAACGTCTCTTTCACTTTCGTGAGTTCCTCGTCTGACAATTTGTATGCACTCGTGACGATTGCCGTCGCGACATTGCGGTGTTCATTCAACAATGCAATGAAGTGTTCCGGTAATGTAACGATCTCTGCCGCCCGGTCGTTTTCGACCATGACGAGCAATGTGTTCAAGACGATCGAGTTGAAGCCCGTGAAGCTTGTTTGAAGAACTTGCTTGAGCTCTTCAGCAGAAATCGATGGGTTATCTAAAACCGAAGCGAGCTCTGGTGTTGCGTGGAGCACTTCGCCGAGCGTCCGCACATCAGCTTCTGCTTGCTCGAGCACATGGTGCTCAAGCGCAAGATCGAAGAGCGCTTTTGCGTAGCGTCCCGCTACGTGATCACGCATTAGTTCGTGCCCTTAGTATCAGCAAGGAATTGATCGACGAGTGCTTTTTGAGCGGCTTCGTCTGTCGCAAGCTGTGTTTTCATGACGTGGCGTGCTGCAGCGATTGCTTGAAGAGCGACATCGTTCTTCAAAGCAGCTTGTGCTTCAGCGCGTTCACGTTCGATCGCACGGCGAGCTTCTTCCTTACTCATTTCGGATTCAAGACGTGCCTGCTCCATCGCACGTGCTTGCTCTGCTTCTGCCTGACGGCGTGATGCTTCTAAAAGATCGCGTGCTTCCGTACGCGCCTTGTTTAATTCTTCGCGTTGTTGTTCTACGTAGACTTCAGCGTCTTTACGGCTCTTTTCAGCCGAGTTGATCTCGCTAGCCACATGCTCTTCCCGCGCTTTCATCATGTTGACGAGCGGGCCCCATGCGAATTTCTTCAAGAGGATGAGGAGCAAGAGGAAAACGACGATCGTGACGATCATGTTGGCTAATAAGAGTTGGTTGCCTTCGCCGCCAGCCTCTGCCGCAAGATACGTTAGATTCATTCGATTACACTCCCCTCGTGGTTGGTTCAACTTCAATATCTACATAAGGGAGCCTAAGCTCCCGTGACGGTTCACTCAAACGTTGAACGAATAGCGCCCTATGTAGTCCGTTCTCGTTAATCGTGGATTAAGAGTTGAGAAGAAGGAAACCGACCGCTACACCGATGATTGGAAGTGCCTCAACAAGACCGATACCGATGAACATTGTTTGACGAAGTTCGTTTTTGAGTTCTGGCTGACGTGCTTGACCTAATACTGTACCGTTTACGATAAGACCGTTACCGATACCTGCGCCGAGTGCGCCGAGTCCGATGATGATCGCTGTTGCAATAAGATTCATGATAAATTGCCTCCCTAGAGTATGTTCATTGATTTGTCGTGCTGTTATCGGAAAAGCGGATGCTTTACCTTCGAATTAATGGTCGTGCGCTGCCTTATGTCCGATGTAAACCATCGTCAGGATAAGGAAGATGTACGCTTGGATACCACCGATGAAGAGTGAGAATCCTTGCCAGATCAACATCGGGATACCCGAGATGATCGCGCCGACTGGTCCGAGGAATTGGAAATCGTTCGTACCAGAGACGATACCGATCGAAAGAATGATTCCGATCATGATTTCACCAGCGAAGATGTTTCCGTAAAGACGAAGACCGAGCGTCAACGTGTTTGCAAACTCCTCGATGATGGTAATGATAAACATCGGCGTCATGAATGTTTTCGCATAAGCGCCGAAGCCTCGCATCTTCACACCGTAGTAATGACTTAAGACTACTACGAGAGATGAAAGTGCCAGTGTCACGTAAGGATCTGCAGTTGGTGAGTTGAACCAAATGTAGTGTCCCGTCACGACGTTGAATGGGAGACCCATGATGTTGGACACAAGGATGAACAGGAATAATGTCATTCCGAACGTAAGGAAGCGACCCCCTGTTTTCCAGTCCATCGTGCTGCTGATGATTCCGCGAACGAATTCAAGGAACATCTCCATCACGTTTTGAGCACCGGTTGGCTTCATCACAAGACGTCGCGTACCGGCCACGGCAATCAAGAAGACGAGAGCAGCAGCAATCAATACTGTGATCAAGTTCGTCCAGCTACCGTACAGAACGAAGTCACCCCAGAGTGGGATTTCGTAAAGTGGCATTTCGTGGTTCATTTGACTATTCACCTCTTTTCCCGCTTGAGTTCGTGAGTCAAGAACTCACAAAATTGTATGACGTGGCCGGCGAGAAGGCCTATTACCACCGCAGTTAATGACAATTCAGTTTGATATTTCAAACCGATCATCACACAAAGTACCGCGACCGCCATGCGTGAAACGGTCCCTCGAGACACTGGCTTGCGCCCCGTCTCAATTACACGATACATACGATCGACGCTTAATCGTTGAAGCGTCAAGATCAGAAAGCTGCCAGTTCCACCAAGTGCTAGTCCATAAATGACCGGGTCACTCGGGCGTCCGATGAGCAGCAGGACAGCCAGGATTCCGTAAAAGAGTCCAAACCATCGTAAGTACGCACGATACAACGCATCTTGAAGGATGATGTTCATGTCTTCTCCCCTAACAAGTGCCTGATCATGGCGATCATGCAAAGAATGCCGATGAAAATCCCGATGAACACGGCGAATGTCGCACCCATTTTTTCCCACCATTGTTGTTGTTCCCCATAGTTCCCAACCAAAAAGCCAATGACGATCGGTGCAGCCAGTGCCGTCGAAATTTGCGAGGCCATGACCATACTCTTCGCGAGCCCACTTTGGCGCACTAGAGACGACCCCCTTTTTTCCCAATTGCGAGTTCTTTTTCTTTCCCACAATTTGCGGATTTTCATACTAGTCAAGAATACAATGAAGCAGCTTTCATAGTCAAATGAATTCACAATAAAAACAGAGCCAAAAAACCTATACATATCAACGAATGATAAGGTTTTCACAGATGTCATACGTGCAACTCATTTCACGAAGATGTGAAGAAAATATGTAGTACTATCAACGGTTATAGAGATTGTTCATATGGTGAACAAAACCGTTGAATAGTAACGTTATATCGTGCTACCTCAACCGAAACAAGACCTCTAAAATTGATTTGTGTCGATTTTGTGAAAAAACATTTTCTGTTCACAATTGTAAACGCTTCCGAATCGGGACGCAAAAACAGCTCTGACATCTGTTTGTAACAATAGATTTCAACGATTTCCAATTTTTCAATCGTGAGGTGTGTCACAGCCTGAATCGTCATGGTTTATCTTCCAGTTTCAAGGTCATCTGGTTTTACATTTTCTAAACAAATGGGCTGATTTTAGTGGAAATGGTAAGAATTAAAGATGTTATTCCTATAAACTAAAACCTCTTGTCGCCATAGATGTACTAAAACAAAAAGAATCGCTTATTTCACGCGACTCCTACAGGAAAAAGCACAAGTCTTTGTGCTGTCAGAGACAGGTGAGACCTGACTCCTCGTCTAAGGACGATGGAGACGCGGCTTGCGTCTCGCCTGAGGAAAGCAAGTGAATGTAAGCGATTCGGAGAGTACTAGTCGTTTCTCATTGCGTGAGTAGCGGTGCCGGCGCTTCCCCTTGACCGAAGTGATGCAGGATCGCTTGGACGATCCGTTCTGACGCATGACCATCACCGTATGGGTTTGAGGCATGTGTCATTTCTTTATAAAGTGCGTCATTCGTCAACAGTTCGGTTGCCATCTGATAAATCGTCTCTTCTTCTGTTCCGGCAAGCTTTAACGTCCCAGCAGTAATTCCTTCCGGACGCTCGGTCGTATCGCGTAAGACAAGTACCGGAACACCGAGTGACGGCGCTTCTTCCTGTACACCACCGGAGTCCGTCAAGATTAAGTGAGCACGACTCGCGAAGTTGTGGAAGTCGAACACGTCGAGCGGAGCAATTAACGAAATCCGATCATGTCCCTCAAAGACCGTCTTCGCCGCTTCCTGAACAACTGGGTTAAGGTGAACTGGATAAACGACGTGTGTATCCGGGAATGCATCGACGAGACGACGAATCGCGCGGAACATCTGGTGCATCTTCTCGCCTTGGTTCTCACGACGGTGCGCTGTCATCAAGATCAACTTCCGATCCCTGACCGTCTCAAGCATCGGATGGACGTAATCGGCTTGGACCGTCGTTTGCAGGGCATCGATTGCTGTGTTCCCTGTAATATAGACGCCAGCATGACGATTCTCGGACGCAAGGTTCGCTGCCGCTTGTGCGGTCGGAGCAAAATGTAAGTCTGCGAGCGTCGACGTCAACTGACGATTGACCTCTTCCGGGAACGGTGAGTATTTATTATACGTGCGCAGCCCTGCCTCGACGTGACCGACCACGATTTGGTTGTAATAGGCAGCAAGGCTCCCAACGAACGTCGTCGTCGTGTCGCCATGGACGAGGACAAGGTCCGGCTTGATCTCTTTCATGATCGCATCGAGTCCTTCAAGACCACGCGTCGTAATGTCAACGAGAGTTTGACGTTGCTTCATGATGTTCAAATCGTGATCCGGTTCGATTTCGAACAGGGTAAGTACTTGATCGAGCATCTCGCGGTGCTGGGCTGTAATTGTGACATGAACATCAAAAGCAGGGTGTTGCTTCAGGGCGTTGACGAGCGGTGCCATTTTAATAGCTTCCGGTCGAGTCCCGAAAATCGGCATGACTGTAATCGGCATGGTGACTTCCTCCTTTTTTCCTTTTTTCATTAAAACATATTTCAGCAGTCTTGCGCAGTTTACGAAATAGCAACGAAAAGACCGCAGATCATCGTCTGCGGTCTTTTTGTGTATCTTACTATTTTTACTTCGTTCCGAAGAGACGGTCTCCTGCGTCACCGAGTCCTGGGACGATGTAGCCGTGGTCGTTCAACTTCTCGTCGAGTGCCGCGAGATAGATATCGACGTCCGGGTGTTCTTCTTGAACGCGTTTGACGCCTTCAGGTGCTGCACAGAGACATGCGAGCTTAATGCTCTTCGCCCCTTGTTTCTTTAAGGAGGAGATGGCGTCTGCCGCCGAACCACCTGTCGCAAGCATCGGGTCAACGACGACGAAATCACGTTCTGCGACGTCTGTTGGGAGCGTATTCCGTTGGCTCGAGTGTCTCCGGATCACGGTACAAACCGATGTGACCGACCTTGACGTTTGGCATCATGCGGAGCATGCCGTCGACCATCCCGAGACCGGCGCGGAGAATCGGGACGATCCCGAGTTTCTTGCCTTCGATCATCTTCTGCGTCGTCTTCGTGACCGGTGTCTCGATCGCGACATCTGTGAGTGGAAGGTCACGTGTGATTTCATATGCCATCAATGAAGCCACCTCGTCGACAAGTTCCCGGAATTGTTTCGTTCCTGTTTCGACCTTACGCATGATCGTCATCTTGTGCTGAATCAATGGGTGATCAAATACATGTACTTTACTCATTGTTTGCATCTCCTCTCCATTCTCTTTTCGCATTGTACTCTAAAAGCGCACTGCTTGGGAACTGTTTTTTCGTCAGTCCCCAAGCGTGCTCTTGCCGGAAAGAATCGCTTTCGCCGCGTAAGACCATTCATTGTCCGGCTGTTGTGCGAGTTCTTGCAAGGTCGCGCGATAATCACCTTTTTTATATTTTTGTTCATAGACCGCTTGCATCCAGAGGACATCACTCATGTAACCCGACTTCGGAAAATCCTCACGGTACGCGATATAGTCCGCCTGTGTCGTCTTCTTTAACTTACCAGCGGCAATCAACTTATAAAAACGCGCCATCCCTGCCGTCTCTTTATTTTTCAAGACGTCTGCACTCAACAGGTCATTTGCTTTTTGATAATCCTTTGCTTGGACAGCCGCAACCGCTTCCTTTAATGCGGCTTCCGGTTTCAGACCACTCGTTTTCGTCGTTTTCTTTTCCTTAACCGGCGACTCTTCTTGTTTTACTTCCGCTTCCGTCTTTCGCTTCTGATCGGTATTCAATTTCTCGTTTTCTTTTTTTAACTGCTCGACTTCCGTTTGTAAGGCAGCCAATTGTTGCGCAATTTTTTGATCGGTCTCTTCTTTCGGTGCAGCATTTTCTGAAGTAGGAGACCACGCTTGAATACCTACGAATAAGAGGCCGGCCGCTACCACTCCGGTTGCCGCCATCCACCATTGATTCTGATTCACCGCTTGGCGCCACTGTTTTAATTTGTCATGTTTCTGAATCGCTTCCGGCAGCGCCTTGAATCGCTTCTTCGCAAGACGTCGTCCGCCTGCCTTTGAGGCGATCGCAAGACGATATGTATAATATTCAACCGGCATCGGTAAATGTTTCCATTGCAGAAGCCGTGCATCCGCTTGTTCATAAAAGCCTGCTTGTTGCATGATGATGATCGTCTTGAAATCTTCGTACAGTCGTTTGTATTCTGATTTCGTCGTACTCTTCTTCTCCAACCATTTCAACATCTGGCTTCCTGTCGTCGACGCGAGCTCGGCTTGGGTCAACTTCATAATATTCATAACGCGTAAACTCCTTCATTTCCTTTTTTAAAAAGTATAGCAAATTTTTGGAATGACATCGCCTCCTCTTACAAGATTGAATATAAAAAAAGAATCGCTTTCCATTCTCTCGAAAGCGATCCATTCGTTGTCTTATGCTGTATGAATTTTTCCATCCTCGATCCGCCAGATGCGATCACAGACGTCAAGCATCCGTTCATCATGAGTGATGACGATAATCGTCTTGTTTGACTCATGCGCTTGCCGTTGTAATAGCTCCATCACTCGACGCCCATTCGCATAATCGAGACTTGCGGTCGGCTCGTCCGCTAAGACAAGTTGCGGATCATTGACGAAGGCGCGGGCAATCGCGATACGTTGACGCTCACCGCCCGATAACGCATGCGGCAAATGATCTTTGCGATGTTCGAGTCCGAACATGGCTAGTGCTGCGACCGTATCCACTGTTCGTCCAGCTTCTTTTGCGACGAGTTCCAGTTGCTCCTGGGCTGTCAAAAAGGGTACGAGATGCGACTCCTGAAAGATGAACCCGACTTCCTCAAGACGTAAGCGACGACGTTCTTCGCCCGATGCTTCACTGACGCACGTATCATCAAAATAGACGGCACCTTTTGTTGGTGTCTGCAGTAAACCGAGCAACTGAAGGAGTGTACTTTTCCCACTCCCGCTCGGTCCAACAAGGGCAATCAGTTCCCCTGCTTCTGCCTGTAAGTTGATATCGTGCAAGACGGTCATCTCACCATAACTCTGTTCAATCCGTTCTAACTGAATCATCCGTTCATTCCTCCCATCGCGTCTGCCGCCTCAAGTTTTTTCACCATTCGTAACGGAACGAGCGCTCCGAGGATCGCTGTTACGAGTAAAATGCCGCCGTACATCAGACTCGTCGACCATTCAAATCGGAAGGGAAGATCCGCTGGTAAGAAGCGGCTCGTCAGATAGGTGATAACGACACTGACACCAAAGGCGAGGCTCGTCAGGAGGATGACTTGTACGAGTAGACTCGCACCCATCGTCCGTGTTCGGATGCCGATTGCTTTTAGGACGCCAAGTTGTTTCATCTTCTGCATCGTCAAGATATAGAAGAAAGCTGTCAGAATCAATGCCCCGATGACGACGAGTGCAACCCGCATCATCTGGAAGGAGTTTTGCTCCGCTGCATAGCCTGGCACATTCTCAACGACTGCTTGTTTTGAGAAGACCGCTTGATCCGTTTGTAATGACTGACCGATGTACGCTGAGACGTATGATGCCCCCATCTTCGATTGCCATGCTTGCCACGATTCATCCGTCATCCAGAGGACAGGTGCGTGACTATAACGTCCGTCCGTGACCGTGCCGGCAATCCGGAACGTCTCTTTCGTCCGAAAATCGGTGATCGTATCGCCGACACGGGTTCCGCGTTGTTCCGCGTATGCAGCATCGACGAGCACCTCACCTTTTTGCAATGATTGCAACTGTTTTGGACCATAATTCGTAGTCTCTGGTAACGCAAAGACTGTCACATCATCCTTCGTTCCATTCTTCTTCTCAAGCACCATGTTCTGGACACCGAGCGCTTCCGCGCCCTTCGGTGTCTCATCCGCCCGTAAGAATGAACGGGTCAGCTGCCCTTCCGCATCTTTACTCAGTGCAAACTGCTCGACCGGCAGATTACGGACGGCAGCCCCATTGTCGTAGGCCAGCCCGTCCGCAAGACCGGTGATCATTAAAATCAATAAAACGATCAACATCGTCACGATCGTCATCCAACTGAATCGTCCTTTCATCCGGACGAGTTCTTTCCATCCTAGTTTCATTGCATGATCCCTCCTGTATGTTCGCTACAGGATTGATGATACGACTGCAATATGAACGGAACATGAACGCACGCGTCAAGTACGTAAAAAAATCAATGTCACAGTCAGACCGGATGAATCGGACGACAAGCTCGCATCCCCACCAAGTTGGCGCATCGTCTCTTTGACGATCGCAAGCCCAAGACCCGTCCCGCGCGACGTGCGGGATACATCACCTTGATAAAAGCGTTCAAAGGCATGTTCCATCTGTTGTTCGGTCATGCCTGGTCCTTCGTCCTTGATTCGGACGATGACCTGATTCACTTGTTCTTCCGCTTGAATGTGAATCGTCGCTCCTTCGGCTGAGACCGAAACAGCGTTTCGAATGACGTTTTGGAAAACATGTTCGAGCGCACTAGCATCTGCTTGAATCTGTAGCGCTGGCGATACATCGAGTGCGACGGCGATGCCTTGCTCATCGAGCTGAAAGGCAAGTGTTGCGAGTGTCGTCTCTAAACTCGCGCGTAGATCGAGTGCTTGCCGCTTGAAGCGCCGTCCTTCATCGAGCTTCGCTAAGATCAATAATTGACGCGTCAGCTCCGACATTCGTGCTGCCTCTTGTTGAATGATTGCCCGTCTCCTGACGTCTTCTCCCGTCACGTCGAGTTGTCCCGCGTACCCCGAGATCGTCGTCAGCGGTGACTGAAATTCATGCGAAACGTTTGCGACGAACCGGCGTCGTTCTGTATCAGACGCTTCGACTGCCGTTGCCATCTCGTCAAATCGCCGGGACAGCTCTCCAATCTCATCGCGTGCCTTCGTTCCGACGCGGATTCCGTAGTCACCGTACGCCATCTGTTCCGTCGCTTTGGTCAGGCGCCGGATCGGACGCACGAGATACCGGATGGAGAAGACAAGCAAGAGGAAGCTGATCACGACCAGCAGTCCGAGAAACAGACCGACGAACAGGTGCAACTCACGAATTTGCCGACTCAAGTCCGGCCGGACGAAGATCGCATCCGTTCCTTGCGCCGTCTTGACTGACGTCCCGTACGTATTGATGACTTCATTGTCGAATAGACCGAGCAAGAAGAGGTGGAACGGATACTCACGCATCCCGTAGTACGGTTGACCATTTTTCACTTGCTCGACGATTTGACTTGAGAGCGTTTCATCACGAAATGGATTTCCGTAACGCTCCGTTCCGTCTTCGGTCTGCACATATAGTTGAAAGCCAGTCGCTTGTAACATCCGGTAAAACGATTCCGTCTTTCCGTCACCGTGCGTCTCGTAATAATCAATCGCTGTCTCGACCGCTTCCTCAACTTTTTGGCTATAGCTGTCCTGCCAAAACGAATAGTAGGCAATGTTACTGATTAAAAGCGCTAACAGTGCGGACACGAGTAGAACGACACAGACGAGTCCGACGATTTTCGTATAGAGGGATCTCATGATTCGACCTCCAACCGGTACCCGAGTCCACGAACCGTCTCAATCTTCACCTGATTCGTCTCCTTTAAGCGTCCACGGAGTCGTTTGATGTGGACGTCAATCGTCCGGTCATCTCCCATGAAATCAAGTCCCCAGACGTGTTCAATCAATTCCTCGCGACTGAATACCCGTCCCGGAAAACTAGCCAGCTGATGTAATAATTCGAATTCGCGCCGCGGAAGTGTCCACTCGGTCGACTGGATCGTCACGAGCTGACTGCGTTTATCGATCGTGACATCTCCGAGATGTAGGACGGGTTGCGCCGCTTTTTGATAGCGCCGAGCCACGGCGTGAAGCCGAAACACTAATTCTTCCGGATCAAACGGTTTCGTGATGTAATCATCGGCACCGGCTGCAAAGCCGTCCCGCTTATCCGTCAGCTCACCGAGTGCTGTCAGCATCAAGATCGGGATGTCCCCGTTTTGCCGTAATCGCTCACACAGGACGAGACCGGTCTGCCCGGGAAGCAAGACATCGAGCACCGCTGCTTCGAACGTCATCGTGTCAATCCAAGCGAGCGCTTCATTTCCGTTTGCTGTCGCTCGAACGGAATGTCCGTCGGCTTGTAACGTCGATACGACAAGTGCTTGGATATGTGGATCATCTTCAACGACTAGAATATACATCGTACGCCTCCTTTTTTAGACAAACAAAAATCCCCTTCCCCTTCTCATAACGAAAAGGACGAAGGGGATGACGATCATCCGCGCTCTGGGTAGAGTGGGAAACGACCTGTCAAAGCAACGACACGCTCACGTGCTTGTGCGAGAACGTCTGCTTCTTCTGGGTGGTTCAAGACGAGTTCGATCAACTCGGCGATTTCTTTCATCTCCGCTTCCTTAAAGCCACGTGATGTCATCGCAGCCGTTCCGATTCGGATACCGCTCGTGACGAACGGGCTCGCTGGGTCGAACGGAATCGTGTTCTTGTTGACCGTGATACCGGCTTCGTCAAGGGCATGCTCAGCGAGTTTCCCCGTGATCCCGAGCGGTTGCAAGTCGACGAGGAGCAAGTGATTGTCCGTTCCGCCTGAGACGATCCGGAGTCCACGCTTCGTCAATTCCTCACCGAGGACTTTTGCGTTCGTGACGACTTGACCGATGTAGTCCTTGAACTCTGGTGCAAGAGCTTCACCGAACGCGACAGCTTTCGCGGCGATGACATGCATGAGTGGACCACCTTGGATGCCTGGGAAAATGGCTTTATCGATTGCTTTCGCATGCTCTTCTTTACAGAGGATCATCCCACCACGTGGACCACGCAACGTCTTATGCGTCGTCGTCGTGACGAAGTGTGCATGCTCGACTGGGTTCGGGTGCTGACCTGCTGCGACGAGTCCTGCGATGTGTGCCATGTCGACCATCAAGTAAGCGCCGACGCTATCTGCGATTTCACGGAAACGTTTGAAGTCGATGACGCGCGGATACGCCGATGCGCCCGCGACGATTAATTTTGGTTTGTGCTCTTCTGCTAATTGTGCGACGACGTCGTAATCAATCATCTCTGTCTCTTGATCGACACCGTATTCCACGAAGTTGTACTGGACACCGGAGAAATTGACGGGGCTACCGTGCGTCAGATGGCCACCGTGCGAGAGGTTCATCCCGAGGACCGTATCGCCTTGCTCGAGAATCGTGAAGTAGACCGCCATGTTCGCTTGTGCGCCCGAGTGTGGTTGCACGTTCGCGTGCTCCGCACCGAAGATTTCCTTCGCGCGGTCGCGTGCTAGATTCTCAGCGAGATCAACATACTCACAGCCACCATAATAACGGCGACCTGGGTAACCTTCTGCGTACTTGTTCGTCAAGACGCTGCCTTGTGCTTCCATGACAGCTTGCGAGACGAAGTTCTCGGATGCGATCAATTCGATGTTATCCCGTTGACGACCTAGTTCCTGGCGCATTGCCGAAAAGAGTGTCTCATCTTGTTGTTTCAGATACGTAAGCGGTGTTTGTTCCATCTGAATTCCCCCATTTCATTTCGATAGACCTATCTTAACACGAATGTTTCGTTCCCGGCATCCCTAAAAACAACATCAAAAAAGCAAGGGGTGCGCAACCCCTTGCATCAATCATTCGTATTTAGCACGTGCTCCACCGATTAATTTCGGTCGTGTCACGGCTGCCGTCACGTGTGCCTCACCGATTTCCTTGTGCGGCAAGCGCACAGGAATCGCAACAGCCTTCAAGTGCATCCCGATGAACGTGTCCCCGATATCAATCCCGGCGTCTGCCTGAATCGCTTCGACGACGACCGGTGCCGAGAAGCGCTGATAGGCAGCACTTGCCATCGATCCACCGGCTTCCGGAACAGGAACGACCGTCACTGGATCAAGTCCGAGTCGCTCTGCCGTTTGCCGCTCAAGCGTCAGCGCCCGGTTGATATGCTCACAGCCTTGGAAGGCAAGATCAACTTGGTGCGACCGACGAAAGGCATCGAACACGTCGAACAACGCGTCCGCGACTTCTGGTGAACCGGCCTTGCCGATTTGTTTGCCGATGACTTCGCTCGTCGAACAGCCGATCACGAGCAATTTTCCTTTTAAGGAAAATCGTTCATCCAGAGCGTTCAGTGCTTCTTCTAAATCGTGCTGGATGCGTGTCAAGTCCATTACTTCACCTCATAATCTGAGATTTTGCAAACGCGGTTCTCATGACGTCCGCCTTCGAATTCCGTTTCAAGCCAAAGCTGTGCGATCTCACGAGCCAGTCCAGGACCGATGACGCGTTCGCCCATCGTTAAGATGTTCGAATCGTTGTGCTGACGCGTCGCTTTCGCGCTGAACGTATCATGGACGAGTGCTGCTCGGATGCCCTTGACTTTGTTCGCTGCGATTCCGATCCCGATTCCGGTTCCACAAATCAAGATACCACGATCAAACTCTCCATTCGCGACTGCCTCAGCAACTGGAATCGCGACATCCGGATAATCGATCGAGTCGGCTGAATGCGTACCGAAGTCCGTATAGTCGATGCCGAGTTCTTGTAAGAGATCGTTGATTTCTGCCTTTAACTTAAAACCGCCATGATCCGCGCCGATTGCTACTTTCATCTTTACTATTCCCCCGTTTGTTTAGGTTGTTTTTTCGGAAGTTTCCGTGTATCCGGAGCTTTTCTTCCGTTTCCGTTCTGCGTCAATTTTAACACAAGACGGTTGACGAGGGGTTCGAGTTCATTGCGTACTTGCCGGTAGACGTTCATTGATCCGCCGTACGGATCGTTGATATCCCGTTCAAGCCCTGTCACATATTCATATAAGGTGAACGTCCGTTCTTTCAGTTCCGGATAGCGTTCACCGACTTCCTGCTTGTGCTGACGCGTCATCGTCAAGATGATGTCGGACCAACGTCCGAGTACATCATCAAAGACTTGCGTATAGTGCTCGAGTTCGATCCCGCGCTCGCGCAACACTTGTAAGGCGTTCTCGGACGCATCAAATCCTTGCATCGAACGTAGTCCTGCTGAACGGACGTCGAATTCCTGATCAGCGACCTTCGAGCGTAGTAATGCCATCGCCATCGGGCTACGGCATGTATTTCCTGTACAGATGAATAAAACGCGACGTGTGCTCATCTCCGTATCCTCCTTCTTCAAGGGCGAATGACCCGACCACCTGCTGCTTTATGGAGGCGGTTGCGGACCGCAAGCCCCACCCCTTCTTCTGATAGGTCTCGTACAAAAATCTGATCCACCGTCGTCTGATCAAATCGCCGTAAACAATCGTAAAGACGTTGTGCCGCCGTCTCCATCGAATTACCAAGGGAGCAGCGAACATCTGCGTCGACATCCTCCCCGTCAAACAGGAGAACGCCCGTCTTGTGTCCGGTTTGTCGCGCATCATCGATGAGTTGCTGTAAGAATGAAAGATCCCCTTCGACGACGGACAGTGTTGCTTCCGGCGCATAGTGGGTATATTTCATCCCGGGTGCCTTCGGTGTAACATCTTTCATCGATAAGGCAGGATCGAGTGTGACAGGACCGATGACCGACTCGATTTGTTCGCGTGTCACGCCACCCGGTCGTAAAATCGCCGGTGGCGTCATCGTACAATCGATGACAGTCGATTCGACCCCGATGCCCGTTTCCCCTCCATCGACGATCGCAGCGATGCGTCCCGAGAGGTCATATGCGACGTGCGCAGATGACGTCGGTGAAGGTTTTCCGGAACGGTTGGCACTCGGTGCTGCGAGGCCCAGCCCTGTCGCTTCAATTAATTGAAGCGCGAGCGGATGGTCTGGCATCCGTAATCCGATCGTATCTAGTCCTGCTGTGACGAGTGTGGATGCGGTGCCGTTCGATTCGAGGATGATCGTCAAGGCTCCTGGCCAGAACGCCTCCATCAAACGTGCCGCGACATCTGGAATGTGCGTGACGAACTGATGTGCCTGTTCTACGGATGCGACATGGACAATCAGTGGATTGTCGGAAGGTCGACCCTTCGCGGCGAAGATTCGCCGAACAGCCGCTTCGTTCGTTGCGTCTCCTGCGAGACCATAAACGGTCTCGGTCGGCATCGCCACGACCTCTCCTTCCTGCAATAACCGAACTGCTTCATCCATCGTCTGTAAGTCAATCATTTCCGTCTTCACGCTGTACAATCCTTTCGTTCCGCATACACGATACGGTCTTTACCGTTTATATCTTTTAAAATACCCGTTTCCGCATTTGGATAACGTTCTTTTAACATCATTTGCACTTCTGGTCCTTGATTGTGTCCAATTTCAAACGCAATCAGTCGGAAATCGTCGCGTAGGACCCGTCCACTCTCCTCGACGAGACGTCGGTAAAAGACGAGACCGTCTTTTCCGCCAAACAGGGCGAGATGCGGTTCATGATCGAACACGACTTCACTGAGTAATTCTTCTTCCTCGATATAAGGAGGGTTCGAAACGAGAACCCGGACGGAATCATCTGCGAGCGGTGCGAGTAAATCTCCTTCAAGGAACGTCACGTCTCCACCAAGCGCTGCTTGATTTTGCTTCGCGACCGCGATTGCAGCTGGTGAAATATCGACGGTCGTGACCGGTTGCTCGAGTTCGAGGGCGAGCGTGATTCCAATCGCCCCGCTACCGGTACCGATGTCGACGATCTGTCCCGCGGTGAACGTCTCGCGTTTGAGACGCTCCGTCACGAAGACGATCAACTCTTCCGTTTCCGGTCGTGGAATCAAGACATCCGGTGTGACACGGAAATCCCGTCCGTAAAACGGCTGATAGCCGATTAAATGCTGAACGGGCACACCGTGAACATGAGCAAGCAAGTATTCACTGAATCGTAAATCCTGCTCCGGTGTCAATTCATCGGACAAGCGGACAAGGAGTCCGGTCCGGTCGACTTCTAAGACGTGCATGAGTAACCATTCGGCACTTGAACCCTCGCGTCCTGCTTGTTCCATCATCGTTTTTGCCTCATTTAGACGTTTTGCGATCCGCATCAGTTTGCCGCCTCCGATGCTCGCGCCTGATGTTCCATGACGAGCGTATCGATGACTTCATCCATCTCGCCTTGCAAGATTCGATCAAGCTTCTGAATCGTCAATCCGATGCGATGGTCCGTCACCCGGTTTTGGGCGAAATTATACGTCCGAATCCGCTCTGAACGGTCACCCGTACCAACAGCCGACTTTCGTTTTTCATCATACTCCGCTTGCTGTTCGCGTTGAATTTTATCGTAGACACGCGCCCGTAAAACTTTCATCGCTTTTTCCTTGTTCTTGATTTGCGATTTCTCATCCTGACAGCTCGCGACGATCCCCGTCGGCACGTGCGTGACACGGACGGCGGACTGCGTCGTATTGACGGACTGTCCACCCGGTCCACTCGACGTGAACGTATCGACCCGGACATCCTTATCATGGATTTCGACCTCGACGTCTTCTGCTTCCGGTAACACGGCAACCGTTGCGGTCGATGTATGAATCCGTCCACCCGATTCCGTTGATGGAACGCGTTGGACGCGGTGTGCCCCGTTCTCATACTTCAGCTTCGAGTAGGCGCCTGTTCCTTTGACGATAAAGATGATTTCTTTATAACCACCGAGCTCCGTATAGCTCGCGTCGATGATCTCAATCTTCCAGTTCTGTTTCTCAGCAAACTTCGAGTACATCTTAAACAGGTCACCCGCAAATAAGGCTGCCTCATCTCCCCCTGCCGCACCACGAATCTCGACGATGACGTTCTTATCGTCATTCGGATCCTTCGGTAAGAGTAAAGCTTTCAGCTTCGCTTCGAGCTCTTTGATCTCCGGCTCAAGCATCGCGACTTCTTCCTTCGCAAGGTCGCGCATCTCCGGATCTGTCAACATCTGACGTGCCTCTTGATAGGCTTCCATCTTCTCGCGATAGACGCGATATGTCTCAACGGTTGGGGCAAGCTGCGACTGCTCCTTTGAGACCTCGCGTAATTGATTCGTATCATTGATGATGGCTGGATCAGCCAACATATCATTCAGTTTTTCATAACGGTCCTCTAAGGCACTCAATCGATCCAACATCTCGGTCATCCTTCCTGGCGGTTCTTCTGTCGTCAGTATAGCAAATATTGCGATCGTTGGCGTAACCGTCTTCTCGAAAAGAAACATTGACAGACCGATTCGAAATTCCTATAATTGGTGTATTAATTGAATTAGTACACTTAAGGAGGTGAAGAAATGTTCACCGTCGATCCGAAAAGTCCCTTGCCGATTTATGAACAGTTAGTCACGCAAATCATCCGCTCGATTGCCCGTGGTCTACTCCGCTCCGGCGAACAGATGCCATCCGTTCGTGAACTTGCCGGTACACTCCTTGTCAACCCGAACACGGTCTCCCGTGCCTATCAGGAACTCGAGAGCCGCAACTTCATCGTCACGATGCGCGGCAAAGGCTCCTTCATCTCAGATATCCCCCTCAGTGAAGTCAAACAAGCCGCTATTCAAGATCCACTCACCCGTCTTTGTTCCGTCGCCGACGAACTCTCGATCTCAAACGAAGAACTCTATCAACTCATCTTACACATAAGGGAGGATTCCTCATGTTGACCGTTTCTCATCTAACGAAACAAATTGACCGTACCATGATTTATGAAAATGCATCCTTCACCCTGCCAGCAGGAACGATCACCGCGTTGATCGGTCGTAATGGTGCCGGAAAAACGACGTTACTGAAAACACTCGTCGGAGCCCTCGAGCCGACACGCGGAAAGGTCGAATGGAACAACGAATCCATTCACCATGTCCCGCAGACGCGGGAGCACCTCTTTCTCGTTCCTGACTCCGTCTCCGTCTATCGTCAAATGACACTTGGCGAACTGATCAACTTCTACAATGCGTTCTATCCGAATTTCGAAAAGACGTATATCGAAAATTATTGTCGCTCGTCGAATCTCGATCGTGGTCGTCGCGTGACATCTTTATCAAAGGGACAAGCCCAGTTGTTCCTTCTCCAACTCGCGTTTGCAACCAATGCCCCGGTCCTCTTGCTTGACGAACCAACTGATGGACTTGACCGGATCAACAAACGTGATTATCTGAAACAACTCGTCTCATTACTCGCGGAGCGCCAGACAGCCGTTCTGATTGCTTCGCACCAACTCGAAGAACTTGATTCCCTTGCCGACCGTGTCATGACGATCGAAAAACACCTCGTCCGCGAACCAAAGGCACTCGATGATGCCAAAGCTAGCATGCAGAAATGGCAAGTCGTCTATGAAGATGTTCCAGAGCTCAGTCATGCCGATCTCCACGTCTTATCCCAAACGGGTCGGGTCGTGACGTTACTCGTCTTATCGGATGAAGGCGCACGTTATCTTGAAACGACGCGTCCTCTCTTAAAGGATGCTTTACCGGTGCAGATGGAAGATTACTTCTTAGGGACATTTGGAGGGAAACGACATGGTTAAGCAATTGATCCGCTATCATATCAAGCAAGGTATTTGGCCTCTCGCTTGTTTCATTCTGCTCGCAATCTTCAGTTATGGGTTCGGCAGTTATACCGTCATCAATGAATTCGAAAAATACGATGTGTCTCAGCAACCCGATCTACTCAACACTGTACTCGTCAGTCCGTTCTTCGCTGGGTTCGCAGCAATTCTGATTGCCGTCTTTGCGATTCTGATGCTCGGTTCTGAGCGTGGAAGTGGTCGTAGTCTGATCTTGCATGCACTCCCATTCCCGAAGGTCTGGTTATTCTGGATTAAATGGGCAATTGGTGTCGTGACATTGATCGTCTTCCCGATCATCGGCTTTTTTGCTAGTTGGTTATTACTACAAGCATTCGGTATCAATCCGTTTGATTACGTCACGTGGTCGTCACTCCTTCAAGATTTTGGTCTATTCCTTCTATTTGATGTGACGATTTTGACGATCTTCTTATTCGCCGGAACGATTGCTGGTGATATCATCGGACAACTGTTACTCGGAACGTTCTTCTTGTTCTTGAATTACTTCACGTATTTCAGTATCTATGCTATCGGTCAACTGGGTTTTGGCGTGGGCTATGAAGAGTTAGACAAACCAACAAGCTTTTTGATGACGATCACGACGCCATTTGCGCTCTTCTTCGAGTACAATACCGATTTCAACATCACCTATGCTGTGTTGTTCAGTTTAGCCTTGACGGTCATCTTACTGATTTTCGGTAGTCGTCTCTATGTCAAAGGTGCGAACGAACGTCTCGGGCGTTTCACGATTTTCCCGAAATTACATCCAGCACTCATCATCACCTTCTCGATCTATACGACGATTCTGCTCGCTGGCATCATCGGTCTGATTTCGTCTGAGAACCAGTTCCTGTACTGGCTCGCGATCGCGATTCTCGCCTGGCCGACGTTTAGCTCGTATCGTCGGATGATTGGGTGGAGTCGCTAATGCAACGAATGGACCTTCTGAAATGACTTTTCAGAAGGTCCATTTTTTTGTCATCGATTCTTCACAAAGCTTTACACACTATACACATGGTTTTCATATTTCACCCGTAAGGTGGAGTTTGTAGTTCGTATCGATTATCAAACCCCATCACCTTTCGAGGAGGAACCTGTATGAAATTAAAACGTATCATTCCGATTTTTGCCTTATCAACCCTTTCCCTCAGTACGATGTTCTCGATGCCTGAAGCAGAAGCAAAGACAAAACCTGTTAAATCACCGGAAATCCGGAACGTCATCTTCTTGATCGGCGACGGAATGGGGGTCTCGTATACATCTGCTCATCGTTACTTAAAGAACGATCCATCGACACCGGTTGCTGAAAAAACAGCGTTTGACCAATACCTCGTTGGTCAACAGATGACTTATCCGGAAGATCCGAAGGAAAACGTCACCGATTCCGCTTCCGCAGCAACAGCGATGTCATCCGGCGTCAAGACGTATAATGCAGCAATTGCCGTTGATAACGATAAATCGGAAGTCAAGACCGTCCTTGAAGCAGCGAAAGAACGTGGTAAGTCAACAGGACTCGTTGCAACATCGGAAATCACGCATGCGACACCTGCTTCGTTCGGTGCTCATGATGAGAGCCGAAAGAACATGAACGCGATCGCAGACGATTACTTCAAGGAACGCGTCAATGGGAAGCATAAAATTGACGTCATGCTCGGTGGCGGTAAGTCGAACTTCGTCCGTCCGGATGTTGATTTGACGAAAGCATTCAAAAAAGACGGTTACAGTTACGTCACGGATCTGGATCAATTGCAAGGTGATAAAAACAAACAAGTCCTCGGTCTGTTCGCAGATGGTGGATTACCAAAACGGATTGACCGCGAAAACTCGGTCCCATCGCTTGAACAAATGACGAACTCTGCCATTAAGCGACTCGACTCGAATAAAAAAGGATTCTTCCTGATGGTCGAAGGTAGCCAAGTCGACTGGGCCGGTCATGACAATGATATCGTCGGTGCCATGAGTGAGATGGAAGACTTCGAGCGGGCATTCAAAGCCGCGATCGCATTTGCAAAGAAGGATAAACATACACTCGTCGTCGCGACAGCTGACCACTCAACGGGTGGATATTCAATCGGTGCAGATGGCATCTATAACTGGTTCGCTGAACCGATCAAAGCGGCAAAGAAAACACCTGACTTCATGGCGCAAAAAATCGTCGATGGTGCGGACGTCCGCAAGACGTTGACGACGTATATCGATCAGGACAAACTCGCCTTGACGGACAAAGAAATCGATAGCGTCTCCCGCGCTGCTGAATCGAAGAAATTACTCGAGATCGATAATGCGATTGAAGAAATCTTTAACGAACGCTCGCATACAGGCTGGACTACAGGTGGACATACAGGTGAAGACGTACCGGTCTATGCGTTCGGTCCTGCTAAAGAACGTTTCGCGGGACAAGTCGACAACACGGATCACGCGAAAATCATCTTCGATCTCTTGAAATCGAAGAAATAAGGAGAATGTTCATGAGACAGATACTTGCTACTTTGATGCTCGGGACGGTGCTCGCTGGTTGTGGCACTTCAGCATCACAAGACACACCAAAAGAACCAGCGTCTGCGAAACAGGAGCAGCCGGTATCGCTTGAAAAAACAAGCGCCTACGTTCCAAACCCACAAATTCCAGACGATCGCGATTTGACAAAAATCGATCAGACCGTCACGGATGATAAGGGCGACCTGACGCTTAAACAATTCAAACGAGTGAACGAAACACGGAAGATTGGTCCGATCGAGATGACGATCGAAGAAATCAAAGTATTCCATGCTCGTCCAAGCTATGGCATGATTGATTTCTTCCATGGCTTTACGCACGATGAATCCTTTGATTTGATCAAGACACGGGTCACGATCAAGAACACAAGTAATGAACCGGTCACGTTCAATCCTGTCGCCCACTTCAAACTCGATGCTGCGACAGAAAAGACGCTCGAGGACGACGTCTATTTGGAGTCGCTTGCGAAGACTTACGCCCCGTCCGAGTCACGGAGTGGTAACTTCGGCTTCATCTTGGAACATCCGGTTGACTCGATTGAACTCTTGACGAGTGATGTTCTCGATGAAAAACAAGATGTCCTCAAAAAAGGAACGACGTTTTCGACGTCTCTTCGTTGACTGACATTCACACTTCTACGCTCTATCTATTTTCCGGTCATGTCCGGATCATAGGTGGAGCTATTTTGATGCCTGTAATCGTTCCGTGCTACACTAAAGGCATTATTTGAGTGTAAAGGACGGATCATATGCCGAAGTATGTAAACATCTATCACGAGCTCGCACAGCGGATTCAGGAAGGAACGCTTCCGGCCGAAACGAAATTACCTTCTGAAACGGAATTGATGCATGAATTCGAGGCGAGCCGCGGAACGGTTCGAAAAGCGATTGATGCCCTGCAAGAAAAAGGCTTCGTCCGTAAACATCAGGGGAAAGGTGTCTTCGTCCTGTCGCAAGAAGCGATCGAGTTCCAATTCAACGGCATCGTCAGCTTCTCGGAAGCACATCGCCGGATGGGGCGTCATACCGTCGAGACGGATGTCTTATCCTGCGACGTCCTTTCCGCTTCCGCTGAACTCGCTTCGTTATTACATGTGGCAGAAGGAACGGACGTGACACGCATCGAACGCATTCGCCAAATCGATGGTGAACGTGTCATCCGTGACATCAATCATTTCGTGACAGCACTTGTGCCCGGACTAACGACTGACATCGCTCGAGGTTCGATCTATCAGTACATCGAAGAGACACTTGGTCGGCAAATCAGCTACGCGAAACGAAAAATCGAAGCCCGTCCTGCGACACGCGAAGACCAAGAACGACTCGACCTTCACGATATGACGCATGTCATCGTCGTCACGAACGATACGTATTTCTATGAAGGACAACATTTCGAACGGACGGAATCGCGTCACCGGCTCGATAAGTTTCAGTTCACTGATATTGCCCGTCGTTGAATATGCATTTTTAAATGAGGGAATCCGTAGATGACGGGTTCTCTCTTTTTTACTCTCCCCAACTTATCTATATAAGTTCTTGACCAACTTATATAGATAAGTTAAGATAAGTGTGCGCAGATAAGAAAACGTTTTCATTTCAAGAGTGGTCGAGTATGTCACTTCCAAAAAGGAGCATCGAGATGAAACCAAACTATCGTCAGATTGCAGAGCAAATCATTGAGAACATCGGAGGCAAGGAGAACGTCGAGCAGGCAGCTCACTGTGTCACCCGTCTTCGTTTAACGCTTAAGAATCAAGAGCTTGTCGATCAAGAAGCCTTACTTGAAGTTCCGCTCGTCAAAGGCGCGTTCTTGAACGCGGGTGTCTATCAAATCGTCATTGGTGCCGGAGACGTCGACCGGGTCTATGCAGAATTCATTCAATTAACCGGTTTACAGGCAACGACGATCGCAGATGTCAAATCGTCTGGCGCTGCCAAGATGAATCCGTTCCAAAAGTTGATCAAAGTCTTTTCTGATGTCTTCATGCCTATCATCCCGGCGATCATCGTTGCTGGTCTCTTAATGGGAATCAATAATCTATTCGGTATCGAGTTCGGTGGCAAGACGATGATTGACCGTTACCCGAATCTGCAAGGGTTATGGGACCTCATCAATATGATGGCAAACACGGCCTTCGTCTTCCTCCCGGCACTCGTCGGTTGGTCAGCGACGAAACGCTTCGGTGGAAGTGAGATTCTCGGGATCGTCATGGGTCTGATGCTTGTTCATCCAGATCTCTTAAACGCTTGGAACTACGGACAAAGTGCTCTAAAAGGTGAAATCCCGACGTTCAACATTCTCGGTCTCTTTGAAATTGAAAAAGTCGGCTATCAGGGACAAATCCTCCCTGTACTCGCCGCTGCTTATGTTCTCAGTACGATTGAACGTTGGCTCAAAAAACGGGTACCGAATGCGATTCAATTACTCGTCGTACCGATTACGACGATCACATTGACGGGATTCCTCGCCCTTGCCGTCATCGGACCAGTCACGCGTCAAGTCGGTGACTGGATTACGATCGGTGTCGTCAATACATTCGAAGCTGTTCCATTACTCGGTGCCCTACTCTTTGGTGCACTCTATGCGCCGCTCGTCATCACTGGCATGCACCACATGTTCATCGCTGTTGATCTACAGTTGATCGGACAAAGTGGGACGACGTTCATTTGGCCGATGATCGCGATTTCGAACATCGCTCAAGGTTCAGCAACACTCGCGATGCTTTTCCTCGCGAAAAACGTTAACGATAAAAACATGGCATCAACGTCCGCTTTATCCGCCTACTTCGGAATCACGGAACCGGCCATGTTCGGGGTCAATCTCCGGTTCAAGTATCCGTTTTACGCGGCACTCGTCGGTTCAGCGATTGCGTCAGCTTTCATCGCTGTCAGTGGCGTTCTTGCTCCTGCGATCGGTGTTGGCGGATTACCTGCTTTCATTTCGATCGTACCAGGTTCGATTCTGTCGTTCATCGTCGGCATGGTGATTGCGATCATCGTCCCTGTCGCCTGTACGTTCCTGTTCCACTATGTCTCAACGAAACGCGCAAAAAAAGCTGCCCTCAATAAAGCAGCGTAATTCTAGAAAGGTGTGTATCTCATGATCACGACAACCGATTGGCGCAAATCCGCCGTTTATCAAATCTATCCGAAGAGTTTTTATAGTCCGGAGGGCAAAGCGACCGGTACGTTACGTGGCGTGACGGCCAAACTCGATTATCTGGCGGATCTGGGTGTCGATTATCTTTGGTTGACGCCGGTCTATGCCTCACCGCAAAACGACAATGGTTATGATGTCAGTGATTATTACGCGATTGATCCATCGTACGGAACGATGGACGATTTCGAGACGTTACTTGCAGAAGCGAAACAACGCGGTTTGTCTGTCATGATGGATATCGTCGTTAATCACTGTTCCACGTCGCATGTCTGGTTTGAAGAAGGACGTCATCCGGATAGTCCCTATCACGACTACTTCATTTGGCGCGAGACACCGAACGACTGGGTATCGAAATTCGGTGGTCCTGCTTGGTCGTTCGATGAGGTGGCCGGCAAGTATTACTTGCACCTGTTCGACAAGACGCAAGCCGATCTAAATTGGGAAAATCCGCGCTTACGGGAAGAGGTTTACGACATGATGCGCTTTTGGCGGGATAAAGGAGTCAGCGGCTTCCGACTTGATGTCATCAATTTGATTTCAAAGACGCCAGGTCTTCCGAACGATCCAGCAGGAGACGGACGGACGTATTATACGGACGGACCGAACGTCCACGACTACTTGCAAGAGATGAACGCAGAAGTCTTTGCCGGACACGATCTCTTGACTGTCGGTGAGATGTCATCGACGTCACTTGAACACTGTCTTCGTTATTCATCGCTTGATGAACAAGAACTGAAGATGACATTCAACTTTCATCATTTGAAAGTCGATTATCCGAACGGTGAGAAATGGACGGCAGCACCGTTTGATTTCACGCAACTGAAACAGATCTTCTCCGACTGGCAATCCGGCATGAACGGACAAGCATGGAACGCGATCTTTTGGTGCAATCATGATCAGCCACGCGTCGTCAGCCGGTTTGGTGACGACGCCACGTATCGCGTCGAAAGTGCGAAGATGCTCGCGACGACGCTTCACGGCTTACAAGGGACACCGTACATCTATCAAGGAGAAGAGATCGGGATGCCGAATCCGGACTTCACGGATCTGTCCGACTACCGCGATGTCGAAACATTGAATGCGTATCAGGAAGCGCGGGACAACGGTGTAGCGGAAGAAGAAATTCTTGCTGCGATTCGTCAAAAGTCGCGTGACAATGCGCGGACGCCGATGCCATGGTCAGACGCACTCAACGGTGGCTTTAGTACAAGCGAGCCGTGGATCCCGGTCTCGCCGACGTATGATCACATCAATGTCGAGTCGGCTGTCGCAGACCCAAACTCGGTCTATCATCATTACAAACGATTGATTCAACTCCGTAAACAGTATGACGTGCTCACGGATGGTTCGTACCGTCTGTTGACACCAGACGATCCGTCACTCTGGGCGTACGAACGCGTAACGAACGAGGAAGAGTTGCTTGTCGTTTCGAACTTCTACGGAACAGACACGACGTTCACGTTACCTCGTGACGGGTCGGACTATACGGTGTTGATTCACAACTACCAGGAGATGCAGACAGAAGATCACACTCTGACGTTACGTCCTTATGAATCCTTGATGCTTTATCGTAAAAAGTGATGCATCTCTTGTTGTTCTCTTGATCACCATCTCTAACAACGCATGTTTTATCATCCTCGCTTTCCACAGGCGGGAGTCGAGTATGATGCACATTCGTATTTCTTTCGGATCAAATAAAAAGGGAAATCACCATCCGAGTACATGACCCGGAACGTGATCTCCCTTTTCTCATACTTCATCATACACGAACTCGTTTTTAGAGCATGTATCCTACGAAACCTTCCGATTCGCTTCTTCTCGTCTCAACTGTTCGCGGAACAGTCGTGTCTCGGCAATGACGACGCCAGACAATCCAATCAAACCGATTAAGTTCGGAATCGCCATCAATCCGTTAAAGACATCGGAAATCGCCCAGACCATGTTCAAGTTCGTCGTCATCGCGCCGGCTCCGGCGACTAAAACGAACAGGATGCGGTACGGTAGGATTGATTTTTGACCAAATAGATAATAGATCGACTTTTCACCGTAATACGACCAACCGAGGACCGTCGAGTAAGCGAACATGACGAGACCAATCGTAACGATGTATTTCCCGGCAGGACCGAGGAAGACCTCGAAGCTTGCTGTCGTCAACTCGACGCCTTCTAATTTCGTGTCCAACTGTCCCCCCATGACGAGCGTCAGACCCGTGATCGAACAGACGACCAATGTATCGAGGAAGACTTGCGTCATCGAGACGAGCGCTTGACGCCCCGGGAAGTCCGTCTTCGCAGCAGCGGCTGCGATCGGTGCTGAACCGAGTCCTGCTTCGTTCGAGAAGACACCACGCGCGACACCATAACGAATCGCTGCCCCGATTGCCCCACCCGTGATGGCTTCGTTTGAGAACGTACTGCTGAAGATCGTCGAGATCGCACCTGGAATCAAGTCATAGTTCATGACGAGAATCAGCAAGCCACTTCCGACATAGAAGAAAATCATGAACGGAACGAATAGACTGACGACCTTTCCAATCGATTTGACCCCACCAAGAATGACGACACCCGTCAATACCATCAACGCGATCCCCGTCACGTAAAGTGGCACATCAAACGTCGATTTCATCGCGAGGGCGACCGAGTTCGTCTGGACCCCGTTCCCGATCCCGAACGCCGCGATTGAAGCGAATGCAGCAAACAGAACACCGAGCCATTTCTGCTTCAGTCCACGCTCAAGGTAATACATCGGTCCTCCTGCCATCTGTCCTTTTTCATCGACGACGCGATATTTGACGGCAAGAATCGCTTCCGCGTACTTCGTTGCCATCCCGAACAGACCGGACAACCACATCCAGACGATCGCACCTGGTCCCCCGAGGACGACAGCGGTTGCGACACCGACGATATTCCCCGTACCGACGGTCGCAGCCAGTGCCGTCATCAACGCTTGAAAGTGACTGATGTCACCTTCTGACTTATCGTCCTGATGCTTTGAAAACGCAAGCTTCAGCGCATATGGCAGTTTGGTAATTTGAATGAATCCTAAGCGAATCGTCAAGTAAATCCCCGTACCGACCAACAGAATGAGTAACGGTGGTCCCCAAACAAAATTGGACACCTTACCAATCCAGTCACTAAATGAATTTCCCATTCGTTTTACCTCCCCCTATGTAATCTATAGTTCCTTACCATTTTTTCAGAATTTACTGATAATTGTCAAACTATTTTTTCATAAAACTATTCTACATTTTAATTTTTTCTATAATAAGTAAATTTTTTACTTGTGACGTTATAATCAAGAAAATGAATAGTTCATCTTGCAAAAAAAGGAGCGAATCATATGAAGATTAAAACGAAGCTTATCTTATTGTCCTCCATCCTTTTGCTTAGCTTGATCGGTGTCGGGTTATACGGCGCATCTTCTCTCAATCGTGTTGACCAAGAGAGTCAAACGATCACCTCGTCCTGGATTCCCGGTCTGAACTTATCTCATGAAACGAATACTGCTCTATCTGATTTACGACGTGTCGAATTGCTACACATTCAAGAAAATGATCCAGAAATCAAAGCCGGTTATGATAAGCGTGTCAAAGACGGTTTAGCGACCGTTGATGCGAATCTCGCGAAATACGAAAAAACGATTTATTTAGAAAGCGATCGCGCACTGTTCAATGATCTCACAAAAAAATGGCAAACTTTCAATGAGACGACTGATCGCCTTCTCGTCCTCAGTACACCAGAAACTCAAAAAGAAGCGGTCACCTATTATGAAGGTGAGAGTCGTGATTCATACTTCGCTGTTTCGGATCAATTGACGAAAATCGTGAAATACAATAATCAACAAGCTGGTAAAAATGGTGACGCTATCACCAGCGCCGCTAATACGGCGCATCTTATGCTGTTCACGATCATCGGTGTCGTCGGATTGCTCGGTGTCATCTTCACCGTCTTGATTTTACGCTCAATCTTCGGTCCACTCCGTCAACTGCAGGCGAAAACGCATGAACTCGCAACACAAGGTGGTGACTTGACGGCGCAACTCGACGTCGTACGAGAGGACGAAATTGGACAAATCGCCAAGTCGATGAATCAATTCATCGCTCACTTACGAACAATTATTGTCCAAGTCGATGATACGGCAACACACGTCGTGTCGACCTCTCGTCATGTCTCTGGTCGAATCAGCGAACTCGATCAAGATATGGCGTCGACTTCGCATACGATTGAAAACTTATCGGCGGGTATGCAAGAGACAGCCGCTTCAGCTGAAGAGATGAACTCGTCTGCCGTCGATATGGAAGCGACGATTCATGACATCGTCTCCGGCGCAGAAGCGAACGGAAAACGCGCTCAAGAAGTCGGCGGTCGTGCTGAATCGCTTCAAGTTGTCGCCACAGAAGCGAAACAGACCGCCACTCAAATTCTCTTCGAAACAAAAAATAAACTGGAAGATGCGATGGCACGGGCGAAAGCCGTTAAGGAAATTTCCGTTTTGTCTGACGCGATCCTTTCAATTGCGGCGCAAACGAATTTATTATCCCTTAACGCTTCGATTGAAGCAGCACGTGCCGGAGAAGTCGGTCGAGGCTTCGCCGTCGTCGCCGATGAGATTCGAAAACTCGCCGAGAGCAGTCGAGATACCGTTGAACAAATTCAAGACGTCTCACTCTCCGTCATCGATTCCGTCGAACACTTGAATGCCGCGTCCGGTGAGATGCTCTCTTTCATCGATACAAAGGTCGTCAAAGACTATGATTTATTCGAAGATGCCTCGATTCAATACCGTGATGATGCGCAATTATTTGGTGATGCAGCAGAACATTTTGCCGCTCAAGCTGGTCAACTTCAGGAACTGACAGCAAATATGCTCGGTGTCATCCATGACGTTGCGGTCACCGTCAATGATGGGGCGCAAGGCACACAATCGATGTCGGAGCAAATCAATCATTCCGTTCAAGCGTTCCGAGATGTGCATGAACAGACTTCCGTCAGTCAACAGCAGGCGGAAGCATTAAAAGAGGTATTACGTCAATTTCAAGTCTAAATGAGACAAGCCCCTCACTTCCGATTGGAGGTGAAGGGCTTGTTGTTCGTTATTGTGTCGCACCTGTGAGCGGTTGGGCATCTTTTGCTTCCGCCGGTAATTTGATTTCGTCAATCTCATTGAATTTCGAGAACGTCGACGCGTTTTTCATATTGAACTCGGTATCTTTTTCAATCGCAAATACCATGTCCATGTCGAGAGACTTTGGATAGAACGTTTTTGCGTCATACGTCATCTTGTAGTTCATCTTCTTATAGTCGATGCTATCCATCGCATCTTTCATCTGCGCCATCTGTCCTGTTTGTTCGAGCGAATCCTTCATGAAAGCTTTGAGGTCGTCACCCTTTAGTTTGACGTCGATTTGATAGACGTCACCCTCTTTTTTTGCTGTCCAGTTGTCTTTATACTTTTTCAACAGCTTGAGATTTTGATCCGTCGATGCCGATGACTCCATTGCTTCAACCATATCGCCTAGTTCCGAGACATCTTGAACGAGCCATTGTCCGTTTTGCGAGATATACATCTTATCGTCGACGATATAGCTCTCAATCGACATGTCTTTACCGTCCTGTGGATTTTTCATTGTCATCGTCTGGTGCATCGTAAGCGGCTTCTGGATGATATCGGCGGATACCTTTTGATCCACTGTCATCTCACCTGCTTTTGAGTTGACTGTCCCTTCCATATGGAACGATTTAATATCTTTTTGAGCGGCTGTCGCTTTATTCAGTAATTCCGTATTCGAGAGTTCCCCCGACTTCGTCGAACCAGACCCACTGCCACTCCCTGTATCTGTTTGTCCATCTTGACATCCCGCAAGCCCAATCGATGCTGCAACGATCCCGGCTGCTACCCACCTAACTTTCTTCATATTCATTTCCTCCTTTATACGCGTTACCCTGATTTACGAAAAACATTGGAAAATGTTTCAAACTTTCTTTAGTAGACCATTACCGTTCTACTTAAAATTGAATCCTCAAATTTCAAATCAACGATTCTTTTTTTGAAATTCGATTCAATCTTCAAGAGATTTCCGCAAAAAAACAGGATGACGGAATGTACCGTCACCCTGCCTCTATTCAATTAAATCGTCCGTAAAAGATTCGCCATCTCAATCGCAGAAACCGCAGCTTCGTAGCCTTTGTTTCCGGCTTTCGTGCCAGCACGTTCGACTGCTTGCTCGATCGAATCCGTCGTCAGGACACCGAAGATGATCGGCACGCCTGTATCGCGCGAGGCACTTGCGACACCTTTTGCGACCTCGTTACAGACATAATCATAGTGCGACGTCGCCCCACGGATGACGGCACCGAGTGTGATGACGGCGTCATACTTACCGCTTTTCGCTAACTTTTCCGCGACGAGCGGAATTTCGAATGCTCCCGGAACCCACGCTGTATCGACAGCATCCGCTGCGACCCCGTGGCGGCGGAAAGCGTCGTTTGCTCCTCCGACGAGTTTTGAAGTGATCAATTCGTTAAAACGTGCTGCGACGATTGCGACGCGTAGTCCTTCTCCTGTTAAGAAACCTTCGTAGATCATAATGTGTGTCCTCCTTGGATGTCGAGCCAGTGCCCGAGTTTCGTTTGTTTTGTTTTTAGGTAACGCTGATTTTCCGGCTCGGCCGGTACTTGATGGGGTACACGTTCGATGATTTCGATCCCCTCTTGCTCGAGCACCCGTTGTTTGTCCGGGTTGTTCGTCATCAAGCGGATCTTCGTCACGCCGAGATCGCGCAACATATTGGCTGCGACCGTGTAGTCACGCATGTCCGTCGGATAACCGAGTGCATGGTTCGCTTCGACCGTATCGAGTCCTTGTTCCTGTAACTCGTACGCTTTTAACTTCGCCATTAGACCGATGCCGCGTCCTTCCTGACGTAAATACAAGACGGCTCCACCTTCTCGTTCGATCCGCTCGAGTGCCGCATCGAGTTGTGGTCCACAATCGCAACGCTTCGAACCGAAGACATCCCCTGTCAGGCATTCCGAGTGTAGACGGACGAGCATCCCGTCTTGCGCTTCGCCGGATAAGACAGCGACATGTTCTTTCTCGTCTTGCGTCGTATAGCCAATCATCCGGAAAGCTCCGAACGTCGTTGGAAGTAATACTTCTGCTTCACGTGTCAATGGACGCTCGAGATACGCGACAAGTGCTTCAATCGTGACCAGTTTTAAATCGTGTTCTTCCTTATAGAGAAGTAGATCGTCGACCCGTGCCATCGTGCCATCTTCTTTAATGATTTCACAGATGACGGCGATCTCATCGCTACCGGCAAGACGGGCAAGATCGACACCTGCTTCCGTATGTCCGCGTCGCTCCCGGACACCACCCTCTTTTGCGATCAACGGGAAGATATGACCCGGTCGTTTGAAACGTTCCGGTCCATCCGTCAGCATCCGCTGAATCGTTAGCGACCGTTCCTCGGCACTGATGCCGGTCTTTGCCTCTTCATGATCGATGCTGAGCGTGAATGCCGTCCCATGCGGGTCCGTATTATTCGCTGTCATCGGAGCAAGTTCGAGTCGCTGTGCGATCCGCGGACTGACTGGTACACAGACGAGTCCTTTTCCATGTGTAATCATGAAGTTGATGTTTTCCGGTGTCGCGTGTTCCGCGAGCATGACGAGATCGCCTTCATTCTCACGATCCTCGTCATCACAGACGATGATCGGTCGTCCGTTTTTCAAATCTTCTATTGCGTCTTCAATCAAGTCGAATCCGTTCATTACATGTCGCCTCCTAAGAATGCTGCCCAGTCCGTCTGCTTCTCATGCTGCGTGAAATGATAGAGATGTTTCGCCATCATGTCACACTCGATATTGACGACTGCACCGCTTGCCAATCGATCAAACGTCGTCACTTGACGGGAGTGCGGAATCAATGAAATCGAGATCGTTTCCGGTGTGACGCGTTGCAACGTCAGGCTCGTGCCGTTGATTGCGATCGAGCCTTTCGGAATACAATACTTTTGCCACGCTCCGACATCAAACGTATAGACCATCGCTTCTCCATCCGGTCGCCGACTGATCAGTCGGGCTGTTCCGTCGATATGTCCACTAACGAAATGTCCACCGAAGCGACCGTCTGCCGGCATCGCCCGCTCAAGTTGCAAGGGACTTCCGACTCGGTACGTACCGAGTGCTGTTGAACGGATCGTGTCATGGACGGCATCTGCCGTGAAACCGGTTGGACTCATCGACGTGACCGTCAAACAAATCCCGTCGACGGCGATGCTATCACCGATCTTCGTTCCTTCGAGTACCCGGTGCGCCTCAATTTCAAGCGCTAACCCGTTCGGTCGCGGGATCTTTCGTTTTAAGGTTCCGACTTCTTCAATCAATCCGGTGAACATGTCGTCTCCTCCTTTCGAATGTACGTCAGATGGAGATCCGGTCCGACCGTCTCAACCTGGTCGATTTGAAAACGATCTTCGATATCGTGTTGACCATTCCACGCATCGCCTTCAAAAATCGATGGGGCTTGGTAGACTTCGATTCGGTCAACGAGATCTGCCTCAAGGAAAGCGGCTTGAATCGTTGGTCCGCCTTCAATCAAGACACTACGGATGTCTTGTTCGTATAAGCGTTTCAAAATCGCTTCCGGCGTCTCATATTCACCAACGAGGACCGTCACCTGATCGTGACTAATCCGAGGAACACTCGTCAGCCAGTAGGTTGGATTTTTACCATCGCGGAAGACTTGCGCCGTCTCCGGAATCCGCCCCCGGCGATCAACGATTACTCGAATCGGCTCGATGCCTGACGATGCGCGTAACGTCAGTGCCGGATCATCGACGAGCACCGTCTCACTTCCGACGAGGATGGCATCGTGGCGTCCACGCAGGGCACGACCGTTCGCGCGTGCTTCTTCTGACGTGATCCAGCGCTGTTCACCTGTCGCCGCGATCCCGTTCATCGTCTGAGCGATTTTGACGGTCACGGTCGGACGTTTTCGTTCGATCGTCTTCCAGAATACCGTGTAAAGGGCTTCTGCCTCATGCCGTAACAAGCCGACCTCGACTTCGATTCCCGCGTCCTGTAGCCGTTTGATTCCGGAACCAGCGACAATCGCATGTTTGTCTTCCGTTGCAACGAAGACTCGTTTGATTCCTGCTTGTAGAATTGCTTCCGTGCATGGTGGCGTCTTGCCGTGATGGTTGCATGGCTCGAGCGTCACGTAGAGATCGGCACCACGGGCGGCTTCTCCTGCCATCCGTAAGGCTTCGACTTCTGCGTGCGGCCCACCGGCAAACCGGTGTGCACCGAAGCCGATGATGCGTCCTTGTTTGACGATGACACAGCCGACACTTGGATTCGGACTTGTTTGTCCGTGTAACATTTGTGCTAATTGCATGGCATAACTCATCATCTGTGACATCGCGTTCACTCCTTTCAAATGAAAAAAGACGCCCCTTGAAAAAGGGGCGTCTGTATAGAAGGGTTCACGAAATACACGGTTCGCTTCCTGCATTTTTTCATGCAGAAAGAGACCATCTCCTGAAAACATTTTTTCAGAAAACAGCTTGAATCGCGTCGTTTCGTTCTTCTCCCATCCGGACTTTACCGTCGGCCCTGGAATCTCACCAAGTCAGCCATGATGCGTACATCACAGGTCGCGGGCTCGTCGATCGATTGATCGCATCACCGCCGGTTGGGATTTTCACCCTACCCCGAAGAACTGGATTATTGAGTTATACAATTTTAGCCTAGCATATCTTTTTCAAGAAAACAAAGCGCAAATGCTTCTGTCTTGTCTCTTTTTTGATTTCGCTCCAGTTCTGTCACTCATCACCAATTCGTGATCGATCGCATCTCAAAAACGACCGGAGCACTTGATAGCAGTGCATCCAGTCGTCGTTTTCCGCTTATAAATATCCGTTCTTCCGATCGTGGAATTCTTGAGCGATCGCCCCGCGCGTCCGTTCATCAGCGAGGACGCGAAGCGCTGTCCGGGCGAGGATTTTTGCTCCTGTGATCAATGCTTCATCTCCAGCTTCTGAACGGGCCGCTTCTTTGAATGCTTCCGTATGGGCGACGAGATCATCTGGTCCAATCTTGATATACGGATGGATCGTCGGGATGACTTGACTGATGTTACCGGCGTCCGTTGAACCAAGACCCGGTCGTTCGTCCAAGTGAACGATTTCGCCGAGCGCCTCTGCTTCTTCTTGGAACAGACGGTCGAACGTCCGGTTGAAGACGAGGTTATCGACTTCATTTTGGAAGGCGATGACATCGAGCGTCGCCCCAGTCGCGAGTGCCGCGCCTTGGGCGACGGCTTTGACTTTTTCCGTGACGGCATTCAATCGTTCCCGTGTCGTTGCCCGGATGAAGAAACGTGCTTTTGCGTATTCCGGGATGATGTTCGGCGCATCGCCTCCATGCGTGATGATCCCGTGGATCCGGACATCGTCTGGTAACTGCTGACGTAAGGCATTGATTCCGTTGAAGAGTTGAATGACAGCGTCGAGGGCGTTGATGCCTTCTTCCGGTGACGCCGCTGCGTGCGCCGGACGACCCGTAAAGGCAAAGTCGAGTGGATCGACCGCAAGGGAAGAACCAGTGATCCGTGTTTGTCCCGACGGATGGACCATCAAGGCTGCATCGATTCCTTCCAGTAACTGATGTTTGACGAAACTGCCTTTCGCACTGCCGTTCGGTCCACCTTCCTCGGCTGGTGTTCCAAGGACAACGACACTCCCGCCGACTTCATCGAGCACTTTACTGAGCGCGATCGCCGCTGCGACGCTCGTCGTGCCGATGATATTATGACCGCACGCGTGACCAATACTCGGCAACGCATCGTATTCAGCAAGAAAGGCAATCGTTGCGCCTGGTCGGTCGCTCGATTTCTTCGCGAAGAACGCGGTATCATGCCCCGCGACGCCGAGTTCTACTGTAAAACCTTCCGCCGTTAGACGCTCCGCATGGAGCCGCGAAGCAAAGAATTCCTCGTTCCCGATTTCCGGCGTTGCATGAATCCGGTGACTTGTCTCAAGATACGATTCCCGTTTTTGTTCGATATCCTGTTCAATCGTCTCTACCCATGTCGTGCGTACTGGTGTCGTCATACTGTCCACTCTCCTTTTGAAATTATTCGCCGATGTCGCTCAGTGGAACGAACGTCGGGATCGTACTGCCTTTGTATTCTTTTTTGATGAAGGCCGCGACATCTTTTTGTTGATACAGCGATGCGATTTTTTTCAGTTCTTTTTTGTTCTTGTCTTCCGTCCGTGTCGCGATGATGTTGATGTATGGTTTTGCTGTCTCGTTCTCATGAACGATCGAGTCCTTGATCGGGTTGAAGCCAGCGTCAACCGCGATGCCATTGTTGATGATAGACGCCGCGACGTCCGGTAAGACGCGTGGCGTTTGTCCGGCGACGATCGGAACGATTTTCAGCTTCTTCGGATTCTCGACGATCTTATCGACCGAACCGTTACCATCGAAGTCGTCCGGTAGCTTGATCAGACCTGCTTCTTGCAGTAACAAGAGGGCGCGTCCCATGTTCGTCGCTTCGTTCGGAACAGCGATTTTTCCGCCAGTTGGAATGTCTTTGACGTCCTTGTATTTATCCGAGTAAATCCCCATCGGTGCGATGACAGTCGTCGCAATCGGCGATAGCTTCAAGTTATGTTCTTTTTTGAAAGCGTTGAAGTAGGAAATCGTCTGGAAGGCATTGGCGTCGATCTCGCCCTCAGCCAGTGCCATGTTCGGCTGGACATAATCGGAGAACTTGACGAGCTCGATTTTGATGCCTTCCTTCTCTGCTTTTTTGGCGACATAATCCCAAACTTGTGTGTCTGAACCGCTGACACCGAGCTTGATCGTCTTTTCGTCTTCTCCTGATGCTGCGCACCCGGCAAATAAAATCGTCGTGAGTGTTGCTCCAATTGCTACTGCTTTTTTCATGGCTGAATCGCTCCCTTGATTAATGTCTTCTGATTTTTCGTGCGACGATGTTGCCTGTCGTCTGTAAGCCTTGGACTAAGATGACGAGAATCCCGACCGTGATGATCATGACTTTCGTATCAAACCGTTGATAGCCGTAAGTAATTGCTAAGTCACCCAAACCGCCACCACCGATGGCGCCTGCCATCGCCGATGCCCCGATCAAGCCGACCGTCGCGATCGTTAAGTTCAGGATGAGTGAACCGAGTGCTTCCGGTAGGAGGAAGCGGAAAATCGTTTGAAACGGTGTCGCGCCCATCGCTTCTGCTGCTTCAAGAACGCCTTTATCGACTTCGAGTAAAGAACTCTCGATCAGACGCGCCATGTACGGTGCAGCGTAAAAGACGAGCGGAACGATTGCGGCTTCTGTTCCGATCGATGTCTGAACGATCAAGCGCGTCAACGGGATGATCGCGACGAGTAAGATGATGAACGGAATCGAGCGGAAAATATTGACGATACTGTTGAAGAACGTGAACAACGGAACATTTTCAAGTAACGCTCCTTTTCGCGTGACGACAAGCAGGATACCGAGTGGTAAGCCGATCAAGGTCGAGAACAAGAGCGAAACGGATACCATCGTCATCGTCTGCAAAAATGCTGTCCAAATATCACTGTAGTTAACTAGCATCAGCGAGCACCTCCTCAACGGTTACCTGTGCCTGATCGATGTAGTGTAAGGCACGTTTCACTTCTGTCGTCTCACCGATCAGTTCAACGAGTAATGTGCCGAACGGCGTCTCCTGCAACTCCGTGATGCTACCGTGCAGGATATTGACATCGACGTCGAAGCGTTTTGCGACTTGCGACAAGAGTGGTTGTCCGGTGTGATGTCCAAGGAAGTGAATCTTATAGATTGGATGCGCATTTCGCGACTCGATCAACTGACGAATCGACGCTGGAATCTCGTCATGCATGACGGACCGTACAAAGTTCCGTGCCGTCTCGGTCTGCGGATTTGAAAAGACATCAAAGACCGTTCCTGACTCGATTAGCTTCCCAGCTTCGATGACGGCTACACGATCGCAAATCTCCCGGATGACGCCCATCTCGTGGGTAATCAAAAGAATCGTGATCCCGTACTCTGCATTGATCCGTTTTAATAACTGAAGAATATGATGTGTCGTCTGGGGATCAAGTGCTGACGTCGCTTCGTCACATAAAAGGACGGAAGGTTGCGTCGCGAGTGCCCGGGCGATACCAACGCGCTGTTTCTGCCCACCCGACAATTGATCTGGATAATGATCCGCCTTGTCCGCGAGATCGACGAATTCGAGCAACTCCGTCACCCGACGGCGAATCTCATCTTTCTTGACGCCTGCGAGAACGAGTGGTTTTGCAACGTTCGTAAAGACCGTGTTCGCATTCAATAGATTGAAGTGCTGAAAGATCATTCCAATCCGTTGTTTTGCTTGGCGTAATTTTTTCGGAGACAGTTGCGTTAAATCTTCCCCATCGACCGTCACCGTTCCTGACGTCGGTCGTTCTAACAGATTGACACAGCGGAGCAGTGAACTTTTCCCGGCACCGCTAAAGCCGATGACACCAAAGATTTCGCCTTTCTCGATCGTCAGGTCGACACCGTCTAGCGCTGCAATCGTCTGATCTTTCGTGACGTACGTTTTTTTGACTTGATGAAATGCAATCATTCCGTTTTCCCCCTTCATTCAACAAAAAAGGTCCCTTCTTGAGAAACAAGAAGAGACCTGGATCCGCACAGTGGCAGAATCCACTCCACTCATCTCTCAGACATCTGTCTGATGGAATTGGCACAGTGCTCATAATGAGTCTGTTGCCGAGGTTTCGTAGGGCCAGTCCCTCCACCTCTCTGGATAAGTATTGCGGTATGAAATTCGTATGTGTGTTGTTGCGTTGTTGCTTATGTCGTAAAACTAATTTTTACATTACGGGTCGAAACTTTAAAAGTCAACCAACTTTGCAAAAATAATCCATTTGGCGCATATCGATGGATTTACAAGTTATGAATTAGCTTAATGAACGGATCACGATTCGTCAAGAAAGATTTGACAAGTCATTTTTGGTCGTGCTACCATCGTTTCAATGATTATTCCGACAATTCCAATATGATATTTATCAAGAGTGAACGAGAGACCTGGCTCTATGACTTCACGGCAACCTGCAATTTGTAAGGTGCTCCGACCAGCAAAGCGCGGCTTTGGATGATACGGTGAAAAACTCGTGGGCGTCCAAGCAGTGACGTCGACGAGTTTTTTTCATGAATGGAGGAAAAATAGTAATGATGAACTATCCTGTATTGACTGGTGCTGAAGCGTTTTATTTTCAAGGTGGATCGATCGGCATTCTAATCTGTCATGGTTTTAACGCCACTCCGCAAAGTGTCCGGGACGTCGGTGAGGCATTCGCTGCTGAAGGTTTTACCGTCTATGCCCCGCGCTTACGTGGACATGGAACGAACGTCCGCGAGTTCGAACAATCGACTGCTCGATGTTGGAAGCAAAGCCTGCAAGACGGCTATGAACGTTTACAAGAAACATGCGATCAAGTCTTCGTCATCGGTCAATCGATGGGTGCGACGCTTGCGCTGTCGCTCGCCGCTGACGGGATTCCGTTTGCCGGCATCATTACGATCAATGCCGCACTCTCCGTTCCATCCTATGAATCACTTTCGTTCGAGGACGGTCCAGAGTATTTACCGGAAGGCGCACCGGACATTAAGCGAGCAGCCTTTGAAATCATCTATGATCTTGTTCCGAGCCGTTGTGCGTTCGAACTTGTTCGCCTAATGGATGAAACAAAAGGACGCCTTGGATCGATCCTTCTACCGACATTGATTCTTTACTCAGCGACCGATCACGTCGTTCCACCTTCGAGCTCGGATTATCTGCACCAGCACATCGGAACAAATGATAAACGAAGCTACTGTTTACTGAACTCGTATCACGTTGCGACACTCGATCATGATCAGGATTTGATTGTTCGTGAGACGATTCGCTTTATCGAACAATCGTGTCAGTTTTCGCAAGAAACAGGCTGAATCAAAAAAACAGCTATTCGTTTCCATATGGAAGCAAATAGCTGCTACATCAAAGGACGACCATCATCGGTACGTCTTTTTTTAATTTTCTTGGTGCTGCACCGATTGGAGCGGCTTCGGTTTTCCAGGTACCTCATGGCAATGACGGCAACGTGGCTCATACGATTCCGACGCTCCGACTAGGATGATCGGATCATCATAGTTGGCTGGTTTCCCATCAATCAAACGTTGTGTCCGGGAAGCCGGATCCCCACACGAAAGACAGATGGCTTGTAGTTTCGTCACGAATTCTGCGCGCGCCAGTAATTCAGGCATTTTCCCAAATGGCTCTGCCCGGAAATCTTGATCAAGGCCTGCACAAATGACGCGTTTTCCGTCTTGTGCGAGTGCTTCGATGACTTGTACGATCTCATCATCAAAGAATTGAACTTCATCGATCCCGACGATTTGTGTTTCTTCTGCTACTGCCGCATAAAGATCACGACTCGTCGCCATCGGAATCGCTACGACAGAGTTGCCAACGTGAGAGACAACATGCTCTTCATGGTACCGGTCGTCGATTGCCGGCTTGAATACTTGCACGGGCAGTTTGCCGTACTGCGCCCGTCTGACACGACGAATCAACTCTTCCGATTTCCCGGAAAACATACTGCCACAAATTACTTCGATCCAGCCGTACTGATTTATTACATGCATCATCGTCCGACACCGTCCTCTAAAAATAGTCACTTTAACGAGTATAGCCCGAAACGGTATCGAGAAAAAGGGTTGACTTCCGGAAATCAAAATTCATTTTTTCTTTCCCTAGAATTTTTGTCCTTTCATTCCAACTGCCCCCTATTTCCTGTACACTGAAGAAGAAGATTCTCACGAAAGAAGGTGTCCCCGATTCATCATCTCTTACATGACATCCTGCACCAATATGGTGCCCTTGGTCTCTCCGTCCTTCTCGCAGGTGGTATCGTGGGATTGCCGGTTCCTGATGAGACCCTGCTCGTTTTGTCCGGATTTTGGATGCATCAAGGCAATCTACCACTCGTCGGTACGATTCTCGCCGCTTACGCCGGCAGTTGCATCGGGATGACGATCAGCTATTTACTCGGATTAAAACTCGGTATGCCACTACTACACCGCGTTGGACCGAAAATGCGTATCTCAGAAAAACATATTCTTTCCGCTGAAGCCGGTTTTCGTCGTTACGGAAAATCGGTCTTGATCATCGGTTACTACATACCTGGTCTCCGCCAACTCTCTGCCTTTTTTGCAGGCGTCTCAAAAATGCCGTTTCGCGTTTTTGCGAGTTATGCGTATACAGGTGCCTTGATTTGGATCAGCGTGTTCTTAGGTGCCGGTTACTTCGTCGGCCGCCATCTCTCGTTCCATAAAGTCATGGACTATGTCTTGGCACATCCGGAAGTCATGCCCTATTTAATCGGGATTGCTGGCGGAATCGCCTTCTCGTTCGTCTTGAAGACGTATCTCACTTATCGTTCACAATTCAGTCTATACAAAAACAGCCTGCTTCCGTAATGGAGACAGGCTGTTTTTTTAAGAACCAACAAGTAATTACTTGCGGCCGTATTTTTTGTTGAAGCGATCGACACGACCATCTGCCGCGTTGAACTTTTGACGACCTGTGTAGAATGGGTGCGAGTCTGAAGACACATCCACACGGATGAGTGGGTACTCGTTACCATCTTCCCAAGTGATCGTTTCGTTCGAAGAACGAGTAGAACCGCTTAAGAATTTGTACTCAGTCGTTGAATCCATAAATACTACTTTGTTGTAGTTAGGGTGAATTCCTTGTTTCATGGTTGATTTCTCTCCTTCCGCCCTGGTTCATTTGCTGAGCCAGAGTAAGTTACCTTCCTATACTAAACGATTTTTTTATGCGTCGCAATAGTTATTTTTCTGTCGTCGTTTCCTTCTTGACGGTACGTGGTTTAGCTGGCGCGCGTCGGACCGCCTTCTTCTGTTCTTTCTCAAGTACGACGAAAAATTCTTCATTATTTTTCGTATCACGAATCTTACGCAGGAACGTATCGACGAACTCGTTCGACTCATTCATCGTCCGGCGAATCGCCCAAAGCGCATCGAGCTGCTCTTTCGGAAGCAACAGTTCTTCCTTCCGTGTACCGGACTTCCGAATGTCAATCGCTGGGAAGATTCGACGCTCTGACAACTTACGATCGAGATGCAGTTCCATGTTGCCGGTTCCTTTGAATTCCTCATAGATGACGTCATCCATGCGCGATCCTGTCTCGACGAGTGCTGTCGCAAGAATCGTCAAACTACCACCGTGTTCGATGTTTCGCGCTGCACCAAAGAACCGTTTCGGCTTATGGAACGCAGCCGGATCAATTCCGCCCGAGAGCGTCCGACCACTTTGCGGTACCGTTAAGTTATAGGCCCGTGTTAGACGCGTGATCGAATCCATCAAGATGACGACATCCTTCTTGTGTTCGACGAGCCGCATCGCCCGCTCGAGGACCAGTTCAGAAATTCGGACGTGGTTGTCCGGTGTTTCGTCAAACGTCGAGCTGACGACGTCTGCTCCTGGAACCGAACGCTCAATGTCCGTTACTTCCTCAGGTCGCTCATCAATCAAGAGAATGATTAGTTCGACATCCGGATGATTCTCCTGAATCGAGTTTGCGATTTCTTTGAGGAGTGACGTCTTCCCTGCTTTTGGCGGTGCGACGATCAAACCACGTTGACCAAATCCAACCGGTGCGATCATATCCATGACACGAACGGATAGATGGCGTGGTTCTGTCTCAAGTCGCATCAATCGGTCCGGATAAATTGGTGTCAGTGCCGGGAAGAATAAACGGTTACGGGCAGTATCCGGTGCTTCACCGTTAACGGCTTCCACGCTAAGTAACCCTTGGAACCGTTCGTTTTCCTTCGGTGGACGGACTTTACCTGTGACGACATCACCATTACGTAGATTAAAGCGTCGGATTTGAGATGCTGCGATATAAATATCTTCAGAGGATTGGGAATAATTGATAGGACGAAGGAAGCCAAAGCCACCATCGTTTTGCATTTGTGGATTGCCAGGGATGACTTCGAGTACCCCTTCGAGGAAATAAAGACCAGTCGATTCAGCCTGTGCTTTTAAAATCTTGAACATCAACTCGCGTTTACGGGCTTCCCGGTATTGTGGGACATTTTTCGTCTTTGCGATTTCATAAAGTTCTTTTAATGTCAGTTGGCTCAATTGAGCCAGTGTATAGGAACGTTCTGGTTTATCTTTTTTATCAGTTGTTGGCATGTTCTTCACCTATTCTTTATAAATTCAACTGCATTCAGCATACTTCCATACATACATCAGGAGGTATGTAATTTTATTCGTGAACTAAAGGTATCATATTTTTTGAATTCGTCGTCAACAATCCTTTGCGTTTCTTACTTTGTAATATTCAAGGATATTATTTCAGTTATGTTACAAAAACATCTGTTTTGTCTTCTAACTGAAAAAACGTTTTCAAGTGTGCGCATGCTAAGATATTCCTGCAGACAAAATTCTTACACAGTTGTAAGGTTCACTGCTTAACCAAACACTTAATGATTTCATCATATAACTTACGGACGCAACACACTACATTAAACGGAGGAATTCTTAACATGAAACGTTTTCTAGCATCGATCGCGACAGCAGCCTTAGTGGTTTCAGGTTTTACATCAGTGGGTACAGGTAAAGTTGAAGCAGCAACAGTCACGAAAGTCAAGATCACGGACAACGGTCTTCGTGTTCGGACAGCACCTTCTACGAAAGCAAGCATCGTCGGGAAAGTCAACGCTGGTCAAGTCTTTACATATAAAGGCAAGTCAGGCAGCTGGACAAAAATCTCATACGGCGGCAAAACACGTTATGTCTTCTCACAATACACAAAGACATACAAATCATCTTCAAGCGCTAAAAAAACAACGAGCACATCTTCTAAACGGACTAAAATCCTAAGCGAAGCAGCAAAACATAAAGGTACACCATATGTATGGGGCGGAACGACGACTCGTGGATTCGACTGCTCTGGTTTCACAAGCTACGTCTACAAGAAAGCGGCTGGTAAAACATTACCACGTACGTCTTCTTCACAATATTCTTCTTCTAAGAAAGTCAGCGTTTCTAAAGTACAGCCAGGAGATCTTGTCTTCTTCTCACACGGTAGCGGCATTCAACACGTTGGGATCGCAACAAGCAAGTCAAGCATGGTCAACTCAGAAACAGGTGGCGTTAAATACTCAAGCTTCAAATCAGGGTACTGGGGTTCACGCCTTGTCGGCGCAGGATCTTACCTATAATTCATCATCTCAAAGCGGTTGAGCATTGGCTCGATCGCTTTTTTTCATCGAATCAATTACAGGAGGAGGAAATCGGATGCATGTCTTAATCACAGGTGCTTCAAGAGGTCTTGGTCGTGAATTTGCTTATCTGCATGCCAAGCAAGGGGATCACGTCTTGCTCGTCGGACGCGATGCGACAGCACTCTTCGAAACGAAGTTCCATGTCGAGCGACTCGGGGGAACGGCAACCGTCTTTCCGTATGACTTAACGAAGCCGACGCATCGTCTTGCACTATTTCGGGCAACGGAACAGATTCCGGTCGACTGCGTCATCAACAACGCCGGGATTGGCGTCTTTGGTTCTTTCCTTGAGACCTCGTTCGAAGACGAGTCCCGGATGATTGCCTTGAATATCGAAGCATTAACACACGTGACGAAGGTTTATGCCTCTCGCATGAAAGCACAGGGAATCAAAGGACGTATCGTCCATCTCGCATCAACGGCTGCGTTTGAAGGGGGTCCATGGCTGAGTGTTTATTACGCAACAAAGGCCTACGTCCTTCATTTCTCGGAAGGATTGACGGAAGAACTCGCACAAGACGGTATCCAAGTCAGCGTTGTCTGTCCAGGCGCGACCCATACCGGCTTCGAATCAGCAGCAAACCTTGAACAGTCGCGTTTGTTCTTGCGACCTGGTGTCATGGATGCTCCGACGGTTGCGCGCATCGCCTACCGCGGCTATATGAAGGGGAAAACGTTCATCGTGCCTGGCTTCGGCAATGCCTGGTATATCTTTTCGACGCGTTTTCTACCGCGTCGGTACGTCACCCGACAAGCAGGAGAAGTCCAGCGTCCGCGGTAATCGTCAAATAACGATTCATTTATCACTCAACGTTCATATCCTCACTTTCCTCAGGCGGGAGGTAAGCCGCGACATCTCGCAGCTTATGCGAAATGCCGGGTCTTCCCTTACCCTGACGGAAACGTTAGCACGTTTCCTTTTCCTGCAGGAGTTGAGGATGAACGTCTTGATTCCTAGAAACATATCACAAAAAGAGTTGGCATTCCGGAGATCATCCGTAACGCCAACTCTTTTTATGTGGATTCAGACGTCCTTTTTGAGGAGTCAGTCTGTTTTACTTAATGACAAGCTTCGGTTTCTTCTTGAACGAGTGAATACCTTCAACGAAACGCACCGTTCCGGATTTTGCACGCATGACGACAGAGTGTGTCTGACCGCCTTGTGCCGTGAACTGAACACCTTTCATCAACTCACTGTCCGTGACGCCTGTCGCAGCAAAGATACAATCGTCTCCTGAAACGAGATCATCCATCATAAGGATCTTCGATGGATCTTCAATGCCCATCTTCTTGCAACGCTCGACCTCGGCATCGTCTGCTGGTAACAAGCGTCCTTGGAGCTCACCACCGAGACATTTCAAGGCAACAGCAGCAAGAACGCCTTCCGGTGCACCACCTGAACCGAGCAGGATATCAATCCCCGTATGCGGGAACGCCGTGTTGATCGCAGCAGCGACGTCACCGTCACCGATCAAGCGAATCCGCGCCCCTGTTGCCCGAATCCGTTGAATGATTTCTTCATGACGTTCGCGATCCAGAATCGAGACGACGACGTCTTCGATTTCTTTGTTCTTCGCCTTCGCTACGGCTGCGATGTTTTCTTCGATCGTCGCATCCAGACTGATGTGTCCTGCCGCTTCCGGGCCGACTGCGATCTTATCCATGTACATGTCCGGTGCATGAAGTAAATCTCCTGCATCCGCGACCGCGAGAACAGCAAGTGCGCCCCATGTTCCTTTTGCGACGATGTTCGTTCCTTCCAGCGGATCGACGGCGACGTCGAGTCGTGGTCCATACCCATTTCCTAGCTTTTCTCCAATGTAAAGCATCGGTGCTTCATCCATCTCGCCTTCCCCGATGACGACGGTTCCTTTCATCGGAATCGTATCGAAGACATCACGCATCGCGCTTGTTGCCGCATCATCCGCTTCATTCTTCAATCCTTTTCCCATCCAGCGTGCAGAGGCGAGTGCTGCTGCCTCCGTGACGCGTACCAGTTCCATTGATAGACTTCTCTCCATGTGTATGTCCCCTCTCCCTTGTTACAAATCGGTCAAATCGTTTCACGCCATACGAGGGCGCCAAGTTCCTTCAACTTCTGATCAAATCGTTCGTAACTCTGGTCAAGCACTTCTGCATGGTGCAGCGTCGTCTCCCCTGAAGCGAGAAGTCCCGCCAAGACAAGTGCTGCGCCACCGCGTGGGTCCGGTGCCTCGATTTCCGTACCAAGTAAGGATTCGCCACCACGAATGATGATTGAGGCGTCTTCATGCGTGATTCGAGCATTCAAGCGTCGTAACTCCTGCACATGCCGGAAACGCTGCGGATACAACTTATCGACGACGATACTCGCTCCTTTTGCTTGCAGCAACGCTGCCGAGATGACAGGCTGTAAGTCGCTCGGGAATCCACCGTAGTGGAAGACACGAATATCGACCGGCTTCGTCTCCTGAAACGTCGCCGTGACGGAATCATCCGTTGCTTCGATCAACGCACCGTACCGCTCGAGTTTTTGGATGACGCTCTCGAGATGAAGCGGAATGACGTTATCGACGGTGACGCGTCCAAGTGCCGCCCCCATCGTCAAGAACGTTCCTGCCTCCATTCGGTCCGGAATCAAGGTATGCCGGCAACCACTTAGTTGCGATACGCCCTTGATTCGAATCTCGTCCGTTCCTGCCCCTTTGACGCTTGCCCCCATGTTCGTCAACATCGTACTGACGTCGATGACTTCCGGGTCGTAGGCGGCGTTTTCGATGACAGTCGTTCCTTCAGCGAAGACAGCGACGAGTAAGGCACTGATCGTCGCTCCGAAAGATGGGAGATCGAGGTAAATTCGGTTACCGACGAGACGATCGACGCGCATGTAATGGACGCCTTGCTCGTTACGTACAGAAACACCTAGACGCTCTAGTGCTTTGATGTGTAAATCGATCGGTCGTGGTCCGATGGCATAACCTCCAGGAAGACCGACGACTCCTTGTTTGAATCTGGCTGCCAGAACGCTCATGAGGTAGATCGATCCGCGTAACTTGCGCGTCTCCGCACCAGTCAACGGCATCGATTCGACCCGGCTTGGATCAATCGTCACCATATCGCCTTGACGTGTCACGACCGCGCCGAGCGTCTCCAAAATCTCGATCATCGTCGCGACGTCGCCAATCTCCGGCACGCCTTCAAGAACGACCGTTTGATCCGTCAGGAGGGCTGCAGCAAGACACGGGATGGCGCTTTGCTTCGAACCACTGATTGATACGGTTCCTTCTAGGCGTTGTTGCCCTACGATATGCAAAATGTCCACGTTCCATCAACCTTTCTCTTCGCTACGATTATTGCTGCGTTTTTTCCCAGTCCGCGAGGAACTTTTCGATCCCTTGCGTCGTGAGTGGGTGGTGTGTGAGTGACTCGATGACCGAGAACGGAATCGTCGCGATGTCTGCGCCCGCAAGAGCAGCGTTCGTGACGTGAACCGGGTTCCGGACCGATGCCGCGATGATCTGTGTCGGAATATCATGTACGACGAAAATTTGAGCAATCGTCTCGACGAGCCCCATTCCATCTTGGCCGATGTCATCTAGACGACCGAGGAATGGTGATACGTATGTCGCACCAGCACGGGCTGCGAGTAACGCTTGGTTCGGATTGAAGATCAATGTGACGTTCGTCGTGATCTTCTCTTTTGAAAGGGCTGCGACTGCTTCGAGTCCGGCCGGAGTCATTGGAACCTTAACCGTAATGTTCGGTGCAATTTGGGCAAGTTCCTTCCCTTCACGAATCATTCCTTCTGCATCAAGCGCGATGACTTCAGCGCTAACAGAGACGTCCCCGACGATTTCACAGATTTCACGAAGTCGTGTATGGAAATCGACGCCTTCCTTAGCGACGAGCGACGGATTCGTCGTGACACCATCTAAAATCCCCATTTTATGTGCTTTCTTGATGTCTTCTACGTTTGCTGTGTCAATGAAAAATCTCATCTTTCTCGTTCCCCTTTCATCCCTTGAAATCGCTTACGACTCTATTATAGGTTTTTTTCACGAGAAGTCCTACTGTTTTCCATTGAATACATGTTCACATGATATGAAAAAAGCACGGTAGACCGAAGTCTACCGCACTTTAAAGAGGAGTCGATTAAGCTTTGTTGCTTGAACCGAACTCACGCATCTTACCGATGACAGTTTGTTTGATTGCTTCACGACCTGGTGCGATGAATACGCGTGGGTCATATGCTTCTGGTTTCTCAGCTAACACTTCACGAACGACTTTCGCGAATGAGATTTGGTTCTCTGTGTTAACGTTGATTTTTGAAGTTCCGAGTGAGATCGCTTTTTCGATATCGTGTGTCGGAATTCCAGTTCCACCGTGAAGAACGAGTGGGAGGTTTGTCGCATCACGGATTTCTTCCATCTCTTTGAATCCGAGGTTTGGTTCACCTTTGTATGGTCCGTGAACAGAACCGAGTGCAGGAGCAAGCGTGTCGATTCCAGTTTCTTTGACGATGCGTACACACTCGTCAAGTTTCGCGTACATGACATCACCGATGACGTCGTCTTCTTGTCCGCCAACTGTGCCAACTTCCGCTTCTACTGAAACGCCTTTAGAGTGAGCGTATTCAACAACTGCTTTTGTTGTTTCGATGTTTGTGTCGATCGGGCTGTGCGAATCATCGATCATGACAGATGTAAATCCAGCGTCGATCGCTTCTTTACATTTCTCAACGCTCGAACCGTGGTCGAGGTGGATTGCAACTGGAACTGTGATTTTCATGTCGTGTACAAGACCTTCAACCATTTTCACGACAGTGTAGAATCCGCCCATGTGGCGTGCTGCACCTTCAGATACTCCAAGGATGACTGGTGACTGCTCTTCTTGAGCCGCACCGAGAATCGCTTGTGTCCACTCGAGGTTGTTGATGTTGAATTGACCTACTGCATACTTACCTTCGAGAGCTTTGTTTAACATGTCTGTCATAGATACTAATGGCATAATGACATCCTCCTCTGTTTTGATCGCTGCTTACACGAACTCGTGCAATTTCAGACTGATTATAACATACTGATTCATCGGAACGTACAGCATTTCGCTCGGTTTTTTGGTTTGTGACGGCGACGTGAAAGATTAACCGCTTACATCGTGAGAAATTTGCACAGTCACTTCTTTTTTTAATTCAAAGATGTCAAATGGCTTTCCGAAGAAGGCGACAACCCCTAATCGTTTCGCTTCTTCCATCGCTTCTTTTTCACCGAGTGCCGTCATTAAAATCGTCCGGACGCGTCGTCCGATCCGGTCCTGATGACGCAATACCTCGATCCCGGTCCGCCCCGGCATGTTGACATCCATCAACAATAGATCGTATGCCGTTTCCTGTAAGTAGACGATCGCTTCCTCTCCATCGACGGCGACGTCCGTTTCGTACCCTTCTGCCCGGAACAATTGTGCAAGTAAGTTCCGGATTCCCGGCTCATCCTCGACGATCAACAATCTGCCTTTCATCTCTGCCACTCCCCCTCTAGTTATTTCCATTCTACACTAAAGCAAAACTTGCTTTATACTGTCCTTGAGAGAAACATAGAAAGGATGAAGAAAAATGATGAAAATCTTAGCTACACAATTCAACGGAAAATTGCAAACGCTCGCAAAACAGGAAGACGAACTATTCGATGTCGTCCGTCTACTCGCACAAGCGCTCGTCGGAGAAGGCACGGTCTACGTCGACGCTTACGGCGAATGTGAAGGACTCTATCCGATGCTCTCAGAAGGACCAGACCAGATGAAACGCGTTACGAAGATCAAGGATCGAAAGACCTTGCACGCTGTCGATCGTGTCTTAATCTTCACGCCGGATACGGAACGTTCGGATCTCCTCGCTTCTCTTGCCCGTTACGACGCATGGCATACGCCTTATGCGATCGTCACACTCAGTGACGTGACGGAAACGCTCGAGCGTTCGATTGCTCCGCTCGCATTGAAGTTCAATAAAGGATTGCTTCCGGCAGAGGACGGTTCACGTCACGGACTGCCGAGTCTTGCCCTTTGCGCGTTCCTCTTGACGCATATCTTGACGCAACTACAAGAGATGACGGAAGAGTGGGATTGACGTTTTTCTTCTATAATATAAAGCTCACTGGATACGTGTCCGCGTCTCACTAAGCTTACGATTTTCATTGAATCAAAGCGAAACCGTTCATGACCGGTATACAAAAAGGAAGCGCCATTCGCGCTTCCTTTTTTGATCATGCCGAAGCATGTTCTTCTTGTGCTTTTAGTTCTTCGCCGTAAGACAGCTGATCCTGCATCCGAACGAACGGTAGATAGATTGCGACCGACATCGCAATCGTCGCCAGCTGGAGCAAGGCGCCCTGCCAGCCGCTGATCAAGAAGCCAGAGATGACGGGTGGTGTCGTCCATGGTACTTGAAGCGCATTAAATGGTTCGACCCAACCCCAGAGGATCGAGAAGTAGACCATGAAGGATGCAATCGCTGGTACGATGACGAACGGAACGAACATGATCGGGTTGAAGACGATCGGCATCCCGAAGATGACCGGTTCGTTGATGTTGAACAAACTTGGCGCAAGTGATAGCTTCCCGAGTTGCTTCAAGTGAGCCGAGCGAGCAACGATCAATGTCGCGATGATGAATCCGACCGTAATCCCTGTTCCACCGAGCTTCGTAAAGACATCGAGGAACTGAATCGTAACGATCTTCGCGTTGTCACCGACGACAAGTTCTTTTCCGGAGTCGATGATCGCTTGGTTTTGTAAAGCGTTCGCTGTCAGCAACGGTCCCATGATTCCCATGATGATCGCTGCGCCGTGAATCCCGCACCACCACATGACAGACATCAAGATCATGATCAAGACTGCTCCTGCGAGCGTATCCGTCAAGTTCTGAATCGGTGCTTGCAAGACGTCGTAGACGACTTCCGTGAACGTCCGGTCAGCGAATGCTTGGAAGACAGCAAACGTGACGACAGACAATGTAATGATTGCGAGTCCCGGAATGAGTGCCGAGAACGAGTTTGAAACGCCCGGCGGTACACCGTCTGGCATCTTAATTCGGATGCCCCGCTTGATGAACTGCGAGTAGATGAAACCAACGACGAGTCCGACGACGATCGAGGCAAGGACCCCTTGTCCGCCCGTCCATACTTTCGGTACGACACCCGTGACGACTTCCCCTGACTTCGACAGAACGGATGATTGTGTGATGATCAAGAAAGCGATGATTCCGAGAATCCCGGCTGGAACCCCTTCGATCTTCTCGTTTTTTACATAGGAGTAGGCAATACCGAAGACACCAATCAATGCGAGGATATCAAACGTCGCACCGACGACCTGCGTCAGCGGTAATGTCCAGTCGGCACCGAATAGGCCCGTCATGAACTTCTCCCAGCCTGGGATTGGTAACGCAAGAATCAGTAGGAATAACGAGCCGATGATCGTCATCGGCATCGTTAAGATGAAGCCGTCCTTGATCGCAAGGACAGGCTTGGCGTTCGCGAATCGTGCGAAGGCAGGAGTGACTTTTTCAAATACGGTTTCTAATCGGTTCATTCCGACTCCTCCTTATAGTTCAGCAGCACGTGTCGCGATGATTTCCTGGTACCAATGGAACGACTGTTTCTTCTTCCGTGCCAGACCATTCGCATGATCGACATAGATGAATCCGTACTGCTTTTTATATCCGTTCAACCAGCTGAGTAGATCGATGACGGACCATGCATAATAACCAGAGACATTGATGCCCTCTTCGACAGCACGCTTGACGGCGCGAAGATGACTTTCGATGTACTCGATTCGTGGTGTATCCATGATTTCTTCGCCGACGATCGGATCCTCGTCACCGAGACCGTTCTCCGTGATGTAGATTTTGATATCGCCGTATCGTGCTTGGAGCATCCGCATTCCTTCAAGGAAGGCATCCGGTGCGATTTCCCAGCCCCACTTCGTGTAGACTTTATCGTCCATCAAGACTGTCTTATAGACGCCATCGAACGATGGGTTCCCAGGACGTCCGGTTGAGTTTTCACGGCCACCTGCCATGACGAGCGCCGAATCATTCTTCATGACACGTTGTGGACAATAGTAGTTCAGTCCGATGAAGTCGTTCAGCGGTGCTATCCGTTTCAAGAGATCGAGCTCTTCTTCTGTCCATTCCGGCAACAAGCCCTGCTTTTCTAAATCCTTCACGACATATGCTGGGTACTCACCCTTTAAAATCGGATCATAGAACCAGTGTGTCGCGTATTCATTCGCATGTACTTCGGCCTGTTTGTTCTCTGGCGCTTCATCGATGCTGAATGCCGGGTTGAAGACGTGGGTGATCCCGATTTCTCCTTCATATCCCGCTTCCTTGAACGCTTCGACTGCGCGAGCGTGAGCGACGAAGACGTTGTGCGTCGTTTGGAAGTACGCTTTTGCATCGCCTGTGATGCCGGGTGGGTGTGCGCCCGTCAAGTAGCCGAGCGAACAGAAAATGACCGTCTCGTTGAAGGTAATCCAGTTGCGGACACGATCGCCGAACGCTTCGAAACAAGTCTTCGCAAAACGCACGAAGGCATCTGCTGTTTCAGGACTACGCCAGCCGCCTTGTTCTTCAAGGACTTGTGGTAAATCCCAGTGATAGAGTGTCACGAACGGGACGATCCCGTGCTTAAGGCACTCATCGATCACGTTGTTATAGAACTCAAGTCCTTTTTCATTCACTTCACCTGTGCCGTTCGGGAAGATGCGTGGCCATGAGATCGAGAAGCGATACGATTCAAGACCCATCTCGGCCATCAGACCGATATCTTCTTTGTAACGGTGGTAATGATCGATTGCGACATCCCCGTTCGTCGCTTCAAACGTCTTTCCAGGAATCTTCGAGAAGACATCCCAGTTCGAGACGCCTTTTCCGTCTACGTTCCAAGCACCCTCTACTTGATAAGAAGCAGAAGCAGCGCCGAATAGAAAATCTTTTGGCATTTTCATCATCTTCACCTCTTATTTGTTTGCGAGTTTGATTGCTTGGTCGAGTACTTTCGTTCCGTTCATCATGCCGTAATCAATCGTGTTGATGACATCGATCGGTACACCTTTTGGTTCACAAATCTGTTTCCCTTTCGAAAGAAGGTACTTCACCTGTGGTCCGAGGAGAGCGACATCGAGTTCGTTGACGTACGTTTCCATCTCTGATTCCGGGTATGCTGCGATGTCTGCTTCCAAGCCACGCTCCGAGGCAACCGCTTTCATTTTTTCTACTAACATACTCGTCGACATACCTGCCGCACAAAAGAGTCCGATTTTCATCATTATTGATCCATTCCCTTCAATTGGTTGATTTCGTTTTGCATGTTCATCATATATCCGAGCATTTCCTTGACGAGGATCGTGTTCATGAGGTGATCCTGCGCGTGTACCATCAGGACGCCAACCGTCGCTGTCTTGCCTTGTGCTTCGAGTGTGACGAATTTCGTCTGAATGCTATGGGCATCCTTGAGTGTCGCGTCACCTTCTGTAACGGCCGCTTGTGCCTCTTCGACTTTACCTTCTTGCATCAGTAACATCGCTTGGTGGTAGCTTGCTTTGGCGTCGCCCGACAAGGCGATCAATCCAAAAATATCTTCCGGGGTAATTTCAATCGTTTCAGAAGTCATGCTGTCTCTCCTTTGTTGTATGGATAACTCAAATTCATAGGTACAAATTCTACAGTTCGATAATAGCATGCGCTTTCATAACGTGTAAACCCTTTCTTTTTAAAAAATTTAAATAAAAAAAACACACGAAATTCGCTTCGTGTGTTTCCTTCTTATTTAATATTCGAGACCTTCAGCATCTTCACGTGGCGGAAATGATGCGTCGCTCGCGAGACGTCGAAGATTTTCCCATTCGTCAAATAGACTGTATTGTCGACGAGTAAGGATGGATCGTTCTCTTTTAATCCAAGCAACTCGGCGTCACTGCTATTCAAGTAATCGGCATAGATGACGCGATCCGCAAATCCGATCGATAGATTTTGATCGTTGCGTAAATACGTATAGATCGATTTTTGAACGATGTTCTCATCGAGATACATGACGAGATTTTTTCGGAAATAAGACGCTTCGATCGAAAACGGGTGATCATCGACGAGACGCAGTCGTTTGACGTAATAGACCGGTGTACCGACCGGACATTTCATGCGTTCCGCGACTTCTTCGTCTGCCTTCGTCTGTTCGAAAGCGAGAACGCGCGTCTCGACCTTCCGTCCACTGAAGTCGCTCGTCAATCCTTGTAGCTTTTCGAGATTAACGTAATCGCTCTTATAATGATCGCGGACGAAGACACCGCTCCCTTGCACTTGGTAAACGTATCCTTTATTGACAAGAATCTCGATCGCCTTCCGGATCGTGTTCCGGCTGACATCGAATTTTTGGGCGTATTCGTCTTCCGTCAACAGTTTGTTCGTATGTTGATAGACGTGCTCATTGATCTCGATCTCGATTTGTTCAGCGACATGTTTATACTTCGGAATCAATGATATTCCCCCCTCTATCTAAAATTTGTAGGAATGAATCCGCTACCATTATAGCAGATATGTATTTTGACGATAGGAATAAATGAAAATAAACCCGTCTTCTTGAAGAAGACAGGTCTATTTGAACATGACTTATTCACCAAGTGAAGCTTGGATGAAGTCATGGAAAAGTGCTTGTGGACGTTCTGGACGCGAGATCAATTCTGGGTGGAATTGACACGCGACGAACCATTTGTGTTCTGGAATTTCGATGATCTCAACGAGACGACCGTCTGGGCTCGTACCTGAGAAGACCATGCCGTTTGCTTCGAACTGCTCGCGGAATTCGTTGCCGAACTCATAACGGTGACGGTGACGTTCGTAGACGAGCTCGCTTGAGTACGCGGCACGTGCTTTCGTTCCATCTTCGAGTTTACATGGGTAGAGTCCGAGACGGAGTGTACCACCGAGGTCCTCGATGTCTTTTTGTTCTGGCAACAAGTCGATGATCGGGTATGGTGTCGCTGGGTCGATTTCCGCTGAGTGTGCGCCTTCAAGGTTGAGGACGTTACGTGCGAATTCGACTGTCGCGAGTTGCATCCCGAGACAGATACCGAAGAACGGTACGTTGTTCTCACGTGCGAAACGTGTCGCTTCGATTTTCCCTTCGATACCGCGTTCTCCGAATCCACCAGGAACGAGGATTCCGTCTGCTGAACCAAGTAATTCGTTGACGTTTTCGCGTGTCACGTCTTCTGCGTTGATCCAGTCGATTTCGATGTCACTGTTGAAGGCGAATCCAGCGTGTTTCAATGCTTCCGCGACCGAAATGTACGCATCGCGCAATTCGACGTATTTTCCGACGAGTGCGATCTTCGTCGTCTTCTCGAGGTGCGTCACTGTGTGAACGAGTTGTTTCCAAGCCGTCATGTCAGCAGCTGGCGTATCGAACTTGAAGTAGTCACAGACGAGTTGGTCCATGCCTTGGCGTTGTAAGTTGAGTGGTACTTCATAGAGTGTCGATGCATCTTGTGCTTCGATGACTGCTTCCGGACGTGTGTCACAGAAGAGAGCGATTTTATCTTTCATCTCTTGTGGGACTGGGTGCTCCGCACGTAAGACGATGATGTCTGGTTGAATACCGTAGCTACGGAGTTCTTTGACACTGTGTTGTGTCGGTTTCGTCTTGAGCTCACCTGCCGCTGCAAGATACGGAACGAGCGTACAGTGAACGTACATGACGTTTTCTTTCCCGATATCGTTTTTCACCTGACGAATGGCTTCGATGAACGGAAGCGATTCGATATCCCCTACTGTTCCACCAATCTCTGTGATGACGACGTCAGCGCCCGTTTCTTTTCCAGCACGGAAGACGCGATCCTTGATTTCGTTCGTGATGTGCGGAATGACTTGGACCGTTCCACCGTTGTAGTCGCCACGGCGTTCCTTCTTGAGGATCGTCGAGTAGATACGTCCAGACGTGACGTTCGCGTTCTGGCTCAAGTTGATGTCGATGAAACGCTCGTAGTGACCAAGGTCAAGGTCTGTCTCCGCGCCATCATCCGTGACGAACACTTCCCCGTGTTGATACGGGCTCATCGTACCTGGGTCGATGTTGATGTACGGATCGAATTTTTGGATCGTGACATTGAGGCCACGGTTTTTCAAGAGACGAGCGAGCGATGCAGCGGTGATCCCTTTACCGAGTGACGATACGACGCCACCTGTTACGAAAATATACTTTGTCATGTTAAATATTGCTCCCTTCTCTAATTCACATCTCAACAATACAGAGGTGGTAAAAACAAAAAAGCAAAAGTGCCCCCATTGGAATAGGAGACACTTTTGCTGAAATAAGCACGTTGCTTAAAGAAGCCCATGACTAACTTACGTCATTCGGAAAACTTCGTCAAGCCTAATTTTTCAAAGAAAAATTTCCGTGCTCGTTCGTCAGCCGTCAACGAAAAAACTGCCATTTCTATAGGGAAATAGCAGCTGTACAGTTGTGGTTGATCGTGCTTAGACTTCCTCTTCTTCTTCGAAGTCTTCTAAGTCTTCTTCGTCGAGATCATCATCGAGATCATCGATGGCTGCGACTTTTTTGAACGTATCATCGTCTTCGCTGTCGTCAGCTGAATCATAGTCCGCTGTCTTCGCGAATGTATCGAGATCGTCTTCGATCGTCTCGAACTCATCTTCTTCTGCATCATAGTTGAACTCTTCTTCAAACTCATCGAGTTCTCCACGTTGACGCGCTTCGATGACGAGATCCTCATCCGACTTATCGAACGGATACCAAGCGCGGAGTGACCAACGGTTTGCTCCGACGTTGACGAAGTTTCCGTCGATGTTCATGTCTGTATAGAGTTGAGCAAGTTTCTCGAACTTGTCTTCTTCATCTGTAAACGTATGGTACTTTTCGATTTCTGACGTGATGTCATCGAACGTGATTGGCTGTTCGCCAGCTTCTTGCAACATTTCGTTGACGAATTCGATCAGCGAAAGATCAGTAATCTCTTCTTTACTTAAACGGCTGAGGCTCATTGTGACGGCCACTTCCTTTCATTTGCGTTCAATCCATTACTTCTCATTATACGCAAAACAGCTTTTAAAAATCCAGTCTCTATTTAAAAAAAGCTCGAATTGATTCTCGATTCGTGTTTTTCCTACTCCCGAAAAAGGAATATCCAAGGGAGAAGAAGGAGGAATGACAGATGGAGATGACAATCGAACGGGTCAACGATTTTGATGACTTCAACTGGTTACCAATCTTATCAAAGAGTACACAGGAAGGCTATCCCTTCATCGAACGGATGCTACGTGAACGCCGAAATGAAACGTATCGAGAAGACGGAGAAGCAATGTTCGTCGTTTTGTCGCTCTCCGGTCACGTCATTGCGTGCGGGGGTTATATGAAACAAACCGACACGAACGACGTCGGTCGGATTCGTCATGTCTATGTCTTATCGGAAATGCGACATCACGGTGTCGGTACGCAACTGCTTGAGAAAATCATCCCAGAAGCGCTGTTGACGTATTCCGAGCTCTGGCTCTATACGGACGATGCCAGTACATTTTATGAACGATTTGGTTTTGAGCCGTATACGGCAACCAAAGTGACACATCGACTTTTAAAGCATGCATTCGTCCAACCTTAAGTGTCTTGGATTGACATATCGAGAATCATCGATTAGTTTAAGCGTATGACAAATCAAGTGGATCTATTCAAGGCATTATCGAACGAGGTACGTCTTGATATCTTACGCTGGCTCAAGGATCCCGAGACTCATTTCAATAAGCCGACGGCCCATCTCGCGACGAATCTGTCGGACAAGGGAGGCATTTGCGTCGGAGATATCCAAGAGAAGGCGAACTTATCTCAATCGACCGTCTCCCAATATCTTGCGATGTTGCAAAAAGTCGGATTGCTCGAATCCGAACGTCACGGCAAATGGACGTATTACCGGCGAAATGAAGAAAAAATCCAGGAGCTCGCAGCGTACCTCAAAGGAGAACTTTGATCCGTTCTCCTTGCCTTACATATCGACATTTCTCGATATTTAGATTCGTGAAAGGATGAATTCTGTTGAAAATCGTGTATTACGTACTCGCGTTACTTGCGGGTATCGCTTTAAGTGTCGAAGGGGCCATCTATGGTGAGCTCGGGAACTTCGTCGGAAAACTTGAAAGTAGCTTTTATAATTTCTTCGCCGGTACGATCATCATCGGGCTGATCGTCCTCTTCTTCGGAAAAGGTTCACTCGGCTATACATTTCGCGCACCGAAATGGACCTTGCTCGGTGGTCTACTCGGTAGTATCTACTTGACGATCTTGATCATCAGCATCCCGCTCGTCGGTGTCGGTCTCGCCATGATCAGTGTCATCATCGGACAGATGATCGCCAGCATGGTCATCGAACATTACGGCTGGCTCGGTAGTCCGAAACGTCCGATCAATCGTGACAAGCTGACGGCTTCTGCTTTGATGCTCGTCGCTCTATTTCTCATCTTTTAAGGAGGTTCGCTCGTGAATATTCTATTGCTCGGTTTTACATTACTCGGCGGCGTGATGCTGAGTGCCCAGTCTTCGATCAACGGTGCCTTCAGTCAAAAGGCAGGGGCTCTGGAAAGTACGTTCCTGACTTTCTTTACCGGAATGCTGATTCTCGCACTCGCCATCCTATTCTTCGGTCAAGGAAACGTCTTGCTCTTGCTTGAAGCACCACGTTGGCAACTCAGTGCCGTCCTATTCGGCGTCAGTTATCTCTTCCTGACGATTCTTGCTGTTCCGCAAATCGGTGTCACGGCAGCTAGTATCGCGACCGTCATCGGTCAACTCGCAGCAGGTATGGTCATCGACCATATCGGTGCGTTCGGTGGCGTCGTCGTTCCGCTCGACGGAAAACGTCTGCTTGGTCTGCTTGCAATGCTTGCTGCGCTTTACTTCGTCTATCGCGGGAACACACGCAAAGACGTGTCCGCTTCATCTGATTCGATGGCATCGTGACGATTGTCCTCACGATTCGTTCACGCGCTTTCCTCAGGCGAGACAAGCCAGTCTCGGCTGTCACAGACAGCCGACCCGGGTCTTGTTTATCTCTGACAGCGCAAAATCTTGCGCTTTTTCCTGTAGGAGTTGCGTGAACAACGTGAGTCCTGCTGTTTCTCATGATCTATCAAAATAGAACATAAAAAACCGAAATGCTGAAGTATATTCACTTCAGCATTTCGGTTTTTTCGTGTCGAACGATCCGTTGATGAACGTGCAAGACGAAGACTCCTGCGGGAAAAGCGGAATGGGTGAGACCCCGTAGGCGCGAATGCGGCGAGGAGGCTCGCCTTCCGCCCGCGGAAAGCGAAGTCTTGCACGAGAATCAACACTTGTATTTTATAAATACCTTATTGCCCCAGCTGTTGTCTCTTAAGTAAGCGCAACGCTTCCGTCGCAAGACGATGATCTGCTTCCTGCGATAGACCGGAAACGGTGATCGTACCAACGACACCGACTCCTTCGATCCGGATCGGGAACGATCCACCAGCATCGGCATAATCAGTTGGCGAAACGGCATACATCGAGTGGTACGAGCGATGTTTACTCTCATTATACCGACGCATGTAGAGCGAGCTATAGCCATGCCGTAAGACGACGTTCGATTTCCGGCGGATCCACTCTTCCTGATCCGGTGCCGTACCGTCGAGCGCCGCGTAATATAAACACTGTCCATTCCGTTTGATTTCAACGGCGATCGACAAGTTCTCCTTCATCGCCCGTCCGATCAATTCATGTCCCATCCCGATCGCTTCCGTATTCGTCAAGGACGTCAAGACGAGTTCGTCCTCTTCCGCTAGCAACACCTTCAATTCTTCCATGCATCCCATTCCTTTCGTAAGAGGCGTCGTCCTTCATCACTGCTGATGCGCACTGCTTCAATCAAACGCATCGTTTTTTCCGCGTCGCGTAAATCGACAGGTACTCGTCCCCTGCGAAGTCCTTCCGCCAACTGTTCATAAAACGTCGCATAACTGCCTGGAAGTGTCGCGAGACGCTCGACTGGCTGATCAGCGATTTGAAGGTAACCGTAGGAATCTACTTCATCTTCACCGAGCTGTTCGTTCACCGGATGACCTTTCGCAAGCCGTCCTTCTTGCGGGTCCATTCCGTATTTAATGTAACTGCCGCGCGTCGCATGAAACTCGAAACGTGGTGTTGGTCCTTGAATGAAGGACGTCGAACGGAGAATGACACGACGCGTACCGTAATGTAGCGTGACATGGAAACCGTCATCAACGACAGCACCGTCACGTTGCAGGTAGACGTCGCCCGTGAGTGCATCCGGTTCTCCGAATAAGGCAAGTGCTTGATCGAGTAAGTGTGAGCCGAGATCAAACAGGATGCCGGCGCCACTTCCCGCTTGTTCCCGCCAGCGTTCCCGAACGACCGGGCGATAGCGATCAAAGCGTGATTCGATGACTTGCCAGTCGCCGATCTCGTTCATTTCCATCAATTGTTCAAGTGTCAGGAAGTCACCGTCAAAGCGACGATTTTGATAGACGGCGACTTGAACGCCGTGTTGTTTCGCTAACGTTTGCAGCGCCAGTGCTTCTTCGATCGTTACGACAGCCGGCTTTTCGAGTAAGACGTGCTTTTGTTTGCTTCAATCGCTTGTTTTGCCATTTCGAAATGGAGTGCCGTTGGTGTCGTGATGATGACGAGCTCCGTGTTCTCATCCTGTAAGGCTTCAGCAAGTGTCGCGACGACCGTCGCCTCACTGAAATAGCGCGCTACCTGTTCCGGTCGACTGGAGACGACTTGTGTCACTTCAAATACCGGTAATGCCTGTAAGAACGGAACGTGGAACGTTACCGCTGAAAAACCGAATCCGACGAGCGTCGTTTGAATCGGGTTCATGTTGTTTCCTCCTCTGTCACGTCGAGATCGACATGATAATGATCTAGTCGTTCTTGCCATGTTGCATCTGGTACTTGATCCGTAACGAGTACATCGATTTGCTCCCAGTCACAGACCTTATGCAAAAAACGCTTATTGAATTTCGTATGGTCTGCGAGGACGATGACACGGGTCGCACTTCGAATCATCGCTTTCTTTACGACCGCTTCTTCGAGTTGTTCCGCAAAAAGTCCTTCTTCCGTCAATCCACATGCTCCAAGAAACACACAATCGACTTGATAATTCAGGATGTCGTCTGCCGTCTTGATCCCACTTAAGCTACGCGCATGCCGGTCGAAACGTCCTCCCGTGACATACAGCTCAATATCCGTGCGAGCTCCGACATAGTCTGCGATGTCGAGGGAGTCCGTGATGACTTGTAGTGGATAAGGCGGAAGTGCTCGTGCCATCTCAGATACCGTCGTTGCAGCGTCGAGCAATAAGCGATCGTTCGCTTGGACGTGACGCGCTGCACGCTGCCCGATCCGCCGTTTTTCCGGTTTCTCTGTCCGCTGTTCATACGCAAGCGTTCCGCCAGCGCGGACTAATCCATTCTTAACGCGAATGATCTCCCCTTCTTGTTCGAGGGCGATGACGTCGCGACGTGCAGTATCCCGTGAAATCTGATACTCCTGCATCAATTGATCGAGCGAAATTTCAGGACTCGTCTTGATCCATTCCCGCATCTGTTGCAACCGTTCGATTTGCCCCATCGATTCCTGCCTCCTTTTTCTTTATATTAAGTTTTTTCATTAAAATATGCAATTTTAATGCAAATAGTTCAACGATAATTCGGGTAAATAATAGAAGACAACTATTTTCAGAACGGAGGAATTGATATGCAAACGATGTTGATCACGGGTGCTTCTTCCGGTATCGGTCTTGCGACGGCGCGGCGATTCGCAGACGCCGGATGGTTCGTCTACGCTGGTGTCCGGAGTCCAGACGAAATGACCGTGTCATTACCGACGCTTACCTTCTTGCCGCTCGATGTGACGGATGAAACAAGCGTGAAAGCAGCCGTTCGTCAAATTGAACAAGAAGTCGATCATCTCGACGTCGTGTTCTGTAATGCCGGTCATGGTTTGCTGCGCGCACTCGGTCAAGCGACGAGTTATGAAATCAAGCAACTCTTCGAAACGAACGTCTTCGGTGTCATCCGAACGATCGAAGCTTGTCTCCCCTTACTCAAACAAGCACCGGACGGTAGTCACTTACTTGCGACTTCAAGCGTCAGTGGTCTCGTCGGTCAACCGATGAATGAACTGTATTGTGCCAGTAAGTTTGCGATCGAAGGGCTGTTCGAAAGTCTTGCGACCTACTATAAACCGTACTTCAACATCGACGTCACCCTGATTGAACCAGCCGCCGTCGAGACGAACTTTACCGCAACTGTGCTCGATCAACTCGAACGGACGGGCGGCTTACACGAAGACGACTTCAAACCGATCATCACGGCCTATTTGCAGACGTATCGGACGCGACATGCCGATCGCCAATCGGCAGAAGCTCTGGCTGAGGTGATCTTCGAGGTCGTCCACCGTGACGAACGTCCGTTACGGATCCGGACGACAGAAGCCGATGAACATTTCGTCGCCCATAAGACACATCATGATCCGTCAGGTCTCGAAGGGATCGCCAAAATACGACGGCTGACATTAAATCTCGACTGATTTCCCTTTTTTTGAAATTTCAATCCGCCTAAGTAATCTTCGCCCACTATACTGAGACTATCTACCTAAAAATTATCTAGAAGGGCGGAACGCCATGCCATCCTTGTTTCTTTTTACGATCGTCTATCTGATTCCGACCTTCATCATGTCCTACATGTCGATTGATATATTTTTACGCAATCCATCACGTCCGCAACACCGACTGCTTAGCTTATTCACGTTCGCTTACGGGATGTTGTTCCTTGGTGAATTTTTCCGGAATGCCTCCCCGATCGAGTTTAGTCCGGCATTCGTGACCTACTGGTTCGGAAATGCTGGTCTGATCGTCTTCAGTACATCGCTCCACTTCATCTTTCGCGTCTCGAATTTGTGGAAACGAATGCCACGCTTACTGTACCCATGGATCTTCTATCTGCCGATGGGCGTCGTGTTGACGACATACGTCTTCCAGACGAACGTCATCAACAGTCAGCAATTCACACAGGTCGGACAGTTCATCTACCCTGAATTCAACACACAATATCTAGTGACGATGACGGTCGGGAACATCTTCCATCTCCTCGTCATCGGTCTGCTCGTGTACGCACGGACACACTTGAAAGATGCGCGTCGTGGCATTATCAATGTCTTACTCAGTGTCGCGATTCTCGTTCTCGCGTGGGATATCGTCTTCGGCTACTGGTCGTTCTACGGCATCATGCCACCGTATGCCTATATGTATGGCGGTTTGTTCTGGGCAGGAGCACTGGCAATCGCAATGCGCCGATTCGATTATCTCGCGTCCTATCAGAAGCGTTTCGCGACGCTCTACAATTTGAATCCTTCTGCAATCCTGCTGCTCGACCGGGATGGACGAATCGAGAGTGCCAACCCAGCCGCTCATCGGCTGTTTGAGACCGATGACTTAACGGCATGTACGTTTTCGACCTACTTGCCGGATAAAAAACAAGCCGATTGGTCGCTGCATTATATGACGCACTTTTTATCGCAACGTAAGTTCAATGAATTCGAGACGAAGATTTTGACAGCACAACAACAAGAACGCTACGTCGTCATGGATGCCGATTTCGTCTTCATCGAACAAGAGCTGCACGGGATGCTGTTGATTCGTGATATCCAGTCCTTCAAGGAAGCGGAGCAGACGATTCGTTTCTTCGCCTACCACGATCCGTTGACGAAGATTGCGAATCGCCGGAGCTTTTATGAACGTGCAGCGCAAGAGTTACTCGAACTTGATCACGCGGCGATCATCGTCGTCGACCTCGATGGTTTCAAAGCCATCAACGATACGTATGGACATCAAATCGGTGACGCCTTCTTGATTCATATCGCTCGCCTACTAGAACACCATGCGGAACAGAATGGATTCGCTGCCCGTGTCGGTGGCGACGAATTCTTCTTACTCTATCGTCATCCGTCTGTCGCTACGCTCCATACTTATGCCGCAGACCTGTTGACGTACTTGCAAGACAACCCTTACCGGTTCGCTGAAGAAACCATCGAAATCCGAACGAGCATCGGACTCAGTTACTCACCCAATCATGGCGTCGATCTCGACACGCTGATTCAGCATGCTGACCAAGCGATGTATCGTGTCAAACATGCCGGAAAGAACGATTATTTCATTCATGATACGATGGACTCGACGCAACGATCCTAAAGGAGAGATTCCATGATTTCTGTACTGACGATTTTTTCACGCTTATTCAAGGGATTGCGCCGCGCCTTTCACTTATCTTACTTTCGTGGTCTATTGATTCTCTGCCTGTTGACACTCGTTTCCGGTACGATCTTCTATAGCACGGAAGAAAACCTGTCGATAGTGGATGCACTTTACTTTTGTATCACGACATTAAGTACGGTTGGGCATCCAACGTTCGTTCCGACGACGACGCTCGGTAAGGTCTTTACGATGGCATACATCACGATTGGCTGCGGGCTGTTCTTAACACTGATTGCCACGTTATCGTATGTCCTGATTAAACAACCGGAGGATGAATAAGGGGGAATGATCCATGCGCCAAGCTGCCATCCAAAATAATTTCGATTGGTGTCGCCTCGTCTGTGAATCAGCCGGTTGCCGGGTGACAGAAACTGATTCGACCTGGCACGCTCAAGGAAACGTACCAAGCTATTATCCGGAACTTATGGTCCGGCTTCCCCATCAGCGAATTGGTGTCACGGATGCCTACAGTATCAAGGACTGCACGGCAAGCTATGATTTCTCGAGTGCCGGTCTCAGTCATCTGTTCACAGCGGAATGGATGACCCGCCCTGCCATACTCGATCGCCGTGCTCTTCCCGTCGATTGGTCCGTCGTGACGGATCTCGATCAGTTCGCTCGCTTCCAGTCGATCCAGGCAACACCGGAGTTGCCCACAACGTTATGGCAACATCCCGCTGTCCGATTCTTCTATTCGGAGGCGCAACAAGCAAGTTGCATCGCCTACTCGAATCAAGTGACGACCGGACTGACGTACGTCAATTCCGATTACCTCGACGAACGCTTATGGGATGATATCGCACGTTTGAGTTCAGCACATTTTCCCGGTCAATCGCTCGTCGGTTACGAGTATGGCGATCACCTGATCACAGCGCTTGAAGCCGGCTTTGACGACGTTGGTCCACTCGCGATCTGGATTCGCACGACGAATGATCACACATGAAAAAACCGAACCGATTCCCTTCCTCTTGACGAAGATGAATCGGTTCGGTTTTTTTACATCAAGCGGCTAATGAATGCCGTTGCAATCCCGAAGTAGACGAGGAGCGATAAGATATCGTTCAACGTCGTGATCAATGGTCCGGATGCAATCGCCGGGTCAATCCTTAGACGATGTAAGATGAGCGGAATGATCGTTCCAGCAAGTGTCCCAAAGATCAACGTGATGACGAGCGAACTGCCGACTACAAGTCCTAAGACGGCACTCCCTTGCCAGACGTAGGCGATGACGGCGATCAAGATACCACAAATGATACCAATGATTAAACCAACCCAGAGTTCTCGCAGGATTAATCGAGTCGCGACCCGCTTATCGACTTCACGCGTGATCAATCCGCGGACGACGACCGCGAGCGATTGAGTACCGGTATTTCCGGTCATCCCGGCAATCATCGGCATGAAGAAGGCGAGCGCGACGACTTTTGAGAGCGTCTCTTCGAACTGACTGATGATTGATCCAGAGACGAGCCCGATGAACAGTAGCAAGACGAGCCACGGTAAACGACGGGTCGCAGCAATCCACGGCTTCGTCTCGAAATCAATCGATTTACCGGATGCCGAGAGTTTCTCGATGTCTTCGTTTGCTTCTTCCCGTAAGACGTCAAGCGCATCATCGACCGTGATCAATCCAACGAGAATGTCGCCCTCGACGACGGGTAACGAGACGAGATCATAGCGTTCGAACAGTTGCGCGACCTCTTCCTGATCGGTCTCTGCCGCTACCCGAATCACCTTCGTCTCCATGACGTCACTAATTCGTTCCGTGTTTTCAGCTAAGATGACATCCCGGTATGAGATGACACCAACGAGTTCACTGAGTTGATTGACGACGTAGACATAGTTGATCGTCTCCGAATATTCGATGTAGTCGCGCATCTTCTCGACTGTCTCACCGACCGTGAAATCCTCTCCGACCCAGATGAACCGGTTCGTCATCAAGCGCCCTGCCGTTTCCGGTGGATACGTCAAGAGATTGCGGACGATCAGAGCCTCGTCCGTCCGCATGCTTCCAAGCAAGCGGTCAGTCTCTTCCGGTCCCAGTTCCTCGAGTAAATCCGCGACGTCATCGTTCTCCATTAAATCGAGGACGTGCCCGGCACGCTCGACGTCTAAACGACGTAAGACGGCGAGACGTTGCTCCCCTTCGAGCTCCTCGAGGACATCCGCCAATCGCTCGTGATCCAGATAGTCGAGGAGTCGTGCCTGATCGTCTTCGCCCAACTCTTCATACACTTGCGCGATATCATACGGATAGACCTCTTCGATGACTTGCTGTGCTTGCTCTCGTTTTTCTTTCGCGAGCGCATCGAGCAATAGCCACTTCCATTGTTGTTCTGCTGTCTGACGCAATCTCCTCACCCCCATTACGATTCTGCTTTTTCATCTTAGCACGAGTTGATTCGCAATCGATATCGAAAAACAGTTGACATCTGTTTCCTATGGCTTTAAAGTTTGCCTTAAGGAAACATTATTTGTAGACCGAATCTTTTTCCAGTGATTGGAGTTAAAATTTTTACCCTATTTTTTGCCCTAAGGAAACTTTTCTTCTATATACCACAAAATCAAAGGAGTGATTATTCATGTACGCCCTTGACGTTGATTGTCTCACCGTCTCTTATTTTGATACCCATGCACTCGACGGAGTGTCCGTTCGCCTCCCGGTCGCTTCGTTGATTGGCATCATCGGACCGAACGGCGCTGGTAAATCCACATTCTTAAAAGCCGTCCTCGGTTTGATCCCGGCTCGGATCGAGCAGTTACGCGTGCTTGACCAATCACTCGAAGACGTCCGGTCACGCGTCGCATACGTCCCGCAACGAAGTGCAATTGATTGGGACTTTCCGGTTCGTGTGCAGGACGTCGTGTTGATGGGCTGTTATCCGAAGCTCGGCTTATTCAAACGACCATCGAAAGCACAAAAAGCGTTCGCCATGGATTGTCTCGAACGCGTCGGTATGTCCGATCATGCTGAACGCCAAATCGGTGAACTGTCAGGCGGACAGCAACAACGGGTCTTTCTAGCGCGTGCCCTTGCCCAAGAAGCAGAGCTACTATTGCTGGACGAACCGTTCGTCGGCATCGATGTCGCGAGTGAGCAGATGATCATCGAGCTCTTACGGACCCTTCGAGCCGAAGGACGGACGATTGTCGTCGTCCACCATGATTTGCATAAAGCAGAGGACTACTTCGACACATTGATGCTGTTGAACAAACAACTGATCGCTGTCGGTCCACCGGCTGATATCTTGACACCGGAATGGCTCGAACCAGCGTATGGCTTACCTTTATTCGAACGACGCAAGGAGGGACAAGGATGACGTTCATTGAGGCATTACTTCAGTATGAGTTCTTACAAAAAGCGATGATCACCGCCATCATGGTCGGCATCATCTGTGGTGTGATCGGCTGTTTCATCATCCTTCGCGGGATGTCGTTGATGGGGGATGCAATCTCGCACGCCGTTTTACCCGGTGTTGCGATTTCCTACCTACTCGGGATCAACTTCCTGATCGGTGCTGTCGTGACGGGTCTCGTGACAGCGCTCGGAATCGGTTTCGTTAGCCAGAACAGTCGCATCAAGAACGATACGGCAATCGGAATCATGTTCACATCCGCCTTCGCCCTCGGGATCATCCTGATTTCGTTCTTACGTAGCAGTAGCGATCTCTATCACATCTTGTTCGGCAACGTCCTCGCGGTCCGTCCGAGCGACATGTGGATGACCGTCATCATCGGACTGATCGTCCTTGGCGGAATTTTCTTGTTCTACAAAGAGTTGCTGATCAGCTCGTTTGATCCGACGATGGCGCAAGCCTATGGACTATCGACGCGTTGGATTCATTACGGACTGATGACGTTACTAACACTCGTCACCGTCGCTTCACTTCAGACCGTCGGCATCATCCTCGTCGTCGCGATGCTGATCACACCGGCAGCGACCGCGTATTTACTGACGAACCGCCTCTCACGGATGCTGTTCCTAGCGGGAGGCTTCGGTACGTTGTCCGCCATCATCGGACTGTATTTCAGCTTTACCTATAATCTATCTTCCGGTGCATCGATCGTCCTCGTCGCGACGACGCTGTTCGCCCTCGTCTTCGTCTTCTCACCACGTCACGGTCTGATGCGTCACCGGAAACGAAAGGAGTCTACTGTATGAAATTAAAACTCATTCTGTTCGTCCTCCTCAGCACGGTCTTGCTTGCTGCTTGTTCGACACCAGCAGAAGATAACGGGAAGCTAAAGGTCGTTGCGACGTATTCGATTCTCGCTGACCTCGCACGTAAGGTCGGTGGTGAACATGTCGATGTCCACAGCATGGTCAAGATCGGGGCAAACCCGCACGAGTATGATCCACTTCCAGCAGACGTACAAGCGATGGCAGATGCTGACGTCGTCTTCTACAACGGGTTGAACCTGGAAGCCGGCGGTGCGTGGTTCGATAAACTCCGGGCAACGACTGGCAAAGACGCGTCTGACGCACCAGTCTATCGTTTAAGCAAAGGCGTCGAACCGAAATACCTGACGACGAAGGGCAAAGAATCGGAGACTGATCCGCATGCGTGGCTCGATATAAGCAATGGGATTCGCTACGTCGAAAACGTCAAGCAGGCATTAATCAAGGAAGATCCGAAGCACAAAGCCGACTACGAAAAAAATGCCGATGCCTATATTAAAAAATTGCAGACGCTTGATCAGGAAGCGAAAAAGCAGTTTGCCGCTATTCCGAAAGCAGAACGTCATCTCGTCACGAGCGAAGGAGCCTTCAAATACTTCGGAACTGCCTATGACGTCAAAGCGGATTATATTTGGGAGATCAACTCAGATAATCAAGGAACTCCGGCTCAAGTCCGCCGGATCGTCGATACGATCAAGGAGCAAGATATCCCTGTCCTGTTCGTCGAAACGAGCGTCGATCGGCGGAGCATGGAAACCGTCTCAAGGGAGACTGGTGTTCCGATCGGTGGTACTCTCTTCACTGACTCACTCGGTGCACCGGGTAAGGATGGCGACACTTACTACAGCATGATGCAAGCAAACATCGAGACGATCACGGAAGCACTCGCCAAGTAAGCGTCAACAAATCGTCACGCCTTCTCGATACGTCTTTCCTTATAATGAAGGCAAGACGATGAAAGAGAGGCACATTATGCAAACAGGACTATATCGTTACGCCTTTCCCCTTAGTATCAGCCTGTTGCTCGCTGCATGCGGAACAGCTGATCAAACGGGTGCTCCGAAGACAGAACAGACGAATCACGGAGATCATGCTGACCATGCCAGCCACGGTGCTGGTGATCAACTCGAGAAGACCGCGGGACCAGACACGTTACCCGCTTTTCTGAACGAACAGGATGAGTCGATCCAGACGATTTACCGCTCCGTCGCTAAACATCCTGATCTCTTGAAGAAGATGCCTTGTTATTGTGGTTGCGGTGAATCTGCTGGTCATACAAGCAACTATGACTGCTTCATCGAAGAGCAGACCGCTACTTCCACGACCTGGACGACGCACGGCATTACGTGCGGCACCTGTCTTGATATCGCAGCACAGTCGATTGTCGCTTATCAAAAAGGTAGCTCCGTCAAGGAAATCCGGACTGCCATCGATCAAGCTTATAAAAAGACCGGTGTCACACCGACGCCAACTCCGGCACTCTAAAAAACAGTCCGCCCTCCTCGCGATGAACGTCAGGAAAGGCGGACTGCTTTTTTATGTTCTTTTTTTCTGTCTCATGTGGAGCGCTTTTGACTTCTAGCACGCAAAACGAGCGGTCGACCCGACAACAGCTCATCCAGTTGATAGTACGTATGTGCCCGAATCGGTCGATCCGTTCGTGGCAGGTGACGGAGTTCGTATGCTACTTCGAGTAAGTAAAATTTGTATTCCTCCCCTTCATCAAAACCGAAGCTTGCGCGCCGTTCTTCGATATACGCAAGGACACGCTCCTGTTGCGAGAACGAGAGCCGCTGGACTTGTGGGGCAAGTGCCTCGTGCGGAGAGAGCACGATTTCCCGCTCCGTGCGATACAATCGATGCATGACGCCACCACTTTGACGCAAGGCAATCAAACGCGCGGGTCGATATGGACGTGGGTGCGGATGCGCATGGACGAGGTAACGTTCAATCGTGACTTGAGTCGGTCCTGCCGGTAGAGAGATGACGTCATACATACAAAATCGCTCCTTCTCAAAAGTTGATAGCTACTCTCATATGCTACCATATCTATCCAGCATTCTTACGTTGACGACAGAAGGGGAATCGGTTTTCAAAGTTTCGCAATTGGTTTTAAGACCGAGCGGGGGTGGAACAGATGGAGAGAAACGATTCCTATCTGGAAAGGATGATTGTCGATGTCGAATATGTCCGCTGTCGGTTTCCACCGACACTTACCACTAACGGAACAAGAGAGTCTGATTGATTTAGAACTGCCACGCCCGGAAGCAACCGGACACGATTTATTGGTTGAGATCAAAGCCGTATCAGTTAACCCGGTCGATACGAAAGTCCGTGCTCACGGGAAAGACGAAGACGCCCCGAAGGTCATCGGTTACGATGCAGCCGGAGTCGTCATTGAAGTCGGCGATGATGCCTCCCTCTTCCAAGTCGGTGATGAAGTCTATTATGCCGGTGCGATTCAGCGCCCTGGGTCAAACAGTGACTTCCAACTCGTTGATGAACGGATCGTCGCCAAAAAGCCGGAACGGTTGACGTTCAGTGAAGCCGCTGCTCTCCCGTTGACGACGCTGACAGCTTATGAAGCATTGACCGATCGTCTCGGATTGACGTTTGACGCTAAGTCGAATCTCGAGAAGACGATTCTCATCATTGGAGCTGCTGGTGGTGTCGGTTCAATCGCGACACAACTCGCGAATCACGCTGGGCTGACCGTCATCGGAACGGCGTCGCGTGACGAGACGATTGATTGGGCGAAGGAACACGGTGCACATCATACGATCAATCACCACGAGGCATTCCGTCCTCAGCTGGAAGCCCTCGGCTACAAATACGTCGACTATATCTTCTGTCTCAATGCGACGGACCAACATTTTGAGACGATGGTCGATGTAATTGCACCGCAAGGGAAAATCTGTAGCATCGTCGAGACGGATCAAAAACTCGATTTGAGTGCGCTCCAACAAAAGAGTGCGACGTTCGTTTGGGAGTTCATGTTCACGCGTCCGCTGTTTGCGACAGAGGACATGATCCGCCAACATGAGATTCTGACGCAAGTCGCAGCATGGATCGAAGAGCATACGCTCGAGACGACGGTCACACAGACGCTAATCGGCATGAATGCCGACAACCTAAAAGAAGCACATCGTCTTGTCGAAAGCGGAAAAACGATTGGGAAGATTGTCGTCGAACATCATTAATGGGCATCGGAGCAGGATGGGAGTAAAATCCCGTTCTGCTTTTTTATCGTTCTTTGTTTTCTTTGTGAACCTGAATCTCTTACTTTGAAGATAATTTAAGCATTATGACTATATTTATTCGTCTAAAAAATGTACGATTACGGTAACAAATATTCCAATGTAATACATCTAATCGACGCTTGATACACATAGACAAAGGAGCATCCATAATCCATATGCGAAAATGGTTCAATCAAAAGATCAGCCGACAGATCATGTCGTCGTTTTATCTCATTCTTATCACACTATCGATCTCTTCCCTGGCTGCTTATTTTTACACGAACCACCAAGTCACGGATGCGAAACAGGAGCTCGATGCGATCAGCTTACGTGAAGATCGAGCGACGAAACTTTGGGACGATTGGCAGTCCCTTCAATACGAGATGCGGGGCTATATCGTCTTCGGTGACGATGCCGTGCTCGACGTGATTGATGAAAAAAAAGCCTCACTTGAACAACAGACCGCTTGGTTTGAGAAAAATCGTCTCTACAAAGCGGATCAAATCTATGCGTCTGATATCCGGTCGCTCTATAACTCGTATACGAACTTCGTCATGCCAAGCTTGATTAAATATGTTCAAGCGAAGCAGTCAGGCACGATCGACGAACGTTTCTTGCAGATGCCAAGTCTGAAGGCGATGATGCCACAAGTACCACGGGACCCGAACCGGAAATTCAAAATGAATGCCTCGAATAGTGAGACGATGCGTAAAAGCGTCAACACGATGGAGAGCACATTCACAAACTATCGGAGTAGTCTCCGTGCGAAAGAACTCGGTGCAAAAGAACAACTCGTCACCCAGACAAAGTACGCTGAGTGGATTTGGCTCGTCAATCTGCTCGTCCTATTCCTTGTTATCTTGCTGATCGTCCGCCCGTTCATCGAACGGACGACGCGACAGATCCATCTTCTTAGCAAGGAGAGTAAACTTCTTGCAAGCGGTGAGCATACGTTACCGTTGATTCCACTCAACCGTGCTGACGAGATTGGTGAATTGAGTAAATCGTTCCATCAGATGGCGACAGCTTTGATTGAAAACAAACATCAATTGATGTCAACGAACGTCAATCTCGAAGATGCCTTAAAACTGACGCAACGGAACGAGTCCCACTTGCGTCTACGGAATCAATTGACGGAGACACTGGCGTCGCGCGATAGCATCAGCGCTTATCCTTCTGTCATCCAAAAGATGGTTGAGATCACGCAGTCTGATCAAGGCGCACTGATCTTTAAAGAAGGAACAAAAGTCATCGATATCGTCTTTTATCCACAGACACCGCTCACAGTCGAGGATTGGATGCCAACGATTGAGCCGTTATTGCGTGAATCGCGACAAGATAAACGACCGCATACACAATTCGAGGACGAAGTCGCACGCGCTGTCACACCGGTTCTTGACCCGAGTCAAAATGAGATCATCGCCTATATCTTCTTGTCCCGCGATCAGGATCGGTTTGATCGTTACGAGCAGGAAGAACTAGCCGCCTTCGCGCGCCAGCTGGCATTGTCACTCTTGCGGATGCGGACGTTCGACGAGATTGAACGTGAGCGGGAAAAAACGGCGCGACTATTGAACTCGATTCGTGAATCGATCGTCTATATCGAACCCGAAGGCGATATTCAATTGATCAACCGACCATTGCTCGATCTGTTTGACCATCCGGTTGATGACAGTATCGATGAGAACGGACTGATGAACATCACTCCGTCTGTCGTCCAACTTAAGCATCGCGTCGACCAACTACCGGAATTCGAACGTTACTTGAAAAAGACGTTCGTTCAGCGTGAAATCGGTGAAGGAATCACCTTCTCAATCGATCACGAGCGACGCTTCATCAAGACGTATTCCGAGAGCATTCATTATGGTGGACAGTTCCGCGGGATTCTACTCGTCTTACGTGACGTGACGAACGAAGTCGAGATTGACCGGATCAAAAACGAACTCGTCTCGACGATCTCGCACGAACTGCGGACACCACTCTCGTCGATCTATGGCTTTACTGAGCTGATGATTCAGCGTGACCTGCCACCGAAGCGACAGAAGAAGTATCTCGAAGCGGTCCATTCGGAAACAGAACGTCTTTCGCTGTTGATCAATGACTTCCTCGACCTGCAACGGATGGAAGCAAACCGTCAGGAATATGAGATGGCACCGTTTGATATCGTCGCGATGATTCGGGATTTGAAACAGTTGCATAGCCTGTCGTCGTCTTCCCACGCGATTGAAATATTCCGAAACGTCGAACCGCTGATCGTCGAAGGGGATGCGAAGAAGATTCGCCAATTGTTCAGTAACCTGATCAACAATGCGATCAAATACTCACCAGCTGGTGGAACGATCGATATCCAACTGACGCGACACGCGTCACGTGTCACCGTCGCGATTCAAGATGAGGGTATCGGGATTCCTGCTTCTGCGATGAGTAACTTGTTCCAAAAATTCTATCGTGTCGACAATTCGGACACCCGTCAAATCGGCGGTACTGGTCTTGGGCTCTCAATCTGTCGCGAAATTGCGCGTGGGCATGATGGAGAAATCCATGTCGAGTCGATCGAAGGACAAGGTTCGACGTTCACAGTCGAACTTCCGTTGACGCAAAATACATGATGCATATGAAAAAGCGCCAGAATGCGAATCAGCATTCCGGCGCTTTTTGAATTAGGTAATGTTATGAGTTGAGACGGCTTGCCACTTCAACCGTCCGTTTCGCTTGATGGCGCACGGCTGGTTCGACCGATTCGACCATGTTGCCGTCTTGGTCGACAGTGACCGATGTACCATATGGATTTCCGCCCGCTGCGAACAAGACAGGATCCGAATAACCTGGTGCTGCAACGATTGCACCCCAGTGGAACATCGTCGTATAAACTGCGAGAACAGTCGCTTCCTGACCGCCATGCGGATTCTGTGCCGACGACATCGCACTGACGACTTTATTAACGAGTTTGCCTTGTGCCCACAGTCCGCCTGTCGTGTCGAGGAACTGTTGGAATTGTCCTGGGACATGACCGTAACGTGTCGGGACGCTAAAGATAATCGCATCTGCCCAGTCGAGTAGATCCGGTGTCGCTTCTTCGATATCACGTGTGGCATCCGCATGCTTTTGCCACAATGGGTTCGAAGCAATCGCTTCTGCTGGGGCTGTCTCCTTGATTTTCGCAAAGCGGACTTCCGCCCCTGCCGCTTCTCCCGCTTCTTTTGCCCACGAGGCAAGTTGATGGTTCGTTCCGGTTGCGCTGTAATAGATGACCGCTAGTTTCACGTTTGACATGACTTCGCTCCTTTTTTAAAAGACAGTGACGGACGATGGACGTACACGCTTTCTATTCCCGCTTTCTACGCAAATTAACGTCAATTGTTTGAATTCAAGAGGAAATATAGACCAATTTTCCGACTACATCATGGAACGAGCGAACATGACTGTCCACATCTGGGCGTTCCACCATTAAACGTTTAGGGTAAAGACCGTGTGACGACACACGTAAGGAGTACTGACCATGGCGATTCGCTACATCCTTTATCTGTTACTCGGCATGCTGAAGTTCATGCTGTTTAGTTACTTTACAAAGACCGATCTTTCGCTCCATTTAACACTCATGAACCTGGCCGGGATGCTGATCCTGTCGAGCTGGACGTTACTGATTCCGTGGAATAAACGCCGCTGGGTCTGGCTCGGTCTACTGCTCGCGCACAGTTTTCTGCTCGCTTCCGACATGTGGTACTACCGTTACTTCGAGGACTTTCTTTCCGTCTCGCTCCTCTCACAGATGACACAGATGAGTGACGTCAGCAGCGGCTTCACTGCCTTGATCGTACGGCAAGATTTCCTCTTGTTCGCTGATAGTTTGATTTTCGTACTACTGCTTTTCGTCTTCCGCAAGCGACCGGAAGTGACGACGAAGCAAACACGACGCCGGACGGCTGGAATCCTTGCAGTCAGTGGGATCGTCTTGTCTGCTTCACTGCTGACGTACCGGACGCTTACGGAAGATCGTCAACCAACGGCAACAATCTCCGATATGCGTGACTATTACCTGTTCGGCTTTTGGGGTTATCACGGGTGGGATGTGTTTAAAGGTGTGACCGGACGACCCGGCGACGGACTGACGGCACAGGAACAACAGCGCATCAATCAAAAGCAACAGACGAATCCAACAGGCCCGAAGCAGACACCGAATATCATTTTGGTACAGCTCGAGTCATTCCAGGCTTCAGTCATCGACCAAACCATCAACGGTGAAGAAGTGACGCCGAACCTAAATCAATTGAAGAAGGAATCGCTCTACTTCTCGTCGCTCTATCACCAGACGCATGAAGGACGAACTTCGGACGCTGAGTTCATCACGAACACCTCACTTTATCCATTGAAATCAGGCTCTGTCTATACGCAATATCCGACGAATGAATTCGAGCCGCTCCCTGCATTACTTGAGAAAAATGGATACGATACGGCAGCGATGCATGCTTACGAAAAAGGTTTTTGGAATCGTGACGATGTCTACAAGAACATCGGTTTTAAGCACTTCTTCAGCCAAAAGGATTATTCAAAAGAGAAGAAAATCGGCATGGCACTGAACGATCAACAGTTCTTCCTCGAATCGATTGATCACATGGAGACGTTGCAAGAACCGTTCTTCTCGTTTTTAGTCGCGCTGACGAGTCATACACCGTATGAAATCGACAAGGAAGACCAGACGCTTGATCTATCTGGTTATGAGGATTCAATGCTGAAACGGTATTATCAGACCGTCCATTACGTCGATACCGGTGTCGGAAAGATGATCGACGAGTTGAAACAACGCGATCTTTGGGATCAGTCTCTCGTCATCTTTTATGGCGATCACGATAGTGGACTTGTCAATGAAGACAGCGAGATGCGCAAAAAAGCGGATGTCTCGTCCCCGGTTGCTGCCTTTGAGCTCGAGCGCCGCATCCCACTCTTCATCAAAAAACCCGACCAACAAACCGGTCGGGTCATGAAAGAGAATGGCGGACAGATCGATATCGCACCAACGATCATTGACTTATTGAATCTCAAAACGTCCTATATGATGGGACAATCACTCGTCGACGACAAACCGAATTTGACGGGCTTCCGCGATGGTTCGTTCCGCTATCAGGACTATTATTATGAAGCGGATTTGACGAAAGCATCCGGTGAAGGCACCTGTTATGACGTCTCAACGGAAAAGAAAGTTGAGTTGAAGTTCTGTCGAAATCAAGTGAAGGATGTGAGTAAGCAGTTAAAGCTGTCGGATAAGATTATTGAGGAGAATGAACTGGAGTAATCAAAGGACATCTGATTTTCTTAAAATAAACAAGCCTGACTTCTCACTAGACGTGAAGAAGGTCAGGCTTGTTTGTCTATATTTATCTTTTCTTATACTTTTTCAAATCGCTCACTAACAAGCAACATTTTTCCTGTAGCAATTACTCCATTTCTTAAATAAGACATTTTTATTCACTTAAATATTTTAATTAAATAGTTCAGAAATCGATTGATCAGAAATCTGAAAAAGATATAGAGTATAAATATTCTTGATTTTATACTGATCATTTCGAGAAAAAAGTTATAATATTTGCATTATCTAATCAATAAAATGAAGGTATATTCATCTAACTGAATTAGTTGTTTGTACATGTATAGTTTTAAGCATTTGATTTATTGCCACGTGTTTTATTATAGCCTTTTTCATAAGAATTATATGTATCTATAGAATGACGTTCTAAATCATTTAATGTTCTAAAACCAGAATTTTCAAGCGAAATCATTCTGATAGTCCAATAATCACCATACTTGTAATCTGCATAAACATCACCGTTTCCTTTACCTGTAAAGTGACTATTTACTCTGTTTAATACTTGCTTACCTTGTCCTATATAATATAAATCTTTAGATACATTATATAAAATGTACACACCTTCAAAATTATATTTGTTAGCATACAATGCTCTACCTTTTCCCCCAAAACTTTGATTTCGCATTTGAAAGAATTCTTCTGGTGTTATTTCTAATGTATTATTAGCTAAATCCTTTATTTGAGATCTGATATTCTCTTTTAATTTGCTTATTTTATAATCGTTATAAGCAACTAACGAAGCAACTATAATTACAGAAAAAAAGGCGAAAAAAATAAATATTACTTCCATATCACCACTCCTTCACTATTAATATATTGATTTATACGCACTATATTTCATTTTATCTTATAATAATATATTTTATTAACATTATTCAAATATACAATAAAACACTTCATCGATTTTACATGAAATTCGATGAAGTGTTTTTATTTGTACATACAAAATGCTTTATAACTTATTACTTACATCATTCCGCCCATTCCACCCATGCCGCCCATATCAGGCATTGCAGGAGCAGATCCGACTGGTTCTGGTTTATCGGCGATGACAGCTTCCGTCGTCAAGAACATCGCTGAAACGGATGCTGCGTTTTGAAGTGCTGAACGCGTTACTTTCGCTGGATCGACGATTCCTGTCTCGATCATGTCGACATACTCATCTGTTGCCGCATTGTAGCCCATTCCTGGCGCTTCATGCTTGAGACGCTCGACGATGACCGAACCTTCTTGACCTGCGTTTTCCGCGATTTGACGAAGCGGTGCTTCAAGTGCGCGAAGCACGATGTTGACACCTGTTGCTTCGTCACCTGTTGAGACCGACAGAATCGATTCGACGGCTTTCGTAACGTGAATGAGAGCTGTTCCCCCACCTGCTACGATACCTTCTTCGACCGCTGCGCGTGTCGCGTTAAGTGCATCTTCAATCCGGAGCTTGCGTTCTTTGAGTTCTGTCTCGGTTGCTGCCCCGACTTTGACGACTGCTACGCCGCCTGCGAGTTTCGCCAGACGCTCTTGTAATTTCTCACGATCGAAGTCACTTGTCGTCTCTTCGATTTGCGCACGGATCGTACCGACACGTGCTTCGATCGAATCCCCGTGTCCGTGACCTTCGACGATTGTCGTGTTGTCTTTTGAGACGACGACTTTCGACGCGCGACCGAGTTGCGTGATTTGTGTTTCTTTCAGATCAAGACCGAGGTCTTCTGTGATCAATTCTGCGCCTGTGACAATTGAAATGTCCTCAAGCATTGCTTTACGGCGGTCACCAAAGCCTGGTGCTTTGACTGCTACCGCGTTGAACGTACCACGGAGTTTGTTGACGACGAGTGTCGCCAGTGCTTCGCCTTCAACGTCTTCTGCGATAATAAGGAGTGGTTTGTTTTGTTGAACGACTTGCTCGAGGACTGGAAGAATCTCTTGGATGTTCGAGATCTTTTTGTCCGTGACGAGGATGTACGGGTTCTCAAGGACCGCTTCCATCTTATCTGAATCCGTAATCATGTATGGTGACGCGTAACCACGATCGAACTGCATGCCTTCGACGACGTCGAGTTCTGTCGTGAAGCCGCGTGATTCTTCGATCGTGATGACACCATCTTGACCGACACGTTCCATTGCTTCTGCAATCAATTGACCAACTTCTTCGTCTGCTGCTGAGATTGCTGCGACTTGGGCGATTGCTTCTTTACCTTCGATTGGTTTTGCGATCGTGTGCAACTCTTCGACAGCGCGACGGACCGCTTTTTCGATTCCTTTACGGATGACCATCGGGTTTGCGCCCGCTGTAACGTTTTTAAGACCTTCACGAATCATCGCTTGTGCGAGGACTGTCGCTGTTGTCGTACCATCCCCTGCGATCTCATTCGTTTTTGAGGCAACTTCTGCAACGAGTTTTGCACCCATGTTCTCGAAATGATCTTCGAGTTCGATTTCTTTTGCGATCGTCACACCATCATTCGTGATGAGTGGTGAACCGAACTTCCGCTCGAGGACGACGTTGCGTCCTTTTGGTCCGATCGTGACTTTGACTGCATCCGCTAATGCGTCGACCCCGCGGAGCATTGCTCGACGTGCTTCTTCACTGAATAAAATGTCTTTTGCCATGACTGAAATCCCCCTTTAGATGATTGACTGAATTACTCGGCTACTGCCAAAATATCGCTTTCGCGTAAAATTAAGTATTCATTGCCGTCGACTTTGACCTCTGAACCGGCATATTGTGCATAGATGACGTGATCTCCGACACTCACTTCAAGTGGTACACGTACGCCTTGCTCTGTCACACGGCCTGTACCGACAGCGACGACTTTACCCTCTTGTGGTTTTTCTTTCGCTGACCCAGGAAGAACGATTCCTCCGAGTGTTGTTTCTTCTTTTTTAACGACTTCGATCACGATGCGATCACCAAGTGGTTTTAACATGCGAAACATCCTCCTTGAAAATGACTGTTTTTTAGCACTCACTTTAGTTGAGTGCTAACATATTTTTATCTTATACGCTTTCTCTTCTGAATTCAAGCCTGAACCTTTATCCGTTTTCCCGAAATCGACACCTTTGAATCATCGTCAATCGTGCGCCAAGACCGTTTGTTTGTTACAATCGGGACAGTACCTTCATTACAAAGGAGTTGTGTCCTGTACGATGAAAAATCCAATCAGTCTGCCTTTCGTGATGGCGGAGAAGTGGCAAAAGCGTCACGTCATTCCGATCATCATCTATCTGATCGTCCAATTGGTTCCGGGTTCGTTCCAGTATTTCCTTCCGAAAAACGTCATTGCTGACGTCGCCGGTTGGTGGCTTGCGATCGGCTTCACGGTCGCCGTCATCGTCTCCTACTACTGCCTGCGTCCCGATTGGCAGAAGTGGAAGGCAGAGGGACGTCAAACCGATCCGATGGATACGTTGAAATGGATCGGAATCGGGATCGTGCTCCTGTATGCGCTCTTGATCAGCGTCAACTTGATCGATGCCTGGATGGCAGGCGGGATCGAGAATGTCGCGAAATCGCAAAATACGGATCAGATCATCCAAGCGATCCAAGTCATCCCACTCCTTCAAGTCATGGTCGTCCTGCTCGGACCGATCATGGAAGAGTTCTTGTTCCGGCATATCCTGTTCGGGAATCTCTCCTCGAAGCTCGGTTTCTTCTTCAGCTTCATCTTGACGGGTGCCTTGTTCGGACTGATTCACCAAGACAACAAATTTTTAATCTATGTCGCGATGAGTTTTGTCTTCTCGCTCGTCTTCGTCAAGACGCGCCGGATCATTGCTCCGATCGCCATCCATGTCTTTAACAACGGAATCGTCGTACTCGCCATCTACGCGATGTCTTAATTTACGAAAGGTCGTGTTTTCATGCGTCAAAGCTCGAACTTCATGGCAGTATTCTATGCCATATTCGGTATTCTCTTCATGTTCCTCGCCTACAACAACTCGGTCGAAGCAGGAACGGTCTTTAACTTCTGGACGATCCTGCTGACGTTGTTTGCCGCGATCGACTTCTACCGTCTCTACTTGATTTTCCGCTTCCGCGCAGCAGCAAAGAAGATGATCAAGAAGGAACAGGACAAAAAGAACGACAAACAATAAAAAAACGAGATTTCCGTCAGACGGGAATCTCGTTTTTTGGTTTATTCTTTCGCTTGACCCTTGCGGTAGGAATCGATGATCGTCTTCGCCACATCGAGACTCAATCGTTCATCTAAGACCAAGTTCTTGATCATATTGACGAACTCGACATCCTCTTGCTGCACCGAATCAATCCGCTCGATCAACTGGTTCAACTTCGCCCGGACGGTCGGGTAGGATACTTGATAGGCAGTTGCCATATCCTTTAATGAACCAGAGCTCAAGACGAACTTGCGGATGAACTCGAGATGCTCCTGTTCGAGTGCCAGTACCCAAGCGGGCACGTCTTGTCGTTCCATCGTGTTCCCTCACTTCTCTTACAAATCTTGAATCTCCATTCGTTCTTTTTCACGCTTCAGTTGCTTGCGACGTGAGTTAACTCCCATCTCGGCCATTGAGATCATGAGTGATAAACAGGCAAACGTTCCCATCCGAATCACTGACTCCCGATCCGACGTGTGTGGTCCTGTTCCGAAATACCAGTAAATTCCGAGCCCGATGATGATCGCTGGAATGATGAGGCTCCAGACTCTTCCTCGCCGTGCTAAGTAAAATTGTACGATACAGACTGTGACAATACCAATGACGATTCCTACCGTTTCCATCCTATCGCCTCTCCCCTATGATTATATCAATAATATTAACTTTATAATTAATAATATTCAACATAATTTTAACTATAATCAAAAATAAGGGATTTTATTTAAAAACAATCGACTTTAATCTATTTTCAAGGACGAAAAAAAGAAGGACTGACGATTCAGTCCTTCCTTATATTTACGACAATCAGGCACTGCGGACGTCGTCTTTTTTACCTTCTGTCGACATGAACGTCTCGAGTTGGTCTTCGTCAAGGACACCTTCCCACTTCGCGATGACGAGTGAAGCGAGCGTGTTTCCTGTGACGTTGACGACCGAGCGCATCATATCCATGATTCGGTCAATCCCCGCGATGAAGGCAAGTCCTTCTGCCGGGATACCGACCGTACCGAGTGTTGCGAGTAAAACGACGAATGAGACGCCAGGAACGGCAGCCATCCCTTTTGATGTCAGCATTAAGACGAAGACAAGCGTCAGCTGTGTTCCAATCGAGAGATCAATCCCGTACATCTGTGCGATGAACAAGGCTGCGAGCGCTTGATAAAGCGCAGATCCATCAAGGTTAAACGAATAACCCGTCGGTACGACGAAGCTAACGATTGATTTCGGAACACCCATCTTCTCGAGTTTTTCCATGATCCGTGGCAGTACCGTCTCAGACGACGCCGTCGAATACGTCAGCAAGAGCTCATCCTTAAAGATACGCGTGAAATCAGATACCCGAATGCCAACCCACTTCATGATGGCACCGAAGACGACGACCATGAAGAGAAGCGCTGTGACGTATAACGTCGCAATCAATTTAAACAATGAACCGAGCGATTCAATCCCGAACGTCGAGACCGTGACACCGATTAAAGCGAAGACACCAATCGGCGCAAATTTCATGACGATATTGACGAGATTGAACATCGCTGCTGCGACGCCTTCAAAGAAACGAACGACCGGTTGGCCCTTCTCTCCTGCAAAACCGACACCGAGTCCGAATAAGACCGAGAAGAAAATAATTGCAAGCATGTCACCGCGGACCATCGCGTCCAAGATGTTCGTCGGGACGATGTTGACGATCTTGTCGACGAGTCCTGCGTCTTGTGTCGTCTCTTCCGTTTCGACATATGTCGAAATGTCCGTTTTATCGAGTGTCGACATGTTAATACCAGCACCCGGTTCAACGAGATTGGCTGCGAACAGCCCCGTGAAGATGGCGATCATCGTCACGATCGTGAAGTAACCGAGCGTTTTGACGCCAAGACGTCCGAGACTTTTCGGACTACCGACTGATGAGACACCGAGGACGATCGTCGTGAAGACAATCGGAACGACAATCATTTTCATCATCCGGATAAAGATGTCACCGATTGGCTTGAGCCACTCCGCGACATGGGGATTCCCATAAAATACACCACCGACTGTGATCCCGAGAATCAAGCCGATTAAAATTTGCCAGGCAAGACCAATTGGCTTACGTTTCGTAGTTGTCATACTCTTCCTCCTTATACATCCGTCTTACTTGTATCCTACATGTAGTGGAACATAAGTAGAATTTTGTCCTAAATACAGTACGTTGTCAAATCGTTCTGTTATAGTACAAAACTAGATTCTGTATAAAAAAACGTCCAAAATCCGCTTGTTTCCAAGCATTTTGGACGTTTGAACATTATTCAAGATTGTTGATTGACGCGTTCCTCAATCAACGCACGATTGCGTTTTTTAAAGACTTCGTTATGTGACGAGACCATCGCCACTTTTGGCGCTTCCGGCTCAATGAAGCGTTTTGCCCGGTTGACGGCATTCGCCGCATCTTGAAAGGCACCTGAGATCAAATGGACCTTCCCGTCGTGTGAAAGAATATCTCCGGCAGCATATAGTCCCGGTACACTCGACTCGCTCGCTGCGTTACCCGCGATATAGAAGTCATCGACCCGTGCGATATCGAGATCACAGGCGTCAAGCAGTGCCGCGTCCTGCTCGTAGCCGTGATTGATGATGACTTCATCAATTGGAATCTCAACGATTTCCTCTGTTTGACAGTCGATCAATTCGACTGATGCGATCCGTTGATGATCAGGACTTGCGATCAGCTTGTGAATCGTCGTGTTGAGGAGACAAACAGCCGAACTTTTAACGAGCTGGTCGACTTGCGCCTCGTGCCCCGAGAAACAATCCCGGCGATACGTGACGTAGACTTTTTTCGCGACCGGTTCGAGCTCGTTCGCCCAGTCGATCGCAGAGTTCCCACCACCTGAGACGATGACGGTCTTTCCTTTAAAGCGTTCAATCGATTTGACCGTATAGTTCAAGTTCGACACTTCAAAGCGTTCCGCACCTTCGACTTTTAATTTTTGTGGATTGAGGATGCCGCCGCCGACCGCGACGATGACCGTCTTCGAATAATGGATCCGACCCGATTCTGCTTCTAAGACGAAGTTGCCGAAGACGTCTTTTGCGATCGAGATGATCTTTTCATTCAATTGAACAGTCGGTTGGAACGTCAGTCCTTGTTCGACGAGTTGAGCCATGAGTTTTTCACCAGTGATCGGTGGCTGTCCGCCGACGTCCCAGATCATCTTTTCCGGATAGACGTGCAATTTTCCTCCGAGTTCTGCTTGATACTCGATCAATTTCGTCTTCATGCCCCGAAGACCACTATAGAACGTCGAATATAACCCTGCAGGTCCTCCGCCGATGATCGTTACGTCGAACAACTCCTGTTCCCTCATCTCGCTCACTCCTCATCTTTGATTACGATTGATTATCATTCTCACTCCCTCATGATAACGTGAACATCTCTTGAACACAAGAAAAAATGTTGACAGCGTTTTTACAGGACTGGTATGGTTAATGAGACGATAGTGATAATCATTATCATTGAAAACGGAGAGAACAACGAAGGAGTCGTCGCGTATGGTACGTCTAGCAACAGAAGAAATCAATATCGGCTACGGTGATCGTCCCATCGTCAAAGACTTGTCCGTCCAAATTCCCGATCGACAAATCACGACGATCATTGGGGCGAACGGATGTGGCAAATCGACTTTATTGAAAGCGATGACACGGATCATTCCTCATCAATCAGGACGTGCATTGCTCGATGGTCTCGATATCGCCAAGGAAAGTACGAAGCTACTTGCCCGGAAAATGGCTATTCTGCCACAAACTCCAGAGAGCGCAAGTGGTCTGACGGTCGCAGAGCTCGTCTCATACGGTCGTTTTCCGTACCAAAAAGGATTCGGACGCTTGACGAAACACGATTACGAAATCATCGATTGGGCACTCGAAGCAACGGATACGATGGCATTCAAACACCGTCCGGTCGATGCGCTGTCGGGTGGTCAACGTCAACGGGTCTGGATTGCAATGGCACTCGCCCAAGAGACGGATATCATCTTCCTCGATGAACCGACGACTTATCTTGATCTCGCCCACCAACTCGAGGTGCTCGAACTGCTCGAGCATCTCAACCGGACCGAAGGACGGACGATCGTCATGGTCCTGCATGATTTGAATCAAGCGGCACGGTTCGCCGACTATATCATCGCCATGAAAAACGGCGAAGTCGTCAAAGCCGGGACGTGTGAGGAAGTCATCGCAAAAAACGTCTTGCAAGAAGTATTCCATATCGATGCTGAAATCGGACGCGATCCGCGGACGAACAAGCCGATGTGTATCACCTACAACTTAATCAAGGGAGATTGAATCATGAAGAAACTACTTTTACCGGTTCTACTCATTCTCACGCTCGTCATCGCAGCGTGTGGCAATACGGAGAAAAAAGACGACGCAGCATCTGGGTCGAAAAACGAGACGATCACGTACAAATCGGAGAATGGTGACATCAAAGTTCCGGCTAATCCAAAACGTGTCGTCGTCCTCGCTGGTTTTGCCGGCAACGTCATGGCACTCGACGTACCTGTCGTTGGTGTCGATTCGTGGTCAAAAGCGAATCCGAAGTTCGACAAGCTCAAAGATGTCACGGAAGTATCGGAAGAGAACGTTGAAAAAATCATCGAACTCGAACCAGACTTGATCATCGGCTACTCAACAACGAAAAACCTCGATAAAATCAAAAAGATTGCTCCGACGGTCACGTACACATACGGAAAAGTCGACTACTTGACGCAACACATCGAAATCGGTAAATTGCTCAACAAAGAGCAAGAAGCACGCGACTGGGTCAAAGACTTCAAAACACGCGCTGCTGCTGCCGGTAAAGACATCAAAGCAAAAATCGGTGAAGATGCTACTGTTTCCGTCATCGAAAGCTTCGATAAACAACTCTACGTCTTCGGCGATAACTGGGGTCGTGGAACAGAGATTCTCTATCAGGAAATGAAATTGAAAATGCCGGATAAAGTCACGAAGATGGCATTAAAAGATGGCTACTACGCGTTGTCACCGGAAGTCCTTCCTGAATATGCAGGCGACTACCTCGTCTTCAGTAAGAGTGCGGAAGCGGACAACTCATTCACGAAAACGGATACGTTCAAGAACATTCCAGCCGTTAAAAACAATCGTGTCTTCGAAGTCGATTCGAAGGAATTCTACTTCAACGATCCGCTCACACTCGAACGTCAACTCGAGTTCTTCAAGAAAAGTTTCCTTGGCGCATAATAAATAAGGGAGGGAACCTGCGGGATCCCTCCCTTTTTTTTGCGGCTCACTCACTGAATCAGAAATGGAGGCGACATTCATGTCAGCTGGTCGAATTCCGTTCGGCATTAAAATCACACTCGGTCTCGTCCTCTTTTTCGGGATGTTCTGGATCGCGATGACGTTCGGTGCCGCCGATACGACGACGCGCGAAGTCTGGAACGCTTTGACGTTCGGACCGTTGAATGAAAAAGCAAAAATCGTCCAGGAAATCCGCTTGCCACGGGAACTGGCAGCAATCCTCGTCGGTGCGGCACTCGGTGTCTCAGGTGCCATCATGCAAGCAATGACACGCAATCCCCTCGCAGATCCTGGTCTGCTCGGTCTGACAGCAGGTGCGAATGCGGCACTGGCGCTCGTCATCGTCCTGTTCCCGAAAATTGACTACTTCGGGATCATGATCGCGTGTTTCGTCGGAGCAGCACTCGGGGCAGCACTTGTCTTTGGAATCGGCGCTTCGAAAAAAGGCGGCTTCTCCCCGCTCCGGATCGTCCTTGCTGGTTCTGCGATCTCAGCGTTTCTGTATGCGATTGCAGAAGGCATCGGGATTTACTTCAAGATTGCCCAAGATGTCTCACAATGGACGTCCGGTGGACTCGTCGGGGCGACCTGGGGACAACTGCAAGTCATTGCGCCAGTCATCGCAATTGGAATTTTGATTGCGTTCATTTTCTCACGACAATTGACAATCCTCAGTCTTTCGGAAGAAGTCGCGCTCGGACTCGGACAGAACATCCAGCGGATCAAAGCGGTCCTCTACGTCGTCGTCATCCTGCTTGCCGGTGCTGCCGTAGCCCTCGTCGGTAACATGGCATTCATCGGGCTGATGATTCCGCATATCGTCCGCGCGATCGTCGGGACGGACTATCGGTTCATCCTGCCGATGACCGCGATCTTTGGTGCGACGTTCATGTTGCTTGCTGATACGATTGGACGGACACTATACGCACCCTATGAGACGCCGGTCATCGCGATCGTTTCGATGCTCGGGCTACCATTCTTCCTCTTAATCGTTCGGAAAGGAGGGCGTGCTTTCTCATGATGGAATCTCGTTTACGCCGTCGCCAGCAACTGACGTTTTGGACGTTACTGGCACTATTGATCGCAACACTCGTCGTCAGCATCGGTCTTGGACCTGCTTCCCTTTCGTATGATCGTTTACTGCCGACGTTACTTGGAAACGGTTCGTTCAAAGAGGAGTTCGTCCTCTATTCGCTCCGCTTGCCCCGACTGCTCATCACCGTCATGGCAGGAATGGCGCTTGCCTTATCGGGTGCCATCTTACAAGGGATCACCCGCAATGAACTCGCTGATCCTGGTATCATCGGCATCAATACGGGAGCTGGCGTCGCCGTCGCCTTGTTCTTCCTGTACTTCCCGACCGATGTCGGGTCATTCATCTATCTGTTACCGATCGCTGCCTTCTTCGGTGCACTCGTCACCGCGACAGCGATCTACCTGTTCTCGTACGACCGTGTACAAGGACTCCAACCGATCCGCTTGATCTTAACGGGTGTCGGCTTCTCGATGGCACTGTCTGGAATCATGATCATCCTGATTTCGTCGACGCGTCGTGAAAAGGTCGACTTCATCGCCAAGTGGCTCGCCGGTAACATCTGGGGAACGGACTGGATCTTCGTCTACTCGCTGTTACCGTGGTTACTCGTCTTGATTCCGCTCACGTTCTATAAGGCGAATAAGCTCAATCTACTTGCCTTGAATGAACCGGTCGCGATTGGTGTTGGCGTCGCGATTGAAAAAGAACGGATCCAACTCTTGTTGACAGCCGTCGCGCTCGCTGCTGCTGCCGTCTCCGTCACGGGTGGGATTTCCTTCATCGGTCTGATGGCGCCACATATCGCTCGTGCGCTCGTTGGACCACGCCATCAGTTCTTCCTACCGATTGCCCTTTTACTCGGCGGCTGGTTGCTTGCGTTCGCTGATACGATTGGACGCAATATCGCGGGACCAGACGGTGTACCGGCTGGGATCGTCGTCGCCTTGATTGGAGCACCATACTTCATCTATCTACTGTTGAAGAAATAATCAAAAATCCGTATCAATCAGCGTCTTTCACTGATTGATACGGATTTTTTTGCTTTACCGTTTCCACCACGCACGTTCAATTTCTCCCATCGAGACGTACGCAGGATCGATTTGTTTAGCCAATCGATTCATTCGAGTGACACCAAGACCGACTCCGCCGCTCCAGACAAGTAAGAGAACGAATAAATAACCGGGAGCATTTGGAATCGACAGCATGACGAAAGCGATTAGCCACGCCACGACATATCCTATGATCGTCAGGTGAGCAACCTTCTGAACAGTCTGTTGATAGATACCTTGCGTTAAATAGGACTTCATGAGTCGTAGCCGGACGATTTCTCGAGCGACTCCAATTCCACAAAGACAGAAAAACAAGGTTTGTCCAAAGACGGATTCAACCGCTGGTAAAAACCAAGCAAGTATGGCGACAATCAATCCAGGAATCGAAAAGAAATAGGTGACGACATGCACTGGACGTTTCATTACATTCAGACGTGCTTGTCGCTCGAATAGGTGTTCCATTTCGATGTTCCTTTCTGTTTGACGAAGCGGGCTACTTCTCCGTCACTGATATAATCCGGGTCACGCGCTCCGTCACGTCGGATGATCCATTCGCTGATGAAGTAGAGCGGTGTTAAAATCGCAAAAATGGCCACCAGCATCTTCCAGAACGGTTCCTCGATCGTCTGGATGATGACGATCGTCAAGACAGCGTACAGCAGGACGTGACTACCGACACGTAGTAAAAATTGCCGACGGACTTGTGCTTTTGAGATATAGCCGTCTAAAATTTTTTGTTTTTTTAATTGATAGCGAAAATCGGAGGCGAGAAAAACGGCTGGAATCGCCAAAATCAACATCGGGAGATCCGTCCATTCAATTAAGATACCGACTGTTATGAATAGAAACATGTTCCAATACCAGCGTGTGCCGAGCCACTCGACGTCTCGGTACGCGAGCGCAAGTTTTTGTAGACGTTCTTCACGAGCTGTTTGCATGACATCGTCTCCTTTAGCGCGCTTTGTGAATTTCTTTTTCCGTGATATACGTTGGATCAATCTTTCGTGAGATGAACTCTAACGTCTTTCGACAGAGCCAGTAGAACGGAATGACGACGATGACGAGACCGATCAAGAAGTACGTGTTCGGTCGATCGACCGCCCAAACGATCAGACCGGCGAGTGCTCCGTACTGTAAGATGCCGATCAGGACATGTACCTGATAGAGCCGTCTTGCTGAATCCTTTGATGTGTATTCCGCGACAAGCGCGAACCGCTTCCGTTGTAGCAACATGTCATAGCCAAAATACAATAACGGGACGATCATCGCGTAGATTGGTTTCTCGAGTGTGTTACTGAGCGCTAAGAATGCCGCAAGCATGACCCACATGCCGGTCTTCGTCTTCTGATGCATCTCTTCGTACAGCGCCGCTAAAGCATCTGTTTGTGTATGTACGTGTTCCATGATCATCCACCTTTCTATACTGTCATATACTTACATTTTACTCGATCGGTTTCATCTGTAGTACGATTTTTGAAAAAAAAGACGTCCTACCGCTTAGGGTAAGACGTTTTCCATGAAGACTACGCACTGACCTGAATGATCAGATAGATGACGCTATAGGCAACGATCGCGAGCGGTATCATCGCGACACCGATCAGCCAGCCGTTTTTGTCGCGGATACCGAGATATAAGACGAGACACCCTACGATGAAGGCGATTAATGTCGTGAACGGATTCATGGTTGTTCCCCCTCTGACTTGTTTCTGTTCTTAAAATTCCCCCTCTTCTCGCCTCATAAACCCTTCAAGGCGCTTCAGCACGCAAGAAAAGTCAGACGGATACCCGCCTGACTTTATCTGTAGTTACTTATTTTTTCGTGATGACAACTGTTTTCGTAACAACGTGTCCACCGATATCCTTCAGTTTCAAGTTGTACGTGTTTTTCCCCTTCTTGAGCGTCACTTTTTTCGTGATTGTCTTTTTGAAGGCTCTCATTTGGTATGGTTCCTTGAAGGTATGACGGTATACGGCATTATCATTCATATCAAAACGAATCTCATCATAATTATCTTGAAGAACGATTTTAAGAGATGCTGTCTTTATTTTTGCTGATACTGTTTTTGGTGCTGTCACTTTTAAAGTCGGCAATGTCGAATCTAGAATGACTTGACGACTAAATACCAAGCGATTTCCTTTTCCATCATAAGCTTCGACTTTAAACGATTTGACGCCATCTTTCGTATATGTCACATCATGGCTGAACACATACTGCTGTTTTGCTGCATCAAAACGAAGCTGGACGGCTTTTCCGTTAATTTTGAATGATTTGATCCCTGACTCATCGGATACGTGACCCGCGATAGTAACCACTTTAGATGTCGACAGACCGAGTGCGACCGGTGTATCGATTTGGACGGTTGGTACCGCCTTGTCGATGCCTGTCGTGTTCACCGATTTCGTCACTGTATTTCCTGCATAATCCTTGACAACGAAATCAATCTTCGCTGACTTCGAGAGACCTTTGAGTTCATGTGCTTTTTCTGTCGGCGCAAGCGGCTGTTTGAGGACACTTGTTCCATCGACGAGAATGTCATACGACGCTACACCTGTTCCTTGATCGCCTGCTGTCCAAGAAAGTGTTTCTTTTGCAGTATCCCATTGAACCGTTGCTGCTGGTTTTTTCGTATCGATATAGACTGGGAAGAGATTCGACTGCCACTTCGCATTCGGATAATCGATGACTGATTTGACTTGGTAATAGTAAAGACCGTCTTTTACTTGTTTTCCATTGACTGTTCCATCCCAAGCCGCACTTGTGACTGGTGTGAATTTATCTCCCTTGCCGCTATCATAATAGTTCTTCACGACGTCTGTTTGTAGATCTAATTTACGGAGCGTTGCTTTATTACGGTCAAGAATCGAATACTCGACTTTTCTTGCGTTACGCAGGAACGAGAGCACTGGGAACGCTTCATCCACACTACCATCATTGTTCGGTGAGAACGCAACCTTATTTTCAACGATTTTCCCTGCTGTATTCGTTCCAAGGAACTCGAAATCATCTTTTACTTCTGTCGCTAGCCCGGTTAATCCGTAGAATGTCTTCTCTTCGTCATAACGCGGTGCATCGACGATTGGTGCCTGATCCCATTTCCCATTGAATCCGACGTATGGCACCGTCAATTCTGGATTGTTGTTCTTCGTATCGATCAAACGAACGAAACCTTCAACGAAGTAGCCATTTTCAAAGACTTGCTCAAGTGGAAGACCGTTCGCCCAATCAACTGTATCTTTCAGATCGACAGAGACACTAACTTTCGTCGAGCTTTTCGGATTGATGGAGACCGTGCTTGCTTTCTTCGAACCGACTGCGAATGCAATCGGGAATGTCCCTTTATTCGGATCAACCACATCTACTGAATTCTTCTTGTAGATATTGTTAGCTTCAAGGAAGTTCGTTCCTTCTGCACCGAGATCTGATTGAACCGTACCGGCTAATTGATACGTCACTTTTTCGCTACTGTAGTTTTTCAAATCAAGCGTAAACGTGAATTTCTCACCGACTTCTTTGAGTGCAGCCTTTCCTTCACCTGATTTCGTTTCCGTGACGACGACTGGTGTTTTCATCGCAGCATGAAGATCCATTAAACCAGCACCTTCGCGACGTGGCGAATAGAAACTACCTGTTTTTGCTTCAGCATTATACTGTCCTTTATCAAGCTGTGGACGTGACGTGTTCATGAGAATATTCTTCGCTAATTTCACGCGTGTCGCGCCATTGACCTTAAAGTCTTTTGCAATCCGTTGCATGACGAGTGCTGTTCCTCCTGCGACGTGCGGTGCCGCCATCGAAGTACCACTCATGACGCCGTACTCGTTATCATTGAGCGTCGAATAAATTTTTCCACCTGGCGCCGTGATTTCCGGCTTGAAATCAAGATTCGGTGTAACACCCCATGACGATGATTCTGCCATTTCTCCCGCTACTGGATTGTCTATTGAAACCGGCTTTCCGTCGAACGTCACAGTAATCGCTTTTCCTGCTTTTGCTTTTGCTTCAAGATCGTTCCCATCCGCGATACTGAGCGTCACCATCGGAATCGTCGGATTGTTGAGTGCCATGCTGACGTAATCCCCATGATCAATTCGTCCACGAACGACGACACCGACTGCTCCTTGTTTTTCGGCTTCCCCTTGAATTTTCGCATAGTTAAAATCGCCTGTTCGTACGACAAAGACGACTTTGCCTTTAACATCTTTTCCTTCGTAATTCGACGCTTGACCATCACCAACATAGATGACGTCCTTTTTCTCTTTACCGAAGACTGTGATCGGATTCGGCGAGTCCTGCTTTTGGTACGCCAAGTAACCAGCATCCTGTCCGTCGATCGTCAGTGCCATGCCTTCAAGCGTCAATTTCGTATTCTCTAGCGATGCGACTTGAAGTGCTTGGCTGATCAGACCCGGAGATCCTACGACACCGATGTCAGGATTCGCTGTATACGGATTACCTGCACCATGACTTATGAATGCCGAGTTCCCGGCAGAGATCGCGCATAGAATCCCGTTGTTCATCGCGTTGACGATTGCGCGTTGTTCCGGATCATCCGCATTGACGAACGATGCCGTCGAACCAAGACTCATGTTGATGACATCCGCACCGAGAGCAATCGCATCATCGATCGCTTTGATATAGATATCACTGAATGTCGATGGCATGCCTGGATCATTTCCGAATACTTTCATCGCGAGGAGTTGTGTTTCCGGTGCGACTCCTTTGATCCCGCCATTTGCTTCGTCTCCATTGGCACCGACCGTACCCGCTACGTGCATTCCGTGCATCGATGCACCTGCACCTAAATCACGGATTTCGCTATCGTGATCAGCGTAGTTATAGCCGTATGGGACTTTTTCCGTAAAATACTTCCCTTTTAGTCCTTTTGTTTCTTTAGCACTCTCAACCTTCGAAGAAGTCAAATCGATCTTCGTCTCCGGGCTCAACACCATATCTTTATGCGATGGATCAATCCCCGTATCGATGACCGCTACGATTGTCCCTTCCCCTTTGAAGCCATAATCCTGCCATGTTTCTTTTGCATTAACCATATCTTTGCTATACAACATGTCTGGTTTTGCGCCTTTATCGGCTTTCGGTCGCGCGTATTCATGGGCGATATGTACGCTCTTGACTCCGGCGAGTTGTTTGATGTCTTCGATGTCGCCGAACTTGACTTCACCACTGAATCCGTTGATGACGGTCGTGAAGCTTTCCTTATATGTAACGGGAATCGATTTTTTAGCGATCGCTGACTTGACTGATTTTTGGACGCTGACGAGGCGATCCTTAATCGACTCTTTTTCGGCATTGCTCAATGTGCTATACCGCTTGTTTTGTGCCTGCGCGATTTGAATCGCCGGCTTCTGCTCCATCTCGATGACGACACGGACCTTGTCAGACTGCTTATACACCTTCTCCTGTCCTGTTTTCTTAAGTGAGAGGGCATGCGGCTTTTGACCGCTTGCCTTATCTTGCGAGGACAGTGCTCCTTGAGCACTAACCAAGTTGGAAGATGTCATTAAGACAGCTGCCAAGAGTGCGATTTCCTTCTTCATGCTTCTTTTCCCCTTTTCTAAAAAACCATAATGATGTTACCAACAAAACAGTTAAACGAAAATTCTGTATATTTAGTTTAATGAAATAGATGGAAATAAACAATTCGGTTCTGTCTGTTTTATATAATTATTTGTTTTTATTGACACTTTATATCTCATTTCCATATTTTAAGAAAAACAAAAAAACTCTTGAATCCTCAAGAGTTTGAAGTGTATGAATATGGTGGAGACTATCGGGATCGAACCGACGACCTTTTGGCTGCCAGCCAAACGCTCTCCCAGCTGAGCTAAGCCCCCATGAATTAACTTTAGTATACGCATCGCTAACTGCTTTATCAATATAAAAATAACGCTTTCATAAAAAAGAATTCCTTCCAAAATCATTAGAAGGAATCCACGATTCATTTATTCAATTCACGCATCAAATCCGCCTGTCGTTCAAGCTCTGCCTGTTGCTCGAGGATCAAGACCTTTTTGTACGTCCGCGCAGAAATCAAGATGCTGATCTCATAGAGAACGAACAATGGGACCGAGATCATCAAGTGTGACGTCACGTCCGGCGGTGCGATCAATGCCGCAACGACGAACAGCGCAAAGTACGCATATTTCCGATTCTTTCGCATGAAAATTGGCGTCACGAGACCAAGACGTGTCAGAAACATCGTCACGACCGGCAATTGGAAAAGAAGACCGAACGGAATCGTTAATCGGATTAAAAAACTGAAGTAGTTCTCGACTCCGATGACTTGTTCGATTCCGAGTTCCTTCCCTAATTCAGTCGAAACTTTTAATAAGAAAGGTAACAACCAAAAGTATGAGAAGGCTACACCAGCCAAAAATAGAAAGAAGATGACCGGAATATACGTCAATGTCGCTTTTTGCTCCTTATCATACAGACCAGGGCGGACGAATGCCCACAGTTGATACATCCAGAACGGCGATGCCAGCACGATTGCGATGATGAACGCAAGATTCAAATACAACATTAAAGGATCTGCGACGTTGAAGGCATTCAAACCGATACCGAGCTCTTTTAAGTCCGCTTGCAAGAAGCGAACGAGCGGTCGGACGAGCGGAAATGCAACAGCGAACAGGACGACGACGATGATAAGCGACCAGACGATCCGTTTACGCAGTTCGTCCAGATGCGACGTCACGCTTTGTTCTTGATCAATCGCCATGATTCAATCACTTCTCTTTCGGTTCATCCTTTTTATCGTCGTCCATGATACCGTTCGTTGCGCTCTTGAACTCTTTCAATGTCTGACCCGCAGCACGACCAAGTTCAGGTAATTTCTTCGGTCCGAAGATGATTAATGCGACGACACCGATTAGTGCTAAACTACCTGGTCCGATGAATGCTATAGTTGACGGGATAAGGTTTTCCATTATGATTTCACTCCTTCAGCTGATTGCGAATAATGCTTCATGAAATAAACTAACGACTGCAACTCGATCGATAAATCGATGTGATGGACCCGGACGCTCGCTGGCACGTTCAACCGCGCGGGCGTAAAGTTCAGGATGCCAGTCACACCATACTCGACTAACTCATCCGCTACTGACTGCGCGAACTGGGATGGAACCGTCAAGATGGCAACATCGACCTGATTCGCTTCGATTTGTTCTTTCATGTCCGAAACATGATAGATTGGAACGTCATGCGTCGTTGTTCCGACCTTCTCTTCGTCCGCATCAAACGCAACGACTATCCGAGTACTATTATTCTTTAAAAAGTTATAATTTGCAAACGCTGTTCCGAGATGACCGACCCCGATTAAGGCAACATTCGTCACCTCATCTTGATTCAAGGTTTTGCGGAAAAACGTTAAGAGATGTTGAACGTTATATCCATACCCCTTCTTCCCTAATGCCCCAAAGTAGGAAAAATCGCGACGAATCGTTGCTGAATCAACCTTCACCGCCTCGCTTAACTCAGCAGAAGAGACGCGGAGCTTGCCTGAATTGTATAAACTTTGGATGAAGCGATAATATAGCGGCAACCGTTTTGCTGTCGCTTGTGGAATTTTTGTGTCTGGTCCATTCATCCTGCAGTTCCCCCTTCGGCCACATCCATCGTGGCACCCAAATCTTTGCAAAAAGCTTTCTACTCTCCTTGATTGTAAACCACTTCACATAGAGTCACAAATAATATATTCCGCAGGACCTCGCGCTTTTGTTCGTGATAGACTAAAGGGTGGAAGGATGGATGGAAATGATACTCTTACAAGTCAACCAACTCTCGAAATCATTCGGCGTTGAGCCGATTTTAGAAAATATCAAATTGGAAGTACAAGAGCGCGACCGGATTGCGCTCGTCGGACGAAATGGTGCTGGTAAATCGACATTGCTCAAAATCATTGCTGGCGAACTCAGTCATGACTCGGGTGACATCATGAAAGGTAAGGATGTCAAAATCGGTTATCTCGCGCAGGACAGTGGTCTTGAATCGAACGAGACGATCTGGAACGAGATGCTGACCGTCTTTGAACATTTGCAGGAACAAGAACGAACACTGCGTCGGATGGAAATCGAAATGGGTATGGAGCATATCTTGAACGACCCGATCGCTTACGATCGTCTCCTAAAGACGTACGATCAAGCGCAACACGACTTCTCAGAAGCGGGTGGTTATCAGTTCGAAGCGAATATCCGCTCCGTCCTGCACGGCATGCGCTTTTATCCGGACGATTATTCGCGCCGGATCCAAACGTTATCCGGTGGTCAACGGACACGTCTCGCCTTAGCGAAGATGCTCCTGCAAGCACCAGAGCTCCTCATTCTCGATGAGCCAACCAACCACCTCGATATCGATACGCTCGCTTGGCTCGAAAGTTACCTCGGCGGTTATCGTGGTGCCGTTCTGATCGTCTCGCACGACCGGTACTTCCTTGACCAAGTCGTCAATGTCGTCTATGAGCTGTCACGCAATGTCTGCCGTAAGTTCACCGGTAACTACACGAAGTACTTGGAACAAAAAGCGGCATTGTACGATCAAGAAATGAAACAGTTCGAACAGCAACAAGAAGAGATCGCGAAGATGCAGGACTTCATTCAACGCAACATCGCTCGGGCGACGACGACAAAACGTGCCCAAAGTGTCCGGAAGCGACTCGAGAAAGTCGACCGGCTCGACCGACCAGATGGGGATGAGCGTAGCACGGTCCTGTCCTTCCCGATTGAAAAACAGAGCGGAAACGACGTTCTTCAAGTGAATCAACTGGCGATCGGTTACGAAGAAGCTGTCTCAAAAGACATCACGTTCCGCTTGCAACGCGGTGAATCACTGGCACTCGTCGGACCGAACGGCATCGGAAAGTCGACGCTCTTAAAAGTCCTCGTCGGTCGCTTACGCCCCCTCTTCGGTGATTTCCGTTTCGGAACTGGCGTCTCGATCGGATATTACGATCAAGAGCAGGCAGAACTCAATGACCGGAACCGCGTCATCGATGAGATTTGGAACGAATGGCCACTGATGCGTGAACAAGAAGTCCGGTCTGTCCTCGGGCAATTCTTGTTTAGCGGTGACGATGTCTTCAAGATCGTCCATGAGTTATCTGGTGGCGAACGCGGACGTCTCGCACTTGCAAAACTGAAACTCCGGAAAACGAACGTCCTCGTCCTCGATGAGCCAACGAACCATTTAGATCTAGATTCGAAGATGGTCCTTGAAAATGCGCTCGTCGACTACGAAGGAACGCTGTTATTCGTCTCTCACGACCGTTACTTCATCGACCGAATCGCGACCCGCGTCATCGAGATGAGTGAAGCCGGCGTGACGGAATACCTCGGTGATTATTCGTACTACACGGAGAAGAAGGCGGAGCAAGAAGAGATTGCGCGTCTTGAAGCCGAGGAAGCAAAAGCTGCAAAGGTCACGGCGTCGAAGACGATCGATAAAGAAGCGCAGAAAGAAGAGCGCAAGCGCCGTCAGCAAATCGAACAACTCGAACAAGACATTGAGCGGCTCGAACAGCGTTCAGCGGAGATCGAACAGTTGCTTTGCGAACCGGAAGTCTTCAATGACATTCCGAAAGCAACGGCACTTTCGGCAGAACGTGATCAGATTGATGTCGATTTGCTCGAATTAATGGAACGATGGGAGAACCAACACTGATGCGGACGAAGAGCTTTTTCATCAATCTCATCTTAGGATTACTATCCGGTGTTCTCTATTTCGTACCGTTATATGCCGATTATGTATCCGTCTTTATTCGTCCAGATGCCTTCAATGCTGCACTTCCTTTGTTCCTCTTGATTTCCTGCATGATCGGTCTCGTCATCCAGACATGGAGTGGGCTCTTCATCAGTTTACTCTCGGGATTATGCTGTACGCTCCTGACGATACAGCTATTCGTCGAACTCAATGATCCGTTGATCTTATCGTATTACGGTAGTGTCTCTCCAATCAGCGCTTTCTTGATCAGCTGCGTCGGAATATGGGCACTCGCAATCGTCTTTTATTTGCTCGATGGCTATCAGTACAGTAAACGTCATGGTCTTGAAGCCTCTTCAAACGAAATCGATCCTCAGCCTTGATGAATCAGATGAACGACATGAAAAAAGGAGTGGAGATTCCGGTAGTTAGACCGGTCTCTCCACTCCTTTTTGTTTGAATCAAAATGAATCGTACGATGAGTCAGGCATTCACACTTCGATCATTTCGTCGGTCGGGCAATCGTAAACGTCTTCCCGATCGTCGCATAATCATTCCCTGCTAAACGAGCGACAGCCTTCAAGCCTGCCGCGTCAATTCGGAACGACTCGACGAGTTCATCTGCAACGTGATAGCGCAGTACTTCCCCGATTAGAAGATCGGCACCTTCTAGCTCGACGTGTTGCGTCAAGCGCATCTCGAAGCGAATTTTCGCTTCCGCGATTCCGGGTACTTCGATTGCGTCACTATCGACGAGTGTTAAGTCCGTCCGCTTAAGCTCACTTTCACCGTAAGCAAGTGGCGCTGCTGTCTCATTGACTGCGTCGACGATCTCTTCGCTGACGATATGGATGACATAACTTTGTTTCGCTAAGATGTTACGTGCCGTATCCTTCTGCCCCTGATCCGTCCGTTGTACGGCGATCACCAGTTGCGGCGGACTGCTTGAAGCGACCGTAAAGAAGGAAAACGGTGCAGCGTTGACCGTCCCGTCTTCTCCTTGCGTTGTCACGAAAGCAATCGGACGCGGAATGATGCTTCCGATCAGTAATTTATAATTGTCTTTTGCACTAAGCGTTGATGCCTTAAACTTCATGAATGACCCACCTTTTTCTTCACCCGATGAGTGCAGCGAGTGAATAGTCTCCAGCACCGATCATCGCTACACCAAGCGCGATGACGATCAATGCCATGTTGTATTCGTACCCGTTCTGCGTCACCCAGTAACCATTCGCACCGTGTACTTTAACGATCGCAACAAGCATCGATCCGATGATGAGGAGCGCTGCGATCCAGAGGAATACGCCTCCTGCAAACAACAAGCCGCCGATCAATTCAGCAAGACCTGCTGTAATCGCGAGTGCCTTCCCTGGCTTCATGCCGATTGATTCGAACCAACCGCCTGTTCCAGCGATTCCGTGTCCACCGAACCAACCAAATAATTTTTGTGTCCCGTGTGCAGCGAACGTTAAGCCGATGATTAAACGAATGATTAAAAGTCCTGTATCCATCATTGCTCTCTTCTCCTTTTACCTAATGTATTTTAGTTACTTTAAGTAACTCAATAAACAGACTATATCTTATCACTTACTAAAAGTAAATAGATTTGTTTTAGTTCTTTTTGTTACATTAAGTAAAATGATTCGATTTTTTTAGCAGAAGCGGGTATACTACAACTATAGAAAGGATGAGTGCTGATGGAAGAAGTCGCAATCCAACCGGCTCTTTGTCCCAAAGTCGAACATGCCTTTGAAATCTTAGGTAAGAAATGGACGGGTCTGATCTTACGTCACTTGTTGACGAAGACATGTCGTTTCAATGAGATTCAAGATGCCATTCCCGAATTATCAGGTCGTATGCTCACGGAACGTATGAAGGAGCTCGAAGCGGAAGGCATCGTCATCCGGACTGTCATTCCCGATCGTCCGATTAAGATTCAATACAGTTTGACCGACAAAGGGCGCCAACTCGAACCGGTCATTCGTTCCATTGAGGAATGGGCCGAACTACAAGACTAATGTATAGAAAAGCATCTTCTTCGGAAGGTGCTTTTTTATATGTCCTTTGACATTGATAATCATTATCAATTAAAGTAGAGAAGTACAGTGAAAGGAGGAAGATGCATGCATATCGCGATTGGATTCGTCAGCATGTCTGGGAATACGGAAGATATCGTCTCGCTCATTCAACATGAACTCGAGCAACACGATGTCGACGTGACGATCACGGAACTAGATCAATTCGTCGGGGAGGACTTATCACGTTTTGATGGTCTATTACTCGGCTCATATACATGGGGAGACGGTGATTTACCGTATGAAGCAGAAGACTTCGTTGAGGAGCTAAGGGAACAATCCTTAGACGGGATACCGGCGGCTGCTTTTGGTTCGGGGGATCTTGATTATCCGAAGTACTGCGCAGCCGTTGATTTGATTGAAGACGCATTAAAAGAAGCTGGGGCGACCCTCGTCACGGATGGCTTGAAGATTGAGTTTGATCCGAATACCCCGGAGAAACAAGCCGCTTGTCGTGCATTCGCGCAAACGTTTCATCGCTTTTTACAACAGGTTCATTCTTGAGTGTCGTTTGAATCCGTACTGTAAGGGAATCGTTAAAGCAGACTCTATGAAAGTGAGATGAATGTTTTATGACGATTCAAGCACTCGTCTTTGACGTCTACGGTACATTATTCGATGTCCATTCCGTCAAAGAACAAGCCGAAGCGCTTTATCCGGATCACGGAGAAGCGATCAGCAAACGCTGGCGGGAGAAACAACTGGAGTACTCTTTCCTCCGACAATTGAACGGACAGTATGTGCCGTTCAGCCAAGTGACACAAGATGCTCTCCGCTATACGTTACTCGAACTGAAGCTCCATGTGACCGAGGAACAAATCACGACCTTAATGGAGACGTACCTGACGCTTGATGTATATCCTGAAGTCAGCTCCGTTCTCGAGACGATGGCGGACAAGCGTCTGGTCGTCTTCTCGAATGGTTCCCATGATATGCTCGATCCGCTCATTGAGCAGTCAGGCTTAGCCGATCGGTTCGAACATCTCGTCAGTGTCGATGATATCAAACAGTATAAGCCAGCACCTGCATCCTATATGCATGCCTTAAACACGCTCGGTCTAAAACGCGAGGAGATCCTCTTCATGTCCTCGAACGGTTGGGACATCACCGGGGCGAAGAGTTTCGGCTTCAAAACGGCATGGATCAATCGAAATGGACTTCCGGTCGAGGAATTGAATCTCGATCCCGATCGTATCTATGATGACTTGACGGGTATCACTGAATGGCAATGAACGAACAACAGCGGACTCCTATTTAGGAATCCGCTGTTTTCATGGATTTAGTAATTAGACAAACGTGAGTAACCCTTCTTAAATAGATCGAGTTTCAGACCGCCTTCTTTTTCGATGAAGAAGAGGTATTCGTTTTGATCCGTATCCTTATAGAAGACCTTAAATAACGTCAACGTCCGTTTTTTATTGTTCTCGACAGCCGTCACCTCATGCTTTGAGATGACCTCGGCTTGGACTTGTTCTGCATCCATCTTTTGAATCATTGGTTCGAATGACTTCTTTTCTTGATCCGTCACCGGTGTTCCGGAAGCAATCATGAAATAATCATCACTCGCCTTGTTCGTTAAACCATACTTCCGATCGACGATGACGACGTTACTGAGCTTACCATTGATTGTCTGATCAAAAGCATATAACTTTTGAATCCGGGTCTTTTCCCCTTCTGCTCGTCCGATTTCGTAAAGTGGACGTTGTTTCGTATTCGTCTCGACCGCTTTTTTATCGGGTACGAGTTCTTCCTTATAGGCGACTTGGTATGCGTTGACGATTTCTCGGACCTGAAGTCCGATCGCGACGATGACCAGTACCGCTAACAATGCGATGATGACTTTTTTCATTCCATTTCCCCCAAGTTGTTCGGATTCCTTACTTTAAATCTAGCCCAGGTTCTGCGTTCATGGCAAGTGTCGAATAGCGTAACGCGCGATATGGATGAATTGCAGCCGCTCCGATCATCGCTGCATTGTCTCCACACAGGTGCATCGGCGGAATGACGAGATCGATTCCTTCCTTCGCACACGCCGCTTCGAGACCTTGGCGTAATCCTTTGTTAGCAGCGACGCCACCAGCAAGTAGCAATTGACATCCCCCTTTATCCTTCACGGCACGAACCGCCTTTGTCACGAGTACCTCGACGACGCTCGCTTGGAAACTTGCAGCTAAATCTTCCGGAATGATCGTTTCTCCCCGTTGTTCAGCGTTATGCACGGCATTGATGACCGCTGACTTCAAACCGCTGAAGCTAAAGTCGTACGAGTCCTTCTCAAGCCAGACGCGTGGAAAATGGAACGTATCCTGACCAATCTGTGCCAATTGATCGATCCGTGGACCACCCGGATACGGTAACTGCAACGTTCGAGCAACTTTATCATATGCTTCCCCTGCGGCATCATCCCGTGTTTCACCAATGACTTCATATACACCGTCTTCCGGCATGTAGATCAGTTCCGTGTGCCCACCTGATGCAATCAAACAGACGAGCGGGAACTCAAGCTCTTGCACGAGACGATTCGCATAGATATGACCTGCGATATGATGAACACCAATTAATGGTTTATTGTGCGCAAAGGCGAGTGCCTTCGCTGCGCTGACACCAACGAGTAGTGCTCCAACGAGTCCAGGTCCTTCCGTGACGGCGATCGCATCGATATCGTCGATCGTGACGTTTGCTTCCGTCAAAGCATCATCGATGACGTATGTGATCCGTTCAACGTGATGCCGTGAAGCCACTTCAGGCACGACGCCACCAAAACGTTTATGACTTTCGATTTGAGACGAGACGACGTTCGATAAGACGTCAGTTCCTCCACGGACGACGGCAGCCGCCGTTTCGTCACAACTCGATTCGATTGCTAGAATCAATGGTTGTGTCATAGGTCTTCTCCCTCCAGTTCCAGCCAGTAGATGGCAGCATCTTCATTGTTATCTTGATAATATCGTTTTCGGACACCGACATACTGGAATCCGAGTTTTTCATATAAAGTCCGCGCTGGTGTGTTCGAGACACGTACTTCAAGCGTCATCGCCCGCAAACCAAGCGCACGACCGACGGCGATCAATGCCGTTAGCAAGTCTTCCCCGAGCCCTTGTCCGCGATGCGACTGCTTGACGGCAATATTCGTAATATGTCCTTCATCCGCAATATGCCACAGACCAGCAAACCCAACGATACCATCTTGATCGGCAACGACATAATAGGCATTCGGATTTTGTGTCATTTCCGCTTCGAAGGCATCTAGCGTCCACGGTGTCGCAAATGATTCGAGTTCGACCGCATGAACACCTGCAGCATCCTGTACGGTCATGCGACGAATGCCCTTACTCATGACGCTGTGCCTCGATCCATTTCGCTTCTGCTTCAGCCAGGCGCAGGTAACGTGGCTCAAACGCATGCGCTTCGACCGTCTGACGCGTTGCACCGAGTAAAGCGAGTACGCCGGCACGTGGCGTCCGGAAAGCAGGAGCCACCTTTTCGAAGGGCTGAAGAATCTCTTCGAACGCATCGACGTCTCCTGTGACGAGCGTATCTGGCGGTAACGTCTTCACAAAAGAAGAGATCTCGACATGCTGTTCTTCACCGATTCGTTTCCCGGCGTCGTACAGTCCGACAAACCCTGCTCCACGCCGCGCATCTTGAATTGCTACGACACGTCCCGTATGACCTGTCGAAGCCGCCATCAGTTCAAGTGTCGAGATGGCAACAAGCTCGATGCCCAGTGTATAAGCGAGTGTCTTTGCAGTTGTCGCTCCAATCCGTAATCCGGTATAAGAACCAGGACCGTCAGCAACGACGACACGTGTCAGTTGAGCCGGTGTCCATTTTGCTTCCGCCATCAAGCGCTCAAGCAACGGCATGAGTTTCGTCGCATGATTCAAAGACGTGACATAAGAAGCTTCTGCTACGATCTGTTTCCCGTCTGAAAGAGCGACCGATAATTGTTTCGTCGATGTATCAATAGCTACGATTTTCATGATTTCAATCCCTCACATAATGTAATGTATCGTTCTCCGATCGGCGTCAGCTCAAAACGACGGCTATCGTCACCCGTTCGCGTAATCGTGATTGCCAACCGTTCAGGGGGAAGGCTATCTGCAATCAATTCAGACCACTCGACGACGGCGACGCCTTCGCCATTCAAATATTCTTCAAGTCCGATATCATCACCGGAACCTTCCAGGCGATAGACATCCATATGATAAAGAGGAAGACGTCCCGAATAGACTTTCATGATCGTAAAGGTGGGACTGTTGACGTGGCGCGTCACACCTAACCCTTTCGCAAAGCTTTGAGTAAAGGTCGTTTTCCCAGCACCTAAATCCCCATCAAGCGTAATGACCATCCCTGCTTCTGCACGTCGTCCGAGTTCAAGGGCCAAGGCAGTCGTTTCTTCCAAGCTGTTCATTTCCAGTTCTATCATACGATGTCTCCTCCTTTAATACGTACTGTTCGTCCTTCTCTATTGTACCGAACGAAAAAGGCAAAAAAAAATACGAAACGCTGAACGTTTCGTAGTAAAGTTGAAGTTAAGTTTAAAATTGGTTGCGGGGGCCGGATTTGAACCGACGACCTTTGGGTTATGAGCCCAACGAGCTACCAGACTGCTCCACCCCGCGACGATAAACGTTTCGGATTTGATTATTTAAAAATTGGTTGCGGGGGCCGGATTTGAACCGACGACCTTTGGGTTATGAGCCCAACGAGCTACCAGACTGCTCCACCCCGCGATGATATAACGTTTCGACAGATATTAATATAACATGCGTCTTTTAAATTGGCAAGTCTTTTTGCCTTATTTCTTTTTACTAACTGTCATAATGAATATTCTTCTATACTGATAGGAAAGGAGTGAGCAGATGGGATACTTATTAGATTTACGAAAAATCGTAGGCAACCGACCGTTGATCAGCGTGGGTGCGACCGTACTCGTCATGAATTCACAACATGAACTGCTATTTCAATATCGTTCGGATACACACAGTTGGGGACTCCCCGGTGGGTCGATGGAACCAGGTGAGACACTTGAAGAAGTTGCGATGCGCGAGTTGCAGGAAGAAACCGGACTTCAAGCACGCAGCGTTCAGCTGCTAGACGTCTTCTCGGGTCCTGATCACTTCTTCCGTTATCCAAATGGCGATCAAACCTACAGCGTGATCCATCTCTTTCAAGCAAAAGACGTATCGGGTACCTTACAAATGACGGACGGAGAGAGTCTCGACTTACAGTATTTCTCCCTAAATCAACTACCAACACCTCTTGAAGCACGTGCTGCAGCGCTCTTACGCCAAGTCACGCCTCGTCTTCTTAGCACAACCCCTTCTTTTTAATCTAGATGCTTCGCTTAAACTGACTCGATGGCGGATTGACGTCCATTCGTCAGTTTTTTTATTTCTTTCTTATCTAAAAGGACTACACAAAAAGACCGATCTGCAATCTGCAGATCGGTCAAGTGCCTGGCAACGTCCTATCCTCACAGGGGGAAGCCCCCAACTACTTTCGGCGTTCAAGTGCTTAACTTCCGTGTTCGGCATGGGAACGGGTGTGACCACTTGGCTATCGTCACCAGACGACGGGCTCGCGCCCTCAAAACTGAAGTCATCAACAAGCATCTGCTAGAACAAGGCCTCGACCGATTAGTATCACTCAGCTCCACATGTCGCCATGCTTCCACCCGTGACCTATCTACCTCATCGTCTCTGAGGGGTCTTTCTTGATTACTCAAAGGGAAATCTCATCTTGGAGGGGGCTTCATGCTTAGATGCTTTCAGCATTTATCCCGTCCGCACGTAGCTACCCAGCGATGCTCCTGGCGGAACAACTGGTACACCAGCGGTGCGTCCATCCCGGTCCTCTCGTACTAAGGACAGCTCTCCTCAAATTTCCTGCGCCCACGACGGATAGGGACCGAACTGTCTCACGACGTTCTGAACCCAGCTCGCGTACCGCTTTAATGGGCGAACAGCCCAACCCTTGGGACCTACTCCAGCCCCAGGATGCGATGAGCCGACATCGAGGTGCCAAACCTCCCCGTCGATGTGGACTCTTGGGGGAGATCAGCCTGTTATCCCCAGGGTAGCTTTTATCCGTTGAGCGATGGCCCTTCCATGCGGAACCACCGGATCACTAAGCCCGACTTTCGTCCCTGCTCGACTTGTAGGTCTCGCAGTCAAGCTCCCTTCTGCCTTTGCGCTCTACGAATGATTTCCAACCATTCTGAGGGAACCTTTGGGCGCCTCCGTTACTGTTTAGGAGGCGACCGCCCCAGTCAAACTACCCGCCTGACACGGTCCTCCAGCCGGATCACGGCTGCGAGTTAGAGACTCTATGCATGAAGGGCGGTATCCCAAGGGTGACTCCTCCGAAGCTGGCGCTCCGGGCTCGACGTCTCCCGCCTATCCTGTACATCATGCACAAAGCCTCAATATCAGGCTGTAGTAAAGCTCCATGGGGTCTTTCCGTCCTGTCGCGGGTAACCTGCATCTTCACAGGTACTATGATTTCACCGGGTCTCTCGTTGAGACAGTGCCCAAATCGTTACGCCTTTCGTGCGGGTCGGAACTTACCCGACAAGGAATTTCGCTACCTTAGGACCGTTATAGTTACGGCCGCCGTTTACTGGGGCTTCGGTTCAAAGCTTCGCTTGCGCTAACCCATCCCCTTAACCTTCCAGCACCGGGCAGGCGTCAGCCCCTATACGTCATCTTGCGATTTAGCAGAGACCTGTGTTTTTGCTAAACAGTCGTTTGGGCCTATTCACTGCGGCTCTACTCATGTAGAGCGTCCCTTCTCCCGAAGTTACGGGACCATTTTGCCGAGTTCCTTAACGAGAGTTATCCCGCGCGTCTTAGAATTCTCATCTCGCCTACCTGTGTCGGTTTACGGTACTGGCGCCTTCCCCCTCACTAGAGGCTTTTCTTGGCAGTGTGAAATCGTGACCTACGTCCCTACGGGACTCCGCGTCGTTCCTTGACTTTGGTGCCTGACGGATTTGCCAATCAGACGGTCTTGAAACTTGCACATGCACTTCCATCCGCATGCGTCACTATCCTCCTGCGTCCCCCCATTGTTCAAACGGTGGATCGGCGGTACAGGAATATCAACCTGTTATCCATCGCCTACGCCTTTCGGCCTCGGCTTAGGTCCAGACTAACCCTGAGCGGACGAGCCTTCCTCAGGAAACCTTGGGCTTTCGACGGAGGGGATTCTCACCCCTCTTTTCGCTACTCACACCGGCATTCTCACTTCCAAACGCTCCACTGCTCCTTCCGGTACAGCTTCACAGCGGTTTGGAACGCTCCCCTACCATTCCTTACGGAATCCGCAGCTTCGGTGGTATGTTTAGCCCCGTTACATTTTCGGCGCGGCGCCACTCGACTAGTGAGCTATTACGCACTCTTTGAATGGTGGCTGCTTCTAAGCCAACATCCTAGCTGTCTAGGCAGCGCCACATCCTTTTCCACTTAACATACACTTTGGGACCTTAGCTGGCGGTCTGGGCTGTTTCCCTCTTGACTACGGATCTTATCACTCGCAGTCTGACTCCCGAGTATAAGTTGCTGGCATTCGGAGTTTAACTGAATTCGGTAACCCTGTGGGGGCCCCTAGTCCAATCAGTGCTCTACCT
>NZ_SGWC01000002.1:2835000-3111939 GCF_013337175.1 Exiguobacterium sp. JMULE1
ACAACAAAATCAAGTGTCTCCTTCAGTTTCGTTTGCGAGACATCATGTTGATATTGACCAACTCCAACAGACTGCGGGTCGACTTTGACAAGTTCAGCGAGTGGATCCTGCAAACGACGCGCAATCGAAATCGCGGATCGTTGTTCGACCTGAAGCTCTGGAAACTCCGTCCGGGCAATCTCTGAAGCGGAATAAATACTCGCCCCTGCCTCGTCGACGATTGTAAAGGCGATATCTGTTTGCCCCTTCATCCAGTCCGCAACAAATGCTTCTGTTTCCCGTGAAGCTGTACCATTGCCGATTGCAATCAACTCGATCCCGTATGTATCAACGAGCTGCGAAAGGGTTTGACGTGCTTCTTTTGCTTTTTGCTCTGACATCGTCACGTAAATGACGCCGACTTCCTTCATTTCACCTGTCGGATCGATGACTGCCCACTTACATCCTGTCCGGTAGGCCGGATCCAGTCCCAACATGACTTTCCCTTTCATCGGTGGTTGCATGTAGAGTTGACGGAGATTCTTACCAAAGACGTCAATCGCTTGGAACTCTGCCTTTTCCGTCAGTTCATTTCGAATTTCTCGTTCGATGGCAGGAAAGACCGATTTTTTATAGCCCGTCGTGATCGCTGCTTCGACGATATCACGTTTCTTTGGCGCCAGTTGTGCGTAGGAACGAAATAATGTCGGTAAAACCTGTTGTTCCTCTAACACGACTTTCACAGAGACGATTTTCAATGCTTCCGCACGGTTAATCGCAAGAATCCGGTGCGGAACGATCTGTTGGATACGCTCACTGTAGGCATAATACTGTGCAAAGACACCTTTTTCATCGACTGCATCCTTTTTCTGTTTCGTGACGATTTCTGCTGAACGGCGCATTTGCTTACGAATGAACTCACGCACCGTCGCTTGTTCGCCCCACTCCTCGGAAATGATCGATTGTGCCCCAGTAAGCGCTTCTTCCGGATCCAGCCCATTGCTCAAGCGATGGAATGTCGCTTCATCATAAGCAGACTTGTCGCGGAACCAGTCGGCAAGTGGTGCAAGCCCTGCTTCCCGTGCAATTTCCGCCTTTGTCCGACGTTTTGGTCGAAACGGTAAATAGATATCTTCGACTTGTTGTAACGTCGTCGCTTCCTCGAGCGTTCGAAGGAGTTCCGGCGTCAATGCACCTTGCTCCTCGATTTTTTCAAGGACGTCACTCCGTCTACTTTCAAGTTGCGTTAATTGTTTATGTCGATCGAGAATCGCTTTGATCGCGACCTCATCGAGTTCACCTGTCTGTTCTTTCCGGTAGCGGGCGATGAACGGAATCGTACCGCCTTCTTCCGTCAATTGTAAGACTGCCTTCACTTGCGCAGGACGTACATTCAATTCACTTGCGATTCTCTTTTCCATCTGCTTCACCTCTCATTCATTATACCGAAGAACGCATGGAAAAGAAAAAAGACTGACACGAGGTCAGTCTTTTGAGAATACTTCATTTGGTTCGACTTTGATCGCTTCACGTAACTTCTGTAAAGCGCGTCGTTGGAGACGGGAAACGTGCATTTGCGAAATGCCGAGTAGTTCGCCCGTTTCTTTTTGACTCATATTACGGTAGTAGGCACATTCGAGAATCGAACGTTCGCGGTCCGTTAAGACAGCAAATGCCTTTTCAAGAATCAGACGCTGATCGACGGAGTCATAGCCGTTTTCTTGATTCCCGACGAGGTCGAGTAACGTAACAGTACTACCTTCCTGATCTGCCTCAATCGAACTATCAACGGATAACGCTTGATAGCTTTTACCCATCTCAAGTGTTTCGAGGACCTCCTCTTCCGATACTTCAAGACGCGCAGCAATCTCATCGATGCGCGGAGAGCGTTGCAACTCCGTCGTCAACTCCTCGACTGCCTTCTTGATTTTCGGTCCGAGTTCCTTGATGCGACGTGGAACGTGAACGCTCCATGTCTTATCGCGGATGAAACGTTTGATTTCACCGATGATCGTCGGAACAGCAAACGACTCAAAACTGCGACCGAATTCCTTATCGAAGCGACGAAGCGCTGCAAGCAACCCAATCATGCCGACCTGAACAAGATCGTCATGAATCGGTCGACCACGCGAGAACTTTCGGGCCAAAGCTTCTACCAAGTCTGAATAACGCTCGAGTAATGCCGCATGCACTTCCTCATCTTGGTCGTCCTGCTGATACAAATCAATCAGTCGAAGTACTTCATCATCACTGTGATGGCGTTGTTGAGACTTTGCTGGCACTTTGACCCACCTCATCTCTATTCATATATTTTGTCATATGGACAGTGACGCCGTTCGCTTTCTCGATCGTTACTTGATCCATCAATGCTTCGATCATCAAGATACCGAGTCCTCCTTCATGCAAGGAATCGAGATCGTGTGCATCCGTAATCGGTTCACTTTGGCGTTTGACCTCATCTTTATCGAACGTAATGCCGTTATCCTTGACGACAATCTCGAGACGATCATCCGGATAGACGTTACATGTCAAGGCGATGCTACCATCTTCTTTTCCTTCGTACGCATGTTGAACAGCGTTCGCACATGCTTCTGAGACAGCGATCTTGATATCTTCGATGTCATCATACGTGTATCCCATCCGGTTCGCGACACCTGAAACCGTCAGACGGGCAATGGCTACATATTCCGGTTTTGCCGGTAATGTCATGTTTAGTTGTTCGTTCTTCATTGCGTTCCACCTCTTACACCACTATCGATTGTAATGATGCTTGAAAGACCTGTAATTTCGAATAGACGACGGATGCGTTCAGAAACGCCGACGAGCGTGAACGATGTACCGTTCTTTTTCGCTGCTTTGAGTGCTCCGACGAACACGCCGAGACCTGTCGAATCCATGTAGTGTACTTCATCCAAATGGACGACGACATCGTTTGTTTCAACTGCCGGGACTAGTTCTTGGCGAAGCTTTGGTGCTGTATACGTATCAATCTCACCTGCGATATAAAGATGCGTCTGACCGTCAAGCTGCTCTGTTTTAATTGTTAAATCCATCTTCAAGTTCCTCCTCAAGGAAAATCTGTCTATGTGGTTTTGCTATTCATCCTACCTCATCCCTTTATAAAAAGGTCACTTGGGTATGTTTCCCCGTAAAGAAAACTTTAAAACCCATTTCATAAAAAAAGAGGTCAAAAAAAGTCGCATACGCTAGTATCGACTCTTCTTGTGTTGCGCTTCTATGTAAGTGCCTAAAAATCAACCAAGCCTAAGCTGATTGCGACGGCACTATTTACTTTCATCATCGTGTCTGGATCTAGATGTGTGACTTTATCCGTTAGACGGCGTTTATCAATTGTACGGATTTGCTCAAGTAAGATGACCGAATCACGTTCTAATCCGTGTCGCTCTCGATATACTTCCACATGGGTCGGTAGTTTGGCTTTGTCGATCTGTGCCGTGATCGCAGCCACGATGACTGTCGGGCTGAATCGGTTACCAATATCATTTTGTAGAACAAGCACGGGACGAACTCCCCCTTGTTCCGATCCGACCACAGGTGACAAATTTGCATAAAACACGTCGCCACGTTTGACTATCAAAGCTTACACCCCGCTTACTTGACGTAGGAGTGAGAACTCCGCCTCCGTTTCAATCTGGAACATTTCGCCAACGATCGATAAATTGATTGCTGCCATTTCTTCGTAACCACGTTTCAATTCCTCACGTAGCTGACGCTTGCGTTCTTCGGTCGTATGGTTCGACTTCATCCCAATCGTCTCCTTCGCTACATTTCGCTCAACAAACTGCATTTCCCGTTGTTGGACCAAGATAATGGCACCTCCAGATTCACTGAAACCTTAACGAACGACTCACTTTCTACTTCAATATATCAGTCGAATTCAGAAAATACAATCAAAATTCAAACAAATAACATATTTTTGCCATCTTATTGATGTCTTGTACGAATCATTGACGCGGCACGCGCTTCGAGAATTGACAGAGAACTTCATAGTTGATTGTCCCAAGCCAATGGGCTGCTTCCTCGATCGGTGCCCCTTCTCCAATCAGAATGACTTCCGTTCCGATTGGATATTCCCTTGGTAATCGAATCATGAGCCGGTCCATGCAGACTCGACCAACGATTTCACACGGTAGACCGTCCACAATCAATGAGTAGCCTTGGAACTTGCGTGACCAGCCATCCGCGTAACCGATCGGAACAGTACCGATCCATTCATCCGTCGGTGCCGTATAGGTCGCCCCGTAACTGATCGTTTGACCGGGCTCGACTTGTTTGACCTGCATCAGACGACTTTTCAGTGAAAACGCCGGTTTTAAGAACTCGTAATGTCCTGCCATCTCATCCGACGGCATCGCCCCATATAAAGCGATACCGACTCGAACGACGTTAAACGGCGCTTGACCTGCTAGACGAATCGCTGCCGCCGAATTGGCACAGTGGATGTAACGGATATCCGGTACTAGTGCGACATACGATAAAAACGTTTCAAGTTGGCGTTCGAACAATCGGCTGTTCAACTCGTCAGCAGTCGCGAAATGCGTATAGATGCCTTCGAGTTCGACGAGATCATCATCACATTCAGCAAGAATTCGCTTCAACTCATCGACATGTTGCAGTCCGAGTCGTCCCATTCCGGTATCGACCTTGATATGCAGACGAAGATGATCGATTTCTGTCAAATGACGTTTCGCTTCCTGAAGCCAATCGGCTGAAAAGACAGGAACGGCGACATCATAATTCGAAGCGACCGTCGCATGTTCCGGTAGTAAAGCCTCAAGCATCAAGATCGGTGCTTGGATACCCGCTTCTCGCAACTCGATCGCTTCTTCGAGGAGCGCGACAGCGAGTAAGTCGGCTCCGTTCTCAAGAGCGATCTCAGCGACCGTCACTGCCCCATGACCATAGCCGTCCGCCTTGACGACCGCCATCACCTGTTGTTCGCCCATCCGTGTTTTGATTTCGCGTATATTATGTGCGATCGCTTCCCGATCGATTTCAATCCAAGTTGGTCGGTACATCCCATTCCCTCTTCTCTAATAAGACTTGCGCAGATGCATAATGCTCTGAATGTGTGATCGAGACGTGGATGACGCCATCGAATGGTCCACTCATGATCGGTCGCCCTGTCTCATCGTTTAAAATTTCAACGTCTTGCCAGGAAACTTCTTTTCCGACGCCGGTTCCGAATGCTTTGACGAACGCTTCCTTTGCAGCGAAACGTCCAGCGAGGTACTCGATGCGACGGTGTCCTGAGAGCGATTGATAGCGTTCCTGCTCTATCTGCGTTAAGATTCTTCCGGCAAAACGTGGCTGCCGCTCAAGCGTTTGCTCGATTCGATCCAGTTCCACCAAATCGATGCCAATTCCATAAATCATCCGAGACGCCTCCACAGTTCTATTCTTCGCCATCTTCATATAGAATGAAGATGAAGCGAGGTGTTGTCATGTTTAGTCGAACGGAAAACCTACAAACGTTCACACGTTCTTATCCGGTCGTTTCGTTGTTCATTTTAATCCAAGTCGCCCTGTTTGTCATCGAACAGTTAGGTGCACTCCTTAATCTGACGTTCTCTCCTTTAAGTGCAGGCGCAGCAATCAATCTCTTAATTGGACAAGGTGAATGGTGGCGTGTCGTCACGGCCACGTTCTTGCATTATGATTTTTGGCACATTGCGTTCAACACGTTTGCTCTCGTCATCTTCGCTCCACCGCTTGAGCGGATGATCGGACATGCTCGATTTGCCGCTTTTTACTTGCTCGTCGGTACGCTCGCGAACATCTTGACGTACTTCACGAAAATCAATGAACCGTTTTACGGTCAAGCTGGAGCATCGGGTGCCATTCTTGGTTTGCTTGGGTTTTATGTCTACTTGAGCCGATTCAAGCGGACAGTCATCCTAGCAGACGATACACGTCTTGTGTATATCTTTACTGCGGTCACGGCAGTCTTTACGTTACTTGGCTCAAATGTCGCTGTATTCGGTCACTTGTACGGTTTCGTCCTCGGATTCCTCTTCGGATTCGTCTTTGGTAATCGTGCCGTTCCATTCACACGTCCTTTCCAAACCGGTCGTCGATCGAGCGGTGGACCTGTCTTCGTAAGCGGTTCTGGTCAACTCGGTCGGATCTTCTTCTATATCATCATCGCGTTTGCCGTACTCGGATTATTCTTCCGCTACTTGTAAAATGGCATAAAAAAAGGACTCCGCTACACGCGCGAGTCCTTTTTTTGCTTATTTGCGAAGTACTTCTGCTAAGTCCTTCACGTCGTCAATCAGATTATGGATCGTCTCCTGATTGTCCGTATAGAGTGCTTTTAGTTCTTCAAAGCGCCCTTTTGGATCTTGTTTGACAGCAGACAATTGTGTTCCTGCGCCGCTGAATGTCCGTTTCACTGCTGCAAACTGCGCTTGGCGCGTATCTTTATGCAGTAGTGATAAAGTAGCGCCGACGAGTGCGCCACCGAGTGTTGCTACGACAAAATAGTTCTTTTTCATCTGTTAGTCCCCCTGCATCTCACTCATTTGTTGGTGGTACGATTTGATACCGTTTCATGACGGGAGAAGGCGCGAACGACTTCCCTGCCTCTTCAGCATACTGGTCTACCGTAAGACGTTCAACTGATTTTGCATAACGAGCTCCGTCCCCTGTCTCTTGGAACTGAATCAATAAGGCAAGATCCGTCCCCTTCTCGACACGTCCAATCCGAAATGCCTGGAAGCCACCATATTCTGCTCCGATGACTTTCGGATTCGACATCACTTGATGTACGAATAGATCTCCGCTATTTTGATCTGCCGGAATCGACCAGTAGAAGAGACTGCCTTCGTCCGAAAAATTGCCACGTGATTCGAGCAACGTATAGGTATTGCCACTTTGAAAAGGTGATTTCGAGTCCGTCTCCATCCAGAGGATGGCATCGCCGCTTCCGCTAGCGACACGAATATGAGCATCACGGGAACGAATTTGTTCAACGAACGAACCGCTACCGAATGTAATCGAAAGTTTAGATGGCATCACAGGCCTCCGCAAGTTGAAAGTCTTTTTCCGTCAATCCGTTTTCATCATGAGTCGTCGCTGCAAGTGTGACGTTTTTATAGTCGATCACGATTCGTGGATGATGATTCAAGTTTTCAGCGATACTTCCGACTTCCTGTACGAAATCCAGTGCCTCAGGAAACGATGCAAGTGTATAGGTCCGGACGATTTCATCATCCACGACACTCCAATCTTGCAACCGCTCAAGACGCTCTTCCACTTCATACTCATTCAACCTAGCCATCCCTTTCTCCTCCTCTACTATCATTTTCGTCCTATACCTTATACCCCATTCTTTTACTTCTCTATACCTGTTTGTATCCGATTTCTTCCTTTTGCCTTCTGTGTGAGATAGAGTACAATGTGAAAGAGAACACTAATTCAAAATCGGAAAGGGGCTTACGCATATGCGCGCTCTGATTGTCATTGATTACACGATCGATTTCGTTGCTGACGAAGGAAAGCTGACTTGTGGAAAACCAGGACAAGCGATTGAAGATCGAATTGCTACGTTGATGGAGGAGTTTTCAACGGAAGACTACGTCGTCATCGCTAACGATATTCACGAAGAAGGCGATACATTCCACCCGGAAACCGTCCTCTTCCCGCCACATAATATCCGCGGAACACATGGACGTGATCTGTTCGGGAAAGTCGCAGCCATGGCACGGGTCGCTGATCACGTCATCGACAAGACGCGTTATAGTGCGTTCGCCGGGACGGACCTCGATTTACGCTTGCGTGAACGCGGTATCCACGAAGTCCACCTCGTCGGTGTCTGTACGGACATTTGTGTCCTTCATACAGCTGTCGATGCCTACAATCTCGGATATCGTATCGTCGTTCATGCCGATGCGGTCGCAAGCTTTAACGCGACTGGTCACGAGTGGGCGCTTACACACTTTAAACAATCGATCGGCGCAGAAGTCGTCGGCGAATAAGAAGGGATCTGTCCGTCATGTTACAACGTAATCTTGCACTCCATACCGATCTGTACTTACCACGGTGGATGTATATCTATTGGAAAGAAGGACGTCATAATGAACGTGCCGTCTTTGATGTTTACTACCGTTCGAATCCGTTCGCAGGAGGCTATGTCGTCTTTGCGGGTCTCGAAAATATCATCGAGTATATTCAAACACTCCGTTTCACGGAAGAAGATATCACGTACTTGCAAGAGATGATTGGCTTCCCGGATGAGTTCAAGGATGAACTGCGTCAGTTCAAGTTCAATGGCTCGATTTCAAGTGTCAAAGAAGGCGAGATCGTCTTCCCGAACGAACCACTGATTCGGATCGAGGCACGCATCTTTGAAGCAAAACTCTTACAGACCGCGATTCTGAACATCGCGAACCACGAATCGCTCATCGCGACGAAATACGCACGTATTCGTCAATCGGCTCCCCGTGCGAAGTTCCTCGAAGCTGGTGCCCGTCGCGCGCAAGGCATCGATGCCGCTTACTTCGGTACGCGTGCTTCATACCTGGCTGGTTTTGACGTCACAAGTCTTGCTTCAGCAGGACGCGACTTCGGCATTCCGTGTGGTGGAACGATGGAACATGCCGACATTCAATTCCACGATGACGAATTGACGGCATTCCGGACATTCGCTTCTCATTATCCGGATCAGGCGACATTACTCGTCGATACGTACGATACGCTCAAGAGTGGTCTTCCGAATGCGATCACGGTTGCGAAGGAACTCCAAGCCAAAGGGCATAAACTGCGCGGCATCCGGATCGATTCTGGCGACTTATCCTACCTGTCAAAACGTGCCCGTAACATGCTTGACGAAGCTGGCTTCCCGGAAGTCGACATCGTCTTATCAGGGGACCTCGACGAATACGTCATCCAGGACTTGCGCATCCAAGGTGCCCAAGCCAATACGTTCCTCGTCGGAACACGCGGCATCACGGCTTACGAGCAACCGGCTCTTGGGATGGTCTACAAATTGGTCGCACGTGAAGTAGATGGCGAGCTCGTACCCGTCATTAAAGTATCCTCGTCAAAAGCCAAGACGACGACGCCCCATATCAAGGAAGTCTATCGCATCATCGATCCGGTGACGGATAAGTTCAAAGGCGATTACGTGACGTTGATGGACGAAGATCCGTCAACACTTGAAGCTGTCGATCTCATCGACGTCCGGGACCCATCGTTCCGGAACCGCATCGAACAGTTCAAGGTCGAGCGCTTACTTGAACCGATCTTCAAGGATGGAGAGTTGATCTATACAGTGCCGACGATCGAAGAGAGTCGCCACTTCCACGAAACACAGATTGGTCGTCTGTGGGAAGAGTACAAACGACTGCGCTTGCCAGAGATCTATGCTGTCACATTCAGCGATCGTCTCTGGAAGCTCAAACTCGACATGATTCGGGATACCCGACTGGCAAGTGGGTTAAAATAAGACGCCAAAAAGCGCCGTTCTTCCTCCCTCAGGATGAACGGCGCTTTTTCTCATGTTAATCCTGCTTCGTTTCCGACAGGTGTCATTTCTGTTGGCGCTTGTTCCATCTTCTTACGAAAGTACCATGCGAAGCCAAGTGCACCTCCGATGAAGACGATATACGTGATGCGTTGACCGAATTCAGCTAAGGAATCCGCGTAGAAAATACTGATTAAATGATCACTTCCACTAATGAGTAGCAAACAGGCAATCAGGAGCGCAATGCGATATGCAAGCGTCGGGCGGTCTGTCGGTTCAGCATGCCAATACATGATGATATGGTGGGCAAGTAGAATGATACCCAGGATTCCTAATATTCCAATGAGTACTTGCGGCATAATGAACGATCCTCCTGTTTAGTAGTATCTAGTCTTATTTAAACATAGTTCATACGAATTTCGTCAGGAAAAGTTTCCCGTCTTACATTCCTCACGGTATACTGTAGGAAAATCGTAAGCGATCAAGGGAGGGCATTTTTTTCATGAAAACCTTTAAGTTATGCACTTTACGCATTTTAATGGACGAGTCAGGACGTGATACGACGATTCCCGTCGCCATTCAGGACGGATTGACGGTCAGTACCGAACAGACGGCACAGTGGGTTGCAGAAATCGTCGTTCCTCCAACGGATCAGCCGATCGTCGATGAATTGTTCACAAAACATTTACGTGCTTTGATTGAAATCACGATCTCACGACCTGATAATGACCCTGCCGCGATGATCGTCACGCCCCTTGAACGGACTGTCTTAAGCGAAAACGTCTCGTATGTCTTCACGGGTAAGATGGTCATGATGAAGAATGATTTATCTGAATCGATCTTACGCGAAGTCGTCGAAGATGGATTCGCTGGCGAAGAACTCGTTCAAGAATATAAGGATCGTCGTTCGAAACGTGGCGCCCATATCACAAGCATCGCTAAAGAAACATTCAAGCAATATTTGACAGAGCATCCGAACGCACCCGTTTCTTAAGGTTTTTCGACCTCATCCGTGATGTGGTCCGCTACGTTGATTCGGTCAATCGTATAGTGATCTGTATGATGGATATAATTCGCACACGCGTTTTTCAAAGGTGTCCGGTAACTGAACGTCGCATCAATCGATGATAAGGCTGCCTTGATCGTATGCGAGTGACAGACGATTAGAATTCGTTTCCCTTCATACATGCGTGTCGCTTCCTGTAACGCATCGAACACGCGATCCTGGATGGCTTGTTCCGTTTCAAGACCCGGCACAAGTGTCGTATCGTTCGCTTGAACAGCCTCGTAAATCGCTGCGACTGGTTCACCGGAAGCGGCTCCGAATTCGCGTTCGACAAGTCGCTCGTCTGTCGCTGTAATCGTTAAGCCAACAGCACGACCGATGATTTCCGCCGTCTCAACGGCACGCGACAAGGGACTTGCTAACAGGACATCCCACTTTTCATTCGATAGATAAGCGGCGCTGAGTTCCGCTTGTCTTCTTCCTGTTGCATTCAACGGGATATCTTCTCTTCCTTGAATCCGTTCGTTTAAGTTCCAATCCGTCTGACCATGCCGCACTAAACAAATTTCAGTCATGTCTCTGTCTCCCTCATTTAAGAAATATGACTGATTGTATCATGTTTTCCATTCGGAAGTTGTCGAGGTGGCAACAGTAGTACCTGACAGGTGAAATGTTCAATTCGTTCAAGCAATCGTTCGATCTTTAACGGATTTTCCGTCTGAGCGAAACTAGCAAGTGAGTGCGTACCATTCGGAAAGGAAAACAAACGAACATCGGCTCCGACATCCGCTCCCTTCTCAACGAAATGCAAGGCTTGAGAAAACGGAACAATCGGATCTTTTTTACCGTGCAAGAGCATGATTGGCGGAGCATCCGACGATAAATGTGTGACGGGTGAGACGTGCGTCATCAGCTTGCGCCATTCTTCTCGTCCCCCCTTGTAGAACTTAATATGGGCAATCCAAGTCTGAATGAAATTAAACAGCAAAAAGTTCGTCGGTGGATATAAAGCGATCACACCACTGATCAATGGCATGTGCCGCTCATCGCGCTCACCAACGAAAGCAGATGGGGCAAGTGCCGTCGTCAGCATGAGTGCGGCTCCGGCTGAATCTCCCCATACCATCATCCGTCCTCTTAGAATTCGAAGACCCTCTGCTTCCTTATTCAAAAAACATAACGCATCCCGTACATCTTCGAGGTTATCCGGAAAATAACTGCCCTCTTCGAACAAACGATACTCAATACTACAGACGGCAACTCCGAGTTCAAGTAGTCGATCAACGATTGGACTAAAGCAGAACATGTCATCGCGCTCTCCACGAACGAATGCACCACCGTGTGCATAGATGGCAACTGGAAACGGTCCTTCTCCTGGTGGATAATAGAGATCGAGTTGTAAGATGCGGTCTCCCACCTGTTTGTAGGTGAGCGTCCGCGGTGCAAGTTGTTTTTCTGTGAGTGGCAAGGCGGGTTCGGTCCATCGAAGTAGTGCACCATAATTGTTCCAGATACTCGCTCCCGCTGCTGCCGTCGTCAATAATGCAGCTCCCCCCATTAGCCATGCAGTTTCACGTTTCACTTGATCACCTCCAAAAAGACGTGCCAGTTTCTTCACTTTATTATCCTTTTACCCCGTTTTAAAAGATGTCGAACGTCTCGGTATTCCTACTTGACGCTTCACCAGCGTTCCGCTATAGTGAGAAAGTCCAAATCGGAATTGTTACGTTTTAATAATGGAGGTATCATATAATGAAAAAAATTATTCCTGCTTTAACAATCGCCTTCGCGAGTGCAAGTGTCCTCGCCGCTTGCGGTTCGAATACCGATTCATCGACTTCAGATAAAACCCAGACAGAAGTCTATGCATCGACGTTCGCAACAGCTGCTATTGCCCGCGAAATCGGTGGTGATCAAGTCGACGTCAAGATGATCGTCCCACCTGGAGCAGATCCTCACTCTTACGAGCCGACGTCAAAACAACTCACTGAAATTGCTAAGGGTGACTTGTTCCTCTTAACGGGCACGACGCTCGAGCCGTATTCGAAAAAAATCCAAGAGAGCTTAAAAGGCACGGACGTCCGCTTCATTGAGACGAGTAAAGACGTCAACTTGCTAGAATCGGATGCTACGCTTCATGCACATGAAGAAGAGGGGCATACAGAAGACGAACATGCTCACGAAGAAGAAGGGCACGATGATCACGCAACGGACGAACATGCGCATGAAGAAGAGGGTCATGACCACGGAAAATACGATCCACACGTCTGGCTCGACCCTGTCAACGCAAAAGCAATGGCACACTCGATTACAACTGCTTTATCAAAAGAAGTACCAAAAGACAAAGCAACATTCGAGAAAAACTTAAAAGCGTTCGATCAGCAAGCTGATGAATTGGACGAACAATTTAAACAAGCCGTCGCTGATGGATCAAAAAAAGAACTTCTCGTTACGCATGCCGCTTATGGTTACCTCGCAGAACGATATGGTTTCACACAACTGCCGATCGCGGGAATTTCTCCTTCCGATGAACCGTCACAAAAGCAACTGGCCACTTTAGTGAAAGAAGCACGGATGCATGATTTGAAATACGTCGCGTTCGAAGAGACGGTCTCACCGAAGGTCGCACGTGTCATCCAAAAAGAAATCGGAGCTGAATCCGTGACGATTCATAATCTAGAGTCGGTCACGAAAGCGCAACAAAACAGCTCGTACTTCAAGTTGATGGAAGAAAACGTCCAAACATTAAAACAAGCACTTCAGTAAAGTACAGTTGACACGCGTTACTCAATGCGGTACGGTAAGAAACGTGTTTTACAACAATTGAATGACTTCTTTTTATCGCGAGAAACGGAGGGACTGGCCCAATGATGTTTCGGCAGCGGACGATTTGATTCGTACTGTGCCAAATCCAGCAAGCGAAAGCTTGAGAGATAAGAAGAGCGTCTTTTTTCATAAAGACCTCCTTCTTTCTTGCGAAGGGGTCTTTTTTTGTACCTTTGAGAAACGAGGTGTCAACAATGAATGAAACGATCACGCCTAACAAATGGGCACTGCTTCCCCTCGTCGTATTCCTGGTCCTCTTCATCGGAGCCGGGATCTTCTATGACGACTTTTACAAATTTCCGATCCTTATCGCCGCATTGATTGCTTTAATCTTTGCTGCAATCACAACGAAAGGATCCATCAATCAAACGGTCGAACGAATCGCAACCGGTGCCGGAAATCCCGATATCATGATCATGGTCTTCATCTTCTTATTAGCCGGTACGTTTTCTGGAACGGCAGAAGCAATCGGTGCCATCGATGCGACCGTCAATGCTGCTTTGACGTTCCTACCTCCGTCACTCCTGATGAGCGGTCTGTTCGTCATCGCTGCCTTCATCTCGATGGCGATGGGGACATCTACCGGAACGATTGCCGCGCTCGCGCCGATCGCTTTCGGTATTCATGAAGCAACAGGCATCAACGTCGCGATCGCAGCAGCATCAGTCGTTGGGGGTTCGATGTTCGGCGATAACTTGTCGTTCATCTCAGATACGACGATCGCTGCCGTTCGAACGCAAAAAACGAACATGCGTGATAAGTTCCGAACGAACTTCATGATCGTTCTCCCGGCTGCCATCTTGACGGTCATCTTACTCGCATTCGTTTCTGGTTCTGGCGATGCGGTAACGGCTAAAGCATTCGAGTTCTACAAATTGATTCCATATCTCGCCGTCATCGTCCTTGCACTATTTGGTGTTAATGTCATCCTCGTTCTCGTCGGTGGTACATTGCTCACTGGCATCATCGGTATGATTGACAATAGCTTCGGTTTAAGTGGGTTCGTCCTTTCGATGTCAAAAGGAATGATGGGCATGGCAGAGATTTCAATCTTGACGCTCCTCATGGGTGGTCTCGTCAGTTTGATTACGTTCAACGGTGGAATTGCTTACTTGAAAGAGACGCTGACGCGCAAGATTTCACAGCGTCGCGGTGCCGAATTCAGTATGGCGGCACTCGTTAGTGCGACGAACCTCGCAACGGCGAACAATACGATCTCGATTCTTGTCGCTGGACCACTGGCAGCTGAAATCGCCGATACGTATGAAATCGATCGCAAGAAATCAGCGAGTATCCTTGATATCTTCTCTTGTGGTATTCAAGGCATCATTCCGTATGGGGCACAACTATTGATTGCAGCAGAATTGACGAAGACGGCTTCTCCTGAACTGATTCCGTATCTGTTCTATCCGTTCCTCCTCTTCGTTTGTGGATCAATCGCCATCTTCTTCGGATTGCCACGCATGAAGAAGACAGCTGCGAAGCAAGAAAAAATTTCTTCCTAATCATAAAAACAGGTCCGATCGCTATGATCAGACCTGTTTTGTTATTTTTTCTGCTTTGCTTGTCTTTCTAAGATCAAATAGGCGATTGCCGGAAGTGGAAACTGAAGGAGTCCAGCACCTCCCCACACCCATGGATTACGTCCTGACTTTCGTGCACTGAAAAACAGACTCACTGCTTGTGTGACCAGCAAGGCACCAATACTAAGCCAAGCTCCCTTTGATAGCTTTTTATTCTTTTGAGCCATCTGTTATCCTCCTTTTTCGGACAGGCATTCAGATTTTATTACGCTTCTATTTTATATCATATCCTATTTCTCCATGAGCATAGAAACGGACGTCTTCGTTCGTTCATGCTAAACTAAACGAGCAAATCTAAACTACGTTTTATGAGGAGGAGTAACACATGCAATACGCAAAACTTTCAAACGGTATTACGATTCCCCAAATCGGATTCGGTGTCTGGCAAGTAGATGAAGAGACAGAAGCACCTGCTGCTGTCGCTGAAGCACTACGTGTCGGCTATCGTCACATCGATACAGCTGCTGTCTACAAAAACGAGCGCGGTGTCGCAAAAGGAATCAAGGAAAGCGGCGTGAAACGTGAGGATCTCTTCTTAACGTCAAAAGTCTGGAACGATGATATTCGTGCCGGTCGGACGAAGGAAGCATTCGCAGAATCGCTCGAACGTCTCGAAACAGATTATCTTGACCTCTATCTCATCCACTGGCCGGTCGAAGGCTATATCGAAGCGTGGAAAGCAATGGTTGAATTGTACGAAGAAGGCAAGATCAAAGCGATCGGTGTCTCGAACTTCAAGGAACATCACCTCGATACATTGGCAGAAGAGGGATTGATGGCTCCAATGATCAACCAAGTCGAATTGCATCCACAATTGCCGCAACACGAACTACACGAATACTTGCAAGATCACAATATCCAAGTCGAAGCATGGAGCCCACTCATGCAAGGGAAATTCCTCGAAATCAATGATTTCAAGGAAATCGCAGAGAAGCACGGCAAGACACCTTCACAAGTCGTCTTACGTTGGCACCTCGACAACGGCATCGTCGCTCTTCCGAAATCCGTCACTCCAGCACGCATTGCGGAAAACTTCGACGTCTTTGATTTCCAACTCGATGCTGATGATCTTGAGAAAATTGATCGTATCGCAACGGATGTCCGCCTCGGACCAGATCCGGACGAAATCGATTTTTAATCTAAAGGTTATCGTAAAAAAAGAACGGCTTCCATGTGAAGACGTCTTGCTTCATCTGAACGACGAGAGACCCGTTTCCAGTCTACGACTTGGAAGCGAGTCTCTTTTTTATGCTTGAAGCTGTTCAGACATAATAAATTAAAATCGTATCTTCCGCTTCTTCTGCTTTTTGAAAATAGGCACGTAAATCAGCAAACTGTTCCCAGATATCCTCGAATTCGCCCGGTGTTCCAGCTTCATCATGAATCGAAGCGAGTGCCCGTTGATCGAAATTCCGCATCACCTCAGCCGATATGATGAGGAGTGGCAAGGGAAGAATACCGACAATCGCCGCTTTTTCTTCGTTGACGATCAACTCTTCGCCAACGATCGCTCGTCCCAGGTTGTAATGTGTGTCTTGATCAATGTAGATATCGATTTGATTCATCAAATGATAGATGGCGTTCGTCTGTTCGAGAGCGAATAATTGTTCATGATCGGGTTGTGTCTCATGAATGAATAAAATCCAGTCCATGATGATGTGGGGATCGTTTCCGAACGACTCCCAGACCGCATCCGTGACGCGGACGAAATGTACGTTTTCCATTCTCCCCCTCCCTTCTGTACTCTGTATTCCCTTTTTAAATTCGTTCTATACAAAAAAAGAGCCAGATTTCTCTGACTCCCTTTCCTTAGATCGCTTTTTCATCTTCTTTTGATTCCTGCCATGCTTCAAGCGTATCTTTCCCCGGCAAGTTCGGAATCGAGTCCGCATAGAATCGCGGCTCTTTCCCTGCTTTTCGTTGTGTCATGTAATCATCTAGGGCAAGCTTCGCTATCTTTGCAAGACGGAAAATCGCATACAGATTGACGATCGCCATGAGTCCCATGAAGATGTCCGCTAACGCCCACACGAGACTAGCCGACTCGACAAGTGAACCGAAGACGATCATGACGAGGACGAGTACGCGGTATGCCATCATGACTTGTTTATTTTCACGGATGAAGTTGATGTTCGATTCACCGTAGTAGTAGTTTCCGACGACGGAACTAAACGCAAATAGGAAGATGGCGAGTGCCATGAATCCTGTCGCAAATGATCCAACTTGTGATGCAAGTGCGCCCTGTGCTAAATCAATACCAGCTAAGGCATCTCCATTCGCATCTTTTGTCGGAACTCCACTGACGAGAACGATCATCGCTGTCGCCGAGCAGACCATCAATGTATCGACGAAGACCGCGAATGATTGAATCAAGCCTTGTTTGACCGGGTGAGAGACTTCCGCTGTTGCCGCTGCGTTAGGTGCTGAACCCATACCGGCTTCGTTCGAGAACAAACCGCGACGAATACCATTCAGAACGGCCGCCCCGATTGCTCCCCCTGCTAATGTCTTAAACTCGAATAATCCTTCTTGGAAAATCAATTTAAAGACACTTGGTAATACTTCAAGATTCGTCACCATGATATAGAGGGCGATTAAGATATAACCACCTGCCATGATCGGAACCATGAATGAAGCGACTGTCGCAATACTGCGGACACCACCAAAAATGATCAGTGCCGTCAAGACGACCAATCCGACCGTAATCCATATCTTATCCACGCCATATTGACTTTGTAGAGAAAGCGAGATCGTATTCGATTGGACAGAGTTGAAGACAAAGCCAAATGAGATCGTGATCAGAACACTAAAGACGATTCCTAACCACCGTTGTCCAAGTGCTTTTTCCATGTAATAGGCTGGACCACCACGCCATTCTTTTCCGTCACGTACCTTGTAAATCTGAGCAAGCGTACTTTCGACGAATGCTGACGCCGATCCAATCAAGGCAATTAACCACATCCAAAAGACTGCTCCCGGACCGCCGAGTGCGATTGCAGCCGCTACACCCGCGATGTTTCCGGTACCGACACGTGCTGCCGTACTGATCGCGAATGCTTGAAACGGGGAGACACCGTCTTTTCCATCATCTGTCCCTTGGAACAATAAGCGAATCATCTCCGGAATCATCCGGAATTGAACGAATCGCATCCGAAATGTAAAATAAATGCCTAACACGACGAGTAACGTGATCAATACATTTGTCCATAACAAATCACTGACTCTATTCACTAACGTCATTAATTCCTTTTCCATCAAATCTCCTCACTTCCATCCATCTTTTCTCTCTATTTGTATGTAAGTTTTTTTCACATGTGATTTATCATACGCAATTTTTTTTGAAAAATCAAACTCATCTATACCTTAGGACGCAAAAAAAGTGTCAAACCTCACATCAGATGTCAGGTTTGACACTTTCACATAAACAGTTTTTAGATTAGATGAACAGATTCAGATTGGCACCGTCCGTTGCACCAAGGTAACTCGCGACGCCACCATAATCGATATCATCCAGTAATTCCTCTTTCTTAATGCCCATGATATCCATCGACATTGTGCAGGCGATCATTCGGACACCAGCAGCTTGTGCTTTTGCCATCATCGTCTCGAGTGCATCGACTTGTTTATCCTTCATGACTTTTTTCATCATTTTTTGACCGGCGCCTGCCATGTTCATGTTTGAGAGCGGTAACTCCCCGGCATGCTTCGGCATCATCATGCCCATCATCCGTTCAATGCCGGCTTTCTCGACTGCCGGTGCGTCTGGTTTTCGAATGATGTTCAAGCCCCAGAACGTAAAGAACATCGTCACTTGTTTCCCCATTGCCTGTGCACCTTGCGCAATGACGAAGGACGCAAGTGCTTTATCGAGGTCACCACTGAAGACGACCATCGTCGCATCATCTGCCGGATTGACTTGAACCGGTGCTGGAACTGTTGTCTCTCCTTGCCCTTTTTCAAGCATGACCTCGACGACACCTTGATTCATCTCCGCTGAATGGACTGTGTGACCTAGTTTTTTCGCCCATGCTTGAACGTCTGGCAAGAATCCTGGGTCTGACGCCTTGACGAAAATTTGCTCGCCGTCCGTCATCTGATCGATTTTTGTTTTCAGCTCTAAGATTGGACCTGGGCACTGTAAGCCGCACGTATCGAGCAGCGCCACTTGTTCTGGTGCAGTCTTCGTTGTTGGCTCACGTTTCGTTACCGTCACAGCTGTCTCCTCCTTCGCTTGGCTTCGTGCTTCTTGATCACGATGCACGACCGACCATGTTTTGTAGCCGCCGCTTAAGTTTTTCACATCATAACCGTATTGTTGCAACAGTTGACTCGCAACATATCCACGTAATCCGACTTGGCATGTCACATAGATCGTTTGATCCTTCGGCAGATCAGTCAACTTCTCACGTAACGTCGGTAACGAGATATTGACCGATCCCGGAATCGCGCCTAACTCGTTTTCCGATGGTTCACGGACATCGAGTAATAAGCCGCCATTGGCGACGATCGCGTCAATTTCGTGCCAATGAACGTTCGCACTGTCACCAAGCACGATGTTCGACGCGATATACCCTGCCATGTTGACCGGATCTTTCGCTGAACTATACGGCGGTGCATATGATAGTTCAAGATCTGGTAGATCAAGCACTGTCAATCCACCTTTGATCGCTGTCGCGAGAACATCGATCCGTTTCTCGACACCTGTCATGCCGATTGCCTGCGCTCCGTAGATCGTTCCTTCGATTGGATCAAATAGTAACTTCATCGAAATCGGACTCGCCCCTGGGTAGTATCCCGCATGCGATCCCGGGTGGAGATGCACGGCTTCATAACGAAGACCAAGTTGACGCAACCGTTTTTCATTGTTACCGGTCGAAGCGACCGTCAAATCAAAGACTTTTGCTACCGCTGTTCCGAGTGTGCCGCTATACCGGACGTCGCGTCCGGCGATGATGTCAGCAACGAGGCGTCCTTGACGGTTTGCCGGCCACGCGAGTGGAACATGTGTCGCTTCCTTCGTGATATAGTCTTTGACTTCAATCGCGTCACCAATCGCAAAGATCGATGGATCAGATGTCCGCAGTTGATCGTCGACTTGAATCGTCTGTTTGATGCCAAGTGTTAAACCAGCATCTGCTGCGAGCGTGCTCTCCGGTGCGACACCAATTGATAAGATATTCATCTCTGTTTCGATCACGCGTCCGCTTGTCAGGACGACGCGGCGACCTGCCTCTTCAAAACGAGCGACGCCATCTTCTAGAATCAACTCGATGCCTTTTGCACGAAGATGTTCATGAACGATGGCTGCCATTTCCGGGTCGACCGGAGCCATGACTTGATCCGCCATCTCAACGAGGGTGACGTGCGCCCCACGTTCTGCGAGATTTTCTGCCATTTCAAGACCGATGAATCCACCGCCGATGACAAGTGCTTTATCAGGACGATTTGTATCAACGTATTCCCGCATCCGGTCCGTATCTGGGATGTTCCGTAACGTAAAGACGTTCGTTGCGTCATCGAGTCCTGGAATGTTCGGACGGATCGGTTTTGCACCTGGAGAAAGAATCAGATGATCGTACGATTCATCGTATTCTTCACCCGTTTCGACGTTGCGGATCGTGACCGTCTTCGCTTCACGGTTGATCCGAATCGCTTCCGACAAATTGCGGACATCTAAATTAAACCGTGCATGCATGCCTTCTGGCGTTTGGACGAGTAATTTATTGCGATCTTTGATGACATCTCCGATATAGTAAGGCAGTCCACAGTTCGCGAACGAAATCTCTTTTCCTCGTTCAAGCAAAATGATTTCTGCCGTTTCGTCAATCCGGCGCAGTCGCGCTGCAGCCGTAGCGCCACCAGCGACGCCGCCTACGATGATCGTTTTCATCTGATGATTCCTCCTTGATTTTCTATCTGCCACTTAATATACCCTGTCAGGTATGTATTTTCAAGTCAGTTGCTCTCAGATTCACAAACATGACATATCTCTACTCTTTTGTATTTTCTTCCTATCTTAACGGACATTAGTTGCAATTCCTTCTGAAATGCTTGAAACTGAATTTATAGTATATAAAGGGGGATTTTGAAATGGACCAGGAACGTAACTCGAACGAATCAAACGAGAACAATAAAGTGACACCGATTCACCAAGATCGTCAACCCGAAACAAACGAACAAGGAATCGCGCCACAACAGCAACAACACTTGGAAGCATTCCAAGCTTTCCTCGTTGAAAAAGGCATTCCAATGGAAGCACGTGAGAATGAGACACACGTCTTCTTCATGACACAAGAAAAAACACCTGCAGGAGCAGAACCGATGATGATGATCGTCTTCAGTAAGACGACGACAGATGTCGAATTATTCGCTCGTACGGTGACACACGTACCAGACGGTGTCGAGGATCTCCCGATTCTGAACGCCATCAATGACTTCAACCAAGAGTTCAAATACTTCCGCGTCGTTCTCGACAGCGACCGTGATGTCACGATCGCATCAACGATCGATCTTGATCATGGCTTCAACCCAGCTGCGATCTTCGGACATTCTGTCATGATGTTCCAAGCATCAGACGAAGTCTACACGTATTTGACAAAACTGTACGAACAGTTCTAATTTCTCATTTTAAAACGGCTTTGGAGCCCTGCTCCGAAGCCGTTTTTTTCTTTAAAGTTCAATTGACAATGAGAATTATTCTCGCTATAGTTAGATTTGTGAAAACGACTACATGACGGAAAACGTCTTATTAATTCTTCTGGGGGAATCACGATTATGAAAAAACGTTTAAAAGTAGCTTCAATCTTCATGGTAGCCGGTATCTTAGCTGCCTGCGGTTCGAATGAAACGGATACGACTGCACCGAAAAAAGAGAAAACGGAACAGTCGACCGAAACTAAATCAGCAGATGCGGGGATCGCTGCAACGACACTGACAGATGAATTGACGATCTTCAGCTCAATCAAAACAGAACTCGACAAAGCAAAAGAAGGACAAGCGATCGATTGGAAGATGGTCACGACAAGTTATGAATCGAAACTAAAAGGTGGTGTCGAGACGACAGCACCAGAAATCGAACAAGTCATCCAGTCTGCTTTAGCAGGTGTGGAAGCGAAGGATCTCGATGAGAACATCGCGCGTCAACTCGTGGATAAAGGTCTACAATCGTATTTCTATAAATTACAAAAAGCAACACAAGCAAAAGCTGAAGAAGCACTCGTAGCTGGTAAACCGGAAGCTGCAACGGAAGCACTCAAGGACGTGGAAGCGATGGCGAAGACCGTCTTCATTCCGACAGCTGAAAAACGGGACGCGAGCTACGGCTTCAAAAACGAAGACGCCATCGCTCAAGCGATCACATCAGGTCTTGCAGCTCAGCAAGAAGCCATCGACGCGAAAGAAATCGGTGACTTCAATGTTGCGAAACAAGTGACGGATAAATCGATTTATCGTTCCTTCTATTTAGCTGCACTCGGTTATGCACAAAAAATCGAGGATGGCGTCAAAGCCGGTACGGACGAAAAAGAATTACAAATGGAACAAGCAGAAGGATATGGCTTCCTCCTCGCGATCGAAGAATCATTAGCGGGCGGAGACGAAGAGGCTGTCAAAACACTGAAAGAGCGCTATGATTTCTCAAAAACAAAGCCAGCTGACGTTTCTTACAAAGAAATCGAAGGATTGTTCGCAAAAGCGTTGACTGAAAAAGTCGACGGGTATCATGAAGAGGCACAAGAAGCGATCGAGAAGAAAGACGTCGATACAGCACGTGCAGAAGCAATGGAAGCGAACATGTTCGTCGTTGCGATGAAACCGACGCTTGAGAATCGTCTCGGCAAGGACAAAGCAGCGCAAGTCGCAAAAGATGCAAACGAATGGTTCGCACTCGTCGAAAAAGGCGACGTCAAGGCTGAAACGACAGGTGAACGAATCACAGACGCACTCGAACCACTTAACTAAGAAGGAAATGGAAACGGAGGGATAAGATGAATATCGGAATCACAGGAGGTGCCGGCTTCATTGGCGCCGCCCTCGCCCTCCGGCTCCAGCAGCACCATACCGTCCATGTACTTGATGCTTTCACGGACTACTATGATGTTCAGTTAAAAGAAGAACGAGCAGCTGCATTAAGACGTGCCGGTGTTACCGTTACGATCGGTGACGTTCATCACGATCTCGACGCCTGGATGGAGACATCGTTCGACGCCGTCTTTCATCTCGCAGCTCTTCCAGGTGTTCCGCGTTCGCTCGAGGAACCGCATCACTATATTCGTGAGGACATCGATATGACGGTGACCTTGTTAGAAGCCGCAAAAAGACATGGCATGCCGCATGTCTTTTTCGCGTCTTCTTCTTCCGTTTACGGGGAACAGACTGGTCCGCTGAAAGAAGATCAGGCAACGGGACACGTCGCCAGTCCTTATGCGGCAGCCAAGTATAGTGCCGAAAGCTTTTGTCATGCTTATGCTCATTTATATGATGTAAACGTGACGCTGTTTCGCTTCTTTACGGTCTATGGTCCTTCGGGTCGTCCTGATATGGCGCTGTTTCGATTCATCGAACAGGCATTACGCGGAGAGGCACTCACCGTCTTCGGTGATCCGATCCGTGACTTCACGTATATCGATGACATCACCCGCGGAATGGAACAGGCGTTGCTGGCTCGTGCAGTAGGGACGTATAACCTCGGCGCGAATCAGCCGGTCTCCGTCCGCACTCTAGCTGAACGGATCGGTCAACGGTTTGATGTGCCCGTGCAAACTCAAACTGCACGACGTGGGGACGTGACGATGACATGGAGTGATACGACGGCTGCAAAAGAAGCCTTCGGTTACCAACCGTCAATCGAGATCGATGTTGGACTGGAGCAGGTGATCGCGTGGCATCAAAACCGCTGATTCGAACGTTTCTGTATCTGACGCTTACCGGGCTTGTCATCTTTTTACTGCTCCGTTTTTTCCTGGAGTTACCGGTCTCGTATCGGTACATTGAAGCTTTATTCAAGAGTCCCTGGACGATCCTTGCAACCTTGACGTATGCGATCGCCTTTTATTTACGCGCGGTCGCCTGGCGCCGCGCCGATGCCAAACGTGCACCGACTGCTGTATACCTGTCGAGCCTGTATCTCGGACTGACGATCAATCATCTCTCACCGGTCAAACTGGGAGAGATGATCCGACTCGTGACGGCGAGAGCCGTCGGAAGTCCATGGAAACAGACGAGCGCGATCTTCGTCTTACAACGAAGTATTGACTTGATCGTTCTGTGTACCTTCATTCTGATCGGTTGGTTGTTTCACCCAATCGTCTTGCTCGTCGCGCTCCTTGCGACCGCGTTATTGCTCGTGTTACGCCGACATGTCCCGCATCTCCCATCGCTCGTTCTGTTCGGAACGCTCGCTTGGGCAGTCGAGGCACTCGCCGTCTTCCTCCTCTTGCACGGAGCAGGTATCGATGTGTCCTTCCCGACGACATTGATTGCGATGAGTGCCGGTGTCCTGTCCGGTGTGATTCAGTTCACGCCGGGTGGTCTCGGTACGTATGAACTCGCGATGGGTACGGTGTTACGGCAAGCCGGTGTTGCCCATGCGTACGACGTTGCCTTGATGACGCACTTCTTTAAATATGCCTTTGCTTTTCTCATTCCGCTGTACGTTCTCATTCGGCATCCGGCTACGCTTCGGTTGTTGATTCGTCAGCTCAAATACACTGATTGGAAAGGAGGAAGACGATGAAAAGCGCTTCTCGCTTTGAAAAAGTCGCAGCACGCGCCTGGAACTTACTCAATGAAGGAAAACCCTTCACACCCATTTTTACGATCGGCGTCTTCTTGACGTACGCCTTATGGACGCAGATGCCACTCGCAGAAGCTGGTCTTGGTTTCATCGTGACGCTTCCTTTGTTCATCTTGCTTTGGCGTTATGATTTTCCGTTATTTTTACGAAATTACCTTTGGATCCCGGTCATCGTTTGGCTGTTCCTTCGGGGTACGAATGCAGATTACTTACCTTTGTTCGCCTATGGCGCAGGTCTTTATTTCTTCTTCACGATTTTTTTCTGGGGAACGATCTATTATCATCTCCGGATCGGAACGCGCTGGACAAACTTCACGCGTTTTTGGAAACTCGTTCTGAAGAATAGTGATTCGACAAGTGGTAACGCGCAGGAGCAACTGCCTAAGGTTGCTCTGTTGCTCATGTACTGGTGGACGGCAAATGACGCGTCGACACTCGACATGACGTTCATCTGGTTCCCAATTGGTCTATTCGTCTTTGCATGGATCCTGCATCACTACCTGTTCGACTGGAAACCGAAGTTGCCCGAGGCAATGACGGTAGATGCCAATCTTCCGACTTCAGAAAAAGTCTATGTCCTGATTGTCGACGGGATGCGTAAAGATCGCTACATGGCAGCAAACACGCCGTTCCTCGAACGATTGCGTCAGGAAGGAACGGAATATACGAATATGGAGACGGTTTACCCTGCCCGGACCGTCGTCTGCTTCAGTTCGATGTTCACCGGTGCTCGCCCGGAAGATCATGGCATTCATTCGAACATGGTCTGGAATACGACCGGCGTTAAAACGGATACCGTCTTCGATCGCCTCCGTGCCGTTGACAAGTCAGGAAAAATCCTTGGTATCGCACACCTTGTCGATGCGTTCGGTTCAACCGACGTGCGGACCGTCACAGCAGTCATGCATAACGATGTTGCAGATCGAAATATCGTAGAACGTGCCAAACAAATCGTCCATGAAGAGGATCCGGATCTGCTCGCGATTCAGTTGATCGGAACGGATCAAACGGGACACAGTCGAGGCACTCTCTATTCCGAGTATGTCGAAAAAATCGAGGAAGCGGATGCGCTCCTTTCCGAGTTTTGTGAGGAGCTCGATCGCCTTGGTAAACTCGAGGATGCGACACTCATCGTCATGGCGGATCACGGTCAAGCGGACGGAATCGGTGGACACGGTCACTTGGATGAAGGCGAACGGTTCGTTCCGTTCTGGATGTATGGTAAGAACGTTCATGCCGGTCTGAAAGTGGATACGCACCGCCATATCCTGTCACTCGGACCAACGATCACAAAAGTCCTAGGGGCAGACATCCCGCACGATAGCCGTGGTGTGCTATTGACAGAAGCGTTCAAGGAGGCGAAGTCTAAATGAAAATCATCGTCTTTTTACCGGCCTACAATGAGGAAGTGTCGCTCCCACTCGTCTTAAAACGGATCCCGGACATGATCGACGGTATTCCGGTCGAGACCCTCGTCATCGATGATGGTTCGACTGATGCGACGAGTACGATCGCGCGTCAACACGGCGCACATGTCTATCGGTTCGAACAAAATCAAGGACTCGGCGCTGCAGTCCGGGAAGGACTCCGGCAATCCTACGAACTTGACGCGGATGTTGCTGTCATGATCGATGCGGATAACGAATATCCGGCCGATCAAATCCCGGATATCGTGCGACCGATCTTACACAATCAGGCCGACTACGTATTCGGTTCTCGCTTTCTCGGTACCGTCGACGGGATGCGACTCTATCGCTATATCGGGAATCATGTCTTCACGTGGTTGCAATGCCTTTTATTGAAACGTAAAATCCATGATGGTCAAAGTGGAATGCGTGCTTTTTCACGCGCAGCGTGTCACCATGCTGAGATTATTCACGATTATAACTATGCCCAAGTCTTAACTCTCAATCTCGTCCGAAAAGGCTTCCGCCTGCACGAAGTCCCGATTCGTTATCGGGTCCGGGAAGCAGGAAAGTCTTTTATCCGTCTGAATTACGTCCAACGTGTCCTCCCCGCAATTTACCGGGAATGGCGACGACCGATCACACAGCTTAGCGTTGAAGAACGCATGGAACGAAAGGAGCATCTCGGATGAAACGCCTTCTTTTGCTACCGCTCCTCCTGCTCTCACTGTTCGTGAGCACTTCCACGGTTTCCGCTTATAGTTACGGAGACCCAGGAAAGGAAGCTTTTGCGGAAGCGTATAAACAATTTGAAGAACAACTCGATGCCAAGGATTACGCGCTTGCGAAAGAGACGCTTGCCGCCTATGATAAAGAATTCAAACTGTATTTCCCTGAAGCGAAAGCGAAGATCGACACGGCTCTCGAACAAGAAGATGCCGAGGCTGCCAAACAAGCGTATCGCGTCGCTCTCCGCCAAAATATCGAACGTCGCCTGCACTTTGCTGAAGAGCAGTTCGAGGACTTCGGTCAAGCGAAACTCTTACTCGCGAAAGCCCGCGGGACATACGATGTGCTCGCACCTTACGTCAAGGAAAGCAAGGATGCACAAACATCCGATGACGTGTATACTGCATTTGATGAATCCTTAAAAGCACTCGGAAATCCTGGTCTGTTTGGGGTCGGGAAAAAAGCGAGTGATGAAGAATCCTTCAAGAAGAACATTACGATGATCGAAGATACGTTGACGCCTCTTTTCGTCCTGCCGGGTGAAGAAAAAACAGGCGTCTTCACAGAAGAAGACTCCTTCCTCGGTCAAACGTTCGGAACGGACGCGATTTGGAAATTGATTGCGCTCGGACTCGTCATCGTCCTCATCGTCATCGTCGTCATTGGTCAATGGAAGAAGAAACGCCGCTCATAAGGAGGAAGACAGATGGATTTTCAAGCGTTTTTGATTACGCTTCGGGAGTGTCTCGAGGCTGTTCTCATCGTTGGGTTGATCTTAGGTTATCTCGATCGATTGAACGCTCCACAATATAAAAAGTGGGTCTACGCAGGTGTCGGGTTGGCACTTCTCGCTAGCCTTGGTGTCGCGTTCCTGTTCCAAGTCGTCTTTACGAGTTTTGCGAGCTTCGGAAGCGATACGTATCTCCGTCTCGGCATCATGATGGTCTCCGTCCTGCTCTTGACACACATGGTCCTCTGGATGGGAAAGGAAGCGAAAGAGAATCAAAAAGCCTCCCAAGCGAAGGTCGCCGCTGCCGTCTCGACGGGTAGTGCCATCACGATGATCATCCACTCCTTCCTCGTCATCGTTCGAGAAGGAATTGAGACCGTCTTCTTCTTCGCTGCCATCTCAGGTGGGGAAATCGAAAAAGTACTGACGAGTTACGGTGCGGTTTCCGGTCTGTTACTCGCCTTGATCTTCGGATACTTATTCGTTTCCGGTTCCATGAAGATTCCCGTCAAACGCTTCTTCCAAGTAACGGGCGTACTCATTCTATTCATCGCAGCCGGCATGCTCGTCCAAACGATTGGACGCTTCCAAGATCTTGGTTTGCTCGGTAGTCTCTTGATGAATGCTGACGGCACACCAGCTGCTGTATACAATATCGTCGGCTTCATGCCGGAGCACTATATCGATCAGGTGCAATACTTGCGTGATACAGGAAACTCGACATTGATCAGTGGACAGATCGGAACGTTCATGGCCGCGATGTTCGGATACAGCCATAACCCATCGCTCGAACAAGTCGTCGCTTGGTGGGGCTACTTCGCCTTTGCCGGTTGGATGTTGCTCCGTCAAAACAAACCATCGAAGTCATCAAAGTCCTTACAGGAGGTTTCTTGACCGTCCGAAGCGATCGTTCACGTCCGCGTGGACGATCGCTTTTTTGGATCACGCTTCTATTCATCGGTGGCTGGATTGGTTTACGGATCATTTACGTCAGTCCCTTCATCGCGAGCTACGATATTGCGAACTTTACGCTCGCTGTGACCGATTATGATTTGGCTGATTTACGTCCGCACTTTCCGGGTTATCCCTTTTTCATCTTATTTGCCAACCTGTTTCTGCCACTGATGATACCTGTCAAAGCGCTCGGACTCGTCTCCACACTAGGACTGGCAAGTGCGCTCTTGCCACTTTACTCGCTCTTTCGCCGTCATGCGTATGATACGACTCGGCTGATCGCTGCCTTTACCGTTCTCTCCACTGCCTCACTCGTGACGTTCGCTGCGACAGGGATGTCGGATGGGCTCGCCCTCGGACTACTCGTCTGGTACGGCTGGAGCATCGAACGCGCACGGCATCAGATTCGTCGCTGGCTCCCGTATCTTCTGTTTGGTTTACTGATGGCGACTCGACTGTCCTATGCGCCGTTTGGTTTCATGTTGCTTGTCCTGCTGTGGCAGGTACGAAAGGATTACTGGCAACTCTTATCCGAGTGCGCCCTTCTTGTTCTCGCACAACTGGCTTGGTTGCTACCGGTCGCTTTTTCTGTCGGTGGACCCTACTCGTTTCTTCAATTATCACTCCGCTTCGTCAGCGGTCATTTTTCCGATTGGGGTGGTTCTGTTCAGACCGATGATGCCTCCATCGTTCAACGATTTGCCCAGACGCTTCAGCAACTCTTCTGGCATGGGATCGGCTATGGCACGTGGATCGGACTAGTGTCTGGACTGCTACTATTCTTACGCAGACGTTGGACGGTCGATGTCGCTTGGGGAGCGACGGCTGGACTCTATTTCGTCTGGGTCTGGCTCGGACAAAATATCGATAAACCCCGTCACGTCTTACCGCTTGTCCTGTTGCTACTCATCTGGTTGATCCGTCAGCTTCCGTTGCGGATGTATCTGCCGTTTTTAGTCGTTCAGTTGACGATCGGTAGCCTCGCGTTGAACGAACAAGCAACGCGTCCTCCGGCGACGATCGAACTAGCGCGTTACGTAGCGACTCTTCCAATCGGCGCGACAGTCTTTACCGACGAGGAAGCTCGCCAATTCCAGTCCGAACGACCGGATGCCGCGATCGTTCCGATCGGGTCAATCAGTAAATGGAATGCAGAACCAAAATCCGACCAGAGTTACGTGACTGGTCGATTGCTCGAGCGCCTTCACGCTCAAGGCGTGCGACCAAAAGTCGAACTGGTCGTCCACTTCACGAGTGATACCCGATACGAACCAGAAGACGCGCAAGCGATGCTATATCAACTAACGCCACCTTGATGGCACGACTGCATGTATACGAAAAACCATGTTGATTCCCGAATGACGCAGTGGAAATCGACATGGTTTTTTCATTGCTGCGTATCGTAACGACGTTCCATATAATCAAAGGTACCGCCGCTGATTTCAATCGTCCGAATCGGTTCGAAGCCGAGACGGCGATACAATCGCTGTGCCCCTGCATTCGTTTGATCAGCGTTTAAGGTGAATGCTCGTAGTCCCCGTTTCTCGCCCTCTTCCGCCGCTGCTTGTAACAGTTCCGTACCAATTCCCTTTCCACCATGACGCGCATCAACCGATAAAGTATCCAGGTAATAGACCGGTCCTTCCGTCTCAACATCGATTTGGATATCTTGACCCGTCCAGCGCTTCAGTTGGTCTTTGATCGGTTCGTCGAGTCGTTTCGCATCCGTCCCTGCATAAGCAATGACGATACCCGCTACTTCATCCTCGATGATTTTTACGAGGATGTTTTCATGACTCAATCGGTTTCCTGTTTCAGCGACGAAGTACGCGAGTCGATCTAGAACCTCCTCCCGCTTTGTCGTTCCCGTCAGTGTCTCAGCGATCTCATGAATCGCTTGCTCAATCAACGGGGCAATCTGTTGTGCTTCAGAAGCATGTGCTTGTCGAATCATCTCATCCTTCTCCTTTCGTTTTTTCTAATCAATAAACCTGAAAAATCGGACTCGACGATGTCGAATCCGATACATGATTTTTTTAGACATTCATCCATTTCACTGCGTGACTTTTTGTACGACAGGTGCCGGTACGATGACAGGCTCCCGTGTCATGACAGCAACGACACGTCCAGCGATCGCTACAGCCAGTAACGTATATAACGTTAAGCTGAGCGGCAGATAGACGAGTGAGATGACTAACACGATGGCATCGAGTCCGAACAAGATCGTCCCGATCGATAGACCTGTCAGTTTGCTGAGTCCCATCGATAACAAATCGTCTCCACCTGTTGCCGCTCCACTTTTCAAAACAAGTCCGAGACCATATCCGGTCACGATGCCACTAGCGATTGCTGCGATGAGCGTCGCTGGCCAAGCCTGTTCTGGAAAGTGGAACAAATCGAGTCGGTGCCACATCTCATAAAAGATTGATAACGCACCTGCTGAAAGTAACGCTTCACTGACGAAACGTTTCCCTTTGAAGTACAAGGCACCAATGAAAAATGGAATATCGAGCACGATCATTGAAATCGAAGGATTGATATCAAAAAAGTATCGACCGAGCAACGATAATCCGATGAAGCCGCCTTCTGCTAATCCGAACTGTTCATTCAATGTGTAGTAACCGAACGCCATGATCAGCGTACCGGTTAAGATGGTTGCGATTCGTTTCATGTTTTATTGTCCTCTCCCGTTTACATCGTGGGAGAGGTTTTATACGTCCCGTTTGGGTATTCATCTATTTTCGCTCTCCCTGATTTTTATAAGCCATTACCGTCTTGTTCGTTTTGACCGGTACTGCTAAAAATCAGGTAAGCTGAATAGATGATTGGTCCTCTCGGTATCCATCGGTTTCCACCCCTTCATTAAAAATCTACATTTATTATAACCCGAATTTCAGTAACTAAAACAGTTTTACGCGTTCTTCACATAATCCAAACACTTTTGCTCACTCATTCACAATTTAGACAAGATTATGCTCAACATTGAACAAACTACTTGAAAACGACCTTGTGAAGGATTACACTAAGTATATCAAATGAATGTGATATTTATCACAAACAAAACACAAAGGAGACTTTACCCATGAAAGTAGCAGTCATCGGATGTACACACGCAGGAACAGCAGCAGTCAAAGAACTCGCTTCGCAACAAGACGTCGAGATTACCGTTTATGAGCGGAATGACAATGTATCGTTTCTCTCTTGTGGAATCGCGCTTCACGTCGGTGGTGTCGTCAAACATGCGGAATCACTTTTCTACTCATCACCAAGTGAACTCGCTGAACTCGGCGCTGAGATGCGTCTGAAACATGATGTGCTTGAAATCGATAGTGAACGCCAAACGATCGTTGCGAAAAACCTCATGACTGGTGAAGTCGTTTACGATACGTACGATAAACTCATCATGACGACAGGATCATGGCCAATCATTCCGATGCTTCCTGGCATCGAGTTGAATCAAATCGAGCTCTGTAAAAACTATCACCATGCTCAAACAATCATTGAAAAAGCGACAGAAGCACAACGGATCACAGTCGTTGGTGCAGGGTATATCGGTGCTGAACTCGTCGAAGCGTTTGAAGCATACGGAAAAGACGTCACGTTCATTGATAGTGCGGATCGCATTCTCAACAAATACCTCGACCGCTCATTCACTGACGTCATCGAACGTGAATTGACAGACCGTGGTATTCGTCTCGAACTCGGGCAAACCGTCCAAAGCTTCAAAGGGGAAAACGGCGCTGTGACACACGTCGTCACAGACAAAGGAACGTTCGAAACGGATCTCGTCATTCTCTGTGTCGGTTTCCGCCCAAGTACGGAACTCTTAAAAGGACAGGTCGACATGCTACCGAACGGTGCCATCATCGTTGACGATTATATGCGCACAAGCAACCCGAACATCTTTGCTGCTGGTGACAGCTGTGCCGTCTATTATAATCCAGCTCGGACACATGCCTATATTCCACTCGCAACGAATGCTGTCCGGATGGGAACATTGATCGGTAAAAACTTGCGCGCACCAAAAATTCGCTACCAAGGAACACAAGGCACATCAGGTCTTCGCTTATATGATTTGAATATCGCATCGACTGGTTTGACAGAAGAAGCGGCACCCTTGTTCGGACTTGAAGTGAGTAGCACAACAGTCACAGATGCGTATCGCCCAGAGTTCATGCCAACAGCAGAAGACGTCCAATTGAAGCTCGTCTTCGAGACAGCAACCCATCGTGTCGTCGGTGCACAAATCATCTCAAAAGTTGATTTGACACAAGCGATGAACACACTGTCTGTCGCGATTCAAAACGATATGACACTTGAAGAGCTCGCTTTCGTCGACTTCTTTTTCCAACCGCACTACAACAAACCGTGGAACTTGCTGAACCAAGCAGCTCTGCAAGCAATGAATGAGCGTCAATCCGCTCGTGTCTAAGCGCATTACACGATAAATCAAACAAGCAACGGATCACCGTTGCTTGTTTTAGACTGAAGACAAAGCGCAATTTTTCTCTAACGAGAAGGATTGCGCTTTTTTGTTCGTCTCGAATCGTTTTCCTGGGACAAGCATCGCGCCGCTTCGCTTCACTGCAGGGTCGCTCCTGCTTGTTTTTTCCTAGGAAGCGATTTCGAATGAAAACCCCAGTTATGTCGTCTTTTTCTCCGATTCAGTCTCAAATAGATGCTGCCAGTCCTGATACGGCATTGTGCCGTTCACCGTCTCCATGTCAAAGCGTAACGGTGCAATCAACTCGAGTGAATTTCCATCTGGATCCTCGAAGTAGATCGCCGCGTGCGCATGTGGATGGTTATCGAGAACGAGCGGTTGATCGGCTGCCGCTACACCAAAGGCGGATCGGACGATAATGCCCATCTCCTTTAACCAGTCCTGTGCTTTATCGATATTTTCTTGCTCCATTCGAAACGCCACATGTCGAATCGATGGATGATACGGTAACTCGGCTTGACCGGCTTTCCATAAACCTAACCAACTCTTGCCGTGCTCGATCCAAAAGAAAGCGACGCGTTCATTTTGGAACGCACATGCAAGTCCCAATTTTTCATAAAAGGCAATTGATCGTTCGAGTTCTTTGACCGGTAAATGAGCTTCATACAATCCAGTAATCATCTTCTTCACACTCCTCTTTTTCTAGTGTAAACCATCAATTTCCAAATTTACTACGATCAGAAACGTTTAATCCGACCTGTTGAGGGAACATACACCCTATACCAAAACCAACTTTCAGGAGGAATGTTTACATGGCTGCATCGAAAAATCCGTTAACCCAATACTTCAATGACGATTTCCCAAAACAATATCAGGACGCACCAGCAGTTCAAGCAAAAATGGAACCTGTTCCCGATTGTGGCGAAGAGAGTTATAAAGGCTCTGGCAAATTGATCGGCAAAAAAGCACTGATTACGGGTGGCGACTCCGGCATCGGCCGAGCAGCAGCCATTGCCTATGCTCGTGAAGGGGCTGACATCGTGCTCAACTACTTACCGGAAGAACAACAGGATGCGGAAGAAGTCAAAGCACTCGTTGAAGCAGCGGGACAAAAAGCATATCTCTTACCTGGTGATTTAAGTGATGAAGCGTTCTGTCAGCAACTCATTAAAGAAGCACACGAATCGCTCGGTGGACTCGACATTTTGGCACTTGTCGCAGGTAAACAACAAGCCGTCGAAGATATTCTCGACCTGTCAACGGAGCAATTACGTAAGACATACGAAATCAATGTCTTCTCCCTTTTCTGGGTCGTCAAAGCAGCCTTGCCACTCTTGAAAGAAGGGGCTTCGATCATTACGACGACATCCGTTCAAGGATACAACCCAAGCGCGAACCTCTTAGATTATGCATCGACGAAGTTTGCCATCAACGGGTTCACGCGTGGACTCGCTAAACAAGTCGCGCCAAAAGGAATCCGTGTCAACTCCGTCGCACCTGGTCCGATTTGGACACCGCTTCAAATCTCGGGTGGTCAGCCAAGCGAGAACATTCCAGAGTTCGGGCAGGAAACACCACTGAAACGAAGTGGTCAACCGGTCGAACTATCAGATGTCTATGTCTTCCTCGCTTCAGACGCTGCGAGCTATGTCACGGCGCAAATCTATGGTGTCACAGGCGGAATCGAATTAGCATAAGAATTGCATTTGAAGGGGGATGACTCAAAAGTCAGTCTCTACAAAGACCAGGGTGGCAGAATGATAATCTGCCACCCTTTTCTCGTAAAAAAAGAAGTGCTCGTTACACGCGACTCCTACAGGAAAAAGCGCATTTTTGCGCTGTCAGAGACAAACAAGACCCGCTTTCCTGCTGAAGAAAGCAGGAAAGCTGGCTTGTGTCTCTCCTGAGGAAAGGGCGTGAAAAGACGAGTCACTCTTTTTTGAGTCAGCCCCATTTACGTATATCTTAACGGGATATCAGTTGCATCACCGGGTACCATTTAGTCTAATGAAAGTAATAACGATGAAGGAGTGAATCAGATGACTGAAAAAGAAAAGATGATTCAAGGGGAACTCTACTTAGCACAAGATCCGGAACTCGTGGCTGACCGCATCCGAGCACAATCGCTCTGTTATGAGTTCAATCAATTGAGTGTTCATGATGGGACTAAACGGAAGGCACTTCTTCAACAATTATTCCAGACGGAGCAAGCCGACTTTTACATTGAACCGACCTTTAAATGTGACTATGGCTACAACATTACGTTAGGGGCTCGCTTTTATGCCAACTACGACTGTGTCTTGCTCGATATTTGTCCGATCACGATTGGTGACAACTGCATGCTTGCTCCAGGAGTACATATCTATACTGCGACCCATCCACTCGATCCTGTCGAGCGCAACAGCGGTTATGAATTCGGGAAACCGGTCGTCATCGGGAATAACGTCTGGATCGGTGGACGCGCGGTCATCAATCCCGGTGTGACGATCGGAGATAATGCTGTCATCGCCTCAGGTAGTGTCGTCGTCAAGGATGTACCGGCAAACAGCGTCGTCGGTGGAAATCCAGCCCGAGTCATCAAAACAATCTAATTCTCATCAAATTCTAATCTGTTCCTCAGCTTCCTTTCACATGGTCTGGTTATTCTATGTATAAGAACAACAGCCACTACTAAAGGAGGACATCATCATGACTGAAAAACGAACAGATAAAGGGAATAAACGTTTCAAAAAAGGAATCGCTACACTTGCCGTAACGGGTACAGTCTTAACAGGAGCCGGTGCGTTCCTACTCTTCACAGGTCCGGGACACTCTCTCGTCAACTCGACGGTCACCACTTCACAGCAGGCAGAGCAAAAAGTCGAAGCTGCTTCGCGCCAAGTCGAACAAAAGCTTCCTGCTTCGATGCGTGACGATCAAGAAATCGAAGGCACATTACAAAAACTATCGGATCGTTCAATGACGATCGACGTCAACGGTGACACTCAGACGTATGACTTTGCTTCGTCAGTCGAACGCGAAGCCGTGCAAGAAGGCGATTGGGTCAAAATCGATCTGAATGCGAATCAGCAAATCACGGAACTGGAGCGAGAAGATCAAGACGATCGGAATGACCGAGAGGACGATGGCAATCGCTCAGATGATTCATCAGACGATGCGAATGAACGGTACGGCATCCTTCGTGCCCTATCACAAAGTGAATTGACACTCGAACAAGATGGACAAGAGACGGTCTACGCGATTGCGGATCGTGCGGAACGCGACGATGCGAAATCTGGGGATATCGTGAAAATCGAATTGAATGCAGACGGTCAAGTCCGTGAAATCGACCGCGAAGATGACGACGAGAATCGTAATGCTACACGCGACGAAGACGGTGACGATGCACGGGAACAAGAAGTCCGCGGCACGCTCGCTAAAATAACGAATCAAGAAATCATCATCGAACAGAATGGTACGCAAAAATCGTACTCTCGTGCATCAAACATGGAACAAGATGATGACATCCGAGTCGGTGGTTCCGTTAAACTTGAGTTAAACGCGTCAGACGAAGTGAAAGAAATCGATGAATGATCATTAAAGGAGGATGTTTATGCCAACTACCATCTTAATCGTTGAGGACGATGCGAAAATCGCACGCCTCCTTGAACTCGAACTCCAATATGCCGGGTACGCGACACGTGTCGCCCCCAACGGAAAAGATGGTCTCGCTGCCGCTGAGCATTCGGTTGATCTCGTCTTACTCGACGTGATGATGCCGGAGCTGAGCGGCTTCGAGGTGTTGCGCAGGCTCCGTGGAAAAGGTATTCATATCCCCGTCATTATGCTAACAGCACGTGGGGAAGTTTACGATAAGGTCGCAGGACTCGATCTTGGTGCGAATGATTATGTGACGAAACCGTTCGAGATGGAGGAACTCCTTGCCCGGATCCGTGCGTTACTACGCACTCCGACTTCAACTAGTAACGCATCGCGCACGTTACAGTTCGCAGATCTTGTACTCGATCTTGATCGACATGAAGCATTTCGCGATGAATTGCGACTCGATTTGACACCACGGGAGTTCGAACTCCTGACGTATTTACTGGAAAACAAAGAACATGTCCTGACACGCGAACAAATCTTAAATCGCGTCTGGGGATACGATTACTTCGGCGAGACGAATATCGTCGACGTCTACATCCGTTACCTTCGAAAAAAAGTCGATGCTCACCCTCCTGCTTTGATCCAGACCGTTCGTGGGGTTGGTTATGTACTGAGGGAGGCGAACCCATGAAGCTTCGAACGAAACTTGCTTTATCCGTCACCGCCTTTACGACACTTTTATTGTTGCTTTCGTTCATCGTCGTGACCTTCGTCGTCCGCAATCATTTGATTGAATCGCGTTATACCCAACTGGAACAGGCGGAGGAATTGATGGAGGATGATTCATCGGTCCGGGCATTGTTGACGCTTCATGAGGATTCCGTCGTCTTATCGAACGAAGATGGACGATGGGTCATTTCAAATGATGAAGATGACGACGACTCGTCTACCGTTAACGGAGACGTACAAGCAAGTGACCTACCCGGTATCCCGCGTTCGAACGAACCTTTCAAATCTGGTGATTGGTTCGGTATCGTCTATCAGGATCAAGCCTATTTATTCGAAGATGAAAGCGTCGATGATACGGTCTCGACACTCGTCTTGACCTTCACCATCGTGTTGGTCGTTGGAATCGTCATCGCGTTCATCAGTAGCTTCTGGATTGCGTATCAGACGCTCCGCCCGCTCAGGCAACTGAATGATACGATGCAACGGATCTCGTCTTCTGGAACGCTTGAGACCGTGCAGACCGAACGTGATGATGAGATCGGTCGCCTCGGTCGCGTCTTCAATCAGATGATTGGGCGTGTCGATCAGACGATGGAACAACAACGGCAGTTCGTCGCCGATGTCTCGCATGAGATGAAGACACCGCTGACCGTCATCGAAGGGTATGCGCAATTATTGAAGCGATGGGGCAAAACGAAGCCGGACGTCCTCGATGAATCGATTGAAAATATCTTACAGGAGACGCATGCGATGCGGACGACCTTGATCGAGCCCATGCTCGAACTGTCTCGTCTCGGTTATGAAGAAACGTCTGTCGAAGAGATTGACTTAGCCGAGCTTGGGAGCGAACTCGCTGATCGGATGTATCACGCGACAGGGACGATCATCCCTGTTGATGCCTCTGGAACGATCCTGGCGAATCGCGAAGCGGTGCTACGCATCTTGACGATTTATATCGATAATGCCCTGAAATATGCCACTTCTCCTGAATTGCATCTGCGCAAGGAGCGACTCGCTGTTCTTGATCGAGGAACATCTCTAACGAACGAAGAACGTACCCGGTTATTTGACCGGTTTTACCGACTTGATGCAGCACGCGATCGTTCAGGAAGTGGACTCGGATTGTCGATTGCTGCAGCTCTAGCGACGACGCATCATTTTCAGGTCGGTAGTGAAGCCCGTCAACCAGATGGCAGTTGTTTCTATCTGATTCCCGAGCAGTCTAAATGAAACTTTTTCTACATTTGTGTCGTACACTTAAGGAAGAACGTCACATGATGAAAGAAGGAATTTCACGATGGCTAAAAAACGTTGGGGTGGACTTGCTGTTGCCGGCGCCTTTCTCTTAACGAAAGGAAAGGTCATCCTTGCCTTATTGAAATTTTCGAAGTTTGGAGGCACTCTGATTTCGTTCGGAGTTTCGCTTCTCTTTTACGCTCAAGTATTCGGTGTCTGGTTCGGGGTCGGATTGCTCTATCTCCTATTCATTCATGAGATGGGACATCTACTCGCTGCGAAACGACTCGGTTTTAAAACGGGTCCCGCGATTTTCGTACCGTTCATGGGAGCCGTCATCGGGATCAAAGATACGTTCCGGACACCAAAACAAGAAGCGATTCTTGCGTACGGTGGACCACTCGCGGGTCTCGTGTCCCTGATTCCGCTTGCGATTGGATACGCTGTGACCGGAAATGACTTTTGGCTCGTCATCTTCCATCTCGGGGCTCTATTGAATCTCTTCAACCTACTTCCCGTCAGTCCACTTGACGGCGGACGGATTCTTGCGGGACTTCCGATCATCGTTTGGGTTGCAGGTCTTGCTGCCTTGATTGCTTACGGCATCACGAACTTCAGCCTGATTCTGCTCTTGATTGCTTTCTTCGGCGGCAGTGCTGTCTGGAAACGGTATAAGTTCGCAAAACAATATGAGGCGAACCGATCGACCTTGATGTTATACCGTGCTGCACGCGAACGCGTCTTACGCGCAAAGGCGGAACAAGAACGTGCAAACGCGGAAGTCGCTCTTGCACCGGAAGTGGAGGAAGAACAAACGGTCGAAAGTACGTACGACCCGATCGCTTGGTCGCTTCGTCTCGATTTACAAGATTTGCGACAAGCGAGTCCGGAAGAGGCACGTCAGGAAGCGGACGATCTGTTACGGTATCAATATGATGCTGCGAACGACTACGATGCGTTGTTGCGACGAATCGATCAGCGGATCGAACCGCTCCGACTCGCTGAAGAGTCGGTCCAGTATCACCAGATGCCGAAAAAACAACAAACGATCACCTTACTCGCTTACTTGGCGCTCGGTGCCATTTTATTCATTGCTTTCGAGTACTCGAAAGGGTACTTGCCTACACCATCTTAAAACGAGTTCCATCGGATGCGCTTCATGGCGCATCCTTTTTTTATAAGACGAACACATTGACTAGAGTGATTTCTTGCATCTCTTCATAGAAGCGACTACTCTGAGTAAAACCCTACTTACCACTTGTCTAAAAAAGGAGGCTCTCCTTCCATGAATAAAAATACTGCCCGTTTGGGTGAAGCACCTATCAACCAGCTCTTACTTAGTCTCTCTTTACCGGCGATGGTCGGGATGCTCGTCACGGCACTCTATAATATCGTCGATACGATTTTCGTCGCTCAAGGCATCGGTACGGCTGCCGTTGCCGCTGTCGGAATCGCTTTCCCCGTCCAGCTCGTATTGATGGCGATCGCTAACTCAATCGGTATCGGGGGGGCTGCGATTGCGTCACAACGGCTTGGTCAAAAACAGACGGATGGTGCCAGTCGTGCTTATGCGAACGTCTTGATAGCAGTTTTCTTCATCAGTATGCTCGCCATCATCAGTGCTTTCATCTTCGTCGAACCGTTACTTCGTCTCTTTGGAGCGACAGATGAAATCATGCCGTATAGCATCGATTTCTTACGCGTCCTCTTGATCGGATCTCCGTTCTTCATGTTGACGATGGCGTCGAGTGCAATGCTCCGCGCAGAAGGACGCGCGAACTATCAGATGCGCGTCATGCTGACGACAGTTGCCATCAACATCGTCCTGACACCTCTGTTCATCTTTGGTCTTGATTGGGGCATCCAAGGTGCTGCACTCGGAACAGTCGTTGCGCAAATCGTCGGTGCTGCACTTGTTTTCCGATTCTTCTTTACGAAACGTCGGCAAACGGGGTTAACACTCAATCGGAATGCTTTCAAACCCGATTTCCGTTTAACGTTTCGGATGATGCAAATCGGATCATCGTCGTTCATCATGCAAGTCTCCCAATCGATTTTGTTCATCACCGTCAACCACATGCTCGTCCGGTACGGTGGTACGACGGAACTAGCGACGTTTGCGGTCATCAATAAGTTCATGGCGCTCGTCGGTATGCCAATCATGGGGATCGTGCAAGGGATGCAACCGATCGTCGGGTATAATTTCGGTTCTCGGCAATTTAGCCGGATGTCACTTGCCATCAAGTTGGCAATCCGTTACGGCTTATCGTTATCGATCAGCTTGTGGTTACTGATTCAATTGTTCCCTCGCTTCTGGGTCGGCTTGTTCACGGAAGAAGCAGCACTGCTGCAGGAAGGCTCGAGTGCGATGCGCATCTTATTCGCTTTATCGTTCGTCTATGGGATTCAAATGATTGTCAACGGGATGTATCAATCGCTCGCCAAAGCGAAAGTCGCTTTATTCTTATCCTTGTCACGCCAAACGTTATACACGATTCCACTCGTTTTGATCTTACCCCTGTTCTTCGGTGTCAATGGTGTCTGGTTCGCTTTCCCGATCGCTGATGCGATGGCTGTCTTGACGGCCCTTGTCTTCGCCTATAAAGATCGCGTTCTATTATTTAAACCGGAGGAGTACGTCGCAGAGGAACAAAAAGTCGCCACCGCGAAGTGACTGGAATGGATATCAGATCATCTGCCTTGCAGATGGTCTTTTTTAATGGACTTCTATAATACGAACATGTATTCTGTTACTAGTGAATGACAGAAAGGAGTCTGCTGCATGTATACATTAGCGATTGACTTTGAAACGGCAAATCGGAATAGCCGAAGCATTTGTGCGTTTGGTTGGTCCGTTCTCTCCAACGGTCGCGTCACGGAGAGTAAACAGGTCTTAATCAATCCAGAAGAGAACTTCGATGCTGGAAACATCCGGGTCCATGGAATTCGTCCGAGTGATGTCTTCGATGCACCGACGTTACCTGAAGCGATGGAAGCACAGGGCTTATACGATTTAATCGCAGGTGCTCAACTGGTCGTTGCCCACAATGCATCATTTGATATGGGGGCGCTCCAAAAAGCGATTCAAAAATACGATATGTACCAGATGCCCGCTTTCACCTACGGCTGCACGGTCAAATTATCCCGCAAACTGTATCCGTGGTTACCGAACCATCGATTGAATACGATGGCTGAATTCCTCAACGTCTCTTTCCAGCACCATGACGCGAAAGAGGATGCCTACGTCTGTGCCTTGCTCCTAAACGATATGTTGGAACGAACGAATCTACAGGATCCGGTCTCCTTGCATACGTTTTGTGGCGTTCGGATGGGACAGGTTGCCTATTAATAAACAAAAAAATTGTAGACAACAGGGCTGACTCCAAAAAATGACGCATCTTTTCACGCCCTTTCCTCAGGCGAGACACAAGCCAGTTTTCCCGCTCTATTCGAGCAGGAAACGGGTCTCGTTTGTCTCTGACAGCGCATAAATGCGCTTTTTCCTGTAGGAGTGGCGTGTAAACGCGTTATTCTTTTTTATCTAGAAGAAGGATCCGAGACGCGTTTTGTTCACTCGACATCGCTTCCTAGGGAAAAACAAGCAAGAGCGACCCTGCAGCGAAGCGAAGCGGCGCGATGCTTGTCCCAGGAAAACGATGCGAGACGAACAAAAAAGCGCAATCCTTCTCGTTAGAGAAAAATTGCACTTTACCTTCAGTCTCAAAGCACTCTAGACACGAGATCTAGAGTGTTTTTTGATGCTGTTCTATTATTTGCTTGTTTGTTTGATCGGGAACCAGCCTGGACGACTTGTGATGCCTGCCCATAATGCATCTGGAACGACGAGTTCTGCTTGTGCTTCTGGATCAAGTTCTGTCCGGATTGACGCAAGGTCACCCGCTTCGACTTTCTCAACCCACTTCGGTTCCATGATCAGTTCACGACCGAGAGCGATCATTGGAACGACAGCCAAACCTTGTTCGACTTCGTCCGCTGTGTGCAGCGATCCGACACCGATGACAGGTACTTGTTCGCCAACACGTTCTTGGACGAGCGTGATTGGTGATGTCGTTGCATTTTCGTCACGAATCGAACCTGCGAAGAAGTCCATCACGGAAACGTGCAAGTAATCGAGGTCTTTTTTCGCCAGCTCATCGACGAGGCGCATCGTATCATCGAGTGTGATTCCTGGATTTTCGATCTCTTCTGGAGAGAAACGGTATCCGACGATGAACGAAGGATCCTGTTTCGCGACAGCTTCGACTGCATCCACGACCGCTAATGGGAAGGCGAGACGTTTTTCTAAGCTACCGCCCCATTTGTCTTCGCGACGGTTTGAGTGTGGTGAGAAGAATTGTTGAATCAAGTACGTGTTCGCACCATGAATCTCAACACCGTCAAATCCAGCTTCCATCGCACGACGTGTCGCCTGACCGAATGCTTCAATGATTGCTTCAACTTCTTCCGCCTCTAGCGCACGAGGTGTCATTGCTCCTTCACGTACAGGTGCGACAGCACTTGCACTGACTGTTTGCCCACCGACGAGTTCTGGTGGTGCCATACGACCAGCGTGGAAAATTTGTAAGATCGCTTTTGCGCCTTTATCTTGAATCGTTTTTGCGAGTCGCTTCAGACTTGGAACGAGATCGTCACGATGCGCACCGAACTCATTCGGGAATCCTTGACCGTCTGCTGTGACATTCGCACATGCTGTAATGACCGCACTGACGCCGCCTGAACGTTCTGCATAGTACGCGAGTTCCGCATCCGATACTTCGCCGTTCTCTTGTGCTGCATAGTTCGTCATCGGTGCCATCAAGACGCGGTTTTTCAGCGTCACACCGTTTGGTAATGTAAATGGTTCAAACATTGCTTGAGTTGCCATGAGTGAAGTGCCTCCTCTAATTTCTTGAATTGAATATCGACAGTATACGCTCGTCTTCCTCCGAATAGCTACTGATGTGCTTACGCGATGTGTCACTTGCGAATCGCTTTACGACGACCACCCGGCCACCACCAGTTCCAGTGACCAAATAGTTTCATCAGTGCGGGGACGAGTAGCATCCGGACGATTGTGGCATCAATAAAAATCGCAAGCGCGATACCGACGCCAAGTTGTTTAATTGGACTGACGCCCGTGAAGGCAAACGCCCCTGTGACGACGATCATAATCAAGGCAGCAGACGTAATGATCTTACTCGTCTTCGCAAGCCCCATCTCGGTCGCATAATCGTTATCGCCTGTCTCGTCATAATATTCTTCCATTCGCGAGACGAGGAACACTTCATAATCCATCGATAAACCAAAGACGAGTGAGAAGATGAAGACCGGTGTCAAAATACCGATCGTCTCCTGCGGAAGAACTGCGCCGGACTCAAACAAGATGACGAGTAATCCGAATGTCGCTCCTAGACTAAGCAAATTCATTAGAATCGCCTTGATTGGGATCAAGATGGACCGGAACGCAATCAGCAGAATGATGAATGTCGCCAAAACGACGACACCGACTGTTAGTGGGAGTTTCGATTCAATGGCATCATAAATTTCCTGATTGAAGGCTGCCGGTCCCCCGACAAGATAACCGTCCGCTTGCATCTTTCGCACCCAGTCTTGCGAAGCAGCATCGCCGGGATCTCCTTTTAAGTTAACATCAATTCGTGCTTGGTCGTTCTCTGATAGAAATGCCGTCAAAGCTTCGCGCCCGGCCGGAACAGCGACTAACTGCTCGAGCGGAATCTGTTGCTGTTCGGCGATCGTTGCGGCGGATACGACGGAGCGTACATCGGGATCCGACTCGAGTCGAATCGTCACATCTTCGATTTTTTCTCGTCCCACCTCTGAGGAAGCATCAGCAGACAAGATGAGGACGGCATCCGTTCCATCGTTCCCGAATGTTTTTTCCCACGACTCAAAAGCGAGACGCGACGGATAGGATTCCGGTAAAGCGGTCGCTTGCGGAATGTTTAACGTCAAGTCACGTAACGGCAATAAACAAGGTAAAAGAAGCAATAAAGATAGAATCGTTACTGCGACCGGGCGCTTCATGACGAAACGAGCGAGGCGGCGCCAACGATCTTCACTACGACCTGCTCGTTGCCGGAAGAGTCGCCCTTTTTCTAGCACCTTCCCGAAAACGATCAATAGTGCCGGTAACAATGTCAATGCACTGATGACGGCCCCAAGGACCGAAACGAGCGTCCCGATCGCGACAGCACGGAAGACATCAACATCAATCAATAACAATCCGGCAAGTCCGACGAATACACAGATTCCAGAAAATAAAATCGAGCGTCCTGCCGTCTCGACCGAACGAATCGCCGCCTTCCGAATATCTTGCCCGTCCTGCCGTTCTTCGCGGAATCGATTGACGTATAGCAATGAAAAATCAATTCCGAGTGCTAGGGAAATCATCGCAACCGCATTTAAGACGAAAATCGATAACTCTTGTTGTCCGGCAACGAAATAAAGAACACCGGCACCAAAGACAAAAGTGACGAGTCCCATGATCAACGGTAAGATGGCGGCAACGGGTGTACCGAAAACAAGTAGTAAGACGATCAAGGCTGCCGGAATTCCGATCAACTCAGCTCGGATGAGGTCATTTTTTGACGCTGTATTCAAATCATCGACGACGACTGGTTCACCCGTTAGTCGAATCGTCCCGGTATCATCCAGTTGACGCGTGACCGCAGCTGCCCATTTCGCATCAAGTGTTGGTACACCGACCGTCACGTATCCCTTATCGTCACGAATCGCTCGCGGATTTTCGACGGGACCAATGACGTTCCCGACGCCATTAATATCACGGAAGCGCTCGACATGTTGCATCATCGTTTGTCGTAGATTCTCTTGATTTTCAAATAGAACGATGATCGTATGCGGATCCTGACCGAAGTCTTGATCGAGTACTGTCTCGACGCGTTGAAAATCACCGTCACGCGTAAATCCGTTTCCTTCTAGCCGATCGGGTAGTTGATAAGCGAAATATCCAAGCACGACGAGCAGGATTGCCCAAACAATCAACACTCCTCGAAAATACGTACTCATCAGATGACCAAGCCGTTGCATGATGCGTCCCCTTTCTGTATAAACGTACAAAAAACATCCTTCTTGCTGAAAAGCGAAAAGGATGTTTCATTACGTCTTTTGAAAAATTTGAACCCATGTGTTGCCGAATGTCGCCGATGTCGACACGATCGCAAGACGTCGCGCCTCTTCATCGAGTAACACACTTTTGAGTAAAACGGAGGAATGGCATCCCTCGAACTTATATTTCAGCTGACTCTTCTCATACAAGTAAAAGCGAGATGAATCGGTGATCGAAAACAATTGGTGCCGGTGGTCAACGAGCGAGTACTCCGCGTAATCCGAAAAAGGAATAATCGATTCCTGATTCGTCGCGGCATCCCAAATCACATACCGTTTTTGTAGATCATCATAGGAGATGATCGTCGTAGGTGCGATGAACCGTTCGAACGTCAAACGTGTATCATATCCTCGCTCAATCAAGCGTCCGAACAACGGTGCCTCTTCATAGTTTGAGTACCGCCAGTCCCCTGTTTGAACGTTCACGCAGACAACATCCGTTTCTGCCGAATATAGGAAGATCTCATCGTCTTGCCACAAGAATAAATTACTGAACCACGCTTCGGAAAAAGCAGCGGGTCGCTTGATATAATCTAAATGCCCTTGCTCTAAATCTAGTAAACCAAAATAAGCTGACTCTTCAAATACGATGAACAATCGCCCACCGCCTGGCTCAATGTACCAGGAGAATGGAACATACGCACATGCTGTTTCCCATAGTGGTCTTAAATCCGCATCACATTTCATAAATCCGTGGCGATCTCGAAAAAGAAGCAAATCCTCCCCGATTCGATCGAACAGTGAGACGGATTCATGGAGTAACAGCTCTGCAGCAGGTTTATACATATGCATCACTTCCTACTTCATACGGTATCAACCTTCTCAGTTTCTCGCTACTATTGATGCGCTCGACTTGCACCTCCTGTTATACTAGCCTCATGGAAAAAGGAGGACGAACACGATGAAACCTTTACAATTATCAGCAGAGACGGCTGTCGAACTCGCAAAACGTCTGAACGTACCACTTGAACAACTGATGCATATGCCGCGCCATATCTTGATTCAAAAGCTCGTCGAACTCGAGCAAGAACAAGCGAAAACGGAATCTGATTCGTCTAGCGAATCGGAATCTTGAGTAAAAAGCCTCTTTTCCAATGATGGAAGGAGGCTTTAATCTTCGTTTAAGATTGTGGATGATAGTCGGATTTACCGTAACGGAAGACATTGATGATTGCTTTTCCGTCACTCGGATAACCATTCGGATGATCGATCGGGAAGAGGGAGAAAAAGACGAAATAAAACGAGAAATACGCAAATTGGTACGTAAAAATCGATGCCTCGAACACGCCGGCATAAATAAGACCATTTACGACTAAGATACTCACTAAGTTCGCGATCGATCCACCAGCGTAGACCATGATATTAGCAAACTTCGTTTCGTGACGTAGTGCCTCATATTGACACCATCCATCCCAAAAATAGATACGATTTAAACGAATCGGTCCGACACGGAGTAACGATTTTCCAGAACCGATATTGATCTCCATGTTTCCACCGAACAATCGGGCAAAAAAGTAATGCCCCATCTCATGAATCAATGTCACGATAGGCAACAATAAAAAGAACGACAAAAAGAATTTCCATAAATCCTCGAAACCAAACATACGCCGTACATCCTTTCATAAAAACAACATCCCATATACTACTTAAGAGGTTTTTTCCCGAAAGGTGACGCTTCAAACAAGGTTTCGATGAATTCAGGCAAGTCAATTTCATGACAGGCTGACATCGGACTGTCATCCACGCAAAAAAGGACGAAGCCTTATAGCGCTTCGTCCTTTTTGATTTAATCGGTTTTCTTACGACGTTTGTTCGCTGCGTACAACAATCCGATGATCGTCAGTGCTGCACCGCCTGCTACCGCATATTTCTTGTAATCCGCTTTTCGTTCGGCGATGACCGTCGTCGTCAATGCTTGGACGACCAACTGTTTCTCTTCATGCAGTCGTGGTGCGTGCAACTTAACGGCACCCGACTCCACCAACACCTCGAATTCACCGTTTGGCAATTCAATCGTGATATCCTCTTCCGTCGCATTATGGTAGACACGCTGCCGTTCGATGTATCCTTCATAGGTTCGTTTCAGTTCAAAGGCAATGACACCTTCCCCTTCTTCGAGGAAACGAAGATGCTTCTTGATCATCGCTGCGTTTGCGAGACGAAACATCGGATACTGACGACGGAGGGCAATCAATCCTTTGACGTACTCGACGGCCGGACGCTCTGTTTCCGCCCGTTCATAATCGAGACGATTGACGACCTCTCCGGCATTGAAGCTGTCACGAATTCCGTCCTTCGTCCGGAAGAACTCTTGTCCGGCATGGAGGAACGGAATGCCTTGCCCCGTCAAGATGATGGCATTCGCGAGCATTTGCCGTTTCCGACGAGTCTCTTCCGTATCCTCAGGGCGAGACACCGTTAACTTATCCCAAATCGTCAAATCATCGTGCGCTTCGACATACGAGACAACCTGATTTGGCTCATCGGCAAATCCTTGTGAAGAGACGTTACCAGCGATTCCCCGTTTGACTTCACTCGTCCGGTCGAATGCCCCGCTGATGAAACCACGGTCTTCCGGCGTTTGAACGTCGCCTTTGATCCCGTCCCGTAAACCGTTATTGAAGTGAGCGATTCCTGGCATCTTCGGTGCGTTGAAATAGTTCGCTTTTTCTTCCGGATCAAGTGGCGTATCGAGATCCCAGCCTTCACCGATGATCAGAATCGATGGATCGATCCGATCAAGTGCATGACGTACCTGATTCATCGTCTCGACATCATGCAGTCCCATCAAATCGAATCGGAAACCATCCAGATGGTACTCTTTCGCCCAGTACGTCACACAATCGAGAATGAACTTCCGCATCATCAGACGTTCAGATGCGGTATCATTCCCACAGAAACTACCGTTTGACAAGCTACCATCCGCCTCTTGACGATAGAAGTAGCCAGGAACGAATTGACCGAGCGGAACCGTTGCTGCATCATACGTATGATTGAAGACGACGTCCATGATGACACGGATCCCGCGATCATGTAACGCTTGTACTAATTGCTTTAACTCAAGGATCCGCGTTCGTGGATCATCCGGATTCGATGAGTACGAACCTTCCGGCGCAAAGTAATTCACCGGATCATACCCCCAGTTATAGTTATCCGGGTCGTTCGGCGCTGTCTCATTGACTGAGCCAAAATCATAGATCGGCAGTAACTGGACATGCGTCACACCAAGATCCGCTAAATAATCAAGTCCTGTCAATCCGCCATTTGGTGTCCGTGTCCCTGCTTCCGTCAGCCCAGCGAACGTACCACGTGCGACGACACCACTAGCCGGATGACTCGTTGCATCGCGTACATGTAATTCATACACAACTGCGTCTTGCGAAGAATGGAACAGTGGGCGTTCTTCAATCCATCGTTTGGGTGTCACACTTGTCGGGTCAATTAACGCACCGCGTTTTCCGTTCGTTCCGACGGCTTTCGCATACGGATCGACCGCCTCGACTTTTTGTCCGTTGATGCTCGCTTGAAACGTATAGAAATAACCTTCATATGCTGCTCGATCGAGTTCAACGACGTACGTTCCCCGTTCGCCTGCCATCATCTCGACCTCTTCGACTTTTCGTGCGCGTAGTGTCTTGTAGAGACGAATCACGACACGTTCTGCCGTCGGCGCCCATAAGCGCACGCGAATCGCCGTCTCTGAGAAGGTCGCTCCTAAATCATTTCCACTATAGGCAAATCGCTCATCCAGTTCTTGCGGTGTGAGCGTCAACATGTCTGCTGTTTGTTTCAAAGCTAAGCACCCCTTTCATTTCATGGTTTTTATTATAACAAAATTTCAAAGCAGTGGACGCTTCCGGTATTCCTCTCTAAAATAGAGAGTGGAATGAAAGGGGAGATTAACATGGCAGCAAAAGATAATTCATTTGATATCGTGTCACAAATCAACATCGAGGAAGTCAAGAACGCCGTCCAGATCGCATTGAAGGAAATCACGAACCGCTTCGACTTCAAAGGTTCAAAGAGCGACATGAAGCTCGAAAAAGAGGATTTGATTCTAATCTCAGATGACGATTTCAAACTCGATCAAGTCAAAGATGTCTTAACAGCAAAATTGATCAAGCGCGAAGTCCCGACCAAAAACCTGCAGTACGAAAAAGTCGAACAGGCTGCTGGGAATACGGTTCGCCAACGTGTCATCCTTAAGAGCGGAATTGATCGTGACGATGCGAAAAAGATCAACAATGCCGTCAAGGAATCGAAATTAAAAGTGAAGACACAAATCCAAGATGATCAAATCCGTGTCACAGGTAAATCACGTGACGACTTGCAACAAGTCATGCAAATCGTTCGTGAACTTCCGTTATCGGTCGATGTTCAGTTCATTAACTTCCGTTAATCCACTCACGTCAAATTAGCTGAACGTTTTTGTTCAGTCCATCAAACAAAAAAGGGAGGTGCTTTCTGGATTGTATCCAAAAAGTACCTCCCTTCATTTATATCGTTGCTTACTGCGCTGTATAACCACCATCGAGAACGACAGCTTGACCCGTGACACCTGCCGCTTTGTCACTTGAAAGGAAAATAGCGTAATCCGCGATTTCTTTGACTTGGAGTAACCGTTGTTGCGGAACAAGTGGATAGATGACCTCTTCTAGTACACGTTCGAGCGGTACATTCCGTGTTTCAGCGAGCGAAGACAATTGGTTTTGGACGAGTGGTGTATCGACATATCCTGGGCAAATCGCGTTGACCGTGATACCCGAAGTTGCCCCTTCTAATGCTGCGACTTTCGTTAAACCGATGACGCCGTGTTTCGCACTGTTATAAGCAGCTTTCCCTGCAAAACCAATCAATCCGTTGATCGATGACATGTTCAAGATCCGTCCAGAGCCTTGTTTTTTCATGATCGGGAAGACATATTTCGTATAGAGGAATGGTGCACGAAGCATGATGCTTTGAAGCAAGTCGAATTTCTCAGTCGAGAACTCTTCGATTGGTGAGACGTGCTGCATTCCCGCGTTGTTGATGACGATATCAATCGTTCCGTAATGTGCGACCGTCTGATCGATACTTGATTTGATTGCCTCTTCACTTGTCACATCACCTGCGACAGCAAACGCATCGAAGCCTTTTTCACGAAGCGTTTCAGCAGAGCGTTTTGCAGCTTCTTCCTGAAGATCGACGATGACGACCTTCGCACCTTCTTGAGCGAATTCTTCAGCGATCTCAAGACCGATTCCGCTTGCTGCTCCTGTAATTAACGCGACTTTTCCTTCGAGTTGTTTCATCATGATGGATTCCTTCTTTCTTTATCTTTACGTGTTCGGTCTCTTTACTGTACGCTGATTGAAAGAATAATAAAAATGAATACTTGTTATGACATCTATAACTCAAAAGAATAGGAGAATACTAATGGATTTCCGCCAACTGGAATACTTTACGGAAGTGGCACGCTTCAAAAGCTTCACTCGTGCCGCTGAACATCTCCACGTCACGCAACCGACGCTTAGTAAAATGGTCCGTCACTTAGAAGAAGAACTTGAGATGGAATTGTTCGACCGGAGCAAACGACAAATCGTCCTGACGGATGCCGGCGAGACCTTATTGATTGAAGGTGAAAAGATTCTGCGACAGTTATCTGATCTGCCTTCTCATCTCTATGATGTCATGCATCTGACGAAGGGAACGATTCGTCTCGGCGTACCCCCACTAATTGGTTCGCTGTTTTTCCCAGGTCTACTGCGTCGCTTCGAAGAGATGTATCCGATGATTCAAATCGAATTAATCGAAGCCGGTGGACATGCGTTAGAAAAAGCGGTCGTCGCCGGTGAAGTCGATTTGATCGCAACGGTGCTGCCTTCGGATGAGCATTTAACGACACACCCCTTCATTGAAGAAGAACTCCATTTATTCTTACCGAGTGATCATCCACTCGCTGATCGGTCGATGATTGCGTTAGAAGAAGTTTCCGACATGCCGTTCGTCTTGTTCAACGAAACGTTCTCGCTCCACGATGTTGTCTTGAACGCCTGCCAAGATGCCGGATTTACGCCTAACGTGTCTCGGGTGAGCTCGCAGTGGGACTTCTTATGTTTACTTGTCGCAGAAGGAAATACCGTGACCGTCCTTCCGCGTTCGATCGCGGATCGCTTTTCGATTCGTGGCGTCAAAACGATCCCACTTGAAACACGAGTCCCGTGGCACTTAGGAATCGCCGTTCCAACCGGTCGCTACCAATCGTACGTGACGCGGAAATGGATTCAATTCGTCAGCGATATGTATTCCAAATAAGCATACCTTTCATAAAAACCATGTATTTGTAGAATGGAAATTCTTCCTTTACGATGAGAACATCGTTAAAAAAGAAAGGAAGTCCTTTACCATGGCAACTCATTTTGAATCACGTCACGAAACAGGCGTTAAAAAACTCAGCGAATTCACAGACGCAAACGCTGCACAATCGACGCATGACAAAATCTCTGAATCCCTGAAAGATATCGCTCCAGCAGTCGGTGAGTGGATCACGGATTTCGCATACGGTGAAGTTTACAGCCGTGATGGTCTCGTCAATCGTGACCGCGCAATCGTGACGATTGCTTCCCTCGTCACACAAGGTACAGAACCACAGCTCGCTCTCCACATCAATACTGGATTGACAGCTGGTTTAACAGGAAACGAAATCGTCGAAGCTATCATGCATCTTGTTCCTTACACTGGATTCCCACGTGTCTTGAACGCACTCGAAGTCGCAAAAGTCGTCTTCGCAGAACGTGGCGTCACAGTCGAAACAGAATAAGATACGCATGACTTGATTGAAAAAAGATGGGCATGACGCATTTTCGGGTATCTCCTTAACAAAGGAGTGATCGATCATGCGTTATGCCCTTTTTGCGGATCTTCACAGTTCAGTAGCCGACACAGCGGCTGTCCTAGCTGACATACGGCGGATCGCTCCCGATGCGCATTTGTTTTGTCTCGGTGATGTTCATGAATGCCATGTCGGTAAAAAGCGAGCGAAGCGCTATTCTTTCGAATCGCTCTCCCTCGTCGTGACGCTCGATGATGATTTTATAGAGCTGATTGATTTTAAGACGTTACTGGGTAATCAAGAAGAGCGCATCCTGTCTCTCGTTCCACCACATCTGTCTCCTGTCATCGATGCATTACGCGATTGCCCTCGAAAACAACGGATCGAGGGGGCGTTATTGATTCATGGAGATCAACTCAGTTGGTCGCGGGATTTTCTACCCGACCTGTCACAACAACGCGAACCGTTACTCTTTTTTGGTCATAGTCATATCAGAGGTTTGTTTCGAAATGGTATCGCCAAATCGAGCCCACTAGGTCAAACTTTATCCATCAAAGGAAAACGATATGCCGTCAATCTGGGTCCCGTCGTCTTCGAACGAGAATGGTGTCTTTACGATTCAGAGCAACAAACGATCGTATTCTATCAGGCGAAGTAAGAGGATACGACAAAAGCCGTCGGGCACAGGGCTCGACGGCTTTTGTTCATGCATCTTATTGATCAGAGATAACGGACAAGCGATGCCTTGACGACATCCACTTGTGTGAAGTTCGTCTCTTCCGCGAATGTTTCGATGACTTGACGGACATCCCCTTGACGACGTACGAAGCTCGTCGGGACTGGTGTCGTACCGACAAGTTGCTCATGCAGACTCGTCAATCGATGATCATCGATGATCGTCGTCATCAAATCAAGGAACAGGAGAACATGCAGACGGTTCAAATAATCCCATGGTTTGTCTTCCGAACGGAATTCATTACGAGCGAGCCATTTTTTCAATCCGATCGCATCGATTTGACTCAACGTCTCTGTCGTACGTGCCGACTTCCAAAGCGTCAACAGTTCACCCAGTTTTTTTCGTGTCTGTTTCTTACGCATGAAGAATTCAAAATTATCTTTCGTCCGTAATGCGTCTCCTTCAATCGGAGCAATCAAATCGGCTTCCGGCGCCGTCACGAAATCGTGAACGAAATCGACAGACTCTCCCGGTAACCAAGCAGCGACTTTCCCGTGAAAATCAGCCATAAAGGCGACCGTTTCTGCCAAAGGCTCCTGCTTCATCTGTGAAGCAGCTTGCTGTAATCGTTCTTTCGTCTCAGTCTTCATAATCTACCTCTTCTTATTCGTGGATTGGTCTTACATTTCTTCTGGAGCGCCGACACCGAGTAAACGAAGACCCTCTGTCAAGACGATCGTGACCGACTTGACGAGTGCAAGACGCGATTGTTTTGCTGCGTCATCTTCGAGAACACGGACGTGTCCGTAGTATTTATTGAAGCTTTGTGCAAGATCTAAGACGTAGCGGCTGATGATTGATGGCTCGCGACGTGTGAACGCGCGATCGATGACCGTCGAGAATTGGTTTAGCATCGAGACGACACCCCATGCATGATCATCGGCACTACCAGCGAATGGTGTGCCATCATAGCCACCTTTACGGAGCAACGAGTGCGCACGGGCATTCGTGTACTGGACATACGGTCCTGTTTCGCCTTCGAATTTCAACATCTGCTCAAGATCGAACTCGATGTTGTTCATCCGTTCGTTCTTCAAGTCGTGGAAGATGACGGCGCCGACACCGACTTGACGAGCCGTGGCTTCGGCATTCGCTAAGTTCGGATTTTTTTCCGCGATGTTTTGCTTCGCAACGTCGATCGCTTCTTGTAGTACTTCTTCAAGTAAGACGATCCGACCTTTACGCGTCGACATTTTCTTTCCGTCCTTCATGATCAGACCGAACGGCACATGGTGCATTCCGTCGACGTTCTCAAATCCAAGTTTCTTCAAGACTGCGAACAATTGCTTGAAGTGAAGCGCTTGTTCCCCACCGACGACGTAGAACGCTTGCTCAAAGCGGTACGTTTCGAGACGATAGACAGCAGCTGCTAAGTCACGTGTCGCATAAAGCGTTGCGCCATCTTTCTTTTTAATCAAAGCAGGTGGCATACCTTCTGCTTCGAGGTCGACGACCATTGCCCCTTCTGATTCGACGAGGAGATCTTTTTCTTCGAGCAAATCGATGACGTGTTGCATCTTATCGTTGTAGAAGGCTTCTCCGTTCAAGCTATCGAATTTAACACCGAGCATCTCATAGACACGGTTAAACTCGACGAGTGAGACTTCACGGAACCACGTCCAAAGCGTCGTTGCCTGCTCATCACCTTGTTCGAGTTTTTTGAACCAGAGACGTCCTTCATCCTCAAGTGCCGGATTTGTTTCCGCTTCTTCGTGGAACCGGACGTATAATTTCAACAATTCCTTGATTGGTTCTGCACGGACCGCTTCTTCCTCACCCCACATCGTGTAAGCCACCATCAATTTCCCGAACTGTGTTCCCCAGTCCCCTAAGTGGTTGACACCGACGACGTCGTACCCTTTTTTACGTGAGATTTGGTTGAGCGCGTTCCCGATGACCGTCGAACGCAAGTGCCCCATCGAGAAGGGTTTCGCGATGTTTGGTGATGAAAAATCAGTGACGATCGTTTTTCCATTCGCTTCACTTGATCCGAACGCCTCTTGCTCCGTCAGGACTTGGTTGACGATTTCTTGCGAGACGACTTCCCGGTTCAAGAAGACGTTGATGTAAGGACCAACAGCTTGAACGTTCGAGAACAACGGCGCGTCAATTTTTTCTGCGAGCTCCGAAGCAATCATGTTCGGTGCTTTACGGAATGCTTTAGCGAGCATGAAACATGGGAATGCCAGATCTCCATGATCTTCATGTTTCGGTTGCTCGATCAGTTGTTCGATTTGTTCAACCGATAAGGCACCTTCCATGACGTGATGTAATACTTCTGCATACTGCGCTTTATAACTCATCTTTATTTCCTCCTGCTTTACTGATTTTTTGGCAATAAAAAACGCCCCTTGCGCCACGCGCAAAGAGACGGAATGACCGCGGTACCACTCTTCTTGGTGTCACTCGACACCCACCTTGTTCGGGGATAACGGGGTTCCCCCGGCTACGCCTTTTCCATCAGGAATCGGGCAGCGTCTCAGAAGTGCGTTTCACGACCGGTTCGTCCTCAGGCTTCCACCATTCCCTGATTCGCTAGTTGACGAATATCAACCGTTACTCTCTTCATCATCGACTGTATTCGATATCTTTCACATTATACGCAATTCTTTCTTTTCTCTCAACCTTATTTTTTTGGTAAATGGCTTATCAAAATTTCCACAATTCGGGTATAGGAATAAAAGATACTTCTCAGGGGGAGGGATGTTTCATGCGCTACTACCAACATGTAGCCCGGACGAGCTGGATCGTCTTCGGTCTCGTCGCCTTGACATTATTAGTGATCGGCATCGTTCATCCACCAACCTTCCATCCTTCTGTCTCCATCATCAACACTCTTTATTTATTCGGACTCGTTCTCCTGTTTCAGTTCGATAATGTCCGTCGTGGTGGCATTTACTATACATTCCAAGAAGGCATCATCTTATTTTTATTCCTCAATTATGGTTTAACGTACGCCTTGATTTTAAGCCAAGTCGGTATTCTCGTCTTTCAATTCATGTCTCACCGAAAAGCGATTCGTTGGAAACGTTTCGTTTATCTCTACCCGATCAACGCCTTGTTCGATTTAGTCTACATCTCGCTTCCGGCCTTTGCGTATTATGCGCTCGGCGGACCAATCGGCTCAAACTTTACGTATACGAAAGCCTTACTCCCTTTCATCGGCTTTTTGATCACCGTCTTCCTTGTCTCTTACTTCCAATGTCTATTCGTCAATCGCTTCCTCTACTTGAAATACGACTGGAAACGTCTCGTAAAGCTTCAGTCCCTCGTCTACGGGATTAGCATGTTAAGTGCTCTACTTGGAATCTGGTTCTACGATGAAAGTCCGCTCGTCGCGGCTACAGTTTCCGTCTTGATTCTCTTTTTGTTCAAACGTCTGTTGCAAGAGCGTGGTGACTCCCTTGAAGCAAACGATAATGCTAAGCGATTTGATGATGCGAAGGAACACTTGTTGATTTCCCGCTTCGAGCGCGAGACGATCGATTCGTTGCTCCTCGATTTACCGCATCTATTGCCGTTTTCTGAAGGTTGGATCTCGATTCAACAACAGCGGAAACAAGTCATCTATAACATCCGGACGAAACAACCGATCGACGTGTTACCACTGTTTCATTCCTTGTCAGCCGACGATTTGCATACCCCAATCATCTATGGTCTTCGTTGTGACTGGGGAAACGATATTCAGATCGGATTGCCTGTCGATCGTCACTCGATGCTAGCGATTCCTTCGATTACGAGCGGAGAGGTCGATGTTTCGATCATCCTATTCCATCAAGTCGCAGACGCCTATGATGCGACAAATGCCGACGAATTATCTCGTTTGCTCCGTATCTTTTGTCGCGTCTTAGAACGCTCACGTGAAACGGTCCAACTCTATACGGAAAGTCGGACCGATGCCTTGACCGAATTACCGAATAGTCGTGCTTTTTATGAACACGGTCGGCAGGAATTTGCGGCTGACTGCTATCCGCTCTCCGTGATCCTGTTCGATATCGATCATTTCAAACGTGTCAATGATACGTACGGTCATAAAGTGGGCGATCTCGTCCTTCGTGAACTCGGTCGACGTATCCAGGCGATCCAATTGCAATATGATGATGTCTTTGCTGCTCGTTATGGTGGGGAGGAATTCGTACTTCTGTTGCGAAATGGTAGTCAAGAGGCTGCTATCCAGATTGCCGAGACAGTCCGCCATGCGGTCATGGATCGTCCCTTCCTCGTCGATGGTCACCGACTGTCCTTAACCGTCAGCCTCGGAATTGATACAGTGGAGGAAAGATATCAACGGACGTTCGAAGAATCGTTACGTCAAGCCGACCATGCACTCTATGTCGGCGGAAAACACAATGGACGCAATTGTACCGCGCATTATGCAAACCTTTGAAAGGTCGTGACTCTATTGTCGATTACGGAAATTGAAATGACGCTACCGACATCACAAACTCACCGGACGATTCGGATTCATCGTCCGCCCCATTTGGATCCTTCTGAAGCGTTACCAGTGATTTATATGCACGATGGACAAAACGTCTTCAGTGGAGAAACCGCCTCGTTCGGAAAAGGCTGGGAGATTCATCTTGCGCTACAACAGACACAGATTCCGGCAATGGTCGTCGCGATCGACAGTCCAGAAGACGGAATGGATCGTTACGATGACTACGCTCCTTGGAGTGATGAAGCTTTATTGATGCGGACTGCTTATCCTTCGTACCGGAAATCAATCGGGGGAAACGGTAAGGTCTACATGGACTGGATCATCCGCGAGTTAAAACCATACATTGATGCCAACTACGCGACACGCCCTGACGATACGACGATGATCGGCAGCTCGATGGGTGGCGTCATCTCGCTTTATGGATTATTCGCATATCCGGAAGTCATCACGCGCGTCGCTGCCCTGTCGACGGCCGGATGGGCAAACTTCTCCTCACTCCTTGAATTCATCGAGCGCAGTCCGTCGCTGTCTACTGCCCATCGCTGTTATATGGATGTCGGGACAAAAGAAGTGAGTGGTCCGATGACCGAAACGGATTATTTACACACAAATGATGTCTTAGCGCGAGCGGTCGAACAGAAACTTACTCAAAGTCGCTATACGATCATCCCGGAAGCGATTCATCATGAAACCGCTTGGGCGAAACGTTTACCGGATGTTTTGCGTTTCTTGTTTCCTTCCTCGTGAATACACAAAAAGCCGGGCGATTTCTACTAAAGAAATCCTCCGGCTTTTTACGCGTGCCTTATACTAATTCTTCTTGTTGCTCTTTTTCATAACGGTTGCGCGGATGCTCCCGGCATTCATCGGAACACGAACGCATGACTTTTGGTTCGCATTCTTCACAGCAGAAGTGCTGTCGATTACATTCCGGGTTTGCACAATTAACGTAGCGTGTCTCCGGTTTTCCACAGTAGTAACATTCTGAGACGACAGAAGGATTGACGGCATTGACAGGAACCTGTACACGCTCATCAAAGACGTATAGTTCGCCTTCCCAGTCTTCTCCTTGCGTCTGTTCATCTTTTCCGTACATGACGACTCCGCCTTTAAGATGGAAGATATCATCACTCTGTTGCCGTTTACGGAAGTACGCCGTGAATTTTTCACAACGAACGCCACCCGTACAGTATGTGAGAACCTTTTTCCCTTCAAACAAATGCTCGTTCTCGTCAAGCCACTCCGGGAATTCCCGTGAAGCATCGACATCCACTTTTACAGCATTCTTGAAGTGTCCGAGGTCGTATTCATAGTTGTTGCGTACATCGAGAATGACGACATCATCTTGTTTCATCATTTCTTTCCACTCTGCTGGTTCAAGATACGCAGCGTGTTCTTCTGGTACGTTGAATTCATCCTCAAAACGCCATGTGACGAGTTCTTTTTTGTAACGGACGAACGTCTTTTTGAAGGCGTGCTCTTCGACTTCATCGATTTTGAATTCGATGTCAGCGAATCGTGGATCCGCCGTCAAGTCCTTCATGTATTGTTCCGTTTGTTCGACCGTTCCAGAGAGTGTTCCGTTGATTCCTTCTGGTGCGATCAAAATCCGACCTTTAATACCGAGCTCTTTACAATAAGCAAGATGCTCTTTCGTTAGCTGTTCCGCATTTTCGATCGGAACATACTTATAAAATAATAGTACGCGATAAGGTTTCATATTCCTCATTAGCCCCCATGTCAGTTTTTTGCAGTAAAACGAACGTTGGCAAACGAAGCGTCTAGCTATTGACTAGCTGGGAACGCCTGCAAAACGCACCCATTTAAGTATAATACCAACTCCCTTTCGAATGTACAATCTACAATTCCTGAATCCCTTTCAAGGAATTTCATTCCCTTTCTCAATCAGAAAGAGGTAAAATAAAACACAGTAGTACATCTTGCAAGGAGGATTCCGAATGCTCCATACACTTCGTGACTGGATCGAGCAGATGATTTTCTTTCTCCAAGACTTACCTGGAGGAGCTGCCACCGGTTTGATTGCCCCGTTTCTTGAGTCTCTATTTCCTTTCCTGCCACTCGTCCTGATCATTTCCGCGAATGCGGCAACCTATGGTTTTGGTATGGGTGTTCTCGTATCATGGGTCGGGAGCATGCTTGGATCACTCGTCGTCTTCGCTTGTATTCGATATCTATTTCGTCGTCCGGTCACGCGTTGGCTTGAAAAACACCATGCCGCGCAACAGTGGATCGAACGTGTTCGTCACATGAGTCCCATCTCACTCGGATTCTTTTTTTCGCTTCCGTTCATGCCTGCGTTCATCATCACGTCCATTTCCGCCATGATTCAACTATCGCTGCGGACGTATTTGATTGCTGCTGGTGCCGGTCGTCTGATCGTCGTCATCATCTTCTCGTTGATCGGAAAGGAATGGTCCACGTTCCTTGAACGTCCGATGCGTCTTGTCCTTCTATTTTTGATTTTACTCGCCATCTGGGGAGTCAGTCGCGGGACGGAAGAATGGTTGAAGCGTCGTGCGCTCTCAAAACGTGCGGATCATTTACGGGAAATCGAAGATAAGATCGAACGTCCATCTGAAAAATGACTCAAGCCTGTCTATGATTCCATAGACAGGCTTTTTAAGCTGTTCTCATTTTTTGCGGACTAGGTCTTTTGAATCATTTTCCAATGTAATTAATATATAAAAATAACGTTCAAACAATGTTCAATATTGCAAACGCTTACATTAAATTGGTATGACCAATATTAATATAATAATGAGCTTTTCCTCATAAAAATTAGGATAGCTTTTCCAGAAACGACATCCTTATAATGAATTTACATTCATTCCTTAAAGGAGGCGGCCTCATGCATCAAGTGTCCGAAGTTCAAAAAAATGAAGCGACTCAATCCGCTCCAGCAATCGTCGAGAGTGCTACCTTTCAACAATTGATGCGTCAAAAGAATGGCTTCATTCTTCCAGCCATCAGTTTCTGTCTTATTTTTTATTTTACGCTTCCGATTTTGACAAGCTACTTTACGATTTTAAATCAGCCGGTATTCGGTGATATTACGGGTGCTTGGATCTTCGCTTTTGCTCAGTTCATCATGACGTGGACGTTCTGCATGATGTATAGCAAAAAAGCACGTGCCTTTGATCGACTCGTCGAACAAATCAAGGAGGAGTCGAAATGAATTATACTGCCGTTGCTTTATTTGCGGCGATCGTCGGTTTGACGCTCGTCATTACATACTTTGCTGCCCGTAAAACAAAAACAGCTAACGATTTTTATACAGCGGATGGCGGTCTCACTGGTGCGCAAAACGGGATGGCGATTGCCGGCGACTATATGTCCGCTGCCTCGTTCCTCGGAATTGCCGGGATGATTGCCTTAGCTGGATTCGACGGATTCTTCTACTCGATCGGCTTCCTCGTTGCCTATCTCGTTGTCTTGTATCTCGTTGCCGAACCACTTCGGAACCTCGGGAAATACACGATGGCGGATATGATCGCTGCTCGTTTTAACGCATCAAAAGTTCGTGGAGTTGCTGCCATGAACTCGATCGCGATCTCGATTTTCTATATGATTGCCCAACTCGTTGGTGCGGGTGCCTTGATTGAATTGTTATTAGGAATTCCTTACACGACAAGTGTCATCATCGTTGGTATCTTGATGACCGTCTACGTCGTCTTCGGTGGTATGACAGCGACCTCATGGGTCCAAATCATCAAAGCGATCCTTTTGATGGCAGGAACAGCTGTCATCTCATTCATGGTATTCGCCAAGTTCGATTTTTCGATCTTCAAGATGTTTGCAGAAGTCAAACAAGCGACACCGCTCGGTGATTCATTCTTGAATCCCGGAAACAAGTTCAAATTACCGCTCGATACGATTTCATTGAATCTCGCACTCGTTCTCGGAACGGCTGGATTACCACATATCTTGATTCGTTTCTTTACTGTTAAGGATGCTCCGACTGCTCGTAAATCCGTCGTATATGCGACGTGGATCATCGGTGCCTTTTATATCTTGACGATCTTCCTCGGCTTTGGTGCCGCTGCTTTCGTCGGTTCTGAAGATATCATTGCTGCCAATGCTGCTGGTAACATGGCGGCACCACTTCTCGCCCAAGCGCTCGGTGGTGATTTACTCTTTGCGTTCGTCGCTGCAGTCGCCTTTGCGACGATCCTCGCCGTTGTTGCAGGACTCGTCTTATCCGCAGCATCCGCCTTTGCCCATGACTTCTACAGTCATATTCTACGTAAAGGACAAGCAACGGAAAAAGAACAGATGACGGCAGCACGACTCGCGTCCATCGCCGTCGCTTTGATTTCGATGGTACTGGCATTGTTCGCACAAACGATGAACGTCGCGTTTCTCGTTTCGCTTGCCTTTGCTGTCGCGGCAAGTGCCAACTTGCCAGTCATTCTCTTGACGATTTTCTGGCGCCGTTTCAATACTGGCGGAGCTGTCACAGGTATGGTCGTCGGGTTATTCTCTTCACTGATTCTCGTCGCACTCAGTCCAAATCTTTGGGCAGTCGACGGTTCAGCCTTGTTCGTCGGGGAAGCCCTCTTCCCGCTGACGAATCCAGGAATCGTCTCTATCCCACTTGGCTTCCTCGGAGCCATCGTCGGGACATTGTTGACGAAATCGAACGAAGTTGCCGGTAACTTCGAACGTATCTTAGTCAAGGCCAATACCGGTATCGATGCTGCTGCAGAAGTCGCCGCGTCAAAAGAATAAGTTCCCCTTAACGGCTCCTTCAACCCCCTTGAAGGAGCCGTCCCCTTTTACATTCTTCTCATTCATTGCCATACTAAGTGGATAATAGAGAAGAAAAGGAAAGGAAGACTGTACATGGATCTCGCTTTTTATTATTTCTTAATCCTCGGATTTTTCATTGGAATCATCTCCGGCTTTTTCGGAATCGGTGGCGGTATCATCTTGACGCCCCTACTACTCATTTTAGGATATGCTCCAAGCGTTGCGATCGCGACCAGTCTCATGTTGACTCTCGGATCAACGGTTTCAGGTACGATCTCTCACTTACGTCTTAAAAATGTCGTCTGGCGCGATAGTCTTGTCGTCGGGGGCGTTGGAATCATCGGTTCGACGATCGCGACACCACTCGTCCTTCGTTTAGAGGAAGTCAACGGTGCCCATCTCGTCATCTCAATCGTTTATATCGGACTCTTACTCTACTTCGCGAATAAGTTCTTACGTCCGAAAGCGACGACCGGTGAACAGACGGGTTGGAAAAATCGATATCTTGCTCTTGCCTTCACTGGTCTGTTCGCTGGATTCATCTCTTCGCTTCTCGGTGTCAGCGGTGGATTCATCATCACACCGTTACTCGTCGGGATCGTTGGCTATGAGTTGAAACGTGCAGTCGGAACGAGTATTGCTTCTGCGTTACTGATCGTCCTATCGGGTCTCGTCAACTATACGGTCGCGAGCACGAATATCGATATCCTCGTCGGGATCATGCTGATTGTCGGCGCCTTGCTCGGAGCACCGATTGGCGCGAAGCAGTTGACGCATTTCGAAAGTCCGTTCGTCAAAAAGTACCTCGGTATCTTCTATTTGACGGTTGCGGTCAGTGTGTTACTCGAGATCATCGGCTGGAACGTCGCTTCACTCTCCGTTCTCGTTGCGCTTAGTTTGATTTTCTTACTGACACTCCTCATCTACAGCCGTCGTCGAACGAATGGATGAATCGTCTCATCAGAAAAGCGGTGATGCCCCTATCAGGCATCACCGCTTTTTTCCGTTAAGCCACTCGTTTGTGACCGGCTCGTTCATAGTCTCTCGTTTGTTCAATGACTAAGTGCGACAAGAACAACATTCCAACCAAGTTCGGAATCATCATCAGCCCGTTCGCGATATCTGCGACAAGCCACAACGGTTCTAATTGCGCGACCGCACCATAACAGGCTGCGAGCGCAAAGAAAACACGATATCCTTTGTTGAAACGTGTCGTGCCGCTCAAGTACTCCAAGCACTTCTCTCCATAGACATACCAACCGATGATCGTTGAATAACCGAAGAAGAAGACGGAGAAGGCGACAGTCCATTCTCCAAATGATCCAAGGACACTCGCAAAGGCGGTTGCTGTCAGTGCTGCCCCGGAAAGATTCGCATCATGCGTCATACCTGAATGTAGCCCGCCTGACGGATCCCAAAAGCCTGTCGTCAGAAGGACGAGTGCCGTCATCGTACAAACGATCAAGGTCACGATGAAGGTACTCGTCATCGAAATCAATCCCTGTTCGACCGGACGCTCACTTTTCGCAGATCCGGCAATCAAGGCTGCTGTCCCAAGTCCTGCTTCGTTCGTGAAAATACCACGTGCTACACCGACTTGCATCGCCATCATGATCGATACACCGGTGAAGGCTCCTGCAGGCGCAAGCGGCTGGAAGGCGTACTCAAAGATTAAACCAAAGGCTGGTAGAATCTGATCCGCCTTCAATATTAAAAGGACACAAGCGGCACCGATATAAAGTAAGCTCATGATCGGAACAAAGATCGTCGAGATCGCACTGACGCGTTCAAGTCCACCACGAATCGATACATAGACCGCAATCGCGAGCAGAATGCCGAACAATAGCAGCGGCACACGGAACGATTGCTCAAGCACCGTTGCCATCGCATTCGCTTGCACCGTGTTCCCGACACCAAACGATGCGATTAAACCAAATACCGCAAACAGGATGGCGAGTAGTTTAAATTTAGGTCCTAGTCCCTTCTCGATATAATACATCGGTCCACTGACGGCTTCGCCGCGTTCGTTTCGACTTCTAAAGAGAATGGCAAGGAGGCTTTCTGCATATTTCGTCGCCATTCCAATTAAACCGATGACCCACATCCAAAAAACTGCGCCCGGTCCGCCCATCGTCAAGGCGACTGCGATCCCTGCGATGTTTCCGTTTCCGATCGTCGCTGCGAGGGACGTCATCAACATCTGAAAGCTACTGATTTCACCTTCACCTTGCCCTGATTTTTGAACAGATAATTGAAACGCTTGTTTTAAACGTCGAAACTGAAGACCACGTAAGCGGATCGTAAAGTATACTCCTGTTCCTACCAACAACATCATACTCGGAATCCCCCAGACCCAAGCCGATATCAGACGTAATACTTCCATGCCATTTCATCCTCTCTGTCTTTTCCGAGGCTTACCGTAGCATGTAGTTGTGTTTTCTTACAATACAAAAGAATACTTTTTGTGATTTTACACAATAGAAGATATACTAAAACTATCGAGCGAAAGAGAAAGAAGGGAAATCCCATGTTAGAAGCTTCATATCATTCTTTAGACGACTTAGCGGAAGCGATCGGTATTGCCTTGAATGCCCCGATTACGATTGAAGATCGCAATCACCGCCTTCTTGCGTATAGTACGCATACGGCTGATACAGACCCTGCCCGTGTCGCAACGATCATTGGTCGCCGGGTACCGGAATCGGTCATCGACCAACTCTGGAAAGATGAAGTCATCCAGAGCCTTGCTACACAAGATGATCCACTCATTATTTCCGCACGCACGGATGTCGGATTGAACGATCGTGTCGCCATTGCAATCAAGCAAGATTCAGAAATTCTCGGCTATATTTGGTCGATTGCTCGAAGCACTCCTTTTACTCCATCGGAACTAGCGGATTTAAAGAAAGGAGCATTGCTTGCCCAACGTCAGTTACTGGCGATCGACATGCAGAAAAAACGGAAGGAAGAGCAAACGGAACAGTTTTTCTTCGAGTTATTACATGAAGAATTATCCGAGTCGGAGATTCTGAAGATGTTCTCTAAGCTCCATGTCGCACCACCCGGTATTAGCCGTTTGACGGTCATTCGTTTTTCGGAAGCAATCACACCACGACTTGCGGATCGCCTGCGCTATTTATTGACGATTCAGCAGACAGTTCGTCCGTTACTTTACGCGTATGATGAAACAGATTTCATCTTGTGGATCAGCACAAACGACCGCGACGCAGAACAAGAGCGTCTGCAGTTCGACGCCTTCATCCAATCATTTCGACAATTGCTCGCGGAGCGGTTCGATTATACGGACTTCGTCGCAGCAAGTAGTGAAGTCTTCACGGGCGTCCAAGCGATTCCGGAGCGCTATGAAGAAGCTGGCATCGTCTTACGTTTAAAGGACGCCTTTCCATTTGAGCTGAAGAACGTCACTCGTTACGAACGCCTCGGCTTATTCCAGCTCTTACCGATTTTCTCGGAGCGTCTGCGACGGCGGACGGTTCGCTTGGAAGAAATCGAACGTCTGCGTGCTTACGATGTGAAACATGCCTCCTCCTTATGTGAGACGCTAGAGTGGTTTCTTCATTATGATGGGAACGTCAAACAAGTCGCTTCCCATCTCCATGTTCATCCGAATACGATCCTTTATCGGATGCGACGGATCGAGGAGGAAGCGGGCATTCGAATGGAATCTTTACCTGAACGCTCCTTACTTTATTTGTACCTAAAAGCAGACCGATATCCTTTGTGATTTTACACAAAGGATATCGGTTATTTTTGAAGACGCCGATAAAGTAGAACGCTTTCATTTCTCGTATACTGAAGAAGAAGAGAAATTGATTTGTTTATTTGCGAAAGGGGATCGCGTTCACATGATCATTGGAGTATTAAAGGAAATCAAAAACAACGAAAACCGTGTTGCATTAACACCTGCCGGGGTAGCAGCGTTACATGCACAAGGACATCGTGTCATCATTGAATCGATGGCAGGTATGGGGAGTGGCTTCACGAACGAAGAGTACGTCAAAGCCGGTGCTGAAATCATCGCGACTGCTGCTGAAGTCTGGGCAACAGCCGAACTTGCTTTGAAAGTCAAAGAGCCGATCGCTTCAGAGTACCAATACTTCCGTCCAGATTTGACATTGTTCACGTATCTTCACCTAGCGGCTGAGCCAGAATTGACACGTGCGCTTGTTGATTCGAACATCACAGCAATCGCTTATGAAACGGTTGAAAAGAACCGCACCCTTCCATTGTTAACACCAATGAGTGAAGTCGCAGGACGCATGGCATCACAAATCGGTGCACAGTTCTTAGAAAAACCACACGGTGGTATGGGCATCCTGCTTGCAGGTGTTCCTGGGGTTCGTCGTGGAAAAGTCACAGTCATCGGCGGCGGTGTCGTCGGAACGAATGCTGCGAAACTCGCGGTTGGTCTTGGTGCGGATGTCACGATCATCGATGTCAGCCCAGAACGCCTTCGTCAGCTCGATGATATCTTCGGTAACTCGATCAACACGTTGATCTCAAACCCGTACACGATTGCTGAAGCGGTCGCTGAGAGTGATCTTGTCATCGGTGCTGTCTTGATTCCAGGTGCAAAAGCACCGAAACTCGTCACTGCCGACATGGTCAAACGCATGAAGCCGGGCGCTGTCATCGTTGACGTTGCCATCGACCAAGGTGGTATCTTCGAAACGGTCGATCGTATCTCGACGCATGATGACCCAACATATGAAAAATTCGGTGTCGTTCATTACGCAGTCGCGAACATGCCAGGTGCTGTTCCACGTACGTCTACACTAGCATTGACGAACGCAACGCTTCCGTATGTCCTTGAGCTCGCGAACAAAGGCACACACCGTGCGCTTGCTGAAAACGATGCTCTTGAAAAAGGATTGAACGTCGCGCAAGGATTCGTCACGTACGAAGCAGTCGCACGCGATCTCGGATACACGTACAAATCCGTTGAAGATGTGCTTCACCTACACGCATGATCTTGAAAGTAGAAATAGTTGATGATTCCTTTTCGAGGAACCATCGACTATTTTTTATGAAAAGAAGGAATCCCAGGCGAATCTCTTCATTACTTCTTGAGGCACCACCCGGCTTGTCATATGATGAGAAACGAAGACTTATGATTTTGAACTAGTAGAGGGGATCTCATTACATGACACAAACCATAACCGCCCATTCTCATGAACTCCAGAGCCACGTCGCTGAAGTGGCGTTACTCGAAGCACTGACATCCGATACAGAAGAAAGCGTACGTATTGTCGCAACCGAGCGCTTACGTGTTCTTGTCCCATCTCATCCATTGCTCAACATTGCTACAGCCCATTCCCTTTATTTCAAGAACGAACACACTCAAGCGCGCCGGCTGATCGAAGAGACACATCAGCAACTCGGCGAGCATGTGCAAGGATACATACTCCTCGGTATCATCAGTGAAGAGGAAGGGTATATGCACGAAGCAGAACAGTTTTTCCTATCGGCCATCACACGCTTTCCTGAAGAGCCAGCAGGACATCGTTTCCTTGCCGTCCATTACAATCATCGTCAATTTTATGGGGAATCAGCCGTCCATGCGTTTACATATTTAAAGAAGGTTGGCGCATCTGGAATCGATACGCTGATGGCCATTGATTCCATCCAACAATTAGACGGTCATTCGATCGACATGTTGGAAGCACTCTATGCATTAATCCTTGGCGTATCTCATCTCGACAAAACCACCGTCTTTCATGCGACAGCTTCTGTCAATCAAAGCATTCAATATGAGAAGCTGCATGCTACATTGCGCGAAGACAGCGAGGAGACCCTCTACGCTAAGCTCGACGAATGCCTTTCCAACATGCTCGAGCATGGCTTGTTCGCAGCTGTTTACGACGATTCCGAAGAAAAGATCTATCGCCATGTCTTTCAGGATATGTGTCGGGATATGACCATCCGTCATGCAGGTTGGCGTGCGTACCCGGACTATATTCGATTACGCTTTCTCTATTTCAAACAATTGTTGTTACGCGACTGAAAGTCAAAAAGCAAACGCGACGAGTGCCGCGATCGTCCATGGCAAGATCAAGTTGTCGAGATCGCGATATGAGATGGCTTCGATCAAGGCTGCGATGTTCGCAAGCAAGAAGCCATAACTGACAGCGAGCCAAATCGGTTGTCCATAAAACAAGAACGTCACGGTCAACACGAGGAATGACGCCAAAAATAGGGCGATACTTCCTTCAAAGGATCGTTTCGTCTCACCACGGACGTAAAACGTCTTTCCGTAGCGTTTTCCGACGAGAGCAGCGAGACCGTCGCCCCAAGCAAGCACCATGCTTCCCGCAACGAGCGCCATCGGCTGTCGCTCGAAGAAGAACAAGACGAGTCCCGCTAGAGCGAGTGGATAATAGACCGTTCCGTAAGAAGGACGATCGACATCGTGCATCTGACCGATTCCTTTTCGTAGTGTCACTAGATTCACGACAGCAAAGAATAACAACGGTACGATCGCAACGTACCAGTGATCCAGCCAGAGCAGCGCAAGAAATACCCAGTGACCGACAGCAATATGAATCCATTTCCGAACCGTCTCGGGAGAAAAGTCGAAACGGCGTCCAATGACTTCCAGGATGACGAGAACTAGCCCGACGATTCCAATCGTGCCAAGAGCAGCTATCCATTCCATCGTCATTCCCCCCTTTCTTTCCTATTATTGTACGTTGTTTCAGTTGCCATTTGCCCTATTGAACCTTCATTTGATAACATAAGGTCAAATGACGTCCTAGAGAGGAAGTTTTGGAAATGTATGATGCTCAAGCAGTCCAAACATTATCAAGTTGTCTGCAACGCTTGAACGAAGGAAAAGGAATCGAACCCCTCGTCGCAACGGAAGGTACAGAATTACCGAAGGTCATCAATCGCTTGAAGCAATTCGATCCATTAAAAAATGGTCTATCCATCAATGAAATCGTTCATTTGGCAAATGCCCTGATCGGCGAACATATGTCAGCGACGACGATCCAGAACTGGACGAAACGTGAAGTCCGGGACATCATCGGCGTACCGCATCGCGGAAAGAAGTACTCGATCAATCAGGCTTCGATCATCTATCTACTGGATGATTTAAAACACCTCTTCTCGTTAGAAGAAACACGAGAACTGCTGACGATCGTCTTCAAGAATCCGAATATTGATGAGGATGATTTAATCAGTCCGCTTAATTTTTATCTCGTCTACACGCAACACGCGGAGACAAGTGGTCCGATCGAATTGACGGAGAAGCGTCTCAGACGCTCGCTCGAGCGCATTAACGCTTATCGCCCTGAAACTGTCCACGTTCTCCAACTGTGTCTCTATGCCCGTCGTGTATCGCATTTAACGCACGAAGCGAAACAACGTCTCCATCATGTTCTGCAAACGACATGATGAAAAAAAGATGCCATCCATGTCATGGAAGGCATCTTTTTTTATTTAGACGGCTGTCAGTGATTTATAGTGGACGTTGTTCGTCAGACTTTTCAAGACAGAGAGTAGTTCGTACATCGAGAGTTTGTCAGCATCCTTGACGAGACGGTACTCATCACCGTCTTGCAACAATTCAGCAACGACTTCTCCAGCTGCACTCCGTACGGAGAATTTTCCTTTTGTCAGGTCGAAGGAAATCGTGAATGTACCACGCTCATACACGTTGTACTCACATTTCTTCGAGAAGAGCGAAAACTTCTCACGCATTTGACCTACCTCTTGTCCATCATGGTTCATCACGACCCACTTCTTACACGTCGGAATGAACTTACCAAACGCTACCCCTCTACCTTCACCATTCATTACTTGAACACGACCATTCTCGTCGTGTTGAACCGCACCGATCATTTGGTGCGCTTCATCATAAATCGCGGCATGACCTTGCGAAAAAACGCAACCCTGCACATAGACAACTTTGCGCAACAGAAATTCTCCTCTCACTGCTAAAACGTGCTGGTTTTTCGTCCCCAGTTTATTTAGACATCCTGTATAGTTTAACTTTCTTTATCTGTATGATATTTCGTTAACGAAAATGATTATTGCACCGTTTCTCCAAATTGACAACCCCCTTTTGTCGACAATCATTCGACATGTTCAATGCAGGTTCATCTCCTTTGCAAATGCGAGCAATTCTTCCCGATCAATGAGGCGAACCTGATTTGGTTCCGCTAGCTGATATGCAGCTTCCGTAAAGGTCGAATTCGTAACGACCCACCCCTCGTCCATCCCATAGAATGGAACCGAGGCAGCGACCTGTTGAACCGCTTCGAGCCCTACAGCCGCACTATATCGCTTTGCCTGGATGGCAATCTTATACCCTCGTTCATCCTCTATCAACAAATCTGCTCCGAAGTCGCGTGAAGCAGGTGTCAACTCGACTCGATATCCTGCTGTTTCAAATAAATCGGCAAGCCATTCTTCAAATTCTCGTCCTTCCATTCGATCGAGTCGTTTTTCAAGCGACGGCGTTAAAATGGACAAAAGAAGAAAAAGGATACACCCTACTATACTGATGATTAAGATTAAAGGTTCCCAAGAACTCGAAAAAAAATAAGTTCCGAAAATTCCTATCATTGCAAACAAAGCTGCTAGTAACAATCGTTTTCGTTTCAATCGTTTCATCGTGCTTTTCTCCTCTACTTCGTCGTGACCTTTTTTTCACTATACTAAAATTCTTCGTCGGTTGCTTCCTTCAACAGGAAACACGCCTCATCTTGCAGAAGTAAGCTGAGGAAAGACTGTCTTAAAATCCATGGTCGAAGACCAGTCAGGAGGTAGCTCATGGCAGAACATTCATCCCCTTCATCGATACGAATCATTCACGCGACGATACGTGCTATGAAAGACCCCGTTCTTCTAGTCGATGCAAATGGAAAGATTCAATTTCATAATGACGCGTTTCAACACCAGTTCATGAACGCTCCGAATATCGAAACCATTCAGGAGCTGTTTCCCATCACGGATGATTTCTTTCCATTACAGAAGGAAGCCGTCATTTCAACGACATATCAATTAACAGTCACAGCGATTGAAGCGACGGACTATTTTCTTGTCCATGTCGCTCCCCTGAAAATCGAGGACTTATTCAATTCAACACTAGATACTGCTCTATTCATCACCGACTCGGAGTTTCGGATTCAAACTTGTAACGAGGTGGCAAGCACCTTATTTCGTTTCGAGCATGCCGAAGACATCATGGGTCTCCAAGCGACGGTTCTACATGATGCGAAGGAAATCACTACCCGCCGTCAACATCTCGAACAATTGAACTTAAAAGACTTATCGGACGCGCAACTTTTTTTATTGCATGGACGGGAAGCCGAAAATGAATGGACCTATCATCGTTTGGATGGCTCAACGTTCCATGGGCGTCTTTATATGACACGGTTACCAAACGATACGTACTTCCTGCTCATTCAGGACATCACACCGCAAAAACAAATCGAATGGCATCTGACGAAAAGCGAACGCCGCTTCCGACTCTTCTCGGAATCCGTCGTTGAAGCCGTCATCTTTCATGACCACGGAATCATCATCGATGCCAATCGCGCAGCAGAAGTCATTTTCCGGACGAAACTCGAGAAAATGAAAGGCAAGACGACGCTTGAATTGATTCATCCGGATCATCACGCGCGTGTCTTGCAACGCATCGAGGAGCATCGAGAAGAACCATACGAAGTTCTCGGTCAACGTGCCGACGGAACCTCTGTCGAAATCGAAGTCTTCCCGCGTGAAATCATCTACAACAATATCCGGATGCGTGTCGCCGTCGTTCGTGATATTACCGAACGAAAAAAGATTGAGAAAATGCTTGAGCGCGAAAAAAATGCCATCATGCGTCAGCGTGATATCACACAATCGATTCTTCAAGCATCCAATGAAGGTTTCCTACTGACAGAAGAGGATGGAAGTTTCATCTTCATGAACGTCAAAGCACGCAAATTACTCGATGTCCCAGGCATTGCACCAAGTAAGATTCAAGAACGAATCAGTCTGATTCCGAATCTCGATTTGAACACTCGATTCGAGATGCTCCGACAAGTAGAAGAATTACTCGCCGGAAAACATTCTGAACTATCGTTTCGTTTCACGTTACAGCGACCAAATGAGTCCAGTCCACTTTATTTCGAATTTTATGCGACTGCGATCAAAAAGGAGAAGAGCCGCATTTCTCGTCATGGCTTCCTATTTGTTTTCCGTGACCGGACAGAGGAAGCGAAGATGGATCAAGTAAAAGACGAACTCGTCAGTACAGTATCGCATGAGTTGCGCACGCCACTGTCCTCCATTCTTGGCTATATGGAATTACTACGATATAAAAAACAATCGGCTGATCGAATCGAACGGTATGTTGAGATCGTCCACGAAGAGACGAAACGATTGACGACGCTATTAAATGAGTTTTTAGACATTCAGCGTCTAGAAGGTGGAAAACAGGAGTATACCTTCACGTCGTTCTCGTTACGCGATCTTCTCGCATCAACCGTCGATGCCTATGGTGAGACCGTCGAAACACATCGGATTGATCTAGAACTGCCAAAGGATCCTGTTCTGATTTTTGCGGACGAGCACAAAATCAAGCAGGTGATCTTGAACTTGCTTTCGAACGCCATTAAGTATTCTCCACAGGCGAATCATATTCGAGTCATTCTTTCAGCCAATCCGGAACAAGCAACGTTCTCTGTGACGGATTATGGACTCGGTATTCCACAAAATGCTTTTGAAAAGCTCTTTACGAAATTTTACCGGGTCGATAACTCAGACATCCGGAAAATCGGCGGAACCGGCCTCGGACTTGCCATCTGTAAGGAAATCATCGAATCACACGGAGGTGCGATTTCCGTTGAATCAGAAATCAATGATGGTTCGACGTTCACCGTTGTACTCGAACGTGATCCAAGAAAGGAATGGAATTGATGCGGACCTACTTCATGACGGGTTTCCCCGGTTTTTTAGCGACCAAACTGATCGAACAACTGGCACGTGTTCCGGACCAAATCGCTTGTTTTCATTTGCTTCATTTACCGTCAGAACGAAACGCAGCTGTTAAGCGACGCCAGGATCTTCTAGAACGTACATCCTTACGATCGGAGCAACTTGTATTGCACGAAGGCGATATCACGGTCGAACAGCTTGCTTTATCATCAGAGGCGCGGATGATGTTGCAACAAGACGTCACACACATCTTTCATCTCGCGGCGCTATATGATTTAGCAACAGCATATGAACCCGCCTTTCGAATCAATGTGATCGGTACCGCGAACGTGACACAGTTTGCTCATACGTGTCGGACCTTAGAGCGTTACATCTACTTCAGTACAGCGTATGTCTCGGGTCTCCGTTCCGGAATGGTTCTAGAAGATGAGTTACAAGCAAGTGCCTTTAAAAATGCTTATGAAGAAACGAAATACTTAGCAGAGGTGCGTTTCCGTAAAGAAATCGGAACGATCCCCTATACGATCATCCGTCCTGGGATCGTCGTCGGCCATTCCGAAACGGGCGAAACACCGAAATGGGATGGGGTGTATTTCGTTTTGAACGCGATGCGTCTCCTGCAATCCTTTGCTCCTCTTCCGTATCCAGGTCGAGCAAACGCACTCGTCAATCTCGTGCCCTATGATTACGTCATTGAAGCGACCGCTTATCTCAGTCATGCACCGGTCGGAAGAAATAAGACCTATCATCTGACGGATCCATTCCCACATGGCGCACGTGCGATTTTTGAGATGTTACACGTCGCCTATTATGGCCGTTATCCGCGCGGAATCGTTCCGTTTCGACTCGTCAGCACAGCATTGACTCCAGCTGTCGCGAAACGATTTCAGATGCAACGTCAGACACTCGATTATTTCATTCATCCCGTTCAATACGACACGACATATGCCTTACGTGACTTACGGGACACTGGTATTATTTGTCCAGACCTTGCAGAAACGATGCCTCGGCTCGTCCAGTATTACCAAATACATGCGACACACTAAAAAAGTCCAATCGTTCTTCCTCAAGGGAAGTCGATTGGACTTTTTCATCGGTTACCCGATCAACATATTCTCTTTTGGATAACGAATCGTCCGGTCTCGCTGCGTCGCGAACGTGAACAGAATCGTCAAGGAACCGACACGTCCGAGTAGCATCATGAACATGATTAAAAACTTACCAAAGCTATTGAGCTCAGCTGTTACGTTCAAAGAAAGACCAACTGTTCCAAATGCCGAAACCGTCTCAAAGAATAAACCAATAAAGGAAATGTTCGGCTGGGTCAACGCCAGGAACGTCGTGATCAAAGCAATGAACAGTAAACTGAAGACAGCAATCGCATATGCCTTTTGAATCGCTTGCGTCTGAACGGTCCGACGCATCAAAACCGTTTCACGCTGTCCGCGTATATACGTCCAGACATTCTTCAAGATGACCGCTGCCGTCGTGACCTTGATCCCGGAACCTGTCGATGCGGAACCTGCCCCAATGTACATCAAGACCATCATCAAACCGATCGAGAGCGGCACCATCGTCGTTAAGTCAATCGTTTGGAAACCAGCTGTTCGTGTCGTGACGACTTGGAAGAACACGATATGGAGTGCACTAAAGAACGATTCGTCTTTTAATGAACCCAAGTTCGATACCCATTCATAGAGCATCATTGCTAAAACACCTAGTCCATTGATGACGAGTAGTGATAGCACCATCAATTTAGAATGGAGCGAAATTTTCTTGAAGTTTCGTTTACCAGCGATATCCGCGATGACCGTAAAACCAAGACCACCAATCATCAAGAGCGCTGCAATCGTCAGAATGAACGTCGTATCCTGTTGGAAACCGATTAAATTATCGCCCCAAAGTGCGAAGCCCGCATTGTTAAAGGCGGATACGGCATGAAACAGACCGTAATAGAGTGCTTTCCCAAAGGTATACTTATATTGAATGAATAAATCGAGCGCAATCAAAAACATGCCGACGATCTCGACGAGGACCGTCGTGACGATGATGTTACGGACGAGACGAATCGTTCCGCCCGGACTATCGAGATTGAACATTTCTTGAATGATGATCCGCTGACGAATCCCGATTTTTCGTCCCGTGACGCTCAGCAAGACGAGCGCGATTGTCATGAACCCAAGCCCACCGACCTGAATTAAAAGCATCATGATGATTTGACCAATTAAATTATAGGATTCGGCAATATTGATCGGTGACAGTCCTGTGACGGTTCCTGCCGATGTCGCGACGAATAGGCAATCGATGAAAGATACGTCTTGTCCCTCTTGTTGTGAAATCGGAAGCCACAATAAAAAACCACCCAGTAAAATCGTCAATGTAAAGCCCGTTGCGATGAAACGTGCCGGTTTATCGAATAGCTGATGATACATCAATTCACCTAAACGCCCGAAGCGTGCGAGTCGTGAACGTCTTTTATGCGAGAACATCTTACTCCCCCTAGATTGTTTTCAGACAGAATTGTCTTTATCATACTCCCTCGAATTAAGAAGTTCTATCGAAATATGCAATCGACTAAACGTTTTCGTATTTTTTTGGTAAACTAGATAAAAGTGGACGTGTAATCATTAAAGGAGGTTGAGGGAAACAGTGGACCCTAAGACGGCTGATCATTCGATTGAGGATGTCTGGCGAAGGCTGGAACGACAATCACAATGGATGCCTGCGCAATTGTATTATCAATTCGAGGAACTCTTATCATTACATTTGGAGCAACCGATTCTAAATGAATTGTATCAAGTGTTAAAAAAATACGACGTACTGACCGATATAGAGCGTGACGAACGAAACGAAAGCATTCAAATGCTAATCGACGAAAACGGCGCTTGATTCTCGGTTTTTGGATTTCCGAGCAGAAGAAGTGTCTTCTGCTCTTTTATTTTTCGTTCCTATACGAATTACATACAGAAAGGTGGCACACATCAATCATGGATATCGTGTCGATCATCGGGATCATTCTTGGTCTCATCACATTAGTCGGAGGTATGATCTTAAAAGGTGCGCCTCCCGTCGCTTTGCTTAACCCCGCAGCCCTTGTCATCATCTTCGTCGGGACAGCAGCTGCCATCATGATTTCCTTCCCGAAGGAACGATTGAAAGTCTTACCTGCCTTATTTAAAGTCATCTTATTCGAACAAAAGCTGATGACAAAACAAGTGTTGCTCGGACAATTTCTGACACTCTCGACGCAAGCACGTAAAGAGGGTCTGTTATCTCTCGAGTCAGCACTTGAAGAAGTCGATAATGCCTTCATGAAGCGTGGCGTCATGATGGTCATCGATGGACAACCATCCGAATATGTCGAGGACGTCATGACACGTGATCTCGAAAATATGACGGAACGCCATCATGCGAACGCGAACATTTTCACGCAAGCCGGTACCTACGCACCAACGCTTGGGGTTCTCGGTGCCGTTGTCGGTCTCGTTGCCGCCCTATCCGATTTATCGGATATCGAAAAATTAGGTCACGCCATTTCAGGTGCCTTCATCGCGACGTTATTCGGAATTTTCACCGGATATGTCCTGTGGTTCCCGTTCGCAACGAAGCTGAAGCAAAAATCAGCAAGCGAGATTCAGTTGTATGAAATGATGATTGAAGGGATTCTCTCGATTCAAAATGGTGAATCCCCGAAGAACTTAGAAGATAAGCTACTCGTGTACCTGACACCGAAGGAGCGTGCGAACTATGAAGCGGAAAAAGAAGCCGCATGACGAACATATCTCCGAAGGCTGGTTAATTCCCTACGCCGACTTATTGACCTTACTTCTGGCACTCTTTATCGTTCTGTTTGCTTCGAGTAGTGTCGATGCCGTGAAACTAAAAGCGATGTCTCAGTCGTTTAGCTCCGTCTTCAACGGTGGATCAGGGATGATTACGAACAGCTCGCTCTCTACTCAAGAAGAAGAGGAATCAAAAAAGCTAGACGCGCGGACAAAAGCACAAAGCTATGAAATTGCGGAACTCGAAAAAATCAAAGAAGAAGCCAATGAATACATTAAGAATGAAAAACTTGAAAAAGATATCAAGGTCGAAATTACGAATGAGGGTCTCGTCTTTACGATTCGCGACCGCGCACTATTCTCACCAGCTCAGGCAGAAGTAAGAGGACGCTCGCTTCAAATCGCAGAGGGGATGAGTGCACTGCTCGTCAAAGCAGGGCAACGTCAGATTCAAGTGTCTGGACATACAGACAATATTCCAATCAACACAGCACGGTATCCGTCGAACTGGGAACTGAGTGCGGACCGGGCGATCAGTTTCATGCGTGCTTTGCAACGTAATCCGAAGCTCGAACCAAAACGGTTCACCGTCAGCGGTTACGGAGAATTCCAACCGATTGCGTCCAATCAAACAGAAACCGGTCGTAGCAAAAATCGCCGTGTCGAAGTTTTAATTCGACCATTGATCGACTTAAAAGCGAATGTACTCGATGAAACAAAAGTTAAGTCCTGATCATCAAAAAGACTCCTTCGTGGTAGACACGAAGGAGTCTTTTTTAATAATACGGACGAATCATGATATAGACGATGACGCCCGTTAAGCTGACGTATAACCAAAGCGGCATCGTAAAACGTGTCCACTTTTTATGCTTCTCGAAGTTTTGATTCACAGCGTGCGCGAGTGACATCAAGACGAGTGGAACGATGACTGCAGCTAGGATGATGTGCGTAATCAGGATAAAGAAATAGACAGGACGAACGAACCCTTCGCCTCCGAATTTCGTCGATTCACTGACAGCATGATACGTGACGTACGAAATTAAGAATAAAGTCGTCGTCGTCATCGCACCACCAATGAAGCGACGATGATTCACCCGATTGCCACGACGAATGGAAATCCAAGCACCGAGCAACAGCATGAAGGTAAAACTATTGAAGATGGCATTCAAAAAAGGAAGCAACGTCCAATCGAATCCTGAATCGACTTGGACAGGTGGCGCAAAGAATAAAAGCGCCACGAGCAAGTTGATGACAAGCGTCAACAGGATGACGAGCGGAACGAAATTCCGTTTAGTAGCAGGTTGTTGCATGAATCATTCTCCTTGTTTCCAGTCGAAATAACGTTTCAACCATTTTGGGATCGGACCAGCGAATAGACGTTCACGCCAGTAGACATCAGCAGCACGCTGAACAGCAGCACCACGAATTGGGTACGGGTGGACGACACGCGACAATTGACCGACCTTATCTTTACGTGCCATCGCATAGACGACTTCTTGCATCCATTCACCGGCTTGTTCTCCGATTGCATGTGCTCCAATCAGTTTTCCACGCTTATCAGCGATGAGCTTGACGCGTCCTTCCGTCTGACCATTGATGACGAAACGATCGACTTCATCGAGACCGGTCTGATAGACCTTGATCTCACCATGTTTCTTGCGTGCCTCGTCTTCTGTCAATCCGAGATGGAACAATTCAGGTGTCGTGAATGTGACCCACGGAACCGCCCGATAATCCGGCTTCGTCCGTAGACCGAATAAAGCATTCGTGACGACCGTTTTTCCTTCCAGTCCTGCGACATGCGTAAATGGGAGCGAGTTGATCGTATCTCCGACCGCAAAGATGTGTCGCTGACTTGTTCGAAGTGAACTATCGACTTGGACGAATCCTTTCTCGACGTGTACGCCAGCTCGGTCGAGACGTAGTGCTTCGATGCGTGGCTTACGACCGACTGCGACAAGCACGGCATCCGTTTCGATGACACGTGATTCGCCGTTTGCTTCAACCGTCACTTCGATGCCCCCCGCCGACTTGCGGACGTGCGTGACCTTCGTATCGAGATGTAACGTCAATTCTTGTTCGAGCTGACGTTGAATGACTTCGACCATGTCGCGGTCTTCTTTTCCGAGTAACGTCTTCATACCCTCGATGACCGTGACTTCTGTTCCAAGATGCGCATATGCTTGCGATAACTCAAGACCAATCGCTCCACCACCGATGACGAGCAGTCGCTCCGGACGCTCCGTTAATTCGAAGATCGTCTCGTTCGTTAAATAATCAATCGTATCGAGTCCATCAATCGGTGGAATGATGGGTTGAGATCCCGTCGAGATCGCAAACTTCTCACCTACGACAAGCTGTCCCGCCACTTCCACTTCATGAGCACTGAGGAATGTCGCTTCTCCGATATAGACATCGACGCCAAGGTCTTCGAACCGTTTCGTTCCATCGTGCGATTGAATGATGTTACGTGCCCGATCGACGCTTGCTTTCGTTTTCGAATAGACCGCGTCCCCGTTCAGCGTCACGTTGTATTTTTCAGCCGTTCGCTTCATGACATGAACATCGTGCGCGGCTTCGATCAACGCCTTTGAAGGAACGCAACCGTAGTGGAGACAATCTCCGCCTAGGTGCGTATGCCGTTCGATCAGGGCGACGTGCGCGCCGAGACTTGCTGCACCAGCAGCAATCGTCATTCCGGCTGCCCCACCACCAATGACAACTAATTGATAGGTCTTCATCGCAAGCCCTCCTCGTAACGACGTGTGATGTCTTCCATCCGTTTACGGTTGACGCCCCAGTCGGAGTATCCGACACGCGATGCCGAACGGAAATGAATCACTTGTGCGGCTTCATCGAAGTAAAATTCGACGTCATCCTTGAAGCGAAAGACTTTACTCGTGAAGATGGCATGGATGTATGCCCCTTCCTCCTTAACAACTTTGACGCGGTCGAGGCTTTGTAGGATACGTAAGAGTTGGAACTTCGAATCTGCAAGCGTTCCTTTGAACGGGAGCGGACGCATTTTCATATCCTGTAGATCGGTTTGAGTAGATACCGCGTTCGGTTTTCCAGAGAGCGGTTGAAGCGTACCATTTGAAACACCAAGTGCCATGACTGATTCCTCCGTTTCCTATCATCTGATCCATTTCGTACTATAATCCACTTAACTTTACCAGTTTCTGTTTGACTCTGCCCGTCTCAGTGTTTACGCTTTCGTGACAGGTAGCAGAATCGTCGCAATGACGCCGCCTTCCGGCTGATTATCAATGAATAGCTTGCCTTCATGTGCTTCGACGAGTTCTCGACAAATCGATAGGCCGAGCCCTGTTCCACCCTTTCCTTTTTGCACTTGATAGAATTTTTCTGTGACGTGACGTAAGTGCTCTTTCGGAATCCCGGGACCTTCATCACTGAAGGAGAGGAACAATACACGCTCTGAACGAACGAGTCGAATGGTGATCGTGCCACCGACTGGAGAAAAGCGGATCGCATTATCAAGCAGGTTCAAGAAGACTTGTTTCAATCGGTTTTCGTCGTATAGACCGACGACTTGTGCCGGTAACTTCTGTACGATCTGGACATTTTTTTCTTCCAGCTTTTGACGCAGTTGCGCCGTCACGGTCTCGATGATTTCCGTCAAGTTGACTTCCTGACGGTATAAGACGAGCCGACTCGTCTCGAGTTTCGAGAAATCGAGTAACTGCTCAACGAGCGAAATCAAACGCTCCGTCTCCGAATGAATGATGCCCATCCCAAGCGACGCCTCTTCCGGCAACTGATCCTGTTCGACGAGTAACGTTTCACTCCAGCCTTTGATTGATGTCAGCGGTGTCCGTAATTCATGGGAGATACCAGAAATGAATTCATCTTTCAGCGTTTCCTGCTGTTTAATCTGTTGTCCCATATAATTGATCGTCCGCGCTAGTTCTCCAAGCTCGAACGAGTATTCCTCGTTCACCTTGACGTCGTAATGCTGTTTCGCGATTTGATCCGATGCACCGATGACTTCTTGAATCGGTCGGACGATCGACGAGACGAGACGTGAGGAATAGATGAAGGCAAGTCCCCAAATTACTGTACCCAGGAGGACGATCGCTAAACAAATTTCGATCACACGTCGATCGATTCGCTCAAGCGACGTCGTATAACGAAGCGCTCCCGTCGTCTGACCGAACGACACGACAGGTTCTGTTACTTCCAGTAAATGTTCTCCCGTCGCCTCATCGTCATATCGTTTCGTGACAGTCTGCCCCGCTCTTACTTGATTGATCGCCGCTCGCGTCAACTTACGTTCCGAGATGAATCCGGTCGAAGAGTAACGCGGAATCCCTGTCGCATCCAACACTTCGATCTCAGCGTCTGGATAAGCGTAAGAATCAAGTACGTCATGGATCGTCGCTTCTGAATCGGCGTAATCATAAGCAAGGCCACTATTCGCAAATAAGACAGCACTCGCATTCGCATGACGTTTCAAGACATCCGTCGCCGTCACGTAGTAATAGTTATAGGTCACGAACGAGAGGATCCCGATGACGAGTAAGACTGTCACCGTGATAATCGTCATGAACCGCATTAATATCTGGCGCTTCATTCTTCGTTACGCCACTTGTATCCATGTCCCCACAATGTCTCGATGAACTTCGGTTCCGCTGGATTTTCTTCGATTTTTTGACGAAGACGGCGAATGTTGACATCAACCGTCTTCCGATCACCAAAGTAATTCTCACCCCATACCGCATCGAGTAATTCATCTCGCGACATAACTTGATCTTCGTTTTTAATGAAGTGGCAAAGTAAATCGTATTCAGTTGGTGTCACTTCGACGTCGACACCTTCTTTTTGGACGCGCTTCGCGCCTAAATCAATCCGAAACGGTCCAGAGACGAGTTCACGTGGCTGTTTTCTGCGACGTAATGTCTCTACCCGTCGCAGGAGCGACTGGATGCGCGCGAGTAGCTCTGCTGGACTGAATGGCTTCGCGATGTAATCGTCTGCTCCTACGCTCAGTCCCATGACTTTATCCTCTTCTCGTGTCCGTGCTGTCAACATGATGATCCCGACGACTTCATCCTTTGCCCGCGCCTGTTCACAGACGGCAAAACCGTCGACTTCCGGCATCATGATATCGAGTAACAGAATATCGAAGGTTTGTTGATCAAACTGCGCAAGCGCTTCTTTCCCATTTTCCGCCTCGATGACATCATAGCCTGCTCGTTTCAAATTAATGACGATGAAACTGCGAATCGCATGTTCATCTTCGGCTACTAGTATTTTGGTCATTCTTTTCTCCCCCTGATTCTTTATTCCACGAGTGTGACACGATTGACGAACACTTCATAATCCTTCGTCGCATCAATCACATAGACATAATCGATACCTTCTTTGATTTTTCGTTTTTGGTCACTAGCAATGTATTGATTCTTCGGAATGACCTCTAATTCGAAATCAATCTGCTTCGTTTCTCGATTGATGAACCGAACACGATTTTCGCGTTTCTCGATCGTTTCACGCGTCGCCCAGTTGGCAGGGAACCGCATGACGAAATTGTATTCTTGATCGATGTACTGCTCTTCTCGCAATTCGAACCCACTCTCGAGAAATGGCGAATTATCTGACCCATTCCATGTGTAGTATGCCGTGATGCGTGGTTTCGGTTCACCCTCACGCCCTTTACTGCCTGCTGGCGTGTATTGATGACCAAACTCGATGATTCCGTCTTGATCGACATCTTTCGGGAAGGTATACATCGGTTCGACGATCTCATCGACCTGACCGAAACGAACCTGTTCCAATGTATCGTTCGCTAAACGGAATAATGCGATGTGCATTTTTGCATCTCGTGTATACGATACGATCAAGCCTTTATTCCGAGCGGCATTGATCGTATCGACTTCAAATAAATCATGTTCTGCGAATAAATCGCCATCCTGCGTTGAAAGTGTCGTCTCTTGGTGCTCTTTCGACAGGATGTCTTTATAATAGATCAAACGAGACGGACTGCCCTTTTGCAGAAGCACCATATCCCGCTCTCGATCTTGATTCAAGTCATCTACCGACAGACGATCATACCGATCGACTTTCGTGACGTCTCGTTGCTTCGATAGTAACTGTTCAATGATGTATAACGTATTTTCACCATAACTGGTAATACCGATGACCAGGTGGTTTTGTTTATGTCGTGCGTCAGTTATGACTTCGAGTCGATCGATGGCTCGACCGTCAGCTACCGTCTGTCGCGCCACGAGTCGCCATTTTTCGCCTTGTCGTTCATGGACGAGCAGATGAATCGTGAAGCGCCCGTCCTGCTCGCTACGGTAGAAGGTGATCGCTTCATCTTTACCGTTTCGATCTAAGTCGACGAGTTCGTATAGGCGGGATACCGCTTGATTTCGTGGCGCCACGATCTCTGCCTGTTTCGGCAAATCGCGGTCAATCCGTTCTTTCAACGACTGCTCCCATGCCGGAAGGGACGGATGTTCGAGTAGAGAGGCAGGATGTGGAAACATCGTACTGCATCCTGCTAATAATAGACTTGATATGATCATGAAGAGATATTTCATAAAGTTGGAATCCTTTCCGTACGGGCTCTGTTTCCACTTTATCATACTCTCTTCGAGGAGAGTATATTGTCGAATGGGACACAAGTTGTTACGATATACAGATAATTGAAAGGGGTTTGAATGTATGACGTATAAAATGATTGTTCTCGATTTAGATGATACCTTGTTGACAAGTGACCATACGATTTCACCACGTACGAAAGAAGCTTTACTCGCTGCGCAGCGACGCGGGAAGAAGGTCGTGCTCGCTAGCGGTCGTCCGACTTTTGCCATGCTCGACCTCGCAAAAGAACTGGAACTCGCTCGCTATGGCAGTTACATCCTGAGCTTTAATGGCGCTTCAATCATTGATTGTAAAACGAACGAATCGCTCTTCCTCAGCACGCTTTCCCCGGAGACGGTCCACCGCCTCGACGATTTGAGTAAACGGGAAGGTGTCTACATCCACACGTATATCGGAGATGAAATCCTGACAGAACAACCAAACGAGTATACGACGCTTGAAGGACAACTGACAGGCATGGAAGTCATCCCTGTCGCTGATTTTAAAGCCGCGATTCAAACACCTGTCGTCAAGTGTTTGATGATGGCAGAAGAGACGCACCTCGCGCGCGTCGAACAGACGCTTCAACAGGAACTTGCGGGTGAACTTGCAGTAGCTCGCTCGAAGCCATTTTTCCTTGAATTCACGGAAGACGGTGTGACAAAAGGAACAAGCCTTGCCTTACTGTCTGAAAAACTAGGAATCGCTCAAGAAGAAGTCATTGCTTGTGGAGACGGTAACAACGATCTATCGATGATTGAATGGGCAGGTCTTGGTGTCGCGATGGCGAATGCAGCCGATACCGTCAAAGAAAAAGCACAGTATATGACCGCTTCGAACGATGAAGATGGTGTTGCTCTCGTCGTCGAAAAATTCATGATGGATGAGGAACCGGCGATCTCAAGCCGCTAAGTAACTCAAAAAGCGTGTGTTCCGCATTCAACGGGACACACGCTTTTAATTTACGACAAACACCAGTCGATCGGCTCTCTTCCCTGCTCTTTCAGCCAAGCATTCGTTTGCGAATACGGTTTACTACCGAAAAATCCACGACTTGCGGACAAGGGACTCGGATGGACAGCTTCAAGAACAAGATGACGATCCGTATCGATCAGCGTTTTTTTACTCTTCGCATGATTTCCCCAGAGGATGAATACGATTGGTTGTGTCTGTGTTCCTAATACTTCGATGACCCGATCCGTAAACGGTGCCCAACCTTTTTTAGCATGGGATCCCGCTTTCCCTTCTTCAACCGTAAGCGACGTATTGAGTAAGAAGACTCCTTGTCGTGACCATGCTTCGAGATTACCGGATGTCGGAGTCGGACAACCGATATCCGAGACGAGTTCCTTATACATGTTTCGAAGGGATGGAGGGATCGGCACTCCGTCATGCACGGAAAAGCTGAGTCCATTCGCCTGACGTGGACCATGGTAGGGATCTTGCCCTAAGATGACGCACCGGACATCTTCTGGAGCGACCGCATCGAACGCATGAAAGATCCGCTCTTTCGGAGGATAGACGGTCGTCGTTTGATAGGCTTCCTTCAAAAAAGCCCACAGTTCTTGAAAATAGGGTTTTTCCTTTTCTTCTTTTAACACGGTTTGCCAAGATGGATGCACGTGAATCCGCTCCTTTTTCAGTCTCAAGTCGCTGTTCGTCCGTCTTGATTCTGCTATGATGGATGATGAGGTGGAAAACTATGATTCAGACAAAACAAGTATTCGGACTACCATTCGTCGATGCGACACCTTCGCAATGGTATACCCATATTAAAACAATCTTACACGAACGTGGAAAAGCCTTTCTTGTCACGGCGAACCCAGAGCTCGTGTTGCGTGCATTGCGCGAACCTTCTTACGATGCCATCTTACGACGGGCGACGTTCATTACACCAGACGGAATCGGTGTGACGGCTGCCAGTAAACGGATGGGCGCACCGCTCACTGCGACATTGCCAGGAATCGAGACCGCACGTGAACTATTGCGGACGGCAGACGCACTCGAGAAGCGTGTCTTTTTACTCGGTGGACGTCCGGAAGTCATGAAATCGTTGATTCGTCAGTTATCGATTCGGTTTCCGAATATCCACTTCGTAGGAACGTTTCATGGTTTTGGAAAGACAGAAGAAGCAACGCAAGCCATTACAGAAGCAGACGCTGATCTTGTTCTCGTCGCACTCGGTGCACCGAAACAAGAAGAATGGATCGCTTCCGTCTATGATCACGTCGATCATGGCATCTTCATCGGTGTCGGTGGTGCGTTCGACGTTTGGTCAGGACACAGTAAACGTGCGCCTAAATTATTTCGTCGACTGAAGCTAGAGTGGCTGTATCGCATCTCGACGCATCCTCGTGGTTTTGAGAAACTTAAAGACTTGTTGTTCTTCGTAACGCTTGTACTTCGCAAAAAATCAACGCTCTCTTGAGTGCACACAAAAAGGGCTGACTTAAAAAATGACGCGTCCTTTCACGCCCTTTCCTCAGGCGAGACACAAGCCAGTTTTTCCGCTTCATTCAAGCAGAAAAACGGGTCTTGTTTGTCTGCTGACAGCGCAAAATCGCGCTTTTCCTGTAGGAGTGGCGTATGACGTGTCATTCTTTTTATCTCTAGAAAAAGGATAATCAGAGAATCGTTTTGTTCACTCGACATCGCTTCCTAGGGAAAACAAGCAAGAGCGACCCTGCAACGAAGTGAAGCGGCGCGATGCTTGTCCCAGGAAAACGATGCGAGATGAACAAAAAAGCGCAATCTTTCTCGTTAAGAGAAAAATTACGCTTTGTCTCCAGTCTCAAGGCTCCCGACACGGCGGGAGCCTTTTTGACGCTTATCTTATGCGTTGACAGTCGAGAATGAACGACCGAGTTCTTTCGCTTTAGCGATTGCTGCTTCTTTGATTTCTTCTGCTTTTTCTGGGTTCATTGCCATACCTTCGATGAAGAGTGCATCGTAGTCTGTTACACCAGTGAAAGCAAGCGCTTGACGGAGGTAGTCATCACCGAAGTTGAGACCAGATCCTGTGTAGACGCCACCTGTTGCTTGGATGTGGAGTGCTTTTTTGCCTTCCATCAAGCCTTTTGGACCTTCTGCAGTATAAGCGAATGTTTTACCTGCAAGAAGAACGCTGTCGATGTACATTTTGAGACGCGCTGGGAAAGAGAAGTTCCACATTGGTGTGACGAAGACATACTCATCTGCTTCCATGTATTGCTCGAGATGTTTTGTCATCGTACCGACTTTTGCGATCTCCACTTCTGTTAACTCTTCGCCTGTTGCGAATTTGCCCCATGCGCTTAGAACATCTGTATCGATTTCTTGAACTGTTTCGTTATATAGATCAAGAACTTCTACTTCAGCTGAAGGATTCGCTGCTTTGTAGCTTTCGAGGAATGCTTCACCGACTTGAAGGCTGAAAGAGTGTTCTGTAGCTTTCGGGTTAACAGTTACATAAAGTAATTTAGTCATTATTATTTCTCCCTTTTATTTAAAGTAAATTCTGTAACTAAACATACCAACCACCTTTTCGTTTGTCAATTAGTTTGACTTCCAAACGAATAAAAAAAAGCTCAAGTCCGTGACCTGAGCTTTCTTGATCTTATGAGTGCTAATTCTTACACATTTTCGAGCGGCGTATAATGTTCGGCTCGTAAACCGATTCGTTTCAACTGATCAATCAACTGTTCCTTTTCAGAAACCGACAAATCGTTAAATAAGTCTGCTAAAAAGGCTTCATGTTTCGGGAATGTCTCTTCCATTAGTTCGCGTCCAGCTTCCGTTAATGTCCCAAACGTGACACGACGATCCGTCGCACATGATTTTCGCGCAATCAACCCACGCTTTTCAAGTTTATCCACGACATACGTCACACTTCCGCTCGTTAATAGAATCTTATCGCCAATTTGTTGTAGAGGCGTGTCCCCTTTGTGGTACAACAATTCAAGAACTCCGAATTCTGATAAATTCAACTGATGTGTTTTGATGTCTGCCTTCACTTGCTCCGTCACCGCATGCATCGTCCGAGATAGAACAACGAGCATTTTTAATGCCAGCTTCGAGTCTGTCGATTCCATTTTACGTTCGCCCCTCTTTGTGTTGTATCGTCACAATCATAGACTTCTTTGTCTAACTGGTCAATTCTTGCTGAATTTTTCCAATCGATCCATTGCTCAAAAATAGTTCTTGCCGTGAAACGCGTTTCATAGCCTATCGTCTTGATATACACTAAAAAGGAGGTAATCATCATGTCGATTCATACACGGTTAACACAACTGTTTAAACGAAATGTTGCTTTTGAGTGGGCCATCGAACAATTGCATACACCAGCAGGCTATTATTTGTGTCAGCACACGTTGGTCGATCAATACCCTGATTTGTCTCCTCAAGAAAAAATAAGACTGCTCTCAAAGATCAATGAATTGGCTGAGCAGACAGCTCCATTCTCGGCTCCTGTCTCTCGACAGGATTGGCGCCGACTTGAACGACGATTATCTCGTAAGATGTAATCCAGGAGGGATGCGCGATGACGAACATCCGAGACTTGGCACGTGAAGCCAACGTGTCCGTTACGACAGTCTCACGTGTACTAAATGATCATCCTTACGTTGCGAACGAGAAGCGACAAGCTGTTCGAGAAGCTATCGAAAAACTCGGATATATCCGTAATCAGACTGCTGTCCATCTATCGACGGGTATGACAAAAACGGTCGGAGTCATGCTTCCGTTCGTTGATCATCCATATCACGCTGCCATTCTTCAAGGCATCGCGCAAGCCGCCTTTGACGCGAGCTATCGGTTCTTGACGTGGCAAACGAATTATGTGGAAACGCATGAGCAACTGGCACTGGATGCGCTGGCGCAACAGGAAATCGACGCACTCATCGTCGTGTCGCACAGTCTTCCCTTATCAGCGATTTTATCGTATGAACAATATGGTCCGATCGTCTTTTGTGAACATCATGAAGATGTCGCTGCCGTCTATATCGATCACTATACGGCCTTTCAACAAGGACTTGCACATCTACGACAACAGGGACATACGAGCATCGGCATCTGTCTCGGACGACCGGACAGTACGAATAGCTTGGCGCGTAAACATGCGTATCAAGAGGTCGTACGTGACGAATTCGTCTATGAACAGACCTTGACGATTGAAGACGGTGCGACCGTCGCAAGACGCTGGATGCAACAAAAACAACGACCGACCGCGATCTTGACCGCAAGTGATCACGTGGCAGCGGGTCTCATCTTAGAACTCCGAAAACAAGGCTATCAGGTTCCTGGAGACCTGTCTGTCATTGGTTTTGATGGAAGTGAACTCGCTGAAGTCTTAGCGATGACGACGATCGCGATCCCTTATGCCACGATCGGGCGACATGCTTTTCAATTAACCGTCCGCGAAGATCTCGTTGCTCGTCCACAAATCGAAGTACCCTCGACGTTCATTGCTGGAACGACTGTTCTTCCTCATACTTGAATCCATATAAAAAAGCGACGAGTTCATCGATTTGAATTCGTCGCTTCGTTTTGTTTAAAGAGTTCCTGCCGCTACATACCGTGATCCCCAGTAGCCACCACGGAACGATTCTTTGACGACTCTTCCATAATACGAGTTCGCATTGATCATCGTACCACCATCGACAGCGATTCCAACGTGTTGAATCCCACTTCCATGTGTAAAGAAGACGAGATCACCAGCGCCTGGTGCCGTACGTTTTGTTGCTGAGTATTGAGCCGCTGCCGTACGTGGGAGTGATTTTCCTAGTGCTTGATAAACGTAGCGTGTAAATCCAGAGCAATCAAAGCTAACAGGACCTGTCGCACCAAAAACATAAGGACGTCCTTTGAGACCTTCTGCTACCGAAACGATCGTTGATCCTGTTTTACTAAGACCTTTCGTCGCTTTAGTGTTATATGCTTTCGTGTATGTAGAAGCGATATATGCTGATTTTCCTTGATGACGGATTTGATACCATTCTTTGACCTGACCTACGACGGTTACAGCTTGTCCAAGTTTCAATTGCCCGACTCGTTTACTCGATACAGCAGCTTTTGCACGAATATTTAGCACATCCACTGACACCACTACTTTTTTACTTGTTGCAGCTTGCGTTGATGCTGGGACGAGTGTCCAACTACTGATGAGTAACGTTAAGGTTAACAAAACACGAGTGACAGCTTTCATCGATTCATTCTCCTCTTATGTATGAATGTTTTTTACGTCTGAATTGTCAGATAATTTCTGTATTTATCCTATCATGTTCCAGATTTTCATCATGTTACAATTCTTTAACGCTAATTCTTTTTCGTAATACTTTTGTAACAAAAAAAAAACAGGCTGTAGAACGGCTTAGGATAGCCATTTCTACATACCTGTCAGTTTGAGTCATTTAATCGTTTTTTCAAGAATCAATTGACTTCTTTTTACGGAAACGTGCTAAGAATTCATAGACAATTGGCACGATGAGGAGTGTCAACAACGTCGAACTCGTCAGTCCACCGATGACCGTCACACCTAACCCTTTTGAAATCAATGCGCCACCTTCGAGTCCAAGCGCAAGTGGTGCAAGTGCACCAATCGTCGCAAGCGCCGTCATCAAGATCGGACGTAAACGTGTACCTGCTGCATCGAGTAGTGCTTCACGCGTCGATAAACCTTCCGCTTCTTTATGAATGACACGGTCGATCAAGACGATCGCATTCGTCACGACGATTCCGATCAACATCAACGCACCAATCAAGGATGACACAGAAATCGTCTCTCCTGTAATCAACAGGGCAACCAGTCCACCGATGATGGCGAATGGAAGTGAGAACAAGATGACGAGTGGTGTCAATGCTCCTCCAAACGTAATGACGAGGACAAGATAGACGATCGCTACAGCTGCTGCCATTGCTAGACCAAGTTGTGTGAACGACTCTTGGATCTGCTCCGTGACTCCGCCTTGCTCATACGAGACGCCTGTCGGACGATCAATGTTTTTGACGGACTTTTCAATCGCTTGAGAAGCCTCGGTTGCTTTATCCGTTTTTAGTTCTGCTGTAACGGTAGCGACGAGTTTTCCATCACGTTCGTTGAGCGAATCAGGAGTCGTTCCTTTCTTCACTTCAACAAAATCGGACAGTTTGCGCACGCCAAGCGGTGTCACGACATCCGTCTCTTCCAAATCTTGAACGGAATCGTATGTCGTTTGTTCGTTTGGAACGATGACATCGAGTTCCTTCCCATCTACCTTAATAGTAGAAAGTGGTTTTTCTTCTCCTTGGACATTAGCAATGCCCTGCGCAAGTTGTGCTGTTGAAACGCCGAATTCAGCCGCTTTTTGCTGATCGACTTCGAACGTATATTGCGTATACGCTTCTTTTAAATCTGTCGTTACTTTTCGAACATACTTCGACTCACCTTCGATAGCATCGACGAATTTCGGTGTTACTGCTTCTAAATCTTCAATATTATTCGCAAAGATAGAGTACGAGACGCCTGACGAAGCTGCGCCACCACTAAAGTCTTGCTCTTTCCATTCTCCTGTCGGAATGTCAGCATTCAGCTGTTTGATGGCTGTCTGTTTAACATCTGCAAAATCTTCCGTGTCTGGATCGTATTGGACGATGAAGACCCCTTGTTTCGTATTCCCTGGATTCAATGGATTTTCTCCACCGACAGTAAATTGAAGATTATCGATATTTTTTTGTTTGTTGAAATAATCTTCTGCTTGATCAGCTGCTTTTAACGAATCATCCAGCGTTTGACCAGGTTTTGGATTGTACGTGACGTAGAGTGTCTTTTCTCCTTCTTGATTCAAGAAGTTGACACCAATCGTTGGTACGAGAGCAAAACTACCGATCAATAGCAAGACTGAAAGACCAAAGACGATGAGTTTATGGTTGAGAGACCAATTCAGCATACGGCGATATCCATTCGCCAACTTTCCGCCCTCTTCTTTTTCCGGTTTTGGTGCTTTACCACGCTTAAAGAGCGAATCAGCGAACATCGGAACGACCGTAACCGCAACGATCAAGGACGCGAACAGTGCAAAGACGACTGTCAAAGCGAATGGTAAGAAGAGCTCACCAACGAATCCCGTAACGAACCCGAGTGGTAAGAAGACCGCGATCGTAACGACTGTCGACGAAGCGATTGGAATGAATACCTCTCGTGTTGCACTGATGATCAGTTCTTTTCCTTTTAACTTTTCCGTCGGATCCGTCAAACGGCGATAAATATTTTCGATGACGACGATGGAATCATCAACGACTCGACCAATCGCGACCGTCATCGCTCCGAGTGTCATGATGTTTAAGGAAATATCCATCTGCTTCAACACAAGAATGGCCATCAGAAGCGATAATGGAATCGAAATAACAGCGATGATCGTTGATTTAATGTTTCGTAAGAACAGCAAGATGATGACGATCGCAAATAACGCACCAATCAATGCTTTACTGATCATCGTCGAAACAGATTCCTCAATTGGTTTTCCTTGATCAAGTGTCACAGATGCATTGACCGAACCGTTTTCTTTTTCAAAGTCTTTGATTGTCTGCTTGACTGCATTGACGACATCGACTGTATTCGCATCTTGCGACTTCGTTACTTGAACCCCAATCGATCGTTCACCATTCGAACGCGAGATTGATTCCTCGATCCCTTTATCTTCAATCGTCGCGACTTGTGACAACGTGACAGTTGGTACTTGCGTTGGTGCCGTCTGTGTTGCCTGATCTGACGCCGCACCTGTCGATGGTGTCGTTTGGGATGCTGCAGGGGCTGACGATGGAGCTTGTCCTGCTTGTCCTGCTTGTCCTGCTTGTCCTGCTTGTCCTGCTTGTCCTGCTTGTCCTGCTTCAGGAGTATTCGATGCTGGTGGTGTATAGGGGAGACGAAGATCTTTTAATTCCTTGACCGTCGTTGCTTTTCCATCTAATACGACTGCTTGTTCCTTATCCCCCAACTCGTATAAGCCAAGCGCTAAACGGGAATCATTAGCTTGAATCAATTGTTTCGCATTCTCTTCGGTTAAACCGTAACGTTCGAGTTTTTTCTCATCGAAGCGAATTTCGATCCGGCGAATCTCTTGACCCGCGACTTGAACCGTCTGCGCCCCTTCGATTCCTTCAAGCTTCGGTTGAAGTTCATTTTCAACGAGTTTCGTCAACTCAGACAGGGAACGCTCCTTATCCGAAACGGCAAAACCGATGACCGGGAATGCATCAAAGGAAATCCGTGATACTTGTGGTTCCTGAACACCTTCCGGTAATTCGACATTTGAAAGAGCTTCTTTTACTTTTTGCTCGGCTTCTTCCATATCCGTACTGAAGTTATAGTCGATTTGTAGGTTCGATGCATTTTGGAAGGACGTCGAGCGTACAGTATCGACTCCTGATAAATTTTCGACCTTACTTTCAAGTTCTCGACTGACTTCATCTAGAACCTGTTCTGGTGTAGCACCTGGATAAATCGTCGTCACCGACACGGTCGGTGTCGTGATGTCTGGCAATGTCTCGAGCTTCATCGATGTTCCCGCATAAATACCGGCAACCGTGATGATGATCGTCATGAGCCAGAGGGCAAACTTATTGTTCACCGAAAATTGGATGATCTTTTTCATCGTATGGTTCTCCCTCACTCTTCAATTTGTTTATCTAGTCGTCGTGCACGTTCTATTAATTGCTGAATTAATCGTTGTCGCACATTTGGAGACGGTGCACCGAACTGAAAATGCTCCGACAATTTCAAACCGTCTAATGTAAAGCGAATCGACAATACTTCAACCGGATCCATCTGTTCTGTCAGTTGGCGAAAGAACTGCTCCGCTTGTCGCTTTCGTTCCTCGACGAACGTCGCATGATCCTTTAATAAGGACAACAAGTAAAGAAGCGCGTCCATGTCGAGATGGAACTCCTCTTGTTGCTGGATTTGCAACGTCACGAACGCTTCCATCGGTCCCATCGTCAACTGATGCTGTTCATATAGTTCAAATTGTCGTGCTTCTTGCGCCTCGATGACCCCCATTAATAAAGCTTCCTTCGAAGCGAAATGATACAATAGTCCACCTTTTGAGACATTTGCTTGTTTCGCTACTTCTTCAAGCGTCAATTGGGTGAATCCTTGTTGCAAAATGATCGTCGTCGTGGCTGCAAGAATCCGACGACGAGTCTCTTGCGCTTTTGCACTGGCCAATAGTCTCCCCCTTCCCTCATATTTACTGTACCGTCTGGACGGTTTCTTTTTACAGTGTACGAATTCTTATTTGAAGATGCAATCGCTTTGTTTATGTTTCACGTGAAACTTTCGTGAACGAAAAAAAAGACTGACTCAAATGTCAGTCTCTACAAAGATAAGGACGTGAAAAGACGCGTCATTCTTTTTGAGTCAGCCTCTTTTGAATCCATTATTCGTCTGCTTCGCGTGAACTCTCTCGTAGTGCCGCTTGCATCGTATCGAATAAGTGACGCTCTCGTAGCACTTGGACGCCACGATCCGTCGGTCCACCAGGTGCCGCAACATCGGCAATCAGACGATCCGTACTTGCGTCGGAGCGCATGAGAATTTCAGCTGAACCTTTCATCGCTTGAGCAACGATTCGACGTGCATTTCCTTCTTCAAAACCAGCATCCGTCAAAACCGGCACCATACCAGCTACGACTTCATAGAAGAAAGCAGGACTACATCCAGCTGCCGCCATGAATGCAGGCATCGTCGATTCATTTGCTTCCGCAATTTCTCCGACACGTCCAAATAATGCCTCGACTACACTTCGGATCTCTTCATTCACGCGTGAGCCGAACCATAGTCCAGTCATTCCTAAACGGTGTGCGACTGGGGTATTTGGCATGGCAGCAACTGTCGGACGTTTTGCCAACTGTTCGATTTCATATGGTGTAATATGTGCAGCAATCGAAACGATCGTCTGATTCGTCCATTGTTGATTCGCTACATAGTCGAGTACACCATCGGGTTGCATGCCCAGCATGACGAGATCGTATAAGGAGACGTCCTCCTGCTCGACCGTTTGAACGCCGTGTCGCGCTGCGACTTCTGTCAAGCGTATCCCGCCACTCCGATTCGTCATCGTGATATCTTCTCGTGCAAATCCAGAAGCGACCCATCCTTGAACGAGTGCCTCACTCATCGCACCGGCTCCTACTATTAATAGTTTCATCATCTATCCTTCCTTTCCCTCAAAAAAAGACCAGTCATGAACTGGTCTTGTGCGGGTCCATTATACACGAACGGCTAAATCTTCGACAGCAACGACTCGAAGTCCCTTATCGTCAAGTTTCTTAACGATTTTTTTCTTTGTCTTCTCGTCACAATCCGTCGGTAATGTAATCAATACACGACGCATGACGCTACTCTTCGCATCGAGTGTCATCAGACTCGCGACCGTTGAATATTTGTTGACGATCTTCGAGATCTTCTCAAGTGCCCCTTTTTGTTCACTTAGGGCTACTGTCAGGACGTAACTTCCAGAATCACGGTTCCATGCTTCTTCAAGCATTCCAAGCATTTTTCCGTGTGGCAGGATACCGAAGAAATGACCGTCATCATTTAAGACCGCGATATACGGTAATTCCTTGATTGAGAAGAAGACTTCAAAGAAATTACTTCCTGTATAGATGTATTTGGATGTATTCTTAATCAGCGACATGACGTTGTCGTCTAAGCTGCCACCATTCATCCCATGCCGATAGATGTGCATCTTATAGATGTTCCCTTTAAAGTCCTGTCCTGATTGGTCAAGGACCGGGACACAGCGGTATCCGGTTTTTTCAAGTGTGTCGAGTGCTTCACGAATCGTCGCTGTCTCGGAAATCGTGACACATTGATGCTTCGGAATACATAAACTTTGTACGAGCATAATAAAATCCTCCTCTTTTACCTAATTACGCAGACTTAATCATATCATTCGATTTTCATGCGCCATATCCTCTTTTCCCACTTCTGATGCGCTTTTATTCTTACAATCACAAGACAATCCCTTGCAATCACAACGTAATCCAACTCATTTCAATCAAGTACACTTCACTTTTACCATTGTCAGACAATTTATTAAATCTACAATCACTTCCGTATTAAGATTTATTAAGATTTCGTAAAGACGCTTCATAAATGTATTCTTTTACAATACCGTCTGCTACAATCGAACTCGTGAAGTTACTTCACTATTCTATTCTTGTTCTTAATATGGAGGCAGAAGAAATGTTTAGTAAAAAACAAGATCCATTCGCAGTGAAATTATCCGAAATCGCAGGACACTTAAAAACGACTTCGCAATTCTTCGTTGACTTTAAAATCAACGGCATCGCGGATGTAAAAGAATTTGCACATAAAGTAAAAGACTTCGAAACAGCTGGGGACGATTTGATGCACCAGTTGATCATCGACTTGAACAATGCGTTCATCACGCCGATCGACCGTGAAGACTTACTCGCACTTGCTAACGCACTTGATGACGTCTTAGACGGTTTTGAAGAATGTTCAGCGATCTTCGAAATCTACAATATCGTTCAAGCAGACGAGCACATGATAAAGTTCGTCGATGAAATCAACATCGCTGTCACAGAACTCGCGATGTCAATGGATCTTCTTGTTGCACGTAAATTGCAACCGATGCGTGAACACGTCATCAAAATCAAAGAACAAGAGACGATTTGTGATAACCTACGCCGTAAATCGATCAAAGCATTGTTCGCAACAGAAACAGATCCAATTAAAATCATCCAATATAAAGAAATCTATGAATCGCTCGAATCAATCGCGGACTACTGCCAAGATGCAGCTAACGTCATTGAAACGATCATCATGAAAAACGCTTAAGTGAGGAGCTAACGAGATGGATAGCCTGTTTATCATCACCGCCATAATCGTGATTCTCGCACTTAGCTTCGACTTCATCAACGGTTTCCACGATACAGCGAACTCGATCGCGACTTCGGTGTCGACTCGTGCGTTGAAACCACGTCATGCCATCATCTTGGCTGCATCGATGAACTTCCTAGGTGCAATCACGTTCACTGGAGTCGCAAAAACGATCTCTGGTGACATCGTTGACCCGTCAACACTTGAACATGGTAGCTACGTCGTTATCGCTGCCTTGATTTCAGCCATTGCCTGGAACCTTTTGACTTGGTACTTCGGTATTCCGTCAAGTTCTTCGCATACACTGATCGGTTCGATTGCTGGTGCTGCTGTTGCCTCTGTCGGATTCGGAGGAATCGAAGCAAAAGGCTTCTTGAAAATCGTTCAAGCCTTGCTCATTTCACCAGTGCTCGCATTCACACTCGGTTTCATCGTTTATGCAATCTTTAAAGTCATCTTCAAAAAAGGAAACTTGGCGAAGACGAATCGTCGCTTCCGTCATGTTCAAATTGCAACCGCTGCTTTGCAGTCGTATACACACGGTACGAACGACGCACAAAAAGCGATGGGGATCATCACGCTTGCTTTGATCTCATCTGGTTATCAAACAGATCACGAAGTTGCGACTTGGGTTAAACTCTCATGTGCGATCGCAATGGGTCTCGGAACATCTGTAGGTGGATGGCGGATCATCAAGACCGTCGGTGGTCAAATCATGAAAATCCGTCCGGTCAACGGGGTTGCAGCTGACTTAACATCAGCAGCGATCATCTTTGGAGCGACAGCGATTCATCTTCCGGTTTCGACGACACACGTCATCTCTTCTGCCATCTTGGGTGTAGGTACATCACACCGTAAGAAAGGTGTAAAGTGGGGAACAGCACAGCGCATGCTCATTACATGGGTCATCACATTGCCAATTTCGATGGCTTTCGCTGCCTTGATCTACTATATTCTCGACTTCTTATTCATTAAATAAGTACTTGCCCCGCCTACTCAAAACAGGTGGGGTTTTGTGTACGTCAGAAGCGTCGATAGTTGTTGTTTTTCCCATAATTCGCTATGATGAAGAACAAGAAGGATTGTCTATTTCTTTAGGAGGAATGCCCCATGACAAAACGTAAAGCCTTAACGATTGCTGGTTCCGACACGAGCGGTGGAGCTGGTATTCAAGCTGATTTGAAAACATTCCAAGAACTTGGTGTCTATGGAATGAATGCTTTGACGGTCATCGTCGCCCAAGACCCTGATCACTCTTGGCACCATGCGGTTTACCCAATCGACACAGAACTCGTCCGGACACAAATCCACACGGTCCTTGGAGGTATTGGTGTTGATGCGATGAAGACGGGTATGCTCCCGACTGTCGAAATCATTGAAGCCGTTGCTGAGAAAATCAAATCATCCGGCGTTCAAAACGTCGTGATCGATCCTGTCATGGTCTGTAAAGGCGAAGACGAAGTGCTGAACCCTGATACAGCAAACGCACTTCGTGATGTCTTGACACCACTTGCGACGGTCGTCACACCGAACGTCTTCGAAGCCGGACAACTGTCGGGTCTTGGTAAAACACCAGCAACGATCGACGAGATGAAACTTGCAGCAGCGCGGATTCATGAAAAAGGTGCGCAATACGTTCTTGTCAAAGGTGGCAGCAAGATTGACCATCCACAAGCAGTTGACGTGCTTTATGACGGAAAAGAGTTTATCCTGATTGAGGACGAACGAATCGAGACACCGTACACGCACGGTGCTGGCTGCACGTACTCTGCAGCAATCACGGCCGAACTCGCAAAAGGTGCATCAGTAGAAGCTGCTGTCCGTACAGCAAAATCTTTCATCACTTCCGCGATTCGTCATTCATTCCGTTTGAATGAATACGTCGGACCAACTGATCACGCTGCACATCGTACAGTCCAGTCTTGATCCGCTTAAGAAGTCCGCGATATCCGCGGACTTCTTTCTGTATAGGAGAGGAGAAAAGTTTATGCAAGCCATTGATGTACAAGAAATACAGCGTTATATCGACGAACATGCGAATACACCGTTATATGTACACGTCGAGACGACGAACGGTGCTTACGCGACGCACCAAGATCCAACTTTCCATAGCGCAGGGATGTTTTTCCGTAATGCGGAAATCACTTACGAACGTGGTCTGATCACAGGAAACGGACCTTACCGGATCGGTTTGAAACTTGCCCACGGCTGGTTATACGGTGAAGGATTGACTGACTTCGAATTTGCTGGGGAACAATTGTTGATTGCCGGTCACGATATCGAAGGACGTCTTGCGATTGCTTTTGAACTTAGCCCGACACCATTCGCTCAAGGTGCAGAGGAGGTAGACGCATGACACACGAAGATCATTTACTCGTCGTCTTCCCTCACCCGGATGACGAAGCTTTCAGTTCTGCCGGTACGATCATCGAACACGCTGAAAACCGTGGTCCTGTCACGTACGCTTGTCTGACACTTGGTGAGATGGGACGTAACATGGGACGTCCTGTCTTTACGAACCGTGAACAGCTCGCAACGATTCGTAAACGCGAGTTGATTGATGCTGCTGCAAAAATGAAGATTTCGGATCTCCAAATGTGGGGACTTCGTGATAAGACCGTTGAATTCGAGGATGAAGCAGCACTTGCTGACCGTATTCTTGCCTTGATTCAACAGACACGACCAACTCGTTTGATTTCGTTCTATCCGGGTTACGCGGTCCATCCCGATCATGAAGCGACAGCTCGCGCCGTCGTTCGTGCCCTTCGGATGATGGATCCTGCTGATCGCCCAGAGTTTCTTGCGGTCGCTTTCGCGAACAATACGAAAGAAGAGCTCGGGGAAGGAACGTTCATTCATGATGTCAGTGCCTATACGGATCAAAAGATCAAAGCACTCGAAGCGCATGCTTCACAAACAGGTGGTCTGATGAAAGTCATCTCGGAAGATTCGAACATTCGAGATCTACTCGTCAAAGAACGCTACTATCACTATCCACTTTAATCTTCTTGCAAGAGATGCGTACCGTCCGATCGACGATACGCATCTCTTTTTTTGTCTTCATCAGAAAACGTCGACTTTTTCAATGGCTTCTGCTAGTGTGAATAGTTGAGACTACGTCTCCGGAGTTCGTAACCTCCTCCGTTACAAAAACTAGGAATGGAAGTGTACATTATGAAAAACGAACGTGCTCTTGTCGTCTTTAGTGGCGGCCAAGACTCAACGACTTGTTTGTTTCAGGCACTGAAACAATACGAAGAAGTCGAAGTCGTGACGTTTAATTACGGACAACGTCATGCACAAGAACTCGAAGTCGCACGCGACATCGCCTCTGAGCTTGGTGTCAAACACCATGAGCTTGATCTCTCTCTTCTCAGTCAACTGACGAGTAACGCTTTGACTGACCACAGCCAAACCATCACGACGAATGAAGATGGTCTTCCTTCTACTTTTGTAGATGGACGAAATCACCTGTTTCTTTCGTTCGCAGCCGTCCTTGCGAAAGGACGCGGAATCCGTCATATCGTCACTGGCGTATGTGAAACGGACTTTTCCGGTTACCCTGACTGCCGTGATGCCTTCATCAAGTCACTCAACGTGACATTGAACCTTGCGATGGACTATCCATTCGTACTTCACACGCCACTCATGTGGCTCGACAAAAAAGAGACGTGGGCGCTTGCCGATTCGCTCGGTGCGTTTGATTTCGTTCGAAATCGCACGTTGACGTGTTACAACGGCGTCATTGGAGATGGTTGTGGCGAATGCCCAGCCTGTGAATTACGGAAAAATGGATTAGATGCATACATCAAGGAGGTTCAACACACATGACATTCAATTACGAAGCACCTGAAACGGTCGAGCGCCCGACTGGCGACTCGCTTATCTATACGAAATCCCGCGTCATGATCGTTAAAAAACTGACGTTCGACGCAGCACACCACCTATATGATTATGATGGAAAATGCCGTGCCCTTCACGGTCATACGTACCATGTCGATATGGGGATCAGTGGTTTTTTGGATCACCGCGGTATGACACTCGATTTTGGTGATCTCAAAAAAATCTTCAAAACACATCTCGAACCACTGTTGGATCACCGCTACCTGAATGAATCGTTACCATACATGAATACGACAGCTGAAAACATGGCGGCTTGGATTTTCGAGACGCTCGGACAACACCTTCCGGATGAGCGTGGACTTCGTGTCGAATTCGTCAAGCTCTATGAGACACCGACTGCTTTTGCTGAAGTCCGTCGTGAGTGGATGAACGAAGCATGAGTGCCTTAACGAAAACACCAAAAATTCCGGTTCTCGAGATTTTCGGACCAACATTTCAAGGAGAAGGACGATCGATTGGTCAAAAGACGATGTTCGTCCGGACCGGCGGTTGCGACTACTCCTGTTCGTGGTGTGACTCCGCCTTCACATGGGATGGTTCTGAAAAACCTGAACTCTTGACGGCAGAGACGATCATAGAACGTCTTGATGCACTCGGCTCTTACGGACATGTCACGATTTCTGGTGGGAACCCGTTACTTCATGCATCAATCGGCACACTGGTTGCGGCACTAAAAGAACGAAACATCACGATGTCCGTCGAGACACAAGGCTCCTACTGGCAAAATTGGTTGCTTGATATCGATGACGTCACACTTAGCCCTAAACCACCTTCAAGTGGGATGAAGATTGATTTCGATCGCTTGGATGTCTTTTTTAAACGTCTACCGGAACAACAGCGTGCCGTTAAAATCGTCATCTTTAATGAGGAAGACCTCGACTTCGCGGCGATGATTTCAGAACGATATGCGCTAAAGACGCTTTATCTATCGCTCGGTAATCCTGATCCGCACGAAGAAGGAACGATCGCTCCACGCATGCTACACGATTTAAAAACACTTTGGGAACGCGTCGCCCGTGATGAACGCTTCAATCATGCGCGCGTCCTACCACAACTACATGCCCTCGTTTTCGCGAACGATCGTGGCGTCTAAGGAGAAATGATTCATGCGACCTGAAGATTTAAACGACTTATCGTTACTCGGCCAAAAAGCCGTACCATATATTTTTGAATACCAACCTGAAGTTCTCGAAGCATTCCCGAATCGTCACCCAGAAAATGATTACTTCGTGAAATTCAACGCACCAGAGTTCACGAGTCTTTGTCCGATCACGAATCAACCGGACTTCGCGACGATTTACATCTCGTACATCCCAGACGAAAAACTCGTCGAATCAAAATCACTGAAGTTGTACTTATTCAGCTTCCGTAACCATGGTGATTTTCATGAGAACTGCATCAACGTCATCGGAAAAGATCTCGTGAAATTGATGGAACCTCGCTACCTTGAAGTATGGGGGAAATTCACGCCACGCGGTGGAATCTCGATTGATCCATACTACAATTACGGGAAGCCTGGTACAAAATACGAACAAATGGCAGAGCACCGTCTATTCAATCACGATCTCTATCCTGAAACGATCGATAATCGTTAAGACGACTAAAAGAGGAACAAGGGGAAATCCCCTTGTTCCTCTTTTTTGATGCTCATCAACTAGATGGAAGGTCGATCAAGGACGGGCTATCATGCTGACGGATGACCTCAGGTGGCCAGATATGCCGAATTAAGTGATCCGAAGGGACATGTAAGACACGGGCCAGTCGCTCAATCATTGAAAATGAGGGATGGGCAATGCTACTTTCAATACGCTGGATCATCTCAGGTGTCGTCTCAGTTAACTCTGCTAATGTATTTTGATCTAACTGATGACGTTCTCGTAATGTACGAATCCGCTGTCCGTACTGTCCGATCGGTTGAATCCCTTCTTTCATCCGCTTCAAACATCCTTTCTTCTTTTAAAACTAAACAACGTTCACTGTAGTCTTATTCCCACTTTTTTAAAATCTGAATACCTTTCCGAACTATCAATTTCTAATCAAAATAAAATTTCAAATATTTTTCTTGTAAAACACTAGCTTTTTAAAAAGTTATCGCTTACAATTCTATATGCAAACGGTTGCATTAATCGCTTACATTATTGCACTGTTCTTACACACATATTAGAGAAAAAGAGATACAAAAGGAGTGAATGATCTTGAAAAATGCTATTTCGTTCGATTTTTGGCAAAAACTCGGTAAAGCCTTGATGGTCGTCATCGCGGTTATGCCTGCTGCAGGAATCATGATTTCGGTCGGGAAACTGATCGGCATGTATGGAGGCGATATCGCGTTAATGCAAACGATTGCTCGAATCGTTGAAGATTTAGGTTGGGCCATCATTACGAACCTTCATGTCTTATTCGCCGTCGCGATTGGTGGGTCATGGGCAAAAGAACGTGCTGGTGGTGCGTTCGCAGCGTTACTCGCCTTCATTTTGATCAACCGTGTCACAGGAGCTATCTTCGGTGTCAACGCTGACATGATCGCGGACCCAAAAGCAACGGTCGATTCATTGCTTGGTTCTGAGCTCATCGTAAAAGATTATTTCACTTCAGTTTTAGGGGCACCTGCTCTCAACATGGGAGTATTCGTCGGAATCATCTCTGGTTTCCTTGGTGCCGTTCTCTTTAATAAATTTTATAACTTCAGTAAATTGCCAGATGCGCTTGCATTCTTCAACGGAAAACGTTTTGTACCATTCGTCGTCATTGGTGGATCAGTCGTTGCAGCATTCGCCTTATCACTCGTTTGGCCGTTCGTTCAAGGCTTATTGAATGACTTCGGTCGCTGGATTGCCTCTTCACGTGATTCTGCACCGATCATTGCACCGTTCGTATACGGTACACTCGAGCGTCTATTACTTCCGTTCGGTCTTCATCACATGTTGACTGTCCCGATGAACTACACGGAACTCGGTGGAACGTACAAAATCCTGACAGGTGCTGCTCAAGGATCGACGGTTGCTGGTCAAGATCCGCTTTGGTTAGCTTGGATCACTGACCTCGTTAATTTAAAACAAGCCGGTAACACACAAGGATACAATGACTTAATCAACAGTGTCGTTCCTGCTCGTTTTAAAGAAGGACAAGTCGTCACATCACTTGCTTCATTGATCGGTATCGCTGTCGCAATGTACATGTCAGTTGATGAAGATAAGAAGAAAGCATACAAACCTGTCTTCTTATCTGCTGGACTTGCAGTTTTCTTGACAGGTGTCACGGAGCCAATCGAATTCATGTTCATGTTCATCGCTCCTGTTCTTTACGTCATCTATGCTGTGCTCACGGGTGTTGCTTTCGCACTAGCAGATGTCATGCATCTTCGGATTCACGCATTCGGTGCGATCGAACTCTTGACGCGGATTCCATTGATTGCAAAAGCTGGATTAATTGGTGATTTAATTCGTTTCATCGGTGTCTGTGTGTTCTTCTTCTTCTTGAACTTCTTCACGTTCCGTTTCGTCATCAAGAAGTTCAACTATGCGACACCAGGTCGTAACGGGAACTATCTTGACGATATCAACGTATCTACAACTGAAGCTTCAGGTGAGGCTGCTGCGACATCAGCTCCTGCCGACGGTTCGCAAGCTTCACAAATCATCGATTTGCTTGGTGGACAGCAAAACATCGAGGACGTCGATGCCTGCATGACGCGTCTTCGTGTCACTGTCAAAGATCCAGCGCTTGTTGCAAAAGAAGCAGACTGGAAAGCAAACGGTGCACTTGGTCTGATCCTTAAGAACAATGGCGTGCAAGCCATCTACGGTCCAAAAGCCGATATCTTAAAATCAGATATCCAAGACCGGATCGGCGCATAAACCTGCGAGATTAGGGAACTACCTAAAGGTGAAGCTCTTTTATAAGAGTTTCACCTTTCTTATTTGAAAAATCAGGAGGACCACTCATGCGTCTACTCACACTAAACTGTCATTCGTGGCAGGAAGAACAGCCACTCGAAAAATTAAACCAGATCGTTCAACAAATTCTCGCTCAAGATTATGATGTCGTCGCACTGCAAGAAGTGAGTCAATTGATGGATACACCCATCGTCTATGATGATGTGCGCAACGATAACTTTGCCTATTTGATCCAGCAAGCGTTAAAAGAACAAGGTCAAACCTACTCCCTCGTCTGGGATTTTGCTCATATCGGCTATGATAAGTATGAAGAAGGACTCGCTCTTTTGACGAAACACCCAATCTTAAAATCGGACAGTTATTATGTCAGCCGCAGTCAAGATACATTCGATTGGAAATCGCGAAAAATCGTCCGTGCGACGATCCAAGTCGACGGTACACCGATTACGTTCAATACATGCCATCTTGGCTGGTGGGCAGATGAAGTCGAACCGTTCCAGGAACAATTCAATCATTTGATGGCCCGGATGGATCCACTCGAATGGACATTCTTCCTCGGTGATTTCAACAACGATGCCTTAGAACGAAATACAGGTTATGACTATATGATGCAACGAGGATTACACGACGTCTTTCTGCTAGCTAAGGAAACGGTCGGAATTGAGACGATCAATGGCAACATCGATGGATGGGAAGACAATCAACAAGGATTGCGGATCGATCTCGTCTTATCGAATCGGAAAATTGACGTCGAACGCGTCGGGGTCGTGTTCGATGGGATTCACGGTCCCGTCGTTTCCGATCACTACGGTGTTGAGGTCGATATTCAGATTCAAAAAAATGAACATTAAGTATTGACAACGCTTTCTTTTCTCCTTTAAGATGAAATCAAATCAATAGTGCGGATTGTGACAGTACGGCTGGCAAGACCGAAATGACACCTCGTTAGGAGAGGTGTTGTTCGGTCTTGCCTTTTTTTGTCTCATTCAGCACGTTTCATGAAAAAGGAGGACTTTTCCGATGGATTATCAACAAACTGCTAAACGTGTGCTCGAACTCGTCGGTGGACGCGAGAACATCATCACTGCTGCTCACTGCGCGACGCGTTTACGTCTTGTCTTGCATGATGAATCAAAGGTCGATCAAGCAGCACTTGAAGACTTAGATGGTGTCAGCGGCGCCTTCTCAAGTTCTGGTCAATACCAAATCATCTTTGGAACCGGTACCGTCAACAAGGTATTTGCTGCGTTTGCACCACTTGCCGGTGTAAAGGTCGATGGAGAAGAACCACTCGACGTTAAAAAGGCTGCATCGCAAAAATTAAATCCGTTCGCCCGTCTTGCCCGCTCGCTCTCGAACGTCTTCGTTCCACTCATTCCGGCAATCGTCGCAGCCGGTCTCTTGATGGGATTACTCGGTATGATCAAGGCCTTCGGTTGGGTTGACGGTGATTCACCGATCGTCCAACTACTGGATATGTTCTCGTCTTCTGCCTTCATCATCCTACCGATCCTGATCGGTTTCTCGGCAGCCCGTGAATTCGGTGCGAACCCGTACCTCGGTGCCGTCATCGGGGGGATCATGACACACCCGTCCCTCTTAAACCCTTGGACGCTCGGTAATAGTGATCCGGAAGTCATGAAGTTCCTCGGAATGAACATCGAGTTGATCGGTTATCAAGGAACGGTCTTCCCGGTTCTCTTAACCGTTTGGGTCATGGCAAAGATTGAACAACAAGTCCGGAAACGGACACCCGAAACGCTTGACTTACTCGTGACACCGTTCGTTACGGTTCTCGTCACTGGATTCCTGGCATTGATCGTCATTGGTCCGATCGGAACGTTACTCGGAAAAGGCATTTCATTCGTACTCGTCTTCTTCTATGAACAGTTCTCAGTCGTCGCCGGTCTTCTCTTCGGTGGACTTTATTCGACAATCGTCATCACAGGGATGCACCATAGTTTCCATGCTATTGAAGCAGGGTTACTTGCAGATAAGAGTATCGGAAAGAACTTCCTCTTACCGATTTGGTCGATGGCGAATGTCGCTCAAGGTGGTGCCGGACTTGCCGTTTACTTCTTGACGAAGAACGTTAAACTCAAAGCACTCGCCCTACCGTCTGCGTTCTCAGCATTTCTCGGAATCACAGAACCCGTCATCTACGGTGTCAACTTACGTCTTGGAAAACCATTCATCGGTGGTGCCATTGGTGGTGCGATCGGTGGCGGTTATGTCGTCTTGACACAAGTCGCTGCGAACGCTTATGGATTAACTGGAATTCCGATGATTGCGATCGTCGCGCCACTCGGTGCGTCAAACTTGATCAACTATCTCGTCGGGTTCGCCATTGCAGTCGTCACTGCTTTCATCTCGACTGTCGTCTTGATGCGTCTCGATGCACGGAAACAAAAAGAAACGGACGTTGCTGCTTAATCCTTCATGCGACCAAACCGAGTCCTCGGGCTCGGTGGTCGCATTTGTCGGTTCGCAAAGCGCTGAAGTTCGCTTTATAATAAAAGAAAAGATCGGAAAGGAGGACGTCAGGCTGATTATTCATAAGATCCTCAATAACAACGCTGTTGTTGTCAAAGAAAATGGACAGGAACGCATCGTCATGGGACCAGGCATTGCTTTTGGAAAAAAGAAAAAAGATCCGATTCAAGCGACGAAGATCGAAAAAATGTTCATCCCTTCATTTGAAAATGCAGAACAGTTCAAAGAGATTCTGACAACGACACCACTTGAGATCATTGATTTATCGGAACGCATCATCTCACATGCAGAAGGTGAGCTCCAAACGCCGTTTCATGACTATATTCACGTCAGTCTGACGGACCACCTTGCTCATGCCGTACGATTAGCACGTGAACAACTCGTCGTGCATAATCGATTGGCAGAAGAGATTCGCCTTTTGTATGGACCGGAGTATGCGATTGGAGAATGGGCAGTTCTTGAGATCGAGCGTGCCTTACAGGTCACGCTACCGAAAGAAGAAGCTGCGAACATCGCGCTTCACTTATACAATGCACGCCAAACGCATCCGAATATGGCCACTGCGTTGCAGACGGTTACGTTACTCAATGAACTACGTGAACAGATCGAAGTCTTTTTTGGACAAACGATCGAGACCTCATCGATGACGTATTATCGTTTCTTTACGCACATGAAATTGGTCCTCGCCCGGATTGAACAAGGAGAAACCTTACACGACATGGATGATGTGATTTTATCTGCCGTCAAAACACGTTATGCTGAGGCTTATGCCTGTGCGAGTCAAATGGGCAATTGGTTGACTGTCGAACTCGATACACGTGTACCTGAATCAGAAATCGGCTATATGGCTTTACACATCGAACGGATTCGTCCGGATCTTGAAAGGAGTTCTACGTATGAAAATCTTTAGTTTAGGGGAAGCATTGATTGATTTGATTCCTCTTGATGCTGAAAACATGACGTTTCAAAAAAATCCTGGAGGTGCTCCTGCCAATGTCTCTGTCGGACTCGCTCGATTAGGCGCTGATAGTTATTTTCTTGGAGCTGTCGGTGATGATTCGATGGGACACTTCTTGAAAGATACGTTACATCATTATGGTGTTCGTACCGATCATCTCGTCCACGATTCGACGCAAAAAACAGGACTTGTGCTCGTTACAAACGGTCAGGATGGAGAGCGGTCGTTCGAGTTCATCAACGCGGAGCGCGCTGATATGCAATTCCACGAAACACATGTACCGGAGGATTTCACGTCCGTCGATTTATTACACATCGGTTCGATCTCTTTGATTACTGGAGAATCCGTCAACGCGACACGAAAAGCCATCGCACGTGCAAAAGCGCACCAAGTACCAGTCTCTTACGATCCGAACTTACGAGAGTCGTTATGGCCGAATCTTGACGAAGCGCGGACGACGATCCGGTCTGTCCTACCGGATGCACAAATCGTCAAACTTGCTGAGGAAGAATTGACGTTTCTAACTGGACAAACGAATCTTGATGACGGGGCTGCTGAATTGTTAGCTGAATATCCGATTCGTCTTCTTGCCATCACGCTAGGAAGTGAAGGATCGATTCTCTATACGGATCGTGCGATGGCTGTCATCGATGCGATTACGGTCGACGCAATCGATACGACAGGAGCTGGAGATGCCTTCATGTCCGGTTTACTCTACCAGTGTGCGTTACGCGATTTTTCGTTTGATTGGTCTGAAGATGAACTTCGCGACATCGGTCGATTCGCAGCGATTTCAGGCGGACTTGCTGCTTCCGTCAAAGGAGCGATGGCTGCTTTGCCAACGCTCGACGAAGTCGCTCATCGCTTGAGTTGAATCGATAACTCAGTAGAAATAAGGATGGAGAGATTCCGGACCCAGTGCCAGAATCTCTCCATCCTTTTCATTTGATTGATGAGTCGTTTATTCACTAAGAGAATTGATTAAGGTGTATCGATAAATCGTTTGATTTCATCTAACGACTCGTCCTGTTGTTCTTTTGGCGTTAATGGGCTGCTGTTATCCCCTTTTTGTCGACCGTACATACCAAAGTTCGCATGGTTCCCTTGCTTGATTTCATGGAATACCGCATCTTTTCGAACGTCCTGTTTACTTTTTTCGATATCAGCGACTGGTAAGACACCATCTCGTTCACCATAAATCGTCAACGAGGGCACATCAATCGAATCAATCGGATAGGACGCGAGGAAAACGATCCCCTTAATTTTCGGATGTTGTTCGACGATCGTCGAAGCTGCGCTTCCACCGAGCGAATGCCCGATCAGATACCATTTTTTGACTTGGGGATAATCCTCGATGATATCGAGTCCTTCGCTTGAGTCAAGCAACGCAATCCGAAACGGTAGCTTTGGGATGACGACGAAGTGCCCGTCTTTCGCTAGTTGCTTGCCGTAATAACTGTAGGCCGCTGCATCAACTTTTGCCCCTTGATAAAAGATGAATCCAACGTCACTCGTCTTTTTTCCAAATGTCACTTCACGTGGTGTAGCTGTCTCCACGTAAGATATCGCTTGGGGAGATGCATCATAATCGAACTGCGCCCAGATCATGAATGCAAATACGAGCAGTGCCAACAGCGCAGCAATCGTTCCAATGATTCTTATACTCCATTTTTTCATTTCATTCCCTCCCGTTACCGTTATACCCAATATTATGTGTTAAATCACATATGAAAACAAATATTAGAATTTTCAGTTATTGTAAGCATCCCTATCGCTTTTTCATGAATTGGTTTAAGATGAAACCAATATTGTTTTTTCGAAAGGAGATTTACGTTTTGCCGCGTACCCTTGTGTCTACGATTCAATGGTTTTTATTCATCATCTGTACTAACATTGCCCCGCCCCTTGCCATCGCAGCATCGTTTGAACTCTCGGGTGCCGAGACGCTTTCCTTCTTATCTCGTTGTCTATTCGTATTTGCCATCTTAAGTCTCTTTCAAGTCCTGCTCGGACACCGTCTACCGATCATGGAAGGTCCTGCTGGAATTTGGTGGGGTGTATTTGCTCTTTATTCGTCGATTGGTGTCACATTGTACGGCAGTTATTCAAACACATTACAGTCGCTTGGATTCTTACTCCTACTCAGCGGTATCATCTGTATCGTCTTGACGATGACGGGTGTCTTACGGCGCTTAGTCCCCCTTTTTACACCGCAAGTCATCGGAGTCTACATGCTGTTGCTGTCGGCACAGCTGTCCGGATCCGTCATGAAAGGATTACTCAATATCGAGGATGGACGAATTCAAGTATTACCTGCCGTCATCTCGATTCTGACGGTCTTGATCTCACTTTATTTAGAACGAAGCGATCGCTTACGCCAGTACGCTTTATTAATCACGTTACTCGTCGGTTGGAGCATGTTTGCATTGATTGGTCGTGCCGAGATGCCAAGCTTCGACGGTCCACTGTTCACTTTACCGAGCTTGTTGCCGTTCGGCGGTATTCATGTCGACTGGAGCTTATTACCGACAGCTCTCATCATCTCGTTGTTGTTAATGACAAACGTCTTAGCAAACATCAAGGTCATCGAACGGATTATCAGTGCCAAGCGTGGTGAAACCGTCAAAGGACAAGTCGGAACAGCTGGTATCACGGCTGGTATCGGACAACTCTTCGCTGGTCTGTTCGGTACGGTCGGTCCTGTCGCCATTTCCGGAACAGCTGGTTTCATTGCCTCAACAGATAACACGGACCGCAAAGCGTTCGTCTATGCGAACATCACGTGCCTTTTCCTCAGTATCGTGACACCATTCGTCGGGTTGATCGCTAAAATCCCCGTCGCTGTCGGTTATGCGATGGTCGCACCGATTGTTGCCGGGATGGCGATCATCGGCGTCACGGAAGCAGCCCGCGACTTGAATCGTCAAACGGCGATGATCACGGTCGGTCTCCCGGTCCTCGTCGGCATCGGTGCGTTGTTACTACCAAAAGGGGCAACGGCCGATTTACCGCCACTCGTGACGACCTTGATGTCAAACGGTCTCGTCCTCGGAACATTGGTCGCCTTGCTCGCAGAAGGGTTACGCCATATTCGGACGAATGATTAATAAAAAGACGCTTTCTCGATTGAGAAAGCGTCTTTTTTCATGCATCAGCGAATACCGCGCATGTATTTTTGAAGTTTTGGTGCGAAAGCGAACAAGAGTAATCCGAAGATGACGGCAACGATACCTGTGATACCGAAGTACAAAATCTCCGTATCATTCGTGTAGTATTTAACGATTTGTGCGTTGACCGCTTGACCTGTTGCGTTCGTCAAGAACCACAGACTCATCGTTTGCGCTGAGAAGGCTGCCGGCGCCAATTTTGTTGTTGCCGATAGACCGACTGGTGACAAGAAGAGCTCACCGATGACGACGAGGAAGAAGCTCAGTGCAAGCCAGAGTGGACTAACTGACGTCTCCACACCGAACAGGATACCTGGTAGTGTCATGACGATGAACGAAAGTCCGGCGAACAGAAGACCAAACGAGAACTTTTGCATCGTCGTTGGTTGACGGTCACCGAGTTTGACCCAGAAGCTCGCAAAAACAGGTGCTAATACGATGATGAAGAGCGGATTCAACGATTGGAAGAATGCCGGTTGAATCTCAAATCCTAAGAATGAAAGGTTCGTCCGTTCACTTGCGAAGATCGAGAGGACGTATGAACCTTGTTCTTGGATTGCCCAGAAAATCGCTGCTGCGATGAACAACGGAATATACGCAATCAAACGTGAGCGCTCATCATCCGTGATCTTTGGACTACGAAGCATGACTGTGAAGTAAGCGATCGGAATCAAGATCCCGAGAATCGTGACCATTAAAGTAAAACGAGAAATTGTCAACAGTCCTGTCATCGATGCAACGACACCGAGTACCGCAACGACGACGACAACGATTGATGCGATCGTGATGAAGCGTTTTTTCTCGTCCCCTTTTAATGGGTTCAAGACATACGTACCCGCTTGACCAAGGTTTTTCTTTTTCGTCAAGACGAAGACGACAAGTCCTGCGAACATCCCGATGGCAGCGAGTGCGAAACCAGCGTGATATCCACCGCGGTCAGCCACTTCACCGACGACGAGTGGTGAGAGGAATGCCCCAGCGTTGATCCCCATGTAGAAGATACTAAAACCAGCATCGCGGCGGTTATCCGTCTTGCTGTACAAATCACCGACGATATTCGATACGTTCGGTTTCAAGAAACCAGTACCGATGACGATAAGTCCCATCGAGATGAAGAGGGCTGTAATGCCTGCTGGTAAAGCAAGGACGATATGCCCTAGCATGATCAAGATACCACCATAGAAGACGGTGCGTGACGTACCGAGTAAACGGTCAGCTACCCATCCCCCAATGATCCCTGACATGTAGACGAGCGAACCATAAACGGCCATGATTGACGCAGCTGTCGTCTTATCGATACCTAGACCACCGTTGGCAACTGAATCGTACATGTAGAAGATAAGGATGGCACGCATGCCATAGTAGGAGAAACGCTCCCAAAACTCAGTGAAGAAGAGGGTGAACAACCCTTTCGGATTCCCAAAGAATCCTTTTTGCGGAACGGTCTTGTAGACCTGATCGCGATCAAACTCTGCCATATGATCGGCTCCTTTCATCAATCCTAAATAAGTGCATAATCCATCATCTTTTCCCGCTTTCCCCAAACGATAAGCGTGACGAAACAGATAGGATACGAATACACTGTTTTGCCTGAATTGTCTCACTTCTTTTTTTATATATGAGACAGCACTTTACCATTCAACCGCAAATCATTTGACGAGTCAAATATTATTTACGTTACAAGAATAACAAAAAGAGCAGTCGACTACTCGACTGCTCAGGATTGCATCTGTTTCGATTCAATGATTGTAATTCCAGGCGGTGCATGTAACGTTTCACGGATCATCGCCGCAGCGACTTGACCAGCTTCGATCGGAGCAATGGCACTCCGCTTCAACAAGGGGCGTAAAACCGTCGAAATTTTCGCAGCCGCTTGTTCGCCTAAGCGGAATTCATCTCGATCCCCTAGCAACAATGACGGTCTAAAAATCAATAACGCGTCATATCCGAGTACACGTAATCCGTTTTCCGTGTCCCCTTTTACGCGATTGTAGAAGGTTTTCGCATTCGGATGGGCACCGAGCGCCGAAATCAAGGCAAATCGTGTCGCCCCGAGGTCTAACAATTCACGACCAAGTTCAATCGGATATGTGTAGTCAACCTGACGAAATGCCTCTTGCGATCCTGCTTGTTTGATCGTCGTGCCCAGTGCACAATAGACATGGTCGACGACAGGTAGTTCAATTTCTGTCACACGATCAAAATCAATCACCCATTCTTCCAATTTCGGATGAAAACGGCGCATCGGGCGGCGAACGAGAACATGTACCTCGCTATACGCATCTTCTGCCAACAAACGATCGACGAGTTCTTGTCCGACTAGACCAGATGCTCCTAAAATTGCTGCTCTCATACGTTTCTCCCTCCTTCATGCTGTCGACCAATTGGTACGAAATAGGAACGGTTTCCGGTAATCCGTTCTCCGGCACGTACACCAATCGCACTTGGTCTTCCTCCTAAAATAAAGACACCATACATATACGCGACTTCTCCCTCTTCCTGAAGTGAGTACGTCGGTAATTCTTGATACGCTTGATAAACAGCCGGTTGATCACGAAACGTATGCTGTTCATTCTTTAGCATGATATGTCCTTGTCCATCATGGACCGTCACGGTATCTCCTTCACGCCCGAAGATTGGTTTTTTAACGAATGATCGCTGGCTTGAAATGAATGGATCAGCGGATAAGTACGTCGGTAAAAAGTAACGCGTAATCGTCATATGGTCCGTTTCGCTCAAGTACGGATGATTGGCTTCATGCAACATCCAGATCAATGCAAGAACCGACTTAGCTTGCATTAAAAAGGCAGACGGTGGATTGATGATTTCGAGTCGACCCGTCTCGACGAGTTGCAGGAGTAATTGTCCTAAATTTCTTCCGTCCTCATCCCGGTCAAGTAAGGCCATCTCGATCGGAAAGGTTTGACGATATAAGATATCGATTCTTTTACCAGCCTCATCGTACAGACCTTCTTCCGGACGAATCTCTAATGCATGAAGTGGACAATAGGTCGCATCACTCCAAAACGACTGCAAATACTCAGCTGTCAATCGATCCTCGATGTGGTCACCATGTGAGGTGAAGACGACATGCGGATGCTGTTTCGTCCGATGTATCGCGGCTTCGATCGCGCGACGGACAGTTGCCTTCAGCCATTTGTTTTCCCCATCGTTGACCCGTTCAAAACCTTGTTTTTCCGCTACGACATCATTGACTTCAAATACTTCTTTAATGAAAGTCGGCGTATCCGCGTTCCATTCCATGAGTGAGATACGATCTGCCGTCGCAATGAAATCAAAGCGTCCGATGACGGTCAACGGTCGCATCGTCTCGAGTCGTAAAAAAGCGAGACTTTCAACTGGAAAGCCCAGCTCGAGCAGTGCCTCATCATCCATCGATCGAAGAATCGGAAGTACTTTTTCAAATATCTTGTAAACTTCTTGCGCCGCGATATGCAGTTGGTCGATTCGTTCTTCCGAGATGGGCATGATTTCCGTCACAGCGTACGGTTCCCCGTCTAGCACATCCCAAAAACGATCGATGTCTCCGTAAAAGGTTTGTCGTCTATTCATCCGCCGAAAAAGCCGGAAGATGAGCCTGTTCCGAATCCCTTTGTCTTCGTGTTATAATTCTTTACTTCTTTTGATTTCGGCGTATACCCTTTCGTTCGCATCGCACTATGCATCAAGGCACGTGATGCGAAATAACTACCACCCCAGTAATAGTATCCTGAATGGGTTGATGAACTATCATCACAGTACCAAACGCCTTCATCATTATCATACTCATAGTCATCACAATCCGGATCATCTGGTCGTTCCGCTCGTGCATCATCCGATCCACACCCACTCAGTGTCGTTCCGATCAACATTGTTGCAGCTAGTGTCGCTTGTTTCATCCAATTCACCGTCTCAGTCCCCTTTCCTTTTACTCTCGTTATGGATAGTATACGCTTTTTTGGAGAGAAAAGTTTCTTTGTTCTGTCGGAACTTTTTTTCCTTCAATGTGGTAATAGTATCTATAGAACGAAAAGGAGGATTTACGCATGTCACTTGCCTACTACGTTGAAGAAAATGGTGAATTCCATCCGATCTATCAATATGATCGTTATGCGATTGAACCGGAAGAGATCATCGCCCACCAACTCTGCGAATTTCATATCATCGAAGGACATCAATACGAGCTTCGTTCCAATGAGATGGCAGGTGATTACGATCAATTGATTGTCGATCATATCAAGGCATCACCGCGTGCGACAGAAGAACGCGTTTATCCACCGCATCAAATTCATATCGAGTTCAGAGAGTATTTATCTGACAGCGCGCAACCGCTCTTAAAGACATCAACGGTTCCGAATCACGTCCAAGCGATGCGTTTTTTGATCAAGGACAAAATTGAAGTCGAAGGACACGGTGTGTTTGAGCGTGACAGCTGTGAAATCGATATCGACCGAAATTGTTACGTCGTCTATCTTGCTGATACACTTTGAGATGTAAAATCAGGTCTCTTCATTTCCAAGAGACGTTTTTTTTGGCATACTAGAAAGTAAGAACGAATCAATCGAGGTGAACGAACATGAGTGAACAACCAAAAAAACTATCATTGCAAGAGGCAATGATCGAACGCTTGAAAGCAAAAAAACAAGCGCAAACAAAACGTCCGACTGGCTTACAAGGAACACAAACGAAACAATTGACGAGCCAACAGACGAAAAAAGCAAACAACCAGAAAAAACGGACAGGCGTCTAAGTCACAGGAATTCATGAAATAAGGAGTAATTATGAGTATTTTAACGGTATCTAACTTAAGTCACGGATTCGGTGACCGCGCCATTTTCGAAAATGTCTCCTTCCGCCTGTTAAAAGGCGAGCACATCGGTCTCGTCGGTGCGAACGGTGAAGGAAAATCGACGTTCATGAACATCATTACGTCGCAACTTGAGCCGGATGAAGGAAAAGTCGAATGGGCGAAGCATGTACGCGTTGGTTATTTGGATCAGCACGCTGTCCTTGAAAAAGGATTAACCATCCGCGATGCACTTAAAGGTGCATTCCAGTACATGTTCGACATCGAACAGGAAATCAATGATTTGTACGGTAAAATGGGCGAAGTCGAGCCAGAAGAACTGGAAAAGATGCTCGAAGAAGTCGGCGTCTTGCAGGACATTCTGACGAATAACGACTTCTATACGATCGATGCAAAAGTCGAAGAAATCGCGCGCGGTCTTGGGCTCGATGAGATCGGACTCGACCGGGATGTACAAGAGCTCAGTGGTGGACAGCGGACGAAAATCCTGCTCGCCAAACTCCTTCTTGAAAAACCGGACATTCTCTTACTTGATGAGCCGACCAACTATCTCGATGTCCAGCATATCGAATGGTTGAAACGCTACTTGAATGAATATGAGAATGCGTTCATCTTGATTTCGCACGATATTCCATTCCTCAATAGCGTCATCAACTTGATTTATCATATGGAAAATCAAGAATTGAATCGTTATGTCGGTGATTACGACAACTTCGTCACGATCCATGAAGCGAAGAAAAAGCAACTCGAGTCCGCGTTCAAGCGTCAACAGCAGGAAATCTCTGAGTTGAAGGACTTCGTTGCCCGGAACAAAGCCCGTGTCTCGACACGGAACATGGCGATGTCGCGTCAGAAGAAGCTCGATAAGATGGATGTCATCGAACTTGCGCAAGAGCGTCCAAAACCAGAGTTCCACTTCCTCCAAGCACGGACACCAAGTAAATTGATGTTCGAAGCAAAAGGTCTCGTCATCGGATACGATGAGCCACTTTCGCGCCCTCTTGATCTGACGATCGAACGTGGGCAGAAGATTGCGTTGCACGGTGCGAACGGAATCGGGAAATCGACGTTGCTCAAGAGTTTGCTCGGTGAAATTCCAGCTGTCTCGGGTGTCGTTGAGCGAGGCGAGAACTTGCATATCGGGTACTTCGAACAAGAAGTTAAAGAGAAGAACTCGAATACGTGTATCGAAGAGATTTGGAATACGTTCCCGTCTCTGACACAACAACAAGTCCGTGCTATGCTCGCGAAGTGTGGTTTGATGACGAAACACATCGAATCGAAAATCGAAGTGCTCAGCGGTGGGGAAAAAGCGAAAGTCCGTCTTTGTAAATTGATGAATACGGAATCGAACATCCTCGTACTCGATGAGCCGACGAACCACTTGGACGTCGAAGCCAAAGAAGAATTAAAACGTGCGTTACAAGAGTACAAAGGAACCGTCCTGTTGATCTCACACGAACCAGAATTCTATGAAGCTGTTGCGACAGACTTATGGAACTGTGAATCATGGACGACAAAAGTATTCTAAGCTACACCATACAAAAGATGGGATGCCCAGAAGGGTATCCCATCTTTTTAGTTCATACACTTAATCATTGCATGATCGTGCATCTTCACGCACACTAAGACTTAGAAAATGATTATGAAGGAGCGTGTTTTTTTGGAAACGATCACGAAAAAGGCAACACTATCCTATCTCCATGTTCCAAGCGGTGGTTCAGAACAGTTGATTGCCCGTCTCTATTCACCTGAACATACAGCGAATGCTCCACTGATTGTTCTCTTCCACGGATTTCCCGGGAAACAGTTGAACATGGACTGGGCAGTTCAACTTCAAAGTGCAGGGTACCATGTACTCGTCACGTCGTATCGTGGAACGATCGGGAGCCCTGGAACCTTCCGATTCCAACATGTTTTGGAAGACGCGACCGCGACACTACAGCACGTCTGCTCAGAGTCTTTCACTGCCGAACATGGCATCAAGGCGGATCAGATTACCGTCGTTGGTCATAGCATGGGCGGTTTCGCCGGTCTACATGCTTTTGCTGAGACACCAGAGGCTGCACATTATGTCGGAATCTCTCCGTTTAATTTTGGTCTCGTCGGTCAGCTCGTCCTCGAACATCCGGAATACGAAGCTGCGCTACACGGTGTACTCGAACGAGGAGCTGGTTTCCTAAATGGTGCCGTTGCTGACGCGTTACTCGATGAGTTGAAGCACCATCATACGACTTGGAATTTACTGACGCTAAAAGAACGTCTAGCCGATCGCTCGATGTTGCTTATGACGTCAGAAAGGGACGAAACATCGATCAAAGCACTCCATCATGACTTATTGCTATCCGACAGTCCGTTCGAGGAAGCGATTGTCGATAGTGATCACAACTATATCGAGAATCGGGACGCTGCCTTTAACGAATGGACAGCTTGGCTCGCCCGACAATGAAAAGAGCGCTCAGCGTACGACTGAGCGCTCTTTTGCTGAAGTTCGAGTCCGTTGCACAGGACGGATCCGTATCCGATAAAGGACGAGCGTAAACATCGTCAGTGTTGAGATAGCGTACCAGATCGTCGTGAACAGGGTTCCGGTATCCGTACCGATGAAAAGACCATGTGCCGTCATTAATAGCCAAGCAGGTAAGACCAGCCAGTGTGTCAATTTCCAAAGCGTCTTGCCTAACGTCTCCTTTAAGAAATCCGAAGTCACGAGAACGAATCCGAATAAGTAGAGACTGATCGTTCCTAGCGCATTCCAGAGTGGTTCATAAGAAGCTTGGCCCGGAATCAGGACTTCAAAGATCGTCAGTGGTGCGTATGAATCGACGATGATGAGCGTCGCATGAAGGACGATTGCGAGCAAACCTGCCCAGCCACTATATAAGTGCACGTGATGCAGTCGTGCTTTTTGTTTTTTGAGTGCCGGGTAGGAACCGAGCAATCCCGCTAAGACAGAAATCGTCATGAAGAAGTGCCCACTTAATCCACTCAACCGGATCATCATCCATGTTGAGAACAACCATTTCATCCAGTCCATGTCTCACTCACTCCCTTCTGTTCACTTCGCCATTCCCCAGCAGTATCCAAAATCAATAATCGTCCTTTTGGAAACCAACGAAACAGCTTTTCTTGACGTTCTGTCTCTGTCATCTGAAAGGCAAGCTTCGTCATGACTTCGGCTTCATAGAGTTGTGGCGCAGATGCCGTCACTTGAAGAATCGGACTTCTCGTCGGACGTCCTGTTCGTCCATCTAACAAATGATGATGCGTCTGTCCGTCCGTCTTCCACGATCGATAGACACGGTTCGATGTCGCAATCGCACCTTGTCGTAATTGCATGTCAGCGACGCGTTGTTCGGTCTCGGGATGCGTGATCGTGATATTCCATGGTTCCTCCTCGGACCAGACGATGACGTCACCTCCCGCTTCAATCAATCCACGACTCCAGCTTTTTCGTAGTCGCTGCGCTGCGATCATCGCGGCAGCTCCTTTTCCGATTCCACCTAGGTCGATAAAACCGCCTCCGACTCGCGTCACGTCACATCCTTCAATGATGAACGGGGCGATCTCTGGTGGAGCAATCTCTTCATAAGCGACAGCTTGTGTGAAGGGAAATGATTGGCGATAGCCATTGGCTTGTTGTTGCGCCAGCAGGAATGGGGAAAAATAACGTTCGGTCTGCTCGAAGTATCGCGTGGCGCGGGCCAGTAAGCGGGCTAACGGTAAGGACACAGATAACGTGTCGCCGATCCGTAAGCGATTCAATCGACTGACTTCACTTTGCTTATCAAAGCGTGACCACTGCCGATCCACATAATGAAAGAATCGGACAAGTTCCTCCCATTCTGCTTCATCGATCGGCTGATCCGTCACGAACCGCACCTGATTATGCATCGCATACAATTGTCGCTCCATCTTCCTCCTCCTTACCTCGAATGGCTAGACTGACCGTCACTTGATCCACCGGGTTGACTGAAGCCAGACGATTCATCACCTTGCCATTGATCATCATCGTCATCTTCGTAATATCCATCATCCCCTTCGTATTCGCCTTCATCATCGCTATACTGATTCCCTTGAGATGGTAGCGTCGTATCGTTCGAATACGTATCGCCTGTCGAAACAGGTGTCGTAGAGGAATCGTTCGAACTGACACTCAACTGACCAATCGCAAGTCCGATGAAGACGGAACTACTAAGCCCGACGAGCCATTTCGCAAATGGTTTTGGTTTCATCTGTTTCCTCTCCCTTCTTGTTACGTTTACTGTATCGAAAAAAACTGACAACTAACTGACGGCAACTATGGGATAATGAGAAAAAAAGAGGAGCGATGTGCATGCGCGTTTTGGTAGCAGAAGATGATCAGCGTCTTGCGAAGATGTTACGCCTCCATTTGGAGCGGGCAGGATATCAGGTAGATGTTGCGCAGGATGGAGTGGAAGCGCTCCTCCAATGTCAGACGTATCGCTATGACTTACTCGTTCTCGATTGGATGATGCCTCGTAAGAGCGGAGTCGAAGTCGCCGCTACCTTACGGCAAGAACAGTTTGAAGGCGGCATCTTGATGCTGACTGCTCGCGATACGGAAATCGATCTCGTTCATGGTCTCGATAGTGGAGCCGATGACTATCTCGTTAAACCGTTTCAATCGAATGAATTACTGGCACGACTGCGCGCGCTCAGTCGTCGTCAACAAAAGGCATTCGTGTCGACGGTTTCTTTCAATGGACTACTCCTCGATCTGTCCTCACAAACGATTTCTTACGAGCGACATCCAATCGATTTAACACGACGTGAATTTGAATTCCTTTCCTTACTGTTAAGACGACCTGAACAGGTGATGAGTCGTGAATTGATCATCGAAGTCGTGTGGGGGATCGGGGCGGATATTACGGATAACGCGCTCGATGCGCTCGTCCGACTCGTTCGAAAAAAATTAGATGCGGTCGGTGCTCCTAATTTGATTCGGACAGTTCGCGGATTCGGTTATCGTTTAGGTGATCCGCATGCTTGAATCGATTCGAAAACGACTGACCTTGTTATTCAGTGGCTCGTTTTTTCTTGTACTAGTCCTTATCCTGATTGGTGTGTATGTCACGAACGCTCAATTGCTGAATCGAATGGAATTGAATCAATTGAAGAGCGTATCTGATCGAGATATCTTCGAACGGATCGAGCATGGGGAGGATCACTTCATTCGAAATCCGATCTACTTCCAGTTACTCGATGGTTCAGGAAACGAACGCTATGCAAGTCTGCCGCCAGACGTCGAGTCCAAAACACTGCGCCGTTTTTTAAGCTCGAATGATACGACGCAACAAGTGGAATGGGATGATCGACACTTCTTGCTGTATCAACGGAGTACCGAAGAAGGACGGCTACTACTGATGAAGGACATCTCTCCGACCGAAGACACCTTACAGCGATTGATTGCCGTTCTGGCGGGGATCGCGGTGCTCGCAACGATTGTCCTGACGCTAGTCGGATATATCCTTGCTGGTCGAGCCGTCATTCCGGTGCAACAAGCATTCGATCGTCAACGTCGTTTTACGTCCGATGCTTCACATGAACTACGGACACCTCTGACAATCGTCTACAGCGGGATTGAATTGCTAGAAGCGGAATCACTTTCGAATGAAGGGCGTACGATTCTAGAGGACGTTAAAGCAGAAACGGCAGGCATGCAGTATTTAGTCTCTGATTTATTATTGCTTGCGCGAGAAGGACAACCTTCACCGAAACAGGAAGTTGACCTTAGTTCGCTCGTTCAAAAGACCGTCGAACGTTTTCAGCACGCCTACTCGGATCGCGTCATCCACGCTTCGATAATGCCTGACTTACGCATGAAGGGAGATACCCATCAATTGAACCGCTTATTGACGGTCTTTCTTGAGAATGCTCTTGTCTACAGCGATGACGTCATTGATGTCTCTCTCGAAGAAACTACTACAGAACGCCAGTTGACGATACAGGACCGCGGAATCGGTATCGCTTCCAATCAACAAACTAAAATATTCGAGCGTTTTTACCGGGGGGACCATTCGCGTCACGGAACAGGAACCGGTCTTGGGTTATCAATCGCTCAATCCATTGCGGAGCAACATGGCGGAACGATTTCCATTGATTCCACATTAGGTGAAGGTACACGGTTCATCATTCATTTCCCAACTCTTTAAAACGGTGTCAGTTAACTGTCAGATAAGCAGGGTAAAGTGAAATTATGCTTTACCATACTTATCCAAGGAGGTTTTTGATATGTTGGGGAACGTACCGCTTCATCCACTTCTTGTCCATGCACCGATTGCACTTTTATTATTTGCGACGATCCTATTACTCATCAGTCTGAAGTGGACACAATTCAAACTGTTTGCCCTTTTTACGTTAGTCGTCGGTCTGATTTCCGGAGTCGCTGCCTATTTGTCTGGAGACGGAGCAGAAGAGTATGCGGAAGCGAATTTAAGCAGCGTTACCCATGCTGCCATCGAAAATCATGAGCATTTCGCGTTGTTCAGTCTCGTTGCCTTTGGTGTCTCGCTGTTATTTCTTTTGTTAGGTTACCGCTCGAACAAAAAAATGTTTTTATTACTCAGTTTCGTTGTTGCCATCGTCGGTAGCGGACTACTTGCTTATACTGGTCATCTCGGTGGTCAGATGGTCTACGCCAAATAAAACAAGAGCCGGTCTATTTTCTCTTTTGATGAGAGAAGTAGACCGGCTCTTTTATCTTGTTTCTGTTTATTTACGATGTGCACGTCCCGGGCGACGGTTATTCGAACGACGTGTATTTCCACGTCCTTCTGTCGTCTTCCGTGATCCTTTACTTTGATCGTGCTGTGCGCGAATCGCTTCTTCAGACAATTCGACGACGATCGGCGTGACCGAGATGTTCAATTCCCGTTCCATATCACGGAACGTCCGACCATCTTTTGGTGTTACGATGGAAACGGCAATTCCGTCGTTCCCAGCACGTCCTGTCCGACCAATCCGGTGAACGTAGCTTTCCGCATCATCCGGTAAATCATAGTTAAAGACGTGTGTCACACCTGTCACATCAAGTCCACGCGAAGCGACATCTGTTGCGATCAGGAATTGTGTTTTTCCTTGATAGAACTTCGCCATCGCTTTTTCACGTTTCCCTTGCGTTAGTCCACCGTGCAATTCATCCGTCGGATACCCTTGCATCTGCATTTCTTCGTTCAATTTACTAACGCGACGTTGTGTACGACAGAAAATAATGGCTGCGTACGGACGCATCTCGTCAAGCATCGTCCGCAGTGTCGCTTGCTTGCGGCGATCCGTTGTTTCGACGACGAACTGTTCGATCGCTTCAACAGTAATGCTTTCCGCCTCCACCTGTACTTCGACTGGATTACGCAAATACGTTTTCGCCAGTTCCTCTACTTTCGGTGGCATCGTTGCAGATAACATGACGAATTGACGATCAACCGGTGCTGCTTCGATGATGTCTTCAATTTCTGGCAAGAAACCGATTTGCAGCATTTGGTCCGCCTCATCCAAGACAAGCGTCCGTAATTCACTTAAATCAAGTGTACCGCGACCGACGTGGTCAAGAATTCGTCCTGGTGTCCCGATGATGATTTGTGGCATCCGACCGAGGCGTTGAATCTGTTTAAAGACGTCTTGTCCACGTAATCGCCGAGCGCGTGGTCCACCGTGATGACGTAGGATGATGTTTGCGTATACAGCAAGCGCACGGTACTGTTCCGTGTTCCGAATCAGTTTATGCGTCTCATCGGCAATTTGACGCGCAAGTTCGCGTGTCGGTGCGACGATCAATGCTTGTACCGTTTGTGATTCGACATCGATTTGCTCAAGGATTGGCAAGAGAAACGCTAATGTCTTCCCTGTTCCCGTTTGCGCTTGACCAATCAAGTCGCGTCCGTCGAGTAATGACGGAATCGCCTGTTCTTGAATCGGTGTTGGTTCCTTGATGCCTTGTTTTTGTAATTTTTTTATCCACAGGTCACTGATGTGTAATGTTTCAAATGTTGACATGATATATCCTCCTAAAAATTATCCACAGAAAAAAGCTGTGGATAACCTGCTTCGCATAGACAAAAACAGTTATCCACAGCCGTGCTCTATTCAGTATACACAATTTACGCGTTTGTTGCTTCCTGTTTTAGCTTCCAGTCGAGCACGAACGTACCAAACGGGATGAATGATGCGATGAACGCAATCCCCGCTTTGACGATCGACCAATCGTATTTGAATTTCACGACCGCGAGCCAGAGTGCATACATGACGAACAAGACACCGTGAAGTGCACCCACGACCGAAACAGCTTGCGGAATATCCGCCATATACTTCAACGGCATCGCAATCAACAGTAAGACTAAAAACGAGATTCCTTCTAGTATCGCAATCATTCGGAATTGCCCAAGCGTAGTTCTTAACATCCCGTCACTCCTTTTTCTTGATTCCTGTTCTTAGTATACGGGATGGACGATCCTTCTGTGACCTGTGTCACAGGATTGTCAGATTTCAAGTGGACGTAACCGCGCTTCGATGGCAGCTCGCTTTGGTTCAAGAAATGGTGGTAACGCAAGCGTCTCCCCTAACGTTTCAACCGACTCATCCGTCGCGAATCCCGGTGTATCTGTCGAGAGTTCGAATAAGATATGGTTCGGTTCCCGGAAGTAAAGAGCTTGGAAATAGTGACGATCGACTTTACCAGAGTTCGGTAAGTGATAGGCATTCAGGCGTTCGACCCACTTTTCATATTCATCACTGTTCGGTACTCGGAACGCGACGTGATGGACGCCACCACGACCAAGACGTTCTCGGTCGAGATCTGGACGTGCCTCGATATGAACCTCTGCTCCGATACCACCTTCTCCCGTTGCATAGACTTCAATCGGTGCAAAGTCACCTGCTAAAGATGGATAAGAACCTACTTTTCGGAATCCCATGACTTCCGTCAGTACACGGATCGTCAACGTCGGATCGTTGACCGTCAATGTGACGGCTCCTAGTCCAACGATTGCATGCTCCGATGGAATTTCTTCTTGCGGCCATGGTACACCACCTGTGACACCTACCTCACCATCTTCTGCGACGAGAATCAAACGTGTTCCTTCCTGATCACGAAAGGCGAGTGTTCGACGCCCTGCTCGCTCGACGATTTCATCGTGATCCACACCTTTCGCTTCAAAACGTTGTTTCCAAAAATGAAGTGCAGCCGTTGTTTTGACACGAAGCGATGTCGAAGAGATACTCGATGCCCCCGGTACGCCCGTTCCAAGATGCGGAATATCAAAAAACGTCAAGTCCGTTCCTGGATTCCCTTCCGCATCTCCATAAAACAAATGATACGATGTCGTGTCATCTTGATTGACAGTCTTTTTGATCAGACGCATGCCAAGTATTTGTGTGTAGAATTGATAATTGCGTTCCGCCATGCCTGTTAAGATCGATACATGATGAATTCCGAGTAATTCCATCTTCCTCACTCCTTGTCAATGATTTGGTAATTGGAGTATATCTCACATTTATCTTGAATTCAAGATATTAGTCTAATAAAAAACCGCCCCTCCGAAAAGGGACGATTGAATAGTTGAAATTAAAGTTTTACGACGTTAGCAGCTTGTGCTCCACGTGCGCCTTCAGTGATTTCGAACTCAACTTCTTGACCTTCGTCAAGAGTTTTGAAGCCTTCACCAGTGATTGCTGAGAAATGTACGAATACGTCTTCTCCGCCTTCAACTTCGATGAAACCGAAACCTTTTTCTGCGTTAAACCATTTTACTTTACCTGTGTTCATGGGAACAACCTCCAAAAATAAATTACTTAATACATATGCTGGGCATATGAAAAGAATTCATTATTGTCCCGAAATACATGGAGCAACGAAAAGATTGTTCGTGACACGATGTGAATCCGTAATGACAATAACAATATTAAGCTAACGTAAGTATAGAATGGATGCGCTTTAAAAGTCAAGTTGTCAGACCAATGTTTTTTCCAATTGATTCCACTTCTTCTACATAACTAAAACAAAAAACAGGTTCAGCCGAAACTGAACCTGTTCTTCTGTTTTAACGGTGGATCCAGACAGCTCCAGCAGAGTTATCTTTTGCTTCACCGATGACTTCAATCTTCAAACCATTGTTCGGGAGTAGTTTCCCTGCATCCGGAATCAACTGGTTGATATACGATTTCGAATCATCGAACTTTGTCACACCTGGGAGACCTTTATAATCGTATGTTCCACGTGATGGCGAATCAATCAACCATGCAGGTGCTTTATCAAAGCTAAACGCAGCATCTGCGATTTGGTAACGTGTGCTTCCTGTCGTGACCGGTTTACCATTGAGTGTTCCGACGATTGCTTCAGGATGTGAGTCAACGACTCCAAGGAATCCTTCACCTGGGTGAACACCTACCCAGTTATCGTCAAAGCTCGAATCACCGTACCAGACGACAAGCCCTGTGTTATACTTCACGCCGCGTGCATGCTCGAGTGCTTTATCCGAGCCTGCATAGTTACGCCATTCGAGGTAGTATGCGTTATCTGCGTAAGAGAAACCGTCTGATGCGACGAAACCGTCAAGCGTGAATTTCGGCGTACCTTCTGCATCATCTTCAAAGACGACTTTACCGTCAACCGTTAGCTTCGCGTTATCAAGTGCGAATCCATCTAGCGCAAGACCAGCGTCTCCGACGTAATCAAATTTCAATGTCACTTTTTTACCCGCGAATTCGCTGAGATCGTACGATTTATCTACCCATGCTCCTTTAGTAGAATCAGCGCGCTGATCTCCATCTGTATCTTCATCACCGATTGTATCGATGACTTTTGATTGTCCATCCGCCGTCGCTGTAACAGTCAAGAAGTCGTAGTTATATTCAATATCATACAATGTTTTGAAGTCGAACTTCGCTTCTTTCGCATTCGTCAAATCAAACTCCGGGGATGTCATGGATGTATGCAAGTCGTTCCCTTTTGTGCTGTAGTAATACTTTTTACCAAATGCCGGTGCGATGCCTTTTACCGGTTTTTTCGGTAAGTTGACTTTGATGATTCCTGGATTTTTCGATTTCGTGACGCTCTGATCGAGGTACGAAGCTGTTCCTAGCTTATCTAAGGAATCAAAATCAACTTGTTGGATATTCGCCCAGTTTCCACCCATCACATTTTGGAAGAACTCTTTGTTTTGTGGTGAGAAACTTGTTGGTTCTGTTCCGGCGATATTTCCGTTCCAGCTACCACCACTCATGATGGACCATGAAGCGACTGGTTCACCTTGACCCGTGTACTTCGTATCGTACTCATCAGGAAGTCCAAGATCATGACCAAATTCGTGCGCGAAGACACCAACCGCACCATCTTCAGGCTGCACCGTGTAATCATAAGCAGCCATTTTTCCACCCCAGTAATCAACACTTGCTGTCGTATTTGCTACCGGATGAACACCATCTAACGTCCAGCGGTGTGACCAGATTGCATCGTCACCAAGAGTACCGCCACCTGCTTCTTGTCCCGTACCCGCATGAATGATCATCAAGTGATCGACGAGACCATCTGGTTCGTTCAAGTCACCGTCTCCATCCATATCGTACTGGTCGAACTTATCGTAATCTGCTAAGTTAATGCCGGCTTGGACAGCTGCCGCTAACGAATCCTTGACGAGACCACGTGGTCCTTTTGATCCCGGTAAGTTATCGTTTCCACCAGCAGGATTATCTGAACCGTAATCCTTCGCTGTACCAGGAACCGTCAACCAGTTCGATACCGTACCATCGACTGAATAACTACCACCTGATTGTTCTTCATAGTATTGTTTGAACGTCTTTACTTTGTCACCATTGAAAAGTTCGAATTCTTTATCACCAAACATTAAATCTTGGTAATGTTTTTGATTGAAGTCATCTGAGTACATATATCCAGGTTCTTGAACGACGTTGTTGTGCTTGAAGTCGCTGTACTCGACGAGGAGGACAAGGACTTTATCCGTCCGTGTTGCACCGTTATAGGCTGCCTGTTTCGCTTTATCTACTTTGACGAAGCCGTTTGGATTGCCTTTTTTGTAGTTTCCGTGTTTTTTCTTCAATTGTTTAGCAAGTTTTTCCTTTTGCTTTGTTAAGAAGTCTTTTGTCTTCTTATCAAATGCTGCTTCTTTACTGGATTCATGATCATGATCGTGATCAGCAGCCGGTTTTCCGTTCGCCTTTTTGTCCAGATACTTTTGAACGGCTTGTTGTTTTGCTTCTGTTGAAGCTGCTTTTGAAATGACCCCACGTTTTTCAAGCACTTTTGCTAATCGATCCTGATCGACCGTGTTTAAATCCATCGGTGCACCAGGTGCTACTTTTTCGGCTGCTTGTACGGACGTTACCTGCCCACCAGGTAACACCGGACCAACAGCAAAAGCAGCTGCCGTAATTCCAGATAGAACGGCTAGACTAAGCTGTTTCTTTTTCCCCACGTGAATTGACCCCCTATGTAGTAGTGAAAAGCATGTGATTACTATACTTTTCTGAATATTCAAATCATAGGTTATTTTATTTCGTTAATCAATCGCTTTTAAGATAATTAGTTCTTTTCGACCATACCTATTTTTTGGAATTTAAATTAATCAGTTATTTTAAAAATCACTCTCCTTTTTTGTAAAAATGACCGGATTTCTTCTTTTGTTTCACGGTACGCTGAAATCACTCTGATGATTACATAAGGAGGATACAATGAGCGCTATAAAACGTTTTGAACGTCATTTGCTTAGAAACTATTTAATTGGTTCATTTGTCGCTGTGTTCGGCGTCGGATGTCTATTTATTTTTGAGACACTGACTTTTACCGGTACAGAACAACTCATTCTAATTGGTATCATGTTTTTTTCTGTTAGTTTAATGGTTTTATTAGAATATCTCGTCTACTCAAAGCATGTTCGCTCTTTACGATACTTCTTTCAAACTGACTTTCCTTCGCTGTCTTCTTTTCAAAATGCTTATCGGACAGCGCATCGGTTTCCGGTTCTGACAGTTCAGCGAATCATGGGACCACACTTCTTAGGTCTCTCGGTTCCTTCGTCACTTTTAACGGCACTCGCGATCTCTCAAGGATGGTTACGAATGCCGTACTATTTGATCGGTCTCGCCTGTTTTGGTGCTGTCCTCGTCGCAATTCTCCACGCTTTGATCGAGTTTTTTCTGACTTATCGTGTCACGGAGCAGATGCTACTTACTTTAGAGAAACATGCTCTTGATCGCAGATTCGATGTTCCGAAAAAAACGACGGTTGTCACGTTAAGACACAAGATGCTCATCAGCACCTTGATCATCGGCGTTTTTCCGGTCATGCTGTTCGTTCTCGCCTCAGCTGTACAACTAACGGAAAATGAGAGCCTTCGTTCCTACTGGAGTTGGGCGACACTCATCTTAGTCGTCATCTTGTCCGTCGCGACGTTTTGTAGTCTTCTTCTTTATGAAAACATCCGAAAGCCGATTGCGATTCTCCAGCAAGGGATTCAAGATGTCGAAAATAATCGACTCATCTCGTTACCGAATCCCTATTCTGATGAATTTTCTCATCTCGTCTCCGGCTTTAACCTGATGATGGAAGGAATCAAAAAACGCGATGAACAAAATGAGCAATTGCTCGATAGTCTGTTTACGTTATTTGCGGCAACACTCGATGCCCGGGATCCTTACACGGCCGGACACTCGCTTCGCGTTGCTGCCTATTCCGTCGAAATCGCTACTGCTGCAAACCTGCCGCACGAACAAATCGAGTTGTTACGTAAATCAGCGCTGTTACATGATATCGGAAAGATTGGGATTCGAGATGATGTGTTGTTGAAAGAAGGACGCTTGACTGACGAAGAATTTCAGATCATCCAACAACATCCTGTCATCGGTGTGCACATTCTATCGCAAGTTCAGCTCCCAAAGACGTTACAACCGATTCTTCCTGGGGTAAAGTACCATCACGAACGCTACGACGGAAAGGGGTATCCGGAAGGTCTCGTAGGAGAAGACATTCCACTGTTCGGTCGAATCATGGCCATTGCCGATGCCTACGATGCGATGACATCCGATCGTCCCTATCGTAAGGGAATGCCTGTTGAGAAAGCTTTATCTATCTTAGAAGAAGGCATGGGTACACAATGGGATGCTACCTTTACGCGTCTTTTTCTAGACTTGAAACGTTCGCTAATCAAAGACGTGTCATAAATACGGAAAGGAGATTCTCATGCATCCGAAAATCGTGGAACGTCATGAATTTTATTTTGTTGGTCTTGGACTGACTTGCGAAGAAAACGAACTGCATACGTTGATGCCGGAACTCTGGCGTGAATTTTCAAGACGTTCACATGAGATTCCTGCAAAGCCAGATAGCTATCCGCTTGATATCTCACTCGAACGAAATGGAACCAAATACTCCCAATGTGTCGGGTATCCCGTCTCCTCACTCGATGGCATCCCAAAAGGAATGAAAGGTCACCGGATTCCAGCTGCACGTTATGTCTTCTGGAAGCACGAAGGACCGGATATCGAAATTTGGAAATCATTCGAGAAAATCCAACGCTTTGCTTCAAAGCAAGGAATCGAGCTTGATCCACATGATTTTAAAATTGATGAGACCCGAGATGACGTCCACCATCTCTACCAACGTATTCGCTGAACCATTCTCTTGAATGGTTCTTTTTTCGTCTTGAAATATCTTTTACAGTTAATAATTCAGTCCAGGTACTACGGACTATATTCAGAAAATTCGATTTAATTCGAATGACTTATTCTCGCTTCTCTGATTCTTTGGCATAGTTAGACTCAACCCAAACAAGGAGGCGATTTATTTTGAAAAAGTTTCTCGCTACATCGCTTGTCGCAAGTGTACTTGTTGTTCCTACAGTCGTAGGTGCAGAAGGTCTTCAGTCTGGTAAACTCACGAAAGCTTCGTCAGAACCAGCTGCAACGATCGTTAAAGATTTCGTGAACAAAAAAGGTGACTTTGCTGTTCAGAACGTCGAAAAAGACGGATCTTCACAGATCGTACGTCTCCAACAAGAAGTGGATGGCGTCCCTGTCTTTGGTAGTGTCGTCGTCGGGAACGTCGCGAAAGACGGTACTTTGAAAGCAGTCGTAAACGATGCGATCAACGTTAAAGGAAAACCAGGTCTCGCGAAAAAAGCAACGCTCTCTGAAAAGAAAGCGATCAAGCTTTATCAAAAAGCAATCAAGGCTTCTAAATTCGAAGTCGCTCCAAAAGCAGAACTCGTCATCTATCCAGTAAAAGATGATGCTGTGTATGCATACAAAGTCACATCGACTGTCCTCGCGGGCAAAGAGCCATCACGTTGGACATACTTCATCGATGCGAACTCAGGTAAAGTACTTAACAAGTTTGACCAACTCGCTCACGCAACAGGTACGACAGTACTTGGTACAAGCGCAACATTCAATACGACGTTGAGCGGTTCAACGTACTATCTTCAAGATACGACGCGTGGTAAAGGTGTCTACACATACGACGCGAAAAACCGGACATCACTCCCAGGAACACTCTGGGCAGATGCAGATAACGTCTTTAACGCGACATATGACCGCGCTGCTGTCAGTGCACACGTCAACGCTGCAAAAACATATGATTTCTATAAAAACACATATGGTCGTAACAGTTACGACAACGCTGGTGCACGCTTGAACTCAACAGTTCACTATTCAACGAACTACAACAACGCATTCTGGGATGGCACGAAGATGGTCTATGGTGACGGAGATGGCACGACATTCGTCGCACTCTCGGGCGCACTTGACGTCGTCGCTCACGAATTGACACACGCTGTCACAGAATACACAGCTGGTCTCGTGTACCAAAACGAATCTGGTGCGATCAACGAAGCCGTTTCAGATATCATGGGTACAGTAGCTGAGTATACAGTCGGATCGAACTTCGACTGGCTCGTAGGAGAAGACATCTACACACCTGGAGTTAGCGGTGACGCACTCCGTTCGATGTCGAACCCAGCTGCTTACGGCGATCCTGATCACTACTCAAAACGTTACACAGGTACACAAGATAACGGTGGTGTCCATATCAACTCTGGTATCATCAACAAAGCTGCTTACCTCCTCGGTAACGGTGGAACGTTCTACAACGTATCTGTCACAGGAATCGGTGTACCGAAACTCGGTGCGATCTACTACCGTGCCCTCAACACGTACTTGACTCCGAACTCGAACTTCAGCTCACTCCGTGCAGCAGTCATTCAATCGGCAAAAGACCTTTACGGTTCAACAAGTGCGGAAGCAACAGCTGCAGCGAAATCATTTGATGCAGTAGGCGTCTACTAAGAAAATCTCCTCCCAAAGGATTTTCATATTTCCTCCCGAGTGTCGGACTCGGGAGGTTTTTTGCGCAAAAAAGACGGATTCGCTTGAAGCGAATCCGCCGTTCATTCATTCTTGTCCAGGATCACGCGCAAGACGTAGACGCATCTTGCCGTTGTCCGGGAACACTTTTAGTTGTAAGGATTCTCCCTCGTACCATGTACCATAGCTCGTATCGACGACGGGTTCACCCAGTGTCGATAATCCACCAGTCGACGCATTCGTCCAGTCGATTGCTTCAATGATTCCGTCCGAGACAACAAGCAGATATCCAGCATTCGAGAAGTAGTACGTATTGACGGCATCCTTTTGTGTATTACCGACGGCACCGTACTTCTTTTCGAATTCAGCGATCGGTTTTCCGAGATACTGCTCCGGCTTGTCGATCGGTTGGTTGGCGACTGCTTGTGAGAGCGCCGCAAGAACGGCTTTGTCTGATGTCCCTTTTGGTGCTTCTAAACGAACTTCACTTTCCGGTAAGTACCCTTCGATACTGTCATTGAGTTTGAGATGAACCATGCCGTCCTTCGCATCTAACACCTCATAGACATCACCTAAATCTGCTTTGTAGATGACACTACTACGACTCGCATCGCTATAGACATTCGCGAACGGACGTGTCACCCAAGCCGCTTGCGCATACTCTGCTGCTTTTTTCTTTGATTTTTTCTTTTCTTTTTTCGCTTCTTTTTTATCTTTCGACGCTGCTGTTTCTTTCTTCGACTCATCGTTTTTCGTTGCTTGATCGGTCGTTTTCGGCTTCTCGAGCGTCGATGTTGCTTGAGAGGCGTCGTTGTTCGTCAACATATATAACCAACCACCGACGATGAATACCGTCGCGAGAATACCACCAAAGGCAATCCCTCGACGATTTCGTTTTTGTTTCCGTCTTTCTCGACGCGACTGTCGTTCTTGTTCTTGTTGGTGTTCACTCATGTATGGTTCCTCCTGAAAAAGTCGACACAGTTTTTCCCCACTATACCACCAATGTTTACTCGAAATATTTAAATTTCGATGACAGTTCGACCACGATGACGTGAAGTCAGCAAGGCTTCTGCGACTTCAGGTAAGTCGTTTAGTGTTTTGACGTCGACTTCTGACGCAAGATCGACCTGCCAGTCACTCGCTAAACGTTGCCATAGCTCTTCGCGATAGGTAATTGGTGTTTGCACCGCATCGATTCCGATCAAGCGGACGCCACGTAGGATGAAAGGATAAACTGTCAACGTCATTTCTGCCCCACCGACGTTCCCACACGTCGTGACGACACCACCATATTGTACGAAGCGAATGACGGACGCGAGCAATGGTCCCCCTACCGTATCAATGACACCGGCATAAAGCCCCTTTTTTAGAGGACGATCGGTTTCTTCTAGGAACGTAGCACGATCTAGTACCTCAGCCACTCCCTTTTCAAGCAACCGTTCTTGTTCTACTCGTTTTCCGGTCACGGCATGTACCGTGTACCCTAAGCGAATCAGTAAAGCAATCGCAACCGTACTAACGCCACCCGTCGCTCCCGTCACGAGGATCGGTCCTGCATCTTTCGAGACAACTCGCGACAATTCATCAACCGATTGCGCTGCCGTCAATCCAGCCGTTCCATATTGCATCGCTTCTAATGGATGAATGGATTCTGGAAGTGGCGTGACCCAATCAACTGGTACACGTATGTATTCTTGAAATCCGCCCGAAGTGTTCATCCCGAAATCAAAGCCATTGACGACGACAGCTTGACCGATGTGAAATCGTTCATCTGTCGTTTGTTCGATGTATCCTGCTGCATCAACGCCTGGTGTATGCGGATAGGATTTCGTCACCCCACGATTACCCGACATCGATAAAGCATCCTTATAGTTGACGCATGAGTGCGTGACACGAATCAGGACGTCTCCTTCTGGTAAATCATCGATGTGCTTTATCTCGATGTTCCCCTCATACGATCCATCGACTTCTCGAACGACGAATGCTGAAAAAGTGTGTTCCATAATCTCTCTCCTTTCGCTTGTGCTTCTCTATACCCTGTTGTTCCCATCGACACACTAAAAATCCCTGCCATTTCTCAAAGAAGCGACAGGGCATGAAGATTGTATACAACAGCAAGTCTCGAGCGTTTTCAATCAAACTGATGCATAAATGCTCCAAATTCTCCCTGAATCGTTTGCTTGTCCCTCTCCGATAACGTAGTAGCTTTTTCTGTGTATCGTTCTAAGAGATAGGCTTTTATTAAGAGATGAGAAGGTTGAAATCCGATACGCAGGAACCATTCCTGAAACGTCTCTGTATCATGCCGCTGTAAACGGACCGGTAGGATCTGATTGAACTGGATGAGCTGTTTGCGAATCCAGGCATCTGGTAGATTGATTTGTTCCTCTGTCAAAATAAAGTCATTATGGGGAGGCTGTACTTGGAGGTCAGTTTTTATCAGTTCTTCACTGTGCTTCTTGGTCTTTCGACGTTTCCGCCAAACGATATAGCTTATGATGAATAGAGGGAGAACAAGCAGACTCATCAGTAACATCGATGAGGACGATCCTCCTTTTTCATTCGTACCTCTCTTAGCATTTTCAACCCCTACAACGATCACCTTACTCTTTTTCGGTTTAAGATCTTTCTGTTTTTTTGGCTTTTCGTTCGTGTCCCAAACACGCAAATCTTCATCATTTTTCATCTTCTTTTTCGGCAACCACGAAAGAAAAGGAATGTTTAACAATTTTCCATTTTTATTGCAGTTCGGTTTACATGATCTATTCATTTCGATTCCAGACGTCTGAACCGCTTTTGGCTTCATTGCTTGAAAAGCCGCTTCTGTCAGTGGCTTACCGATTCCTAAGATTAGCAAAATCAGTCCGATACCAATTACGAGTCGTTTTCGAAGTGACATCAGAAGACCCCCTCTTTTAAATACCATTATAATCCATATTAAAAATTTTTGTGTATTTTTATGGATGTCTTGAAACGAGGAATGATTGTGTAAGGAGAGGGGAAAAGGTAGACAGACCTATTCAGAGAGGGGAACCATTTCATGTTAAAACTCGATCACACGCATGATCCGTATCAAAATGCGGCGTTGATTCAGGAATACGTTGAAACGTCAACCAACGAACAAGCAGTTCGACAAGCGGAGCAACTGCTACACGATAGTGCATTCATTGCACCACGACGCAATCCTAACCTCAGTCGAACGCTTCGTTCGATGATTTCACCATTATTTTTGACGAACCGTGATAAACATATTCTACCGCTGACACCCGCTTTCGTAACACCAAGCGATGAGGTTCGACCGAGTTGGTTCGGTCGTCTCAATCATGAGTTCGAACGTTTGATCAGCGATGTCGAAACCGTCGATGTTACTGCTTTTGGCGCAGTCGGTGATGGACAGACGGATGATACACAAGCGTTTATCGACGCGCTTGGTGATGGACATCGACAAGTCCATGTCCCGGCCGGTACGTACGTCGTTCAGGGGATTCGCTTACCTAGTTACACGATCTTAACGGGGGCAGGCAAAGGGAAGACAATCTTAAAGATGCACGATAAGGCACCAAAAGGCCGTCGTCTCGTGACGAATCAAAATTATCTTCTCGGCAATCATCATCTTCTTGTCGAGAAAATGACGCTCGATTGGAACATCAAACGCATCGGTGACGCGAAAAAAAGTAGCACATGGGGCAACCACTCCAGTTGTCTCACATATGCGCATGTCACCTATGCCTGGGTCTTTGATGTCGAGGCCGTCAACCCGGGGCTTCACTGTTTCGATATCTCGACGCCCTATTACAATTACAACGGGGACGGCGCCCGCGCGAACTTAAGTAGTTCATTCATCTGGTTCGACGGATTGACCGGTTCCGGATTCGGCGATGACGGAATCACGACGCACCACAGTGACCATCTTTTCATCTCGAACTGCTTCATGCATGACCCAAGTGGACGTGCCCATGCAGAAGGCTTCTCCAATTCAAATGGAATCGAGATCGATGATGGATCACGCGACGTCTGGTTGTTCAACAACGCAACAAGTCGGTGTTTCGGTGGACTCGAAATCAAGGCACATGCGACCTCTTCTGCTGCCTCAACCGTCAAAATCGTCGGTCACCTATCGATTGATGATCATCGCGCCTTTAACTTCCGACATATCGGTCACCATCAAGCGACTGATCCGACGTCTCAGACGGCTTATAATATCATCGCAACGCGTTTGATTGCTCAGACCCCCAAATATACGGAACTCTATGCGAATTCAAAACCGCGTGCGCTCGTCGTTTCCGCTTACCGTAATGTCGTCATACATGATTTTACGGTGCTCGGTGATCCGTATTATGACTATCAAGAACAACCGATGATCGGGATTCAATATAAGGCACGGAACGTCACGCTCAGTCAGTTGAAGATGAGCGGATTCCGACAAGCGAAAACGGACATCCAAATCTTTGGTGGAGAAAATGGAGCTGAAGACGTGCGCCTTCGTGATATCCGCATTGAGGATTCCGCCAAACACGGGATTACGATCGGTCCAGACATCACGCATGTCAAGCTGACGAACGTGGCATTAAAAGGAGACGGAACAGTTGGCTTGAACGCTAAATCGGAACCGGAAATGGAACGGTTCATCGCGACCGGATTCAAAATACCAATTCGCGCCCAGTCGTCACAAGTATGAACAAAATGACAGGATGGACCGCGGTCCACCCTGTCATTTTTCATTGGGATCGAATATACGCGAGAACGCGTGTATCAATCGCACGATCCGCTTGTTCGCGCATCTCGAAGTTTTCCGTATGCAGATATGTCCGAAACGCGTCTTCGAAATCACCCCGGTAGCCGAGCGCTAGTAATTTATCCATCAACTCTGACTCTAAGACATCATCGATCGGCTTGATTTCTTCCGGCTTACTCGGTTGCAGATACAGTGTATGCAGTTGATAGATACGTTCGAGCTCCTCAATCGGACTCGGATGATCGTCAACGCGTAAATCAATATAGCGGTCGTTGAATCCACCGTATCCGCCACCCTCCTTGACGACGAGCAGTGCCGCTGATTGCATTCCGCGTGAGTCCCCGCCTGCTGCTTGACCAGCTGCTAACGCACGCAACAAACGTTCTGCAAGCGGACCTTGCGTTGATTCAAAGACACGTGCCATCTCTTTTACCGTATTGCCGTCTACAAGAATATTCCCTTGCGCTGCAAAGTGTTTACCGGCAATCCCACCTGCCCAGTCGTTACATCCCTCACCCGTGAATGTCGCACTCTTGCCATTCGCATCGATGATACCGACCTGGCGATCCGCTCGTCCTTCATCTGCTTCCGTTAATCGACGTAGTACTTCGTCCGCTGAAGCGCCTTGTTCGATCATCCGCAATCCTTCAGGACCATACGTCGTGTTTGCAAACGATTGTGTTGCTACCGCACCCACTCCCGCCTTTGCAAATGGTACAGCACTCCCGACCGCTAAAAACTTCGACTGAACGGCAACGCCCCACGCTTGTTCTTTTTCACAATACCCAACGATTGAATATGTCACTTCAGTTCCCCCTTTAGTCATTACCTATTCCGTTCGTGATAACGCTTCCCGATTCCTGCAACTGAAAAACCTTCCGGACACCTGTCCGAAAGGTCGACTTCATTGAATACCAAGCGTCACGGCAAGTAATAAGGCAGCACATGCCAAGGCAATCCAAATCGCGAAAAGCTTCCAGACAAAACGAAGCCATTTTTCATACGGAATGCCTGCGATTGCGAGAAATGCCATCAAATGCGCGCTCGTCGGGAAAATCATATTCGTCAATCCATCTCCGTATTGGAATGCTAAAACAGCTACTTGACGCTCGATCCCGAGTAAATCGGACAATGGTGCCATGATGGGCATCGTCGTTGCCGCCTGTCCACTCCCGGATGGAATGAAGAAATTCGTAATCAATTGCACGGCGTACATCCCGATGACAGCAAAGAACGTCGGTAAATGTCCTACGGCATTCGATAAGCCGTAAATGACCGTATCGATAACACGTCCTTCTTCGAGAATGACGACGATTGCTCGAGCAAACCCAACAATCAAGGCGCCGAACGTCACAGCTTTCGCACCGTCAATCAAACTCTCGAACGTTCCGTTTACACCAAGCGTAACGATTCCCGCAATCATCCCGATGATCAAGAAGGATGCGGTTAATTCCGTCAAATACCATCCCCATTCAAAGATTCCGATTACATTGAGCGTAATTCCACCGATTAAAACCAGTAAGACGAAAGCATGACGTTTCGAAAAGCGTGAAATCGTTGTCGCTGCTTCTTCCGAGCGACGTTGTTCAAGATCATAAACCAGACTGCGCGCCGGATCATGTTTGACTTTCCGTGCGTAGTTCATGACATAAAGAATCGTCACTGCTAAAAATACGATATACACAGCCGTTCGGTACCCAAGACCACTAAAGAGCGGTACTTCCGCAATTGATTGAGCGACACCTACCGTAAACGGATTCAACATCCCGCCGGCAAAACCAACCGCCGCCCCTAGACTGACGATCGCGGCTCCTGTCATCGCATCATATCCAAGGGCACGCGCTAACATGATCCCAATCGGCACGAAGATGATCGTTTCCTCTGCCATCCCGATCGTCGCCCCGGCAATCGAAAAGACGAACATCGTCATCGGAATCATGATGTGCCCTTTTTGACCGAATCGGCGAATCAATTGATTGATTCCTGCTTCAATGGCGCCGGTTTGACGAATGATGCCGAAGACACCACCGACAAGAAAGATATAGAAGATGATCGCAGCACCCGCTTCCATGCCTTGCGGGATTGCTTCAAATAAACCAAAGAGATTGACAGGTGCAGACTCTACCGCGCGATATGTGCCATCGATGACGACGGTTTGTCCGTCTTGTTTTTCACGGTCGAATTGCCCTGCTGGAAGTGTATACGTCAAGATGACTGAGATGATGAGAATCGCCATGATGATGGCATATGTATGAGGCATCTTGAAGAATGATCGCTTCGACTCTGGTGCATTCGTTCGTTCATTCATGATAAAGGCCTCCTTTTTTGTGTCATTATAAGAATAATGCCCTAATCAGGGAAAAACTAACAGTTTCAATGAAATGTCATACGATTGTAAAAGAAAAGTGGAATACTTCTAACTTAAATAGAGGCTTTAATCGATCATATCGCATGAAACAAAAAAGGAAGATATGCTAGGTCATGAACCTAGAATACCTTCCTTATGTGTCATGTCAATCGCTTATGATTATGCTTGGAACGATTGAACGTCTAATGGTTTAGCGAGAGCCGTTTGTGCAAACGCAACGAACTGTCCGAAATGAGCACTTGTGTTGTGTGCTTCGATTGCAGCTTGGTCTTCCCATTTTTCAATCATCATGAAGACATTTTCGTCTTCTGTGCTTTGGAACAAGTCATAGCTGATGTTTCCTGCTTCAGCACGTGATCCTGCCACTAGTGTTTTAGTTGCTGCTAAAAATTCTTCTCGTTTTGCGGGTTGTACTTCTAATTTTGCTTCGATGGCGATCATCGGAAAGCCTCCTTTGTAATTTCATTAACTTAAGCATCTTAGCACCTACGAATTCGTTACGCCATAAAGATGCTCGGACGATTGATGATATTTAATTACGGGTAATTAAAGATGTAATTATTACTTTGTGCCACACCAGAGAAAGGAGCAACGAAGATGCGCGTTGAGGTATTTTATTTTGAGGATGACGGGCACATTCCGAACAACCCGACATTCCCCGTGTTGATTTATCGGCACGCATTTACAGAGCCATCACATATCGAACAGACCTTCCATGCACATGACTGGCGTAATAGCTGGGTGGATGGCATTTTTGACTTTCATCATTATCATAGTATCGCCCATGAAGTGATCGGGATTCTCGAAGGGCATGCAACCGTTCAGCTGGGTGGTCCGCTCGGTAAGACCTTCACTTTGACGAGCGGAGATATTCTTTTACTTCCTGCAGGTACGGGACATAAAGCACTTGATACAAGTCGACACTTTCGAGTGATCGGTGCCTATCCGGATGGTCAAGACTACGATACGCTGACAGGTCAAACAAGTGAACGCCCGGAAAATCTTCAACGTATTCGTCAGGTGATGCGCCCAACTCAAGATCCTGTATTCGGTGATCACGGTCCTTTGTTTGAGCATTGGTGACGTCTCCTTCTCTTGAAGAAGACGTTTTTGTTCGGAGTTCGCGTGGTAAACCCTACTATTGTCTCTCTACTAAAGGAGGAAGAACGATGAACGCAACAGAAAAGACGTTGATACTTGCTGCATTAAAGCAAAAAACGGTGACGTTTCCCGATCAGACGCATGTTCGGGCACTCGGACAAGGCACATGGCGAATGGGAGAAGAGTCGGAAAAGCACGAAGCAGAAATCGAAGCACTCCGTGTCGGTCTCGATAGTGGAATGGAACTCATCGATACGGCAGAGATGTACGGGGAAGGTGCTTCTGAAGAATTGATTCGCGACGCGATTGCAGATCGACGCGAGGAAGTTTTTCTTGTCTCGAAAGTCTATCCGCATCACGCTGGCGGAGAAGCATTGAAGCAGGCTTGTTCCAACACACTTGAACGCCTCGGCACCGATTACCTTGATTTGTACCTCCTTCACTGGCGTGGTGATATTCCACTCAAAGAAACGGTCGAAGGGCTGGAAGCTTTAAAACAAGAAGGCAAGATTCGCCGTTGGGGTGTATCGAATTTTGACGTATCAGACATGAAAGAACTGTTGGCACTGCCAGGTGGTGATCAATGCGCTGTCAATCAGGTACTCTATCACCTTGGATCACGGGGAATCGAGTATGAACTATTACCGTTACTACGTGAGCATGGAATTCCAGTGATGGCGTATTGCCCACTAGCAGAAGGTGGTTCATTACGTGATCAACTTCTGAATCATCCGACCGTCGAGGAACTCGCTGAGACACATGGTGTTGAACCGGCACAGATTCTACTCGCATGGGCGATGCGTGAAGGCGACGTCATCGCGATTCCTAAAGCCGGACAAGCACATCATGTCGAAGCCAACGGTCGCGCCGCGCTCCTGAATTTAACAAAGGAAGAGCTCGCTGCACTTGATCAAGCGTTCCCAGCACCAACAAAAAAAGAACCACTCGATATCGTTTAAGGAGGTCATTTTCATGACAAAACATGTTCAACTTGGTCAATCTAACCTATTCGTTCACCCCATCGGTCTCGGTACGAATGCTGTCGGTGGACACAACTTGTATCCGAATCTCGATGAGCAAACCGGACGCGATCTCGTTCGTGTCGCTTTGAAGCAAGGCATCAATTTCCTCGACACAGCCTTCATCTACGGACCAGAACGTTCGGAGGAACTCGTCGGTGAGGTCTGGAACGACACAGTCGCTCGAGAAGATGTCGTTCTCGCGACGAAAGGTGCGCATCAGTTCGTTGACGGAAACGTCGTCATGAACAATTCACCAGACTTTCTCCGTCAATCGGTCGAAGAGAGTTTAAAACGTCTTCAGACAGACTATATCGATTTGTATTACATCCATTTTCCGGATGAATCGACACCAAAGGATGAAGCCGTCGCAGCACTCGCAGAACTGAAGAAAGAAGGAAAGATTCGTGCAATCGGTGTCTCGAACTTCTCACTCGAACAACTGAAGGAAGCGAACAAAGACGGACATGTCGACGTCTATCAAGGGGAATACAACCTATTCAAACGAGATGCGGAAAAAGAGTTACTCCCGTATATCGTTGAGAACGGCATGTCGTTCGTCCCGTACTTCCCACTCGCTGCTGGATTATTGGCAGGGAAATATACGAAAGAGACGACGTTTGATGATTTACGAAAAAACGATCCTTTGTTCCAAAAAGATGTCTTCGAGGAAAACCTCGCAAAAGTCGATCAACTACGTCCGATCGCAGAAGCACATGATGCGGAAGTCGCACACATCGTACTCGCGTGGTATTTGGCACAAGACGGCATCGATGCCATCATCCCTGGTGCGAAACGACCGGATCAGGTGACGGATACGTTGCGTACGTTAGATGTTCAGTTGTCACAAGAGGATATCGAAAAAATCGACCAGATTTTTAGCTGATTGTTCTCTTCGTATGTACATGAGCAGAATAGGCGAAAAATCATGCTGAACTTCGTATGATGGAGGCATGGAGGCGATTGATCATGAAACACCATTTTCATTTAACCGCAGACTGGCCGGGCAATCGCAATGATGTCGGTCAAATCGAGACGGGTGAACTAAAAACAAAAATCTCAATTCCGGACGCCATGGATGGTCCAGGGGTTGGTACGAATCCAGATGAGATGTTACTTGGGGCTGCTGCTACGTGCTATATCATCACGCTTGCCGCGATGCTTGAGCGTAGTCACATTCCAAAAGTCTCGTTAACGATGGAATCTGAAGGCATCGTCGATGTCACGAACGGTGTCTTCACATACGACGCGATCATTCATCGTCCGAAACTCTTATTGCCATCCGATCTGTCGGATCGTGATCTGGAGAAGGCGCAACGTCTTGCTGAAAAAGCGGAAAGTTCGTGTATGATTACGCGGGCACTGGCTGGTAATGTTAAAGTATCGCTTGAGGCTGTTGTGGAGCGAGTCTCAAATTAACAAACTAAAATCATCGTTTAACTTTTTAGTTAAATGATGATTTTTTACTTTATTTAGCTATTTATTGGTATATTATTGATGATTTACTTATTATAAATACCATTTAATATCATTCGGAGGATAACCATGTCTTATTATGAAACACTACGTTCTTCAACTGAAGCTAACTCACAATCCGATACAACAAGTGTCTCTGTACCAGCACATGACTACACAACAGAATTACTTACGCACCTTAATCAAGTACTATATCAATCTTTAGACCATTTACAAAAACAAGATAAACCTGATCAAATGGTTGAAACGGTCAATGAATGGCTCCTGCATTTAAATCAACCTCCGATCGACTCGCCGCTTCATCGTGAACTCACTACTAGCACAACTCATGCTTTACCTACACAATATAAAAATTCTTTGCGTGCTTGGGAACTCATTGCTCCTGGCCAACTTGAACAAGAACAGTTATTGCATCACATCAATCAAGAATTATGGACAGCATCTGCTGCTGATTGGATGGTGAGTTTTACACGACATTCTGGAATTCAGACGCTTGTCCCAGCCTTAAAAGAAGCAGAAGCTCAAAACAAACCAATTCGTATATTGACTTCATTCTATATGAATATTACAGAAGCGAAGGCTATCCGACAGTTGATGGAATTCAGCAATATCGAAGTAAAAATTTATGAACCGATTAAAAAAAATCATGCGTTTCATCCGAAAGCCTATTTATTTTCTCGTCCTGATCAGTTGGATAGTGCTATTGTTGGATCTTCTAATTTATCAAAATCAGCTTTAACGAACGGCATGGAATGGAATATTCGTATACCTTCTACACCCGTCACAACATTAGTCACTCAAGCGAAAAACTTATTTGAACAGCTTTGGAACAGCCACGAAGCGACTATATGTACAGAAGAATTATTAGTTCAATACGAACAGTACCAACAAGAAACACCACCTATAAGATCATTTTCTATCCGCGATACAGTTGCCGAACCCGCTGTCGATTACACCGTTATTGAACCAAACCTCATGCAGATTCCAGCTTTAGAAGAACTGAATCGTTTGCGCGAGCGAAAAGAAACAAAAGCAATGGTCATTGCGGCAACAGGAACAGGGAAAACGTATTTAGCAGCATTTGATGTCCGTCAAGCTCACGCTAAAAAAGTATTATTTGTTGCACATCGTGGAAAGCTACTATCACAAGCTGAGCATACATTTAGGCAAGTTTTTTCAAATGAAAGTTATACATTTGGTAGATATTCAGGATCACAACAAATTCAAGATGCACAATTTACCTTCGCTACCGTTCAAACACTTTCAAAAGAGGTTCATCTTAATCAATTTTTACAGGATACGTTTGACTACATCATCATTGATGAATTCCATCACGCTTCATCTGCTTCTTACCAAAACATTCTTAACTATTTTACACCTCAATTTTTGCTTGGCGTAACGGCAACACCAGAACGAATGGATGGTCAAAATATCTTCCAGCTTGTTGACTATAATGTCGCTTACGAAGTTCGTCTGTATGATGCCTTAGCACAAGATTTACTTTCACCATTCCATTATTTTGGGATTCAAGATGATGAATCGATTGATTATTCTCTTATTCCTCAGCAAAACGGCTTTTATGTAGAACAAGATCTTGTTGTTGCACTCGAACGATCAACACGAACAGATTATATTGTTGAAATGATTCGTAAATTTGGGTTTAGTGGTAATCAGGCTGTTGGATTAGGATTCTGCGTCAATATCAATCATGCAGAGTTTATGGAGCAAGAATTTAAACGACATCAGATTGAAGCAATGGCCGTTACAAGTAAACAGTCCGAAGATGAACGCGAAGAGGCCATTCGCCGACTAGAGGACGATCAAGATCCACTGCAATATATTTTTACAGTTGACTTGTTTAACGAAGGAGTCGATATTCCAAAAGTCAATCTAATGCTATTTTTACGTCCAACGGAGTCTCCTACAATTTTTATTCAACAATTGGGGAGAGGCTTACGTAAACATAGCTCAAAAGAATTTGTTACGATTTTAGATTTTATCGGAAATAGTCAAAAGGCTTTTGTTGCACCGCTTGTGTTGTCTGGTCAACAATCGTTTCATTCTATTGATCGTTATAAAATTGCTACTGCTGTAAAACAGCATTTTCCGATTTTACCGGAAGGTTCTTTAGCCATTCTAGATTCAATTACAGAAAGATTTATTATTGAACAAATGAAAAAAATAGAGTTTTCAGCTAGCAAACAGCTCCGTGAAAGTTATCAAAGGCTGACACGCATGATCGGAAATCCTCCGAGTTTAAATGATTTAGTTACACATAAAGAGGCGCCAGCTGTTGAAAGTATTGTTCAGCAATGGAGAAGTACATTACGTCTTAAACAACTTGAAAAACATGCTACCGATGAAGAACTACGTTTATTGCTCGATGACACTACACGCAAAATTGTTGAACAGCTCGAAGGACTATTTCCAATTCGTGAGCCCTTCAGCTTACTAATTTTAAAACATTTACTGCATCACCCCTCTGCTTCAGTACAAGATATTGAACAAGAAGTTTTCAAAGAATTCGCCTTATCACCGAATCACTCTTTTTCAAAGCGACCAATTATTCATCATCTTTTTAAACGCTGGTCTACTGCGTTTAAAAATGATCGTATTCAATTGCTAGATGCTGTATCAGAAGAACGCTATCGCTTTTCAAATACAGTCGTTCAAGCACTTCAACAATTAACTGAATTACGTTCATATATGATGCATTTTATCCAAGCAGGTCTACTTGCATTTCACCAACTACCAGATCGAATTAATTGGTTGATCGAAGATCAGGCGTTTCTATTACATCAAACATACAATCGTTCTGTTATCCAACGTCTCCTATGTTCACCAAGTCAGGAAGGTTCTTGGCGTGAAGGCGTAGCTCAAGCTGGTGACGACTACATTTTATTCGTGAATTTACACAAAGATGAAGCCATTGATGAGCAACTAAAATATAACGATTATTTCTTAGATCAATATCGTTTCCACTGGCAGTCTCAAAGCAATGCAACCGCTACAGGTAAAGCGGGTACTTTATATCAAAACCATGAGAGCGAAGGAATTCGTATTCATTTGTTCATGCGCAAAGCAGATAAAGAACAAGGAAGAGCGCTACCGTTCACATACTTTGGCCAGTTAAAGCATCTTCAAAGTACAGGTTCTAAACCGATTAGTGTGACTTGGTCACTTCATTCTCCACTATCAATTGAACTGTTTAAGGAGTGGCAAACTCTTTCTTAATGTACTCAACTGCAGGAATATCAGCAGGAGCCCATTCAAGCTGATCAAGGTCTGAAACAGATACCCAGCGAAGCTCTGCATGTTCTACGGCAATCGGTTCTCCTGTTACGATTTCAGCTTCAAACGTATGCAGTGTAACAATAATAGCATCGTACTCGTACGTCGTTTTTTCGATTGGTTGTTTGACCTTAATGTTACATTTTAATTCTTCATTGATCTCGCGAACTAAAGACTGTGAAGGCGTTTCATGTAGCTCAATTTTCCCCCCAGGAAACTCCCATAAGTTGGGCAATGACATTTGGCTACTACGAAGTGCACACAATATTTCATTATGATCATTGCGAATGACAGCCCCTACGACTTGAATATGTTTTTTCATTTTTATGTTTCACTCCAAATCACTGTAGATTTTTCAGTTCTTTGCTTATCATAACAAAAACCGTTAGTCCTTTTACTTACATAAGGATTAACGGTTTTATTTATATCAAGTTATCCACATGTGGATAACTCTGTTTATGATATACTAATCACACTTATCCACAAGTAGAAATGAGGAAATTAGATGCCCCGTGAACTCTATCCGATCGTCGTCAAATCCGAATGGATTGAATTGATTCGAAGCGGTTATCCCGCGTTACGTAAAGAAATGTTTGAATCCTTGCAACATATTAAAGAAGCAGGTGGACTGCTTCATCTGATGACAGAACATAAAGAATACCTTGCAACTGGCTATTTTGGCAAGCAAGAAAAGGGTGTCGGTTGGACACTCTCGATGGATGAACAAGACACGATCGATGTTGCTTTCTTCAAACGCCTTTTCGAACAAGCTCTAGACAAAAGAAACGACTTTTTTGAAGAAGAGTCCGAAGCTTTCCGTATTTTTAATGGTGCAGGTGATGGTATTGGTGGACTGACGATTGATTGTTATGACCATCATTACCTCATCCTCTTCGAAAATGAAGGCATCTATACTTTTCGCCCGATGATTCTCGAGGCGCTTGAATCGCTCGTTCACTATAAGAGCATTTATGAAAAACGAGATTTTCTTATCGATCTTCAACCCGTCAAAGGCGACGATTTTTTAATGGGTGAACGCGGTGATTTTCCAGAAATGCTGCAGGAACATGGTGCACGGTATGCATACGACCTTGACGCTGGCATGCGGACTGGCTTCGATATCGCGCAACGCGAACTTCGTAAAGTTCTGATGGATTCAGTTAAAGAAAAGAACGTACTTAACCTCTTTTCTGATACAGGAACGCTGACGGTAACTGCCCTTTATGGTGAAGCCGCCCGAACAACAAGCGTTGATTTCTCGACACGTAGTCGAAATAAAACAACAGATAATCTTGTGTTGAACAGTTTTACTCCTGAAAAACAAAAGATTGTAGTTCAGGATGCGTTCGACTACATCGAACAAGCAGATAAAAAGACTCGTTTTGACGTTGTCTTGTTCCATCCGCCCGTACAAGTGAATACACGGACGCGTCAGTTTCGAACGGAACAGGATCTTTCTCCTTGGATCCAAAAAGTCATTCATCTGACGAATCGCGGAGGATTGCTTGCGATTACGACAGATAGTCCTGCTCTTGATGCGTCACAATTGAAAAAAGCTATCGAGCAGGCCTTCAACAAATTGCGTCAAAAATTTGAAGTCGTATGGGAGCAACCGGAGCAGAAAGATTTCCCGACTCCTCCTTCTATGCCGCAACTCGCTCAAAAAAGTATTCTTGTTCGCCGTAAATGATCTGTTATCTAAAAAATCCGCTACCGAAAATTTCAGTAGCGGATTTTTTATGTTTTTAACAGGAAATGTAAAATAAATGAAGAATCATTTTTTAAGACTTGGACGCACACTCACTTTACCAAAATGTGATGCTTGATCAAATCGTTGGTAGAGATCATTTAACACATCGCGCTCATAAGGAATCTGCTCTTCGATCCGAATCTCGATTGTGCCTTCTTTTACTAAATGAATAAGTTCTGCTAAGTGATGTTGCTGTCGCTTCATCTCATCTACTTTTCCTTTTAGCAAAGGAAGTGCGACGAACACAGCTTCAAGTGATAAGGCTTTACTATGCATCATCGTTAAATCTTGTGTCGTCCGTGTCGCGATCGAAATGATGCGTCCGCGTTCTTTAGCGAGTATGAACGATTCTTGTAAATGATCGCCACCCACCGTATCAATGATGACATCGAATCCGTCAAAATCCAGTCGTTTGAGCAATGCTTCAGCTGATTCTTCCTTATACCGATGAACGCGAATCCCTCTCGCTTCTAACCAAGCTGCCTTCTCGTCCGAAGAGGCGCTCGCTGTGACGTCGCACCCATAATGACGCGCAAGTTGAACAGTCAGGTGTCCCACTCCGCCCGTTCCACCTGCTACATACACACGAATTCCTGGTGTAATTACGATCCGTTCTTTTAAAATCTCCATCGCCGTTAACCCGATCACCGGTAAACAACCAGCAATCTCAGCTGAGACCTCTTTTGGTCGTAAGACTGCCATCTGTTCGGGCACAAGCATTTCCTCCGCTAGCGCACCGGCACGTGTTCCAAGCCCACCACCGAATGCGACGATGCGATCGCCGATAGAAAAAGACGTCACACCCTCGCCGATTTCAATGACTCTCCCCGTTACATCGCCCTGGAGAATTCCAGTCGTCGATGCTGCTGCCACGTGTCCGAAGAACATCTTCGTATCAAGTGGATTGATACTCGACCCCTCGACTTGAATGCGTAATTCGTACTTCCCCGCTTTTTCAGGTGTGACGTCTTTTTCTATAAGTGATGCGTCTTTTCCGTACTGATCGACTACGAATGCTCTCATGAAGAATTCCCCCTTTTTCATTATTAGTCTATCATGATTCAGAATTCTCTCACATTAGGTCTTCATGCTATGATGAAGGTATCTTATGACGAGAAGGGACGTTTTTGATTTGAAACAAGAATTGATTGATCGTCTAACTACATACGTGAAAATCGATACACAATCGAACTACGAGAGTACGACTGTTCCAACAACTGAAGGACAATGGACACTGGCTCGTTTGCTTGTAGAAGAATTAAATGCAATCGGTATGGAGGAAGTCACAGTCGATGACAATGGGTATGTCATGGCGACGTTACCTGCTAATACAGATGCAGACATTCCGACAATTGGTTTCCTTGCTCACCTGGATACAGCGACGGATTTCACGGGCACGAATGTCCGTCCGCAACTCGTGGAAGCATATGACGGAAATCCGATCACGTTGCGTGAAGCACCGTCTGTCATCCTATCGCCTACTGATTTTCCTGCACTTCACAACTATGTCGGTCACACATTGATGACGACGGATGGTGCGACATTACTCGGTGCCGACAATAAAGCCGGAATCGCAGAAATCATGACAGCCATGCACCATTTGATTTCGCATCCGGAAATCAAACATGGTCGCATTCGTGTTGCCTTTACGCCAGATGAAGAAATTGGTCGTGGACCACATCATTTCAATGTCGAAGCATTCGATGCAACGTATGCTTATACAGTCGACGGCGGTCCGCTGGGTGAACTCGAATACGAGAGTTTCAATGCAGCGGCTGCTAAAATCGTTTTCCACGGAACGAACGTTCACCCGGGAACAGCAAAAGACAAGATGGTCAATTCGCAGAAACATGCGATGGCATTTCACGATCGTCTTCCTGGAGAAGAGTCTCCTGAATTCACAGATGGTTTTGAAGGATTCTTCCATCTGATTTCGTTTGACGGTTCTGTTGAAAAAACGACGCTCGACTACATCATTCGTGATTTCGATCGTGAAGCATTTGAAGGACGGAAACACTTCTTATCTGCTCTCGTTGAGGAGTGGAACAAAAAGTATGGAGCAGGCAGCGTTGAAATCGACTTGCATGACCAGTACTACAACATGCGTGAAAAAATCGAACCTCACATGCACATCGTTGATATCGCTCATGCCGCGATGGAATCCCTTGATATCCGACCAATCATTAAGCCGATCCGTGGTGGGACGGATGGATCACAGCTTTCATACATGGGTCTTCCGACACCGAACATCTTTACCGGTGGCGAGAACTATCACGGCAAGTTCGAATTCATCTCCGTTGATAACATGGTAAAAGCGACGCAAGTCATCATCGCCATTGTTCAAGGGTTTGAACAAGCTGCTCGCTAATCAAAAAGCAGATTCTCAGCGCTGAGAATCTGCTTTTTTTATGCTTGGCGTTGCTGCTTTTTCAAACGATAGATATAATCGATTAATAAAAAGATGATTAAGGTCGATGCCATCATAAGTTCCTTCGACCATTCTCCGACAAAGGAGTTCGAATTTTTTTCGATATCCCGATTGGGTATCTGCTCTTTCATCTGATTTGCTTGACGCTTCGTAATCTTAAAGCTGTCTTTCCACTTCCACGTCTTGCCTTCTCCGTCAACGCGGATCTTAATGTGATACGTGCCGGGTTCTAAGATTCCTGTCGTTTCAATCGGTGTTTTCATATAAATCGATGGTGCGAATCGAACGTCCATTTGTTTTCGAACCACGACTTTTTTTCCTTTCGTGACGATTGCTTCGAATTTCATCGTTTTACTAATGGTCGGTGCTTGATTTGCTAATTTAACGAAAACAGTAGGTCTTGAAAAAGAGGATTTTGCCTGTACCCCCTCATATGTGATGATGGGTGCAGTCTCTTTGATTGAAGAACGGACTTTTAATCCAATGACATAAGCATGCCGATTTTGAATGCCGATGGTATTGTCGTTAGTCGTTTCACCTTCCGGCTTGCTCTCAATCCGAATACCGGCAAGCAATGTCCCATCCAACTCATTTGACACTTCAAGTGGTAAAGAAACGATTTTCGACTCTCCGCCTTTAATGAATGTTGATTGCGTATTCGGTTTAATGAGATCCGTCAACGAAGTCGACGCTAATGGAACGGATTTTTTCTGATCATAGACGATCAAACCGTTATTATTCGTTGTGGCATTTCGGATTGAAGTTAAAAACGTATGATCAGCGGGTCCGTGATTATAGATTCGAACTTGAAGATTCGTCTTTTGTTGCGCTGGCATCCTTAAATCGAAATAGGTTACACCGGAATCGACCTGATACGCATTCGGAACCGCTTCGACTGAAAAATTAACACGATCTTCTGCAAAACTGTCTGAAGGTGTCATCCAGACAAGTAATCCATAAAGCAAAACGATTAGACAACCGACTCCCCATCGTTTCATCTCTCTCCCCCCATTTTCTCATCAATTCACGACGTCAGAGAGCGTCCAATCGAGCGTAGCGGTATGTTTTCCTTCGACTTGAACACCGACAGGAACGTTCAGCGTAATGCGATCGTTATCTGTCCCGTTTCCCTTCCAATAAATTTGCCACGTTGAAAACGTTCCAGCAGCTGATGCTAAAATAACTTTTGCATCTCCCGGATTTCCAGGTGTTAAGGTAACATTTCCTGTCGTAGGTGCTGCATTAATTGGTAATCCAATCAAGGTTTGTACATCACCCGCATCGATCGTCAACGTGGATCCAGCCAAGGAATCTTTCCCACCGCTATCTTTAAAGGTACTGAGTTTTACTTTAACATCCCATTTCGTAGGGAGAATACGTCGATCCGTTACTTGTAAAAAAGGCTTTTGATCTTTTGCTTTGAAGAGTGCTTTATTAACAAGTACTTCGTTCGAGCCAAAATTGAAGTTAGGTGCATAATCGAGTGTGAGTGGTCCTGTGTTTCCGGTTGGCGTATTTCCTCCGTTATCCTGAGGTCTATAGGGAGTATTCGGATTAGGTGAGTCTGGATCGACGATGATCGGTGCTGCATTCGTCGTAAATGTGATTTCAGCCTTGGATGTTCCCGTTGAGGTATTCGCAGCCCACGCAGAGGTCGTTCCTAACATTAAAGCAGTACTTATCAAGATCGTTGAAAAAGCAAAGCGTTTTTTCATCTTTGTTCTCCCCTTTTCACGGTGCATCGACTAAACTCCATTGAATGTCTGCGCTATACGATAAAGGTTTCGGAAATTTTCCTGTTAAATCGAGAACGATGCCTTCATTTTCAGCGTACGTCAACGGTGTCTGATTTGAACTCGCCGACATCGTTCCCGTAGCCACTTCAATTGCGGTTGTTTGCAGTAATTGGGTTTTCGAAGCGGTCTTAAAATAAAGAACATCGGTTAAGACATCACCTGTCGTACTCGTCAAAGGGCGACTGAGACTCGCTTGTAACTTCCAGTTATATCCTGTGGCATTTTCGTGAGAAATCGCAATCGTCATTGGGGATACACGAGGAATAATCTTCTCTCGCCCCGTCAACTCATGACTACCAAAATCAAGAGTGGTCGGAGTCGTCAAACGAAGTGTTGAGCCAATCATTAAATCTGCTGATGCTGTACTATTACTTAAAATATTTAAATCAATCGCTTCATCGATGACAGCACTTTTGAAAGTGTATTGATTTGTAGAATTGATAGGTAAATTATTTATTTCGAAAACAAGTTTATATTCGATATTGTTTAATAACCCTAGCAACCCTACTGAAATAATCGAAGACGTATTCCAATAAATTAAATTATTTGTTTTATCAATGGTAACACTTTCCTTTTTAACAATATTTCCCGACTTGGAATATTCTAAATAAACACTCTCTGCTTTAATTTTATCCATGATACTTGGTGGAATGATAAAAACAATATATTGTTTATTAGAAAGCCCCAATCCTAGAAATGCGGAAAATCGATTCGTTAATTCAATCGTTTTTCTAGTACCGTCATTTTCAATTTGAACCTCTTGATAGCTTGCACTTAAGCTTGAAGTACCTAATAAGCTTATGGAAAGTAAGTTAGGAACTGCTGTATTTTTTCCTTTGTCTGACTTCGATGTTTCAGAATTAGGTGTACTTTCTTCGTTATCATCTGACTGAGGTTGCTCAATTACTGTTGTTTCATCTTCTTCAGTTGACGAAGTCTCAGATGTCGGTGGATCTTCACTCTCAGGTGGGGTTGTCTCGGATGTTGGTGGGTCTTCACTCTCAGGGGGAGTTGTCTCGGATGTTGGTGGGTCTTCACTCTCAGGTGGGGTTGTCTCGGATGTTAGTGGATTTTCGCTCTCAGGTGGGGTTGTCTCGGATGTTAGTGGATTTTCGCTCTCAGGTGGGGTTGTCTCGGATGTTAGTGGATTTTCGCTCTCAGGTGGCGTTGTCTCGGATGTTAGTGGATTTTCGCTCTCAGGTGGGTTGTCTCGGATGTTAGTGGATTTTCGCTCTCAGGTGGGGTTGTCTCGGATGTTAGTGGATTTTCGCTCTCAGGTGGGGTTGTCTGCTCTAGTTCTAAGAGTTCTTCGCATTGTATCCGTTCTTCTTTTTTTAGCAAGTCCTCTTTCGTTGGATCATTCAACGTCTCTTCACAAAACGATGACGTCAAAGGGCCTGGTATTTCTAGCTCGTCGGTCGTCGCATGACTGTGCGGAATCGAAAAACTTGTCGCAAATAGAATCATGAAGATAATAAATGTATTTGGTGATCGATTTTTATACAAAAATTATCCCCCCTATTTTTTGATACTTATTTTCAATTGAATAATGCTCTTTTACGTTCGTTTCCCTTCTAAATAAGGGAATTAAACCATAAATTTTACATTTAAAAAATATAAAATAAAAGTTTTTTTATCTCTATACTAAAATTAAATAATACATCTATCTTTAATCTACTGATTTATTATTACAGCATAAAAAATAGACCTATAAATTAGGTCTATTTTATTTCTTTTCTTCTGTTGTAGCATCTGGAATCGGTAATTGAACCATACTCCCCGATCCACTGACGAGTGGTGACTTCCCGTCCCATTTCTTGACAGCTTCGTATTGAATCATTTCTTCCGTCAATGTCTTCTGTAGTTCTTTTTGAGCTTTTGCCAACCCTTGAGCTTCGATCAAACGGGCATCAGCTGCTCCTTTCGCTTCTACGCGAAGACGCTCTGCTTCTGCTTTAGCGATTTCAAGATCCGTCTTCTTTTTATCGAGTTCCTGCGACGCTTTGACACGCGCATCGATCGCTTCCTGTGTCTTTTCATCTGGTTTCGGTGCACCGAGTGCGACATCTTCGATAATGAAACCGATGTCCTTGACGTCTTCTGCAAACTGCGTTTGAATGCTCGTTGAGACATTCCCTGATTTTTCACCGAATAGTTCAAGGACGGTGACTTTTGAGATTTGCTCACGCGATGCATCATAGAGACGTTGTTTCAGATATCCTTTTGCAATCTCATCGATTTCAATCGGTCCGAACTTATTGAAGACTTTCGTCACCTTATCCGGTGAGACGGAGAAGCTGTATGTAAAGTCAACGACGATGTTCTTTCCGTCCTTAGTCGCAAGCGTCATGTTCTCAAGCGCTTTTGTCTGTGTCCGAATCGGATACTCTGTCACCCGTGTGATCGGTGAAACAACATGCCAACCTTGCGATAACGTCTCATCTTTGACACCGCTTGACGGTGTATAGACGACCCCAACTTGTCCAGGTTCGATTTGTTCAACGATGAACGGTGTTGTTGCAAGCAACGCTAGTACGAGAACACCTGCGATGATCATCGATGGGCGAATTTTTTTCTTCGGTTTGATTTCTCTCATTCTGAATCTCCTTTATCGATCTTTTCTTGGATATAGCGGTAGAGTTCCATGCCAAGCAAAACGATGAGGGCGAAAAACAATAATGTGAAAAAGATGGCCATCTAACCCCTCCTCTAACGAATTCCTTACTTTGTTCTACGTATCCATCTGGAAAATGTTTCATTTTTTTAAATGTCCGGTTGCTTATTTTTAATTTCTGTCCTAATATGGAGGGAACTTTGCCTGCTCTACGACAGATCACGATTTGTGGTACACTCGAATGAGCACATCACTTACTAGAAACGAGGGTTCATCTCTATATGATTACAGTACAAAACGTCGGTCTTCGCTTTGCAGATCGAAAATTATTCGAAGACGTCAACATTAAGTTCACACCAGGTAACTGTTACGGTCTGATCGGTGCAAATGGCGCTGGTAAATCGACATTCTTGAAAATTCTCGCTGGTGACATCGAAGCACAACAAGGCGATGTCATCATCACACCAGGCGAACGTTTAGGCGTTCTCCGTCAGAACCATTACGAATACGAAGAATTCCAAGTCATCGAAACGGTCATGATGGGACACAAACGTCTCTATGAAGTCATGAAAGAAAAAGATGCCATCTATATGAAAGAAGATTTCTCGGACGAAGACGGCATGCGTGCTGCTGAACTCGAAGGTGAATTCGCTGAGATGAACGGTTGGGAAGCGGAGTCGGAAGCCGCAATGCTTCTTCAAGGACTCGGCATCAAGGAAGACCTTCACTCGAAGACGATGGCTGAGCTGACAGGATCGGAAAAGGTCAAAGTTTTGCTTGCGCAAGCGTTGTTCGGTAAACCAGACATTCTCTTACTCGATGAGCCGACGAACGGACTTGATTTGAAAGCCGTCAAATGGCTCGAAGAATTCTTGATCGGATTCGAGAACACGGTCATTGTCATTTCCCACGACCGTCACTTCTTGAACAACGTCTGTACGCACATGGCGGATCTCGATTACGGTAAGATTCAACTGTATATCGGAAACTACGATTTCTGGTACGAGTCAAGTCAGCTTGCTTCGCGTATGGCAAGTGACCAAAACAAGAAAAAGAAGAGAAAATCAAAGAACTTCAAGCCTTCATCGCGCGTTTCAGCTCAAACGCTTCAAAAGCGAAACAAGCGACGTCGCGGAAGAAATTGCTTGATAAAATCACACTCGACGACATTCGTCCATCGTCACGCCGTTATCCGTTCGTTGGTTTCACACCGGAACGTGAAATCGGAAATGACCTCTTGATGGTCGACGGCATCTCGAAGACGATCGATGGTGTCAAAGTCCTTGATAACGTCCGCTTCTCGTTGAACAAGACGGATAAAGTCGCGTTCATCAGTCAGAGCGATATCGCAATCACGACTCTCTTCAAGATCCTTATGGGTGAGATGGAACCGGATAGCGGTACGTTCAAATGGGGCGTAACAACTTCGCAGTCGTACTTGCCAAAAGATAACTCGGAATTCTTCGAAGGCTCGGACAAGACGATCCTCGATTGGCTCCGTCAGTACTCACCGGCAGATGAGAGCGATACGTTCCTCCGTGGATTCCTCGGTCGGATGCTCTTCTCAGGAGAAGAAGTCATGAAAAAAGCTTCTGTCTTATCTGGGGGCGAAAAAGTCCGTTGTATGCTTTCAAAAGCAATGCTCAGTGGTGCTAACGTCCTCGTCCTCGACGATCCAACGAACCACTTGGATCTCGAATCGATCACAGCACTCAACGATGGCTTGATTGCTTACAAAGGCGCGATGCTCTTCAGCTCGCATGACCATCAGTTCGTCGAAACAATCGCGAACCGGATCATCGAGTTGACGCCGAACGGTATCGTCGATAAAGAAACGACATACGATGAGTACTTGAACAATGATACGATCCAACAGCAACTAACAGCGTTATACGCGCAATGATTTTGAGGAGACCGGAACTGTCGTTTCGGTCTCTTTTTTGAACACGTTGAAGGAGGAATACGACATGAGGCACCGCGTATGCGCTGCGTTGATCGAAGAACAACAGATTCTAATGGTCGAATTACACACGCCTTCCCGGACATTTTGGACGTTACCGGGCGGAGGTGTCGAGAGTGGCGAAACAAAAGAACAAGCCGTCATGCGGGAAGTATTAGAGGAGACACACCTTCACGTCACAATCGAACGGCAACTCTACGAGATTTCAATTGATCAACAGAGACATGCTTTCTCGTCCGAAGTGCCTTAGGCAGTTCTGTACCTCGACTCGGGATTGATCCCGAACTCCCATTCGACCAACAAGAATTACGAACCGTCCGTTTCCGACCATTAAAGGAACTTCACGATGATCCACAGATTGCTCGTTTACTGACCTTATTGTAAAGGAAAGATTAACTAACTGAGATAAAACTGACCAGGCTTCTTTACACCCTCTACATAATCGACTGATTAAATGGAAATGTAGCAACAACACAAACTCATTTGGGGGAAACGAAAATGAAACGAACACTCATGGTTGGTCTATCAGCAGCGGTCTTGTCATCAAGTATGGTCCCGATGTTCGCGGATGCCCATAGTTCTTCTCATAGTACACGCAACATCAAGAAGGTCGAATTCTTGTCGATGGATGCACCGACGAAAATCGATCAGATGGTAAAAACCTATACAGAAGCAAAAGTTAAAGTCACGTATACGAACGGTAAAACAGAAGTGAAACCGTTGAACTATAATCAACTGTTCCTGTCGCAAGATAAAATCGTCGAAAACAAAGGAGAGATGATTGCAGCAGGTACACCAATCGATGCTATAGGTAATCCGATCATCGACCGCAGTGTACCGGACAAACCGGAAGCTTTCGTCTCAGATGCACCCGACTCGAACAGTCTGCTTGAAGTCCACGGAAAAAAATACATGGTTTCTCACTTCGAGTATGACTCGATCGACAACGCTGGTAATGAAGTCAAGGGACTTCCAGCATCGATGACATTAACAGAAGTCGTACAAGATAAAAAGACAGGGAAACTTGCTGTCAAAAAAGCCAGCAAGATTGATTTTGAGAACGTCAATGGACTCTGGACACCATGTAACGGTTCGACGACGCCATGGGGAACGCACCTTGGGTCAGAGGAATATGAACCAGATGCTCGTGCGTTTGAGTCAGACAAAACGTCAGCTGCTTATAAAGAAGTAAATGCCTTCGCTGAGCACTATTTCGGAACGACCGAAAAAGCAAATCCTTACTTCTACGGCTTCACACCGGAAATCTCGGTCGACCGAAAAGGGAAAGCGACAGCAGTCAAACACTACAGTACAGGTCGTTTCTCGCACGAGATGATGCAGATTCTGCCGGATCAAAAGACAGCGATCTTCGGTGACGACGGAAACAATACGATGATGTTCATGTACGTCGCGGACAAAAAACGTGATTTCTCAAAAGGAACACTTTACGCGGCGAAGTTCAAACAAACACGCGCAACAGAAGGCGGAGCGGGTGATCTCGAATGGATCAAGCTTGGTCATGCTTCCGATAAAGAAGTCAAACGCTTGATTGATAAAGGGACGAAGTTCAGCGACATCTTTGAGACAGCCGATGCGCCAACTCCGGGCTTTAAAGCGGTCAAAACAGCTGCTAGCAAAAAAGTCGAATACTTGAAGCTCAAGCCTGGTAAGGAAAAAGAAGCTGCCTTCCTTGAATCACGCCGTTATGGTGCGTTGCTTGGCGCAACATCAGAATTCAACAAGATGGAAGGCATCACGGTCAACGAGCAAGACAAAAAAGCCTACATCGCCTTGTCTTATGTGTCAGGCAGTACCGAAAAACAAGAAGGTGCTGTCCAAGACGACATCCAGCTTGAAAAACGCGAATCGGGTGCAACATTCGAAATCGATCTTGGCCGTGCAACAGGCATCGACAGCCGTTACGTACCAACGAATATGCAGGCACTCGTCATTGGTGAAGATTTGAAGAAGCCGGATGCTTACGGCAACACAGCGAATCCGGATCTCGTCGCGAATCCAGATAACCTCGCTTATTCCGCGACATCTAATACGCTCTTTATCGGTGAAGATAGCTCCTTGCATACGAATAACTTCGTTTGGGCCTATAATCTGAAGACGAAGAAGCTTTCACGGATTCTGTCCGTTCCAGTCGGAGCGGAAGCAACTGGTCTCCGTTCACTCGATCATGTTGGTGGGTATAGCTATCTCTTGAGCAACTACCAGCACCCAGGTGAAGCATTGACAGGGAAACAAATCACGGCCGTCGATCCAAAAGCGCTCGAACAAGCGATGAAAGACGGCATCGGGATTCAAAAAACAGGTGGTGTCGGTTACCTCTCTGGTTTACCGAGCGGTCATAAATCGTATACGCATCGATAAGATACTAAAAACGGATTCCCAAGCGCGGGAATCCGTTTTTTTATGCGTTGTTCTTCTTTTGTTTTGCTGCCTCTTCTTCCACACGTTGCAGCAGTCCATGAACGATTTTCTCGTTCTCCCGCTCGCCACCGAGTGACAAGAGACTTTTTCCAACAAAGTTCGCCCCCTCATTTTTTCCCGTATAGATCAACAGACAGCGATCATGGTCGATCGGTTTGAGCGTAAAGGTCATCTCGATCTTGAATATTTTAGCCAATGTGAATCCAATCGTATTTTGCTTGAAGTCCGGCTCGTTCGTATAGGCTAAATCGGTCACGATATAGGTTTCGAGTCGATTGCCCTGCATATACGTTTGGCGATAGGTCGAACCGACGACACCCGGTTTTCGTTCAATCACCTCGTGCTGGACGACATTTGGAATCAAACGCTGCAGTCGCGTGTGATCAAACAAGTGCCATGCTTCTTCAATCGGAATATCGAGCTGTCGTTCTTCTCTCCACGTAATCATACACCTGCCCCCTTTTTCTATAGAAATACCCTGTCATCCGGTCTTGTAACGTCCGGCGACAGGGCGAGAGCAGATTCTTATTTTACTGTGCTTGTTTCAAGGGCTGCACCGAGGAACTTCGCTAGTTCGAGCATACCGTAGCGTCCTGCAGCTGCCTCAGCATCCGAATTATAGTTCGTATTCGTATTGACGTCATACGTATAGATCGTACCTGACGTATCCTTAATGAACTCGATACCGGCGACCGCGATTTGGTTCGCTTGGAGGAATGCTTCATATTTTTCAATGATTGGGTCATCGAAGCCTTCAACGATTTGGAACTTCATCGGCGTTTGTGGCGCTTCTTCACCGACTGGGCAGAACAAGTCGTCGATCACACATGCATCCGCTGGGCAAAGCTCAAAACCTTCTGACGTATCGACTCGAACCGCATAGACGAATTTTCCACCCACGAACTCACAGCGCGTGATGTACGGTTCAGGTGCTTGAATATACTCTTGAATCAACGTGATGCCATCGACTGGTTCGTCGAATGTCGGACCGTCGAGATAAGCTTCAAGTGCTTCAATCGAGTGGAATAACTGGACGCCGAGACCTTTCCCAGCCCGGTTATGTTTCGTGATGAATGACGAAACGCCAATTTCTTTTGCTGCTTGTACGATTTGATCGCGTCCGACGGCAGCCGTCGTCTTCGGTACACGAATCCCAGCCTTACGCAACGCCGTGTATTGATTGACTTTGCTGACTTCTAAACGAAGCGCACGCGTTCCATTAAAGACAGTCCGGTCATGCTCTTCTAACCAAGCGAGCACTCCTTCCGTCAACTCCGGCGCGTAACGGTGCCCCCGCGTATGCGAAGAGGCACTCATGCGGCTGTAAAAGACGCCTTCTGGCGGCAGTTCATCCAGCGGAACAATCCCTTCATTCAAGTGCCACTCTTCATACGGTAACTCGAGTTCTTCGAGACGTTTGATGAGATGGTCCGTCCATTCTTGGTTTTCGTGGAGAATATGAATTTTTGTCATGATTGTTGACCTACCTTTCGTTTCGCTTCGACCAGTGGCATTACGTCACGGGCAAAGCGTTCCATTTCTTCGAGTTGTGGTGAGAATTGTAATAAGAGTAACGTGACACCAACAGCTTCGAATGCCAGAATGCGTTCAGCAATTTGTTCTGGTGTTCCGATTAAATTCGGACGTAGACCACGGTTCGAGACGGAATAATCGTTTCGTTCGACCTGTTGCTCCAGTTGCGATTTACTGATGAAATCCTGATAACCGGCATAACCAGCGCTGTCTTCCTTAACGTCCGTGATGCGTTGCCATTCAAGAAGTGCTTCTTCTTCCGTATCCCGACAAATGATGTAGGCAGCAAGACCGAAGCTCTCAAGCGGCGTTTGTCCCGTCGTTTCCCGGCGTACTTTCATGTCATTGATTTTATGGGCTACTTCTTCAACAGTACCCCCATGCATGACATAAGCGTCACAGTGTTCGACGATCGTCCGTTTTCCAGCTTCACTCTCTCCACCGGCGTAGAGCTTGATCCCTGGACGCTGGACTGGCTTCGGATGGAGTTCTGCTTGCTCGATCGTGTAGTGATGACCGGAGAAGCTATACGGTGACGCATCTGCCCATAGTCCCTTCATGACCGTGACGAACTCTTCCGTCCGAGCATAGCGTTCATCGTGTGCTGTGAAGATACCATTGTATTGTTTCGCTTCCTCTGCCCACCACGCTGAAACGACGTTGAGCGTAAAGCGTCCACCACTCAACTGATCGATGTTTGCCGCCATCTTCGCTGTCGTCGCTGGATTATGGAACCCGGGACGAACCGCTGTCATGATCTCAAGGCGTTCCGTCGTTGCAGCAATCGCTGCTGCCGTCGTCCATGCCTCAAGACTCGGTTCCTTGATGCCTTTGATATCATTCAAGTTCAATTCCGCAATCAACGTCGTCGAGAAGCCGATCCGTTCTGCTGTTTGTGCGACTTGTTTCGCATAATCGAAGGTCGGTGGCATCTGTTCATCCTCGACGTTACGTAACCATCCCCCAAAAATCGGTAACCAAAAACCATACTCCACTCCATCGTCCCCCTTATCATAAAAAAACGCTCTTTTCGAAGTTCGAAAAGAGCGACGGTATCTTGTCCTGTCCGCTCTTATCTTCGGAAGGTATCCCTTCCTGGAAGTAGCACCTTCCGCCACGGCGGGGTTGCTGAAGTGTCTTCGGGCCAGTCCCTCGACTTCTCTAGATAAGATGTGTTGCATTCATCGTACAAAATTCACTGAACTAAAGCAACCATTAAACCGTCTTTTCCAATCGGAATTATTTCGAGCATAAAAAATCCCGACATCGTGTCGGGATCCGGTATTAATATGGTGCGACGAAATCTGATGTTGGCTCTGGCGTTTGTTCACCACGAACACGATCATAGAATTTTGCAAAGGTAACACTGAAATATGGTGTAATCCACAAGAATGCTAGGCCGAGGGTAACGATTCCTAAAAGAGCCCAACCAATAAACGACAGTAGAAGAAGGAATGCTTCCATTTTATGCCCGTCCATCATTTTTCGGGAGCGTGTAATGGCCTCTAAGATACCAATCGATGGTTCATCTCGCAAAATATAGAACGTTAGCATGTAAGAAAATGATTTAATGATTCCCGGTACGACTAATAGCAGTAACCATAAGAAGATAAAAAAGAGTTGTACGATGGCTAGACCAATCACTTTGAAAAACATACCATATGGTTCAAATAAATCCGTCACTTTCGTTTCTTCTCCGCGAGCAATCGACATCGCAATCCAAGTCCAACCGACTCCGACCGGGATCAATAAAATCGATACCAACGATACGACGAGATCCATCGTATTAGCTGGTTCATCTATATCTGATCCAAATAATCCAGGCACACCTTGAATGATACTAAACAGAATAACTGTTAGGACTGCGAATCCCCAACGACCGCTGAGCGACTCCTTCGCTGCTTTTTTTAATTGAGATGACATGAGTAAGGTCCTCCTTGAAAAATAAGTTCTCACCTTACTCTACGGCTAATAACTTCTAATGTTTCACTGATTTTTCAATAATTTCCCCTCTTGTTTCTGTTTCAACCAAGCGCGCTCAAGTTGCCGCTCACACGCTGTATATAACGAACGTCGACCGTCGAGGCGTTCCATCGCGAATGGAATACCATGCTTTTTCGCCTGAGCGATGACATGTGCACTCGCTGCATGAGAGACACGGCTCGTCACGACGACGATCGCGTCCGTCTTTTTGGCGAGACAAGCAATCTTTTTCGCGGACTGTGCGTCCCCTGCTAGATGAATTAATTCGATCCCCGTCGGCACAAAGAACTCACGATAGACAGCGGTCTGTTGTTCGTTTCCAACGATAACAAGACGCATGCCTGTGAAGCGCGTGAAATCTAACGGTGTCTTATCAACGAAATCCATCAATTGTCCCGGTACGGCTGTTGTTACGATCGGTTCAATCGTTTGCTCTTTTGGCATACGGACGCGACGCTGCGCTTTTTTAGCTTTCGGCACTGGTTGCCGTTTCATTTTTCGTGCATACCGATTTGACTTTTTTGTTGTCACAGGCGTCTTCACTACCTGTTGTTCTATCGCTGACGGACGGTTGGATGATGCGTTGACGATCGGCTCTTCATACGTGAACGGATGCTTCCAAGCAATCGTTAATGTATCCTTCCGCCCCCGCCACATGACGAGATCGACAAGTTGCCCTGCTTCTAGTCGGAAATAGCGCATGTCTTCTACCGGTACAACATAATAGAACGATCTGCCCGACTCATCTTGCAGTGGACCATTCACCGTTTCCTCAATGATTCCATGTGCTTTGACGATTGCTTGTTCAAACACGACACGTTCCGGATTCTCTCTCATTCGCTCCGTCGAGACGACGGCTTCGATACGGCATATCTTTTTTTGATCATCCTGACGATCGACACGGACCCGAACTTCCATGCCGTGCTCGAGATTCCAATCGCGGACGTCTCGTTCAGAAATATGACTGCCCGACCATTCTAGTAAAGTACCGCCTTTTAACCCCCGCTGAAACGTATAGGCATAACGTTGCTTGCGTACTGGCTCGACCGGTACTTGCGGTGGAATGACGATGGTCTGCTCTAGCTCTATTGCTTCATCGATGACCAATGTTTCTTGAACGTCGCGCGGTGCATAATACGCTGACATCTTGACCCATTCATCGATTCCGTTTACTTCGTCGAGCCAGAGTTGCCAATCTTCATACCGCTCCACGGCCGCTAATTTCATCTGTACCAATTCAGTTGCTCGTTCCATCACCTGTTGCATCATCCATGACCACTTCCTTTGCGTTTTTTTCACTATAGCAACGAAAAAACGCGGAAGTAGTTCAAAAAAACAGCCTGGTTGTTTTTTTGTTTAGGTACGTTGTTGAATTTCCACAGCCGGATCCTGACGCTTATATTTTGCGACGATGACGATCAAAACCGTAATGATCACAAGCAGGAACCAAGAAGACAATTTTCCAAGATCAACGACTGCCCATCCGCCTTCTTGATGCGGATAGACCCATCCTTTAAAGAACGTTACGATGTTCTCCGCGATCCAAATGAAAAAGGCGATCAATAAAAAGGACAGGACGAGCGGCATCCGGTAGATCGTTTGCTCGATCGTAAAATGAACCCATGACTTATAGAAGACGAGAACGACGAGGACCATCAATAGCCAGCGTGCATCGAAGATCCAGTGGTGGGTGAAGAAGTTGAGATAGACGAGACTCCCGACGCTGATCGCAAGCCAAGGTGGTGGAAATGCTATAAATCGTAAATGAAATCGCCGAAACGCCTGGCAGACATAACTCGCAACGCTTGCGTACATGAATCCTGCATACAAGGGAACACCAGCCACTTTCGTCAAAGCGTCTTCCGGATAACTCCAAGATCCGACGTTCACTTTAAACAGTTCAAGGGCTAGACCAATGACGTGAAACAATAAGATCAGTTTGAATTCTTCCATCGTTTCATAACGCGTGACGAGTAAGACGATTTGGACGAGAATACACCAAAGCAACAAAAGATCATATCGAGCAACCGGTTCAGTAGGAAGATAACGTGAAAGAGCAAGCGCCGCAAAAATCATCACGGGAAAGACGCAACAGATGGCTTCTATGTATGTAAAACGAATCAGGTGCCGGATCGCTTTCATTTTTCTCCCTCCTTTTTCTTCAGTATACGTTTCTCTTTTATCCTTCCCCTCCTACTTAGGATGTAAAAAACGGAAAATTTCGTCTTTCTTCTTCCACTTTCCTCATGATACAGTTAACAAATCAATTATTTTTAAGAAATGAGGTGCCAGACATGACGCGTCATCGTGCTTCCTGGTTGTTACGCGCTACGTTAAAGTGGGGGCTCTTCCTACTTGGTTTATTTTTACTCGCCCTTGGCTCATCGATGATGATCACAGCTGAACTCGGTGTCTCGACGTGGGATGTATTGCATCTCGGTCTCCAAAAAAAGACGCCGCTATCCGTCGGAACGATCATCTTGCTTGTCGGTCTATTACTCGTTTTCGTTAAGTACGCATTAGACCGCGTCACACCGCAAATCGGAACGCTCGTCAACGCGATTTTCGTTGGTGTCTTCATGAATCTTGTGCTTGGTTCTCATCTCTTACCCTCTTTTGAATCGATCTGGTTGAATACGCTCTGGCTGATTTTCGGTATCTTCATCATTGGGATGGGCGCTGGTCTGTATGTCGCTGTCGGATACGGGGCTGGTCCACGTGATGGGTTAACGCTGACACTTGCAGAGCGCTTCGGAACGTCGATTCGTCTGATGCGGACGATCATGGAAGTCACGGCATGCGGCATCGGTTGGTTGCTTGGGGGACCTGTTTTCTTCGGTACGATCCTCTCGATTTTCCTGATTGGACCGTTTCTGCAATTTTGGTTGTTTTATTTCCGCCGGATCATTGCAGCGATTGATGCAAAAGGAATTCCAGCGTCTGAACGCCAAATTAGCTAAGTCGCCTGACTCGATATCATTCTGCGTGAATGATATCTTTTTTTATGTCAGAAGCAGATAAGTTGCGCCATCAAAATAAACAAGTTATATTCGTTTACATATCAATCTTTGATACGTCAAAGGTTTCTTCGAACGAAGGGAAGGATGTGATGGATTGAGTATTTCCTGCACCGAAAAAGGACGTTTGATCTATGCACTCGTCTCCGTCAATAAGACGATTGCTCAAAAATTCGATCTCTGTACGGATGGTTTCAGTCAGACTCGAATGGACCTACTTGCTCAACTACAAGTCGATCAAACGATCAGTCAAAAAGAATTGCAAAAACGCGTCAATGTCGATCATGCAGCAGTGACCCGTCATCTCAAACATCTGGAATCGACCGGGATGATTGCTCGCGAGCGGTCAGCCGCTGACAATCGGGTGATTCTTGTTTCCTTAACGGAACAAGGGGCGACGCGCATTGCACGATTACGCGAACAAAAAGATGAGTTCCTCGAGAACTTACTCGAAGGATTCTCCGCTGAAGAACAACGGACGCTAGCTGAGATGATTCAACGCATCGAAGCGAACGCCGACACATTACCTAAATTAAAAGAGGAGTCGATTTAATATGGCAACGCAAACTCAAACAGACTTCATGGAAATCGTCAAAGGACGTCGCTCGATCCGTAATTACGATACAGACGTGAAGATCTCAAAAGAAGAAATGACACAGATTCTTGAAGAAGCAACACTCGCACCTTCTTCCGTCAACATGCAACCATGGCGTTTCCTCGTCATCGATAGCGAAGAAGGCAAAGCAACACTTGCACCACTCGCGAAATTCAACCAAGTCCAAGTCGAGACATCTTCTGCTGTCATCGCGGTCTTCGGTGACATGAACGCTGTTGATCAACTCGAGAACATCTACGATACAGCTGTCGCAAAAGGACTCATGCCACAAGAAGTACGCGATCGCCAAGTACCAGCGATCCAAGGGATGTACAGCAGTGTATCGGCGAACGATTTGAAAGACAGCATCTTGATTGACTCGGGTCTCGTCTCGATGCAATTGATGCTCGTCGCTCGTGCACACGGATATGATACAAATCCAATTGGTGGTTACGAGAAAGATCAAATCGCGGAAGCATTCGGTCTTGAAAAAGATCGTTATGTACCGGTCATGTTGCTATCGATCGGTAAAGCGGTGGACGCTGGATATCCATCAGTTCGCCTACCAATCAACGACATCGCAGACTGGAAATAAGTTTTTTTACACTATAAAAAAAGAAAACACACACAAGGGAGATTGAATAATTATGACTACTCAAACAACAACGGACTTCATGGAAATCGTCAAAGGACGCCGCTCGATTCGTAACTACGACACAAACGTAAAAATTTCAAAAGAAGAAATGACACAAATCCTTGAAGAAGCAACACTTGCACCATCTTCAGTTAACATGCAACCATGGCGTTTCCTCGTCATCGATAGCGAAGAAGGTAAAGCGACACTCGCACCACTCGCAAAATTCAACCAAGTTCAAGTCGAGACATCTTCTGCTGTCATCGCCGTCTTCGGTGACATGAACGCAGTCGATAGCATCGAGACAATCTATGATATGGCTGTGGAAAAAGGTCTTATGCCGCAAGAAGTACGTGATCGCCAAGTACCAGCTATCAAAGGGTTCTACCGTCCAGAAGACGTTGAAACATTACGTGATAGCATCTTGATCGACTCAGGTCTCGTTTCGATGCAATTGATGCTCGTTGCTCGTGCACACGGTTACGATACAAACCCAATCGGTGGTTACGAAAAAGACCAAATCGCAGAAGCATTCGGTCTTGAAAAAGAACGTTACCTCCCAGTCATGTTGCTTTCAATCGGTAAAGCAGTGGACGCAGGATACCCATCGGTTCGTCTACCAATCGCTGACATCGCAGAGTGGAAATAAGCGATTTCACCTAGTCCGGATTCCTTTCATAGGAATCCGGCTTTTTTGTATACTCAAAGAAAAGGAGGTGTCAGCGATGTATGATGTGACGATTATCGGAGCTGGTGTAGCAGGAATTTTCCTCGCCCATCAGCTCGTTGAAGACGGACAACGCGTCCTACTGCTCGATGCCGGAAAACCGATTCGCGAACGAACAGCAGAAGATGCGTATCTTGGATTCGCAGGGCTTGGCAAATCAGAAGGAAAGTTTAATTATGCGACGGGATTCGGTGGAGAACTCGTCTCAAAAATCGGTGAAGAGACGACTCGACGACTGTTCCAAGAAGTCGATGATCTTTTATGTACATATGGTGGAGGTACAGTTGAGACCTATTCGACGCATTCCCCTATTGTAGCGTCTCGCGCCCGCCGCGCCGGTCTACATTCGGTCGAGACGACCGTCCGTCATTTAGGCACAGTACGGACAGCTGCTGTCTTCACGGCGTTTGAGGACGCCTTATTACCGCGTCTCGATGCCCGATTCGAAACGACAATCGAGCAGATCACGAAGTCGAAGTCGTTTACGATCAAAACAGCGGACGAGACCTTCGTCAGTCAACGGATCGTGTTCGCGACAGGTCGTTCAGGTGCAGACTTTACGTTGCACCAGTTAGCGACGCTTGGTGTCACCCCACAGCGAACTCGACTCGATCTCGGGGTGCGAATTGAGACGGATGAGGGACTATTTCGGACATTGTTACAGGAGACGTTCGAGACGAAGCTCGGTTACGACTCGCCTTACGGTCAAGCCGTCACCTATTGCATGAATCCGCGCGGACGGATCATCCGCAAATATCAAGAAGGACTCGTCATGCCGGACGGTCAAAACGTCCACGAGACGGCAGACGGCTCGACGAATCTGAACTTTACACTATTTCTCCCGCGGTATTTTTCGACACTAGCGAAAGCGAATGCGTATGCCGCGCGCATCATTGGCGGAATCAACCAAGGTGGTGATCGCATTCTCATTCAGCGACTCAGTGATTTCCGAACATCGCGAGCGACGGCACACGATCAATTGAGTCGTAACACGGTCATCCCTTCCCTAACCGCGTCTCCCGGTAATTTGCATGCAGAAGTACCTGCAGAAGACCTGCTTGTCTTAGAAGCGTTTTTAGAGCGCCTTGAGCAACTCCTTGAAGTGGAACTTCCAGGAGATACGTTGCTTTACGGATTAGATGGCAAGTTTTACGCACCGATGCTTGAGACGTCAGAGACGTTTGAGACGACATGTCCCGGTGTCTATGCGATTGGTGATTGTTCCGGTGCGACACACTCGCTTGCCCAAGCAGCTGCTAGCGGACTCCATCTTGGCTATGCCTTGACGCAAAACAGCCGGTCCCTCTTCGCTTAAGCGGAGAATGACCGGCTTGTCTTATTTCTTGAATGCTTCGTACACTTTCAATTGTTTCCCTTTGACCTTCGTCGTCTTCATCGCCCGGAGGACAAGCGGACCTTTCCCGTTGAGGATATCCACATACGTCAACGTATCCTGAATCGAGATGATGCCGATGTCGTCTGCCGTGACGCCTTCAATCTTAGCAATCGTTCCAACAAAGTCGACGGCACGGAGTTTTTTCTTTTTCCCGCCGTTAAAGAATAATTTCATGATGTCCGCATCAAGCTGTTCCGTTTTCGAAGAACGCGTATCTTCCGTCGCCATCTTCTCCTCGAATGCATCCGCTGTCCGCATCAAGTCCTTTTCTGTCGGTGCTTGGCGACGTGTCAGCTTCCCGTGATACTGCTCGATTTCCTTTAGGCGACGTTCGTCTGCCGGCGTGACGAGACTGATTGCTTGTCCTGCTGCTCCTGCACGCCCCGTCCGACCGGTCCGGTGAACGTAGCTTTCTCGTTCGACAGGGAGATCATACTGGATGACGTGCGTGATGTTCTCGATATCGATCCCACGTGCTGCGACATCTGTTGCGACAAGAATTCGGAACTTCCCGGCACGGAAGGCTTTCATCGCATCGAGTCGATCGTCTTGTTCCATTCCACCGTGAATTGCTTCAACCGGGTAGTCATGGGCGCGGAGACCATTCGCGACGAAATCGACGTGTTCTTTCGTCCGACAGAAGATCATGCAGCGATCCGGGTTTTCAGCGACGAGAACATCTTTCAAAATCGCGAATTTCGTCTTATCCGTTACCGGAATATAACTATGCGCAATCGTCGAGACGACGGTCTCACCCGCTTCGATTCGTTTTGGTGCATCCATGTAGCGGTTGCTCAACTGTTCGATATCTTCCGGGAAGGTCGCAGAGAACAACAGTGTCATCCGCTCTTTTGGTAACTCGGACAAGATGGCATCGACTTGATCGAGGAAGCCCATGTTCAGCATTTCATCCGCTTCATCTAAAACGACGTAACGGACTTTCTCAAGTGATAACGTGCCCCGCTCGATATGATCGCGTACGCGTCCCGGTGTTCCGACGACGATGTGTGTCTTTTGTTTGAGCTCCGTGACTTGCCCGCGGAACGGTTGCTTGCCGAAGACGGCTGTCGCTTTGATCCGCTTATAGCGTCCGATGTTCATGATATCTTCTTTGACCTGCAAGGCAAGCTCACGTGTTGGCGTCAAGACTAAGACCTGTGGTTTATTTTCTTCCCACTCGACGAGTTCACACAGTGGAATCGCAAACGATGCCGTCTTTCCGCTCCCCGTCCGTGATTTGACGATGACGTCTTTTCCGGATAATACGACCGGAATGACCGATTGTTGGACTTCGGTTGGTGTCGTGTAACCGAGTTGCTCGATTGAATCGAGAATCGGTGTGCTTAAGTTAAAATCATTGAATCGTGTACGTGTCATAGAATGTCCTCATTTCTTATCGTAAAAAAAGCTTCCCACCGAAACGATGAGAAGCCCAACGAATTATTTGGATGCTACTTTATCTTTTTTGATTTGCTTACTACGTAATTGACCACACGCCGCATCGATGTCTGTTCCGTGCTCAAGACGAACACCACAGTTCAAGCCGTTCTTTTTCAACGTATCGTAGAACGTCGTGATATCTTCAGACGTACTGCGCTGATATTGACCGTGCTCATCGACCGGGTTGTACGGAATCAAGTTGACATACGTCAAGTGACGTTTGTCTTCGAACAGTTTTGCGAGTTCGACTGCGTGTTCCTTTTGGTCGTTGACGCCACGAAGCAAGATGTACTCGATCGTGATTTTACGGTTCGTTGTTTGAACGTAATAATCGATTGCTGGCATCAATTTCTCAAGCGGGATCGCCCGGTTGATTTTCATGATTTGCGTACGCAATTCATTGTTTGGTGCGTGAAGCGAGATCGCCAAGTTGACTTGGAGTTTCAAGTCAGCGAACTTGTAGATTTTATCTGCCAAACCACTTGTCGAAACCGTGATGTGACGCGCACCGATTGCAAGACCATTGTGGTCCTTGATGACGTTTAAGAAGTCGACCATGTTGTCGAAGTTATCGAACGGTTCACCGATACCCATGACGACGACGTGGCTGACACGTTCTTCGTTACCGACTGCATCGAGGTGATGCTGGACGTTCATGATCTGCTCAACGATTTCGCCTGCTGACAAGTCGCGGCTCTTCTTGATCAGACCACTTGCACAGAAGCTACAGCCGATGTTACAGCCGACCTGTGTCGTAACACAGACAGAAAGACCGTACTTATGACGCATTAGGACCGTTTCAATCAAGTTGCCATCATATAATTTGAAAAGGAACTTGATTGTTCCATCTGCTGATTCTTGCTTGACCGCTTCTGTCATCGAGTCAATCGTAAAACTCTGATCTAACAACTCAAGGCAATCCTTGTTGACATTCGTCATTTCCGCGAAAGTCGTGACACGTTTACGGTAGAGCCAATCCCATACTTGTTTGGCACGGAATGGTTTGTGCCCTTGATTCGATAACCATTCTGTCATCTGCTCAAGCGTTAATCCATAAATGGATGGTTTATTCATTTCGAAAGACCTCATTTCTTTTTCCAGAACTACAACATTCCTTTATCTTAGTAAAAATCAGCGCATGACGCAACGTTCAAATCCTAAATGTTCACTTTCTGTAAAGTTTTTGCGCCACTTTCGATCAAATCGACAGACTCCGACGTCCGAATTGAACGACTGCTCCAGTCAAGAACACGAGACAGAGGACAAGTAAAAGAATCGAATGAAGAAGAAAATGATTCGTTCCTTCTAGTAATTGCGTCGTGTTAAATAAGGAGAAGACGGATAGATAACGGAGCCACTCCGTCTTGTCACTTAGTTCCGACAGAATCGTCAAGACGATCGATAGGACAAGCACACTACCAGCAAGCGAAAAAGCACGACGTTCTTCGTCAAATAACGTCGCAACGAATAACGTAAAGGCACCGATCGCCAAGAGTAACAATAGCGCATTGAGTTGAATCCGCCATAAGATGACGTCATTGATCGAAATATCTGTCATCCACCAGTCGGATACCATCAAGACGAGTCCATTCAGTCCTACGAGAACCATACTTGCGATACCCATGACGATCGCGACAGCAAACGTATACGCATTCCGGGTGATCGGGGCTGCGAGATAGACAATCAGCTCTCCATTGTCGATTGGTCGCGCAACGAGTCGCGCTGCTAATGAGAGCAAGAATAGACTCGCAATGACTTGAAAAATCAGTCCGTAATAGTTTCCCCCGAGCAGATCCAGTACATTCTCGAACCCTGTCACCTTATCGTATTGAAATGCTTTTAAGACTTCCGGAGGTAACGCTTCTAGTTTTGCTTCTAGTAAACCGGTCTTCATCATCGATGGATATAGCAACGCAAGCATCAATAAGTAGAGACTCGTTCCAATCGCATAAGCAAGCACGGGCTTTCTGACCTGCTTGAATAAAGAGCGGATCAGCAATATCACGACGATTCCTCCTCCCCATAATAATGCAAAAAGACCTGTTCTAAATCATCTGCTGACGGACGAATCAGCCGTACATCATACTGGGTTAAATAAGCGATCACCTGATTTAAGCTCAGCGTCTCGTCCGTTTGAAAACTGACTTCCAGCCGCTTCGGTTCAACACCGACTTGCATCGCGAACTGTGCCGCCTCCACCTCTGTTCGGAAGACGATCGTGTACGTCTTTCGACTCGATCGAACCAACTCATGAATATCCGATTCGACGATGATGCGCCCTGCTTTGATTAAAGCCGCTCGATCGCACGATTTTTCCATCTCCGGAAAGTGATGTGAACTCATCAGAATCGCTTTTCCAGCATGCTTCTCCTGTTCGATCCACTCTAAAAAACGCTCTTGCATCAAAGGATCGAGTCCACTGGTCGGCTCATCAAGTAGATAGACGGGTGCATCCTTCATGAAGCAACCGACAAGTGCCAGTTTTTGTTTCATTCCCTTTGACATCTTGCGGATTTTCGTCTTCGTCTCAAAAGGAAATCGTTTCAACAACAGTTGTCGTCGTGCCGGATCGCTACCGTGTAGTCGTTGCATCAAATCCAGCATGTCTGCTCCCGTCATGTCTCCAGGTAAACTAATCTCCCCCGGCAAATAACCGACCAATTTCTTCACTTCTTTACTTTGCTTCCAGCAATCAAAACCGCCGATCGTCGCCTTTCCACCGTCCGCAGCCAGTAGTCCCATCAGATGTCGGAGTGTCGTTGATTTTCCAGATCCGTTTGGTCCGATGAAACCGAATATCGTCCCCGGATCAACTGTAAAACTGACATCGAATATTCCACGCCCCGGTGCAAACTCTTTCGTGACATGCTCTAAACGGATCATCATCCGACCTCCTTATCTTTTATTTCTTTCCTCACTGTATTCATACCCGTTTTGAAGCAGTTTGTTCGGATCAAAGCGATAGATGACGAACCGCTCGTCATGATTTTTTTCATAGAGGTCTCGTAATCGAATCTCATCGACTTGCTCGAATACGGTATGACGCTCCAGGTACTCCCGGTATTCATCGGTCGGGTAATACAAGATGAGATCAACCGAACGCGGGGAACGTTCGACCGAACTTAAAATGTGATCAATCACTTTCATGAAAATTTGTGAAGAGAATGGATTGAAGAAATAAAACTTATTCGTCTCATCCGGAATGGCATACTGCTCGGCATACGTCTGTTCAAATCGCAAACTTCCGGAACGCCGCTTCCGTCGACTTTGGTAGTTCGCCATATTCCGGAGTGCGTCCTCGTAAAATTGTCCGTTCATCTCGATTCCGATGACGGAACAATCGAATCGGTCGTGTAAGTAAAAGTTCAAACGCCCTTTCCCACACCCGAAATCAATGACCGTGTCCTGTTTTTGAAACAAATACGTTTCGCATAATTCGTCTAGTGCCGCATAAGGCGTTGGTTCATATCGATTGTAGTGACTAAACACACCATAGAGGTGTTGCATCTCAATGGTCTCGATTCGTAATCGTTGATCGTATTCCTGTTCATTCATTGTCGTTTGTTCCTTCTTTCCGGCATTCTTGCCTTCATCGTACTATACTGAAGAAGTACGTTACTCGTTTTTTGAAAGGGGATTTTATGATGATCGTCGTTACGAACCGGATTAAAGTCAAAAAAGGGATGGCTGCAGCTCTCGCTCCTCGTTTTACGCGTCCAAGTGGACTTGATACGATGGACGGATTCATCCGCGTCGAGGTCTTATTGACGCAAAACATCGAAGAACATGATGAAATGAACGTCAACATGTATTGGGAAGACATGAAGAGTTTTCAAGCATGGCGGGAGAGTGACGATTTCAAAGCGTCACATAGTCGACCTGCGAGTAGTGAGGCAGGAGAATCGCCAATGCTCGGCAGCGAGATTCTGACATATGAAGTTGCTTCGGTCAAAGAACGCGCATGATGCACGAAAAGGACTCGTCTCGAGTCCTTTTTTATATACCTATACACAAATAGTGAAAGGGTGTAATTGTCTCAAATGGTATTATTTGTTATTATAGTGCCAATACAGAGAGAGAGGGTTCTTCATGAATTCATTAACTATATTTGAACAAGCCATTCGTAGCTTACCTGATGATCGTACGTTACGACGTGATGAATTATGGACGGACGATTTTTTATTGCAACAGGAGAACGAGCTGACCGTCTATTACTCTCCGATTGGCGAATATGTCAATACTGAAGCAAAAGTCGTCATCATCGGGATCACACCAGGTTTTGAACAGATGCGAATCGCTTTCGAAGAAGCAACGGATGCCCTCCATCATGGGGCTTCACTAGAAGGGACGGCACGCATCGTCAAATATACAGCAAGCTTTGCTGGAACGATGCGACGTAATCTCGTCCAGATGCTTGATACACTCGAGCTTCCAGCATTACTCGGAATTGAGACGGCTACTAGCTTATTCCATCAACATCAGAAATTATTGCATCCAACATCACTGTTAAAGCAACCCGTCTTTTATCGCGAAAAGAATTACTCGGGTCATCAACCGAAAATTAGTCGTAGTCCTTTATTGAGGCACTACGCGGAAGAACACTTCGTCGCTGAGATCAATCAGTTACAAAAACCAGCGTTATTAATTCCACTCGGTCGGGTCGTCGAGACGCAAGTCCGTGGATTGATTCAGGATGGACGAATCGAACAACATCAGCTTCTTTCCAACTTCCCCCATCCATCTGGCGCGAACGGTCATCGAAAAAAACAATTCGAAGAAAACCAAGCCTATTTGATGAAACAGCTCATTCAACATTTTGCCGAATGAGCAACTTTGTCTTAAATTATCAGAATATATGGTTGAATCTTTTTTGAAATACGTGATAAAGTGTCCATAAGAACAGAATATGACTATTCTATCGATGAGGTAGAGGCGCGATTTCAATCAGTACTTGGTCCGAGGATGACAACGAAGACGACTACAGGAAAGGTGACATCGCCGAAATGACAGTATGCGTCGAGCATACCGTCGTTGGTCGATTCGGGAAATACCCGATCGATTGCCATACATAACAGTTGTATGGAGCGCTCCAATTCGGCTAAGAAAGACGCATCCAGCGAGGGTGTCGGCTTTGTTGCCGGTGCCCTTGCTTTTTTTGTGCCGCGGGGTCTCATCTTTAAGCCATTTTTAAAGAGGAGGATATTTTTCATGGTCAACTATTCAGATTCCATTATTGCCCTTGTACCTGCTTTACTAGCTATCTTATTAGCCATCTTTACCCGAAAGGTCGTTCTTTCGTTAGGTGTCGGCATTCTCGTCGGTGCCCTGTTACTTCACCGTTTTAACCCGATCGATACGGTAACCTATCTCGGCAAGAATATCTTTAGCCTCTTTTGGGCGGATGGTGCCTTGAACGAGTGGAACGTTTTATTACTTGTTTTCTTGTTATTGCTCGGTGTCCTTTCCACATTAATTCAAACATCTGGTGGCGCTCGCGCCTTCGGTGAATGGGCTTCTACACACGTCAAGACAGCGCGTGGTGCACGCTTAGTCGCCTTCGGTCTCGGTATCTTGATTTTCATCGATGATTACTTCAACAGTCTCGCTGTCGGCAATGTCAGTCGTCCGCTAACGGATCGCCGTGGTGTCTCACGTGCGAAGCTTGCCTATTTGATTGACTCAACAGCTGCGCCTGTTTGTGTCATCAGTCCGCTTTCGAGTTGGGGCGCATTCATCATTTCCATCATCGCCGGTATCTTAACGACGCACTCGATTACGGATTACTCAGCGTTTAGTGCTTTCATGATGATCGTTCCAATGAACTTCTATGCGATTTTCGCGTTACTTTTAACACTTTACATCGCTTACTCTGGCGTCTCTGTCGGACCGATGAAACAGCATGAACGCCGCGCTGCGAATGGTGAACTTTTTGATGCGTCAAAAGGAACACCGATGGGGATGGCAAAAGAGGTCAACGAACATACGAACGGAAAAGTCCGGGATCTCGTCGTTCCGATCGTCGTTCTCGTCATTGCTACGATCAGTGCGTTACTCGGGACAGGTGCTCAGGCACTTGCAGCCGACAACCGTCCGTTTACTTTAATTGGAGCATTTGAGGCAACAGACGTCACACGCTCACTTGTCGCAGGTGTCGTCATCAGTTTAATCGTCGCTTTCTTGATGCTGATCGGACGAAAAATTCCGGGTCGCGATTACCGTGCAAGCATCGTCGCTGGTATGCGTTCGATGTGGCCAGCAGTCGTGATTCTATTATTTGCTTGGACGATCATCGCTGTTATTGGTGATATGAAAACAGGCGATTATCTCGCAAGCTTCATCAGCAACTCGATTTCTGCTTCGTACTTGCCGTTCTTATTATTCTTGATTGCCGGCTTGATGGCATTCTCGACAGGAACAAGTTGGGGCACATTCGGGATCATGTTGCCAATCGGTGCGGATCTCGTCATGGCTGTCGATGCCTCACTCTTATTACCGACGCTTGCTGCTGTTCTTGCTGGATCTGTCTTCGGTGACCATTGTTCACCGATTTCCGATACGACGATCCTCAGTTCGACAGGGGCTGGATCCCATCATATCGATCACGTTACGACACAGTTACCGTATGCGCTAGTCGGTGCCGTCACTGCGGCAGTAGGTTATTTAGTCATCGGTTTCACGGAGTCTTCGGTCTTCGGTTTCATCGGAGCTCTTGTCACATTCGTACTCTTCGTCGTCGTCTTGAACGTTCTCTCGAAAAAAGGCGAAACTGCTTCGGATTTACAAACGGATTGATGAAATGAAAAAGGGACTGACTCAAAAAAGAATGACGCGTCTTTTCACGCCCTTTCCTCAGGCGAGACACAAGCCTGTTTTCCTGCTTAAATGAAGCAGGAAAACGGATCTCATTCGTCTCTGACAGCGCATAAATGCGCTTTTCCTGTAGGAGTGGCGTGTGACGCGCCATTCTTTTTGTTACGAGATAAGGGTGGCAGATCATCATTCTGCCACCCTTATCTTTGTAGAGACCAACTTTGAGTCAGCCCCTTTTTTCGACTTCATGTCATGTCTTATACCATAAGTTCACACACATCATTCGCGAACGCTACCGGATCCTCGAGTGGAAGCCCTTCGACAAGTAATGCTTGTTGATACATCAGTTTGGTATAGCGCTCGAATTTCGAACGATCGTTTTGATACGCTGCTTCAAGAGATTGGAACACCGCGTGTGACGGATTCAATTCAAGAATCTTGACCGCTTCTACCCCTTCGTTATTCGGCATCGCCTTCAAGATTTTCTCCATCTCGATCGAGACGGCGCCGTCCGTCGCAAAACAGACGGGATGCGATTTTAGACGCGTTGATGCTTTGACTTCCTTGACTTGTCCACTTAACACTTCCTGCATTGCTTGGAACATCTCCGCTTGTGCGTCCGTCGTCTCTGCCGCTTCTGCTTCAATCCCTAGATCGCTACTCGTGACTGACTTGAACGTCTTCTCGTTATATGTCACGAGCATCTGGATCGCGAACTCATCGATCTCTTCGGTGAAGTACAAGATGTCGTACCCTTTATCACGCACAAGTTCGGATTGTGGTAACTTGTCTAAACGATTCGTACTCTCACCAGCGGCGTAGTAAATATGTGCTTGATCTTCCGGCATCGCTGCGACGTATTCCGCAAGCGTGATCAACTTCTTCTCCTTCGCTGAGTAGAAGAGGATGAGGTCCTGCACCTGTTCTTTATGCATGCCGTAATCATTGTACATACCGAACTTCAGCTGACGTCCGAACGCTTGATAGAACGTTTCGTACTTCGTGCGATCCTCGCGCAGAAGTGCTTCGAGTTGTGTCTTGATCTTACTTTGGATGTTTTTCGCGATCAATTTCAATTGACGATCGTGCTGCAGTAACTCACGCGAGATGTTGAGCGATAAGTCTTCCGAATCGACCATCCCTTTGACGAAACTGAAGTGATCCGGCAACAAGTCGCTGCATTTTTCCATGATCAAGACACCATTGGCATAGAGTTCAAGACCCTTTTCAAATTCCTTCGAATAATAATCGTACGGTGCTTGCTCCGGAATGAATAAGATCGATTGATAACGAACAACGCCGTCGACACTGATATGAATATGTTTCGCCGGTGTGTCGAAACCATACCGCTTCTCTTGGTAGAAGTTCGTATAGTCTTCGTCTGTCAATTCCCGTTTATTCTTCCGCCAGATCGGCACCATGCTGTTGATCGTCTTGACGACTTCGACCTCTTCCGTCTCGTCACTGCCTTCGATCGGCTGACGTTCGAGTTCCTTCATCTCGATCGGATAACGGATGAAATCCGAGTATTTTTTGATGATGCTACGCAGACGATATGTCTCGAGGTATTCATCATACGATTCTTCTTCCTCGTTCGCCTTGATGTGGAGTGTAATCTCCGTTCCGACGGTTTCCTTGTCGACTTCCTCGATCGTATAACCTTCGACACCACGCGATTCCCATTTATAAGCGACCGCACCGCCGAATGGTTTCGTAACAACAGTGACGACGTCTGCGACCATAAATGCAGAATAGAATCCGACACCGAATTGACCGATGATATCATGACCATCTTGTGCTTCGTTTTCTGCTTTGAAGGCAAGCGATCCACTCTTCGCGATCGTACCGAGATTTTCTTCTAGTTCTTCCTTCGTCATTCCGATTCCCGTATCACGAATGATGAGTTGACGCGCTTCTTTATTTGGTTCGATCGTAATTTTGTAGTGTTCCTTTTCGAACGAAATCGTCTCGTCCGTCAATGCTTTGTAGTACATCTTATCCATGGCGTCACTTGCATTCGAGATCAATTCGCGCAGGAAAATCTCCTTATGCGTATAGATGGAATGAATCATCATCTCCAGCAATCGTTTTGATTCCGCCTTAAATTGTTTCGTTTCCATGCTCATTCTGCCTCCCTTTTTTAGCACTCAATCATACAGAGTGCTAATTCATCTCCTATTATTAGGGAGTTCGAAATATCTGTCAATCACCTTTTTCACTGTATGTCACGACTTTTTCACGGACGATTTTTCCGATTTGACGTAAGTGTTCTGCTGACCCATAGGTGCCATGGCTGACACCGTTTTCATCCTTTCGATTACCGAGACCGATGAACTGCTCACTCGGTTTGAAGTGGAGTCCGACGACGGATACCTGAAATCGTGACGAGAAGCCGATTTGAAAAATCGCGTCCGGATAATCCGTTGGTCGATAGGTCGTCCAAGCGATGTCTGGTTCGAGCTTCGCAAATCGTTCCGTGTGTTCCTTACCGAGCAGGATGATTCCTTTTATCGAGAACAGTTCAAGCAGGCGTAACAAAAATGTCTGACCGAACGGACTATCTTCCAACACGCTGCGTTCTTTGATCGCTCCCATGTAGTGGTGTGTCGGAAACGGGAAAAAATCCAGATGAATGACCGGATCAAACGTCGTCTCGTAAAACGACGCACCGAGTCCGTTCAAGAATCCTTCGAGCTTACCGCCACCTGGTCGACCGAACCAGGTTCGGTACACATTTGGTTGTTTGAAGTAACGATTGAAGCGTCGGATCGATTCCGTCAATGTCTCTTCTTGTAAATACGCATTCCACGTCATGGATTGTGGACGTATGAAAAGTGGACCGTGCTCGTCAAATCGTAATGCACCTGTTCGGTCTAAAAACTGCGATCGGGATGGGTTCGTCGCGATCGTCACCCAACTGCTACGCGTCGCATCACCAAACCAGAGGACAGGTGTCGTTTGGTCGATCAATTCACTTGCAAATGCACTCTTCTCGAGTGTCATTTGGTACTGGACGGCTTCGTGTAATAATTTTTTGGCAAGTTGCCATTGATCGGATGTCAGCGTTCTCATCTCCCTCTATACAGCGATTGTGCTGTTGTAGATGTACCCCCTATCCTCTAACACTAGACGCATCGATGGGTTTAATCTCCATTTCTCCGGGAATGTTTCATAAGGTGAACGATACGACTTAGGAGGGATTTAATAATGGGTAGACTCGATCAAAAAGTAGCTGTCATTACCGGCTCGGCAACAGGGATTGGACAAGCGACTGCACTTGTCTTCGCAGAACAGGGAGCAACGGTCGTCTGTGCCGATGTCTCACTTGAAAAAGCACAACAAACAGTAGAACAGATTACACAACAAGGTGGGAAAGCGGAAGCCGTCCATGTCGATGTCTCAGACGTCGAGAGTGTCGAGCAACTTGCGAAGCACGTCAAAGAGACATACGGTACGATCGACGTCCTCTTCAACAATGCCGGAATCGATGAACAAGGCGGGAAAGTCCACGAGTATCCAATCGATCTCTTCGACCGGATCATCGCGGTCGACTTGCGCGGTACATTCCTCGTCAGTAAATTCTTGATTCCACTCATGCTTGATAACGGTGGTTCAATCATCAATACGTCATCGATGTCTGGTCGCGCAGCTGACTTGAACCGATCCGGTTATAACGCAGCGAAAGGTGGGATTGCGAACTTCACGCGCGCGATGGCAATCGATTATGCGCGTCATGGCATTCGTGTCAATTCGTTATCACCAGGAACAATCGAAACACCACTCATCGATACACTCGTCGGTGAAAAAGAAAAAGAGCAAGGCAAACAGTTCCGCGATGCGAACGCTTGGATTACACCACTCGGACGACTCGGTAAACCACGCGAGATGGCAACAGTCGCCCTCTTCCTCGCTTCTGACGACAGCTCATATGTTACAGGTGAGGATATCACAGCAGACGGCGGCATCATGGCTTATACATGGCCGGGAGAGATGTTAATCGATTCGAAGTGGAAAGACGAAGCAGAAAAAAGTGAATGAGTAAGGTACGGTGTAACCTTCTGGTTGCACCGTTTTCTTTTATCTCAAGACGTTCAGCTCCGTAAATTATTTTCCGAATTCGTTTACCTCCCTGAAGTATTTTTATCAGGGTACAGGATAGGTAAAGGAGGAAATACTTATGCAAACAGCAATTACTTACTTACAACGATGTCTTCAAATTCCAAGCGTTAATCCGACGGACGGAGAGGAAGCCGTCGCACGTTATGTGTACGATGTACTGATTGATCATCACATCTCGACAGAATGGATCGAAGTCTCACCGAAACGGATTTGTCTCGTCGCGACCGTTCCTGCGAGTGAAGAGGTTTCACGCCCTTCCGTACTCGGGCTATCTGGTCATCTCGATACGGTTCCGGTCCAAGGAGACGGCTGGACGAAAGATCCATACGGTGGTGAAATCGAAGACGGACGCATTTATGGTCGTGGGGCTTCGGATATGAAATCAGGTGTCATGGCGATGGTGCAAGCGCTCATTCAATACAAGGAACGTCAAGACCGTCCGAACACCGTCAAACTTCTGATTACATCCGATGAAGAGAATGGCATGACGGGTGCTCGTCATTTGACCGAACAAGGACACGCGGATGATTTAGATGCTTTACTGATCACAGAACCAACGAGCGGGATGATTGGATATGCACAAAAAGGAGTCGTTGGGATTGAAGTGACGTGCCGCGGGAAAAGTGCGCACAGCTCTGCTCCGCAACTCGGTCGTAACGCGATTGATGACGTGTATCGCATCATTCAAGAAGTGAAGTCAGAACGTTTCTCGATCACAACGAATCATCACCCGGCACTCGGTCCGGTCGTCGCGTCAATCACATCCATAAAAGGAGGCGAAGGACCGAATGTCGTTCCGAGTCAGGCTTCGTTTTATATGGACATCCGGACGATTCCTGGATTCGGTCGGGCGGACGTTCTTGCTGCCTTTACGGATATTGAGCGTCGACTTGTTGCAGAAGATCCTAACTTTGACATGAGCGTGACCGTCATCAAGGATATTCCTTCTTGTGAAACCGATGAACAAGCGCCTTTCTTGCAACAGGTCGCAGATACGATGGAGCAGGTCAGCGGCGTGACACCACGAAAAATCGCCATCCCAGGTGGAACGGATGGTGCGATGTTCAGCCAAGCGAAAAAGTCATTTCCGATTGCAATCGCTTCTTTCCATGATTTCCGCCTTGCGCATCAAGTCGATGAGTCAATTCTGTTATCCGAGTATGAACAAACGATTGCGTTTTGCTTTAACTTGATCAACACACCATTACATCAATCGCTTCCATCACTTTAAATAAAAAAGGGACGACTTTCGGGTGCAATACCCAGAGTCGTCCCTTCTACTTTTACTGTGTTTAGTTTAGTACACACCAAGCTGTGCCAACGCCTCACTTAAATAACTTTGATCACTGCGAAACTGATGACTCGTTTGTCCGTCAGACCAACTGATGAAGACACGACCAAGGCGGTCATATCGTAAACGGAGACGAATCACGCCCTGCTCGAATACGACTTCACCGTATAACGACTCATGGACGCGAGCAAAGTTACGGATGAACGCATCATATTGATTAAATGTAACTGAAAACTCGTGTTCACTATCTTCTCCCGTCATTTGAATCGTTAGTTCCTCTTGCTTTGGATATACGTGTAAGATGTCCCACGATACGCTGCTTTCTTCTCCTCGAAACACGATGCGATGCTTCATTCGATTTCCTCCTTTATGTACAAGGATTTTCGCTTTCTTTTCTCGAAAGTAACCGATATCTTCTTCATCCGAAAGGAGTCTGCTTATGTCTGATACGCCAAAGACAGGTCCTACTGAACAGTCCGTTGATGCCTTTCTGGCACAAGTCGAACCGCCACTACGTCAAGCAGATGGTATCACGTTACGTCAGTTCTTCGAAGATGTCACGGGATACGAAGCCGTCATTTGGGGGTCTTCCTTGATTGGTTTTGGTTCCTATCATTATCACTATGCCTCCGGTCACGAGGGCGACAGCTTTTATGTTGGCTTTTCTCCGCGCAAGACGAACCTCGTCCTTTACCTCGCGCTTGGTGAAGACGATGTATCGGAACGACTGCTTGCCACTCTTGGTACGCATCGACGTGGTAAATCCTGCCTCTACGTAAAACGACTGACTGACATCGATTTAAACGTCCTTCGGGAAATGATTGAGCACTCGATTCGCACGTTAAGAGACATGTACCCGTCTTGATTTCAATCAAAAACAGCCGAAGCGGATTCGCTTCGGCTGTTTTTTGAAATTAATGTCCGCCTTCTGTCCGATCGATATGGCGAATGTGTTTGAGATTGACCCCGATGATGATGACGGATAAGAGGACAAAGCCACTTCCGACATAAAACGGTAAGTTTGCGTTGAAGATTTCAGCCAATTTACCGGCCATGAATGGCGCAATGGCTGCCCCGAGAAAACGTAGGAAACTGTATGCCGCAGATGCTGTCGAACGTTCAACAGGTGCTGCGTCCATGACAGCTGTCGTGATGAGCGTGTTGTTATTCCCAAGCACGGCTCCCGCCAAAATGACACAGACGATGACGACGGCTGGTGTTTCCGTAAAGATCCCCATTAACAGAAGCAAGATTGCGAATATGATCAACATCATGACCATCGCTTTGATTGTTCCGAACCATTGTTTCAGTTTCGGAGCCGTTAAGACCGATGTGATCGCAAGCAACATTCCCCAGCCGAGGAAAACGAATCCGAGTCCTTGCGCTGGTAGTTTCATGACGAATGGTGCATAGGCCATGATCGTAAAGAACCCAACGTTATAAAGTGCCGCTACGATTCCGAGCGTCAAGAGCGAACGATGCTTCATCGCTTGGAACGGTGCTTTTAATGATAACTTCTGTTTCGGTGCTGCAGATGCTGCTGGTTTTGGCATCAAGAAGAGCAAGACGAGAAACGCGATGACCATGATTGTCGCAACACCCATGAATGGTGCGCGCCATGTGATCGAACCGAGTGTTCCGCCTAATAGCGGTCCAATCGAAATCCCAAGACCAACGGCTGCTTCATACAAAATGATGGCTTTTGCTGTTCCGCCTGACGACAGCGAAACGATCGCAGCCAGTGCGGTTGCGACGAACAAAGCGTTCCCAAGTCCCCATCCACCGCGTAACGCGACGAGCGTCCAAATGCTGTCTGCTTGTGAAGCAAAACCAGCAACGGTTGCGATGACGGCAATCCCGAGCATCAATGTTCCTTTTTGACCAATCCGTGATGAGATCGCGCCTGTAATTAACATCGCGAATGCCATGACGGCGTTATAACTTGTAAATAAGAGCGTTACTTCACTTTTTGACGCTTCTAAATTCTCGGCAATCGTCGGTAAGACGGGATTGACGAGACCCATTCCCATGAATGCTGTAATACTGGCGAAAAAGACTGCCCAAACAGCAACCGGTTGATGGAATAATCCCTGTTTACTTTCTGCTAATACCGTTTCCGGCTCAAGCGTCGTTGTTTTTTCAGCAAGTGCCATAGTGTCCCTTCTTTCTATTGAATGTGTTACATGAACTGTTTAAACGAATGGCGAATGACGTCGCCTCGACTAATGATCCCAACAAGCCGTCCTGCTTTCAGGATCGGAAGCTTTTTGATCCGTTTTGCGCCAAGTGTCGCCGCAATCTCTTCTATTTCTGTTTCAGCGTCCGCTGTTACGACTTTCCGACGTGCCAGTTCCATGACAGGTCGATTCAAGATATGACGAATCCGATCTTCGTAATCTTCTTCGTCTCCTTTGATGACATCTACATATAAGAATGTATCGACGATGATGTCCTTGTGTTTTCCAATCGCGCGCATGATATCTCCGTCACTGATATACCCGACGACCTCTTGCTCAGCATTAATGACAGGTACGCCGCTAATACCAGATTGAATGAATCGTTCGATGACCGTACGAATCAGATCTGTATCGTTTACTGTGATGACCTCTTGTTTCATCGACTCATAAGCTTTCATCTGAATTCTCCTTTGTCGTTCGTTTCTCATATGAAAAAGTTGTATGATACAATTAAAAGAACAAAAATGATTGTATAATACAACTACAACTCTGTCAAGCCTCCTGCTTTTCGCATTGACAGCTTATCCACATTGGGTAATCATGAGGGACAGAGAGACCTTATTGAAAGGGGAGATACCCGATGTCTCAACAAGCACTCGAAACCATTGAATTAGAGTTAGCAATTCTGATCCGGCGCTTGACGACAGCGACGGCAGACAATCGTAATTTGGATCGTGCTTCCTACCTTTTACTGCGACAACTAGCGGATTCCGGCAACGTCGGTGTCAAAACACTTGCTCGTGAACTCCAGCTTGATGTCTCGACCGTCAGTCGCCAAGCTGCAGCGCTCGATCAGAAGCAACTTGTGGAAAAAGTAAAAGATCCGACAGATGGTCGTGCCTTCTTCTATCATATTACGGATAAAGGACAAGAAGAGCTCACGATTTACCGGACAGCGCGCCTCGCGAGCATCGAACGTCTACTGACGGACTGGCCATCGGATGATGCCGAAGATTTTGGACGTCTATTGCAACAATTCAACCGTGCCTTGCGCGAGCGGTAACGAAATCACACCATTTAAAGGAACGGACGCGAAATCAATCGATTTCGCGTCCGTTTTTTCATCATTATTCATGATGTATGAGAAACCTGACAAACCGAACGAATTTGTGCGATATGTTCAGGTGACGTTCGGCAACAACCACCGATCAATCGTGCCCCTGCCTCATACCATGTCTTCGCGACGGTTTGGAACGATGTACACTGATTCGTACCTGACCACGTTTTTGCGACCGGATCATAGACCTCACCAGAGTTCGGATAGACGATGATTGGCACATCCGTCAACGCCTTGACGTGACGGATAAAGTCGGTCGCGTAAGATGCCGGAAAACAATTTGCACCGATTGCTGCGAGCTGTGGATGTTGTCCGACCGTTTCAATACACGTCGCAAGTGCCGTTCCTTCACTAATGTGTGTCGCATCTTGAAGCGAGAACGTCAGCCAAGCAGACACTTCCGGATACGCTTCGAGAATCCGGAACAACACGACAGCTTCCTCGAGCGACGGAATCGTCTCAAATGCCAGCAGATCAGCCCCCGCTTCAATCAATGCTTCGATCCGTGGTCTGTGGAAGGCTTCTAGCACATCTGCTGACACCCCATAATGACCGCGATACTCAGAACCATCTGCTAAGTAGGCACCATAAGGACCCACTGATCCTGCGATTAATGCGTCACGCTTTCCGCTACGCGTGCGTGCGTTTTGCGCCAAGGTGACCGTTTGTCGAATCAGCGCCTGTGCTTCCTCTGTCGTGATATGACGTTGCTTGAACCCTTCGATACTTGCTTGATAGCTTGAAGTGATGGCAACATCAGCACCTACTTCAAAGTAGTCACGATGGACGTGTTCGATTTGTTCCGGTGCTTCGATTAAGAGACGTGCTGACCAAAGCGGATCGTTCAGGTCGAATCCCTTCTGTTCAAGTTCGGTTGCAAGGGCACCATCTAAAATGAGAAAGGGAACTTCCTGTAATCGTTGATCAACTGGATTTTTGATTCGGGACATCTTCAACACTCCGTTTCTGAGAAGAATTCGTGAACGCATGTACGACATAACAGATCACGATGAATGGAATACCACAGTACAAGGCGATTCGTTGTGTCGGATCAAATCCGATACCAATCAGGGAAATCAAACAGACGACGAAAGCGGCGATTGGCACGAATGGAAAGAGTGGTGTGCGATAGACCAATTCGTCGACCGTATGCCCTTCGCGGAGAAATTGTTTCCGGAAGCGATACTGAGCAATGCTGATACTCATCCAAACGACGACGACAGCGAGACCGGAAATCGAGACGAGCGCGATATAGACACTCCCTGCTGCATAGATGCTAGACAGCAAGGCAAGTCCTCCGCCAAGCATGCTGAACAATACAGCTCGAAGTGGAACCCCACTTGGTGTCACTTGGGCGAAGAAGCGTGGAATCATACGTTCGTTCGCAAGCGACCAGAGCATCCGAGAGGCGGCGTAAAGTCCAGAGTTCGCTGCCGACAAAATCGCTGTCAAAATGACGAAGTTCATCACGTCTGCTGCGTAGGGAATTCCGATCCGTTCGAACACGGCGACGAACGGACTTTCGAGTACACCTTTCCCATCCGTTGGCAATAAGACGGCTAACACGATGATCGTACCGACGAAGAAGAGGACGAGTCGCAAGATCGTCGTCCGGATCGCAAGCGGAATCGTCCGTTTCGGATCGACTGCTTCACCCGCTGCGACACCGATCAGTTCCGTTCCCGAGTAAGCAAAATTCACGGCAAGCATCGTCATGAAGATGACGAAAGCACCATTTGGGAATAATCCACCTTCCGTTAAGGAAGAAAAGAATGGGGCTGGGCTACCATCTTGCAGTGGAATGAAGCCGACGATCGCTCCCGCACCAAGTAAAATGAACGCAATGATCGTCACGACCTTAATGGCGGAGAACCAAAACTCGACTTCAGCGAACACGCGAACCTTCAAGACGTTGATACCAAGGATCATCGCAGCGAATAAGGCACTGAACACCCAAACCGGAATCGATGGGAACCAACGTTGCATCAAAATGCCTGCTGCCGTGAATTCTGAACCAAGGGCGACCGTCCACGTCAGCCAGTAGAGCCAGGCTACTGTATAACCGGTGCCAGGTCCAATGTACTTCGTTGCGTACTTATGGAATGATCCGGTTTCCGGCATGTGCACGGCGAGTTCACCGAGACTTAACATGACTAAGTAAACGACGACGGCTCCGATCAAATACGATAAAATCGTTCCGACACGTCCTGCTTGTTCCAACGTATAACCTGTACTTAAAAATAATCCTGTTCCAATGACACCACCTAACGACAGCATGATCAGATGACGTGATTCCATCTTGCGTCGAAATGCTCCGCTCGTTTTCATGAATCCATTTCCTCCTCGTTCCACCTATTTCAAACAAAAAACGCATCCTCACGGATGCGTCGGTCGACAATTCGGAAATCTTATCGATCGGGTGCAGCACCCGCAGGAATTAGCACAGTATCTTTCGACCTGTTGCTGAGGTTTCATAGGGCCAGTCCCTCCACCTCTCTGGATAAGTATGTAATTGTTCCTAACCATATCAGAATGCAGATAATTCAGTCAACAGGCATTTCCCGATTTTTTTGATAGATCCATAAATTAGATTCAATCAGTTGAAGATGACGTGAAGAGCGTGTTTCGAGCAACGTACTAAAGAAATGTTTCACTTCGACGGGCTGACCCTTTTCCATGTCCCGTAACATTGACGATTTCATCGTGTCTTCCATTGCATGCATCTGCTTCAGCAAGACCGCTTCTACATCGTCATTAAAGACTGCGCCTTGTTCTTCCATCGCTTGCTTCGCTTCCTTCATGACGTCTTGAATCATCTGATGACCAATTGGGTCCTTGCGAATTGGACCGATGGCAGAGCGAAATAGTGTCGTCACGCCCGCAAATGTCGAAATGAAGAGGTACTTTTGCCACATGTCATCCATGATATGCATCGAGTACGCCATCGGTGCCTTCGCTTTCGCAAAACGTGTTGCAATCTCCTCTAAACGCGCTGTTGGTTTACCGGTTCGTGAACCAAACAATAGCCGATGCGACGGGCTTGTCTGTACAATACGCCCTTCTGCATCAAGCGTCGATTCAATGAAGCAAAGCCCGCCCAGTACTCGATCTTCTCCGAAGACTTCTGTTAACCGTCGTATATGCTGCATGCCGTTCAACAAAGGAATGATGTACGTCTCGCTCGAAACAAATGGCGCAAGATCCTGTAGGACATCATCCAAGTGATAGGCTTTCGTCGAAAGTAAGACGACATCAAATGTGTGATTCAGTCGCATGTCTCGTGTCACTAACTGAGGCGTGATCATAACATCACCATGAGGACTAGTGATCTGTAACCCTGTCTTTTGTAATTGTTCATAGCGCTTCGGACGAACAAGGAATGTCACCTGTTCCCCTTGCTCAGCAAGACGTCCCCCGAAATAACCTCCAACTGCTCCGGCACCTACGACTAAAACATGCATATGCATTACCTCCTTTTTAACTAATCGATTCGTTACTTACTCCTTCACCCTAACATATCGGAAACCATTTTCCTGATTCCTGCTTGAATCACTAAAATGTAAGTTAAGCGTTTGCATTTTAGAAAAAAACGTTTATACTAACTTGTATACAAGTATACTCACTTTAGAAATCAGGTGATTCCATGTCAGAACTGTTATACCCCTTGAAGTGGTTAGCAAAAGCTTCCGCTGGAGATCGTGTCGCACACGAGCTACGGATGCGCATCATTTCAGGAAAGATTGAAAGCGGTACCATTTTATCCGAAAACAAATTAGCCTCTGATTTTTCAGTCAGTCGCTCGCCCGTCCGTGATGCGTTAAAGGTCCTTGCATCCGAACAATTGATTCGTCTCGAACGAATGGGAGCGGTCGTCGTCGGTTTGTCTGAGCGCGACATTCAGGAAATCTATGATGTCCGGCTACTCATTGAAACGTTCGTCTTCGAACGACTCGTCAAAATCGAACGGGCAGAACTCGTCCGTGAACTCAGTAAAATTCTCGAAATGATGAAAGTTGCCATCAAATACAAGGATGCCGATGAATTCTCCTTCCAGGACGTACTGTTTCACGAAACGATCATCCGCTCGATTGATCATGGATATGTCAGCATGATTTGGCAAAATCTCAAACCGGTCATGGAAAGTTTCATCCTCCTATCGATGCGGGTACGATTCGAGGAAGACATCGAAGACTTCGAACGCATCCTCGCGAACCACGCCTTGTACATCGAAGCGATCGAGACAGGGGACCGTGAACGGATGGTTGCTTCCTTACATCAGAACTTTGATGACGTCCAGGAAGTCGAAGATCTCTGGAAAACGCAACAAATGATGTCGAAAGGAGTCGATTCACATGACTGAATACATGTTAGGCGTCGATATCGGAACGACGAGTACGAAAGCGGTCTTATTTACGACAAAAGGAGAGGTCATCGGACAAACGAACGTCGGTTACCCGCTCCATACACCAAATCGCTCGACGGCGGAGCAGGATCCGGAAGAAATTTTTGATGCTGTACTCGAATCGATCCGCTTGATCACGAAACGTCATCCGATCATGCCACCAAAGTTCGTCGCGTTCAGTAGTGCTATGCACAGCTTGATCGCAATGGACGCACAGCATCAACCATTGACTGCCTGCATCACGTGGGCAGACAGTCGGAGTGAAGCATGGTCGAACAAGATCAAGGAACAATATGGTCTATCGATCTATCACCGGACCGGAACACCGATCCATCCGATGTCACCGCTCAGCAAAATCAGTTGGCTCGTCGAAGATCGTCCGGAGCTCCACGCTCAAACGAAAAAATATGTCGGGATCAAGGAATTCGTGTTCCAAAGACTGTTCGGCAGATATGTCATCGACCACTCTCTCGCTTCAGCGACCGGTCTCTTCAACATTCATGAATTAGGCTGGGATACGGGCGCGTTACACGTCGCAGGGATCGATGCAAGCTACTTATCGGAACCCGTACCGACGACGACGACATGTACCGGACTGAACGCTGATTACGCACGACAAATGGGACTCTCCGCCGATACGCCGTTCCTAGTCGGTGCCAGTGACGGTGTCCTTTCTAACTTAGGTGTCAACGCGATTCGCAAAGGGGAAATTGCGATCACGATCGGAACGAGCGGTGCCATCCGAACAATCATTGATCGTCCGCAGACCGATGAAAAGGGACGGACGTTCTGTTACGCGCTGACCGAGGACCACTGGGTCATCGGCGGACCCGTCAATAATGGTGGAATGGTCTTACGGTGGATCCGAGACGAACTCGCTTCAGCCGAAGTCGAGACAGCAAAACGCCTTGGCATCGATCCGTACGCTGTTTTGACGAAGATTGCCGAACGCGTCCGTCCTGGATCCGACGGGCTATTGTTCCATCCTTACTTGTCCGGTGAACGAGCGCCGCTCTGGAATCCGGATGTCAGCGGTTCGTTCTTCGGTTTGACGCTCTCACACAAAAAAGAGCATATGATCCGGGCGGCACTAGAAGGCGTCATCTACAATCTCTATACCGTCTTCCTTGCTCTGATTGAGTGCATGGACGGTCCCGTGACACGGATTCAGGCAACGGGTGGGTTTGCTCGGTCCGAAGTCTGGCGCCAAATGATGGCGGACATCTTTGAATCGGAAGTCGTCATTCCGGAAAGTTTTGAAAGTTCATGTCTCGGTGCGTGTATTCTCGGACTGTATGCGACGGGGGAAGTCGATTCGTTCGAAGTCGTCTCCGAGATGATCGGGGAAACGCATCGTCATGTACCAAATGAAGAAGCGATGCATGAGTATCGTCAGCTCTTACCGATTTTCATTAGTCTAGCGCGGACGTTATCCGCGGATCATAAACGAATCGCTACGTATCAACGGAGCTTGATTCAAGAAGAAAACTAACTTAATCTTTTGGGGGAAGTCATCATGCCTTTAGTCATCGTAGGAATTGGGATCGTCGCGTTGCTCGTTCTCATCATGGGGTTGAAATTAAATACGTTCGTCTCACTCATCATCGTTTCCTTTGGCGTTGCACTACTGCTCGGCATGCCGCTCGATCAGATCGTCAAAACGATCGAAGCTGGTATCGGAGGAACGCTTGGTCACCTCGCATTGATCTTTGGTCTTGGTGCCATGCTTGGAAAGCTGATTGCTGACGCCGGGGGGGCGCAGCGAATCGCCATGACGCTTGTCGCCCGATTCGGGGAAAAGAACATCCAATGGGCAGTCGTCGTCGCTTCGTTCATCATCGGGATCGCCCTCTTCTTCGAAGTCGGACTCGTTTTGTTGATTCCAATCGTCTTTGCGATTTCACGTCAACTTCGTGTCTCGATTCTATATCTCGGGATCCCGATGGTCGCTGCCCTATCCGTCACGCACGGATTCTTACCACCTCACCCAGGTCCGACCGTCATCGCTGGTGAGTATAAAGCCAATATCGGGGAAGTCTTATTGTATGGTTTCATCGTTGCTGTTCCGACCGTCATCATCGCCGGACCAATTTTTACGAAAATCGCGAAACGACTCGTACCTGAATCGTTTACACGGACAGGAAACATCGCGTCACTCGGGGAACAAAAAGAATTTGATTTAGAAGAGACACCAGGCTTCGGTATCAGTGTCTTCACGGCGATGCTACCGGTTCTTTTGATGTCGGTCGCAACGATCTTCACGCTCTTACAAGAAACACTCGGTTGGGGTGAAAACAGTGTCATCTCGGCGATTGAATTCATCGGGAACGCTTCAACGGCGATGTTGATTTCATTACTCGTCGCGGTCTACACGATGGGGATCGCGCGTCAGATTCCGATGCAAACGGTCATGGAATCGTGTACGACGGCGATCGCCCAAATCGGGATGATGCTATTGATCATCGGTGGTGGCGGTGCCTTCAAACAAGTCTTGATTGACGGTGGTGTTGGGAAATACGTTGCGCACTTATTTGATGGATCAGCGTTATCCCCAATCCTACTCGCTTGGTTGATTGCTGCGATTCTGCGGATCTCACTCGGTTCCGCAACAGTCGCTGCCCTTTCGACAGCAGGTCTCGTCATTCCGTTACTGGAGCAATCCGACGTCAACTTAGCGCTCGTCGTTCTCGCGACTGGTGCAGGTAGTCTGATCGCTTCACACGTCAATGATGCAGGCTTCTGGATGTTTAAAGAGTATTTCGGATTATCATTAAAAGAAACGTTTGCGACATGGACTGTGCTTGAGACGATCATTTCCGTTTGTGGACTTGGGTTCGTTCTTCTCCTCAGCCTCGTCGTCTAAGAAAAGGAGTCGTTCTACTTATGCAACATTCTATCGGAGTCATCGGGCTTGGCGTCATGGGACGCAACCTGGCACTGAATATGGCAAGTCATCAAGAAGAAGTCGCCATCTATAACTACACACGTGATTTAACAGACGATCTCGTCGCACATGATGAAGGACTACCCCTTCATCCGTACTACGACATTGAAGCATTCGTTCAATCACTCGCTCGCCCACGTAAAATCTTCATGATGGTCACGGCTGGTAGCGCGATTGATTCAGTCATCGAATCGTTGCTTCCGCATCTCGAAACAGGCGATATCATCATGGATGGTGGGAACTCTCACTTCCTCGATACAGAGCGTCGTTTCGACGAGTTACAACGCCATGGGATCGAATACATCGGCGTCGGTGTATCGGGTGGTGAAGTCGGTGCGCGGACCGGTCCTGCGATCATGCCTGGTGGATCGAAAGAAGCTTACGAACATGTCGCACCGATCTTGACGAAGATCGCCGCTCACGTCGAAGGAGATCCATGTTGTGTTTATATTGGTCCGAAAGGCGCTGGTCACTTCGTCAAGATGGTCCATAACGGAATCGAGTATGCGGACATGCAACTGATTGCTGAAGCGTATAGCTTCCTCCGTTTCCGTCTTGGACTCGACGTCACGGAAGTCGCGGATATCTTCGCTGAATGGAACGAAGGTGAACTGAAAAGTTACTTGATTGAGATCACAGCGGATATCCTCCGAAAAACGGATGACGAGACAGGGCAACCGTTGATTGATGTCATTCTCGATCAAGCCGGTCAAAAAGGAACTGGAAAATGGACGAGCCTGCAAGCCATTGATAATGGGATCGCCTCTTCGATCATTACAGAAGCCCTGTTCGCGCGTTACCTTTCAGCTATTAAAGAAGAACGCGTCGCAGCGTCTGCTGTCCTAAAGGGACCAGAAGACTTGTCAACGCTTGAGCGAGACGCGTGGGTCGAACGGATTCGTCAAGCGCTTTATATGGGGAAAGTTGCCGCATACGCGCAAGGCTTCACCCAGTACCGAACGTCGTCTGAGTTGTATGACTGGAACTTACGCCTCGAGGAAATCGCCTTGATCTTCCGTGGTGGATGTATCATCCGGGCCGACTTCTTGAACGTCATCAGTGAAGCGTTCAAAAATGATGCGAACCTCTCGAACTTGATGCTCGCCCCGTTCTTCGCTGAGAAAGTACAGGCGTATCAAGAATCGTTACGTCACGTCGTTGCCGAGGGTGCATTATCTGGTTTTGCACTCCCATCTCTATCGACGTCACTGACGTATTACGATAGCTACCGGACAGCGAATTCGAATGCCAACATGTTGCAAGCACAACGCGATTATTTCGGTGCTCATACGTACGCTCGGACAGACCGCGAAGGGATCTTCCACACGGACTGGCAATAAAGAATACAGCTCCCGACTCCTGTTTCATTTAGGAGTCGGGATTTCTTTTTTTGTTCACACAATCTTTCCTGAAATAAGAAATTGCCGATTATACCTTGACAAAAGTGTTGGTCTATATGAAATTAGTATTAGATTAGAATTATTCTAGTGTGATAAATACAGATTCCTTGTATGCACTAGAACAGATTCTAAAAATAGAACCCTTGAGGAGGATTTTTATCATGTCTTTAATCGGAAGTGAAGTAAAACCATTCAGTGCATCAGCATTCCACAACGGAGAATTCGTTGACCTAACGGATGCCAACCTTCGCGGTAAATGGAGTGTCGTATGTTTCTACCCTGCAGACTTTACATTCGTTTGCCCGACAGAACTCGAAGATCTTCAAAACCAATACGAAACACTCAAAGCGCTTGACGTTGAAGTTTACTCTGTTTCAACAGATACGCATTTCACACATAAAGCATGGCACGAAACATCAGAAACAATCGGTAAAATCGAGTACGTCATGATCGGCGACCCATCACACGTCATCTCACGTAACTTCGAAGTCTTGAACGAACAAGATGGTCTTGCTGACCGCGGTACGTTCATCATCGACCCAGACGGCGTCATCCAAACAGTTGAGATCAACGCAGGCGGTATCGGTCGTGATGCGAGCACCCTCGTCAACAAAATCAAAGCGGCACAATATGTACGTAACAATCCAGGCGAAGTCTGCCCAGCGAAATGGGAAGAAGGCTCTGCAACACTCACACCAAGCCTTGACCTCGTCGGAAAAATTTAAGGAGCGGATTCGCGATGGCTTTAGCACCAGACATTAAAGCACAACTCGCGCAATACCTCGAGCTTCTCGAAGGCGATCTCGTCCTAGCGGTTAGCGCTGGGACAGACGCCGTCTCGCTTGAGATGAGCGCACTCGTCGAAGAGATCGCAAGCATGACACCACGCATCTCCGTCGAGCAGGCAAGCCTTCCCCGGACACCAAGTTTCACAGTCAACCGTGTCGGTGAGACAAGCGGAATCACGTTCGCGGGAATCCCACTCGGTCATGAGTTCACGTCCCTCGTTCTCGCTCTGCTACAAGTCAGCGGTCGAGCACCGAAGGTCGATGCGGAAGTCATCAAGCAGATTCAAGGCATTCAAGAAACGTACCACTTCGAGTCGTACATCAGCTTGAGCTGCCACAACTGCCCAGATGTCGTACAAGCATTGAACGTCATGAGCGTCCTCAACCCGAACATCAGTCACACGATGATTGATGGTGCGGCATTTAAGGAAGAAGTCGAACAAAAAGAGATCATGGCTGTTCCGACGGTCTTCGTCAATGGCGAAGCGTTCGGTAACGGACGGATGTCACTTGAAGAAATCTTGGCGAAGCTTGGCACAGGTGCCGATGCTTCTGATTTCGCTGATAAAGATCCATACGATGTCCTCGTCGTCGGTGGTGGTCCAGCTGGATCGAGTGCTGCCATCTATGCAGCCCGTAAAGGTATCCGGACAGGAATCGTCGCAGAACGCTTCGGTGGACAAGTCATGGATACGATGAGCATCGAAAACTTCATCAGCATGAAGTACACGGAAGGACCAAAACTCGTCGCAAGTCTTGAGGAGCACGTCAAGGAATATGGCATCGACGTCATGAACCTACAACGGGCAACTCGCCTTGAGAAGAAGGACCTCCTTGAGCTCGAGCTTGAGAATGGTGCTGTCTTGAAAACGAAGAGTTTGATCCTTTCAACAGGTGCACGCTGGCGTAACGTTGGTGTCCCAGGCGAACTCGAATTCAAGAACAAAGGCGTCGCCTACTGCCCACACTGTGATGGTCCGTTGTTCGAAGGAAAACGTGTCGCAGTCATCGGTGGCGGAAACTCAGGAATCGAAGCAGCCATCGATCTCGCAGGAATCGTCAAGCATGTCACGGTCCTTGAGTTCGCACCGGAATTAAAAGCAGACGCTGTTCTTCAAGAACGCCTCGCTTCACTTCCGAACGTCACGGTCGTCGTCAACGCACAGACGAAGGAAATCACAGGAACGGACAAAGTGAAAGGTATCACGTACATCGAGCGCGAAACGAACGTCGAACGTCACGTCGAGCTCGAGGGTGTCTTCGTCCAGATCGGTCTCGTACCGAACACAGACTGGCTCGGTGAAACGGTGAACCGTAACAAGTTCGGTGAAGTCCAAGTCGATCGCCACGGCGCAACGAACGTACCAGGCGTTTTTGCTGCAGGAGACTGCACAGATAGCGCGTATAAACAGATCATCATCTCGATGGGATCTGGTGCAACAGCTGCACTCGGTGCTTTCGATCACTTGATCCGGAATTAATGAAAAAGAGCGGAACTCAAACGAGTTTCGCTCTTTTTCTGCCTCAATAGTAGATTTCACCGTACCATGAACAATGATATTCTTTCGTGATGTGATGTCTTGTTAAGATGCCTTGCTTCGCGTATGTACCACTGACCGTTACGACCATCGTTTGCAAAGCATCGATTGGAGTACCGGAGAATCCGGTTTGCATCCACTTTCCACCATCGATCGCAAGAGACGTCATCGAAAAGACATCGGATAATCGTTGGCGTTTACTCTGTTCCAAGAGTTCCGTCTCGAAATTTCCGATGATCCGGACATCGTTTCCACGTTCCGTACGTTCAAGCGTTCGTTCACTATCCCACTCTAAGCTCGTTTGGACACGTAGCGGCTTCAACCGTTCGAGTGCCCGTTCTTGAAAACGTTCCGGCGAAACCCAGTCCTCGTCTGCGAATTGATTTGCTGCAAGCAACGTGACGTCCGCATTTTCATGTGTCCGATTTATGTTTTCCACGATTTTTTCATATGCTGCGTAATAACGTTGGTGTTGTGTCGTCTGGTCCTTTGCCTCTGATGTGACTGATGACAATGAAGCGAATAAAAAAACAGCTGTCGCAATCTGATATTTCACTGACTTCCCCTCCCTTTCGCTGTTCATTGTACGAAAAAAACGAGGAATAGATTCGAAAACGACAACCGTTTTATGGATTTTTTCATTCAAGAGTGTATCAATAGATCGTACTCTTATGGAATTAAGAACAGATCAAGATTTGTATTCAAAACTGACCCCTATAAATAATTCAAAGTTGACACTTTTGACTAGTCCAGTCATCTGATAGATTGAAGATATCTTAAAATCTATCATAAAGAAGGTTAGCCACATGCAAAAAGCAGCACCGTATTCTAGCACTCGTACCCGCCAGCTCGTCATCACTGCGATGTCAATCGCACTTGTTCTTGTTGCAACGATGTTCATCAATATTAAATTACCCATCGCTCCAAACGGTGGTCTCATTCATATGGGAACAGCGATGCTCTTTCTTGTTGCCATTTTATTCGGTCCACGGACAGCATTGATTGCCGGTGCTGTTGGAATGGGCTTATTTGATCTTCTATTGGGCTATACGATTTGGGCCCCTGGTACGATCATCGCACGTGGACTTCAAGGGCTGATTGTTGGTTACATCGCGTGGTCAGGTGGTCGCAACGGAACGAATGTCACATTCAACTTGATCGGGATGATCGCTTCCGCTCCTGTCATGCTGCTCGTCTACTTCGTACATGAAGGGATTATGTTCAGCAACTGGGTCGCACCATTCGGTTCCATTACAGGAAACATTATTCAAAACGTCCTCGGAATCCTTGTCGCGATTCCAGTCGGGATCGCACTGAAGAAAACACGCTTCTTCCGTAACTTCCGCTAAATCAAAAAAACCGTCCGGCTCCTCTTAGAGTCGGACGGTTTTCGTTTAGCGAATCGGTTGACCTTGTTCGAGTTCGAGCGTTTTTGCTGTTTCGGCATGGATCTGTTCGAACAGCTCCGGATGTTCAACGAGTGAGATTCCGTAAGACGGAATCATCTCCTTGATTTTTGCTTCCCACGCCGGTAATTCGGACGGGAAACATTTTCCGAGTACTTCGAGCATGACTGGAACCGCTGTTGAGGCACCTGGTGACGCCCCGAGTAAGGCAGCGACAGATCCGTCGGCCGCACTGACGACTTCTGTTCCGAACTGGAGTGTCCCTTTTCCTTGTGGTGTATCCTTGATGACTTGGACACGTTGACCAGCGACGACGACATCCCAGTCTTCTGTCTTCGCATTCGGAATGAACTCTCGTAATTCGTTCATCCGTTGTTCCGTCGACAAGAGGACTTGTTCGATCAGATACTTCGTCAATCCCATCTCTTTAGCTCCCGCAGCAAGCATCGTCAAGACGTTGTTCGGTTTGACGGACGCGATCAAATCCAGATTTGATCCTGTCTTGAGGAACTTCGGTGAAAAGCCAGCGAACGGTCCGAAGAGGAGTGATTTCTTCCCATCGATATATCGTGTATCCAAGTGCGGTACTGACATCGGTGGTGCTCCGACTTTCGCTTTTCCGTAGACTTTCGCATGATGCTGTTCAATGATTTCAGGATTTTTACAGACGAGGAACAAGCCACTGACTGGGAAACCACCGATCTGCTTCGATTCCTCGATGCCTGTTTTTTGGAGCAATGGTAAACTACCGCCGCCACCCCCGATGAAGACGAACTGAGCCGTATGATGCTCGATCCGGTGATCGCGCTCATTCTTCACTTTGACTTCCCAACCTCCGTCAACACGTTTCAAATCCTCGACACCGTGCTGATAGTTGATCTCTACATCGTGCTGTTCGAGATATTCAAACAGGATTCGTGTCAACGCACCAAAGTTGACGTCCGTTCCTGAATCGATTTTTGTCGCAGCGATCGGCTCAGGTGACGTCCGACCGTTCATGATGAGTGGAATCCACTCGGCTAATTTCGTTGGATCCTCTGAATATTCCATTCCCGCAAACAACGGATTCGCTGATAGCGCTTCCAATCGTTTTTTCAGAAATTCGACGTTTTCTGTTCCTTCAACCATACTCATATGTGGAATCGGCATGATGAATTCTTTCGGATTCGGCAAGACACCTTCCTTGACGAGATGCGACCAGAATTGACGTGACAGTTGGAACTGTTCGTTTACTTTGACCGCTTTACTGATATCGATCGAACCATCAGCATTTTCCGTCGTATAGTTCAGTTCGCATAATGCGGCGTGACCTGTTCCTGCATTGTTCCACTCGTTCGAGCTCTCTTCCCCGGCACTCGCGAGTTTCTCGAATACCTTGATGTTGATCTCAGGCGCGAGTTCTTTTAATAAGACCCCTAACGTCGCGCTCATGACTCCGGCACCAATTAAAATAACGTCTGTTTTTTTAGGCATACTGCTCATGATATCCTTCCTATCCCCGTTGATATTATGGACTACCTGTCATGAAAAACTTCCCCCTCATGACGACAACTTACCTTTCCATTATAACCCTATCATAGCTTGCGCAGAAAGGAACTTCTTTTACATTCAGAAATGTGCCGAGGCAGCTGATTTTACAAAATCGTCTGCCTCTTTTCGAAGCAGACGATTCCGCTCATTTGATGCGTAATCCTAAGTTTCCTTTAATGGTTTCATACCAACGATAGGTGTGATAGCTTTTTTGAATCACTGGCTCCTCCATCGAAATAGCCATTACCTGCTGCCCATAGTCATCAAAGCGTAGATAAACAAGATAACTCCCCCGCTCCATTTGTTTGGGTAGCTCTACCCGCAAGCGATAATAATGATTTTCAAGATCTATGACATCTGTCTTTAAAAGATGCGTTTCTTCCATCCAATTACGATGTTGTAACGAAATCCCTTCTACACGAATTCGACGATCTCCAAGTGTTTGAACCGTTAGCTCGAGTCCCTTTTCTGTCAGTTCTAATTCGTGCACCTTCACATATAGAGGGAGAGCTAGCATTTGTTTCTGACCACTGCCTAATGGAATACTCCAGTAAGGTTGATCATCCACCCATTCGATTTCCTTTGTTTCTTTCGATTTCGACCACTTGACAGCATCCATGAAATCATCAAAACGTCCGGTGTTCCAGTAATGATACAACAGACGATTGAACGGCTTTTCAATCAATGAATCGATGGGATAGGAACGGTGTTGCGTAAATAAGGCAACGACGCGCGCAAACATTTGATGATAGGTTGACGGATCATGACTTTTGAGAAAGTGCTTACGATCATATAAGCGTGTGATGCAGTCAAACTCAATCAGTCGATTGAGGATGAGACGTTCCTTTTCAACAGGTAATTTATATTCCAACACACGTCGTAAGACGATAAGATTCGTTTCCATCTTTTCCATGATATCAGTCTGCTTCGTTAATGAGTCATTTTCCTCGAGACGGTTCAAATAATAGATGGGAGCAGTGACCGTTGATATCGCATCCGTTCGTATTAAGACATCGATAAAAAATTGTTTATCTTCGGCGAATTTCATCGAAGGAAATTGAATCGCATGACGTAGCAGAAAGTCTCGACGCATCATACGGGCACGTGGACCGAGATGATAAAACGCATGCTTTAACGTATAAGGAGAAACGTGATCACGATTACGATTCGATTCGTGAACACCGATGATTCGGTTCGGTTGATTCGTAGACACTTGAATCGTACGTCCGACGGCGTAGTCCACTCCGGTTCGATCCATCGTCTCATTCAAAATTCGTAATCCATCATGCGCTAACCAATCGTCCGCATCCAAAAACGTAACATATTTCGATCGTGCAAGAGCCAAACCTAGATTACGTGGCATCGCAGGCGTGCCCGTATTGTTTTTCAGCAGTATGCTGACAAGTTGAGGATATAAGGAAGATAAGCGTCTTAACAGACGGCGTGAGCCATCTGTGGATTTATCATCTACCGCAATGATCGTCACGTTTCGAATACCGATCGTCTGTACTAAAACGGAGTTAATCGTTCGTTCAAGATAGATAATCGCGTTGTACACTGGAATAACGACTGTAACAGCAACATGACGTCTTAGACGTTTTGCATTTAAAACCTCATAGTCTTTTGGTACTGATGAAATCTTTGACCTCACTTGATTCACTCCTCATCCTCAAAGGTGATTCAATTTATCAACTATATTGGTTTTTAATGTAAAATACTTATAGTATAAACAAAATTTAATTGTCCTGCAAGTATCGTTTGGAACACACACGAACGTATGAATTTATTCAAAAACGGTAATCATATAACAAAGATAAAGGAGGGACTCTCATGGCGACACGCTGGATATTTGGTAATCAATTGAATCACGATCTCCCCTTATTGCAGGAAGCAAACAAACAAGATGACGTCATCCTAATGGTCGAAGCGTCCTCACGCTCCAAATGGAAGACGTATCATAAACAAAAACTTGTCCTCGTCTTCTCGGCGATGCGGCATTTCGCGGAAGAACTACGCGAGAAAGGCTTCACCGTTGATTACCGGGAAGCCGAATCGTTTGATCAGGCATTCAAGGCGCACCGGAAAGATCATGATCCGGATCATGTATTCTATACGGCGATTACGGACGAACCGATGCGCAAGGCAATGCACAAGTGGCAAGACGCCTTACCGAAGAAGATCACGGTCGAGGTCTGTTCTGACGTTCCGTTGTTTTTACTGACACAGGAAGAAGCGATTGAAGCAATCGGCGACAAACCATACAAGATGGATCGGTTTTATCGCAAACTGCGTAAGGAACGAAACGTTCTCATGAACGGCTCTAAACCGATTGGTGGAAAGTGGTCGTTTGACGCCGAGAACCGGAAACCGGCGAAGTCGGGGACGACGTTTCCGGATCCCGTTCAGTTTCGTCCCGATCGCATCACAAAGGACGTCATCGACAAGGTCGAGCGTGATTTTTCCGATCATCCGGGAGCACTTGATTCCTTCCATTGGCCGGTTACGCGAAAGGAAGCGACGCGGGCTCTCCATCGTTTCGTCGAAGAACGACTCGAGACGTTCGGGACATATCAAGACGCTATGCTGACCGGTGAAGATACGTTATCGCACTCACTCTTGTCAGCAGCAATCAATCTCGGCTTGCTGACACCGGAAGAAGTCATTCGTCAAGTCGAATCCGCCCTCGAAGATCAAGATGCTCCGCTTAATGCAGTCGAAGGTTTCATTCGGCAAATCCTCGGCTGGCGTGAATACATGCGCGCTGTTTACTTAGCCGAGATGCCGGACTATGCTTCCGTCAATACGCTACGTCACGAAGCGGATCTACCGGACTTTTTCTGGACCGGGAAAACGAACATGAACTGTGTCGCAGAATCGTTACGTCCCGTCGTCGAGCATGCCCACAATCACCATATCCAACGCTTGATGGTGCTCGGGAACTTCGCTAATCTGTTTGCGATCTCGCCGCAACAGACGGCAGATTGGTTCAACGAGATGTACATCGATGCCTATGACTGGGTCGTCTTACCGAACGTCCTCGGGATGGCGCTTCATGCCGATGGGGGAACATTATCGACTAAACCGTACATCGCTTCGGCGAATTACATCCATAAGATGAGTGATTATTGCAAAGGATGTCCGTTCCATCAAAAGGACATGCTCGGAGAGGATGCCTGTCCGTTTAACGCTCTGTACTGGGACTTCATCGACCGGCACGAAAAACGGTTCGCTGATAATCCGCGGATGTCGATGATGTATCGGCAATGGGGAAAGCGCGATGCGGACAGCAAACGCGATATTCGAAAGAAAGCGAAAGCACTCCGGAAACAGTTACAGGACGGTGCTTTTGATACACCATAAAACAAGCCGCTCGGATTAAATCCGACCGGCTTGTTTTGGCTTACGCACTTTTTTGATTAGCTGCTTGTTGTTTCTTTTTCCGGAGGTGATACAGTCCGAATAGTCCGAGGAACCAGACCGGTGTCAGCAACAAGGCAGGACGTGTATCGTCAGCAAACAGCATGACGACGAGAATGACCGCAAACAATCCGAGCACGAGGTAATTGACGAGTGGTGTTAATGGTGCTTTGAATGTCGACGCCGCATGTAATTCCGGATTTTGTTTCTTGTACCGGAGATGACAGACGAGGATGACACCCCAGACCCAGATGAAACAGATCGCACTGATCGTCGTGACGATACTGAACGCTTGTCCTGGTAACAGTTTACTGAGCAAAGCACCGACTGAGACGACGATCGTCGAGACGAACAAGGCGTTTGCCGGAACATGGTTTTTGTTCAACTTCGAGAACTTTTTCGATGCTTGCTGTTGATTTCCCAGGTTATACAGAATCCGGCTCGTCGAGAACATTCCGCTGTTACATGCAGAAGCAGCAGACGTCAGTACGACGAAGTTGATGATTCCTGCTGCGAGCGGAATCCCGATCAGACTGAACGTCTTGACGAACGGACTTTCTGTCGCACTTAATCCTGTCCATGGGTTGATCATCAAGAGGACGAGTAAGGCACCGACATAGAAGAATAAGATCCGAAGCGGAATCTTATTGATCGCGGATGGAATGTTCTTCTTCGGATCTGCTGTCTCTGCTGCGGATACCCCGACGAGCTCGACGCCAACATAAGCGAAGACGACCATTTGGAACGATAGCAGGAATCCTGTAATTCCATTTGGCATCCAGCCGCCATGTGACCAGAGATTCGAGACCGTCACGGGACCCGCGTCTGTTTTAAACCCAATCGCGAGCAGGACGATTCCGACACCAATCAAGGCAAGGATCGTCACGACCTTGATCAAGGCGAACCAAAACTCGAGTTCACCGAACAATTTAACGGTTAATAAGTTAAAACCAAGTAAAATCAAGAGAGCAAGAACGGCTGGAATCCATTGCGGGATATCAAACCAATACTTGACGTACACACCGACGGCGATGATGTCCGCCATCGCTGTCATGATCCAACAGAACCAGTACGTCCAACCGGTCACGAATGCGGCACGTGGTCCGAGATAATCTTCTGCGATATCCGTGAGTGACTGATAACCTGCTTTTGACAATAACAATTCCCCAAGTGCGCGCATGACGAAGAAGATCGCGATCCCGACGAGTAAGTAGGCAAAAATGATCGATGGTCCGGCGAGTTGGATCGCTTTTCCTGATCCTAAAAACAAACCCGTTCCGATCGTTCCACCAATGGCAATCAACTGTACATGACGATTCGATAAATCCCGCTTTAATCCTTGCTGTTCCAAACCTGAACTCCTCCTTATGATGGCTTCTCTACGCTTCAGACCGTTCTGTCGGTCCTGAAAAAGAAAAAAAGAGACTGGACGAATGTCCAATCTCAACAAAATCAAAGGAATAACCCATACACGCCACTACGACATTCCATGAATGCCCGTCGCTGCATGTGATTACTCTTCTGTCCGTTTGCCTGAGATTGTGAACCCTTCGGCGCCGTGTCGACACGGTCTCTCCAGAAGCTGCTCCTGCCATAGTGTGACCCATGACAATCATAGCTTTCTCTTTATTTGATTATCCGATGCGTCGCTGCATCGATGAATTGTTTCTAATTCTAGTAATCTCTAAAGCGTTTGTCAACGCCTTTTTCAAAATGATTTTTCAACTTATGAAAAGGACTTTACCATCTTTTCCAGAAATCATACAGTACCACTTGATCACGAAAGGATGGAACATTCATGTCGACGATTTACTTGATTCGTCATTGTGAAACGACCGGTCAGGCACCCGATGCCTCGTTAACACCTCGTGGGGAGGAACAGGCGCAACGACTGTGTACGCAGTTATTTGAGCTTCCGATCACACATCTTATTTCGAGCCCATATCGCCGTGCGCTCGACTCGATTCAACCACTTGCGACTGCTTTGAAACTTCCCGTTGCACAAGAAGAAGACTTAAAAGAACGACGGTTAAGTGCTGTTCCACTTGACGATTGGCAGGACCATCTTCGTCGAACGTTCATCGACCCCGATTATACGTGTCCTGGTGGTGAATCCAGTCGGGTAGCGACGCGGCGTATCACACGCGTCGTTGAAAAAGCGTTGCAACAGCATGATGGAGCCATTCTCGTGACGCACGGGAATCTGTTATCTTTATATCTACATTCGATCGATCCAACGTTCGGATTCGAAGAAAGTTTACAGCTGAAAAATCCGGATCTTTTTAAGGTGACGCAAGTAGATGATGTAATATCTTTTCAATCGATCGATCTATACTGACGGAGCCTGATTCAAATATGCATAACGCTTCAATTCGAATACGGTTTGTTCAAAATTAACTGTTTGATCATCAAAGACTTGTATGTAATCGGGGCGTTGTGCAATCGTCATCGTTTTTCCGCTACGAACACTTTTCGGTCGACTTAAATTCAAATCATTTTTTTGAGAATACTCCAATAATGCTTGCATGCACTGATCCCGATACGCTCTCATATTTTGACTGTCAGCAGCTTCTATCTTAGCTTTTAACGTTGATTCTTCTAACTGCCAATAGTGCGGTTGACTATCATCTCCCTTCCACCAGAATGCCCAAAATCCACCGCGGGCATTTTCCACACGCCCCCAGTTTCCGTGCTTCAATTCTTTTTGCAGATCTCTAAAGAATCCTTGCCAAGAGAAATTGCTCCATTCCGTGAGAGGTAATGATTTATAGGATTCGATCGAGGTGTCAATCTGCTTGAGATACTGAAGATAATCATTCAAAATATCATTTCTCGTCGAAGCAGGAAAGCCGCTCAGTACTTCAATCATCTTCGTTCGCGTAAATACTTGATATCCTGCTCCTGTCACGCCGGAGTAGTCGCCTTGTTCTACGATTTTGTAATAAATCGGTATCGGCTCCAAATACCATGTTTCAGGATGCGTTTTGACCATATCAAGATATCGCTTTAATTGGTTGGAATGATGTTTCGTAAAGACTTTATCCTCGATCAAAATGGCATATGTCTCATTAATGATCGCTAATATATCTAGACTATTGAACTGTCTTCTAATACGGACACTGTGAATAGGCTCCGGCAATGAGCAATCATGAAGGTAAAACATTTCGCGTACGAATCCATTCGCAATCGTATGGAGTTGCGGATCGTGACTTCGTGCTCCTTCTTCCGCCCACTTCAATAACCAACATAGAAAAGCATCTTGTGATAGCTCACTTGTGGCATAATCAAAAATATTAGGTTTCAAATGAATACCTCCTTTTATTACAATTATAACCATTTAATTTCCTTTTATTATTCATTTGAAGAATAATAACGAACTCTACTCATTCAATTTGATTATAGATTTCATAAGAACTATCTATTTTACTTCCCTTTGGAACGGCTTTATATTGAATGAATTGATAATAAAGTTAAGTAGTTTTCGATTCAGGTATGAAGCGGAACTTCAGAAAAGAAGGGATTTTTATGTCTACCACAAAAAAAGGCTATTTCATGATGATCGTCCTCTGGTTCGCCTATGCGACCTTCGCCATGAACTGGGTCGCGGGTTCATCGTTGACGCCACAAATCACGGCGCATTTCTTCGGTAATCAGACCGTTGACCCCCTCATCTCACAACTCGTCAACTATTCGATTACGACGGCGCGTGTCTTCGCGAACATTCTCGCTGCGCTCATCTTGATGAAGCTCGGTCCGAAAAAAGCACCGTTGCTCGCATTGTTGTTCCTGATGATGTCGATCGTTGCCATCTATCTGCCGAACTACTGGGCGTATACGGTCGCTCGCATGGTCATGGGACTCGGTGGTTCGATGGTCATCGTCTACATGAATCCGGTCGTGACACGTTACGTCCAAGATCCGGCTGAAAAATTACGGATCAACGCCTTCAACACTGTTTCCTATAACGTCGGTGCATTCGTCGTGTCACTCTTGTTCACCTTGTTTGCCGATCAATTCGTCAGTGACTGGAAACTGACGTTGACGATTTTCGCGAGTCTGACAGCGATTCTCTTCTTCGCATGGTGGATTGGTAGTGAGTCGTTCGAGTTGAACGATGCTACGGACGCGGACGAAACGCCTTACGGTTACGGAGATGCTGTTCGTGATCCATTCCTCTGGAAATATGCGGTTGCTTTCGGCGGTTTCCTGACGCTCTATATCTTATCGCTCGTTGGCTTGAAACCTGTGTTCGATACGTACACGCAGTTGAACGGTTCGCTCGTCAATCTGCTAGTCTCCGGTGCCGGAATCGTCGGAACGTTCGTTGGTCTACGGATCGGTAACAAAGGAACACCTCGTAAACCGATTCTGTTGATCAGCGGGACGGTCATGATCGCGAGTTTCCTCGTCACGGTCTTGTTCGGAAACATCTCGCCACTCGTTTCGTATGTCTTTGCGTTCATTTCCGGATTTGCGATGTACATCCAGTATCCGATCTTCATGAACTTGGCACACGAACGAAAAGGGATGACACCGCAAAAGATTACCGTCTTATTCGGTCTCTTCTGGGCAATCGCTTATGCGACGCAGACGATCTTTACGATCATTTGGAGTTACGCACTCGGCCATGCGGGATATACGGTCTCGATGATCGTCTTCTTCCTCTGCTGTTCCGTGTATCTGTTCTTTACGTTCTTCTTACCAGAAACAAAACCAAAACGGACGAATGCACTTCGCAAATCCGCTTAATCAAGCAACAAGCCCTTCCGAATTACCGGAAGGGCTTGTTTTTATGTCTCGTTATGCGCGCCGTAACTATGGCGAAGGGCAAATAACAGCCGAATCAATGATTCATGATAACCGATGAACCATCCTTCTTCGATTCCGTTGACGATGGCTTCTTCTGTCATCCAAGCGACGCGTTGGACTTCTTCTTCCTGCAACGTCAGCGTCGTCAAATCCACTTCCTGCTCGACGAGATAATAATCATCAAAACCGATTTCAAACGGAATCGTCAGATGAGGACGAATGCCTGTGAAATCGATATCGAGTCCAAGCTCTTCCAACAGTTCCCGTTGCGCTGCCATCTGACTCGTATCCCCGCTGATTGCACTGCCTCCGACCGTCACATCCCACATGTTCGGCCAACCGGATTTGAACGGTTGCCGTTGTTGGACGAGCATCTCTCCTTTGGCGTTAAAAACACAGACGTGAATCGTCATGTGATAATCGCCGGCTGTATGTGGCGTTCCCCGTGTCCAGAGCCGTCCTGTTTTCTTACGATCTGCTGTGTATACGTCCCACTGTTCCATCCTAAATCATGCCCCTTTTAATCAATGAAAGATGTAGAGTTTGAACTTTCCTCCGCCTTGACGCAATCAATCGCGACGACGAGGGCGATCAACAATTCTTCCATTGCTTCATCTTCGACTTCAATGATGTACTGATCGGTCCAAGAAATCCATTTTTTCTGCACGCGACCAATCCGTTGTCCCTGTTGTAGAACTTCAAAATCGACATCCCACCAGTCACCCGTCACTTCGAACTGATCCGAGTTAATCGTATAGCGGTCCTTGAAGAACGTGAGCTCTTTAATAATTTCAAATGATTGCCCTGCTGCTTCGACATAAAAGACCGGTCGGAAACTGAACGTTTTCTTCTCGATTTCGGCGACGACTTCTCCGTTTCGGTTCGTTACGGTAAAGGTCTTCGGTAATTTCATAAAACTACCCTCGATGTGATAGGCATCGTGCCCTACCTCGTCTTGAATCGAGAATCGTCCACGTAAACTGAACGCTTTTTCTTTCATATAGAGTGTATGCATACCGGTCTCCTCCTTTAGTGTATAGTCTCATTTACGCGATCATCGACGGAAAAGATTCAATATCTGGAAATTATCGTTTGTGTCCGGAATTTCGGTGGTATCAACTTACATATCACGAATCTACGGGAAAGAAGGAATTTTGATGTCTATCGATACGATTGTTCTCTTCATTTTACTCGCCATCGCCCTGTTGATCATACTTGTCCCACCGCTTCTCTTTTGGCATGTCTGGCGCGCCGATCGTCGTCAGCAAGAACACGCGGTCCTGCGAAACTTCCCTGTCCTCGGAAAAATGCGCTATATCCTCGAGAACATGGGACCGGAACTCCGCCAATACTTATTTCTCAACAATAACGAAGGGAAACCCTTCTCCCGTAATGAATACAAGACGGCCGTCCTTTCCGGCAAATATCAAAGTCGGATTCTCGGTTTTGGATCGGAACGTGATTTTGAAGAAGCTGGTTTTTATGTACAAAACGCCCTCTTTCCAACGAATCGTCAGGAATTACGCATCGACCAGTCGGAACGTGTCGACACACACATCTATCAGATTGACCGCGATGAACTATTTACACGTAAAGAACATCTCGTTGCGAAGCAAATTTCACCATACCTCTTAAAAGAGGAGGATGCTCCGGTCATTGGCGCGACGACGTGTCGGCATCCCTATCAAGTGAAAGGACTGATCGGTCAATCCGCGATGAGCTTCGGGGCACTCGGTGACCGGGCGATCACTGCGCTCTCGATCGGACTGGGTCGCGCTAAAGGCAGCTGGATGAATACCGGTGAAGGTGGGCTATCCGATTTTCATCTAAAAGGTGACGTCGACATCATCTGTCAGATTGGTCCCGGTCTGTTCGGTGTCCGAACGGAAGACGGTGACTTTTCGTTCGATGAGTTCCAGAAAAAAAGTGAGTTACCGCAAGTCAAAGCCTTCGAACTCAAGCTCGCCCAAGGGGCTAAGACACGCGGTGGTCACCTCGAAGGATCAAAGGTTACGGAAGAGATTGCTGCTGTCCGGAAGGTCAAAGTCGGTGTCGGCATCGATAGTCCGAACCGCTTCAACGAATTCACGACACCAGAGACGATGCTCGACTGGGTCGAACGTCTACGTGAGATCGGCGGGAAACCGGTCGGAATCAAAGTCGTCGTCGGTAATCTTGAAGACATGCGGCAGTTGATTGCTTATATGAAAGAATCCGGACGTCATCCGGACTTCATGACGGTCGACGGAGGTGAAGGAGGAACAGGCGCGACGTTCCAAGAACTCGCGGATGCTGCCGGTCTACCACTCTTTTCCGCCTTACCGTTCGTCCACCAACTCCTGACGGAAGCTGGTTTACGCGACAAGGTCAAAGTGTTTGCGTCCGGTAAGCTGATCAGTGCCGATAAGATTGCGATAGCTCTCGCCCTCGGTGCCGACTTCGTCAATATCGCACGTGGTCTGATGTTTAATGTCGGCTGTATCCAAGCGCAAGTCTGTCACACGAATCACTGTCCGGTCGGTGTCGCGACGACCGACCCGAAGCTGCAAAAGGCGCTGATCGTCGACGAAAAAAGTTTCCGCGTGACGAACTACATCATTTCGTTACGAGAAGGTCTTTATAACCTGACGGCGGCAGCAGGACTCGTCTCGCCGACGGAACTTCGCCCAGAACACGTCATCTACAAGGACGAAGCCGGACACCTGATTCCGGGACCGGACTGGATGACACGGCATATGATGGATCGCTCTCTTTCCTCACGGTAACGAATAGCACTCACTTGCACTTTTTAGCCAGAGCGCTTAAAGTGTATAGTTGATGAAATTCTTTAACCACACATGTGCATTACCTTAAGGAAAGGGTTTAATATACTATGAAAAAGAACTTTTGGCAGGACTTACCACGACCATTTTTCGTCTTAGCACCGATGGAAGACGTCACCGACGTCGTCTTCCGCCACGTCGTCGCAAAAGCGGCGCGTCCGGACGTCTTCTTCACGGAATTTACGAATACAGAAAGCTATTGTCATCCGAAAGGCAAGCAGAGCGTCCGCGGACGTCTCGAGTTCACGGAAGATGAACAACCAATGGTTGCTCACATCTGGGGCGACAAACCAGAATATTTCCGCGAAATGAGTATCGGCATGGCAGAGATGGGCTTTAGCGGGATCGACATCAACATGGGCTGTCCCGTCCATAACGTCGCCGTGAACGGAAAAGGCTCCGGCTTGATCAATCGTCCGGAAGTCGCGGCTGAACTGATCCAAGCTGCAAAAGCGGGCGGTCTCCCAGTCAGCGTCAAAACGCGTCTTGGCTACACGAAGGTCGAAGAGTGGTACGATTGGTTGCGTCACATCCTCGAACAAGATATCGCGAACCTCTCGATTCACCTCCGGACACGTAAAGAGATGAGCGCCGTTCCAGCGCACTTCGAATTGATTCCGGAAATCAAAAAGTTACGCGATGAGATCGCACCACAGACGTTACTGACGATCAACGGGGATATCAACGATCGCCAGCACGGGCTTGAACTCGTCGAGAAATACGGTGTCGACGGTGTCATGATTGGTCGCGGGATCTTCCACAACCCGTTTGCGTTCGAAGTCGAGAAAAAAGAACATTCGAGCCAAGAACTCCTCGATTTGTTACGTCTCCAGCTTGATCTGCACGATCATTACTCGGCTCAATTCGAGCCACGTCTCTTCAAACCATTACGCCGGTTCTTCAAGATTTACGTCCGCGGATTCCGCGGCGCGAGTGAACTGCGGGTCAAATTGATGGAGACGAACTCAACAGATGAAGTACGTGCCTTACTCGACGCTTTCGTTGAAGAAGAAGGAATTCACGAGGTCAACTCGTTTTCAATTTAACAGCAAAGCACGCCTCCTCGTCTCGAGGAAGCGTGCTTTTTCGTGTCACCAGTGTTCGACGGTTTGCCGCGTATCCGCACACCACTGTTCAAAGTCAGACTGATGCGTCAGCAACAGGAAGCGCCGTTTACCGAGTCGTCGGTCGAGACGTGCGATGCCGCGGATGAAAGGATGTGGATGAACAAGCGCTTGTTCGAACGCGAGGTTCGGGTACTGCAACAAGTCCTGTTGCATCTCGTAGTTCTCCATATACCCGTCTTGTTTGACCTGTCGTTCAATCTCAGCGGATAACGCATGCGACTGCTTCAACCAGTCGGACTGCCATAACGATCCGGCTGGTTTTTCCGGTAGCTGTGCAGCTTGTAATGCATAACGCCGCTCGACTTCCCGCTCGAAGTGAAAGTCGTCTGCTCCGAGAATCTCTTCTCCGTCAAACGTCACCCAGACGCGACTAGGACTATCTTGAATCCGGTAGACAGCTACATGAAAAGCAATCCGTCCCTGTAACGACGGGGCAAGCAGTTGCTCGACCCGTTTTTTGATGATGGAAAACTGCACGCAATCCGTCCTTTCCGTCCGGCTAATCTAATCAGCCGTTCTTCATATGAAACGATTCCGCAAGCGTAAACGTCAACTCTTTTAACTCGAGACCACCGAGTGCAAAGTAGAGTTTCAGATAGTTGTGTGGGTTGAAGACGAAGACGTCCTTCGTCTGACTGACCCACTCGCCGTTCGTTCCGTTGAAGGTGAAGGTCGCGACCGGCATATTGTTCGCAAACAGCGTCACTGGCATCTGCGCCAGTTCACCAGCATTCGAACGCGCCGTCAACGTGACCTGATACATCCCTGTCTCTTCTGCCGTGACAGCGAAGACATGACTACTGCCTGTCGTCGTCGTGACGTCCGTTAACGGGAAGGCATCTCCACTGACGAGACGCTGGTGTGAGACCGCTTGCTCTTCGAGCGTCTCTTCTTCGACCGGTGCCCCGAGAACTTCGACCGGTGATCCTGTTCCCATCACACGATCCATGACCGGTGAGCGTAACAGGAACTGACAGATGTTCGCAGCACTCCGCAGTAACTCGGAACGTCGAAGTGTTCCGTCAGCGAGAGCCGTCAACGTATCATCCTCGAACGGATTCGTTCCTGGTTCGCCGACGACCATGTAGAGGTCGTTTTGCGAACGGATCATCGTCGCCGTTTGCTGACGGTTTGCTTCCAAACCTTCCGCATTGATTTTCGCCCACCAGTCGGTCATGACGATTCCGTCAAAGCCCCACTCATCGCGCAAGATGCGTGTGTTCTGATCGTACAAGCCAGCAGTCCAGATTCCATTGACGGCACCATACGTCGTCATGATCGAGTAGGCTTTTCCGTCCTTGACTGCCATCTCGAATCCTTTCAAGTACAACTCACGTAACGCCCGTTCTGATACGATCGAATCCAGATCGTGCCGGTGGAACTCTTGGTTGTTGGCACTGAAGTGTTTCAATGTTCCCGTCACACCAACCCGGTGCATCCCGTCGAGCTGTGCCACGGCCATTTTTCCAGTCAGATACGAATCTTCCGAGAAATACTCGAAGTTCCGTCCGTTGAGTGGATGACGGTGGAGGTTCATCCCGGGTCCAAGCAACGTATCAATCTCGTTCTTCCGTAACTCAAGACCGGTCATCTCAAATAGATCGGCAATCAACGTTGTGTTGAACGTCGAAGCAAGCAACGTTCCGTTCGGTAACGAGAAGGCTTTCGTCCCGATGTCCATCCGGATTCCAGATGGACCATCTGCACAACAGCCTGCTGGAATGCCGAGTGCTTCGAGTTCTGTCGTCACGCCACCGAAGGCGCCCGCCGTTCCCGGTGTGACGCGCGGTGAGTTCATCCCTTCCCCCCGGACGATCGCCGCGAGATCCGCATCCGTCAATTGATCGAGGAACGTCTCGAGCGTAACACGCTCTTCTTTGACGTCGCGTAACTTCCAACCGGCATCTTCCGTCTGCATCCGTTCAACAGGACGCTCCTGTTGACGACGTTGTTTCGGATCGATCGTCCGCAGTGGTGTCGCTTCATACGTCACCGTATATCCCGTTTCGGTCGCTTGCGGTTTGATACGTTCAAACGCCGTCACCGGTGCCATGTTCTCCGTTAAGACGTCCGTGACGTCAAGCGTCTCGACGGAATGGCTTGCGACTAGAATCGCCGACCGGACGTCCGTTCCGAAATACAACTGATACGTGCCAGGTTCGATGACATAAGACGATTTATGCCCGGTGACACCACTATCGTCATAACTCGCAAACGAGGCGAACGGTACGACGAGTGTGAGAGATTCTTGCTCGCCTGGTGCGAGTTCTTTTGTCTTGCCGAACGTAACGAGTTGGCGCGTCGGGTTCCCGAGTTGTCCTTGTGGTTTCTCGAGGTATCCTTGTACGACTTCCTTCCCACTCGTCTGACCGGTATTCGTCACCGTCGCCGTAACCGTCCAAGCATCAGCTGACGTCGTCACATCTGTCGTCAGGTTGAACGACGTATACGATAATCCATACCCGAACGGATACAAGACCGCTTCCGGTGCGAACGTCTCGAAATAACGGTACCCGACATAGATGTCTTCTTGATACAGCGCACGATCCGCATGACCGAAGTGTGGTGTTGACGGATAATCATCGAGTGAACGGACGATCGTATCCGGTAGTTTTCCGGACGGCGAGACGCGGCCGAGCAAGAGATCACTCAGTCCAGTTCCGCCTTCCATCCCTCCTTGCCACGCGTAGAGGACAGCACTTGGCGCCGTCTCTTCGACCCAGCGCATATCGATGATATTCCCGACGTTCAAGACGACGACAGTTTGTTTGAAGTGTGTCGTCACGAGTCGGAGCATCTCCTGTTCCGTCTCCGTTAAAAAATAACTCCCTGGATCCGCTGTATTGTCGCGGTCTTCCCCAGCCGTACGACCGATCATGATCAAGGCAACATCGGAGTCAAGCGCTGCTTGCTGAACGAGTGTCGCGTCAAGCGGCATCTCTTCTTGCGACCACGGCTCGGCTGCCCAGCCTTCGCCTTGGTCAAACGGATGGTCTTCAAGCCAGTTCTCGTATGCCTTGAGGACGTCTGCGTTCAGCGTCACGTCTTCGCGCAGCATGTCGAGCGGACTGACGACGTTCGTGACGTTGACCATCCCGCCTGATCCTGTTCCACTTTTATAGTAGTTGAACTGATTACGTCCGAAGACAGCGACCGTCGATGCGGGTTGCAACGGGAGCACACCATCATTTTGTAAGAGGACCGCCCCTTCCGCGACGGTTTGTCGTGCGAGTTTTGTATAGGCTTGCCAATCGAGCGTGTATGTCATGCGTCATCCACCTTTGTTAGTTAGTTTGAGAAAAAAGTCGTTTTAAGTCCTTCGCGATTTCGTCTAAGCTGTCTTCGGCTTGCGGATACAGACCGAGTTTATCAAGAAAGGCATGTTCCATCCCGCGGTACTGGAGATAACGAGTCTTGACGCCGGCGCGCGCCAGTTTTTTCGCATACGCTTCCCCTTCAAGACGTAAGTAATCAAACTCTCCCGTAATGACGAGTGCCTCTGGTAGATCATCGAGCGTCGCGAACAACGGTGAGATCCGTCGATCCTTCGAATCACTTGCTTGAACGTACCATTGCTCGAGGACACCTTCTTCATCTTGAAGCGACAAAATGATCCGTTCGAGTAGCTCCGATTCCGTTTGTCGGTCATACGCTTCAAGCGTCCAGTCATATTCCGAATTCGGATGTTCCCCGACATTGACGACTGGATAATACAAGACTTGATAGCGGATATACGGTGTCGGACGCTCGCGGTCGAGCAAACAACAGACCGTCGCTAAGTTCCCACCGGCACTATCACCGGCAACAGCGATTGCACCTGGATCAATCCCAAGTCGATCAGCGTGCTCGACTGCCCAATCGATCGCTGCATGACAATCCTCAAGTCCTGTCGGAAACGGATGCTCTGGCGCCAATCGGTAGCCGACCGACAAGACGGCGACGTTCCCCTTATCGGCTAATGCCTTACATGGATTCTCGACCGTCTCAAGCGTGCCACCGAAAAAACCACCGCCATGGAAATAGACGACGAGCGGGAGCGGACGCGCCGCTTCCGGACGATACAGCCGTGCTTCGATCGTGGTACCGGGTCTTGGGATCGCGATGATATCCGTCGCAATCTGTCGGGTCGTCACGTCTTCGTTGTCCCAGCCCATGCCGGCACGTGCCAGTTCAACTGGCGACGCCTCTTCTGGAATCGAGACCGATGGACGCTGCGTGAGGACGACCTCACGGACACGCGGATCGAGTGTCCCTGGAGTCGAGACATCAGGAATCGGCTTATCGACGATTTCGAGTCCGTCTTGATGGATAGATGAACGATTTCGTAACGTCCGCAGTAAATCTTGCATCGATGCGGTAGACAAGTGGATCGCTTCCTTTCTAGTCAAACCGTTATCGAAAGCGCTTTCGATAACAGTTAAAAAAATTTCGAATGCCTCTTTTCCAAAAAAGAGACCGCTTACATCACAATATACCTGTCTTTGACAGGAGAAGCAAATGTTTCACCTAAAAAAACCAGCGCAGTCGCCTGCGCTGATCCTCATCGTAATTGTTCTTGGGAAACGATCGTAAAGCCATCGATGACCGTGTCTTCCTCGACCTCGATCAACAGGCATCGTTTCCCTTGATAGTTGACTTGTTTGACGTACTTCAAGTCTTGCGGACTGATCGCGATATTTGCGACCTTCGTATTGATTTTAATCGATTTCGCTTCATAGTTCGGGACGATGTTACTTGCCTTCATCTCGTATGTTGGATCGTCAACGACCGTCTTGAATGCCCGTTCGACTTGTTCTGTACTGACGTCTTCGACACCGCTTGCCTTGAGGACACGCTCGACTTCCTGAACGTCGAGCATCGGTACTTCTTCTTCATCCTGATCCTCTTCGACGACGATCAACTGGTTGATGTTTTCATAGACACCGGCTAATGTCTTCGTATCCATCGATTCACCGACGACTGATTTGACGATTTCCTCGAAGATCGCTTTATCCTCATCTGCCGTGACGATCGGTTGACCGTTCAAGACATTTTCAAGGAACCCAAAATCCGGTTTATTCGGTTTGCCTGCCGCATACAAGACATGATTGACGTCTGCTGCATTGTCGGTGAAGGTCGGGAAGAGGAATCCACCGATCGGCGACGCCAGTTTGATGACCGGATTGATGAATAAGTTCGACTTGAATTCGCGTTCGACAAAATCAAAGACGAGTGATTGTTTCGGTAACTCCGTTAAGTTAAGGCTACCGAGGATGAACGGCGTCGTATAGACGTCGTCATTCGGATCGATCTCTGTCTCATCCGCTTGGCGCTTCGTCGTTTTATAGTATTGTCCGCGAATAAATGTGACGACAAGGTCGTTCTCGTACTGGACGTCCTGAACCATCTTCAACGCCATCGTCTGCATCTGTTCGACCCAGTCCTCCGGCTCTTCCGCATACAGTCCTTCGTAAAGGAGCTGTTGTGTATGACCCGTCTCTTCTTCTTCCGGATGCGTGAACTTGACCTCGAACAGCTTGACGTCGAGTTTTCCACCTAGTACCTTCTTGAAGTTCGCAAGGAACAGCTCCTGTTGTTCCGGATCAAGCAACGGAAACGGTCGGGCTTCCTCATGATAGATTTCGCTCGTCTCTTTTCGAATATAGACGTTGTAGATTTCATGGATTTTTAGTAAATCGGCATCCATCTTGAAGTGACGACGGATGTCGGCGATGTCTTTTTTATTCATGCATACCAGCTCCTCGAATCATTAAAATCCTGCTTCCTGAAAAGCGTACCATATGCGAGATGACCCGACATCTTTTAGAAAATCAATGCGCACGGAATGAATACGCGCGTGTGACAGGATTAACGATCTCATATTCATATTCTTGGTGGGCAGCGCGAGCTTGCGCGATGCAATTATCTAGTTCTTTTGTGTTGAAATAACGTTGCGCTTCCGTCAACGTACCACTTACGACTAAAAATACGCCGAACACGATCAACCATCCTCTAATTCGTTCGTTCATGATGTAGTCTCCTTTCTTCTCCACCTAAATCCTAACATCAGACCCTTCTATATAATGACAAAAGTTTAATTTTAATAACATTTACACGATATTCATTTTTTCCTAAATAAGTGATGCCATACTAAAAATTGTGAAGGGTGTCTTCACATCATCTCGTCTCATACATAGGAGGAATGACACGTGTTCAAAGCCATCAAGTCCATCGTCATCACTACGCTCGTCTGCCTGACCGCTTTCCAATTCGATACGACATCTGTTTCCGCGTTACCATCGGGCATCTCATCGAAAGCGACGGCCCAGTCTCAACTCGATGCCTTAACGGTTAAAACAGAAGGCAGCATGACCGGTTATTCACGTGATTTGTTCCCGCACTGGAGCAGTCAAGGAAGCGGGTGTGACACACGACAAGTCGTCTTAAAACGTGACGCCGATTCATATGTCGGATCGTGCCCCGTCACATCCGGTTCTTGGTATAGTTACTATGACGGACTGACATTTACGAATCCGTCTGACCTCGACATCGATCACGTCGTACCGCTTGCCGAAGCATGGCGCTCAGGAGCAAGCAGCTGGACGACGACGACACGTCAAGCATTCGCAAACGATTTGACAGGTCCACAATTGATTGCTGTCTCTGCAAGCTCGAACCGTTCAAAAGGGGATCAGGATCCGTCGACATGGAAGCCGACACGGGCAGGTGCGAGCTGCGCCTACTCGAAGATGTGGATCAACACGAAGAGCCGCTGGAACCTCAGCTTACAGTCGAGTGAAAAAACAGCCTTACAAACGATGTTGAACACATGTACATACTAAAAAGGAGTCGATTCGATGGAAACGAAAACCTCTATCTTTACCGCCACATATGGTGTCATGACGCAAGAAGTTGGTGTCATCAGCGGTGAACTCGAACTCCGAACGACCTGTCAGGAGGACGGAACGTTGGAACTGAAGATTGCTTACGTCGGAGCAATAGACGTCTATACGTTACCCGGAAGTTATCGTGTCCACGATGTCCGGGATCATGACGTCATCCATCAGATGCTCGTCAATGTACTAGAGCGAACATAATGAAAAACAGACACCGTCCAAGTTAATGGACGGTGTCTGTTTTGTTCTCAACTATTTTAAATGAGATTGTTATTATTTGGTTCATCACCATAACGCTTGGTCGTTAATTTAACGACCCTCAAGGCGCTGCATCCAGAAAGACAGAAGTGACTGCTTTCGCCATCCCGGGTGCAAAATCACTGACGATAGAACGAACACCTCCCAGTACATCTTGGAGCACAGCCGTAATCGCCGATGCGTCCCGGTCCGAGACGATGTATAGAAGACGTCCACTTGGCATCAAGAATGATTCTCGTATGGTGTCCTTTTCTCGTGGCGAACTCATCGACAAGGATGTGTGTCACCTGTCCCACTGTATCGACTGAAGCGTACTGATAAAACAACCGTTCCATAGTCGTATAAGGGAGTTCATATTCACGTGCTACATCTGAAATCGTCCAAACATGGCAATGTGGCAGCAATGAGAACGTCGATGACCTTCTGCATGAATTCTTCCCAAAAGAAACGAACTTCGGATAGTTGACTTAGAGAACTAGATCACGCACTCTCTCGAATCAACAATCGTCCACGAAAATGTCTCAATTGGAAAACAGCATATGAGGTCTTTTCTGAAAAAGTGTTGCGCTTAATTTGACAAACCATCTTAATAAAAAAGTAGATGGTTTTGAAATCCATCTACTCACTTAGCATCACTTCGTCTTACTCGACCACAATCCAATTCAATTGTGACAAACTTTGCTTGAGTTCATTCAATTTTTTCAACCTTTGAATGAAAAATATCTCAATCTCATCTATGTGGTCTTGTGCACTTAAGAAATGCGTCAAAGATTGGTCAGTGCGCAACATAAACCAGTCATTTCGCTCTTCTGGCGCTTCATAAATCCATCCTTCATTCACTTCTGCGAATTGTTTGAATGCATCCATCAAAATTGATCTGTGTTTACTGTTCGGGTGAACCTCTATATAGACAGACACTTCTGGATAATCAGCTTGTTCAAAACTAAATCCACAGCCGATAAATTTCCAATCACTTTGATCATTTTGAATGACGTACCGATTATAATCACGAAGTTCAATCGTACGATTTCCCCATGGTTTCGGCTTTCCAAATAAATTCGTAAACGTGTGCATCGTCTCTTCATTGAGACATTGATCTAACATCGAAATGGTTCTTCCTAAGTTTTGAATCGCATACACATCTTGAGGTAGGAATGTTCTTGATTTATTCAATTCAATATCCTCCATATATTTGAGTACTTGTTTGTAGTACAAATCCTGTTTGTTATTTTCCTGCAGCATCATGTAAAGTTGAAACCATTGCAATTGAAAGAACTTGGTTGAGAATGTAGCAACTTGTTTGGGATCAAAATATTGAGTGATATAAAACAGGTATGTCGAAAATCCTTCTTCTTCACTTTGCTCAAGATGTTCTCGATAACGTTGCAATTGATGATGTCCTTCGCCGCTACCTAACTTATTCTCGATAAATACAATGTGTGGAGTTTCCCTTTCACTAAACGTGATGACGAGATCGGGTCGACTGTCGGTATCATGTGTGTGTAGTTTATTATACGTTTTTTGTGTATATGCCTTCACATGACTAATTTCATACAAATCCACATTTGCAAACCGTTTAAAAAAATTCGTCAATAAATCCGGTTGTTCGAAAATCGGAGCAATGATTTCGGTCAAATAATCTTCGTAGGGATTAGATTCAGATTGACGTAACAGGTTATAGATTTTCGAATACGATGACAACATCAGCTTCGCTCCCTTCGCAGAGTTTTAGCATTTTACCAACATATATTAAAACATTTTTCAAAAATCTTTACCGTTAGTCCTTTAGAATACTGATACATTATATATTTCAAAAATACATATTCATTTAATCCATTTTATTCTATGGTAATCCAGAAAGGAGAATAACGTCGGACTATTCCATTAGTCAAGCTACCAAAACGAATAATTCATCCATTTCTCAATTACGCTATTATGATAATCAAGGACTCTTGCCTTTTCTAAAGCGTATCCCAAAAGGAAATCGTATCTTTGATGAAGATGCTATGATTAAACAACACGAAACCAATGTTATCCGTAAAATGCGTGAAACAGAAGAGTGCTTAAAAAATCCAAGTAAAATCACCCGGCTAGAAAAAGAATTAGATAAGTAAGTATGTTGTCCCCCCTAAGCTACATTGCTTAGGGGGGACAGTTTATATGTGTTCAACAAAACTAGCTTGTCACATTTAATCTATTAATCTTACTTAAATTAGGGCAAGCTCATTGTATTTGATTTAAGTGATATGGTCCATTTCTATACTCACTTCATTTTTCCTTACATCTTCATTTGAATAGGAGATAGAATTCAATCCAATTAATTCAATACCATTCTTTCTTTAAATAAAATTTAATAGATCTGTCGAATAGTAATCATAATGATGCTTCCTGACTTTTGTTTAGAAATTTACTTATGATACGGCTCATTCCGATTAATCCGGTACGCCCGATAAATCTGTTCACAGAGGATCATCTTCATCAACTGATGCGGGAATGTCATCTTCGAAAACGAGATTGTATCATTTGCACGCTGCATCACTTCTGGTGCAAGACCGAGTGATCCACCGATGACGAAGGCAATCTTGCTCTTGCCGTATGTCGCGAGTTGATCGAGTTCTTTTGCGAACTGTTCACTCGTCCGTTGTTTTCCTTCGATAGCAAGTGCGAGGACATGAACGTCTGGTCCAATCTTCGCTAAAATCCGTTCGCCCTCTTTTTTCTTCACTTGCGCCATCTCCGCTTCACTCAACTGCTCCGGTGCCTTTTCGTCCGCGACCTCGATTTCTTGGATCGAACAGTAGGCGCCGAGACGCTTCGTATATTCGGCGATGCCTTGTTTCAAATACTTCTCTTTTAGCTTTCCGACCGTAATGATGGTAATTTGCATCTTTTTTCTCGCTTTCTGACAGAAAATTCAGGAGTTATCCACAGAGTTATCCACAAATCCACATGTTGATATTTATTTTTTGCTTGACACAAGATATGTTGCCGGTGCCTCGCAGTATTCACAGATGATGTTTTTTTCTGGATTTAGCTGATCGAGAATCGGGTATTGTTCTGTTTCATCTACGATTTCGTCAAGCGCAAGCTCGACATGTTCTAAGCAAACGTACTTATCCACAGGTTGTCTCCTCCTTTCACTTATCCACATTTATCCGCTTCCAGTATAACAAATATCGACCTTCCTGACCGAAAAAGCCGCAGGTTTCCATACTCAAAAAAACCATCCACAGGTCGGACCTGTGGATGGTTTTTAGGTGATACCTTACTGAACGGTTGGCGACTGAGCCGACAACTTCACATCTGCTGTCTGTTTTTCACCGCCACGGTAGAACGTGACTTTGACCGTTTCGCCAACTTTTGCATCCCGGTAGAGAACACTTTTTAGATCAGCGAACGATGCGATCGCTTTTCCGTTGATCTCGACGATGACATCATTTGCCTTCATACCCGCTTTTTCGGCTCCACTATTACGGGTTAGACCAACGACGACGATTCCTTTCGTGACATCATCCGGTAATTTCAGACGATCTTCGCGGTATCCGCTTGGGAATTCCTGCACGTCACGAATCTGAATCCCAAGCTGTGGACGAACGACTTCACCATTTTGCTCAAGATCACGCATGATTGGTAACGCTTCGTTGATCGGAATCGCAAATCCGACGCCTTCGACACTTGCTTCCGCAATCTTCATCGAGTTGATCCCGATCAATTGACCGGCAGTATTGATGAGCGCTCCACCGGAGTTCCCTGGGTTGATCGCTGCATCGGTTTGGATGACTTCCGTGTTGAAGTCTTGCTGTCCATCCTTGTTCGTATCGACTGGAACTGTCCGTTCCTGCGCACTGATGACACCGCGTGTGACGGAGTTCGCGAAGATTCCGAGTGGGTTTCCGATCGCAAGCACCGTTTCACCGGCACGTAACGTATCCGAATCCCCCAGTTTTGCGACTTGTGTCACTTTCGATGAATCAATCGACAGGACGGCTAAATCGTACGTCGGATCTTCTCCAAGGACTTTTGCCTCGAGTGCTGTTCCGTCGGATAACGTGACAGACAAGCGGTTCGCCCCTTCAACGACGTGGTAGTTCGTAACGACGTAGGCTTTATTGCCGTCTTTTTTATAGATGACGCCGGACCCTGCACCCGTTTCCTGATCGGTTCCTTGGAACGAGCTCTGAAGGTTCGTCACGCTCACGACGGCTTCCTTCGTCTTACCGACCGCACCGACGATGTCGGCTTCATCCTCTGTCGTCTGTGTCGCAGTCTGTTCCGCTGTCGTCGATGAAACCGGAGTCGGACTCGTCATCTCATCGCGGACGAACGGCCACGCGACGAGGGCGATCAACAAGGCTCCGACGATTCCGCCGATCAGACCGACGAAAAAGGCTTTTCCGGCACCGCGACGACGCGATGGTTCTGGTTGTTCTTCATATGGTTCACGATAAGGGCTGACCGGTTCGCTCGTTGCCGGTTGACGGGGCGGGAAGCCGCTCTCATCGGATGACTGTTCGTATCGTTCGGATTCGTTCCGTGGTTCTTCGGGTCGATCCATCGACATACGCCTCCTTTATGACTCTCTTTACACAAGTATACCCCCATCACGTGGCAAGTGAGCCAAATGTGGGGGTCTTTTGAGCATATTCAGTAATTTCCCATAATCAAAGCTTTAGGAGCGGTGTCGGAATGACCGGATCCGTGTCGAGAAGCTGAATCTTACTCAGATCGACGTCACGGCTCGCGAGCGTCTGGGAGACGCTCATCCGGGCGAGTTCCTTCATGTTGTTGTCCTTGCTCAAGTGGGCCATGTGGATACGTTTCGTCCGGTCATCGAGGACCTCGCTCATCGCGATTGCGGCGTCCTCGTTCGAGACGTGTCCGTAATCCCCGAGGATCCGTCGTTTGACGCTCCACGGGTAATGTCCCATCTGGAGCATACCGATATCATGGTTCGCTTCGAAGATATAGGCATCAGCGCCCCGAATGACACCTTTCATTCGGTCCGAGACGTATCCGGTATCGGTGATGTGTGCCAACCGTTTTCCTTCATGGGCGAACTGGAAGAACATCGGATCGGCTGCATCGTGACTAACGTTGAATGATTCGACTTCGATGTCACCGAACTGCTTGACCTCTCCGACTTCCCAGAGGAACTTCAGCGCCGGATCAATCTTACCGATCTTCGCTTCCATCGCTGCCCATGTCTTTTCATTCGCATAGAGCGGGATATTGTACTTCCGCGCCATGATGCCGACGCCTTTGATATGGTCGGAGTGCTCATGGGTGACGAACAGACCATCGATGCCATGTGGCGACCGGTCGATCTGGTCGAACAAGGCGAGCATCGCCTTGCCGGTCAATCCCGCATCGACGAGCAAGCGGGTCTGTTCACTTTCGATATAGAGGGCGTTCCCCGTCGAGCCACTGGCCATGACGCTGTAGTGTAGGCTCATCGTGCATTCCTCATTTCTCTGAGACTGTATCCAATCGTTCGACGGTCTGGACACCGCCATCAATCGCATTGACGAAATAGACTTCTTCATTATCGAGCTCGATTTGCCACGTCGGCGGCAGGATTTGGACCGATTCCGTGCCTTCCGTGACGAGACAGAAATAACCGAGCTTGTGACTCGTCAACCGCTTCGATGCCGGGAACAAGCCTTGCTCCGACAACTGGACGATTGCTTCACTTGCCGATAACAACGTCACGTCCTGCGCTTGCCGGACGACCTTGTTCAAGTGGCGTTGTTTGTAGCTGACGATTTCCTTCGCATCGTTGAGCTGCAAGACGAGCAGGGACGGTCCGATCATCGCATCGTCCTCACGCGACTGCTGTGGTGTCGAATAGAGCGGCTGTCCCTTATACGTCTGAACGAATGTCATCTCCTGATACTTACTATCATACTTCCAAAATGTATATTCGGCACCATATCGAACTGATGCTTGAACGAACGATGAAGCAGAATCCCGCATCGTCTTCGCATCGAGTCGATACGGTTTCGTCAACCGGACCGACCACTCGACATCGTTCTTGACGGAGGCGACCGCGTCACGAATCGGTGAACTCGCGAGTGGCGCTAGCGTCCGCGCATCGACTTCGGCTGTTAAATAGCCGATGTCTCGCGTAACCGGTTGTAGCTTTTTCTCATCGATTTGACGATCCTTCAAGATCGATTTACCGGTCGCACTCGTCGCGACGATCCGCGGCTCGACCATCCGGTCCATCAATTGAATGGCGAGGTAGACGTTCAGGATCAAAAAGGTCAGCATCAATAAGGTCTTCGCTTTACTCCAGTCCATTCATCCTCACCCCTCATTCCCGACAGCTTGATTGATCGATTGCCAGACACCGTCGATCTTAATGAACCACGTCGGCTCAAAGACGGCATAGCGGCTCGTTGAAATCTTATACGTCATCTCATATCCAATCCGGATTCCACTGATCTCTTTTAAGAGATCAGCACGGCTCAGACGTTCGAGAACCGTTTCAACGGCTGGCACCGTCTCTTCCCGAAGGATCAATTTCCGCTTCGCCCGAAGCATGCTACGGCTGAGCGATCGGACTTGGTTCTCCTCATACATGATCTTCAGTGTCGCGAGATCGAACTTCGTCTGTTCGAGTAGCGGACCACTCTCCCCAAATACCGGATATCGGTTCAGATACAATCGGAACGTCGCCGTCTGTTCCTCACTCTTTTTACTCATCTGATCAAAGTAATACCGGAAACCACTACGCTGGGTATCTTGATCGAGCCAGCCCCCATGAATGTTGACATAGCTGACGAGCGTGCTGTAATCGACGGTCGAGCTTTGGGTATTCGGCGATAACGTGTTGAAGCGATAGACATTGTAGTTTCGGTCATACGTCGAAACGCTGACACCGTCCGTCAAGACGTCAAGATCATCCCGACTCTTGATTTGCTGGACGTTCGAGTTCTCGGCAAAAAAGGCACTCCGGATGCGATCGAGTGGTTTTGGCGATTGCCCGACCTCGTCATAGACGAAGACTTGCTCTAGTCGCGTCGTACCGCTCGCGACATACGTATAATCGCCACCTTTGAGTTCGACGCGTGTCATCGGTTTTTTCTTATCATGCGCGAACAGTCGCTTCAGAACCGTCTCATCGCCGACGAGCTTGAAGTCCTTCAGGCGACCGGTCGCCGACTCAAGACGGAGGATTGGTCCATCATAATCGAGTAAATAAAGCCGTTTGATTGGTTCCGAGAAGGCGATTTGTTTTTCGCCGAGTAACTCTTCAAGAATCGTCGCACTGATCGGTGTCGGGAAAATCATCTCGACACTCCGGTCACCGACCGGGATGTTATTCGCTTTATCCGTCAAGACGAGGACACCGATGTTAAACGACGCACCGATGCGGTTAAGGAAGGTCCGACCGATGATTTGTGTCTGATAGATCCCTTCCTGGTCCGAATAGACGAGTAGTTCCGGGTTGATCAGTTGGTTGCTTTCAATCGTCTTTGAGGCATCGATCTCGTTGAACGAGACCTGTTCCCGCTCGATTGATTCACTGCTTGGATGATAGGTCCAGAGCATCGCTGTCTGAGCGATCGAACCGGCGACAAGCAGGACGAGTAACAGCGAACTCCAGTGTTGTTTCTTCATCCGGCATCCACCTCTTCGATCACCTCATACGGAAGCGTGAAGTAAATCGTCGTGCCGCGTCCCCACTCACTTTCTGCCCAGATGTCGCCACCATGTGCCGAAACGACGTCTTTTGCAATCGACAGACCAAGACCGGTGCCGCCAATTTTACGGGCACGGGCTTTATCGACACGATAGAAGCGTTCGAAGATTTTTTGGAGATTCGCTTTCGGGATTCCGACACCTTCATCCTTGATGCTGATGACGATCCGTTTTGCCCGGAGCATCGTCCGGACGGTGATCGTTCCGCCTTCCGGTGAGTACTTGATTGCGTTCGTCAGGATGTTGTCTGCGACTTGGATCAATTTATCCTGATCCCCACGGATATAGACTTTCCGCTTCATGATCTTACGACGGAAACGAATCCGTTCCGGCTTCGTCATGTCATGGCGATCGAGAATCTCATTCAGGAACTGAATGTAATCGAAGCGGACCTTGTTCATTTTGTATTCCTTACTGTCCATCTTCGACAGCTGTAAAAGATCGGTGACGAGGCGGATCATCCGCTCCGTCTCGTTTTGTGTCGTCTCAAGGAAACGCGGTGCGAGTTCCTCGTCCTGATACGCTCCTTCTGCCAAGGCTTCGAGATAGCTGCGCATCGTCGTCAGCGGTGTCCGGAGCTCGTGACTGACGTTCGCGACGAATTCGCGACGATCCTGTTCGACTTGCTCCTGTTCCGTGACGTCATGCAGGACGACGATCATCCCGGTAATCGGACCACTGTGTTTCTTGACGGGCGAGAAGAATGCCCGGACGAGGAACAGTTCATCCTCACTGCTGAAATCAAGCAGACGCGGTGGCATCGTACCGTCTTCCGGAATCATGAAATCGTCACCAAGTGCCAGTAAGTCCTTCAAGTTCGTGCCGACGACGCTCGCATCGTCCGCACCGACGATATCTTTCGCTTGATCGTTCATCAAGATGACGCGCAGCGTCCGGTCCGTCGCGATGACGCCATCGGTCATGTTCTCAAGGACGCTCGTCAACTTCCGCCGTTCAGCTTCCGTCGTCGCGTTCGCTTCGAGCAACTCATCCGTCAATTCGTTGAAGGAACGAGCGAGTTGCCCGATCTCATCGTCCGAATAGACCTTAACCTTCCGCGAGAAGTTCCCGCGTCGCATCTCGATCGCTTGACGCCGCATATCGGAAATCGGGCGCGTGATCGTCCGCGACAGCAAGACACCAAGAATCGACGTGATAACGAGAGCGATGACCGTTCCGGTCGCAAGAATCCGCGTGACCTGTTGCATCTGCGAATAGATCGACTCCATCGAGGCGCGGACATAAATCATCCCGGTCGTGACGCCATCTCGTTCCGAAGTGACCGGTACGGCAAAGATTCGGATCTTATCCTCTGATTCCGGATCAAGCACGGTGTCCGTCCGGGTCGAGCTCGTTGCCTGTGCTTTTTTAATCAATGAATTCGTCGCCCGTTGTCCGACCGCCGACTGGTTCTCGTTATCCGATGTCGCCTGGATGATCGAGTCCTGGTCAATGATTTGAACTTCGAGGATGTCGTTCCTTGAGGTGGAGCCATTACTAAACTCAGACAGCAGTTGCCCTAGTGATTGGGACAACTGCCGTTTGGAGGCTTCATCATCGCCTGTTTTATCGAATTCCTTCCCGACGTTATAGGCGACAAGACCTGCCCGGTCCTCGACCGACTTCGAGAAGTTCGTAATGTACTGCTTTTCAAGGGAACGAACGAAATAGACGCCAATGACCTGCATCGCCACTAAGATCAATAAGGCATAGATGACGACGAGTTTCCATTGGATGGATTTAAAGAAGTTCGTTCCTTTTAACATCGTTATTCATTCTCCCCGTCTTGGAGATAGTAGCCGACCCCACGACGCGTCATGATATAGACCGGCGTACTTGGGTTGTCTTCGACTTTCTCACGGAGACGACGTACCGTTACGTCGACTGTCCGGACGTCACCGAAGTAGTCATAGCCCCAGACCGTCTGCAACAAATGCTCACGTGTCATAACTTGACCGATGTTTTTCGCGAGGTAGTGCAACAATTCGAACTCACGCTGCGTCAGCTCGATCTTTTGATCCTTACGTGTCACCGTATGCGAATTCGTATCGATATATAGTTCTCCGACTTTGAGTGGACCTGGTCCAACGGGTTGTGGTGTAGCTTCCGGACTCGTGTTGCGTAAATGGACTTTCACGCGGGCAAGTAACTCGCGCGAGCTAAATGGCTTCGTCACGTAATCGTTCGCGCCAAGCTCAAGACCAAGTACCGTATCGATTTCGGAATCCTTCGCTGTCAACATGATGATTGGAATCTTCGACGTCTTCCGGACTTCCCGGCAGACTTCCATCCCGTCCATCAGCGGAAGCATGATGTCGAGTAACATCAAATCCGGTTTGAACTCCTCGAATTTCTCTAATGCCTCCACGCCGTCATTTGCGATCGCGACCTGGTAGCCTTCTTTTTCTAATTTAAACTTGAGTATATCTGCAATCGGTAACTCGTCATCGACGACTAGAATTTTGCGTTCCGTCACTGGGTGTGCCCCCTTAAAAATTTCTATTCAATCTATTTTACCTGTTTTTTCGGCATATAGAAAGGTGGCGACGGAAACTCCCGGCGCCACTCTCTCTGCTGTTCGTCGTCTCACGAGAGAGGTTCCACGTGAAACACTGTATTTAGTATACCTGTTTTTGCTTCCGTTTGTGAACCATTTCGCACAAAAAACGGTGCTGACTCAAAAGTCAGTCTCGACAAAGATAGGGGTGGCAGAATGATGATCTGCCACCCCTATTCCGTAATAAAAAGAATGACGCTCACACGCCACTCCTACAGGAAAAGCGCATTGATGCGCTGTCAGAGACAAACAAGACCCGCTTTCCTGCTTAAATGAAGCAGGAAAACTGGCTTGTGTCTCGCCTGAGGAAAGGGCGTGAAAAGACGCGTCATTCTTTTTTAAGTCAGTCCTGTTGAGACTTATGCTTCTTCGTAGAGATCACGCAAGACGACTGTCTGTTCACGACCCGGTCCGACCGAGAACGTGACGAGCGAGATACCTGTGAGATCCGCAATCCGCTTAACGTAGTTCTGTGCGTTCAACGGTAGATCTTCAAAGCGACGGACACCTGTGATGTCCTCTTTCCAGCCCGGCAGTTCTTCGTAAACTGGAACACATGCTTCGAGATCACGGAAGCTTGCTGGGTACTCATCGATCTGTTTACCGTTGAATTCGTACGATGTACAGATCTTCAACGTGTCGAGTCCTGTCAAGACGTCGATCGAGTTGAGCGCAAGATCCGTCAATCCACTTGTACGGCGCGAGTGGCGAACGACAACAGAGTCGAACCAACCGACACGACGCGGACGTCCTGTCGTTGTTCCGTATTCACGACCGACTTCACGGATTTGGTGCCCGATGTCATCGAACAATTCCGTTGGGAACGGACCGTCACCGACACGTGACGTGTACGCTTTACAGACACCGACGACGTGGTCAATCCGAGCTGGACCGACACCGACGCCTGATGCGACACCACCAGCAGATGCGTTCGATGATGTAACGAACGGATACGTTCCGTGATCAAGGTCGAGTAAGACACCTTGTGCGCCTTCGAACAACACTTTTTCGCCGTGATCAAGGCTATCGTTGACGACGACAGATGTATCGCAGACATATTTCGCGAACTCTTGTCCATACGCATAGTACTCTTCGAAGATATCGTCGAACGCGATTGGTTCAGCGTCATACATCTTCGTGAACATCCGGTTCTTTTGGTCGAGAACGATCTTCAACTTCTCAGCGAACGTTTCTTTGTCGAGTAAGTCTGCCATCCGGATACCGATTCGTGCGGCTTTATCCATGTAACACGGTCCGATTCCTTTTAGCGTCGTTCCGACTTTTGCGTCGCCCTTCGCTTCTTCTTCTAACTGATCCTGCAACTGATGATACGGCAAGATGACATGCGCCCGATTCGAAATTAACAAGTTATCCGTTGAGACACCACGATCGTGCAGATACTTCAATTCCTTGACGAGTGATTTCGGGTTGACGACGAGACCGTTCCCGATGACACATTTCTTATCCGAGTAAAAAATACCTGATGGGATCAAGTGCAATTTGTACGTCTCGTTATTGAATACGATCGTATGTCCTGCATTGTCTCCACCTTGATAACGTGCTACGACGTCGGCTTGTTTCGAAAGAAAATCGGTGATTTTCCCTTTTCCTTCGTCGCCCCACTGTGTTCCGACTACTACTACTGATGACATCTTATCATCCACCTCCACGTACGATTCAAAACCACGACTAAGTGTAACGCGATAAAAAAGAGAAGTCAACCAAATACCGAACAATTAATTGTTACAATTCTCTTTCGTTCGTTTAATTATCGTTTTTGGTGAACAAACTGAGAATCTTTAGGTGAAAATAAAAAAAGCTACGTTTTATCTCCGATTGATCGAAGACAAAACGTAGCTTGGATTAAGCTGGTGGCGCGTACGAGTTGCTTGGCTCGAGATCCACGAACTTGTTGAATTCTTTTCGGAAGGCGAGCTTGACGGTACCGGTTGGACCATTCCGCTGTTTTGCGATGATGATCTCAATCGTATTCGCATCTTCCGTTTCTTTATTGTAGTAATCGTCACGATACAAGAAGGCGACGATATCGGCATCTTGCTCGATTGCTCCCGATTCCCGGATATCCGACATCATCGGTCGCTTATCTTGACGGCTCTCAACCCCACGGGAGAGCTGCGATAAGGCGATGACGGGGACTTCGAGTTCACGCGCGAGTGATTTCAAGGAACGGGAAATTTCCGAAACCTCTTGTTGACGGTTGTCGCTGGAGCGACCATTCCCTTGAATCAGCTGCAAGTAATCGATCATGATCATCCCAAGACCGTGCTCCTGCTTCAAACGACGGCACTTCGCCCGGATATCGTTAACCCGAATACCTGGTGTATCGTCGATGTAGATGCCGGCTTGAGACAGGTTACTCATCGCAAGCGATAACTTGCCCCAGTCCTCTTCCTCGAGTTGACCAGTCCGCAGACGCTGCGCATCGACGTTTCCTTCGGCACAGAGCATCCGCATGACGAGCTGTTCGGCACCCATCTCAAGACTGAAGATGGCGACGTTCTCGTCAGCGCGTGTCGCGACGTTTTGCGAGATGTTCAAGGCAAACGCCGTCTTCCCGACCGATGGACGTGCTGCGACGATGATTAGATCGTTACGCTGGAAGCCGGCCGTCATCTTATCGAGATCCTGGAAACCGGTCGGAATCCCCGTCGTCTCGCCGCTTTGCTTATGCAATTTATCAATCGTTGCATAGGCACTCGTCAAGACGTCCGAGATCGGGATGAAGCTCGCGCTCCCTTTTCCTTGTGATACTTCGAGAATCTTCCGTTCTGCCTCATTCAGCAGGACATCGACCTCGTTTTGCCGCTCGTATCCGTCAGTGACGATTTCACCCGCCGTCCGAATGAGACGCCGAAGCGTCGACTTCTGGTCAACGACGTTGACGTAGTAATTGATGTTGGCTGCGGTTGGTACACCTTCCGCTAGTTCCGCTAGATACGGTAGACCACCGATCTCATCTAGGATGCCAAGCGTACTCAGCTCGGCTGTGACCGTGACGAGGTCGATCGCTTCGCCTCGGTCGGACAGCACGAGCATCGCTTCGAAGATCCGTTGGTGAGAGGCACGGTAAAAGTCCTGCGGTAACAGACGTTCTGATGCACTGATCAAACGATCCGCATCAATCATGATCGCCCCTAGGACGGCTTGTTCTGCCTCGATACTTTGGGGAGGCATATTTTGCATGACTTCACTCATCACCGTTCCCCTTTTCTACTCACGCCTCTTTGACCTGAACGTTCAGCGTCGCTGTCACTTCGTTGTGTAGCTTCAATGGTACCTTCGTAAAGCCGAGTGCCTTGATTGGGTGCTCGAGCTCGATTTTACGTTTGTCGATTTTGTAACCCATGCTCTTGAGTGCTTCCGCGATCTGTTTGCTTGTGACAGAACCGAAGACACGACCGCCTTCACCGGCTTTCGTCGAGACGATGATCGTCTCTTTTTCGATTTTCTCTTTTAACGCTTGCGCGTCAAGCAAGTTCTGTTTCGCTTCTTCTGCTGCTTTACGTTCATGTGCTTCATGTTGCTTCAAGTTGCCAGTCGTCGCAGGACGCGCCAACTTTTTCTTGAAGAGTACGTTATTTGCATAAGCATCGGCCACGTCTTTGACGTCTCCTGCTTTACCTTGTCCTTTTACATCTTGTAAGAAAATAACCTTCATTCTGATTCCTCTCCTTTTGTCTCATCTTCTAGATATTGATCGATCGCTTTACGCAACGCATCCGCGACCGTGACGACCGATTCTGACATCTGTGTCGCCGCGTTCGTCAAGTGACCGCCGCCTCCGAGCGTCTCCATGATCAACTGGACGTTGACTTCTCCGAGTGAACGGGCACTGATCGCTGTCCGTCCGTCTTGAAGTTCCGCAATGACGAAGGCAGCACGAATGCCTTGAAGCGACAACAATTGATCAGCCGCTTGTGCGATCAAGACTTGATCGTGAATGACGCCAGGTTCTGCTGTCGCAATCGCCATCCCTTTCGTATAGACCTCGGACCGCTCGAGGATATGTGACTGCTCAACGTACGTCTCAAGATCCTGACTGAGGAACTCTTGCACGAGCACCGTGTCAGCACCTTGTGAACGCAAGTAAGAGGCAGCATCGAACGTCCGCGAGCCGGTCCGAAGGGCAAAGCCTTTCGTATCGACGATGATTCCGGCAAGTAACGCCGTCGCCTCAAGCATCGATAGCTTCTGATTCGTCGGCTGGTACTCGATCAACTCGGTGACGAGTTCTGACGTCGACGATGCGTAAGGCTCGAGATAAACGAGGACCGCATCTTCGATGAAGTCCTCCCCACGCCGGTGATGATCAATCACGACCATATGCTCGAATCGATCGAGTAACGTCGGCACGACGACGAGCGACGGTTTGTGGGTATCGACGACGACGAGTAACGTCTGATCGTCAATTAACTGATCGGCTTGAAACGCATTGACGAACCGTGTCTCGAGTTGTGGTACTTCAGCGATCTCGTCCATCATCCGGCGAATCCCACGACCGATTTCTTCTGGCGGTAAAACGATATGCGCTTCCTTATCGTTCATTTCCGCAAGCTTCAAAATGCCGATCGCTGATCCGAGTGCATCCATATCCGGATTCTTATGCCCCATGATCAGGACACGGCTCGATTCCTGCATTAAGTCACGAAGCGAGTTGGCAATGACACGTGCTCGGACACGTGTCCGTTTTTCTGTCGGATTCGTCTTGCCGCCATAAAAGCGGACTTTTCCATCGCGTTTGATGACGACTTGGTCGCCTCCCCGTCCTAATGCGAGATCGAGACTCGACTGAGCCATCAGACCAAGCGCCGGAATCGGGTCACTTCCGCAACCAATTCCGATCGATAACGTCAACTGGACACCACGCTGACTCGTCTCTTCGCGCACGGTATCGAGAATCGTGAACTTCGATCGTTCGAGAATCCGAAGATTCTCTTCTGTCGTGACGATGAAGTACCGATCAGATGCGGTTCGTTTGATATACGTTCCGTGTTCGGCTGCCCAGTGATTCAACAGTTGCGTAACTCGGCTGTTCAACTCACTGCGCAACTGATCTTCGATACCTTGTGTCATCTCATCGTAGTTATCGAGATAGATAACGCCGATGACTGTCTGATTATCGACGAGTTGTTGTTCGACTTGTGCTTCTTCTGTCATATCGAACAGATAGAACGTCCGATTCTCATGATTTGAAAAGACGCGATATACCGCATCACCGATTTCAAGCGTCGCTTGGTCCTCGTTCGTCGCGACCATTTCGATGAATAAGGGATCGAGCTCATTGAGCGTCTGTCCCATCGCTACATCATCAAAGATCTCCCGCATCGGATCATTGAACCAGGTGACGAGGGTTTCCTCATCGTATAACAAAATCCCGATTGGCATGTTCGTCAACGCATCTTGTCCCGTCTCCTCGACTTGCATCGAGATTCCGGCGACGTATGCCTCCCATGCCCTGCGTGCACGGCGTTCTTCGAATAGGTGCAATCCGAAGAGGAGGGCAGTCACGACGGCTCCGATAGCAGAGATGATCGGTTCACGTACAGCGACGACGAGAAGCAGACCGACGATTAATAGATACGGAATGAAGCGAACGATGCGTCGTTCTCGTTCCGGTGATACTTGTTGACCTGACTCCATCGTGTCCTCCTTATATGCTCTATAGGGTTCATTTAAATTTTTAGTAACTTGTTTATTATAACCGAAAAGCAGGAGGGGATGAAAGGGAAGCGAAAAAAAGCACCATCCTCACGCATGAGGATGGTGCTACGAAATCAGTCAGCCACGTATGGGATTAAAGCCATTTGACGTGCGCGTTTGATTGCGATTGTAAGTGGACGTTGGTATTTCGCTGAAGTACCAGTCACACGACGTGGAAGAATCTTACCGCGTTCCGAAATGAAACGTTTGAGAAGTTCTACGTCTTTATAATCGATATGAGTGATGTGGTTCGACGTGAAGTAACATACTTTACGACGACGTTTTCCACCTGGACGACGTGCCATGTGATTAACCTCCTTTTTAACTTGGATTTTTCAGGACGATTTCCTTAGAACGGGAGATCGTCGTCTGAAAGGTCGATCGAACTACCGCCGCTGAACGGATCAGCGCCGAAGCCCGAATTCGATGAAGCGGGTGCTGGCGAGGAAGAGTTGTTCTGCTGTTGCTGTGAACCCCATCCTGCAGCATTCCCGTTTCCACCAGTAGATGAAGCGTAGCCTTCGCTACCATCCGAAGAACGGCTCGCGTTACGTGACTCAAGGAAGCGGACGCTATCAGCGACGACTTCCGCACGATAACGGCGTTGCCCTTCTTTATCGTCGTAGCTGCTAATCTGGAGGCGACCCTCTACACCAGCAAGACTACCCTTCTTCAAATACTGAGCAACGTTCTCTGCTTGCTTGCGCCAAACGACGCAATCGATGAAATCAGCTTCTCGCTTCCCATCTTGCCCTGTGAAAGGACGGTCACATGCGAGTGTGAATCGCGTTACCGCAATCCCGCTCTGCGTATAACGCATTTCCGGGTCACGAGTTAACCGACCGACTAAAACGACGCGGTTAATCATCAGAATCACTCTCCTGTTTCAGCTTATTTCTCGTCTTTTGTGATCATTAAGCGAACGATATCGTCACTGATCTTCATGAGACGGTCAAGTTCTTTTGTAGCTGCTGGTTCAGCAGAAACGTTAAGAAGAACGTAGAACCCTTCACGCATATCATTGATTTCGTAAGCGAAACGACGTTTACCCATTTCAGTTGTTTTATCAACTGTACCACCGTTATCAGTGAGGACTTTGTTGAAACGCTCCACTGTTGCTTTGCGTGCTTCCTCATCAAGTTCCGGACGGATGATGTAAAGTACTTCGTATTTACGCATATCTGTCACCTCCTCTTGGACTGGCGGCTCGAATGTTCGAGCAAGGAGCAATAATTCATTACTCACATTCGTTAATACTACCAAAGTATTTTGCTTTATGCAATAACGATTCGATTTCGATTAGACGTTGAAGCGGAATGTGACGACATCGCCGTCTTGGAAGACATATTCCTTACCTTCTGAACGGTAACGTCCTTGTTCCTTGACTGTAGCCATGTTGCCTGCTGCTGCTAAATCTTCGTACGAAACGACTTCTGCACGGATGAATCCACGTTCGAAGTCCGAGTGGATGACACCCGCACATTGCGGAGCTTTCATCCCTTTTTTGAACGTCCAAGCGCGTACTTCTTTTTCACCTGCTGTGAAGTATGTCGCAAGACCAAGCGTGCTGTATGCTGCATGGATCAATTGATCAAGACCTGATTCTTCGATTCCGAGATCGACGAGGAACTCTTGACGTTCTTCTGGCTCAAGCTCTGCAATCTCTTCTTCAATCCGAGCACAGATGACGATGACTTCAGAACCTTCTTTTTCTGCGAATTCGCGTACGAGACGGACGTTTTCGTTATTGTCCGCGTCTGCGACTTCATCTTCGCCAACGTTTGCAACGTAAAGCATCGGTTTCATCGTCAACAATTGGAAGTGTTTGACGAGAGCTGCTTGATCTTCGTTCAATTCAGCGAGACGTGCTGGTTTCTCGTCTTCGAGTAATGCTTGCACGATTTCAAGTGCTTCGAGTTCAGCCGCTGCGTTTTTATCGCGTGACTTGACTTGTTTTTGGACACGCTGAATCCGTTTTTCGACTTGCTCGAGGTCTGCGAGGATCAATTCGAGGTTGATCGTCTCGATGTCATCGATCGGTGAGACTTTTCCGGCCACGTGTGTGATGTTTTCATCGACGAAACAACGCACGACCTGACAGATCGCATCTACCTCACGAATGTTCGCGAGGAATTTATTTCCGAGACCTTCCCCTTTAGACGCGCCTTTTACGATACCTGCGATATCCGTGAATTCGAATGCTGTCGGGATCGTCTTTTTCGGGTTGACGAGTTCCGTCAATTTCCGAAGACGTGCATCTGGTACTTCAACGACACCGACGTTCGGGTCGATCGTTGCGAACGGGTAGTTCGCTGCCTCTACACCTGCTTGTGTGATGGCGTTAAAAAGTGTTGATTTTCCTACGTTTGGTAAGCCAACGATTCCTGCTGTTAATCCCACTTGGAATTCCTCCTTTTCGGTATTTCCTAGGAAATCCGTGCTAGCGGCCGCAGTGGGTAGAATGATTACACCACGTCAGCACATCTTTCACAATTATAGATAGTTCAATTTTTTTAAGCAAGGAGCTCGACCGTCTTTTTTACTCACGTCCTAACCGAACGCAACCGCTCCACTTAAGCAAGACAACAAAAAAGCGAATCTAATCACGAGGATCAGATCCGCTTTTCATTACTCTGGTAAGACTTTTTTCAATCGTTTATCAAAATCACGACGTGGCATCAAAATGCTTGCCCCGCAACCTTGACATTTGATTCGGATATCCATGCCGACCCGAATGATTTGCCATCGGTTCGTACCACATGGATGCTGCTTCTTCATCTCAACATAATCATGGAGTTGATACGTTTTTGGAATCATCCGTTTGTCCACCATTCTTTTGTTCTGGATTCATCATGACCATCCGTGGATACGGGATCTTGATGTTTTCTTCTTCTAGTCCTTGCTTCAATTCCTTCCGGATTAGACGACCGGCTTGGAAATGTTGCATCGGTGGTACTTCTGCCATCAAACGATAGACGACTTCAGAAGGACCAAGCGTCTGGACGCCAAGCATCTGAATCGGTTCGACGAACATATCGACATACTTCTTCGTTGTCCGGTCCGCGATCTCATGCAAGACTTGTTCGACCCGTTCGAGATCTTCGTCATAGGAGACTTGAACATCAACGAGCGCGAAACTGTTGTCGACCGAATAGTTCGTGACTTGCAAAATCTGACCGTTCGGGATGATGTGGATCTCCCCGTTGAGTCCTTTTAGTTTCGTCGTCCGGATTCCAAGTTCCGTGACGACTCCTTCGATCACACCGACGCGTACATAATCTCCGACTTTGAACTGGCGTTCGAAGATGATGAACGCTCCGGTAATGATATCTTGCACCAAGTTCTTCGCACCGAACGAAATCGCAAGACCGGCAATCCCCGCACTGGCGACAAGACCGGTGATGTTGATTCCGAACTGACTGAGTACCGTCAACAACATGACGATTCCGAGTACGTAACGAATCGCATTTTGGAGCAACTTCAGTAATGTCTCGTTCTGACGTTGCGCCAAGTAGTCCTGTTCATTGATTTTCCTAATCGTAAAGAGACGCGAGACTGCCCCAGTCAAAACGCGCGTTAACACATAGAACGCCGCGATGATGATGAGCGCAATCAGTAGTTTCATCCCAAAACGAATCCACATATCCGCATCCATTACTTGATTGATTAGTTTATCGACTTGGGCGACGGATTCTTGTACATCTTGATTGGTAGCCATTCTCTCATCCTTTCTTGTTCTCTCTATTACGACAGTATACGTGATTTTAATTGAGTTTCAACCAAAGAGCCGATTTTGACGTTAGATTTTTGGAAAAACCGGGAAAGGAAAATCATCTAAGAACCCTTCACTCTTGCCAATCCACCACGACACCGACACCAAGAGAAGAAGAGATGATTTCGATGAATTTCCGCTTTCATTCGCACGAGCCCAAGCCCTATTCTTTCTTTTAGAATATACGGAACCGTTCGCGAAAGAACGCTTAGCCGAACAATTATTCGAACAAATCTCCGCAGTCCAGGAAAAACGACCAATCGTACTCGTCTGCATTGGTTCTGATCGTTCGACGGGCGACTCACTCGGTCCACTTGTCGGAACATTCCTTGAAAAACAAGCACCTACTCATCTCCACGTTTACGGTACACTCGCTAAACCCGTCCATGCACTGAATCTCGCTGAAACGATTCACTCAATCCAAACGACCCATTATCGTCCACTTGTCATCGCAATCGATGCATGTCTTGGTCGACTTTCAAGCGTTGGGCACGTCTTCTTCTCGGAAGGTCCACTCGCACCCGGTGCCGGCGTTCAAAAAGAATTGCCAGCGGTCGGTGACTTCAACATCAAGGCTGTCGTTAACGTCAGTGGCTTCATGGAGATGATGATTCTCCAAAATACACGGTTACACCTCGTTTATGAATTAGCAGAACTCGTCGCGAACAGTTTCCACATGCTCGATGCGAAATTATCCGCTGAGTCGACACGGACGACGATTTCCTTTACGCCACGCTCGATGTAATCAAAAAGAAGCGAACCGTCACCGGAACGCTTCTTTTTCATTGATCCGATTCAGGTAATAACAAGTCGAGCAACCGATTGAGGTCGTCTTCATCTGCAAAATCAATCTCGAGTTTCCCTGCTTGTTTGCCTTGTTTGATCCGTACCGTCGCCCCGTATTTTTCGCGAAGCGACTCTTCGACGAATTGGACAGCAGTCGCTTGTTGCGGACGAGTGGATTCTTTCCGTTCTCGAAGCGCCTGCTCTAATCGACGGACGTTCCAATTTTCCGCCATGACGCGTTCTGCCATCTGCTCGATTTTCTTTGGATGCTTTAGCGACAACAGGGCACGGGCATGTCCCATCGATAACCGCTCATCCATCACCGCTTGTTGAACGAGTAGCGGCAATTGTAGTAACCGAAGACTGTTCGTGATGTGCGAACGACTTTTGCCGACACGCTGCGCAAGCTCTGCTTGCGTGATGCCGAATTCCTCGATCATCTCCGCATACGCCATCGCCTCTTCAATCGCGGATAAATCCGCCCGTTGGATGTTTTCGATCAAAGCGAGCTCCATCACGCGTGTCTCGTCTGCTTCGATCACGAGGACCGGTACACGTTCGAATCCTGCGCGACTCGCTGCTTGATACCGTCGTTCGCCGGCGATGATTTCATAATAGCCATCACGTGGTCGGACGACGATCGGTTGGATCATCCCGTGCCGAACGAGTGATTGGGCTAACTCTTCTAATGCTTTTTCATTGAATCGTTTCCGGGGTTGAGTCGGATTCGGGCGAATCGCCCGAACAGGTAATTCGTTCACTTGCCTTCTCTCCTAAACGTAGCGGAAGGCACGACCGCTTATTCCGGACGTGCCTTCACGATGCGAATCCGCACCTCTACATATTCTTCACAATCGACTTCTTCTTTTTCAATCGTCAATCCGGTTTGCTCGATCATATCGACGGAATCGCGAAGGGTATTTAACGCAATCCGTGTATCGCGAGCAAAGCTCTTATGACGTTTTTTCTTCGGTGGCTGTGGTGTCATCAATCGTTCCACCCGGCGCTCCGTCTCCTTGACGTTCCATTCCCGTTCCAGAATTTCAGCGAGTACCGTTACTTGTAGCGCTTCATCCTTGAGCGGTAATAACGCACGGGCATGACGCTCCGTGATCGTCCGTTGCTTCAACGCTTCCCGGACATCCGTTGGCAATCGAAGCAAACGCAATTTGTTAGCAATCGTCGATTGACTACGTCCGAGCTTACGAGCTAACACTTCTTGCGTGATGTCTTGTAACGCAAGCAAGCGCTCATAGGCTTCTGCTTCTTCGATTGGTGTCAAATCTTCGCGTTGCAGATTTTCAATCAATGCCAGTGAAGCAGTCGTCTCGTCCGTCATCTCTTTGACGATGGCAGGAATCGTTTCCCAACCAAGCGAGCGCACTGCCCGGTATCGTCGTTCTCCCGCAATGATTTCGTATCCTGTTCCTTGTTTTCGAACGACGATCGGCTGGAGTAATCCATGCTCTTCGATCGTAACGGCTAGCTCTTCAATTCGGTCCCCATCAAACACTGTCCGTGGTTGGAACTGGTTTGCGACAAGTTCTGTCAATGGTAATTCCTGAACCGTCTCTTGTGGGTCAAGCTCGATCGTAGCAGGTTGCCCTCCCTTACCGAGCAGCTTGGCAATTGCATTTCTCACGTTGGCGCACCTCACCTTTATCAGTCATCGTTTCACGTGAAACGGTGTTTAGCTTAATGGATCTTTTGCAGGCGTACCCGCTTTACGCGGATATTTCCCGGGTGTTGTTCGTTTTTTATCTACAATAACGATATTACGCTCACTTTCCTCGCCTGGCAATTGGAACTGGAAACTTTCCCGTAAATTCCCACCGAGTACTTTTAAGGCAATCGCACCATCCTCGAGCTCTTCACTGACTTTCGCTGCCTTCAAGGCAACGAATTGACCCCCGACTTTCGCAAGCGGTAGGCAATATTCCGCGAGAACGGACATCCGGGCGACCGCACGTGCTGTCACGACATCAAACCGTTCGCGGAATTGTTTATTTTTACCGAACTCTTCGGCGCGTCCATGATGGAACGCGACACCTTCGAGTCCGAGTTCCGTCGCCAAATGATTGAGGAAGCCGATTCGTTTGTTCAGTGAATCGACAATCGTCACTTGGAGATGGGGGAACATGATCTTGATCGGCAGACTTGGGAAACCAGCGCCCGCTCCGACATCACAAACCGTCGTGACCGTCGTGAAATCGAAATAGAATGCTGCTGTGATCGAATCGTAGAAGTGCTTGAGATAGACATCTTCTTCGTCCGTGATCGCTGTCAGGTTCATCTTTTCATTCCACTCGACGAGCAGTTCATAATACCGTTTGAATTGATGCAACTGATGTTCTGAGACTTCAAGTCCCTGTGCTGCCAATGCTGTTACGAATTGCTGTTGGTTCATCTCGTTCACTCCGCAGTCAATGCGTATTGGCCTTGCTCGATGTAGACAAGCAGAATCGAGATATCAGACGGGTTTACCCCTGAGATCCGGGATGCTTGTCCGATCGAGAGCGGACGCACTTGGTTTAGTTTTTGTTTCGCTTCAATCGCTAATCCACTGATCGCATCGTAATCGAGACGATCCGGAATCCGTTTTTGCTCCATCCGCATCATTTTTTCGACTTGATCAAGTTGTTTATCGATGTAGCCGGCATATTTGACTTGGATTTCGACTTGTTCTGCTGCTTCTGCAGACAGTGGTGTTTCCGGTGGTGTCATCTGCGCGATCATCGCATACGTAATTTCCGGACGTTTCAGCAACGTGATCGCATGCAGCGCTTCCTTGAGTGGTGATGCACCAATTGCTTCTAGCTGTGCATTCACGTCCGCTGTCGCTTTGATGACGACCTTCTCAAGACGTTTCATCTCAAGACGGATTTGTTCTTGTTTATCGAGCAACTTCGCTTGGCGCTCTTCCGAGATCAATCCGAGTTCATGTCCGATTTCCGATAGGCGAAGGTCCGCATTATCATGACGGAGCAACAACCGGTACTCGGCGCGTGACGTCAAGAGACGGTATGGTTCGTTCGTACCTTTCGTGACGAGATCATCGATCATGACACCGATATAGCCTTGTGAACGTGACAAGATAAGTGGTTCTTTGCCTTGGACTTGTAGTCCGGCATTGATCCCTGCCATGATTCCTTGCCCCGCTGCTTCCTCATACCCACTTGTTCCGTTGATTTGACCCGCTGTGAATAAACCCGGAACCCGTTTTGTCTCGAGCGTTGGCCAGAGTTGTGTCGGAACAACGGCATCGTACTCAATCGCATAACCAGGACGCATCATTTCTGAATTCTCAAGCCCTGGAATCGAGCGGAGAATATCGTGTTGGACGTCTTCCGGCAAGCTTGTTGATAATCCTTGCACGTAGACTTCTTCCGTATCGCGACCTTCTGGCTCAAGGAAGATTTGGTGACGCGGTTTATCGTTGAACCGGACGACCTTATCTTCGATCGATGGGCAATAACGTGGACCTGTTCCTTTGATCATCCCAGAGAACATTGGTGAGCGGTGCAGGTTCGCATCGATCAACTGATGCGTATACTCCGTCGTATACGTCAACCAGCATGGGATCTGTTCCGTGATCATCTGAGTCGTTTCATGACTAAATGGAAGTGCTACTTCGTCACCTGGTTGAATCTCCGTCTTCGAGTAATCGATCGTTTTCCCGTCGATTCGCGGTGGTGTACCTGTCTTGAAACGTGCGAGCTCAAATCCGAGTTCTTCAAGATGTTTCGATAGATTGATCGATGGCATCTGATTGTTCGGACCACTCTCGTACGACAATTCACCGATGATGATTTTTCCGCGCATGAACGTTCCTGTCGTGATGATGACCGCTTTCGCCCGGTACTCCGCCCCTGTATTCGTGACGACACCGACGCAACGTCCTTCGTCGTTAATCAATAACCGTTCGACGAGCGCTTGACGTAAGAGCAGATTCGGTTCATCCTCGAGCGCTTTTTTCATTCGGTTTTGGTATTCGAATTTATCCGCCTGTGCCCGTAGTGCTCGCACGGCAGGACCTTTTGATGTGTTTAACATTTTCATTTGAATATACGTTGCATCGATCGCGCGTGCCATTTCGCCACCGAGCGCATCGATTTCCCGGACGACGATTCCTTTTGCAGGACCACCGATCGACGGGTTGCAATACATGAATCCGACCATATCGGGATTCATTGTCAACATGACCGTTTTCGAGCCCATTCGTGCCGCAGCAAGAGAGGCTTCGATGCCGGCATGTCCGGCTCCGACGACGATGACGTCGAATTCACCTGCTTGATAAGCCATAGTACTGGTTCCTCCTTCTTATTCAACACGCAGTCGTCTCGAATTATTTCCCGAGACAGAACTGCGAAAACAACTGATCCAATAAACTATCCTGTGCTGTATCACCATTGATTTCGCCAAGCGTATCCCACGCTCGTCGTAAATCGATCTGTACCATGTCGATCGGCATCGCTGCTTCTGCTGCACCGAGAGCATCTTCAATCATTTGACTCGCTCGTTTGATGAGCTGGATGTGACGCGCATTTGAGACGTACGTCATATCCTGACTTTCGACACCCTGTTCAAAGAACAGACTCGCAATCGCTGCTTCAAGATCGTTGACGCCTGCTTCTTCGAGCAAGGATGTCGTGACGATTGGTCGACCATCAGCAAGCTCCGTGACACGCGCTAAGTCAATCTGTTGCGCCAAGTCACTCTTGTTGACGATGATGATCGCGTTCATTCCTTTGATTGCTTCAAACAGCAAGACGTCCTCATCCGTCAGAACATCATTCCCGTTGAGGACGAGTAAGATTAAATCGGCCGTCTTCAAAGCCTGACGCGACTTTTCAACACCCATCCGTTCGACGATATCTTCCGTCTCGCGAATCCCTGCCGTATCAATCAACTTCAACGGTACACCGCGAACATTGACGTACTCCTCGATCGTATCGCGTGTCGTTCCCGCGATATCCGTGACGATGGCCTTTGCTTCTTGCACCAATGTGTTGAGCAAAGACGACTTTCCGACGTTCGGACGACCGATGATCGCTGTGGATAACCCTTCGCGCAAGATTTTTCCTTGGCGTGCCGTTGTTAATAACTCTGCCAAAATCGCGCGGACAGCACCAGCATCACGTTCGACGATCTGTTGCGTCATCTCTTCTGCATCGTATTCCGGGTAATCGATGTTGACTTCGATCGCAGCAATCGTCTGTAACAATTGTTGACGTAATTCTTGGACGAGTTTCGAGAGACGTCCTTCAATCTGACTGACGGCGACATGCATCGCTCGGTCCGTCTTCGCCCGGATCAAATCCATGACGGCTTCCGCTTGTGACAAATCGATGCGTCCGTTCAAGAACGCGCGTTTCGTAAATTCACCAGGTTCCGCCAGCCGGACTTCCGGTTGGGCGAGGATGAGTTCGAGGACACGATTGACCGCGACGACTCCTCCATGACAATTCAATTCGATGACATCTTCACGTGTAAACGTCTTTGGTGCGCGCATGACACTCACCATTACTTCATCGACGACACGGTCCGCCTCATGGTCGACCAATTTCCCGTAATGAATCGTATGGGTTGGTACTTCCGTCAAGCGGTTGCTCCCTTTGTAAACACGGTCGGCTACAGCGACTGCATCAGGACCTGATAAGCGCACGATTGCAATCGCCCCTTCTCCCATCGGCGTCGAAATCGCGGCAATCGTATCAAATTCCATCATCCGTTCTTCCACCTCGTTTTTCTTCTGTCTTTTTATGAGTATTTAATCCTTAATCGTTGCAATGGGTATAACGAAACAACTATACACGAAATGACGCAAAAGAAAAAGAGCGACACTCTGTCAAAACAAAGCGTCGCTCTTCACGTATTAGCGTTTCTTTTTCGATTTTTTAGGAGCCGGAGCTGCTTGTGCTGCTTCTTTTTCACGTTTAGCAGCCATTGTCGCTTCCGTCTGCAACTTAATCTTTTCACGCATTGGCTTCATGATGACGATCGTGACGATGATCGAGAAGATGTAACCGACGACCCAGTAAAGCGAAAGGGCAGATGGGAGTGTAACACCCATGATGAAGATCATGATTGGGAAGACGTAAAGCATGATTTTCATTTGTGGGTTGTCTTCTTGACCTGCCATCGAGATCTTTTGTTGCAGATATGTTAGTACCGCAGACATGATCGGCAAGATGAAGAATGGATCCGGTTTCCCAAGGTCGAACCAGAGGAACGTGTGTTGGAAAATAGCTGGTGTATAAATGATGGCATTGTAGAACGCGATCAAAATCGGCATTTGGATCAAGATCGGTAAACAGCCTGCAAGTGGATTGACGTTGTGCTCTTGATAGAGCTTCATCATTTCCTGTTGCAATTTCTGTTGTGTCTCTTGGTCTTTTGAGCTGTATTTCTCACGAAGCTTCATCATTTCTGGTTGAATGACTTGCATTCCACCCATACTCTTCGTTTGTTTAATCATCAATGGAAGGATGACAAGACGAACGAGAAGTGTCGTAATGATGATTCCGATACCGTAATCACCGCTAAAGAACTGTGAAATCTCACGAATCAACCACGCCATCGGCCAAACGAAGTAATGTTTCCAAAAACCTTCTGTGTCTGCTGTGATCGGTTCACCAGTACCATACGAACTAGGTGTACAGCCGGATAATACGATCGCGAGCACGGACATGAGTCCGAGAGTTAACCAAATCTTAGTTCTCTTGTTCATAATTCCTCCTAGAAATTGTTTACGCTTTGTCGAACGCCATCTTCTTCTATAGTAAGGCAAGGAAAGGGAGCGCCGTACAAATCAACAGGATGCATTGCTACGATTCATTTTTTTGATCGCATCCAGACACCGGAACGTTTGAGCACGTGACGGAGACTGTCAGCCACTTCTTGCGCGGTCATCTTCGCGGCCGGATTGCGCGCGATGATCACCAAATCATAATTCGGGGCAATCGAGGCTTCATGCTGCTGGCATGCTTCCCGAAGATACCGTTTTACCTGATTCCGGACGACGGCATTCCCGATTTTCTTACTGACGGATAAACCAACCCGAAAGTGAGTCTGTTGCTCCTTTTTCAAGGCATACACGACAAATTGCCGATTTGCGACAGAGGCTCCTTTAGTAAACACCGCTTGGAACTCCTTGTCTTTCTTGACGCGGTATTCCTTCTTCACCTTATTCACACTCCATCCTGACACTACGAAAATTCGTCGTCTCTCATCATATCATAGAATAAACATGCGACGCGATAGGGCGCATGTGACAAAAGCACGAACACACGAAAAAACATAAAAAAAAATCACCTCGGATCATGCCCGAAGTGATGGATGCATCAATGCATTAGACAGTCAAGGCTTTGCGGCCCTTAAGACGGCGAGCAGCCAAGATACGGCGGCCACTCTTCGTAGCCATACGCGCACGGAATCCGTGAACTTTTTTACGCTTACGGTTGTTTGGGTTGAAAGTTGGTTTCATTCGTCTGCACCTCCTTTAAAAGATCTTTATAACCAATTGTTATTTTCTACTTTAAGGCAGTCTTGTACATTATATAAACTGATTGTGGCATTGTCAATGAAAGTTCAGAAGATTTCTTGTCCTGCTTAAGGGAGTTCTAGTTTGAAAACAGGCAATAGGATTCGACTGTGCAAACTCTATTACGCGATAGAATACATATGGATCATAGAGGGGATGTGTGTAGACTTATCCACCTATCCACAGACTTATCCACATTATCCACACTTTCCGTGGATAACTCTTCACTTTGTCTACGATAGTATTTTTTAAAATCGACGTCAATCCTCGATTTTGGATTTCCTTTTTCCACTTCTTTTGTATTTTGTGAATAACTCTTTTTCAACGCTTCCTCTTTCGAAAAGTTATCCACCTCTTATCCACAATTTATCCACACTATCCACAGCTTGTGGGTAACTACCTGTGGACGGTTTAATTTACTTGTGGATAAATCATTCCAACCATTGCCAGGGCTCATTTCTTTTGATACACTAATTGTGCATAACATGATCCTGATCGTTCAGGACAAAACAAGTTATACACACCCTGTGGATAACTTTATACACAGATTCAACTGCCTGTGGATAACGTTATCCACAGTTTTTACGTTATGGGGATAAGTCGAGTTTCTTCATTAACTTTGTCTGTGTATAAGCCTGTGTACAAAAATTTTCTATCTTGATAAAAAAAGGGGGGTATTTATGAAAAACGCTGCCGAACTTTGGCATAATGTCTTATCTGTGATCGAGGAAGAGGAACGAACACCGAAAGCTAGTTATGATATGTGGTTGAAATCCACAGAAGGCGTCACGCTAAATGGAACGACACTACTCGTTTCAGCACCAGCTGCGTTTACGGTGACATGGCTCGAGCGCCAGTACTTATCTTTACTCGAAGACACAGTTGAGGAAGTAACAGGAAGCCGACTCGATATTCAGTTCATTGAAGAGGGACAAGCGAAGAAAATGCTCGATCGACAAGAAGAGGAACGTGTTGAGGCAACACCGACTCCGAAATCGCGTCCATCGAACATGCGGAGACCAACAGAGGAACTGACGATGAGTGAACTCGGACAATTGAATGAGAAGTATACGTTCGATACATTCGTCATCGGATCGGGGAACCGTTTTGCGCATGCCGCTTCACTTGCTGTTGCGGAAGCGCCTGCTAAAGCATACAATCCGCTTTTCATCTATGGTGGCGTTGGTCTTGGCAAAACCCATCTGATGCATGCCATCGGACAGTACGTTCAAGATCAAAATCTCGGGACACGGATTGCCTATGTCTCTTCTGAACGCTTTACGAATGACTTCATTAACTCCATCCGTGATAATAAGACGGTTGAGTTTCGAAATAAATACCGTAACATCGATGTCCTCTTAATTGATGACATCCAGTTCCTTGCGGGCAAAGAACAGACGCAAGAAGAGTTTTTCCACACATTCAATGCCTTGCACAACGACCAAAAACAAATCATCATCTCAAGTGACCGACCACCAAAAGAGATTCCAACGCTTGAAGATCGGCTTCGTTCTCGTTTCGAATGGGGATTAATCACCGACATCACGCCACCGGATCTCGAGACACGGATTGCGATTTTACGGAAAAAGGCGAATGCGGAGCAACTTGACGTCTCAAACGAAGTCATGCTTTACATCGCAAGTCAAATTGATACGAATATTCGTGAGCTCGAAGGGGCGTTAACCCGCGTTATCGCTTATGCGAATCTCGTCGGACGACCAATCGATCCAAATGTTGCTGCGGAAGCCTTGCATAACATCATGCCGGTCGCTGAACCTCGTAAAGTTACGATTCGTGACATCCAGGAGTCGGTCAGTAAGCACTTCAATTTGCCATTTGATGATCTGAAGGCGAAAAAACGGACGAAATCGATTGCCTTCCCACGTCAAATCGCGATGTATCTCTCACGGGAGATGACGGAGAGCTCTTTACCGAAAATCGGAGAAGAATTCGGGGGACGCGACCATACGACCGTCATCCATGCCCATGAAAAGATTAGTATGTTGATCAAATCGGACGGGGAAACGGGAAAAGTCATCGAACAAATCAAACATGAATTGAAGCATTCATAAAACTGTGGATAAACATGTGGATAAAGTAGGGTGGTTATCCACAACTTATCCACACCGTTTTTGGCTTTATATCAAGTTATCCACCGACTTATCCACACTATCCACAGCCCCTAAGACTATTATTAAAAAAATATATTATTATGTTATGATGGGCGCATGCCCATTATTTTCGAGAGGAGTCTAACGACGATATGCATATCACCATTCAACGCGAAGCTTTAATTCAAGCAGTACAAGATGTAGCCAAAGCGGTCTCATCCCGCACGACGATTCCGATTCTGACAGGAATCAAACTCGAAGCTCATGGAGATGGTATGACGCTGACAGGAAGCGATACAGAAATCTCGATTGAACGGACGATCTATGCAGAAGAGAATGGAACATCTTATGTCACGGTTCACCGTGCAGGTAGTGTCGTCTTGAATGCCCGCTTCTTCGGCGATATCGTCAAAAAGATGCCAAAAGACGAAGTCACACTTGAAGTCTCACCGAACTTCATGACACGGATCCAGTCAGGAACAGCGGAATTCCATTTGAACGGTCTTGATCCAGATGAGTTCCCACGCCTTCCGCAAGTCGATGGGGGACAACGTTTCCGCTTACCGGCTGATCTCTTACGTTCGATGATTCGCCAAACAAGCTTTGCTGTCGCTGTTCAAGAAACACGTCCTGTTCTGACAGGTGTGAACTTCTCAGCCGATAAAGGCATCTTGACATGTGTCTCAACAGATAGTCATCGTCTAGCCCTTCGTCGTGCACAGTTCGAGACAGATACAGATATCTCGTTCCAGAACGTCATCGTTCCTGGTAAGAGCTTGAATGAATTATCGAAGTTGCTTGGGGATGGTCATGTGGATATCACGATCACGAACCAACAAATCTTGTTCAAGATGAAGCACGTCCTCTTCTTCTCGCGTCTACTCGATGGAAACTATCCGGATACATCACGTTTGATTCCGGAAGAGTACCGGACAGCTGTCCGCATGAACGCAAAAGAATTGCTCCAAGCGATCGATCGCGCGTCACTGCTTGCACGTGAGGACCGTAACAACGTCATCAAGTTCGCAGCTGAAGGAACGACAGCGGTCGAGATCTCTTCGCATTCTCCAGAAGTCGGGAAAGTCTCGGAGCAAGTCAGCATCCTTTCGCTTGAAGGAGAAGAGCTGAAAATCTCGTTCAACTCGAAGTACATGATGGACGCCTTGAAGGCACTTGACGCGACAGATATCGAAATCCAGTTCACGGGTTCGATTCGTCCATTCATCTTGCACCCAGTCGATCAAGATAACGTCCTGCAACTGATTCTTCCAGTCCGGACGGCGTAAGCATAAACACGAAATACGTGATAAGACGGGTTCGATCGTTTCGACATCGGACCCGTCTTTTTCGTATACCGTATATACGTTCGGGGATTTTGCTAAATCGCTCAATGTTTAGTACAATAAAGAGTACGTCATTTATAATATGTAGGTAGGAGGAGTCAATCCATGCAAGAAATCAGAATTACAACGGAATACGTCACATTAGGGCAGTTCCTGAAGCTATCGGATATTATCTCAAGCGGAGGACAAGCCAAACCGTTTTTAGCAGAGGTACCGATTCTAGTCAACGGCGAGGTCGATCAGCGACGTGGTCGTAAATTACGGGATGGAGACATCATTGATGTAGAAGACTACGGTCAGTTCATCATCAAGAACGAGGGCAACTAACGTGCGGCTGGATTCAGTCCGACTCAGTCATTATCGCAACTATGACGCACTCGAACTGTCATTCTCCGAAAAAACGAATGTCCTGATTGGTGAAAATGCACAAGGGAAGACGAACTTACTGGAAGCGATCTATGTTCTTGCTCTCGCGAAGTCGCACCGGACGACGCATGACAAGGAACTGATCGGTTGGGACCAAGAAACAGCGCGCGTCGAAGGACGTGTCGTCAAGCGGACCGGCTCCCATGTCCAAGAGATCGTCATCTCGGGTCGCGGGAAAAAAGCAAAGCTGAATCATCTAGAGCAACGACGCTTGAGTGATTATGTCGGGGCACTGAACATCGTTTTATTCGCCCCGGAAGATTTGCATATCGTCAAAGGCAGTCCACAAGTCCGCCGGCGATTTCTCGATATGGAGATCGGTCAAGTCAGTCCGGTCTATCTGCATGAATTGAGCCAGTACCTGAAAGTGTTGAAGCAGCGGAACGCATTGCTGAAACAACTGTCCATGAAGGGAGGAGACGAGACCTTCCTTGATATCTTGACGGAGCAAATGATTACGCTAGCCGTTAAAATCGTTCAGCGCCGGCATCATTTCATGGCCCAGCTCGAAAAATGGGCACGACCGATTCATGACGGAATCAGTCGTGGACAGGAAGAACTCGCGCTCATCTATCGTTCGGACACATTCGGCGACGAATTACTCGATGTCGAAGGAATGACTGCGTCCTACACGCGGAAGTTTGGTAAAATAAAAGAAAATGAAATCCGAAGAGGAGTTACGTTGTTTGGACCACATCGCGATGACTTCGAGATGGAAGTCAATGGACGAAACGTCCAAACGTATGGTTCACAAGGACAACAACGGACAGCAGCCCTCTCGTTAAAGCTTGCGGAGATCGAATTGATTCATGAGGAAGTAGGGGAATATCCACTTCTTCTGCTCGACGATGTCTTATCCGAGCTTGATGATCATCGTCAAACACATTTGCTCGATACGATGCAACAAAAGGTCCAGACGATCCTGACGACGACAAGCGTCGACGGGATTGCGCATGAAACGATCAACCAAGCGAAGTTGTTCCACGTGAAACAAGGGACGGTCGATTTGGAAGAGACATCATATAAAGAAACAGTAGGTGAGAAAACCGATGAGTAATCATGAAGATATGGAATTGGAACAAGGGTACGGTGCCGATCAGATTCAAGTACTTGAAGGATTAGAAGCAGTTCGTAAACGTCCAGGGATGTATATCGGCTCGACGGCATCAAAGGGTCTCCATCACCTCGTATGGGAGATCGTCGATAACTCGATTGATGAGGCGCTCGCAGGATACTGTGACACGATCAAGGTGACGATCGAACCAGGGAACTCGATCTTAGTCGAGGATAATGGACGCGGTATTCCAGTCGACATTCAAGAGAAGATGGGTCGTCCTGCCGTTGAGGTCATCCTGACAGTCCTCCACGCCGGTGGTAAATTCGGCGGCGGCGGATATAAAGTATCGGGTGGACTACACGGTGTTGGGGCTTCGGTCGTTAACGCCCTGTCGACGAAACTTGAAGTATTCGTCAAACGGAACGAGAAGCTGTATTACCAAGCGTATCATCGCGGTGTACCAGCGCAAGATCTCGAAGTCATCGGAACATCAGAAGAGACAGGAACGACGATTCGTTTCTTCCCAGACGGTGAGATTTTCCAAGAGACGCTCGAGTATGACTATGATTTGCTAGCGACACGCCTGCGGGAACTTGCTTTCTTAAATAAAGGCTTGAAGATCATCATCACGGACGATCGTGCGGATGAGCCGATGACGCGTAGCTTCCACTACGAAGGTGGGATCAAATCCTACGTCGAACACTTGAATCGTTCAAAAGAAGTCGTTCATGCGGAACCTGTCTATGTACACGGAACAAAAGACGGCATCGAAGTTGAAGTCGCGCTTCAGTATAACGACGGATTTGCGTCAAACATCTACTCGTTCACGAACAACATCCCGACGCATGAAGGTGGTACGCACGAGACCGGCTTCAAGACGGCTTTGACACGGGTCATCAATGACTACGCGAAGAAGTTCGGTTTGATGAAGGATGCAGACGGTACGTTATCCGGTGAGGACGTACGTGAAGGAATGACAGCGATCGTTTCCGTCAAACACCCGAACCCACAGTTCGAAGGTCAGACGAAAACGAAACTCGGGAACTCCGACGCGCGTACGGTTACGGATTCACTCTTCTCTGGTGCATTTGAGCAGTTCATGCTCGAAAACCCGACGAATGCACGCGCAATCGTCGAAAAAGGGATGATGGCGTCACGCGCCCGGATGGCAGCGAAACGCGCCCGTGAACTGACACGCCGTAAAGGTGTTCTCGAAGTGAGCTCGCTTCCAGGTAAACTGGCCGACTGTTCGTCACGTGATGCCTCGATTTCCGAATTGTACATCGTTGAGGGTGACTCGGCGGGTGGTTCTGCGAAATCTGGACGTGATCGTCATTTCCAAGCAATCTTACCGATTCGCGGTAAAATCTTGAACGTTGAGAAAGCACGTCTTGATAAGATTCTCGGAAGCAATGAGATTCGGACGATCATCACGGCACTCGGAACAAGTATCGGTTCTGAGTTCAATATCGAAAAAGCACGCTATCACAAAGTCATCATCATGACCGATGCCGATGTCGATGGTGCCCACATCCGGACACTCTTGTTGACGTTCTTCTACCGTTACATGCGTCCGCTTGTCGAGCATGGGTATGTCTATATCGCTCAGCCACCGCTATACGGGATCAAACAAGGGAAGAACATCACGTACGTGCATAACGAACGTGAATTGACAGAAGCGCTTGCAGCGCTTCCTGAAAACGCACGGTACGACATTCAGCGCTACAAAGGTCTTGGGGAGATGGATCCAGAGCAACTTTGGGAAACGACGATGGATCCAAGTGGTCGTCAAATGTTACGTGTCGAGCTTCAAGATGCGATCGAAGCGGATGAAGTCTTTGATATCTTGATGGGAGATCAAGTCGAACCACGACGCGACTTCATTCAATCACACGCACATTACGTCAAGAACCTGGATATTTAACGCTGAACAGAGAGGGTGGCCAGAAGCATGTCCGAACAAAATCACGGAATCATCAAGGATATTAATATCAGTCAAGAGATGCGTACGTCCTTCATGGACTACGCGATGAGCGTCATCGTCGCACGTGCTCTTCCGGACGTACGGGACGGCTTAAAACCCGGACACCGCCGGATTCTCTATGCGATGAACGACCTCGGTATTCGTGCCGATAAACCACATAAAAAGTCTGCCCGTATCGTCGGGGAAGTCATCGGTAAGTATCACCCGCACGGGGATTCTGCCGTCTATGACACGATGGTCCGCATGGCGCAAGACTTCAGCTACCGTTACGAACTCGTCGATGGACACGGAAATTTCGGGTCTGTCGATGGAGACTCGGCGGCAGCGATGCGATATACGGAAGCTCGTATGTCAAAAATCGCGATGGAGATCGTTCGCGATATCAACAAAAACACAGTCGATTTCAAAGATAACTACGATGGTTCGGAACGCGAACCGGAAGTCTTACCGTCGCGCTTCCCGAACTTACTCGTCAACGGTTCGAGCGGGATCGCGGTCGGGATGGCAACAAACATTCCACCACATCAGCTTGGCGAAGTCATCGATGGTGTCTTAGCCTTGTCGCACGATCCAGAAATCACGATCCAAGAACTGATGCAGCACATTCCGGGACCTGATTTCCCGACAGCTGGTGAAATTCTTGGTCGGAGTGGGATTCGTCGCGCTTATGAAACAGGACGTGGCTCAATCATCGTCCGTGCGAAAGCAGAAATCGAACAGACGAAGAAAGACCGGGAACGGATCATCGTGACGGAGCTGCCTTATCAAGTCAATAAAGCCCGCCTCGTTGAAAAGATTGCCGATCTCGTTCGCGAGAAAAAGATTGAAGGCATCACCGATTTACGGGATGAGTCAGATCGCCGCGGTATGCGCATCGTCATGGAAGTCCGTCGTGACGCCAATGCGAGCGTCATCTTAAATAACTTGTATAAACAGACGTCGATGCAAACGACGTTTGGTGTCAACATGCTAGCGATCGTCGGCGGACGTCCGAAAACATTGACGCTCAAGGAAATGCTCTATCATTACCTCGAGCATCAAAAAGAAATCGTGCGTCGTCGGACACAGTTCGATCTCGAAAAAGCAGAAGCACGTGAACACTTACTCGCTGGTCTACGGATTGCACTCGATCATTTGGATGAAGTCATTCAAATCATTCGCGGGAACCGGACAGCAGACGCAGCACGTGAACAGTTGATGGAGCGTTTTGCGTTATCCGAGAAACAATCACAAGCGATTCTCGATATGCGCTTGCAACGCCTGACAGGTCTTGAACGGGAGAAGATCGAAGCAGAGTATGACGAAATCATGCAATTGATCGCGGAACTGAACCGCATCCTTGCGAGTGAGGAAGTTTTGCTTGATTTAATCCGGACAGAGCTCGAGGAGTTAAAAGAACGTTTCAACGACGAACGTCGGACGGAAATCCGCATGGACCACATCGAATTCGAAGATGAAGATTTGATTCCGGAACAGGATATCATCATCACGTTGACAAGCAGTGGCTACATCAAACGGATGACGACGGATTCGTACCGGACACAACGCCGCGGCGGACGTGGGGTTCAAGGAATCGGAACGAATGACGAGGATTACGTCACGCGTCTCTTATCTTGTTCGACGCACGATACAATCCTATTCTTTACGAACCGCGGAAAAGTCTACCGGATTCGTGGATATGAAGTACCGGAGATGAGCCGGACATCAAAAGGTGTACCGATCATCAACCTCATCCAAATCGAACGCGACGAAAAGGTCGAGACGATGATTCCAGTCAACTTCAAACGTTATCTCGAGGAGCAACAAGCAACTGAAGCACCTGTCGAGGTGATTGAGGGAGAGATTGAAGAGACGGAAGAAACGCTCGAAACGGAAGAAGTCGTTCAAGATGAGCAAAAATCATTGATCTTCATGACACGTAAAGGACGCGTCAAACGTTCACCGTTGTCTGCGTACGCACGGATCAACAAAAACGGTTTGATCGCGATTCGATTGTTTGAAGACGACGAGTTGACATCGGTTCGTCTCGCATCGACGGACGATGAAGTCTTTGCTGTTTCAACAAGTGGGAAAGCGATTCGTTTCCCAATCACGAATGTCCGCTCGATGGGACGTGGCGCTCGTGGTGTCAAAGCGATGACGTTACGTCCAGACGATTTCGTCGTCGGGATGGAACTTGCACGTGATGCCCAAGATGTTCTTGTCATTACGGAAAAAGGATTCGGTAAACGGACACCGATGACCGAGTTCCGTAGCCAGTCTCGTGGTGGTAAAGGATTGATCGCGAGTAAGGTGACGGAACGTGTCGGTCAAATCGTTGCCATGCGCATCGTTGATGTCGACGATGACATCATGATCATGACAGAGAGCGGGATCGTCATTCGGACAGACTCGCAATACATCTCACGTGTCGGCCGGAATACCCAAGGGGTGAAGGTCATTCGAATTGAAGAAGGTGACCGTGTTGCAACGGTTGCCAAACTGAAACGAGAAGAGACTGATGAAATGGAAGAAGACACTGACATCGTGTCTGAAGAGAATGTAGTCGAATCGGATGCTCCAGAAGAAGCGGAAGAGTAAGCAAGACGTCAGCAAGGAAGCAGCAGAGTGATACTACTCTGCTGCTTTTATCTACATATATAGATAGAAAGAAAATAAAATAAAAAAGGAGACGAAACGATATGCGAGTGGCAAGTAATCAATTACGCATCGGGGATCGTTTAACGGAACCCATCTATTTACATACAGATCATCCAATCGTAGAAGCAGGTAAAAAGATAGGAACGGATGAGTTACGGCGGATTCAACGATTTTTGATTAAAGAAGTCGTCATCGAAGATCGACCGGATTTAATCGAGAGCGAGGAGGCGCAAACTGAAACCGTAGCGGCTCATACAGAAAATCCGTTTGAAGCATTCATTCGTTCTTACAATAAAGTCTTCATGTCATGGGAACAGGGAATAAAGCCGAATGTGTATGAAGCATTGAGCTGGGTCAAACAGTCCGTTCCAGAACGGATTACGAGACAAGATGTCTTACCATTCTTCCTCGAGCGAGGAACGGAAGCTTATACCGTTCGACATGCCATCTATCGAGGGGCAATTGCGCAAATGCTTGCTGAAGCAGTCGGAAAAGATCGGAAATTAATCCATGAGTTATGGACAGCTTCTTATTTTGCTGACTACGGTCTCGCGCGAATCATGGAATGGCGTCATACGAAACGCTATGAAGCAATGCAACAAGAAATCTTCCACCGGCACCCCGCAATGGCATATCAAGCATTGCAAAAGGAGACGATCATTTCAGATACGGTCAATCGCTTGATTGTTCAACATCATGAACGACTAGATGGAACGGGTTATCCTTTAAAGGTAAAGGGAGATAAGATTACGGATCATAGTCGACTTTTTATTGTGGCAGATGTCTTTGCTGCGATGACAAGTTGGCGTCCATATCGAGAAGCATATACACCGTTTGATGCATACCGTCATTTAAAAGCACGACCGATGCAATATTGCTCGAAGTATGTCCTATTGCTCGGACAGTTACTTTTACCAATCGAAGTCGGTGATCGTGTCCTGATGAGTAATGGAAAGATTGCAACGATCGTTCGAAAGAATACAATTTTTGATCGACCTGTTATTTCATATGAAGAACAAGGACGGATGATAGTCATTGATTTAATGGAAGAACGGCAACATAGCATCATTCAGTTGATGGATTAATAGGAAATACGTAGCCTCTTGAGCCGGAATCGTAAGGTTCAAGAGGCTTGTTCATGATTTTAAAAACAATTTTAAAATAAGTGTTGCACAATAATAAAACGCATGATATATTATTACATGTCCTTAACAACGACAAGCGCTTGAAACAAACAAAAAAACAATTTCAAAAAAGTTGTTGACTTCTTGTTTCAAACTTGGTATTCTAATTGAGTCGCCAAAACAGGCGCGGACGAACTTTGAAAACTGAACGATGAGGCAAAAATCGTATTCTACGGAATACAAAAACGAATGAAGCGCAAGCTTCGTCAATCGTGACTTCGGTCACAACAACGAGCAAGTCAAACACTTCATGGAGAGTTTGATCCTGGCTCAGGACGAACGCTGGCGGCGTGCCTAATACATGCAAGTCGAGCGCAGGAAACTGACGGAACTCTTCGGAGGGAAGGCAGCGGAATGAGCGGCGGACGGGTGAGTAACACGTAAGGAACCTGCCTCAAGGATTGGGATAACTCCGAGAAATCGGAGCTAATACCGGATAGTTCAACGGACCGCATGGTCCGCTGATGAAAGGCGCTTCGGCGTCACCTTGAGATGGCCTTGCGGTGCATTAGCTAGTTGGTGGGGTAACGGCCCACCAAGGCGACGATGCATAGCCGACCTGAGAGGGTGATCGGCCACACTGGGACTGAGACACGGCCCAGACTCCTACGGGAGGCAGCAGTAGGGAATCTTCCACAATGGACGAAAGTCTGATGGAGCAACGCCGCGTGAGTGATGAAGGTTTTCGGATCGTAAAACTCTGTTGTAAGGGAAGAACACGTACGAGAGGAAATGCTCGTACCTTGACGGTACCTTACGAGAAAGCCACGGCTAACTACGTGCCAGCAGCCGCGGTAATACGTAGGTGGCAAGCGTTGTCCGGAATTATTGGGCGTAAAGCGCGCGCAGGCGGCCTTTTAAGTCTGATGTGAAAGCCCCCGGCTCAACCGGGGAGGGCCATTGGAAACTGGAAGGCTTGAGTACAGAAGAGAAGAGTGGAATTCCACGTGTAGCGGTGAAATGCGTAGAGATGTGGAGGAACACCAGTGGCGAAGGCGACTCTTTGGTCTGTAACTGACGCTGAGGCGCGAAAGCGTGGGGAGCAAACAGGATTAGATACCCTGGTAGTCCACGCCGTAAACGATGAGTGCTAGGTGTTGGGGGGTTTCCGCCCCTCAGTGCTGAAGCTAACGCATTAAGCACTCCGCCTGGGGAGTACGGCCGCAAGGCTGAAACTCAAAGGAATTGACGGGGACCCGCACAAGCGGTGGAGCATGTGGTTTAATTCGAAGCAACGCGAAGAACCTTACCAACTCTTGACATCCCATTGACCGCTTGAGAGATCAAGTTTTCCCTTCGGGGACAATGGTGACAGGTGGTGCATGGTTGTCGTCAGCTCGTGTCGTGAGATGTTGGGTTAAGTCCCGCAACGAGCGCAACCCCTATCCTTAGTTGCCAGCATTCAGTTGGGCACTCTAGGGAGACTGCCGGTGACAAACCGGAGGAAGGTGGGGATGACGTCAAATCATCATGCCCCTTATGAGTTGGGCTACACACGTGCTACAATGGACGGTACAAAGGGCAGCGAGACCGCGAGGTGGAGCCAATCCCATAAAGCCGTTCCCAGTTCGGATTGCAGGCTGCAACTCGCCTGCATGAAGTCGGAATCGCTAGTAATCGCAGGTCAGCATACTGCGGTGAATACGTTCCCGGGTCTTGTACACACCGCCCGTCACACCACGAGAGTTTGCAACACCCGAAGCCGGTGAGGTAACCGCAAGGAGCCAGCCGTCGAAGGTGGGGTAGATGATTGGGGTGAAGTCGTAACAAGGTAGCCGTATCGGAAGGTGCGGCTGGATCACCTCCTTTCTAAGGAAAACGTCCCTTACGGGACATGCCCATCGTTCAGTTTTGAGAGCTCGTCTCTCAGTCTCGAAAGAGACACTCGCACCTTGAAAACTGAAGACATCAACAAGACATCAAAACTTTTAATTAACCATGTCATTAGACGTGTGTTCTTAGAATACCAACGCTAGATCAAGGTATGAAGGGCGTACGGTGGATGCCTTGGCACTAGGAGCCGATGAAGGACGCGACGAACAGCGATATGCTTCGGGGAGCAGTAAGTATGCTTTGATCCGAAGATTTCCGAATGGGGGAACCCACCATCTGTAATGGGATGGGACATGTTACATGAATACATAGTGTAGCGTGAGGCAGACCCGGGGAACTGAAACATCTAAGTACCCGGAGGAAGAGAAAGCAAATGCGATTCCCTGAGTAGCGGCGAGCGAAACGGGAACAGCCCAAACCGGAGAGCATGCTCTTCGGGGTTGTAGGACACTCTACACGGAGTCAAAAAGGAAGACAGTAGGTGAAGGACCTGGAAAGGTCGGCCGAAGAAGGTGACAGCCCTGTAGCTGAAACTGTTTTCCCTCCAGAGTGGATCCTGAGTACGGCGGGACACGTGAAACCCCGTCGGAATCCGGGAGGACCATCTCCCAAGGCTAAATACTCCCTAGTGACCGATAGTGAACCAGTACCGTGAGGGAAAGGTGAAAAGCACCCCGGAAGGGGAGTGAAATAGATCCTGAAACCGTATGCCTACAAGTAGTCAGAGCCCGTTAACGGGTGATGGCGTGCCTTTTGTAGAATGAACCGGCGAGTTACGATAACGCGCGAGGTTAAGCCGATGAGGCGGAGCCGTAGCGAAAGCGAGTCTGAACAGGGCGTTCAGTGCGTTGTCGTAGACCCGAAACCAGGTGATCTACCCATGTCCAGGATGAAGGTCAGGTAACACTGACTGGAGGTCCGAACCCACGCACGTTGAAAAGTGCGGGGATGAGGTGTGGGTAGCGGTGAAATGCCAATCGAACCTGGAGATAGCTGGTTCTCCCCGAAATAGCTTTAGGGCTAGCCTCGAGGTTGAGAGTTCTGGAGGTAGAGCACTGATTGGACTAGGGGCCCCCACAGGGTTACCGAATTCAGTTAAACTCCGAATGCCAGCAACTTATACTCGGGAGTCAGACTGCGAGTGATAAGATCCGTAGTCAAGAGGGAAACAGCCCAGACCGCCAGCTAAGGTCCCAAAGTGTATGTTAAGTGGAAAAGGATGTGGCGCTGCCTAGACAGCTAGGATGTTGGCTTAGAAGCAGCCACCATTCAAAGAGTGCGTAATAGCTCACTAGTCGAGTGGCGCCGCGCCGAAAATGTAACGGGGCTAAACATACCACCGAAGCTGCGGATTCCGTAAGGAATGGTAGGGGAGCGTTCCAAACCGCTGCGAAGCTGTACCGGAAGGAGCAGTGGAGCGTTTGGAAGTGAGAATGCCGGTGTGAGTAGCGAAAAGAGGGGTGAGAATCCCCTCCGTCGAAAGCCCAAGGTTTCCTGAGGAAGGCTCGTCCGCTCAGGGTTAGTCTGGACCTAAGCCGAGGCCGAAAGGCGTAGGCGATGGATAACAGGTTGATATTCCTGTACCGCCGATCCACCGTTTGAACAATGGGGGGACGCAGGAGGATAGTGACGCATGCGGATGGAAGTGCATGTGCAAGTTTCAAGACCGTCTGATTGGCAAATCCGTCAGGCATCAAAGTCAAGGAACGACGCGGAGTCCCGTAGGGACGTAGGTCACGATTTCACACTGCCAAGAAAAGCCTCTAGTGAGGGGGAAGGCGCCAGTACCGTAAACCGACACAGGTAGGCGAGATGAGAATTCTAAGACGCGCGGGATAACTCTCGTTAAGGAACTCGGCAAAATGGTCCCGTAACTTCGGGAGAAGGGACGCTCTACATGAGTAGAGCCGCAGTGAATAGGCCCAAACGACTGTTTAGCAAAAACACAGGTCTCTGCTAAATCGCAAGATGACGTATAGGGGCTGACGCCTGCCCGGTGCTGGAAGGTTAAGGGGATGGGTTAGCGCAAGCGAAGCTTTGAACCGAAGCCCCAGTAAACGGCGGCCGTAACTATAACGGTCCTAAGGTAGCGAAATTCCTTGTCGGGTAAGTTCCGACCCGCACGAAAGGCGTAACGATTTGGGCACTGTCTCAACGAGAGACCCGGTGAAATCATAGTACCTGTGAAGATGCAGGTTACCCGCGACAGGACGGAAAGACCCCATGGAGCTTTACTACAGCCTGATATTGAGGCTTTGTGCATGATGTACAGGATAGGCGGGAGACGTCGAGCCCGGAGCGCCAGCTTCGGAGGAGTCACCCTTGGGATACCGCCCTTCATGCATAGAGTCTCTAACTCGCAGCCGTGATCCGGCTGGAGGACCGTGTCAGGCGGGTAGTTTGACTGGGGCGGTCGCCTCCTAAACAGTAACGGAGGCGCCCAAAGGTTCCCTCAGAATGGTTGGAAATCATTCGTAGAGCGCAAAGGCAGAAGGGAGCTTGACTGCGAGACCTACAAGTCGAGCAGGGACGAAAGTCGGGCTTAGTGATCCGGTGGTTCCGCATGGAAGGGCCATCGCTCAACGGATAAAAGCTACCCTGGGGATAACAGGCTGATCTCCCCCAAGAGTCCACATCGACGGGGAGGTTTGGCACCTCGATGTCGGCTCATCGCATCCTGGGGCTGGAGTAGGTCCCAAGGGTTGGGCTGTTCGCCCATTAAAGCGGTACGCGAGCTGGGTTCAGAACGTCGTGAGACAGTTCGGTCCCTATCCGTCGTGGGCGCAGGAAATTTGAGGAGAGCTGTCCTTAGTACGAGAGGACCGGGATGGACGCACCGCTGGTGTACCAGTTGTTCCGCCAGGAGCATCGCTGGGTAGCTACGTGCGGACGGGATAAATGCTGAAAGCATCTAAGCATGAAGCCCCCTCCAAGATGAGATTTCCCTTTGAGTAATCAAGAAAGACCCCTCAGAGACGATGAGGTAGATAGGTCACGGGTGGAAGCATGGCGACATGTGGAGCTGAGTGATACTAATCGGTCGAGGCCTTGTTCTAGCAGATGCATTGTTGATGACTTCAGTTTTGAGGGCGCGAGCCCGATCGTCTGGTGACGATAGCCAAGTGGTCACACCCGTTCCCATGCCGAACACGGAAGTTAAGCACTTGAACGCCGAAAGTAGTTGGGGGCTTCCCCCTGTGAGGATAGGACGTTGCCAGGCACTTGACCGATCTGCAGATTGCAGATCGGTCTTTTTGTGTTATGTGAAACTTCAGACTGTTCTGATTATTGGTCGAGTCATTGACATGACACCCTCTGCTTGTTACCATAACATCAATATTCTTTTATAAAAGAGAAAGCGAGTGGATAACATGTGGGAGAACAAATTTGCTAAAGAGGGTTTGACGTTTGATGACGTCTTACTCGTACCCCGTCGTTCGAGTGTCTTGCCGCGCGACGTTGATTTATCTGTCACGCTATGTGAAGGGATCACACTTAATATTCCGTTGATCAGTGCTGGGATGGATACCGTCACAGAAGCACCGATGGCAATCGCAATGGCACGTCAAGGTGGTCTTGGTGTCATTCATAAGAATATGTCAATGGAAGAACAAGCAGAACATGTCGATCGCGTCAAACGTTCTGAAAATGGTGTCATCACGAATCCGTTCTATTTGACGCCAGAGCGTCAAGTCTACGATGCTGAGTATTTGATGAGTAAGTACCGCATCTCTGGTGTTCCAATCGTTAATAACGAAACAGAGCGTAAATTAGTAGGGATTTTGACGAACCGTGATCTTCGTTTCGTCAAGGATTACTCGACTGTCATTGAAACGGTGATGACGACAGAAGAACTCGTGACAGCAAAAGTTGGTACGTCCCTTGCTGAAGCAGAACAGATTCTCCACAAACATCGCATCGAAAAGTTACCACTCGTTGATGAGAACGGTGTATTAAAAGGGTTAATCACGACAAAGGATATCGAAAAAGTCGAACAGTATCCACATGCTGCGAAAGATCAGTTCGGACGTTTACTCGTCGCAGCAGCTGTCGGCGTAACGAAAGACGCTTCGACACGTGCAAAGTTCCTTGTCGATGCAGGTGTCGATGCACTCGTCGTCGATACGGCACACGGTCACTCAGAAGGTGTTCTTCTCAAAGTACGTGAACTTCGTGAAGAATATCCAAACTTACCAATCATTGCGGGTAACGTTGCGACGGCAGAAGCAACACGCGATTTAATTGAAGCCGGTGCATCTGTCATCAAAGTTGGTATCGGACCTGGTTCAATCTGTACGACACGTGTTGTCGCAGGCGTCGGTGTACCACAAATCACAGCCGTCTTCGATTGTGCGACAGAAGCACGGAAACATGGTGTCTCAATCATCGCTGACGGTGGCATCAAGTATTCTGGAGATATCGTAAAAGCACTTGCTGCTGGCGGTCACGCTGTCATGCTCGGAAGCTTACTTGCAGGAGTAGAAGAGAGCCCAGGTGAGATGGAAATCTACCAAGGACGTCAATTCAAAACGTACCGTGGTATGGGTTCTGAAGCATCGATGAAACGCGGTAGCCAAGATCGTTACTTCCAAGAAGCAGACAAGAAGTTCGTTCCAGAAGGAATCGAAGGACGTGTCGCTTACCGTGGTAAACTCGGCGATTCGGTGTACCAACTCGTTGGTGGTATTCGTTCAGGTATGGGATACTGTGGCGCTGCAACGTTAGAAGAATTGCGTGAAGAGACACAGTTCATCCGTATGACGGGCGCTGGTTTGCAAGAGAGCCACCCGCACGATATTCAAATTACAAAAGAAGCATCGAACTATACACGTCAATAAACAAAAGCCTCGTCTTTCTCTAGTAGAAAGGCGAGGCTTTTTTCATGATGATTTATGCAAATCCCACGCGTCCATCAACAATCGTAATCCTTCCATCAACTCTTGCTCAGAGAGACTCGCAAATCCAAGTACGATTTGAGGTGTACCAGAGAGAAGCGGTAACTGGGCATATTGAGAAAGACCATATACTTGGATGCCTTGTTGTTGTGCCCGCGTTACGAGCTCCGGCTCCGTCATCCCGTTCGCTACGGAAACGACGACATGGAGTCCCGCACTTTCGCCGGTCAATCGTAAGGCAGGAATCCGGCGAAGTGATTGGATTAAGACGTCGAGCTTGCGACGATAGACTTTACGCATCCGGTTGAGATGTCGTTCAAAGTCGCCCTCTTTCATGAAGCGCGTCAAGATCGTTTGATCGAAGCGCGAGACACTACAGGTATAGTGTGATAGTTCTGTTTGATACCGAGCGCGTAAGACTTCGGGTAAGACCATATAACCGATCCGTAGTGAAGGCATGAGTGATTTTGAGAAAGTACTCATGTAAATGACACGATTGCTGTCCATGTTGTGTAAAGACGGAATCGATTTACCGCTGTAGCGGAATTCGCTATCATAGTCGTCTTCGATGATAAAACGGGTCGGATCCATCGCCGCCCAGTTCAACAACTGATGTCTTCGGTTGACGGATAAGATGCTACCGGACGGAAATTGATGTGCCGGTGTGACATACATGACATCGACGTTTGATTCCTGTAAGTGATCAATCCGTAATCCATTCGCATCAACACGAATCGGTTCAATCATGCGTTCATGATTTTCAAGTAAGAGGCGTGTCGTATGATAACCGGGATCCTCGATACCGTACGTGACGTCGCGTCCCAGTAAGAAGAGGACGAGCGGCAACAATTGCTCGACACCTGAACCGACGACGATTTGTTCAGGAGAACAGACGACACCACGGGAATGATAGAGATAGGTCGCAATCTCTTCGCGTAGCGCTAGATCGCCTTGCGGATGACCGAGTGAGACAAGTGGGTGGTGATCGGTATCGATGATATCTTTGGCATACTTTCGCCAACGAGCGAACGGGAAAGAGATCCCTTCAATCTTACTTGGATGAAAATCATATGTGATGATTGGTTTTTCTTTAGTGACACGTGGTTCGATGACGGGTGAGGTTTTAACGTAAGCGAGTTCCTCATAGGCAAGAACGAAGTAACCTTTACGTGAGATGGATTCGACATATCCTTCTGCGACGAGTTGTTGGTAAGCAAGCTCAATCGTCGTTTGACTTAAGTTCAAAAATTGACCGAGTTTTCGTTTAGATGGTAATTTCGTGCCGTATGCTAAACGACCGGCAATGATTTCATTTCGGATCTGTTGATAAAGTTGTTCATAAAGTGGTTTTTCCTGATTACGCGTGAGTTGAAATGATAGCATGTCCATCTCGTCTGACTCCTTCTTCGTAAACTGACCTGTTGAAATCATCATAAACTGATACTTTTAAAAGTGTCAACGTTCCGTATACTAAAGGAGTGAAAGTCAACCAAGGGGGAATGGATATGGAACGTCAACAAGGAACGGATCGTGTCAAACGTGGAATGGCTGAAATGCAAAAGGGTGGCGTCATCATGGATGTCGTCAATGCGGAACAAGCGAAGATTGCGGAAGCAGCAGGTGCTGTTGCAGTCATGGCACTTGAACGTGTCCCGTCTGATATTCGTCGTGACGGAGGCGTCGCACGAATGGCAGATCCATTGATTACGGAAGAAGTACTCGGAGCGGTCTCAATTCCCGTCATGGCAAAATGCCGGATTGGTCATATCGTCGAAGCGCGTGTTCTCGAATCGATGGGGGTCGATTTCATTGATGAGAGTGAGGTCCTGACTCCGGCAGATGAACAATATCATTTACTGAAGTCAGAGTTCACTGTGCCGTTCGTCTGTGGCGCACGTGATCTTGGGGAAGCCGCTCGTCGCATCGCCGAAGGAGCCGCGATGATTCGGACGAAAGGTGAACCTGGAACTGGGAACGTCGTCGAAGCTGTTCGCCATATGCGACAAATTCAAGCACAATTGAATCAGATTTTACATGTCAGTCCAGATGAATTGATGACATTTGCGAAAGAATGGGGTGCTCCGTACGAAGTATTACGTGATATTCGGACACAGGGACGTCTACCGGTCGTCAACTTTGCAGCCGGGGGAGTCGCGACACCAGCTGATGCCGCACTCATGATGCACCTAGGGGCAGATGGTGTCTTCGTCGGATCAGGGATCTTTAAATCAGAACATCCAGAACGTGTCGCTCGGGCGATTGTCGAGGCCGTGACGTACAAAGATGATTTTGAACGGATCGCGTCTTTATCCAAAGGACTCGGAACAGCAATGAAAGGAATCGATGTCACATCGATGCCGTTTGAGGAACGGATGGCGACACGCGGATGGTAATCGGTATTCTTGATGTTCAAGGTGCGGTCCGTGAACATCGACAGCAGCTGGAAGGTCTTGGTGTCGATGTCGTTCTCGTCAAACAAGCGAGCGATCTCGAGAAACTGGATGGACTTGTCTTACCAGGAGGCGAATCGACCGCGATGCGTCGATTGATCGAACGCTATGAATTACTGGAACCGCTTCGGGAAAAAGCGGCGACGTTACCGATGTTCGGAACATGTGCCGGAATGATTCTACTCGCAACCGCTATCGAAGCAGGACAAAGCCATCTCAACGCGATTTCGATGACGGTCCGTCGGAATGCTTTCGGTCGACAAATTGATTCATTTGAAGGATTGCTATCGGTTGAAGGAATTGAGGAACCAATCGAGGCAGTGTTCATTCGAGCACCATTGATTCTGTCTGTCGGGGAAGGAACACGAGTGATTGCGAAAGTCGAAGAGCAGATCGTTGCTGTCGAGACATCGCTACACCTCGCGTGCTCGTTTCATCCTGAATTAACGGAAGATAATCGTTTACATCAGTATTTTTTACAAAAAATCAAACAGCGGCAATCCGTCCGTTCATAAAGCGTGGAAGCATCTGACAGTCTCTACTGTCGGATGCTTCTTTTGTGCTACACTATTCGTACAATGAATGATTAAGTGAGGGAGAGACACGATGAAGCGAATCTTGCTACTCTGCTTGAGTATACTGATGCTCACAAGTTTTCCTATGACGGGACAAGCAGCACCTTCGATTCAAGCAGAGTCTTACATATTGGCCGATGCGGTCACAGGGAAAATCCTCCTTCAATCGGAAGCGGATGTTTCTCTACCACCAGCTTCGATGACGAAGTTGATGACGCTTTACCTCGTCCGGCGACAAATCGAACTCAAAAAACTGACGTGGGATCAAAAAATCATACCAAGCAAGAAAGTCTTAAAACTAGCAAAAACGTCTGGTATCACTCGTGTACCAGTAAAACCAAAAACATATACGGTTCGCGAAATGTATAATGCGGCGTTCATTCAATCAGCTAATGATGCAGCGGTCATGCTAGCCGAAACCGTCGCTGGTTCAGAAGCGACGTTCGTTGAAAAGATGAATGAGACAGCAAAACAGTTCGGAATGAACGACACGGAGTATGCGAACGCGTCTGGACTTGATGCTGTCGATGCGACCCTTCCAGGAACGAATTTGATGACAGCGACCGATATCGCGTTACTTGTCATCCGTTATATCAAGGATTACCCGGATGTCCTCGATGTGACGAGCAAAGCACAGATGAAACTCGATGGAGAAGTCTTGAACAACTCGAATAAGATGCTAGCGAAGGAAAAATTCGCATATGCTGGCATGCGAGGAATGAAGACGGGAATGACCGATTTAGCTGGTTACTGTTTTGTTAGTGTGACGACACGAGATAACATGACGCTTGTTACAGTCGTGATGCGAACGGATTCGGATCAAGCCCGTTTTCGGGAAACGAAAAAACTACTCGATTATGGCTTTGCGACGTTCGAACCACTAACGTATTACGGAAAAGGAGAACGGATTAAAGACGTTCTTCCGATTAAAGGGGCAACCGTCCGTAAGCTAGATGTCGTCACGGAAGGCTCATTGTATGTGACGGTATCGAAGCGAGCATCGACACGGGAACCACGGTTTGATTTCTCTAAAACGACGGCACCCGTCACAAAACAAGAAGTCGTCGGAACGGTGCAAGTCGCGGATGACGGTATATATCTACCTGGTTTTGAAACACCACGCGTGAATTTGTATAGTGCAACTGCCGTTCAACTCGCAAGTGTACCGACGCGTCTCGTCCGCGCTTGGACGGCTTGGTCGAAGCGAATTGAGCAAGCGATTCAACAATCGGCTCTTGTCAACCTCCAAGGCGATGGTGTAAAGTAAAGCTAATCTCATAAAGATGCTATGAACGGACCAAGTAGATATATCGATACTGTTAAGAGAGCTAGTGGGTGGTGTGAACTAGTCAGATCGATGGATTGAATCGAGCCGGATCGCACACCTTGCGAACAAGGTGCGGGTACGCCCGTTATCGCGTCTTAAGTTGGCTAGATGTGTCTAGCAATGAGGGTGGCAACGCGGATCCAGGTGATTCGTCCCTTTTCGGTAGGAATACCGGAAAGAGACGAGTCGCCTTTTTTTATGACATAAAGGAGGAATTACAGATGATTGATATTAAACGATTACGCCAAGATTTTGACGCCATTCAAGAAAAGTTAGCGCACCGGGGAGAGGACTTGACGGACATGAACCGTTTCCTCGCACTTGATGAGAAACGCCGAGAGCTGATTGCTCAGACTGAAGTCTTGAAAGCAGAACGAAACGAAGCGACGAAAAAAATCGCTGAACTGAAACGTAATAAGGAAAATGCAGATGAAGCGATCGCTGCGATGCGAAGTGTCGGAGACGAAATCAAGACGCTTGACGACGAGTTACGTGAAGTCGAAGCGACATTGAACCAGCTGCTCCTTGGTATCCCGAACATTCCACATGACAGCGTACCAGTCGGTTCTTCTGAGGACGATAACGTCGTCGTGCGTGAAGTCGGGGACAAACCAGCGTTTGATTTCGAAGCAGTTCCACACTGGGATTTGATGGAGCAATTAAAAATCGTCGACGTCGAGCGTGCCGGAAAAGTCACAGGTAGCCGTTTCGTCTTTTACCGCGGAGCGGGTGCGCGTCTTGAGCGGGCATTGATTAACTTCATGATGGATCTTCACCAAGATCAGCACGGCTACACAGAAATCTTACCACCACTTATGGTCAACCGTGACTCTATGACAGGAACAGGACAATTGCCGAAGTTCGAAGAGGATGCATTTAAAGTCGAAGAAACGAACTACTTCCTCGTACCGACAGCAGAAGTTCCGGTGACGAACATGCACCGTGAAGAAATCCTAACAGCTGATCAGTTACCGATTGGTTATGCAGCGTACAGCCAATGTTTCCGTTCAGAAGCAGGTTCTGCCGGACGCGATACACGTGGATTGATTCGCCAGCACCAATTCAATAAAGTTGAGCTCGTTCGTTTCGTCAAGCCAGAAGAGTCTTACGAACAACTCGAATTGTTAACGGGACAAGCGGAAACAGTCTTGAAAAAGCTGAAGCTGCCGTATCAAGTATTGAGCATGTGTACAGCTGATCTCGGGTTCACGGCTGCGAAGAAATACGACATCGAAGTCTGGATGCCAAGCCAAGGCGTCTACCGTGAAATCTCTTCTTGTTCAAATTTTGAAGATTTCCAAGCACGCCGGGCGCAGATTCGTTTCCGCCGCGAAGCGAACGCAAAACCAGAATTCGTTCACACGTTAAACGGTTCTGCCCTTGCAGTCGGTCGGACAGTTGCTGCGATCTTAGAGAACTACCAGCAAGCGGATGGATCAGTTGTTATTCCAGAAGTGCTTCGTCCATACATGGGTGGTCTTGAAGTGATTCAAGCTTAAGTCAGAAGGGGGAGTAATCCCCCTTTTTGTATTTTAAAAAGTTTTTTTAGAAAAGGTCTTTACACGTTAAAAGGCAGATGCTATCATAATTAATGTCAGGAAAACAACCGAGTCATAACATTGTTATGAGAAGTACGGAGGCGTACTCAAGTGGTTTAAGAGAACGGTCTTGAAAACCGTCAGGCGGCGAAAGCCGTGCGTGGGTTCGAATCCCACCGCCTCCTCCATTTTTATTTTTTGGGCAACGACATGCACGTTTTATAGCTTGGAGGCGTACTCAAGTGGTTTAAGAGAACGGTCTTGAAAACCGTCAGGCGGCGAAAGCCGTGCGTGGGTTCGAATCCCACCGCCTCCTCCACTTCTTTTTTTTACCCAAAAATAAATATAATCATGGAGTCGTACCCAAGTCCGGCTGAAGGGGACGGACTCGAAATCCGTTAGGGGTCGCAAGGCTCGCGTGGGTTCGAATCCCACCGACTCCGCTTTTTATGAAGCATCTCAATTCTGAGGTGCTTTTTTGTTGCATCGATTTCTTCGTGCGTGCTATGGTTGCCTACGTGAAAAACGAAGAAGAGGTGGACGAAATGAACGAACAAACAAAAGAATCGTTGCTTTCGCATTATGCGATGACGATGACATATGTAAAAGACTTGGAACAGATTTCAGAAGAGGCATGGCGAACATCGTATGCAGAAGGTAAATGGACGATTGCTGAGATCATCGGTCACTTATCACCATGGGATCGCTTCATGGTCGCAGAGCGCATCCCGTACTTGCTCGCGGGGGAACCATTCCGTGTCGCACCAGATAGCCAAGCGGTCAATGAGGAAGCAGCGAAGATGAGCCGTGAGCAGCAACGGATCTTGACGATTGATGAGTTTTTAGTCAGCCGTGACTTGTTGCGCCGTGCAGTCGAATTGATTCCGGAAGAACGCCTGCAGGACAAGGTCGTCATGAAAGACAAAGAACTGACAATCGGTCAGTTCCTCGGAGCAATGGCTCAACATGATCTACACCATATGGAACAAATCAATCAAGTGATTGGTTAATGCGAGGGAGATGCGACACGCGTCTCCTTTTTTTGCGCAAAAAAAGATCCGCCTAAGAGGCAGATCTAATCAGTTAGCGTGTATTGGCAATACGAGCGACTTCAAGCTGTTTTTCGATCTTCGCGAGAATCCGGTCAATGGATTCTGGCTCGTTCAGTAAATCGTATTCGTCGATCGACAAACGAAGTACCGGGCAGATCGTGAAGTTATTGATCCAGTTCGTATAGCGCTCATACATCTCTTCCCAATATTCGATGGGTGTCTGCTGCTCCATCTCACGTCCGCGAAGACGAATTCGTTCAAGCACTTGTTCGAACGAACCTTCAAGATAGATCAAAAGATCCGGATGTGGGAAGAACGGTGTCATGACCATTGCGTCAAACAAACTTGAATATGTTTCATAGTCCGTTGGAGACATCGTTCCTTTTTCAAAATGCATCTTAGCAAAGATCCCTGTATCTTCATAGATTGAACGATCTTGGATGAAACCACCACCGTATTGGAAAATCCGCTTTTGCTCCTTGAAGCGTTCAGCGAGGAAATAGATTTGGAGGTGGAAACTCCAACGCTCGAAATCATGATAGAATTTATCCAAGTAAGGGTTCGTATCGACTTTTTCGAGTGACGTCCGGAAACCAAGGGCATCGGCTAATCCGTTTGTGATCGTTGATTTCCCGATCCCGACCATACCGCCGATCGTAATGACGGCATCTGCCGGGATGTTGTATTTTTCACGTAGCTTCAAGTTCATGCGTGGTTCGCTCCTTCATATAATTCGTTCCGGATCGTCGTCAAGACGTACTCGAGATCTTCTGGTCGCTTGACGAAGTCGAGAGCATCTCCGTCGAAACGGATGATTTTGACTTCCGGATGTTTGACTTGGTATTCCGTGACGAATGTCTCGTAATCCTCGGCTAATTGTTCGAGATAGGCACGTGACATATTTTCTTCGATTTCTCGTCCGCGCAGCGCAACACGTTTCATCAAGGTGTCGATACTTGCGTTCAAGTAGATGACAGCATCTGGTTTTGGCATGTCCGTCGTCAGGATCGAATAGATTTGTTCATACTTCTCAAGATGCTCTACCTTTAGAGAGCGGTGTGCAAAAATCAAGTTCTTAAAGATATGGTAATCAGCAACGACAGAGCGTTGTTTACTGAGGTAATGACGTTCGATATCATCGAGTTGTTTGAAGCGATTGCACAAGAAGAACATTTCCGTCTGGAAGCTCCATTCTTCGATATCTTCATAGAACTTTCCAAGAAAGGGATTTTCTTCGACGATTTCGCGTAACATAGAAAAAGAGAAATGGTGACTGATGGCGTTCGCAAGTGATGTTTTGCCTACACCAATCGGTCCTTCAACCGTTATGAACATATACAATGACCCTCCGTTCAGCAAAGTGCAATTTATATTTTAGCACAAAGAAGTACGACTTGCTGAAGTTTCAAAAGGAGAATTTTTTTAGAGTGAGGAGTATCGTCAATGGAACGACAGGAACACTATATGCGCCTTGCAATTGAAGAGGCGAAAAAGGCAGAAGCAATCGGTGAAGTTCCGATCGGATGTGTCATCGTCAAAGGCGATGAAGTCATCGCGACGGGGTACAATCACCGGGAAACGGATCAACAGGCGACGGCACATGCGGAGTTGATCGCAATCGAGGAGGCTTGCCGAAAGCTCGGGAACTGGCGACTTGAAGGGTGCGAGTTATACGTGACACTCGAACCGTGTCCGATGTGTGCGGGAGCCATCATGCTGTCGCGAATTGAACATGTCATCTTTGGTGCCGTTGATCCGAAGGGTGGGTGCTGCGGAACGCTGATGAACCTAGTGCAAGACGATCGGTTCAATCATGTCTCAGAGTTGACGAGCGGTATATTAGAAAAAGAGTGTGGTGAGATGCTAACGACGTTCTTTCGGGAACTGCGCGCGAAAAAGAAAGCGCGAAAGCGGGCAATGGGTTGCATCGCACCAGATGAAACAGTATAATGAAAAAGCACTGAAACAAGGTGCCACTAAAAATCGATAAACCATTTGCCGTGCTAGGTGGGGATGTAGCGGTTCCCTGTCACTCGCAATCCGCTATAGCGAGACTGAATTCCATGTCGAGGGATATGATTGGTGTGGTCTGCCTCACGTAAGTAGCGTTGACGTTTGAGTCCTACGCAACAGATACCCATGAACCAGGTCAGGTCCGGAAGGAAGCAGCCTTAAGTGGTGCTCTCTGTGTGTTGTAGGGGTGCTTGGACTGAGCAGGCTGCGTGAGTAACGCATGTTGAACATATTTCAGAATATGGTGCGCGGCAGTTTAATTTTTAAAGACAAGTCTACAGCCGGTTTCGGTTGTAGACTTTTTTAGGTAAAATAGAATGAGGAACTTAAAAAGAGGAGGCGCAAACTTGGCCTATCAAGCACTATACCGCGTGTACCGTCCGCAACGATTCGACGAAGTCGTTGGACAAGCGCATATCACCCGTACGATCCAAAATGCATTGATGGAGGGACGGATGTCCCACGCCTATCTATTTTCGGGTCCTCGTGGAACAGGAAAGACGAGTCTTGCCAAAATCATCGCTAAAGCGATCAACTGTGAGCATGCACCGGTCAAAGAACCGTGTAATACGTGCCCGACGTGTCTTGCGATCACAGAAGGATCAAGCCCGGACGTCTTCGAAATCGATGCCGCTTCCAATAACGGCGTAGATGAGATTCGGGAAATCCGGGATAAAGTCAAATATCCCCCTTCAGAAGCAGCCTATAAAGTCTATATCATTGATGAAGTGCATATGTTGTCGACAGGTGCCTTTAATGCCTTGCTCAAAACACTAGAAGAACCACCGGCGCACGCCATCTTCATCTTAGCAACGACTGAACCACATAAAATTCCGGCGACGATCATCTCGCGTTGCCAACGTTTCGATGTGAAGCGGCATGAAGTCGATCAACTCGTAGAGCGGATGCAATATATCTTAAAAGACCAATCGATCGAGTATTCGGATACGGCATTACGATTGATCGCCCGAGCGGCGGATGGTGGTATGCGTGATGCGCTGAGTCTACTCGACCAAGCGGTTGCTTTTTCGAATGGTGATCTAAATGATGCGGCTGTTCTTGAAGTAACAGGAGCAGTAGAAGATGAAGCATTACTGAACATTGCCCGTGCCTTACATGAACATCAAGTCGATCAGTTGTTACAGACGCTTGAAACGATGCAGCGAGCGGGGAAAGACTTAAAGCGTTTCGTTGAGGATCTCGTCTTCTTTTACCGAGACACGTTGTTGTTGAAAGCCTCGCCTACAGCTGTCGATTTGCTAGAGCGTGCGCGCCCGACGGATGAGTTCAAACAATTCGTTGAATCGATTGAAGCGGAGACGTGCTTTACGATCATTGATCAGTTACATGACTGCCAACAACAGATGCGGTTGACGAATCATCCGCGAGTCCTCGTTGAGATTGCCTTCATTCAAATTGCGGAACAAGGGAGAACAACGGGACAGATCGTCCAATCGTTGCAACAGGAAGTCCGCGAAATGAAAGAACAGATGCACCAGTGGAAGTCAAATGGTGTTCCAGCACAAGAAGCGGCTGCACCACAAGCGCAACCGAAGCGGAAACAAGGACGACCAACCGTTCGAATCGCCAAAGAGCGGATTCGCCAAATGCTAGAGCGAGCAGAGAAAGCGCAATTGCGCGAGATTCAAGAACGCTGGGATCACATCTTAAAATGGATTTTAAAAGAAGATGGCCCCATCTACTCGTTACTCCATGAGAGTAAACCGGTTCTTTGTTCAGCGGATACGTTGCTGATTGAATTCGATGACGGTAAAGGATGGCACTTTGAGCAGGTCATGACGAATGAACGAACACGTTTCGTGATTGAAGAAGCGCTGTATGAAGTATGCGGCGTCAAACGCGAAATTTTAGCGATTCTCTCAAAGGATTGGCATGAACTGAAGGCAGAGTTTGTTGCTAAGCGAAATAGTAGTAGTATAGAAGAGAAGGAAACAAAACAAGAATCGGAGAGCGATCAGTTATTGTCCGAGACGCTTGGTCGTTTTGGTGATATCGTAGAGTTCGAAGATTAAATTCGAGGAGGAATACAGATGCGCGGAATGGGAAACATGAACAATATGATGAAGCAGATGCAGAAGATGCAAAAGGATATGGCGAAAGCACAAGAAGAACTAAAAGACTTAACAGTGACAGGTACAGCAGGCGGAGAAATGGTCTCAGTCGTCGCTGATGGTCATAAAAATATCGTAGATGTCATCATTAAAGAAGAAGTCGTTGATCCAGATGATGTTGAAATGATTCAAGATCTCGTCTTAGCCGCAACAAACGATGCTTTGAAGAAGGTCGATGAACTCGTAGCAAGTAAAATGGGGAAATTCACACAAGGTATGAATCTGCCGGGAATGTTTTAATTCGTAGGAGGAAACCACTTGCAATATCCTGAAGCGATTAGTCGTTTGATCGAAAGTTTTACGAAACTGCCGGGGATTGGTCCGAAGACAGCAGTTCGTCTAGCGTTTCATGTCCTTGATATGGAAGAGGACGATGTCTTGATGTTCGGAAAGGCATTGGTCAGCGCGAAGCGCGACATTGCCTACTGTAGTGTCTGCGGGAATATCACGGATCAAGATCCTTGTTATGTATGTACAGATAAACACCGAAACCGTACGATTGTCTGTGTCGTCCAAGATTCAAGGGATGTCATTGCAATGGAAAAGATGCGAGATTACCAAGGGTTGTATCATGTCTTGCATGGAGCAATCAGTCCAATGGAAGGAATCGGTCCAGAGGATATCAATGTATCTAGCCTACTGACACGTCTTCAAGCGGACGAAGCGATTACGGAAGTCATCTTAGCAACTAATCCGAATATCGAAGGAGAAGCGACAGCGATGTATCTATCGCGTCTCTTAAAACCGACGGGTATTCGGATCACTCGAATTGCCCATGGTCTTCCGGTTGGCGGAGATCTTGAATACGCAGATGAAGTGACGTTATCTCGTGCAATGGAGGGACGTCGCGAACTATGAGTTGGTTTCGAAAGAAGATTCGCAGTGAGTACGACCAGCGTTTGTTAGAAGAATTAGCAAAAGCAAAAGAAGATTATTTGATGAAGCGTCATCTCTTAGAAATCAGCTATGATGACTATGGTGATTTAGAAGCACAAATGAAGTTAGCGGAATCACTGTATT